>CAVTJK010000004.1:0-2542916 GCA_963734965.1 uncultured Microthrixaceae bacterium | reverse complement strand
ACCTCCGAGCCGGTCCGGATCAGTCCGAGTGGGTCGGCTCTCCACCAGCAGCTCCGCGCCGCCCGAGCACGACGGTCAGGACGCCCCGGCACAAACTAGAACGCGTTTCAGTTCTGGGATACAACTGGGGCGTGATGCTCCAAGGGAAGACCGTCATCGTCACCGGCGTCGGAGGGGGCCTCGGCCGTGAGTGCGTGATCAGCGCGCTCCGCGAAGGGTGCCAACGTCGTCATCGCCGCCCGCACGCCGGAGACGCTCGAGACCACCGCGTCCGAGCTCGATCCGGGCGGGACGCGGATCGCCTGGCAGGCGACCGACATCAACGATCCCGACGCGTGCGCCGCGCTCGTCGAGCTCGCCCAGGAGCGGTTCGGGTCCGTCGACGCGCTCATCCAGGTCGCGGCGTTCGAGTACGTCTTCGGCGGGTTGCACGACACCAAGCTCGACGACTGGCGCACGGCGTACGAGACCAACGTGATCGGGGCCGTCACGCTCCTGCGGCCGGTCGCGACGGCCATGAAGTCGTCCGGCGGCGGCGCCGTGGTGCTCATCGGCTCGCAGTCGATGTTCAAGCCCTCGCTCCCACAGGCCGGCTACGCGGCGTCGAAGGGCGCGCTGCTCAGCACGATGTACTACCTGGCCGACGAGCTCGGCGCCGACAACATCCGCTGCAACATGGTCGTGCCGTCGTGGATGTGGGGCCCGCCCGTGCAGATGTACGTGGAAGGCACCGCCAAGCACAAGGGAATCCCGGTGGAGGAGGCGCTCAACGACATCGTGGGCGGCTTCCCGCTGCAGCGCATGACCGAGGACGGCGAGGTCGCCGACGTGGCGATGTTCTTCGCCTCGGACCACGCCAAGGCGGTCACCGGCCAGCACCTGATGGTGAACTCCGGCGAGATGATGCGCTGATGGCCCCGAAGCGTGTCGTGGTGTGGGGAACGGGCTTCGTCGGCAAGCTCGTGATCCCGGAGATCCTGCCGCACCCCGAGTTCGAGCTCGTGGGTGTCGGTGTCAGCAACCCCGACAAGGTCGGCCAGGACGTCGGCACGCTCTGCGGCATCGAACCCCATCGGCATCGAGGCGACCGACGACCTCGAGGCGCTGGTGGCCCTCGAACCCGACGCGCTCGTGCACTACGGGCCCACCGCCGCGCACCCGATGGACAACATCCGCGACATCGGTGCGTTCCTGCGCGCCGGCATCGACGTGTGCTCCACCGCGATGACGCCGTGGGTGTGGCCGACGATGCACCTCAACCCGCCGGACTGGATCACCCCGATCACCGAGGCGTGCGAGATGGGCGACTCGTCGTGCTTCACGACCGGCATCGATCCGGGCTTCGGCAACGACCTGTTCCCCATGACGCTCATGGGCCTGTGCTCGGAGGTTCGGCTGGTCCGCGCCCTCGAGATCCTCGACTACATCAACTACGAGGGCGACTACGAGAACGAGATGGGCATCGGCCGCCCGCCGGATTTCCGCCCGCTGCTCGAGCACCCCGACATCCTCACCATGGCGTGGGGCGCGACCGTGCCGATGATGGCCCACGCGGTCGGCATCGAGCTCGATGAGATCACGACGACCTGGGACAAGTGGGTGACCGACACGCCGATCACCACGGCGAAGGGCGTCATCAACCCGGGAGAGGTCGCGGCGATCAACTTCACGATCAACGGCATCTACAACGGCGAGACGCGCATCCAGCTCGAGCACGTGAACCGCGTCGGCACCGACGCGGCGCCCGACTGGCCCCGCGGCAGCCAGGACGACGTCTACCGGGTCGAGATCGAGGGCACCCCGTCGATCACCCAGGAGACGGCGTTCCGCTTCACCGACGGCAGCGGCCGCGACGCCGCGACCGCGGGTTGCCTTGCCACCGGGCTGCGGGCGTTGAACGCGGTGCCCGCGGTCAACGACCTGCCGGCCGGTTGGGTCACGGCCCTCGACCTTCCCCTCATCCCGGGCGCCGGCACCATCCGCTGACGCGTGGGCGCCAACGAGGGTGCGGACTCCTGGTCGACACCACCGTCGACCCGGACGCGTTGCTCCGACCTTCCTTGGGAGCGGTGTCGCGGACGCTCAGCAGCGGTAGATGCGCTCGGCGTTGGCGGCGAAGAGCTTGTCCCGCGACGTGTCGTCGAGGCCCTCGGTGAGTTCCGCGTAGGTGCTGTAGAGCTGATCCCAGGTTCCGTGGAGTCCGTCGACGGGAAAGTTGCTGGCGAACAGGCATCGGTCGACTCCGAACACGTCGATGGCGTGCTCGATCCAGGGACGGTAGGTCTCCGCGGCCATACCGGCGAGCGGCATCGCCAGCCCCGACAGCTTGCAGCAGATGTTGTCGCCCAAGCCGGCGAGGGCCTCGACGCCTGTCCTCCAGAGGGTGAACTCGTCGGCCGAAGCCGATCGTGGCCATCCGGTGTGCTCGACCACGACGGACAGATCGCCGAACTCGGCCAGCCCTCGGGCGGCCCCGACGAGCTGGTCGGGGTGCGCCATGAGCTCGAACACCAGGCCACGCTCGGCCAAGGCGCGAAGCAACTCGACCGCGGGAATTGGCGGCGCCGCCGCCCCCATGGGACGAACACCCCGGAACCGAGAGGCACTCATCTGTCGATCCAGCAACGCAATGGCCTCAGCCACCGACTCGGTTGGGGGCAGCCCGCCGACGATGGCGTCAGGGTGGCCGTCCACCGCGGCCCGGCGCTCCATCTCGAGTGTCTCGTCGATCGAGTGGTGGCCGGTGGCGGCGGCCACGTTCACCATCTTCTCGACGTTCCATCCATCCGAGTCAGCCCTGTACGTGGGCACATCGAAGAGCCGGGCCATGCCCGTGACATCGCCCAGATCGAGCTGTCGCCGACCGGAGAGGTAGGGGTACCAGTCGGTGCGGGCCGGATCCCACAGGTGGACATGGGCATCCACGATGCGGGCTGGCCGGCGCGTCACCGCACCTCACCTGCGCCGGTCCCGGCATCCCGAGGGGCCTGGCCGTCGACCAGGTCGCCCAGCACAGCGTCGAACCAGCCGGGGAGGCTCGGGCCACCGAAGCTGATGCTGCCCACCGGACGGGGATGGCTGCGCAATCCGAACCAGCCGTCCCCGACAGCCAGCTCAGCGCCAGACAGCGCGATGGTCTCATCGCGGCCGATGAGGTGAGCGACCAGCTCGCCGACGAACCCCGGGTCCGGGTCCGAGTCCGTCGCCGTCGCCGGCGGCTCCAAGCTGACGGCGAAGGCGGCGACCCGTCCTGCGGTCGCTGGTCGGGCGGCCCGAGCCAGCTGAGCCGAAGCCTGGGCTCGGCTACGCCCGCCAGCGTTGGTGGCATCAGTCAAGGTGACCAGTCGGACCGGACGGTCGCTCACGGCGGAGTAGTCGGCAGCCGCCCGCGCCCATGCGGCGTCGGCATGGATCCCATCCGGTGTCGCGGCGTGGGCGGACAGCACTCCTTCCCAGCTGCCCGCATCGCCGACCGCGGCTGCGCCCGCGGCCAGAGCCACCACCACCGCATCCAGGGGTCCCGTGCGCTGGGCGGTCGCCGTCAGCGCATCGGCGGCGGCGGCGAAGCGGCGGGAACCGGGTCCATAGGAGCCCTCGGCCCAGACCGGCTCGCACTCCCAGCCATGTCCGGCCAGCGACGCGCTCAGGGCGGCGGCCAGATCGGGCTGGTCGCTGACCACCGCGCACCGGCGGCCGGCCGGCCCGGGCGAGGGGACCGGTCCGATGTCGTCGAAGAGCGTTCCAAAGCGAGGGTTGCTACCCCCCGAGGTGGCCTGGTCGGCTTCGACCTGCGCCAGCACGCCGATCGCGGTGTCGAGCAGGTGAGGGATCGAGGACACGTGCTCGGTCCGGAACACCTCGAGCAGCCGTGGCCGATCGATCACCGCCACCTCGGATCCACCGACGAAGATGACCTGGCCGCGACTTGTCGGCCGAACCAGGCCGACGAGACGGGCACCGATCGGTCCCAGCTCGTGCGGGCGAGGGCATCGAATCGAGCGACAGCCCGCCGCTTGTCGGCGCGCGGACCGCGGCTCGCGGCGCGCTCGAGGGCGGCAGCCACCATCCGGGTCGCGGCAATCGGCGACATGGCGTTGACCGCGACGCCCGGCGGCGTCACCCGCCCGAGCTGCCAGGTGAGCTCGGCCACCGCTCGTTTGGCGCATCCGTACGCGCCGGCATCAGCCGGCACGCCACCCGGCGCCAGAGGTCACGCCCAAGATGGTGCCTCGCCCGGCCCGGACCATGATCGGGAGCGCCGCCTCGAGGACGTTCGTGTAGCCGCCGAGGTGCACGTCGAGCACGCTGGCCCAGTCCTGGTCGGTGCCGGTCGCAAAGGTCGTGGGCCTGGTGATCCCAGCCACGTTCACCACCGCATCGACCCGGCCGAACTCCTCGGCGATCTGGGCGAACAGCTGACGCACCCCGTCGCGGTCGGCGACCGAAACCGACGAGGCACGCGCCGCGCCTCCCGCGGCCAGGATCCGACCGGCGGTCGTCTCCTCGGGGGGTGGCAGTTGCTCGGCGCCGTCGAGGGTCACCAGCGGATCGACGGTCACGACGAAGTGACCGGCACGGCCCAGCTCCTCGGCGATGGCGCCGCCGATGCCTCCCCCGCCACCGGTCACCACCGCAACCGGTCGGTCCGCACGGGACGAGGGTGCGTTCACCTCCCCGCCTCGAGTTCGAGACCGTCGCAGTCGCCCGCCTCGAGCCACTTCGTCAGGAGCTCGCGGTAGGCGAAGAAGTCGCCGGCTCCTCCCCCGTAGTTGCCATTGCGGGGGTTCATCGCCCCGGGGTTGCCCTCCAGGTTCAGCCGCGACGGTGTGCATGCCGACATCACGGCGCTGCCGTCGACATACGCGTCGACGATGCCGCTCACCCAACTCTCCTCGGCCTCGGGTGCGACGTCGAACGCCCGCACAGCGCGCCTGTCCAGGATCTCGACCAGGCGGCCGATGAAGTCCGCGCCGAAGACCGCGAGCTGCGTGTAGTTCACGGTGACCACCGCCTGCTGGCCCGGCGCGGGCATCACGAACATGTTGGGGAAGCCGCGGCTCATCATCCCGAACAACGACGACGCACCGTCGTCCCACTTCTCGGCCAGGCTGACCCCGCCCCGGCCGACGATGTCATGGCCGACCCGACGAGCCAGCGGGGTGAGCTCCGCCTCGAAGCCCGTCCCGTAGACGATGCAATCGACCGGGTAGAGACGCCCGTCGACCACCGGACCCCGTTCGGTGATCTCCTCGATGCCGCCGGGACAGTCGACGAGCGTCACGTTCGGCTCGTTGAACGCTTGGAGGTAGTCGTCGTGGAAGCACGGACGCTTGCACAGGTAGCGGTACCACGGCTTGAGGATCTCGACGGTGGTCTGATCGGCGACGAGGTCGCTGACCCGCTGGCGGTGCTCTTCCATGATCTCGAAGTCGAGCTCCTCGCCGGCGAGGCGGAGCTCGGCCCGAGTCATCCCCTCGCCGCGCGGAGGATGATGTGAAGGTGCGTAGTGGTGGGTCCACCCGTCGTCGGTGAGGTCCTCGTCCACCGACCTGCCGAGCATGATGGCCTGGAAGTTGTCCATGCGAGCCTGCTGCCAGCCGGGCGACAGTCCATCAGCGAAGTGGGCAGGTGTGTGCCGGTTGCCGCGCACACCGATCGCCGACGGCGTGCGCTGAAAGACATCGACCTGCTCGGCGGCCGCGGCGAGCGGCGGCAGGACCTGGATCCCGGTCGCGCCAGTCCCGATCAGAGCCACCTTCGAGTGGCCCAGCTTGGTGAGCGGTTGTCCAGGCCCGCCGCCGGTGTACTCGTAGTCCCACCGGGCGGCGTGGAACGAATGACCAGCGAAACGCTCCATGCCCGGGATGGCCGGCAGCTTCATCAGGTTCAGGATTCCGACCGCCAGCACGTAGAAGCGGGAGGTGAGTCTCGTCTCGGCGATCCGTGCCGACCTGCCAGCGCGACGCCGTCTCGTCCCACACTGCTCGAGTCACGCCAGTGTGGAACAGGGCATCGTCGATCAGATCGAAACGATCGGCGATCGTCTCGAGATGGCGACGGATCTCCTCCCCGGACGCGTATCGCTCGGTGGGCACGTAGCCGAGCTCCTCGAGCATGGGCATGTAGATGTATGACTCCACGTCGCACATCACGCCCGGGTACCGGTTCCAGTACCAGGTTCCGCCGATGCCGCCGGCCTGGTCGATGATCCGGATCCGTTCGACACCGTGGCGCCGGAGGTTCGCTCCAGCGAGCACCCCTGCGATCCCTCCACCTACGATCACCACATCGACGTCGTCGTGGATCGGCGCCCGCTGCTCGTATGGCGTGAACGTGTCGGTTCGATAGCGGGCAAACACCGGATCCGATGCGAGGTCGCGGATGTCGGCCCGCCCAGGTACCAGGCGCCTGTCGCGCTCGGTCAGGTACTTCGCCTTCACGAAGTCCGGCTCGTAGACGCTCGGTTCGAACCCGTCCACGTTCTTGCCCGCCTACGTCGGTCGGTTGCTCGAAGGACGGGCCACGAAGCGGAACTCGGCGATGGTCTCGCTGCGCTCCCGCTCCACGACCCTCAACGCGAGCGGTACCGCGCGGGCTCTGAGCTTCAAGGTTTCTCCCCATTGCCATCAGAACCGCCCGGGCGATCGACGCGGGCGGAGCCTTGCCTTCGGACCGCAGCCTTGCCGCTCCGGACAGATGTTGACAATTGTGTCGCCTTTCGCTCGATCTGATGCGCCCTGGCCAAAGCTGATGTCGGCGCATGCCGCCCAGGACCCTACGCGCGGGGGCGAAGCCAGCCGCGACCAGCCCGTAGGCGCAGAGCCGGCGGCGTCAGAGGTGGGCCGCCTCGCCAGCCCTGGATCGGGTGTGGCTCGACATGTCGTGCCCGTTGCGCCATCGTGGACGATCGGGGAGGGTTCAGAACGAGGGATCACCGAAGGACTCAGAGGAGGTAGTTCGATGAACGGGCGCACCGAAACCGCGGTTCTGGCCGGCGGCTGCTTCTGGGGCATGCAGGATCTCATCCGCAAGCGCCCCGGCGTGCTCTCCACTCGGGTGGGCTACACCGGCGGTGACGTCCCCAACGCCACCTACCGCAACCACGGCACCCACGCCGAAGCCATCGAGATCACCTTCGACCCCGAGAAGACGTCCTACCGGGACCTGCTCGAGTTCTTCTTCCAGATCCACGATCCCACGACGGTCGACCGTCAGGGCAACGACGTCGGCGCGAGCTACCGCTCGGCGATCTTCTACCTCGACGACGAGCAGCGCCGGGTGGCCGAGGACACCATTGCCGACGTCGAGGCCTCGGGGCTGTGGCCCGGCAAGGTGGTCACCGAGGTCACGCCGGCCGGGCCCTTCTGGGAGGCCGAGCCCGAGCACCAGGACTATCTGGAGCACTACCCCAACGGCTACACCTGCCACTTCCCGCGCCCTGGGTGGGTCTTGCCTCGACGAAGCGAGGCCATCTCCTGACGACGCCGGCCGAGATGGCGGTGGGCCCGTACCGGTAGATGGGTCGCCCGACGGGCATCATGGGACTGCCACCGAGGAGTTCCTTCGTGTCCGGTGGATGCATCGATAGCGGGAGGGCCGATGCCGAGCGCCGATGAAATCCGGGACCGTCAGCGAGCGGCGTGGGCCGGGCTCTCGGCGAGCTGGGAGAAGTGGGACCCGATCATCATGGAGCAGCTGGGCCCAGTCGGCGCCGCGATGATCGAACGGCTCGACATCGCTGAAGACCATCAGCATCTCGACATCGCCGCGGGCACGGGTGAGCCCGGTTTGAGCATCGCGAAGCTGGCGCCGAAGGGACGCGTCGTGCTGACCGACCTCGCCGCAGAGATGTTGGATGTCGCGGCGCGACGAGCCAGGGTGCAAGGGGTCGCGAACGTCGAGACGAAGGTGTGCAGCGCCGACGATCTGCCGTTCAGCGACGCCACCTTCGACAGCATCTCGGTGCGCTTCGGGTACATGTTCTTCCCCGACATGGGCAAGGCGACGGCCGAGTTCGCGCGCGTGCTCAAGCCGGGCGGACGCCTCTGCTCGTCGGTATGGGTCAAGCCCGAGGAGAACCCGTGGACGACGATCGCCATGCAGGCCATCGCAACCGAGGCCGTGGTGGCGTCACCCGACCCGGACGGGCCGAGCATGTTTCGGTGCGCGGCCCCGGGATGTGTCAGTGCTCTGTACGAAGGGGTGGGGCTGCGCGACATTGCCGAGTGGGACGTGGACATCGAGCTCGTGACGCGATCTCCCGGTCAGTATTGGGACATGATCAGCGAGCACGTCTCGCTCGCCGTTGCGGCGCTTCAGCAGGTCGACGAACGGGCGCGGGAGCGGATCCGGGCGAACGCCATGGCGAAGGTGAGCGCTTTCCAGAAGGACGGCAACGTCCGGGTTCCGGGCGTGGCGCGCTGCATCGTCGGAACGAAGCGAGAGAAGCGCGCGACGCACTCGGGCGACGGCGCGCTGTCCTCCTAGCGATGCGATGACTGAGCGACGCCGAACAGGTCCAGAGCGGCGTCGGTGATCCGCTTGATCTCGTCGGTGCTGGCCGGGCGGGCCTGAGCGGACACCCAGGGGGCGCCCGGCCGCAGGCACACGGTCAACTCGGGCCGGTCGCGCCAGTCGCACCGGATGACAGTCACCGTTCCGGGGGTCTGGTGGCTGTCGTGCAGCGCGGCCGCGGGCTGGTGGTACTGATCGCCAGGGCCCAGGGTGGTCGAGGTGCCGACCAGGTGGATGAGGTCGGTCCGCCGCTCGTCCTCGTCGCTCGGCGAGCACCGCTGGCGGCAGTACTCAGCGCCAGCCGGGTCCTCGACGTAGCGGGTGTTGATCACCTCGCCCACGACAACGGTCGACTCGAAGTCGTACGGGTGGTCGTGGATGGGCAGATCACCGATGCATCCGTCCGGGTCCCAGACATGAAGGCGGTGCTGGCGGCGATCGTCGAGCCGCAGCGCCAGCAGGCCGATGCCTTGCGTCCTCCATGGGTACTCGGCAGCGTGTTCGAGGATCGTCCGCACCATTGCGCGGTTGAGCGTGTGATCCATCCCCGTCTCCTCCGTGGTGCGAACGCGCAAAGGAGAGCCCAGATTACAGCGATGTCATTTGACCTGCCTCAGGTTTCCTGCAGGATCAGCGCCAAGCCGCATGGGCGCCTACTGGTGCGCGATTCGGCCAGACTTGGGACATGCCGGCCACGGAGCCCTACCACAACGCCGTGAGCGCCACGGGCGTCTGGACGCGATGACAAGCACGGGTACTGAGGGCCAGGGTGGTTCTGGCGAGCCGTGGCTGGCGGAGCGGCTCGGGCAGCTCCAGCGGATCAGCACTGAGCTGTCCAACGCCCTCACCGACGAGGAAGCGGCCGCTGGGCTGATGGCGCTACTGGATACGCCGACGACGTCGGCGACCCACGGCTTGTGGCTCTACCGACGCGCCCGGTCGTCGGCTGCTGCTCGCTGCACAGTCGGGCATGCCGCAATGGGCGGTGGGACGTTTCGCGGACATCGACGTCGGACGCAGACATCCCCGTCGCCGTCGCCCACCGTGAGCGGCGGACCGTCCAGACCACCTCACGCCAGCAATCGGAGGCTGAGTTCGAAGGTCTCCAAGGCGCGCCCCGTGTGACCGATGGCTTCGTCGCAGTGCCGCTCGTCGTCGAGAACCGGTCGCTGGGCACGCTCAGCCTGGGGTTCAACCACCAGCCCACGCCCGAGGACGTGATGTTCCTGGAAGCCATCGCCAGCCAGATGGCCCAGACACTTGTGCGAATCCGACTGTCGGACCGTGAGCGACGACGACAAGCAGAGCTCGAGTTCCTCGTGGAGATCACCGACGCCGCGATGGGAGCCGCCGACCACGCCGAGTTCATGGCCAACGTCGCTGACGCCGCGGTCCCCACACTCGGTGACTGGTGCGCCATCCACTACCTTCCCGCGGACGGCGGTCCGCCGGAGGTGACCGTCGCCCATGTCGACCCGGCGAGAGTCAGCTGGGCCCGGGAGCTCCAGGAACGCCACCCCTATGACCCCGACGGCCCGAGCGGCGTGCCCGCCGTCATCCGATCTGGCAGCACCGAGTTCATCTCCGCCATCGACACCGCGTTCATCGACGAGGCGATCACCCAGTCGAGGATCGACGAAGCCGAAGCCCGTTCGATCCTCGACGCGCTCGGCCTGACCAGCGTGATCACCGTGCCGTTGCGCACGAAGCAACGCATCGTGGGCGCCATCCAGTTCGTTTCTGCCGAGTCGCGCCGCCAGTACGACGAAGAAGACGTCGTCCTGGCCGAAGTGGTCGCGAGCCGCCTGGCCGAGCCGCTCGACAGCGCCTGGTCCGTCGATCAGCAAGCCCACATCGCAGGCACGTTGCAACGCAACTTGCTGCCGCCAAGGCTGCCGGGCATCGAGGGGATCGATCTCGCTGCCCGGTACCTCCCCGCCGGTGTCAGCTCCGTCGGGGGCGACTTCTACGACGTGTTCTCGATCGGCGACAACACATGGGCGATCCTGATCGGCGACGCCTGCGGAACCGGACCCAACGCGGCGGCGCTCAGCAGCATCGCCCGACACACCGTCCGGGCGGCAGCCCGCCACGGTATGGATCACCACGAGGTGATCGACTGGCTCAACCAGGCGATCGCGCTTTCAGACCGAGATCTGTTCTGCACCGCCTGCTACGCGACCCTCACGTTCGATGAGGGCTCGTGGCGCTTCAAGTCGACCTCAGCTGGGCACCCACTGCCCATACTCGTTCGAGCGTCCGGCACCACGACGATTGGCCGCAGCGGCACCCTGCTCGGCGTCTTCGAGCAGATCGACTGCCACGTCGAGGAGGTCGAGCTGTCTGCGGGCGACGCCGTGGTGCTCTACACCGACGGCGTCACGGACCTGCCACCGCCCTACGGACTCGCGACCGAAGCGCTGCACGACCTCGTTGCGTCTCGGGCGGGGACGTTGGACGCCAACGGCATCGCCGACGCCATCGAGGAGTCCGTCGTCGAGCGGGTATCTGAGCCACACCGTCTCGACGATGTCGCCATGGTCGTGATCCGCGTCGAGCATTGACGAGTTGGCCACGCCTCGGTCTCGCGCCGGGGCTGGACTAGCCGGAGCGTGGCAACAGGCGAGCCCAGACCGTCTTCGCTTCCGAACCGATCGGCTCGGTCCCCCAACTGTCGGCGATGGCCGCCACCAGCATCAGCCCTCGACCAGTCGGATCGCCGGGATCGGGTTCCCGCATCTGGGGCGCACCAGGGCCGTCGTCGATGACCTCCACCGTGACGGCATCCCGCTCGGCCAGGACACGGACAACGACTTGATCGCGGGCCATCCGAAGAGCGTTCGCCATCAGCTCTGATGTCACGAGGGCCACGTCCGCGTGAAGGCCCGGCTGGCCGGGAAACTCATCGGCGACGGTCTCCTCGACGCAGTGGCGCACGGTCGTGTCCGCTCCCGCTCCTGCACCGACCTCAGACTCGAACAACAAGCGCTCACGGTCGATGCTCATCCACGTCTCGAACCGAGGTGAGTCGCCGTCTACGGGCACCGATCGTAACTACCCAGTACGGGGGCACGGGATACAGGTCAGGGCGAGAAACCTCGGCCAGCCGCGGCTCAACCGGCGCACACCTCGTCGTTCATGGTCAACGGGCCCCCACGAACTCCTCGAGCTCGACGTCGTGCTCGACGGCCAGCAGCTCGGCGGCCTTCTCGCCGACCATGATGGCCGGCGCATTGGTGTTCCCACTGATCACGTTGGGCATGACGCTGGCGTCGGCCACCCGGAGGCCCGCGACGCCAGCGACCCGTAGGTCGGAGTCGACCACGCTTCCCATCCGACAGGTCGACGTGAGGTGGTACACGGTGAACGAGTAGTGGCGCGCCAGGTCTTCCAGCAACTCGTCACTCGGGACCGCACCAACGGAATGGCCGTGCTCGGCGGCGATCGCTGGCGGTACGAGCATGGGACCGATCTCCCGGTCGCCAGGCCAATGGGCGACGATGTCGAGCGCTCGCCGAATGGCGGCGATCATGACCTTCATGTCGTGCGGGTCGTCGTAGTAGTTCATGCGGATGGTGGGAGCTTCGAGCGGATCGGCGCTGGCCAGCACGATCTCACCCTCGCTGTGGGGCTGGACGGGGTTGGCGAGAACGATGATGGTCTCGGCCTCGGGGTCGAGCCGCACGTCGGCGTCATCGAAGTACTCGTCGGGGTCGACTCGCAGGCAGCGCTGCCAGATGTCACGGTTGTAGCCGCACACGAAGACGGCGATCTGCACGTCGTGGGTGTGGTGGTCCCCCAAGCCCGTCGAGTACCAGGCGCTGGCGTCGTAGAGCGAGGACGACACCAGCCCGCGGCCGGTGGTCGCCCACTCGGTCACACGTCGTTCGGCTTCGGCCTTGAGCGCCTTGAGCTCGTCGGGTAGTCCGTCGTCGTCGGCGGGATCGGCCGGAAGCGGACCCGCCGGGGCGCGCAGAGCATCAGGCCCACTCGAGAGGCCCATCTGCAGCATCGACACCCCCGCTCCGGGCGCGGGGAACAGGAGACCGACCTGCAGGTGGTCTCGGAGGTGCTTTCCCACATCCGGGAGGTCGAGGCGACAGGGAACACCGACCGCTTCGAGCTCGTCTCTGGGCCCCACCCCGGAGAGCATGAGGATCTGCGGCGAGCCCACCGCTCCCGCGCTGAGGATGACCTCCTTGGCGGCGCGCACGACGACCATCTCGCCGTCGGCGGCTCGGTACTCGACCCCTGTCGCCTGCAGGCCGTCGGGGCCATCCTCCAGGACCACCCTGGTCACGTGAGCCACGCAGCGCACCTCGAGGTTCGGCCGTTGCTCGACCTCACCTTCCAGAAAGGCGTGATAGGTGCTCGAGCGCTTTCCGTCGCGGGTTGTGGTCTGCAGCAAGGACACGACGCCCTCTGGCCCGCCACGATCGCGGCCGTTGTAGTCGCCGCGAGGGATGCCGGCCGCCTCCGCCGCCTGGACGAACTCCTGCGCGCCGGTGATCACCGGCGACCGGACCGACACGCCCAGGGGACCGTTCATGTTGTGCGCGTCGGTGTCGACGACGATGTCGCCGCTCGAGGCGAGGCCCTCGCTCTTCCTGAAGAAGGGCAGGACCTCGTCATAGGACCAGCCAAGGGCGCCTTCGGCTGACCAGTTGTCGAAGTCACCCGGGTGTCCCCGCACGTAGGCCATGTAGTTGATCCCCGAGGACCCGCCGAGCATCTTGCCTCGGGGCACCATCATCCGGCCGCCTTCGAGACCCAGGCCGCACCCGCCGGCATCGGCGGAGTACATCCAGTCCGTCTCGGGGTTCTGCTGCAGCGCGGGGCAGGCCGCTGGCATCGACTCGTACGCGGGCGGGACACCGCCGGCCTCCACGAGCACCACACGACAACGGGGGTCCTCGGAGAGTCGAGCCGCGATCACCGCACCGGCCGAACCTCCACCCACCACAATGAAGTCAGCGACATCGCTCATGCGGCGACACTACTGAGCATCCAGCGGGCGTGACGGGCCGACGCTCACGAGCCACGGATCACGCCGCGCTCGGTCGCCCGTCGATCCCCAATGGGTCTGCTCCCGTCGAACCCATGCCGGCTGGAGCCGGTCAACCAACCGGCACTGCGGCGCGTACGAGGTCGCTCAGACCGCTCGATCGGATCACCGCGTCTCGCAGGACCGACGCCGCCCGTCTGGTGTTCGAGCGTGGTCGCGAGAGTTGCAAGATGCTCCGCTTGAGCAGCTCGGTGGTGACGGCGGCGGGCCCCGTCCGGCCACCCCGTCTGACCTCACGTCCGAGACAGCGCAGCGCCAGCAGTTGGAGCTCGAGGTCCAAGAGCTGCCCGGCATGTGCCGAGCCAGGCGAGAAGTCACACAGAGCGGCAACGCTCCGCGTCGACCAGCCGACGTGGTGGGGCAGCAGTCCGAAGGTGCACCTGCGCTCGCCCTCGGTGACCTGCTCAGACAGGAGAGGCACGCCGTCGTGGGGCCGGCCGGCATGGGTGCGCAGCGGTGAGCCGGTGACCGGGTCATCGATGAGAGCGACGGCCAGATCCTCGGACGGAGCAACTCCGCGTCGCGGCTCTACCACGAAGAACGTGGCGACCACCGGGTCGATGAGCGAGGCGGCGCTCTGCCCGATCCGGCCCTGCCAATGAGCGGCCAGATCGGTCCCCGCGTCATCGACATGGCGGCGGCGCCAGCCGGCCAGCTCGTCCCAGTTGGTGGCCGCAAGCTCATGGCACTCGTGCACGACGAGGGCGCCGAATGGGAAGAAGTCGGCGAAGTCGCCATCACCTTCCTTGCAGAGACGTCTGGACTTCAGCACACCGAGATCAGTCGGCACGCCGCGCGAACCCAAGGACACATCGAGCGGTGGGGAGAAGGATCCGGCGATCAGATGAGCCTGCACCCGCACCAGATCCGAACGTCCCGGCTCGTTCGACGACCGCTCGGCCCAGACGAGCTCGGGCAGACCGAGCACGGCGGCCACGGCTTCGAGCAAGCCTTCGTCGGGCCGGAGATCGCCGCGCTCGATCTGGGACAGGCGGGAAATCGACGTCCCACCGGAGTGGCCGTAGGCCGTCAGGATCTGGCGCAGATCCTCGAGTCGCCAGCCTCGCTCGAGACGACGTCGGCGGATCACGGCTCCGACGGCCGAGCCTGTTGGGTCAGCTGACACGCCCAAACCCCCAGTCGGCACGCGTCGGGGCCGGGACCGAGGTCCCGGCCCCTGATGTGCCGTGCTCAGTGAACCGGCTCGGCCGGGCGCTTGGATGGGTCGGTCAACGTGATGTCGGGCGTGACATCGTCGATGTCCGGGTAGCTCGACGGCGCCCCCGGATCGACCCCGAACTCGGGGTAGGCGTAGGCGCCCATCTCGGGTTCGTCCATGCCGATGCGCTCGTCTTCTTCGTCGGCTCGGATGCCACCCTTCATGACCGCGTTCTGGATCTTGAAGAAGGTGTAGGCGAACCCGGTCATCACGAACATGATCACCAGGCACGCGATGGCCTGGGCTCCGAGCTGGCCCCAACCGGTGCCGCCGTAGAGGATGCCGGTCACACCTTTCGATGTGTCGGTGAACACCGTGCCGTTCCAGGCCTGTCCGTACTGGCCGTCGGCGAAGATGCCGACGCAGAGCACGCCGAACAGCCCCCCGCAGCCGTGCACGGAGATGGCGCCGACCGGGTCGTCGATGCCTCGCCGCTCCCAGAAGCCGATGGCGAGGATGACGAGGATGGCGGCCAGGCTGCCGATGACGGCGGCGGCCCAAGGTTGGACGAAGGCGCACGGCGCGGTGATGGCCACCAGACCGGCGAGCATGCCGTTGGCCATCATGCCGGGGTCCGGCTTCTTGGTCGTCGCCATCATCCAGAACATGGCGACGGTCGCGCCGAACGCGGCCGCCAGTGCCGTGTTGGTGGCCACGACCACGAACCGCACGTCGGTGGCGGCCAGGGTCGACGCGGCGTTGAAGCCGAACCAGCCGAACAGGAGGATGAACGTACCGAGCATGGCCATCGGGATGTGGTGGCCGGCCAAGGTCCGCGGCTTGCCGTCCCTGCCGAACTTGCCGATGCGAGGTCCGAGCACGACGGCGCCGGCCAGCGCCGCCGCCCCGCCGACCGCGTGCACGACACCCGACCCCGCGAAGTCGACGTAGCCGAAGCCCATGCTGGCCGACTTCCCCAGCGAGGCCAGCCAACCGCCGCCCCAGGTCCACGCGCCGAACAGCGGGTAGTAGAGCGCTCCACAGAACAAGCCCCAGCCGACGAAGGCCTTCCACTTCCACCGCTCGGCCATGGCCCCCGTCGGGATGGTGGCGACGGTGTCCATGAAGGCGACCATGTAGAGGAAGAACGCCATGACCCCGGCCGTGTAGGCCTGCTTCCCGCTCAATGCCCAACCGCCCTGCCACAGGAACACCCAGTTGCCGCTGCCGACGAGGTGGGTCCCGACCGGCTCGGTGTAGCCGAGGAGCGGGGTCGTGTAGCCCCCGAACATCAGGCTGTAGCCAACCAGGTAGTAGGCCACGAAGCCGAGGCCGAAGATGGAGAAGTTCGTGCTCATGACATGGGCCGCGTGCTTGGCCCGACAGAAGCCGGTCTCGACCAGGGCGAAGCCGGCCTGCATGAAGATGACCAGGACGGCCCCGATGACGACCCACAACAGGTTCATGTCCACGCCGAGGGCGTCGATCTGCTCCTGCGTGCCGGGTTTGGCCTGGGCCAGCGCCGGCGCCGCGGTCACCAGGACCAGGACGCCGGCCCCTCCGAGCATCGCCAGTAGGTATCTCCTCATGCAGTCTTCCTCTCGTGCTGGCGGGCGACCCCAGATCGCCCGGCGTCCCGTGCGGAATGCACAGGCCATCGGCCGGCACATTAAATGAGAGATGTTTCATGATGAGACCTTCATGATTACGCCTCTTGAACGAGATACTGACGGGGATCTGACCAAGGGGACGCGGCGGTTCAGGTCCTCGGACGGCGTCCGCATCGCTCCCGACCGGGGATCCAGTGGCCGGTTCAGGTATGAGCCGGATGGTGGCGGCGGCGCCCGAGCCCCGGCGCCCACCACCGGGCCGGCGGCGGCGCGCCGGCGATGATCACCCGCGCCACAGCGTCCCGCCCGGTCTGATCGACCTTGTCACCGTGGGCCCCCGAGACGTCGAACAGATCAACAGCCCGACCGGCCGCGGTGGTCACGTGAGCCGAATGGATGTCGAGGCCCACGGCGGAGACGGCGGCGGCGATGGCGGCCAGCAGGCCCGGCTCGTCGGGGCTCTCGACGCGCAGCACCGAGTGCCAGGGTGACACCTCGTCGTCCCAGCTGACTGACGCGTCGGGGAGCGGCCGGGCCACTGGTCGTCCCCGTAGCTGCTCGACGACGAGGGTGGCCAACGCGTCGACGTCGGCCGGCCGGGCCACGCGGCCCCGGAAGGCGCTCACGGCCCGGCCGTCGTCCCACACGCCGAGGTCGGCGGCCACCACGTCGAAGCCGGCTCGGCCGAGGGCGTGCGCCTGGTTGGCCAGCAGTCCGGGTTGATCGTTGGCGGCGATGTCGATTCGCAGCAGCCCGTCGTCCTCTCGGTGCACCTCGACCAACGGCGTCCGACTCCCACCTTGACGCTCACAGAGCTGGACCTGAAGGGCCAGAGCCGGTGCTGGCTGGCTGAGCGCGAAGGATCGAGGCGCGAGCGACAAGCGCTGCGTCGCCGGGCCCTGCCCGAGCAGTCGCGCCGCCTCAGCCCGACGGGCCTCGACGAGGTTCCCGGCGCGTCGGCTGATCAGCTCTGGATGGGCCAGCGCTCCCGAGAGCCGCTCGTGCAGCGTCTGGAGGCGTTGACGCATGACCGTCTCCCCGCCATCGGTGGCCAACGCCAGCACCAACAGGCCCGTCGCCTGATCGATCGTCCCGACATGTTGCGCCAGCTGCTGCACCCGCTCCGCGCCGAACGCGCTCAGGCGGCGAGATGTCGTCGAGTAGAGCTCGAGATCTCGCAACAACCCGGCGACCGCCTGCTCGGCGGCGGCGCCGGCGTCGAGGCGCTGCGCGACTCGCCGGGCCACGATGACCCCCTGGTGGGCGTCACCGCCGACCGCGTCGTGGATCGCCGCCGCCAGGATCACCCACTCCGGATGCTCGAGCGGGAACTGCCCATCGGAGAGGAGGTTGCGCACGCCCTCGAGGGTGGCCCAGTCGAGGCTGTCGAGCGGATCGAAGCCGTAGGACTCGGCCTGGCGATCGCTGACCGCGCTGGCCAGCTCGGGCAGGGCCCGGTCGAGGACCGCCGTGATGCTGAGGAAGCGCCACGAGCGAGGCCCACCGGCGCGCAGCAGCGCGAAGAAGGCGCCTCGGCTGTCGCGATCCCAGCGAAGGGCCACGTCATGGTCTTGGGTGGCCAGCCAGTCGAGCAGTCCGGGTCCGGGGGCCCTCTGCTCGACCAGCTGGGCCGCCTCGAGGGCCACCGCCAACGTCTCGCCGACAGGGGGCTGGGCCGCCAGCTCGACGAGGTCTCGGGTGTGGCCGCTCTCGATCGCCAGCCAACCCCCAGCCGGGCGCTGGTCGGTGGTTGCGATCGGGGCGTCTCGGCGCCCGTGGGTCAGGCGCCATCGCAGGAGCGGCGGGGTGAGCAAGGTCGTGGCCAGGACCACGAGCAACACCGAGGCGTAGACGTCCTCGCCGAAGATGTGCTCCTGAAGTCCGATCGTGGCGAAGATCAAGCCGACCTCGCCTCTGGGGATCATGGCGAGACCGACGAGGACCCGATCACCTCGCGATCCCAACATCCCGATCGGCGACACGAGCTTGCCGGCCACCGCCACGGCGAGCAGGGCGGCCGCCATCCCGAGCACGGCCGGCCGAGCGAAGGCACTGATGTCGGCATCGATGCCGATCTGCAGGAAGAAGACAGGGATGAAGAGGTGCCCGACGGGCGTGAGCTCGTGTCGCACGCGTTCGGCGACCTGCGACCTCGACAACACGACGCCGGCCACGAAGGCGCCGACGATCGGGGCCAGCTTCGCCGAGTTGGCCAACTCGGCCAGCGCCAGCGTGAAGGCCAACGCCACGGCGACGAGCGTGCCGGCCGAACGGCTGTGACGGTCGATCCAGTGGAACGCCGGGGGCACCACCTTGAGGCCGACGAGCGATGCCCCCACCAGGAAGAGCACGGCGATCAGGACGACCTGGCCGACATCGACAGCCGAGACCGACCCCGAGGTCACGAGCCGAACCACGACGGTGAGGATGACCAGGCCGATGACGTCGTCGGCCACCGCCGCGCCGAGCACCGTGCGGGCCTCGATCGTGGCCAGGACCTTGAGGTCACCGAAGACCCGAGCCGTGATCCCGACCGATGTGGCGGTGAGCGCGGCGCCGACGAACAAGGCCTCGTTGCCCGACATCCCGAACGCCAGACCCACACCGCCGCCGAGCGCGAAGGGCACCACCACCCCGACCACCGCCACCAACAGCGCGGCCCGGCCCACCGAGGCCAGTTCGGCGATGTCCATCTCGAGCCCGACCTCGAGCAGCAGCAGGATCACCCCGATCTCACCGAGGACCCGCACCACCTCGTCGCTCGACACGAGTCCCAGCGCCGACGGACCGATGAGGATCCCGGCCAGGATCTCGCCGACGACGGCGGGCACGCCGATGCGCTCGGCGATCTCGGCCGCCAGCTTCGCGGCCACTAGCACCACGAGCAGGTGGAGCAGGACCGTCGTGACGCTCATCGACGCCCGACCCTACGGTCGAGCCGTTTCTGCCTCATGAGCTTCTCATGAACGCTCCGTAACAGATCCGTCAGGTCCTGATCCGGATCCGCGCTCAGCCCATCCCTGATCGACAGAACGGCTAGCGCAGCCGGCCGGGCAGCACGACGACCACGCGGGCCCCGCCCAGCTCGGATCCGTTGTCGGCGGTGACGGTTCCCCCGAGGGCCGAGACGAGCGACGCGGTCACGGCCAGACCCAAGCCCGTCCCCCCGGTGCTGCGCGCCCTCGAGGCATCGCCGCGGGCGAATCGCTCGAAGCGCACCGGAAGGAGCGATTCCGCGAACCCGGGCCCGTCGTCCTCGATGGCCAGCCGGGCGCCCTGGGATCCCTCGGCAACGACCGTGACACGAATCGCGCCTTGGGCGTGGCGCTGAGCGTTGGTGAGGAGGTTGGTGAGGATCTGATCGATGAGATCGGCGTCGGTGACGAGGCTCACGCCCGACCCGGCGACGTCGATGTCGACCCGAGCCCCGATGCTCATGACGCGAGCCAATGCGACGGCTCGGGCCCGCATCTCTACGAGCTGCCAGTTGACATCGATCTGGCCGGCGTCCACCCGGGAGAGCTCGAGCAGGCGCTCGCTGAGGCGGCGCAGTCGGTCGACGTCGTCGAGGGCTCGGTCAAGACCTTGCTCGACCTCGGCGGGATCATGGACCGAGGCGCGCAGCAGCTCGAGCTCGCCCCGCAGGATCGAGATCGGTGTGCGGAGCTCGTGGCTGGCGTCGTCGACGAAGGCCCGCTCATGGCTGACCGCCTGCTCGATGCGACCGAGCATGGCGTTGAGGGTGCGGCCGAGCTCGCCGACCTCGTCGTCACCGCTCGTGTCGGACAAGCGGCGGTCGATCTCACGCAGGCTCGTGATGGCGTTGACCTCGTCGGTCATCTCCTTGACAGGACGCAGGGCGGCGCCGGCCAGCCACCACCCGGCCGACGCCACGGCCACGGTCAGCAACGGGGCCAACACCAACAGGACGAGGGCCAGGCCCCGTTGCGCCCGCTCCATGGTGTCGAGCGGGCTGCCCACCACGAGCACGATGTCCCGGCCTTTGAGAACGGTCGGCCTCGCCAGCAGGCGGCTGTCACCACCGATGGCAGCCACGTCCGCGTCGAAGAACGTGCTGCGCTCGACCGACTGCAGCTGGGCGACGGTGAGCTCAGATCTGGTCGGTTGGTCACCGGGTGACCAGGCGATGACCCTCCCGTCCCGCTCGACCACCTGGGCGAAGGGATCACGGTCGTCGGTCTTGCCCCCGGTGCGGTGGATCACGGCGTCGAGGTCGTCGAGGCGCGCCCGCAACCCGTCGTCGATCGCCGTCGAGAGCTGATGGTCGAGCACCACGAACAGCGCGCTGCAGCACAGCACCAGGCTCAGTGCGGTGCCGATCGTGAACAGCAGGGCCAGCCGCCGGCGCACGCTCATGCGCGAGCGAGGGCTCTCGTTCACCGATGGACGGGCCCGACGTGCGAACTTCGGCGGGCCCGACACGACGACGCCGTCAGCGGTCGGCTTGCTGGTCGACCCCGCCGGCTCGGTGCCGAGGATGGCGCTCACGAGCCGGCCACAGCTCCCGACGGCGGCGGTTCGCGGCTGATGTCGCCGAGCAGCCCCGCGTTGACCTTGGCGACCCTTTTGAGGTTTCGTCGGGCCAGGAGGGCGCTGCCGCCTGAGGCGAGGATCACGCCGATCAGCACGGGATGGATGCCCGCCGCGGCTGTGAGGGCGACGAGGACCCCCGGCACGAACCAGAGCCAGAAGTAGCGGGCCCACGGGCGGGACCGTTGGAAGGCGGCGAAGCCCACGGCCAATCGGGCCTCACCTGGCGACTCGAGAGGCTGGCCGGTGCGGACGAGACGACGCACCCGGCGGCGCTCGGTGGGTTCGATCTGGTTCCATTCAGCGATGAAGGCGGCGTGTTCGGGCGGTATCGGTCGTGACATATCGTGCGATGGTGCGCTGACGGGGACCGCCGCCACAACCTTTCTGGCGGCTGTTCCCCCAGCGTTCATGAAACTCTCATGATCAGACCGGGCCGTAGACTCCCAGGTCATGCGCGTGCTGGTGGTCGAGGACGAGGCCCGGATGGCCGAGCTCATCCGCCGCGGGCTCGAGCTCGAGGGCTATGCGGTGGATGTGGCCGCCGACGGCGAGCAGGCACTCTCGTGCGCGCGGCGCTGGGACTACGACAGCATCCTGCTCGACGCCATGATCCCCGAACCTGACGGCTTCGAGGTCTGCCGCGTGCTCCGGGCTGAGAGCCGATGGGTACCCGTCTTGATCCTGACGGCCCGGGAATCGGTCGCCGATCGAGTTCGAGGCCTCGATGCCGGCGCCGACGACTACCTGACCAAGCCCTTCGCCTTCTCCGAGCTCTACGCCCGCCTCCGAGCCCTCACCCGCCGCGAACGGGTGGTGCAGCCGATGGTGCTGACCCACGGCGACCTCAGCCTCGATCCGGTGTCCCGGACGGTCAGCCGCGCCGGGACGCCGATCGACCTCTCGCTCAAGGAGTTCGCCCTCCTCGAGCTGCTGATGCGAAATCCAGGACAGGTCCTGTCGCGCCCCCGCATCACCCAGAACCTCTGGAGCGGCGCCAACGCGACGACGTCCAATGTCGTCGACGTCTACATCCGCTACCTCCGGGACAAGGTCGAGCGACCGTTCGGTCACAACGACATCGAGACGGTGCGGGGGCTGGGATACCGCCTGCGCGGCGACAGATCCTCCGCCAGAGCCGTAGGGCGGGGACCCATCAGGGATTCCGCCCATCGGACGAAGCAGGTCGACCGCTAGTCTCGGCCAAGCCGAGCCATCCACCGCGTGTGACCCCCGAGGAGACCTCATGCAGAAGGCGTTGGCGCCGGAGCTGTCGACATGGCCGGATGCCGATCCGCAGTTGATCGGGAGTCGGTGCGGGCAGTGCGCGGCCACGGTGTTCCCGAGGCAGGACCGTTGTCCGAACTGCAGCGCGGCGGGGATGTCCGAAGAGCTGCTCCCTCGGCGCGGGACGGTGGTGGCGTGGACCACGCAGGGCTTCCTGCCCCATCCCGGGTTCGCGGGTGGTCAGACCGCTCAGAGCTTCGAGCCCTTCGCGGTCGGTCTGGTCCAGCTGGGCGATGTGGTGAAGGTCGAGGGCCGCCTGACCGAGGGCGACCCCGAGAAGCTGTCGTTCGGCATGGAGGTCGAGTTGACGATGTTCCCGTTCTTCGTCGATGACGAGGGGGCCGAGGTGATGGCCTTCGCGTTCGCGCCGGTCGAGACGACCCAGGAGGTCCAGCCATGACCGACGTGGCCATCATCGGGGTGGGACTGCACCCGTTCGGACGCTTCGGCGACAAGCCGGGGATGGAGATGGGGGCCGAGGCGATCATGGCCGCCCTCGACGACGCCGGCGTCGGGTGGGGTGACGTGCAGTTCGCGTTCGGGGGCAGCCTCGAGGTGATGAACCCCGACGCCGTCACCCGGCTGGTGGGCCTGACCGGCATCCCGTTCACCGATGTGTTCAACGCGTGCGCGACCGCGGCCAGTGCCATCCAGCAGACGGCCGACACCATCCGACTCGGCAAGTACGACCTCGGCGTGGCCGTCGGCATGGACAAGCACCCCCGCGGGGCGTTCACAGCGCCTCCGTCGATGCTCGGTCTGCCCGACTGGTACGGCCAGACCGGTCAGTTCCTGACCACCAAGTTCTTCGGCATGAAGGCCAACCGGTACCTCCACGACCACGACATCTCGACCCGGACGCTGGCCAAGGTCGCGGCCAAGAACTATCGCAACGGCGCGCTGAACCCCAACGCCTTCCGGCGCACGCCGATGTCCGAGGACGACATCCTCGATTCACCGGTCCTGAACTACCCGCTGACCCAGTACATGTTCTGCGCGCCCGACGAGGGGGCGGCGGCGGTGGTCATGTGCCGCGCCGACATCGCCCACCGCTACACCGACCACCCCGTCTATGTGAAGGCCACCGAGATCCGCACCCGACGCTTCGGCGCCTATGAGGTGCACGCCACCTCGGCCCCCGTCGACGAGGACGTGTCCCCCACCGTCTACGCGTCCCAGGCCGCCTTCGAGACCGCCGGCCTCGGGCCCGACGACGTCGACGTCATCCAGCTGCAGGACACCGACGCCGGCGCCGAGGTCATCCACATGGCCGAGACCGGGTTCTGCGCCCATGGCGAGCAGGAGAAGCTCCTGGCCGACGGCGCCACCGAGATCGACGGTCCGCTCCCGATCAACACCGACGGGGGTCTCATCGCCAACGGCGAGCCCATCGGCGCGTCGGGCCTGCGTCAGGTCCACGAGCTCGTGCGCCAGCTGCGCGGCGAGGCCGGCGACCGGCAGGTCGCGGGCACGCCGCGGGTTGGGTTCGCCCAGGTCTACGGCGCACCCGGCACCGCCGCGGCCACCATCCTCACCACCTGATGTCTCCGCGACCCCGGCGCTAGGTTTCGGCTCGTGACCACTGATGGTGTCGCCGACGTCCAGCTCGCGACGCCCGTCGACCTCGACCTCGCGGTGTACCCGGCCACCATCCCGATGGCTGTTGATGCTGGCCCGCCGACCGATGCGAGGGCGGCCTTGGCCTGGCTGCGCCTGCCGATGCAGTTCCCGATGATCGCCTGGGCGGTCGGCCACGCCCGCGGCTGAACCGGGACTGCTCAGGTCGTCCGTGCGCTTATGGCCGATGCTCCCATGCCGCGGCGACGGAGGCGAGGAAGTCGCTCCGGCTCCCGGCCGTGTGTGAAGCCGAACTGGGATCGTCCGCATCCGGACCGCCTACGTTCGGCCACGGGGACAGCGGGTCGCGCGCGCCCGTGAGTCCTCGGCGCGCGAGGGCCGTCGCGCTCGAACGCAGATCGCGCCGCGTCGATCGAGCCACGAGACGGAGCGGGGAGCGACGCCCGGTCGCCCGTTCGAGGTGGTTGAGGCGGGCCGTTGCCGCCACGAGCGTCGGCCACGCGCGTGAGCCGGCGAGGTCGGACACGATCTCGTTCGAGACGTCCGTTCCGATGACGACGCGCGCGGCGAGCAGCATCGACGCCGTGGGTAGGCCCGTGCCGCTCTCATGTGTCCGCGCCACGAGCTCGTCCCATCCGAAGCCGGGCGCGCCGGACGCTTGCTCGATGTCTTTCAACCAAACGAGGCGATTGGCCCCCGACAAGCACCCGTGCACGCCAAGGTGCATCACCGTGTCGACCTCGTCGAGCGTGGGCACGGTGACACCCGGCAGCGAGACCCGCCGCGCTCGCTCGAAGAGCGGTGCCATGGCGAGCGGGAACTCGTGGCCCAGCTCGCCGATGTTCAGGAGGTGCCAGTGAAGGTCGACGACCGTGCGACCGAGCATCAGGTGGATCTCGCTCGACCGCATGCGGTCGAGCAGTTCCCAGTTGGTGTCGAGCACCCGGGCACCGGCCTGCTCGAGCGCGTCCACGACCGCCGCCAGGTTGCGAGCGGGCACGACGACGTCGAGGTCGGTGTAGCCGCGAAGGTCGGGACGGGGATAGGCGATCTCCGCCAGCACCGGACCCTTCACGACGAGCCACGGCGTGTCGAGGGAGTCGAGCACCGCGCTGATCGTCTGCAGATCGGCCAGGGCCTGCAGGTGAGTCATCAGCGCCCGGTGGTAAGTCGCCTGCAACGAGGCGGCGATGCGGTGCGGAACGATGGGGTTGTCCCGCACGCTGTGGAAGACGCAGCCGCTCACGCCGTGGAACGCGGCGGCGGCGGAAAGAGTGGTCAGGTCGGCGTCGTCCAGCACGGCATCGATGCCGGCGAGCGGGACGCTCCAGTCGTGATCGGCGACCGATCGCACCAGCAGCTCTCCGAGGCCTCGCGATCGACGGCTCATCGGATCACCGGCCCCAGCTCGACGCGCAGCAGCTCGGCGGCGGATCGGGGATCGTCGTACTCGAGTCGCCACGCCGAGCACTCGGCCGCCAGTCGCGACGCCAGCTCGAAGGACGCCTGTGGCTCCTTGTAGTGGTTGAACGACATCGACAGGAGCAACGCGAGCGCGACCTGGCGAGGTTGGGCGACGAGCCGCGGAGAGCCGTCCCGCCGGGTCAGCTCGACCACGTGCCCGAGACGCAGCTCGGGCTCGGGCTCCGCCACGCGGCCGCCCAGATCAGCGACCGCGATCGTCAGCTCGTCCGCGTCCTCGAGCCTGAGTGCCGCGCCGGCAGTGTCCGTTCGACCGAGGAGGTCCCAACTGGATCGCGACAGGCTCAAGGGCTTGGGATAGGGAACGACCCGACCCCGCTCCCGGTCGATGCAGAGCGCCTCGTCGGAGACGTAGTCGAAGCCGGCGAGGACGCACGCCGCGGTCAGCGTGCTCTTCCCGGCGCCCGAAGTCCCTGGCAGGGCCACGGCGACGCCGTCCATCGCGACCACACCGGCGTGCACCGCGAACCCGGCGAAGGCATCGACCGCGTCGTGGTTGAGCTCGGCGAGCAGCGCGGTCACCGCCGTCTCCCATGACGGGCTGGTGGTGACGACGGCGCCGGCCCGTTGGACGACCCATCCCCCGGTTGGGCCGGCGGCGAGGTCGATGACCGGCCCCTTCGGCGGATGGTCGGCGGTCAGCGCGGCAAAGGGCGCCAGCAGATGGTCGAGCGCATCCTGGGATCGGGGATCGTCGCAGCGGACGCCGAACTGCCGCCCGAGCGCGTCGAATCGTCGGATGTTGGCCGCGCCCCCGTGAACCGGATGGGTCAAGTGCCCCCGGCGACCTGGACGAGATCTCGCTCGACGAAGAACCCCACCATGCGAACCACGTGCGGGCGAACCTCGTCGACCGGGCTGGAGTAGGCACCCGCCATGTGCTCGACGATGTCGTCGAGCTCGTGCTCGCCATCGATCAAGCGCCAGATGTCGCCCGCCGACGCGTTCAGCGCGTGGACCTCGTCGCGCGATGGGTCATAGATGGTCAGATCGCCGTCGAGCTCGGTGACGAGCAGGCCAAGTCGCGGTGGCCCGAGCACGCCCGCGGCCCATGACGGTGCATCGGGGCCGCCGTGATCGGCGATGTGGTTGGGGTGGAGTCCGGTCAGATGACCAGCCGTCACCAATCCCACCAGTGGTGGTGGTGATGGTGGTACGGGTTGTTGCTGCCACCGGACGTGCCGGCCGCTCCCCCACCGCCGCCGCCGCCGCTCGTCGTCTGCGCCGAGGCTCGGCTCATGGAGATGCTCTGCACGGCCGGGACCATGAACGCCGCGCCGCCCACGACGGCACCTCTCTTCAACATGTCACGCCGTGAGATTCCGGACGAGGATCGCTCACCCGGGCCCATCGCACTCTCGCTCATCGCTACCTCCCCTATCAAGGGCGAACATACCCCCGCCGCCGCGACTTTTCACCAAGAACGACGATCCTGAAGAATGATTCAGCAACGGCCCGCGCGACAGCGGATCGACACTTCGGTGTCGAGCGGAGAGGCCACGGCTCAAAACATACCTTGACAGGTATATAACCGATATCGCATGCTTTGGGGGTGGGAACCGTGACCACCCTGCGAGCGCTGGGCGAGACGAATCGCCAGGCCATCCTCGACCTCTTGCGCGACCGTGAGCGTCCGGTCGGAGAGCTGGTCGACGAGCTGGCCCTGAGCCAGCCGGCGGTGTCCAAGCACCTGCGGCTGCTCAAGGAGGCGGGCCTCGTCGAGTCGCGGGTCGACGGCCAGCGACGCGTGTATCGCATCCGCCCCGAGCCCTTGGCCGAGCTCGACGTCTGGCTGGCCGGCTATCGCGACCTGTGGTCCCACCATCTCGATTTGTTGGAGCAGCACCTCGACCGGAGGAGAAAACCATGACCGACGCCACCCTGCTCACCGACCGCGCCCGACCCGCCGTCCGGCTGGAACGCCATCTGGCCGATCCGCCGTCGGTGGTCTGGCAGGCCTTGACCGACCGCGACCGGCTGGCCGACTGGTTCCCGAGCGACGTCGAGGTCGAGGGCGGGCGCTGGGTCGAGGGCGCAGCCATCCGGTTCGTCTTCCCGCCGGAAGTCATCGACATGACCCTCGAGGGCCGGGTGGTCGAAGTCGACGAGCCTCACGCGCTCAGCTTCTACTGGGGCGACGACCTGTTGCGCTTCGAGCTCTCCCCGTCGGACACCGGTACGCGCCTGGTCGTCATCGACGAGCTGCCCGGCTCCTGGGCCGCCCGCAATGCGGCCGGCTGGGACGAGTGCCTCGACCGGCTCGTCGGCCTCGAGGACGGCCCCGGTTGGCAGCCTCGGTTCGAGGCCTACTCGGCGGCGTTCGAACCGGTGGTGGGTGCCCAGGAGGGTCCGCCGGATGGCCACCACGGCACCTGAGCCCTCGAAGGCCGCCGAGTCAGCCCAACTGGTGTGGCCTCCGGGCCACCTCCCCGTTCGTGTGGGCCTGGGGCCAGCTCGCCACCACCGACGAAGCCAACACCAGCAACGGGTCACCCAGCGCCCTCGTCGAACGCACTCAGCCTCCGATCGATCCCTTCCTGTTCGTCATCCGCGTCTGGCTCTGACGGGATAGGGGCAGGGTCGACTCGACCCACCTCGGGCCTAGTTGGCGGCCCTCCGCTTGGCGCCGGTTGGTTCCTCGGCCAAGCGTTGCCGCAGTCCGACCAGGATCATCTCGAGCCCGAAGTCGAACGAACCTCCAGCGACATACGCGGCGACGGTGAGCGTGTTCGGGATCTCGGACGCGGGAACCGCGCCGAAGTAGCGGCGGATCTGATCCTCGGTCGTTCCGTCACTGCGCGAGTCGCGCTCGGCTGGATCCACGGCCTTGACGGGCGCGACGAGCAGCGACGAGATGCTGTAGTGGAAGAGCACCAGGAAGGCGGCGCCCGCATCGCTGTCGGAGAACCCGGCCTCGCGGCAGGATGCGGATCACGCGCTCCATGTTGGCCAGCCCCTTGGGGCCGATGGTCACTCCCTCGGTGTACACGCGCGCAAAGCCAGGGTGAGCGCTCCACGCGTCGTGGTACCGGCGAGTGATGGTTCTGAGCTGCTCGTACCACTCACCGTCGGTCTCGACGCCGACGACCTCGCCGACGATGAGATCCACCATGAGATCGATGAGCTCGGCTTTGTCCGCGATGTGGTTGTAGAGGGCCATCGTCGACACACCGAGCTCGGTCGCGACCCGCCGCATCGTGAGCGTGTCCAAACCCTGCTCTTCGACCACGGCCATGGCGGCGGTCACGATCCGGCGCCGCGTGAGTGGGATCCGGGCCGGCTTGTCAGGGACGTCCTCCAACCAGCGCGGCGCACCACCCGCTTTGCGCCGTCGCTCTTCGGACATCGTGACCTTTCTGGCCGAGCTGGTGACGAACTCGTCGTTCTCGCCTGCCCCAGTCCGGCCCCCGCGAGCCGTTCTGCAGGACTGGGACACCGTCGAGGTGTACCTTGTACATCTACTGTACTGCTGATTGGGCGTGGCCGTGGACAGGTGTGGGGTGGTGGTGGCGGGCGCGGGGGCCCGAGGGGCCTACGAGGCCGGCGCGCTCTCGGTCCTCCTACCCGCGCTCGAGGCCGCCGGCCAACGCCCGACGGTGTTCGTCGGGACGAGCGCCGGCGCCATAAACGCCGCCGGATTCGCCTCACTGATCAACTACGGCGCCGCAGAAGCATCACGCCGGGTCCTCGACCTGTGGCGGTCGATCGACGCCGGCTGCGTGTATCGCCCCGTGCCGTTGGGCGCGACCGTCGCCTTGACCTCGTCGATCGCCGATGTCTTGAGGGGCCGGCCCCGACCACCCATCGGCCTGCTCGACACGGCGCCCCTGTGGTCGACGCTCGATCGGTTGATCCCATGGGGCCAGATCCACGAGAACCTGCGCCACGGCGAACTGCTCGAGGCCGTAGCCGTGTCGGCGACGACCGAGGCCGACCACCGGACCCGCATGTTCGTGGCTCAGTCCCCGGCGTCGACCCTCCCCTCCCCCGATCCCGATCGGGGCATCGACTATCGCGATGTCCAGCTGGGCAGCAGACACGTCATCGCTTCTTCGGCCATGCCGGTCGTGTTCCCGGCGGTCCTGGTCGACGACCATCAAGATGGGCCGACCTGGTATCGCGACGGCGGCCTGCGTCTCAACACGCCGATCAAGCCGGCGCTGGTCCTCGGAGCCAACCGAGTGGTCATCGTGGCGACCAGTCCCAAGGACCTCGATCTGCCGCCCCCCGTCGGTCACCCCGTGGCTCCCGCTCCTGGAGTGTCAGGTGGTCTCTCCCAGGTGATGCACGCGGTTCTGGCCGATCGCATGATCGAGGACCTCCAGACGCTCAGGATCAGGAACCAGCAGGCCACGGGGCCGGTTCACCAGCCGCCTGCGTCGACCGCGGTGGGCTCCCCCGTGGCGGAGTCGGAGCGGATCCCCTACCTCTTCGCCGGTCCCGAGACGTCGGGAACCTTGGGCGACCTGGCCGCCGAGGTCATAGCGGGCGGACGGGGCCGCCATCGTGGTCTCCTCGCGTGGGTACGGGCCCTTCCTCGCACGTTGTTCGCTCGAGAACACGAGCGCTGCGAGGTGTTGAGCTACCTGCTGTTCGACCCCGACTTCATCGCCGGCGCGATCGAGCTGGGAGAGCGCGACGCTCGCCGCGCCCTCGATTCCACCGGAAGCGTCGTGTGGTGCGACCCATGAGAGCCCGGCCCGCCGTCGGGACGAGCGACCACCTACGGCCTGGGTCGGGTCCGGGCCCGCTTGCGGCGTGCTGCCGATGCGGCGTAGACGGCCTCGCGGGCCCGCAGGACCGGGTCGGCGGACAGCGCGATGCCGTCGACCATCCGACCCGGGTCGAACTCGAGGTCCTCGCACCCGGTGGCTTGATCGTCGGGGATCTCGTCGACCACGAGGCGACCGAGGGTCAGGCGCCGACGCGACATCGGCCACGCCCGAGTCGGATCCGTCAGGTCGTCACCGGACTCGGCCACCTGGGCCCGCAGCACGAAGCTCGCCCGCCCCGCCGCGACCCGGCGGCGGAGGTCATCGAAGAGGTAGACCTCCGAAGTGCTGCTGTGCACCCGTTGCCCGCCCTCGGATTCCCAGGAGAAGCGCACGAAGCGCTGGGTCCCGTCAGTCGCCGTCAGTTCGAAGGCGTGCACCGCGTGGTAGGTCGCCCCGGCGTAGCTGCCGGTCACCGGTGCCGCCATACCGAGCACCGCCGGGCACGACGAGTGGTGGGCGTCGGCGTAGGCCAGCGCGCCGAGGTCACCCGAGGTGGTCACCCCGGGGTCGAGCGGGGCGATCGGAGGGGCCAGCATGACGCTGGCGATCAGCTTGGTCAGCCGCGACTGCTTCGGCCTGGGCCTCGGTATCGACGCGGCGGCGAACGCTCGGAACTCGGGGACGGTTGGCGTGAAGAAGACCGGGAGCGTCATCGAGATCAGGTCGGTCCAGTCGGAGTGATCGCCGTTGACGAAGAAGCGCACAGCCATACCTCGTACATCCGGCAACGAGTCACGCTGGATCGGCAGGCCCGAGCCGTTCGAGAACCGGACCGCGACGTCCACCTTCGGCTGGGTGAAGTGCGCGGCGCGGCTGTAGGACGCCGCCACCGACGAGGCCCGGAACGTCCCGCGCCCACCGATCCCGTGCGTGTGCACCGGTCGTGTCCACGGACAGTTCCCGGGGAACAGCCTCAGGATGTCGTCGATCAACTCAGCCGACTTGACCACCGGGCATGAACCTAGCTCGACGGAGGCTCCCGTGACCCAACGAAGGCCCGCCGTCCCGATCGCCACGATGCGGGACCAGCTGCTCGGCGCCGCGCTGGCCAAGGTCTGGGCGCGGATCGGGACCGACTACGTCCCGCCTCGGCGTCCCTCGATGGCGCCGTCGGACAACCTCCAGCGCTCGATGAACCTCATCATGCCGTTGCGCTGGAGAAGCGTGGTCGTCCGCGCTCAGCTGGCCCAGGGCCTCTACAGCGCCACTGACCAGATCCTGGCCGGGCTGAACAACGTGGGCACGGTTCACTTCGCCCGATTCGATCTCATCGGACGCAACCTGTGCATGTTCTCGATCTACGACGGTGACATGGCGGGCTACCTGCGCGACTTCATCGCCGCCATCGGTCCTGCTTTCGACATGTTGATGGGCTTCGTGGCCGACCCCCCGCCCCTGCCCGTCGGGTTCCACGTCGACGAGTTCACCGAGTGGATCGAACGCCACGACGCGTTCCAGCTCCCTGGGGACATCACGGACATCTCACCCGACCTGACGACGCTCCCGCGCCGCATCCTGGTGCTGTTCGAACGCCACCCGGATCTGCAGTTGGGGCTGTATCGCAACTATCCCGGGTTCTCGGCGAGCCAGATCCGCGACGCGCTCGAAGTCGGTTGGTGATCTCCTCGTGACCGCCACCGACCCCGAGGCCCTCGCCGCCGAGATCCAGGGCAACATCCTGCGGGCGTACGGGAGCGGCTACTCGCTGGTGCGTCATCTGGTCCTGGAGATCCAGGATCGGCGGCAGGCGCAGTCGCTGATCGCCGCCCTCATCGATGACGGCTCCTCCGGCCCACGCGTGACGGCGGGCGGGCGCTGGACCACCCGCCCCGACCCCGGCACCTGCCTCAACATCGGCTTCACGTTCCACGGACTGGCCGCCCTGGGCGTGCCCGCGTCCTCGCTCGACACGTTCCCACCGGAGTTCCGCGAGGGGATGGTCGAGCGCGCGCCGGTCATCGGCGACGTCGGGGCCAACGCCCCCGAGCACTGGCGGGGCGGTCTCAACCATCCCGAGCGGGTCGACGCCATCGTCACCCTCCACGCGGCGACGACCGAGCATCTCGACGACACCACTCAGGACCTCTTGGGCCGATCCGACCGCGGCGTCGCGCTGGTCGGTGACCTTTGGGACGGGCGGGCCCTGGCCAACGCGTCCACCGGCGAGGCCGACGTCGATCACACGAAGTGGGCGGCCGCCGGCGACCCGAGGGTGGTGCACTTCGGCTATGTCGACGGCGTGGCCCAGCCGCGCTTCAAGGGCATCGACACAGGTCCTGGAACCGTCGCGGAGGGCGGATACTCGCCCCTCGGCACGGTCATCGTGGGACAGCCCAGCACGATGGCTCATGTCCACTGGCGCATCCCCTCCCCCCATGTCCTGGGCCGCTCGGGCACGTTCAACGCCTTCCGGGTGCTCGAGCAGGATGTGGAGGCGTTCCATCGGTTCCTCCTCGACGCCTCCAGTGCGCCCGGCCTCACCCCAGACCTGGTGGCAGCCAAGCTGTGCGGTCGCCATCTGGATGGCACCCCGTTGGCGGACGTGGACCCCGTGACGGGTGAGATGACCTTCGCGGACGACCCCGACGGCCACCGCTGTCCTCTCGGCGCCCACGTTCGCCGAGCCAACCCTCGCGACTCGACCATCGTCCAGCGGGCGAGCAACCAGACCCGACGCCTCGTCCGGCGGGGCATGCCCTATGGCCCGCCGTTCGATCCGTCCCATCCGTCCAGCGCCGCTCGCGGCCTTCTCGGCAACTTCCTGTGCGCCAACCTGGCCGCCCAGTTCGAGTCGATGCAGTTCGACTGGATCAACCTCGGTTTCCAGGACCCGCGGATCACGGGGACCAACGATCCGCTCGTCGGAAACCACGGAGACCTCGACCCACCCTTTGTCTTCTGCCCGGATCACCAGCGTGATCCCGACGAGACGGTTCAGCTGCGGCCCCCGCTCCTCGTCCGCACGGTCGGCGGGGCCTACACGTTCCTGCCCAGCCTGGCCGGCCTGGCTCACCTGGCCGCCGGCTCGCCGGGCTGATCTCGCCAGCCGGCCCCGACCTGGGATTCGGGAGCTCGGCCCGGGGAGGAGCGATTTCATCTCATTCCCATTGACACCCCGGCAGGGATATGTACATAGTACATCTATGCGTGCATCATACATCACCCGTCGGGTCTACACCGTTGTGTACGATGTCTTCCACCAGGTGCGGGACCGGCGCGAAATCCGGGTCAGCTCGGCAGTGCTGCCGACGATCGAGGGCTTGGCGGGACTGCCCTTGTTCGCCGGCTGCAGCCGGCGGGAGCTGACCCGGATCGCCCGGCTGGGCACGCCCCTGACCCTGGCCGGCGGCGCCGTGCTGGCGCGCCAGGGCGCTCAGGCCCGGGAGTTCATCCTGTTGACCAATGGACGGGCCAACCGATGCATCGACGGCGGCGTGGTCGACCAGATCGGCCCGGGCGACCACATCGGTGGGCGCTCGATCCTCAGCCATGTTCCGGCCGTCGCCTCGGTCGTGGCCGACGGCGAGGTCGAGGTGCGGGTCTTCGAGACTCGCGAGCTGTTCGGGCTCATCGACATCGCCTCGCCGATCGCCTCGCGACTGTTGGCCCAGGCGGAGTCGGACCGGCCTCTCGTCGACGACCTGGCGTTGACCGCATGATCCATCAGTCGATTCGCCGCCCGGGTGAGGGCGAGGCGTGCGGGCGCCGCCCGGGCGGCGACTCGTGCCGGCCGATCCAGGAGACACCGTGTCGCTGCACCGCTTGATGCCGTCCACCCTCGACCGAGAGACAATCCCTCCGCCGGCCGTGCGCCACGCGTGCACGCACCTGTTGAGCGTCGTCGACCGCGACGAGCCGGCCCGGTTCGTGACCGATACCGCGGCCTGGCTGCTCATCGTCATGATCGGCGATGCCGCCTGGTGCGCACCGGCCCTGCGGGAACAGCTCGTCGGTTGGTCAGATGCCATGGTCGCCGGTCTGGTCGGCGATCAGATCGGGCCCGCAGCCGAGCAGGGCGCCGCCGCCTACCGAGGGCTGTACGACCACATCGACGGCGCGCTCGAACGGCGTCGCCACGATGCGACCGGCCTGCCTTTGGACGCGCCGGGGTGCACCGACCTCGACCCGTGCGATCTCGTCGGGCACTCGCCGATCGACATCGACGACCTGCTCCCGATGCTGCTCGCCGGCGCCGACCCCGTCGCCCGCGTCTGATCGGCGGCGCGTCAGCCGAACTCGAGGATGGCACCGTCGTCCAGCGGTTGGCCGAATCGGCTGGTGTTGGATCCGCCCCAGACGAACATCGAGTCGGACGATCCGGCTACGCCCTCGGCGAACCGGCCCGAGATGGGGCTGAGGGGCAGCACGCTCCACGCTCCCGTGGCGAAGTCATAGGCCGCTCCGTCGTCGAAGCTGGGAACAGGCGTGGTGGGGTCAGACTGATCCCCGGCCTGGGATCCGCCCCACACGACCATGCGTGACCCGACGGCCACGACAGTCGTGGCACGACGATCCAACGGCATGGCGGCCAGCGCCTGCCAGGTGCCCGTGGTGACATCGAGAACGGCGCCCCTCGAGCCATCCCATGCAACCGGGCGCCCGGCCACGTCGACCAGCTGCTGCGCGTCGATAGGTGGGGTGGCCACGACGGCCCATCGACCCGTGTGCGGATCGAACGAAGCGACGCGCGCTGGCGACGCCGCCGGCCCGTTCGGCTCCGTGCTGGCGGCTTCAGCGGGGACGAAGTCGTACAGACGACCGCCAGAGGCGACGAGCGTGCCGCCGCCCGCGGGCGGGGCGGCCGGCGGAGCCGCGCGCTCCGTCCAACGCCGCGTGGCCGGATCGTAGGACCCGAACGTGGTGTTGTGGAGATCGGCAGTGATGGCCGTCACGTACAGCACTGAACCGAGCCACGTACCGTCCGGCTCGCAACTGAGGTCGTCGGGCATGGCTGGGAGCGAGAGCCACTTCTTCGTGTTCGGGTCATAGGTCGCACCGCCCGGCCCGGCTCTCGAGGAATCGACTGGGCCGTGGGGCGCATGCCGACAAGTCGCTGCCCAAAACGGTCAGCGGCGATCCCGGGCTGAGCAACGGTCGTTGGCAGGCGGCCGCCCAGATCCACGGTGGGGATCCGTGTCCACGTCTTCGCCTCGGGGTCGTAGGCGGCGCCGTCCTCGGGATACGGATCCGAGTCGGGCGGAGCGGCGGTGGTGGGCGGGGCGGTGTAACCAGGGGCGTAGCCGATGATCTCTGCCGGTCCCGGGTCAACGGTGTTGTTCTCGCCGCCGAACACGAGCCACTCCTTGCCGGACCACACGACCACCGGCACGACGCGATGCCCCAGCGGCGCGGCCGGCAGCTTCGTCCAACCTGGGGCTCCGGCGGGCGGCGAATCGTGGCGGCCGATCACGACGATGGCGGCCGCGATCAGCGCGAACACGACGATCGCGGCGGCCAAGGCCAACCGGGACCCGTTCCCTCGCATCCAAGGGGCTCTTGGCGACCGATCGCGCCCCGTCAGGGGCCGATCCGGTCGCCGAAACGCCGCGGAGGCGGCGTCGGGCTGGGTCGCCACGATCGTCGCCGACAAGGCATCCGGCGTACTGCGTGAGGGCGAGCCCGAGCTCGGCATCGGTGATCATGGTGCGTCTCCGATCTGGGCGCGCAACGCGGCCATCCCTCGCTCGACGTGGGTGCCAACCGCCGAGGGCGAGATCCCCAGGGCCTCGGCCGCCTCGCGGTAGGTCCACCCGCAGGCCTTGGTGAGCCACACCGCCGCTCGCTGTGATTCGGTCAGGGCGAGCAGGGCCGGCACCAACCCGGGCTCGACGTCGGGCAACCCCAGTTCGCTGGGTGCTGGAAGCTCGAGCGATCGTCGACTGCGGGTCTTCGACAGCGCCACGCGGTACAGGTAGCCGTGCGGGTTCTCCATGGCCGCGACGGCGTCCCAGTTCGCCCACGCGTAGGCCAGCGCCTCGGCCACGGCATCCGGCACGTCGTCCCGCCGGCGCGCACCGGCCAACGCCCGGCGCAGACGAGGCTCGGCCTCGGCGGCGAAGGAGGCAAAGGCCACGTGCTCATCCGACGCCGTCGCCTTCATCCGAGTGCCACCTCCCACCGGTTAGACCGTCGGCGCCCGCGATCGCGCCACACGTGTTTCGTCCTTTTCCCCGACCAAGGTGTAGTGCGAACCACAGCCAAGGCCGAGGAGCGCCGGTGAGCGAGCCCTAGCCTGGCGGGGATGATGCGGATGAACCCCCACATGCTCATGGGCTCGGACCCGAGCAAGATCGAGGGCATCACGCTGCGCAAGGGCGTGGTCCGCCGCTCACTCGAGTTCGCCCGCCCCTACAAGTGGATGCTGGGCGGCTACGTCCTGGTCATCGTGCTCGAGGCGCTGATCGCCCTGGTGCCGCCCTTGCTCGTGCGCCAGATCATCGACGAGGCCATCCCCCAGCACGATCGCAAGGCCGTGACCGTCCTGGCCCTGATCAGCGTGGCCGCGGCCATGAGCACCCAGGCCCTGGGCTGGTTCGATCGCTACTGGTCGGCCCGCATCGGCGAGGGCCTCATCTACGACCTGCGCGTCCGCCTGTTCGACCACGTGCAGCGGATGCCGATCGGGTTCTTCACCCAGACCCAGACCGGTGCCCTGATCAGCCGCATGAACAACGACGTGCTCGGCGCCCAGCGGGCGCTGACCAGCACCCTCGGATCGGTCGTGTCGAACGTCGTGGTGCTGACCACCACGCTGACCGCCATGTTCCTGCTGCAGTGGCAGATCACCGTCATCGCGCTGATCCTGTTGCCCATCTTCATCCTCCCGGCCAAACGGGTCGGGCGACGTATGCAGTCGATCACCCGCGAGAGCTTCGAGCTCGACGCGTCGATGAACATCCAGATGAGCGAGCGGTTCAACGTGTCGGGCGCCCAGCTCGTCAAGTTGTTCGGCGACTACGACCTCGAGGTCGACCACTTCTCGACACGGGCCGGCAAGGTGCGTGACATCGGGGTGCGGGGCGCCATGTACGGGCGGGCCTTCTTCATCGCCCTGGCCCTGGTCGCGGCGGCGGGCACCGCGGCCGTCTACGGCGTCGGCGGCAACCTGGTGATCTCGGGAGCCTTGAGCGTCGGGACGCTCGTGGCCATGGCCGCCTTCGTCACGCAGATCTACGGACCGCTGACGGCCCTGACCAACGCCCGTGTCGACGTGATGAGCGCGTTCGTGTCGTTCGATCGCGTCTTCGAGATCCTCGACTTCACGAATCCCATCGTCGACGATCCCGATGCCGTCGAGCTCGAGGGCGCGACGGGCCACCTCGAGATCGACGACGTGTGGTTCCGCTATCCGCCACCCGGCGAGATGTCGCTGGCCTCGCTCGAGATGCCCGGCGTCGGTGTCCACTCCGACGAGATCGGCGCCGCCGTGCTCAAGGGCGTCACCGCCGACATCGAGCCCGGGCAGCTCGTCGCCCTGGTCGGGCCCTCCGGCGCCGGCAAGACCACGCTGAGCTCGCTGATCCCGCGCCTCTACGACGTGACGTCAGGCGCCATACGAGTCGACGGCCACGACGTCCGCGACCTCACCCAGGACAGCCTGCACGACGCCATCGGCGTCGTCAGCCAGGACCCTCACCTGTTCCACGACACGGTCGGCGCCAACCTGCGCTACGCCCGCCCGGACGCCACCGACGCACGAGCTGATCGAGGCCTGTCGCGCCGCCCAGATCCTCGACGTCATCACCGCCCTGCCCGACGGCTTCGACACCGTCGTCGGCGAGCGGGGCTACCGCCTGTCGGGCGGCGAGAAGCAGCGCCTGGCCATCGCCCGGATGCTGCTCAAGGACCCGGCGCTGGTGATCCTCGACGAGGCCACCAGCCACCTCGACTCCGAGAACGAATCGCTCGTGCAAGAGGCGCTGGCCACGGCCCTGGCCGGCCGCACGGCCATCGTGATCGCCCACCGGCTGTCGACCATCACCGCGGCCGACCAGATCCTCGTGCTCGACGAGGGGCGGATCGTCGAGCGGGGCGAGCACTCCGAGCTGCTCGCCACCGGTGGTCTCTACGCCGACCTCTACCGGACCCTGGTGCGCGGCGAAGCCGCTCCTGCCTGACCGGGTCAGAGGCGGCGGGAGCGCCACAGGACGGCGGCGAGGATCACGCTCAGCGTCGATACCGCCAGACCGGTGATCCAGCCCGCGACATCGTTGGCCACGAGGATGGCGCCCACGGCCGTGCCGATCCCGATCACGCCGGCCGTGGCGATGAGGCGGACGAACACCGACTCGATCCGCAACCGGCCCGGGCGCGTCGGCAGGAACCCCGCGCTGGCATCGGAGGAGCCGCGCCGCTTGCGTCTCTGACGACGCTCGAGCTCCTCGTCGGTAGGGGTCTCGACCTCGGTCAGGTCCAGCACGGCTTGCGGCGCCGGGTCGACGAGGGGCGGGGCGGCGACCGCTCCCGCTTGGCGCGTCGGCGCCGCGGGCCGCGTCGAGCCGGGTCCCGATCCCGGGCTGTCGGCCACGCCGAGGGCGAACGGGTTGTCCAGGTCGTCCGCCGCCGACCCCGCGGCCGACTCGGATCCTTCCGTGGTCGGGGCGGGGGCCCGGTCTCTCAGGTCGAGCGACGGGCGGTCGGTGACCGCCTCGTCGCCGGCGGCTCGGTCGTCGTCTCGGGCGGTCATGGGGAACCCTCGGGCGGATCAGTGGCTGGGACAGGTACGCCTTCGCCGTTCCTACCCGCCGGCCGCGGGCTTCATACCTCCTCGGCGGACCCCTGTCGCCGGTAGCATGCGGAGAAGTGGAAGGTTTGGGCCAATGGTCATTGCCTGGCTGATTCTCGGAGTCATCCTGCTCGCGGTGGAGATCCACCACTTTGCGTTCTATTCGTTGTTCGCGGCGGCGGGCTGCTTCGCGGCGACGCTCGTCGCCCTGTTCCTCCCCGGGGCGATCCCGCTCCAGGTGGCCACCGCCGTGGTCGTCGCCGCCGTCGGCATCGTCGCCGTGCGCCCGCTGGTGAGCAAGCGCTTCCACCTGCACACCGAGCACGGGACGCTCGGCCGGGGCGTGGCGGGGACCCTCGTCGGCGAAGAGGTCCTCACCCTCGACGAGGTCGGTGACATCGACCGCGTCGGCCACGTGCGCCTGGCCGGCGAACGCTGGCTGGCCACCAGCGGGTCGGGTTCTGTCATTCCGGGTGGGACGAAAGTGCTGGTCACGGCGGTCGAAGGAACGACACTGGTGGTGTGGCCGCTCGACGGGACCGTCGCCCTGCCCGAACCTCGGCCCGAACAGACGCCCGATCGGGCGGACAAGGAGAATCCATGATCCTCGAACTGGGCGCCGCCCCGATCGCTGGACTGATCGCCGTCGCATTGATCGTGCTGGTGGGGCTGGCGGTGCTGCGTTCGATGATCAACATCGTTCAGCAGGGCCAGGTCGGCGTGGTCAAGCGACTCGGTGAGTACCGCAAGACCCACGAGCCGGGTCTGGTCATCATCATGCCGTTCGTCGACTCGCTGCAGACCGTCGACATGCGCGAGGTGCCCGTCCCGGGCGATCGCCAGGACGTGATCACCAAGGACAACGTGGTCGTCACCGTCAACGCCACGATCTTCACCCAGGTCGTCGACGCCAAGCAGGCCCTGTTCAGCGTCAAGAACTTCGACGTGGCCATCGACGCGCTGGCTCGCACCGCGCTGCGGTCGGTGATCGGCACCATGACCCTCGACGAGGCGCTGTCGGAGCGCGAGCGGATCAACACCGACGTCCAGGAGCAGATGGAGGTCGTCACCGACAAGTGGGGCATCCGCATCAGCCGGATCGAGATCGTCGAGATCGCCCCGCCGCCGCAGATCCTCCAGGCCCTGGCCCTCCAGAAGCAGGCCGATCAGGAGAAGCGGGCCAAGATCCTCCAGTCCGAAGGCGAGCAGCAGTCGGCCATCAACGTGGCCGAGGGTCAGTCCCAGGCAGCGGTCCGCGCCGCCCAGGGCGAACGCCAGGCCGCCATCCTGCGCGCCGAGGGCACCCGCCAGGCCGCCATCCTCGAATCGGAAGGTCGGGCCCAGGCCATCGCCACCGTCTACGGCGCCATCACCAACGCCAACCCGAACCAGACGCTCGTGGCCATCCTCCAGCTCGACACCCTCGCCAAGTTCGCCGACAGCGAGAACGCCACCATCGTCGTTCCCTACGAGAGCGTCGGGCTCATGGGCGCAGCCGAGGCGCTCCGAAGCACCCTCGGCGCCGGCGCCGGCTCGACCAACGGCTCGCGCTAGCCCGGGCTCGGCCCCTTCGGCTTCTGGCGGCATCCGACGGCGTAGAACGCCCTCCATCGCCGCCAGAACCCTGAGCATGGGTGCTGCGCCGCATGTTGTTCGGTACCCTAACGGTATGGGTTCGGAACCAGATGTGGTCGTGAGCGCGCCGGCGTTGACGTTGGCGGTCGGGGCACGGATGCTCGAGCGCGCCCTCGAAGACATGACGCTGCCGCAGTTCCGCGTGCTGTCGCTGATCGCCTCGTCTCCCGAGCGAGCCGGACGGATCGCCACCATGACCGGGGTCAGCCGCCCTTCGCTCACCGGCCTGCTCGACGGTCTCGTGCAGCGCGGCTGGGTCCGGCGGGTGACCGTCGACGGCGACCGCCGCGGGGTGAGCCTCGAGATCACCGATGAGGGTCGCGCCGCGCTCGACGCGGCCCAAACCGCGACGACCTCGAGGCTCGACGCCCTGCTCGACGACCTCGACGACCTCGACCGCCAGCAGGTCATCGACGGTCTGGCTGCCCTCAGCCGAGCCTTCCAACGCGAGGGCGAACGACGGCGCCAGGCTGACGAGGGGACGCGGTGATGCTCACGCGAGAGCGCCGCGACGACCGCCTCAGCGCCGCCGCGCTGTCCAAATCGCGCCCCACGCCCCAGCCCAGACCACCGGGCAGTGGCGGCTGGATCCGGCGCCTGTCGCCGTTCATGATGGCCCATCGCGGCCCTGTCTACGTCGCGTTCGGAGTGGCCCTGGCCAGCCAGATCGTCGCCGCCATCGAGCCTCTTCTCCAACGCCAGATCATCGACAAGGGGTTGATCGCCCACCAGCCGATCACCATCTTCCTGGCCGCACTCGTCCTGTGCGCCTTCGTGTCGCTCTGGTGGACCTACATCCGGCGCTGGCGCGGCGGATGGTTCAGCCTCTACGTGCAGTACGACCTGCGCAACGCCATCTACGAGCGACTGCAACGACTTGACTTCGCCGGTCACGACCAGCTCCACACGGGCCAGCTCGTCTCGCGCGCCTCGTCGGACGTCACCCTGATCCAGGCGCTCCTGCAGTTCCTGCCGATCATGGCCGGCAACATCGTGATGGTCATCCTGTCGGTGATCATCATGTTCGTGCTGTCGCCACCGCTGGCGTTGCTGATGGTGATCGCCGTTCCCCTGCTCATGGTGGTCTCGCTCCGCCTGCGCGCCACCGTGTTCCCGGCCACATGGGATGCCCAGCAACACGCCGGTGTCGTAGCCGGCGTGGTCGACGAGGCCGTGAGCGGCGTGCGCGTCGTCAAGGGCTTCGGGCAGGAGGACCGCGAGCTCGGCCATCTGGCTGACGCCTCACGCGACCTCTACTCGTCGCGGTCCCGGCTGGTACGGGTACAGGCGCACTACACGCCGATCCTGTCGTCGATCCCGACCTTGACCCAGGTCGCCATCCTCGGTCTGGGGGGCTGGCTGGTGGCCGGCAGCCACATCAGCGCCGGCACCTTCCTCGCCTTCATGACCTACGTCGCGTTGATGGTCCCGCCGGTGCGGATGCTGGCCGGGGTGTTCGCCATCGGCCAACAGGCTCGAGCCGGCGCCGAGCGGGTGCTCGACATCCTCGACACCAACCCCTTGATCACCGAGAAGCCCGACGCCATCGAGCTGCCGCCGGCCCGCGGCGACGTCCGGTTCGAAGGTGTCCGCTTCGGTTACACGAGCGACAACCCGGTGCTGGACGACTTCAACCTCCACGTCGAGCCGGGCGAGGTCGTCGCCCTCGTGGGCACGAGTGGCTCGGGCAAGTCGACGGTCACCGCCCTGCTGCCGCGCTTCTATGACGTCAACGCCGGTCGGATCACCCTCGACGGCGTCGACGTGCGCGACGCGACCCTCGAGTCGCTGCGACACCAGGTGGGCGTCGTGTTCGAAGAGGCGTTCCTCTTCTCCGAGACGGTCCGCGCCAACATCGCGTACGCCCGACCCGACGCCAGCGACGACGAGGTCCGAGCGGCTGCCGCCGTGGCCGGCGCCGCCGGATTCATCGACGAGCTGCCCGAGGGGTACGACACCGTCGTCGGCGAGCGCGGGCTCACCCTGTCGGGCGGCCAGCGCCAGCGGCTGGCCCTGGCCCGGGCCGTGCTCACCAACCCACGGATCCTCGTCCTCGACGACGCCACCTCGGCGGTCGACGCCGCCACCGAGGAGGCCATCCACGAAACGCTCCGGTCGATCATGACCGACCGCACGACCATCCTCATCGCCCACCGGCGATCGACCTTGCGGCTGGCCCAACGCATCGTCGTGATCGACCACGGCAAGGTGCGCGCTGAAGGCACCCACGAGGAGCTGCTGGCCCAGGATCGCCGCTATCGCAGCCTGTTCGCCGGGCCGTCGACCGATGACGACGCGCTCGACGACATGCTCGACGACGTGTTCGACCGCGGTGGCGATGCGGGCGCCGACGGTGAGGGTGCGGCCGAAGCCGCCGCGATCGAGATCGCCGATCTCGAGGAGGCCGACGGCATCGAGGCGCTGGCCGAGCTCGACCCCGTCGACGCCCACCGGCTGACCGTGGCCCTCCCCGACGCCCCGGACACCAGCGGGGCTGGCCACGGCACCAACGGCAACGGCACGAACGGCAACGGGGCGGGCGGCACCGCCAACGGCACCAACGGCAACGGCACGAACGGCAACGGGGCGGGCGCCACCATCACCGCCGAGGCGTGGGCCGCTCCCGTCGCCGGCGACGCTCCCCTGCCCCGGGCGGCCACGACCACGACGCCTCGCATCGGGCCGCCGGGCGGCAACCGTGGCGGAGCCGGAGGCGCCCTGGGCATGGCCCTGGCCGCGACCCCCGAGCTGCTGGCCGCGCTCGACAAGCTCCCACCGGCCGACGACCAGCCCGAGGTCGACGAGGCCGAAGCCGCCACCTTCACGCCCGGTCAGTTCCACATCCGCAAGTTCGTCCGCCCGTGGATGCGTTGGCTCGCCTTCGGGTTCGCGCTGGTGGCGGTCGACGCCTTCCTCACGCTGCTCGGCCCGTACTTCGTGCAGGCCGGCCTCGACCAGGGCGTGTCGGGTCACGATCTCGACGCGCTGTGGTGGGCCACCGGGCTCTTCCTCGCCGCCGTGCTGCTCGACTGGGTCGTCACCTGGGGCTACACGTGGATCACGGGGCGAACGTCCGAGCGGATGTTGTTCGCGCTGCGGATCAAGATCTTCGCCCACCTGCAGCGGCTCTCACTCGACTACTACGACAAAGAGCTGGACGGCCGGGTCATGACCCGGATGACCACCGACGTCGACGCCCTTTCACAACTCGTGCAGACCGGCCTGATCAACGCCGTGGTGGGCGGGCTGACCTGCATCGGTGTGTTCATCTTCCTGATCATCCTGTCGCCGCCCCTGGCCTTGGCCGCGGCCACGGTCCTCCCGCCGCTGATCATCGCGACCTGGTGGTACCGCCGGCGCTCGAGCGTGGCCTATGCCGCGGCCCGCGACTCGATCGCCAACGTCAACGCCAACCTCCAGGAGAGCCTGTCGGGCGTCCGGGTGGCCCAGGCCTACACGCGCGAGGACCGCAACATCAGCGGGTTCAAGGACGTCAACCAGCGGTACCTGAGCGACCGCCTCGGAGCACAGCGGCTGATCGCCCTCTACTTCCCGTTCGTCCTCTTCGTGGCCGACATCGGCGCGGTCGTGGTGTTGGCCGCCGGCAACGAGATGGTCCGCACCGGCGCCGTCACGACGGCTGTGGTGATCGCCTTCCTGCTCTACCTCGACCAGTTCTTCGCCCCCATCCAACAGCTGTCCCAGGTGCTCGACACCTGGCAGCAGGCGGCGGCGTCGACCACCAAGATCGAGGAGCTGTTCACCATCGAAAGCGGTACCCCGCCACCGGATCATCCGATCGCACCGGGACGACTGACGGGCGAGATCCACTTCGAGGACGTCCACTTCCGCTACCCGAACACGGTTGGCGCAGAGGCGTTGGCCGGCGTGGAGCTGACCGTCGCTCCGGGCGAGACCGTCGCCCTGGTGGGCGAGACGGGCGCGGGCAAGTCGACCATCGTCAAGCTGGTCAGCCGCTTCTACGACCCCACCCAGGGACAGGTGCTCGTGGACGGCATCGACCTGCGCGACATCGATCTCGGCGCCTTCCGACGCCAGCTCGGTGTGGTCCCCCAAGAAGCGTTCCTCTTCACGGGCACGCTCCGCGACAACATCGCCTACGGCCGACCCGATGCCACCGATGCCGAGGTCGAGGCGGCGGCCCGCGCCGTCGGGGCCCACGACTTCGTGGCCGCTCAGGTCGGCGGATACCTGGCGCCGGTGAGCGAGCGGGGTCGCTCGTTGTCGGCCGGACAGCGCCAGCTCATCGCCCTGGCCCGGGCCCGACTGGTCGATCCTGCGGTGCTGCTGCTCGACGAAGCCACCTCGCAACTCGACCTGGCCAGCGAGGCGCGCGTGCAGCGGGCCATGAGCGCGGTGGCCGAGGGGCGCACGACGATCCTCGTCGCCCACCGCCTCCCGACCGCCCGGCGCGCCGATCGGATCCTCGTCATCGATCGAGGCCAGATCGTCGAGCAGGGCAGCCACGACGAGCTGCTGGCCATGGACGGCGAGTACGCCCACCTGTGGAGCGCCTTCGCCACGGCGACCGAGCCCTCCGCCGAAGCGGCACCGACCTCCTGACCGCGCCCCCTTCCCGCTGAACCTGGGCCGCAACGCGCGCCCCGGGGGACCTATGACGGCACAGGTTCGGAGGAAGAGGAAGTAGTAGAAGAAGAAGTGCGTCGGCTAGGGCTGATCCGCGGAGGACGAGCGCCCGCCAGCCACCTGCAGGCCGACGAGGGTCACCAAGGCCACGGCCCCGGCAACGCCGATCACGATGCCGCCCCGCCGGGGATGGGCGACCGGCACGGCCACCGCCGCCACGACGATCGACGTGGCGGCCACGACGACGAGCACCACGATCCGGTCGAGCTGGGTGCCGCGGCCGATCGGGGCCACCCTGACCGCCCGTGAGACGGCCACGCCCAGCTCGGACACCACGAGGGCGCCGACCCCGACGACGGCAGCCGACGGGGGGGCGAGGTGGGTCGCGACCACCAACACGACGCCGGCGCCGATCAGCGCGGCGGCCAGGATCGATCCGAGCACGAACACGGCCGTGCTCAGGACGCGAGCCATCGGGCCCTCCTCGTGGTCAAGCCCTCGAGTCTGCGCATGATGACCTCGAGCGGGACACCTTCGTGCCACTCGACCACCGGCACCCCGACGCCGGCCAACCGGCCTCGCAGCGTGGCCCGTTGCAGGCGCCACAGCCGTAGGGCCAGTCGCGCCACGTCGTCGCCCGGCTCGGGCGTCCACCGGCTGGGCGACACCTCGATCACGCTCACCTCGTAGCGGCGGCGACGCAGATCACCCACCGCGGCGATGGCTCGCTCATCGATGAGCGGCGTGACGGCCAGGATCGACGCGCCGGTCGGCAACATCCTCGGGGGGATCGTCGCCACGTCGCGAGCAGCCCAGCTGGCCACGGCCCGGGCGTCGACCAACGCGTCGGCGATCAAACGGAACTGGCGACCGCCGGTACCGGCGCGCAGCCAGCGCAGCGTCCCCCCGAACACCACCAAGCCGACCCGGTCGCGGTCGGCCAGCTGGTGGCGGGCGACGGTCACGGCCGCTCTGATCGTCTCGTCCAGACCTTCGGGTGCGAAGGTGTCGACGAAGAGGATCACATCGCCGCTGCGTTCGGGATGGTGCTGGATCACCATGGCCGTGTCGCGACGAGCGCTGGCTCGCCAGCTCAGGTCTCGAGCCCGATCGCCGGGTTGGTAGGGGCGGATGCCGGCGAACTCGATCCCGGCACCGGCGACCCGGGCCGGATGGTTGCCCGACGCCGGACGCGTCCGCAACGGCAGGATCGAGGTGGTCAGGTGCTCGGTCCGGGGCCGGACCCGGACCGTGGCCGGATCGTCCACGACGCGGTCGACGGCGACGAGCCCGAGCGGGTCGCCCGACCTCAGCACGAAGGTTCCGAGTCGGTGATGACCCCAGCGGTCCGCCGTCATCGCGATCCGGGTCGAGAGCCGACCGTTGCGACCCAGGCGCAGCTGCCGAGCCTGATGGCCGTCCACCAACGACACGCCCGACGGCACGACCAAGGCCAGCTCGACGGTCTGGTGCGGCCGGCCGACGAGGTCGATGGTCAGGGCGATCTCGTCGTCCTCGGCCACGTCGTCGAGATCGACGCGCGCCCGACCGGACGCCGGTTGGGCCGGGCGGCGCGCCGTGCTGATGAGCACGGCCAGCACCAAGGGCGCGCCCAACGCGACCAGCCCGCCGCGCCCCGATGCGGCGCCGGCCGCCATGAGCGCCACCCCCGCCACCAGATAGACCATCAGGCGGATCGATACGACCTGGTTCACCGCGGTCCGCCGGACGAGGCCGAATCGTCCACGGGGACGGGAACGCCGTCGAGGCACTCCTGCACGACCTGGTCGACCCGAGCCCCCTGCACCCAGAGCTCGGGTCGCAACGTGAGGCGATGGAACAGCGCGGGCAGGGCGACCGCTTTGACGTCCTCGGGCGTGACGAAGTCGCGTCCCGACAACGCCGCTCGAGCGCGCGACGCCACCAACATGGCCAGCGATCCGCGCGGGCTGGCGCCCAGCTCGACGCCGGGATGGCGGCGCGTCGCCGCCACGATGTCGACGATGTAGTAGCCGATGGCGTCGGACACCTGGACCTGCTCCATGGCGTCCTGCATCGCGACCAGACCGGCCCGATCGGTCACGGGGGACACGGTCACATCGTCGGTGCCGCGCCGGCGGCGACGGTCGAGCACGCCCCACTCGTCGGCCCGACCCGGATAGCCCACCGAGATCCGGAGGAGGAAGCGGTCGAGCTGGGCCTCGGGCAGGGCGTAGGTGCCCTCGTAGTCGATGGGGTTCTGCGTGGCCAGCACGACGAAGGGCCGGTCGAGGGCGTGCGTCTCGCCGTCGATCGTGACCTGCCGCTCGGCCATCGCCTCGAGCAGCGCCGCCTGCGTCTTGGGGGGCGTGCGGTTGATCTCGTCGCCGAGGACGACGTTGGCGAAGATCGGGCCTGGTCGGAACTCGAGGGTGCGGTCGGGTCGCAGGACCGACGATCCGGTCACGTCCGACGGGAGCATGTCGGGCGTGAACTGGATGCGGGAGAAGTCGAGCCCGGTGGCCTGGGCCATGCTGCGGGCGATCATCGTCTTGGCCACGCCGGGCACGTCCTCGATCAGGACGTGACCGTTGCACAGCATCCCCATGAAGACCTGTTCGAGCACGTCGCGCTTGCCCACCACGACCTGCTCGACCGCGTCGAGCACGGCTCCGGCGCGAGCGCCCACCTCGTCGATGGTCAGGGTCACAGCTGCTCCAGTTCGTCCACGAGTCGGCCCAGCTCGGGCATGGACAGGCCAGGGCCGGCGCGATCGACGGGTTCAGGCCGGTCTGGACGGATGAGGCCCCACAACGGCTCGGGCACGGCTGCTCCTTCTCGGTCATCTCCGTTGGACGCGATCCGGAAGACGGCGATGTCGCGCATCAACGGCCGCACCCAGAAGTGCACGCCACCGGCCGTGCGGCTCCGGGCGGCGACGAGGGTCTCGAGCCGGTCGAGGTCGCGCGGCACCTTCGTCGCTTCGACCGGGCGACCCTCGAGCACGGACTCGAACAGGCGCGGGGCGCGGGCGTCGGTGCGCTCGCCGTAGATCCGGCGCCCGACTCGAGACACGATCAAGACCAGTCCGACGATCGCCAGCCCCGTCACGACGACCGTCGTTGCGCCGACGAAGGCGGCGAAGGTGGCCGGGACCATCGCCAGGGCGGCCAGCCCCCAGGCCGAGCGGGCCCTCACGGCACCCGGCCCTCGAGGGCACCGACGGCGGCTCGCAACGAGGCCAGCACCTCGTCCCTCGTCGCCGGCGTTATCTCGTGATCGCTGAACCGGGCCACCTCGAAGGTGCGGGTCAGCGCCCGGGCGGGGGCGAGCACCTCAGGCGATCGGCCCAGCACCCGGTTCAGGTGCTCGAAGGGAGCCTCGGATCGATGCCGACCGAGATCGTGGCGCGCCAGGACGGTCAGCAGGCGTTGATAGGCGGCCAGAACGGCCCGCCGCGGATCGGGCTCAGCCATCGGATCCGGCCCTCCGGCGTCGAACAACGCCGGGGCGGCGCCAGCGGAGGCGGCTGGACCCGTACCGGCCGCGGCCAGGTCCGGTGCTCGGCGCGACGACGCCCTCGACCACAGCATGGCCAAGGCACCCACCGCCCCGACCACCACCACCAACGCCAAGAGCAGCCTCCAATCGGTTGCGCTCCCGCCGGCCACGGTGTGGTGGTTGGTCGTGGTCCCGGGCGCACCGCCGGGCACGGATCGGGGCGCGGCGTGCTCTGGGCGGATGAAGAGGTGGGCGACGAGCCACGCCAGACCCAGGATCGCCACGACGATCAGGATCGAGAGGAGCCGCTCGAGCGGCGAGCGTCTCACCGTCGCCGCGCCCGGCGTCCGCGCGAACCCCCCAAGGGCGGCGATGACCCACCAGATGGCGCCGGCCACGCACGTCAGGATGAACACCAACCGCACGAGGTCCGACGCCAACCGCGCCGCGGCCGACGAGCCGGGCGCGCCGGCCACGTCGACGGTGCCCAGCCAGCGAGTCGCGCCTGCGACCACCAGGATCATGACCACGCCGATGGCCAGCGTGGCCATCGATCGGTTCGAGCCCGCCCCTGGCATCCGCCCACCGTAATCCGGTCGGCAGCCCGCGCCCGGTGGCTCCCGTCGGGCTTCAGACCTCTCGCGACGCGAGGAGCTCGATGGCGTCGGCGTGGGGCAGGGGGCGGCTGAACAGGAAGCCTTGGGCCAGATCGCAGTCGAGCTCTCGCAGCGCTTCCATCTGGAAGAGGGTCTCGACCCCCTCGGCCACCACGGTGAAGCCCAGTGACTTGGCCAAGGCGACGGCGGCCGACACGATGGCCGCCTCCTGCGAACCGGGACGATCGACGCCCTCGACGAAGGCCTGATCGATCTTCAGGTAGTCGGCCATCGAGAAGTGGCGGATGTAGTCGAGGGTCGCGTAGCCGGTGCCGAAGTCGTCGATCGCGATCCGCACACCCAGGCCTCGGAGTCGGTTGAGGGCGGCCACGGCATGATCGACGTCCTGGACGAGCGCGCTCTCGGTCACCTCGAAGCACACCCGGGCCGGGTCGAGGCCGGTGAGATCGAGCACGTCGGCGACCACCTCGACCAGCTCGGGATCGGCGAGCTGACGGGCCGACAGGTTGATGGCGACCTTGATCGGCTCACCGTTCGGGAGCGTCGGCCACGCCGCGGTGTGGATGACGGCTTCGCTGAGCACCCACAGACCGATGGGCACGATCAGCCCGGTCTCCTCGGCGATCGGGATGAAGCTCTCGGGCATGACCAACCCGTGACCGGGACGGTTCCAGCGAATGAGCGCTTCGACCTGGGTCATGGCGCCGTCGCCCAGCTGGACGAGGGGCTGGTAGTAGAGCTCGAACTGGTGACCGTCGATGGCCGAGCGCAGGGCCCGCTCGTGAGCGAGGCGTTCGACGGCGCGCTGGTCGAGGTTGGGCTGGAACACGACCCACTGGTTGCGACCTTGGTCCTTGGCGCGGTACATGGCCACGTCCGCGTCGCGGATGAGCGACTCCGCCGACACCTTCGGGTCGGTGCAGAACGCGATCCCGATGCTGGCGGCGACGAACACCTCCTCGCCCTCGGGCAGCACCAGCGGCTCGCGGAGCTGCTCGGCGAAGCGAGCCGCGACCTTGATGGCGGCGTCCTCGTCGCGCTGTCCGACCGACACCACCATGAACTCGTCGCCGCCGAAGCGGCCCAGGGTCTCGCCGCTGCGCAGCTGCGCGGCCAGACGGGTCGCGACCTGCTTCAGCACGAGGTCACCCATGGCGTGGCCCTCGGCGTCGTTGACCACCTTGAACCGATCGAGGTCGAGGAACAGCACCGCGACCCCCCCTGCGCCACCATCGTCGCCGTCGCCGTCACCAGTGGCGATCTGGTCGAGCGCCTCCTGGATGCGGTGACGCAGCAGCGATCGGTTGGGCAGATCGGTCAGCGGGTCATAGAGCGCCTGGTATTCGAGCTCGGTCTCGAAGCGATGGCGCTCGACGGCGATGGACGCCATGTTGACGGCGCGCTGGACGAGATCGAGATCGGCGGGACTGAGCTCGGCCGCCTCGTGGTGCAGCAACGTGAGGGCGCCGACGAGCTCACCCGATCTCGGCGCGCGCAGCCGCGCGTCGCGGGCCAGGGCGAAACCGTGCCGCTCGAACAGCTCGGCGGCGCTCCCGAGGCGCGGGTCGTCGACCAGGTCGTACTGGAACAGCTCGCCCACCCCGTCGCGCAGCTCGACGCCCGGCCCCCGGTCGGCCGGCATGTCGTCGAAGAAGCGGATCAGCTCGGCATCGAGCGTCAGACCGGCCCGGGCGCGGATGACCCCATCGGCCTCGAGCAGTCCGATGATGGCCCGCACGCCGTCGATGCGCCGCTCGAGCATCTCGACGACCTTGTCGAGCGTGATCTCGAGTGGCGCCCCCTTGGCGATGGCCTCGAGCAGCCCGGCCTGTTCGGCCAGCAGGTCCTCGGCCCGGCGGCGGTCCGACACATCGCGCAGGTTCACGACGTAGCCGCGGACCGCGGGGTCGTTGCGTCGATCGGCCACGCGCAGGCTGGCAACGCGCCACGATCCGTCGCGGTGCGCCACCCGGTACTCGTGGCTGCGTCCGCCGCGCGTCACGGGGCGCTTGTCGAAGACCCCAGGGGTGCGCACCGCATCATCGGGATGGATCAGATCGATGAACGGTCGCGCCACGAACTGATCGACGTCATAGCCGAGCACCTCTCGCAGCGCGGGACTGGCGTAGCGGATGACCCCTTCGTCATCGGCCACCATCACCAGGTCCGAGCTGCCCTGCACCAGTGCCTCGGCCCAGAGCTCACTGCGACGGAGGGCGGCCGCGGCGTCGTCGGTGTCGATGCCCGCGCGGAAGCTGGCCAGCAGCCAACTCGTCCCGCTCTCGGCTTGGAGCACGTCGTAGGTCGCCTCGACGGCTACCGGCTTCCCGTCGCGATCGTGCAGGACGACGTCCACCGTGACGACCTCGCACTCGCGGAGGCCAGTCTCGACGCGCCGCATGATGGCCAGATCGGTCTCGGTCCCGACCAGGACGCTCGGGGAGCGGCCGAGCATGTCGTCCAGGCCGTAGCCCAGCAGTCGCGTGAAGGCCTCGTTGACGAAGCAGACGCGTGGGACGGGGTTGGCCGACACGGTGGCGCTCAGCATCAGGGCGTCGGAGGACTGATCCATCAGAGCGCAGAGCCCGTGGATCTGCTCCTCGGAAGGATGCTGATGGACACCCTCCGTCGGAGGATCGACCGCGAATTGCGACAGCTCGTTGATCGTGGGCTCCGAGGTCAGGCGAGGGAGGGCGGGAGCGGGCTGGCGGATCGTAGAGGACGGCCACTCTGTGCACCGGTCAGGCGGAGGTGAAAAAGGGCACGGTGGTCGGTTCCATTGTGGCGCCCCGAGCCCGCCCGCCCGGCGATGCCTGGGCGCGCGTCGCCCGGCCGGGCGTCAGCGGACCGTGGCCGTCGGTCGCGTGGACGGCCCGGACCACCGCGGAGCGCGCGCAGCGCCGACCCCGCCGGGCCGAACGGGGTCGCCCGAGCCCGACGAGGTCGCGCCCGTCCGCAGACCCACCGGGACGGCACCGGTGCCCGCTACGGTCGCCCGGGTGGACGAGCCCCGACTTCCGATCGGACCGACGGTCGAGCAGGAGCCGACCCTGCGGGTCAGCGAGCTCACGGCGGCCGTGCAGATCGCGCTCGACGTGTGCTTCCCCGACGAGGTGTGGATCCGGGGCGAGATCAGCTCGCTGAGCCGGCCCGCCTCAGGTCACGTCTACTTCCACCTGATCGAACCTGGCCCGACGGGAGCCCCACCCGTCGCCGCGCCTGGCCGTCACCCTGTTCGCGTCGGACAAGGTCGGGGTCAACGCCACGCTCAAGCGGGTCCGAGGCGTGCGCATGACCGACGGCGTCGAGATCCGCATCCGCGGTCGGCTCGGCGTCTACGGACCGCAAGGTCAGCTGCAGCTCAAGATGACGGCGATCGATCCCGAGTACACGCTCGGCCGCCTGGCCAGCGAGCGCGAGCGGATCCTCCTGGCGTTGGCCAGCGAGGGCCTGCTCCGACGCAACGCCGACCGTCCCCTTCCGCCGCGACCCCAACGCATCGGTCTGGTGACCAGTGCGGGGAGTGCGGCCGAGGCCGACTTCCTGCACGAGCTGGGTACCAGCGGACTCGCCTTCTCGGTGGTCGTCGCCGACGCCCGGGTGCAGGGCCGCGGGGCCGACCGGTCGGTGGCACGGGCCATGACCCAGGTGACGGCCGCGGGGGTCGACGTCGTCGCCATCGTGCGGGGCGGGGGATCACGGACCGATCTGGCCGCCTTCGACAGCGAGCTGCTGGCCAGGGCCATCGCCGCCGCCGGTGTGCCGGTGCTGACCGGCATCGGTCACGAGATCGACACCAGCGTGGCCGACCAGGTGGCGCAGGTGGCCTGCAAGACGCCCACCGCCTGCGCCGCCCATCTGGTCGGGTTGGCCGAGGAGTTCCATCAGCGGATCGAGTGGATGTGGCGCGACGTGTCCCGTCGGGCCGTCGACGCGCTCGACACCGAGCGGGCCCGGGTCGACCGCCGCGAGGTGGCCGCGGCCCGGGCGGGCGGGGCTGCGGTCGCGGTAGCCGGGCGACGCCTCGACGACCGGCGTCGCCGACTGGTCCGGGCCGCACCCCGAGCCTTCGAGCCCCAACGCCTCCGCCTGGCCTCGCTCGAAGCACGCGTGGCCGCTCTTGACCCGGCCGCCACGTTGGCCCGAGGCTGGTCGATCACGCGCACGGCCGACGGTCGCCTGGTCCGCGATCCGGCACAGGTGTCGGTCGGCACCGTGCTCGTCACCACGCTGGCCGGTGGTCAGGCGCACAGCCAGGTCGTCGAGCCTCCCCCCTCGGCCGAGGCCGACCCAGCATGATGGGTGGAACCCGACGATGAGCGATGACGTGGACCACGACACGGGACAACCCGGCTACGCCGAGGCGATGGCCGAGCTCGAGGCCATACTCGACGAGCTCGAGGACGGCGAGGTCGACATCGACCGGCTGGCCGAGCGCGTCAAGCGAGCCGCCACCCTGGTCGAGCTGTGCCGGGGCCGCGTCGAGGAGGCCCGGCTCGAGGTGACCCGGATCGTGGCCGAGCTCGACGGTGATCTCTCGAGCCCCCCGGAGGCGTCGTCCGGGACCGCGTCCGACGGCGAGATCAGGGCCGAGGCCAGCGCAGGACGTCCAGGTGCCGAACGAGGTGAATGACGAAGCTCAGAACGTGGCCGGCCGTTCCGACGTACATACCATGAGACAGATGGAGCCGGCCGCGCCCGACCGCGGTAGCGATGCTGATCGGGAGCGCGACGGCGCGTTGATCGCATGCGCGACGGCCGAGTGCCATGCCCTGCTCGACGACGGGGGTGGGGTCCTCTACGTGGCCCCGTCGGTCGAGAAGGTGATGGGGTTCACGCCCGAGGAGTACGCCTCTCAGGACCCGATCGACCGCCTTCACGTCGCCGACCGCGCCTGGGCGCGCGAGCGTTGGGGCGAGCTGTTGAAGACGCCCGGCTCGCAGGTCACGTGGCAGGCCCGCGCCGTGCACGGTGACGGCACCTACCGCTGGTTCGAGATCGTCGCCGTCAACCGCATCGATGATCCGGCTCTCGGGGGAGTGGCCGTCGGCTTCACCGACATCACCGATCGCACCGGCCAGGCGACCGCGTTCGAGGCCGAGACGCGCTTCGAGCACCTGTTGCGCTCGAGTCCCGACGTCATCGGTTCGCTGACGGTCGACGGCACGGTGACGTGGATGTCGGCCGTGGTCGAGGAGATGCTGGGCTACACGCCCGATCAGATGATCGATCGCTCGGCCTTCGACTTCGTGCATCCCGACGACGTCGATCTGGCCGTCGAGCGCCTGGCCAGCGCGTTCGACGACGTCAACCAGGTCGACCCGGTGACGCTGCGACTCCTCCGCGCCGACGGCAGCTGGCAGGCCATCGAGGTGGCCGGCGCGCCCGTCGTCGACCCCGACGGCCGCATCGTCGACATCACCATCAACCTTCGCGACGTCCAGTGGCGTCAGGACGCCCTCGAGGCCCTGCGGTCGAGCGAACGGCTCTTCCGCTCGCTGGCCGAGTCGTCGCCGACCGGCATCTATCAGCGCGACGCGTTGGGCTCGTGCGTCTACGTCAACGAGCGGTGGACCGAGATCACCGGCTTGTCGCTCGACGACGCCTTGGGCTACGGCTGGCGCCAGATCATCCACCCCGACGACCTGTGGCTCTTCGACCCGGTCCGCCACGTGAACACGCTCAACCCACGCGGGATGACCACCGAGTTCCGCGTGCGGCGTCGGGACGGCGAGGTGCGTTGGGTGTCGCTGCGCACGGCCATGTTGTTCGACGACGAAGGGCCGTCCGGCGCAATCGGCGCCATCGAGGACATCACGGACCGCAAGCAGTCCCAGCGCGAGATGAGTCGGCTGATCGAGATCTTCGAGGCCACGGCCGATCTCATCGCGATCACCGACACCGACGGCAACCTGCTCTACCTCAACGCCGCGGCCAAGCGCTTCGTCGGGGTCGCGGCCGACGCGAACGTCCCGCACGTGGCCGAGGTCGTCCCGGCCGCCGTGCTCGAGCGCCTCACCAGCGAGATCATCCCGATCGTCGAGACCGAGGGCAGCTGGTCCGGCGAGCTGTCGCTCGTGCGCCACGAAGGTGGGGTGATGCCCGTGTGGGCCCAGCTCCTGCGCCACACCGATCCCGAGGACGAGCACGTCTACTACTCGTCGGTCATGCACGATCTCAGCGAGCGCAAGGCCTTCGAGCACCGCCTGGCCCACCAGGCCACCCACGATCCCCTGACCGGCCTGCCCAACCGGGCCCTGCTGATCGACCGGCTCGACGGCGCGCTGGCCCGGGCCCGCCGGCACGGCCGCCGCGTCGCGGTGCTGTTCCTCGACCTCGACCACTTCAAGGTCGTCAACGACAGCCTGGGCCACAGCCTGGGTGATCACCTGCTGATCGCCATCAGCGATCGCCTGGCCCTGGCCCTGCGTCCGGGCGACACCGTGGCGCGCTTCGGTGGCGACGAGTTCGTCGTGCTCTGCGAAGACGTGCTCGACCAGGCCGACGCCGTCGCCGTGGCCGAGCGCGTCGACCGCGCCATCAGCGGGCGCTTCATCGTCGACGAGACCGAGGTGTTCGTCGGTGTGAGCATCGGGATCGCCTGCCCTGACGACGTGGACGTCGATCCCGAGACGCTCATCCGTGATGCCGACGCCGCGATGTACCGCGCCAAGGATCGAGGCCGCGCCCGCTGGGAGCTGTTCGACAACGCCATGCGCGCCAGCGCCGTCGATCGACTCGACATCGAGACGGCGCTGCGCCGTGCCCTCGAACGCCACGAGCTGCGCGTCTACTACCAACCCATCATCGAGCTGACGACGGGCGCCATCGACGGCATCGAGGCGCTGCTGCGGTGGGAGCATCCCGAGCGCGGGCTGCTCAACCCCGACGACTTCATCACCGTCGCCGAGGAGACCGGACTGATCGTCCCCATCGGCGCGTGGGTGCTCGACCAGGCGTGCCGCCAGGTGCAGCGGTGGCAGGCGTCGGTACCCCAGCTGCCCCCGCTGCGCGTGTCGGTGAACCTGTCGGGGCGCCAGCTCGGCCACACCAACCTGGTGAGCGACGTCTCGTCGGTCCTGGCCGAGACGGGCATCGACCCGGGGCTGGTCGAGCTCGAGATCACCGAGAGCGTGCTGATGGACGACGTGGACATGTCCCAGGAGACGCTGTCGCAGCTCCACTCGCTGGGCGTGAAGCTCGTCGTCGACGACTTCGGGACCGGCTACTCGTCGCTCAGCTACCTGCGCCGGTTCCCAGTCGACATCTTGAAGGTCGACCGCTCGTTCATCGAGGAGCTCGACGAGGACAACGGCGACTCAGCCATCGTCACCGCCATCATCACCCTCGCCCACACGCTCGGCCTGAGCGCGGTGGCCGAAGGCGTCGAGACGGCCGGCCAGCTGGCCCGCCTGCGCGAGCTGGGCTGTGACCGCGCCCAGGGGTTCCACATGGCCCGGCCCGGCACCGACCACGACACCGGCGAGCTGCTCGGCACCCACCACATCTGGTAGCAGGGGCGACCCGCTTGGCTCTCCGGTCGGCGAGCCTCCCTGCGAGCGGCTCCGCCCATCCGGGTGTCACTGATGAGCGGCTTCGCCGCGTCCACCTCCCACCGGATTCTGGTGCCGTCGCGTGACCCCACCGGTGCCCGTCACGGCGCCGGAACGGCGGGGTTTTGGCGGGGTGGGTCGGTGGGTTGGGTCGGTGGGTCGGTGGGTCGGGTGCGTTTCCGAATTGGGGGTTGTCAGAGCTATGTCGGCGATATATCGTGACTCATCGTAGATAGGACGAACCGGCGGGAGGACCGCCGGAGAGGAGTTCCAGATGGGAACCAACCCAGAAGGCGCCGAGAGCGCCGAGACCGATCCCCGCGCCCAGCACGAACACGGCCACGGGCGGGGCCGAAACCACGAAGGCAGCGGCTGGCCGTTCGCTGACGATGCCTGGCCCGGTGACGGGCGACGGGGCCGACGCTGGCCCGACGGCGACCGATCCGGTCGGCGCTACTCCCGACGAGGGCCCCGCGGCGGTCCCGGCGGCTCGCTCTGGTTCGGCGGTCCCCGCTATGGCGGACCCCGACGCTCACGGGGCGACGTCCGCCTGGCCATCCTGGCCCTGCTGAACGAGGAGCCGATGCACGGCTACCAGATGATCCAGGAGATCTCCGAGCGCAGCGGCGGGCGTTGGCAGGCGAGCCCCGGCTCGATCTACCCGACGCTGCAGGCGCTCGAGGACGAGGGTCTGGTCAGGGCCGACAAGGCCGAGGGCAAGCGGGTGTACGAGCTCACCGACGCCGGCCGTGAACAGGTCGAGGCGCTCGGCGAGCGCGTCCAGGCGCCGTGGGACCTCAGCGGCGACCAAGCCGTCGGCGCCCGGGCGTTGGCCGAGCAGATGAGCCAACTGGCCGCCGCCTTCACCCAGGTCATCCACGCCGGATCCCCCGGCCAGATCACCCGGGCCCAAACCGTGCTCAGCGATGCTCGCCGGGCGCTCTACCAGATCCTCGCCGAGGCCGAGGACGAGGACGAGGCGGGCGGTCAGGCGTAGAGCTCGACCGCCTTGGCCACCGTGAGCTCGGCCACCCCGAACTCGGCGACCACCGCCGCCAACCATTCGGGCCGCACCACCGCGGTCACGGCGATGGGTTTGTCCAGGCCCGACGTCTGCACGGCCATGCGCACGAACTCGACGGCGTAGTCCGGCGGGCGCACGTCGCGCGACAGCTCGGCCAAGGCCGAGGGGTCCGGCGGCGTCCCCGCCGGATCGTCGTAGAGCGCGACGTGCGGCGACGCCGGCCGGATGCCTCCGCCGACCAGACCGGGCCCGTCCATCAAGATCGCCCCGCGGACCTGCTCGGCGCGAGCACCACTGATCAGCAGCGCGATGTAGGCGCCGAGCCCACGGCCCGCGACGGTGACCGGGCCGAGCTCGGCCACCGCCGCGTCCGCGTCGCCCATGAGCACCTCGGCGGTGTACCCGCCACCGGCGGGGACGGTCGAGCGGCCGTGGCCGGTGAAGTCGAGGGCGTGGATGGGGCCGGGCCACATGGCCAGGTGAGCGGGCACGGCGATCGGCGAGCGCTCGGCCAACCCGTGCAGCATGAGCAAGGGTCGACCGTCGCCCTCGCGCAGGTGGTGCAACGCCAGCTGCGCCCGCCCGTGGCGCAGCATGGTCACGGGGCTCGGGTCGGTCGTCGTGCCGGAGCTCACGCCAAGAACTCCAGCACGAGATCGGCCACGACCTCCGGCTGTTCGATGTGCACGAAGTGGCCGACGCCATCGAGGGCGACGAACTCGGCGCCGGGCGGCAGGTAGGGCACGACATCATCGGGTTGAGTGCCCCAACCCATCACCTCGGGTTCGAGCCCGAGCACTCCGAGGAAGGGCACGCCGATGCCGGGGACGCGCTGCATCGACCACTCGGGCCGCCAGGGCCCGAAGCCGCCGAGGCGCAGGGCCGGATCGATCTTCCAGCGCCAGCCGTCGGGGTCGTGACGGCCGCCGATGGTGACGAGGTAGCGGAGCCAGTCGCGGTCGAGGCGCGGGTTCATCCGGGCTCGCCGTTCGGCCAGCTCGTCGATCGTGCCCGGCTTGCGCTGACCGTCGGCCGCTCGACGCCGATGATCGAGCCAGCCCGCGATCTCGGTCTGCACCATGCGCGTCCGCTCACGGTCAGAGACGTCGGGCCAGTTGTTGTTCGACGGCAGCCCGTCGAGGTTGATGACATGGGAGACGCGGTGGGGGCAGGCGTCGGCCAGCTCGAGCATGATGCCGCCGCCCTTGGAATGGCCGACGAACGGGATCGGGGCCTCGCCGACCGAGTCGAGCACGGCCAACGCGTCGCGCAGGTCGCCGCCCCAGCTGTAGAGCACGGCACGGTCCGAGTCGCCATGACCCCGCGCGTCCCAGGCGATGCAGCGGTAGCCGGCGTCGGCCAACCGCGGCGCCAACAGATCGAACGTGCCCGCGAAGTCGAAGCCGCCGTGGGCCATCACCAGCGGCGGAGCGGCCTCGTCGCCCCACTCGTACACGGCCAGCTCGAGTCCACTCGACGAGACGAAACGCTGGCGGTCGGGACGCCGGGCGTTCGGATAGGTCACGACATCGGTGGTCACGGCCATCCGGGCGAGCCTACCGGCGGACCGAGGCCGGCTTCGGAGGCCGATGCCGGCGTCGACGGCCGCGACCATCATGTTGTCGCTCGGGTACCTTGGCGCCATGACCGAGATCCAGGGCTGGACCGCCAAAGGGTTCGAGGGCGTGCGGGACGCCTTCACCGCCAACTTCGAGCAGAACCTGGAGGTCGGGGCCGCCTTCGCCGCCTACCACCGCGGCCAGAAGGTCGCCGACCTGTGGGGTGGCATCGGCGATGCCGCGACCGAACGGGCATGGGAAGAGGACACCTTGGTGCTCGTGTTCTCGAGCACCAAGGGGGCGACGGCGCTGTGCGCCCACCAGTTGGCCGAGGACGGTCGACTCGATGTCGAGGCGCCGGTGGCGACCTATTGGCCCGAGTTCGCGGCAGCGGGCAAGGAGTCCATGCCGGTGAGCTACCTGCTCAGCCACCAGGCCGGGCTGGCGTGGATCGACGGCACCATGACCCTCGACGAGGCCCTGGCCTGGGACCCGGTGGTCGCGGCACTGGCCGCCGAGACCCCGAAGTGGGAACCCGGAACCGCCCAGGGCTACCACGCCACGACCTACGGGTGGCTCGTGGGCGAGGTCGTGCGCCGGATCGACGGGCGTCGCAGCCTGGGCACGTTCTTCCACGACGAGGTGGCCGCGCCCCTCGGGCTCGACTTCTGGATCGGGCTGCCCGAAGACCAGGAGAGCCGGGTCGCGCCGCTCATCGTCGCCGAGGCGCCGACCGACGAAGCGGTCAAGGCCATGATGGAGCAGTTCACCGGGCCCGACACCAAGCTGGGCAAAGCCCTGAGCGCGCCCGGCGGAGCGTTCAAGGACGCCAACGTGTTCAACAGTCGAGCCGTGCGCGCCGCCGAGATCCCGGCGGCCAACGGGGTGACCGACGCTCGTTCGCTGGCCCGCATGTACGCGTCGATGGTGTCCGAGGTCGACGGGGTGCGCATCCTCGGGCCCGAGCAGGTCAAGATGGCCAGCACGCAGCGCACGTCAGGCCCGAACGTGGTCTTGATGGACATGGACATCCAGTTCGGTCTGGGCTTCATGGTGCCGTCGACCCTGATGCCGTTCCGACCCGGCACCTTCGGCCACTTCGGGGCGGGCGGCTCGGTCGGCTGGGCCGATCCCGACGCCGAGGTCGCCATGGGCTACGTCATGAACCGCATGGACGTCGGCCTGGCCGGCGATCCCCGCAGCGCCAACCTCTTCGCCGCCGTCTACGACTCGATCTAGTCGCGCCCAGGGCGCGACCCGCCTGGTGACAGGTGCCGCCACCCCACCGTTAGCCTGATGCGATGACCAGTCCCGCATCGGAGGCCAGCAGACGGCGCACCTTCGCCATCATCTCCCATCCCGATGCGGGCAAGACCACCCTCACCGAGAAGTTCCTGCTCTACGGCGGCGCCCTGACCAACGAAGCCGGCGCCGTCAAGGCGCGACAAGGTCGGCGTTCGGCCACGTCGGACTGGATGGCGCTCGAACAGCAGCGCGGCATCTCGATCACCTCGACCGTGCTGCAGTTCCCCTACCGGGACCACGTCGTCAACCTGCTCGACACCCCCGGTCACCGCGACTTCTCCGAGGACACCTATCGCGTGTTGGCGGCGGCCGACGCGGCGGTGATGGTGCTCGACGCGGCCAAGGGCATCGAACCGCAGACCCTGAAGCTGTTCGACGTCTGCCGCCAGCGCGGCCTGCCGCTGCTGACCTTCGTGAACAAGTGGGACCGGCCCGGCCTCGACCCGGTCGAGCTGCTCGACCAGCTGACCCAGCAGCTCGACCTCGAGCCGGCGCCGGTCACCTGGCCGGTCGGCATCGCGGGTGATTTCCGAGGCGTGGTCGATCGGCGCGACGGCCTGTTCACGCGGTTCACCCGGGTCGCCCGCGGCGCGACCGAAGCTCCCGAGGAGCTGGTCGATCCCGAACGGGCCGCCGCCGACGAGGGACCGGCGTGGCGCGCCGCGACCGACGAGCTCGAGCTGCTCGACGGGGCCGGGTCGGGCCTCGACCGCAAGGCGTTCTTGGCCGCCGAGTCGACGCCGGTGTTCTTCGGGTCGGCCCTGACCAACTTCGGCGTGCGCAAGCTGCTCGACGCCGTCATCGACCTCGTGCCCTCGCCGTCGCCCCGCGAAGACGTCGACGCCGTGCCCCGCCCCCTCGACTCGCCGTTCTCGGGGTTCGTGTTCAAGGTGCAGGCCAACATGGATCCCTCCCACCGCGACCGCATCGCCTTCCTGCGGGTGTGCTCGGGCCGCTTCGAGCGGGGGATGGTCGTGACCCACGGGGCCACGGGCAAGCCCTTCAACACCAAGTACGCCCATCAGGTCTTCGGCCAGGACCGAGAGACGGTCGACGAGGCCTTCCCAGGAGATGTCGTCGGTCTGGTCAACGCCAACGACGTCCGGGTGGGCGACAGCCTCTGGGTGGACGAACCTGTGCAGTTCCCAGCCATCCCGAGCTTCGCCCCCGAGCACTTCAGCGTGGCCCGGGTGCGCGACACCGGCCGGTTCAAGCAGTTCCGCAAGGGGATCGCCCAGCTGGACGAGGAAGGGGTCGTGCAGGTGCTGCGCGATCCCGAGCTCGGCGACCAGGCTCCGGTGCTGGCCGCAGTCGGGCCCATGCAGTTCGAGGTGGCGGTCCATCGGCTCGAGAACGAGTTCGGGGCGCCCGTCGAGCTCGCCCCCACCGCCTACCGGCTCGCCCGGCGCACCGACGAGGCCGGCGCCGAGGCGCTCAAGGGCATGCGCGGCGTGCGGGTCCTGCGACGCGCCGATGGCACGATCCTCGCCCTGTTCGAGAGCCAGTACTGGGTCGAGCGCCTCGAGCGCGAGCAGCCCGAGCTGCTGCTCGAACGGCTGGTGGCCGAGGGCGCCGTCGGCTGACCCCACCGGGGCGAGGCGCCGTCGGCTCTCCGCCGCTGTGCGACCCCGCCCGGTGAGACCCATCTCGGTCGTGGCGCTTGGCGCCGATTCGATGCAGATTCGTCGCGATCTACACGCGTGTCGCTGCGTGTACTTCTCGTCGAATCGACAACGATTCGGCGCCGAGCGGCAGCGGGTTTGACACCCAGGGCCGAGCGCGTGTGGAATCTCCCTCCGATCGGAACCGATATTTCGTCGAATCAAATCCATGATCAACGACCTCACGAAATCTGAGCAGGAGACCCTGAAGGCGATCTATCGCCACACCCAGGATCAGCCCGAGGCCCACACGGGCGTCCTGGCCGAGACCCTGGGGGTCACACCCGGCACGGTCACCGCGGCGGTGAAGCGGCTCGCCGATCGGGGACTCGTCGACCACCGGCCCTACCACGGGGTGCGCTTCACCCGTCCGGGTCGGAGGCTGGCCGTCGCTGCCATCCGCCGCCACCGGATCGTCGAGCGCTTCCTCGCCGACATGCTGGGCTACCCCTGGAACGAAGCCGATCGACTGGCTCCGACCTTCGAGCACGATCTGCCTGACGAGGTGACCGACCGCCTCTTCGTGGCCCTGAACCGCCCGACGACCTGCCCGCACGGCTTCCCGATCCCCGAGCCGGCCCAGGACGAGATCCCTGCCTTGCCCCCGCTCTATGAGCTCGAGGCCGGCGACGTGGCCGAGGTCGCCGTCCCCGGCTCGACCGAGCCCGACGTGGTCCGCTTCCTCGACGGCCTGGGCGTGCGTCCCGGCGTCGAGATCGAGGTCCGCGAGAAGCACCCCTTCGATGGCCCTATCGTCTTGCGGGTCGCGGGCGAGGACCGCACGCTCGGCGAGCGGGTCGCGCGTCAGATCTTCGTCCAACCGATCAGCACAGCGAGACACGGCGACCGTGCCGTGGGGGCAACAGACGGCCCGCGCGCCGTTCAGAGCAGCGACGCCAACCGCGCCGTTCACGATGAGGAGGCACCTGTTCCATGACCAGCCTGTTTGCAGAGGGGAGCTTTCAGGTCTTCACGCTGGGCAGCACCGAATGGGCCTGGCTCTGCTTCTCGGCCGCCGTCGCGGTCATCGCGCTCATCCTCGGCTTCATCTTGATGCGAGGCGTGCTGGCCAAAGACGCCGGCACCGACGAGATGCAGGAGATCGCCGGCGCCATCCAGGAAGGCGCCGCCGCCTATCTCAAGCGTCAGTTCCGGACCATCGCCATCATCGTCGTACCGCTCGCGGTCGTCGTGTTCGTGACGTCCACCAAGATCACCAAGGAGACCGGCGGGATCGCCCTGTCCTTCGGCCAGGCCGGCGCCTTCCGCACCATCGCCTTCGTCGTCGGCTGCCTCTTCTCGGGCGCCATCGGGTTCTGCGGCATGTGGCTGGCGGTACGCGGCAACGTGCGCACGGCGGCCGCCGCCCGCCAGAGCAACTTCCCCGCCGCCCTGCAGGTGGCCTTCCGCACCGGCGGCGTGGCCGGACTGCTGACCGCCGGCCTGGGTCTGCTCGGCGCCACCGTCATCATCATGATCTTCCAGAACACGGCCTCGTCGATCCTGGTCGGGTTCGGGTTCGGCGGCTCGCTGCTGGCCCTGTTCCTGCGCGTCGGCGGCGGCATCTTCACCAAGGCGGCCGACGTCGGCGCCGACCTGGTCGGCAAGGTCGAAGCCGGCATCCCCGAGGACGACCCGCGCAACCCGGCCACCATCGCCGACAACGTCGGTGACAACGTCGGCGACTGCGCCGGGATGGCCGCCGACCTGTTCGAGAGCTTCGCCGTGACCCTGGTCGCCTCGATCATCCTCGGCGTGTCGGCCTTCCGCGCCATCGGCCTCAACGGCGGCCACGAGGCGGCCAAAGGCCTGATCTTCCCGCTGGCCGTCGTCTCGATCGGCCTGCTGGCCTCGATGGTCGGCATCTTCGTGGTGCGCGGACGGGCCGGTGAGACCGACGCCCTGAAGGCCATCAACCGGGGCATCTACACCGCCCAGGCCATCGCCATCGTGGGCGCCGCGCTCATCGCGTTCCTCTACGTCGGCAATCCCGCCGGCAGCCGCCTCAGCCAGCCCGGCGCCCGGCTGTTCGGCGCCATCGTCGCCGGCGTCGTGCTGGGCTTCGCCGCCTCGCGCATCACCGAGTACTACACGTCCACCAAGACCAACCCGGTCCAGGCCATCGCCCGGGCGGCCCGCACCGGTCCGGCCACCACGGTGCTCGAGGGCATCTCGTCGGGGCTCGAGTCGGCGGTCTGGGCCCTCGTCGCCATCGCCGTGGCCATCGGCGTCGCCCTGGTGCTGGGCGGCGGCAACATCGGCTTCTCGTTCTACCTGGTCGCCCTCACCGGCATCGGCATGCTGGCCACCACCGGCATCGTCGTCGCCGAGGACACCTTCGGCCCGGTGGCCGACAACGCCGCCGGCATCGCCGAGATGGCCGGCGAGTTCGAGGGCGAGCCCGAGCGGATCATGGTCAGCCTCGACGCGGTCGGCAACACGACCAAGGCGGTCACCAAGGGGTTCGCCATCGGATCCGCCGTCATCGCCGCGGTGGCCCTGTTCTCGTCCTACGTCGAGACCATCGCCCGAGGGACGCTCGAACGCGACCCAGGTCATCGCGGCCGAAGCCTCGGGCACGCTGGCCAAGCTGATCCAGATCAACGTGGCCGACCCGAAGACCTTCATCGGTCTGCTCATCGGTGGCTCCGTGGCCTTCCTGTTCAGCTCGCTCGCCATCCGCGCCGTCAGCCGCACCGCCGGCACGGTGGTCGAGGAGGTTCGGCGCCAGTTCCGCGAGAAGCCCGGGATCATGGCCCGCACCGAGCGGCCCGACTACGGCGCCGTCATCGACATCTGCACCGGCGCATCGCTCCGTGAGCTGGCGACCCCGGCCCTGCTCGCCGTGCTCACCCCCGTCATCATCGGCTTCGGGATCGGCTACCTGGCGCTCGGCGCCTTCCTCGCCGCCGCCATCGTCAGCGGACAGCTCATGGCCAACTTCCTGTCGAACTCGGGCGGCGCCTGGGACAACGCCAAGAAGTACATCGAGGACGGCAACGAGGGCGGCAAGGGGTCCGAGGCCCACACCGCCGCCGTCATCGGCGACACCGTCGGCGACCCGTTCAAGGACACCGCCGGACCAGCGCTCAACCCGCTGATCAAGGTGATGAACCTGGTGTCGCTGCTGGTGCTCCCGGCGATCCTGTCGCTCAAGGACAACAACGTGCGGTTCGTCATCGCCGGCCTGGCCCTGATCGTCGTGCTCGGCGCCATCGCCTACTCGAAGCTCCAGGGCGGCGAGGGCATCCAGGCGTCGGACGAGCCCGCCATCAGCGCGGTCGAGAGCGAGTCAGCCACCGCCGTCATGAGCGGCGATCGTGACGCCATCATCCGCCAGGCCCTCGGGCTGTGGATGGAGGACCTCACCGGTGACGACACCGATCTGCGCTCCAAGATCGCCGCCGTCCAGGCCTCGCTCCCCGACCCTGACCCCGCCTGAACAGAACCTGACGCCAGCCAATAAACCACGCTGGGCGGTTGATTCACTGCTCAGGGCGTGGAATGCTCTCCAGAGGCGCTGCTAGGCCGTTTGGCCTAGGCTGGCCCAGTACGCCGTTCCCCCCGGGGTACGGCGTCGCTGGACCGGCCAGCGAGACTTTCCCAGGGCTCTGCGGGGGTGAACGGAACAGTGCGAGTGGCACGCTGGCAACACAACGACAGCGAGGCGTACGGTCCGGCCGTCTTCGACGCGGAACCGGCCACCGCGACCCTTGCCGCAGCCGAGGCCGCCCTGCGCCGGGGCGACGCCAAGCTGGCCAAGGCGACCTACCTGCGAGCGCTCGGCAAGCTCGGGCCGTTCGCCGATCCGGCCTGGCGGTCGACCGACGCCGAAGACCACCGCACCCGCTCGCAGTGCCACGCCCGGCTGGCCGCCATCGCCTTCGACGAGGACGACTTCCAACGCTCCTTGCGTCAGACCGCGGCCGCCGCCGCCGCCCGGCGTGACGCCATCGCCGCCGAGCAGTGCACCGGCGACGACGTGCGGTTCATGATCACCGCCCTCGTGCACGCGGCCACCGTCCACGAGCGCATCGGCGAGCAGTCCGAGGCCATCGAGTCGTGCAAGGTCGCCCTCGAGTTCTCGCGCTACGCCGAGCACAACGACCACGATCCGAAGACCCGCCGGTCGATCGCGTCGGCCGAGCGGGCCGCCACCCGGCTCCTCAACGTGCTGACCGCGAACCAGACCACGCAGCAGACCGCGGGGGCCGAGCGGCTGAGCGCCGGCATGACCCAGGCGCCACACGCCGTTGTCAGCGCCCAACAGGGAGGCGACCACGAGGAGCACTCCGACCTCATCGAGCAGATCGACATCGCCGGCATCACGACCCAGGCGCCGCGGGCCGAATCCGAGCCGCTCGATCTGATCGAGCTGAGCGACTCGGATCCGACCGAGCCCGGCGGTCGGGTCGATCAAGAGCCCCTCGATCTGGTCGACGTCGGCGAGAACCTCTTCCCGCCGCCACCTGCCGCGGGTGAAGCCCTCGACCTGGTCGACGTCGGTGAGCGCATCTTCGAGCCGGCGCCGGGCGGCGACGAGCCCGAGCCCGCACCCCTGCTGAGCGAGCCCCTCGACCTGGTGGCCGTGGACGAGCAGGCGGAGCGGTCGACGTCGGACTTCGTCGACCTGACCGATCCGGCCATGACGCCGCCAATCGAGTTCGTCGCCGTGCCGCCGGCCGGTGTGGCTCCCCCGGCGGCCGGCCCCGTCGCCGACCGAGCCGAGCCCCCGGAGATCATCATCGACCTCACCGATCCTCGGCCGACGCTGACCGAGCCCGACGTGGACCCCGACGTCATCGACCTCACCGACCAGGCCGAGGACAACCGCTTCGAGCGGCGCACCGACTGGCTCAGGGCCAAGGCCGCCGAGCGCCGGGCCAAGGCGGCCGAGCAGGCCGAGCGCCTCCGGGTCGAGCAGCAGGACCAGGTCGACCGGCGCCAGTCGGATCGCACCCACGAGTCCCCTGCCATCTTGTTGGCCCGAGCCCGGGCCCAGGCCATGCTGGCCCGCTTCCTGCTGACCCAGAGCCCCGACGAGGCCGTGATCAACGCCCATCGAGCGGTGCGCACGGCGACGCGGGCGCGCCAGTGGGCCAAGCACGATCACAACGCCACCCCGCAGGTCGCCCTGGCGCTGATCGACACCCTGGTCACCCGCAGCGACGTGCTGGCGGCCATGGGCAACCCCGAAGTCGGCCGCACCGATCTGCGACGTTCACGTGCGATCTCCGAACAGCTCTGGCAGGTCTGTCCCTCGGTGACCACCGCCGCCGCCGCCGTGCTGGTGGCGGCCCGCTCGGCGAGCTTCGAGTGGCGTCAGGGCAATCAGACGGGTGCCATCGAGTACCTCGAGCAGGCCCGGGTCGTCATCAACGAGGGCGAGTCGATGGGCCTGACCATGCCGGCCGAGCTCACCGCCTTCTGCGTCCCGCTCAACGAGATCGGCGGGGAGCCCGAGCTCACGGTGCTGGGCGATCGGGTGCTGGACGATCTGCAGGCGGGTCGCTTCGACACCCGCGAGATCTCTCCAGCCGTCGCTCGTTCCTGAGCATCGCTCGTTCCTGAGCATCGCTCGTTCCTGAGCATCGCTCGTTCCTGAGCATCGCTCGTTCCTGAGCATCGCTCGTTCCTGAGCATCGCGGTCCTGGCACCGACGGGCCCGGTGACGCGACGGTGGGCCGGGATCTGCTCCCGGCCCACCGTCATCTTCGTTCGCGGGTCGCCCCGCTCGGCCCTACGTGGATGACCCCGCTTTGCTCGGGGAATGGATGCCACCCGATGAACCGTCCTCGCTCGGCGGCGACGTGGTGCTCATGCCGTAGCCGAACTCGGTGTGGTAGGCCACCGTGCCGTGCTCGTGGAGGTCGAGACCTTCGAGCTCGCCTTCCTTCGAGACCCGCAGGATCCCGAAGGCGTCGATGACCTTGAACATGATGAAGGCGATGGCGAAGGTCGCCACACAGATGGTTGCGCTCCCGATGAACTGGGCGAGCAGCTGCTTGCCACCACCTCCGTAGAACAGGCCCTTGACCGCGGGATCGTTGATCGGTCCCAGGGCCGAGCTCGCTCCGAACTGACCGGTGGCGAACAAGCCCAGGCTGAGCGTGCCCCAGATGCCGCACAGACCGTGGACCGGCCAGGCGCCGATCGGGTCATCGATGCGCAGGTACTCGAGCAGCTCGACGCCGATGATCACGACACCGCCGGCCACCAGGCCGATGATCACCGAGCCCAACGGGTTGACCCAGTAGCACGGACAGGTGATGGCCACCAGACCGGCTAAGAACCCGTTGATGCTGATCCCGAGGTCCCACTTCTTGACCATGGGATACATGATGAACATGGCTGACAACCCCGCCGCCGATGCGGCCAAGGTGGTGTTGAGGGCGATGCGCCCGATACCTCCGTAGTCGATGGCGCTCAACGTCGAACCGGGGTTGAAGCCGTACCAGCCGAACCAGAGGATCACACCACCGACCGCGGCCACGGTCAGGTCGTGAGGTGGCAGCATGCCGCCGCCGTCTCGTTTGAACCGTCGACCCAGTCTCGGACCGAGCACCATGGCGCCCGCCAGGGAGATGAAACCTCCGATCGAGTGGACGACCGTCGAGCCGGCGAAGTCGTGGAACGGAAGCGGGTGGGTCCAGGTGCCGAGCCAGCCGCCCGGACCCCAGACCCAGTGGCCGAGGATGGGGTAGATGAAGCCCGACACGCCGATGCTGTAGATGAGGTCGCCGACGAAGCCGGTGCGACCGACCATGGCGCCAGACGTGACCGTCGAGCAGGTGTCGGCGAACGCGTACTGGAACAGCACGAAGGCGTAGAACGCGACGCCCGTGCCGAACGGCGTGTAGGTCGTCGGCGGGTTGTTGAGGAAGAACCACGTGTGGCCGATCCACCCGTTGCCGACGCCGAACATGAAGGCGAAGCCGAAGGCCCAGAACAGCAGGGCGCAGAGGCACGTGTCGACGATGCACTCGAGCAGGACGTTCACGGCCTCACGAGAGCGAGCGAAGCCCGCCTCGAGGAACATGAAGCCGGCCTGCATGAAGAACACCAGGAAGGCGGTGACCAACGTCCATGTCGTGTTGATGGCGTTGATCTGCACCGTCTCGTTCTTGGTGACCTTGCCGGTGATGTTCGTCGGATCGGTGGTCGTGGCGAAGGCGTGACCACCGAAGAACTTCATGAACACGTAGATGATGGCGGCGACCGTGAGGACACCGATCATCTTGCCGGCCAGGAAGACCCAGAAGTAGCGCCGACACTCCTTGTCCTTGATGTTCGTTTTGAAACGGACGGCCCAAGGATCCTTCTTCGGGCGGACCGCCCCAGCGGGTGTGGCAAAGGTCAGCATCTACAAGGCCTCCAGATCGCGTTCTCCGGTACGGACGCGAACGACACGATCGACGGCGGTGACCCAGATCTTTCCGTCGCCGATCTTTCCAGTACGGGCTGCATCGGCGATCGTGTCGACCACCTTGTCGACGTCCGAGGTGTCAACCACCACCTGGACGCGGACCTTGGGGAGGAAGTCGATGCTGTACTCCGAGCCTCGGTAGGTCTCGGTGTGTCCGCCTTGGCGGCCGAACCCTTTGACCTCATCCACGGTGAGCCCTTGGATGCCCATGCTCCGGAGCGCGTCCTTCACCTCCTCTAACTTGAACGGCTTGATCACCGCTGTGACCAGATGGACCATCACTTCCTCCTTCTCGGACGGTGCGCGACGACCTCCCCGACGACGGAGACCGAGACTCGACACTGGGCCGGTGACTCCACCACGACAAGAACGTCTGACGCGTCCGTGAACGTACGAGAGGCCGGTTTCGCCGCCATGTTCCGAGCGTTACGCCTGCGGGGCGGGTATATGACAGATATCTGGCGTTAATAATTCGTTAGCGTTTCGCCAAGATGACGCGGTTGTTAACGCACCCGTTACACACCGGTGCTCGTCAGGAAACGGTCACTTCCTAGGTTCGCGACAGGTCAACGGCGACCTGTCGCACCCTTGCCCCGAACCAAACCGCCGCGGCTCGCCGCGGGGCCTTCCGAGAGGTGACCGATGGCAGCAGCCCAACAACCGGTGACGATGAAGAAGAGCCTCACGCTCACCGGGATCACCGTGAACGCCATGGCGCTGATCGCGCCGGGCGCGTTCCTCTGGACCACCTTCCAGGTCCAGGCCGCCCTGACCCAACCCCACACGACGCAGTCGACAGCCAGCGAGATGTGGCCGGGTCTGCTGTTCGCCCTGGTGCTCGCCCTGCTCACCGCCTACAGCTACAGCGAGCTGGCCCGCATCTACCCCGACGCCGGCACCGGCTCGAGCTACTTCTTCGCCGAGGCGGCGCTGCTCGACAAGGAGGGCGCGCACCATCGCAAGTGGGCGCGGTTGGCCAAGCTGTCGGTCGGTTGGATCAGCCACCTCTACTACTGGATCTATCCCGGCATCATGGTGGCCTTCACCGGCACGCTGTTCGGCTACATCTACACGTCGCTGACCAACGGCAAGACGCTCAACTACGGCGAGTTGGCCGTGGTCTGCGTCGTGTTCGCGCTGGTCGCCGGCTACATCGCCTATCGGGGCATCAGCGGCTCGACGATGACGGCCATCGTGATCAACGTCATCCAGATCACGACCCTCGTGTTGATGACCATCCTGTTCATCGTGTTCCGCGCCGGACACCCCCACGCCGGCTACGAGGCGGCCAACGCCGCCCACGTGATCATCCCGAGCAACTTCATGAACGTGCTCTATCAGTCGACCATCGCCATCCTGTTGTTGGTCGGCTTCGAGTCGGTCACCGCGCTGGGGGCCGAAGCCATCAACCCGCAGAAGGACATCCGGCGCGGCATCCTGCTGAGCCTGCTGATCCAGGGTGGCGTCTGCTACCTGTTCGAGTACTTCGGCGCCAACTTCGTGGTCGGCAAGACCACGGCGGTGATCGCCAACCCGGCCGGCGGCGCACCGCTACGGGGCTATGCCGCCTCGGCGGCGGACGGCGCCCCGATCGGCACGATGACCACGCGGATCGGCAACATCATGTGGTCGGGCAGCGGCAAGACGATCTCGCTGATCATCGCCGCCACGGTGCTGATCGCCCTGGTCGGGACCACGCTGGCCTGCCTCAACACCGGTGTCCGCGTCACCTACGCCATGGCCCGCGACGGCGAGATGCCGAGCATCCTCAGCCTGCTGCACGGCAAGCACGCCACGCCGCACTCGGGCATCTGGATCCTGACCGGCGTGTCGGCGTTGATCGGCATCTACGGCGTGCACAACGTCGACAACCTGACCCAGATCACGATTGCGTCGAACGTCGGCACCTTCCTGGTGTACGGAGCGACCTGCCTCATCGCCATCGTGGCTTTCGCCAGTCGCCACGACAAGCACATCGGCAAGCACTACGTCGTGCCTGCGCTCGGAGGTCTGATGAACGTGGCCATGCTGGTGGCCGTCATCTACCTCGGCATGGTCGGATCCGCGGCCGTCAAGCACGACTACCTCAAGGCCCTGGGCGCCGACGTCGTCTGGATCATCATCGGCGTGGTGTGGGTGATGGCCAATCCCAGGATGCGAGGTTCGAGGTTGATCGACCTGAACGCGCCCAAGCGAGATGTCGAGGACGCGGCACCGGCCGCGCCGTCCGCCTCGGTGACCTGATCGATCACATCCACCAACCGACAGCCACATCGCACGAGGCCGGGCCGGAACCACCGACCCGGCCTCGTGACGTTCGTGGTGGGTACGCTCTGCTACTCGTCCCGAAAGCGTTCCTCGTGTCGGGCATAGGTGGCCATCGCACCCCGCATCCAGAACAGGCCGATGCCGATGAAGACCACGCCCACGACGATCCGCCAGCTCGGCTTGAACAGGAACAACGCGACGATTCCGCAGATGATCCACGCGAATCCGACGAGCAGCAGGAAGATGGGCGGTGACGGGCGCTTGCCGACCTGGCCGACGGGTTCGTCCTTGCCGGGGCCTTGGGCCGAGGCGTCGCCGCCCTTCGACGAGGCCGGCGCGCCCCCTTTGGGCGTCACCCGACCGCCTTTGCGTCTGGGGTCGTTGGCCATGGACGAACCGTAGTGCAGGCGGATGGCTGAGCCCGAACGGTCCGAGGCCGGCAACGGCACGATCCGCGCCGGTGCGGTGATGGGCAAGTTCTCGTGGGGAATGGTGTCCGAACCGGGGCCGTTCCGGGACCACAACGAGGACTTCGTCGCGGCGCGCGTGCTCACCACCCCCGATGACTCGTGGGACCGCGGCCCCTTGTTGGCCCTGGCTGACGGCATGGGGGGCCACGCCGCCGGCGAGGTGGCCAGCCGCCTGGCGGTCGAGGCCTTGATCGAGGCCTACACCTCGGGCTCGACCGGATCGCCCCAGCAGTTGCTCAAGGGCGCCGCGCGGGCGGCCAACCTCGCCGTCCACGACGCCTCGACCGAACCGGGACGCCAGGGGATGGGCACGACGCTGCTCGGTCTGGCGCTGGGCGGGACCGAGGCCGCGATCGCCCACGTCGGCGACAGCCGCGCCTACCTCGTGCGGGGCGAGTCCTGCACCCAGCTCACCAACGACCACTCGCGGGTCGGCGAGATGCTCCGCATGCGCATGATCACCGCCGAACAGGCCGCCAACCACCCGGCCCGATCGCAGCTCACCCGCAGCATCGGCGGCGACCCCTTCGTCCAGATCGACCTCGTGCGCCAGGAGATCAAGCGCCACGACACGATCGTGTTGTGCTCGGACGGGCTCTGGGACGTCGTCGCCCGGCCCGAGATCGCCGAGATCGGCGAGCAGCTCGCGTCGGCCCGCCTGGCCACGGCCGTGGCCGCCGCCGATCGGCTCGTGGCCATGGCCATCGAGCGAGAGTCCACTGATAACGTCTCGGCCGTCGTCGTCCACCTCACCAGCGACCAGCCCATCCCTCCGGCTGGCGGTCGCCGCTTCCGCCTCCGCCGGTCACGCCCATGAGACACCAGCCGGGAGCGCGCCTCGACCGCTTCGAGATCCTCGAGGAGCTCGGAGAGGGCGCGTACGCCGAGACCTACAAGGCGCTCGACACCGACAACGGCCGCGTCGTCGTGCTCAAGTCACCGAACCCGCTGCTGTTCGCCGATCCCGCCATCTTCGGCCGGTTCAAGCGCGAGAGCGAGATCGCCCGGTCGCTCGACCACCCGAACGTGCAACGCAGCTTCGACCTCCAGGAGAACCGCACCGAGCCGTACCTGGTGCTCGAGTTCGTCGACGGCAAGAACCTGCGCCAACGCATGGGCGAGTTCAAGGGCCCGATCCCGACCGACCTGGCCGTCGACTGGGGTCACCAGCTGGCGTCGGTGATCGCCTACCTCCACGGCCACGGGATCACCCACCGCGACCTCAAGCCCGAGAACGTGCTGGTGACCGCGGACGACCAGCTGAAGGTCGCCGACTTCGGCACGGCGCTGCTCGAGGGGGCCAAGCGGCTGACCTGGAAGCATCTGACCGAGGGCGTGGGCACGCCCGACTACATGAGTCCCGAGCAGATCCAGGGCGAGCGGGGCGACACGCGCAGCGACATCTACTCGTGGGGGATCATGATGTACGAGTTCCTGACCGGGGCGGTCCCGTTCAAGGGGGACAACTGGATGGCGGTCATGGCCGGACACCTCACCAAGGACGCGACGCCGATCACCTCGGTCAACCCATCGGTCTCGCCCGCGCTCGACGTGGTCGTCCGCAAGGCCATGCGTCGCTACGCCGACAACCGGTATCAAACGGCGGACGACCTGCTCGCCGACCTCGATCGTCTGGACACGCTCGACCCGTCCTCGATCGATCTCTCGCCCGAAGCTCCGATGGGCGGCATGGCCGCCGCCCAGTCGGCCCAACGACTCTGGTTGTTGGTCGCTGAGATCGCGCTCGGCTTCATCGCCGTCGTCGCCCTCATCATCTTCCTCTCGGTGGTGGTGTTCAGATGACGTCCAACACGGGCTCACCCGCCGCCAACGTCGACCACGGGTCGGACCCGGTCCGGCTCAGGTGGGTCAACCTGACCTTCGTCGACGTGTTCGGCACGAACTGTGCCCTGGCCCTGCCCGCCAGCCGGCTGGCCGAGGCGACCAGCGTCGGCATCCTCTTCGACGGATCGTCACTCGAAGGTCCGGCGCGCTACCTCGAATCGGACATGCGCCTGCTGGCCGACCCGGCGACGCTGATCGATCACGGACGCGGCGAGGGCCGAGTCGTGTGCACGGTGCTCACCCCCGGTGGATCGGCCTGGCCCGGCGACCCGCGAACCGGTCTGGTCGAAGCCATCGACGCCACCGGCGAGTTGGCCGAGGTGTTCACCGGTGCCGCCGAGCTCGAGTTCTACCTGCTCGACCGGGCCGGCGAGCCCGTCGACCAGTTCGGGTACTTCGACGACAGCGCCGGGATCGGGCTCAGCGTCGTGAAGGCGGCCGCCGACGAGCTGGTGCGGGCCGGCGTACCGGTCGCCTCAGCCCACCACGAGGGGGGTCCGGGCCAGTACGAGCTCGACATCGGACCACTGGACGCCTTGGACCTGGCCGACGCCCTGGTCGCCACCAAGGAGACGGTTCGTCGTCTGGCCGCCGAGTCAGGGCTGACCGCGACCTTCATGGCCCAACCGCTGTCGGATCGGCCTGGCTCGGGCCTGCACCTGCACCAGCGGGCCGGGGACGTGCTGATCGACGACTCGGGTTCGCTCACCGACGAAGGTCGGTCCTTCACCGCCGGCCAGCTCGACCATGCGGCGGGGCTGTGCGCCATCGCCGCGCCGACGGTGAACTCCTACCGACGACTGCACGCGGGCCCCGAGGCACCGAGCGCCGCCATCTGGGGAACGGCCAACCGCGCCGCGCTGATCCGGGTCAGCAGCACGACGGGGCCCGATGCGTCGATCGAGTTCCGTGGCGCCGATCCATCGGCCAACCCCTACCTCCTGCTCGCCGGCCTGCTCGTGACCGGAGCCGCCGGGATCGAGGCCGAGCTCGAGCTCGGCCATCCCAACGACGAGGTGGCCGGGAGCTTCGACCCGGCCTACGCCTCGCGCTTCGAACCGCTCCCCCGCAACCTCGACGAGGCGCTCGACGCGCTGGTCGCCGACGACGTGCTCACCGACGCGTTCGACCAGGTCCTGGTGTCGAACCTGGTGACCGGCCGCCGCCACGAGCTCGAGCAGTTCCGCCGCCATGTCACTTCGTGGGAGCGGGATCGCTACCTCTACGACGCCTGAGGGCCACCACGAGGCCGTCGCTCGGCGGGGGCGAGCCGCGACGACGGTGATCCCGTTCTGACCCCTAAGCTGCCGCCGCGGCCGGCACGGGACTTCGAAGCCACCGCACTTCACGACCGGGTCAAGTTCGAGGGACAGATGCTCCACCATCGTCATCACGGCGCCACTGGCGCGCGCGGTCTGCTGGGTTTCATTGTTGTCCTGTCGTTGGTGGCGTCGATCCTGGCCGGGACGGGGGCCACCACCTCGGCCCGCGCCGCGACACCAGCCCGAGCGGCCACGGCGAGCCCGGCGGACGTGTCGGACCAACAGGTCAACCAGCAGTCGGATCAGGCCCGGACGGGCTGGTATCCCAACGAGTCGGGGCTCTCGCCCGCCATCGTGTCGAGTGGCACGTTCGGACAGCAGTTCTCGACGGCCGTCACGGGCAAGGTCTACGCCCAGCCGCTCGTGTCGGGCAACACGCTGCTGGTCGCGACCGAAGCCAACTGGATCTACGGATTGGACCCCTCGAGCGGCGCCGTGCAGTGGTCGCGCCAACTCGGAACACCGTTCAACGCGTCCGATGTCGCCTGCGCCGACCTGGCGCCGACCATCGGCATCACCGGCACGCCGGTGATCGACAAGACCACGAACACCGCCTACTTCTTCTCCAAGGCCTACGACACCCATGGTGTTGCCCAGTGGTACGCGCACGCGGTCGACGTCAGCACCGGTGCCGAGCGTCCCAACTTCCCGCTCATCATCCATGGCTCGGCGGCCAACGTCCCCGGCCAGACGTTCGTGGCCAGCCAGGAGATGCAACGGCCGGCCATGCTGCTCATGAACGGGGTCGTCTACGCCGGCTTCGGGGCCCACTGCGACCACCTGCCGTACCAGGGATGGGTCGTCGGCGTGTCCGAGGCCGGAGCCATCGCCACGATGTGGACCGACATCGGGACCGCGGGCGCCAGCGGAGCCGGGATCTGGCAGTCCGGCGGCGGGCTGGTGTCGGACGGTCCCGGACAGATCCTGCTGATGACCGGCAACGGGGGAACCAACATCGGCCCGATCCTCGGATCGAACCCGCCCGCCAACCTGGGTGAGGCCGCCGTGCGCCTGACCGTCCAGCCGGACGGCTCCCTGAAGGCCACCGACTTCTTCTCCCCCTACGACGCCGAGAACCTCGATGTGCACGACAGCGACTTCGGCTCGGGCCCACCCGTCGCCCTCCCGTCGTCGTTCGGGACCGCCGGCCTCCCGCATCTCGGCGTCGGCGTGGGCAAGGAGGGCTACCTCTACCTGATGAACCGCGACAACCTCGGCGGCATCGCTGAGGGTCCCCACGGGTCGGACGCGGTGATCGCCCGCTACGGCCCGAACGGCGGGGTGTGGTCGAGCCCCACCGTCTGGCCCGGTGACGGCGGCTACATCTACGTGCCGACGGCGACGCCGGGCAACACCGCCGTGGGTGTGTCCGGCCTGCTCGACGCTTACAAGTACGGGCTCGATGGCAGCGGGAACCCGTCGTTGACCCTGGCCGGCACGTCGACCGATGCCTTCGGCTTCGGCTCCAGCCCCGCCGACGTCACGTCGAGTGGCACCGCGTCGGGGACCGCCCTGATCTGGACCGTCTGGTCGCCGACGAGCAGCCAGGTGGGCGCCCAGTTGCGGGCCTACAACCCGGTTCCGGTCAACGGTCACCTCCAGCTCGTGTGGAGCGGCGGCGTCGGCACGTCGAGCAAGTTCGCTCCGCCGGGATTCGGCAGCAACAAGGTGTACGTCGGGACGTCGGACGGCCGCGTCCTCGGCTTCGGATCACCGATCGTCGCCGCGCTGTCGGCCAGCGCCGTGACCTTCGCCCCGACTCCCGTGTCGCAGTCCAGTCCGGCCACCGCCACCTTCACCGCCCTCAGCAGCGTGACGGTGACGTCGGTGACGACCTCCGCGCCGTTCTCGGCACAGGCCACCACCCCGGCACTGCCCGCCACCCTGGCCGCGGGCGCCACCCTGACGGTGCCCCTCACCTTCGCCCCGACGGCGATCGGCGCCAGTCAGGCCGCGCTCACACTGCACACGAACTTAGGTCTCTCGACCGCGGCGCTGACGGGCGTGGGCCAGTTCAACGGTCCGGAGCTGTCGGCCAGCACCCCGGGGCTGAGCTTCGGGGGAGCCACTCCCGGTAGCCAGGTTTCGAGCAGCGTGCAGTTCGTGAACAGTGGGTCCCAACCGCTCACGTTCGGGACCGCGAGCCTGCCCGGCGCCCCCTTCACCGTGACCGGGTTGCCCGCCAACGGAGCCACGCTGGCTCCGCAGGCTGCGGTGAGCGCGACGGTCACGTTCAGCCCCACCGCCGTGGGGACCTTCATCGACGCCCTGACCCTCGACAGCTCGGGCGGCGACGTCGACGTGCAGCTCTCGGGATCGGGTACCCCGCCATCGGTGTTGCAGATCTCACCACCGAACATGGCCTTCGGCTCCGTCGGGGTGGGCTCCACCGTGACCCGCTCGTTCGTGCTGACCAACGTCGGAGGGTCACCGCTCACGGTCACGTTGTCGAAGCCACCCATCGCCGGTCGGTTCACCGCCACCTCCTCCCTCCCTGAGGGCACGACGATCCCCGCCGGTCAAGCGGTCGTCGAGACCGTCGCCTTCACCCCCACAGCCCTGGGCGCCCAGAGCGACGTGTGGAAGATCGACGCCGACGACGGGCTCGGCGCCCGACTCGTCACCATGTCGGGAACCGGGGTGCCCGCGACCGGTCCGCCCGGCGCGGGCGGTGGCCGTCCGGCCTTCTTCCTCACCAACCAGGTGCTCGGCCCGGCCACCGGTCCGTTCCCGTTCGGCAACGCCGGTGACGTCGGTCTGAGCGGACACTGGTCGGGGGGCGCTGATTCCTACGGCGTCTACCGTCCCTCGACCCAGACCTTCTACCTGGCCGCGTCGGTCGGCGACCCGCTCGCCAGCCAGGCCATCCCGTTCGGCAACCCCGGTGACATCCCGCTGGTGGGTGACTGGGACTTCGCATCGATCGGCGACGTGTCCGAGATCGCGGTCTACCGACCGTCGACGGCGACGTTCTACCTGCGCCACCAGGACGGCACCGTCGAGCAGATCACCTTCGGCGACGCGGGCGACATGCCCATCACCGGCAACTGGAAGGGGACGGGCTGGGGCATCGGCGTCTACCGACCGAGCACGGGCGTCTTCTTCCTGTCGAGCGCGCACCAGACCGGCCCGGCCTTCGCCGACGACGGGGCGATCGCCTTCGGCAACCCGGTGACGGACCACCCGATCGTCGGGGACTGGGGTGGCGGACCGGTCACCAACATCGGCGTCTACCGGATGCCGACCCAGACGTTCTACGAGGCGGCCAGCAACACCCCCGGTGCGCTGGCCAACCACGTGGCCATCCTCGGCAACCCGGGCGATCAGCCCCTGGTCGGCGACTGGGACGGCGACGGGGTCGACACGCCCAGCGTGTACCGCACCCTGCCCGGCTGACCGATCGCCGGCTTCGACCTCGATCAGATCCGCACGATCCTCGGCGCCGAGGACCGGTTGAACGCGTTGCGCGACGAATACGGCGAGGCCATCCCCCTGGAGCGCCGCAACGACATCCTGCTCGAGGCCATCGATCTCAACGCCCAGATGCAACAGCAGGTCCACGCCAAGGTCGACCGGTTGAGCGACTTCCTCGACGATCTCGAGCGCAAGTCCGTGCGGTACCAGCAACTGGCGGCCGAGCGCGGCCTCGTGCCACCCGATCCTGACTGACGCCGATCGGATCTTCGGCGGATGGTCGACAGCGTAAGGCCGGCGTCAGCCTCAGCTCGTAGACTGTCGATCCCATGGCCGCGCCCATCCCGTCCGATCTCTCGACGAGCGACCTGGCCGGGCTGCCGGACGACGACGCCGCCATCGAGACCATCGTGCGGGCGGGAGCCCTGCCGCCGCTGATCGCCGCCGTCGCCCACGCGACCGACGATCTGTCGTTGCTGCGCGACGATCTCCGACCCGATCCGACCAAGGCACGCGAGCCCCAAGGGGGGATGACCTCCGACCAGCGCAAGGCGGGGAGGGCGCTCGTCGTCGACGCCCTCAAGCGACTGCGCGACAACGGTGGGGCGAGGGCAACGGCCCGTGGCCCCGATGACGATGTGCTGCGCCAACTTGATGGCGTTCGCACTCGGCGAACCCGTGTCGGACGACTACCTCGAGCTCCTGGGTGAGGAGCTCGGCGTTTCGGGTGAGGATCGACGGGCGCCCGACTGGACCAAATCCGACATCGACGCCGAGCGTCGCTTCGAGGTCGTGATCATCGGCGCGGGCATGTCGGGTCTGTTGGCTGCTCACCGCCTGCAACAGGCCGGGGTCTCGTTCGTGGTGCTCGAGAAGAACGACGAGGTCGGGGGTACCTGGCTCGAGAACCACTACCCCGGCTGTCGCGTCGACGTACCCAACCACCTCTACAGCTACTCGTTCGCCCAACGCGACGACTGGCCCCAGCACTTCAGCGCTCAAGGCACGCTGCTCGACTACTTCCGGCGATGCGCGACCGACCTCGATCTGCGCCAGCACATCCGCTTCGCGACCGAGGTCACCTCGGCGACGTTCCGCGAAGAGACGAACGACTGGCGGGTCGAGACGAGGGGCGACGACGGTGAGACGGGTGTCCTCGACGTCGATGTCGTCATCAGCGCCGTGGGCCAGCTGAATCGACCGAGCCTTCCGGCGATCAGCGGGCGCGACGAGTTCGCCGGTCCCTCCTTCCACTCGGCGGAGTGGGACCACGACGTCGACCTCGCCGGCCGGCGGGTGGCGGTGATCGGCACCGGCGCCAGCGGTTTCCAGTTGATTCCCGAGATCGCTGACGAGGCCGCCGAGCTGTTCGTGTTCCAGCGCACGCCCAACTGGTTCGTCCCGGCGCCTGAGTACCACGCGGCCATGTCCGACGAAGCCCAGTGGCTGATGCGCAACGTGCCGAACTACAGCCAGTGGTACCGGTTCTGGCTGTTCTGGCGGTTGGCCGAAGGAGCCCTGCCGGCGGCCAGGGTCGATCCCGACTGGCCACGCGACAACGGATCGGTGAGCGCCCGCAACGAAGAGCTACGCGTGCTGCTGACCATGTACCTGACCCACGAGTTCGCCGACTCGCCCGAGCTGCTCGAACACGTCGTTCCCACGTACCCGCCGCTGGCCAAGCGCATGCTGCTCGACAACGGCATCTGGGCGCGCACGCTCAAGCGCGACGACGTGCACCTGATCACCGAGGGCATCGAGCGCATCAACCCCAAGAGCATCACCACCCACGACGGCGTCGAGATCGAGGTCGACGTCATCATCTTCGCCACCGGCTTCGAGGCCTCGCGGTTCCTCATGCCCATGCGGGTCACCGGTCGCGACGGCGCCGCGCTCCACGAGCAGTGGGACGGCGACGCCCACGCCTATCTGGGCATGACGGTGCCGGGGTTCCCCAACCTGTTCTGCCTGTACGGACCCAACACGAACCTGGTCGCCAACGGCAGCATCATCTTCTTCTCCGAGTGCGAGGTGACCTACGTCCTGGGCTGCATCCGGCTGCTGCTCGAACAGCACAAGGCCGCGCTCGACTGCCGGGTCGACGTGTTCGACGCGTACAACGTGCGGATCGACGAGGGCAACGCGCTCATGGCCTGGGGTGCGTCGGATGTGAACAGCTGGTACAAGAACGCGGATGGGCGCGTGACGCAGAACTGGCCGTTCTCGCTGCTCGAGTTCTGGCAGCGCACCCGCCGGCCCGACCCTGCCGACTTCGAGCTCCTGTAGCGGGCCGGTCGTGCTCACCGGTGTCGCCCACAGCGCGATCTGCGTGCCCGACGTCGACGAAGCCGTCCGCTGGTACGCGGCGGTGCTGGGCTTGGAGGTGCTGTCGCCGCCCTACCTCATGGAGGGCGAGGTCATCGAACGCGACATGGGCGAGCTGATACCCGAGCCCCGGGTCAAGGCGGCCATCCTCGGTCTGGCCGGTGGGGGTGACCGCGTGCTCGAGGTGATCGAGTACCCGGGCGCATCGGGACGACCTCGGGCCGAGGATGCGTCCATCGTCGACCACGGGCTGACCCACGTCGGGCTCGTGTGCGACGACGTGGGTGCGACCCGCGCCGAGCTCGAGGCCGCCGGCGTCCGTTTCCTGACCAGGGACATCGCGTCCGTCGCCGGCCTGCGCACGACGTGGTTCGCCGATCCCTGGGGAACGGTGTTCATCCTGCTCGAGAAGCGCGATCCGACCAAGCCTTACTACGCGCAGTACTGAGGCGCAGCCGGCGTGGACGCCTACAGATCAACCGCGCAGGCCTGATCCACCTGGAGCACCTCGAGCGTCCGCCCCAGTCCGAGATACACGGCGAGGCAGAGCGTCAGGTCGAGGATCTCGTCGTCGCCGAACCGGGCGCGCAGGCGCGTGAAGAGCTCGTCGTCGATGGCGCGGTGATCGGTGGCGAACCGCTCGGCGTACTCGATGGCCAATCGCTGGCGGTCGCTGTAGCCGGGATAGGTCTCGTACTCGTCGAGATGCTCGTACAGGTCGTCGGCCACGCCGGCCTCGACCACCGACGGCGCTCGGAAGTTCGAACACGCCGAGCAGTCGTTGAGCTGCGCGATCCGCATCCTCGCCACCTCACGTTCGGCGACGGGGAGCGAGCTGCGCTGGTACGCGGTCGTGATCATCCGGTCCACCATCCCGGCCATCTCCGGCCGGAGCGACCAGATCATGGCCGCGTCACCACCGGGACCTTCGGGCACATCGATCCTGGCCATGACCCGAGCGTAGGCCCGGCGCCGTGGCTTCGTCCTTGCGGCGGCAGATCGGAGCCCAGAGGCCCTCATCTGCCGCCGCGTGAACTAGAAGGGCCGAGCCAGCTCTTCGTCGAGCTCGGGCAGGACCGTTCCGTCGAGGACGATCACCGATCCGCGCACCGGTCCCTCGACCACGGTCTGGCCGGTCACGGCGGCGCCGTCGGTGACGAAGCCGATCCCCCGCACCACGGCCTCGCCCTGCACGACCGCGCCCCGGTTCACGGAGGTGTTGTCGGTGACGTGCGCCGCGCCGCGCACCATTGCGTTCTGGATCCTGGCGTGGCCGGACACGACGGCCGACTCGGCGATCGTGGCGCACGACACCGAGCTGCTGTCGGACACCTGGGCCTTGTCGGCGATGATGGCTCCGTCGGCCACCCGGGCGAAGTCGAGCACGCGAGCCTGATCGAGCACCCGGCTGGATCCGAACACGCGGGCGTTGCCGAACACCTCGGCCTCCTCGGCGATGTAGCTCTCGGGATCGGCGTGGGCGGTCTCGGCCACCCAGCCGCCTCGCGACCGGTCGGGATTGCGATGGCGGTGGGCCCAGACCGGGCCGCTCCCGAAGTCGACGAGAGCCCGTTCGCTGTTCGCGGCACGGGTCGGCGCGGTCGGGCCATCGCCACGATGGCGCCGTCGAAGAAGACTTTGAACCTGCATTTTCGCCCTACTCCCTGATGTTGGGCCGAGACCGTGGACTCCTCCACGATCCGGCTCTCCCAGACCCGAAGCGTAGGGGACCTAGGCCAGAAGTACCACTACAAGTGGCTGAAATCTCACTGAAAGAAGGATTTCCGTTCCCTGACCCCGCCCTGACCGGCCGTTGGTTCGCCTCCGAAGATGTGTCCCCGAGGCGGGGCCGAGCCCGGCCGCCCCCTACGCTGGTGGCGTCGAGTGCAGACGACCGCCGCCAGAGAGGCCCCCCATGACCACGGTGCTCGAGTCCCCGTCGACCGATCCCGGCTTCACCGACGAGGAGCTGACCGCGCTGGCCTTGGCCGCCGACCCCGATCAGCTCGTCGATGCCGACGCCCAGCCGTGGATCGACTCACCCGAGGGATTGCTGCCGAGCTGGTACATGCCGGCGCCGGTCGCCCATCGACACGGCGGCTGGCCGCGGGCGGTGGCCATACTCGTGATCGTCTCGTTCCTCGTGATCAACGCCTGCGGACTCTGCATCACCTACGGCCACCTGGTCGTCGCCTGATCGATGCGGTCGGGCGCCGCCGATGGTGACGCTCAGCTCACGTTCCAGGCCGCCCGCAGATCGGCGTGGACGTCATGGCGCACCTCGGACGGTGCATCGAACACCTGAGTGGTCCGGGTGGCCCGGTCATAGGCCGGCCATCCCGGCTGTCCGTCGGTGATGAAGGTGGACCAGGCGGCGTGCATCTCGTCGGCCAGAGCCTGGGGTGGATCGTCACCGATCACCGCTGACACGCCCTTGGCGTCGAGCAGATCGAAGGCGAAGGGGATGTCGAGGCAATGGGCCGATCCGAAGTCGCCGACCGGAGACGGCCAGCGGAACTCGTAGGTGTAGGTCGAGGCCGAGCCGGCGGCGGCCGCTCGAGCCTCGGCCATCCGCGCCACGTTGACACGGAACATGGCGTCGGTGGCGGCTTGGGCCGCGATCTCGATGGGCTCGGCGCCGGCATGGGCGGCCAGATATCCGTCGAGGCGACTCGACGTCCACTCCGAGCTTCTCGAGACGGCGAGCGACGCGCGCCGGCGGGAAGTCACCGCCGGCGGCCCGGCTCACGAAGTTGAACTCCTGGCTGGTCGATCCGATCATCAGCTCGACGTCTCCACCGACACCCCCCGCTACCGCGACCAGCGGATCCTCGGCGATGACCTCACCATCGACGAAGGGAACGAACGAGAGGCCAGGAAGGCCGCCGTCCCTGGCGTCGTCGCCTGACGAAACCGCCTGCTGCGCGGCGACGACCGCGGTCGGATCGATGTCGACGAAGGCGTCGCGTGTCGCCGCCACGCCGAGCCGGGCGCCCAATCGCTCGGCTCGGCGGTGCGCCTGATCGGCGCCGCTGACCAGCGCCGCCGATCCGCTCATGGCGATGACCCGACCGAACCGGCCTCGGGCCATCGGCGAGCTCAGCAGGGCGCAGCAGGCGGACGCTCCGGCCGATTGCCCGGCCAGGGTCACCCGAGCCGGGTCACCGCCGAAGGCATCGATGTTGTCCTGCACCCAGTCGAGGGCGGCCAGGCCATCGCGCAGCCCGCGGTTGGCAGGGGCGCCGTCCAGGGCGGCGAACCCCTCGGCGCCCAGGCGGTAGTTGAAGCTCACGGTCACGATGCCGCGGTGGGCGAACCGCTCGCCCCGGTACCAGGGACTGGCGCTCGAGCCGGCCACGAACCCACCGCCGTGGATCCACACCAGCACGGGCAGCCGCGCCGAACCGAGATCGGGCGTGAAGATGTTGAGGTTGAGCCAGTCGTCGCCGGCGATCACGGGCTCGGGGATGATCGTGACGCCCTGGTCGGGTTGGGGAGCGGTCGGCCCGTAGTCCGTGGCGGGCCGGATCCCGTCCCACCTGGTGGGCGGCACCGGGGCGCCGAGCCGATGCTCGCCGATCGGAGGGGCGGCGTAGGGCACCCCCAGGAATACGTGGGTGGCCTCGATGGTCGATCCCTGTATCAGACCGCTCGAGGTGGGGACGATCGGTTCCATGGCTGGGCCTTCCGGCTCATGTGGCAGGCGGGGATGCCGATGATGAGCGGGTGTGGTCCTTCGACCCGCTCGACACCCTTGCCGGGATCGCCGGCAACTCATTCTGTCTCGTCGGTCCGGACGGGCGCGTCCGCTACGCGAGCCCGGCGCTGGCCCGGCTCCTCGACGCGTCCCCGGAGGAGCTCATCGAGTGGGCCGTGATCGACGACGTCCACGTCGATGACCGCTGCGCGGTCATCGACCTCTGGTCGGAGGTGTCGGGGGCGGTCGACGGCGAGCACGAGATCGTCTTCCGGATCGACGACCACGCCGACGGCTGGCGATGGATCGAGGCCACCGTCACCAATCGACCCGAGCTGCACGAGGCCGGCCTGATCGCGGTCCACCTCCACGACATCACCAAGCGGGTCGTGGCCGAGAACGCGAGAGAGCAGAGCGACTCTCGGTTTCGCACCGTCGTCGACAACAGCTACGACGTCGTCGCCGTGGTCGACCGGGACGCCATCGTGCAATGGGTCACGCCGAACCTCGAGCGGATCCTCGGCTGGCGGCCCGACGAAGTCGAGGGCACCAACGGCTTCGACCTGATCCACCCCGACGACCAGGAGCAGATCGCGACCGAGCTGATCGAGTTCATCGCCGGCACGATCGACGGCAGCCCGAGTCTGTTGCGGATGCGGCACAAGGACGCCACCTGGCACTGGGTCGAGGTGGTGTCGACCGACTTCCTCGACAGCCCCGGCGTCGAGGGGATCGCCCTGAACCTGCGCCAGGTCGACGAGCGCGTCGCCGCCGAGCACGCCCGTCAGCGCCTGATCGACATCTTCGAGCTCACCAACGACATCGTGACCATCGGGACGGTCGACGGTGACCTGCTCTACATGAACGCCGCCGCCCGGCGCTTCTTCGGTCTGACCAGCGAGGCCGAGGTGACGACCTTCCGCCTCCAGGACCACGCAACGGTCGACAGCATGCATCGAGTGGACGACGAGGTGGTTCCGGCCCTGCAGCGCATGGGTCGCTGGAGCGGCGAGCTGGCGCTGATCCGCGCCGACGGGATCCTCGTGCCCGGATTGGCCCAGGTCCTGGCCCACCGCGACGCCGACGGCGGACTCGAGTACATCTCGACCATCACCCGCGACATCAGCGAGCGCAAGGCCTTCGAGATCCGCCTGCAGCACGACGCCACCCACGACCCGCTCACGGGACTGCCCAACCGCACGATGCTCCTCGACCGCCTGGACGTCGCGCTGGCTCGGAGCGAGCGGCAGGGCTCGACCATCGCCGTGCTGTTCTGCGACCTCGACCACTTCAAGGTCGTGAACGACAGCCTCGGCCACAGTCGCGGCGATCGGCTGTTGTTGTCGGCGGCCGCTCGCCTGGGTGAGCAGCTGCGGCCCGGCGACACCGTGAGCCGGTTCGGGGGTGACGAGTTCGTGATCCTGTGCGAGGACGTCAGCGGGGTCGACGACGCCATCGGCATCGCGACGCGCATCGAGCACGCGTTCCGCGTGCCGTTCGACCTCAATGGCAGCAACGTCTTCGTCGGTGTCTCGATCGGCATCGCGCTGTGCGAGGCCGGCGGTTCGGACCCTGAGACGCTGACCCGCAACGCTGACGCCGCGATGTACCGGGCCAAGGCGCGCGGCCGCAACCGGTTCCAGGTCTTCGAGCCGTTGATCTGGCGCCAGGCCGTCGATCGATTCGACCTCGAGAACGCGCTCCGCCAGGCCCTGGGCCGCGATGAGTTCGAGCTGTACTACCAGCCGATCTTCGACCTCACGACGTCTCGCATCGTCGGCGCCGAGGCCCTGTTGCGTTGGCACCACCCCCAACGCGGGCTGGTGCCTCCGATCGAGTTCATCGGCGTGGCCGAGGAGACCGGGCTGATGGTGCCGATCGGCAACTGGGTGCTCGAGGAGGCCTGCCGGCAGATGAGCGAGTGGCATGCGGCGCTGCCGTGTCACCGCGACCTGTGGATCGCGGTGAACATCTCGGCGCGCCAGTTGCAAGACGCCGAGCTGCTCGACGGGCTGGCTCGCGCCATCGATCGGGGCGGGATCGACCCCACCCGGCTGCACCTCGAGATCACCGAGAGCGTGGTCATGGACGACGTCGAGCAGTCCCAGCAGATCCTCGCCCAGCTCAAGCAGCTCGGCGTGGCGCTGGTGGTCGACGACTTCGGCACGGGGTACTCGTCGCTGAGCTACCTGCGGAGCTTCCCCGTCGACAGCCTGAAGGTCGACCGGAGCTTCGTCGACGGGCTGGGCGTCGAGTCCGAGGACTCGACCATCGTCGCCGCCGTGGTCAGCCTGGCCCACACGCTGGGCCTGCACGCCATCGCCGAAGGCGTCGAGAAGGAGGGCCAGCGGGCGGCGCTGCTCGATCTCGGCTGCCACCTGGCCCAGGGCTTCTTGATGGCCGAGCCGATGCCGGCCGGCGACCTCGGCCTGATGCTGGCTCGCGAGGCGGTGGTCAGCGAGCGCTGAAGGCGATGGGCAGCGACTCGAGGCCGCGGAGCACCATGCGCTCGCTCCACACCGGCTCGCCGGCCAGGCGGATGTCGACCAGACGATCGAGGGCGCTGACCAAGGCGATCTCGGCCTGGAGGCGGGCCAGGTGCGAACCCAGGCAGCTGTGCACGCCGTGCCCGAACTGCAGGTGCTGGCTGACGTTGGGACGATCGATGCGCAGCTCGTCGGCGTCGGCGCCCCACTGCTCGGGATCTCGGTTGGCTGCCGCGATGCCGGCGTAGATGACCTGGCCGGGCTCGATGTCACGCTCGCCCAAGCGCATCGGCACGGTCGCGATCCGGCGGACGAACTGGTTGGGTCCGTCGAAGCGGAGGAACTCGAGCACCGCATTCGCGATCCGGTCGGGATCGTCCCGCAACCACGCCATCTGATCGGGATGACGGATCAGCTCCAGCAGACCGGTCCCGATCACCGATGTCGTCGGCTCGTGCCCGGCGACGTAGAGCGTCACGAGCTGGGCGACCAGCTCGGCGTGGCTCAGCCGATCGCCGTCGTCCTCGGCCTGCACCAGGGCGGTGAGGATGTCGTCGGCCGGAGCCTCGCGCTTCTCGGCCGCCAGCGCCTCGAGGTAGTCGCACATGGCGTCGTGCTGATCGAGGTTGCGACGGCGCTCGTCGGGATCCATCAGCGGATCGAGGTTGCGCGCCACCGCGCTCGTCCAGTCCCGGAAGCGGTCCGAGTCCTCGGCCGGCACGCCGAGCATCTCGCAGAACACCCCGACGGGCAGCGGGTAGGCGTAGTCGGCGATGGCGTCGACCGGGCTGCAGGTCACGAGCCCGTCGAGGGTGTGGGCGACCCGCTTGGCGATCATGGGGCGCAGGGACTCGATGGCGCGGGGTCCGAACGGCTGCTGCATCAAGCGGCGGAGTCGGGCGTGGTCAGGGTCGTCGCGCAGGACGAGGGTGGCCGATTCGCGCTGCATCTCGGCCAGGCGCTGGCGTTCCTCGTCGACGACGGGCGAGGGACGGGCGTTGTCGAGGTCGCTGCTGATGGTGCCGTCGCGCAGGACCGTGACCACATCGGCGTACCGCGTCAGCACCCAACCCGACAACAGATCGGACCAGTGCACCGGGTCGTGCTGCCGCAGCCGGCTGAACTGGTCGAAGGGCGAGATGGCGTAGCCCGGCTCGAGCGGGTTGAACGACGACGTCGGGTCGGACTCGGTCATGGTGGCTCAGCCGCCGACCGACACGGGCAGGTCGTCGGCGCCGGTCAGCCAGGTGCGCCCGGCGGCCGCGGCGGCGGACCACTTGACGCCCTCGTCGCCGGTCTGACCGAAGTCCGCCGGTGACGGTCCGTACTGGGCGGCCAACGGGGCCAGGGCGTCGACGTCGAAGTGGTACAGATCCGCGGCGTTGAGCCCGAGCATCTGGCGCGTCTCGTCGACGGGGATGTCGCCGAAGGCGTTGCGCAGGAACTCGGCCGTGTGGGGCCAGGTGCCTTCGGGATGAGGGAAGTCGTTGCCCCACATGATGTTGCCGACGCCGATCTCGTAGCGTCGCGCCAGCTCGCGCCGGCGGGTGTTGGAGGCACCGATCGCGCAGTTGCGGTCGAAGTACTCGCTCGGCCGCATGCTCAGACCAGCGGTGAGGCCCGGTCCCAGCTTGCGGGCCCCGTGCTCGCGGTCGAACACCGTGTCCATGGTCCAGAGCAGGTCGGGAGCCCAGAACGCGCCGCACTCGGTGACGACGAAGCGCAGGTCGGCGAAGCGCTCGAACACACCCGACCAGATCAGGAACCACAACGGCCGCGACGACCACCAGCGAACCTCGGTCGTGTAGATGCCGACATGGGCGCCGTAGGCCGCCTTGTCCGCGGCGCCCGAGTGCACGTGCACCGGGAGCTGTCGCTCCTGGCACGCCGCCCAGATCGGGTCGTAGGAGGGGTCGTGATAGGGCGGATGCGGCGCCCACATCGAGGGGATGAGGATGCCGCCGCGCAATCCGGAGTCGTGGGCCCGGGCGATCTCGGCCACCGCGGCGGGCACGTCGTAGGTGGGAACGATGGCCACGCCGGCACGGCGCGCCGGGCTGGTGGCGCACAGCTCGGCCAGCCAGCGGTTGTGGGCCCGGGCGCCGGCCAGCACCAGGGTCGGGTCGGCGTCGCCGGCCGAGCTCAGGCCGGCCCCGAAGGGCGCCGACGCACCGCCGGCCACGGCATCAGCATCGGGGAAGACGACCTCGGCGGCGACGCCGTCGGCCTCGAGCTCCTTGTCGCGCCGGGCGGCGTCCCACCCGCCGCGGAGCCCTTCGGCGTTGTCGTGCTCCCACTCGGCCGCGAACTCCTCGTTGAGCGAGACCGCGCGCCGCGATGTCGCGCAAGCGAGCGCGCTCGACCAGCGACTGGTCGAAGGCCTCGCGGTGCTCGGGATCGAGCCACTCGCGGTACTGCTCGTTGGGCAGTCCGGCGTGGCAGTCGGCGGAGATGACCAGGTAGCGGTCCATGGTGCTCACTTTCGAGACGTTCATCCGGTCAGGTCGCGCAGGTAGGTCGGGTTGATCCGCTCGATCATCGACGCGGCGCGCGCCTGGATCTGCTGGTCGGACCGTTCGCTGGGGGCGAGGATCCAGAACTGGTCGTCGCGGATCGCGGCGACGACCCGGTCCGCGACCTCCTCGACCGGCGTGTAGTCGAGCTCGACGCCGGCGTCGGTCATGCGCTGCTCGAACGACTCGAGCGTCGTCGGCGGCGTTCGGCGAGGCGTCTTCGGCGCATACGATCTCGGCCGGTTGCGCCACGACTCGAACAGTCCCGTGCGCAACATCTTCGGACCCGGGAACAGCACCGACGCGCTGAGGGCGGCATCGGCCGACCGCAGCTGGGCGTAGAGGCACTCGGTGATGGTGACGACGGCGGCCTTGGTCGTGGCGTACACGGGCGTACCGGGCAACGGCGAGAGACCGCCGTTGCCCGATGAGGTGTTCACGACGTGGCCCGGCTCGCCGTGAGCCAGCATCGAGGGGACGAAGGCCTTTATGCCGTGGATGATGCCCCACACGTTCACATCGAGGGCCCACCGCCAGTCGTTGAGGTCGTACTCCCACATCTGGCCCTCGGTGCCGGCACCCACCCCCGCGTTGTTGCAGAGGACGTGCACGGCGCCGAAGGCATCCATGGCCTGGTCCCGCAGCGCCTCGACCGAGGCGAAGTCCGACACGTCGGTGCGCACCGCGATGACGTCGAGCCCGTCGGCCCGCAGCTCGTCGGCGGTGGCGTCGAGCACCGGCGCCTCGACGTCGGCCAGGACCACGCGCATCCCTTCGTGCCCGAATCGCTCGGCCATGGCCCGACCGACACCGCTGGCCGCGCCGGTCACGACGGCCACCCGGCCGGAGAGCTCCTGCATCAGTCGTCTCCGACCGGCGACAGGTCGTCGTAGCGCTGATGGGCGTAGGGCACGAGCCACTCGGCGGGCACTCGGCTGACGATCTCGCCGGTCTGGATGCTGCGCCGCTCGGAGAGGCTCAGCTCGACCAGGCGGCGGACGGGCAGGTCGGCGACGGGATCGAAGCGCGACTCGTGCAGCAGGACCTCGCCCTGCACGGGTGCGTAGGTGCGCGTGCTCTCCTGGCGCCGGCAGTAGATCAGGGCCGGCTCGCTGTCGAACCCCTTGCCGTCGGGCGCGGGCAGGAACTTGAAGTAGAAGTCGATGCGCTCGCGGTCGGGCGGTCCGGCGGTCTCGGCCCCGACCGTGCCGCGGATCTCGATGAAGGTGATCCCGAGCCGGGACACCTGTCCGTGGATCTGGTCTCCGTCGCGTTCGACGGTCACCTGAGCGAGCTTCTTCGGTTCGCCGAACGTCTCGCGGCCGCCGATGACCGATTGCTCGGTCGTCATGGGCATGACCAGCGGGTAGTTGCCGACCGTGCCCTCGTGGCGGGCCTGCACGGCGAAGGTGCCGGCCCCGAAGGGCGGACGACCGGCGCCGATGTCGACCGTCGCGATGGAGACACGAACGAGCGGCTCGTCGGTCGGTTCGAGCGGCGGCGGCAACACGGCGGCGATGGCGTCGGGATCGGTCTCGTAGATGGCGGTCAGCGAGGTCGACCAAGCGCCGACGGAGGTGGCCTTGACTTCGCGGTTGACGAGCTCGTCGGCCGTGCGGGCTCCGTAGCGGACTCGTGCCATGGCGTTCTCTCTTTCGTCCTGCGATGAGGTCGGGTCAGGTCATCTCGACGGCGTGTGACTTCAGCCGGCGTCGGCGGCATGGGCGGCGGCGACGGCCCCGGCGAAGGTGGGACAGCGCAGCGCCTCGGCCGGAAGGTCGGTCAGGTCGAGCGGCTGGGCCACCTGATCGATCGACGGCCCGACCGCGCGCCGCGACAGGAGCCAGGGCATCGACGTCGAAGCCGTAGAGGGCGGCGGCGTTCAGGCCGACCATGGCCTGGACGTCGGACGGGTCGACGCCGGCGAAGGAGAGCTGCAGATGCTGGGTGCTGTAGGGCCAGCACCCCTCGCGGTGGGGGAAGTCGCTCCCCCACATGATGCGATCGACACCGACCTGGTTGCGCATGTCGACCTCGTGGGGACGGATGAAGCTGGCCCCGACGTGGCACTGGCGAGCCCAGTACTCGCTCGGCGTGAGCGACAGCCGGCTCATGACCTCGGCCCCGAAGATGTGCTCCTGCGAGCCGGCGGCGGTGCCCATCCGTGCCTGGTAGTAGTCGAGGGTCCGCAGCTGCTCGGGCAACCAAGCCGTGCCCTGCTCGGTGAACACGAACTGCAGGTCGGGGTGGCGCTCCATCACCCCCGCGTAGATGAGGTGCCACAGGGTGCGATGGGCCCACCAGGTCACCTCGACCAGGAACATGACCTTGGCCTCGGGGTAGGGGCCGTAGTCGGGCGCGGCGCTGCCGCTGTGGTGGTTGACGGGCAGGCCCAGCTCCTCGCAGGTCGACCAGATGGGCTCGTAGTCCGGCGCGTACAGGGGGGCCAGACCGGATCCGGGCGGCGCGCCCGGCAACAGCACGCCGCCGGTCAGCCCGGCCTCGGCGGCCCAGCGGATCTCGGCCACGGCCGCGTCGACGTCGTGCAAGAGGATCTGGGCGATCCCGGCCCGACGGCCCGGAGCGGCGGCGCAGAAGTCAGCCAGCCAGCGGTTGTGAGCGCGCAGGCCGGCCCAGCGCAGCTCGGCGTCGCCGTCCTGGGCGCCGGGAGGCTGCTGCACGAGGGACGACTGCGGGAAGAACGGGGGGATGGTGTTGGGGAAGATGACCTCGCCCACCACGCCGTCGGCCTCCAGCTCACCGAGGCGACGAGCGCTGTCCCAGTTGCGCGAGCTGTCGGGTCCGCTCAGGTCGCTGTAGGGGTTGTCGAAGCTCGCCGCCCAGGCGTCGAAGTCGTCGAGGTAGCGGGACTCGAGGTACGGCCGGTAGTCCCGGATCGCGCCGCCTCCGTGGCAGTCGGCCGAGATCACGAGGTAGCGATCCTGCAGTGGCGGCGTGAGCCCGACGGTCAAGATGCCCCCCTTGACAGATCGACCATGGATGTGAGACATAATGTGAATTCGTCTCATGGCGAACGTAACACGGCGCATCCCCGATCTCAAGAGGCGATCTAGAGGGCCGATCTCCAGGGACGATCTCGAGGGGCGACGACCGGCGACCGCACCAGGCGTCGCCGACGATGAAGGGCTGGCGATGTGGGCTACACCAGGACGAAGGCGGCGCCCGAGCTACGCGACCGGCTGATCGACGCCACCGAGCAGGTGATGCGAGAGGCCGGCCCGACCGGCGTGCGCATCGACGAGGTGGCTCGGCTGGCCGGCTGCTCACGGGCCACCGTCTACCGCCACGTCGTCGACAAGGACGAGCTCGTCCGCGAGGTGCTGACCCGCTACGCGATCGAGCGATCGGCCCGGCTCGAACGCGAGATGGTCGGCATCGAGGCCGCTGACGTCGCCATCGCCGAGGGGATCCTCCGCACGGTCGAGGCCATCCGTGGCGAGTGGTGGTACCAGGCGTTGGCCCAGCGGGGCGCGACGGCCGCCGTGGCTCGCCTCGGCGGTGGTCCGCCGGCCTTCGCGGCCGTGGCCACCCCTTTGGTCGCCGCCTTCCTCGAGCGCCCGCCCGTGTCCGGGGCCATTCGGCCCGACGTCACCGTCGAGGCGGCCAGCGAGTGGATGGTCGTCGTGGCTACGGGTCTGCTGGCCATGGACGTGCCCGGCGAGCGCTCGCGCGCCGACCAGATCGACTTCCTCCGCCAGTTCGTGGCCTACTCGCTGCTGGGCCCCGGCACCGCCTGAGCCGAACGGCCGCCCCGCCCCACTCCGCCGCCCGCCCCTCGGCGTTCCTGTGCCGTCGCGTGTCCCTCGGGACACAGGTTGCGGCACAGGAACAGGGCGGGGCGCCGGTTCAGAGGGCTGCGGTAGCGTCGATCGCCTTGAACTCGAACGACATCACCGACTGGCTGCGCAACAGCTTGTTGCCGACCGCCGTGCTGGTGCTGGGCGCGTTGCTGTTCGCCCGGTTCGTCGAGTGGATAGGGGCGCGCTATCGCCAGAGCCTCGACACCAACGTCCGCGAGACGATCGAGCAAGGCCGCGTGGTGTCGGAGCAGACCAAGCGATCGCGGGCGATCGCCGAGGTGATCGAGTGGGCGGTGATCTCGCTCACCTACTTCGTCGCGGTGCTCCTGGCCATCCGCGAGCTCGGCATCCCGCTCACGACTCTGGTGGCGCCGGCAACGGTGGTCGGCGTGGCCTTGGGGTTCGGGGCCCAGCAGGTGGTGGCGGATCTGCTGGCCGGCTTCTTCCTGTTCTCCGAGCGCCAGTTCGGGATCGGCGACCTCATCCGCCTGTCCCAGCCCGGTCAGACGACCGGCGTGACCGGCACGGTCGAGCAGCTGACCCTCCGGGTCACGAAGCTGCGGACCGTGTCCGGCGAGTTCGTGGTGGTGCCCAACAGCGCGCTCCGCCAGGTCACCAACCTGTCCAAGGACTGGTCGCGGGTGGTGCTCGACATCCCGGTCTCGGCCACCGAGAACCTCGAGCGCGCCACGACGGTCCTGCGCGAGGCGGCCGACTCGCTCGCCCACGACGACGCGTGGACGAACCTCTTGCTGGGCGACCCGGTCGTGGCCGGCGTCGAGACGATCGAGGTCGGCTACGTGCGCCTTCGCCTCGTCGTGCGCACGCTTCCCGGCCGTCAGTTCGACGTGAGCCGAGAGCTGCGGTTCCGCTGCGCCACCGCCTTGCGCGACGCCGGCATCGTGACGGCGCCGATGACCGACGAGTCGGCCGTGGTCCCGTGAGCGTGGGGTGGGGGTCCTTGCGCCAACCGATCCACGCCCGCTTTCGGCTGCGATGGTCGACGCTGATCATGTTGGTCGGCTTCGTCGGGCTCGGGTTGCTCTATCTGGAGGTGCGCACCGCTCCGGTCAACAAGGTCGTGGTCGGCGTCTCGACGGCTACCACCGAGGCACCACCCCAGACGACGACGACCCAGCCGGCGGCGACGTCGACGACGGCGGCCTCGTCGACCACGTCCACCACCACGGGTCGATCGACCAGCACGACGGCCCGCACGACGACCACGGTCGCCAACGCCTCGACGACGGCTCCGCCCAGCACCCAGGCGAGCTCGACACCGACCACCGCGGGGCCCTGACCGTCGTCGCCGGAGCGGCTCCGCGTTCAGCGGTCGGGTGAGAAGGCCTCGATCACGGCTCCGAACCGCTCGACCGGCTCGTCCGCAGCGCCGGAGTCGATCCCGAGGTCGGGCAGGCTGACGATGACCTCGTCGACGCCCGCATCGGTGAGCTCGCGGATGCGACCGATCTGGTCGTCGACGGTTCCCGCGTTGACCTGCGCCTCGAACCGCGCGGGAGCCAGGTTCCTGGGCCGGAACTGGTCGACCAGGCCGAGCAGTTCGTGGCGGTCGGCGCCTACGAGAGTCGGCGCCAGATGGGTCACCACCACCTCGGTCGGGTCACGATCGGCCTCGACGCAGTGGCGGTGCAGCACGTCGACCTTGCGCGCCACGACGTCGACCGCGCCCATGAGGTTGACGGCGTCCGCGTGACGGGCCGCCAGTCGTAGGGTCTGGCGCTCGCCGCCGCCGCCGACGAGGATCGGCACCTTGTCCTGGAGCGGACGGGGGTAGCAGATCGTCTCGGGCAGGCTCAGCACGCGGCCCTCGAACGGCTTCGACCCGGGTCCCCAGAGCCGCGGCAGTGCGACCAGCGCGTCCTCGAGCAGGGCGTAGCGGGCGGCGGTGTCAGGGAAGTCCCAGCCGTAGGCCCGATGCTCGCGCTCGTACCAGGCCAGGCCCAGCCCGCACACGGCGCGCCCCCCAGACAGCACATCGAGCGTGGCCACGATCTTGGCCAGATGAGCCACGTTGCGAAACGTGATCGCCGTGACCAGCGCACCGAGCCGGATCGTCGTGGTCGCGGCCGCCAGCCAGGCCAGCGCGGTGTAGCTCTCGAGCATCGGATCCCAGTCGCGCCCGACCTGCGGGATCTGGCGGACGTGATCCATGACCCACAGGCTTTCGAAGCCGGCCTGCTCGGCGGCCGCCGCCGTAGCCCGCAAGCCGCCGGCGACGTCCTCCCACGGAAAGGCCGACACGTGCAGACCGAAGCGCACGCCCGTCGGTCGATCGCGCTGGGCGGAGGTCAGCGGCGCCGACGTCGCCAGCCGTTCGGGGACGTGACGGACACCCATCGGCTCGAGCACCCGATCGAAGCCCTCGGCCCCCAGCGTGGCCCGGACCGACGGTCCATCGCGCGAGCTGATGCTTCAACGCGTTCGCGGGCAGGGGATGAGGGCGCTGGCGGTTGCGAGCCCGACACACCTCGGCCTCGATGTCGAAGCCGACGGCTACGCACGGGACGCCCTGCGCGGCCGCCATGTCTCGGTACTGGCGTCGTCGGTCGTCATCGAGGCCGAGGGTGTCGACGACGCTGTTCAGGCGGCGGCGCAGGCGATGCTCGATGATGGTCACCAGGAGGGCGAAGGCGTCGTCGGTGGCCTCGAGATCGTCCTCGCCGTGACCGATCACGGCACGGAGTCGGTCACTCGACACGATCTCGTCGGGGTGGAAGTGCGCGGCGGCCCACGTGGACTTCCCGGCGCTCGACGGGCCGACCAGCACCACCAGGCTGGGGACGCTCAAGAGGGCGACCTCGTCGGTCTCGGCCATACCTCAGCCTGACACGACGCCCCGGACGGAGAGGCGTGGATCCGCGCGAGACTGCCTCCATCTCGGATGAGGGGGGATGTCGTGGAGAGGTTCGAGGGACGAATCGCCGTCGTGACCGGCGGGGGAACGGGGATGGGCCGCGAGCTCACCCGCCAGCTGGCCGCCGAGGGGTGTCACGTCGCCATCTGCGACGTGTCCGAGGAATCGATGGCCGAGACGCCGCGATCTGTGCGCGGTCGAGTCACCGGCCGGGACGCTCGTCACCACCCATCCAGCCGACGTCTCCGACGAACAGCAGATGCTCGCCTTCCGTGACGCCATGGCCGCGGCCCACGACACCGACCACATCCACCTGTTGTTCAACAACGCCGGCATCGGTGGTGGCGGCAGCTTCCTGAACGACGATCGCAGCGAGTGGGACAAGACCTTCGGGGTCTGCTGGGGCGGGGTCTACAACGGCACGCGCGCCTTCATGCCGATGCTGGTGGCCAGTCCCGAGGGCCACATCGTCAACACGAGCAGCGTGAACGGCTTCTGGGCCGCCCTCGGACCGGGCACGCCCCACACCGCGTACAGCGCGGCCAAGTTCGCGGTGAAGGGGTTCACCGAGGCGCTGATGGTCGACCTTCGGCTCAACGCACCTCACATCCACGCATCGGTCGTCATGCCGGGCCACATCGGTACCCAGATCGTGCACAACTCGTTCACCGCCCACGGCCGCAACCCCAAGGAGCTCACCGAGGAGCAGATCGATCAGATCCGCGAGCGCGTGTCGGGCCAGGGCATCGACCTCGGAGCGGCCAGCGACGAGGACATCCGCCAGGGAATGGTCATGCAGGCTGACATGTTCCGGGACATGGCTCCGATGACGGCCGCTCAGGCGGCGACGGTCATCCTCGACGGCGTACGAGCCGGTGAGTGGCGGATCCTGGTCGGCGACGACGCCGCCATCCTCGATCGCCTGGTGCGCGACACGCCGACCGACGCCTATGAGATCTCGTTCATGGAGCGCCTGCGGGCCGAGGGCGTGTTCGGCGGCATGTCGCTGTGAACCCGATCACACCGAGCGGCGTACCCGAGGTGGGACGCTGGTCACCCACTGTTCACCGAAATCGACGGTGACAACCAGCCGCTGGTCGGTACCCTCGGTCACTGGGGCAGCGTTGCCCTGTGTGCGTGAAACGAGAGGACCATGGATCAGCACTTCAAGCGTTCGGATGCCAACTTCGACGAGTGGCTCACTGCGGGCCCGAGCGAAGACGAGCTTCGCGAGACCTACCTCGCGCTCGAGGCCAAGCGGGCCGAGCTCTGGACCCCGGGCCACACCGAGAGCTTCCGCCGCGACCGGTTCGAGCGAGACGCCGAGTACGTCGCCCGCTTGGTGCGGGTGAAGCGGGCCCTCGCCCAGCACTGGGAGGCCACCGGCCAGTTCGGCCGGCTCGGCGATCCCATCCCCGCCTGAGCGTCCGCTCGGGATCGGGCCGATTCCGGCCCGATCCGTCCTGGGCCGGCGTCAGGCCGGGACCGGGACGTGGGCTACCAACAGCCGAGCCGAGCGCGGCGCTGGCGATGCGCGTCCGGACCGTGTCGGCTCGGCTGGCCAGGATGATGGGCACCTGGGCGCCCAGCACCACCCCCGCGGCGTCGGCGTCGGCCAGGTAGGTCATCGCCTTGTACAAGATGTTGCCGGACTCGAGGTTGGGCACGACGAGGATGTCGGCCTCGCCGGCCACCCTCGAATCGATGTGCTTGGTGACGACAGCATCGGGGCTGATGGCGTCGTCGAGGGCAAGGGGTCCGTCCACGACGGCGCCCGCGAAGTCACCGGCCTCGGCCATCGCTCGCAGCGCGGCCCCGTCCTGGGTCGACGGGATCGTGGCCTCGACCGTCTCGACGGCCGACAGGATGGCGACCTTCGGGCTGGCCACCCCGACCAGGCGGACGAGCTCGATGGCGTTGCGGCAGATGTCGACCTTGTGCTCGAGGGTGGGCGAGATGTTGACCACGGCATCGGTCACGAAGAGCGGCTTCGGATAGCTGGGGACGTCGAGGGCGAACACGTGGCTGATGCGCCGGTCGGTGCGCAGGCCCGTCGCCCTCGGCACCACCGCTCCGAGCAGCGACGCCGTGTGCAGGCTGCCCTTCATCAAGAGGCCGGCGGAGCCGTCCCGCACACGGGCGACGCCGGCGGCGGCGGCGCTGGGCTCGTCGGCGGCGTCGACCACCTCGAGGCCCGAGATGTCGAACCCCCCGCGGTCAGCGGCCGCCGAGATCGCCGCCTCGGGTCCGATGAGGATGGGGACCATCAGCCCCGCCTCGGCGGCCTGCATGGCCCCGGCCAGCGAGGACGCCTGGGTCGGGTACACGACCGCGGTCGTCAGGGGCTCCATCCGCTGGGCATGGCGGATGAGCTGCTCGTAGCGGCCGTGGTCGCGCATAGGCGACGACACTACGACGGGCGCGACACGCGCGGACCTGGGGGTTAGGGCTCAGGATGCGGAGCGGAGCCGCTGTTGCACCACGTCGACGGCTTCGGCGGGCGCCGGACCGGTCCAGTCGGACTCGATCTCGCTGGCCCCGAGGGCCAGATGGGCGATGCACCAGGTCGATTCGGGCTCGGCGTCGTTGAAGCAACGAGCCCCCATGCGGGTCACCACTTCGCACTGCATCTGAGTCACACCCGTCCCGGTCATCGCACTCCTCCAGCGTCGTGCCCGGCAATCGTATGAAGCCGAGACCGGCGCGCACATGAGTCAAACGCACCAAACCACCTGGTCTCCCGCCTCATTTGCCGTGCCGAGTCGAGGACGTCAGATCGCTTCAACAATCGCCGACGGTCCGGGCTAGCTTCGGACGATGATCGTCGTGGTCGCAGCACTCAAGGGAGGGGTCGGCAAGACGACCACCTCGGTGTACCTGTCCGCCCTGGCCGCCTCGGGCCGCAAGTCATCGACGCTGATCGACTCGGATCCCCAAGCCAGCGCCGCCGACTGGGTCGAGGGCTCCGAGGACGGCTTCCTCGAGCGGGTGACCCTGGTCGAAGCCCCGACGGACCGCATGCTCCTCAAGGCCCTCAGCCGCCTCGACGGCGACGACGAGGCCGCCATCGTCGACACCCCGCCGGGGAACGAGCGACTGCTGGCCAAGGCCATCGACGCCGCCGACTGCGTGGTGATCCCGACCCGGATCGGAGGGGTCGAGACGACCCGAGTCGAAGCGGTGCTCGGCCTGGTCCCGAAGCGCAAGCCGGTCGGTCTGGTGATCTGCTCGGCCCGCACCTACACCCGCGACTACCAGGAGGTCGTCACCGACTGGACCGAAGCAGGTGTGCCGGTCTGGGGCACGGTGCCCGAGCGCGTGGCCATCGCGTCGGGACCGGAGGGCTGGCTGTCGGTCGACGGTCTCGAGGCGTACCGCGGCGTGTGGCGTCGCGTGCAGCGGGCGGTGCGAGGCTCCTGACCGTGCGTGCGTTGGAGGAGGCCCCGTATCTCGACTTCCTCGACCCCGACCTCGACGTCGACCTCGAGGGTCGCTTCACCGAGCTGCGCCTGACCACATCGGTCGTCCGCAACCCGATCGGTGTGTCCGTGATCCGCCACGAACAGGTGCGCAAGCTGCTGTCTGACCCCCGCTTGGTCAGCTCGATCCCGCATCTCGTCCGGCTCCAGGGCGTCACGACCGGTCGGCTGCACGACATGATCTCGGCTTCGGTGATCTCGATCGACGGTCCCGACCACACCCGCTTGCGACGCCTCGTGTCGCGCTCGTTCACCCCGCGTGCCGCGGCGAGTCATCGCCTGGCCATGAGCGCGCTGGTGGACGAGTTGGTCGACGGTTTCGCCGCCGACGGCCGGTGCGAGTTCGTGGCCGACTTCGCCGACCACTATCCGGTGCAGGTGATCTGCGAGGTGCTCGGCGTGCCGCGCGAGGATCACGCCGCCTTCGCCCGGTGGGGCGACGTGCTCACGTACGCGCTGTCGCTCGAGCTCGGGGCTCATCGGGACGAGGTCGAGGACGCCGCCGACGGGCTCTACGACTACGTCGAGCGGCTGATCGCCGATCGTCAGGTCCATCCCCAGGACGACCTCGTGACCAACCTCGTCGAGGCTTCCGACGAGGGCGATCGCTTGGGCCTGCTCGAGCTGTTCTCGATGATCGGTGGGTTGCTCTTCGCCGGGTACGACACGACCCGCAACCAGCTCGGTCAGGCGTTGTTCATCTTCTGCCAGCACCCCGACCAGTGGGCCCTGCTCGGCCACCGGCCCGAGCTGGCCGGGGCGGCCGTCGACGAGGTCATGCGACTGGTCGGCGCCGTCTCGGGCATCCCCCGGTTGACGCTCACCGACGTCGACGTCGACGGGTGGGCCATCCCGGCGGGCACGCTCGTGTTCTTGTCGTTGGCCTCGTCGAACCGTGACGTCGAGGTCTACGCCGATCCGCTCAGCTTCGACATCACGGCCGAACGCGAAGCCCACCTCACCTTCGGCGGAGGTCCCCACTACTGCATGGGGGCCAACCTGGCCCGGGCCGAGATGGAGGAGGCGTTGGCCATCCTGGCCCGGCGCCTGCCGGACGTGCGCCTCGACGGCGAACCGACGTGGCGGCTGGGCACCGGGATAAGCGGACCCAGTGCCCTCCCGTTGGCCTTCACCCCGACCGCAGCCGCGTGACGCCATGACGATCGAACCGGCGGCGGCGTTGCTCACCGGACGCGTGGCCGTCGTGACCGGAGGCGGGGCCGGCATCGGTCGGGGCGTGGCCCGCGGCTTGGCCGCCTTCGGTGCCCACGTCGCCATCTGGGAGCAGAACCCCGAGACGTGCGCCGCCGCCGCGACCGAGATCGGGGCCCTCGGCGTGCCGACCGACGTCCGCGACAGCGCGCAGGTCGAGGCCGCGCTGGCCCGCACGATCGACGAGCACGGGACCGTCGACATCCTCGTCAACAACGCTGGCGGGACGTTCAACTCACCGTTGCTCGATACGTCCGACAACGGGTTCGACGCCCTGTACCGGGCCAACCTCAGACACGTCATCGTGTGCACGCAGCGCGTCGCCCGGGTGATGGTCGCCGACGGTCACGGCGGCAGCATCATCAACGTCGCCTCGATCGAGGGGGTGCGGGCCGCACCGGGATATGCGGCCTACGCCGCGGCCAAGGCCGGCGTGCTCAACTTCACCAAGACGGCAGCGCTCGAGCTGGCGCTCTACGGCATCCGCGTGAACGCGCTGGCGCCCGACATCACCCTCACCGAAGGGATCGAGTCGCTGGCCGGCCCCGGCGGCCACGAACGGTTCTCGCACACGGTTCCGTTGGGCAGAGCCGGACACGTCGACGAGATGGCCGGCGCGGCGGTGTTCCTGGCGTCGGACCTGTCGAGCTACGTCACCGGCGAGACGATCCACGTCGACGGCGGCACGCACGCGTCGAGTGGTTGGTACCGTCATCCCGAACGCGGCGACTACGTCCTCGGTCCGAGCTGAGCTCATGCCCAATCCCAACATCGAAGCGATCCGACAGATGGTGGCCGCCAGCGGGCTCGACGCGGGGACGATCCCCGAACAGCGCCAGGCCATGGAAGCGACGGCGGGCATGCAGCGGCTGCCGGACGGCGTCACCGTCGAGACGACGACCGTCGCCGGCCGACCAGCGGAATGGATCGCGCCCGACACCGACGCCAACCAGTCGGTGGTGATCTACCTGCACGGCGGCGCCTACTGCATCGGTTCGTTGAGCACCCATCGCAACCTCGTGTCGCGCCTGGCGCTGGCCTACGGCGGGCGCGTGCTCAACCTCGACTACCGGCTCGCCCCCGAGGACCCTCATCCGGCGGCGATCGACGACGTGGTGGCCGCGTACTGCGAGCTGCTCGACCACGGACTCGACCCGAGCGACATGGCCCTCGCCGGCGACTCGGCCGGGGGCGGGCTGACCGTCGCCGCGCTGCTCGCCATCCGCGACGCTGCGCTGCCGATGCCGGCGGCCGCGGTGTGCCTGTCGCCCTGGGCCGACCTGACCCAGAGCGCGTCGACCTTCGACACGCGCGCCGAGGCCGACCCGATGGTCACCAAGGCCATGCTCGACGAGATGGCCGACGCCTACCTCGCCGGGCGTCCCGCCACCGATCCCCTCGCCTCGCCGGCGCTCGGCGACCTGACCGGGCTGCCGCCGCTGCTGGTTCAGGTGGGCGACGCCGAGGTCCTGCTCGACGACTCGATCCGCCTGCGCGACGCGGCGCTGGCTGCCGGGGTCGAGGTCACCCTCGACGTCTGGCCCGACATGATCCACGTGTTCCAGGCCTTCCCTCCCGAGCTGTTGCCCGAGTCGGACCAGAGCCTGACCAAGGTCGGTGCCTTCCTCGCCGCCCACCTGACCTGAACGATGAGCGGAAGCGGGAGCGGGAGCGGTGCATTCGCAGCCTCGACCCAGGTCGAGTCCGTCGGGGACGGCGTCTACCGAAGCGAGGTAGCGGCGGGCTGGGACATCGGCACCAACGCCAACGGCGGCTACCTGCTGGCCCTCGTCGGCCGGGCCCTGTGCGACGCGACCCAGCGACCCGATCCCATCACGGTCACCGGGCACTACCTCGCGCCGGCCAAGCCCGGACCCGTCACCATCACGACCTCGGTCATCAAGACCGGACGTCGCCTGACCACCGCCCACGCCACGCTCGCGACCGAGGACAAGCCGCTGCTGACCGTGTTGGGCACCTGCGGCGATCTGACCGACACCAGCGGACCGGAGTGGTCCGATCGCCAGCCCCCCGACCTGCCCGACCGCGACACCTCGATCCTGCGCACGCCCGCGATGGCGGCCGCGTTCGCCAGCCGGGTCGAGGTGCGCCTGCACCCCGACGACGCCGGCTTCGTCACGGGGGCCGGCGGGTCGGGCGAGCCGCTCATCCGGGGCTGGTTCCGCCTGCGCGACGGCGAGCCGATCGACACGATCGCTCTGCTGCTGGCCTCCGACGCGTTTCCGCCGACGATCTTCAACGCCAACCTGCCGGTCGCATGGACGCCGACGGTCGAGCTGACCACCCACGTCCGCGCCCGCCCGGCGCCGGGCTGGCTGCAGTGCCGGTTCTCGACCCACTTCATCGCCGGTGGCTTCCTCGAGGAGGAAGGCGAGCTGTGGGACGAGACCGGTCGCCTCGTCGCCCACTCCCGCCAGCTCGCCCTGTTGCCGAGGGGCGAAGGGGCGGCGTCCGGCGCCTGATCCCGACAGCTTGGTCTCGGCTACGTGTGAGCCGAGCGCCGGCTTCGCTTCTGACCGCTCTACTGGATCTGATAGGCGGCGACCCCGCCGCTGCCGCCGACGAGCAGGGTCCCGTCGGAGATGGTCACCTCTTGGCCGCCGTCCGCCAGGGCCCAGACCGGCTGGCAGAACGGGACGCAGTTGACCACCCCGGCGGCGTCCCAGGCCTTGGCGCCGGTGAAGACGAGCCCGTTGGTCACGAGCGGCGATTCGCTGGACACCCCGCCGGGACCGCTGAACAAGGGCTGGCAGACCTTTGGAGCTCCCGAGCAGTTCGTCGCGCCGGCGGCGTCGTAGGCCGACAGGACCGTCACACCCTCGTTGCCGATGGTGTACACGCGCCCGTTGGCTACCGCGGGGGTGCCGTTGTCGGCCTTCCCGGCCGATGGGGCCGTCCAGAGCGGCTGGCACACGAGCGGCGATCCCGAACAGTTGGTCACCCCGTTGGCATCCACGGCGACCAGGGTGCCCGACGCATTGCTGTTGGCGGTCTGGACGTAGGCCACACCTCCGCTCACATCGACCGATCCCAGCGTGTTGGCCGGCAGCGTGGCCGAGAAGAGCGGCTGGCAGACCTTGGGCGCACCTGTGCAGTTGGTGGTGCCGGACTCGTCATAGACGTCGAGGGCCGGGCTGCCTCCGGACTTGGTGGCCACATAGACCTTGCCGTTGGCGATCGAGGGCACCGAGTTCGACGACACCGTGGCGGTCCACAGCGGCTGGCACACGACCGGTGAACCCCCGCAGTTGGTCACGCCGTTGGCGTCATAAGCCTGGAGCTGGCCCAGCCTCGGGCTGGCCACGAACAGGTTGCCGTCGTCGACGTTGGGTCCCGACGCCGAGGGGGCGTTGGCCGACCAGAGCGGCAGGCACACGACCGGTGAACCCCCGCAGTTGGTCACGCCGTTGGCGTCATAGGCCTGGAGCTGGCCCGTGGGGTTGACCCCGTCACTCGACTCGTAGACGACGTGGTTGGCGACGAGCGGCTGCGAGGCCCCGCCCGGCCCCACATTGGGGAGGCTGGCCGTCCAGAGCGGCTGGCACACCAGTGGGGCACCGGAGCAGTTCGTCTTGTGTTGGAGGTCGGCGGCCACCAGCTGAGCGGTGGACGAGGCGAACAGCTTGAGCCCGCTGGTCGTGACGCCAGTCATGGGCGCGGAGTCGCCGACGACCGGGACCGTGTACACCTTGGCCAGCTTGGACAGATTGCCGAGCCCGATCGTGGTCTCGCCGCTGGCGTTGCCGTTCAGGCCACCGCCACCCATGTACCCGGTCCAGTCCTGGCAGGCCGTGGCCACCACGACCAAGGCGACGACGCCCAAGGCGAGCACGACCTGACGAGGGAACCGACTCGCGCCCCGAGGGCGTCGACGTGCGCCATTGATCCGATCGTGCATCCCGCACCACCACCCCTTCGCTCAGCTGTCCCGGCCCCAGCCGACTCGAGGACCCTATCTCATCCTCTGCGGTTGTCTGGTCACATCAGGTGGCACAATCCTGCTGCGACTGGAAGGGGCGGCGCGGTAGGGTTCCCCGTCCTTCTCAGTCCTCACGGGGTGATCGGTCAGGCGTGCACACGATCTGGTATCCAATCGCGGCAGCGACGGCCAGGGCGAGGGGCGACCAGATGGACGAAACCGCGGCATGACCGTCGCACCAGACGATCGGGCTGCGCTCGACCGCGCTGAAACGGACCGCGAACCCCGCGCCGCCCGACGCTGGTACCGCCTGTCGCTGACCGACTGGATCGTACTCGTCGCGTTCGGCGTGCTCGGCTACTGGATGTTCGCGTCGCTCGACCTCCACCACTCGGTGTTGAGACCAGTCTGGTCCGGGACGGACGGACCGTACCTGGGTGACGAGATGCAATATCTGGGCTGGATACGCGACGCATCGCACGGGTTGCGCATCGGCAACCCGTTCGTGATCGACGGCGGCTCGGGTTGGTTCATACATCCGGGTGTGGTGGTGTCGGCTATTGCGAACCGTCTGGGGATGTCGGCGTCGGCCAGCTACGACCTCTGGAAGCCGGTCGCCATCGTCGCGTTCTTCTTCGCGGCCCGGGCCTACGTGAACCGGTTGATCCACGAGCGCTGGGCCCGGCTGGCTGCTCTCGTGCTGGCGCTGTTCGCCTTCGTACCGGTCCAAGAGCTGTACTTCCACTGGAACATCGGCACCTCTCTCAGCGGCCTCTCGTGGCGGGCGATGAGCCTCGAGATGTGGCCGGCGCTCGCGCTGTGGGGGTATCCATTCACCGCGTTGGCCATCGCGTTGATGCCGGCGTGCCTACTTCTGTACGAGCGGGCGCGGGTCCGGGTCAGGTGGGCCCGGGCGGGATGGATGGCCATGGCGTGCGCGCTCTTGTGCTCGTGGTTCCAACCGTGGCAGGGCGCGACCGTGGCCGGAATCCTGCTCGGTACAGAGCTTGTGCTCTGGCGACGGACGCGAGCCCGGCCACCATCGCTTCTGTGGATGACGCTCGGGGCCACTGCCCTGCCGATCCTCTACTACGCCGCGCTCGGTCACTTCGACCGCGGGTGGCAGGTGGCCAACCAGGCGAACCGCCTTCCGACAATCCCGATTTGGGTCCTCATCGTCTTCATCGCACCGATCGCGCTGCTCGCCGCGTTCGAGCTGGCACGACCCGCGCCGACTTTTCAGGACGTGGCCGTCCGGCTGTGGCCCCTCGCCGCCGTCGCCCTGTTCCTGGTCATCGCGTACACACCGTTCGGCACCTTCTACCTGCACTCGCTCCAAGGCCTCAGCATCCCCATCGGCGTCCTCATCGTCCGCTCGCTGACGAGGCTTCGGGCCGGTTGGCCACGCAAGGTGGGCGCCGCGGTGCTGATCGCCGTCCTCGTGATCACCGTGGGCATCGGTACGGGGCGGGAGGTGCGATCCGAGGTCAAGTCGGTCACCTCTCCCTCCGGCGAGCCGTACTTCCTGACCAGGGGCGAGCAGCAGGCTCTCGCCGCCATCGACCGAAGGCCCAGCTCACAAGGTGTCCTCTCCCGGGTGTACCTCGGTCAAACGATCCCCGGGCTGACAGGCCACCCCACCTGGGTTGGCATCAACTCCTGGACGCCCAACTACGACCAGCGGGTCCTGCTCGCGGACAGTCTCTTCCTCGGGAAGTTGAACGCGTCTGCTGCCCAGCGGTTCGTGAAGCAGACCGGCGCCAAGCTGCTCTTGTCCGACTGCCGGTTCGGAAACGTGAACCTGGCCCCGTTGCTCGGATCGATGGTGGCCAAGACCGACAGGTTCGGATGCGCCACCGTCTACACACTGCGCTGACCCGCCGCCGCGGCGAGTCCTCGAGTTCAGGCGCGGAGCTCGTACACGAACTGGTATGCGAACAGTTCCGGCCACACAGCGACGACGGCTCGGTCGAGGCGTTGGACCGCACTCGCGGGACCATCCGGTAGCTGCTGGACCCCTTCCCCCCGGTGGGCGACCTCGAGCGGCAAACCCGTGCCCTCGAAACGAACGATCTTGAAGTTGCGGGAGGCAACGAGACGTTCGAAGCTGCGCCTGGTGAAGAATCGGACGTGATCATGATCGAGGATTCCGCGGCGGTCGTAGTCGAATCGACCGACGGCTACGCGCAGCTCGCGGGTACCAGTGACCGAAGTTGGGCACGCTTGCTATGACCGACCCGCCCGGGGTCAACAACGTCCGCACCTGATCGAGCACGTCCTCGGGCCGGCGGACGTGCTCGAGCACGTCCGCCGCCAAGATGAGGTCGAACGAGTCTCCGATCTCGGGGGGCATGCCCCTCTCGAGGTCGGCCTCGACGAACTGGTCGAGGCGGTCCTTCACCCCGTCGTGGGTGCGCACGTCGACGCCGGTGACGTGGTGGCCGAGGCTGCGCAGCCTTTCACCGAGTCGACCGTCCGAGCACCCGAGGTCCAGCACACGTCCGGCAGGCCGACGCGAAGCCCAGTCGAGTATCCGTCCATGCGACGAGTCAACCGCGTCCTTCTGCTCGTACCCGTTCGTGGCGAAAGCCAGCTCGCCGGTGCCGAACCCCATCTTGTGAGCGCGATAGCGCAAGACGTCGTTGGTCACGTCCCTCGCGTACTTGACACCCTCGACGTGGCAGATCTCGTCGCCGTAGTAGGTCGGGATCGGGATCTCGGTGATGTGCTTCCCGGCCTCGACGAACTGAACGATGACTTCCGTGTCGAAGTCGAATCCGTCGCTGTTGCGCTCGAAGGGAACGTCGGCCAACGCCGCCACCGAGTACGCCCGGTAGCCCGAGTGCCACTCGGACAGGTCGGTGCCCGCCGCCCGGTTCTCCACCGCCGTGAGCACGCGGTTGCCAACGAACTTGTAGAGGGGCATGCCGCCTCGGCGAGCCGCTCCCTCCTCGAGCATCCGCGACCCAAACACGGCGTCGGTCTCACCATCCTCGAGAGGAGCAACCATCTCGGGAAGCATCTCGGGCGCGTATTGGCCATCGCCGTGCAGCAGCACGATGATGTCGAATCCCTGATCGATGGCCCACCGATATCCGGCCTTCTGATTGCCGCCGTAGCCGAGATTTCGAGGATGTCGGACGACTTCGATCGGCAGATCCGTCGTCAGCTGCTTGTAACCGAGGGCGACCAGGTGAGTGCTGTCGCTGCTCGAGTCGTCGCCAACCAGGATCCCGGAGATCCGCGGTCGGAAGTCGACCGGGATGCGATCGAGCACCTGGGCCAACGTCTGCGAGGCGTTGTACGCGACGACAAGGATCCCGATGCGCTTGGACGTCAACGATGCTCCGTGGCTCGAACCGTGTAGCAGCGTAACGCGGGGCTGTCCTCGACGACCAGGGTCGAGGCAGGTCAGGGCCCCGTCGGGCCCCACTATGCTGGCTTTTCCGGATGGCGAGGGCGGGTTCGTGCCCGCTCGTCCCCACCCAGGGGCTGTAGCTCAGTTGGCTAGAGCACCTGCTTTGCAAGCAGGGGGTCGTGGGTTCGAGTCCCATCAGCTCCACGGAGCGTTGTCGAAATGCCAACGACCGCATCGCCCTCGTCGGCGCGGGGCCTCGGCGTGGCCGGTCGGGCACAGTTGGTCGGTCGGGGTTCGTCCGCTACGGGAAGGTGGCGCGCTACCCGCGCCGGATGATCTCGACATCTCGTGGGAGTGCGCCTGACCGAGCCTGGTCGGCGAGATGGTCGAGGAGTTCGGCTCGGAAGGCCTGGGCGGTGTCGAAACCACAACGTATGAGCCGGTTGGCGCGCGGTTCGGGCGACCTGCCCGCCATAGAACTCTTGAGGGAGACCGGCTCCCACACACGCACGGCGGGGCCGAAGGTCCCGATCGACCGGGTCGCCGCACGTCAAGGCCGCCGGTCCTGATCCTCGATGACCTTGGACTCTGTTCTCACTGCCGGGATGGGTAGATGATCGCGCAAGGAGTTTCCGAACCTTGAGCTGGGAGATTGCCGTGTCCGCCGTAGAGGATGCGGCTCCGCCTCCGGAGCCGCCGATTGCTCACCAGAAGGTTCCGCTCGGTTCGATCGTCCTGATTGTCGCTGGCGCCCTGATCTGCATCGTGAGCGCGGCGGTGATCGTCGGAGGGGGTGCGCTGGTCTGGGCCTACAGCACCCAGCGAGACAGCCAGGGCTTCTTCACCACCTCGGCGAAGCGGTTCGAGACGACGAGCCCGGCCATCACGTCGGAACGGATCGATCTCGGAACCCATCCCGGCAGCGTGGGCACCTTCCAGGATGTGGGCGGAAGGATCACCGTACGACTGCGCGCTCAGTCGACGGCCGGGAACGCAGTCTTCGTCGGCATCGCCAGGCAGCAGGACGTGGATCGTTACCTAGCTGGTATCGCTCACGCCGAGTTGCAGCGCGTCCGCATAGCGCCCTTCTCGGCGTCGTACGACTACGTCGATGGCGCCGATCGCGCCACACCACCGGGGAGGAGCCGCATCTGGGTCGCGTCGGCCCAGGGAGTCGGAGCTCAGAGCCTGCAATGGAAGCTGCAGTCCGGCAGCTGGGCCGTCGTCGTGATGAACGCGAGCGGCGCACCCGGGGTGAGCGTCGACGCCTCGGTGGCCGCCACTGCGCCATGGGTGCTGGGGGTGGGCATCGGTCTCCTCGTCGGCGGGGGAGTGGTTCTGATCATCGCAGTCGCCATGCTCGTGATCGGTGTCGTCGCGCTCGCCCGGGGCACTGAGATCGACTTGACCGCTCGACCTACCGATCCCGGTCACCCGATCCGCCTCGAGGGCCGCCTCGACGAGTCGCTCAACCGGTGGCTCTGGTTGGTCAAGTGGCTGTTGCTGATCCCTCACTTCATCGTGCTCGCCGTGCTGTGGATCGCGTTCTTCGTGGTCACGATTGCCGCGTTCTTCGCCATCCTGTTCACCGAGCGCTACCCGCGTTCGCTCTTCGAGTTCAATGCTGGCGTCCTGCGATGGACGTGGCGGGTCACCTTCTACGGCTACAGCGCGCTGGGCACCGACGCCTACCCGCCGTTCAGCCTCGGTCACCAACCTGACTACCCCGCCACCCTCGAGATCGAGTACCCCGAGCGGCTGTCCCGCGGGCTGGTGCTCATCAAGTGGTGGCTGCTGGCCATCCCGCAGTACCTCGTACTCGCCATCCTCGGCGGTGGGCTCGCTCTCGGCTCCGGCGCCCGTTGGGCGGCGGTCGGTGTGCCCTTCGGCGGTCTGATCGGCCTGCTCGTGCTCATCGCCGCGGTCGGCCTGCTGTTCACCGGTCGCTATCCGCGGGGCGTGTTCGACTTCGTAATGGGCCTGGATCGTTGGATCTATCGGGTTCTCCCGTACGTGGCGCTCATGCGCGACGAGTACCCACCGTTCCGCCTGGACCAGGGACCGGAGGAGGCGGCGCCCCCCGAGCGCAAGCCACCGACCCCGACCGGATCGGGGGCCGCCGCCCCGCCCGACCGGGTCTCCGTCTGACCACCTTCGTCAGCTGGTCAGAACTGACTCATGAGGCGGGCCAGGCGATGCCCCCGGCCCGCTCCCCACCGAGCCCGCCGGCGACGTCGCGGGTGGCCTTGCGACGCGAGGAGCTTTCGCGGGTTGTGTGGCATCCACATCACGCTGGCAGCCTGTCGTATCGGAGTACTCCGCTTCTGAGCGGTGAGCGATCTCTTGTGCGCGCTGGCGTTCGAGTGTTAGGCATGCGCGCGCCGGGCGAGAATGGGAGGCACGCAATGGGTGCTCGTTGGCTTCGTGGGATCGCCGGGTTCGGTGCGTTGTGCATGGTGGGGTGGTCGTTGCTGGCTCTGTCGCCTGCTGGTGCTGCGGAGCAGGCTTCGGCGAGCGCGGGAACGCCCACACTGCAGGCCGCGGGTGCGAACCCGGCGGCGCCCGGGACGCTGTCGGCCGCGCAAGCGAGTGCACTCAGTCGGGGCTATCTGGTCCCGGACGAGACGAAGTACGCGACGGCGAAGGCAGCCGCCGGCAGCCACGCCGCCGCGATTGCTCCTCCGGCCGGGGGGCCGTCGCCTCGTTCGCCGGCGCTCGACGGGGCTCCGCTGCGCAGTTGGCAAGGGGTCGACGACCCAGGTCACTCGCCGACCGATTCCACTGGTGCCATCGGCACGTCGCGATACATCGAGATGGTCAACAGCGAGATCGCCTTCTATGACCGCACGAACGACGCGCCGCTCTCGGTCGGTACCCTGGCCGCGCTCACGGGGGACAGCGGGAACCTGTTCGATCCGCAGATGATCTGGGACGCGGGTACCAATCGGTTCTACTACGAGACCGACAACATCGTCAGCAGCACCGACAATCGACTGGAAGTCGGCTTCAGCACGACGGCCACGCCGAGCAGCACAGCGGACTTCTGCAAGTTCGTCATCTCAACCGGCGCGGAGTTGTACGACTTCCCCAAACTGGGTGACTCCTCGGACCTCTGGATGGTCGGCGCCAACGTCTTCAACGCGGGGGGCAGCTTCGTACGTGCCGACGTGTTCGGTTTGACGAAGCCGGCGGCAGGCAGCACCTGTCCGTCACCGGCGTCGTTCACCTTGACGCTGAAGCAGAACCTCCTCCACGCCAACTCGGTTCAAGCGTTCACGCCGGTACCGGTCAACCAGACGGACCCGTCGACCACGGGCTTCATCGTGTCGGCCGGGTTCGGGTCGAGCAACTTCGTGTCCGTGTTTCCGGTCACGAAGAACGCGAGCAACCAGATGGTCGTGGGGGCGGCCAAGACGACCTCGGTGGCCTCCTACACGACACCAGCCAACGCAGTGCAGAAGGGAAGCACCAACACCCTCGACTCGTCGGATACCCGCCTCACCAACGCCGTGTCCGCCATCGACCCTGCGCACGGATCGGGGGTGGCCATCTGGACCCAGCACACCGTGTTTGGTGGCCCCGGTGCGGAAGTGCGCTGGTATGAGATCAACCCGACGCCGGCCACGCCGGTGCCGTTCCAGAGCGGCACCGCCGGCAACAGCGCTCTGTTCGCGTTCAATGGGGCCATCGCGCCCGATCGGCGAGTGAACGGTGGCTCAGCAAGCTTCGGTTCGAGCATGGTGCTCGGCTTCAACACCTCGTCGTCGGCGCAGTTCATCAACATCGTGGCGGTGTCCAAAAGAGGCACCCACGGCCAGAGCAGTCAAGAGGTCATCAAGGCAGGCACCGGTCCTCAGAACGACTTCACCTGCGCTTCGGGCGTATGCCGGTCCGGTGACTACGGTGGGGCGAGTCCCGATCCCGCCTCCGACGTGACCAAGTCCGACGGTGTCGTGTGGCAGACCAACCAGTTCCCGGGCACCGATTGGCACACGTGGAACTTTGCCGGTCGCCCGAACACGAGCCCCAAGTAGGCCAGAGCCCCCGCAATGACGTTTCTGTCGGAGGCTTGGTTCGCCGGCATCCAAGACGCGCTGGGAGAGGTTGCTGTCGACCCGAAGTCGTCGGGTCGACTCATGTTTGACGCCGACGGAATCCGTTGGAATCTGGTGTTGGACCAAGGCCGAGTAACCGGCTGGGAACCGGGAGACCTTCCCGATGCTGACGCCGAGCTGCGATGGTCGCGAGCAGACGCGGCCCGGATCTGGAGCGACGAACTGACCGGCGACGCCGCACTGAAGGTCACGACGTTGATGACGAGGGCTGCCGGTCAAGGGTATGTGGGTCCGCCGGCGCCGTTGGACTTCAGTCGTCACCTACGGCTGGCGGCGCTCCCCAAGATGCCCGGCGCTTCCCTTGCGGCCCAGTTCACCTTCTACCGTGGACCGTTCGGCACTGTCACCTACGCGCTCGTCTTCGTCGACGGGCAGCTGAGCGAGGAGCGCCTGGGCACACTGAGCGACCCCGACGTGTCGGTGGAGGTGAGCTACCGGAACATGGGCCTGTTCGCGCGCCGGCCGGATTGGCATCATCGAGGCGCTCGAGGGTGGAAGGATCGACGGTCAGGTGGGGCCCGTATCCATGTTGGCTGGCCTGCTGGAGAGCCCGGAGTTCGGTGAGGTCGAGCTGGTTACCGATGTCGCCGATGTTCTGGCCCTCGCGGCCCTGGGCGACGTGTGGGCCGACCCCGGGTTCGCGTCAGCGCGAGTCGGCCTGGCCGCCGACGCGAACGCCTCGTGAGCCCCCACTTCGAGCGAACGATCGACCGTTTGGAGCGCGAAGTCGACGAAGGGCTGTTCAGCCGAGGTGCCCAAGTCGCGGTCATGGTCAAGGGGGAACAGGTCTTCAGCCTTGCGCTGGGCGAGACCGGTACGGGGAGCCGCATGACCACGACCACGGTGTCTCGCGTGTGGTGCACGATCAAGCCCATCCTGGCTGTCGCGTTGGCCGGTGCCGTCGACGAGGGCGTGGTGGATCTGGACGAGCCGCTCGATGGTCGTCTGCCCACGGTTCGCAGCCTCCAGGGTGGTGTCACCGCCACCCACGTCCTCACCCACACCGCCGGCTTGCACCTGGCTGGCGGCGTACAGATGGAGACGGTGGCCCCCGCCAAACGCCGTTCCGTCATCGAGGCGATGCCTCGCCCGCCGGGTTGGCGGGTGGGAACCGATGCCGCGTACAGCGAATACTGCGGGTGGCAGGTGCTGGGATGGCTCCTCGAAGACGCCACCGGCGAAGAGCTTCGCCCGTATCTCCGACGCACGATCCTGGACCCGCTGGGCATGCACGACACCTGGATCGGCATGACCGCCAACCAGTTCCGAACGGTGCTGCCCCGACTCGGCGTCAACTTCGACCTGCGCGAGCTCCAGGGCTTTCCCATGCTCATCGAGCGCAGCGAGCGCATGTGCACCGAAACCAACCCAGCCCACGGCGGCTACACCACCGCCGCGGATCTCGCTTGCTTCTATTCAGCGTTGCTGCAGCGTCTCGCCGGACACGGACCCGACTCGCTGCCTTCGCCAGCCACACTGAAACGCTTCTGCTCGACCGCCAGGCCGCCAGTCCACGACGCCGTGCTCGACCGCGTGTGCTCCTATGGTCTCGGCTTCATGACTTCTCTCGCCGACCACGCCTTCGGCACGATGTGCAGCCCCACCTCGTTCGGCCACTCCGGCAACGTCGGATCCTCCTTCGCCTTCGCCGACCCCGACCACGACCTGGCCGTCGCCGTGGTCTTCAACGGCATCGTCGACCACGAGACTGCGTTCCTACGACGACCCGTACTCGTCAAGGCCCTCTACTCCGACCTCGGACTCGACGCTCCGGCCACTGAGCTTTCGACCGAGATCCCACCCCGCCACGTCGTGGGAAGATTCCGCGCCAAGAAGCGCTGACGACCCACAACGCGACCAGGTCCCCGCGAACCGATCAGCGCTCACAGCACGTCCGATGAGCAGTGCCCGGTCCAAAGAGGTTCCACGCTGTCACATCGGTCGACCAAGGAGTCCGAAGTCCCATGGACACGACACGGCTAGCGATGCCGCTGGGTGAAGCGATCTTCACACAGCGATCGATCCGACGGTTCAAGCCCGACCCGCTTCCCCTCGCCGACATCCGTCTGATGCTCGAGGCCGCGGTCAAGGCACCCAACGGCGGGAACCAACAAGTCGCGCGCTTTCTCGTGTTGACCGACCGTGCGAGCATCCGCGAGTTCGCCGCGCTCTACCGGGAGGCCTGGTGGGCGAAGCGTCACGACGAGGGGTTCCGACGTTTGGACGATCTCCCACGACGCTTTCATCCCGCGGCCCAATTCGCAGACGCGATCGGTGATGTACCAAGCATCGTGTTCGCGTTCGCGTTGTCGCACGGCTCAGCCGACTCGGTGATACCGGCGGTGCAGAACCTGATGCTTGCCGGTCGCGCACTCGGTATCGGCTCGGTACCCACGACATTGCACCCTGTCGTCATGGATCGCTTCTACGCGATGTTCGACGTCCCCGCGGACGTCGCCTTCCATTTCTGCGTGCCGGTCGGCTACCCCCAGGGCAACTTCGGGCCGACCAAACGCAAACCCACCGCAGAAACGACCTACCTCAACCGATGGGCCGCGGCAGTCCCCTGGGAATGACCGTCACCCGTCCCGTCCGGGATCGCGCGCCCAGCATGGGCGTCGCCAGCTTGCGTACCGACGACCTCGCCGGTGAGGCTGTCGACCCATGAACGTCGATCACGACGCGCTGCGGGAGAAGTACCGACTCGAGCGCGACAAACGGCTGCGACCTGACGGCAACGACCAGTACCTCGAGCCGAGCGGGAAGTTCGCGTACATGGTCGACGATCCCTATGTCGAGTGGATCGAGCGTGAGCCGGTCTTCGACGAGGTGACGGTTGCGCTCATCGGGGGCGGTTTCTCGGGGCTGTGCGTCGGCGCCCGCCTGAAGCAGGCCGGGATCGACGACGTGCGCATCATCGAGGTCGGCGGCGACGTCGGTGGGGCGTGGTACTGGAACCGCTACCCGGGGGCCATGTGCGACACCGCGGCGATGGTCTATCTGCCGCTGCTCGAAGAGACCGGCAACATGCCGTCCGCGAAGTACGTCCTCGCGCCCGAGATCTTCGCCCACTGCCGTCGCATCGCCACGACGTTCGACCTCTACCGCAACGCTCTGTTCTCGACCTCGGTGACCGAGCTCGCGTGGGACGCGGCCACGGCCCGCTGGATCATCCGAACCGACCGCGGCGACGCGATCCGCGCCCGGTTCGTCGCGATGGGTACCGGGCCGCTCAACCGGCCCAAGCTGCCGGGCATCCAGGGGATCGAGACGTTCGCCGGTCATTGCTTCCACACGAGTCGCTGGGACTACGAGTACACGGGCGGCGACTGGACCGGAGCGCCGATGACGAGCCTGGCCGACAAGCGGGTCGGGATCATCGGCACCGGCGCCACGGCCGTCCAGTGCATCCCGCCGCTCGCGCGGGACTCCCACGAGCTCTACGTCTTCCAGCGCACGCCGTCGTCGGTCGATGTCCGCAACAACCACCCGATCGATCCGGACTGGTTCGCCACCCTCGAGCCCGGCTGGCAGCAGCAGTGGCTGCTGAACTTCGCGACGTTGCAGACCGGCGGCTTCGCCGACGAGGACCTCGTGAAGGACGGCTGGACCGACATCTCGCAGCGGATCCGCGATCGGATCGTCGAGATGGTCTCGGCCGGCGAGGAGTTCACCCCCGAGCTCGCCGACCGCGCGTTCCTCGAGAGCGACGACGAGAAGATGGAAGAGATCCGGGCGCGCTGTGACGCCGTCGTCCAGGACCCGGAGACCGCCCAGAAGCTGAAGGCCTGGTACCGCCAGCTCTGCAAGCGACCGTGCTTCCACGACGAGTACCTGCCGGCCTACAACCAGCCGAACTGCCACCTCGTCGACACCGACGGCAAGGGCGTCGAGCGAATCGACGAGACCGGAGTCTGGGTGGCCGGTGAGCACTACCCGCTCGACTGCCTGATCTTCGCATCGGGCTTCGAGGTCGGCACCAGCTACGACCGCCGCTCCGGCTACGACACGATCGGGCGCGACGGCCTCCGACTCTCGGACCGCTGGGAGGACGGCATGCGGTCGATGCACGGCATCCACGTGCACGGCTTCCCGAACCTGTTCATCATCGGCTTCGCACAGGGCGCCAACCTGATCTCGAACGTGACCTCGAACCTCTCCGACGCCGGCGTCACCATCGCGGCCGTCATCCGACAAGCACTCGACACGGGCGCCGACGAGGTCGAGGTCACCGCGGCGGCCGAAGCAGGCATGGCTCGAGCTGCTCGAGAGCAGTCCGGCCTCCTTCATCGGCAACACCGAGTGCACACCGGGCTACTACAACAACGAGGGCCAGCCGCTGAGCTCTCGGGCTCGGTTCGCGATGGCCGGCTATCCGCTCGGCCCCGTCGCCTACTTCGAGTACATCGACGGCTGGCGCACCTCAGGTGAGTTCGAGGGCCTCGAATTCAACACCGACGGAAGGCCTCGTCGCCAGGCCCCTGACCACCCTCTGGTGAGGGATGCGTCAGTGGCCGACCCACTCAGCCAGCTCGATCGTGACTCCCTCGGGGCCCTCGAAGAACTGGAGCTTGCGGCTGATGAAGTCCAGCTCGTCGTTCAGGGGCCGCACCCCTACCGACTGCAGGTGGGCCGAGGCGGCGGCGAGGTCATCGACCCGTAGCGCCAGGTGGTTCATCCCGCGTCGTGTGAGGTTCGACGGCGAGGCTCCAGCGGGGTCGACGCCGCCGTCGTCGGTGAAGTGCAGCAACTGGATCTCGAAGCGAGGCTCCGCCCCCGCGAGCACGAGCGTGATGTGATCGGCCCGCATCGTCGGCATGCCCATGTACTCGGCGGGCGCGCCGCCGTCGATGGTGGCGTCGTGGTCGCGCTGGAAGCCGAAGTGGCCCAAGAGCTCGACTGCGGCGTCGACCTCACGCACGGCAATGGTCACGTGGTCAGGGTTGCGGCCCCAAGATGGCGCCGAGACGTCGCTCATGAAGGAGAAACTACGCCGTCGAACCGCGGGGCGGGCAGGCCCTGCCCTCGACCGGGCGCCCGTCCCTATTCGAGCGGGCGGCGGGCGATCGCAGCCGGCTCCCGGCCGGCGAGCACGAACCCTCCGAGCGCGGCGATCAGCGGCAGCGCGACGCCGAGCGCGAGCAGGTCGGCAATCGGTGGGTGGGCGAGCGTGGAGAGATCGCTCCGGTAGAAGGCCGCCATGGCGAGGTAGCCCTCGGCGATGCCGAGCACCGCGGCCAGCAACGCCAGCGCGCCGGCCGTGGCTGCCGTCACCACTCGCCGCGTCGTGCTGCTCGCGCCCGTAGCCGTCAGGATCCGCACGTCGTTGGCGGCCTCGCCTCGGATCAGCCCAACCGTCAGGGCGAGCACCACGAGCGCGAACACGATCCCCGCTGCGGTGGCGTCGTTCGCCAGCTGCACCAGCGAGTGGTGGGTGGCACGGGTCTCGATCGTGAGGCCGGCAGCGGCCGCCGTCTTGCGGGCCCCGGCGAGCTGCGCGGCGGTCATCGGCGAGCTCGTCCGCACCAGCCAGGCGGCCGGCACGGCCTGCAGTCCGAGTCGCTCGACGGCGTGAGGCGTGAGCAGCGTGCTCGGCTCGGACGTGCGCTTCGGGAGGGCCAGGTGTTGCCGGCGCAGCGCCGGCGATTGGCCCCGACCGCCGGTGAACAGCTTCAGCTGAGCGAGGTCGTTCCGCGAGCTGACGATGTCAGCCGACGGGTCGATCGCGCTGGCGTCGACGCCGTCGTAGGCCAGCACCTCTGGCGTCGCCACATAGAGGCCGGCACGGAATTCGATCGACTCGCCCCCGTTGGGCCCGCTGCTGATCGCGGCCAGGGCGGCCGCCGGGCGGCCCACCGTCGCGCCGGCGGACGACGAACCCGACCGCCCTGGCGTGGCGATCACCGCACCGCCGTCCGCCTGCATCTGCGGTGTGGCCGGGTCGACGGCCGCGTCGAGCTGTACCACCTTGTGAGCCCCGACGGACCCGGCGATGGCGTCGACCTGGTGTCGCACGGCGACGAGCGCTGAGTCGGACAGCTCCGGGATGGGGCCGCCGTCGCGTGCGTGGGGGGACAGGTAGACGACCATCTCGTTGGTGCCGAGGTTGCCGCCGCTGGGCGAGTCCTTGGCGATCTGCGAGGCCGAGCTGATGGTGATGATCGAGGCGATGCCGACGGCGAGGGTCGCGGCGCCGAGGGCGGCACCCGACCGCGACTGGTACCGGGCCAGGTCGCGCAGCGCCAACCGCCCGGCGACCCCCAAGCGAGGCGCCAGCCGGGCCAGGGTACGGATGGCCAGAGGCCCGAACAGCAGGACGCCGACGACCGTGGCGATCGTGCCCGTCACGATCAGCAGCCCGCGGTCGGGACGGCCGAAGGCCAGCAGGATCATGCCGGCGGCCAGGACGACCACGCCGAGCGCGGCGACCCGACGGGCCGGCGGCGGCTGGGGCGGACGGCCCGACAGCGCGACGACGATCGGGACGCGCGACGCTGTCCGCGCCGGCCACCACGCGGCCAGGACCGCAGTGGCCACGGCCAGGACCGCCGCCGTGGTCACCGCCCACCACGGGATGGCGAAGCGATCCACGTCGTGGGCGACGAGCTGGGCGAGAGGCGGAGACAGGACCAGCCAACCGACGAGTCCGACGGTGGTCCCGACCACGGTGGCGACGACGCCGACCGCGGCACCGTTGGCCAGCATCACGAGGCGGATGTGGCTGTCGGTGGCCCCGACCGAGCCGAACATGCCGAGTGCTCGCTGGCGTCGGTGGGCCAGCACGCTGAAGCTGGCCACGCTGACCAGTCCGACGAACAGGAGGGTCAGCGTGGCCAGGACGAGCACGGCGACGGCCGACTGGGTCTTGGTGGTCCCCGACACGCCCTCGATCTCCCCCGGTGTCCCGCTCGGGATGTGGAAGGACTGGAGCTGGGTGCGAGAGAGGTCGGAGTCGATCTGAACCGTGACGTTGTCGGTCGACGGCAGGCGGCCCGGCGCGACCACGGCGAACTGGTCGTCGTACGCCTTCGGATCCTTCACCAGGCCGACCACGCGGAGCGGCTCCCCGCCGAGGTCCCGCCAGGTCGTCCCGAGTCGGAGGCCGAACTCGGTGGCCACGCCGCTCGTCACCGCGACCTCGCCCGGCCCGGTCGGGAGGCGTCCGGCCCGGACGCGGAGACCGCCCTGGGGCCTCTCCCCCGCCGGCTCGATCGACCGAAGGTCGAGCGCGGCGAGCGACCCCGGCACCGCCACCCGGGCGTGAGCGAAGACCTCGGCCGGTCCGAACGCGGCCTCGACGGCACGGATGTCAGTCGCCAGGCCGGAATCGTGGCCAGGGAGGACCCAGGTGGTCTTCGGTGACGGGGACGCGTTGGTCGCCGCCGCCAGCCCGGCCGTGGTGGCCGCCACCGCGAAGGCGAGAAGGCCGACCACCAGGAGCTGCTGTCGCCATTCGCGACGGAAGAGGCGCACCCCCCAGCGCACGACGGCGCGACGGGCCGGCCCCCCGCCGTTGGGCGGGCGGGAGGCGCCGGTGGCCGCGACCGGTCGTTCCTGCGTGATCGTCATCGCCCGGGCGCCGGCTCGAGGAGCGATTCGGGTCCAGGCGGCGGTGCGGTCTGGTCGATGACGCGGCCATCGCGTAGGAAGACGACGCGGTCGGCCCATGCGGCCAGTTGGGCGTCGTGGGTGACCACGATGCCGGCGACCTGACCACGGCACGCCTCACGGATGAGGCGCATGACCGTCTCGGCGTTCACCGAGTCGAGGGCACCGGACGGTTCGTCGGCGAGCAGCAGACGGCGCTCGCCGATGACGGCCCGGGCGATGGCCACGCGCTGGCGCTCGCCGCCGGACAGCTGGTCGGGGAAGCGATCGGCCCCGTCGGTCAGGTCGAGCGTCGAGAGCGCGGCCAGCGCCTCGACCCGAGCGGCCTTGGCGGACAGGCCGTCGAGCTCCAAAGGCAGGCTCACGTTCTCGGCCGCGGTCAGCCCTGCGACCAGATTGAAGTCCTGGAACACGAAGCCGACCGACCGCCGCCGCAGTCGAGCCCGGTCGTTGCGCGACATGCGCGACACGGCCTGGTCATCGATGAGCACATCGCCCGACGTCGGCTCCTCGAGCGTGCCGGCGATCGTGACCATGGTGCTCTTGCCCGATCCGCTCGGGCCCATGACCGCGACCAGCTCGCCCTCGTCGACGACGAGGTCCACATCCTGAAGGGCGCGCACCTCGGCCGATCCCTCGCCGTACAGCTTCGAGACGCCGTGCAACTCGAGCGCGGCCATCAGCGGGCTCCGACCCGACGGGCGCGCTTGGGCATCGGCGAGGTGGCGGTCGAGGAGGTCGAGGGGGAGAACCGGTGGAACCGCCCATCGGCGGCGTCGAGCCATCGGACGACGGACTCGAGGCGGAACAGCTCGGCGTCGACGGCCAGGACGACGCCGATGTCGTCAGCGTCAGCATCCTCCTTGATCCGTGTCCATTGCTGCATCAGCTGGATCACGTGCCGACGGTGCACCTGGATCACGTCGTGCACGTCGACGTCGGGCATGCGGCCGGCGACAAGGACCTTGATGACCAGCTCGTCCCTGGGCGGCGAGGACAGGTCGGGTGGCGTCCGCAGCCAGCCGGCGAGCGCTTCCTGCCCGTCGGGGGTGATCCGGAAGTGCTTCTGGGGCCCGTCGTCGCCACCCTCGGCCTCGACGAGGCCGTCGCGCTCGAGGCGTTGCAGGGTCGTGTACACCTGGCCGACGTTGAGGGGCCACACCTCGCCCGTCCGCGCTTCGAACTCCTGTCGGAGCTGCAGGCCGTACTTCGGCTCCTCGCTCAGCAGGGCGAGCAGGGCGTGGGCCACGCTCATCGGAGGGACCTCACGAGACAACCGTCATCTTGAACATACTCAGTATGCTACTCCTGATCCCATCTCGGCGCCAGCCCTCCCAATGCCAGGAGCCCGCAAATCCAACAATTCAGCTTGATGTATCGAACCCACGTGATGTACATTCGCCAGGTGAGCGAACGACAGGTTCTGCCCGATCTCGCGGCACCGGAGTTCCTGCAGTTGGCCGGGCATCCACTGCGCTGGCGACTGTTGGGTGAGCTGGCGCGGAGCGACCGCATGGTGCACGAGCTCACCGGCCTGGTCGATGAACCTCAGAACCTGGTCTCGTACCACTTGGGCAAGCTGCGCGATGCCCGCCTGGTGTCGGCGCGGCGCAGTTCGGCCGATCGCCGCGACGCCTACTACACGGTCGATCTGGCCCGCATCGGTGGCCTCTTGTCGGCCACCGGTGGGGAGTTGCACCCCGGCCTCCGTCTCGCGCCGCCCCCGGTCGGCGATGGCGGGCACCCTCCCATGCGGGTCCTGTTCCTGTGCACCGGCAACAGCGCACGTTCTCAGATGGCCGAGGCGCTCCTCAGACACGAATCGAACGGTGCGTTCGAGGCCGCGAGTGCCGGCAGCAACCCGAAGCCGCTCCATCCGAACGCCGTGCGGGTCATGGCCGAGCGAGGGATCGACATCAGCGCCAACCGCACCAAGCACCTCGATGAGCTGCGGCCGGAACACTTCGACATGGTGATCACGCTGTGCGACCGCGTCCGGGAGGTCTGCCCCGAGTTCCCGGACCATCCCGACCTCGTGCACTGGAGCGTGCCCGACCCGGCCGGCGACGGCACGACCGACCGAGCCTCGATGCCCGCGTTCGAACGCACGGCCGACGAACTCGAGACCCGCATCAGCTTCCTCGTGCACCAGCTGGACACGACACCCACCAAGGGGGTTCGACATGCAACACAGTGAGACTGTCAGCGTTCGCTACATGGTCGACGACGTCGACGAAGCGCTCGCCTTCTACACCAAGCTTCTCGACTTCGAAGTCTTGACCAGCGCCGCGCCCGCGTTCGCCGACGTCAAGAACGGAAACCTCCGACTTCTCCTCTCCGGGCCGAAGAGCTCAGCCGGTCGACCGATGCCCGACGGCGCCACGCCCGGACCGGGCGGCTGGAACCGCATCCACTTCATCGTCGACGACCTCGCCACCGAAGTCGACCGACTCCGCGAGGCCGGGGCACGGTTCCGCAACGACATCATCGAAGGCCCGGGCGGCAAGCAGATCCTCCTCCAAGACCCATCCGGCAACGTCGTCGAGCTCTTCCAACCCGCCGGCCACCATCCGGTCTGACTCCGCACCTAAGGGTTCGGGAGCAGTGCCAACCGCTCCACCGAAGCTGGCGAAGGTGACGGGCGGTTGCGGCATCGACGGGTCGTAAGATCACCGGATGGTCGGGCTCGTAGAGGCCTGGGACACGTTGACCGAGGGCGCGCCGACGGAGACCGGCGTCGATGATCTGGTTGTCGTCGGCCAGGGCGGTCACCTAGCGTCTCGGCTGCCGGTCGAGCGGGTGGCCGTGGCATCGGTGGGGGCCGCTCTGCTCGCGGCCGCCTCGCTGGCTCGAAGCCGCGGGAGTCGTTCTCAGACCGCGTCGGTCGACCGAGGAGCGGTCGCCGCCGCGGTTCGCAGCGAGCGGTACTTCCTCGTCGACGGCAAGTCGGCCGGCATGGGCTTCGCGGCGCTCTCGCGGTTCTGGCCGGCCGAGACCGGCTGGGTCCGGACCCATGCCAACTACCCGTGGCACCGCGACCGCCTCTACGAGGCGCTCGACCTGGCGCCGCGGTCGTCGACCGATGCCGTCGCCGAGGCCATCAGCGCCCGATCCGCCGGTGAGGTGGAGGACCTGGTGGTGGGGGCGGGCGGGATCGCCGGCGCCGTGCGCACGGCGCAGGAGTGGGCCGAGCATCCGCAGGGCCGCGCCGTAGCTGCGGAGCCCTTGATCGGGCACGAACTGACGGGGGACGCACCGCCTCGGCGCCGTGATGAGTCGTCTCTTCCCGCCGAGGGAGTCCGGGTGCTCGACCTGACTCGGGTCATCGCTGGTCCGGTCTGCACTCGCTACCTCGCCGCGCTCGGCGCGGACGTCGTCCGGCTGGACCCGCCCGGCTACCCGGACATGGGGCTGGGCTCGGCATCGGACACCCTGCTCGGCAAGCGCTCGGCCATCCTCGATCTGGATCACTCGGGATCACGGGCCACACTCGACGAGCTGCTGGCCCAAGTCGACGTCGTCGTGCGCGGGTACCGGCCCGGTGCGCTCGAGCACCACGGTCTCGGCGAGCACGAGCTCGCCGATCGCTTCCCGGGCCTCGTCATCGTGTCGCTGTGCGCGTGGGGCCACACCGGGCCGTGGGCCAGCCGTCGCGGCTTCGACAGCATCGTGCAGGCGGTGACCGGGATCGCTGACGTCGAAGGCGGCGAGGGGCACGAGCACGCGCCGGGTGCGCTGCCGTGCCAGCTGCTGGATCACGGCACCGGCTATCTCGCCGCCGCCGCCGCTCTCGACGGCCTCCGGCGCCAGGCGGAGCAGGGCGGCACGCACGTGCGCCGCGTGTCACTGGCGCGGACGGCACGGTGGCTGGGCACGCAGACGCGCGACGACACCGCACTGGGGGATGCCCACGATGACTCCGAGCGGTGGATGACGTCGATCGACAGCCGCGTCGGACGACTCACCGCCGTGCTTCCGCCCGGACAGCTCGGCGACCAACCGTTGACGTGGCTCTACCCGAGCGTGGGCTATGGCGCTGACGCCGCCGCGTTCTGAGCAAGCCCGATACCAGCCGGCGAGCTCGCCTACCGTCGCCTACTTGGCGGGCGATGAGCAGGCGCAGGTGGCCGCGAACAGGGCACGACCGCGGGCGATCCTCAGCGCCCGGCGATGCCGATGACCCCGTCAGCCACCGAGCGCGTCGACCTCGCCGTCGGACCACCCGGCCTGAGCCAGCACCTCGCGGCTGTCGGCGCCGACCGCGACGGCCGGGTGGCCCGCGCTCGGTCGCCGGCCGTCGATGATCGGGGCCGGCGCCGGTTGGCGGATCGGTCCCATGACCGGATGGTCGACTTCGGCCAGGATGCCCGACGCCTCGATCTGCTCGTCGACGTGCAGTTCGTCGAGAGCCAACACCGGGGCGCAGGGCACGTCTGCTCGGCGCAGACGTTCGACCACCTCGGCGGTGGTCATCGACCCCAACCGCTCCCGCACGGCCCGCATGATGGCAGCACCGCCGGCCATGCGGGCTCCGGTGTCGCTGAGATCGCCGCCGGCGTCGTCTCCTTCCTGGGTCAGGATGGCGTCGGTCAGTCCGTCCCACTGCTTGGCCGTCAGGGTGACCAGCACCACATGGCCGTCGGCGGTAGGCGTGGTGCGAAAGCTGCGGCTGACAGGTGGGAGCACCTCGACCTCGCCCACGCACGTGTTGTTCATCATGCCGTCGGGCCACATGAACGCCAGGGCCACGTCGAGCATCGACACGTCGATGCGCACCCCTCGGCCGCTGGTCGACCGCTGCAGCAGGGCGGCGGTGATCGCCTGAGCCAACGTGTATGCGCTGGCCTTGTCGATGGCGCCCTGGCGCACCAAGTCGGGCCCGTCCGGTCCAGACTGGAGCGCGGCGAATCCGGCCAACGCCTGAACCACGTGGTCGTAGGCGGGATCGGAGGCGAGCGGGCCGTCCACGCCGAATCCGCTGATCGAGCCATAGATGAGCCGAGGGTTGGCCCCCATGATCGTGTCGGCGGACAGCCCCAGGCGCTCGACGACCCCGTACCGGAAGTTCTGCACGAACACATCCGCGGCTGAGGCCAAGCGCCTCACGACGCCCACACCGGCCTCGGTCGTCAGATCGACGGCCAGCGATCGCTTGCCGCGGTTGAGATTGGCGAAGTAGGCGCTCATGCCCCCCCGCCCGGTGCCCACCGTGCGGATGAGGTCACCAGCGATCGGCTCGACCTTGATCACGTCCGCGCCCTGCTCGGCCAGCACCATGGTGGCCAACGGGCCGGACATGTTGCTGGTCAGATCGATGACCCGGATGCCGTCGAGCGGCCGGAACTCTTCGTCAGACATGCGGCCACGCTACGTCCGACGCCGAGGGGCTACGTCGCCGTGGCTGAGGTTGGGCCCGGCCGCAGCGCGACGTCCACCAAACGGGCCAGCTCCGCAGGATCGTCCATCGGCTCGCCCAAGAGCATGGCCCGTTGGAGCAGCACGCCCGGCCCGAAGTCGACGCGCAGGTCGAGGTCAGGATCGTCGTCACCCACTTCGCGGGCGATGAGCATGCGCAGGTGGTCGCGCACGCGACACAGCGAGTTGTCGCGCAGCGCCTGGAGGATCTCGGGCTCGTCGCGGGCGACGGCCAGGCACCCGGGCACCAGCTGGGCGCCGCTGCCTGCGAACGCGTTGGCCATCAGGGTGAAGATGGTGAGCAGGTCGGCTCGGGTGTCGCCGGTGTCGGGCAGGTCGACCACCTTGGCCCGGAGCGCCTCGACCACGAGGTCCTGCTTGGCCGGCCAGCGGCGGTAGATCGTCGCCAACCCCACTCCGGCGCGATCGGCGACGTCCTGGATCGTCAGCCGGTCATAGCCGTGCTCGTCGATCAGTTCGATCACCGCGCCGAGGATCGCCGGGGTCCGGTCAGCCGAGCGGGGTCGGCCTCGGGCCGGCGTCTCGTCGGTTTCGGTGCCCTCCGCCTCGGACGGGGCACCGGTGGGTGGTGTGACCATTTTCATAGGACGTGCCTCGGATCGGGGGTTGGCGCTCGCGCCACCCCTCCACATACTGAAGCCTTCACTTCCGAAAGTCGTCCCTACCGGATTGGTGGACTCTTCATGGTAGACCTTCTGAGCTCCGATTCCGCGCCTTCCGCAGGCCCTCTCACCACGGCGGCGAGGCCTGGTCCTGGCGGCCATGTGCCTGGCCCTGGTCATGGTGGTGAGCGGGGTCTCGATGCTGAACAACGCCCTACCCCACCTGGCCGAGTCGCTGGCCCTCAGCCAGTCCCGCCAGCAGTGGGTGGTCGACGCCTACACCGTCGCCCTGGCCGCGCTCCTGCTCCCCGCCGGGGCCATCGGCGACCGGTTCGGTCGTCGCGGGGCGATGATCGGCGGCATCGTCGTCTACGGCATCGGCATGGTGTGGGCGGCCACCGCCGGCAGCGCCAACACCTTGATCGCCGCCCGCGTGATCGCCGGCCTCGGTGCCGCGTTCATCATGCCCGGCACCCTGTCCACCATCACCAGCGTGTTCCCCCCCGAGGGTCGGGCCCGCGCCGTGGGCATCTGGGCCGGCTTCGCCGGTGCCGGCGGCACCATCGGCCTGCTCATGTCCGGCGTGCTCGTCGACCACTTCTATTGGGGCTCGGTCTTCGTGGTCAGCGGCGTGCTCTCGGTCGTCGCCTTGTTGGCCGTCGTCTTCCTCGTTCCCAGCACCAAGGCGGCCGAGCTGGTGCGGCTCGATCCGCTCGGCGCCGTCCTCGCCGCGGTCGGGATCGGCGCTCTGGTCCTGGCCATCATCGAGGGTCCCGATCGCGGCTGGTCCAACTCGCTCACCGTCACCGCCATCGTGACCGGCGTGGTGATGGTGGCCGCCTTCATCGGATGGGAGCTGCGCAACCGCGCCTCCATGCTCGACCCCAGGATGTTCCGCCACCGCGGCATGGCCACCGGCTCGGCTTCGATCTTCTTGATGTTCCTCGCCATGTTCGGCTTCTTCTTCATCGGCGTGCAGTACCTGCAGCTGCTCCACGGCTACGACGCCCTGAAGGCCGCACTCGCCCTGTTGCCGATGTCGGTCGTGTTCGTCGTCATCTCGCCCGTGGCCGCCACCCTCTCGATGCGCCTCGGCCAACGCGTCGTGAGCGCGACCGGTCTGTTCATCGCCGCCGCCGGCTTCGCACTCTTCCTGACCGTGTCCCCCGGCAGCAGCTTCTGGTTGTTCCTGGCCACCTCGCTCGTGCTCGGACTGGGGATCGCCCTGGCCATGACGCCGGCGACCAACGCCATCGTGGCCTCGTTGCCCTTGGAGAAGCAGGGGGTCGCCTCGGCCATCAACGACCTCAGCCGTGAGCTCGGCTCGGCCTTCGGCGTGGCCATCATCGGGAGCGCCTTCAACACCGGCTACCGCAACAGCATCGACCAGCACCTGGGAGGACTGTCCGGTCAGGTGGCCGCTCTCGCCCATCAGGCTCCGGCCACCGCCTACGCCGCCGCGGCCAAGCTGCCCGGTGCCGGCCACGCCCTTGTCGCCCACACCAACGACGCCTTCGTCAACGGCCTGCACGCGGCCCTGCTCATCAGCGGGGTGGCCATGCTGCTCGGCGCCGTGTACGTCGCCCTACGGGCCCCGTCGCGCGCCGATGAGCTCGTCGAGGACATCCTCGACCACCCCGAGCTCGAGGACCTCGACCTCGATCTCGCGGACGGGACCGATCTCGCCCGTCCGACCGCCGCACCTGTGCTCAGCATCGAGACGGTCGATGCCTCCGGCTAGTCCGACGAGACGGCGAGGTGGCTTCGACGTCGTAGCCTCGACGCATGGGTGACGTCGTCGGCGTCGTGCTCGCCGCGGGATCGTCGCGACGGATGGGACGACCCAAGCAGCTCCTCCCGCTCGGGTCGTCCACGGTGCTCGGCCGCTCGGTGGCCGCCGCCGAAGCCTCGACGCTGGATCGGGTGGTGGTCGTGGTCCCCCGGGCCATCCCCCAGGTGGCCGAGCGGGTGGCAGCCGGGACGAGCCGAGCTGGTCGCCGTCGATCAGGACCCGGCGCCAGAAACTGCCGACGAGACCGCAGCCCGCACCGGCCATCTCGATTGCTCGTCGTCCCTGCAGACCGGTCTGGCCGTCGTCGACGAGCCCGACGTCGACGCCCTCGTGCTGTTGCTGGGTGACATGCCCACCTTGCCGACTGCCGTCATCGACGAGGTCACCGCCGCCTGGCGGGACCGACCTTCGTGGGCCGCCGTGACCAGCTACCGCGACGGCATCGGCCACCCGTTCGTGTTCTCGGCCGACGCCTTCGCCCAGCCTCCGCGAGCTCCACGGCGACAAGGCCGTCTGGAAGATCATCGAGCGCGAATCGGCTGAACGAGTCCGCCGCATCACGGTCGACCGGCTGCGGCCCCGCGACGTCGACACATGGGACGACTACCTCGAGATCTGTCGTCAACTCGGGCTCGCCCCGACCCCGCGGTCCTGACCCGAGCGGGCTACCGTCGCTACAACAGACGCGCAGCATGGACGGAAGGGGGACCAATGTTCCCGTCCAAGTTCGACTACGTCGCCGCGACCAGCCTGGAAGAGGCCATCAGCGCCAAGGCCGAGGGTGGGGACGAGACGCGGTTCCTCGCCGGTGGCCAGAGCCTGCTGCCGATGATGAAGATCCGCCTGGCCAATCCGGCCAAGCTGGTGGACATCAACCGGTTGCCCGGCCTCGACACGATCGAGCGGTCCAACGGGCATCTGCGGATCGGGGCGCTCGTGCGCCACGCCCAGGTGGCGGCCTCGGACCAGATGTTCGGCGTGCTGGCCTCGGCCGCACCGTGGGTGGCCGACCCGTTGGTGCGCAACCTCGGCACCTTCTGTGGCTCGGTCGCCCACTGCGATCCCGAAGGCGACTGGAACTCCGTGCTGTTGACCACCGGTGCCGATGTCGTGGCCCAGGGCCCTGGCGGCCAGCGCACCATCCCGATCACCGAGTTCGTGCAGGGCATGTTCACCAACGCGTTGGCCGACGACGAGATGCTGGTCGAGATCCGCATACCCGTCCCCACCGGCCGCTCCGGCGGCTGCTACCTGAAGCTCGAGCGCAAGGTGGGCGACTACGCGACCGTGGCGGTCGCCGCCCAACTCGGCCTGGGCGACGACGGCTCCATCTCCCAGGCCGGCATCGCGCTCACCTCGGTCAACGCCACGAACACCAAGGTGACCGAGGCCGAAGCCCTGCTCGTGGGTCAGACCCCCAGCGACGAGCTGTTCGCCGACGCCGCCGAGCTCGCCGCGTCCGCGGCCGACCCCCATTCCGATGTGCGGGGCACCGCCGAATGGAAGCGCCAAGTGGTCCGCACCTACACCCGTCGAGCGCTGGCCAATGCCGCCAGCCAGGCCCAAGGGAGCTGAGCAGCCGTGGAAGTCACCGTCACCATCAACGGCACACCCCACACCGACGACGTCGAGCCCCGCGTCCTGCTGGTCGACCACATCCGTCGCATCGTCGGGCTGACCGGCACCCACATCGGCTGCGACACCACCAGCTGCGGCGCCTGCGCCGTGCTGCTCGACGGCCGTCCGGTCAAGTCGTGCACGATGCTGGCCGTCCAGGCCGACGGCCGCGACGATCACCACCGTCGAGGGGCTCAAGACCAACGGCGAGCTGCACCCCATCCAGGCCGCCTTCAAGGAAGAGCACGGCCTGCAGTGCGGGTTCTGCACCCCGGGGATGATGCTGGTCGGCGCCGCGCTGATCGACGAGAACGCCGACCCGTCCGTCGATGACGTGCGCTGGGCCATCTCCGGCAACATCTGCCGCTGCACCGGCTACATGAACATCGTCAAGGCCATCCGATCGGCGGCCGGCGCGCCGGTGACCATCGGCCAGGAGGTTCCCGCATGACCACCACCGAACCCCGCCCGGCCGAGCTCGGACCCGTCGAGATCGGCGGCATCGGTCATTCCGTCAAGCGCCACGAGGACGCCCGTTTCATCGAGGGGCAAGGCAACTACCTCGACGACATCGCCCTCCCCGGCATGCTCTACATGGCCATCGTGCGCTCGCCGGTGGCCCACGCCCGCATCAAGGGCATCGACACGTCGGCGGCGGCCGAGGTGGAGGGCGTCGTGGCCGTCGTGACCGGCGAGCTCATGGCCCAGCACGGCCTGGCCTGGATGCCGACGCTGTCGGGCGACACCCAGGCGGTGCTGGCCACCGACAAGGTGCGCTACCAGGGCCAGGAGGTGGCGGCCGTCATCGCCACCGATCCGTACGTGGCCGTCGACGCCAGCGAGCTCGTCGAGGTCGACTACGACATGCTCGCGCCCATCACCACGCCCCAGCAGGCGCTCGAGGCGGACGCGGTCGTGATCCGGGACGAGAAGGAGGGCCAGACCGACAACCTGGTCTACGAGTGGGAAGCCGGCGACGCGGCGGCCACCGACGCGGCCTTCGCCAAGGCCGACCGCGTCGTGACCCTCGAGACGCACTATCCGCGCTCGCATCCCTCGCCGCTCGAGACATGCGGGATCGTCGCGGACGTCAACTCGGTGACCGGCCAGGCCACCCTGTGGTTGACCTCGCAAGCCCCCCACGCCCACCGGACGCTGTTCGCCATGGTGGCCGGTCTACCCGAGCAGGACATCCGCATCATCAGCCCCGACCTGGGTGGCGGCTTCGGCAACAAGGTGCCGATCTACCCGGGCTACGTGGTGGCCACCGCCGCCTCGCTGCTCATCGGCCAGCCGGTCAAGTGGATCGAGACCCGCAGCGAGAACCTCATCTCCACCGGCTTCGCCCGCGACTACCACATGAAGGGCGAGTTGGCGGTCACCGACGACGGCAAGATCCTGGCCCTGCGGGTCAACATGTTGTCGGACCAGGGCGCGTTCTACGCCGACGCCCAGCCGACGGCCTTCAAGGCCGGCCTCTTCCACGTGGTCACGGGCAGCTACGACTACCCGGCCGCGCACATCATGTGCAAGGGCGCCTTCACCAACAAGGCACCGGGCGGCGTCGCCTACCGCTGCTCGTTCCGCATCACCGAGGCCTCGTTCCTGATCGAGCGCCTGGTGCAGAACGCGGCCTACGACCTGGGCATCGACCCGGCCGAGATGCGCCTCAGGAACTTCATCCAGCCCGAGCAGTTCCCCTACGAGACGCCCACCGGATTCGTGTACGACTCGGGTGACTACCCGACCGCCTTGCGCAAGGCGCTCGACGAGGTCGGCTACGAGGAGCTGCGAGCCGAGCAGTTGGCGGCCCGCGAAGAAGGCCGGCTCATCGGGATCGGCATCGCTCATTTCACCGAGGCCGTGGGGGCCGGTCCGTCCAAGACCTACGACATCGCCGGACTGAAGATGATCGACTCGGCCGAGTTGCGCGTGCACCCGACGGGCAAGGCGATCCTCAAGCTCGGCGTGAAGAGCCAGGGCCAGGGCCACGAGACCACGTTCGCCCAGATCGTGGCCGAGGAGCTGGGCATACCCGTCACCGACATCAAGGTGCGTCGAGGGCGACACCGACAACACCCCGTACGGTCTCGGCACCTACGCCTCGCGCTCCACCCCGGTGGGGGGTGCGGCCACCGCCATGGTGTCGCGCCAGCTGGCCGACAAGGCCAAACGGATCGCGGCCCACCTGCTCGAGGCGTCCGACGAGGACATCGAGCTGAAGGCCGGGCAGTTCTCGGTGCGCGGCACGCCCGCCCGGTCGGTCACCATCCAGGACGTGGCCCTGGCCGCCTACACCAACCTGCCCGACGGCATGGAGTACGGCCTCGAAGGCGTCCACTACTACGACCCGCCCAACCTGACCTATCCCTACGGCAGCTACGTGGTCGTCGTCGAGGTGGACGCCGACACGGGGGTGTGGAAGGTCCAGCGCATGGTGGCCCTCGACGACTGCGGGGTGCGCATCAACCCCATGATCGTGGAAGGCCAGATCCACGGCGGGCTGACCGAGGGGTTCGCCATGTCGTCGATGCAATGGATCACCTTCGACGACGACGGCAACTGCATCGGCTCGAACTTCATGGACTACCTGATCCCCACCGCGTGGGAGACCCCCCGCTTCGAGCTGCTCGAGACCCACGTGCCGTCGCCGCACCACCCCATCGGAGCCAAGGGGGTCGGCGAGTCGGCCACCGTCGGCTCGCCGGCCGCCTACGTCAACGCCGTGATCGACGCGGTCGCCCACCTGGGCGTGCGCAACATCGACATGCCGGTGCTCCCGGATCGGGTGTGGGCGGCCATCCGCGACGCCGAGGGCTGAGGCATCGGCCATGGAGCTCGACGTGCTGGCCCGGGCGGTGGCCCTGCGCGAGCGCCGAGAGCCCTTCGCCATGGCCACCGTCGTGTGGCGCCGTTCGCCGTCGTCGGGCCACCTGGGCTCGAAGGCGGTCATCCTCTCCGACGGCTCGATGCAAGGTTGGCTCGGAGGCGCCTGCGCCCAGCCCACGGTCGTCCAACAGGCGCTGGCCGCCATGAGCGACGGGCGCAGCCGGCTCCTGTTGCTGGGCCAGCCCGACGACCTCGGGGTGCGGCCCGACGACGGGATCCTGAAGGTGCCCATGGCCTGTGAGAGCGAAGGTGCGATGGAGATCTACCTCGAGCCGGTGCTTCCCGCTCCCCAGGTGCGTGATCATCGGTCGGTCGCCGGCCGTGTTCACGCTCGCGCAGCTGGCCACCGATCTCGAGTGGGACGTGGCCGTGATCGACGACGGGGGCGACCCGGCCGATCACCCCCATCCGGAGGTGGTGCGGACCCGCCTGGACCTGAGCGGCCTGGGCGTCGGGCCGGCCACGGCCATCGTCATCGCCACGCAGGGCCACTACGACGACCTGGCGCTGGAAGCGGCGCTGCGGACCGACGCCGGCTACGTCGGCCTGATCGCGGCCGGGAAGCGAGCGTCGGCCACCCTCGAGCTCCTGCGCGAGCGGGGTGTCGCCGACGACCAGTTGGCCCGGGTGACCGCACCCGCGGGCCTCGACCTGGGCCGGGTGGGCAACGCCGAGATCGCGGTGGCGGTGCTGGCCGAGCTGGTGGCCCGGCGGGCGGCCGGCACGTGGGGCGGAAGCCGACCCGAGGTGGCCGGGAGCGAGTCCCGCGACCCGGTGTGCGGGATGACCGTCGACCCCGAGTCGTCTCGCTATCGCACCACCCGCGACGGCGTGGAGCTACTGGTTCTGCTCGCCCGGCTGCCTGGCCGAGTTCGAGCGCGAGCCCGATCGAATCTGACCGACGCCGAGCCTCGACCCGCAACCAACCATCACGGCTTGCGGGCCACGCACGAACTGCTGGTCGCTCCTCGATGCGGTAGATGCCGCGTCGAGTCGCGACAGGGCTCGAGCGCCTCGAGCACCTCGCGCTCGAGCACGGCCGGGTCGTTGGTCCGCAGCGCGGGGACGGCGGGGCCGAGGCTCGAGATCGCTCGCCACGCGATCTCGGCGTCGGGCCACTCGATCACCGACGTGCGACTGCCTCGTTCGAGCACCGAGAAGCCGCTGGCCGTCAGCATCTCCTCGGCGACGCCCGGGGTGCTGATGTTGTTGAGCTGCCGCATCGACCCGCGGTGCTCCTGCGGGCGCATGGACGGCGAAGACGCGGAAGAAGTTCCGGATGTCGAGCGGCGGCCCCGTGCCCCAGAAGCTGATGCCGATCAGGCCGCCGGGGCGCAGCACCCGGAACGCCTCGTCGAGCGCGGCCTCGCAGCCGCCCCAGATGCCGTTGACCGACATCGCGGCGTCGAACGATCCGTCGGCCCACGGCAGCTCGTACATCGAGCCGACGCGGAGGTCGGCCGTCGGCGTTCGCTCGCGAGCGACCGTCGATGAGGTCGGCGGCGGCGTCGATGCCCGCGACCGTCGCGCCCATCGCCGTCGGCGAGGCGCACGGCCAGCCCCGAACCGCAGGCGATGTCGAGCAGGCTGGTGCCCGGTCCGACGCCGAGTCGCGCGAAGAGGGCCATGAGCACGTCGATGGAGTAGTGCTCGTAGAGGCACGACCAGTCGTTGGCCCGGCTGCCCCAGGCCTCTCCCGCCGTCCTCCAGTCGTGGCCGTCGAGCGCTCCAGCTGCGTTCGGCGGTCCGACCTGTTCGATGTCCATGGCCGGATCCTGCGCCCGCAGGCGCGGTCGCAGTCCTGACGAACAGCGTGGCGATCCGCTGCTCGATCTCGTCAGGCGAATCGCCAACTCCCCGTCATGACTCGCGCGGCCGGGTACCGGAGAGTGGGCTCCGGCGACGGCATCCGGGCCGACGCAGGAACAGGGAGATCCGAGATGACCCAGACCGACGCACCGATCGTCGACAACGGCGTGAACATCGAGGCCCTGCGCGGCGCCCGCCAGGCCCTGACCGACGCGCCGGAGGCGGCCCAGTTCCAGTGGCGGGCCTCCTGCGAGTGGGTCAAGGGCACCCACAGCCGCTCGATGATCACCGACTTCTCCGGCCTCGGCGAGCAGCACGCGCACCGGCAGGCCTTCTCGATCGAGGCCGACCACCCGCAGGTGTTCGCGTCCGAGGACAACGGCGCGACCCCGCCGGAGATCGTCCTCGCCGCCCTGGCCTCGTGCCTGACCGCCGGCGTCGCGACGGTTGCGACGAACCGGGGCGTGCAGCTGCGCTCGGTGACCGCGACCGTGGAGGGCGACATGGACCTGCAGGGCATCCTCGGCATCGACGGCGACGTGCGCAACGGCTTCGACTCGATCAAGGTCACCTACGACATCGACGCCGATGCGTCCCGGGCCGACCTCGAGGCGATCGTGGCGCAGTCCCAGAAGCGCTCGGCCGTCTTCGACATCGTCACCAACCCGACGACCGTGCAGGTCGGGCTGGCCTGAGCCGAGTGGCTCGCTCGCTGACCGAGGACAGACCATGCACGTGCCGGTCGTGATCGTGGGCGCCGGCCCCGGTGGGCTCGCCATGAGCCATCACCTCACCGGGGCCGGCATCGACCACGTCGTGCTCGAACGCGGTCGACGTGGCGAACTCGTGGCGTCGCGAGCGGTGGGACTCGCTGCGTCTGCTCACCCCGAACTGGATGACGGCCCTTCCGGGCTACCGGTACGAGGGCGACGACCCGAACGGCTTCATGACCGCGACGGACGTCGTGGAGCTCCTCGACGGCTATCGCCGGCACTTCGATCCGCCGGTCACGACCGGGGTCACGGTCGAGTCGGTGCGTCCGCACCGCCGACGGGCTTCGACGTCAGGGCCGACCGCGGGCACTGGCGCTGCGATGCCGTGGTGGCGGCCACGGGTGGCTCGAGCGAGCCCCGCATCCCGGCGCTCGCCGCCGAGATGCCCGGCCACATCGACCAGCTCACCGCGCTGGCCTACCGGCGACCGGCCCAGCTCGCGGGCGACGGGCCGCGTGCTCGTGGTCGGCGCGTCGGCCTCCGGCGTGCAGATCGCCGACGAGCTCCGCCGGGCCGGTCGCGAGGTCACCATCGCCGTCGGCGAGCACGTCCGGCTGCCCCGGTCGTACCGAGGCCGCGACATCTACTGGTGGATGGACCGGATCGGCCAGCTCGACGAGCGCTACGACGAGGTGGACGACATCGAGCGGGCGCGTCGGCACGCCTCGGTGCAGCTCGTCGGCAACGACGAACGACGCGACCTCGATCTCAACGCCCTGCGCGACGGCGGGGTGCAGATCGTCGGGTCGCCTCATGGCGATCCGCGGCGCCACGGGGCAGTGCTCGGGTTCGCTCGCGAACCTGGCCAAGAACGCCGACCTCAAGCAGGCGCGGCTGCTCCGCCGCATCGACGAGTTCGTCGACGACCACGGGCTTGGCCGACGAGGTCGGGCCGAGCGACGGAGCCGGCGCCGACCCAGCTCGGGAGCCCCGTCACCGAGGTGGATCTGCGCGGGTTCTCGACGGTCATCTGGGCCACCGGGTACCGACCGACCTACTCGTGGCTGACCGCGGACGCGCTCGACCGCCGGGGCCGGGTGATCCACGACGGTGGCGTCGCCGCCGTCCCCGGGCTCTACCTCCTCGGCCTGCCGTTCCTCCGGCGCCGGCGCTCGAACCTCATCGCCGGTCTCGGGAGCGGACGCGGCGGATCTGTTCGATCACCTGCGCGCCTACCTCGATCGGCTGGCCCGCGATCGACGTCGCGCTGTCGACTCCGTGAGCTACGGCAGCGTCAGTCGCCCGCGAGCAAGGCGCGGCGCGTGCGGAGCACGATGTCGTCGACCGGGACAGATGGCGCCGGCCGACCGGAGCTCGGTGGCTCGAGCCTCGCCCAGCTCGCCGATCAACGCGTCCCGCGTGGCGAACACGACGTCGTGCAGGATCGAGGACATCGGCGCGACGCCGAGCTCGGCGTAGGTCTCGATCGTTCCGACCAGCTCCATGGCCAGCTCGACGTTGCCGATGCGGTGCAGCGCGATCACGCATCGGGAGAGCGTGTGCCACTGCTGCGACCAGTCGCCGGCGCGGTACCAGAGCGACGAGCATCTCGGCCAGTCCCGCGCAGCCCTCGTCCACGTCGCCCCGAGCCACGAGCAGCCCGCTGGCCTCGGTGTGGGCGAAGGCGCTCATCCACCGATTGCCGGCCGTGCGGGCGATGCGGTCGGCCGTCACGAAGGCGTCGAGCGCCGCGTCCTCGGTCCGGACTGGCGAAGCCTTCGGCGACCGCGGCCGACGCCAGATCGGTCGGGCAGCGGGTCCTCTCGCGCGCGCTCTCGAGCCTGCGCGACGAGCTGAAGCGCCTCGTCGTACCGGCCCTCGGAGCTCAGCGCCACCGCGCCCATGTAGCACGCGTGCACGACCCGCGAGTCGTTGCCGGACGCCTCCGCCAGCTCGAGCTGACGGGCCGCCTCGACGTTGCCGAGGTCGCTGCGGTCGACGATGTACAGCACGTTGCCGAGGACCCGCTCGGCCAGGCCGCTCGGGGTCGCCGTCGAGGGCCTCCTCGAGGCGACGGGTCTCCTCGGCCAGCGACACGGCGAGGTCGAACTCGCCGCGGACCCATGCGCCGTACGCCCGCATGCCGGTCAGCAGCGGGGCCAACGGATGATCGAGCGCGCCGGGTGCGCGACAGGCGGCATCGGCCCAGGCGAACACCTCGTAGCGCATCGCCCGCATCGCGAACTCGCGGATCGATGCGATGAGCCCGAAGGCCTGATCGAGCGCGCCGATCTCGAGGGCGAAGCGCTGGGCGGCTCGCAGGTCGGCGAACGACGACTCGGCGCGGGCCATCGATCGAGGCTCGTCCGGTCCCTGCAGCTCGGCGGCGAACGCCGCCGCCTCGGCGGCGAAGTGCGCGGCGTGCCCGGTGAACAGCTCGACGGCGTGCTCGTCGTCCAGCCGGGTCCTCCCGTAGTCGCGCAAGGTCTCGAGCAGCTCGTAGCGCGTGCCGCCGCCGGCCTGGGGACGAACCGACAGCATCGAGCGCTCGGTGAGCCGGGTCAGCAGGTCGAGCGTGTCGCCGCTCTGGCTGACCGCTTCCGCCGACCGCAGGTCGAACGACCCGGCGAACACCGAGAGCGCCGTGAACAGCTCCTGCTCGTCGGGCTCGAGCATGTCGTAGGACCAGCTGATCGCGTCGCGCATCGTGCGGTGGCGCGGGTCGCTGCCGCGCCGCATCGCCTTGAGCAGGCCGAACCGCTCGTCGAGCCGCTGGGCGATCTCGGCGACGTCGATCGCGCGGGCCCGGGCCGCGGCCAGCTCGATGGCGAGCGGGATCCCGTCGAGACGCCGGCAGATCTCGACGACCAGGCGGGCGGTCGCTCGTCGAAGACGAACGTCGGATCGGCGGCGCGCGCCCGGGCGACGAAGAGCGCGACCGCCGGCACGGCCATCGCCGCCTCGCACGAGATCTCCGTCTCGGGGGCGGCCGTCGACAGCGGCTCGACCGACCACACCTGCTCACCGGCCACCGCCAGCGGCTCCCGGCTCGTGGCGACGATCGACACCGCGGGCGCTTCGCTGAGGATCCGGCTCACGAGCGCCGCGACCGGTTCGATCAGATGCTCGCAGTTGTCGAGCAGCAGGAGGCTGTGGCGAGGACGGAGCATCTCCACGATCGCGTCGTCGATCGAGCTGCCCCGGCGGACGTTGACGTCGATCGCCGTCGCGAAGGCGGCCGACGTGGCCTCCTCGTCGACCACGCTCACGAGCTCGACCACGTGCACGCCGTCGGAGTAGCCTGGACGCCACGGTGCGAGCGAGCTCGAGACCGACGCGAGGTCTTGCCGACCCCACCGGGACCGACCAGCGTGATGAGGCGATGCGCCGCGAGCGCGTCGACGAGCACGCGCCAGGAGCGCGTCGCGACCGATCAGCGGCTGGATGGCGGTCTCGAGGCCGGCGATCGTCGGCACCGCGGCACCGGCGACGGCGACGGTGCCGGGCACGGTCTCGACCGGGGCGATGAACTCGTAGCCCTTGCCGTGGACCGTGCGGATGATCGCCTGGCGGTTGCCGTCGTCGTCGACGGCCTGGCGAACCGCCTTGATGCGGGTGGTGAGCGCCGACTCGCTGACGAAGCGATCACCCCAGACCTCGTCGAGCAGCTCCTCCTTGCGGACGACCGTGCCGCGGTGCTGCACCAGGTAGGCGAGGACGTCGAACGCCTGCGGCTCGAGCTTGACGTCCTCACCGTCGCGGCGCAGGACGATGCGGGCCAGATCCAACTCGCAGTTCGCGAACCGCAGGATCACGTCCACCTCGCCCTACATCCGAATCGGACCTCCCTCCCGGCAGGGCCTCGACCATTGTGGCATTGCGGGCGCAGTCAGCCCGGCGATCGAGGCTCCGGCGACTGCATGGTCTCGAGGGCGCGCTCCAAGGCCTCGAAACCGTCGGAGATGCGGGTGGCGAGGTGGCCTCCATGGACGAACCACTGGGTGTGGGCGGCTTGGATCACGCCGCCGGTAGCAGCGGCCATGGTGACGGCGATCATCGAGTCGGGCTCGAGTTGCAGGTGATCGGCGAGGTACGCAGCGATCAGTCCGTGGCTCTTGAGTTGGATGCCGCCGATCACACCCGGCAGCACGGTGGGCGTGGTGGCCACGATGCCGGTCCATCGGCGCAGACGCGATTCGTCCTCGGCCGAGACGACCTCGACCAAGGCGAGCCGCAACGCCAACAGCGGTGGTCGGTCAGTGGGTTGGGCCGCCAGCGCGGCTCGAAGTGCTTCAGTGCGCCGGTCGATGTGGAGCTGGAAGACGTCCTCTTTGGTGGGGAAGTAGCGGTAGAAGGTGCGCGCCGAGGTTCCCGCCTCGGTCGCGATGTCCTCGACCGTCACATCGCCGAAGCCGCGGTCGGCGAAAAGGCGCAGGGCGACGTCTTCGATCTGTTGCGCCATCAGCCTCGAGCGCGTGATGCGGAGCTGGGCGCTGAGCGAGTCGACGGCCATGATCGGTCTCGGCCCGGCTCACTCAGCGACGGCCGACGGCCTGGCGAAGGCCAGCAGCTCGGCTCGGTCCTCGGGTAGCACGTAGCCGGCCTCGATGGTCGCGTCCGCGCTGGCTACGAAGCGCTTCACGTACTCGGCGCGCGAGCGGTAGAGCTCCTTCAGCCGAGCCGTCGAGAACGGCTTGGCCGAGCCCACCAACAAGCAGATGGCCGACGGGTTGGGGCCAGGCGCTCCCGAGAGGGTCGCCACGGGCACGTCCACCGGCGGGGTGCGGATGCCGCCCAAGGCGATGCCGTCGAGGTCGCGCTCGACCTCGGGCGTCGGCCCCGGCTTGACCTCGATTCGTGGGGCCTCACGCGGGGCGACGCCGGTCTCGAGCCAGTTGGTCAGCGCCCGCAGTGCCGACTTGGCGACGAGGTGCATCGGCCCGTCGTTGATGGGGACGCCGCAGTCGAAGAACTGAGCGTTCGGCCCGACGAGGTGGACGTCGGCGTGGGCCGTGCCCGCCACCTCCCAGAGGCGGAAGCGGTCGTGGTCGGGCTGGCGGGCGGCGTAGGAGTTGAGGATGCTTTCGACGTCGGTCTCGGTCTGGATGTCCATGACCGGAGCGGCCTGGTCGGTGCGAAAGATCGTGGGCGTGCCCGAGAGCGCGTCCTGGATGCCGGCCGCACCCCCCGGCGGGGCGAGCGGCAGCCCGACCGCGCCACGGCTGTGCACGAGGAAGCCGTCGAACGCGTCGGTGATCGGCTGCACGCCGTTGTAGTAGGTGACGAGCGCGAACGCCGACTGCGACTCGCCTGCGGCCACGAGCCGCTCGGGTCGCCGATCGTCGAGGGCGGCGCCGGTGCGCAAGGCGCGCGCCACCTGTGTGTAGATGTCGAACGAGTAGCCGTCGCCAGGGTGGCTGAGCGAGCCGTAGCGGACCGGGTCGATCGCTTTGAGGCCCTTGCCCGCCGCGTCGGTTCCCGGGCCCGACACCTGGACGATCACCGGTCCGCCCTCAACGCCGATCCGCTGCGCCGACACACCGACCCACACGTCGCCCGCCCGTTCCAGCTCTTCACTCAGGCTGGTCCAGTCCGGACCCGCGTCGACGCCACCGCTGACGTTCAGCCACTCGACGACCACCGTGCCGCTGAAGCGCGAGGCCTCCGCTGGAGCGCGCACGACGACGCGGGTGCGGTACGGGGCGGTGCCATCGGGTGTGAAGGTCCAACGACCGTCACCGCCCACGGCGCCGACCGACTTGTAGGACGTCGCCGTCCCCGATGCCTCGTATTCGCGCTGGACGTAGCCGGCCTGAGCCAGGTCGGGCGCCGTGCCCTCGCCCAGGAAGGCACCGTCGCTCCGGGTCAACTCATGGGAGAGGTCGGCGGCGGGCCCAGATGGCCGGGACGACCCGGACGGGGCGGACACCTCGACACCCGGTTCCGGCTCTGATGACATGACTCGCCAAGTATGGCAGACTCTGACACCGGGGAGGGGGACAGCAGGCTTCCCGCCAGCGCGGGGTCGAAGGGAGATCGCCATGCGAGGACGGCTCGGTCGGTGTGCGGTGGTCGCGAGTGCGGCCGCGCTGTTGCTGGGAGCAGTCACGGTGAGCTCGGCGGCCTCGGTGGCGGCGTCCACGGCCACCCCGGCCCGAGCGGCTGGCCCGCGGGCGCCGGGGGCGGTGGTGAGCGGACCCGTCACGGGTGGGCTGGGGGCGCCAGTGGTGTTCCCAGTGAGCTTCGACCTGGCGCAGGTGGGCTACGAGCAGTCGGAGTACTTCATCTCCGGCACCGCGAGCAGCTACCTGGCCAACGGTGCGCTGGGCAGCAACGGCGAGTGGGCGGTCACGCCCGGCACGACCGCCCCGTACACCACCCGGATCCTGGTCCGGCGACCGACCGATCCGAGGCGGTTCAACGGGACCGTCGTCGTCGAGTGGCTGAACGTGAGCGGCGGAGTCGACGCCGATCCGGACTGGACCGAGGCGCACAACGAGCTGGTGCGCGAGGGCTTCGCATGGGTCGGGGTCTCGGCGCAGGCCGTCGGGGTCAACGCGTTGAGGACCGAGGATCCCGTGCGCTACGCAACCCTGTCGCACCCGGGTGACAGCTTCTCGTATGACATCTTCACGCAGGCCGGCCGGGCCATCCGTCAGGACGCTGCGACTGGTGCTCAGCGGTCTGCATCCACGGCATGTGCTGGCCGCCGGCGAGTCGCAGTCCGCCGGCCGGCTCGTCACCTACATCGACGCCATCCATCCGGTCGCCCATGTCTATGACGGGTACCTCGTGCACAGTCGATTCTCGAACGGAGCACCCCTGTCGCAGTCGCCCCAACCCAACGTGGGGGTGCCGAACCCATCGAGCATCCGCGCCGATCTGCGCGTTCCGGTCTTCGTGTTCGAGACCGAGACCGACGTGGCCGGGAGCAACCTGGCGGACCGGCAGCCCGACACCAGGACGTTCCGACTCTGGGAGGTGGCCGGCACCTCGCACTACGACTACTACGGCCTGGTCATCGGCCCCGACGACACCGGCAACGGTCAGGGCGCGGTGACGAACCTGGCCGCCATGCTGGTGCCACCGACCGTCATCCCGCCGGGGTTCTCCTGCGACGTGCCCCTCAACACCGGACCAGCTCACTGGGCGCTGGACGCCGCCGTCTTCTGGCTCAACCGGTGGGTCACGCATCACACGCCACCGCCGATCGCGCCTCGGCTCGAGGTCACGAGCTCGTCGCCCGTGGTCTACGCCCGAGACGCCAACGGCAACGTCCTCGGTGGGGTGCGGACGCCCCTCGTCGATGCTCCGGTCGCCGCTCTGGGCGGGGTGGGCAACAGCGGCTCGGGCCCCATCGGGGGGTTCTGCGGGCTCTTCGGCACCACCGTCCCCTTCACGGCCTCACAGCTCGCCGCCCTGTATCCCACCCACGGCGAGTTCGTACGGCAATGGGACCTCGCCACGCTGCGAGACCTGCTGCACGGCTACCTCGTGCTCCCCGACGCCATCGAGCTGGCGCGCGCCGCGGCCAGCTCGACCGTCGGCGGCTGATACAGCCGTCGCTCGAGGCCAACATCGAGAGTCGGCGCGTGCACGACGCTGAGCCACTGGCCGATGAGCCTCTCCCGCGTGAGGCACCAACGGTGTCGTCTAGCCGTGGGCCAGCTCGGCGAGGTGGTCGAAGGTGATCGGGTGGACGAGCGGGTCAGCGTGTCGATGCACGAGCCGCCACGTCGACTCCTCGCGGCGGAACACCAGCGTGACTCGCAGGGACCAGTCCTGTGGGGGGTACTGACCGACGAGACCGTGCTGGCGTTCGACGACGACGAGCACGGCCAGGTCGCCTGACGCGTACCTCTCGATGACATCGAGGCTGGCCTCACCGCTCTTGAAGAGACCTTCCAGCTCGGCGATGCGCTCCTCGGAGGCGACCGTTTCACGGGTCGTCTCGCCTCCGAACGGGCCCATCAGCGTGAAATCCTCGGCATGCTTCATCAGATCGAAGTAGCGCCTCATCTCGCCACCGATGTACGCGGAGGCTGCCGCTCCCATCAGCTCGACGAGCTCGTCGAGCTCCGCCTCAGTCACATCGTTCTCGGCCATGACCCGAGCGTTCCACGCTCGCGACAGGTTTGCGAGCTGCGTCCCACTGGCTAGTCGGTCGCCGTCGGGCAGATCTCGCACCGCGTCCGGTTGGTGGGTCGGACGTCGCTGTCGATGCGGTCGGCGACCAGGATCTTCCTGCCCTCAGGGCACTCCTGCTTGTCGTGGTAGACCGACTTCGGCTCCGGGCTCCTGGTCCAGTAGTAGAGCGCCAACGGAACTGCCTCCCTCTTGCGCAGCGGACTGAGGGTACAAGTCTTCACCGCGCCTGAGCACCGTGCGGTTCGAGGGGAGAGGTGCCACCGCGCGTAGCCTGGGACGGTGCTGATCGTCGCCGGGAGCTTGATCCTCGATCCCGCCGACCGCGAGCGCTTTCTCGCCGCGAACGCCGATGCCGTCGTACAGGCTCGTCGGGCGCCGGGCTGCCTGGACTTCGTCCAAGCGGCCGATCCGATCGAGGCCGACCGGATCAACATCTTCGAGTGCTGGGACAGCGAGGAACACCTCCTCGCCTTCCGTGGCGCGGGTCAGCCTGATGCCGACTCGCCGCCCATCCTCTCGGCCACGGTCAAGCGGTACATCATCTCGGCCGTCGAAGCGCCCTGACACGACGCTTCAGTCTCCGCGACCTCGCGGACCGCTGACCGGCAGCACGCCCAACGCCACTCAGGATCCAGCGAGTGCCTGGGCGGCGGTGAGGAGCTCCGGCCGGGAACGATCGACGAACAGCGCGGCGCCGGGATCGTCAGAGATCGGTCCGGGGGCGGGGCTCGTGGAGCTCGACAACGCGGCGTTGACCACGGCGACGAACTCGTCGGGCTGATCGTGCTGGAGGTAGTGGTTCGCCCGCGGAAGGACCCAGAAGCTGTTCTCGCCCGGCTTCCGGGCCAGGTAGTTCAGCCAGACGTAGTTCGCGACGCGGATCGGCGAGATCGTGTCGTAGAGGCCCCAGACCATGGTGGTGGGGACCGGCGAACTGGCCAGAACGTCGAGCCAATCCGTCTCGCGTTCGGAGCGTTCAACGAGGTACTGGATCGTGTCGTGGACGACCGCGGTTCCGTCGTGCACCGAGAAGGTGTCGGCCAGCGCTCTGATCGCTGGGTCGTCGAGACCGCGGCTGGGCGTGAACGCCATCAGCCCCATACCACGGGCCAAGGCCTCGGGCGTCAGCGCCTCTTGCACGGCAGGAGCGGTAGCAGGGTCGAGAACCAGACGTTGGAAATCCGTGAGACTGGACAACGGCAGGAAGATGTTGGCGTTGCTGAGCACCAGGTTGGTCAGTTCGAACGACGAGGTGCCAGCGGTGCGGCGGGCGAGGAACTCGAGCGCAACGCTGTCGCCACGATCGTGCGCGACGACCGCGCCCTGACCAACGCCCAGGATCTCGCCCAGGTAGTAGTCGAGCAGCTCGGCATCGCGCCGGAGTGTGTAGACCTCGTTCTTCGGCTTGTCCGAGAAGCCGAAGCCGGGGAAGTCCAGCAGGCACACCCGGTGACCTTCGCTGAGCGGCCGGACGACGTCGAACCAATCGATGCTGCTGGTCGGAAAGCCGTGCACCAGGAGCAGCACAGGAGCATCGGGGTCGCCGAACTCGGCATGGAAGATCCTGAGGACGTCTGTGTGGCGCAGGGGCTCGTTCGGAACCCAGTCGAAGTAGCCCCCTGACTCACTCCAGATGTGAGCCCGGTCGCCCAGGTCGGCGACGGGCGGGCTGGCGTCCTGTCGGCTCATGCGCACGTTCCCTTCACCCGAGGCGAGACGACCGGCGAGCCTACTGGCAGGGAAGTTTCGAAACGACCGGTCGGCCCGGCCGGCGTCGCGCTCGATCTGGCAGACTTGATGGCGACCACGGGGAGAGTGCACATGGGCAAGATCGACGAGGACCCACGGATCGATCCGCGGATCAAGGCGCTGATGGGGTCGTTGGCCGAGCCGACGATGGGCGACGTGTCCGATCGCGAGCACCTCCTGAAGGAGGCATCCACGCCTGAGGCGATGGCCATGAACGAGCAGATGACGGCGATGCTCGACCTGATCGACGACGAGACCATCGCGCCGTCCGCCGGCCTCGACATCCGCACGATCGAGATCGCGTCGCAGCCCGACGGCAACACGATCAAGATCCAGTTCATCCGGCCGCAGTCCGACGAGCCGCTGCCGTGCGTCTACTACATCCACGGCGGCGGGATGGCGTCGATGTCCTGCTATCTCGGCATGTACCGGTCGTGGGGCCGCCTGATCGCCAACCAGGGCGTGGCGGTCGCGATGGTCGACTTCCGCAACTGCGTGACGCCGTCGTCGGTGCCCGAGGTCGAGCCCTTCCCAGCCGGCCTGAACGACTGCGTGTCGGGACTCAAGTGGGTGCACGCCCACGCCGGCGAGCTCGGCATCGACGCCGACCACGTGATCGTGGCCGGCGAGAGCGGCGGAGGGAACCTCACGCTCGCCACCGGGCTGCGGCTCCGAGCGCGACGGCGACCTCGGCCTGATCCGGGGGCTGTACGCGATGTGCCCGTACATCGCGGGCAGCTGGCCCCAGGACCGGTTCCCGTCGTCGACCGAGAACAACGGCATCCTGCTCGACCTGCACAACAACAGCGGGGCCATCGGCTACGGCATCGAGGCGTTCGAGGCGAAGGACCCGCTGGCGTGGCCGTCGTTCGCCACCGAGGACGACGTGTCCGGCCTGGTCCCCACCGTCATCAGCGTCAACGAGTGCGACCCGCTTGCGCGACGAGGGCATCGAGTTCTACCGGCTGCTGTTGCGAGCCGGGGTGCCGGCCCGGTGCCGTCAGGTGATGGGCACGATCCACGGCACCGAGATCTTCTCGATCGCCTGCCCGGACATCAGCCGCGAGACGGCGGCGAGCATCGCCCAGTTCTGCCGCGACGTGTAGCGGTACCCGATGACCAAGGTGGTGGCCGCATCTGGCCTCGGGGTGTTCGGATTTGGAGGCCTCTGACCTCGTCGAAGTCCTAGCGGTTTCGTGGTGGCCAGGGTGAGCCGGACTCCGTGGCACGCGCCAAACCCGGCGACGTCGGTGGTTCATGCCGGCGATGATGGCCGACATGGAGAACGTCGTGGTTGTCGTCGCCCACAACGAGCGCGCGACCCTGCGCGTCGGCGACGTGTTCCTGAAGATCGATGCTGATCAGACCCGAACCGACGTGGAGATCGAGGCGATGTCGATGGCGCCGGTCCCGACCCCGGAGATCCTGTGGCGGAAGCCGCCCGTGCTCGCGCTCGCCGCTCTCCCGGGCATGGCACTCGGCCACCTCGGCGAGCTGCAAGTCGACCACGTCTTCGTCGCCGGTGACGAGGTCACGGGTGTCATCGACTGGTCCGAAGCGTCTCAGGGCGACGCGCTCGTTCGACCTCGCCACCCTCACGCTCGGACACGAGGAGCACGTCGGTGATGTCGTGGCCGGCTACGACAGCGACGTCGACCTCGGCCTCATCCGGGCGTGGTGGTCGTTGCGATGCCTGAGCAACGTCCGCTGGCTGGCCGAGCACGGCTTCGGCCCTCCCGAGGCAATGCCCGAGGTCGCCGTGCTGCGACCCACGTGAGCCGACTCGTACGCGTGCGGGGCGTGCGCCGAAGCGCCGTTCGGCGCTCGTCCGGTAAGGCGCCTCGGCTCAGGTGTCGGAGGTGCCGTGGCCGGGCGGCTCGTTCCCGGGCGGTGGCGGCAAACGCCGGCGCATGATGAGGACGATCCAGCCGGTGGCGAGCGCGAGCGCACCAAGGACAACGCTGCCGATCAAGGCATTGGTAAGCGGTCTGTAGCTGCTCCCGAGGTAGCCACTGACGAATCCAGCGCCAGCTCCGGCCAGCGAGACCATCGGCAGCTGCCGTGATCCGTAGTCGCTCATGAAGAGATCAGTGAAGACTGAGACGAACCACCAGACGCCAGCCACGCCCAACATGGCAACGACGACGTGCAGCGGCCCTGATCCGCCCGTGGGCGAGCTCACGAGATTCGAGGCGACGATGCCCAGGAAGATCCCGACGAACGCCAGGGCCAACCGCACTACCGGTCGCTGTCTGCGCACGACATGCGGCAACAGCGAGGCGTTCATCCAGCGTGGGAACGACGTCCCGCCTGCGCCCATTCGCAAATGATACGGCATGGCTGTTCGTGAAGCCCGAAACAGAGCGACTCTAGGGTGGTCACTGGAAACCTGTTGGCGGCGAACCCGGCTCTCGGGCGCTGCACCGAAGTGGCGTTGGGGCGCGTGGAGTTCGAAGGTCGCTAGTCGGCGGTGTCCTCCGGCCACGTGAAGATCGATCCGACCCAGTGCTCGAGGATCGGGGCGGGATCGGTCGACCAGTCGAACCCAGCGACGACGCTGCGGGTCCGGCGACCCTCGAGGGATCGCCACAGCTCGTATCGATCAGCGGTGACGGTCAGGCGTGGCTCTTGGGGCCCAACGGACCAGCCATCGCCCTGCGGGGTCCGAACCCGCAAACCGCATGAGGCGATCTCGCATTGGATGGCCAGCACGTCACGCCGTCGCTGTTCGACGACCGGCCAGATGTTGTCGTCGGAGAACCCGAACAGGCCCGTCGATTCGCGCAGGTCGTGCTCGTGGGCGACCACGTCCACCAGGGGCAGGACCGAGAACAACGAGTCCAAGCCATGCGTCGTCGGGTCGTCCAGCACCCGGCTCATCGCCGGCCAGTCCTGCTCCCACTCCTCGATCACCGCCTGTCGGGACCTCCCGGCCCGAGCCGCGACCTGGCGGGCTGTCCATGAGGGTTGGGAGTACTCGTCCACGTCGCCAGCGACGACGTCCGCGGCGACGCCGGCGAGGTGAGCCATCAGGTCCCGCAGGTTCCATGCCGGCGTCGATGGGACGCGGTGGCCATCGTCGAGATCGGAGGCGAAGTCGACCAGGCTCCGGGCCCGCTGCCGATAGCGCTCACCATTCGTCACGAGAACCCTCACTTCGACGAGGAACGTCGGTCGCGTGCCCTCATCGCAAAGACGCGACAAAGATACCCAACCGCCTCACTGTGGACGCCGGAGATCGCAATCTTGGTCGCCGGAACTCGGACCAGGCCTAGGGGGCAGAGGCGTTGCTGATCGCGGCAAGCAACGTCGCGAGCTCCTCGGGTCGATTGCTGGCGACCATGTGGTTCGTGCCGATCTCGTGGTAGCCCCAGCGATCGGACGCACGTGCGCGATCGGCGGCATCCCAGAAGGCGGTGCCGCCCGTCGCCTCGCGTGAGTCGGCTGTCGCCTTGATGAAGGAGAGCCCGAAGGTGTGGTCCTCGATCGGCTTCGCTAGATAGATGGATTCTGTGAAGCATCGGACGGGGTGCGCCACTCGGCGAGAGGACTGCCAGGCGGCTTCATCGGGGTCGTCGTAAGCGCGTTCGGGTGGCGGAACCAGCCACTCGTCGCCGATGGCGATGGTCGCCGGGCGCTCGCGACCAGACAGGCCAGTGACGGTCTCGCCGTTGCGAGGCACGAACGCGTCGAGAAAGACGAGTTCGCGAACGCGGTCGGAGATGTGCGCCAGGGCCGCCGTCACCACTGCGCCGCCGTACGAGTACCCGACCAGGACGACGTCACCGAGGTCCTCGAACAGCATGAGATTGACGACGTCATGAACGTGGGTCGTGAGATCGACCTGCGGGCTAACGAGGTGGACTCGCTCGCCGATCCCCGTCAGGCTCGGCGTGAAGACCTCGTGACCGTCGGCCGCCAGGAGCCGACGAACCTCCCGCCAGCCATGAGCGCCACTCCAACCACCGTGAACAAGGACGAACGTAGCCACATCAACGAGTCTTCCAGCATCCGACCACGGCTATCCCAGAACGGGACGCAGTTGATCTGCGCCGAACCGGCGCAGGCCCGCACGCCGAGGTGCCGTTAGGCGCTCGGCCGCTGACTGCGGCCAGCGCACCTCCGCAACGCGACATATGCCGTGAGGAGCCACGCCGAGCCGATGAGGGCTATGGGGAGAGGCTCCCATCTGGGGTGGACGGCTGAAACCAGCCAGACGACCGCCAATCCCAGGAAGGCGAAGCCCAGTGCGCCCGCCATGAGGGCATAGGCCCTGGAGAAGCCAGGGGTCCACTGTTGTCCAGCCGACCAACGAGACACCTGCGAGCCAGGGACCGCCACACCGACACGCTACCGCACCGGTCGACGCCCACTCTCGGGGCGCGGCTGGCGAACCGGCGGTCGGCGCATTCGCGAGGAGCCCGACGTGCCGATCGGGCGCGCTCGGTCGGCCCCGCCGAATCAGTGGTGAACGTACGAGAGGACCGAGAGCAACAAGATCACGCCCCCAACGGCGAGGATGATTCCCAGGGTGAGGTGCCAGATCTTCAGCCCTCGTTCGTCGAGAGGCGCGTCGCGACCACCGTCGAGCACGCGACCGCCGCCGGGGTAGAGCCCGAACCCTGCACGCGGGAAAGTGCCCACGCGACGATGCCACCGACCGGACCTCGTCGCGTTGGACCGCCGATGTTCTTCTCGCCTGCTCGTCTTCGCCACGAACCCAACCTAGGTGCAGTGGGTGCCCACAAGTGGACTCGCCGGAATGACCGGCACGCCCGCGCCAGCCCCGCCACGCCTACGGCCGTTCTGCGCTCTGCTCATGAGCCTGGTCACCCATCGACTGCACGACCGGCTCACCTGTACTCTCGGCAGTGTGGCTGGTTGGTGGAAGGCGCGGTGGAGCGGCTTGTCGCCGTGGCTCCGATTGACAATCGGCTGGGCTCCCCTCGCCGTCGGAGGGATTCTCGCGGTCAACTACGGAGGGCCTCCAGCTACGTCGGCGTGGCTCTTCTTCATGGGAACGTCGGGAACAGCGATTGGGTGCTTCGTCGTGCGCGATCTGTTCAGCCACGAGTACGGGCAGTCACAGATTCCGCAGGTTGTTCTGTTCGGAGCTCTTGCCGGGCTCGTGTTCTTCTCGGCTAGCGGGCAGGTCTTGGCCTCGCTTGCCATGGGAGCGTTCGAGGCTGGAGGCTCATGGGCTTGCGCGAACGCCGGGATGGCCAGGCAGGTTCGGCTTCCGCCCCCTCCAGCGAGCACCGAGGCCTAGCTGGGCGCTCGTTGCGGCAGGCCAGAGAGGCTCCCGCGCCACGGCCCCAGCTCGACCCTCACGGTCCCGAAGGAGACCGTGGGGATGCCCGGCCCACCGGAGCCGGTAGCTGGGACCGCAGCGTGCTCACGGGCCCTGAGAGAGTTGGGCGAGAGAGGGACCGTGGCTGAGACAGACCACATACCCGCGCACGTCTATGGGTAGTCGCGTCGTGCCTTGCGTCGCTGCCGCTTCGTGAGCCGATCGTTGCTCCCGTACATCGACTCGGCGGTCCGCCCGGTGCGCCTGGTCAAGATCCGCGTCGATAGCCCTGCGATCGAGAGGAAACCCCAGACGGCCAGGACGAACAACGCAGCAATCAGTATGTCGATCCACATGGCCGGACCTCCTTGAGCGAGGCACAGGCTCGGCGGGGTCTGCAGACCGTTCCCTACCCGTAGACGGCAGGCCGGGACCGCCGAAACGACCCACCCGGTGCAATGCCGAGGGCCCGCATGGACTAGCGAATACCCCATGCGGTTGGATTGTCCAACGTTGGGTAGGGAGCAACGATGTACATCGGAGCGGGAACCGTCGTCCTCAACGCGTAGAACGCGAGAGGCCAAGCTGAGGTGGGCCCGCCGTGGTAGCCGGACTCGGAGTCATCGTCATCCTGGTGATAGGCGCGGTGCTCGCCGCGAGGTTCTTTGGCAACCGCTAGACGCGAAGCACCCCGGCGAAGGTGCCGAGGGCAGCGACCTCCATCCTTGTCACGCACGCACCGTGCTCGAGCCACCAACACCGCTTCGAACTGCCGTTCGGCGTGCCCTACGTCCGATGCCGGGCGGTGGGAGGGTGTCCGATCCGACGCGTGCGCGGGGCAGTTGTGGTTATGGGCGGGGCTGAGGCGGCGAGAAGAGTTCGAGTTGGATGTTGTCGGGGTCGCGGAAGACGAGTACGGATCCGTAGGGCTCGTCGGCGATCGGGGACTGGGTCAGGGGCTTGTCGGCGATGTCGGTGCGAATGACGCCGTTTGCGTCGAGGTGGTCTTGCCAGGTTTCGAGCTCAGCGCGGGTGGGGATCATGAAGCCGGCGTGGTCGAGGCCGGTCACGGTTTCGGCGAAGAGAGAGGAGTCGTTGGTGTCGTGGCGGTGCAGGACGATCATCAACTGGCGGGTGTCGTCGGTGAGAAGCTTGCCGACTCCACCCGGGTGGGGGACGTCGAGCTGGTAGCGGATGCCGAACACGGCTTGGTACCAGGCGACGCTGGCGTCGACATCGGAGACGGTCAGGGCAAGATGATGCAACCGGGCTGGGGCAACCGTGGTCATGGGTTCTCCTTGGTGTGGTGGCAGTAGTCGAGGAACATCGTCACGAACTCGTCAATGAGACGAGACCAGCGGTCCCCGCCCGGGTCGTTGGAGAGTTGCTGGTCGACCAGGCCGGTGGTCCACGCCGTCCACATGTCGAGATGACGCGGGTTGCTGACCCCGTTGAGGGCGAGCCGCTCGCGGGCCGTGTCGAGGGCTCTCACTGCCGGCGCGAACGCGTCTGGGGTCGGCTCGAAGTCGGGGATCGTGCGCTGGAACAGCAACTGGTATCGAGTGACATCGCCGGTGCAGAACTCGACGAAGCGGCGCACCCCGTCTGAGAGCACCTCGCGGGGATCGCTCGAGTCATACGGCTGGCTCATCGTTTTCGCGAACTCTGCGGCCGCAGCGCCGAACATCGCGTCGTAGATGGCGTTCTTCGACTCGAAGTAGTGGTACAGGGTCGGCGTGGTGATCCCCGCCTGCTTGGCGAGGTCCCGAATCGCCAACGCGGCCAGGCCCCGGTCGCGCACGATCGACCAGGCCGCCTCCACGATGGCGTCGCGGGCTGCTCGCCGCCGGACCTCCCGCCACTCATCGGACACGTCACTCTTAGACACTGATCGCTATACTTATACAGTGTGCAGATTTTGTCCAACCTCGACATCCGCGAGAAGTCGAGCACCGCTAGCGACCGGAGCCCGAACGGCGATCGGGCAAGGCGCCTCACTGCCGTTCGGCGCTCGGGCCATGCCTCGGCCAGGCCAGAGCGGCCGCTGGGTCACGACCCGGCACGACCCTCGGCGGGACGTCGTGCAGCGGTGCCGCTTCTGGGCCTCCCGGGACCGGATCTGCTGCGAGGATGACGGCCGTGCGCCGTTACGAGGGGACCGTCTATGACAGCCGCCGCTGGGACGGCTTCAAGCTCCGTCCTGGCGACATCATCATCAGCACGCCGCCAAAGTGCGGGACGACGTGGACACAGATGATCTGCGCGTTGCTCGTGCTGCAGGAACCGGAGCTGCCGCTCCCGTTGGACACACTCTCGCCGTGGATCGACATGGTGACCCGCGCCCGCACGGAGGTGTTCGCCGACCTGGCAGCCCAGACACACCGCCGGTTCATCAAGACCCACACCCCCCTCGACGGGATACCCCACGATCCGACAGTCACGTACATCTGCGTCGGGCGCGACCCCCGCGACGTCGCCCTGTCGATGGACCGCCACATTGACAACATGGACGTCGGCGCGTTCCTCGACGCCCGCGAGCGGGCGGCAGCGATCGACGGCATCGAGCTCGACCCGTTGCCGCCACCGCGGCCGCGCCCCAACGGCGAGCGGGACCGCTTCTGGCAGTGGGTCGACGACGAGACGCCGTCGACGCGGATCGGGTCGTCGCTGCGGCGCACCGTCGAACACCTGCACACGTTCCGGGATGCCGCCGACGGCCTCGACGTCCTGTGCCTGCACTACGACGCCCTGAGGGCCGACCTGGAGGGACAGATGCGGGAGCTGGCCACACACCTCGGCATCGAGGTGGACGAGGACCGGTGGCCCCGCCTGGTCGAGGCGGCGACGTTCGAGTCGATGCGCGACAGGGCCGACACGACCGTTCCCGCCGGTGGTCGGGAGCACTGGATCGACCCCGCCGCGTTCTTCAGCCGCGGGACGAGCGGCCAGTGGCGCGACCTCCTCGACGACGCCGACCTCGCTCGGTACGGCGCACGCGTGCGGGCCCTCGCGTCCGACGACCTCGTCGAATGGTTGCACCGCGAGCCAATCGACTGAGATCCCCGTTCGGCGGTTCACCCGCATTGCCCACCCTGACCGTCAGCAGCCCGCCCGGCCGCTACGCGGCGGCGGCCTCCTCGTGAGCCACCTTGCGAATCTCGAGGCTGGCCAGCACCTCGACGACGCCGTACAGGATCATCCCCAGGCCGACGATCACGCAGATGATCGACAGCGAGAGCGAGGGATAGACGAGGCAGAGGATGCCGATGCCGGTGGCGATCACACCGAGCAGCACGACGAACCAGCTGACCCCGTGGTCGGCGTCGCTGAACCCCGAGAAGATCTGGGCGACCCCGCCGATCGTCCAGAAGATGCCGATGATGAAGCCGATCGTCTCGACCGTGGTGGTGGTGTGGTGCAGCAGCAGGATGGCGATGAGGATCGACAACAGCCCCACGACCACATACCCGAGCCGATCGCCCCTGGCCCCGATGGCCTGGATCAGGCGCACGACCCCGAGGATCAACAACCAGATCCCGAAGATCACGGCGATGACGTGGACCGACTTGCCGGGCTTGAACGTCAGCACGATCCCGAAGCCGATCGTGATGACCCCGAACACGGCGAACAACCACCACGCCCGCCTCAACACCTTGACCATCTCGGCCTGATCCGCGCTCGTTGCATCAGACATGTGGGCTCCCCTGCATCTGTCGGTCTCGACGACCGAATCCCCGCCCACCAACCTAGCCACCGAGCGCAGGGGCCAGGTTGATCCACGCCGCCGCGCTCAGACGGCGACGGTCACACGAAGGAAGGTCGCGGGGATCACGGTGGCGTCATCGCTCGGGCTCGTGTTGTGCTCGGTGAACAACGTCTCGAGCTCGGCCTGCAGCTGCGCGTCTCGACCGTCGGCCGCGGCCGCTTCGAACGCGTTCATGCTCGGCCCGTAGTACGACCTGAACGCGGCCACTGCCTCTGCGGGAGTTGCGGCGAAGTCGAACGTGTAGGTGTCGCGCTCGCACGAGATGCGATCAGCGGGGACGCCCGCGGCGGTGAAGCGCTCGACCACGTTGTCCTCGATCCCCCACGTCATCGGGCTGACGAAGCCCTCCGGGGGCGGGGGCGAATAGGCCGAGCTGATCCTCAGGATCTGAGCCACCAGCGTCGGATCGTTCGGGATCCAGTTGCCCATCACCACGCGCCCACCGGGTCGCGTGACCCGGACCAGCTCCTTGGCCACGTCGAACGGCTTGGGGGCGAACATGGCCCCGAAGATGCTGATGGCTAGATCGAAGCGGTCGTCGTCGAGATCGTGCAGATCGGTGGCATCGCCCTGCTGGAACCGACAGTTGGTCAGGCCCAAGCTCGCCGCTCGGGCGTTGCCGGCGGCGACGAGGTTGGCGGCGATGTCCACGCCGAGCACGTCGGCCCCGAGCTGGGCGGCCGGCACGGCAGTGGTGCCGTCCCCGCACCCGAGGTCCAGGACCTCGAGCCCGCTGGTGATGTCCAAGCTCTTGACCAGCGCTTCACCGCTGTCGCGCATGCCTGCCGCGATGCGAGTGAAGTCGCCCTTCTCCCAGAGTGCCTGGTTCGGGTTCATCGGAATGGATCTCCTTCGTGAGCCATCGTCGTCATCTCGCTGCGACTTTGGCGCGACGACCTTCCCCGAACCTTCCTCCGCGTCCCGAACCCGAACAGTGAGGGTCCCCCAGCCCGGCCGGCCGCGGGATGGGGCACGCCGGTACCGGTGAGGATCACCTCGGTGGTCACGTCCGGACGCCAAGAGTGGCGGCGGCGATGGCCGTGACCTCATCGATGTCGCCGCGCGCGAGCACGTACCGGTCCGGCCGGATGGCGCACGCCGGATGGTCGGCCAGGATGGCGACGACCTCGGGGTGGGAGTCGGCGTCGAACACGACTCCGTGGTCCGACCACCATCGAGCGGCCGCGGCCGCCGGGTCGAGCGGGACCTGGGTGCACAGGGCGAACCCGGTTCCGATCAGGTCGTCGAGGAGCACCCCGTCGAGTCGCGGCTGGCGGCTGAAGTCACCGCCACCGGGTCCGATGGCCGGGCCCTGGTCGAGAGGTGGGATCAGGTTGGGCGCCTCGCTGGCCGCGACCCGTTCGGCGTGATCGGCTCGCATAGCGGCGTCCCGTTCGGCGGCCGCGGCCGGATCGGTCATGCAGATCAACTGGCCGAACCCCACCGCGGCTTCGATCACGGCACGGGCGTGCGGCTCGCGCTCGAGCTGGTACGAGTCCAGCAGGCCATCCGGGGCACCGGCGCTCACGGCGGCGAGCTTCCACGCCAGGTTGGCGGCGTCTCGCATCCCGGCGCACATGCCCTGGCCGAGGAACGGCGGCGTCTGGTGGGCGGCGTCGCCCGCCAGGAAGACGCGACGGTCCCGCCACGCCGACGCCACCAGACCGTGGAAGGTGTAAACGGCGGCCCGCTCGACCTCGACCGAGTCGGGATCGATCCAACCCCCGAGGAGCTTCTCGATCACCTCGGGCTGCTGGATCTCATCTGCCGTCTCGCCCGCCATGAGCATGAACTCGAAGCGGAACCTCGGCCACGGCATCGGCACGAGCGTGTGGGGACGGGCCGGGTCGCACACCTGGAGGCATCGCGACGGAAGCCCTGGCATGTCCTCACGCAGGACGAGGTCGACGACCAACCACGGCTCCTCGAACCCCGTGTCGTGCATCAACGTTCCGATCAATCGGCGCGTGGTCGACCGGGCGCCATCGCAGCCGGCGACGTAGCGAGCCCGGATGGGGCTGTCTCCAGCGACGTGCACGGTCACCCCGTCGTCGTCCTGGTCGAGCGCGGTGACCTCGTGGCCGAGCCGCACGTCGACACCCAGGGCGGCGACCGTGCGCCGCAGCACACCCTCGAAGGTGGGCTGGTGGAAGAACACCGACGTCGGCCAGCCCGTCGAGGCCAGAGGCGAGACCGTGAACGACAGCAGCACCTCGCGATCGGCGGCGAGGAAGTCCAGACCGTCGTTGATGATCGAGCCGGCCATCACCTCGTCTGCGCAACCCAGCTCCTGGAGGATGCGAAGCACCTCGTGATCGCACTGGACGGCGCGAGGCAGCGGAAAGATCTCCACATCGCGCTCGACCACGACGACCCGCAGGCCGCGGCGCGCCGCCAGTCCGGCGAGGGTGGCTCCTGACGGCCCGAAGCCGATGACCACAAGGTCGGCATCGACGGCGTCGTCCAGGGAAGGATCGAGCGTCACCGCCACGCGGCCCAACCCTTCTCGAGCACCTCGAGGTCGGCAGGGACGATGAACTCGACCGGCAGGTTCGGACCCCACGCGTTGGCCACGTGCTCGAACGTGAACTCTGTGCGACCCGACGCCTCCCACTCGTCGTCGTCGAGGATCTGGTCGAGGTCCGAGTAGAGCTCGATGAACGACCCGGAAGGATCTCGGAGGTACCAGTAGAAGTTGCTCCCCGCGAAGTGCCGTCCCATCCCCCAGACCTGCCGCTCGGGATCGGCGCGGTAGAGCGCGGTGGCGGTGTGGCCGACGTGGTCGACGTCGTCGCACTCCCACGAGTAGTGCTGCAGCATCGGCACAGGTGCATCGACGACCGCGATGTTGTGATGGTCGGCCGAGCACCGCAGGAACGTGATGATCCCGTCGAGCGAGTCGCTCACCTTGAAGCCGAGGCCCGTGGCCAGCAGCGAGACCGTGGCATTGAGATCGGGACTGCCGATGACGATGTGGCCCAGCCGACGCGGGGGCCGCGGCACGCCGAACACCGCCGGGGCGCGCCGATCGGCCCGGACCACCCCGCCAGGGGCGTTCGGGACGACGAGCGCCGGCGCGGCCTGCTCGGCCAGCGCTGTCGAGACGCCGATTTCGAATCGCACCCGAGTGGCGGCGTCGATGACGTGCACCTGCTCGCCATCGCGTGTCACCTCTCCGCCGCCGTCACGGACCCGGCGCTCGATGGCGTCGAGGTCGTCGCGGCTGTCGCAGCCGACCCCAACCGAGACCAGGCGACGGAACGGCCCCTCATCGAGGGTCACCGCCGCCCCGCCGTCGCTGCCGGTGAATCCCGTGGTGGCGTCGCCGGCCAGGCCCAGCTCGGCGTAGAAGCCGCTCAGCTGAGCAGGATCGGCGACCGTGGCGTGCAGGCCGAGCAGACGGTTGAGGCTCACAGCGTCACCGCCCCGACACCGTCCACGCAGCGGTTGGAGAGCTCGCCGATGCCGTCGGCCCCCGACACCACCACGTCGCCGTCGACCAGGTAACGACCTCGAGCCATGCCGACGCCATCGGGGGTCCCGGTGAAGATCAGATCGCCGGGTTCGAGCGTGCAGATGGACGAGAGATAGGCGATGAGCGTCGGGATGGAGAAGATCAGCTGCTTCGACCGGGCGTCTTGCATCCGCTCGCCCGAGACCTCGCACCACAACGCGATGTCGTTCGGATCGTCGAAGGCGTCGATGGATACGACCGCCGGTCCGATCGGCGCGTAGGCGGGAAAGCTCTTCCCGAGCGAGAACTGCGGGGGGGTGCCGGTCAGCTGGACGAGTCGATCCGAGACGTCCTGTCCGAGGGTGAGTCCGGCCACGACCTCCCAGGCCCGCTCGGCGGTCACCCGACTGGCGCGGCTTCCGATCACGACCACGATCTCGACCTCCCAATCGACCATCTGGCCCGACAACGGGACATCGCTCGTCGGCCCGGCGATCGAGCTCGGGAACTTGGTGAAGGTCAGCGGGGCCGGGGGCAGCTCGATCCCGCTCTCCGAAGCGTGGTCGGCGTAGTTGAGCCCGATGGCGAAGACCTGGCCCGGCCGGGGCACGGGCGGGCCCAGCGTCACGTCGGCGACCGAGCCGTCGGCAATGGCGTCGGCGGCGCGCTCGCTCAGCTCGTCGAGCTCGGCGAAGCGCTCGATGGCGACCATCGGATCGCGGAGGCCCTCGTCGTCGGCGACCCGGGCCAGGTCGTACCAGTGCCCGTCGAGCTCGAGGGCGGCGCGCCCTGACACGTTGAGGAGTCGAAACATGACCGATCCTTGTTATCGAGTGATAACGACACTATTATCGACCGATATGGAAAAGGCAAGCGCGACTCGCGCCGGTGGCCCGCCTCGCCGGCGGCGAAGACGGCCCGAGGACATCACCGCCGATCTTCTCGACGCCGCCGCGGTCGAGTTCGCCGCCCACGGCTTCGACGGCGCCTCGACCCGGCGCATCGCCGAACGAGCGGGAGCGCACCAGCCCCAGATCAACTACCACTTCACGTCCAAGGAGCACCTCTGGCGCGAGACGGTGTCCCGGCTGTTCGAACTGATGGATCTGGGGGTGGTCCGGCCACCGACGGGCCCGGACTGGTCGCCGGCCTGGCCGACACGTTGCGACGATTCATCCGGTTCTCGGCCGACCATCCCGAGCTCAACCGGATCATCAACCTCGAAGCCACCGCGTCGTCGGCCCGGCTCGACTGGCTTATCACGACGCACCTGGTCCCGCTGTACGAGGTGCTCGACGGGACCTGGACCGCCATCAGGGCCACCGGCCGGGGATCGGATCTGACCGCGGGAGAGGTGTGGGAGCTCATCACCAGCTACGGCGCCCTGCACTTCGCCAACGCGCCGATGCTCTCGCTGCTCGGCATCTACGCCGGTTCCGCGGCGGCCGAGGCGGACGCCCATGCCGACCGACTGCTGGCCCTGCTCCTGCCCGAGGCTCGAACCAGCGCCTGACTCCCGCGCTGAGCCGGAAGGCGTCGATCCGCCCGCGGGCTCAGCGACGCGAGGCGGGCTCGGCCGTCGCGAGGACGTCCGCCAGCGTGGTCGTGGGGAGGTCGGGGTAGCGTCGGCGTATCGAGTCGTCGCCAAAGGTGAAGTCGTCGCGGTCGAGCACCAGAGCGGCACGCGCCTGGCGGGCCAGCTCGGGCTTGAACGGAGTGAGCGTCGCCGCCATCGCTCGCAGGACGGGTCGCGGCACGTGGCGCGGACCGGCACTACGCCCGGCGGCGGCCTGGATCGCGGCCGCGAGGTGGTTGAACGTGAGGTCCTCAGGGCCTCCGATCTCGACGGTCTGACCGCGGAGGTCCCCATCGGTGACGGCGCGCACGACGAGGGCGGCCACATCGAGGGCCGACACGAAGTTGATCGGGTTGTCACCCCGGCCGAACACCAGCGGTCGGCCTGACCGAGCCGCCGTCTGGCGCATCAGCGCGATCCAGGTCTCGAGGAACGTCGTCGCCCGCACGATGGTCCAGGTCGCGGCGCTGGCCCGAAGATGCTGTTCGGCCGCGTCCTTCATCCGGAACATCTCCATGGGGCTGTCCGGCGACACGCCGACTCCCGACACCATCACGACCGCGGCCCCGACCCGCACGGCGGCATCGACGACGTGGCCGTTGCCATCGCGGTCGACCGACGACGGGGACACGCCGCCCGGACCGGCGAACCCGTGCATGGCCGAGACGACGCAGTCGACGTCGGCGAACGCCGGCGGCAGCGTCTCGGGGGCGCGGGCATCGCCCTCGACGATGTCCGCGCCGAGTTCGGCCAGATGGGCGGCGCGACTCCGGTCGCGCGTCAAGACGCGGACCTCGACGCCTTGATCGCGCAGGCGGCACACGAGCAACGAGCCGAGCGTTCCGGACCCCCCGACCACCAGGATCATCGGACGCCACCGGGCTCGACCGGGCGGCCCGCGGGTGCGCCGGCGACCTGGTGGCGGACGGCCGCGTCGACATCGACCCCATCGGTCACGACGGGTTCGAGGTAGAAGCGGGCCCACGCCACCAGTCCGTCGGCCACGCCGAAGATGACGACGCCGCGCATCACATGGGCGGATCCGTCCGGGCGCGTACCACGGTGCTCCCACTCGGACCACACCGTGTCGCCGTCGGCATCGAGGCGCACGATCGTGGCCGTGAGGTCACCGATGCTGGCGAAGATCTGCTCCCAGTTGCGCCGCACCTGCTCACGGCCGCGAAAGCTCCGCTCGGGATGGGCGGGCGTCTCGTTGACGTAGTCGGGTGCGAAGCAGGCGACCAGGGCCTCGAGGTCATGGCTGTCGGTCGCCTGGCGCAGTCGCTCGATCACCAGCCTCGGATCGTGGGGATCTCGAGCGTTCTCCATCGCTGCTCCTTCGCCTCATATTTGCTACAGTTGACTGTCTTCAATACTGCACTATGGAATGGAATGAGGGCGCCGTCAAGGTGAAGCGCAGCTACGACTCGACCCGCCGCCAGCAACAAGCGGCCCAGACCCGACAGAGCGTGATCGAAGCCGCCCAGCGGCTGTTCCTGGGCGGCGGCTATGCCGCCACCACCATCGCATCGATCGCGGCCGCCGCCGGGGTGTCGGCTGAGACCATCTACAAGGGCTTCGGGGGCAAGGCCGGACTCGTGCGCGCCATCCACGCCAACGCCCTGGCCGGTGACGGTCCCGTCCCGGCCGAGCAGCGCTCGGACGACATGAGCGCCCGCGAGACCGATCCCCGGATGATCATCCGCAACTGGGGAGTGCTCACGGCCGAGGTGGCGCCAAGGGTGGCGCCGATCCTGTTGCTCGTCCGCGCTGCGGCCGCCACCGACCCCGAGGTGTCCGTGCTCTACGACGACTTGGACGCGGCCCGTCTGGCCCGCATGGCCGACAACGCCCGCCACCTGATCGACGCGGCGCCCCTCCGCGACGAGGTGACGGTCGACGATGCGCGCGACGTCCTCTTCACCTACAGCTCGCCTGAGCTCTACGACCTGCTCGTGGCGCGCCGCCGATGGTCACTCGACAAGTACAGCCAGTTCGTGGCCGACGCCATGATCGCCGCCCTGCTGCCTGGGACCGACGATCGTCAGGCCGGGTGAACGCGGCGGGTGACTGAGCGGGCTGACGCTCACGACGGCGGCACGCACATCCAGCCGCGCGTGACGAGCTCGTCGGCCAGGGCCTCCGCCGGGATCGCGGCCAGCACGCCCGAATGGTCCGCGCCTCCGGCGCGCGAGTCGGCCCGACCCGAACGGGCGCGTCGGTTCGACGTGACGGCCACCGGCTCGGACTCGGGCGCGGCGCCGTCGCCCTCGTCTGCGGCCGACGTGAGGCGGTCGATCAGCTCGGCCGCTTCGCTCTGGGTGAACTTGCCGTTGGCTTGGCGCTGAGTGAGGTCGAACGGGTGGCGCGCCTCGCGCAGCGACGCATAGCCGGCCGCCTCGAGCAACTCGGTGATCTCGGCCACCTGCTTGGCCGACGAAGGCGGCCCTGACTGTTGTCCAAACGCCATGATCCGAGCCTTTCGGGCCGACCCGTCGGGCCGGCCATGGATGTCGATTCCTGGTGGCCCCTCGGTCCGGAGGCCACGATCGGTGCGGCTCGTCACTCCTCGGGCGGAGGGCCCTGCGTCGCGTAGGCCCGCAGGTGAGCCTGATCGTCGGGGTTGAGCAGCTCGATCACGTTCAGCACGGCTCGGCCGGGGCCCTTCATCAGCTCGAGCGCCTGATGCCCGGCACTCCCGCGGACCGGCGCGTCGGTCGTGAGCAGCACCAGCGGCAGATCCTGGGAGCTCTCGTGGAGGACTGCCGCCCGGCCGAGTGACTTCCACAGCGTGTCGGTGCGCCGCAGGCCCGCCCGGTTGGACGTGAAGGCGCCCGACACGTCGAAGGCCCAGTCGGCACCGGTCTGGTCGGTGGCGACGAAGTTCAACACGATGCCCAGCCCGCGCGGCTTGACCTCGGCGCGGATGTCGGCGAAGCCGCAGGCCTCGAGCAGCATCTCGGCCAGCTCCTTGGCCTGTCGTCCCTCGCGCACCGCCCGCGCCTGAGAGTCCTCGGATGGATCGGCCGGCGCCACGGCCGGAAGCTCGACGCGGAACGGAACGTCGGCGCGCCCGCCAGGTGCCGCCCGCGGCTCGCGCTCGTCGACGATCCGCCGACGGGCGGCCTCGACATAGCTCTCGTCGGTGTCGAACCCGACGTAGTGGCGCCCGGTCCGGATGGCGGCCACCGCGGTGCTGCCCGACCCCATGAACGGATCGAGCACGACATCGCCCTCGTAGGTGTACAGCTCGATCAGTCGCGTGGGCAGTTCGACCGGGAAGGGCGCGGGGTGACCGATCCTGGTCGCGCTCTCGGGCGCGATCCGCCACAGGTCCGTCGTGGCCTCCATGAACTCGTCACGAGAGATCGTGGCCGTCGACGGGAGCTCCCGCTCATGCCGCTGCGACGGCGTCAAGGCCCGGTCGAACCGACCCTTGCTGGCGATGACGATCCGCTCGGTCGTGTCGCGCAGCACGGGGTTGGCCGGCCGCTGGAACGACCCCCAGGCGCACGACCCCGCCGCTCCTTCGCTCTTGAGCCAAATCACCTCGCCGCGCAGCAGCAGGCCCAGGTCCTGCAGGATCTCGGTCACGTCGCCCGACAGCGAGCGGTACGGACGGCGCCCGAGGTTGGCCACGTTGACGGCGATCCGACCACCGGGTTCGAGCACGCGCTTGCACTCGGCGAACACGTCGCGCAGCAGACCGAGGTACTCGAAGTAGGTGCCGGGAACGCCGTCGACGCCGAGGCTCTCCTCGTACTGCTTGCCGGCGAAGTACGGGGGCGAGGTCACGACCAGCGCGACCGAGTTCGCGGCGACGCCGATCATGTGGCGGGCATCCTGAGCATGGATGACATCGACCTCGCCGACCGGCTCGATGGTCGAGTCGGTCGAGATCTCGGGCGGGACGAAGCGGTCGTAGAAGGCGGATGCGTCGTGAGCCTCGCGCCGGCCCGAACCGAAGTTGGCCGTCGAGGTGGGTCGTCGGGTGCGCGCCTTCTTGGCCGAGGCGATCGGCGTGACGCTCACGTCGAGGCGCCGCGGTCAGGGCCGCCGAGCGCGGCCTCGGCGCTCGGCAGGCGGTCGAGGAACTCGCTCACCGCCCTGGTGACGAGCAGGTTGGCCGACACGTCGCGCTCGGTCGCCGCCTGCTGCAGCCGCCGGTGGACCGACTCGGGCAGGCGCACGGCGGTGGCGACCCGCCGCTCTTCGTACCGTCTCGGACGAGCCATGAGGTCACCCTAACCGGGGGGTACGACAGGGCTGAGGATTTGCGCGCGCACAATTCCGCGCCATCGGGCCACCCCTCGGCCAGGTCCCCACCACGCGGGATCAGCCTCGCGATCGTCGGATGGGTGTTGTGGTTCCACCGACCGGCGTCGTCAACGACTCTCACCAGCGCAAACTCCTCGGATCGACGCATCGTAGCGACGAGGGGATGCATCCTCCGAGGGCGCGGCGACCGATGAACGGGCGGTTGACAGTCACCCGGTGTGACAGAACACCGCCGCCGATCGCTAACAGGACGGCCTCCGCGTGCCGATCGAACCCCCGGTATGAAACCCACAGCTCGTTCCCAGCCTGGGCTGAGGTGGCGCCGCTCTACTCAGGCCGTGGAACCGTCGACGCCCGCTCCCGACACCGAGCCGCGGTTCGGTCGTCGTCACGCGCTCGGGCTGCTGGCCACCGCCGGCATCAGCGCGGCGGCCGTCAGTGTCGTGCACGCCCGAGGAGTCGCCGGCCTCGGAGCGCACGATCGCGAGCTCAACGCCGTATCGGGCCCGTCGACCTCGTCACCCGCCACCTCGGCGTCGTCGACCACGGCCGCGACCGCCGATCTGGCCCGCGCCAAGCTGGCCGCCCTCGGACGGGTGGTGGTCATCGGCGATTCGATCACCTACATCTCGGCCGCCGCCATCAAGAAGAAGCTGGCCGCGGTCAAGGACCTGACGGTCGACGGCCGCTTCGGGTTCACGATCGAACAGCAGATGCCCGACGCCGGGCTGCTGGCCATGACCAAGCCCGACGTCGTCGTCATCAACCTAGGGACCAACGACGCCGACCTCGGCCTGTCGAAGACCGACAGCGCGCAGCAGATGGATTCGATGCTCGAGCTGTTCCCCCTGGCCACCCGGGCCGTGGTGACGGTCAACACCCACTTCGGGACCGACGACTGCAGGTTGCGAGCTCAAGCCATCAACGACCACATCCGGTCGCGGGGGGTCACCGTGATCGACTGGGACGCGGCCATGGGCGACGAGATCGCCGCGGGACTGCCCGACGGGCCGATGACGACCGACACGATCCACCCGACGGTGCTCGGCCAGAGGATCCTGGCCGGTCTCATCGCCGACGGCTTGCGCTCGACGCTCCCAGCCTGACCACGGCGGCCGGCCTCGTCCGGCACGGTCGGCCTCTGGACGGTCTGGGTTCGGCGGGGCTCAACCGTCGCCGTCGGCCTCGGCACTGCGGCCGTGCTTCCAATAGCCACGCACTGAGGTGCGCGACCTCGACATCCCGCGCTCGTCGAAGAGGTGGCGCCGGATCCGCTGCACCGCGGCCGCCTCGCCGGCGATCCAGACCCGTGTGCCGGCGCCGATCTCAGCCCCACGCACGGCGGCGGCGAGCGCGTCGCCCGCCGTCGCGCCGGGAGCCAGGTCCCACCACGTGACCACAGCGCGAGGGTTCGCCGGGAGCGCGAGTCGGGCCTCGGGGTGGGCCACCTCGATGTGCACCTCGATCGGGATCTCGCTCGGGAAGGCCTCGAGAAGCTGACCGATGGCCGGGATGGCGGTCTCGTCGCCGCCCACGAGGTAGTCCGACGCGTCCGTCTCGATGGCGTAGCCACGACCCGGACCCGACAACGCCACCTCGTCGCCCGGAGCTGCGGCGCCGACCCACTCCGACGCGATCCCGCGGCCGTGGATGACGAAGTCGAGGTCGATCTCGAGCGCGCCGGCGTCGATGCGCAGCGGGGTGAACGTGCGAATCGGTGAACGTCGGCCGTCGGGTTGGAGGAACTCGTTGCCGTTCCAGGTGGGCATGACCAGGTCGTGGGCTCCGGGGGGAGGGAACAACAGGCGCACGCTGGCGGCAGGGAGCTCGACGCTCAGGCCGCGGAGGTCGGCACCGGCCAGGGTGACGCGCACCATCCACGGCGTCAGCGGCTGGATGCGGCGGACGGTCAGGCGGCGGAAGTGGGGCGGCTCGCGCCGCAGGCGCGGCGGCGTCGCCCGTGGCTCGGCCTCACTCATCGCCCCAGGCTTCCACGTCCGGGCGCGGCCACGCCGATGCGCGTGACGGCTCAGCCGAGTTGGTACTCCCAGCCCTCGCGCCACTCGAAGGCCGATCCGATGTCCTCGATCGGCCAGCCGTTGGCGAAGTGCTCGAGGGCCCAGTAGCACGACATGTGCCCGATGATCAGCACTCGCCCACCAGCCCAGCGCGTGCGCACGTCCTCGAGCACACCGCCGACACGGGCGACGGCCTGCGCCCAGCTCTCGCCACCGGCATACGGATCGTGCACCCCGGCGACGGCGGCGCGGACGACACCCGTCGGCTGACCGTTGAGGGTGCCGTAGTCGCATTCCCGCAGGCGCCAGTCGTGCAGGATCGCCAGGTTCGTCCCGGCGAAGGCGATCTCGGCCGTCTCGACGGCGCGCCTCAGATCCGACACCAACACCGCGTCGATTCCGTCTTCGCGGCGGCGCGCTCCGAGCTCACGAGCCAGGTCGCGACCCTTGTCCGACAAGCGCCCCTGGAACCAGCCCGTCGCCATCCCTCGGTCGTTGTCCTCGCTCCACGAGTGGGTCTCGAACACGATCTCGGTCACCTCGCTCGCCATGGCCCCAGGATGCCCGGTCAGCGCGGGCGCCGCGTCGGGCATTAGAGACGGCTGATCACCAGCTTCATCGGCGGATCGGACAGGGCCTCGACGGCATCGGTCCAAGGGGCAACCGCGGAGGTGACCAGCTCGGGCCGGAAGCCAGCCGCCACCAGATCGAGCACGGCCGGGATGGCCGGGCGCACGTGGGCCCGACCGGTGTGGAACGTGCAGCACCGCGAGTACATCGAGAACAACGGGAGCGTCGGATCCTCGAGGTAGACCGACGTGCTCGTGCAGGTGCCGTCGAACGCGGTGCTGTTCAGCGCGCAGCGAACGCCCTCCTGCGATCCGCTGGCGTCGACCGCGATCGGGAAGGCTCCGACCTTGCGCGGCGGCGCGCTGTCCATGAGCTCGGCACCCAGGGCGGCCGCGATGGCGAGACGCATCGGGTCATCGTCGAGGTAGACCGTTCGGCTGGCACCCAGCGCCACCGCCAGCCCGGCGGCGTACAGGCCGATCGAGTTCGGACCGCCGTCGCCGCCGACCACCAGGACCTCGACGCCCGGATCGGCGGCGAGTTGGGGACCGACGGTGCGCCAGCCGTCGCAGACGTTGTCGCTGGTCGACGCCACGGCGACCGGGTCGATCCCCGCGGGCAGCTCGACCAACATGGCATCGGCGTGGGGCACGAGGCAGAGGTCAGCCAGCAACCCTCCCCACTCGAGGCCGCCCATCGTCCCGAGGCCGTAGGTCGACATGCGGGGATGGCTCGTGCAGTTGCCTGTGCGGCCGCGACGGCAGGCCTCACACTCGCCGCACGAGATCTGGAAGGGCACGACCACCCGGTCGCCCACGGTCACGGTGGTCACGTCATCGCCGATGGCCACCACCTCCGCCACGCCCTCGTGCCCGAACGGGTACGGGCCGGCCAGGGGATAGCGGCCCCGCAACACCCCGACGTCGAGGTCGCAGGTGGCCACGGTCAACGGCCGCACCAGCGCCGAGTCGGGCCCGTCGAGGATCGGATCGGCGACCTCCTCCCAGTGGACCTGGGCCGTCCCGTCGAGCATCAGCCGTTGCATGCGCCTTCTCCGTTCGCGGAACCGGTCCAGGACAACTCGGCGGCAGGTGGGGCTCGATTCGAGATCGGCCGCCGAGAGGTCATCTGACCACGATTCGGCGGGGTTCGGTCGAGCCGAAGGGGCCACGACCACGCCAGGCACGACGGGCCCACGTACGTCCGCAACGGTCGCCTCGACGTCCTGGCCGGCCCCGACATCAGCGGATCGGCTACAGCTGAGGTCGGCGACGGCCGAAAAGTCGGACATCGGCGGACTCCTCGCCGGCCGGCGCCCGCGCCTGGCGCCGGGAGCCTGCTCCCACCCAACCCCAACGCCCGCCCGAGGGCCACCATGATCGCTGCGCCCGCATCCGGACCTCGTTCCCGCCGACGTTGGCCGGTCGGCGCCGTCATCACCGGCGTGGCGATCATGACTGTGAGCCTGCTGGTCGTGCTCGGCGGCTCCGGGGCGCCGCTGGGCGCGTTGCCGCCGATGGCGCTCGAGCGGCTGAGACCGATCGCCGTCGCACCCCCTGCGCCCCCGCCGTCACCCGTGCCCGCCCGTTCGGCCGTCGCCGAGGTGAGCGGACCCATCCCCTACTACGCCAGCCCCGGGGGTCCCGTGGCGGGCAACCTCCCGAGCGGTGGCTTCTGGCTGCGCACCAACTACCTGGCGGTGATCGACCAGGCGCCCGGCTGGCTCGAGGTCCGGCTCCCGCAGCGCCCCAACGGGCTCACCGGCTGGATCCCGGCCGACGTCGCGCAGATCTCGACGACGACCTACGGCATCCTCATCAACATCACGACCAAGCGGGTCCAGCTCTACGAGTCGGGGAAGGTCGTGGCGGACCTTCCGGCCGGCGTCGGCACCCCCAACGATCCGACCCCGACGGGCCAGTTCTACGTGATGACGATCGCCGCCTCGCCCGGTCCGGGATGGGGGCCGTTCCTGATCGACACCAACGCCCACTCCGAAGCCATCACCAGCTGGGAGGGCAGCGGCGACGCCTTCACCGCGCTCCACGGCCCCCTCGGCGCCGACGCCGCCATCGGTACGACGGGTGCCGCCATCAGCCACGGCTGCGTGCGCCTGCACGACGCCGACCTGGCCCAGCTGGCGCCGGTACCACCGGGCGCTCCCGTCGTCATCGTCGCCTGACTCCGAGCGCCGGACCCGACCAGCCACGCCCGCCGGCGAGCGCCATCAGATCGTGGCGGCAAGACCTACCCAGGACCTGACCGCAAAACCTGACCGAGGTCTACCGACGCTGGCAGACCTCGGGTAGTGGACAACGGTTGTCGACCCCGGCTGGGACTCTGCGAGCGGGCCGGATCGGGTGGGTCGGGCGCTACTGCTGGCGAGTTCGCCGGCCGACGGCGTGCCAGGCCAGCAGGCAAGCCGAGGCCCACACCGCCGAGACGGCCAGCGGAACCCACGTCGGGGCAACGAGCGGTGCCGGCGCGTCGGTCAACGGACGAGACCAGTCGACCGGCCTTTGCAGTTCCACAGGCGACCCCCCGGTTCTTGCGTTGTCGAGTGGGGTCATCCTCGCGGGTGAAGCTGAACAATCGCTGAAGAACGACCGACCGTTTCGAAAATGTTGGGCGGCATCTCGGGGCCACAGCGGCCGGTCCACCCGACGGGCCACGCTCGTAGGCTGCACGCGGGTCCGGCGCCACCGGGCCAGCTCGACCGACCCATTGGGTCGCCCCATCGACGAGGAGCCACGCATGCGCATCGGGGTCGTGTTCCCGCAGACCGAGATCGGGCCGGACCCTGGAGGTGTCCGCGCCTACGCCGAGGCCGTCGCCGACCTGGGTTTCACCCACATCCTCGCCTACGACCACGTCGTCGGGGCCGACCCGACGGTGCACACGCCCTGGGTCGGACCCTACGACGTCGACACGCAGTTCCACGAGCCCTTCGTGCTGTTCGGCTTCCTGGCCGCCATCACCGCGCTCGAGGTCGTGACCGGCATCGTGATCCTGCCGCAGCGCCAGACCGCGCTGGTGGCCAAGCAGGCGGCCGAGGTCGACCTGCTGACCGGCGGGCGCTTCCGGCTCGGTGTCGGCGTGGGCTGGAACCGCGTGGAGTACGACGCCCTCGACAAGGACTTCACCACGCGAGGTCGACGCATGGAGGAGCAGATCGCGCTGCTGCGTCAGCTGTGGACCGAACGCAGCGTCTCGTTCGATGGTCGGTTCGAATCCGTGCGGGGCGCCGGGCTCTCGCCGTTGCCCGTGCAGCGCCCGATTCCCGTCTGGATGGGCGCATCCAGCCCGGCCGTCTTTCGCCGGGTGGGGCGCGTCGCCGACGGTTGGTTCCCCATGATGCAACCGGGCGACAAGCTCGAGGAGGCCCTCGAGCACGTGCGCGCGGGCGCCGCCGAGGTCGATCGGGACCTGACGACGCTCGGCATGGAGGGCCGGCTCGAGGTCGGGCGCATCGACGCCGACGAGCTCGTTCGACGGACGCAGGGCTGGCGAGACGCCGGCGCCACCCACCTGACCCTCAACACCATGCGGGCCGACCTGGCGACCGTCGACGATCACATCGCGGCACTGCGCGCCGCCGCCGCGGCTGTCATCTGACCCGAGCCCCGGCGCGTCGATCAGGAGGACCGGGATGTTCGAGACCGAAGCGGGCGACGAGAAGCCGCCCGACTGGGACCCGGCGTCGCCAGACATCGGGTACGAGCAGCGCGGGTCGCGCCGCTTCGCGCGCGGCGGCGTGGAATACGGGCGGGCCATCGGCTTCGTCGACGCCATCTTCGCCGTGGCCAGCACGCTGCTGGTCACGACCCTCGACCCGGGGCGGGACGGCTGGCCCGACTGGTCGACCTTCGAGCACCGCGAGATCGGTCCGCTGTTCGCCTTCGCGCTGTCCTTCGTCGTGATCGTGTGGTTCTGGTGGAGCAACCACCGCTTCGTGGCCACCCTCGCCTGGCTCAGCCCTCGGTTCATCCTCGCCACCATGGCGATGTTGGCCTTCATCGTGCTCATCCCGTTCAGCTCCGAGGCGCTCGGGACCTATCACGGCGACGCCGGCCAGGTCGCCACCGTCGTGTACGCGGTGAACGTGGCCTTGGCCTCGCTCTCGGCCATGGCCATGTTCTTCGTCGCCGTCCACGATGGGCTCTTCGGCCGGTCCGTCACCCGCCAGGTCCTCGTGTCCCGCACCCTCGGGATGGCCGATACGCCGATCGTGTTCCTGCTGTCGGTCCCGATCGCGATCGTGTGGTCGCCCTCGGCGGCCCACTACTTCTGGCTCCTGCTCATCCCGACGGGGATCGTCATCGGCCGCTGGTCCCGACACCGACGCGCCGCGCCGGCGGGAGGATCCGGCCCGTCCTGACTCCGGTCAGCGCCCGAGCGCGTCCCGCCAGGGCGTGAGGTCGAGGTTCGGATAGCGGACGGCGGTGGCCTCGATCAGCGCCTCGTTCCACACCGGGTGTCCGGGTCGAGGGAAGCCGAACAGCGCGAGCTGGTCGGGCGTCGACGCCTCGACCAGGCGATCCCAGTCTGGAGAGGTGGCCCGAGACTGGGCCGAGTCGTAGCCGATCCAGTCCTGGCCGGCGACCTTGAAGCTCACGTTCAGCAAGAAGCGCGCCGCCTCGGACCCGACCAGGTCGACCCCTCGGTGGAACACGTCCGGTCGGTAGGCCAACAGCGAGCCCCGCACCCCTGTCGCCGCTCGCTCGAGGGCATAGAGCTCAGGATCGGACTGCGGCATGACCAGCGGAAGCGTCGGTTCGAAGCCGATCGAGTCGCGGACCGACACCAGATGGGTCGGCGCGTTCGTCTCGTCGACGTCGGAGAGGTAGAGGAACGTCTCGAGGTGCCACCAGGGCGGCTCGGCTCGCGGCGGCAACCACGAATGGTTGCGATCGGTGTGCATCGGTTGCTCGTAGTTGGTGATCCCCGCGTACTTGGCCGAGATCCCGGCCTGGTACAAGCGCAGATCGGCTTCCTGCAGGGCGCGCCGCGCGAAGTCGACGATCGACGGATGCACGCACAAGCGGTTGAGGGCACCCGACCCGGCGAAGGGGAACTCGGCGCGCCAGCGGTGCTGCTCAGGGCGAAAGCCCGGACCGTCGGGCGGCCAGACGAACCATTCGTCGGCCGGGCGGGGACGACCCAGCCACCGCTCGGTCACACCATCGGGGTCGGCGAAGTAGTCCTTCGGCGTCGGGAACAGCGCCCCGAGATCGCCGACGGCCTCATCGATCTCGTCGGTCCCGATGAGTCCCTCGACGAGGACCCAGCCGTCCTCGTGCCAGGTCGTGACCTCGTGCTCGTTGGCCACCCGTGCCCCCATGGGCGCCAGCCTGCCACGAGCGAATCAGCCAGGGCCGGGCGGGCGGTACTTGGTGGGGATGGTGACCGTGATGGTCACCCGCTTGGTGGCGGCGTCGGGACCCGTGCGGGCGGCCCACGCTTCGAGCTGGCGCATCCAGTCGGGCAGCCCTGGCGGGAGATCGCCCTCGGGGATCACGGCCAGGTCATCGGGCGTCAACGTCGTGCCGTAGAGCTTGACGGCCTGGGCGTGATCGGGATGGGTGATCGCGGTGTGCAGTCCCGGCAGGGCATCGTTCCAGTTGGCCAGCATCTTGGCCATGGCCTCGGCCAGGGTCGTCTGGCCCGACGCCGAGGACGACTCGGGATAGGTCGGATGGGTGATGGCGGCGTGGTAGATGTCCGACGCCTGACCGTTGGGCGTCTTGGTCCACATCGTGTAGGCCGACGCCGCCAGCGACCCGAGCGTGATGATCGCCTCGATCGAGTTGTTGGCCACGATCGCGTCGATCCACGCATGGCGATAGTCGGCGATGAGCGGGTCCTTCTGATGCTTGGTCCCGCCCCCCTGTCCGTACACGCTGTAGAGGAACGTGTTGATCATCACGTAGGACTGCGTGATCCCGAGGCGGGCCAGGAAGCCCTGGGCGCGCTGGCCGGCCTCGCCGACGAGGATGCGCCGGGCGATGGATTCGTGCGTCGCCGGGTCCTGACCGATGACCAGCACCTTGGCCGTGCCGTCGAGGCGACCGCGGTGGAAGATCGGACCCCACTCGGTGCGGAACGAGTCGGTCGGGAAGACATCGGTCCCCGGATAGGCGGCGACCAGATCCGCGTACGGGCCCACGTAGCCGGGGCAGAACGGATGGGTGGTGGTCATGCGGACCTCTCAGGCGGTGAAGGCCGCAACCAATCCGTCGCGGATCGGCTGAGGCACGTTGGCCTCGGTTCGGATCGAGTCGATGAAGGCCGGGTCGGTCGCCGCGCACAGCCCGTCGAGGGTCACGGGGAGCGCTTCGACGGCCGGAACGTGGGTGGCTGCCGCCCGCAGGGGGGCCGCACCGGTGCGATGACCTTCGAACCGCAGTCGCGGACCGTTGGCCGTCTTGGTGTCGACCAGGCCTTCGATCACCAGGCGCGCCCGGCGCCGGCCCCGCACCCGGCGCCGCGCTCCCTGCGGCACCGGGAGCTGCTGGAACAGAGCGGTCAGGATGGCCGAGGCATCGGCCACCGAGATGGCCGCCACGTCGGGGTCGACGGTGGCCTGGGCCAAGTTGAGCGATCGCTGCTGATGGCTGAGATGGATCCGCTCGCCGTCGCATCCGAGCGCCTGCATGAGAGCAGGAGTGCCCGAACGCGGGATGCCGTTGATCATCACCAGCACGACATCGGTCTCGAGGGCGTCGACGAGTTGGGTGTATGGATCGGCGGTCGTGCCGGCGACGGCGATGAGATCGGCCCGAAAGCCCGTCGCCAGCGAGCCCAGGGCCGCCTGCCATCCGAGCATCTGGGCCGGCGTGCACGTGGCCATGTCGACGAGGTCTCGGTCGTCGACGCCGGCCGGGGCGGCCAACCGCGCCACCTTGAGCTCGCCCAGGAGGTTCTTGCTCCCCGACGGCGACCAGTCGGACCCGAGGGCGATGGGGACGCTTGCGCCGCCGGGCCGCGGCCACATCGGCCGTGGCCCCGTAGAGCAGCAGGTTCGAGAACGGCGACCACACCATCGAGCCGCCGTGGTCGGCGAACACGGCGAAGTCCTCAGCGTGCAGGCCGGTGCAGTGCACACCGATGAGGTTGTCCGTGATGGCCCACTGCTTCTTGAGCTTCAACGAGAGGAAGTGGCTGCGGGCGCTGTCGTCGACCCCCTCGGCCAGGTGCAGGATCTTCTTCTGCTTCCCCGAGATCGAGCGCAGGAACTTCGACGCCTGGCTGGCGATCACATCGGGGATGCGGGCGGCGGCGTTGGGCAGGTCGGGGTCGCCGGTCTGCTCGACGTTGCGCACCAGGCCATGGAAGAACCTGACGATCTTGGCGCTCGAGAACAGGCGGATGCCCTGGCTGGTCGTGGTCCCGCCGAGCAGGCACTTGACCTCGGCAAAGCGGGCCACGGCCGCGGTGGCGTCATCGTGCTGACCGACCAGTTGCATCGGTCCGGTGATCAGCTCGCGATAGGGCGGGTTCGGATTGCCCCACTGGGCGCGGTTCGCGTACTTCTGCGGCACGCGCCACAGAGGCAACGCGTCATATGCGAGGTGGTTGTGCAACTCGATGAGACCCGGATACAGCGTGGCGCCCGTATCGACCACCGTGACCGTCTCGAACCCGTCAGGAGGTGGATCTCCCTTGGCGCGGATGTCGATGATGTCCCCGTCGCGGCAGTAGACGACCCCGTCGTCCACGACGCTGTGACGCCCATCCATGGTTACGACCCGCCCAGCAAGCGCCACCGGGGCACTGACCGCCGGATCGATCACGCCTGTAGCCAAGGTGATCACCTCCCTGCCGGCGCCGAGACTAGCGACGTGCCGTTGGCGCCGCGGGAACGGCCACGGAGGGCGCGTGATCGACCGTCGACGGCCGAACCGACGTCCGATTCGTCGGGCGGGATCAGCCGAAGAGGGCGTCGCCGGGCTCGGTCGCCCAGCACCCGGCCAGCGAGGCGGCGGCCGTCAGGTAGAGCCGCCGATGGCCAGGATCGGCGTCGGCGGCATCGAAGCAGGCCAGCGTGTACTTGACGAGGTGAGCGTCGTGGTGACGCGACGCGTTGGCGGCCAGCACGCCGACGACCTCGTCGAGACGATCGTCGGGTGTGAACCAGACCGCCGAGGCCGCGGCCTCGCGTCCCGAAGCGATGCCCTCGCTCACGTCGGCGACGCCGAGGTCCTCCGGTCGGTGGTCCGGGTCGAGCGATTCGTGACCGAGCGCGGCACGGAACCCGACCACGTGCGTCGCGGCGACGGCCAAGGCCACGCGAGGATCACTGCCCAGGCCAGCCAGGCTGATCACGGCCTGGGGCATGGTCAGGCAATGGCTCCAACCGTAGGCCGCGTGCTCAGGACCCTCCTGCAGCATCGACCACGCCGCGACTCGCGAAAGCTCGCGACGGGCCTGGGGCGCATCGACGCGATCGGCGATCACGCCGGACAACCGGGACACCGCGAGACCCGACTCTTCGGCCTGGTTCATGATCGGGAAGATGAACGTGCTGCCCGGAAGGCCGAGGGGTGGGACCTCGCTCAGCGCCTCGGTGAGCCCGAGGGGCAGCGGGGGCTCGTCGGGATCCTCGAACCACCGGATCTTCCAGTCGGGCTGTCGACCCAGTTCGCGGAGCGGTCCGCGGATGATGCCGAGATCGACCGCACCGGCGGCGCGCGGCGCGAGGTAGAGCAGGATGCTGGCGTGCGCCGCGGCGGCCAGCGACGTCACGACCGGGCCGGCCAGGAATCGCTGCAGCTCGACGGGCGAGGCCAGGCCAGCCAGGACGACGGCCCAGCGATCGACGTCGTCGAGATCTCCGGCCTCGAGGGCGGCGACCAGCCGCGCCGCCGCCAATCCGACGGACTCGGCCGACGCCGCGTCGGTGTCGACGAGCGATGGTTCGGGCACGGGTTCGCCGGCCGCGTCGAAGGTGGCGGCCAGCCACAAGAGGCGCCGGCGGGCTGAGTCGCGGTGGTCCGGCGCGACCCGCTCGAGCAGCGCGGTGCGGGCCAGCAGCTCGAGCGACGCGTGCAGCACGAACGAGTCAGCCGGCGCCGCCTTGGGCCGGGCCAGCACCCGGCTGACGCCGCCGACCAGCTGACGGTCGCTCCAGCGCCCGAGACCGAGCCGGTCGTAGTGGTCGTGGACCTCGTCGGGGGCGATGCCGAAGAGGCTCGCGAGGCCGGGGGCGACGGTGTTCGTATCCATACCTCGAAGCCTAAATGCTGAACCTTACTTTAGGTCAAGGTCTCATCCTCGATAGTCTTCGGTGCATGACCGACGAGTGGCTGTCCATCGGAGCCGTGGCCGAGCGAACGGGCGTCGCCGTCTCGGCCCTCCGGTACTACGAGCGTGAGGGTCTGATCACCTCAGCGCGCAGCGATGGGAACCAGCGGCGATTCCATCGCCAGGAGCTGCGACGCATCGCGTTCATTCGGATCGCGCAGCGCGTCGGTCTGAGCCTCGACGAGATCCGCGACGCGCTGGCGACCCTGCCCGACGAGCGCACTCCCACCATTCGGGACTGGGCCCACCTCTCGCGCTCGTGGCGGCCGCGGATCGACGAGCAGATCGCCCTGCTCGAGCGACTGCGTGACGATCTCAGCTCGTGCATCGGCTGCGGCTGCCTCTCGCTGTCGACCTGCCGGCTGTACAACCAGGACGACGGCGCCGCGGCGCTGGGCACGGGCCCGCGCTACCTGCTCGGGGACACGCCGGCCGACCTGGCCGGCCCCTCGGTCAACCCGGGCCCGGCACGGCGCGGTTGAGGCGCGCGACGATCTCGTCGGAGTACCCGATCTCGTCGACGAGCGCCCTTGTCGAGCGCGGCGCCGGCCAGTTCCGACCGTTCATAGCCGTCGGCGGTGTGGCGATGCCGCTCTTCCACCGCGTAGGCGATCACGCCCAGATCGTCGTTGTGACGGACATACACGCTCTCGTTGAACGGGCTCCAGGTCCGCGAGATCTCGTAGCGCTCGACGCAGAAGTCGTGGCTGATCGCATCGGTCGATAGCGTGCGACACGGCATGGTCGAGTCCTCGTCAGCGCGGCCGAACTGGAAGAGCCAGCCCTCGGCCACCGGCTCAGCCGTGGTGGCGTGCACCGGGTCGGCGATCGCCGTCGGCTGATCGCGCAATGGCAGCGGCTCGTCGGTCAGCATCGACGTGTCGACCAACCACTCGGCCCCGTCGATCGACACGATGGTCGTCCCGTGCGACGGATCGCCGGTGTCGAACATCGACGCCGCCACCAGCCGAGCGTCGAACCCACAACGGACCAGCAGCGCCGTCAGCGCGTTGCTCGACGGCCAACAGGTGCCCCCCGTGCCGTGGCGCCTCCAGCACCGGAGGAAGTCCTCGGCATCGAGTCCGGGGAGCGCGTCGCCCTTCGCTTCGCGGAGGGAGATGAGCTTGCGGAGGTTGTCGAACGGGACCGATCGACACCACGCTCGATAGACCACGGTGAGACCGTCGAGATCGGGCGCCGGCGGCGCCGACAGGCCCAGCTGGTCGAGGACGAGCTCGGCGGACTCCCTGCTCACGGTGTCGTGGTCCGACATCGGCGGCCTCAGTGCGGGTGTCGATGGTGCGATCCCCGATGAACCCGTGCATGCTCTCACACATGGAGCTGATGCTCTTCGACGAGGTGGCCGACGCGCTGCGAGATCTGGTTCCCCCCGATCTGGGCGAGCTGCGTTGCCGCGCCCGGCGGTGGGCGATCAAGATCTGGTTCGACACCGACACTCCGCCCCGGGAGCACTACGAGGCCCAGATCCTCGGCGTGCGCGACGTTCCCGAAGCCTCGGTCCTCGCCCTCGAGCTGGGCTTCCACGCCGAGAACCGCCAACTGGCCGACAACGACGCCGTGCTGGCGCGACTGGTCGCCGGTGAGCGCAAGTGGCGACGGGTGCTGGGCGACGAGGCCGTGGCCGGACCCTTCCTGGGGCGGGCCGACGACTGGCGGCGCCTGTCGGAGGTCTGGCCCGACCCCGATCTGAGCGACCCCGAGATGGGCATCGAGATCGCGACGCGCCTCACCGACTACGTGACCGTGCTCGAGCCGCTGCGACTCGGTGCGGCGGGGAGATCAGCGACGCGATCCGCCACGGGATCGGGCCAGGGACGCCAGGTCGCGTCGAAGCGAACGCGCGCTACGAAGTCGTGAACGCCTCGGCGACGACGCTTCGCGCCGCGCCGACCTGGTCCCAGAAGCCATAGGTGCCCTCGTCGAGCAGCTCTCGCGAGGCGTCGACGACCGCGCCGAGGGCCACCATGGCAAAAGCGGCGCCGACCGAGATCCGCGCCACGCCGACGGCGGCCAGCTCGGCGACCGACGGCGCCGTCGGCATGGCCAACACGTTGACCGGGAGCGACACCGACTCGACGACCTGGCGGATGTCGTCGATGTCGGACAGAGCGGGGGCATACAGCGCGTCGGCCCCGGCGGCCTCGTAGGCCTGCAGGCGAGCGATGGTGTCGTCCAGGTCGGGTCGGCCGCGCAGGTAGTTCTCGGCCCGCGCCGTCAACACGAACGGCCCGGCGCTGTGGGCCGCTTCAGCCGCCGCCGCCACCCGCTCGGTGGCCAGCTCGAGAGAGAAGATGGGGTCGTCGCCTGGGCCCGAGTAGTCCTCGATGGACCCACCGGCCAGGCCCACCTCGACCGCTCGGGTGTAGGTGACGGCGGCCTCCTCAGGGGACGCGGCGAACCCGTTCTCGAGATCGGCCGACACCGGGACGTCGACCGCACCCACGATGAGCGCCGCGTGATCCAGGGCCTCGTCGCGCGTGACCGAACCGTCGCGGCGCCCGAGCGTGGCCGCGAACCCGCCGCTGGTCGTGGCCAGGGCCTGGAAGCCACAAGCGACGAGCAATCGGGCCGAACCTTGGTCCCACGGGTTGGGCAACAGGAGCGGTTGGCCCGGGACCTGCAGGGATCGGAACCGCTCGACCTTCTCGGCTGGGGTGCTCATGGATGCAACGTATCGACCCCCCGGCGTCGGCGCGAGCGAGAATCCGACGTCGAGGTCGACGTCGACGTCTGCGCCGGACGCCTGGACCGCCGTAGGGTGCCGAACATGGGAGACAAGGGTGCGGTCGAGGACCGCTTGAACGAGCTCGGGATCGAGCTGCCGGGCCCGTATCCGCCCCACGATCCGCTCGACGCCGTCGTCGTGCACGCATCGATCGCCCGCACCTCCGGGCAGCTCCCGCGCGATGGTTCGGGCCAACTCGTGCACCCGGGGACCGTCGGGGTCGACGTCACGACCGACGAGGCCCGCGACGCGGCGCGTTGGTGCGCCCTCAACGCCCTGTCAGTGCTGCGGGCCGAGCTCGGCTCGTTGGATCGCATCGAGCGAACCGTGTCGTTGCTCGGCTTCGTGGCCTGCCGGCCCGGCTTCGACCAGCAAGCCACAGTGCTGGACGGGGCCAGCCGTCTCCTGGCCGACGTGTTCGGCGCTGCCGGCCGCCACACCCGGTCGGCCATCGGCGTGGCTGCCCTCCCACGCGGCGGCGCCGTCGAGATCGAGCTGGCGGTCGCGCTGCGCGCCGAGTGACCGAGCGCCGCCCCCGCCGATCGGGCAAGAATCACGTCATGGCCCCCAGACCGACCTCCCCCCGCCTCGCGCCCCTCACCGAGGCCGACTCCACTCCAGAGCAGCGCGAGGTGCTGGCCGACCTCGGCGGCGCCGACGCCCTCAACATCTTCGCGACCCTGGCGCGGTATCCGCGGCTGTTCCGGCGTTGGTCACCGTTCGCCGGCAAGCTGCTGAGTCGGGGTCGCCTCGCCGACCGAGACCGCGAGCTGGTCATCCTGCGCACGGCGCTGCTCACCGCGGCCGCATACGAGTGGGGCCAGCACGTGAGCATCGCCCGCAACGCGGGCCTCTCCGACGACGAGATCGCCCGCGTGGCCACCGGTCCCGGCGCCCCAGGGTGGTCCGACGAGGACGCCTCCCTGTTGACCGCGGTCGACGAGCTGGTCGACGACCACTGCGTCACGGACGCGACCTGGGCCCTGCTGACGACCCGCTATGACGAAGAGCAGCTCATCGAGTTGACGATGTTGGCCGGCAGCTACGCCATGCTGGCCGGCACGCTCAACTCGCTCGGCGTGCAGCTCGAAGGCGATCAACCGGCGTTGGGCGAGACGTGACCGGGTCCGGGTCCGACACCGCCGGGCGACTGGCCGGCAAGTGCGCCGTCGTCGTGGGCGCCGGCCAGACCCCCGGCGAGACCATCGGCAACGGACGGGCCACCGCGTTGCTGTTCGCCCGGGAGGGCGCACAGGTGATGCTGGTCGATCGCGACGAGGCCTCGGTGGCGGCCACTCGCGACCTGATCGTGGCCGAGGGCGGCAACGCCCTGATCCACGTGGCCGACATCACCGACGAGGAGCAGTGCCGGGCGTTGGTGGCCCAGGCCATCGACACGTTCGGGCGCATCGACGTCCTGCACAACAACGTCGGCATCGGCGCGGGCGACGGTCCTCCGAGCAAGGTCTCGGCCGAGGCCTGGGACCGCATCATCGACGTCAACCTCAAGGCCATGTGGCTCACGTGCAAGCACGCGGTGGGGCCGATGCGCGAACAGGGTCACGGCGCCATCGTCAACATCTCGTCGCTCGCCGCCATCGCCGCTGCCAGCACGCTCACCGCCTACAAGATCTCCAAGGCCGGGGTCAACGCGCTCACCCAGACGTTGGCCGCCGCCCACGCTCGCCACGGGATACGCGTCAACGCCATCATGCCGGGGCTGATCGACACGCCCATGGCGGTCGACGCCGCCGCCCGCGCCGTCGGTCGCCCCCGCGAGGACCTGGCCGAGGCGCGGAGCCGCCACGTCCCCCTCGGTCATCAGGGCACCGCGTGGGACGTGGCCCACGCCGCGCTGTTCCTCGCTTCGGACGAGGCCGCCTTCATCACCGGCGTGCTGCTGCCGGTCGACGGTGGTCAATCGGCGATGGTCGGATGAGCGCTCCCGCCCGGGTCGTGCTCGTGCACGGCGCGTGGCACGGGGCCTGGTGCTTCGACCCGATCATCGGTCCGCTGCAACAGCGCGAGATCGAGGTGACCACCGTCGATCTGCCCGGCCACGGGGACGACGCCGGCCCGCTCGGCGATCTCCACGACGACGCCGCATGCGTCGCGCAGGCCCTCGACACGCTCGACGCCGCCGACGGGGAGGTCGTGCTGGTCGGTCACTCCTACGGCGGCGCCGTCGTCACCGAAGCCGGCACCCACCCCAGCGTCGGCCACCTCGTCTACCTGGCCGCCTTCGCCATCGATCTCGACGAGTCGTGCGCGGCGGCGGCCGTCAGCGAACCCGACGTGGTCGCGCTCTCACATGACGGGCGGCCCGACCTCGGCGCCGCTCTGGTGTGGCATGAGGACGCCACGACCACCCTCGATCCTGAGCTGGCCGTCGCCCTGCTCTACAACACCTGCGACCAGGCCAGCCAGGCCTGGGCCGTGAGCCGGTTGGGCGCCCAACCCATGGCGGCCCTGAGCCAGTCCCCGACGGCCACGGCGTGGCGCGAGCGGCCCACGACCTATGCCATCTGCACCGACGACCAGATCGTGCATCCTGGTCTGCAGGCCGTCCTGGCCCGCCGCTGCACCCATCAGGTCGAGTGGCCCACCGACCACTCGCCGTTCCTGTCGCGGCCCGACCTGGTCGTCGATCTGCTCGAGGGAATGGCGCGCTCGTCGGTGTGACCGGCGGCGACGACTGACCGTCTGGCGTTCAGCTCCACGGGCTCAGCTCGGGCAGATCGGGACGCGATAGCCGTCCGTAGAGCCAGGCCAGTTCGTCGCGCTCGTCGAGCAGGCCCGGGGCGGGCATCGACGCACCCGGAGGCAGACGTCGCTCGGGCCCCTCGCGGCGCAACTTGGCCAGCTGCGCGGCCACGAAGTCATCGGACCAGTCGCGATGGGTCACGCCGCGATCGAGATCGACGACGTGGACCTCGAGCTCCTGCCATCGCCGGTAGGGCAGGGCCCGTAGCGGTCGCTCGCGCCCGCCCACGTCGCGAGTGAGGTTGGACCAGGCCTCGTCCGGTGCCCCCCGCCAGGCGGACATCATCGTCGCGGCCGAGGATTCGACGTCGGCCACCAGCACGACGGCCGGCCTCCCCGCGCCGTGCTCGATCTCGGCCGTCCGGCCGGCGTGGCCACCGGGATACTGCTCGACCTGCTCGCCGCGCCCGGCGGCCTCGGTGCGGCGCGTGTGGCTGTCGGCGTTGCGAGCGAGGTGGGTGAGCAGGTGGCCGACCGTCCAGCCCGGCAGGGCGATGGCCCGGCGCGCTCCCTCGTCGTCGAGGCCGTCGACCGAGGCCATGAACCGCTCGTGGGCCGCCTCGACGCGAGCCAGGTCCTCGACCGGCCTCGACTCCGAGACGGTCCCTCCGTCCTCCGCGGTCATGGCGGCAACCTTACGGGCACCCACGTGGGCCTCGATCCGGCTTCTCGAACCCATTGCGCTCTCGCGCGGTGGCCGGCGCGATGCTTGCGGAATGACCACGGGGGAGCGCATCGCTCCGGCCGACACGCGTCCCGCCACGCTCACTCGCCGTCAGGTCCTGACCGGCGGCCTGACGACGGTGGTGGGGGGCGTGAGCCTGGTCGGGCTCGGCCTCGCCGGCCGCCCGCGGATCGGCTCGGTCCCCGCGGCTGCCTCCGAGCCGATCGTCATCACGGTCGAGCCGGACACGGTGGTCGGAGCCGTGCCGACGCGGACGATGGGTTTCAGCTTCGAGCGCAAGGCGCTCGGGACGCCGCTGTTCTCGGCGGACAACGAACCGCTCGTGGCCCTCTTCCAACTGCTCGGGCCGGGGGTGTTGCGCATCGGCGGCAACTCGGTCGAGACGACGGCGTGGAGCCCCGACGGGCCCGGACTCACCACGGGGATGGTCTCCCCGGCTGATGTGGATCGGCTGGCCGCCTTTGCCGACGCCGTCGACTGGCAGATCATCTACGGCACGCCGTTCATCTCGGCCGACGCCGCCGACGTGGCCGCCGAGATGGCGCTCGTCGCACCTGTCCTCGGTGCCCGCCTCGCCGGCGTCGAGTTGGGCAACGAGCCCGACCTCTACGTGCTCGATCCGACGGCGTCGGCGCTCGCCGGGACCTACTCGTCGTTCCGGGCCCGTTGGCAGTCGGTGGCCACCGCCGTCACGGCCGCGGCGCCCGGCACGGCGTTGGCCGGCCCGGCGACCTGCCTGTTGCAGAACATCGGTGGTTGGACCGCGCCGTTCGCGCACGACGAGTCCGAGATCGCGTTGGTGACCCAGCACTACTACCGCGGCTTCTTCGGCACGGGATCGATCGACGAGCTGCTGGGCCCCGACCCCCTGCTCGCCTCTTCGCTGAGCGAGTTGTCGACGGCGGCGACCGGGGGCGGGATCGGCTTCCGGCTGGGCGAGACCAACTCGTACGCCAACGGGGGCCAGCCCGGCGTGAGCAACACGGTGGCCTCGGCGCTGTGGGGCGCCCGGCTCGTGCTCGAAGCGGCCTCGGCCGGCGCCGCCGGCGTCAACCTCCACAACTCGGGCACCGGTCAGGGCTACCCGGCCATCGTCACCGTCAACGGAACGGTCACCGAGATCCGACCGCTCTTCTACGGCCTGTTGCTGGCGGCCCGGACGGGGTCGGGCCCACTCGTGCGGACCACGGTCGGCGCTCCGTCAGACACCCTCGCGGTCTGGACGGTTCGGCGCCCGGACGCCTCGTTCGGCGTGGTGGTGGTCAACGTCGACCCCGACGCCGCGTTCGACCTGACCGTCGACTTCGCTACGCCGGTGAGTGCCGCCCTCGTGACCGCGCTGGCCGGACCCGCCCTCGACGCCACGACCGGTACGACCTTGGCCGGCGCCGAGGTCGGGATCGACGGGTCCTGGGTTCCTCAGCTCGCCGCGCCGACCTCGATCAGCGGATCCCACGTCCTGGTCCACGTCGAGGCCGCCAGCGCCGTGCTCGTCGACGTCGCCCTCGCCAGCAGCGGGACCGGAGCGTCCTCGACGGTCACGACCGACGCGTCGACCGCCGCGGCGGCCACGCCCGTCGCGGCCGAACCCCGACTGACCGGCTGACCGGCGGATCGGCGCGTTCGGTCGTCCGCGGCATCGGCCAGATCGATCGGATCGGCCCGCATCGGGCCTGAGAAAATGTTCGACGATGGTGCAAGAGTCTGTCGATCGACCCGAACCTCGTTCGTCGTAGAGGTGTCAGACCCCGACCGGAGGAACCCATGTCGAACTTCATCCTGCTCATCTACACCGATCCCGAGAAGGCGGCGGCCGTCGCTCCTGAGGAGGGCATGGTCATCCACGACGACTACATCCGGTACACGCAGAGCCTCAGGGACGTGGGGGCCTGGGTGGCCGGCGATCCCCTGCAGGGCGTCGAGACAGCCAAGACGGTGTCGACCGGCGGGGTCATCACCGATGGTCCGTTCGCCGACATCACCGAGCACCTCGGCGGCTACTACATCGTCGACGTGGATTCGATCGAGGCGGCGTGCGACTGGGCGGCCAAGCTTCCCGGTGTGACGCGCGGGATAGACCGCATCGAGGTGCGGCCCCTGATGGACTTCTCGATGGAACTGCTCCAGGGGTGAACTACGTCCTGCTCGCCTACGCCCGGCCGGGCGCCTGGGACGCGCTCACCGACGACGAGCGCACGGCCTGGACCGCCGACGATGCCGCCTTCACCGTCGAGATCGAGGAGCGGGGAATCGTTGTGTCCGGCCTCGGGTTGGCCGACTCGGACACGGCGACCACGGTCCGCATCCAGGGTGGTGAGTCCGTGCTCACCGACGGACCGTTCGCCAAGACGACCGAGCACCTGGGCGGATTCCTGGTGGTGGACGTCGCCGATCTGGACGAGGCCCTCGACCTCGCCCGGCGCTGCCCGGCGGCCCGCATCGGTCCGCTCGAAGTTCGCCCAGCACGGAGCGGATGACGGCAGCGCTCGACGAGATCCACCGCCGCGAGTGGGCCAAGGTGGTCGCGGCGCTGGCCCGCTCCTACGGCGACCTCGACCTGGCCGAAGACGCCACCGCCGAGGCGTTCGCGTCGGCCGTCGAGCACTGGCCGGTCGACGGCATGCCCGATCGACCGGGTGCGTGGCTGCTGACCGTGGCGCGGCGCAAGGCCCTCGATCGGCTGCGCCGGGAATCGACGAGGAACCCCCGACAGGCCGAAGCGCATCGGGCGCTCGAGCTGCGAGCCGAAAGATTCAACGACGAGGCCGACATGGGTCCACTCACCGATGACCGGTTGCGACTGGTGTTCACGTGCTGCCATCCCGCGCTGGCCCCTGACGCCCAGATCGCACTGACGCTGCGGTTGATCGCCGGGCTGACGACGGCCGAGGTGGCCCGCGCCTTCTGGGTACCGGAGCCGACCATGGCCCAGCGGCTGGTGCGGGCCAAGCACAAGATCGCCGCCGCCAACATCCCCTACCGCGTGCCCGCCGAGTCCGAGCTGGACACCCGGTTGGCCGGGGTGCTGCGCGTCGTCTACCTCGTGTTCCGGGAGGGGTACACGCCGAGCAGCGGCGAGACGCTGGTGCGCGTCGACCTGTGCGACGAGGCCATCAGGCTGGCGCGGCTCGTCGCCGAGCTGTTGCCCGAGCAGAACGAACCTCAGGCGCTGCTGGCTCTGCTGCTGTTGCAGCACAGCCGGTGGGCGGCCCGCACCGACGACGCCGGCGATCTGGTGCTGATGGCCGATCAGGATCGCGAGCGGTGGGACCGACCCGCCATCGCCGAGGGCCTGGCCCTGGCGTCGGTCGCCTTGCGGCGCGGCCGCACGCCCTATGCCCTGCAGGCCGCCATCGCCGCCTGCCACGCCGCCGCGCCCGATCCCGACGAGGTCAACTGGCCGGTCATCGCCGGGCTGTACGGCGAGCTGGCCCGCATCGACTCGTCGCCGGCCGTCGTCGCTCAACCGAGCCGTCGCCGTGGCCGAGGTCGAGGGTCCCGCCACCGGGCTGGCCATGATCGACTCGCTGCTGGCCACGCCGGCCGGCGCCGCTCTGGCCCGATCGAGCTCGTCGCCCCACGTGGCCCGCGCCGACCTGTCGCGACGGCTGGGGCGCACCGTCGATGCCGCCGCCGCCTACCGGCGAGCGATCGAGCTGGCCCCCACCGAACCCGAACGTCGCTTCCTGCTGGCCCGCCTGGCCGACCTCGACGACTCCTGACCCATTTGGCACCCTTGTCTACCTCCCTCCCTCTCATCGCGGCGGCAGATCGCCACACCACAGGTGGTCATCTGCCGCCGACGAATCGCGACCTCGCAACGCGGCGGCAGATCGCCACCTCACAGGTGGTCATCTGCCGCCGAATGGTCAGGAGGGCGCGGTTCAGGCCGGGGGGACGTCGAGGCGAGCGGGGAGCGGACCCGAGTCGAGCATGGCGGCGATGCGCTTGGCCTGCTCCTCGGTGAAGCCGCTCGAGATCGTGATCTGGTCGCGATCGAAGTGGGGGGCTTCGAGAACCGGTGCCGTAAGCACGTCCCCATCGAGGACGACGGCGATCTGGCCGTGACCGCCGACGAACCCAGGCGGCTGAGGCGGACACGCGGACCCGGATCCCCAGCGAAGCACACCGCGGCGGCGGCGTTGAACTTGTCGATGCCGTCGGCGCCATTGCGGAGGACCGGCCGGATCTCCCACTGCCCGGCCTGGTTGAAGTCGGCGCGGGCCGACTCGACCGCCGAGCCATCGACGATGACGGGACCGAGCAACCAGTTGGCGACCACCGTGTCGGGGTGGAGCGGGTCGTGCTGCGGCACGGTGATCAGCGCCGGACCGGATCCCGCTATCGCGCTCACGTCTTCGACCCGTCCCTGCGGGCTCCTCGAAGAACACCGGGCGGACCTCCATCCGGCCCTCCTGGGCCAGGGCCAGCAGCGCCGACATCGTCGGGTGCTCCCCAGGGGGCGCGGTGACGACAACCTGATCGTCGGACAAGGTGGCCTGAGCGTTCACGTCCATGGCCGCGAACCGCCGGTTGAGCCGAGTCACCGTCTCCTGGGCCTCGGCCGGCGTGTGCGAGCCGGCGAACGACCAGGTGACGATCCGGTCGCCGGTCGGCGTGGCCGGAGCGCGGTCACGGGCCGACCGCGACCCAGCCACGACGACCGCGGTCCCCACCACCACGACGAACACGACGACGGCGGCGATCAGGCCGACCCGCGCCCGGCGGCGTGAGCGTCGCCGTTCCGCGATCGACTCGGACGCGCGGTGATCGACGCGGAGGCGCACTGGGGCCGCTGGCGCGAGGGGGAGCAGGATCGTCCAGGTCAGCGAACATCGTCGGTCTCCTTGTGCGTGACGGGGGCCACGGGTACCGCCTCGTCGAACTGGTAGCCGACCAGGCTCGACCGGAGCGTGGCCAGGCCGCGCGAGGCATGGGTCTTGACCGAGCCGGCTGAGATCTTCAACACGGTCGCCACCTCGGCTTCGGATCGATCGCCGACGTAGCGCAGCAACACGACCTCGCGTTGGCGCTTCGGGAGGCGACCGAGGGCCCTGACCAGGTCGAGGCGATGCTCGACGCTCAGGTCGTCGGCCTTGGGGCGATCGGCCGTCTCTCGCGGTTGGCCCCGCCGGACCAGATCCAGAGCCAGGTTGGTCGCGGTGCGCACCACCCAGGCCTCGGCGTAGCCGGCGACCTCCTCCCAGCGCGTCTGGGCCCGGGCCACGGCCTCGATGGCGAGATCCTCGGCGTCGGGGCGGCTGCCGACCAGCCGGTAGGCGGCCCGGTACCCACAGGCGAACAGCGACTCGAAGGCGGCGTCGAAGTCGTCCCGCTCATCGTTCACCGATCGTCCACCTCCGTACCTTCAACGAAGTTGTCATCGATCTGGTTGACCCGCCATCGCCGATTTGTCGGTGCAGGTTGGATCGACGGCCACGATCCCTAGCCTGAGCGATCAGGTCCACCCGCCGAACCCGCGGAGACGCCGATGCCCGTACCCCTGCCCGGACCCGACACCGTCCTGCTCGAGCCTCCCGGCGCGGCCGAGGTCCAGGCCACGGCCAACGGCGTGGCCTCGGCGGTGGCGCCCGCCGGCGGGCTCACCGAGGTGCAGCGGATCCTGATCGAGGCGCTGTTCCCGGCCATGACCGGCTACCCCGTGGATGTCGATGCGTTCACGCCCACGACCTGCGAGCAGTTCGCCCATGTGCTGGCCCGACGCGACCGGCAGTTCCGCACCCGGGGAGTCCAGCTGATGTTGCTGTGCGCGCTCGTGCTGCGGCCGCTGCCCCAAGAGGTCGTCGACCGCATCACTGCGTTCGCCCGCGAGCTCGACGTGGACGACCACATGATCGACGTGGCTCGCCAGTTCGCCAGGGGCTCGCTCGGTCTGGCCGCCTTCGACTTCGAACGCAACGGGTACACGGCCGACTGGGACCCCGACGACGCCGCCACGCTCCACACCTCGAGCGAGCTGGCGTCAGCCTGGGACGCGGCCGTCGACGACCCCGCCCTCGCCGCCCGCTGGGCGGCGCTGGGCGACCTGCCGCAGGGCACGCTCGGCCGCGGCGTGTGGGAGCTCTACCGAGCGCGGGGGTTCGCCTTCCCAGGCGCGCCCGGATCGGCACCCCCTCTGCTGGCGCAGCACGACTGGGTGCACGTGCTCGGCGACTTCGGCACCACCGTCGAATGCGAGCTCGAGGTCTTCGCCTTCATCGCCCGGGCCAACGACGACATGCGCGGCTTCTCGCTGCTGGCCATGGCCGTGTCGCTGTTCGAGACCGGCTACCTCCGAACGGGAGCGGGCCTGTTCGAATCCGATCTCGGCCACATCTCGGCTGGCACCGGGATGGCCACCCGCATCGCCGACGCCATGCGGCGAGGAGCGCTCTGCGCCGACTGCACGACCGGCAACACGAGCATCGACTTCATGCGCTTCGACTGGTTCGAGCTGGCGGCGCTGCCCGTCGACGAGGTGCGCAACCGCTTCAGCGTGTCCGCCAAGTCGCCGGCGGCGCTCGCGGCGGGTTCGATCGGACCGTGGGAGCCGGGCGGGATCAGCCCCTTCCAGCTCACGACCGGCCGCGCCGCCGCCGCCCGCGACCAGCGCGAGTACGACTCCTACGGCGCCTCCGTCGCCTGACCCCACCGCCGCCCCCTTCGAACCTGTGCCGTCAAGTGAGCCCATAGGCGCGCGCGACGGCACAGGAACGGGAGAGCCGGTGGCTCAGTAGCCGGGGGCGGGTTCGGACAGGTAGAACGCGAGGCCCTGGTCGTCGTGGCAGGTGGCCGACCAGCCGGACGCGTAGAGCACGGGTTCGTCGGCCTGACCGCCGAGTTGGCGGACCCGGCTCACCGCCGCCTGGATGTCATCCACCCGGAAGTACAGATCGATGGTCGGCGCCGCCGCGCCCGGCGCGATGCCACCGGGCGGGGTCGGGTTGGCGATGTGGAAGGCGCCCGGCATGTGCCCGTCGCGGATCTCCCAGCCGAACAGCCCGGCGAAGAAGTCCCGCGCCCGATTGCCGTCGGCCACGCCGAAGGTGAAGTAGAAGAGCTGGCCGGTGTCGGTCGGTCCGAGCGGGCGGGTGGGACCGGTCGGACCTGACGGGTCGGCGCCTCCATCCCCACCGACCGACGACTCATCGCTGGTCTGGAGCTCGTAGCCCTGTCCGCTGAAGCGCTCCGCGATCTCGGTCGGCTCGAGGTCCTCGATCACCGTCGAGATGAACCAGTTGTGGCCGAACGGATCGCGGATCTTGCCGGCCCGCTCGCCGTAGGGCTGCTCGGACACCGGCCGCACCACCGTCGCACCGGCGGCCACGGCCCGAGCGAACACGACGTCGACGTCGGGCACGTGCAGGGTGAGCTGCACCGGTGTGCCGCCCAATGTGAGCGGGCTCAGCACCCCTTCCTCGGGGTACTCGTCGGCCACCGCGAACTTGGACTGGCCGACCCGCAGCTCGCTGTGACCGACCTTGCCGTCGGGACCGACGAGCGGCGGGAACTCCTCGACGGCGCCGAACACCGTCTTGTAGAACTCGATGGCCCGCAGCGCGTCCTGGGCACAGAGGTAGGGATGCAAGCTGGTTTCGGTCGGTGTGATCGTGTCGGGCATGGTTCCTCCTGAGCGTTCGTGGTCTCGATCCGCAACGACGCCCGCGTCGGCCCCGGCCGCGGTCGATGCCGCGCCGGGATCGGGCGGGGTCAGTTCGGCGACGATGCGCCGCCGCAACTCGGCGGCGAAGTCGGCTCGCGGCGAGAGCGGCACGACCGGTTGACGGAGTGCGTCCATCGGGTCAGCTGGCATCGTCACTCCCTTCAGCGTCGTAGGCGGCTCGGAATGCCGAGCGGGCGCGCACCAACAGGGCCTCGGTGGCGTGAACGGTTCGATCGAGTTGACTGGCGACCTCGGCGACGGGCAGGCCGTCGAGGTAGCGCAACGTGAGCGCGCAACGGTGGTGGGCGCCGAGGCGGGCCAGCACCGAACGAGCGATGGCCACGTCCAGGTGGGCCTCCCACGGGTCGTCGATGATCACGGGCTCCTGCGCGACGAGGGCGAGCTTGCGCTCCTCGCGCCCGGCCCGGCGCCAGTGGTCGACGAGCTTGTGGCGGGCCACCCCGACCAGCCACGCGACGGTGAGGTCGGGCACGGCCCGGCGCTTGACCGCGCTCACCGCGGCCAGGAACGTCTCGGCCGTCAGGTCCTCGGCCAGCGGCGCGCTACCGCAACGCGAGATCAGGTACCCGTAGACCTGCGGGAGGGCCCGGTCGTAGAGCTCGAGCAGCACCGGACCTTGGTCCGACGTTGCCGGTTGAGGCTGGCTCACACCCCATCATCGTCCCGGCCGCCCGATCTCCGACACCCCCCTCGATGACGGCAACGGGCCCGCTCGGTCGGCCGCCGCCCTCAGATGGGTTCGGCGGACGTGCTCTCGGACCGGCGAGCCGCCCGGGCGGCCGCCAGAGCGAAGGTCATGTAGTGCTCCTCGATCTCGGCACGTCGCTCGGGGTGATGGGCAACCAGGCGGCCGACGGCCCCGGCCGCCGCGATCTGCATGGTCACGGCGACCTCGGCCGCGGCCCGCGAGGTGCCGTTGGCCGCTGAGAGGTCGGCCCAGTAGTCGACGCTTCGCCGCAGGCGCTGCTGGCGGATCGCCTCGACGTCGGCCTCGATCGAAGGCTCCGACATCAGCCGCACGAACAGCACGCCTCGCTCACAGATCGAGTCGAGATAGGCCGAGATCGAGGCCCGCATGCGGTCCTCGAGGGTGGCCGCCGTCTCGAGTCGTCGCTGGTAGAGGTGGTTGTAGACCGCCACCTCGCGCTCGTAGAGGGCCAACAACAAGGCCCCTCTCGAACGGAAGTGCGAGTAGGCCAGCGTCCGGCTCGATCCCGCGACCTCGCCCAAGCGCTCCATGGTGATGGCGGCGACGCCCTCGGTCTCGATGATCTGGGCGGCGGCGTCGAGCAACCGCTCCTGGCGCGCATCGGGGCTCAGCCGTTCGCGCTTGGGGCGCGACGACCCATCGGCCACTCCGGCCTGGCTGCTGCTCCCTCGCATCGCCTGCCAGCGTAATCTCCGGATCGGCGACCGGCTCGGGCCGATCGTGACGCCATGCCCGGCGGTGCCAGATGGACTCGGGCCGATCGTGACCGCCATGCCCGACCGGGCCAGATCGACTCGGGCCGCCCGCTCGCTCGAACATTCGATCGCCCCGGCATGCCTTTTGGGGCCAAAACGGGGCAGACTGTTGGGGTGCGACGAGTTTGTGGGTCTCGGGTCGCGCTCCTAGCCGCATCCATCGGGGTCGCCCTGGCGTTGGTCGGCTGCAGCGTGGCCAACAGCCAGTCCGTGGCGCCCACGACGACCGCGGCCAAACCCGTCCTCACGGCCAACCCGACGGCTGGGGCCATGAACGTGCCGATCGGGCAGAAGATCTCGGTCGCCGTCGCCCACGGCACCCTTCAGGCCGTGGCCATGGCCTCGCCCGCCGGCACCGTCAGCGGCGCCCTGGCCCCGCGAGCCACGAGCTGGGAGAGCGGGCTGCCGCTGATCCCGAACACCACCTACCTGATGCGGGCCGACCTGCGCGACGCGAGCGGTCAGGTGGCCGTGCACAAGTGGCAGTTCACGACGGCTCCGCCGGCCAACGTCTTCCGCGCCACCCTGAGTCCCGGCGACGGGGCCGTCGTCGGGGTGGGCATGCCGGTGATCGTGAAGCTGAACGCTCCGATCGCGCCGGCCAACCAAGCTGCCTTCGAAGAGAAGCTCGCGGTCACGACGACGCCCGCCGTCGCCGGCGCCTGGCACTGGTTCTCTCCCACGCAGCTCGACTGGCGTCCCGCGGCCTACTGGGCGCCGCACACGCAGGTCAGCGTCGCCGCCCACATCAACAACTACGACGCCGGCAACGGCTTCTGGGGGACCAAGGACGTCACGTCGACCTACTCGATAGGCGACGCCCACGTGAGCAACGTCGACGTCAACGCTCACACGATGGTGGTGACGACCAACGGCGCGGTGGTCAAGACGATCCCGGTGTCGACGGGCCGCCAGAGCTTCCCCACCAAGAGCGGCATCCACGTCGTCTCGGACAAGGCGCCCAAGGTCATCATGGATTCGGCCACGGTCGGGATCCCGCGCAACTCACCCGACGGCTACTACGAGACCGTGTTCTGGGATGTGCGCATCTCCAACAGCGGCGAGTTCGTCCACGCCGCGCCGTGGTCGGTCGACGACCAGGGCCACACCAACGTGTCCCACGGGTGCGTGAACGTGTCCACCGCTGATGCCCAGTGGTTCTACAACTACAGCCAGGTCGGAGACGTGGTGGCCGTGGTCGGATCGCCCGAGCAGCTGGCGCCGACCAACGGCATCGGCGACTGGCAGATCCCCTGGGCGCAGTGGGCCAACTGAGGCGCCGGCCCGCGCCCACGTGACCCACCACTAGGGTTGCCTCACCGACGCCAGCTCTGGGGGAAACGATGCCTGTCGATCCGAACATCCGGCTGATGCTCGATGCCATGGCCGGTGCCGACCCCGTCGAGCTCCCCGACATGACCGTGCCCGAGGCTCGGGCCGTCATGGCGCAGCTCGCCCTGGTCGATGGCGAGCCCGAGCCGGTCGCCGACGTCACCGATCGCTCCATCGACGGACCTGGCGGGCCCATCCCGGTGCGGATCTACCGGGACGGTCCGAGCGGCGGCGCCCAGCCGGTGCTGATCTGGTACCACGGCGGCGGTTGGGTGATCGGCGACCTGAGCAGCGCCGACACGACGGCCCGCAAGCTGGCCCGGCGGACTGGGGCCGTCGTCGTGTCCGTCGACTACCGCTTGGCGCCCGAGCATCCGGCGCCGGCCGCCGTCGAGGACTGCTGGACCGCCTTCGAATGGGTCGCCGCCCACGCCGGCGAGATCGGCGGCGACCCCGATCGGCTCGCCGTCGGGGGCGACAGCGCCGGCGGCAACCTGGCCGCCATCGTCGCCGTCATGGCCCGAGACGCCGGCCGGAGCCAGCTCCTCCATCAGCTCCTCGTGTACCCGGCCACCGACCTCACGGCGTCGTCGGCCTCGATCGACGAGAACGGCGAGGGCTACCTGCTCACCAAGAAGGCGATGGAGTGGTTCATGGGCCACTACCTGGCCGGTGCCGACCCCACCGATCCGAGTGTGTCGCCGATGTTCGTGGACGATCTGTCGGGCGTGGCCCCGGCCACGGTCATCACCGCCGAGTTCGATCCGCTCCGCGACGAGGGCCAGGCCTACGCGGCGCGCCTGACCCAAGCCGGCGTCGACTGCGACTGCCGCAACTACGACGGCATGATCCACGGGTTCTTCGCGCTCGCCACGGTGACGCCGACCACGGACGAAGCCATCGACGCCGCCAGCGCCCGCCTCCGCCGATCCCTCGTCTGATCCCACCGGATCGGATCGTCGTGCAACGACTCGAAGGAACCGTCGCCCTCGTCACAGGGGCGGCATCGGGCATCGGCCAGGCCACGGTGGCGCGGTTTCGCGACGAGGGCGCGCGGGTGGTGACCCTCGACATCGCCGGCGAGGTCGATCACGCCGTCGACGTCACCGACGAGGCCGCCGTGTCAGGTGCCCTCGGTCAGATCGTCGAGAGCCACGGTCGGCTCGACTCGGTGGTGAACGCCGCAGGCGTGGCCGGTGGCGGTCCCGTCCATCTCCTCGACGCCGCCGAGTGGCATCGGGTGATCGGCGTGAACCTCACCGGTACGTTCCTCGTGGCCAAGTACGCGCTCGCTCCGATGATCGAGGCGGGCCGCGGCAGCATCGTCAACGTGGCCAGCATCGAGGGACTCGAGGGCACCGAGGGCGGGAGCGCCTACAACGCGTCCAAGGGCGGCGTGGTGTTGCTGACCAAGAACCTGGCCATCGACTACGGCGCCAAGGGCATCCGGGTCAACTGCATCTGTCCCGGCTTCATCGAGACGCCGATGATGGCGTCGGTGTTCGACAACCCGGGCATGGAGATCTACAAGGAGCGTCTGCGCGACGCCCACAAGCTCAACCGGTTCGGGCGGCCCGACGAGATCGCGGCCGCCGCCGCCTTCCTGGCCAGCGAGGACGCGTCGTTCGTCACGGGCCACGCCTTGGTCGTCGACGGCGGCTTCACCGCGGGCATGCGCGCCGGCGTGCTGGCCGACTTCGGGCTCTGACGGGGTCAGTGCAGGATCAGCCAGGCCACTGACGACCCGACGCTCACCACGGCGACGGCCACCGATCCGATGATCACCCAGCGGGCCACCTCGCCCTCCTCGGACTCGGGCAGGCGCTGGCGGACGATGCGCAGCCAGCGACGAGCGAAGGGCACGTCGCGAGCCATCAATCCCAGCCCGGCGGCGATGACCACCAGTCCCGGTCCGGGGAGCACCAGCAAGAAGAGCCCGACGACGACCAGGAAGGCGCCCGCCCCGACGCGCAGCATCCGCCGGATGAGACCCCGCTCGGCGGCTTCCTCGGTGGTCTCGTGCCCGGTCTCGATCTCGGCCTCGACGGCCCAGTCGACCAGCTCGTCGATCAGGTCCTCGTCGGCGACCGTGTCATCGGCGGACCGGGGTGGAGGTCCGGCTGGCGCCGGCGGGGAAATCGGGGCTTTGGAGAGATCCATCTGGGGCTCCGGTGTCTGACGACGTGGGACCGCTCACGCCGTCGGTGGTGACGGGCTGCGGACGAACCGGAGGTCTCTCCCACCCGAGGCCGTGGGGCCGACGGGCCAGTGGCACCGGACCGGCGAACCGATCGTGATGACGACACCACTGTGACGGGGTACTCCCCTCTGTGTTCCCAGTATGGCGGCCTGACCGGCCCGGCCACAACCAACGCCGAGACTGATCCGGCGACGCTCTCGCCTCTGCCGGGCTTCGTGCGGCGATTGAGGGCGCACGACGCCCTTCATCGCCGCCAGAACGGGGTAGACGGGGATCAGCCGATCAGGATGCGGCGGACGTCCTCTTCGCTCTCGGCGGTCACCAGCACGACGATCTCGTCGCCGGCGTACATGAGGGTGTCACCGCGAGGAACCGTCACGTGATCGCCGCGCAGGACGGCCACCACCGTCGAGTCGCGGGGCAGCCCGAGATCCTTGATGGCCTTGCCGTCGGCCGGCGACTCAGCGGCCAGGGTGACCTCGGACAGCCGCACGGCGTCGTTGCCGAACGACAGCAGTCGTACGAGGCTGCCGACTGACACGGCTTCCTCGACGAGAGCGGTCAGCAGATGGGGCGTCGACACCGACACGTCGACTCCCCAGTTCTCGTTGAAGAGCCAGCGGTTCGACGGGTTGTTGATGCGGGCGACGACCCGCGGGACACCGAACTCCTGCTTGGCGATCAACGAGATGACGAGGTTGTCCTCGTCGTCACCCGTCACGGCCACGACCACGTCGGCCTTGCCGGGATCGGCCTGCGAGAACTCGGACACCTCGCAGGCGTCGGCCTGCAGCCACGACACGCCCTGCGGTTCGTGGCGGCTGACCCCCCACTCGACGCGGTCCGGATCGACCTCGACGATCAGCACGTCATGGCCGACGCGCTCGAGCTCCGCCGCGATGTACGTGCCGACGTTGCCGCCACCGGCGATGACCACTCGCATCAGTGCGCACCCTTCTCGGGAACCCGGTTCAAATGCTCGTCGAGCTCGTCGATGCGATCGCCGGCCACGGACGCAAAGATGACATCGCCCTCCTGGGCGATGAGGGCCGCCGTCGGGACCGACGCCTGGCCCAACCGCGTGACGCCGACGATCCGGTTGACGCCCTCGACCTCGAGGGCGGCGATCGGCTGACCGGCCCAGTGGCTGGGCACCACCCGCTCGACCAGGCAGATCTTGGCGCTCGGGTCGATCCACTCGACCGCCTGCGTGCTGTCGGGTGAGATGCGGCGCAGGACGCGCTCGGTGGTCCACTGGACCGTCGCGACCGTCGGGATGCCGAGCCGTTCGTAGATCGCGGCCCGGCGGGCGTCGTAGATCCGAGCGACGACCCGGTCGATCTGGAAGGCCTCGCGGGCCACGCGAGCCACCACGATGTTCGAGTTGTCGCCGTTGGTCACCGCGGCCAGCGCGTCGGCCTCGGCGATGCCGGCTTCCTCGAGCCGCAGGCGATCGAACCCGACCCCGACGACCTTCTTGCCGGCGAAGCCCTCTGGCAGACGCCGGAAGGCCTGCACGCGTCGGTCGATGACGGCGACCGAGTGGCCCTGGTTCTCGAGAGTTGCGGCCAAGCCGGATCCGACTCGGCCGCAACCGACTACGACGACGTGCACGTGTGGCGCTCTCCTGTACCGCGATGATCTGTGCCCCGCTGGGCACGCCGGGGCATCCTAAGCCCCACGAGGTCACCGCTCCAGATCGGGCCGGTTTCGAGAAGATGACGCGTGGCTGTTGCCCGCGCCACGCTCACCGGCCCCGTTGGGCGCAGCCGCTCACCCGGCGCGCGGAGGGGGCGAACGATGGCCGGGGCGACCGCGACGGCGGGTCAAGCGGTCTGCGCGTGGGGATCGGCCAGCTCCTCGCCCAGGGCGAAGGCGGCGTACTCCTCTTCGGTGTCGGCCCAGTCCTCGAACTGGATGACGCCGATCTCCGTGAATCGCTCGCGCAGCCAACCCTGCTTGCCCGCCGAGGCCCCGGCGTCGAGCAGCCCGAGCTTCTTGCAGTTGGGCACGATCTTGGCGAACAGCATCTGCTGGAACGGATCTTCGAGCTTGTCGCCGCGCATCCGCTTGAGGACCTCGGCCGGATCGACGCCCATGCGCTCCCACACCTCGACCGCCAGGAGCCGGTCGCGCATGCGCACGGCGGCCTCGAAGGCGAACTCCTGACGCTCGCGGAGCTCGGCGTCGGACAGCTCGGCGTAGTACTCCTTGAGCGAGAGCACGCCGAAGGCGACGTGGCGGGCCTCGTCGCTCATCACGTAGCGCAGCAGCTGCTTGAGCAGCGGGTCGGGCGTCATCGAGTGCATGAAGCCGAAGGCGGCCAGAGCCAGACCCTCGACCATGATCTGCATGCCGAGATAGGTCATGTCCCAACGGCTGTCGTTCAGGATGTCCTCGAGTAGCAGACCGAGATGGGTGTTGAGCGGGTAGTGGCCCGACAGCTTGGTGTCGAGGTAACGAGCGAACACCTCGACGTGGCGGGCCTCGTCCATCACCTGGGTGGCGGCGTAGTACTTGGCGTCGATCCACGGGACGGTCTCGACGATCTTGGCCGTGCAGAGCAGCGCGCCCTGCTCGCCGTGCATGAACTGGCTGAGGCTCCAGTTCTGCTGCTCGATGCCCCACTGGATCCATTCCTTGGAGCCCCACTTGGCCAGCGGCGTGCCGGACGGGTCGAAGTCCATGGCCGCCCAGTCGGGCTCGGCGCCCTGGGCGTGGATGGCGATGGCCTCCTGATCGACCTCGATCGACCAGTCCAGGTCGGTCTCGCCGTTCCACTGCGCCTGCTTGGCCTTCTCGTAGAGCTTGTTCAGCCCTGGCCGGGCGCCCTTCTCGTAGTCCCAGGTGAACAGGGCATCAGCGTTGTCGGCCACGGTGGTCGTCGCCTGGCCGATGTAGGGGTTGGCGACGCTGAGGATGGCATCGAGGTCGTTGGCCCCGTCCCGGTCGATCAGCTCTTGGTAGGTGCTGTACTCGGGCATGGCGTGAGACTCCCCCGGTCGAGCGGAAGGTTCCGCGTCGTGTCATGTTACAAATCCCGCCCTTTGTCGCATAGACCCGGGGCCACATGTCACACCTGAGCCCCCCACCCGATCCGGGGCACCGGTAGGGTTTGGGCCGTGACCAAGCTGCGATGGGGCGACGACGTGCCCGCCGACCCCGAAGCGGCCAAGCTCCGCCTGATCGAGGCCGCCGATGCCTGCGTCGATCGCTTCGGGCTGGCCAAGACCACCATCGAGGACGTGGCCACCGAGGCCAAGGTCTCCCGGGCCACGATCTACCGATACTTCTCCAACCGGGACGAGCTGCTGCTCGACATGCTGCTGTCGAGCCTGGGCCGGTCGATGGAGCACTCCCTCGGCGACTTCTTCGTCGCACGTGGCCACGCCCCAGCAGTTCGGCGAGGCACTGCTGGCGTCAGCCGCCTACCTGCTCGACACCATCCGCCACGATCCCAAGCTCGAAACGCTGCTCGATCGCGAGAGCGGGGGGATCTCAGCCACCATCACCGGCGCCAGCGAGCTGCTGTTCCACACGGTGCTCGACGAGTGGCGCGATTCGCTCACCAAGGCCCAGGCCGACGGGTTCATCCGATCCGAGCTCGTGATCGACGAGCTGTCGGAGTGGATCCTTCGCTCGATCCTCTCTCTGCTCACCGTCGAAGGCCCCGCTCCGCACTCGCCCGACGACGAGCGCCGGCTGCTGGCCAGCTACCTCATCCCCGCCGTCGTCGCCCTCGACCACGAGCCCGCCATCAGCTGACCCACCGGGCCGGGTTCTGACTGGGTCAGGCGGCGGAACCCTCGGCGAGGTGGAGGCCCTCGAGGCCGGGCAAGCGGTCGATGCAGCGATCGATGCGCTGGACCGCCTTGCGACCGTCGTCGTCACCGAAGAGGTAGGTGGCCATGAAGCGGACCTCCTCGGGCTCGCTGATGCCGGCGCCGACCGGAGTCCAGAACCGCTTCAGCGCCCAGCGGGTCACCTTCTGGGCGCGGGGGCTGGCCTCGAGCCGCTTGGCCGCCTGCGACGCGTAGAAGTCGATGTGGCGACCTTCCTGCTTCATGATCCGATGCAGGAGCGTCGACAGCGTGGGGTTGCCGGCCTTGGCCGCCAGCCGCCCGTACGCCGCCTGGGCCGTCCACTCGTTGATGGCGCCCCACGTCATGTGGACCGTCGGGACCTGACGCGTCAGATGCGTCGCGATCATCGTGCTCATCGGCACCAGCCGGTCATGCAGCGTCGGGCGTCGCTTCACCGGGACCCGAGCGTCGCTGCCGGGTTCGCCGTGCGCTTCGAGCACCGCGCTGATCGCCTCGCCGTGGAAGTACTCCTCGAAGGCCCAGAACGTCAGGAACGACGTGATCTCGTGGTCGAGGTGGGCGTCGGTGACGAGCACATCACGCAGGTAGATGATCGTGTTGTGCTCGACGTCGTGCATGTAGCGGAGGCACCGCAACGTGGCGGGATCGAGCGGATCGTCTCGGAACGCGTCGAAGTCGAGGTCATCGACCTGCACCCGGTCGGTGCGCTCCTTCAGGTCTCCAATGGTGAGCTTCACGGGATTGATTCGTTCTCCTCGTGCGACTCGGATCACTCAAAGGTTAATCCGCCATCGACGAACGGTGCCCGGGAGTTGGCGGGGCAGGAGTCGCCGCCGCCTGCGGTCCGGTCTCGTCCGATCGACGGCCGGTGCTCCTGGCGCGCCGCGGGGCGGGCCCCTGCTCACCCCGAGCCAGGTTGCACGCCGTGTTGATCATGCCGACGTGCGAGAACGCCTGCGGGAAGTTGCCCACCATGCGCTCGGCCACGGGATCCCACTCCTCCGACAGCAGCCCGACGTCGTTGCTCAGCGCAAGCAGTCGTTCGAACAGGGCCCGGGCGTCGTCCATGCGGCCCACCAGCGCCAGGTTGTCGACCAACCAGAAGCTGGCGAGCAGGAACGCCCCTTCACCCGGTGGCAGGCCGTCGACCGTGCTCACCGCGCCGTCGCCGTCGGAGGCGGATTCAGGGACGGTCGTGGCGTCGGTGCGGTAGCGCAGCACGAATCCGTCGACCATGAGGTCGGACTCGACGGCGGCGATGGTGGCCAGGACGGCCGGATCGTCGGGCGGCAGGAAGCCCACGAGGGCGAGCATCAGCAGGCTGGCGTCGACCTCGGTCGCGCCGTAGTACTGCACGAAGCAGCCCCGATCGGGGTCGATGCCATTGGTGCACACGTCGGTGTGGATCTCGTCGCGCAGCGCGCGCCACTCGTCGAGATCGTCGGATCGACCGGCGGTGGTCACCATCCGGATCCAGCGATCGACCGCGACCCATGCCATCACCTTCGAGTGCACGAAGTGGCGACGGGGGCCTCGGACCTCCCAGATCCCTTCGTCGGGACGGGTCCACACCTTCCTGACGTGGCGGACGAGGAATCCGGCGAGGCTCCACGCGTCCTCGCTCAGATGGTTGTCCTTGTCCACCTGCGTGAAGAGCATGTCGAGGGTTTCGCCGTACACGTCGAGCTGGAACTGGTCGCTGGCCGCGTTGCCGATGCGCACGGGCGCCGAGCCCTCATAGCCGGGCAGCCAGTCGAGGGTCTGCTCGGTGAGGCGCCGCCGTCCGTCGAGTCCGTACATGATCTGCAACTTGTCCGGACTGCCGGCGATGGCCCGGCGCAGCCACGCCGACCAGGCCGCGGCCTCGCGCTCGTAGCCGGAGTCGAGCAGCGCATGGAGCGTGAAGGTGGCGTCACGCAGCCAGCAGAACCGGTAGTCCCAGTTGCGTGTGCCGCCGATCATCTCGGGGAGCGACGTCGTCGGCGCCGCGCAGATCCCGCCGGTCGGGTGATAGGTCAGGGCCTTGAGGGTGATCAGCGATCGCCGCAACGGGCCGCTCCACTCGTCGGGCAACTGGGCCGACGCCGCCCAGTTCCGCCACCACGACTCGGTGCGCGACATCAGGACCAACGGGTCGCCGCACTGGTCGGTCGTAGGGACCGGCCCGGACGACCGATACCAGGCCATCGTGAACCCGAGGCGATCCCCCTCGGACACGTCGAAGGTGGCCTCGGTCCGGTGGTCGCGACCCCTGAGCCGCGCCGGCGCCCGCACGACCAACGCGTCACGCCCGCCGACGGCGGTGATCCCGCCGTCGATGCGGCGGACCCACGGCACGATCGAGCCGTAGTCGAAGCGGATCCGCAGGTCGGTGTGCATCCGCACCGTGCCCGACATCCCCATCACCACCCGGACGAGCAGGGGTGGGCCCAGCCGGATCGGCATGAAGTCGACGACCGCCACCGCCCCCTCGGGCGTGGTGAACGTGGTCTGGAGCACCAGCGTGTCGCCCCGGTAGCGCCGCTCGACGGTGGTCGCCGGCGACTCGGGCGCCATGAGCCAGCGACCGTTGTCCTCGTCTCCCAGCAGGGCGGCGAAGCACGACGGCTCGTCGAAGGTCGGGAGGCAGAGCCAGTCGATGGAGCCGTCGATCCCCACCAACGCGCCCGTGTGGGTGTCGCCGATCAACGCGTACTGCTCGATCGGCAACGGCATGGCGTCCAGCATGGCAGCGAGGAGAGGAAACGAGTGGGGTTCAGGCCGATACGACGGTGCCGGCGGGAGCCGTCCGAGATCGTCGTCGTCCAGGCCGAGTGGGCCGGACGCCCGGGATACCGTGACCGGGTCGCCGGCGCCCAAGCGAGGTAACCGATGCCGTTGAGCTCACCGATCTCCCCCGAGGTCCCCAACTCCGATTGCCTGGTCATGCTGGGCGTGACGGGCGACCTGGCCAAGAAGAAGCTGATCCCCGCCGTGTACCGGCTGCACTGCCGGTGGCTGCTCGAGGTGCCGATCATCGGCTTGGCCCGCCCCGAGTGGACCCACGACGACCTGCGCGACCACTGCAAGAAGTCGATCGAAGAAGCCGGCGAGAAGTTCGACCCGAAGCAGTACGAGGCCCTGATGAGGAAGTTCAGCTACGTCTCGGGCGACTATGCCGACCCGACCACCTTCGATCGGCTCAAGGCAGCCGTCGGCGACGCGCAGCACCCCATCTTCCACATGGCCATCCCGCCCTCGATGTTCGCCACCGTGGCCAGCGGGCTGGCCGGTGTCGGCCTGAACAACGGCAGCCGCATCGTCGTCGAGAAGCCCTTCGGGCGCGACCTGGCCTCGGCCCTCGAGCTCAACGCGACGCTGCACGAGTTCTTCGACGAGGAGGCGATCTTCCGCATCGACCACTTCCTCGGCAAGGAGGCGATGCGCAGTCTCCTGATCACGCGCTTCGCCAACGCCATCCTCGAGCCCTTGTGGCGCCGCACATTCGTGTCGAGCGTCAAGATCACGATGGCCGAGTCCTTCGGAGTCGAGGACCGAGGGGTGTTCTACGACTCGGTCGGCGCCCTGCGTGACGTCATGCAGAACCACCTGCTGCAGATGGTGGCGCTGTTCGCCATGGAGCAACCCGTCAACGAGTACTCGAAGGCCCTGCGCGACGAGAAGGCCAAGGTGCTGCAGGCCGCCCGGCCGGTCGATCCCAAGAACTTCGTTCGTGGTCAGTACCGCGGCTACCGATCGGTTGAGGGCGTCGCCCCGGATTCCGACACCGAGACCTTCGGCGCGTTCCGGGTCGACTTCGACTCGCCGCGATGGGGCGGTGTGCCCTTCTTCCTGCGCGCCGGCAAGTCGCTGGCGGCCACCGTCACCGAGATGACGATCGAGTTCGCACCGCCGCCGCGACCGTTGTGGATCTCGGACGAGAGCCACCTGCCCCCGAACCGGATCCGCATCGAGGCCAAGCCCGACAGCTTCACCGCCCTGACCTGGCTGCGGAAGTCGCCGGGCGACCAGATGGTCGCCGAGCCGATAACGCTCAGCCCCCCACCCGAGCTGCGCGGCGACATCGGCCCCGAGCCCTACGAGCTCCTGCTCGAAGAGGCGATGGCTGGCGACCCCACGTTGTTCGCCCGCGAGGACTCGATCGAAGAGTCGTGGCGCATCGTCGAGCCGATCCTGACCGACTACCCGAAGGTGATCGAGTACGACCGCGGCACCTGGGGCCCGGCCGCTTCGCGCGAGCTCGTGAAGGATGTCGGCCGCTGGCCGGAGGAACCCGTTGGTTGAGCCGCGGCGCTGGGCCGCTCGGACCCACGGCGGATCCGACGGCCGCCATGAGCTGTCGGTGCTGAGGCACGGCGCGACCGAGTGGAGCGCCACCGGCCGCCACACTGGTCGCACGGACCTGCCCCTGACGGCCGATGGCGAAGCCGAGGCGATGAAGCTCGGCGCGATGTTGGCCGGGCGCCCGTTCGATCTGGTGCTGGTGAGTCCGCGGGCCCGGGCGGTCGAGACCTGCCGGTTGGCGGGCTATGCCGGAGTGGCGCAGGTCACCGACGACCTGGCCGAGTGGGACTACGGCGACTACGAAGGGCTCACGATCGCGGAGATCCGCGAACGCCAGCCCGGCTGGACGATCTGGACGGGTGATTGTCCCGGCGGCGAGACGATCGCCCAGGTCGCCGACCGCGCCGATCGGGTGATCGCCCAGGTGCGTGAAGTCGAGGGCGATGCCGCCGTGTTCGCCCACGGCCACATCCTGCCGCGTGCTGGCGGCGCGGTGGTGCGACCTCGAACCGGCGGATGGGCGATGCTTCGCGCTCGACACGGCCAAGCTGTCGATCCTCGGTTGGGAGCACGAGTACCCGACCGTGCGCCGCTGGAACACCGCCAGCTGATCCTCGCTCGCACTCCCGCTCGTGGCCTCGCTCCCCCTGCCGGGCCGCGACGACGACTCAGGTCAAAGCCGCCGGCGTCTCGGCGGTCAAAGGTTCGTCGAGCACCTGGGCCAGCTCTCCTGACGGGAGCGCCTCGTCGGAGTCGCGGCGCCGGATTGATCGGCTGGCCCACCATCCGTAGGCGGCGGTCCCGAGGGCCCCGACGGCGCCGACAGCCACGGGCACCCGCGCGCCCCAGGCGTCGGCCATGGCGCCGAGCAGGGGACCGCCGATCGGTGTGGTCCCGATCAGCAAGACGGTCTGCAGGGCCAGCACCCGTCCGTGCATGTTCGGACGGGCGATGATCTGCACGATGGCCGTCGTCGCCGTCATGTAGGCGATGCTCGCCACCCCGAGCAGGATGGCCACGGGGAAGGCGGCGAGCGCGGAGGGCACGACGCTCAGCGCGGCCATGGCCAGACCCAGTGCCGCGGCGCCGAAGACGATCATGCGGAACCGGACGCGGTTGCGATGGGCAACCACGAGCGCTCCGATCAGCGATCCGACGCTGAAGGCCGAGTAGACGAACGTGTAGGTCGTGTCATTGCCGTGCAGGGCGCGCGTGACGAGCAACGGGAACGTGACCGAGAAGTTGTAGCTCAGCACCCCGATCACGCCCAGCATCACGAACGAGATCCGAAGCTCTGGCACTTGACGCACGTAGCGCAGGCCGTCGCGAACCTGGTGCTTGGCGCGGGGCGCGACGTCAGCCGGACGCAACTCGGCGCGCCGCATCATGGCGATGGCGATCAGCACGGTGACATAGGAGATGCCGTCGAGGGTGAAGGCCCAGCCGTACCCGACGGTCACGACCAGCGCACCGGCCAGAGCCGGACCGAAGATGCGCGAGGTCGCCACCAGCGCGCTGTAGAGCGTCACCGCGTTGGGCACGTCCTCCTTGCGGACCATCTCGCTCACGAACGACCGACGCACCGGGTTGTCGAAGGCCAGCAGGACTCCGCCGGCCGCCGCCACTGCGTACAGGGCGCCCAGAGGTGGATGGGGCTGGAAGGCCAGGGCGGCCAGCACGAACGACTGCACCATCTCGAGCACCTGGGTGATCGTCAGCAGGCGTCGCTTGTCCATGCGGTCGGCGACGAGCCCGGCGAACGGGGACAGCACGAGGATGGGTCCGAACTGGCACGCCGTGAGCAACCCGATGGCCAAGCCGCTGTCGGTGAGGTTCAGCACCATCAAGGTGAGGGCCACCAGCGTGAGCCAGTTGCCGGTGTTCGAGATCAGCTGACCGATGAAGAACAGCCGGTAGTTGCGGTTGCGCAAGGACCGGAACGACTGGCGCGCCGCCAGCGTGGGGCTGTACTTCCCGAACATTAGTAAGCCATGCTAAGTAATTCGCGGGCCGAGGCCACCCCGCCTTTCACCAAAGACCTGTCGGCCACGGACGGCTGGCGTCAGGTCAGGTCGCCGCCGCCCGGCACGGATCCACCCGCGTCACCGGACACGCCGGGGAAGTAGCGGCGGAGGGACGACACCACGTCGTCACGGAACCGGTCGATGGCGGCGGTCATGTAGGTCACCGGATCGAGGCCCTCGTTGTGCACGAGGGCGGTCAGGTCGATGGCGAAGCTGACCTGGGTGGCCTCGTCGACCATGCGAGGCGCCAGCAGCGTGGCGTTGGCCTGGCGGCGCCCGTGTTCAGCCAGGTCGTAGCGCTTGCCCCCGGCGATCTGGCTGGCGAACACGGCCGAGAGCCGCTGTGCGAGCTCGCTGCGGTCGGACACGTCGAGCAGTACCTTCTCGTCGTCACCCAGCCAGTCGAGGCCGCGCCACCCCTCGATCCCGATCAGCTTCCACGGTCGCTGGTCGGTCGGGAGCCGCCGGACCGCCTCGATCGTCGCCGCGCCGACGGCGACGTGGGTCGGGTGCTTATCGGCCAGGTTGTGGGTGTACACGTTCACCGGACGGGCCGCCACCAGGATCTCGGCCAGCTCGACGACCAGCCGGCCGTGGCCGTCGGCTCGGATCGACGGGCTCGGGTGCCCGAGCTGGAGCACGGCGCTGTAACCGCCGATCTCGGCCGCCGCCCGCTGCTCGGCGCGCCGCGCCTCGACCATCGCGGCGTCGGTGTACGACGCGTACTCGCCGCTACGGGCGCTGCCGGCACCGTCGGTGCAGGTGACACCTGTGAACCAGCGGTCGGGATCGTCGAGGCACGCGCCGATGGCGGCCAGCGCCATGAACTCGAGGTCGTCCTGATGAGCGACGATGCCGAGGTCCGTCGTCCGACCGAGCGCCACCTCCAAGGGCGAGCCGTCCGGCACGGTGACATCGGCCGCCGCTCGGTCATACGAGAAGGCCACGCCGCTCAACCTAACCCAGCCCCCGCCAACCGAACCTGTGCCGTATCGCGCGCCCCAGGACGCATCTCACGGCACAGGTTCGGACTTGGGGGGCCGACCGTCAGGCGTAGAGGGCGTCGATCTCGTCGGGGTAGCGAGCCAGGACGCCGCGGCGCTTGAGCTTCGAGGTCGGCGTGAGCACGTCGCTGTCAGGCAGCCACTCCTCGCCCAAGACCTTGACCTTCTTGACCCGCTCGGCGTTGTTGAACGGAGCCATGGCCGGCTCGAGGCCGGCCTCGACCTCGGCGATCACGATGGGGTCCGAGGCCAGCGCCGCCAGCGATGTGGCCTCGAGGCCGCGCTGGTGGGCCCACGCCGGCGCCAGCTCGGGATCGAGCACGACGAGGGCGGCCACGAACGGACGCCCGTCGCCGACAGCCATGGCCTGACCGACCAACGGCATGGTCTTGAGCGCAGCCTCGAGGTTGGCCGGGCTCACGTTCTTGCCGCCGGCCGTGATGATCAGCTCCTTCTTGCGGTCGACGATGCGCAGGTAGTCGTCGTCGTCGAACTCACCGATGTCGCCCGATCGGAGCCAGCCGTCGTCGAGGGCCTCGGCCGTCTTGTCCGGAGCATCGAGATAGCCCCCGAAGACGTTGCCGCCGCGGCACATGACCTCGCCGTCGTCGTCGAGGCGCACCTCACAGCCAGGGATGGCCGGCCCGACGGTGCCCGCCTTGACGCGTCGGGGTGCCCACGTCATCGGTCCGCTGCACTCGGACATCCCGTAGATCTCGGACAGGGGAACGCCGACGGCCCGGTACCAGCGCAAGACCGCGGCCGGGATGGGAGCCGCCCCGCTGATCGCGACCTCGCACTCGTCGAGGCCGATGGCCTGGCGGACACCAGCAAACGCCGCGGTGTCGAGCTGGGCCCACTTGGTCTGCAGGTCCGGTGTGCCGTGCCCCCAGTCGAGCGCCTCGACGATCGGTTCGGCCATGGCCACCGCCTGGGCGAATCCGGCGGCCCGGTCGGGGTCGGCGGCCATCGATGCGAGGACGCCGGCTTGGATCTTCTCCCACACGCGCGGCACGCCGAAGACGACGTTCGGACGGACCTCTCTCAGGAACATCGCGATCTGTCCCGGGTCCGGGCACGTCGTCACCTCGTAGCCCAGAAAGGCCTGCTGGTAGTGGCTCGTGATGCGCTCCGCGATGTGGGCCATGGGGAGGTACGACACGAGGCGCTTTCCCGCGTACCGATCCAGCTCGAGGCAACGGCGCAGGCTCTCGACCGTCCATGCGACGTTGCGGTGGCTGATCATCACGCCCTTGGGCGGACCGGTGGTCCCCGACGTGTAGATGACCGTCGCCAGGTCGTCGGGTCGACACGTTGCCGCCACGGCGTCGAGATCGGCCGGCTCGGCCGCCATCAGACCGTCGACGTGGAACACCTCCTCGGGGGCGGCGCCATCGGGGTCGCGCAGGATCCCTATCGTCTCGAGGTCGGGCAGCGCGGATCGCACCTTGGCGAAGCGCTCGAGGAAGCCGACGTCTTCGACGACGGCGACCCGTGCGCCCGAGTGGGCGCACACGTAGCGGACCTGTTCGGGCGACGACGAGTTGTAGATCGAGATGGCGGTCGCCCCGCAGAACGAGGCGGCCATGTCGAGCACGTGGAACTCGGGGATGTTGCGCATCATCAGGACGATGCGATCCCCAGCGCTCAGGCCCAGCGCCCGCAAGCCCGACACCGTCCGCGCCACGCGGTCGGCGTAGTCGTCGAAGGTCCACGAGCGCCAGCCGGCTCCGTCCTGCCAGCGCAGCGCCGGTCGGGTGCTCTCGGCTCGGGCCGTGACGAGGAAGGCCGCCGGAACCGTCTGCTCGCCGACGACCTCGGCGATCTCGTCGCGCCCCATGAGCCATTTCTAGCGCATGACCAGGTTGACCGAGCCGCCGACGACGGGCACACTCGGATGCGACTTGACCGTTCGGTCTAGTTTCTGACTCGAGGCGATAGCCTCACGTCCGTCCCACGATCCACCAACCCCGCACGGCTGCGGCCCGGGCACCTCTGGCCCGAGGGTCGTCCGCAGCTCCACGAGAGGACCCACCATGGCCACCGCAGTGATCGTCGACGCCGTCCGCACCGCCGGCGGCAAGCGCAACGGCAAGCTCTCGGGTTGGCACCCGGCCGATCTGGCCGCCGAGACCCTCAAGGCGCTGGTCGAGCGCAACGATCTCGATCCCGCGCTGATCGACGACGTGATCATGGGTTGTGTGATGCAGGTCGGCTCGCAGGCCCTCAACATCGGGCGCAACGCTGTGCTGGCCGCCGGGTTCCCCGAGTCGGTGCCCTCGACGAGCGTCGATCGCCAGTGCGGCTCGTCGCAGCAGTCGGCCCACTTCGCGGCCCAGGGCGTCATCGCCGGCGCCTACGACATCGCCGTCGCCGCCGGCATCGAGGTGATGTCGACCACGCCCATGGGCGCGTCGGTCACGCCCGGCAGCTTCCCGTTCGGCCCCGGGGTGATCGCTCGCTACGAGGGCCAGGGCGGACTCGTCCCCCAGGGCATCTCGGCCGAGCTCATCGCCGACAAGTGGAACCTCTCCCGCGAGGAGCTCGACGCCTTCGGCGCCCGCAGCCAGCAACTGGCGCTGCAGGCCACCGAGGAAGGTCGCTTCGACAACGAGATCATCCCGGTCAAGGCCATGCCCCGGGACAAGGAGACCGGCGAGCTCATCGCCACCGACGAGATCGTGACCAAGGACGAGGGCATCCGCCCCGGCACGACGGTCGAGACGCTGGCCAACCTGAAGCCGGCCTTCAAGCCCGACGGCAAGGTCACGGCCGGGAACTCGTCGCAGATCACCGACGGCGCCGCCGCCGTGCTCATCATGAGCGAAGAGAAGGCCAAGGAGCTCGGCCTCACGCCGCGGGCGCGGTTCCACACCTTCGCCCTGGCCGGGGTCGATCCGATCACGATGCTGACCGGACCGATCCCCGCCACCCACAAGGCGCTCGAGCGCTCGGGTCTGTCGATCGACGACATCGACCTGTTCGAGATCAACGAGGCCTTCGCATCAGTCGTGCTGGCGTGGGAGAAGGAGCTCCACCCGAACATGGACCGCGTGAACGTGAACGGTGGGGCCATCGCCCTGGGTCACCCGCTCGGCTGCTCGGGCGCCAAGCTCATGGGCACGCTGCTGAACGAGCTCGAGCGCACCGGCGGCCGCTACGGCCTCCAGACGATGTGTGAGGGCGGCGGCCTGGCCAACGCCACCATCATCGAGCGCCTGGGCTGATCTCGACCCCCCTCGCGGCGGCCGACGACCACCTGTCAGGTGGTGGTCTGCCGCTTCGATGGCGGGCTCGTCGAGGGTGACCGGCTGACCACGCGGTCGGCACGGTAGAACTGAAGGGTGATCCGCAAGCACCCGGTCCTGCTGGTCGTGGCCCTGGTGATCTTCGGGCTGGGCCTGGCGACCCACCGTTCGGTCTTCGCCGTGATCGTGGCCAGCCTGGCCGCCTACGTCATCCTGCTCGTGGGCGTGACCATGCTGGGCGGGCTGGCCCGGCCCATCCCGGAACCGCCGCCCCGAGGCGAGCTGCGGCGCGTGCGCCTGACCTATCGCTGCAGCATCTGCGGCACCGAGGTGCGCATGACGGCGGCCAACGACGAGGAACCCGAGGCCCCCCGCCACTGCCAGGAAGACATGGACCTCGTCGCACCGATCGACTAGGCCGACTCGCTGGGTCCGCTGGTAGACCAGCGGGCCGCCTTCGGCATCCGGCTCACACCGGTCGAGCGGCAGCGCCGCTGCGCTACACGCCGCCTTCGGCATCCGTCCACTCGAGCGGCAGCGCCGCTAGGCCCGCTGACAATCCAGCGGGCCGCCTTCGGCATCCTGCTCTCACCCCATCGAGCGGCTCTGCTACGCGCCGCCGCGTCCGACGATCGACTAGGCGGAGGCGTGGAGCTCCCTGAGGGCGGCTTCGTCGGGTCGGGGGTCGGGGCCGTAGGCGGTGATCCCGGCGTCGGCGACGACGCCGAGCACCTCGTCGCGGTCGGCCCGGCTCAGCCGGTCGACCCAGGCCCGGGCCGGGTCGCCCTGGGCGTGGATCGCTGAATCCTCGTGGGTCGACCGCGACGGCTGGCCGGATCGTTCGAGCAGGTGCGGGCCCCTGGCCAGCCCGATGGCCTCGAGCACCGGGCCCAGGACCCCGGCCGGATCGGCGACCAGCGCCTCGTAGGAGATGAGCTGAGCGGTCTCGGGCCGGGTCTGGCGCAACAGGGCCCCGACCTCGGTCGCCCAGATCGCCGCCGAGACCGACGCCACCGAGGTCCGATCGCCCATGGCCTCGGTCACCAGGTCCTGCTCGGCCGGCGGCAGCTCGGCCAACGCCTCGCGGACGCTCCGCGGGCCCCAGTCGACCCGGGCCATGGACTCGACCACGGCGCACGGGTGGCGGACCAGGATGACCATGCGCTGCGCCGGGAAGTGCTCGACGAGCCAGCCGGCACACAGGTTGAGTCGCACATGCTTGACTACGAAGCGATCAGCATGTAGCAGCTCAGCGGTCGTGGCCAGTCGCATCCCTCGAGGGCCGACTCGCCAACCCCGGGCGACCTGGTCGAGGTAGCGCTCGAGCACCGGATCGGGCTCATCGGGCTCGAGCACCGGGATCTGGCCGAGGCCCACGTGGCGGCGCCAGCGGCGGTCATAGAGCGGCTCGAAGATCGGGCAGACCCCGTCGCTGGCGGTCATCAGCTCGTGCAGCCAGGTGGTGCCGCCCCGGCGGCTCCCGAGCACGTTGACCGTGCGATCCGGGTCATAGGCGGCCTGGGCCCGGCGGGCCCGAGGCGAGAGCACGTGATCGAGGTAGGCGAAGCGCAGTCGACGGTTCAGCTCTCGCCTCAGATGGCGGGCCTTTTCTCGTGTCGTGCTGGCCACCCGACCTCCGATCTCGTACCCACGCCGGCGACCCATTCGTGTCCCAGTCGGCCCGTTCCGAGCCCGTACATGTCCACAGCATGTGGAGAGGGCTGGGGAGTGTTACCTCACCGTCACGGACCGTTCTTGCGCCTGTCTTCCCGCGGCAACATTCGTCACCGACGACGGCCGATTCGGCCCCGAAAGCCGAGGTCGAGCTCCCGGGCGCCCCCGCCTCACCGGTATTGGGTGGCGGTGACGATGCCGGCCAGGATCAGGCCCAGCCCCCCGAACACGTACCAATTGCTCACGCCGCCGGGCAAGATCTGGAAATAGTTGAAGAGGATCATGGCAATGCCGAGACCCCAGAACGTGAACATGAGGGCCGGCACCCAGGGGCCGCTGACCTTTTGATAGCTCGGCACCGGCGGCGTATAGCGCGTCGACTGGTCGGGCGACGTGGTGCGCTTGGATCGCTTGGGCGCGGTGGGCTTGGACGAGGAATCCTTGCCCGCCGAATCCTTGTCGGCGCCGGCCTTGGTCCCCCCGCCCTTGGGCGTGGTGCGGCCGCCGCCTTCGACGCGGTGCTTCTCGGGACGATTCGGTCGATTGGCCACGAAGGCAGAATCTAGTGCGCGGTCGTGGCGGGAAGGGTCCGCCCGGGCCGAGATACCGGTGGGCGCCACGGGGCGTCGGGCCATTACCCTGCCCGACGCATGGACGCCCGAGTGCTGGTCATCGACAACTACGACTCGTTCGTCTACAACCTCGTCCAGTACCTCGGTGAGCTCGGGGCCGATCCCACGGTGCACCGGGCCGATTCGCTCACCCTGGCCCAGATCGACGAGCTGGACCCCGATGCCGTGCTGATCAGCCCGGGGCCGGGCCGTCCCGAAGACGCCGGTCTCAGCAACGAGGTCATCCTGCACTTCGCCGGCCGCCGCCCGGTGCTCGGCGTCTGCCTGGGCCATCAGTGCATCGGGCAGGTGTACGGGGCAGAGATCGTGCGGGCGCCCGAGATCATGCACGGCAAGACGTCGATGATCCGCCACGCTGGATCCGGCGTCTTCGCCGGCCTGCCCAACCCGCTCGAGGCCACCCGCTACCACTCGCTCGTGGTCGACCGCGAGTCGGTTCCCGATGTGCTCGAGATCACGGCCGAGACCGACGACGGCACGGTCATGGGCCTGCGCCACCGGACCCTCGACGTCGAGGGCGTCCAGTTCCACCCCGAGTCGATCCTCACCACCGCCGGCCACGACCTGGTGGCCAACTTCCTGGCCCGCGCCGGCGCCTCAGCCTGACCGGCGCCCACCGAGCCGGTCCTGCCGCCGGGATCTGGCTAGTGCGCCGTCGGGGTCGTCGTCGAGCTCGACGTGGTCGAGCTCGAGGTGGACGAGGTCGCCGGCGGACCCGACGACACGATGATCGTGACCTTGGTGCCCGGCGCCACCTCGATGCCGGCGGCCGGGTTGGTGCCGATGACGAGGCCTGCGCCTGTGCTGGTCGACGACTGTTGGATGGTCGTCACGGTGAACCCGGCCCGGGTCAGGTTGGCGGAGGCGGCCGCCGCGCTCTCGCCGCTGACGTCGGGCACCTTGACCGTCGCCGGTCCCGACGAGACGCTGATGTCGACCTCCGAGCCGTGATCGGCCATGTTGCCGGCGGCCGGGCTCTGCGAGATGACCTGGCCCGTCGGCACCGTCGCGCTCGTTTGCGGGATGGCGCGCACCGTGAACCCGGCCGCGGTGAGCTGGGCGTTGGCCGCGTCCTGCGTCAGGCCGACCACAGGCGGAACCTTGACCTGGCCCGCGCCCTTGGACACCGTGAGCTTGACCGTCGAACCGTCGTCGGCGAGCTGGCCCCCGACCGGGTCCTGCTTGATCACCTCGCCGTTGGCGTGCTCGGTGTTGGCCTGCTCGGTGACCTCGACCTTGAAGCCCTGAGCCTCGAGCTGGGCCCGAGCCACATCGACCTGCTTGTTGGTGACGTCGGGTACCTGCTTCTGGGCGTTGCTGCTGCGATCGAGGCGGGTGGCGAGGAACAAGAGCCCGGCGCCGAGCAGGATGAGCACGCCGATCATGACCCACAGGAACGTCGTGGTCCGTCGCTTCTGAGGCGGTTCGGCGGGCGGGACGTAGGTCGCGCCCGTCGGCGGACCGCCCGGTCCTCCGACCCCGCCGACCGGCGGACCGGCCTGGGTGGCCCCGGCCATGGCCGCGCCGGCCATTGCGCCGGCGCCGGCGCCGGCCAGTCCCGCCGCACCCAACCCGGCGGCCAACGCCGCCGACGAACGCAGGGCCGCGACGGGCAGACCTTCGAGGTAGTTGCGCAGATCGGCTCGCAGGTCCTCGGCCGAGGCGTAGCGCTGAGCGGGATCCTTGGCCATGAGCTGGGCGACGATGGCTTCGAGGGCGGGAGGCACGGCCACTCCGGTCGCGCTGGGCAGCGGCGCCGGCTCCTGCACGTGCTTGTAGGCGATGGCCACCGGTGTGTCGCCCGAGAACGGCGGGCGCGTCGTCAGCATCTCGTACAGCACGCAGCCGAGCGAGTAGAGGTCGCTGCGCGGGTCGACGGTCTTGCCCTGGGCCTGCTCGGGCGAGAAGTAGGTGGCCGTGCCCATGACGGCCCCGGCCTGGGTGAGGTTGGCCTCGGTCCCGCCCGTGATGGCCTGAGCGATCCCGAAGTCGGCCACCTTCACCTGGCCGCTGGGTGAGATCAGGATGTTGCCCGGCTTGATGTCTCGGTGCACGACACCGTTGCGATGGGCGAAGCCGAGGGCGGCGGCCACGTCGGCGGTGATCTCGGCCGCCCGGCGGGGATGGAGCGGCCCGTCGGTCCGCACGATGTCGGACAGGCTGCGACCCTCGATGTACTCCATCACGATGAAGTAGGTGCCGCTCTGCTGGCCCCAGTCGTAGACGGCCACGATGTTCGGATGGTTCAGGTTGGCGGCGGCCTGCGCCTCGCGCCGGAACCGCTCGACGAAGGTCGGGTCCTTGGCGAACTCGGGGAACAGCACCTTGACCGCGACCGGCCGGTCGAGCAACAGGTCCTTGGCCAGGTACACGTCCGACATGCCGCCGCGCGCCAGGCGCCGGTGCATCTCGTAGCGATCGTTGAACACCGTCGGCCCCGCCGCCGCTGGCGCCTGACCAGCGGCTCGGGCCTGCTCACCCGCCGGTGCCTGCTCACCCGCCGGTGCCTGCTCACCCGCGGGCGGCGGACCACCTGGGGCCTGATCACTCGGGGGCGGGTCGCTGGGGGGCTGGTCAGACATACGGCGAGGAGCCTAGTGGCGAGGCTGCAGACTCTCCGTCAGGTCGAAACGGCCGCTCGACGGGATCACCGAAGCAGCCGTGGGCCCCATCGGGACCGGCGTGATGACGCGGCGGTCAGTGTCCGGTCAGGTAGGCCTGGAGGATCTGCTTGGCGATCGGACCGGCGACCTGCGCGCCCGTGGATTCGGCCGCTGTGCCGGCCACGTCGAGCACGACGACCGACAGGGCGATGGTCGGCGTCGCGTTCGGCGGTCCGCCGAAGGCGATCATCCAGGCGTCGATGTCGTTGGGCCGCACCTGAGCCGTTCCCGTCTTGCCGCCGATGTCATAGCCCGGCATGCGCAGGATCGTGGCGGTGCCGTTGGCCACGACACCCATCATGGCGTCGTGCATGACCTGAGCCGACTGCGGGCTGATCGGGTCGAGCCACACCGAGTTGTGGTAGCGCTCGACCACGTCGCCCTCGCTGTCGCGCACCTCGGTCATGGCGTGGGGCTTCATGATGGCGCCGCCGTCGGCCACCGCCGACGCCACCAAGGCCATCTGCAGGGGGGAGGCGGCCACGCTGTTCTGGCCGATGGACGACTGGGCCAACGTCGCCGCGTCGAGGGCGGTCGGGAAGTTCGAGCGGGCCGGACCGGGCAGATCGATCGGCGGCTTCTGGTTGAAGCCGAACGACTGGGCGCCGTTGATCATCTTGTCGAGCCCGATGGTCTCGGCCCCCATCTGGGCGAACGCCGAGTTGCACGACTTGGCCAGGATCGGGAAGAGCGTGCCCCCACACGCCTCGGCGGCGAAGTTGAAGATGGGCTTGCCGACGCGGGGTTGGTAGCTGCGCGCCACCGGGTAGTTCGGCTGGGTGACCGTGACCACGCCGTCCTGCACGCCGGTCGATCCGGTCACCACCTTGAACGTCGAACCGGGGGGATAGATCTCCTGGTACTGGTGGGCCAGCATCGGCTTGGCCGGATCGAGGTTGAGCAGCGTGAAGGCCAACTTGGCCTTCTTCGGATCGAGCGAGGAGACCGGGTTGGGGTCATAGGACGGCGAGCTGTAGAAGGCGAGGAGCTGACCGGTGCGGGGATCGACGGCCACGACCGAGCCGGCCCGGTTGCCGAGCGCCTGCTGGGCGAGCTGCTGCAGGTCCTTGCGCACCGAGATGGTCAGGTTGCCCACCTGCGGCCGCGGGTTGAGCAGGTCGGCCAGGCCCCTGATCTGCTGGCCGACGGTCTGGCCCGAGAGCTGCTTGTCGTAGGTCTGCTCGAGTCCGGTCGAGCCGTAGTTGAACGAGTAGAAGCCCGTGAGCTGCGCGAACAGGGCGCCCTGCGGATAGACGCGCTGGTGCTTGAAGTCGGCCGAGCCACTCACGTCGACCGACTGGGCCAGCAGCGCCCCGTCGGCCGAGGTGATGGTGCCGCGGTCCTTGTTGAACTGCTGCTTGACGCGCAGGTCGTTGAGGGCGTTGTTGTCCAGTGACGGCTTGTGCACGACCTGGATCCAGTTGAGCATCACGAACAGGGCCAGGTAGCAGGCCAGCAACCCGATCCCGAGTCGTCGGATCTGGACGTTCACGCGCCACCACCCGTTGGCGTCGCCATGTCAGACCGCTCGTCGCGCCGCCCCACGGGAGGGTCGGCCAGTTCGAGCTCGAGGTTCGTCGCCATGTCAGACCGCGGCCGCCATCGTCGCCCGCTCGACGACCCGGCGGTTCGATTCGTCCGAGACGCGCAACAGCAGGGCGATGAGGATCCAGCTCGACACCAGCGACGAGCCGCCGTAGGACACGAAGGGCAGGGCCAGACCGGTCAACGGCAGCAGGCGCGTCACGCCGGCGATGATGATGAACGACTGCACGCCGATGAGCGTGGTCAGCCCGACGGCCAGGAGCTTGTCGAAGGCATGGTCGGCGCGAGCGGCGATGCGCAGACCGGATCCCACGATCAGCAGGTAGGCGACGATGACCAGCGTCGCGCCGAACAGTCCGAGCTGTTGGGCGATGGCGGCGAAGATGAAGTCCGTCTGGATGTAGGGGATGGCGTCCTGGTTGCCGAGCCCGAGGCCCGTACCGGCCAGGCCGCCGTTGGCCATGGCGAAGGCGGCCTTGACCGGTTGGAGCCCGATTCCGAGTGGGTCCTTCCACGGGTCGAGCCAGATCGAGACGCGCTCCTGCACATGGCTGACGGTGCGCCACGAGATGTAGGACGCGGCGCCGAACAGCGCGGCGCCGACGGCGAGATAGGAGATCCGCGAGGTCGCGACCCACAGCATCACGACGAAGAGGGTGAAGAACATCAGCGACGAGCCGAGGTCGTTCTGCGAGAACATGATCAGGATCGACAAGCCCCACGTGAGCAGCACCGGACCGAGGTGCTTGGGCTCGGGCAGGTTGAACGGACCGAGGCGCCACGTGCGCATGGCCAGCAGCTCGCGCTTGTCGACCAGGTAGGCCGCGAAGAAGATGGCCAGCACGATCTTGGCGATCTCGCCGGGCTGGAACCCGATGGGCCCGAGGTTGACCCAGATCTTCGAGCCGTTGACCGAGCGCCCGACATGGGGCACGAGCGGGAGCAACAGGAGCCCGATGCCGATCAAGGCAAACGTGTAGCGATAGCGCTCGAGGACACGAGTGCGTCGGATGAGCAGCAGCGTCAGCAGGAAGGCCAGGAGGCCGAACGCGGTCCAACCCGCCTGCAGCCCGGCCAGGTGCTCGGGCAGGTGCCGCTCCCTCGGGTTGGGGTCGGGCGTGGTGGTGATCACCACGTAGCCGAGACCGTTCAACAGGGCGGCGACCGGCAGGAGGATCGGGTCGGCGGTGGGGGCCAGCCGTCGCACCGCGATGTGAGCGGCCAACAGCAGACCCAGCACGATCGCGAGGAAGGGGCCGATGTCGGCCGGGAACTGCTTGTCGGCGGCCAACGTGGCCAGGGTGTAGGCGGCGCCGATGAGCACGACGGCCATGACGAGCAGACCCAGTTCGGTGTTGCGACGACGAGGGCCCATCGAGGTCAGTTCCCGGTGGGTCCGGGCGCGCTCGTGGTGGTGGTGAGGTTGGCGCCGCCGTCGCTTGCCGTGCCCAGCTGGTTGGCCTCGTTCGACACGTTGGCCAGGTAGTGGTGCGCCGCCGCCAACGTGGGCTCGATCTTGCCGCTGGCGATCTCGCGGGCGAACGCGGATGGCACGGTCGTGCGGGTCAGCGTCGAGCGCTCGACCATCTCGGGCTTGATCCAGAGCACGCCACCCGGTCGGCCGCGGTAGATGACGACTCGATCCTTGTCGTAGCCGACGTAGTAGCTGTTGCGCCCGTAGTAGTCGACGGCGGCGCCGCCGAGAGCGACGATGGCCACGAAGGCGATGATGAAGGCGAGGACGCGCCAGGTGAAGCGCCGCGGTCGCGGTGGGCGCAGCGCGGCCTTGGTCTCGCGCGCCGCGGCTCGACGCTGGCGCCGGCTCGGTTTGGGCGACCCGCCCGGTTCGTGGTCGAGGCCGACGGCCCGGGCCTCGCCCTTCACCGATCGGATGTCGCGAGCGTCCCTCGGACCGGCCACGGTTGCCGCGGACGCGACCGCCGTTGCGGCCGCTGCCGCCTCGGCCGCCTCGTCGCCCAGCACGTCGACGATGACGACGGTGATGTTGTCGTGGCCGCCCCCTTCGTTGGCCAGGCGCACGAGCTCGCGAGCGGCCTCGCTCGGATCCGACAGCTTGCGCATGGTGGCGGCCAGACGGCTCTCGTCGACCTCGTTGAACAGCCCGTCGCTGCAGAGCAGGTAGCGGTCTCCGACGACGGGCCGGACCTCCCACGAATCGACCATGACGCGAGCGTCGATCCCCAGCGCCCGCGTGAGGATGTTGCGCTGGGGATGGACCGCGGCCTCGTCCCGCGTGAGCCGGCCCTGGCGCTCGAGGGCGGCGACCAGGCTGTGATCATCGGTGATCTGCTCGATGTCACCGTCCTTGAGCAGATAGGCGCGCGAGTCGCCGACGTTGACGATGGCCAGTCGTTCGTCGCCGTCGACGTCGACGACCGCCATGGCGCACAACGTCGTGCCCATGCCGGTCAGGTCGGGGTTGTCGGTCGCCGCCGCCACGACCACCTCGTTGGCGCGCTGCACGGCCCGCACCAGGCCTTCGGTCGTAGGGCTCTCGTCGCCCGAGCCGAAGTCCTGGCGCAACGAGCTGGTAGCCAGGTCCGACGCGACCTCGCCGCCCTGGTGACCGCCCATGCCGTCGGCCACGACGAACAACGTGTCCGAGACGAAGAACGTGTCCTGGTTGGCCTGGCGCACCCGGCCGACATCGGTGGCCGAGCCCCACGCCAGGCGGGTCACGTGAGCTCCATCACGGTGTTGCCGATCTGGAGGCGGTCGCCGCGGTGGATCAGCATCGGCCCCGAGACCTTGTGCCGGTTGAGATAGGTGCCGTTGGTCGAACCGAGATCCTCGACCAGGTACTGGCCATCGCGCTGGAACACGCGGGCGTGGATCTGCGAGGCGAAGGTGTCGTCGAGGGTGATCTGGCAGCCGGCGGCGCGCCCGACGGTGACCTCGGCGGCCAACGGGTAGGCCCGCCCGCTCTGATCGGTGGGCTCGAGCACCACCAGGCGGGGCTCGGCGGGCGTCGCCGCCTGCTGACGCTTGGCCGCCTTGCGGGCGCCGCGCCCTCCGGCGGCCGGCGCGGCGTTGCGGGGAGCCGAAACGATCAACTTGGGCGGCCGCAGCTCGGCCCACACGGCCCGCAGCACGCGGAAGAAGAAGAGGTACAGCAGGGCCAACAGGCACAGCTTGAGAATGAGAAGAAGTTGATCCGACACGGCGCTTTCGAGACTAGTTGGGGGGCGCGTCTCCACCGGGGCGCCGCCCCGCGGCCGCAGGGCCCGGCCTCACGACCCGGCGACAGGATCAGGAGGCGTGGAAGACCAGGCGCGTGTTGCCGAACACCAGCTCGTCGCCGTCGCGCAGCTCGCGTTGCACGGTGCGCTCGCCGTTGACCTTCGATCCGTTCGTCGAGCCCAGGTCGACCAGGCTGAACCCCTCGATGGTCGGTCGGATCTCGGCGTGACGCCGGCTCACGTTCGTGTCGGGGATGACGATGTCGCTCTCGGGCCGGCGACCGATGGTCAGGGTGCGATCGCCGAGGACGATCCGCTCGCCGTTGGGCAGCAGCAGCGAGCCCGCGCCCACGCCGCCCGGCCCCTCCTTCATGCGACTCACCACGGTGAAGGTGCCGGGGCGGACCTTGGCCGCGACCAGCAGCTCGACGCTGACCGGACCCATGAACGCGTAGTGCTCGTCCTGGGCGTGCTCACGGGCGGCGTCGGCCAGCTCGCGGGTCAAGGACTCGCCGATCTCGGCGAACCGGTCGTAGTCCTCCTGGCTCACCGAGAAGACGAACGAGTTGGGCACGATCGTGCGGCCCCGGACGTCGATCGAGCGATGGTCGTCGAGCTCGCGCACCAGGCGCCGGCCCAGCTCGATCGGGCGCAGCCCGCTGCGGAACACGCGGGCGAAGACGCCCTCGACCATGTTCTCGAGCGAGCTCTCGAAACCCTTGATGCCCATCGGATCGACACGATACCGGCAACGCCGAGCCCGGCTCCCGTCGCCCGCCCGTCATCGCGGCGGCAGATCGCCACCGGGTTCGTGGTGATCTGCCGCCACGATGGGTGTGGATCGGGCGCGACGTGAACGGCCCCTGGTCGCCAAGCCCGTTGGGGGCCCGGGCGGCCATCGGCTACCCTCGCCCGTTGCTACTCGCGCGAGTGGCGGAATTGGCAGACGCGCAGGATTCAGGTTCCTGTGTCCGCAAGGACGTGGGGGTTCAAGTCCCCCCTCGCGCACAACGGTGTCATCGGGGCTCGAGCCGAGCTCGAGGTCCGCAGGTTGGGTGACTGACCACCACGGCGGTGGTCGATCATCCAACGTGGCGCCGGTCGGGGTTCGGCCCGGCCGTCAGGCGCGAGCCGTCGACCTCAGGCGGGCGTCGCCAGCCGGACAGAGCCTTCAGCTCCGAGCGCGAGTCGCTGGCGTGTCGCGAACGTCTGCAAGGATCGCCTGGGCGAGGCGACCGTACCTCTCTCAGCTGGGCGAACTCCTGACGGGTGGCGACGCGCAAGAGCATCGGGGTGAGCGCCGTGACGGTCGCGGGCTCCGGCGCCCCGTCCAGGAGGGCGGTCTCACCGAAGAACGTCCCGACGCCCAGACACGTCACGCTCGACGCCGGCGGCCGTGACGACAGCGTGGCCCGACACGACGAGGAAGAAGCCCTGGGGACGACTTCCCTCCCTGGTCACCACCCGGCCGGCCGGGACCTCGACCTCGCACGTCAGACGATCGATGCGTCTCAGCTCGGTGTCGGTGGCCGCTTCGAGCAGCTCCAGGGCCCGAAGGCGATCGATCGCCGGCATCGACCGCGTGGAGATCCTCATGTGTCCCTCCCAACCTGTCGGGGGCCCCACCGGCCCCGAGCAGGAACATCCCGCACTGGCGACAGTAGAACGGTCCTCAGCGGGTGGAATCCCGGAAACCCGTGATGTTTGGACCGCTACGACAGGCTGTCCAGGCTCCGTGCCAACTGGGAGCGGGAGCGCACGCCGAGCTTCGAATAGGCGTGGGAGAGGTGGGTCTCGACCGTGTGCACGCTCACGAACAGCGCCTCGGCGATCTCCTTGTTGGACAGGCCCTCGGCGGCCAGCTCGACGACCCGCCGCTCGGCCGGGGTCAGCTCGCTGGAGCCTCGCGCTCGTCGACCGCTCACCCGGCTGAGCTCGTCTCGGGCTCGCTCCGCCCAGAGTCGGGCGCCCATCCCGTCGAACGCTTCGAGGGCCTCGGCGAGCGACGCTCGCGCCTGGCCCCGCTGCCGGGCCCGGCGCTCGACGAGCCCCTTCGCGAACAGCGTGCGGGCCCGTTCGAACGGCATGTCGAGGCGCTCGTGCTCGATCAGGGCCTCGTCCAGCGCGGCGACGGCTCCGACCAGATCACCGCGCGCCGCCAGGAGCAGCCCTCGGCAACGGGCCCCGGTGGCGAGGGCCCATGGGCGGTCGAGATCCCGCCCGCGACCCTGCAGCGAGGAGACCAACGCCTCGGCCCGATCGAGCTGGCCGAGCGCGATCAGTCCCTCGAGGGCGTCCGGCAGGAAGAAGACGAGGACGGGCTCGGCGATGCCGAACGCTTCGAATGGCGCCGTGATCTCTTCGCACGCCCGCCAGGCGGCCTCGGGGTTGCCCAGGGAGAGCTCCAGCACAGCAACGGCGGCGCCGGCCCAGACGCGCGGGAGGAGGAAGTCGACGAGCCCGCTCAGAGCCGTCGCCTCGGCGGCGCCCTCGCGAGCCTGCGTGATGTCGCCCTCGTGCGCCGCGACGAGGGCCCGTTGGGCGACCGCGAAGGCCCGCGTCGACTCGCTGCCGGTCAGCGCGGCGAACATCTTGGCCTGATCGGCGAGCGACCCGGCCGTCGCGAAGTTCCCGCTGCGCGTCTCGAGCCAGCTCAACCACACGAGGACGAAGGCCAGGTCGCCCTCGTCGGCGCGATCGGCGGCCCACGTCCACACCGCCGTCAGCCGTTCGCGACCCTCGGCGTGGTTGCCCGTGTAGAGATGGAGGAGCGCCGCGATCGTGGTCGGTCGGGCCTGCAGCGGAGTGATCGCCTCGTGATCCTCCAGCGCCAGCGCCCGCTCGACCTTGTCCCAGCTGACGCCACGACCGAACATGTAGTCGACCATGGCGCACACGGCGAGCGGGCGCGCCATGAGCGTCTCGTCGCCGTCGGCCTCGACCAGCGCCAGCGCCCGGTGGGCATGTTCGCCGGCGCCGACATCCCAACTGCACGCCAGCACGTAGGCAAGTCCGTCTTCGACAGCCGCCTCGAGCGAGGGGATCGTCGACGTATTCGAGCGCCTGCTGGTAGACGGCGGTCGCTCCCGCGAAGTTCTCGTCCTCGGCGGAGATCTCGGCGAGCAGGCGGAGCGCGTTCGCTCGCTGGGGGCGCGGCAGGGGGTCCCCGAGGAGCGCTTCGACCAACGCTCGCGCTCGGGGTCGGTCCCCAGCGTGCACGTGATGCTCGGCGGCCGCGATCGCCCGGCGGGGCCGGTCCTCGGCCTCCTGGGACGGTGTGAGATCGCGAGAGCGTTCGAGCAGCTCAGCGGCAGTGTCCCAACCGCCTCGGGCCCGGGCGAGGACGGCGGCGTCCTCGAGGATGTCGGCGACCTCTTCGTCCGGATCGGCGCTGGCTCGGGCCAGGTGACGGGCGCTGGCGACGGGGTCGTCCACCAGCCGAGCGAGCTCCCGGTGCATGGCGCGCCGCTGTCGAGGGAGGGCGGCGGCCGTCACGGTGCTGGCCAGGAGCGGATGCGTGAAGCGGATCCGCTCGCCGTGGATCTCGACCACGCCCGCGCCGATCAGCTCATCGAGCGCCGCCGCGGCATCGGCTCCGAGGAGCGCCTCGGTCAAACCGGTCGACGGATCGGGCGCAAGGGCCGCGCCGAGCGCCGCCGTCTTGGCCGCCGCTGACAGCTTCGAGAGCCGCTGGCTGAGAAGGACGCCCAGCTCGCTGGCGACCGTCAACGGCTGCTCGGAGCTCAGGTGCTGATCGGTCTCGCGGAGGTTGCGCGCCAGCTCGAGGGCGAACAGCGGGTTGCCGCCGGTCGACTCGAAGATCCGACGCAGGAGCATCCGTGGCGGGTGGAAATCGAGACGTTCTGCGAGCAGCAGACGGGTCTCCCCCAGGCTGAGGCCACCGATCTCGATCCGCTCCGGCGCGACGGCTCCGAGGCGAACCGTGCCCGGGCCCGTCCGCTCGGTGAGCAGGAAGGTGATGGCCTCGTCGTCGAGCCGTCGCTGGGCGAACCGGAGCGCTCCCGCCGACGCCGCGTCGAGCCATTGGACGTCGTCAACCGCGACCACGAGCGGCGCCCGGGAAGCGAGCTCGCGCAGAGCCCCCAAGAAGCCGGCCGCGATCGCACGCGCTTCGGGCGGCCGATCGGACGGCTCGGACCGCAGCAGCGCCACCTCGAGCGCCTGGCGCTGGGGGCCGGGGAGGGCCGCGAAGACGGCCGCGTCGACGGGCTCGAGCAGGTCGCTGAGGGCGGCGAACACCAGCTGGGTCTCGGGCTCGCTCGGTCGAGCCACCAGCGTGGTGGTTCCCCGCTGCCGCGCCCGACTCGACCCCGGCCTCCCACAGGGCCGTCTTGCCGACCCCGGGGCCGCCGGCCAGAACGAGCGTGCGGGCCGACGGCGGTTCGGCATCCAGGAACTCGCGCAGCCTCGCCAGCTCTGACTCCCGACCCACCAGCCGTTCCGCGAGCGGTGCACCCACCACGGCCCCTCCCCAGAGACCCCCAACCTCCCGGCATCCTATGCAGCCACTCGTCTACAAGCAACGCCAACCAGCTGTCTCGGGGCCGGTCGATCGGGAGCCTGGCCCGTCAGCGCTTGGGCTTGCCGGTGTGCAACTCGGTCACGGTCTTGTCGAGGCGCCGTTGACGGGTCTCGGGCGCCTTGGCCTGCTCGATCCACTCCACGTAGGCGCGCTGGTGGCTGTAGGACATGGCGTCGAAGGTCTGGCGGGCGGCTCCATCCTGGTCGAGGGCGGAGGCCAGATCGGGCGGGACCGTGACGACGCGTGGTTCGGTGTCCAGCTCGATCTCGACGTCCACCTCGTCGCCGGCGGCCACGCCCGCGTGCTGACGCACCTCGGCACTCACCGGGAGCAGGAATCGTCCGCCCATCGAGGCAACGGTGCTGCGATAGCTGTAGCCACCGATCACGACCTTGACCGCCGGGCGCTTGCCCGACCCCAGCTCGGCCACGACCTCGTCGGGGACCTCGATGCCCGTCGCCGTCTTGCCGTTCAACTCGACGACGGTGCGGAAGTTCATTGGGTCGGGCTCCTGTCCGATCGGCTCCGAGATGGGATGACAGCATGGCCGCGGGCCGCGATGACGGCAATCGTGCGGCCCCGCCGACGTGGTCAGGCCTCGAGCGGCCGGGCCGACCCACCGAGCAGGGCGCGCAGCGCGTCGATCGTGTCGGCGGCGGCGGCCTGCTTGTCCGGGCGATACCGCTTCACGCGAGCGAAGCGAAGCGCCACGCCGCCGGGATAGCGGGTCGAGGCCTGCACCCCGTCGATGGCGATCTCGACGACCAGGTCGGGGCGCACGTGGACCGTGTAGTCGTCCCGACCGATCTCGCGCTCGAGGAAGGCGGCCGTCTGCCAGGTGAGCAGCTCGTCGGTGAGTCCCTTGAACGTCTTGCCCACCATCACGAAGCCCCCGCCGTCGGGGTCGCGAGCGCCGAGGTGCAGGTTCGACAGCCACCCCTGGCGCCGACCATGTCCCCACTCGGCCGCCAGCACCACCAGGTCGTAGGTGTGCACCGGCTTGAGCTTGCGCCACGCCTTGCCGCGCCGACCGGCGGCGTAGGGACTGGTCAGATCCTTCACCATGACCCCCTCGTGGCCTGCGGCCAGCGTCGCGTCGACGAAGGCGGCGGCGTCACCGAGATCGCCGGTGACCAGGCGCGGCATGGCGTGAGGGCCGGCGACTCGATCGAGGGTCCCGAGACGGTCCGACAGGGGCTCGTCGAGCACGTCGGTCCCGTCGACCCGTAGCACGTCGAAGAAGAACGGGCGCAGGCGTAGACCGTGGGTGGTCGGATCGTCGCGGCCGAAGCGACTCATGGTCTCCTGGAACACCTCGGGCCGCTGGCCGACCAGCCCGAGCACCTCTCCGTCGAGCACGAGCTCGTCGGCGGGCAGCGATCGGGCGACGGCGACGACCTCAGGCAGGCGCTCGGTGACCTCGTTGAGGTTGCGGGTGTAGACCCGCACCAGGTCGCCTTGGCGATGGACCTGGATGCGGGCCCCGTCGAGCTTCCACTCGACCGACATCGGGCCAGTCCCGTCGACGGCGTCGTCGAGCTCGTCGGCCACCGACGCCAGCATCGGCTGCACCGGCTGGAACAGGGTCAGGCCGATCGCTTCGAGCCCGGGCCGACCGGCGGTGAGCGCGACCCTGGCCGTCCCCCCGACGTCGCCGCTCAACATCAGGGCGCGTCGCACCACCGTGGCCGGCACCTCCGCGGCCACGGCGATGGCATCGGCCATCACGCCCTCGAGCGCGCCCTGCCGCAGCTCGCCCACCAGCAACCGGCGCACGAAGGCGGCCTCGGCGGGTGTGGCCCGGGCCGACGAGCTGGCCGAGGATGTCGGCGCGAGCCCGGTTCGAACCGGCCCCGGCTCGCCGAGGCCAGTCGCTCGATGGTGTCGTCCAGCTCGGCGATCTCGATGGTCGGTGCGATTGTCGGCGCCGGGCGCGGGGATGGCGCTCACCGTCGCCCAGCCGACGCCCACCCGACCCTGGCGGGCCTCGCCCACCAGGAAGCCGACGGCCGCCTCGATCTCGTCGGGCTGGAGCTGGCGCAGCAACGCGGCGATGACGTCGCGCTTGGCGTTGCGGGCGCTCGTCGCCGCGACCTCGTCGGACGCCGCGACCAGATCGGCGAGATGCACCCTCGCAGTCTGCCAGCGTCGGGCGCGGGGGCGACGGGCCGGCGCGGCGCCGTGCGCTACGCGCTCGGCGTCGCTCGGCGGAGGTGGCGCATCTCGGCCGACGGGAACGAGTCACCGGCGGCCGGACCCGGAACGGCTTTCACGTTGGTCGCGTCGAGGGCCTCGCCACACTCGGAGCACGTCGCGACGACGTGGGTGTGCTCGCCACATCCCCGGTGCACGAGCTCGATGGGGGGACCGGCGGGCGCGGCGTAGCGATCGCCCCACTCGCGCATGGCCACCAGGACGGGCCAGAGGTCGCGGCCCTTGTCGGTCAGCTTGTAGTCGTAGCGGACGGGATGGTCCTGATAGGCCTGCCGCTCGAGCACGCCGTGGGCCACCAGGTGCTCGAGGCGATCGGTCAACACGTTGCGCGAGATGCCCAGCCGTTGGCAGAGGTCCTCGAAGCGGGTCACGCCCAAGAAGATGTCGCGGAGGATCAGCATGCTCCACCACTCCCCCACGACCTCGAGGCACTGGGCGACCGAGCAGTTCACCTCTTGGAAGCTGGTCCTGCGCATCCCTCCATCCTAGTCGGTTGCTTCATAGGATGCACTCCGCTAGGGTCAGTTGCATCACCGAACCCACCCTCATTCCGGAGATGCGTCCGATGCTGGAAACCCAGACCCCGACCCCCGACCTGTCTCCGCTGACCAGCGGCGATCCGGACCCCCAGCCGCCGGCCTCCGCCGCGGGCCCGGCGGGGGCCGCCAGGCGGTGGTGGGCGCTGGCGGTGCTCTGCCTGTCGCTCATCGTCGTCACCATCGACACGACCATCCTCAACGTGGCTCTCCCCAGCCTGCAGGCCCAGCTGCGCCCCTCCTCGAGCGGGCTCGAGTGGATCGTCGATGCCTACACCGTGGTGTTCGCCGGACTGCTGCTGACTGCCGGTGCGCTCGGTGATCGCTACGGGCGCAAGGGCGCGCTGACCGCCGGCCTGGCCGTGTTCGCGGTGGCGTCGGCGGCATCGGCCCTGGCTCAGGACCCGAGCCAGCTCATCGGGCTGCGAGCCCTCACGGGCGTCGGCGCCGCCCTCATCTTCCCTGCGACGCTCTCGATCCTCACCAACGTGTTCACCGACCCCGTCGAGCGCCAGCGGGCCATCGCCGTCTGGGCGGGGACGGCCGGGATCGGGATCGGGCTCGGGCCGGTGGTCGGCGGCTTGCTGCTGCGCCACTTCTACTGGGGCGCGGTGTTCTGGGTGAACGTGCCGGTGTGCGTGCTGGCCATCGTGGCCGGCCACTGGCTGATCCCGACGTCACGCGATCCCGGTCACTCGGTGCTCGACGTGTGGGGCGCGGCGCTCTCGATCGTCGGGCTGTCGACGCTCGTGTTCGCCATCATCGAGGGACCGAGCAAGGGCTGGACGAGCACCGAGGTGCTCGGCGCCTTCGCCGTCGCCGCGGTGGTGCTGGCCGCCTTCGTCCTGGTCGAGTTGCGGCGCCGCCATCCCATGATCGACCTGCGCCTGTTCGAGAACCCTCGCTTTCAGCGCCGCCAGCGTGGCGGTGATGGCGCTGTACTTCGCGCTGTTCGGAACCATCTTCCTCCAGACCCAGTTCCTGCAGATCGTGCTCGGCTACGACCCGCTCGGCGCCGGATTGCGCACGCCTCCCGTTCGCCGTCGTGTTGCTGGTGGTGGCCAACACGACCCCGCGCCTGGTGGCTCGGGTCGGCACCCGCGCCGTCATCGTCACCGGCATGGTGCTCGTCGCGCTGTCACAGCTCGGACGGGCGAGGTTCGGCGTGGACACGGGGTATGACGCCGTGCTGGTGACCCAGTGCGTCTTCGCCCTCGGCATGGGCCTGACCATCGCCCCCGCCACCGCATCGATCATGGGCGCCGTTCCCCCAGCCGGGCCGGGGTCGGCTCGGCCATCAACGACACGACCCGCCAGGTCGGCGGGGCCATCGGTCTGGCCGTCATGGGCAGCGTGGCCGCCTCGATCTACCACGGCTACCTCGGCCACCACCTGTCCGCCCTGCACCTGCCGGCCAGCGCCGCCGGCGCCGCCCACGATTCGATCGGGGGCGCGGCCACCGCGGCGACGCAGGTGACCCACACGCAGGCCGAGGCGCTGGCCGCGGTGGCGCGACACGGGTTCATCCAAGGCCTCGACGCCGCCTCGTGGGTCGCCGTCGCGGTGGCCGTCGCCGGTGCGCTGGTGGCGCTGTACTTCCTGCCCTCGGGGATGCGGGTGGGCGCGGGGACGCCCGAGCACGAGCCCGATCCCGATTCCGATCGTGGTCTCGATTCCGGAGTGGACGCCGACCTCGAGCTCGCCCACGAGGTCGACCTGTGAGCGTCATCTCCGACCTGGACGAGTCCGAGCACCACGCCGTGACCCGCTTCGACGACACCACCGCCCTGACGACCCGGCCCGACGATCCGTGGCGCTTCGATGTCGATCTCGATCCGGCGTGGTCCTCGCTGATCGGGATCCACGGCGGCTACATGACGGCCATCGCCGTGCGAGCCGTCGAGCAGCGAAGCGACGGTCGGGCCGTGCGCACGATCACCACCAGCTTCCTGCGCCCAGGTCGCGTCGGGCCGGCCGAGGTGGTCGTCGAACCGGTCCGCACCGGTCGATCGCTCAGCACGTTTGCCGCCACGATCGTCCAGGACGGCAGAACCGTGCTGATCAGCCGCATCACCGCCGTCGTCCCGATCGAGGGCCTGGTGTGGGAGACGCCGAACCCACCCGCCCTGCCCCCGCGCCCCGAGTGCGTCCCGCTCGCGCCGCCCGAGGGCGTGCGCCACTTCGAGAACGCCACGGCCGTGCTCGACCCGGCGGCCGAACCGTTCAGCCACGGTGACCGGGCCCGCGTCGGCGGCTATGTCCGGACCCTCGAGTCGCGCCCGATCGATGCGGCGTGGCTCACCATGATCCTCGACTGGTTCCCACCCTCACCGTTCACACGGGTCGATCCCCCCACCGGGGGCGTCAGCATCGACTACACGGTCCACCTCCACCGCACCACTGAGGCCCTCGCCGACGACGACTGGCTGACGGGGGCGTTCGAGGCCGACATCAGCCACGACGGGCTGGCGCTCGAACGCGGCACGATCCGCGACCCTCAGGGCCGCGTCCTGGCCGAGTCCTTCCACACCCGCTGGACCGGCTGACCCGCCCGCACCCACCCGTCTCCCATCGCGGCGGCAGATCGCCACACCACAGGTGGTCATCTGCCGCCGCGATGACCGACCGGGTGTCGTGTCGCGGGCACGCGGTAGGTTCCGGCGGGCACCCTCCAGGAGGCGACATGGTCGAGATCACCCACCGGTCCGTCGAGACCAACGGCATCACGATGCATGTGGCCGAGGCCGGCGCCGGTCCGCTGGTGGTGCTGCTCCACGGCTTCCCCGAGACCTGGTTCACGTGGCGTCACCAGATGGCGGCGCTGGCCGCAGCCGGCTACCACGTCGTGGCGCCCGACCAACGGGGGTGCGGCCAGACCGACGCGCCCGAGTCGGCTGACCTGTACACCACGCTGCACCTGGTCGGCGATGTCGTGGGGCTGCTCGAGGCGCTCGGCGAGGGACCGACCGTGGTCGTCGGTCATGACTGGGGCGGACCGGTGGCGTGGAACACCGCACTGTTCCGGCCGGATCTGCTGCGCGGCGTGGTGGGCGTCAGCGTCCCCTACGTACCCCGCCTCGACTCCGATCTGCTGACCACGCTCACCGCCCTGCTCGGCGAGAGCAACTACCAGGCCTACTTCCAGGCCGTCGGGCCGGCCGAGGCCGAGCTCGAGGCTGACGTCGAGGTGACGATGCGACGGTGGTTCCACGGGCTCTCGGCCGCCTGTCCGACCGCCGAGCTGGTGATCCCCGACGGCGGCGGAGTCCTCGACGTGCTGGCCGACACCGACACCCTGCCGGCCTGGCTCGATGCCGACGACTTCGCCTTCATCGTCGAAGGCTTCCGGCGCACCGGGTTCCACGGAAACCTGAACTGGTATCGCACGTCCCGTCAGAACTACGAGCTCACCGCGCCGTGGAAGATGGCGCCCGTGACCACCCCGGCCCTGTTCGTGGCCGGAGACGTCGACGTCGTCTACCGGTGGCCGGGCATGAGCGACATCGTCGCGTCACTCGAGCTGTTCGTACCCAACCTGGTCGACAAGATCATCATCGACGACTGCGGTCACTGGACCGGCGAGGAGCGCCCCGACGAGCTCAACGCCGCCCTGGTCGGCTTCCTCTCCGGACTGGCCTGACCGGCCGAGCTGACCCACGCTCGTGCTCGAAGCCGGCCTGTGGGCCTTCCTCGGCCAGGCCACGCTGATCCTGGGCGCCTTCGTCGCCCTCCGCTTCGCCGTCCCGACCCGAGTGATGGGACTGGTCACCGGGTTCGGGGCGGGGACGCTCGTCGCCGCCGCCGCCTTCGAGTTGACGGTGCCCGCCTTCCGGATCGCCGGCGGCGCCCGCACCGGCCTGTGGATCGGCGTGGGCGCTCTCACCTTCTACGGCCTCGACCGGGTGGTGGCGCGCCGGGCCCCGGCCGGCGAGCAGGCCTCGACGGGCATCGCCCTCGGCGCGCTGCTCGACGGAGTGCCCGAGTCGGTCGCCATCGCCATCTCGCTCATCGGTGGGAGCGCGGTGAGCAGCGCCATGGTCGCCGCGGTGCTGATCTCGAACCTGCCCGAGGGCATGGCCTCGACACCGGGCTTCATCCGCGGGGGCTGGTCGAGGGCTCGCGTGCTCGGCCTCTGGACCGCCATCGCCGCCACCGGTGCAGTGGCCGCCGTCGTCGGCTACCTGGTGCTGCAGCACGCACCGGCCGACGCCCTGGCGGCGGTGCAGGCGTTCGCGGCGGGAACGATCCTCACCATGCTGGCGTCGGTGATGATGCCGTCGGCCTACGAGGACGCCGGCGCCGAGGTCGGGCTGGTGTTCGTGTTGGGGTTCGCCTGCCTCGGCTTCCTGACCAGCCTGGGGTAGAGGCACCCTCAGCGTCGGAAACCCGATCCCGGGAATCACCGATCGACCCGCCAGTAGGCTGAGCCGGATGCGAATCCTGGTCACCGGCGCAGCCCGAGCCATCGGCGCCGCGACCGTCAACGAGCTGACCGCTCGTGGCCACCAGGTCGTCGCCACCGCCCGCGACAAGACGTTGCTGGAGGGCGTCGACGCCGCGCTCCGGCTCAGCCTCGACGTCACCAGCGACAAGTCCGTCGACGCCGCGCTGAGCTCAGGCCGGGGAGCTCGACGCGATCGTCAACAACGCGGGTGTGACCGCGTCGGGTCCCGTCGAGGTGTTCCCCATCGAGGAACTGCGCGCCGTGCTCGAGACCAACACGATCGGACCGTTGCGGCTCATCCAAAAGGTCGTCCCTGCTTGGCGCGAGCGCGGGTCGGGCGTGATCGTCAACGTGAGCTCGGTCCAGGGCCGGGTAGCCACCCCGATCTCTGGCGCCTACTCGGCGTCGAAGTACGCGCTGGAGGCACTGAGCGAGTCGCTCCACTACGAGCTGACTCATTTCGGCATCCGCACGGTGATCATCGAGCCGGGCTACATCGCGCCAGGTATGAAGCAGCGCGCCCAGCTTCGAAGGCCCGGCGATCTACGCCGGGTTGTGGGAGCAGTGGAACGACACCGACAGCAAGATCACGGGTCCGGCCGGGCGGTCGGGCCCCGAGCTGGTCGCCACCGCCATCGCTGACGCCATCGAGAAGGCCGAGACGCCGCTTCGCGTTCCCGTCGGCCCCGACGCCGAGATGGTCCTCAGCACGCGCCAGAAGCTCGACGACGCCGCCTTCGAGGCCGCGATGCGCGCCGCCCTCGATCTCACCTGGTGACGCCCGACTGACCGACAGCCGGTCGCGTCGCGCTCAGGGCAGGATCTGGGTGGCGTCGAGGTAGTCGAGCTCGACCAGCTCGGTGCCGGGGGCGATCCGCGCCAGCTCGTCTCGGATGGGATCGATGTCGGTGTCGATCGAGAACCCAGGCAGCCAGTTGTCGTGGTGGCACAGGACCACCTTTGGCGGTCCCACCAGCACGACCTCCTGGGCGACGAACTGGGCCAGCGACCCCTGCGTCGGCTCGCCGTCGACGTTGCCACGCCCGGCGGCGGCGACGATGGCGGCGTCCACATCCAGCCCGCAGAGGATCCCCGACCAGTGGCCCGAGGTGTCCTGGTAGAGCAACCGGCCGTCGGGCGTGTCGAACACGTAGACGAGCGCGCCACCGTCGCCGCGGTCGCCCTGGCCGGCGCTCAGCAGGTGTTCGAGGGCCTCGGGAGCGAGCCCCGTCGAGACGTAGGCGACGAGCTGACCGAACCGCTCCTGTTGCTCTTGCCACGTCACTCCGAGATCGCCGATGCACACCGCGTCGACGGGAGGTGACGAGGTCTGGGCCCACACGCACGAGTGCTGGCTCGGGTACACCGACACGCGCACCGAGTCAGAGAGCTCGATCGTCTCGCCGCCGGCGACACAGATCATCTGGCTCACCGGCACCCCCGCCTGCTCCATGACCCGGATCGTCTCGTAGCTCCCGATGATGCGAGCACCGGTGTTGGCGGCGATGCGCTCGGCGCCGTACAGGTGGTCGAAGTGCGAGTGGCCGATGACGATCCAGTCGCAGTCGTCGATGTCGCCGGCGGTGAGCCCGGTGCCCGTCGCGTTGGCGGCGCGATCGATGTAGGCGTCGAGGAAGACGGTGACGCCCGCGGTCCGCAGCCGGAACGTGGCGCACCCGTACCAGTCGAGGGTCGTGGCCATCAGATGTCGCCTCCAAACGCGTCGCCGTCGACCCTGTCGACGGTGGCGAACGACGCGACCGAGGCGCGCGTCAGCTTGCGCGGCTGGCGCACGGGATAGCCGAGCGCGATCACGGCGGCCAACGCGAAGTCGGCGGGCGCCCCGAGCAGGTCCTTGACCTCGTCCTCGCGGCGGATGGCCATCGTGGTGATCACACCGCCGAGGCCCTCGCTGCGACCGGCGAGGAGCAGGTTCCACGCGAAGGGGTAGACCGACGCCCCACCGGCAAAGGTGTAGCGATCGGCGTCGCGGTCCACAGCGGCCAGCGCCCCGAGGTCGACGAACAGGGCCAACAGCACCGGCACCTCGTCGAGGTGCTCGGCGAACCCACCAGGACCGGCGGCCGCCTGGGCGGCGATGTCGGCCGCGCCCTCGAGGGCGCGACCCTCGGCCTCGCGGTCGTTGACCGGCGACCACGGTCGCAGGCCGGCCATGGTGAGGGCCAGGTAGTCGTACCAACCCGTCAGATAGAGGTCGCGCAAGACGCGGCGTTTGTCCGGATCAGCTACGACGACCAGGCGCCAACCCTGTACGTTGCCCCCGCTCGGCGCGAACCGGGCCGAGTCGAGCACCCGCGCCAGGACGTCGTCGGGGACGGGGTCGGGTTTGAAGTCGCGGACCGCACCCGTGGTACGAAGGGCATCGAGCAGTTCCATCGAGTCATGCTGAGCCACGGCCGCCCCGCGCGCAACTCATCGGCCTCAGCCCCGTCATCGATCCGAAGTGGAGGCCGCATGGCTGAGGAGTGGACGACGATGCCCGCCAGCGAGGTCGAGCCGGGCGCCACCATCCGGTTGGCCGACGGCCGCGAGCTGCTGGTCAGCCGGATCGAACCCGAGTTCATGGGCATGGCGGGTCTGTCGGCCTTCATCGAGGACTCGCCCCGCCAGTGGTACAAGGCGCCGATGCCTACGGACGCGGTCGTCGAGGTCAAGCGTCCTGCCAGCTAGCCAGAACTGCTTGTGGCCGGCAGTCCGGGCGAACCCTCCGCACAGGTGACCAACCGGCCGAGCGGACAGGTGCCGTCGCGGTCAGGCGGACGCGTCGACGCCGACCGCCTTGCCCAGTGCGCTGAGGTCATCGACGATGGCGTCGAGCATCGTCCAGAGATCGGGCACCAGCTCGCGGCAGCTGACCAGACCGAAGTCGAGCGTGTCGAGGTAGCTCTGCACCGTGATGTTGAGGCCCTGGCCGTCGACGATGGTCGACACCGGGTAGTAGTGCAGCAGGCGGGCGCCGGCGGCGTAGAGCGGTTCACGCGGGCCGGGGACGTTCGAGATCACCAGGTTCACTGGTGAACGGAAACGGCCCGAGAGCCGCATGGCGACCCGCATGGCCTGGGTGAACACCGCCGGCGGCGGGAACTGGGCGAAGTCGGTGAGCGATTCGGCGGGAACGGCGTCGAACAGCTGCTTGGCGTCGACCATGGCGTCGTGGACGCGCTCCACTCGGACGACCGGGTCGGGCTCGTCGGTGGGCAGCGCGGCGAAGATGGCCGACACGCGATTGGTCCAGCGCTCCGCCTCCTGTCCGGTTCTGATCGAGACCGGCACCATGGCGACGACGGGACCGTCTGGCAAGGCGTCGTGCGCCTCGAGCCAGCTCCGCAGCCCGCCCGCGCACACGGCCATGACGACGTCGTTGACCGTCGCCCCCAACTCGTTCTTGATGGCCTTGACCGCAGCGAGCGACGTCGAGCGGAAGGCGAAGCGCCGGTGCGGTGTGATGGGCGCGTTGAACGGCGTGCGCGGCGCGGCCAGCGGCGGCAGGGGGCCGACGGCGTCCGCCTCGGTGCGCGGTCGGCCCACGTTCAACACCGCACCGACGGGACCCCGTAGCCCACCACGAACCTGGTTGGCGGCGGAGACGAGCACGGGGTTCCGAGTGGCCTGACCAATCTGGCGGGCGGTGCGAGCGCTCAGCAACACCGCTCGTCCGGGCTTGCGGGCCAACGACGCGGTGGCCAGACCGATCATCTCGACATCGCTCGGGACCCGCTCGGGCTTCCAGTCGTCGGGCGCCGATCCGACGTCGTCGCCTTCGACCGTGGTGTCGAGCATCATCGTCAGCAGTTCGGCACCCGACGCGCCGTCGACCGTCGCGTGGTGGATCTTGGTCAGGATGGCGAAGCGGTCGCCACCGAGGCCTTCGATGACATAGGTCTCCCACAACGGACGAGCCCGATCGAGCGGACGACCGACGATGCGAGCGACGAGCTCGGCGAGCTGCGAGTCGTCGCCGGGCGGAGCCACCGCCGTCTCGCGGACGTGGAAGTCGAGGTCGAAGCCGGGGTCCTCGATCCAGAACGGATGGTCGAGACCGAACGGCACCATGCGCAACCGCCGACGGAGCGGCTCGAGCAGATGAAGCCGGCGTTCGATCTGACTGCGCCACGCGGCGAGAGGCTCGTAGCCGGGATCGTCCTCGGGACGGGCGAACACCGACAGGCTCGACACGTGGCCGAACTGCGAGGCCGTCTCGAGATACAGGAACGAGGCGTCGAGCCCCGAGAGCTGCTTCATGCCACTCTCCTCGTCGGGTAGAGCACCGACCAGGGGCCGGTCGGCTGGAACGGTCGCCAGTCGTCGATGGGCTGGGCCAGGCGATCGGCTATGGCCCACAGCACCGCCGGGTGGTGCCCGAGCCCACAGTGGCTGGCCACCACCTCGATGCTCTCGGCCCGCGGCCCCCGGGTCTCGACCGTGGCCCGCCAGGGAACGATGCCGTCGCTCCGGGTGAATATCGCGGTGGACGGAACCGGGAGTCGGGTCTGGTCGAGCAACGGACGCGGCTGGGGCCCGTACACGCGGCGCATCACCGCCGACGGATAGCTCTCCTGGCCGGGCGCGTCACCGAACGGGCTGCCCAGCGTGATGACCTGACGGACGGCGTCAGGCGACGACCTGGCCAGCTCGCGTGCGTAGATGCCCCCGAGGCTCCAGCCCACGAGGCTGATCGGGCGACCGTCGCCGGCGCGGTGCAGGTCGGCGAGGCGGCCCACGAGACCGTCGACGATGGCGTCGGTCGGTCCGATGTTGCGGCCGAGTCGCCATCCATGGGCCTGGTAGCCGAGCACCCGGAGGAACTGGCGGAGGATCCGCGTCGAGCGATCGTCGGCCATCAACCCCGGCAGGACGAGCACGGCGTGGCCGTCGCCGACCGGCGCGTGCCGCAGCAGCGGCTGGAAGCCGGCCAGCATCCCGAGCTCGCCAGCCGCCCGCGGCCCCTCGAGTGCGAACAGGGCGAACGGTGGACGGCGACGCGGTGCATCAGTCACGCATGACGACCCTTGCACCAGGTGGCCGGCAACGCAACCGTTGTGCCTCGCCGCGTCGCCGCGCCGACGGGGCCTGATCGGTGCCACTCCGGGGCTGGGCAACGAAGCGACGAACGCGATCACGTCTCTACGCGGCCACGCCCTCGCCGACATAGGCGCCGAAGCGGACGCTGGTCAGGATGCGGCCGGCTCCGTCGACGGCCAGCGCCTCGGCACCGGTGCCGTCGACCACGTCGAAGGCGTAGGCGGACCCGCGCAACAGCACGGACTTGGTCAACGCCTCGGCGATCCAGGCCTCGGCGGCCACGACCGACGCCAGATCGAGATCCGATTCCGACGGCCGGCCGCTGCGGGGGTCGATGAGGTGATGACGGGTCTCCCCGCCGACCGTCCACCGTCGACAGAGCGTGGTCGACGTGGCCACCGCCCCCGAGTGGAGCCCGACCCGGACCAGCGGCTCGCGCAGCCACGGGTGGACGACGTCGACCGTCCAGGGTCCGCCGTCGGGAGCGTGCCCGTCCACGCGCACATCACCACCGACGTTGATGCACACGCCCTCGGCCCCGGCGGCCAGCAGTTCGGCGGTGACGAGATCAGCGGCCAGACCCTTGCCGATCCCACCGGGATCGAAGCCCGTCCCGAGCGGAAGCTGGACGGTCGTGGCGTCGACCAGGATGTCGGCGGCACCGATGCCGAGCCGGCTCACGCCGTCGCGAGGATGCGGACCGAGGCGCTCGAAGGATCGGTTGTAGCCCGAGCGGATGACGGGCCCGAGCACCGTGGGGTCGAACGCTCCCCCCGAGAGCCGCCAGGCCGTCACGGCGCGCTCGACGAGCAGAGCCGTGTCGGGGGACACCTCGAGCGGCCGACCGGCCTGACGGTTCAGTTGGGTGATCTCGCTGTCGGGCCGGAAGCGGCTCCAGCGCCGTTCGAGCTGATCGATCCGATCCCGCGCCTGGTCGACCAGGTCGGCCGATCCGCCGACGACGATGACGTGGGCGTCGCTCCCCATGGCTCGGAACCTCAGCTCCGCGGCCCGGTCCAGCCCTGCGGGCAGGTCGAGCTCCGCATCGGTCGCCGCTTCAGCTGCCATGACTGCTCGTGTTCGAGGTCGTCGACGGCGTGGCCGCCGTGGCCGTCGTGGTGACCGTCGTCGCGGTGGTGGTCGAGGTCGTGGCCGCCGTCGCGTCCGACGAGTCCGTCGCCGTCGACGCCGCAGCTGCCGTGGTCGTGGTGTCACCGGTCGACGTGGGGGTCGTGGCCGTTGCCGTCGAGGCCGTTGAGGTGGCCGCCGGCGCCGCGCTCATGTAGCCGGCCAGGCCGACGACGCCGAGGAGGCTGGCGACACCGGTCACCAGGCGCGACCGCCGGGCGGCGTGCGGACGTCGGCGGCGGGGCATCCGACCCCTCGCCGATGGCGGCGATCCGGACGGTTCGGGTTGGTGCTGGGAAGCGGGAGCGGGGGACGGCTCCATGGGTGGTCCTCCAGGCGGTGGGGATCGGCCGGTGTTGGTGGCCGTTGACCCGACCTTGGGCCCGCCGGCTCCACCCAGCCTGGGAAGGCCCTCCGAACTCCCGGCGATCGATCCGCCCCCACCGCGCCCCGAAACCGTCGCGGCGGCAGATCACCACCTTTGATGTGGCCATCTGCCGCCGAATGGCCAACCCCGACCGTCGCGGCGGCAGATCACCACCTTTGATGTGGCCATCTGCCGCCGGGTTGAGTGCCGGGCAAGTCGGCGGGAGGACCCAGGACGTCCCCAGCCGGCTCTGAGGTGCCCGCCCGATCATCGCTCTCGACAGGGCACCCGACCGGGGCCCGCCGAGAGGGAGATCTGATGCCCACCACCGTGACCGGCTCTCGTCCGGGCACCACCGACCAGGACGAGACGGCCGGTCGGCTCGGGGCCGGTCCCCTCGGGGCCGATCGCAGGGCGCCACAGCCGCCGGCGATGCCGCCGACCCAGCCCGGTCCCGACCCCGTCGGCGGCCGGCCCTGGCATCGGATCACCCGATCCGGATGGATCACCGCCGCCATCGCGGCGATGACCGCCGTGCTCTACAGCTGGAACCTGTCATCGGTCGGCTACGGAAACAGCTACTACGCCGCCGCCGTCAAGAGCGCGACGGTCAGCTGGAAGGCGTTCTTCTTCGGCTCCATCGATCCGGGCAGCTTCATCACCGTCGACAAGCCGCCGGTCGCCCTCTGGGTCCAGGCGCTGTCGGCGCGGCTCTTCGGCTTCAGCTCGTGGTCCATGTTGCTGCCCGAGGCCGCCGCCGGTGTGGCGTCGGTGCTGATCCTGCACCACCTCGTGCGCAAGTGGGCCGGGGACGTCGCCGCCCACCTGGCCGCGGTCGCGTTGGCCCTCACGCCGGTGGCCGTGCTCATGTTCCGCTACAACAACCCCGACGCCATCCTCACGCTGCTGTGCCTGGGCGCGGCGTGGGCGCTGTGGTCGGCCGTCGAGACCGGACGGACCCGGGCCCTGCATCGCCTCGGCCCTGCTGATCGGCTTGGCCTTCGACACCAAGATGCTCCAGGCCTTCCTGGTGCTGCCCGCCTTCATCGGCGTCTACCTGCTGGCCGGTCGGCCCCGCCTGCGAGTGCGCATCGCCCAGCTGGCCGCCGCCGCCGGCACCCTCATCGTCGCCGCCGGTTGGTGGATCGCCATCGTCGCCCTCTGGCCGGCCGTCGTCGCGGCCCTACATCGGCAGCACCACCGACAACTCGATCATCAGCCTGCTCACCGGCTACAACGGCCTCTCGCGACTGTTCGGCAACAGCGGCGGCCGCGGCGGTGCGGGTGCGCCCGGCGGGGCGGGCGGGCGGCGGCAACACCGGCTTCGGCGGCACCTCGGGCATCGGTGCGGCTGTTCAACACCGCGCTCGGTGGACAGATCGCCTGGCTGATCCCGATGGCCGTGGCCGGTCTGCTCGCCGGCTTGTGGCTGACCCGACACCGTCCCCGCACCGACCGCAGTCGGGCCGGATGGCTGCTGTGGGGCGGGTGGGCGCTCGTGTGCGCCGCCGTGTTCAGCCTCTCCAAGGGGACGTTCCACCCGTACTACACGGTGCAGCTGGCCCCGGCCGTCGCCGCCCTCGCCGGCGCCGGCGGCGTGGCCCTCTGGCGCCTCGGGCGGATCCACCGATCGATGGTGTGGGCCCTCCCGGCCGCCATCGTGGTGACCGCCGGCTGGTCGGTTCTGCTCCTCGAGCGGACGACGGGCTATGACTCGTGGCTGCCCGCCCCTCATCATCGCCGGCGGTGCGCTGGGCGCCGCCGGCCTCTGGGCCGGATCGGTCCTGCGCCAGCGGACGCTGGTCCTCGTCGCCGCCGTGGTGGCCGGGATCACCCTGCTGGCCGGACCGACGGCCTACGCCGTGACCACCGTCAGCCAGGCCCAATCCGGCTCGATCGTGGCCGCTGGTCCTGGCTCGAGCGGCCTCGGTGGATTCGGAGCCGGCGGCGGCTTGGGCGGAGGTTCCACGGCGAGCGTGTCGGGGCTCGTCCGCTACCTCGAGGCCCATCAGGGCTCGGCCACCTACCTGGTCGCGACCACCGGCTCGCAGAGCTCGGCCTCGATCATCATCGCCTCCGGCCGACCCGTGATCACCATCGGCGGGTTCAACGGCGGCGACCCGGCCCCGACGCTGGCCCAGTTCGAGCAGCTGGTGGCGACCGGCCAGGTCCGCTACGTCCTCGTGACCGGCACGGGCGGGGTCGGCGGCGGGATCGGCGGCCCTGGTGGCGGACAGGGCACCAGCCAGGCCATCGACGCCTGGGTCGATCGCCCACGGCACGGCCGTGTCCAGCGCCAGCCTCGGCGGCTCGACCACCGCCGGGACCCTCTATGAGGTGTCCGCCTCCTGATCCGCCCCCGCCCCGACTCCATCACCGACCCGACCACCACCACCGGCGCCACCGCCGCCGCGCCCACTCGACTCCTCCGAGCTCGCACCCCACCCGCGAAAGGCCCATCTCATGGACAACGACCTGACCCCCGACCACCCCGTCCGACCGCCGACCGGTCCGCCTACGGGCGATCCCAACCAGATGGCCGGCCCGCCGCCGGGACCCCCCGACCACCAGCCGGGTTTCGCGGCCCCGACGCCGCCGGGCCCGGGCGCCGACACGCCGCCGTCGGACCCCACGGCGGGGCTCGGCACCGAGCCGGACCACCCGACGGACCACGACAGCCTGTGGCTCGACGGCACCGACGAACCCACGCCGGGCCGCGAGCGCCCGACGCAGAGCCACAGCATGAAGACGTGGGTCGCGGCGGGGGCCGGCGCGGCGGTGATCATCGCCGGGTCGATCTTCGGCATCAGCGCCGCCAGCTCGCACAGCTCGGCCACCGCCGCCTCGGCCAACGCGGCCGGCGGCCCGAGCCAAGGCGGGTTCGGCCGGGGCGCCGTGCCCGGCGGCGGCACCGTGGGCACGGTCGTGAGCGTCAGCGGCTCGACCCTGACGATCAAGTCGACCGCCGGGTCGACGACGGTCAAGACGACCTCGTCGACGACGGTGACCGAGGCGGTGGCCGGGACAGCCGGCCAGCGTCAAGGTCGGGGACAACCTGCTGGTCATGGGCACGACCTCGGGCACCAAGGTCGCGGCCGAGCGCATCGTCGACCGGGGCACCGCCACCACCTCCGACCTCGGTCGAGGCACCCCGCCCGGTGCCGGCTCGGCCAACGGCTCGTCGAGCTCGGGCAGTTCGAGCGGCTCCGCCGCAGCCAACGGCGGTCCGCCGAGTGGCGGCGGTGTCCCGGGCGGCGGTGCTCCCGGCGGAGGCTTCGGCGTTCCGGTGACCGGCCAGGTGACCAAGGTCGACGGCTCGACCATCACGCTGAAGTCGGCCAGCGGGACGACCTATGTCGTCACCACCTCGTCGTCGACGACCGTGACGGTCGAGAAGACGATCTCGCTGGCGGACCTCACCACCGGTGAGCCGGTCGTGGTGATGGGCACCACGAGCAACGGCGTGGTCACCGCCACTCAGATCCGGGCCGGCGCCCTCGGCGGGCGCGACGGTGGTCCGGGGGCCATGGGCGGGACCCCGCCGAGCGGCCAGGGCAGCGGGTCGTGACCCCGCCTACGGTGGCCCCGTCCGCACGCACCCCGGAGGTCTCGATGCCCAGCTCGAACTCCCAGCCGAGAGTGCTCGTCGTCGATGACGAAGAGCACATCACGGAGCTGGTGGCCATGGGCCTCGGGTACAACGGCTTCGAGGTCGAGCGGGCGTCGTCGGGTCGGGCGGCGCTGGCCGCGGTCGAAGCCATGCGGCCCGACCTCATCGTCCTCGACGTGATGCTCCCCGACCTCGACGGGTTCGAGGTGGCCCGCCGCCTCCGCGAGACCGAGGGCGCCGGCACCCGGGTCCCGGTGATCTTCCTGACGGCGCGCGATGCGACCCAGGACAAGATCGAGGGACTGCGCCTGGGCAGCGACGACTACGTCACCAAGCCGTTCAGCATCGAGGAGCTGGTCGAGCGGGTGAAGGCCGTCCTGCGCCGGGCGTTGGGCACGGGTCCGGGCGAGCACCGACTCTCCTACGCCGACCTCGAGCTCGACGAGGACACGCGGGAGGTCTGGCGCGCCGGCCGTCTGATCGAGCTGACCCCGACCGAGTACCGCCTGCTCCACTACCTGCTTGACCAACTCCCGGCACGTCTTGACCCGCGATCAGATCCTCGAGCACGTGTGGGACTACACCTTCGCCGGCAACGCCAGCGTGCTCGAGACCTACATCAGCTACCTGCGTCACAAGATCGACGCCGACGACGTGGCCCTCATCCACACCGTGCGCGGCGTCGGCTACAGCCTGCGCCTCCCTCCCGACTACCAGGACTGACCCCGCCCCCGCCCGGCACCCTCCGAACCGTGCCGTCGGTGCCCTGAGCGCGTGACGGCACGGTTCGAGCGCGTCGTTCCCAGGGATCTCTCAGACTCGGCGGAGTCGGGATGGAGCCGGGGTGAGGAAGGTGGAGCCATGCCGATCGATCCGAACCACCAGATCGCCGGACGGGCCAACCGACCGGCCAACGGCCCGATCACCTCGACGAGCGAGCAAGGACGTCGCTCATGAGCGGGACCCTTCCCTGGTACCTCGCCCGCTCAGCCGGACTCGTCGCCTGGGTGCTGCTCACGGCGTCGGTCCTGTGGGGGCTGACCATGTCGAGCCGAGCTCGACCCCTCGGTCACCGGCCGCGTCCGGCCTGGATGCTCGACCTCCACCGCTGGCTCGGTGGTCTGGCGACGATCTTCGTCGGCGTGCACATCGTCGCCATCCTCCTCGACCAGTACGTGTCGTTCGATCTGGTCTCGACCCTCGTCCCGTTCGCCGGCCACTGGCGGCCCTCCGCGGTGGCCTGGGGCATCGTCGGGCTTCTACCTCCTGCTGGCCGTCGAGCTCACGTCGTTGGCCCGCCGCCGGCTGCCGAAGAAGTGGTGGCGCGCCGTCCACTTCGCCAGCTTCCCGCTGTTCGTCACGGCCACGATCCACGCCTTCACCGCCGGAACCGACTCGGGCTCGGGGATCTTCGTCGGCGTCGCCGCCGTCGCCGTGCTGGCCATCGCCGCGCTCACCGCCAAGCGGGTGGCCGACGCCGCTGCGTCCTCCGATGCCCGACCCGGACCGCCCCGCCCGCCCCGCCCGCCTGGCCGACCCGAGTGGCCCGAACGCCTCGAACAACCGGTGCCACCGACCCGCCAGCCGAGCCGGACCTGAGCTCGGCCATGCTCCTCATCCGCAAGCTGGCCCGCTACGCGACGGTGTCGATGATCTCGACCGGCGTGAGCCTCTCGGTGCTCGGTGCCCTCGTCGCCACGGCGACCATGGCCGCGGGCTGGGCCAACGTGGTGGCGACCGCCGTCGGCACCGTGCCCTCGTTCGAGTTGAACCGTCGCTGGGTCTGGGGCCGCAGCGGGCCGGCGCTCGCTGGGCGCCGAGATCGGACCGTTCTGCCTTCTCTCGTTTGCCGGGCTGGGCCTCTCGACGCTTGCCGTGGCGCTGACCGCCAGGTGGGCCGCCCAGAGCCACCTGGGCTCGACGGCTCGCACGGTCGCCGTCGAAGCGGCCAACCTGGCCGCCTTCGGTTCTCTGTGGATCGTGCAGTACGTCGTGTTGGATCGACTCCTGTTCCACCGCCGCCTCCCCGGTGCCGAACCGGCCCGCGACGAATCGGCCGACGCCTCGAGCGACGCCACGGCCTTGGACGTCGATGCGGCGCCCGTCGCCGTCGATCTGGTCGAGGCCGCGTGATGCCAGCACGACCGGCCCGGCGTGGGCCACGATCAGGGGCGATGCCTCGTCGCCCGTCCGCCTCGGCCGCCCCACCTCGCGGCGAGCAACGCAAGTCGACCAGGTCCTCACATCGCGGCGGCAGATCACCACACCACGGGCGGCCATCTGCCGCCGCGATGGGTTGTTCGATCCCATGACCTTGCGCCTGCGGCTCGTGCTGGCCCTCGTCGTGCTGCTGACCGTCGGCTTGGCCCTGTTCGGCATCGGGACCTACTCGCTCTATGCCCGATCGCAGTACGAGCGCCTCGACCAGCAGATCGAGCGCGTCGGTCCCGCTCGTGGCCACCCAACTCAACAACGCCGTCCAGACGGGGTCGAACCCGAGCTCGATCATCGGCATCGGCCCCGGTACGGGGGGCATCCAACCCGGAAGGGGACCCCAACCCAACGGCGAGGACCACGGCCCGCCCCGCTACATCCCGCCGTCGACCTACGCCGAGCTGCGGGACAAGTCCGGTGCGATCCTGAGCACCATCCACCTGATCGACTCGTCCTCCAAGCCCAAGCTCCCGGACGATCTCACCGCCACGCCCGGCGTGAACCGGTACTTCACGACCGGCTCGGTGAGCGGGTCGGGCTCCTGGCGGGTGCTCGTCACCGCCGACCCGAGCCACGCCACCCAGACGGTCGTCGTCGCCGTCCCGTCAGGTGAGGTCACGAGCTCGCTGGCCGAGTTCGTGCTCATCGAGATCGCCGCCGCCGTCGTGCTGCTCGCCCTGCTGAGCGTCGGCTCGTGGCTGATCTTGCGGCGCGGCCTGCATCCGCTCGAGCTGATGTCGACGACCGCCGGCAAGATCACCGCCGGCGACCTGAGCCAGCGCGTCAGCCCGTCGGGCGGCCCGACCGAGGTCGGCCAGCTCGGCCTGGCCCTCAACACGATGCTCGACGACATCGAGGAGGCGTTCCACGAACGTGACGTCACCGAGCAACGCCTCCGCCAGTTCCTGGCCGACGCCTCCCACGAGCTGCGCACCCCCATCACCTCGATCCAGGGGTTCGCCGAGCTGTTCCGGGTCGGTGCCGACCACGCCCAGGTCGATCTACCGACGATCCTCCGCCGGATCGAAGAGGAGTCGGCTCGCATGCGGGTGCTCGTCGAGGACCTGCTGCTGCTGGCCCAGCTCGATCAGACGCGGGAGATCGAGGCCGGGCCCGTCGATCTGGCCGTGCTGGCCGCCGATGCCTGCTCGGACGCGGTGGCCGCCGACCGCGACCGTCCCGTGACCCTCGACGCGCCCGAGCCCGTCGTCGTGCGCGGCGACGAGGCCCATCTCCGCCAGGCCATCGCCAACCTGGTGAGCAACGCCGTGAGCCACACGCCGGCCGCCAGCGCCCTCGATGTCAGTGCGCGGATCGACGGCGACTCGGCCACCGTCGCCGTTCGCGATCACGGTCCCGGCCTCGACGACGAGGCCCAGGCCCACGTGTTCGATCGCTTCTGGCAGGCCGATCGCGCTCGGTCCGGCTCAGGCGCCGGTCTGGGCCTGGCCATCGTCGCCGGCATCGCCGCCGAGCACGGCGGATCGGCCTCGGCCGCCAACGCGCCGGGCGGCGGCGCCGTCTTCACCATCCGCCTGCCCCGGTCATCCGTCGACGGGTCCGAGGCGCCGGCCGCATCCGACCCAACCGGCGCATCTGACCCAACCGACGCATCCGACGCATCGACGAGCACCGCCGCCACGGCGCTCGCGCCGGTGGGGGCCGACCCTCCCACTCCGGCCCCGCCCCCGCCCACCAGAGCCTGAGCGACCGGTACGATCGGCCGCCGCGACCTGGAGGTGTGCATGACCGACTCGCTGCCCGACGATCTGGTCGATCGGGCCCGCTCGCTGGCTCCGTTGATCGAGGCCCACGCTGACCAGACCGAGACCGAGGGCACCATGCCGGCGCCTGTGGTCGAGGCCATCGCCGAGTCAGGGCTGTTCCTGACGCTGGTGCCGCGAGAGCTCGGTGGCCTCGAGGCCGACATCGCCACCACGCTGGCCGTCTTCGAGGAGTTGGCGCGCGCCGACGGATCGACGGGCTGGTCGACGATGGCCAACATCACGACGGCCGGCCTGGCCTCGATCTACACCGGTGACGAGGCGGTCAAGACGATGTTCGCCGACCCCGACGTGGTCATGGCCGGCATGCTCGGTCCGGTCGGGTCGGGGACCGCCGTCGACGGGGGCTTTCGCGTGTCGGGCCACTTCCAGTTCGGGAGCGGCTCGGGCCATGCCTCGTGGATGGGGGCCGGGTTCATCGAGATGGACGGCGACGAACCGGCGGTGACCGCGGCGGGGCTGCCGGCCATGCGGATCGCGTTCATGCCGCGCCAGCAGGTCGCCATGCAGGGCAACTGGGACGTCCTCGGCCTGGCCGGCACCGGCAGCTACGACTACGAGGTCGACGAGGTGGTCGTGGCCGACGACTTCACGGTGCTGCTGCTCGAGGCCGAGCGCCGCCGAGGCGGCCGCCCCTACGACATCGGGTTCTTCGGCCTGGTCGCGTGCGGCCACGCCGGGTTCGCACTCGGTGTCGGCCGCCGAGCCCTCGACGAGATCATCGAGGTGGCGCGGGCCAAGGTCCGCCTCGGCGCCGAGCCCGATCGCCGACCAGCAGCTGTTCCAGCACGACTACGCCATGGTCGACGCGGCCATGGGCGCGGCCCGCACCTACGCCTTCGACACCTTCGTCGAGGCCGAGCGCGCCGCCGTGGCCGAGGGTGCCCCGTCGCCCGTGCAGGCCCAGCGGATGCGCCAGGCGACCACCTACGCCACCCGGGTGGCGGCCGACGCCGCCCGTTTCGCCTACACCTGGGCCGGATCGGCCGGCCTGCGCAGTCCGAGCGTGATCCAGCGCTGCTTCCGTGACATCTCGGCCGGAACCCAGCACATCTATGTGGACAACAACACACTTACGGCGTACACACAGACGCTCCTCGCCGGCTGATTCCCCAAACAAGGACTTATTTCGAGGGTCCTGGCTGACGATGAGTGACCATGGACGCCGAAGTACCCCGATGCCCGACGTGCGGCGCGCCCGTCCAAGCGGACTGGGACTGGTGCCACCTCTGTGGCTATGACCCGGAGGGCCTGAAGCCCGCGGGGTGGATGCCGCATGACGATCGCGAGCCGGTGGCGGCCGGCCGCGGCCGCAAGCGAGGCGGCACCAAGGAGAAGCAGCGCGAGAAGCAGAAGGCCAAGCCGAAGGCGGCCTCCGCCCCGCCCGCGGAGCGCATGGTCGCGCCGGTCCAGCCGCAGTGGCAGCCTCCGATCGAGTGGCAGGCCGATCGGCGCGGTCCCGAGCTCGCTGCCCTCTCGCCCAACAGCGCGACCCGCTCCCTCGGTCCCGAGCAGTCCTTCCACGTGCCGGCCAACGTGTTCGAGAAGTTGGCCGCGCTCGTCTCGTTCGTCATCGCCGGGTTCATGATCTACCTCACCGCCATGGCGGTCCTGCAGATCGCCAAGGGCGCATCGATCTCGATCCTGGACAACGTGGCCACCGTCGTGTTCGTCCTGGTCTGCGCGCTGCTGGCCTTCGCCCTGATCATCCAAGGCCGCGCCTTCGTGCGGCAGAAGGTCGTCCTGACGCCAACCGAGCTGGCCGCCTACAACCGGTTCGGCCGGGTGCGGCGCGTGTCGCGCCGCGAGATCCACGGCATCAGCATGGGCCAGCGCCAGTTCCAGCTGCCCAACGGGCTCACCAAGCCGATGGAGGTCCCCTACCTCCAGCTCAACGACGGCAGCGGGTTCTGGCTCGACGCCCTCGGCAGCCGCACGCCCAACTCGTCGCCGAGCGACGAGCAGATGGCCATGTACGCCCGCGTCGTCGCCGCCGTCGAGTCCGACCGCGCCGCCCGCGCCCATGAGACCAGCACGCTGAACATCTGAACATCAGACCTCGGCGGGCACCACCACCGAGCGTCACCGACAGCCAGAACCGGCCCACGCGCCGCGTTGGGCCGCTTGTCGAGGGTGACCGGCCCGCCTACGGTCGAGGGATGCCTGCCCTCGCGCAACGCGAACGTCGAGCGCTGGCCGATCTCATGACTGCCGTCGGACCGACGGCCCCGACGTTGTGCGAGGGATGGGACACGCGCGACCTGGCCGCCCACCTCGTCGCCCGCGACCGCCGCTTCGATTCGCTCCCAGGGCTGCTCGTGCCCGGGCTCAGCAGCTACACCGAACGGGTGCGGGTAGCCACCCGCGATCACCGCGACTACGAGCGGCTCGTCGAGCTGGTCGCCTCGGGTCCGATCCTGCCCGTACGGGTGCCCGCCCTCGACGGGCTGGTCAACGGACTCGAGTACCTCGTCCACCATGAGGACGTCGTGCGCGCCCAGGCCGACTGGAAGCCCATCGTCGATCTCGAGCGCGACCTCGAGGCGTGGGATCGGCTCCGGCCGATGGCCAAGATGATCGCTCGGCCCGTCGAGGTCGGGCTCGTGCTGGCCTCCCCGGGCTACGAATCGATCACGGCGCGGACGCCGAACGCCAAGACGGGCGCCGTGACCGGCACCATCACCGGGCCCGTCGTCGACGTGATCCTGTGGGCCTTCGGCCGGACCGGGGTCGCCGACGTCGAGTTCTCGGGGGACTACGAGGCCGTCACGCAGCTGCGGGCCACCCACCTGGGCGCGTAGGCACCGCTGGTCCCGACCCCTGGCGCCGCCGGCGGAGCGCCATACGATGAGCCGATGCGCGGCGTCGCTCCCTCGTTCGACCGGTCAGGGCGACCGGCGTGAGCACCCTGTTGCTCGTCCTGAGCACGTTCGCCGCCTCGGCCGTCGAGATGGTCGAAGCCCTGACCATCGTCCTGGCCGTCGGCGTCACGCGGGGTTGGCGAGCCACGGCCTGGGGCGGAGTCGTCGCTCTGGTCGCCCTGGCCGTCATCGTGGTCGTGCTCGGCCCGGCCATCGACCGGATCCCTCTCGACGCGCTGCGGATCTTCGTCGGCACCCTCCTGCTCGTCTTCGGACTGCAGTGGCTCCGCAAGGCGATCCTGCGGGCCAGCGGCCACAAGGCCCTGCACGACGAGGAGGCCATCTTCGAACGAGAGGTGGCCGAGTCGCGACAGGCCGCTCCGGTCCGCGCCGCGTTCGACTGGTACTCGTTCACGATCGCCTTCAAGGGCGTGTTCCTCGAGGGCCTCGAGGTCGCCTTCATCGTCATCACGTTCGGGACCGCCCAGGGGCGGATGGGACTGGCCGCCCTGGGCGCGCTGGCGGCGCTGATCGTCGTCGGCACGGTCGGACTCATCGTCCACGCGCCTCTGAGCCGAGTTCCCGAGAACTGGTTGAAGTTCGGCGTAGGCGTGATGCTCACGTCGTTCGGCACGTTCTGGAGCGCGGAGGGCGCCGGCGTGGACTGGCCGGGCGGCGAGATCTGCCTCGTGGCCATCATCGCCTTCGTGATCGCCTTGTCGTGGGTGCTGGTCGTGGCGGTCCGCGTGCCCGGGTCCGCGGTCGGTCGCCCGGCCGAGGCGGCGAACTGATGGCTCGACTCCGAACGTTCGGCCGGTTCTGCTACGACTTCGTCGTCGGTGACGACTGGACGGTCGTCGTGGCCATGGTGGTCGCCATCAGCGCCACTGCGATCGTCGCGCATCACGGGTGGCCGGCATGGTGGCTCATGCCCGTCGCCGTGGCTGCGACCTTGACCTGGACCGTCCTGCGCGCCATCCGCCACCCGTGACCGGGCCATGACCGGCCTTCGCCGTTCTGGCGGCGTCGAAGGGCGTCACACGCCTTCAGATGCCGCCAGAAGCCAGAGCCAGCCGGTGATCGATCGGCGCGCCGTGTTGCGGCTCGGCGCCATGGGTGCCATCGGAGCCGTGGCCGGAACCGCAGGCATCGGGCTGGTCGCGTGCGGATCGCGAGCAGGAAAGGGACCCGCGGCCACCACCGTCGCGCCGACCAGCACGGTCCCACCGCTCGACGACGCGACGTGGAAGCAGCTGGCGTCGAGCCTGTCGGGGACGCTCGTGCGCCCCGGCGATGCGAGCTACCTGGTCGACCTTCAGCTCTTCGACCCCCGCTATGACTCGGTGCGACCGGCCGGCATCGCCTACTGCGCGTCGCCCAGCGACGTGCAGCACTGCGTCACCTTCGCGTCCGAGCACCGCCTGCCCGCCACCGCCCGATCGGGCGGGCACAGCTACGCCGGATACTCGACGACCTCGGGACTGGTCATCGACGTGACCGCCATGAACTCGGTGAGCGTCGGGACCGGCACCGCGACCATCGGCTCGGGCGCCCGTCTCATCGACGTCTACACCGGCCTCGACAACCACGGCGTATCGATCGGCGCCGGATCGTGCGGAACCGTCGGCATCGCCGGACTGACCCTGGGTGGCGGGCAGGGCGTGGTGGGTCGCCTGCACGGTCTCACCTGCGACCAGCTCACCGCCGTCACCCTGGTGACCGCCGACGGGCACCTGCGCACGGTCTCGGTCGACGACGACCCCGACCTGTTCTGGGCCTGTCAGGGAGGCGGGGGCGGCAACTTCGGGATCGCCACGTCGTTCACCTTCAACACCTTCCCGGTCACCGAGGTGGCGACCTTCGTCGTCCGCTTCCCGTGGGCGGCGGCGGCGCAGGTCCTACCCGCGTGGTTGGCCTGGGCTCCGCACGCGCCCGACCCGATGTGGGCCAACTGCCTGCTGCTCGCCAACCCCAACCCCGGATCGAGCGCGCCGCTGCTCCAGGTGGCCGGCGTGCATGTCGGACCGTCGAGCGACGCGTCGTCTCTCGTGAACCAGTTCGCGCGCTCGACCGGCACCGCGCCCTTGTCCACGTCGGTCAACGAGACGAGCTTGGCTCACGCCATGTACATCGAGGCCGGCTGCGCCTCGCTCAGCGAGGACCAGTGCCATCTGCCCGCTCAGGCTCCCGGCGGTCAGCTCACGCGCCAGGCGTCGCTGGCCAAGTCGCAGTACGTCACCGAGGCCATGTCCAACGCCACCGTCGGAGCTCTCATCGACGGCGTCAACGAGCGGCAGGGCGCGGCCGGCGCCACGAGCAGCGGCGTGGCCTTCGACGCCTACGGCGGCGCCATCAACCGCGTGAAGAGCTCGGCCACCGCCTTCGTGCATCGCAACACCCTGGCCTGTGCCCAGTTCAGCGCGTCGATCGACGTCGGCGAGGCGGCCGCCACGACCGCGGCCAGCCAGGCGTGGCTCGATCAGTTCTACCAATCGGTGCACGCGGAGCTGGCGCCGCAGGCCTACCAGAACTACATCGATCCCTCGCTGACGAACTGGCCGACTGCCTACTACGGCTCGAACCTGACCCGGCTCCAGAAGGTGAAGAAGGCCGTCGATCCCGACAACTTCTTCCACTTCGCCCAGAGCATCCCCCTGCCGTGACGATCGCCGACCCCCACGTCCCGCGCCCGCCCGCCCCGCCTCGATCCGAGCCTCGATGTCAACCCCGCGCTGGTGCTCGACGAGGACGCCGAGTGGATCGGGGTCGAGGTCACGGGCGACTTCGCCGGCGCCCTCGCGCCCGACGTCGAGATCAACGGGTCGCGCCTGACCCAGACCCTGCTGACCGGGGCCCGGCTCGACCGCATCCACCTGACCGACTGCTTGTTCATCGGCTGCGACCTGTCGGGCACCATCGTCGACGAGGCGGTGATGACGAGAGTCGAGTTCCGCGAGTGCCGGATGTCGGGGCTCGTGGCCAGCCGAGCCCGATTGGCCGACGTGCGCTTCGTGGACTGTCGCCTCGACGAAGCCAGCCTCCGCATGGCCAACGCCGAACGGATCGAGCTCGTCAGCTGCGATCTGCGCGGCGGCGACCTCTACCAGGCAACGTTGGTGGAGGCGCGACTGGCTACGTGCGACCTGAGCGGCGCCGACCTGTCGCAGGCCGATCTGCACGGGGCCCGCCTGCAGGGATCCAAGCTCGACGACATCAAGGGCAGCAAGGCCCTGGCCGGGGTGGTGATCGACTCGGCGCAGATCGTGTCGGTGGCGCTGGCCGTCATGCGCGCCCTCGACATCCTCATCGATGACGAGATCGATCCCGCCGACGAGATCGAGCTTGACGAGCGCGAAGTCGAGGCCGACGATCCCCCCGCCGGGCCCGCCGCGCGTCCCTGAACCGCACCGCCCCCAGATCATGCCTGTCGAGGGCTGCTCCCGTAGCTCCCGAAGCTGGGACTCGACCCGGCGTAGCGGGCCCCGGCGAAGGAGTCCTTCGGCGCCAGCTCCTCGAGGCCGGCCAGATCGTCGGGCTCGAGGGTGACCTCGACGGCGCCGATGTTCTCGTCGAGGTAGGTGCGCCGCTTGGTCCCCGGGATGGGCACGACATCGTCGCCCTGGGCCAACAACCAGGCCAGGGCCAGCTGTCCAGCGGTGACGTTCTTGGCCTCGGCCAGGCGCTTCACCTCGGTGACCACGGCCAGGTTGCGGTCGAAGTTCTCACCCTGGAACCGAGGGTTGGTCCGTCGGAAGTCGTCGGGTCCGAAGTCGTCGGGACTGGTGATGGCCCCGGTGAGGAAGCCCCGTCCGAGCGGGCTGAACGGCACCAGACCGATCCCGAGCCGCCGGGCCGTGCCGAGCACCTGGTCCTCGAGGTCGCGCGTCCACAACGACCACTCGCTCTGCAGCGCGGCGATCGGGTGGACGGCGACGGCGCGCTCGAGGCTGTCCGCGCTGGCCTCGGACAACCCGAGATACCGCACCTTGCCCGCATCGACGAGCTCGGCCATGGCCCCGACGGTCTCTTCGATCGGCACCTCGGGATCGACTCGGTGCTGGTAGTAGAGGTCGATGTGATCGACCTCCAGGCGCGCCAGCGATTCGTCGCAGGACTGGCGGACGTACTCGGGTCGTCCGTTGATCGTGCGCTGGCCCGAGCCGTCCATCTGGATGGCGAACTTGGTGGCCAGCACGACCTCGTCGCGCCGCCCGGCGATGGCCTGGCCGACCAGGTGCTCGTTGTGGCCGAGGCCGTAGACGTTGGCGGTGTCGAGAAAGGTCACCCCTTCGTCGAGCGCACGGTGGATGGTGGCCACCGACTCGTCGCGGTCCGCCGGCCCGTAGGCCTGCGACATCCCCATGCACCCCAGACCGATGGCCGACACCTCGAGCCCGCCCGTACCCAACGTGCGCGTCTGCATGTGTGACTCCCGTCGTCAGGACCTGCAGGCAGGCTAGAGGGCGTCGAGACGACCTCCGACGCCGTCCTCGATCAAATCGGCGACCCGGCGGAATCTGCGGAGATCGGCGGCTCAGGCCGGGCCAGAAGCGGTCCGGCGACTGAGCGTCCGAACCCGCACAGCGGTGGTAAGTCCCCAGGCCGCGGCGAGCGCCACCAGCTCGCCGGCCAAGCCGCCTCCGAGGGCGTCGACCCCCATCACGGCCGCCACCGACAGGGCGATGCCGGTCGAGGTGACCGCGGTCGTGGCCAGCACGTGTCGACCGATGCCTCCGTCGTGACGCACGAAGGTCCAACGCCGGTGCGCCCAGGCGTTCGCAACCGAGGTCGCGGCCAGAGCCACGACCACGGCGGGCGCCGACCCCAGGGGCGAGCGCAGGAGCAGGAACAGGGCCAACGAGGCGGCCGTGCTCGCCGCGCCGACCACGAGGAAGGTGACGACGTGGCGACCACCGTCGTCGATCAGGCTCGCGCGTTCGTGCTCACCGAGATCGAGCGCACCCCGACCCGATGCGAACCGCCACGCCATGCGGGCCGCCCCGCGGAGGTCGTCGCGGGCGGTGGTGACCACGTCGACTCGGCTGTCGGGGTCGTCGACCCAGTCAACGGGGACCTCGTGGATGCGCAGTCCGTTGTGCTCGGCCAACAGCAGCAACTCGGTGTCGAAGAACCATCCGTCGTCGAGGATCTCGGGCACGAGGCGCCGAGCCACATCGGCGCGCACGGCCTTGAACCCGCACTGCGCGTCGCGGAAGCGATTGGCGAAGAGGGTCCGCAGGATGAGGTTGTACGAACGAGAGATGGCCTCGCGCCGAGGCCCGCGCACGACGGTGGCCCCGGCCGACAAGCGGCTGCCGACCGCCACATCCGAGTGGCCCGACACCAGGGGCGCCACCAGCGGCAGCAGCGCATCGAGTCCCGTGGACAGGTCGACGTCGGTGTAGGCCAGGACGGCCGCGTCGTTTCCGGTCCAGGCCATCCGCAGGGCCAGGCCGCGACCCTTGCGGTCGAGGTGGATGAACCGCACGCCTTCGAGCAGGCCGGCGAGCTCGGTGCCGATCTCGGCCGTGGCGTCGGTTGAGGCGTTGTCGACGATGGTGATCCGCCAGCTGAACGGGAAGGCCGATGAGAGGTAGCGGTGCAGGCGTCCGATGCTCGGCGCCAACGCCAGCTCTTCGTTGTACACGGGCACGACCACGTCGACGACAGGGGCAATCGTCGACGTGGTCGGTGCCGTGGGGGGGAAGTGTCGGACCTGCGGTCCCGCTTGGATGGGAGCCTCGACGGTGGCCATGCCCAGAGGATCACGCGCGATCCTCCGTCCGCCCCAGGCTTTCCCTGAGAGTTCCCTGGGAACTGCGAGGATCAGAGGCCGAGGTGGCGGCCGATGATCTCCTTCATGATCTCGGTCGTCCCGCCGTAGATCGTCGTGATCCGCGCGTCGGCGAAGGCGCGGGCGATCGGGTACTCGGTCATGTAGCCGTAGCCGCCGAAGAGCTGGAGGCAACGGTCGACCGTGCGCTTCTGCAGCTCGGTGCACCACCACTTGGCCATGGCCGCTTCCTCCACCGTGAGCTCGTCGCGGTTGAGGGCAACGACACACCGATCCACGAAGGTCTGGGCCACCTCGACCTCGGTCGCCACCTCGGCCAACTCGAAGCGCGAGTTCTGGAAGCTCCCGACGGGCTGTCCGAAGGCGTGGCGCTCCTTGACGTAGTCGAGCGTCCACCCCAGCGCGGCACGCGCCGCGGCCACGCCGGCCGCGGCGATCGAGAGCCGCTCCTGGGGCAGGTTGGCCACGAGTTGCACGAAGCCCTGGCCTTCGACACCCAGGACGTTCTCGACGGGCACGGCCACATCCGAGAAGAAGAGCTCGGCCGTGTCCTGGGCGTGCATGCCGATCTTGTCGAGGTTGCGGCCGCGCTCGAAGCCGTCCATGCCGCGCTCGAGCACGAGCAGGCTCATGCCCTTGTGCCGCTGGCTCGGATCGGTCTTGACCGCGGTGATGACGAGATCGGCGTTGATGCCGTTGGTGATGAAGGTCTTCGAGCCGTTGACGATGTAGTGGTCGCCGTCGCGGATCGCCGTCGTGGCCATCGAGGCCAGATCCGAGCCCATGGCGGGCTCGGTCATGGCGATGGCCGTGATCAGCTCGCCCGATGCCATCCCCGGCAGCCATCGCGCCCGCTGCTCGTCGTTGCAGTAGCGCAGGAAGTACGGCAGGCAGATGTCGTTGTGCAGCGTCAGCCCGAGCCCCGAGCCGGGCACTCCCGCGGCCTGCACCTCCTCGATGATCACCAGGTTGTGGCGGAAGTCCTCGACGCCTCCACCGCCGTATTCGGTCGGGATGGCCATGCCGAGGAAGCCCAGCGCGCCGGCCGCCGCGAACACCTCGCGCGGCACGATCCCGTCCGCCTCCCACTCGACGTGGTGGGGCACGACCTCGGCCGCCAGCCACCGGCGGAAGCTGTCGCGGAAGAGGTCGTGCTCGTCGGTGAAGAGCTCGCGTCGCACGTCGCGGTCGCGCTCAGGCGAACGCGAGCGAGAGGCCGGGTCGCGACCACCGCGTCGAGAGCAGCTCGCCCCGACCCGACGACGTGATGAACGCGGTTCGCCCGTCGTCGCCCCCGAAACAGATGTTGGTGGTGAGCGGATCTTGGAGCGGGAGATGCTCGGCGGTCGATCCGTCGGGCGCCACGCACGTGATCCCGCCCTGGCCGAGGGTGGCCACGCAGACCCACCCGTCGCCGTCGACAGCCAACGAGTCGAACAGGTGGCCCTCGGGCGCGTCGAACAGGAGCGTCCCCCCGTGGGGCTCCTCGCTCGCGGCGTCGCGGCCGACCTGGCCGGGCCCGGTGACGTCCCAGGCCCACACCCGCCCGGTGTGGGTCTCGGCCACGTACAGGCGATCGCCGGCCGGCGACAGCCCGATGCCGTTGGTGGCCTGCGTGCCGAAGGCGACGGGACGCACCGTGCCGTCGGCGGCCCGGTACAGCACGCCGGCATGGTCCGACGCGGCGGCGGTCGACACCCCGTGATCGGTGAACCACAAGCCGCCGTCGGCGTCGAAGACAAGGTCGTTCGGAGCCTGCAGTCCCTTGCCCTCGCACTCGGTGGCGACGATCTCGACCGACCCAGTGGCCAGGTCGACTCGCTGGAGGCAACCGCCGGACCACGTCTCGGGCGTCTCGCCCGGCACGAGCAGTTCGGGCGTGATCTGGTTCCACGTGAAGAAGCCGCCGTTGTTGCACAGCCACACCGCGCCGTCCGGTCCGACGGCGGCGCCGTTGGGCCCGCCGCCGCACTCGGCGACCACCTCGGTGGTGCCGTCGGAGCGCACCCGGGTGAGCGACGTCCCCTGGATCTCGACGAGCAGCACGGTGCCGTCGGTCATGGCGATCGGACCCTCAGGAAAGCGCAGGCCCGTGGCGACGGTTTCGACGATCAATGGTTCCCCCATCGTCCGATCCTCCCACGATGGTCGTCACAGTTCTCATGAGTGATGTCTCATGTTGTTTAGGTGCTGTCGATTGTTCGTCAGTATGGGCCACACTGAACGGGTGACCGCGCCCAGACCCCGCCGGCTTCCCCCCGAACTGGCGGTCGTGGCCGTCGTGGGCGCAGTGGTGGCTGCCGCGGACCTCGGCTGGCTCGACGGGCTGAGCCTCGACTCCTCCCTGGTCGTGACGCTGACGACGGTCGCCGCCGCCGCGCTGTTCGTCGTCGTCGTCGTCCGGGCGGGCCGGCGGTGGTGGACGACCACGCTGCCGCTGCTGATCGCCGGCACCGTCTTCGTCGAGGTGGTGATCGCCTGGTACCTCAGCGCGTCGAACACGATCACCGACGCCTACCCCGTCTCGTTCTTCGTCTGGATCGGCGCCGCCCTGCTCGTCGCCGCCGTCGTGGTCATCACCTGGCGAACGTCAGGCCGCGCCGTGCGCACAGCGGGCCTCGTCGCCGTGCCCATGACCGTCGCCGCCGCCTTCCTCCTCATCAACGCCCACTACGGCTACTGGCCGACGATGCGCGACCTGCTCGGTCACCCCGTGGCCACTCAGATCGACGCCGCTACGTTCGGACGCGAGCTCGAGTCCGACCCGGTGTCGACCGCGCGCGTGGCGGCGGGCGCGCCGCGGTCTGGCCCCGGAGGCCACCGGACGATCGCCGAGCCGCTCGGTCCCCCTTCCCCCTCTCATCCGTCTCCGCTGTCGTCGCTGGTCGCTCGAACCGGTCTGGTGGTCACGAGGGGCCGGGTCGGGTCGGCGTTGGTGGCCGCTCGCCGGGCCGGCCAGTTCGCGCTGGTGAACATCCCGGCGACGAGGTCGCACTTCGTCCACCGGGGCGGGGGCGTGTACCTGCCGCCGGCCTACTTCACGTCCGTCCGCCGCCAGCTCGGCGTGCTGGTCATGTTGGGCGGGACCCCCAGCTCGCCCAACATCTGGGCCACGGCCGGACACGCCCTGGCCACCGCCCACGCCTATGCCGCCGGCCACGCCGGCGTGGCGCCGGTGATGCTGTTCGTCGACCCGAACGGCTCGTGGAGCGGCGACACCGAGTGCGTCAACGGTCCCCATGGCCAGGCCGAGACCTACCTCACCGTCGACGTCGTGCACTACGCCTCGACCGTGCTGCACCTGAGCTCCGATCCGCGTCGGTGGGGGATCGTCGGGTTCTCCGAAGGCGGCACCTGCGCCATCGATCTGGCGCTACGGCACCCGTCGCTCTTCGGCCACTTCGTCGATCTGGGTGGTGATGCGGCTCCCAACCTCAGGCACGCGACGCTGCAATCGCTGTACGGCGGATCGAGCAGCGCCATGACCCAACACACGCCGAGCTGGCTGATGGCCCACCATCGCTACCAGGAGTTGTCGGCCTGGTTCGCCAGCGGCCGCGGCGATGCCAGCCACCTGCGGATCGGTGTCGGCCAGGAGCGCGAGGCGCGCCGCGCCGGCATCGGCGCTCAGTGGTTCGTCGGCCCGGGCGGCCACGACTGGCACTTCTGCACCTGGGCGCTGCACCGCGTGCTCCCGACGCTGGCGGCGCAGGTGGACCGTTCCCCACCATCGGCGCCGGCCCGAGCCGCCGCGGTCAAGAGCGTGTAGCCCGGGGCCTTGGCCGACGAGGCGCGAGCTCTGCTCCGCGACGAACGTCAGCTGACATCTTCGATAGATGGGGCCGATGCCCCATGACCCACCGGCGCTCCTTTCGTACGTTGCCAACATCAGCGCGCCCACCCAAGGAGGCAACCATGGGACTGAGATCGAGGATGTTCGCCCTCGTGCTACGACCGCCAGATGGCCAAGACGGACAGGGCCGGGTTGCGTGACCGCCGGGAAGCGCTGCTCGCCGGTGTACCCGGAGATGTGCTCGAGATCGGAGCCGGGACCGGCCTCAACCTCTCGATCTACGGACCCGAGGTCACCTCGCTGACCCTGACCGAACCCGAGCCGCCGATGTTGAAGCGGCTCGCGGAGGCGGGCCGCGGAGGTGACTCCGAAGGCCATCGTGCTGCGCGCCCCAGCCGAGGACCTGCCGTTCGAGGATGGCACGTTCGACGTCGTGGTCTCGACGCTGGTGCTGTGCGGTGTGAGCGACCAGCCGCGGGCGCTGCGGGAGATCCATCGCGTGCTGCGACCCGGTGGCGAGCTGCGGTTCGTCGAACACGTGCGTTCGGACGACGCCAAGCTCGCCCGCAAGCAGGACCGCATGAACGGAATCAACCGGTTCGTCGTCGGCTGCGACTGCAACCGATCGACGTTGGCGTCGATCGCCAAGCCGGCTTCGACCTCAGCCATGTGGAGCACGGCACCCTGCCCGAGGCTCCCGCGTTCTGTCGACCGCTCGTCGCCGGCACCGCCATCGCGATCGCTGGACTGCGCTACGGGGGCACCGATTCTCACCAGCAACCGACCAGCGCCTAGGCGCCATCACAAGGAGACAGCCATGCCCAAGGTATCCAAGAGCACCGCCGCCAACGTCGAGGACTTCGGCGCGGCCGTGGATCATTCGGCCGACCTTGACGGCTACACCGTCAACTTCGTGTCGATCCGGGAGACCCACGACCTCGCGCCGATGCTCGCGAACCTGCCTGCCGGCAACTGCACCTGCCCGCACTGGGGATACGTGCTGAAGGGTCGCATCACGATGCGATACCCCGACCACGAGGAGATCGTCGAGGCCGGAGACGCGTTCTACTTCCCGCCTGGCCACGCCCCCGAGGCCGAGGCCGGAACCGAGCTGATCCAGTTCAGCCCGGCCCAAGACCTCGCCGTGGTGGTGAACGGGATGCGCGAGGCGATGCAGGCGGCCCAGGACGGCTGACGCCCGGCCGGGGCGTTAGCCACTGGCGGCCGCGCCGGCAGGTGGCAGACGGTCCGAGGTCGGGGTCGCGGCGAGCCCGACGACCGCACCCGCGAGCGCGGCAAAGCCGTGGAGGTCTCGCACCCCCACCAGGACGGCGGAGGCCAGCAGCGCCACCAGGGCGAGCATCCGACCAACGCGATCAGGACTTGTGCGCACCACCCGCACCGACAACGCCGCGGCCAGCCCGACGACCACGATGGAGTTGCCCGCGCCCGACACGTCCATGACCATTGCCGCGGTCTGACCGCCGACCACACCGGCCGCCGCCGCCAGCAACCACAACCGACGGCCGAGGACCCACTCCGCCGTCGTGCCCAGAAAGGCCAAGGCGGCGGCGTTCGAGACACCGCCCGCGACCCAGCCATCCTGGGCGACCAACGACGTGGCCAGCCGCCACCACTGGCCCGACGCGATGGCATGACGGTTGCGTTCGAGGTCCGCCAGCCAAGGAGACCAGGCGACCTGCACAACGAGGCCAGCCAGGACCAGCCCGACCGCGATCGTCGTGAGGATCGGGAAGGGTCGCCCGCCTTTCCCACCTGAGCGGCCCGCCCCATCGGGTTCGCTCTCCAGGAAGCGAACGCCCGCGACGAACGGCAGCCAGATGGCCACGAGGAGCAGCAGCGATGTCACGAGGTCATCGTTCTACCCCCCGATGGCGTTGGGGCATCCCGAGCTCGCGAACCGAGAAGGCCCTACGGGGAACACATCGAGAGGCGAACCCGGCCCGGCTGGAGGAGATGACATGACGACGACACAGGGGATCGAACCAGGTCGACGGATCGACCTGGCCCACGAGGTGGTCGGACTCGATCGCGGCGATCGGCTGGCGCGGATCGTCGAGCAGCAGCCGGGCCGGCCCCCGAAGCGCATCGACGGGTACACCATCGGCGCCGCGCTGATCGCCGGCGACCCGCCCCACGACGGCGAGATGCACCCGGACGGCGATGAGTTGCTCTTCTTGATCTCGGGGCGGGTCACCGTGACCCTCGAGCTCACTGACGGCGACCGATCGGTCGACCTGGCGGCCGGCGATGCCATCGTCGTCCCCAAGGGGGTGTGGCACCAGATCACGACGCGCGAGCCAGGTCAGCTCATCCACATCACGCCCGGGCCCAACGGTGACGCCCGCCCACGATCGGCCACGACGCCGCTGGACTGACATGATCGCGATGCCCGCAAGAGTTCCGCGCCCCCGGAGGATCACTCGCGCGTCAGGAACCAGACAGTCTGGGCGAGGAGAGGGGGGCGCCGGTACCGTGCGCGCCCAGGCGCGGCCCTGATGGTTCCGGCCGCTCGCATCGAAAGGTCGCCCGTCCAGACTGGGAGAGAACATGCCAGAGCCCACCATCGTCCTGGTTCACGGAGCCTGGGCGGACGGATCGAGCTGGAACGCCGTGTCGACCGAGCTCCAGGGTCAGGGGTTCACGGTCCTCACCCCGCCCAACCTGCTCCACGGAGTGGCCAGCGACGCGGCCTACATCGCGTCGTTCCTGGCCCAACGCACGACCGGTCCCGTCGTCCTCGTCGGACATTCCTACGGTGGCGTCGTGATCACCAACGCCGGCACAGCCGGCGGTGACGTCAAGGCCCTCGTCTACGTAGACGCCTTCATCCCCGACGTCGGAGAGACGGTCTTCCAGATCCTGGGTGGGTCGGGCTCGGCGCTCGACGTTCCCGACCCGACCGCCGTGTTGGACCTCGTCGGCTACCCCGGCGCTCCGGAAGGCGACGTCGAAGCGTTCCTCAAGCCGTCGACGGTGCACGAGGCCTTCGCCCAGGACCTGTCCGAGGCCGACCGTTGGCTCATCGTCGCCAGCCAACGTCCGATCGCGCTGGGGGCCAACATCTCGACGACCGAAACCGCGGCCTGGAAGAGCATCCCGAGCTGGGCCGTCGTCGGAACCGAGGACCTCGTCATCCCCCCGGCCACCCAACGCAGCATGGCCGAGCGAGCGGGCTCGACCATCACCGAAGTGGCCGGGTCGCACGTCTCGATGGTCTCGCATCCCTCGGCGGCGATCGACGCCATCCTCGCCGCCGTCGCCGCCGTCGCCGCCAGCGAGTAGGCGGCGGCCTCGAGCTCCAGGGACCGCGGGCTAGGCCTGCCAGACCGAGACGTGCTCTCGGCTGTCGCTGGTGAACGGGCCGCGCTCCCAGTCGTTCCAGCGCTCCTTCAGGCGCATCCCGGCCAGCTGGGCCATGAGATCCAGCTCGGCGGGCCACAGGTAGCGATGGGGCGACGAGAACCGGCGGACCTGGCCCTCGATCTGCCAGCAGTGACGGGAGACGGCGATCTGGGTCGCGACGTCATACTCCTCGACCCCGACATGGGTGGCCGTCGAGACGAAGGTGTGGGTGGTCGCTCCCGTCGGGAGCTGCTGGAGCGCGGGGATGTAGTTCTCGACGACGAAATGACCACCGGGTTCGAGATGCGCCGCGGCGTTTCGGAAGCACGCGACCTGTTCGGCCTGTGACGTGAGGTTCGTGATCGTGTTGCGCACGAGGTACACGAGCGTGAACCTCTGGTCGAGCTCGGCCGTCGCGAAGTCACCGACGGTCACGAGGATGTCCGAGGCGCCGGGATTGGTTCGTAGCCGATCGACCATGGCCGCCGACAGCTCGATCCCCGCGACGCGGATGCCGCGCTGGCTCAACGGAACGGCGATGCGACCCGTCCCGATCCCGAACTCCAGCGCCGGGCCGCTACCGGCGACGTCGGCGAGGAAGCTCACCGCTGGGTCCACGACCGAGGGCTCGAACAGCTCGGGCCACAAGGTCTCGTACCGCAGGGCGACCCACTCGTCGAAATGGGTCTCGGCCATGACCCGAGCATGCCCAGCGTCCCCTGTCCGAAGCGAGCGGGTTTCGTCGGCCCCGAGGCGGCGTAGATCTGACGCCCCATCAGAAACTAGGGTGCAGGCAGAGTCGGGGGCCTCGCCGGCCCCCGCCGACGACCGGTCCACAGGGGAACCACCATGCACCTGGCCTACACCGACGAGCAGGAAGAACTGCGCCGCGAGCTGCGCGCCTACTACACGAAGCTGCTCGATCCCGAGACGCAGGAGAAGCTGGCCGGTGACCTGACCGGGCCGACCATGCGCTCGGTCGTCAAGCAGATGGCGGCTGACGGCTGGCTGGGGATCGGCTGGCCCACCGAGTACGGCGGCCAGGCCCGAGGGCCGATGCAGCAGTTCATCTTCTTCGACGAGTCGATGCGGGCCGGGGCCCCGGTGCCGATGCTGACCATCAACACCGTCGGGCCGACGATCATGCAGTTCGGCACCGACGAGCAGAAGGACTTCTTCCTGCCGAAGATCCTCAAGGGCGAGATCCACTTCTGCATCGGCTACAGCGAGCCCGGCGCCGGCACCGACCTGGCCGCCGTCCGCACGACGGCGGTGCGCGACGGCGACGAGTACGTCATCAACGGCCAGAAGATGTGGACGAGCTACGCCCAGAGCGCCGACTACTGCTGGCTCGCGGTGCGCACCAACAGCGAGGTCAAGAAGCACAAGGGCCTCTCGATGATCATCGTCCCGATGGACACGCCGGGCATCGAGGTCCAGCCGTTGCGCCTGATGGGCGAGCACGAGATCGGCGCCGTGCACTACGACGACGTGCGGGTGCCGGCCGACAACCTCGTCGGTGGCGAGAACAACGGGTGGTCGCTCATCACCAACCAGCTCAACCACGAGCGCGTCACGCTCTGCAGCCCCGGCATGGTCGACAAGGCCCTGACCGAGGTGCGCCAGTGGGCCCAGGACACGCTCCTGCCCGACGGTCGGCGCGTCATCGACCAGGACTGGGTGCAGCACAACCTGGCCCGCGCCTACGCCGGGTTCGAGTTCCTGCGCCTCATCAACTGGAAGATCGCCTGGCAGGCCGAGAACAAGGAGCTGTCGATCGCCGACGCCAGCACGACCAAGGTGTTCGGCACCGAGCTCTACCTCGACACCATCGGATGGCTCTTCGAGATCCTCGGCGAGCCCGGCTACCTCAAGACGGGCTCGCCGGGCGCGCTCTTGCGCTCGCGCCTCGAGCACCTCTACCGCGGGCTGGTCATCCTGACCTTCGGCGGCGGCACCAACGAGATCCAGCGCGACCTCATCGGCGTGTTCGGTCTCGGCATGCCCATGGCCAAGCGCTGACCACACCCCTCACCGCCCGCCCGACACATCCTCATCCCACGATTCGCCTTCGCAGACGGAGACCCACACCGCATGGACTTCACCCTCACCGACGAGCAGCAAGCCGTCGCCGACCTGGCCACCAAGCTGCTCGGCGATCAGTCGACGCCCACCCGGCTCAAGGCACTGGAGGAGACCGACGAGGTCTTCGATCGCGACCTCTGGGCGCAGCTGGCCGAGGCCAACCTGCTCGGCGTGGCCATACCCGAGGCGCAGGGCGGCCTGGGACTCGGACTGGTCGAGCTCGACCTGCTGCTCGAACAGGTCGGGCGCACCACCGCGGCCGTGCCTGTCCTGGCCACGTTGGCCTACGGCGCCGCACCGGTCGCCCGGTTCGGCACCGAGGCGCAACGCAGCGCGAGCCTGCCCGGCGTGGTCACCGGTGACGCCGTGCTCACGGCGGCGTTGATCGAGCCGCTCGGCGATCCGTTGCGCCCGACCACCACGGCAACGCCCGAGGGCGATGCGTGGGTGTTGGACGGTCTGAAGACCTGCGTCCCGGCCGGGCTGATCGCCGATGCGCATCGTCGTGCCCGCGGCGACGGCCGACGGCCGCATCGGCTTGTTCCTCGTCGATCCGGGTGCGGCCGGCGTGACGCGCGCAACGGCAGGACACGATCACGCGCATCCCCGAAGCAATGCTCGAGCTGAGCGGCGTGCGGGTGGAGGCCGACGCGGTGATCGGATCGCTCGACACCGAGGCCACCACGCTGCGCTGGTTGGTCGAGTACGTGACCGTCGCCATCAGTTCTGTGGTCACGGGCGTGGCCGAGGCGGCGTTGAAGCTGACTGCCGAGTACACCACGACGCGCGAGCAGTTCGACCGCCCGATCGCCACGTTCCAGGCCGTGGGCCAACGCGCCGCGGACGCCTTCATCGACACCGAGGCCATCCGCCTGACGACGTTGAAGGCGGCCTGGTACCTGGCCGACGGTCGACCCGCGGCCAAAGAGGTGGCGGTGGCCAAGTTCTTCGCCGCCGAGGCCGGCCAGCGCGTCGTGCGCGCCGCCCAACACCTGCACGGCGGCGTCGGCGTCGACCGCGACTACCCCCTGCATCGCTACTACCTGTGGGCCAAGCAGCTCGAGCTGACCCTCGGGGGCGCCGGACGCCAGCTGGCCACGCTCGGCCACCTGCTGGCCGACGAGCCCGTCACCGTCGACTGAACCGTCACGGCATCCGAGGCCGTCGCTCGCACCATGACCAATCCGACCGGACCGCTCCTCCCGGCTGACGAGGGCTTCAACCACCAGATCGCGGACACCTTCGCGACCGTGGGCGTGAGCGATCCGTCGTGGACCGAGAAGGTCTGCGCGATGGCCGCCCGCCGTGACGGGACCTTGCAACTCGGGTTCGGACTGGGCAAGTACCTCAACCGCAACGTCATGGATGGCTACGGCGGTGTCTCACGCGGCGTCGAGCAGCTGACCGTGCGGGCCAGCCGGCGCCTGGCGCCCGAGCCCGACCTCACCGTCATCGGTCCCGTTCGCTACGAGGTGCTCGAGCCGATGAAGCGGGTGCGCTTCGCCCTCGATGCCAACGACTGCCAGGCGATCGCCTTCGACTGGATCTTCGAGGCCGTGTTGCCGCCTACGACAGAGGAACGCACGCATCAACGCACGCCGCTCGGCTACCGGGTGAGCGCGGAGCTCGTCCGCTACCACCAGATCGGCGTGGCCTCGGGGTGGGTCAGCGTGGACGGCGAACGCCACGACATCGATCCAGACGAATGGATCTCGACGCGCGACCACTCGTGGGGGGTGCGCTACGACGTCGGCACTCCGCCGACCGACCTCGACCCGTTCGACCCGATCAGCGAGATGGCGTTCTTCATGATCTGGTGCCCGATCCTGATGCAGCGACCCGACGGCCGCCGCTACGGCCTGTTCCTGCACGTGGTCGACCTCGACGGTTTCGGTCACACCGAGCACCGCGTGACCGGGGCCATCGAACAGCCTGACGGCCAGATCGAACGACTGGCGGACATCCGTCCCGATCTTCGCTTCCATCCCGCCAACCGCCGCCTCCAGGGAGGGACGGTGACGATCACGACCGAGGGCGGCGAGACCAGGGTCCTCGAGCTCGAGGTCCCGACCGAGACCGGATTTCACCTCGGCGCCGGCCTGTACTTCGGCTGGCAGGGTCACCACCACGGCGAATGGCGCGGCGAACTCCATGTCGACGGAGAGCGCCTGGCGGACTGCTCGGATCCGGCGTTGGCCCGGGAGCTGCACCAGATCCGCGACACGTTCGTCCACGTCATCGACCGCGGTGCCAGCGGAGAGGTCGAGGGCGAAGGTTGGGGCAACTGCCAGCCCATCGCCGCGGGCGCCCACCCGCGACTCGGCCTCGGAGCCGACGACTCGTTCTGGTAGGCGCGCGATGGTGGGCCCCACCCGCGTGGCGGCGCGACGTCCTCAGGAGGTTGACGTGGGCGTCGAAGCAGGTGGCGGTGGCGGTGGCGGCGTCTCGACGTCTTCGAACTTGGTCTTGAGGTCGTCGATCGTCTTGTCGTCGATCTGGTGACGGGTCACGCTGACCGGGTGGTAGGGCTCGAAGGCCCGGGCCATCTGATCGGCGTCGCCCGACGCCCCGATGAGCAGCAGGATCGATGAGTTGGGCGTGAGCTGGGCCTTGACGTCGTCGATCATCTTCTCGTCGAGCCCGGCGTCCTTCATGGCCTTGCCGATGGCCCCGCCTATGGCAGCACCCCCGACCCAGCCGGCCAGGAACCAGCCCGGTGGGAACCACCAGAACAGCAGGATCCCGAGGAGGGCGCCCCACCAGGCGCTCTGGGTCACCGAGCCGTGCGGACTGTGGGTGGCGACGCGGCCCGACTTGTGCTTCTCGACGATGGCCACATCGTCGATCCAGGCGTAGTTGAGCTCGGCGAGGGCCCGCACCGCCGACATGGCGGCCTGGGCGCCGTGGGCGTCGTCGAACTTGAGGGTGATCAGGTCGGCCATCGGGTCACTCCTGAGTCGTCGAAGTCGTCGTGAACATAGACCAATGGCCGTACGTCCGCGCCGGGTGAGCGAACCGCTCAGGCCTTGGTGATGAAGGCGATGCCCGGGCGGATGTCGACGGCGGCGATGTCGGCCCGGTCGACCGCCGGAGCGGGGTGATCCGGGAGCCATTCGAACACCGGATCGGCGGCCTGGACCACGTCCACCAGCGAGCGGAGCAGACCGACGGCGGAGTCCTCAGGCGCCGGCACGGCACCCCCGTAGCTCGGCCAGTACGACGTGTGCAGGTCCTCGATCACGTAGAGCGATCCTGACCCCATCGACGCGAAGAGGTGCGCGAACGAGATGGCCCCGTGCTCGGCCAGGTGCGATCCATCGTCGATCACGACATCGGGGGCGCCGCCGAGGGCCTCGAGGGCGCGGTCGAGATCAGCCGCCTCGGCCTGATCTCCCTGCACGAAGCGCACGCGATCGCCCAGGCGCACGTCCTTGCTGGCGATGTCCATGCCGACGACGACGGCACGCGGGAAGTAGTCGCGCCACACGCGCAGCGAGCCTCCCGGCTGACGCGACTCGTAGCCGCCAACACCGATCTCGAGCACCCGTCGGGTCCGCCAGCGGCGCGGGCCGAGATGGTCGACGTACCCGGTCACGTAGCCGTGGCGGCCCTTGTCGGTCGAGCCATAGATCCGGGTCGTCATCCCGAGCGGCAGCACCGTGCCCGCCCTCGTCCCCCGAGCCGCGATTCGCACGAGCCCGACCGTCAGGTCACGCGTGGTCATCGTTGGAGCTCGGTCATCGTCTGACGTCTCATCGACTCATGTCCGTCATCGGCCGACGTCCGCGCCCAGCGCGTCGAGCAACTGGTCGGCCGAGTGCGACCACTGGAAGTCGAGGGCGCGCTGGCGACCGCGCCGCGAGAGCTCGAGGCGCAAGGCCGTGTCCGACGTCAGCGTCTCGATGGCGCCCAACAACCCCGTTGCCGTTGGTTCCACGACCATGGCCGCATCCCCCGCGATCCACGGCAACGCGCCCCGGTCCGATACGACCACGGCACCGCCCGAGGCCAACGCCTCGACCGCCACCAGCCCGAAGGGCTCCTCGCTCACCGACGGCACGAAGACGATGTCGGCGGCGGCCATCATCGCCGCCGTGGCCGCCCGGTCGACGGCCCCGACATGGTCGGCCCCGGCGCTGCCCACCGCGTCGCGGAACTCCTGGGCGAAGGCGGCGTGCTCGGACGGGGGCAGGCCCCACGGCGCGATCGGTCCGGCGATGCGCAACCCGAAGGCCAGGCCTCGACGACGAGCCTCGGCGGTGGCTTCCAACAGCTCCAGGATCCCCTTGTTGGGGTCGATCCGACCGACGAAGGCCCCCGACGCTCCCGCGTGGTCGGGTCGGGCCACCCCGGCGAAGAGGTCGACGTCGACCCCGTTGGCCACGAGGTGGACCCAGCCGGCGGGAGCGTCATACCGCTCGGTCAGCCAGTCCTGGATGTACGGGCTGCAGGCGAGCATCCCGGCCAGGCCCCGCACCGCGCCCGGATCGGCGCGGCCCGGCTGCACCTCGTTCTGCGCGAACACCATGGTCGCCGCGCCAGCCGCGCTCGAGGGACGAGGCGACGGCCACCGCCAGCTCGACGTCGTTCATGACGACGACGTGATCGATGTCGCGACAACGAGCTGCGACCTGGGTCTGGTAGCGCCGAGCCACCCGATCGGGATCTCCGAGCCGGCCCACGCGATCGACGGCCCGCTGCGCCAGCGAAGGGGCGGCGATCAGGTCGACCTCCACCCCGTGGTCCCAGTCGCCACGGGGCGCCGGGCCCACCACGACGACCTGGCCGCCCCGGGCAGTCAGTTCGAGGGCCAGATGCCGGACGATGATGGACAACGCGCCGCTGGCCTCCTCGAACGGCTCGTAGCTCGGGAGCACGAGGGCGACGCTCATGCGGTCGCCTCGTCGGGGCCGTCGCTCGCGGCGGACCGCCCGGCGCCGGCGGGCGAGTCGTCGTCTCGCCGCTTGGGCCCGATGCCAACGGCGCTGAGCGCCACGCGAGGGTCGAAGGCGGCGGCCCGCGCCAGGTGATAGCCGGTGGAACGGATGTCCTTGTCCTTCCACGACAGGCGGGCCCGATCGAGGGCCTGCCAGGCGTAGAGCCGGCGGGGGCGCCGCAGCGTGGCGTTGACCTCGCGCCGCAACGGCCGATCGTCCTGGGCATCGGCATAGCGGAGGTAGCGCTCGCGCATCCCGGTCAGCTCCCGTCGACCGAGGTCGTACTGCAGCGAGAAGTTGCTGGTGTGCTGGCGATACCAGACATCCACCGAATCGATCCGGACCACCGGAGCGCTGCTCCCCAGGCGGATCAGGAAGTCGAAGTCGCCGGTGAACGGCGACCACGGATCGAGCAGGCCGGTGGCGGCGAGGGCGTCACGTCGGACCATGACGGTGCTGGGGACCACGAAGGCCGAGCCGAAGCAGCGCAGCGACCGCTGGAGCCGCGACATGGCCGGCTCGCCCCGATGAGCTTGCTCGATGCCCTCGTCGAGCAGGAGAACGAGGGGTGGCTCGCCCTTGTCTGAGCCGGTCAGGTCGGCGTCGGCTGTAGCTCTGAAGACCTCGAGGTCGCAGAAGCACATGCCGGCCGACGGGTAGGCGGCGAGCGCCGCCACCTGGTGCGCCAGCTTGTCGACGGTCCACAGATCGTCCTGATCCATGAAGGCGATCAGCGAGCCGGCTGAGACGAGCACGCCGCGGTTGCGAGCCACCGACGCGCCCCCGTGCGCCTGACGCACCAGCCGCACGTTGGTGTCGACGTCGCTCACCCACGTCAGGTCCTCGGTCGAGTCGTCGTCGACGACCACGACCTCCCAATCGGTGAACGTCTGACGCCGGACCGACTCGAGCGCCTCGGCCAACCACGGACCGGGGTTGTACGCGGGGATCACGACGCTGACCTCGGTCACGCGGCGACGATACTCCGGCCCCTACCGCCCGACGGCTACCCGATCGAGCGGACACGGAACCAGGTCGGGGCGCATCGGCTCGGTACAGTCCCGAGCCGGTGAAGAGACATGGGCCATCGGGAAACCCCACCCGGGTCGCGCTGTTCGCCAGCTCGTTCCACCCCCACAAGGGTGGGGTCGAAGAGCTGGTGCGACAGCTGGCGCACGCCGAGGTCGCGGCCGGGCTCGAGCCGACGATCGTCACCATGCAGTGGCCCAAGTCCTTGCCGTCGCGCGAGATCTACGAAGGGCTCGACGTGCACCGATTCGTCTTCCGCAGCCCGGCCCTGCCCCTCAGACGGCTGGTGGCCGCGTTGGTGCTCGCGCCGTGGACGTTGGGTCGGTTCGTGTGGATCCTGCGGCAGCGGCGCTGCCAGATCATCCACATCCAGTGCGTCAGCCCGGCCGGCTGGTACGCGCTGCAGGCGTCAAGGATCCTGCGGTTGCCGCTGGTCGTGACGATGCAGGGCGAGCTGACCATGGACGCCGCTGGCCTGTACCAACGGTCGAGGTGGGCCCGCCGGACCTTGCGCCTGCTCCTGCGCCGAGCCGACGTCATCACGGCCTGCTCGGCCCACACGCTGGCCGAGGCCGAGGACTGGTACGGACGGCCCTTCGGGCCTCGGGCCGACGTGATCCACAACGGGGTCACGGCCTCGGATCTGGACGCGGCCCGACCCCACCGCGAAGCCGAGCCCTACGTGTTGGGCGTCGGGCGCCTCGTCCCCCAGAAGGGCTTCGACGTGCTGCTCGACGCCTTCGCCCTCCTCGTCCAACAGGGCGAGCTCGACCCATCGGTTGCTGCTCGCCGGGGACGGCCCGGAACGGTCGGCCCTCGAGCGGCGCGCCGACCCAGATCGGCATCGACGATCGAGTGACGTTCCTCGGTCCGACCGACCGACGATCCACCGAGTCGCTGTTCCGGGGGGCCGACCTGTTCGTCCTTCCGTCGCGGCACGAGCCCTTCGGGATCGTCGTGCTCGAAGCGCTCGCCGCCGGCACACCGGTGATCGCTTCCGACGTGGGCGGTGTCGCCGAGTTCCTGCCCGAGGGGCCCCTCGCCCAGCTGGTCGAACCCGACGATCCGCGCTCGTTGGCCGATCGCATCGCCGCCGTCCTGGCCGAGCGAGCGCAGCACCCGACCAGCTCCCCCGAGGCGACCGCCACGCTGCACGCCCACTCGTGGGTGGTCCTCGAACGCGCCTACGCCGAGCGCTACCAGCGGGCCGTCCTGGCCACGTGACCTGGCGCCTGGCGACTCACGACGTCGGCGTGAGGATGTCGCGGTACAGCGACTCGTAGGCTTCGGCTACACGGTTCCAGTCGTAGTTCTCCGACCGCGCCAGGCCGGCCGAGGACAGCACCTCGCGGCCCCGCTGGTCGACGAGCAGATCGATCAGCGTGTCGGCCAGGATCTCGTCTCCCGCGATGCGGCCGAAGCGGCCCTCGTCGAGGACCTCGCGGGCACCCGGGTTGGGCGATGCCACCACCGCCGTGCCCGACGCCATGGCTTCGATGTAGGGCACCCCGAAGCCCTCGTAGGTGCTGGGCAGGCAGAACACCCACGCTCGTCGATAGCGATCGGCCAGCTCGTCCTCGCTCAGGCGGCCGAGCACCTCGACACCAGGTGCGTCGGGGGCGTCACTGCAGACCATCCACAAGCGGGCACCGGGAACGGTCGGTGCCACCTGCTGGGCGAACGCCTCCATCAGCAGCCGACCCCGCTTGCGCCGCTCGTAGGTCCCGACGAACACGATGGTGGGGCGATCCTCCTTGGTCCCTGGGTGGAACAGCTCGGTGTCCACGCCGTTGGGGATCACGCGATGGACCCAGGGGAACCAGCGACGCGTGTTCTTCGACACCAACGCCGTCTCGTCGGCCACCGAAGGTCGCCACCACCTCGGTGAGCCCGAGCGCCGCCATGCGGACGCGGTTCTTCGGCCCCGTGGATGTGCAGCGCCTCTGACAGGCACGAGCCGTGCATGGTCCGCACGTGGGCGGGCGTAGCTCGCCCCACCCGCAGGTAGTCGTCGCCGTGGGCGTGGAACACGTCGAAGGCCGACAGATCGAGGTGGCGCACCTCGCGGGCCCATTGGAAGATGCGCATCGTGCCGGTCAGCGGACGGTGCACATGGGTGTAGGTGGCGTCGTCAGGACGCGCGCTGGGGCTGAACATCGTCACCGTCGTGACCGCGCTCGACCATCACCTGCGCCAATCGGTGGGCCATGTAGCCGGCACCGATCTTGCTCTCGCTCGGCAAGTAGTACGAGCTCATGGCCAGCCGGAGCGGCGCGGGCCGGGTGCGGTCATCGGTCGAGCTCACGGGCAGCAGGCTCTCACGAGCGGGACGGCGGTGGGCTCTGGACCGGCACCTCCTTGCGATCGGATCGGGCGGCATCGGCGCCGAACCGACGCGCCCGACCGGTGAATGACCCCCGGTTAGTGTCGGCTCATGACCGCGACGTCGGCGTCGATCACGATCTGCTCCAACATCTGGCCGTCCACGTCCACGTCCACGTCGACGTCGTGGCTGGCCGAGGTCGTCGTCGGATGATCCGGGCGAGTTGAGGTGGTACCACCCCCGGTCGATCCTGCGTCGCCCCTCGACGTGGTGATCGTGCGCAACGACGACCTCGAAGGGCGCGAGCTGCTGTTGTTCGACCGGCTCCACCGCGAGGGTCTCATCCGGGCGCGGGCGGTGGGGGCTAGACCCCGAACCCCCTACGGAGTCGGCGACCTCGCCTTTCCGGTCCAGTTGCTGCCTTCGGTCCTCGACCAGCTCGGCCGCATCCCGCTCGGAGGTACGGCCGGACGGATCCTCGAAGACCGCGCCGGGCGGCCCGTGGGCCATCTCATCGGGTTCGAGCGGGCCCTGGGGCCGGACGTCAGGCTGATCAACGCCCGGGAGACCTCCCAGCCGTCGACGTTGTTGGCCTGCCGCTATGGCGTCGCCCACCCGGACACACGGGTCGTCGTCTCGGTGTTCGAGAACCTGCCCTTCCGCTACGAGGACTCCGACGGGCTGGCTCGCGTCAAGGACGAGGTACGGCGCCACGCCGATCTGTTCGTCGCCAACTCACCAGAGGCGCGCCGACGCTCTCGGTTCTGGAGGGCGTGCCCGCTGATCGGGTGCGCGTGATCCCGCCGGCCGTCGACACGGATCTCTTCGAGCCGGGTCCGCCGTCGCCGGCCCTTCGACGGGAATGGGGCGTAGCTGACGGAGCATGCGCCGTCGTGTACGCCGGCCGCCTCGTTCGTGAGAAGGGCGTGGTCGAGCTCGTCGTCGCGCTCGGCGCCGAGGCTGGTCGCCGATCCCTCGATCAAGCTCGTCATCCACGGCGCCGGACCCGAGCTCGGCCGGATCAGGCGGGCCGTTGCCGCGCTGGAGCTGACCCAGTCGGTCCACTTCTCGGACTGGATCGCGACGGTGGGCATGCCCGAGGTCTACCGATCAGCGGACGTCGTGGTCATGCCGAGCCTCCCCACGCCCTATTGGGTCGAGCAGTTCGGCTTCAACCTCGTTGAGGCGATGGCCTGCGGGTCCGCAGTCGTGACGACGGCGTCCGGCTCGATCGCGTGGGTCACGGGCGGGGCGGCCGTGCTGGTGCCCCCCTACGACGGCTCCGCGTTGGCCGCCGCCATCGGTGCGTTGGCCGACTCGCCGAACCGCCGAGCGGAGCTGGGCCGACGGGCACGACGGCGGGCGGTCGAGACCTACGCCGTCGACCGCGCCGGGCGGGATCTCGTCGCCGCCTTCCGCGAGGCCAGCGGGCTCGCGCCGAAGGGCTCGCCCTCCGATCGCAGGAACGGCGACTCGGTGAAGGCGGGACCGGCCCCGCTCCGGCGACGGATCGTCGTGCTCACCGGATGCGCACTCTCGCCCGCCGTGCGCAACAACGGGTTCTACCCCCGCTACGTCGAGCTGGCGCGCCAGCTCAGCCGCGATCACGACGTCCTCCTCGTCTACCTGCGACCTGACCAGCCTCAGTACGAGCCGGACTGGGGCTGGTTGGCGGGGCTGGCCGAGGTCGTGGAGATACCGACCCAGACCAGGGAGTTCTCCCGGCGGGACCGGGTGGCGCGAGCGTCAGAGAAGCTGCTCGGGCGCCCGGACACGGCCGACTGGCACCACGAGCTGGCCCGGCGGCTGGCGGCCTGGAACACCGAAGTCGTCGTGGCCATGGGCCATCCGCCGGGCGAAGAGCTCCACGCTGTTGACCACGTCGTTCCCCACCGTCTCGTTCATCGAAGAAGACCACACGCCATTGCCCGAGCATCAGCGCTCGTGGAAGGGGACGTCGCTGCTCGGCTATGAGGATCTCGCCCGACGCCGATCGACGGCTCCGCCGGCGGTCGCCGTGGTGATCAGCGATCAGGAGGTCGGCTGGGGCCGACGGAAGCTGCCCCGCTCAGAGGTCATGGTCGTGCCACATCGCATCGACACGACCGAGTGGGAGGAGCCCGTCGTGCCCACCCCCGACGCCGGCGAGATGGACGTGCTGGTGGTGGGCGCGATCGAATCGGAGCGCAATGCCGATGGCCTGCATCGCATCGGCCTGGCCCTGCTCGACCGGCCGGACCGACCCGCTGGTCTGCGTCTTTCGGCGATCAGCCGTGAGCGACCGAACCCGATGCTGAGCGGGCTCCCGCCCGAGCTGTTCCGCTACATCGGGAGCGTGGAGGACATCCGGCCGTACTACCGGGCGGCGGGCCAGTCTCTCGTGCCCGCCTTCGTCGTCACCGGAGCCAAGACCACGATCCTGCAGGCGTGGGCCACCGCGTGCCCCGTCGCGACGACGACCCGAAGCCGCCCGCGCCACCGGTGCCACGACGGGAGTCGACGTGCTCAGTGGCGACGACGCCGCTGAAGTGGCCGACGCCATCATCCGGTTGGCCACCGACCCTGCACTGCGAGACCGCCTGCAGCGAGGCGGTCAGGCCCGGCTGCACCAGGCCCACAGCGCCGAGGTGGCAGCGGCCGCGATCAACCACGCCATCGAGGTCGCCTTGGCTCGCGCCCCGGAGCCGGCGTCGCTCTCGGCCGACGCCGCCCGCCTCGCTCGGCGCGCCATGGGTCGGCGACGCCGTCCGTCTAGCCGCCGTGAGGGCGGGAGTACGCTCGGCCGGTGACCGAGCCGCCGCTAACGAAGCCGCTGCTCACCATCCGACCGCGGAAGGGTTGGCTGCCGACCAATCCGCGAGAGCTGTGGGAGTTCCGCGAGCTCCTCGTGCGCTTCGCCGCCCGCGATGTGACGTTGCGCTATCGCCAGACCGCCCTGGGCGTGACCTGGGTGGTGCTGCAGCCGCTGCTGGCCGCCGGGATCCTCTCGTTCGTGTTCGGGAGCGTGGCCAACCTGCCCGCCCCCGATGGCATCCCCTACTTCGTGTTCAGCCTGGCGGGCATGACGGCGTGGAACGCCTTCAGCAACACGCTGACCCGAGCCGGTGGGGTCCTGGTCGGGAACGCCTCGCTCGTCCAAAAGGTGTTCTTCCCGCGATTGCTCCTGCCGCTCTCCACCGTGTTGTCGACGCTGCTCGATGTCGTGGTGTCCTTGGTGCTCACCGGGGTGCTCATGGCGGTGTACGGCGTCGCCCCAGGCCCGGCTCTGCTGCTGTTGCCCGCGTGGCTGCTGCTCGTGGTGGCCCTAGGTCTCGGAGTGGGGCTCGGAGCCGGGGCGCTGATGGTGCGATACCGGGACGTCCAGTACGTCCTGCCCGTTGCGGTGCAGTTCCTGTTGTTCGCGAGCCCCGTCGCCTACTCCCTGGCCGCCGTGCCATCGAGCGCCAAGCTCATATTCGAGCTGAATCCGCTCACGGGTCTGCTCGAGGGCTTCCGTTGGAGCCTCATCGACACCAACGTGCCGAGCCTCGCCCTCGCCGGCTATGCCACCCTCGCATCCTTGCTCGTACTCATCGTTGGACTCGCCATGTTCAACCGCATGGAGCGCCAGTTCGCCGATGTCATCTAGCGATCTCGCCTTCTCAGTCCGTGGCTTGTCGAAGGCGTACACGATCCGCCACAACCGCTCCGACCACATCACGTTGGCCGAGGTCGCCCTCGACCGACTGAAGCACCCCCTTCGCCGGTCCGAGAGGGAAGAGTTCTGGGCCCTGGAGGATGTCAGCTTCGACGTCGAGCGCGGAACCGTTCTGGGACTGATTGGTCGCAACGGGGCCGGCAAGAGCACGCTGTTGAAGCTCTTGACCCGCATCACCGATCCCACGTCGGGTGAGGTTCTGCTCTGGGGTCGCGTCGGGTCGCTGCTCGAGGTCGGCACCGGCTTCCACCCCGAGCTCACCGGTCGCGAGAACATCTTCCTCAACGGCTCGATCCTCGGCATGACCAAGGACAGCATCACGCGCCAGTTCGACGCCATCGTCGCCTTCGCCGGCGTCGAGAACTTCCTCGACACCCCTGTGAAGCGCTACTCGAGCGGCATGCAGGTCCGTCTGGCATTCGCCGTCGCCGCCCACCTCGAATCAGAGATCCTCCTGCTCGATGAGGTCTTGGCCGTCGGCGACGCCACCTTCCAGGAGAAGTGCCTGGCCAAGGTGACGGAGCTCGCGAGGACGGGGCGAACCGCGGTCCTCGTCTCGCACAACGCCAGCCTGGTCGAGCAGGTGGCCACCCGCGCCGCCCTGCTCGACCACGGTCGGCTGGCCCAGATCGGCTCGGTCAGCGAGGTGTTGGCGGCATACGGCGCGCACTCCCAGCTCGCAACGATGCACCCGGATCTGGCCAAGGCACCCCGGTCCCAAGCCGGTCTCGGCGAGCGGATCCGCTTCGTCGCCATCGACATCTTCACGGAGGCTCGAGCCTTCACCCGAGCCGAAGGGCTGACCTACGCCTTGACGGTCGTCGCGAGCGAACCTCTGGACGGACTCGTGCTGTCGATGAGCATCGAGACACCGCACGGGGTGAAGCTGGGCTCGGCCTTCTCGAGCCCTCCTCAGAGCGTCCGACCCGGAATCGAGACGGAGTTCGTGGTCCACATGCCGGATCCGCCGCTGGCACCCGGCACATACGTCCTCAGCATCGCCATTGGGATCGGAAGCGGGACGGGCAACTTCTTGGACATGCTCGGAAACGTCATGGAGTTCGACATCGCCCCGACGGTCAACAGCGACGGGGGCGTCGAGGCGTGGGACGAGTCATGGGGGCAGATCGCGTTCCCGCCCGCCACCGTCGAACGTCGCACCGGCCCGTCAACCGCGCCGGACGCCGGCGGCCGGACTTCCAACGTTCCGTCTGCCGACGCCCCCACGACCAGCTGACCAACCCTCTGGAGCTCCCGTGCTCGCCACGACCGCGCTACCCGACCGCTACATCCAGTGGAACGAGCGGTGGGGCGCGCCCGAAGGGCGGATACGGCCGGTGGAGCGGCTCCTGCCTCACTCGATGCTCACACGGATGGGTCGGCGCGTGCCGCAGCTGCGCGGGCCGTTCGGCTTCCAGGTCAACAACGAGACGAGACGGTTCGAGTTCCCCTGGGCGTACTACGAGATCGCGCCCCGACGAGGCCTGCACGCCCTCGAGATCGGCGGAAGCAACTCGGGCCTGCAGTTCGTCCTGGCCTCCGAGGGTGTCGACGTCACGAACGTCGACCCGGGCGAGGATGCGAGCGGACTGGGATGGCCCGTCGATGCCGGATCGATCGCGACGCTCAACCGGGCCTTCAAGACCAACGTCACGTTCATCGGCTCGACCCTGCAGCAAGCGAAGTTGCGCGCCGAGAGCTACGACGTCGCCTATTCGATCTCGACGATCGAGCACATCCCACCCGAGGAGTACGAGTCGTTGATGGCCGAACTGCGGCGGGTGCTCAGGCCTGGCGGACGGCTGGTCATGACCGTGGACCTGTTCTTCAACGTGAGCCCGTTCACCTCGCGAACCAGCAACGAGTGGGGGGTGAACGCCGATGTGGCGGCGCTCGTGTCGTTGTCGGGGATGACGCTCGAACAAGGGGACACTCGTCAGCTGTACGGCTTCCCCGAGTTCTCCACCGACGAGATCCTGAGCCATCTCGAGCGGTACTCGTTCGGTGGCTACCCCGCCGGAGCTCAGTGCCTCGTGTTGAAGAAGGACTAGCCGGCATCTCGCCCTCGGCCTGGCGACGGGATGTCGAGCCGGTGGTCATCGAGGGGTCGCGATGGTTTGTGTCGTCTGCTCCCGAAAAGGGATCGTGGATGCCATGACCCAGGTGCATCGCGTTCTGCCCCCCGAACCGGTTCGCACGCTCGACGAGCACATCAAGCGCCGCGGTGGTCGTGGCCTCGAGGTGGCCCGGGAGGTCGAACCCGAGGCGTTGATCGACGAGCTCGAGACCGCCGGCCTGCGTGGTCGGGGCGGGGCCGGCTTCCCGACCCACATCAAGTGGCGGACGGTCCGGGCCAACGCGTCGGCCATCGAACCCACGACCGTCGTCGTCAACGGCGCCGAAGGCGAGCCGGGGACCTTCAAGGACCGCACGATCCTGCGACTCGATCCCTACGAGGTCATCGAGGGGGCGCTCATCGCCGCCATCGCCGTCGGGGCCGACCGGATCGTGTTCGGGTTGAAGCGGTCCTTCGGCGACGTCGTCGGCCGGGTTCGCGAGCGCGATGGCCGAGATCGAGGCGGCGGGCTGGAACCGTGACATCGAACTTGTCGTGTTCGAGGGTCCCGACGAGTACCTGTACGGCGAGGAGACGGCGCTGCTCGAGACCATCGACGGCCGCTACCCCTTCCCCCGCATCGCCCCGCCGTTTCGGCGCGGGGTCGACGAGGTGGTCGAGACCGAGGCCGACCGCACCAGCGGCAGCGGTCAGTCCAGCCACGTCGAGATGGCCGGCGACGCCGGCGAGGACGCCCCGCCCGCGCTGGTCGACAACGTCGAGACCCTGGCCAACGTGCCCGGCATCATCGCCCGCGGCGGCTCGTGGTTCCGCACCGAAGGCACCGACGCATCGCCGGGCACGATGGTGTGCACGGTGACCGGCAGCGTCCAACGAGCCGGCGTGGCCGAGTTCATGATGGGGACGCCGCTGCGCGAGGTGATCGAGACGATCAGCGGCGGCGCCCTGCCCGAGCGGGCCATCGCCGCGGTCCTGCCCGGGGTCTCGAACCGGCTCATCCCGGCCGACCAGCTCGATGCGCCGCTCTGCTACGAGGGCCTGGCCGCCATCGGCAGCGGCCTCGGGTCGGCCGGGTTCATCGTCTATGACGACCGCGACGACCTGGTCGCGGTCGTCGCCGGTGTGTCGCACTTCCTCGCCGTCGAGTCCTGCGGTCAGTGCACACCGTGCAAACAGGGGGGCCTCGCTCTGAGCGGGCTGCTCGACAAGTTGAGCAGAGGACGCGCCGACGAGGGCGATCTGGCCGCCATCCGCGAGCGGGTCGACACCGTCGCCGACGGAGCTCGATGCTTCCTGGCTTCCCAGCAGGAGGTCGTCGTCGGGGGTCTGCTCGAGCGCTTCGGCGACCTGGTCGACGCCCGGCTCGTGGGTCGCAGCCCCGGGGTCGAGCCGGCGCTCGTGGCCGAGCTGCGATCGATCACCGAGGGCGAGGCGATCGTCGACGAACGGCACGCCCAGAAGCAGCCCGACTGGTCCTACGGCGACGCCTACACGGGTCAGGCCCCCGCGGATCTCTACGGCGAGCACCGGGCCCCGACGGCGCTCCCTGACTGATTCCTGAAGCCCGGATCAGGCTCCCGGCCCCGTCGGGTCGGCGGCCGGCCCCACCGGCCGCTCGGGGCGGCCACAGGTGCGAATTCCCACGTCAGAACGGGTAAATGGCGACGGTCAGCGTGCTACTACACCGTTGCAGTTGTTGCGAAGCCGTGTCCTTCGTTGCATTCCGGTGCCCAACAGGACACCGATGACTGGAATTTCGTCGCACGATCTGCAATGGTTTCGTAACAACGCATGGCTACCTCGACCTCCCGCTCCCGCGTTCTGAACCACCCCTGGCGTGCCACCGTCTCGGTGATCGCCGGTCTGATGGTGACCCTCGGCGTCGTGCTGCCGAGTCCGGCCGGAGCCGACGCCCTCGGCGACGCCAAGGCCCAAGCGGCTCAGATCTCGGCCCAACTGAACCAGTTGGACGCCAAGCTCGAGGCCCTCGACGAGCGGTACAACTCGGCCAAGGCGGGCCTGGTCCAGGCCGACAAGAACATCGCCGACGCCCAGCACCAGCTCGACCGGACCAAGGCCGAGCTGGCCAAGGACTCCGAGCAGCTCCGAGGCTTCGCCGTCCAGGCCTACATGGAGGGCGACGACACCCCTGCCCTCGAGGCCGTGCTCACGAGCGAGGGCGACACGGCGACCGAGCGCAAGGGGTACCTCGAGGCCGCCGCCGGCAACCGCCAGGACCTCATCGAGAAGTTGGCCGCCACGCGTCACCACGCCGACGCCCAGCTGGACCAGCTCAACGCCGCCCGCGCCGCGGCCGCCAAGCTCGCCGACCAGCTGGCCAGCGCCACCAGCCAGGAACGCGCCGCGGTCGCCAAGCAGGTGCAGCTCAACTCCCAGGCCACGGGTCGGGTCAAACAGCTCGTCGATCAGCAGGCCGCTGCTCAGGCTCAGGCCCGGGCCGCCGCCACCGCCGTGGCCCAGCGCCAGGCCGTCGTCGTAGCCGTCTCCAACCCGAAGACGACCCCGCACGGCACGACCGGTGGCGGCTCGGCTGGCGGTGGTGGACACGTTCCCCCGCCCCCGGGCTCGGGCGCCAGCGCCGCGGTGGCCGCCGCCATCAGCCAGATCGGTGTCCGGTATGTCTGGGCGGGCGCCACACCCGGCGTGGCCTTCGACTGCTCGGGACTCACGATGTGGGCATGGGGTCGGGCCGGCGTCGGCCTCCCGCACTCGGCCCAGGGCCAGTACAACATGAGCGCCCACATCTCCGAGGGCCAGCTCCAGCCCGGTGACCTCGTCTTCTACGGCAGCTCGGCCGGCTCGATCAGCCACGTCGGCATGTACGTCGGCGGCGGCACCATGGTGCACGCGCCCCACACCGGCGCGACCGTGACCTACGAGAGCATCCACTACTGGGCCGGCGAGGGCATGTACTTCGGGCGGGTCTGACCCTCCCCCAGCCAGACGGCCGGCCTCAGGTGCCGATGCCGAACCAGCCGAGCACCGTCACCACGACGACGGCCAGGGCCAACAGCCCGACCACGATGACGCAGATCGTGGCCACGACCTTGAAGCGGGGGCCGTTGACGGCATCGCCGAGGACCGAGCGGCGGTTGGCCAGGATGAGGATGAACACCAACACGATGGGCGTGATCAACCCGTTCAGCAGCTGCATGGCCAACAGCAGCGAGATCAGGTTGACAGGCAGCAGGGCGACCGACGCCCCGATCACGATCAGCCCCGTGAACAGACCGAGGAACAGCGGCGCCTCGCGGAACCGCCGCGACACGGACCGTTCGACGCCCATGGCCTCGGCCACGGCGTAGGCCGTCGACAGCGGCACGACCGCGGCGGCCAGCGCCGAGGCCCCCAACAGGCCGATGCCGAACAAGGCCTCGGCGTGCACGCCGGCGACCGGCACCAGGGCCTGGGCCGCTTCCTTGGCCGACGTCAGCATGCCTGAGCCGCCGATGGCGGCGGCGGTGGCGATGATGATGCTGATGCTGACCAGGTTGGCGAAGATCGATCCGCTCACCGAGTCGAAGCGCGTGGCCGGGTAGTCCTCCTCGTCGACGCCTCGGTCGGCCACCGCCGCCGCCTGGTAGAGCTGCATGTACGGCGTGATGGTGGTGCCGATGAGGGCCACGACGAGCAGCAGATAGGCCTTGGACGCCACGAAGTGCGGCCACACGAGGTTGACGGCGACCTCGTGCCAGTCGGGATGGCTCATCACCGCCGCGATCGGATACGCGATGAAGGCGAAGCTGAGCAGCAGGAACACGCGCTCGGCGTAGCGGTACGTGCCGAACACCACGACGCCCCAGATCAACAGGGCGGCGATCGGGATGGAGACATAGCGCGACACGTTGAACAATTCGAAGGCGGCGCCGATGCCGGCGAACTCGGACACGACCAGCCCGACGTTGGCCACGACCAACGCCGTCACCGCGAAGGCGGCCAGTCGCAACGGGAACTGCTCCCGGATCAGCGACATCAACCCCTCGCCCGTGAAGGCACCCAGTCGGGCCGACATCTCCTGCACGACCACGAGGCCGACCGTCACGAGCACCATCACGAACAGGGTCCGGTACACGAACTGCGAACCGGCGTTGGCGTAGGTCGCGATCCCACCGGCGTCGTTGCCGGCGTTGGCGGCGATCAAACCCGGTCCGAGCATGGCCAGGTAGATGAGCCACCGGGGCCGGCGGCGGCGCAGGCCCCGTCGCGACCGAGTGGCCGCGGGAGTCGGTGTGGCCGCCGTCGGCGTCCCCGCCTCGCCGCCATCGGCGGCCGCCACCACCGGGGTGACCGGCGCAACGGGCTCGCCCGGACCGACGGGCGCGACCGACGACGTCGGCGGCGGTGCCACCGACGAGGACGCCGACCCGGTCGGCTCGGGCGCGGTCGGTTCAGTCACGCAGCAGCCTCGGGAACCTGACGCGACCACGCGTCGGCAACAGCGCGTCGACGACGTCGTCGGCGACGATCCGCCCCAGGGGACGGCCGTGTTCGTCGACCACCACGACCGACGGGCTCCGCGCCTCGACGAGCGCCTCGACGACGTCCTCGAACGAAGCCTCGGCCCGCACGCAGACCGGCTCGTCGTCCTCGATCAGCGCCTCGAGCTTGCCCTCGGGCGCGGCCAGGAACAGGTCCATGGCGCCGACATCGCCCACCAGCGCCCCGTCGTCGTCCACGACGGTGATGGCCGTGAGCTCATGGGCGTCCTCGCCCAGCGCGACGAGGTGCTCGCGGGTCTGGGCCACGGTGGCTCCCCGATGCATGGCCACGACATCGGTCGTCATCGAGCCGCCGGCCGATTCCTCGGGATAGCCGAGGAGAACGACCAGTTCGGCGGCGATGGCGGGGTCCATGGCCTCGAGTAGCTCGTCGCGGGTCTCGGGGTCGAGCTCGCGCAGGGCCTCGGCCGCCTCGTCGGGCGCCATCTCGGCCACGACCTTGGCCGTCTGCTCGGGGGGCAGCTCGCGCAGGAGGTTGATCAGGTCGTCGACCTCCATCTCCTCGAGGGCGTCGGCCGCTTCCTCGGTGCCCAGGGCGGCGAGGAGCTCCTCGCGCTGGGGCCGGCCCAGATCCTCGAGCAGGTCGGCCAGCTCACCGGGTCGCAGCCGGTGCAGCTCCTCGTTGGGCTGGGTCAGGCGCACTGGCTCACCGGCCTGACCGACGTGGGTGAAGGGCTGGATGGCCGCCCAGTCGATGACCCGTTCGGGCGTGGGCACGCCCCGCCACCGCGTGGGCCCCAGCCGGCGCAGCAGGGTGGCGAACCCGATGTCGGCGCCGACGAGTCGGACGACGTCGTCGAGGCGGGCCAGGTAGAGGTCAGCGGCTCGGAACACCCGCACGCCGTCGACATCGACCATCTGGTGATCGATCACGTCCTGGTTCAGCGCGACCTCGCCATCACGGCGCACGGCGTCGCGCAGATCGAGACGGGCCGACCGCAGCTCGACCGCTCGCCGGCCGAGGGTCTGCACCTGGTCGGCCGACAGCCAGGCCTGGCGCCGGCCCACCTTGACCAACAGCCCCGTCATGGGGGGATAGGGCTCACCCCGCCACCTCACGACGACGTCGTCCACGGTGCCCACCTCGGCCCCGGCCTGGTTGCGCACGGGCGCGCCGACGAGACCGGCCACCGAGATCAGCGATCCGGCGACCCGTTGGTCGGTCAGCAGGCGATCGGTCAAGAGCCGGTTGGCAACCCGACGCGGACGCGTCGGTGCCTTGAGCACGGGACGTTGCATCAGATCCTCCGAGGGCGCGTAGCAGGGCGACGCCACCGGACCCATCGGCCCGCGAGCACCGGGCTCAGCCGGTGACTAGTTCGAGGGAGGGGTGGGGGAGGTGACGATCGAACAGTCAGGACGACTCGGGGGTTCGTCTTGTTGCACGTGGTCACCTCCTGTGGATGCTGTCGATGCGCGCGGGGGCGATGAGGCCCAGCCCTGTCTTAGCACTCCGTGAGCCCAAATGGCGTCGATACACTCGCCGCCGTGGCGTTCACGGGCTGGCCCATCGAGGCGATCGACTTCTACGACGGACTCGAGGAGGACAACTCCAGGGCCTACTGGCAGGCCCACAGATCCGTGTACGAGGACGCGGTGAAGGCCCCGATGGAAGCCCTGCTCGCCGAGCTGGCCGACGAGTTCGGCGAGGGGAAGATCTTCCGCCCCAACCGAGACATCCGGTTCAGCACGGACAAGTCGCCCTACAAGACGGCCATCGCCGCCACGATGGCCAACGGGGGGTACGTCTCGGTCTCGGGCGCGGGCCTCAGCGTCGGCAACGGGATGTACCACATGGCCCCGGACCAGCTCGAACGGTTCCGCCAGGCCATCGACGCCGATGCGACCGGAACCGAGCTCGCGGCACTGGTCGACGACGCTCGCCGGGCCGGCGCCGACGTGACGGCCCACGACACGCTCAAGACGGCGCCGCGCGGCTACGCCAAGGACCACCCGCGGATCGACCTGTTGCGCCTCAAGGGTCTGATCGTGTGGCGGCAGTGGCCGGTGGCGCCGTGGCTGGCCACCAAGCGGGCCAAGACGCGGGTGGTCGACCTGTTGCACCTGTCCCTACCCGTCGTCGGCTGGCTCGACGAGCATGTCGGCGAGACCGCCGTGGCCGACTTCCGTTGGGGTCGCTGAGCGGCCGACCCACGCCCACGCGGGACGCGTCAGGTGTCCGGGGTGATGCGGATGAGGCACCGACCGTCGGCCACCATCGCGGCCCGGTACTCATCCCAGTCCGGGTGCTCGCCGCTCACGTTTCGGTAGAGGTCGACCAGGCCCTCCATGGCCTCGGGCAGGTCGACGACCTCGGCGGCGCCGTCGATCTGGACCCACGGTCCGTAGAACTCGTCGCTCAGGACGCAGAGCGTGGCTCGCCGGTCGCGGCGCAGGTTCTTGGTCTTGGCCCGATCGGCGGTCACGCTGATGACCACCTGGCCGCCCTCGACGCCGCACACGATCGGTGAGGTCTGCAGCCGACCGTCGGCCCGGCGAGTCACCAACACGGCTCGGTGATGGGCCTGGACGAACTCGAGCTTCTCGTCGTTGGTCATCGCCTCACGGTAGTGCCGCCTCCGCGACCCGGCACCGGCCCGACGCCCGCTCAGCCTGGGCTGACGCCCGCTCAATCGGCGTTGACGCCCAATCGCCGCCAGCGCAGACCGAGGTCGTTGCACTCCTCACAGACCGACTGGGGGATCACGCCGAGTCGCATCAACAAGGCGAACGCCTTGCAGCCGACACAGATGCCGAACACCGATTCGAGGGTGGCGAAGACGACCAGCACGGCGATCAGCCCATAGGCCCAGCCCGTCTGGTCGAAGGTGAAGTAGAGCAGGGACGCGGCGATCGTGACGACCGCACCGATCGACTGGGCGAAGCGCTTGGGCGGGCCGGGGGTGGGCCGCTCGTCGAAGGGGAGGGCGGGGGTGACGACCTTGGTCACGAGCAGGGCGAGCGGCTCGAACCGCGGACCGGTCGCCGTCCGCAGCACGAACTCGACGGCCAGCACGACCATGATCCAGGGCTGGCGAAGGGCCAGGCACAGCAGTCCCAGCACGAGCGTCCCGGCGGCGACGCCTCGCGCCGAGATGTCGTTGACCGGGTTGGGGAACGTGAAGACCGAGCCCACGACTCCAGGTTAGCGGCGGGCCGCCCCAAAAGCCGACAAGATGGGTCAGGATTGGTCTCCGCCCCGGCGGGCGGCGGCGGTCGAGGCGAGCACGAGCGCCGGTGTGCCGTCGAGGCGGCCGTCCCTCTACGATCGGCCCGGTTTCGACTGACCGCTCACGACGCGAGGCAAGGGGAACGATGGGCATGACCTTCGATGAGGCCGTCGCGGCAGTCACGGCGCCCGGCCAGCCGTTCTCGATCGTGGAGGCCGAGGTGGGGGGCCAGAGCCTCAAGGTGTTCGAGAACACCCCGCCGTCACTGCGCACGCTCTTCGACAGCATGCGAACCCGTGGCGACGAGACCTTCCTCGTCTATGAGGACGAGCGACTGAGCTTCGCCGACGTGACGGCCCAGGCCGACGCCATCGGCGCCCTGCTGGTGGATCGCTACGGGGTGCAGAAGGGCGATCGCGTTGCCATCGGCATGCGCAACTACCCGGAGTGGATCACGTCGTATGTGGCCATCATCTCGATCGGCGCCGTCGCGGTGTCGCTCAACGCCTGGTGGACCATCGACGAGATGGCCTACGGACTCGAGGACTCGGGCACCAAGGTGCTCATCGCCGACCAGGAGCGCGCCGAGCGGGCCGAGGGGGCCTTCGACACGCTCGGCATCCGCACCGTGGTCGTGCGCTCGAGCGGAACGCTGCCGCCCGGCGCCGACCGCATCGAGGACGTGATCGTCGCCGGCTCGGCCATGCCCGCCGTCGACATCGACCTCGACGACGACGCCACGATCCTCTACACCTCGGGCACGACGGGGAACCCGAAGGGGGCCGTGTCGACCCATCGGGCCGTGCTCAGCGCCATCCTCGCCTTCGGCTGTCGCGCCACCGCCAACGTGGTCATGAACCCGCCGGCCGAGCCCCACCCGTATCCGACATCGTTCATCCTGGTCGTGCCCCTGTTCCACGTGACCGGATGCGTCGCCGTCATGCTGAACGCGATCGCCGCAGGGACCAAGCTCGTGCTGATGTACAAGTGGGATCCCGAGCGCGCCCTCGAGCTCATCGAGCGCGAACGGATCACCCAGTTCGTCGGGGTCCCGACGATGTCGTGGGATCTGCTCGAGTCGGCCGACTTCGCCAAGCGAGACACGTCGAGCCTGGCCGCGGTGGGCGGCGGCGGCGCCCCGGCCCCGCCGGAGCTGGTGCGGCGCGTCGACCAGGGCTTCCAGCGCGGGCGGCCCCAGATCGGCTACGGCATGACCGAGACCAACGCCTACGGGCCCGGCAACACGGGCGACGACTACGTGCGCAAGCCCACCAGCTCGGGTCGGTGCGTGCCGGTGATGGAGGTGAAGATCGCCGGCGAGCACGGCGAGACCCTGGGCGTGGACGAGGTCGGGGAGATCTGCTTCCGTGGACCGATGATGATCCGCGGCTACTGGCACCGGCCTGAGGCCACGGCCGAGACCATCGTCGACGGTTGGCTCCACAGCGGTGACATCGGACGGCTCGACGACGAGGGCTTCATCTACGTCGAGGACCGGGCCAAGGACATGGTGATCCGGGCCGGCGAGAACATCTACTGCGCCGAGGTCGAGGCGGCGATCTATGACCACCCGGCGGTGTACGAAGCCGCCGTCTTCGGCATCCCCCACGAACGTCTCGGCGAGGAGCTGGTCGCCGCCGTGTACCTGAAGGAGGGGGCCACCCTCGACGCCGACGAGCTCCAGGCCCATGTCCGCGAGCGCCTGGCCGGGTTCAAGGTGCCGTCCAAGGTGGTCTTCGTCGACGAGCAGCTGCCTCGTGGTGCGACGGGCAAGATCCTCAAGCGCGAGTTGCGGGACTCGGTGGCGGCCGGCTCGTCGTGAGTCCCGGGCCCGCTGGCGCCGGTGAGGCCGGTGATCGGACCGGTCGGACGGTTCTGGTCACCGGCGCCAACTCGGGGATCGGGCTCGAAACGGCTCTCGAACTGGCCCGGCGCGGCTTCCACACCCTCGGCAGCGTGCGCTCGGCGGCCAAAGCCGACCTCGTGCAACAACACGCGACCGAGGCCGGTGTCGAGGTCGACACCGTCCTGCTCGACGTCACCGACGCCGGCCGGTGCAACGAGGTGCTGTCCGACCTCGAGCTCTACGGTCTGGTCAACAACGCCGGCTACGCCCTGACGGGCGCCATCGAGGACGTCACCGACGGCGAGGCCCGGCAGCTGTTCGAGACGATGGTCATCGCGCCGATGCGCCTGGCCCGTCTGGCCCTGCCCGCCATGCGCAGCGCCGGCGGCGGGCGGATCGTGAACGTCTCATCGATCGCCGGCCTGGTGAGCTCGCCCCTGGCCGGTTGGTACACCGGGGCCAAGCACGCCCTCGAAGCCCTCACCGACGCCCTGCGCATCGAGGTGGCCCGAGACGGCGTGCGGGTCAGCCTGGTCGAGCCCGGCGGGTTCAAGACGGGGATCTGGGAGGACATGGCCCGTGACATCGAGCGCCACGAGCAGGCGGGATCCCGCAACACGCCGGTGTATGAGCGGTCCCTGCAGCTGCAGCGACTGCTGGAGCCGATCATGGGCAGTCCGGCCCAGTGCGCCAAGGTGATCGCCGGCGCCATGGAGGGACGAGCCCCCCGAGATCGATATTTGGTGGGCCTGGATGCTCAAGCGATACGCCTTGGCGACCGACTGACACCAAACGTGGTGCAAGATCGGGTCATGCGGTTCGTCTTGGGCCTCTGACCCCGCCAACAGGGAACCTTCCTCGCCGATGCAGCTGCTCGTGTTCGCCAACGAACCCCGGCCCGAACTGATGGACGCCTCGCTCAGCCCCCCGTGGACGCTCGGCGAGGCCGCCCAGATCCGGGAGGCGGCGCTGGCCGACACCCTCGAGACGGTCGCGGCGACGCCAGCCAGCCGGCGCGTCCTGGCCCTCGACGGCGAGGTCGGGCCCTGGCTGCCCGACTCGTTCGACGTGGTGGCCCAGCGGGGCGGGAACCTCGGCAACGTGCTGTTCGGGGCGTTCGAGGACTGCTTCCACGTGGCCAGCGATCCGGTCATCCTCATCGGGATGGACACCCCTCAGCTCACCGTCGACCACCTGCTGTCGGCCGAGATGCTGCTCGACACCCGCGCCGACGCGGTGATCGGGCTGACTCCCGGCGGGGGCACGTGGCTGATCGGGCTCAGCCGTCTGCACCCCGACGCCTTCGCCGGCATTCCCCCTCGCGGCGACGATTCGGGGACGGCGCAGCTCGAACGGCTCGGCGCCTGCGGCTATGACGTGGCCCTCACCGACGAGCTGCGCGATGTCGTCGCCGCCGACGACGCCGTCGCCATCGCCGGGCTGTGCCCCGATCGACGCTTCGCCGCCGCCGTCGATGCGGCCCAGCATCCCCAACGCCGACCCCGCTCCGCGACCCGCCCCTACGGCTGAGCCCCCGCGACGCGACGCTCCGGCCCTCGTCCACCCATGTCGTCGATGAACGCCGGAGCGTTCAGTGCCGATCGACGAACGGCGCCGCCTTCAGAGATCGAGCGTGGCGGTGCCCGTGATGAGTCCGCTGCGGGCCAGAGCCTTGGCCTTGGTGCGGGCCAGGTTGGCGCGGGGGGCGACCGCGATCCTCTCGGCCCACTCGACCGCGGTGCTCAGCACGTCCTCGGGCTCGACCACCGCCGACACCAGGTGGACGTCGAGGGCTTCGGGGGCCGAGATGGGGCGGCCGGTCAAGCAGAGGTCGCGGGCCACGGCGCCGCCGACCAGATCGTGCAAGGGTCCGTAGACGACGTCGGCGAAGGCGTACTCGGGGTGCGAGAAGGTCGTCGTCGTCGACGCGATCCGCAGGTCGCACAACACGGCCAGGTCGAAGCCGCCGGCGATCGCCGGCCCGTTGAGCGCCGCGATCGTCACCAAAGGAAACGCAGCGATCGCATGGTGGTAGCGATCGCTCGAGGCCCAGAGCGTCTCGCCGAACTCGGGCTCGGCCACGGCCCGATCGAACTCGGTGAGGTCGAAGCCGGCCGAGAAGACCGGTCCCGAGCCGGTGATCACCAGCACCTTGAGCTCGTCGTCGGCCCCCAGCTGGCTCAAGTGGTCCGAGATCTCGTCGCGCAACGCCACGGACAGGGCGTTGCGGCGGTCGGCGCGATCGAGGGTGAGCACGGCGATCTCGGGTGACGGCCGGTCGAGTCGGGTCAGGGCATCCATGAGCACCTCACTCGGTGTCGGGGCCGACGGCGACGATCACCTTGCCGGTGTTGGCTCCGGTGAAGAGGGCGTTGAGGGCCTCGGGCGCCGATTCGAGTCCCTCGAAGATCTGCTCGCGCCAGACGAGCCGGCCCTCATCGGCCCATTGGCGCAGGCGATCGAAGCACTCGTCGAAGCGGTCCCAGTAGTCGATGGTGATGAAGCCTTCCATGCGGCCACGGCGCGAGATGAGGTTGAGGTAGTTGGCCGGGCCTGGCGGTCGCCCCTGGTCGTTGTAGGTCGAGATCGCCCCACAGAGCACCACTCGTCCGTGCTGGTTGAGGCGCCCGAGCACGGCGTCGAGGATCGATCCGCCGACGTTGTCGAAATAGACGTCCACCCGATCGGGGCACAGCTCGGCCAGCTCGCGGTTGAGATCGGCCGTGCGGTGGTTGATGCATCCGTCGAAGCCGAGCTCGTCGACCACCCACGCGCACTTCTCGTCCGAGCCGGCGATCCCGACCACCCGGCAGCCGTGGATCTTGGCGATCTGACCGGCGATCGAGCCCGTCGCACCGGCGGCGGCCGACACGACCACCGTCTCGCCCTCGGCGATCCGACCGATGTCGAGCAGGCCGAAGTAGGCGGCGGCGCCGGTCGCGCCGAACACGCTCATCATGGAACGCAGATCCGAGACGCCTTCGATCTTGGTCGTGTAGACGTCGTCGCGCACGATGGCGAAGTCCTGCCATCCGGGCAGCCCGTAGGCCACGTCGCCGACCTCGAAGGCGGGCGTTCGGGTTTCGACGACGCGACCGATGCCGCTGCAGCGCACCACCTCACCGACCTCGACCGCGGGCAGGTACCCCTCGCCGCGGTTGAGCCACGTGCGCACGGTCGCATCCATGCCGAGGTAGATCGTGCGCATGAGCGCCTCGCCCTCGGCCAGATCGGGCCGCGGTTCGCTGACCAGCTCGAAGTCGTCGTCGGTCACCAACCCGACCGGTCGGCTCGCCAGGCGCAACTGGCGGTTGATGTCGTCGATCTGCTCGGTCACAGGTGACCACCTCCGTTCCCGATGTCGGGCTGGTCGCCCATGGACGAGGATCTCGTCGAGCCCGTCACAGCCGACCCAGGATCTCGGCCCACAGGTCGCGATAGGCGTCGGCCGACCGGCCGCGTGCCGCGTAGGCCAACAGCGGCGCCCGGTGGACCCCCATCCGTTCGATGTCGCTCATGGCGGGGACCAGCGCGTCCAACACGTCCGGCCGCTCGGCCCGGACCTTGTCGATCAGCTCGCGGTGGAGCTTCTTGCGCTGGTCGACCATGGAGAAGAACGCGAACACCGACTGCTTCTTGTGCGCCGGATGATCGGCGAGGAAGGAGTCGAGCTGGGCCAGTGTGCGCAGCGACAGCGGGGTCGGGATGAGCGGGACGAGCAGGGCGTGGGCGGCTCGGAAGACGTTCTCGCTGACCAGCGAGATGCTCGGCGGGCAGTCGAGGAAGACGTAGTCGTACTCCTTGGCCAGCGGCGCCAACGACAGGTCGATCCGACGTGTGCGCTTCTTGGTCGCATCGAGGTCGAGGTCCATGTTCCGGTACGAGAAGTCGGCGGGGACCAGATCGAGGTTGTCGTAGTCGGTGCCCTTGATGGCCCGATCGAGGGCTCGGCGGCCCGAGACGATGGCCTCACCCCCACCCTTCACCCGGGCTTTGACCCGGAAGTAGAAGGTGGCCGCGCCCTGCGGATCGAGATCCCAGACGAGCGTGCGTGCTCCGCCGGCCGCGGCCAGGTACGCCAGGTTCACCGCCGTCGCCGTCTTCCCGACACCCCCCTTGATGTTGTAGGTCGCCAGCACCTTCACGATCGAGGCCGGTCCGTGACGGCCGGGAGGCGCGCGGTCATCTCCGCATCATGCCTCGCCCACCGCCGCGCCGGAGCGACCCGACGCCGGAGCGAACAGGCGTCGGAAGCGAGCGCGCACGACACGATCGTCGAAGCGTTCCCAACGCTCGGCGAAGTCGGCCCGGGCCTTGGCCTCGCGGTCGTCGAGCTGTTCGACGAGCGCGCCCATCGCCATCAGCGCCGCCGCCTGCGAGGGTCCGCCCTCGGTGATCATCTCCTGCCCGAACCCCTCGAGCGACGCCTTCTGGACCTCGCAGTCCTGGAACGTCCCCAGCACGTCCTGCACGCCTTTGAGCTCCTTCACGCCCGCGGCGATCTCGGCGGCCGGGAACAGGCTGCCGAAGCACTCCAGGGCGTAGCGCAGCTTCTTGGCGTCCTTGCGCAGATCGTGCAGGCGTTGGGGCGGCGAATGCGAGGTGATCCGTCGGCCGTCACGGACCAGCTTGCGATAGGCCTTCCACGTGCGCTCGGCGGCCACATCGTGGGCGGGGCGCCCGGCATCGGGGACGACGTCGGAATCGGACGCGCCAGGCTCGGCCGTCGGATCGGCCAGCCAGGCCTTGTAGTCAGCCATCAGCGCCCGATATCGCGGCGAGTCCAGCGCGGCGACGAGTTCGGCGTGCGCCTCGACCTGGTGGCGCTCGAGGAACGAACGCAACGGAGCCAGGTCGCCACGACGCGACTCGGCCACGGCGGCCTCGAAGTCGCCGAACCCGAGCAGGTACACGTCGAGATCGCGCGTCGGGGTGGTCACATCGCCGAGCCACTTGAACTCGTCTCGGAGGTATCCGAGCCGGTCGGGCGGGATCACGCGGGCGGCCATGGCCAGCATCGATCGGGTGCGGCGGACGGCGACGCGGAAGTCATGCAGGAACTCGGTGTCGAGGTCGGCGCGCGTTCCCGCCTCGTTGGTCGCCATGGTCGCCAGCAGGGCACCGAGGATGGCGACGAAGACGTCGAGGGCGACGGCATCGGGCGCGTGGCGGAGCACGAGCTTCGAGCTGTACGAGCCCGGCGCGTGACCCATCGCCTTCAGCGCCTCGTCGACCACGTCCCGATCCAACGGGCGGAGCACGACCTGGGCGCCCAGGAGGGCGTAGACGCTGGCGGCGGCCTTGTCGTAGCCGCGAACCGGGATCACCTCGACGACGGTCGGCAGAGTTGTGGTGGGCCGCGTGTCCGCGGGCCGCGTGCCGGCGGTGGGCGGCGTCCGGCAGTCGGCGAGCAACTCGGAGCGCTCCATCACGATGCGGACCTGGGTCTTGCCCTCCTCGTCGACGAGCCGCAGGCTCACCTGCTCGCTGCGGACCGTGGCCAACTCGAGCAGGGCCCGCATCTCGACGACCGAGGCCAGCCGATCGCGGGTGGGGCTGGCGGCGAGATCCGCCGCGAAGGTGGGAACGGCGTCGACGGGGATGCGACCGAGCACGGCGCCCGTGTCGGTCGATCGCCACACGAGCCACGGCTGGGACCCGTCGCCGCTCGCCCGCGATGGTGCCGACGGCCGGGGCCGGGCCGGGGCCGGTGTGCGTTCGAGCTCGAGCGACATCCGTCGCCCGCGGAGGCGCCAGTCGAAGGTGTCGACGATCGTTCGCTCGACCAGCCGGTCGTCGTCGCGCTCGAAACGAGCCCGCTGGGCCAGGCCGTCGACCAGGTCGGCGAGGTCGCGACCGTCGTCGACGGCGAAGCGACGCAGCTCAGTCACGGTCAGCCGGGTCCTCTCACCCGGAGAGCGACCCCCTCCGGAACTCGAGCCGAGTAGATGCGCCAGGTTAGTTCGACACCGCGAGTCCCCTGGCCGGACCAGCCCGTTCGGGCGCGATCGAGGGTGGCGTTGCGGCCCGTCGCCTGAATCGTCAGATCGCCGAGACCTCGACCCGGGCGTCGTTGAAGGTCGCTCCGCCGGCCAGGTCGCTCAGCGCGTCAGGGGCGAACACGTTGGCCGTGTAGGTCCCCCCGAGCGCGCTGCGCCACAAGCCCTTGGCCATGGCGGCCACGCCGGGCCGCAGGTCGGCGTCGAGGGCAAGCGCCGTCTCGAGCTGGTGGCGCCCGTCGGAGACCCGCACGCGCTGGCCGTCCACGAGCCCGCGGGCATCGGCATCGATGGGATGGAGGCGGATGACGGGCGAGCTCGGCGCCGCTTCGCCGAAGATCGAGTTGATCGTGCCCGGACCGGCCGGCGTCAGCAGAGCAAGGGGTTCGGTCGCGGTCAGCTCGGCAAAGCCGGGCAGGCGCGCCTCGCCGGGTCGGGCGGCGGGATCGGCGGGATCGGTGACCAGGTGCACCCGGTGATCGGCCGTGGCCGGCCACACGTCACGGAACTGCACGGCGGTGCCCGCGGCATGGGTGACCACGGCATCGGGCACGCCGGCGGGCAGGACCAGTCCGAGCAGCCGCTCCCGCGAGGGGTCAAAGGCCTGGCCCGGCCCCGCCGCGAACCCGAGGCGGGCGGCCAGACCAGCGGTGACCTCGTCGTTGGTCCGACTCTCGCCGACCCGGTCGATGACCGCGGGCAGGGCCTGGGCCACGAAGGCCCCATAGGGAACGGCCACGTCCGCCACCTCGAAGTGGGTCGTGGCCGGAAGCACGACATCGGCCCAGCGAGCCGTATCGGTCATCACCTGCTCGTGCACGATCGTGAACAGGTCGTCGCGGGCCAGACCGGCCAGCACCTTGTCCTGAGCCGGGTTCATGGCCGCCGGATTGGCCCCCTGGACGAACAGGACGCTCACCGCCGGGCGGTCAGCAGGGTCGCTCAGCAGGGCGCCGAGCTCGTTCATGTTCACATGGCGCCGCGCCCGGCCGCGCCGCCGCGAGTCGGGGGCGCCCATCGGACCGAGCACGGCGTCGCAGAGCGCGCCGACATCCCAGGACAGGTCGTGATTGGTGTGCAGGTGCACGCCCGAGCCGAGCTGGCCGAAGGCGCCGGTCAGCACGGCCAGAGCCAGGACGGTGCGCACGGCCGACCCTCCGTTGCGGTTGCGTTCGAGGCCCCAACCCGGGCGCCAGAAGGCCGGACGACGGACCAGCAACTCGACCAGGGCCTGGATCTCGACCGGCTCGACCCCGCAGATCGCCGCCGCCTCGTCCAACGACCGCTCGCGGCAGGCGGCGAGGTACTCGTCGACCCCGACGACATGGGCGTCGGTGAACTCGCGATCGACCTGCCCGCGGCGATCGAGCTCGGCGGCGACGGCCATGGCCAGCACGACGTCGGTGCCCGGCCTCACCGCGAGGTGGAGATCCGCCCGCTTGGCCATCGCCGTGCGGCGGGGATCGACGACGACCACGGCGGCGCCGTTGCGCCGGGCCTGGTTCACGAGCGGGGGGAAGTGGGTGTTCGAGATGGCCGGGTTGGCGCCCCACACGACCACGAGCTGGGCGTGCACCACGTCGAGCAGATCGGCGCCGGGCATGGCCCCGAAGGTCAGGTCCCAGGCCCGGCCGGCGGTGGCGGCACAGATCGTGTGGTCGACAGCACTGGCTCCCAGCGCGTCCCACAACAGCGGACCGAGCACGCCCGCTCCGACGGCCCCGGCCGACGAGTTGTAGAGGTAGGGAACGACCGTGGCCGGATCGACGGCCAGGGCCTGCCCGATCCGCCCCGCGGCCAGGTCGAGGGCTTCGTCCCAGCTGGCGACGCGGAACTGCCCGGATCCCTTCGGTCCGGCCCGCACCAGCGGCGTCAGCACCCGCTCCGGGCTGTAGACCCGGTCGGCGTGGCGCTTCACCTTCTTGCAGATGAAGCCCTGCGTCAGCGGATTGGTGGTCGGATCCTCCGGGTCCATCGGCGCGGCGTCGACCTTGGTCAGGCGACCCTCGAGGACCGTGACCTCGAGCGTGCACCCATCCGGACAGTCCAGTGGGCACGCCGTGCGCACGATCGTCACCTCAGACCCCCGCCGTCGCGTCCCCTGCTCCCGGCTTCTGGCGGCGATGAAGGGCGCTGGACGCCCTCAATCGCCGCAAGAACGATCGGGAGGGTGGACGATGCGGCGCCGCGGACCGACCGGACCACGGTCACGGTTGGATGACGATCAGGCGCTCCTCGGTCATCTCCCGCGCCGCCCACGCCGGTCCCTCGCGTGTGTTGCCCGAATCTCGCAGTCCGCCGTAGGGCATCTGATCGGCCCGCCACGTGGGCACCTCGTTGATCATCACGCCGCCGTAGTCGAGCGTTCGCGCCGCTTCGAGGGCCTTGCCGATGTCGGCGGTGAAGACGGCGGCCTGCAGTCCGTACCGGCTGTCGTTGGCCAGTCGCAGCGCCTCGTTGAAGTCGTCGTAGACCGCCACGCCCACAACTGGGCCGAACACCTCGTTGCGACACACCTCCATGTCCGGCTGAACGCCGGTCAGCACGGTCGGCAGCAGCACGCCGCCCTCGACCTGACCGCCGACGGCCACCGTGGCGCCCCCGTCCACCGCGTCGTCGACCCACTGGCGCACCCGATCGGTCTCGCCGGGGTCGATCAGCGCGCTGACGTCGGTCGTCTCGTCCATCGGGTCGCCGACCTTGAGGCCCTTGACCGCGCTGACCAGCTCGTCGACGAAGCCGTCGGCGATCGACTCGTGCACGTAGACGCGCTGCACCGAGATGCAGGACTGACCGGCGAACGAGTAGCCGGCCACGCTGATCTTGCGGGCCGCTTCGGCCCACTGGGCATCGGGTTCGATGACGACGGGCGCGTTGTTGCCCAGCTCGAGCCCGACCCGCTTGTGGGGCACCGCGGCCCGGATCCCCCAGCCGACCGGCGGCGATCCCGTGAAGGTGATCATGGCCACGTCGTCATGCGTGACCAGGTGGTCGGCCGTACGACCGCTGCAGGTCACGACGTTGAGCCAGCCGTCGGGCAGACCGCAGTCGTCGAGCAGCAACGAAGCCAGCTTGAGGGCGGTGAGCGGCGTGGCCGAGGCCGGTTTGAGCACCACGGGACACCCGGACGGCGATGGCCGGCGCCAGCTTGTGGGCCACGAGGTTGAGCGGGAAGTTGAACGGCGATATGGCGGCGACCACGCCGATCGGAACCCGCATCACGAAGCCGAGCTTGCCGACCCCCGCCGAGCTGGCGTCGAGCGGCACCAGCTCGCCGGCCATCGTGCGGGCGACCGCGGCCGAGAAGCGGAAGGTGTCGACGGCGCGGTCGGCTTCGCCCCTCGCCGTCTTGATCGGCTTGGCCGCCTCGGCTGCGATCGAACGGGCGAACTCCTCCTTGCGTTCGGCCAGCGCGAGGGCAGCCCGATCGAGGATCTCGGCGCGTTCGTACGCCGCCAGCGCGCCTTCGCGGTGGCGCGCCAGCGCCGCCGCGACGGCGGCATCGAGGTGGGCCTCGGTGCCGACCGGCACGCGCCCCACCACCTCGCCGTCGAAGGGCGAACGCACCTCGGCCACGTCATCGGTCGTCACCCGCTCCGAACCGATCCGCATCGCTGTCACATCGGTCATGGCCTTCTCGCTCTCTGCTCGGGGTGTCGTTCAGCTCGACGTGTCGTTCAGCTCAGCGTAGGGAAGCCGAGGTTCGGTCGGCTCTCGTCGGGGTCTGGGGCGGATGCCGCGGCCGCGGGGGACGCCGAGGTGGGATCGGGCCACCGGGTCGTGACGACCTTGCCCCGCGTGTAGAAGCGAACGCCCTCGGCGCCGTGCACGTGGGTGTCGCCGAACAGGCTCTGGTTCCACCCCCCGAACGAGTAGTAGGCGACGGGCACGGGGATGGCCACGTTGATGCCGACCATGCCGGCCTCGACATCGACCTCGAAGCGGCGGGCGGCGCCTCCATCGCGGGTGAACAGGGCCACGCCGTTCCCGTACGGGTTGTCGTTGACCAGCTGCACCGCCTCGGCGTAGGACGCCGCTCGCACCACGCACAGCACCGGGCCGAAGATCTCGTCGGTGTACACCGACATGGCCGGGGTGACGTGGTCGAACAGGGTGGGGCCGACGAAGAACCCGCCCGAGCCTGGTGTGGTCGCGAGCGATCGTCCGTCGGCCACGACCCTCGCACCGGCCTCTTCGCCGGCCGCGATGTAGTCGACCACTCGCTGGCGATGGGCCGCGGTGATGACCGGGCCCATGTCCGTCTCGGGCTCGGCGCCGTCGGCGACCCGCAGGTCGGTGATCCGCTCGGCGATGGCCCCCACCAGGCGATCGCCGATCGGGTCGACGGCCACGACGACCGAGATGGCCATGCACCGCTCGCCGGCGGACCCGTAGCCGGCGCTGACCGCGGCGTCGGCGGCGGCGTCGAGATCGGCGTCAGGGAGCACGATCATGTGGTTCTTGGCCCCGCCCAGCGCCTGGACGCGCTTGCCCGACTGCGCCGCGGTCTCATACACGTACCGGGCGATCGGGGTGGAACCGACGAAGCTGACCGCGGCGACGTCGTCGTGGTCGAGCAGGGCGTCGACAGCCGTCTTGTCCCCCTGCACGACGCTGAACACGCCGTCGGGCAGTCCGGCCTCGCGCCACCACTCGGCCAGCATCAACGAGGGAGACGGGTCACGCTCGCTCGGCTTGAGCACGAAGGCGTTGCCGCAGGCGATGGCCAGCGGGAACATCCACATGGGCACCATGACCGGGAAGTTGAAGGGAGTGATGCCGGCGACGACGCCGAGCGGCTGACGTACCGAGTGCACGTCGACTCCGCTCGACACCTCCTCGCTGTGTCGCCCCTCGAGCAGGTGGGGGGCGCCACATGCGAAGTCGACGACCTCGAGCCCGCGCCCGACTTCGCCCAGCGCATCGGCCACCACCTTGCCGTGCTCGGCGGTGATGGCCCGGGCGAGGTCGTCGCGATGGCGCGACACCAGCTCGCGGAACGCGAACAGGATCTGGACACGGCGGCTGAGCGACACCGAGCGCCACTCGCGTGCGGCGGTGACCGCGGAAGCGACCACGGTGTCGACATCGTCGGCCGAGGCCAAGGTCACGTAGCCCGTGGTGGTGCCGAGCGCCGGGTTGAACACGGGGCTGGTCCGATCGGACGTGCCCTCCCATGGCTTGGCGTCGAGCCAGTGGCCGATGCGAGCAGTCACCCGTGTCTCCTTCCCATGCCGGACCGGTTCTCGACCTCCGACGCTGAGGGGCCGGCAGCCGACGAATTCCATCGCCAACGGGGGCATTCTGACACTGATTCGAGCGCCTCTCCCGAGAAGCCCACGTGAATCGCTTACCCTGACTCAGTGACTGGCCACCGGGTGCCGCGAGCGCGGCTGAGCGTGGACTACCAGGAGCGCGTGCTGTGGGCGGCGCAGGCCGATCCGCCCGCCGTCGCGCCCCACGCCCTCGCCCCGTCGGCCGACGTCGTCATCGTCGGAGCCGGCTACTGCGGGCTGGCCGCCGCCAGGGAGCTGGCCCGGCGAGGCCGGTCGGTGGTGGTGGTCGAGCGTGACCGTCTGGGCACCGGGGCCAGCACCCGCAACGGCGGCATGGTGATCCCCGAGCTGAAGGCGGGCCCGGCCGCGCTGACCCGGCGCTACGGCCCGGCCGGGCGGCGCATGTACGACGACGTCAACACCGCCTTCGATCAGGTCGAGTCCCTGATCGCCGACGAGGCGATCGACTGCGACTACGAGCGCACGGGACAGCTGTACCTCGCCCACAACCGCGCCCACGTGGACGCGCTGGCGGCCATGGCCGACGAGCAGGGCGGCGAGCTCGGTGAACCCGTCCGCTTCGTCCCCCGAGACGAGCTGGCCGACGAGGTCGGCTCGACGGCGTTCCACGCCGGGGTCGTCATCGATCGGACGGGCGCGCTCCATCCGGCCAGGTATCACGCCGGTCTGGCTCGCCTCGCCCTCGACGCCGGTGCCGACATCCACGACCACACGTCGGCCGTGGCCGTCGAGTCCCGAAACGGCAGCGCCGCCGGGACGGCGACGCGCGGCTTTCGGGTCGTCACCGATCGCGGCGCCATCGACTGCGACGACCTGCTCCTCGCGACCAACGCCTACGCCGACGGCCTGGTGCCCTGGTTGCAACATCGGGTGGTGCCGATCGGCTCGTTCATCATCGCCACCGAGATCCTCGATCCCGACCTGGCCCGCTCGGTCAGTCCTCGCCGGCGGATGCTGGTGGACACCAAGAACCTGCTGTTCTACTGGCGGCTCTCGCCCGACGGCCGGGTCCTGTTCGGCGGTCGTCGCTCGCTGGCGCCCAGCTCGATCGCCGACGCCCGGGACTTCCTGTACGCGTCGATGGTTCGCCTCCATCCGCAGCTGGCGGACTCGTCGGTGGCGTTCGCATGGGGCGGCCACGTCGCCATCACGCGCGACCGCATGCCGCACTTCGGGCGCGTTCCCCACGGTCCCGGTGCGGGCGCGCTCTACGCGACCGGGTGCAACGGTTCGGGGGTGGCCCTCAACAGCTGGATGGGGACCCAGGCCGCCGCCGTCGTCAGCGGCGAACCTCCGCCCGCGCTGGCCCAGATCCGCTTCCCCGCCGTGCCCGTGCCCCGACTGCGCCGGGCCTACCTCCCGGTCGTCGGCCAGTGGTTCGCCTGGCAAGACCGCCGCCCCTGACCCGCGCACCTCTCCTCCCCCGACATCGCGGCGGCAGATGACCACCTCCCACGTGGCGATCTGCCGCCGCAGATCCACCCTCACATCGCGGCGGCAGATGACCACCTCCCACGTGGCGATCTGCCGCCGCAAGATCCACCCTCACATCGCGGCGGCAGATGACCACCTCCCACGTGGCGATCTGCCGCCGGAAGATCCACCCTCACATCGCGGCGGCAGATGACCACCTCCCATGTGGCGATCTGCCGCCGCGTGAGTCAGTCCGCAGGTCAGCGGGCGGTGAGGGGGCCGTACTGGTCGGGGCGGCGGGTGGTGAGGAAGGGGAAGAGCTCGAGCCAGTCGCGGCGGGCGTCGAGGTCGAGGTCGGCGACGAGGACGGCCGGGCGGTCCCGAGGCGCCTGCACCAGCACCCGTCCGTAGGGATCGCTGATGAACGACGAACCGTAGAAGGTGATGGCCGGGAGGGACTCGCCGTCGGGCGGGGTCAGCTGCTCGGTGCCGATCCGGTTGACCGCCACCATGAAGGTGCCGTTGGCGATCCCCTGCCCGACGATGACCTTCTGCCATAGCGGCTGGGTGTCGAAGTGGGGGTGGTCGGGTTCGGATCCGATTGCCGTCGGGTACACGAGCACCTCGGCGCCGGCCACCGAATAGGCCCGGCTCAGCTCGGGGAACCACTGGTCCCAGCAGGTCGGGAAGCCGAACTCGGCCGCCTCGATCGCCACCACGGGGAAGCCGTCGACACTGGCGACGAAGTAGCGGTCCTCGTGGTACCCGGCGGTGATCGGGATGTGCACCTTGCGCGTCCGGGCCACCAGCTCGCCCGCCGGACTCACGACGATGGCGGTGTTGAACCCGCGGCCATCGGGAGGAGCCGGCTCGATGGCCTCGTACAGCGAGGCGTGCACGTAGATGCCGTGCGCTTTGGCCAGCTCGACCGCCAGCGCGTGCGTCGGTCCGCCGACCAGCGGCTCGGGCTCGACCCAGCCGGGTCCTGGGCCGCGCTCGGAGACCGCGAAGTACGGGCTGAGCGTCAGCTCCTGCAGGCACACCAGCCGCGCCCCCGCACCCGCCGCCAGCGCGACCCCTTCGGCCAGCTGGGCCCGGTGGGCGACGGCGTCGGCTGACCACGCCACCTGGACGGCGCCCACGCGCCACGGTCCTCGCTCGGGCATGCGCGTGCGCGCCGGCGAGCCGGCCAGCCCGTCGACGGCGGTGACGAGCTCGAACGATCCTTCGGTCACTCCGCCAGTGTCTCGCAGAACGCGATGACCAGCTCGAACGATCCTTCGGTCACTCCGCCAGTGTCTCGCAGAAGGCCGTGAACACGTCGACGTAGCGGTCGACATCGGCGTCGGAGTGCTGCACCGAGAGCGTCCACTGCTCCTCGTCGCCCGGTGTCATGAACACCCCTCGGTTGATGGCCCACGGGAAGGCGGCGCCGAACAGCTCGGGCTTGGTGGCGAGGAAGTCCCGGTAGTTGCGCGACTTCTCCTTGCGAAACGACACGCATCCCTTCGCGCCGAGGTCGACCGTGTTGGCCGGGATGGCGCTGGCGTCGATGGCGGCCTGGCACCCTCCGGCCAGCCGAGCCCCCAACGCGCCGAGCTGGCGGTAGGCGTCGGGCGTGAGGATCTCGGTCAGGCAGGCCAGTCCAGCGGCGGCCACGAGCGGGTTGCCGTTGAAGGTGCCCATCTGGGCGGCGCCGTTGCCGATGATCTCCATGACCGCGGCATCGCCACCGAAGGCCGCGCCTGGCGTCCCGCCGAACAGCGCCTTGGCGAAGCAAGCCAGATGCGGACGCACGCCGTAGCGTTCACCGGCACCGCCCTCGGCAACGGTCGCGCCGGACTTCACCTCGTCGAAGATCAACACGACGCCGTGGCGGTCGCACAGATCCTTGAGGGTCTGCAGGTAGCCGGGCTCGGGTTCGACGATGCCGATGTTCATCATGACCGGCTCGAGGATCAGGCAGGCGATCTCGCCACCTCGTTCGCCGAGCAACGCCTCGAACGCGGGGGCGTCGTTGAACGGGACGACGGCGGTGTGCTTGGCCATGTCGGCGGGGATGCCGGACGACATCGGCGTGGTCGACGGCAGGTCCCGCCCGCCGAGCGCATCGGCGTTGGGCAGGACCGAGAACATCACCGTGTCGTGATGACCGTGGTAGGACCCCTCGATCTTGACGACGGTGTCGCGACCAGTGGCCGCACGAGCGATGCGGATGGCATCCATCGTCGCCTCGGTGCCCGAGTTGGCGAACCGGACCTGGTCGAGCTCGAATCGCCGGCACAGCTCCTCGGCCAGGGCGACGGTCACGGAGGTCGGCGCGGCGAAGTGGGTACCGGAGGCCGCCGCCCGGGTGATGGCCTCGACGATCTTGGGATGGGCGTGACCGACCACCCCCACGCCGAACCCGCCGTGGAAGTCGACGTACTCGGTCCCGTCGACATCCCACACGTGCGAGCCCAGGCCGCGCTCCACATAGATCGGATAGGGGTCGCCGGCCTGGAACGACGAGGGCACACCGAGCGGCATCGAGGCCAGGGCGCGCTCGTAGAGGGCCTTGCTCGCCGTGGTGCGAGTGGCGAAGGTCGCCATCTCGACCGCTGCGAGCTCGGCGGCGCGGGTGCTCAGTCGATCCTGGGAGGCCACGGCGGCCGTGCCATCGGGTTCAGAGGTCGTGGTCACAGCTTCACCATCACATGCTTGAGCTCGGTGTAGGCCTCGACCGCGGCCAGGGACATGTCCTTGCCGTAGCCGCTCTGCTTGAACCCGCCGTGGGGCATCTCGGAGATGATCGGGATGTGATCGTTGATCCACACGCAGCCGAACTGCAGCGAGCGGGCCATGCGCATCGCTCGGCCGACGTCGGTCGTCCACACGCTGGCGGCCAGGCCGTAGTCGACGCCGTTGCCCCAGCTCAGCGCCTGGGCCTCGTCGCCGAAGCGCTGCACGCTGACGACCGGGCCGAACACCTCGCGCTGGACGATCTCGCTGTCCTGCGCCGGACCGGACACGACCGTCGGCGAGTAGAAGAAACCTGGCCGGTCGATCGCGGATCCGCCCACGACCACCTCGGCCCCGGCGTCGACCGCTCTCGAGACCATGCCGGCGATGCGCTGCTGCTGGTCGGCCGAGATCACTGGGCCGACGGCGGTGTCGGGATCGGTCGGGTCACCGACGGCCAGCGCGCCCACGGCCTCACCGAGCTGGCTGACCAGCCCCTCGTAGACCTTCGGTCCGGCGATCACGCGGCACGGCGCGGTGCAGTCCTGGCCCGAGTTGTAATAGGCCATCTCGGACAGACAGGTCACGACCGCGTCCATGTCGGCGTCGTCGAACACGATGACCGGCGCCTTGCCTCCGAGCTCGAGGTGCACGCGCTTGAGCGAGTCGGCGGCGTTGCGAGCGATGAGCTTGCCGGTGGCCACGTCGCCGGTGATCGACACGATGGCCACGCCAGGATGGCGGACGAGGGCATCGCCGACCGTCTCGCCTTGGCCGGTGACCACGTTGAACACACCCGGTGGATAGATGTCGGCGGCCAGCTCGGCCACGCGCAAGGCGGTGAGCGGCGTCAGCTCGGACGGCTTGAGGATGAAGGTGTTGCCGGCGGCGAGGGCGGGCCCGAACTTCCACACCGCCATGTTGAGCGGGTAGTTCCACGGCGCGATGCCGACGGCGACGCCGAGCGGATCGCGACGCAACATCGAGGTGTGGTCCTCGAGGTACTCGCCGGCGACCTGAGACTGCAGCGTGCGAGCCGCGCCGGCGAAGAAGCGCAGGTTGTCGACGAGCAGGTCGAACTCGAACTCGATGATCGACACCGGCTTGCCGACGTTGGCCATCTCGAGCGCCTTGAGCTCGTCGAGGTCGCCTTCGATGGCCGCGGCCAGGGCGAGCAGCTTCTCGGAGCGCTCGCGCGGGGTCGAGAGGCCCCATGACTCGAAGGCGTTGGACGCGGCCGTGACCGCGGCTTCGGCGTCGATGGCTCCGCTCGATGCCACCTCGGCCAGCACCTGGCCCGTCGCCGGGTTGAGCACGGCGTCGGTGGCGCCGTCCTTGGCCCCCGCCCACTCACCGCCGATGAAGTTCTCGTGGTGCACGGCGATCTCCTCGCGTCCGGTGACCCGTGGCGGCGCTCCGCGCGCCATCGTTGTTCCTCCTGGCAATCTCGCGTGAACCGACCCCATACGCAAGTGATCCCATCGTTTGAGTGCTCCTGAACCATTGATTTCGTCGGCTGACGGCTCAGGGCACCCGGGAACTGGCCACGATCGCGAGTTGACTACCCGTGCGGTACTCAACTCGCGGAACTGGACCAGCACACTGAGCGTCGAACCCGACGATGCACACTGAGCCGATCGCCGCACCGTCGCCCGAGGCGACCTCCTCGCCAGCCGAATCGTCCCGAACCCCGCACCGACGGCGCGGGGCCATGGTGCTCGTGGCCATCGCCGCCATCGCCGCCGTGGTCGCCGTCGGCGCGGGAGCACTCGTCCTGCGCTCGTCGGACACACGTGACGCCCACGTGACGACGGAGTCCCCCACCACGGCCGTGCCCGGACCCGCCGCCGACCCCCACGAGGTCGCCGCTCGGACGAAGGCCGCTGACCTGCTACGGGCCGTGCCGATCGATTCGGGGTGGACCGAGACCTCGACTCCTCCGGCGCCGATCCTGGCGCATGCGGCGAGCACGCCGGCCACGCCCAACCTCATCGACATGGCCAGGCTCTACACGACGCCCGAGCCGTGGACCGACGTCGACGCCTGGCTCGCCGACCATCCTCCGGCCGATCTCGAGTCGAGCGGGACCGGATCGAGCGGGGATCGCACCGGGCCGACGTCGCGGACGCTCACCTACGCCGTGCCCCCTCTGCCGCCGAGCGACGATCACTTCCAGGCCGTCGAGATCACCACGGCTCCTCTGGCCACCGGCGGCACGGGCATTCGCATCGACGCCGGGGTCATCTGGATCCCGACCCGCTCGGCCGGCGAGTTGGTGCCGGCCTCCGCGGCGCGCGCCGTGGTCACGGCCACCCAGAACCGGCTGATCCTCGCCCAACGGACGATCGACGACGACGCCCGCGCGCAGGCGTTGGCGGCGACGGTCAACGCGCTGGAGCCCGACGTCGGCGGCGTGCGGAACTGCCCCAACGACGTCGGGCTTCGGCTGACCGTCGTGTTCACGGGACCGGCGGGCACGCCGCCGGTCACCGTGGTGACGGGCACCTGCGGGACCTCGACGTTCCAGATCGGCGGCCAGGACGGGCCCGCCCTCCAGACCGGCGATCTCGCCAACCAGGAGGCCCAGCTGCTCGACACGACGCTCGACCAGCTCGAGAGCCGAGCGCTGGCGGGCTCGATCCAATCCGTCCCGGCCGACCCGACCACGACCGCACCGGGCTGAGCGACCCTCGCTCCGCCCGCCTGGATCACTGACCACCCCCACGGTGGTCAACCGCCCCACGCGCCGCCGGCGCGCGCCGCGGATCGGGGGCTCGAGCGCGTGAGAATGAACCCATGGCCGCCTCCCGGACGACTCGGCGTGAGTTCCTGCGCCGGGGCGTGGTGCTGGCCGGGGGGTTGGCGGCGGGAGCCACGGTGGTCGACGCCTGCGCCGGTCAGCCGATGCCGAGCCGAGCGGGGCCGGCCATCCCCGTGGCCACGACGGCCCCGGCCCGGCCCGCCCATCCCGTCGCCCGCGAGCGATTCGACGGCCCCGAGTCTCCGAGCGGGCTCCTGCGGATCTCGGACCGTCCCGGCATGATCGGCACCGACACCGTTCGCGACTACCAGCTCGCGACCGGAGTCACCGTCGACTACTACGACGACATCCTCGACGACCAGGCCTGGCTGGCCGCCAACCAGGCGGCGCTGGCCCGCCACGACGACATCGGCTCGGACCTCGACGGGTTGGGCGACACCGTGACGAGCCAGCTCATCCAGACCGGGCGCCTGGTCCGCCTCGACCACGACAACATCCCCAACCTGGCCCACCTGCGCCGAGAGCTGGCCGATCCCGGCTTCGATCCCGGTCGGGCGCACAGCGCGCCCTTGATCGCGGGCATGGCCGGCCTGGCCTACAACCCGAACCTCACGCTCAAGGCCATCACCGGGGTCAACGATCTGTTCGATCCGGCCTACAAGGGGCGGGTGACGATGCTGTCGGACTTCCGCGACGGGCTGGGCATGATCATGCTGAGCCAGGGGGCATCGCCGGCCCGGGCGACGACGGCGACGGTCACCGCGGCGGCGGAGGCGGTGCGGGCTCAGCGGGATCTCGGTCAGTTCGCCCGGTTCACCGGCAACGCCGACTTCGCCGACCTCGTCGCCGGCACAATCGCCATCGCCCAGGTGCGCTCGGGCGACATGGCCGCGCTCCGCGCCGCCAATCCGGCACTCGCCTTCGTCGTGCCGGCAACCGGCTCGACCCTGTTCGGGCGGGACATGGTCGTGCCGGTCACGACCCACAACCAAGTCGCGGCCGAGTCGTGGGTGAACTGGCTCTATGACCGAGGCCGCTACGCCGCCCTCCTGGCCCAGATCGGCGGCACCGGGGTGCTGAGCGGCCTCGAGCGCGAGCTGACCCGCATCAACCCGGCGCTGGTGAACGATCCGATCGTGAACCCACCCCTGACCGTGTGGGCCAGCCTGGCCATCTGGATCGCCCTCGACGCCCGCACGGCCCAGCGCTACGCCGCGCTGTACGCCGGCGTGACCGGCTGACGACAAGTGATTCGCTCCTGAAGACGGGTTCGAACAAATGATTCACTTGCCAGAAGGGAGACGAGCCGGGACAATCGACCACGCCGACCACGCCGACCCAGGAGCCCGACCCATGACCCGATCCTCCGGCGACCTGGCCACGATGGCGCGCCAGCACCTCTGGGGCCACTTCACGCCGCTGACCTCGGCCACCGATCCGGTGATCATCGAGCGGGGCGAGGGGTGCTACGTCTGGGACCAGGACGGCCGGCGCTACCTCGACGGGCTGGCCGGCCTGTTCACGGTCCAGGCCGGCCACGGCCGGATCGAGCTGGCCGACGCCGCCGCCAAGCAGATGGCCGACCTGGCCTACTTCCCGATCTGGACCTTCGCCCATCCCAGCGCCATCGAGCTGGCCGCTCGCCTGGCCGAGCTGGCCCCCGGCGACTTGAACCGCGTGTTCTTCACCACCGGCGGGGCCGAGGCGGTCGAGTCGGCGTGGAAGCTGGCCCGCCAGTACTTCAAGGCCATCGGCCAACCCGGCCGCTACAAGGCCATCGCCCGCAACATCGCCTACCACGGCGTGACCATGGGGGCGTTGTCGCTGACGGGGCTGCCCGGCCTGCGCGCCCCCTTCGAACCGCTGGTGCCCGGCGCCCGCCACGTGGCCACGACCAATCGCTACCGCTGCGATCTGTGCGCCCACGCCGATGCCTGCACGCTCAGCTGCGCCGACGACATCGAGCGCACGATCCTGCAGGAAGGACCCGAGTCGGTCGCCGCCGTGTTCCTCGAACCGGTGCAGAACGCCGGCGGCTGCTTCACCCCGCCCGAGGGCTACTTCGACCGGGTGCGCCAGATCTGCGACCGGTACGGCGTGCTGCTGGTGTCCGACGAGGTGATCTGCGCCTTCGGGCGGCTCGGCACGATGTTCGGCGCCGAACGCGTGGGCTCCACGCCCGACATGATCACGATGGCCAAGGGCATCACCTCGGGCTACTCGCCGTTGGGTGGAGTGATGGTCAGCGACAAGGTGGCCGAGCCGTTCCTCGACCCCGACCGCACCTTCCTGCACGGCATCACCTTCGCCGGCCACCCCGTCAGCTGCGCCGTCGCCCTGGCCAACCTCGACCTGTTCGAACGGGACGACCTGCTCGGCAACGTCATGACCAACGAGCCGGTGTTCCGCCGGGCCCTGGCCGACCTCGAGGATCTGCCATGGGTGGGCGAGATCCGCGGGATGGGCTACTTCTACGCCATCGAGCTGGTCAAGGACAAGGAGACCAGGCAGACCTTCGAGGGCGACGAGGCCCATCGTCTGCTGCGCCAGGAGTTGAGCCCACGGCTGTTCGAGCTCGGCCTGCAGTGTCGGGCCGATGATCGCGGTGATCCGATCATCCAGCTCTCGCCCCCGCTCATCGCCGGACCCGAGGAGTTCGACATCATGGTGCGCGTGATCCGTCAGGCCCTCACCGAATCCATCGCCGCCCTCTGACATGGCGTCGCCCCCGACCAACTCGAGCCACCGCGGCCTGATCGTCGGCGTTCCGAGGGAGATCAAGTCGGATGAGCACCGGGTCGCCATCACGCCCGACGGCGTGCGCGAGCTCGGCCAGTACGGCGTGCGCGTCCTCGTCGAGGCCGGCGCCGGCTCCGATTCGAGCTTTCCCGACGACGACTACCGGCGGGCCGGCGCCGAGATCGTCGACCAGGCCCACGAGGTCTGGGAGCGCGCCGGGCTGATCTGCAAGGTGAAGGAACCCCAGCCGAGCGAGTTCGGCTGGTTCCGTCCGGACCTGACGATCTTCACCTACCTGCACCTGGCCGCCTACCCGGGGGTGGCCGACGCGCTGATCGCCAACGGCGTGACGGGCATCGCGTACGAGACCGTCAGCGCCGCCGACGGCAGCCTCCCGCTGCTGGCGCCCATGAGCGAGGTCGCCGGACGGATGTCGGTGCAGGTCGGCGCCCACTACCTCGAGCGCCACAACGGAGGTCGGGGCGTGCTGCTCGGAGGCGCACCAGGAGTGCGGCCGGCGCGCGTCGTCGTGCTCGGCGCCGGCAACGTCGGTTGGAACGCGGCGTGGATGGCCGCCGGCCTCGAGGCCGAGATCGACCTGCTCGATCGCAACGTCGACCGGTTGCGGTTCATCGACCAGATCCAGATGGGCCGCATCACCACCCTCACCTCCAACCGCGGCCAGGTCGAGCGCGTCGTGGCCGAAGCCGACCTCGTCATCGGCGCGGTGCTCGTGGCCGGCGGTCGGGCGCCGGTGGTCGTCACCGAGGACATGGTCCGGACCATGAAGCCGGGAGCGGTCGTGGTCGACATCGCCATCGATCAAGGCGGTTGCATCGAGACCAGCCACGAGACGAGCCACGCCGATCCGATCTTCGAGAAGCACGGCGTCGTCCACTACGCCGTCGGCAACATGCCCGGCGCCGTGCCGTTCACCTCGACGTACGCGCTCACCAACGTCACCCTTCCCTACCTGGCCGAGCTGGCTCGCCTCGGGGTGGCCGAAGCCGGTCGCCGCGACCCGACCCTCGCCCTGGGCTTCAACACCGTCGCGGGACGCGTCACCAACCAGGCGGTGGCCGAGGCGCTGGGCCATCCCCACGCGGAGCTGGTCGAATCGCTCGGCCTGATCAGCTCCCCCGACGCGGCGCAGCCGTCGGGGTCGTCCTGATCTCGGCCGCTCTGGGTCAGAATGTTCTTTCAAGGCCTACGGGGAGGGCGGTGGATCACCATGGCTGCCACGAATCGCACGAACGCCATCGCGCTCGACGAGCTCGACAAGGCCATCATCCGCCAGCTCCAGGTCGACGGGCGCATGCCCTACGCCCGGCTTGGTCCCGCCGTCGGGTTGTCCCAGGCGGCGGTGCGCCAGCGTGTCCAACGCCTGATCGAGAACGGCGTCATGCAGGTCGTGGCCGTGACCGATCCCCTGATGGTGGGCTTCAACCTGCAGGCCATGATCGGCCTGCGCGCCGAGGGCGACCTGCGGGCCATCGCCGAGGCCCTCAGCGAGGTCCCCGAGGTCGCCTACGTCGTGATCACCTCGGGCGGGTTCGACCTGCTGGCCGAAGTCGTGTGCGAGGGCACCGAGGAGCTGCTGGCCCTGCTGAACGACGTGATCCGCGCCCTGCCGGGCGTCGTGGCCGCCGACGCCTTCACCTACCTGCACCTGCAGAAGCAGACCTACAGCTGGGGCGCGCGCTGAGCGGGTGACGACTCGGGCGACGGCCCCACCGCCCGCCCCGATCGCCACCGAACGACAACCGCCAGCGCGAGGGCGAGCAGCAGCGCGCCAACAAGTGAGACGATCAGGCCTAGGCGTACTGACGCTGGCGCGTAGGACACCTTGACCGAACTCGTCCCGGCCGGGACCCTAACGGCCAGGAAGGCGTCGTTGGCCCGTCGAACCTCGACTTCGTGACCGTTGACGGTCGCCCTCCACCCCGGGTAGAAGGACTGCATGACCACCGCCCATCCGGGGGTGGCCCGCTCGACGGTGAAGTCGACGCTGCCCGGGGCCTCGTGGGTGATCTTCACGGTGCCGGGTTTGGTCCCCGACGAGCGGCCGTCGACGGCCTCGACGACTGACCGATCCAGCGGCCGCGCGCCCGGATCGTCGACCACCCGGTTGCCCGGATCGGACGCGTCGGTCTGGGCCGGCGAGAACACACGTTGCGGCGCACCGGGTACGCCGTAGACGCGATAGCCCTCGACGCTGGCCACATAGGTCAGACCGGGGACCTTGGTGTCGACGGCGGTCATCCGCACGCCCTGGCTCATGTCCACCGTGTGGCCCGACCCGTCGGTGACGACCAGCGTCACCTCGACGGCCGGGCTGGTCGTGACCGGATCAGCCAGGGCGAAGGCGTGCCCACCCCGACCGCACGGCTCGTTCACCGTCGATCCGACGGTGTCCCCGTTGCGGTTGACGGTGAGCCGACACCGAGCCCCGGCCGGGATCGACGGCGACTCAGCCACGATCTCGTTGATCTGCCGGGGCCCGAGTAGGGCGGGTCTGAACGATGTCCGGGCCGCTCCGGCCTCGGACGAGGTCGAACGACCGATGAGCGCGCCCGGCGCGAACGGATACGCGGTTCCCGTCGTCACGTACCGGATCCCGAAGACACGCAGGTTGCCGATGCCGGTGGGCGTCACGGCACCGGCGAGGATCCCGATGTCGCTGCCGTCGAACACCAGGGCCGGCGGGTGCATCAGCCGCTCGTACAGCGCGTTGTAGTCCTTGACGCCGATGGCGTCGTAGTTCTCGGGACTGCGGACGCGGTACATGAGGTTCATGTCTGGCGGGATCTCGGCTGCATCGAGTCCGAGGCTCTGTTCGTCACCAACGATCCGCTGGATGCTGTTCAACGCCGTCGAGCGGGCGTAGAAGTCACCGGGCGGGACCGTCGGGTTCCAGTCCCGCCAGAGGAACGCGCTCGAGGCAAAGAGCGCGATCACCAGAACGGCCGCCGACCCCAACCGAACCGCCCGTCGCGCCGAACCCGACGACGGGAGCCGAGGCACGCAGACCAGGGGAACCACTATGGCAACCAGCGCCACCAAGAACCACGCCGCCAGGTAGATGACGTGCTGCCGGCCGACCGATGCGATCGAACCGGTGGCGGCGCTGGCGATCTGGGCCCGGAAGGCGACGCCCAACGCAGCGACCACGACCGAAGCGGCGGCCACATCTACCAGGACGCGACGCCTCGCCGCTGATCCCATCGAGAGCCTCCGGGTGGCATCGGTCCCGACCCCAGCCAGGATCGACACCGCCAACGCCGCCACCGGGATGCTGCGAAGGGCGATGGCCAGCTGGAGTACCGGCAACTTGGCCACGAGCCGACCGAACCCGCCGATGTCGAAGACGAACAACACCCAGATCAGACCCAGGCCGGCCAGGAGCAGAGCGCGGCGACGCCGGCGGATGAGCAAGGTCAGGCCCACGAGCGCCAACATCACGAGGACAGCACTCAGATAGAGCTCCACTCCCTTGATGTAGGCGATGCCGATCGACACGACCTGAGACCGATGTGAACCGAACGGGCTCCCATCGAGGAAGGGAACGGCGAACAGTCCCGCGACCTTGGTGTCGACGAAGGCCTGGCGATTGCCACTCGGCGCTCGGTTGGCGACATACTCCAGAGTAGGCAGGACCTGGATGGCGGCCACGGCGACGCCCAACCCCACCGCGGCGGCGGCCGCCGCCACCCGGATGCCGGCCTCCTTCAAGGTCCGACGCGACGAGAAGAGGCGGTAGAGGCACAGGAGTCCAGCCGCGGCGAGCGAATAGAAGGTGGTCTCGGGGTGGCCGGCGAACAGGCTGAGTGCGACCATGGCCGCCAGGCCGGTCGCCGCCAGCAACCCCCGGCGGTTGAACCCGGTGTCGATCAGCACACACGCCATCCAGGCGATTCCGGGCAAGAACGAGGCGGCGGCCGTGACCGTCCAGTGCAGCCACACGAGGTTCACCCCGGCGAAGGAGAAGCCGATCGCCGCGACAAGTCCGCCCAGATGGCCGATGCCGAGATGTCGCGCCAGCCCGTAGGTGAGCAAACCGCTTGTGAACAGGACCATCGCCACCGACACCACGAGCGCCAGTCGGAGCGAAAGCACGTAGAACGGGGCGTTGTACAGCGAGAACGGTGCGGCTTGGCCATTCCCGAGATGGGGTGCGCCCGATCCGTTGTACGGGTTCCACAGAGGCAGGTTTCCGCTCCTGATCTGGGAGGCGTTGAACTCCTGCCATGGGATGATCTCGGAGCTGACGTCGCCGAGCAGCGGATTCGAGACGCGGGCGCCGGCCGGTGTCGTCCGCAGCAAGGGAGTGCTCTGCGACAGATCCCCCGGTGCGTAGTACCCGTCCGAGGTGATGGGCTTCCACAGGAACGCCGTCACGCAGATGCCGAGTAGGACGCCGGCCTGCACCCACTCGAGCCAGGCCGGCCGACGGCGAGGCGCCGGACGGGCCGACGATGCTCGAAGCGATCCCGATGCTTCTTCGGCTCGGGCCACACGGGTGGCTTCCGTGTCGGTGGGCATGGGTCAGGTGCCGCTCTCGAGGAGGCTCGACATGAACGATGAGGTCAGGACGTCGGCGAGCCCAGGACGAGATCGGGCCAAGTGCAGAGACTAGTGGATCGGCTCCGGGAGAAGAGAGCGGCCAACTGGCGAGATCCGAACCCCGGGGGGTGCGAGCGACCGACGCTATCCCCGTCGCATGTCAATCCCGATCCGGTCGCGCCTGGCGCCGTGCTCGAACCGGTCCCCTGGCCGTCCGGTGGGGCCGAGCATCCCCCGGAGCGTGAACGAGTCGGGACCCCTGCTACGAGCCGCTCGAAAACCCTCCGTGACCAGCTGGAACGGCGGTTCGGGGCCGCGGCCCGGCTCGCGGGATTGCCTGACGTGGCTGACGCCGACGTGGTCACCGCGCTCGGAACTGCCGCGGTTCATCGATCGCGCCCTGCGCCTGACGTCCGGCCTCACCTACCGGGGGCATCGGTGGTGGCCACTCGGTACGTCATTGCCGCTCACCGGGTACCGGAGCTAGCGCCGCGAAGCTCAGTCGGCCGCGACGGGGCGGCGGAAAACCGTCGCCACCATCGTCTGGGTCTGGGCAGCGACGCTCAGATGACCGACGGCCGCGGGTGTCCGGGTGCTCGCATCGAAGGGCGACGTGATCGGCGGCGTGAATTGGCTCCAGTCCGGGACCTGAGCCACCGCCAAGCTGATCTGTGCTCGGCCCCTCGTCGTCTGGGCCACCGGTTGCCACCGATCGGGCACCGTGATGCTCGCATCCGCCGACGCCACGCAGGCCCACAAACCCATGCAATGCATCGCGACGATGCCCTGACCCGGAGCCTCTGCGGCCCTTGAGGCCGGATTGGCCTGGAAGGTCGTCACGAGCGGCGTCTGCGCGTTGGCTCCCGAGATCCGCAGCACCACCGCGGCCGCCGCCGTGACGGAGAATCGCCATGTCACCGACGACGGCTCGTGGTGACCAGCGACGCGGATGTAGGTCGCCAGGACGGGGCCGGGCCCCGGCGCCAGTGCCGACCTCTGCACCTGCCAGCCCGACGGTGCGGCCGGGGGCTCGCCCTCGGCCAGGCCGACGAGCGCCACGAGCAGATCACCGGCGTCGACACGGGCGGGGACAGGGACCGAGAGTGACTCGGCCGCGGCGGTCTGGACGATCCCGCCCTGGGCACGAACGACAGCGGCACGCGCCTCGGGCGGAACCGTCCCCGAGTAGCGCTCGATGCGGACATCGCGGATCTGAGGCACCGACTGCTCGGCGCGCGAGCCGATGTCGACCTGGCCCCCGTGCCGGGACGAGCCGGCCAACTCGGCCGGGACGGGCACGGGCCCGCAGACCTGGAGGCCGCCGCTGAACATCGCCACCTGCCCGTGCGTCGAACGGATCTCCAGGGGGAAGACACCGCCTGTGGTCGGACGCGGCGCGAAGAGGGTGTCGAGGTACCTGAAGTCGCCGGGTCGGAGCCCGATCAGGCCGAGCTCGAACCAGTCCAGACCGGCGCCGACGTTGTACCAACCGCCGATCCCCCAGCTGGTGGCGGTCGGAACGCAGTGCAGGAGCGGGCCGCCACCGCTCGTCGTCTGGGTCGAGGCGAGACGGACGTTGGTGACGACGCGCAGACCGGAGCTGACCGGCGTCTCTCGAAAGAAGCCACCGCGCCAACCCGATGACGTCTTGGATTGATCGGCGTTGCCCTGGAGCTCGATGTCGGCCACACCTCCAGCGACGATGCCGAGCCGGTCCTCGAACTCGGGGTTGGTGGTGTGGGCGTCGATCCAACCGTGCCCGAGCGGACCCGGCGCTCGATCGAAGTCGTCGAAGTAGATCAGCGGCGACCGCGGCGATCCCGACCGGGTACAGTCGCCCAGCGTGAGCAAAGCCGCCGTCGCGAGCCCTGACGCGGCCAAGAACCGCCGGCGCGACCACGGCGTTGGCCCTGCATGCGCAGCCTCGATCACTCGAGAACGCTCCGACAGCGGGCCGCCATGGTGGTGAGTTTGCCATGAGCGAGCTGATTGTCACCTCGCATCCATGGCCCGCACCGCCGTCAACGTGCAGGCGCGGAGAGGCTAGGCTCGTGACCCTCTGAGGCCCCTCGAACGAGGACTGTACTGCTGGGGTCACTCCGGGCAGCACACGAGACCAAGGGATGAGACAGTCAAATGAGAATGATCGTGGCATTCCTCATCGCCATCGCGATGACGGTCGGGGGGGTCGCATGTTCCAGTTCGGCCAAGTCGACTTCCACGGCCAATTCCCGCTCCAGCAAGGAATGCGCGGCTGCCAACGAGGTGCAGCCCGAGGTGGCGGCTCTACGGAAGAACCCCTCCACCGCCGCGGCCCAAGGCGCGAAAATGAAGGCCACTGCGGAGAAGATTGCCGCTAGTCCGCCCCCTGGCTACGAGGACGGGGCCAAGCAGTTCGCGGCGCTGCTGACCACCGTCGCCAACAAGCTCACCGCTCCAACTGACTCGACCGGCGTCGAGACCGTCCTGGCTCCGATCTTCGCCACTGGCCTCAATACAGGCCAAGGCAAGTATGGCCTTTGGGCCATTCTCACCTGTGGCAAGAACTAGCCAATCTCTTCTTGGGCGGTCCTGGGGCTCACCGCAGAGCGAGTAGGGCGTCTTTCGTAGCCGTCACGCAGAGATCGAGATCGTCGTCACCGATCATCAACGGCGGGCAGAACGCCACCGCGGTGGCGCCGATGGGTCGGGCGATCACGCCACGATCGAGCATCCCGTTGCGGACGTCGAAGGCGCTGACCGACGGGTGCATGGCCAGCGCCCAGATCCCGCCCTCGCCCCGCACGTCCGCCACCAGACCTTCGTTGCGCAGCTCCGTGAACCCGTCACCGAGCACCTGGGCGACGTGGGGGACGCGGTCGAGGAGGTGGTCGTCGCGTAGGACCGCGATGTTGGCCAGGCCGGCCGCACACGCCGTCGGATGTCCGCTGTAGGTGTAGCCGTGGCGAAGCACGAAGTCGGGATCGTCCTCGATGGCCTCGCGCACACGCGGTCCGACGATCACCCCACCGAGCGGTTGGTACCCCGAGGTCACCCCTTTGGCGAAGGTGATCATGTCCGGCGTCACTCCGTAGTGCGCTGACGCGAACCAGGCTCCGAGGCGGCCGAACCCGGTGATGACCTCATCGAAGATCAGCAGCGCCCCGGCCTCGTCGCACAGCTTGCGCAGGCCCCGGAGGTACTCGACGGTGGCGGGGTACACGCCCCCGGCGCCGATCACGGGCTCAGCGATGACCGCCGCGATCTCGGCGCCGTGCTCGTCGAACAGGGCCTCGGCGAGGGTCAGGTCCTCGTGGTCGATCTGGGCGACCGACGCGAGGAGCGGCCCCCACCCCTGCTGGTTGAGCGGGAGACCCTGCACCGAGACGCCCCCGTAGTTGGCGCCGTGGTAGGCCAAGTCCCGCCCGACGAGGATCTGGCGTTCGGGCCGGCCCTGGCGGCTGAAGGTGAGCCGGGCCAGCTTGAGCGCGGTGTCGACCGCTTCGGACCCCGAGTCGGTCAGGAACACCCGAGCGTCGGGGATCGGGCTGAGGGCCGAGATCAGGGCCGAGATCTGCTCGGCCGGCTCGTTCGTGAAGATGTCGAACGTGTTGTAGTTCTCGAGGGTCTCCATCTGATGGGTGACGGCGTCGATGATCTCGCCACGTCCGTGGCCGACGTTGCAATACCAGAGGCTGGCCAGCGCGTCGACGTAGCGCTTCCCGTCCCGATCGAAGACCGCGGCCCCCTCGCCTCGGACGATGGTCACGAAATCCGTCGCCGCAGGTTTGGCGAACGGGTGCAGGAACGGGCTGAGCGCCAACGTGACCTCCGATGAGGGCCGGGCCGACCGGTCGTGACACTAGGGGCTTGAGGGCCGTGTCAGCGTGCCAGACAATCCTTGGTCGCGGCGACCACGAGATCGGCCAGCGCCTGCTGGCCGGCGTCGTTGGGGTGGACCGTGGTCTCATCGACGAGCCGGACCCCCGCCTGGCGCTGCTTCCACTCGTAGCTGTCCCAATCGATGACATGCGGGAACGTCGCCTTGAGCCAGGCATCGGCCGAGCGGGCGTAGTCGTTGAAACGCGAGAGATCGCGTAGGGGCGAGCTGCGGTGGGTCGTGATGGTGGTGACGACCAGGCAGGCCGACCGGGCGTGGTCGCGAAAGGCGGTCATCCGCTTCTCGTAGTCCGCCGGACGATTGCCGGACTTGCCGGCGAACCACTCGGCGTCGTCGTTGGTGCCCAACTCGAGCACGATGACCGCCGGCTTGGCCGCGACCGCGGCCTCCACGTAGGGCGCCATGTCGGCCGAGGTCTTGGACGGGGTGCCGATCACCGAATAGGCGAACCCGGCGCTGCTCAGCCCGGCGTCGATCTTGACGCTGGCCAGATAGGTGATCGAGTCACCGACGACCGCCACCCGCACGCCCCGGCCCCCCCACTTCAGCGTGACCGACGGACTCGACGTGGCCGACGGACTCGACGTGGCCGACGGGCGCGACGAGGCCGACGGACTCGATGAGGCCGAGCAGGCCGCCACCAGCAGCGAGGCCGTCACCACCAAGGTCATCGATCGTCGCCCGCGTCTCACCGAGCGCTGATCCTACGATGCCGCTCGATCCAGGCATCGGCGCGTGGCCGCCAGGACCAGGTCTCCCATCGCTTTCCGGCCGGTCTCGTTGGGGTGCACGCCCGTGCCGTCGAGCAGCTCGACCCCGTGCTGGCGCTGGCTCCAGACCTCGGCGTCCCAGTCCAGGATGTGGGGGAAGGTCGCCCGCATCCACCCGTTGAGCCGGCCAGCCGAGGCGTTGAAGGTGGCGGCGTCGAGGTCGGCGCTGGGCTGGCGATGCGACACCACCGTGGTGACCACGACGCAGGCGCCACCCGCCTCGGCCTTGAAGTCCAGCAGTCGGCCCTCGGTGTCGGCCAGGCTGTACCCCTTCATCCGCAGCGAGTCACGCAGGACGTCGTTGGTGCCCAGGTCGATCACCAGCACGCGGGGCTTCGTGGCGACGGCACTGCGCACATAGGGCGCCATGTCCTTGGTCGTGTGCGACGGGAGGGCGGTGACCGATGCGGCGAACCCGGCGGCCCCGAGCGCCGATTTGATGCGCGGTGCGGACATCCACGAGATCGAATCGCCGACCACGGCCACCTTGGGGCCCGAGCCGACGTAGTCCTCCACCGCCGAGCCCGCCGTCGTGGGTCCGGCCGACGCCGGTTGGTTGGTGGATCGGCCGACCGAGCACGCCCCCAGCGCCACGACCAGAACCACGGCTGCGACCGCTCGAATCGCCCCCCGGGCCATGGGGCAGGGTACCCGCCGCGCCATGCGGCTCGGACGGCGGGCATCGGCCGGGGGCCGTTGCGGCAGAAAGTGTTGGGTACCTGTCATTGCTGCCAAGGCCGATCCGGTGGACCATGGTCGCATGACCGAATCCTCTGCTCGCCGCGCCAGCCGGCCGGTGGTGATCGTGGTGTTCGACGAGGTCCAGAGCCTGGATCTCACCGGCCCCCTCGAGGTGTTCACGGGCGCCGAGCGCTACCGCGACGGGCACCGTCTCGACGCTGCCCGGCTACGTCGTCACGGTCGTCGGGCCGTCGGAGGCCCCGGTGCGGACGCTCGAGTGGTCTGGTCGATCGTCCCCGACGCCGGCATCGACGCGGTCGTCGGATCCGGTCGACACGCTCGTCGTGGCCGGCGGCGACGGCGTCAACGACGCCATGGCCGATGGCCGCTTCGTGGGCCAGATCGCGGCGCTGGCCGCCGGCGCCCGCCGGGTGACGTCGGTGTGCAGCGGCGCCTTCCTGCTGGCCGAGGCCGGGCTGCTCGACGGCCGTCGAGCGACCACGCACTGGGCGCGGTGCCAGGAGCTGGCCGAGCGCTATCCCGTCGGTGCACGTCGATGCCGATCCCATCTTCACCCGACGACGGCAACGTGCTACACCTCAGCCGGCGTCACCGCCGGCATGGACCTGGCCCTGGCCCTGGTCGGCGACGACCTCGGTCGCCACGCCGCGCTCGACCATCGCCCGCCACCTGGTCCTGTTCCTGCAGCGGCCGGGCAGCCAGGCCCAGTTCAGCGCCCAGCTGGCCACCCAACTGGCCGACCGCGACGAGATCCGGATCGCTGCAGGAGTGGATCGCCGACCATCCCGACGCCGACTGCTCGGTCGAGTCGCTGGCCCGCGGATCGACCATGAGCCCGCGCCACCTGGCCCGGGTCTTCGCCGAGAGCGTGGGCACCACTCCGGCGCGCTACGTCGAGCAGGTGCGCCTCGAGGTCGCCCGTCGGCGACTCGAGGAGTCCGGCGACTCGGTCGAGCGCGTCGCCGCCGCGTGCGGCTTCGGGACGACCGAGACCATGCGCCGCGTGTTCATCCGCCACCTCGGCGTCGCCCCCGCCCACTACCGCAGCCGCTTCCGCCCCGCCGTCGCCTGCGGTCACCGCGCCACCCGTCCGCTCGATCCGGTCCGCTCGGCCACCTGGTCGGCCAGTCCGCCCCAACCAACGGAGATCCACCATGGACATCGCCATCCTGTTGTTCGACCGCTTCACCGCCCTCGACGCCGTCGGCCCCTACGAGACGCTGAGCCGGATGCCCGACGCCACGGTCACCTTCGTCGCCGCCGAGCCCGGCCTGCATCGCACCGACGTCGGCAGCCTCGGCCTGATGGCCGACGCCGCGCTTCGACGACCATCACCGAGCCCGACATCGTCGTCGTGCCGGGTGGACCCGGGACCAGGTCCTGCCGATGGGCGACGAGCCGACCCTCGAGTGGCTGCGCCAGGTCGCACGAGCACACCCGGTGGACGACGTCGGTGTGCACCGGATCGCTCATCCTGGCCGCCGCCGGCCTGCTCGACGGCAAGCGGGCCACGACGCCACTGGCAGGCGCTCGAGGTCCTCGACGCCATGGGCGCGAGGCGTCGAACGATCGAGTCGTGATCGACGGCAAGTATCGTCACCGCGCGCCGGCGTGTCGGCCGGCATCGACATGGGCCTCACCCTGGCGGCGCGGATCGCCGGCGACGAGGTGGCCCAGGCCATCCAGCTCGGCATCGAGTACGACCCGCAGCCGCCGTTCGACGCCGGATCGCCCGACAAGGCACCGGCCGGCGATCGTCGACGCCGCTGCGGGAACGCAGCCGCTTCCGCGACGCGTCCTGACTCGACGCGGGCGGAACCTCGGGCCGAGCGCCGCCCCCTACGCTGGCCGCCCGTGACGCGTCGACCGGCCGCCCGCCCCACCCGCGTCCGACGCCGCCTCGGGACGTCACGCCGGCGGCCCGCGCCAGCGGGTCGGCCCCGCCTCGGCTGGCCCGCCTGGCCGCTCGCCACCCGCTGGTCATCGCGGCCGTCATCGTCACCATGTCGGTCACCGTCGGTCACGGTCGGTGCCTCACGGTCGTCGCCTTCGCCGCTCGGTCGTGGTGGGTGTTCGACATCCTCACCAGCTACCGGCCCCAGTACGCCCTGGTGCTGACGATCGCCGTCGTGGCGCTGGCCGCGCTGCGCTGCTGGCGCACGCTGATCGTCGCCGTGCTGGCCCTCGGCTTGAACGTCGGCCTGGTCGCCCCCGTGTTCACCGGCCACCAGGCGCGCCGCCGCCCGGGCTCGCCGACGCTCACCATCGCCCACCTGAACCTGCAGAGCCGCACCGGCGACCTGCCCGCCATGGACCAGTGGCTCGGACCGAGCCCGCCGACATCGTGGTGCTTCTGCACACGACCGGGCCCGCACCGCCGCCGACCTGCGCGGAGGGCACAGGCCGTACCGGATGATCTACCCGGCCGTGCGCCGGCGTCAGCAGCCACCGGCCGGCATCCACTTCGACCCGATCTCGCCCGAGGTGATCGTGCTGACCGACCCGCCGCGACGTGCACCGCCGGCCGCGCCGACGTCGCCGGGCCTGCCCGGCCGCTGCCGTCGACGATCACCGCCCACCTGGGCGCACCGAGTCGCTCACCTCGCTGGGCGCCCACACGCTGTCGCCGGGCACCGGCGACCGCCAGACCGTGCGCAACGAGCCGAGCTCGTCGCGCATCGCCGACTGGTTGCGGGCCAGCCCCACGCCCGGCGTCGCCTTCGGCGACTTCAACGTCACCTACTACTCGCCCGAGCTTCCAGCACCTGCTGCACCGGCCCACGCCACGTCGTCGCAGCTCGGCTTCGGCATCCAGGCCACGTGGCCCCACCAGTTCCGACCGGCCGGCATCGCCATCGACCAGTCCGTCTACATCGGGAGCGATCACCGCCGTCGCGCCGCCACCGCGGGCCCGAGCCTCGGCTCCGAGCACCGCGCCGCTGCATCGGTCGCGCTACGACGCTTCGCCGTCCGGCTGATCGGCCAGCGGCGCGACCGGCGCTCCGGCCTCACGTCGTCGTCCCAGATGCCGAGGGCCTGCCACAGCGCTTCGACAGCGGCGTTGATGATGCCGAGCTCGCGCGCCGAGGCGGCGGACCTTGCGCAGCGACACGACCGTGTCGCCGAGCGTGGTTCGGGTTGTCGCGGTAGGCCTCGCGCACGACCTCGGCGGGGATGGCGAAGGTGCGAGATGAGATCGCCGGGCGCCTGCATCATCATCTGGGCCATCGTGCCGAGGATGAGCGGCGTCGCCACGGACAGCACCTGGCGGCGCATCCAGCTCAGCTGCGGCACCTCGCGCTTGAGGTAGTGGCGGGCGAAGGACAGGTGGCGCGCCTCCTCGGTCACGTGGTGGCGCATGATCGATCTCGAGTCAGCGGATGGAGGTCGTCGGTCGTGGCGCAGCGCCTCGCGTTGCACGTGGTCGATCGGATCCTCGCCGCCGAGCACGAACATGAAGAAGAGCTGAGGGAACCGACGGCCCGAGCTTGACGATGCGATCCGAGCCGACGCCGCATCGATCCACGGCAGGCCGGGCAGGTCGAACGGCGTGCGGTTCACGAACTCCTGGAACATCATCCCGTGGTGCGCCTCCTCGATGACCTCGTGGTAGGCGTAGCGGAAGGTGGGGTCGCGGTTGTCGAGCGCGAAGGCGTGCTCGAGCAGCCCGCGCTTGAGGATGTTCTCGAACTGCAGGCCGATCTTCATGGCGCTGGCGACGCGGTACAGGCCGATGCGGGAGCGGACGGCGGCGGGCTGGGCTGCGGTACCACGGCGTGGCGCCGAGCGCCGTCGTCGGTCGGTCGAGCTCCCAGCGCGGGTCGTCGGGATCGATGGCGTAGGCCGGATCGTCCCAGGCGATGTCGGCGTAGGCGTCGTAGTGCTTGTCGACCGACTGGCGGCTGAGGCGGGCCGACCAGTCGGTCGAAGGTGGCGTCGGCCTGCCGGGCCGGCCGTCGACGGACGGTCGGTGAGCTCCGTCGAGGTCGAGGCTCGGATCGGTGATGGTCATGGCGGTCCTCCGGTCGAGGCGATCGGTGCGGTCGGGCGGTGGGGGTCGGATCGGGAAGCGATCGGTCGGAGCGGCAGCAGGGGCCCGAGCGGTGGCGGCCTCGACCTTGACGAGGGCCAGGACGTGCTCGGCGTCGGCGTGCCGCGGTGGGCATGCCGGTCATGCGAGCCAGGGCCAGGCCGTCGAGCACGGCGAACATGAAGATGGGGCACGGCGGCGAACTGACGGCCACGACGCCGGCGATCGGTGTCGGCGCGGCAGGACGAACAGCTCGTTCCACGTCGCCTGGACGGTCTCGGTCGAGCCGACCGGCGACCAGGGCCACGTGGGGCTGCAGATCGGGATCGGTGCGCCCGGCCACGATCAGCTCGAACCAGGCGGCGAACGGTGTCGCCCTGGAACAGCGTCCAGAGCACGTCGATGGCCGCGTCGAGGCGATCGTCGACGTCGGGCACGGCGGCCATGGCGGCGCGGAACTCGTCGACCCGACGCTGGAAGACGTGCTCGCAGGCCGCCGCCACGAGCACCGCCTTGGACGGGAAGTGGTGGAGCATGGCGCCGCGGGACACGCCGGCCCGGCGGCAGATGTCGGTGGTCGAGGTCCGGGCGTAGCCGACCTCGGCCAGGCTGGCGGCGGTGGCGTCGAGCAGCTTGGTCCGGGTCTCGGCGCTGCGCTCGGCCTGGGTGCGGCGGGCGTGATCGGATGGCTCGCCGCGGTCCCGGCGCCGCGCGACGCGGTCGCGGGCGGCGCCGGCGATCGGTCGGCGGCCCGGCGGGGGGTCGCGGGCATGCGGGCTCGATACCATCGATGTCGCCTCGCCACAAACAAACAGTCAACCCTGATTGTTTCTGTCGCTCGGTCTGACGGCGCGACCCGTCCGGCGGCTCGACGTGCCGCTGGCGTCGCCGGGTGCCGCCGGCCACCGACTAGAACCTGTTTCAGAAATGGGGAGGCGGCCCACGTGGATCGAGGCCCGGTCCCCGGCCCGCTCACCTCCGTCGTCGACCAGCAGGAGCCACCATGTCCGACCCGTCCCCCGAGGCCGGCGTGCCTCATCGCTTCGACGGCAAGGTGGCCCTCGTCACCGGCGCGGCCTCGGGCATCGGCCGGGCCACCGCTCGTACGGCTGGCCGCCGAGGGAGCATCGGTCTGGTGCGCCGACATCAACGCCGAGGGAGTGGCCGAGACCGCGGCCGACGATCACCGGCCGCGGGGGCGACCGCGCGGTCGAGCGCGGTCGACGTCACCGACCCGGCCGCCTGCGCCGCCCTCGTGGCCGACGTGGTCGACGCCTTCGGCGGCCTCGACGTGCTGGCCAACATCGCCGGCATCGGCGGGCATGCGCCACTTCGCCGACGAGACCCCCGAGCGGTTCATGCGCATGTTCCAGGTCAACGCGGCCGGGCCCGTTCCACCTCAGCCAGGCCGCGCTGCCCCACCTGCTCGAGCGCAAGGGCAACATCCTGAACCTGGCCTCGACCGCCGGGCTCATCGGCCAGGCCTACGTCGCCGCCTACTGCGCGTCGAAGCACGCGCTGGTCGGGCTGACCCGGGCCATGGCCATCGAGCTCGGCCGCCAGGGCGTGCGCTTCAACGCCGTGTGCCCGGGCGGCGTCAACACCAACCTCCTGAACGACTTCGTCCCGCCCGAGGGGGCCAGCATGTCGCTCGTCTCCCGCTCGTTCCTGACCCGCGAGATGCAGGAGCCCGAATCGGTCGCCGCCATGATCGCCTACGTCTGCTCCGACGAGGCCTACTACGTCAACGGCGCCATCCTGTCGATCGACGGCGGCACCACCGCCGGCTGACCGATCCCGCGCCGCTGGTACCAGGTTGGGATGACCCGGCGCTAGTAGACCATGGGCGAGCGGTCGGACGGGATAGGTCGACGGCGCGAAGAACCACGACTCGATGGCGTAGCGCTCGCGGGTCAGGTGACGATCAGGGCTGGCCATGGCCTCGTCGACCGAGAGCGTGACCCCGCCGCGGTGCAGCATCAGCTCGTCGAAGAGCAGGGCATCGCCGGGCTGGAACAGTGGGCGGACCGCCTGACCGCCGTCCATCAGGACGCCGATCAGATCCGGGCCGACCGACCACTCGAACTCGGCGCCGTAGGTGCCCGTCTCGACCACCGAGTCGAGCCGGCGCGGCACCACGTCGAGTCCAGGCGCGTCCGAGTCGCCCCCGCACGTCGACAGGGCCAGCCACACGTTCACCGTTCGCACCCCGTCGCCGAGGAAGGCGCCGTCCTGGTGCCAGTCGGCGCGCAGCAGGCTGGTCGGCACGCGACGGAGGGTCCACTTGTTGATGGCGAGCGCGGGCCGCTCGCCCAGGTGCTCGGTGATCAGCCGGCTCAGCCCGATCTCGTCGAAGGCGTCGATCACGTCGAACAGGGCGCGCGGGGACTCGACGGTGCAGACCCCGCCCGTGGTGCGCGTCCAGTCTCGAAGGGCACCCAGGGCCGAGCCCCAGAGCAGCTGGTGCATCGGCACGTACCACGGCGGCAGCGGTTCGAGCGGATCGGCCGTGGCTGCCCGCTCGTCGTAGGCGGCGATGGCCTGGTCGATGTCCTCGACGAGCTGGTCGACCCGGGGCTGGTCGAGCAGGCCACGGACGAGAAGTGAGCCGTGGTGGGTGATGGCGCCGGCCAGCAGCGGCGCCGTCAGCTCGTCGCGCGACACCTCGGGCGGCGACGTCGCGCCCGGGAAGGGGTCAGGCACCCGCGGCGGCCACTCGGATCGCCCCGGCGCCCCCTTGATCAGGGGATACGCGGCCAGGCGGAGCTCGACGAGCAGTTGCTCGACCTGTGTGTCGCGTGCGCTCCGATTGACCGCCATGAGCAGGTCGATGGCCTCGAGCAGCTTCCCCTCACCGCGGAGTCGATCGACCTCGGCCGGCCAACTGGCCGGGGGGCTCGACGACTCACGCTGCTCGGCGCCGTCGATCCCCGACGGCGATGGTGCGGTCACAGCCGTGCACGGTAGCAAAGGGGCTTTGCCGCTCGCGATCCCGCGGTGGCCGCCCGAACGCGGCTCGCGGCAACTGGCCGGCCAAACCTCGCGATACTGAGAGGCGGGCAGACCAGCTGAGGAGGTCCGCGTGGCACGGGTGACAGTCGACGCGGACGAGGGTCAGCCGTCCTCCGCGTCCGCCACCACCAAACCAGCGGGCTCGACGGCCCTGGGCCGCTACAGCCGCTCACTCGACGGGCTCCGCGGGCTGGCCATGTTCTTCTTCCTCGCGTACCACGCCGAGTTCGCGTGGGCCAAGGGCGCGTTCCTCGGGCTGTCCCAGTTCTTCACGCTGTCCGGGTTCCTCATCATGTCGCTGCTCCTGCGGACCCGCGACCGGACCGGTGGTCTCGACCTGCGCCGGTTCTGGACGCAGCGCTTCCGGCGCCTGCTGCCGGCGGCGCTGCTGACCCTCGGCGGCGTCGTGGTGTTCGGCGCCACGATCGCCACGCCCAGCCAGCTGCACAAGCTGCCGAGCCAGGTGCTGGCCTGTCTCCTCTATGTCGTCAACTGGCTGTTCATCTTCACCCACCAGTCGTATGTCGACCTGTTCGCCTCGCCTTCACCGGTGCAGCACTTCTGGTCGCTCGCCGTCGAGGAGCAGTTCTACCTGCTGATGCCGGTCGCGCTGTTCTTCCTCCTGCGCAAGACGCGATCGATGAAGGTCATCGCCGGCGTCTTCTTCGCCGCCGCGCTGGCGTCGACGATCGAGATGGCCGTCATCTTCCATGTGGGCGGCAACGTCGACCGCGTCTACTACGGGACCGACACCCGAGCCGCCGAGCTGCTGATGGGCGTGGTGCTGGCCATCGTGTTGCACCGCCGACCGCTCCGCGACGGTCCTCTGACGCGAACGGCGCTCCCGGTGGCCGGGGTCGTGACCATGGCGATCAGCCTCTGGGCGTTCATCAACGTGCCGCTGACCAGCTCGGTCGTCTGGCAGGGTGGCATGTTCGCCTTCACCTTCGTGTCGATCACGCTGATCACCAGCGTCGTCAACGGACGCGGTCCCGTCGCGCGCTTCTTGAGCTGGGAACCGCTGCCGAGCTTCGGTCGCATCATCTACGGCGTGTACCTGTTCCACTGGCCGATCTTCCTCTGGCTGACCGAAGATCGGACGGGACTCAGCCAGTGGCCGTTGTTCATCCTCCGCTTGGCCGTGACGCTCGTGCTGGCCATCGCCTCGTACCACCTGATCGAGATGCCGATCCGGCGCGGCGAGCTCCGACGGTTCTCGCTCCCGGTGCGGCGAGCCATCATCCCCGTCGCCGCCACGCTGATCATGATCGGCACGTTGATCGTGAGCCAGCGCACGGCCTCCGACCCGTTCGCCACGCTGGCCGGCGCCCAGGACCGGCCCGCTCCGACCGCCGGTCCGCTCAAGGTGCTCGTGGTCACCGATGACCGCGGCGCCGCCGTGGCCGCCGACATGAGCGCCGCCGCCAAGAAGTTCGGCCACGCCGAGGTCACCTCGGTCGTCCCGTTCACGTGCACGGGCCCGGCCAGCCCGCCGACGTCATGTCGCAACTGGCTCGAGCAGTGGCCCAAGCTCATCGAGCAGCAGAACCCCGATGTCGTCCTCTTCAACGTGTCCACGTGGGATCCGGCCGACATCGCCAGCGTGTCGGGACTGAGCGCATCGGCGGGCGCGGCCCAGGACGCGTGGGTCAGCGCGGCGCTGGCCCACGGCTTCGACCGGCTGTCGGCCAAGGGCGCCACCATCCTCTGGCGACCGACTCCGGCCGGCACGCTCCAACAGGGCTACATCGAGAACAACCAGCCCTTCGCTCGGGCCATGAACGCATTCGTCGAGCAACGCAAGGATCTGCGCATCTTCAGCGGCGACCTCCCGACGAAGCGGTCGAACGAGTCGGCGGCGAGCTTCGATCGCCGGATGGCCGACACGCTCATGCCCGGACTGGCCCTGTACCAGCGGGCGGGCGCCGGCGGCACCCGGGTGCTGGTGGTGGGCGACTCGACCGGTCGATCGATGGCCTGGGGCCTCCAGCGCTGGGGTACCCAGACGGGCAAGGCCACCGTCTGGTCGACCGCCACCAACGGTTGCGGCATCGCTCTGGGCGGCGTGGCCAAGCAGCTGGGCGGCACCGTCGCCCCGTCCTCGGCGGCCTGCATCAACGCGAGGGCAGCCTGGACCAACCAGATCAAGCAGTTCCGGCCCCAGGTCGTGGTGGTGTCGAGCACCCTGACCGACCTGGCCGACCGCCACTTCGACGGATGGGACGGCTACCTCGGACCGGGGAACGCCACCTTCGACAAGTACCTGCTCGACCAGTACACCCAGGCCGTCGACACGTTGTCGGCCGAAGGGGCCACCGTCGTGTGGATGCAGAACCCGTGCATGGGCTACGGCGGCTCCAAGCTGCTCGTGGGGGGCGCCCCGGACCGCTCGACGTTCGACCCCAAGCGCGCCATCGCCCTCAACCAGGACGTCCTGACCGCGCTGGTCAAGCGGCGTCCGACGAAGGTGGCGGTCTTCCCGTTGTTCGATGCCCTCTGCCCGAACGGGAAGTTCGTGGCCTCACAAGACCACGTGTCGAACATCCGCCCCGACGGCGTGCACTTCTCGGTCGACGGCGCCCTGTGGTTCGCACGCAAGTACGGCCAGCAGGTGCTCTCGACTAAGCCCTGAGATGGTCCTGCTGCCCGGACGAGCCCGTGGGGTCAACGGACCCATCTTCTGACACCACATCCGCCGGCGCCGGAACGGGCGAAGCGTCACCGGGCCCTCCCCCCGACGCCCCATCGGCCGGAGCCGGCACCGGTGTGGTCTTCCTCTTCCACTTGAGTGCCCACCGCTCGAGACCGAACCAGGAGATGGCCGTGAACGCCGCGGTGATGGCCAGGGCCACCGCGACCCGCGCTGGCCAAGGCCATGTCGGCGTGTATCGACCGACTGCCAGGAACACGGGCGCGTGCCAGAGGTAGAAGCCGTAGGACACGGTCCCGAGGATGACGAACGGCTTCCAGCGAAAGATGTGCTGTCCGGCCCAGCGACCTTGCACGATGGCCAAGATGATGACCGCGCAGGAGAAATCGATGAGCAAGAACCCCCCTTTGTAGAGAAATGGTCCGAGCTCGTCGACGAACGCAAGGCACCAGGCCATGAACAAGGCCGCGAACCACGCCGCTATGTGCAGCCCCCGTTTGGGCTCACGATCGCGGATCCAAAGATGGGCCAAGAGCGCGCCCCACAACATCGCGTCGGCCCGGTAGTCGGTCCGGACGAAGAGCGGGTAGTAGCTGCTGACGCCGTGATAGGAGACGAATCGCCAGATCGCGACGGCGGCGATCAGCGAAACCAGAACCGTGACGACGGTGCTCAGGCGCCGTTTGGCCCCGAGCAGGAGGATCACGACGATCGGCCAGATCAGGTAGAACTGCTCCTCGACCGATAGCGACCACAGATGGCCCAATCCCGCGGCGAAGGCGGAGCCACCGACGATCGACTGCGGACCGGAAGCCAACTTGTAGTTCGAGTAGTAGAAGATCACCGAGGTGAGCGACGATCGCTCGACGCCGCCCGGCAGGTTCGTGAGACTGGCGTAGATGGCGTGCACCACCAGGAGCAGCACCAGCGCCGGTAGGAGGCGAAGGGCGCGCCGTTGGTAGAAGGCCGGTGCGTCGACCCGCCCGGTGCCCTTCTGCTCGCGCAGGAGCATGACGGTGATCAGGAACCCGCTCAGGACGAAGAACGAGTCCAGCGCCACGGTGCCGCCGGGGATCACCAGCAACCGACCGACTGGGATCAGCACCGACATGTGGGCCACCACGACCACGATGAGCATCAGGCCACGGAGCCCGTCGAAGCCCTCGACTCGTCCCAGCCGCCGCGGCGGGTCCAACGCCACAGCTGCGGGCACCTCGGGGGGAACGGGCGGTTCCGAGGCCACGACCGTCGCCTCACCGCTGGCCGCATTGGCGCCGACGCGTTCGGTGACCGGCTGCGGGGTGGGACCCTCGCCTGAGTCCGCGGGCTCGGAGGATCCGGACGGTGCTGTCATGCAGTCGAGATCGCCTTCGGTCAGAGGGATGTCGCCGGGCCAACGTCTCCGGACCGCAGCCTACCTCCCACCGGAAACGGGATTCCCAGCCGAGCCGGGGCCTCGCGGACCGCGAGTAGGCCATATGGCCTATTCGCGGGTAGGCTCCGCCCACGAGGAGTCACAGAACAGCCAGGACCGCTCGATGAGCCTCACCCAACGCCTCAAAGAAGCCGAAGAGCAGCGCCGCCAGCACGCCGAGCCGGCGAGCGGGGATCGAGCGGCGACAACGGGTGACCCATCCAACGTGATCGATCTCACCGATGCCCGTCTGAGCGCCGACCGCCGGCCAGGGAGCGCAAGGCCCGAGCAGCCGCTCGAGCACGCGCTGCACGACGCTCGCCTCACCGCCGTCAGCCCGACCGGCATCGCCTATGACCCCGTGCGCAACGGCGACGCGTCGAGTGCCTTCCACGACCCCGATCCGATGGTCCTCGATCGCCTGTCGAACTACGAGTGCCCGCGCTGTGGCGGTGAGACCCAGGTCGACCTCATCGACCAGGTGCACCACACGGTCAGCCTCAGCTGCCTCAAGTGCTTCCACATGTTCCGCGTCGAAGGCTGACCGGGCGACCAGGCCGCGTGCGGCGCTCGTGCCGCGCTAGCTCTTGCGCTTCTCGCGGTACATGGCCTGATCGGCTCGGCCGACCAGCTCCTCGAAGGTGACGTCGGTGTCGCGAGCGATCTCGACACCGACGCTGACCCCGACGCTGACGGTGAGCTCACCGACCTTCACCGGCAGAGAGATGGTGTCGCGGACGCGGCGGACGACCTCGGCCACCTCGCGCTCGGGAAGTCCCTCGCAGAACACCACGAACTCGTCGCCCCCGATGCGAGCGACCGTGTCGACGCTGCGCATGATCTGGCGGAGCCGGCGGCCGACCTCGACCAGCACCTGATCGCCCACGCCGTGACCGAAGTCGTCGTTGATGGACTTGAACGAGTCGAGGTCGATGAACATCACCGACACGACGTCGTGCTCGCGACGCAACCGGGCACAGGCCTGCTGCAGCCGGTCCTCGAGCAGCATGCGGTTGGGCAGCCCGGTGAGCGAATCGTGGGTGGCCTGATGGGTCAGCTCGGACTCGGCCCGGCGACGATCGGTGACGTCATCCACGGTGGCGATCCAGCCCGTCACGGCGTCGGTTCCACCGAGAGGCACGAACTTGGCCAGCGCCCATCGGGCCACGAGACCGGTGTGGATCCGGAACATGACCTGTTGGGGGAGGGCCAGGCGGACGACGTCGTGCGCGGCCAGAAGGATCTCGTCGCGATCAGCCGGATCGACGTGGCGTTCCCACCCGTGGCCCATCAGCCGATCGGCCGACAGGTTGAAGATCTGTTGGACGGCCTCGTTGCAGAACACGACCCAGCCACGGGCGTCGGCGGTCAGGATCCCGAGGGGGAGCGACTCGGCCAACGAGATGAACCGCTCGCGCTCCTCGCCCGGAGGTCGGTCGGTCCACGCCACCTCGTCGGTGACGTCGCGTATGCGCAGGATCCCGTTGCCGCTGAAGGGGCCCTCGGGGGGCGAGGCCAGCAGCGCCACGTCGAGCACGCGCCACGACCCGTCGGCGTGTCGGGCTCGGAGTCGCAGCCGGTCGCGGTAGTCCGCGGTGACGCGTGCCCGTTCGAGCACCTGGAACAGCTGGGGAAGGTCGTCAGGGTGCAGGTACTCCCCGACGTGGGTCCCCAACCGATCGAGGGTGTAGCCGAGCAGCTGGTCATGCGATCCCACGAGGATCTCGCCGTTGGGCGACACCACCAGCACGAACTCGGAGCCGTACTCCCGCAGGAGCGCCGGCGCCGCGGACGGCAGGGTCACGTGATCAGATGGGTCTCGCTGCTCGTTTCGCACCATCGATGCCTTTCAGGGCGGGTGGTGCCAGTGGGTTTGACCCCACGACAGGAGTTGGCACCACACCACCCGTTCCCGAAAGCATCGACCGCTCTTCGTGGTCAGCTACATAGGCCGCTCGGCCCCTCCTAGGTCGTTGGACACGTACGGTCCAACGTTGATCTGGAAGGCGTACCCGCTGGTCAGAGGACCTCACGCCCGATTCGGAGGGGACCGCCTCAGCGGCCGAAGAGGGCGAGCCACTGCTCCTCGGAGCGGGGCTGGAGCACGTAGTTCCACCGGCGGGTCTCGCCCATGGTGGCCGACGGCTCGGCCGAGTAGAGGTGGCCCGGGAACAGCACCGCCTCGTCGGGCACCTTGGCCAGCTTCTGGGTCAGGCTCTCGTAGAGCAGTCGGGGATCGCCGCCGGGCAGGTCGGTGCGGCCGCAGCCCTCGAGGAAGAGGGTGTCGCCGGCCACGAGACGGTTGTCGACCAGGAAGCACTGGCTGCCGGGCGTGTGGCCGGGCGTGTGGATCAACTCGATCGGGATCTCGCCCACCATCACCACGTCGCCGCTGTGGTGGGTGACCAGCTCGTCGTCACCGGCACCGGTCACGCGGGTGCACGAGGCCGGCCTCGTCGGCCTGCACGTGGACGGGCACCGGCGCCCGATCGAGCAGCTCGCGCACCCCCTTCGATGGCCATGCCCGCCATCTGCGCCGCCGACGTGGTCGGGGTGGTAGTGGGTGACCGAGCGCGCCGACCAGGTTCATGTCGTCGGCGGCGACGATGTCGAGCAACCCGCCGACGTCGTACGCGGGGTCGACGACGAGGGTCTCGCCGGTCTCGCGGTCGCCGATGAGGTAGACGAAGTTGACCATCTGGCGGGCGAACTGATCGGACCGGGCGAAGTCGCGGCCGGCCAGCAGCTGACGGAAGTAGAGACGATCGTCCATCCCTGCATCGTAGGGAAAGACGCCGGTACCGTGACGCAGGTGCGCAGCTACACCGTGATCGGGATCGGTGCCATCGGCGGGTACTACGGCGCACGGCTGCACCAGGCCGGCCTGCCCGTCCGCTTCGTGGCCCGCAGCGACGCCGACCACGTCCGCCGCCACGGCTTGCGCGTCGACTCACCGTTGGGCGACGCGCTGCTCGATGTCGACGTCGTCGACGACGCACGCCGATCGTGGCGCCCACCGACGTGGTCATCGTGGCCGTCAAGACCACCGCCAATCGAGGCATCATGCCCATCGTGGCCGACCTGGCCCGGCCGGGGACCACGATCGTCGTGATGCAGAACGGCCTGGGGGTCGAGGCCGACTTCGCCGAGGCCGCGCCCGACGCCACCATCGTCGGCGCCATGTGCTTCATGTGCAGCAACAAGGTGGCGCCCGGCCACATCGTCCACCTCGACCACGGTGCGGTCACCCTCGGCGAGCACCGCGCCGACGAGACGGCGGCCGGGGTCACGCCCGCCGTCGAGGCGGTGATGAGCGATCTGGTGGCCGCCCGCGTGCCCGACATCGCCGGTGCCCGACCTGCAGACGGGCCGATGGCAGAAGCTGGTGTGGAACATCCCGTTCAACGGCCTGTCGGTGACGCTCGACGCCGGGACCGACGAGATGCTGGCCGACCCGGCCACGCGCCAGCGAGCGGCCGATCTCATGGCCGAGGTCGTGGCCGCCGCGGCCGCCTGTGGGCACGGGTTCGACCCGAGCTTCGCCGATCGCATGTTGGCGACGACCGAGACCATGACGCCGTACGCGACCAGCATGAAGCTCGACCACGACGCCGGCCGGCCCCTCGAGCTCGACGCCATCTACGCCGCGCCGATCGCCGCGGCGCGCGCCGCCGGCCAGGCCATGCCCCAGACCGAGGCGTTGCTCGACGAGCTGCGCCGGATCGACGCCCGTTCGTCGGCCAGCCGGCCCGGGTGACACCGCGACTACGCGCCGCGCGCGGAGCGGAACCAGTCCCGCCACAGCGCCTTGAAGGCGCGGTCGTACCGGTCGTAGTCGGCGCGCAGGGAGTCGCCGGGCCAGTCCGGTGCCAGCAGCTCGGGCGGCAGGAGCGGATCGCTCACGAGATGACGCAGCACCGCCGCCGACAGCACGAAGCCGGGAGCGAGCGCGTCGGTGTCGTGCGCCTCGAGGGCCACGACCACCCGGGCCAACTCGCCTCGCAGCTCGTCGGCGCGCCGGGCCCAGCCCGTCAGGTCCCACAGGCGAGCGGCCAGCTCGGCTGCCGTCGCCCCCGTCGCCCCCGTCGTCGCCGCGGACGCGAGGGCATCGCCTCCGGCGCCCGGGTCGCCCAACCGGCACACGAAGCGCTGACACTGGGCGTCGACCACGGCGTCGGCGGCATCGGCCCACCCGGCATCGAGGTTGTCGGGTCGGATCCAGACGCCTTCGCGCAGCTCGGCCAGTCCCAGCGCGTCCATGGCCCGCCGTAGCTCGGCGCGCGCCGACACCGACCGCCGGCGCTCGATCACGACCGCCATCATCCAGTCGCCGTTCCACCGCCGACGGGCCGGCGTCCGGCTGGCGCGCTGACGGGCCTGGCGCTCGAGCAGGCGTCCGGCCAGCACGTGGGCGTTGCCGTCGACCACCAGCTCCCCCGCCGCCACCATGCGGGACAGGGCCACCCGGGTCGTCCCCTCGGAGATCCCGAACAGCTCGCCCGAACGGACCAGCAGTCGGGTTGGCAGCCGCGGCGGATCGATCCCGAGCAAGGTGCTGGCCACGACCGACCGGGCCGAGAGGGGCCGGGCCGAGCCGACGGCGCCGGGCCGCGGTCCGGGCTCTGACCCGGACCGGAGCGGCGCATTACGAGGTTGTGCCATGTGACGCCTCAGTGTAATATCAGGGTGTGACCGCCGCATCGACCAGCGCCCCCAGCTCGGGGACCGCCACCATGGTGCCCGACCGGTCGCGGCTGCCCCAGGTCCTACCGACCGATCGCCTGCAGGCGTCGGGGATGCCCAAGCCGGTTATCCGCGACGACCTTCGGCGCATCCCGAACGGGCGCAACGTCCTGAACGTGGGATCGGTCTGGATCCAGTCCTTCGGCGTGATCGGCCTGGCCGCCTACGTCGACCGGTGGTGGGCGTGGGCGATCGCCTTCGTCCTCATGGGTCGGGCCTTCGCGCTCTACGCCATCCTGGGTCACGAAGCCGCTCACCGGCTGCTGTTCTCGAACCGGCGAGCCAACGACCTGATCGGACGGTGGGGTCTGGCCTATCCCGCCTTCGTCCCCTTCGACCTCTACCGGCGCAGCCACTTCGCCCACCACAAGGACGAGATGGGCCCCAACGAGCCCGATCTCGGCCTGTACCGCGGCTACCCGATCACCAAGGCCTCGATGCGGCGCAAGCTGCGGCGGGACGCGACCGGCAACTCTGGCTGGAAGAACCTCAAGGGCCTGCTGGGCGCCTTTCGCAGCGAGGTCGGCCGGCCGGTGGCGGTGCGCATCCTGCTGGCCCAGATCGTCGTCGCCATCCTGCTGACCATCGAGACCGGTCACTGGTGGGCCTACCCCGTGCTGTGGCTGGCCCCGTGGATGACGGTGTGGCGGGTGATCAACCGGCTGCGCTCGATCGCCGAGCACGGCGGCATGGGCCGTTCGAAGGACCGCCGCGAGACCACCCACGTCGTCCGCCAGACCTGGATCGCCCGGTTCTGGATGGTCCCGTTCAACACCGGCTGGCACCTGGCCCACCACGTCGACATGGGCGTCCCGTTCCACAACCTGCCCCGGCTGCACGACGAACTGGTGAGCAGCGGATGGGTCACGCCCGACATCACCTATCCCAGCTATCGGGCCCTCTGGAGGGCTCTGTCGTCGGGCTGACTGCGGGTCCGCGGCGGCCCCGACGCCGCCATCGACCAGACTTGTCGCCCGTGATGCGCCCCCGGCTCCACCGGCTCATGGTCCTCGTCTCCGTGCTGGCTCTGGCCGCCGCGACGACGGCCTGCCGCTCGGCCGCGTCCCAGACCCAGTCGACGACCTCGACCCGCCATCCCGCCCTTCGAGCCGTGACGCCACCGGCCACCGCCTCGACCCTCCCCCCACCGCTCCGGGCCGGAGCCAGCACCATCCTGGTCCTGGGTGACTCGGTCATCCTCGGGGCCCAGTCTCAGATCCAGACGCGTCTGGCCGGTTGGACCCTCACCTTCAACGCCAAGGTGAGTCGCAGCATCTACGCGGGGGTGTCGATGCTGGCGGGCGAGGACGGGTCCCAAGCCCCGGGTCGTCGTCGTGCACCTGTGCACCAACTGGGGCTCGACCGACTTCGGCCATCAGATCGACCGGACCATGGCGACCCTCACCGGCGTCGAGCGGGTGGTGTGGGTGACGTGCAACGCCTGGAACCCGAGCGTGCTCGACGCCGATGCCGCCATCGGCGCCGCCTCGGTGCGCTACCCCAACGTGGTCGTCGCCGACTGGGCGCCGATGAGCACGACGCCCGGCTTCACCTACAACGACCACCTGCACCTGCGCACGGCCGGCGCCCAGGCTTTGGCCGATCTGATCGGCACGGTCGTCGGCCCGGCCCCGACGAGCGCCACGACCTCGACCACGACCTCCCGACCGGCGCCGACACGAGCGGCCACGACGGCAACCTCCTAGGCGAGGCCGCGGTCGGTACGTTTCGCCGAGGCCCTACGCGGGCTGTCACAACTTGTCACACGGCCCCCGGGCGGGAGGAGCGGTCAGCCCGCCTCGGGGTCATCGGCGCCCTCGCCATCGGCGCCGGCGCCGCCTTGACGATCGAGGCGCCACGCCTGTTCGGCCAACGAGATCACCTCACGCAGGGGCTTGCCGGCGCGCCGGGCGGCGCGGACCGCATCGTCGTGTTCGACCTTGGTCCGTCCCGCGCTGACCTTCACCCGGATGGGCAGGCCGTCGACCTCGACCGTCTCGACGCGGCGGGCCTGAGGCCACCGTTCGAGGGTCTGGCCCCGCACGCCGAGCGAACCCGTCTCGGCGGTGAGGACCCCGGCGACCTGACCCGCCACGGCGGGATCGGCCAGCGCGCTGACGGTGTGGGCCGGTCGACCCTTCTTCATGACGATGGGCGTGATCCACGCGTCGTGGGCACCGGCGTCGAGCACCGAGGCCACCGTGTGGGCCAGCGTCTCGCCCGTCGCGTCGTCGACGTTGACCTCGAGCAGGACGAGCGGTTGACCGGCGGTGAGCTCGGCAGCCCGGGTCCCGATGATCACCTGGGTCAGGTTGGGCCGTTCGTCGAGGTCGGCGGTGCCGGCCCCGAACCCGGTCGAGCCGATGGTCAGCGCCGGCATGGGACCCCATTCGGTCACGTTGGCGGCCAGCAGCGCGGCACCGGTCGGCGTGGTCAGCTCGATGGGAACGTCGAGCTGATAGGTCGGGGCCCCCCGCAGCAACTCGACCACCGCGGGCGCCGGCACGGGCAACAAACCGTGGGCGCTGCGCACCATGCCGATGCCGTTGGCCACGGCGCTGGCGTCGATCTCGTCGATGCCGAGGATCTCGAGGGCGGCACACGTCCCGACCACGTCGACGATGGCGTCGATGCCACCGACCTCGTGGAAGTGGACGCTCTCGGGAGGACGCCGGTGCAGGCGGCCCTCGGCCTCGGCCAGTGCGTCGAAGGTGGCCAGCGCGCGCTGCTCGACTCGGTCGGGCAGCCGTGCCTCGGTGACCATCCCGGTGATGTGGGCCGCGGTGCGCACGACGGTCGTCGGCGCGGCGTAGACGTGGACCTTGGTGGCGGCGATGCCGCTGCGCATGACCGCCTCGGACTCGACACCCCAGCCGCCGACGGGCAGGCGTTGCAGCAGCCTTTGCACCTCGTCCAGGTCGGCGCCGGCGTCGACCAGCGCGCCGAGCGCCATGTCGCCGGCGATCCCCGAGAAGCAGTGGAACCAGGCGACGGTGGTGTCGCGGGCGTCGCCCGGGTCAGGCACGGGTCCGGATCTCGGCCGGCAGGACGCGAGCGATGGCGGCAGCGGCGCCGAATCCGTTGTCGATCCCGACGACGGTGATGCCGGCCGCGCACGACGCGTGCATGGCCAGCAGCGCCGTGACCCCGTCGAGGGCCGCGCCGTAGCCTGAGCTGGTGGGCACGGCCACGACCGGAGCGCCGGTCAACCCCCCGACCACGCTGGCGAGCGCGCCTTCCATCCCGGCGATCACGACCACGGCGTCGGCGTCGGCCAGCTCGTCGGCGGCGTCGAGCACGCGGTGCAGACCGGCCACTCCGACATCGGTGATCCGCAGGGGCCGGAAGCCGTGGGCCTCGAGCACCGCCGCGCACTCGTCGGCCACGGGCAGATCGGCGGTGCCGGCGGTGACCACCGCCACCCGCTCGGACCGCTCGGGCGCCGGTCGCCACACGAGTGTCGAGCCGTGACGCGCTCCGCCGGGGTTGGCGGCCAGGGCCACCTCGGCCTGGCGATCACCAGCCCGCGTGACCAGAACCGTCGAGGTGCCGGCCGTCAGCAGCTCGCCGACGATGGCGCCGACCTGGTCGGGCTCCTTGCCTGGCGCGTAGACGGCCTCGGCCAGGCCTTGGCGCAGGGCTCGGTGGTGATCGACGCGGGCGAAGCCGAGATCGGCGAAGGGCAAGCGGCGCAGGCGGATCACGGCGTCGTCGGGGCTGACGGCCCCCGAGCGCACGTCATCGAGGAATTGGCGGAGGCTGGCTTCGTCCACCTCACTATCCTGACCGGTCGTGACCGACTCCGCCGCATCCCGCGACCCTGCCGACGCGCCCACGGGCGAGACCGGGCGGCGGGTGGGTTTCTTCGGTCCCATCGGCACCTTCACCGAACAGGCGCTCTACACCCAGCCCGATCTCGTCACCGGTGACGTCGTCGCCGTGCCGTCGATCTACGAAGTGCTGGCCGCCGTCGAGAGCGGCGAGATCGACCTCGGCTTCGCCCCGATCGAGAACGCCATCGAGGGCTCGGTCAACGTCACCATCGACACCTTGGCCTTCGAGTCCGACCTGCTCATCGAGCGCGAGGTCGTGATCCCCGTCAGCCTGTGCCTGATGGCGGTCCCCGGCGTGGCCATCGACGAGATCACGACGATCATCTCGTTCCCCCACGCCATCGCCCAGTGCGCGGCTTCATCCGCAAGAACCTGGCCGACGGCGTCGAGACGCGGCCGGCCAACTCGACCGCCGACGCGGCGCGCGAGCTGGCCGAATCGGGTGACCGCCACACCGCCGCCATCGGTCCGGCCCGGGCCGCCGAGGTCTACGGGCTCGAGGTGCTGGCCGCGGACATCGAAGACCACCCCGACAACTCCACGCGCTTCGTGGCCGTGGTCCGTGAAGGCGTACCCGCCGCGACGGGCCACGACAAGACGTCGATCGTGGTGTTCCAGCGCGCCGACGCACCGGGTTCGCTGCTGGCGATCCTGCAGGAGTTCGCGGCGCGCGCCATCAACCTGGTCAAGCTCGAGTCACGGCCGACCAAGCGCGGCCTGGGTGACTACTGCTTTCTGATCGATCTCGAGGGGCACCTCAGCGACGAGTTGGTGGCCGACTGCTTGCGCGACCTCAAGAGCAAGCACGACGTCAAGTTCCTGGGCTCCTATCCCGCCGCCGGCGCCCACGGTCCCGCGGCGCGGCGCGAGGCCGACGTGGCCTGGCGCCAGGCCGACAGCTGGCTCAGCGAGCTTCGGGGTCACGTGCGCCAGTAGCCTCGGCCCCCTGGAGGGATGGCAGAGCGGACGAATGCGACGGTCTTGAAAACCGTTGAGGGGAAACCCTCCGGGGGTTCGAATCCCCCTCCCTCCGCCACATGCCCGAGATGATCCTCGGGCCGGTCCCGTGCCACGCATCGGGTACCAACGCATCGGCACCACCCGACGCGACTTCGACCGGGTGGTCAGAGGCGGGGCTCGTCGTCCTGGAACTGGAGGGCGAGGACCGGGCAGGCGGCAACGGCTCGCCGGGCGTGGGAGATGAGCTGGGCCGGGATCGGCTCGGGGTCGATCATGGGATAGCCCCAAGGATCGAGGCGGATGCGCTCGGGCAGCAGCTCAGCGCAGATCCCGTGACCAACACAGGTGATCGGGTTCACGACCAGCTTGCGCTTCATCGCCACCCTCCCGTCGCCGGCACTGGCAGCAGTGCCGGTTGGCTCGCGCACGGTCCGTGCTTCTGATGCTGGGCCATGTGCTCGGCGAACACGCGCTATCGAGCTGTCGACGAAGCGGGCCACCCCGTCGGGATGTCGACACGCGCCCCGGCCGCGGACGAGCTCGACGAGGCCCATGACCTGCTGAGGCGGGATCGGATGACCGGCCGTCGCCCGCTCGAGGGCATCGGCCAGCGCCGGCAGTCCGTGCACGCACGGCCCGCACTGACCGGCGTTCTCACCGGCCATCCAGCGGGTCACGCGCACGACCTCCTGGAGGGGGCAGTGCGAGTCGGGCAGCACCGCCACCACGCCGCACCCGAGGCTGGCGCCGAAACGAGCGAGCGAGACCGGGTCGAGGGTGACCTGACCCACGGCCGCCCCGGGGATCCACGTTCCGAAGTAGCCACCGACCAGCACGGCCGGCACACCGTGCCGGCGCACCGCCCGCCGCGGCGATCACCGCGTCGAGCCGGCTGCCCCCCGGCGCCTCGCACACGCCGGGCCGGGCGACGCCGCCGGTAACGGTCAACAGGGTCGTTCCGGGCGCGTCGATCGTGCCCAGCGCCCGGTACCATGCCGGGCCGAACCGGGCGATCAGGGCGAGGTTGGCGTAGGTCTCGACGTTGCTGATGAACGTGGGCCGAGCCTCGCACGCCGCGCTCGAAGGGACTCTGGGCGGGACGAAGGTGGGCTTGGCCTCACCGCCGTTGAGCCAGTGCACGAGGGCCGTCTCCTCACCGGCCACGTAGCGATCGGGGGCGCCCACGACCGCAGGCGGGTCCGCCGCGGCCAGCCCGGCCGCTCTGGCCGCGCTGCCGTCGACCGCGGCCAGGACGTCGGGCCAGTTGCGGTCGACGCACAGATGGGCCTCGGTGGCGCCCAGCAGCCCGGCCACCACCTCGATGCCGTCGAGCACGAGATGGGGAGCGGCCCGGAGCAGCACCTTGTCCTTGGCGCTGGCCGGCTCGCCCTCGGTGCCGTTGGCCACGACGACGGGGTCGGAGCGTCCGGCCCTCGACGGCACGCAGCTTGGTCGCCGTCGGGAAGCCGGCACCGCCACGGCCGCGCAGGCCGGCGGCGTCGATCACCTCGATCAGGTCCGGTCCCACCATGGGTAGCGGGCCGTGGCGCTGGAGGTGCTCGTCGTACTGGTCGCCGGCGGCGCCGGGAGCAGGCGCGCCGGATCGACCGCGACCACCGCTGGCACTGGCGCAACGGCTCGATCGGTCACGGACGGCGCCCCTCAGCGGACATCGACGACCCCGCTGACCTGTCGGGTGGTCGGGTCGATCTCGAGGTGGACCTGAGCCGTCGCGGACCGGCCGCCGGTCGTCCGGACGGTCGCGGTGACGTCGGCCCCGTCGAGTCGGGTGACCGGGCCGCTGTACAACCCCGGCTGGCCGGCGGGCCCGAAGGTCACCGTGCCATCGGCGCAGGGCCAGACCCCCGTCGTCGAGGGCTCGGCCTTCGAGATCGATCTGCAACTTCCCGCGTCAGGCCACCAGTCAGGTCGGCGACGATGACCACCGAGGTCTGGCTGGCGTCGCCCGTCTGGCTCGACGGTGCCATCGAGCTGGGCCTGACCCGCCAGCGCGAAGCCCCGGGTCGTCGTGGTCGACTCGGCGACGCCGGACCGGGCTCGGCGGGCTGCCGGCCGTCGTGGACCGAGACCGAGCAGCGACGGGGCGTGCCGGCCCGGCGGGCCCAGTCGGGCCTGGGTCGGGCCGACCGCGGCCCAGCCGATCACGACCACGACGGCCAGCGAGCTGCCCAGGGCGCCCGCCGGCGCGGCGGGCGGGAGTCGACCTGCCAGTTGGCCGCCAGTCGCCAGGCCACGCGCGGCGAGCACGGCGAGCAGGCAGACGACGTCGAGGACCTGCACCCAACCGACGCGGCCGTCGCTGCCGGTGCCGAGCCCGTGGACGAAGCGCGAGCGGCCAGCAGGCGTAGGCGGCCCAGTGGATCGTGCGCCAGAGCCCGTGGTCGATGCGGTGGCCGGAGCAGGCTGGTGACCACCAAGGCGACGATGAGGTCGAGGGCGAGCGCCCCGAGGCCGAGCCACAGCGGGCGGTAGGACGACGTGAAGGGCACGACCGCGGAGACCAGGCTGATCGGCGCGTAGGAGTCGAGGACCGACGGTCGAGATGTGGACCGGCGAGGAACATGACCGCGAGCAACGAGACGTTTGCGGTGCAAGCGCGGCGGTGACGAACCGGGGCCATCGAGCCGACGTCCAGCGTTGGACCTGGGCTGATGCCGAGCACCATGACCAGCGTCAGCAGCACCAGCGAGACGAGACCGGTCGCGCGCGTCAGGTACCAGAGCGCCTGCGTGCTCGAGCTCGACACGACGCCGAGGATCATTGGCCTCGAGCCTCGCCCACGAGGAAGTCGGGCACGACCGGGGCCACCGGCCGGACGTCGAACGTCTCGGTGACGGGATCGGGAACGGCGGGCCAGCCGGCCACCAGTTGGACCCGGCCATCGGCCCTGACGAGGCGGGCTGGGAAGCGCCCGGCTCGGTCAACCAGCCCGGCGCCTCGGCTCCCAGGACATCGCCGCGGTGCTGGCGACGTTGGCGTCGACGCAGGTGCCCGCCGCCACCGACACCGTGCGCCACGCGCTCTCGAGCCGGTCGCCCCGTGCGAGAGTCGACGAGATGGTGCAGGTCGACGTCGCCGCGACGCCACCGCCGAACGGTGGTCCCCGAAGTCGCCACGCCACCGCCGGCCACGGCGACGGTCTGACCGCGCGGGTCGACCTCGTCGGCGTGATCGTCGGTGACCAGCACGGGCCAGCCACCGGGTGGCGGCGGACCGGCGACGGCCACGTCGCCGCCGATGCTGACCACGACACCGGCGCCAGTGGCGGCGACCGCCGATCGCACGGCGCGGTCGACGGCCAGGGCCTTGGCCGTGGCGCCGAGATCGAGCTCGACGCCGGCCGGGATCCGGACCTGGCCCGACCGGTCGTCGAGCTCGATGTCTCGCCATGGGGCCGGGCCCGGGATGTGGACGTGCAGCGTCGGGCCGTCGGGCACGACCAAGTCGAAGTCGCGGTCATAGCCCAGGGCCTGCATCGTGCGACCAAGCGTCGGATCGACCCGACCGCCGGTCAGCGCAGCGGCCCGCAACGCGACCCGCAGCGCCTCGATCAGCGTGGGCGACACCGCCACGCGCTGGCCCGCAGCGGCGTTCAGCGCGACCAGCTCAGAATCCGGTCGAAAGCGCGAGCACGAGGCGTCGACAGCGTCGATCACGGCCATGGCGGCGTCGACCGCCGGCACCATCGCGTCGCGGCGCGTGGTCAGGACGACAGCGTTGCTTCCGAGCGCACGGAAGCGGGCCCGGTATCCGGTCACGACGCGCCGGAAGAGACTCGGCTGTGGCGAGAGGTGGGCGCCGGGACCTGCGGAGGGCGGGCTCAGCGGCGCCGCGCTGATTCCCCCGTCGGCGGGGACGTTCGATGTGGCGCCGCCTCCGGGGTTGAGGTCGGACCCCGAACCGATCGTTGTCGTCGTGACGCCGGCCGGTGGGGTGGTGCCGGAAGGCGACACCGCCGCCGTCGAGTGGGGGTGGGCGAGCACGCCGGCGATGGCGCCCGTCGTGACCACCGCGCCACCGGCGAGCCAAGCGGTGAGCCGGCTGACGCGTCGCAGACCCCGGGTTCGAGCTCGACGAGGATCCATGTACGCATTGTCGATGCGATCACCACTCCGACGATCCGCGAGGAAGGCCAAGTCTCGGCAAAGAACCATCGGCACGTCCCGACTCGGCCTGCGGGCAACGTCCCTGAACGCGGCCATCGCGTCAGGACGACCGGGCGGGGTAGCTGACCACCGCGTCGACCCCGCCACCGTCGGCCTCCCGCAGCTCGACCCGGCCGCCATCGGCGGTGACCAGGCGATGCACGATGGCGAGGCCGAGTCCGCTGCCCCCGAGGTTGGATGGCCGGGGGTCGTCGCCGTTCGTGGCGGTGTCGAGCGCGCCAGAAGCGATCGAAGGCGTGGCGCCGCGCTTCGGGATCGAGGCCCGGGCCCTGGTCGACCACATGGACCTCGATCCACCGATGGTCGGGCGACGGGCGAGCCGAGACCGAGAGCCAGCTCCCCGGTGGCGAGGCGTCGGCGGCGTTGGCCAAGAGATTGTCGAGCACCTGAGCCAGCCGATCCGGCGACGCCGTCACCTGCAGCGACGACGGTTCGGACGCCAGCTCGAGCTGCCATTCCTCGGCGATCGGGCGCCACATGTCGAGGCGCTCGCGTCACCGCCGCGTCGAGGTCGATGGCCTCGCGTTCGGTGCCATCGCCCGCGCGGTCGGCTCGGGCCAGCGTGATGAGACCGTCGACCAGCCGAGACAGTCGCTGGGCCTCCTGGCGCGCACCGGCCACGTCCTCGACGGCATCGCCCGCGCCGATCTCGCTCTCGAGGTTCTCGAGGCGCAGTCGCAGCGCGGTCAGAGGAGTCCGCAGCTGGTGGGAGGCGTCGGCCACGAAGGCCTCCTGGGCTCCGACCAGGTCCTCGAGTCGCCCGGCCATCTCGTCGAAGGCCACGGCCAGATCCCGCACCTCGGGCGGACCGGCACCAGGCCCGACCCTGGCGGCCAGGTCGCCGTGGCCCAAGCGCACCGCGGCCTGACGCAAGGGGACCAAGGGCTGGGTCACCCACCGCGACAGCAAGATGCCCACCAGGGCGGCGGCGCCCAGGCAGACGAGGCCGGTGCCCACGAGCACGAGCCAGTAGCGATGGATGCGCTGGTCGACCTTGTCGGCGTCGTAGGTCACACTGACTGCCCCCGTGACCCGACCGGAGCTCGACACCGGCACGGCGGAGAACATCACCGGCATCGCCGCCGTCCGGCCCGGTTCTCGACTCCGCTCGCGGTCTGGCCGCGCAGCGCCGCCTGCACGTCAGGCCGCCTCGAGATCGACGCCGGGTCGCCCACGAGCTTGGTGGACGCGGCCACCAGACGGCCTTTCACATCGACGACGACGGCGTCGGAGTCGGTGCGGCGCGCGTAGTCGTCGACGTAGCGCTGGATCGGCGCGTGGGCGTCGCCCTCGAGCGTCTCCTCCGAGTAGTTGGCGATCATGAACGCATCGCGCTGCAGCCCGGTCGTCACCTGTTGACGGACTCGATCCCCGTAGGCGACGGCCAACGGCACCTCGAGCAGGATCAGCACGACGAGCGTGAGCGCGAGGTACGAGGCGAGCAGGCGACGGCGCACGAGCGCTCAGTCTTGTCCATGCCGGACGGCCTGGGACTTCGGGACCTTCACACCGGATGGGAAGCACTACCCTTCGCGGCAGGTCGGACGTCAGGTGCACTGGTTGCTCGCCTGCCCGGATCCGATCGGATCGCGGTGACCTGTGAACGCCCCGTTGACACGTGTTCTGATCGAGCGGACGACCGTGGACGTCGGTCGGCAGACAACGGCCGGCGTGGGTCGCGCAGACGGACCGGGTGACCATGGGTAGACGCTCCCAAATGCTCGGCCAGTTCGGGGATGACTTCGCCTGGTCCCTGCTCGACGCCACGCCCGACGCCATCCTGATCGTCTCGGCCACCGGCGAGATCGCCTTCGTCAACGACCACGCCGCCGAGCTGTTCGCCTCCGACCCCGACGATCTGGTGGACCGCGGCGTCGACGAGCTCCTTCCCGAGCACCTCCGAGCGGCCCACCGGGCCCATCGCACCCGATACCGAGCTGAGCCGGCAGTGCGAGAGATGGGCGTCGGGCTCGAGCTGCAGGCTCGCCGGCGGGACGGTTCGGAGTTCCCGGTCGAGATCAGCCTGAGCCCAGTGCACCTCGGCGATGAGACGTTCGTAGTGGCAGCGGTGCGCGACACCACCGAGCGGGTCCGCGCCGACGAGCACTTCCACCGGGTGCTCGAGACCCTCGATGCCAGCGACGACGGGATGTTCATCTTCGACGCGGCAACGCTTCGATACTCGTTCGTGAACGAAGGCGCGGTTCGGCTGGTCGGCTACGACCGGGACGAGCTGCTCCACATGACACCGATGCACCTGAATCCGTACAGCACCGAGAAGGACTACGAAGCCATCGTCGACGCGCTGTCCCGCGATCCGCTCCATCCCGTCATCCGCCACGCCAAGCTGCTCCGCAAGGATGGCGTCGAGGTACCGGTCGAGAAGACGTACAAGTGCGCCCCGACCGGAAGCGACGGCACCCGGTGGATCATCAGCCTGGCGCGGGACATGACCGAACGTCTGGCGTCGGAGGCCGAACTGCGAGCCAGCCAGGAGGCGCTGCGCGACACCGAACGAGACCTGGCGATCAGCGAGGACCGGGAGCGCATCGCACGCGATCTGCACGACACCGTGATCCAACGTCTGTTCGGGGAGGGGATGAGCCTGCAGGCGGTCATGGCGACCGTCGACGAGTCGACCCGAGCTCGACTCGAGGCGACCGTCGACGGCATCGATCAGACGATCAAGGAGCTGCGTTCGGCCATCTTCTCGTTGCAGCCGAGCGGGACGAGAGCCGGCGGGCGACGCGGGCAGCTGGTCGCGATGCTCACCGAGGCCTCCGAAGCGCTGGGATTCGAACCCCGGATGCGGTTCGACGGACCGATCGAGACCATCGACGACGCGACCTTCGAGCAGCTGATTCCCGTGCTGCGCGAGAGCCTGTCGAACGTCGCTCGTCACGCTCGGGCCCGCAGCGTACGGGTCGCGGTCACCGTTGGCACTGAGCTGACGTTGACGGTGGCCGACGACGGGATCGGCGTCCCCGACGAGGTGCTCGGCGGCCGGGGTCTGGTCAACATGGCCGAGCGAGCGGCCCAACTCGGGGGCAAGTTCTCGATCACCACTCGAGCATCGGGCGGGGCGATGTTCACCTGGACCGTCCCGTTGCCTGAGCGGAAAGTCGCGCCGCACGCGCGGCCCCCGTTTCGGGACCATCGGCCCTAGCGGGCGATGGAGCCGCCGCCGATGATCCGACCATGGCTTTCGACAGGCACGGCATCGAAATACTCGACGAGCAGGAGTGCTTCTCCCATCTCGCATCATCCGCCATCGGGAGGGTGAGCCTGTCGGTCGACGCGCTCCCCGTCGTCCTGCCCGTGAACTTCGTCCTGGCCGCCGGCGCCATCCTGCTGCGGACAGGCACTGGCGACAAGCTCTCGGCGGCGTGGGACAACGCGGTCGTGGCCTTCGAGATCGACGACTTCGACCCGGTCGACCACACCGGCTGGAGCGTGATGGTGCAAGGCCGGGCCGAGGTGGTCACCGCTCTCGACGAGATCTACCAGGCGTTGGCCGAACCGCTCACCCCTTGGGCCAATGCCCATCCCGACTACTTCGTCCGCATCTCCTGCGATCGGGTGAGCGGGCGGCGCATCGGTGGATACCGCCCGTATCTCGGAGGCGGTCGTCAGCATCGCTAGCGGCTCGACGGGTTTGCTGGGGCATCATTCGGGGGTGACGATCAGGGTGTTCCTGCTCGATGACCACGAGGTGGTGCGGCGGGGACTGCGAGACCTCCTGGCCGACGCCGGCCTCGATGTCGTCGGTGAGGCATCCACGGCGGCCGAGGCCCTGGCGCGCGTACCCGCGGTCAAACCCGATGTCGCCGTTCTGGATGTCCGCCTGCCTGATGGGAACGGGGTCGAGGTCTGCCGGGACCTGCGCGAGCGGATGCCCGACCTGGCCTGCCTCATGCTCACGAGCTTCAGCGACGACGAAGCCCTCGTCAACGCCGTCATGGCCGGCGCCCGGGGCTACCTGTTGAAGGATCTTCGCGGAACCGACCTCGTCGAGGCTGTCGAGACCGTCGCCGGCGGCGGCTCGCTGCTCGACGACGCTGCCGTCGCGCGGCTGATGGACCGCATCCGCGCCAACGATCCCGACGACGAGCGACTGGCGGCATTGACCCCGCAGGAGCGCAAGCTCCTCGAGCTCCTGGCCGAAGGTCTGACCAACCGCGAGATCGCCGAGCGCATGTACCTGGCCGAGAAGACGGTCAAGAACTACGTCTCGAACCTGCTGGCCAAGATGGGCATGCAGCGCCGCACCGAGGCAGCGGTGTACGCCGCCCGCCTCGAGGAGCGCCAACGCCGCCGCCCGAGCTGACCCGGCCTCAGCGTGACTGCGAGCCGACCTAGATCGCCAGTGCCAGATCCTCGACCCGCGGCTCGGCCCGTCGCTTGATCCCGAGCAACATCTTGCGCTCCATGACCAGGCTGCCCGGCTCGAGCAGGACGTTCATCAACCGCGTCCGAAGCGACCGGTCGACCGCGGCGATTCGGTTGCGACTGACCAGTCGTGTCCTCTCGCCAACCGGGTAGAGGCCGAAGGCCCACACCCAGTTGCCGTCCTCGGAACGAAACACCAGAGCGCGCTCCGGCTCGAGGACCTCGACTCGCATCCTCGGACCCTTCGTGCCGAGCGCCTGTACGTCGCCAACGGCGAGGTCCTGGAACTGCGGCAGGATCTCATCGGCGCTGTGCATGTCGAGCCCGAGCAGGTTCTCGATCCAGTCATAGGTGTAGGCGCCGCCTCGCGACGGCCCCATCTGCACCAGCCATGGCCAGATGGCACTGGGCGGGGCGCTGACCGAGATGGCGCGGGTCGTCACGATGGCGGGGTCGACCAACAGGTCGTCGCCCGGCATCACCCGCGCCACCTCGTCGTCGTCGGCGCCCCACGTGACGCACCAGTCCCGCCAGAGCAAGGGATAGGTCGCGATCGCCGCGCAACCGACGAGAATCGGCCCACCGGCTCTCCACCCGAACCTTCGAGTAGCCATGGCGTCCTCCCTGACCCGAGCGCTCTGTCACCAGTGCCATCGTCGTGCGGCGCGCTCCCGGCGGGTAGGGCCGAAGGTCCCCCCTGCGACCTGACCGACCTCGGATCAGGCCGGCAAAGGACTCGCTTGGGACCTCCGACCCTGGTCGAATCGGTCCGTCCGCGGTTGGCTGACTTCATGAGCCCAACGAACAGAACGACAGGCACCGCGCCTTCCGATGGGCCCGTCCCCTCTGCCCCGATGCTGACCGACCACGGTCGGTCGGTGCCCGTGCTGGTTCCCGCCCTGCGGTGCGCCACGAGGGTCGTGGCCCTCCTCGCCCGGAGATCACTCCATCTCACCCGGAGACATGTCGGAGCCGCCGCCTACCTGCCCGACGGTCGCAAGTACCTCGTGTTCCGCGAGACGAGCTGCGGGACCGGCGATCTCGACGACACCGTGACCCTCGCCGTGTGGTTCCACCTTCGCGGGGTGCCGGCCGGGGCGAGGATTCGGCGGTTCCTGTTCGAACGTGAGTCCATCCTCAACACGATCCTGTACGCCGGCTTCGAGGGGTACCGGGTCAAGCTGTGGATGGTCGACCCGGTGTCGTCGGACTACGCCGGTCTGTACGCATGGCACGGAGCCGACGCCGCTCGTCGATACGCGAGATACATAACCTCGGTGCTGCGCCCGCTGTCGGTGCGCGGGTCGGTGGGCTACGAAATGCTGGCCTCGACCCCCCTGGACCGATTCCTCGAGTCGACCGACGCGGCGCTGCGTCTGGGCCGCGCCGGCGACGAGTAGCCCGTTGCTGCACCAGGCGGTCGACCGAGGGCGTCATGGGACCTTCGGCCCTTCCGGTTGCGGCGTCGCCCCCCCATGCTGTCGCCATGGAAAGGATCACGGTCGGCGTGGACGACTCGGACGGCGCTCGACGAGCCCTGCGCTGGGCCCTCGACCTGGCCGCCGAGACCGGCGCTCGGGTCGAGGTGGTCCACGCCTACACGCACTACCTGGCGTGGATCGATCGCGATCAGAGCGCCGAAGAGTTCGCCCGTTCCCAACACGTGGCCTACGACGCCGCCTGCCAGGAGCTCGATCGGGTCGTGGCGGGTGTGGCGTCGACCTCGGAGCAGGCGCGGATCGAGAAGACCGTCCTGCTCGGTGAACCGGCAGCAGCGCTGACCGAGGAGGCCGCTGCCTCAGACCTGCTCGTCGTCGGCTCACGCGGCCGAGGCGGCGTCGTCGGCCTCGTCCTGGGATCGATCAGCCGACGATGCACCGAGACCGCTCGTTGCCCCGTCGTGGTCGTGCCCGCCAACGCCTCTGAGTGACTAGCGGGGGATGATGGCCAAGGGACACGGCGGGTGATGAGCGCACTGCTGGCTCACCGAGCCGAGGAGCAGACCGGCGAACCCGCCGCGCCCCCTCGACCCGACCACGAGCAGGTCCGCGCCCTTGGCCGACTCGATCAGCGTGGCGGCGGCGTCGCCGCCGAGGAGGACCGCCTCGATCTCGACGCCGGGGACGTCGAGCCTCGCATGCTCGACGATGTCGTCCAGCATCATCCGGGCCGGCTCCTCGAAGTCTCCATTGGCGGGATTGGCCTGCAACCACGCAGTTTCGGGCACATACGGGTAGTGCCACACGTGCACGACCTCGACGATCGCGTCGCGCCAATGCGCGCCTCGCGGAGCGCCCAGGCCAGCGCCACCGCGGCGCCTTGTGACCCGTCCACGCCCACGACGATCCTCTCGGTGCTGATCTCGGCCATGCCTCGATGGTGCAACGAGCAACGCCTCGTGCATAGGGCCGAAGGTCATCGCTCCCGCCCTTCGACGTCGCTCGACCGAGCCCGACGACCGAGCCGTCGCCGAGGGTCACATCGGGACCTATGGCCCTTCTGGTCCGACGCCGACGGCGGTATCAACAGGATGCGGGCTCGATCCGGGCCCTCCCACTGCGTCAGCGAGGTCATCATGCAGACGGTCGTCGTTCCGTTGGACGGATCCGAGTTCTCCCGAGCCGCGATCCGCGTGGCCCGTGCCGTGGCCCGGCGGGCCGAGGCGTCGGTGCAACTGGTCCGGGTCACCGAACCGGCCCTCGTCTCGATGTGCGACGACTACTTGCAAGAGGTGGCCAAGACGATCATCGATGTCCCGGTCTCGACCACCGTCGTGGTCCGCCAGCCCGGGGAGGTCGTGGCCGACGGGATCAAGCAGGCCGTCGACGATGTTCGCGACGGGCTCGTGTGCATGACCGCGCACGGCCGCTCCGGGCTCGGGGCGGCGCTGTTGGGGACCACGACCGAGGACCTGATCCACCGTCTCGATCAGCCGGTCCTTGTCGTCGGTCGCCGGTGCGCGCCCGACTGGCCAGACCAGCCGCGCCTGCTCATACCGCTGGACGGCTCGGTCGAGGCCGAGAGGTCGGTGCTGCCTCTCGCCGCCGAGATCGCCCGGAGCTGGAACCTCGACCCGTGGCTGATCCAGGTCGCGCATCCCTTCGACAACGCAGTGGCCGAGCACGCGGACCATGTCTTCGATCGCGCCGAGGCCGAGCTCCGGGCGCTCGGAGTCGAGCCCCGCCTCGACTTCCAGTTCGCGTCCAACATCGCCCTGACCATCAACGGCCAGGCTCAGCACCTCGGCGCCGCGCTGATCATCATGGCCAGCCACGTCCATCCGGGCGCCGCTCGGACCGTGCTGGGTAGCGTGACCATGCGAGTGATCCACACCGCACCGTGCCCCGTGCTGGTGTGCCCGCCATCGGCTGACGGTGCCCACCTGGTCGAGTCGGCCGAGAGCACCGGGCGGACGGCTGGCTAGTGCCGAGTCAGGTCACGGGCCCATCGTCAGGACGGCGGCCCCGTCGACTCGGTCGTCGGCCAGGTCCCGCAGGGCGGCATCGGCCTGCTCGAGGGGATAGGGCGTGACCGTGGGTCGGAGCGGTATGCGGGCGGCGAGGGCCAGGAACTCCTCACCGTCGGCCCGCGTGTTGGCCGTGACGCTGCGCACCTGGCGCTCCTCGAACAGGTCCGTGGCGTAGTTCAGCGACGGGATGTCGCTCAGGTGGATCCCGGCGATGGCCAGCGTGCCGCCCCGATCCAGGGCGCGCAGCGCGACGGGCACGAGCTCGCCCACCGGAGCGAACAAGATGGCGGCGTCGAGCGGCTCGGGCGGCTCGTCGTCGGCCCCACCGGCCGACGACGCCCCCAACTCGAGGGCCAGGGCCTGGGCCGCAGGCGAGCGGGTGAGCACGTGCACGGTGGCGCCCTCGAACAGCGCCACCTGGGCGGCGAGATGGGCCGAGGCCCCGAAGCCGTAGATCCCCAGGCGACCGCCGGGAGCCAACGCCGACCGCCGCAACGAGCGGAAGCCGATGATCCCCGCACACAGCAGGGGCGCGGCCGCTTCGTCGGTGAACGACTCGGGCAGCTGATAGGCGAAGGCCTCGTCGACCACCGCCCGCTCGGCGTAGCCCCCGTCCTCGTCGTAGCCCGTGAACGACGGCTCGAGGCACAGGTTCTCGTCGCCGCGCCGGCAGAACCGGCAGGCGGGGTCGGTGCCGCGCAGCCAGGCGATGCCGATCCGCTCACCGACGGCGAAGCGCTCGGCGCCGGGTCCTCGCCGATCCACCCGACCGACGATCTCGTGGCCGGGCACGACGTGGGCCCGGTGCGGGGCCAGGTCGCCCTCGACGACGTGCAGATCCGTGCGGCAGACCCCGCAGGCCAGGATCGTCACGCTCACCTGGCCCGGTCCCGGCTCGGGATCGGCGCGCTCGCCGAAGACCAAGGGGCCGGAGGCGATCGGACCCACCTCGTCCACCCACCACGCTCGCATGTCGTACCTCCGAGCCGACCCGGGCTGATCAGACCCCGTGTGGGATCACGGCATCCTCGCCCCAGCGGCTGGTCACGTCCTGGCGCGAGCGGTGCAGCCACATGATGATGCTGTTGCGCGGTCGACGCGTGTTGCTGAGGAAGCCGTGGAACGACCATGGCGTGCACTCGAAGGCCAGCAGTCGGTTGTCGAGGGGGGCGATCCGAGCGACGGGCGGCGCCGCCGGGTCGGATCCGTCGTGATACAGGGCGGTCTCGCCGCCGTCTTCGGGCCGCCATGGGCCGTTGCCCACATACAGCAGGACGGCGACCCCCCGGACCGACTCGACCGGCTCGGCGGTGGGGTCCAGGGCGGTGCCGTCGGTGTAGCGACAGCGGCCGGGCTGGGGCAGCACGATGCCGTCCGCCTGGGGTTCGGGCAGGAACCAGCCCGGGTTGAGGTCGTTGTGGGGGAAGCCGTCGGCGCTGCCGGCGCGGTGATGGTGGACCCCGCAGGCCACATAGCCGAGCGAGGCGATGGCGAACATCCCGGCCAACAGGTCGTGCCAGGGCCGGGAGATGAAGAACCGCAGCGGTCCGACCTCATCAGCGGTGAGGGTGGTGCCGGCGATCTCGTGTCGGTCGAGCCAACCCAGGGATCCCCGCGAGATCAGCTCGTCGACGGCGGCGGCGATGGTGTCGAGGTGATCCGCCCTGAACACCCCGTCGGCGACGACGTGGGGGAACGGTGTGGTGCGCCACATCCAGCGGCGATTGGCCAAGACGTCCTCGGGATGGGGCACGACCGGGCGGGCGACCGCCTCACGAACCCGCATCGTCGGCCGCTCCGGCGAAGCACAACGTGGCCAACGCCACCGTCGCCCCGCCGAGGCGGACCTCGGGGCGACGATGCGGCAGTTGGCGGCCCCGCAGGAACAGCAGGCCGTGAGTGGGGATCGAAACCTCCTGGCCGCCGGGCGGGATACCGGCCGAGGCATCGGCCCACTCCATCAGCTCGCCGACCTCGCGGCCCTGCATCTCGGGATAGACGACCAGCGGCGGCACCTGGCCCATCACGCTGACCAGCAGGGTGAGCTCGCACGCGTTCACGTCGGTGTGGGCGTGCACGAAGCTCCCGTCGGTGTAGTAGAGGAACGAGCGGTGGACGCTGCCGACGAGCGGCTCTCCCGCCACCTGCTCGACGAGGCGTTCCAGGTCGGGATGCTGGTGCAACCACGTCAGCCACGGCCCCGGCGGCGCGGACCGGAACGACATGCCGCCCGAGAAGTACGACTCGTCCTCGCCGTAGCCATACGAGCCCCACTGGCTCACGACCGCCTCGTGCTCCTGGATCTCGGCCTCGGTCGCCAGGTTGGGTACGAGCAGCTCGCGATCGAGACAGGCCGGGGCACACGCCCAGCCCTCGGCCCTCAACTGCTCGCCGAGCCATCGGGCTCGTTCGGGTTTCATCCGAAGCGGCGGGATGTACACGTCTTCGGCGGCGCTCATGGCCGGCCCCTCGCCCGCCGACGGCCGAGGACCGTGTAGAAGGTCGGGACGTAGGTGGCCAGGTGCCCCGTGCTGCCCGGGGCGGCAGCAGGATCGGGATCCGATCGCTCGGCGAAGCGGTCGACGATGAACCCGGCGTCGCAGATGCCGCCGACCAGATCACCCAGCGAATGGATGAAGTGCCAGCAGAGGGGGGCCTCGTCGAGGTCCGCCCCCGCGTAGACACGCGGGTCGTGGTCGATGACCGATCGGTCGAGCCGGTAGGCCGAACCGTCCCACGAGCAGTCCGAGGCGACCTGGATCTGCACCGGGTTCCAGTGCTCGGACCAGTACCAGCCCTGGCGCTTGGTCACCGAAGCGACCGACTCGTACAGACGACGCACGTCGGGGACATAGCAACTCGACACCGGTTGGTAGACGAGGTCGAACCGGCGGCCGCCGAGGATGGACAGATCGCACATGTCCCCCTCGATCGTCTCGAGCGACAGGCCCGCGGCGTCGGCCGCATCGCGGTCACGGCGCAGTTGTTCGGGCGAGAGGTCGACCACCGTCACCTCGTATCCCAGCTGCGCGAACAGCGGCGCCTGCTGGCCTCCACCCCCGCCGACGACCAGCACCGATGCCAGCTGGTCCCACGGCAGCCACCCGTTGCCGTCCAGCCACGTCATGGCCGTCTCGGGGGCGACCCAGTCGACGGTCCACGGAACCGACGAGTCGTGACCGGATCGCGACAGCTCGTTCCAACCATCGCGGTTGGCGGCGCGGTAGCCGGCCCCGTCGACGGGATCAGGACGCAGATGGGTGCGAGGAGGGTTCACAGCGTGAAGCAACCTTCCTGGTTGAGCACGACGACCGTCCCAGTCTCGTGCGATCGGTCGAGGGCCACCACCTGTTGGGCGACATCGATCGTCCTGACGATGTCGGGGAAGGTGGTCGGGGCGAGGACGTTGACGCGCACCCCATGCGGACCGAGCTGCCGGGCGAGCTGCCCGCTCAGGTAGTTGAGCGCCGCCTTCGAGGCGCCGTAGCCCGCGAGCTTCGGCCGGCCGGTGGTGACGAAGGTGCCCGCCGTGCTGGAGAGGTTCACCACGTTGCGGTTGCGGCGCTCGTTCTCCTCCGCTCGGCCGAGCCAGAACGAGCGGGCGACCAGCGCGGCCAGGCTGATGGGGACGGCGGCGTTGAGCGCGAAGTGCTCGGTCAACACCTCGACATCGTCTTCGAGGGACAGGAGCGAGGTCGGGCCACGGTGGACTGCGGCGTTGACCAGCAGATCGATGCGACCGAACCGGGCCAGGGCCACCTCGACCACCCGACGACGGTCGGCCTCGTCGTTCAGGTCGGCCTGCACCGCGAACACCGGATGGTGGTTGGCGCGGAGCTCGGCGCCGGGACGGAGAGGATCGATGAAGCGCTGATCCTGGGTCGGCACCTCGAGCTCGCCGCTCCTGGTCACGGCCACGATGTCGTACTGGCCCGCGTGGCGCCGACAGAACACCGTCCCGAGGCGTCCGCTGGCCCCGGTCAAGAGGCAGACCCGGCGGGGCGCGGGGCTCATGCCGCCCTCCGCAGCCCGCTCCAGGTGGGAAGGAGGTCAACTGGGCGACGGTAGACCCACATGATCAAGCTGTTGCGCGGGTTGCGCGTGTTGCTCAGGAACGAATGGAACGAGACGGGCGTGCACTCGAAGGCCAGCAGCCGGTTGTTCAGCGGCTCGACGACAGCATGTGGCTGGTGCACAGGATCGGCTCCGGATCGGTACAGCGCGGTCTCGCCCCCGTCGCCTGGCCGCCAGGGGTCGTTGGCCAGGTAGTAGAGCAGCGCGACGGCCCGGACCCGCTCGCGACGGGGCGGGACGCGATCGTCCCGTGGCGTCGAGGCATCCGCTGACCTCCCCTGCTGCCGCATGCCGTCCTCCCACCAACGCCGTCGTAGATCGGTGTGCGGCTCGCCGTCGGCGCTCCCGACCGCGTGGTGGTGCACGCCGCACAGCACGCCGCCGAAGGGGGTGGCGCCGACGAGACCGGCAACCACGTCGCGCCACGCGTCGGACAGGAAGAACGAAAGCGGCGAGTCGACGTCGGCACTCAGCCGACGATGGAACGTGTCGTGGGCGGGCAGGTAGCCGAGCTCGTCACCCGACACGATCTCGAGAGCCGCGTCGGCGAAGGCCTGGTAGCAGCCCGGGGTGAACACGTCGTCGGCCACGACGTGCGGGAACGGTTGGTCCCGCCGGATCCAGCGCCGGTTGGCGATGGCGGTGTCGGGCAACAGTGGCGCGGTCATCGGCTCACGGCTCCGAGGGTGTCGAGCGTCGAGCGCGACGTCGCCTGCCGCGCGTGAAGACACGAGCTCCGGGCTCGAGGGGGCCAACCGGTCGAGTCGGTAGCCGTGCCGACGGGCCCCTTGGTCGAGCTCGGCCATCACCGAGGGATCGAGTGACCGGCGAAGGTCCATCCACTCCTCGAAGGCGCGGTCGCTGCGCGAGGCAACCACGGCCGAGACGTCGAAGTCGGGGTCGACGCCGACGAGGTCGGCCACCTCGGTGAGCGCGTCGATCGGACGGTCGACGAAGGATTCGTAGCGGACGAGGATCGATCGGCGCAGCATGACCTGGTCGCGGACCATGCGGTCGTGAGCGCAGATCCAATGCCGAAGCAGATCGGCGATGGTCAGGTCGCGACGCCACACCCTCGTGCGCACCGCGACGACAGCGGGATGGCGGACGACCAGGACGAACCGGGCGTCGGGGAAAAGCGCCTGGAGGTATCGGGTGCGGATGAGGTTGGGTGGCGACTTCTCGACGACGAACGGCCGCGAGCAGTCGGCGAACGGCAGCCAGCACGCGACCAGGCGCGTCGAGTCCGCCTCGGCGTCGCCGACCGACTGCTCGGTCAGGTGGGCCGCCGGGTCGAACGCGAATCGGCCCGGTCCCCCGTGATGTCGGGCCGTCGGGTACAGGGATTGGAGGTGCTGCCCCTCGTCCTCAGGGGCGCCGGTGTCGTGCAGACCACCGAGCAGAGGGTGCGTCTCGAGCGTGCGCGCCATGATCGACGTCCCGCTCCGGTGCAGGCCGCCCACGAACACCATCGTCGGGACGTCGGCTCGGACGCGTGGGACGGTCACGTTCGATCCCAATCGGGGGATCCGTCGGCATCGACGGCAGGGTCGTCGCTTGCGTCGAGGCCGAACGACTTCAACACCCACGCCGTGTCGTACCAGGCCTTGGCGCCGACGATGGCCCGACGCCGCCCCAAGTCACCGGCGCCGACCTCGGCCAAGGCCGAGGGGAGCTCGGGAACCGAGGCCAGTTGCGCGAGGAGCCCGGCCTGGTCGGGACCCGACAGGTGCACCAGACCCACCCGCAGGACGTTGCGCAGGCGCGCCTCGAGTGACCACTCATCGGGTGACGACGCGAACTCGCAGGACACCACCGCTCGAGGCACGGCCAGACAGCGGTAGCCCGTTCGCCAGAGACGCAGGCAGAGCTCGAGATCCTCGGAGCCGACGCCGACCAGGCCTTCGTCGAACCCGCCGATGTCGTCGAACACCCGCCGGGTGGTGGCCAGCAGACGTAGCGAGACCACCGGGACGCGGAATGGCGAGTCCGATGGAGCCTCGGTGATCCAGTCCAGGTTGAGCACGTCATCGGCCGGACGCAGCCCATACACCCGCTCGTCGGTGGCCTCGTCGAACGCGATCGCCGGCGTCACCGCGCCGACGTCACCCGCACTCAGGGCCTGCCGCAACGCCGGCAGCCAACCGCGACGGGGCGCGAAGCCACCCTGGGCGAAGACCAGCACGTCGCCGCCGGCCACCTCGGCGCCCAGGTTCAGTCGGGCCGCCAACGAGAGCGGCTCGCGGCGGCGCACCACAGTGCCGCGACCGCCGGCGAAGATCCCATCGGACCCGTCACCGGAATCGGCGTCGGCCCGAGCGACGATCACGACCTCGGCGTCGGACGGCAGGAAGGGCCACAACCGCGGCCCGGCGGCGTCGTCGTCGGGGCCATCGGCCACCAGCACCACGCTCACCCGCCCCGACTGCGCTGGCGCGGCCGGTTGGCGGGCGGTGCCAGGTTCGATGAGCGAGATGTCGACCGAGGACATGAAGTCCTGGGGGCGGTCGATGGTCCGCGGCTGGGTCGGATCGAGGCCGAACGCGACCCGCGCCTCGTCGAAGACGATCTCGGTTGTGGGTGTCTCGGCGCTCAAGTCGGGGACGGCGAAGCTCGACCAGGGCCGAGACGCGGCGTCTAGCACCGCGAGCAGCTCTCGCTGCGGCTCGGACAGCGGGTCGGACCTACGGGCCGCGGATCGACGAAGGGCGGTGGCGGGCGACCGGCCGACGAACTCGTCGATGGCGGCCGGATCGGCCGGCATCACCGCGTCGACGCCGCTCATGCGGAGGAAGTCCCGGGTCTCCGCGCACCAGCGGATCGGATCCTCGACCAGGCGGTCATAGGACGACACCAGCAACGGGAGGCCGTCGCACGCGACGAGGGCCGAACGGAGGTGACGTTCCCACAGCGCCAACCCGTAGCCGACCGAGAAGCGGTTCCGGCGGAGCAGCGACTCGGCGACGTCGAGCGGGTGGCGCAGCATCAGGATGACCGGCACCTTGATCTCGAGCGCGGCCGACCAGAACGGCAGGAGCACGCAGTTGCGCGGGTCCTTCCAGACCCACGGCCCGGTTGGATGAGCCCACTCGAACACCGATCGGGCCGCGGTGCGGAGCTCGTCGATGTGAGCGAGGTCGGTGGGATCGGACGCGGCACTCGGTGGACACCACCAGGAGGCGCTCAGCCGGGTCAACAGCTCGTTGTTCTGCTCGACCAACGAAGAGCTCTCCCAATGACCCGGCGGGTTTCCCCGATGGCCTCGAACGAGGTCTTCGGGTCGACAGAGGCTCGGCCCCAACAAGCTGACCAACCGCGTGGCGACCGAGGTGCCGCTTCGGTGCATGCCCAGGACGGCGACGGTCATGACGAGATCCTCGAGGTCATCGCAACGCATCCAAACGGAATCGGTCGGCGAACCAGGCGCCGTCATGGCGGCTGGCGGCGGCCACGTCTTCTCGTCGCTGCCACACACCGCTGTCGAGCAAGGCGGCGTACGCCTCGGGGAAGGCCGGGCGCTCGGCCATGTGACCGATGGTGGCGCTGAGCCCGGGCGTACCGAGGTGGACCGTGGCCATGCGCAACGTGTTGTGCAGCGTGGCCTGGCTCGGGACGGCATAGGGGAAGGTGCTTCGGAAGAGGTGACCGACGGTGGACTGAGGCACGACGCGACTGGCGCGATCGCGCCGCCACAGGTTGAGGCAGATCTCGGCATCCTCTGATCCCCACGTGACCATGCCGGGATCGAACCCCCCGACCAACTCGAAGTCCTCGCGGCGAAACACCATGAAGCACCCGCAGAGGAAGGGCACGTCGACTGGACGATCAGGTCGTTTGCGCAGCCACGCCATGGTCAGCGACGGATCGGCCCAGGTGAAGCCGAAGCCCTGGGCCCGTCGCGGATCGAGGCCGCCGACGGTCGGAGCGACCGCGGCCACGCTCGGGTCGGCGAGCTCGGCGCACAGCGGGGGGAGCCAGCCGGGTGGAAGCGACACGTGGGCGTCGCAGAACACGAGCACCTCGCCACGGGCATGGGCGGCGCCGTAGTTGCGGGCCTCGGCCACGCCAGCGCGGGCCGGCGGCACGAGCAGGCGCACCCGAGCCTGGTCGGACAGGAACGCGCTGCTGGCGTCGTCGGAGTGATCGTCGACGACCAGGATCTCCGTCGACTCGGGCACCGTCGCCACCACGTCATCGACGGTGCGGCGAAGGTTCAGACCTTCGTTGTGGCTGACGACCACCACCGACACGGCGGGGATCGCTCGATGCCGGTGGCGCCGCCTCGACGCCTTCCAGTCGAGGTACCGGTCCTTCCATTCAGCCGATCGCTGATCGGCCTGGCGCCGCATGATCACCTCGGTCGCCCCGACGGCGTCGTCGCCGGCTTCGAGGCCGAGGTGCTCGACCACTTGGCGCGCCGCGCCTCCGACGTCGCCGGCCAGCGATTCATACGAGATCACGAGCGGTTCCACTCCGGCCCGCGAGAAGTACGAGACCCACTGCCACTCGTTCTCGCGAAGCTCCCGCTCCAAACGAGCGATCGACTCGGGATCGAAGTCGACCACGGGAGGCGGAGGTTCATCCTCGTCCTCGTCCTCGGCGACGTGCCACCAGATCTGGGTCTGTCGAGCAAGGAACCACGAGATGGCTTGGGCCGCCTTGTCCAGCCGAGTCAGGTGGATGTACCGCAGGTCGGGGAGGTAGCCGTTGATCAGGTCCACATCGCTGGCCGGCCGGGTGGACGGCCCCGTCGAGCCGCCCACCCCCTCGGGTTCGATGCCCCCGCGGAGCAGGTCGACGAGCTGCTCGAACTCGAACCAGTGCGCCTTGGCGCCGAAGACGCCGTTGGGCGTCGTGGCGACGGTGCGCACGCGACGCAGGAAATCGGTGTCGTCGCAACCGGCGAGACCCCAGTCCTGCTCGTAGATCGGACGAAGGTCCGACCAGAAGTACTCCTCGGGCCGACCGGCCTGCCCGGTAGCCCGAAGCGCCTCGGCCAGCAGCCAGCTGCCCGACCGCGGCAACGTACAGATCAGGTACGGCACCACGGGGCCGGCCTCAGCGTCACCTGAGGCCGGCCCACCCAACGCGTGGTTCACGCTCTGCCCTTCTTCCGCACGCCTCCGGCCTTGGCCTTCTTGGCCGCGGCCTTCTTGGCCCCTGCCTTCTTGGCCTTGGCCTTCTTGGCGGCCGCCTTCTTGGCCCCGGGCTTTCCCGGTGCCATCCGGCCTGGTCGGCGTCCACCGGGCCGGGCCAGACTCCCGCCCGGAGGAGGCGGAGGCGGCGGCGGCGGCGGAGGCGGCGGCGGCGGTGGGACAGGACCAGGTGACGGGACCGGGCCCGCACTCGGGCTCGGACCAGCCGACGGCGACGGACCCGCACTCGGGCTGGGACCAGCCGACGGCGACGGACCCGCACTCGGGCGCGGACCCGCACTCGGCGACGGACCCGCACTCGGCGACGGACCCGCACTCGGCGACGGACCAGCCGACGGCGACGGACCCGCACTCGGCGACGGACCCGCACTCGGCGACGGACCAGCCGACGGCGACGGACCCGCACTCGGGCTGACGGACCCGCACTCGGCGACGGACCAGCCGACGGCGACGGACCCGCACTCGGCGACGGACCCGCACTCGGCGACGGACCCGCACTCGGCGACGGACCCGCACTCGGCGACGGACCCGCACTCGGCGACGGACCCGCACTCGGCGACGGACCCGCACTCGGCGACGGGCTCGGGCTCGGCGACGGGCTCGGGCTGGGACTCGGGCTCGGCGACGGACTGGGACTGGGCGGCTGCACGGGCGGATGGACCGGCGGATGGACCGGCGGGTGCACAGGCGGATGGACCGGCGGGTGCACCGGCGGATGGCACCGGCGGATGCACCGGCGGATGGACCGGCGGATGCACCGGCGGATGGACCGGCGGATGCACCGGCGGATGGACCGGCGGATGCACCGGCGGATGGACCGGCGGGTGCACAGGCGGATGGACCGGCGGTAACGGCGGTTTCAACGCGTTGAGCAACGCGACGCCGTTCGGACTGCCGAGCCCCGTGCAGGCGTCCCAGCCGGCACCGGCCGAGTACCCGCCGTTGTTGCCGACGAGGATGTCGCGGAAGGCCTTCGGCGCGGCGTAGATGCTCGACAGCAGCGGAGCCGCCGAGCGTCCGAGCTGCTGCTGGATGCTGGCCAGGAGGCCGGCCCACAGCGGCGCCACCGCGCTCGTCCCGCCGAACACCAGCGACTGGCCGTCGACGAGCACCTTGTAACCGGTCCCCGGGTCGGCATCACCGGCGACGTCGGGGACGCCCCGGCCGTGCTGGGTCGGGTCGTTGGCCGAGGTGGGGTTGATCGATGTCTGGTAGGCCGGAACGCCCGCGAACGTGCTCACGCCGCCGCCGGTGCTCCCCCCTCCGGGGTTGTTCCACACCGTCTCCCGGGTCAGCTGGCCGCCGGATGCCTGGATGCTCGTCCCGCCGCAACCGACGACGAAGGGGCTCGACGCCGGGAAGTCCACATGGGCCTTCCCGCCTGGGACCTTGTCACTCGAGCCGTCATCGCCGGCGGCGACGAAGACCGTGATCCCAAGGGCGGCGGCCGCTTGGAACGCCTGGTTCATCACGGTTCGCGCCTGTGCCGTCCAGTTCTCCTCGGCCTTGCCCCAGCTGATCGAGATGATCCCGGGCTTGTTCGTCTGGTCGTGGATCGCGGCCAGGATGGCGTCGGAGAAGCCCTTGTCGGTGTTGGGCGCGAAGTACACCGCGATCTTGGCGCCCGGAGCGACGGCTCCGGCCACCTGGACATCCAGCACGACCTCGCCATCGGCGCTGTTGGGGTTGCCGGTGGGACTGTTGGTGGCGCCCACCGGAACGGCGACGATCTGAGGTGGTGTGAGCCCCAGCTGCGTGAAGTACGTGTTCATCTCCGCCGGCTTGAACCCACCGCCGAGCTCGATGAGCGCGATGCACTGGCCCGCCCCGGTGGCGCCGGGGGGGAAGTTGTACAGCTTGCTCAGCTGGGGCGGGTTGAATCCCGTGCGAGGTGACGCGGCGGGACGGATCGCACCGCGGCCACCCCGAGGACGGGCGATGCGAAAGTGCGGTCGCGCCGCGGGGCGATTGTCGAGACCCAGCACCGCGACGATCGCCGGCGCCAACCGGGCCGGAACATGGATCGCGCCGGCCCGTCCCCGGAACACGCCCGTGCGGCTCCGATAGAGGCCGAGGTCGACGCTGAACGCCCGCGACATGGCCTGGACCGTCCCGCTCAGCTCGATCGTCCGAGCGGCGCGGTTGACCTTGACCACGTGGAGACCGTTGCGTCGGGCGTACTGCCGCACGGCCGCGATGTCACCGGGGCGAGCGCCATACCGACGGGCGAAGTTGGCCCGTGTCGCGAACTGCCGCTTGTGGGGTTGGGTTGCGGCCAGGCTCCTGACGCGCTGGGTCAGGCTCTCGTTGGCAGGGCCGCGGAGATGGACCGTCACCGTCAGTCGCTCGAGCGGTGGAGCGCTGGCGACGCGCGCAGCCAGCGGAGCACTCTTCCGACTGCGTGGTAGGGGGACAAAGTTGGGGGACATAGCCATCTCCTGACGTTGAATTCAGCTGGGTAGATAGGAGGACGAGGCGCGATCGGGGCGCCGTGACGAGATGGACCGGCTCAACGAGAGCAGCGCCGTCATGGCGGGCTCTCTTCGGCCGGGTCCAGCGGGTCCGAGCCGGGGCGGCGGCGCACCGCGCTGTCGAACGCCAGCCCGCTCGCCGCCTCGCCGCGCCCGATGTCGACGCGGTGAGCGAGCCAACGGACATAGGAGCCGTCGGCTCGGCGGGCCAAGGCGGGCACGCGCCGGACCCGGACGCCGTCGCGCGAGATCTCCTCGTCCTGGAAGACCAACGGTCGGCCCGGCTGCAACAGCACGCCACGGGGCTCTACTGGCTCGCCGTGTTTGACCATCGCGCCCTTGCGCAGGGAGAAGGTGGCATACCCGGTCGACACCGGGACGAGTGGTATCCAGCGATCGGGTATCTCGTTCTCGAGCTGGTAGTCCATGTCCGCGCCGGGACTGGTCCCGGCGACGAACGGCTGAGGCCGGGGCTCATCGGAGCGGTCCCGGGGTAGCCCGCTCGGGCCCTCGACGACCCGTTCGACCGCCCACGCCATGTTCGCCATCTCGTCTCGGACGAACATGACCTCTTCGAGCGGCTGGCCTTCGATCACGGCCGGGGCCGCTGGGGGGATGAACAGGCCGGCCAACGTGTCGTCGGTGCCGACCTGGCTCGTCTCGAACATCCGGAAGACGCCCGATCGGGGAACCGAGTCGGCTGACGGAACGGTGAAGATCTCACCGAACGACGTGGTGTAGGAGACCTCGTCGACCGAGACGAACGATCCGTGGTCCACGTCAACGGGGACCAGCAGCCAGTCGTTGCCGTAGACCATCGCGAACTCGACCAGCGCCAGCCGAGCCAGGTCGTGGGGTTGGACCTGGAGCGCACCGAGGTTGACGCTGCCGTCCTCGAACTCCCAGTAGCGATCGGCCGGCATCCCCGCGAATCGCAGTGGGGTCGCCAACAGGGTGGCCGACTGCGACGTGACCGTCGCCGGGTTGGCCGCGGCCAGTGGCGGGGCGACCGGATCCTGGTCGAGGCACCACCAGTCGACGCGACCGCCGCCGAAGGCCGGGGCGCGGAGCACGCGCTGGCCGTCGGTTCCGGCCACCCCCACGCTGAAGCGGTATTCGAGCCGATCGTCGATCCAGCTGCCGTCGGGGGCGCTCACCTCAGGGACCACCGCCGTCCGGTACCAATGGAGCCACCGACCCACCACCCCGCGGATCACGGCGGGCTTGGTCACGCCGACGAGCCACGGTGGAAGGCGCGGGGGCGTCTGGTCGAGGGCGGATGCGATCTGGACGGCCGCCTGCTCGGCGTCAGGCACCTTGCCCCGCAACAGGTGGAGCAGGCCCGGGGCCATCCGGTCGAAGGGGTCAGCCCAGGGCATGGCCAGCGGGCACGCTCGGAGAAGCCGATCGAGGAACGACTGGCCCACACCGGCCTCGGCCAGTTCGGCGACGAGCTGGGCGCCGGCGTCGGCCCGGGTCCGCACTCCCGGACCGTGGCTGGTGGCCCCCGCTGGGGGCGCCGCCTCGCGTTCGACGATCGGCTCGATCATCTCGCCGGGCACCCACGCGTGGGGCGGACCGGCGGCGGTCGGATCGCCGGCCTGGAAGGCGATCACGGGCGCGACGCTCGTGGTCACCTCGACGAAGATCGGGGTGCCGACGTCCTCGCCTTGGAACTCGCCCAGCTGCCACTGGCGCGCCAGCAGCCACAAGGGGTCGTGCACCCTGGCCTCGAGCCCGGGCGTCGGATCGCCCGAGATCGACTGCGGTTCGAGACGGGTCCAACCCGGCGGCTCGGCGAGGAAGGCCACCGACAGCACCTCGGCCACCTGCTCGATGCGAAGGCCTTCGCCGACGATCATCAGCTCAGCCCTTCACGAAGGGGACGAAGGCGGCGGTCTGGAACATCTCGTTGACGAGCCGGGAGAGGTCGAGGGTCTCCTCGCCTTGCAACGACCAGCTCTGCTCCTGCAGAGCAGGCAGGATGCGTCCGACCAGAGCCGTGCGCTCGAGGGTCACGGCGCGCACCTTGGCCAGCGAGAGCGTCTCGACGATGACGTCGACCAACGTGTCGGTCGTCCATCGCTGACCGTCCGGCGACACCGCCAGGAGGATGGACTGCGGCGCGCGGGCGTCGGGCACGTCGACGTTGGCGGCCAGCCCGGCGGTCACACGGGTCGCGGGCCGAGGCTGGCCGGGCACGGGCGAGCGCGTCGGCAGGACCTCGACCCACTCGTCGAGCACCAGACCGGCGAGAGGCTGGCGGCCCTTCATGTCGACCGGCCCCTCGACGAGCAGTGAGGTCACGGGCGCCGACGGCGAGGGCTGGTCCAGGTCGAGCGGACCGCCCAGCCACACGTGGGCGCCCGACGTCCCCGGCGCGGCCAACTGGACGACGGCGAGGTGACGGACCACTCCCGTGGCGTCGCTGTGGAGCAGCGTGTCGGCGTAGACCGACAGCGGCGCCCGCACCGAGGCCACGTCGCGCACGAACCTCCGCAGTTGGGTCTGGGGCAGGTCGAGGCGCCCGACCTGGTGCGAGAAGAGATCAGCGGCAGGAGCCGACACCACGGGCAGCATCGAGAAGGCGTCGCCGAAGACGACCTTGCCGGCGGCGATCCCGGTCGGCGCGTCGAACGGGTTGGCGTTGAGGACGGCCCGGGCGTCGTCGACGCGCCGCGTCGCCTCGGAGACGGCGGCGGCGGCGACCGTGGTGTCGACCTCGCCCTTCGGCATCGGGATCCCGTATCCGGCCAACTTGGCGACCAACGCCGCCATCGCCACCGGTCCCGGCGCGGGTGCCGACAAGACCACCGCCAGTCGCGTCGCCAGGTGGTTCAGGTGGTCGATCGCGGCTTGGACCCGGTTGGCGAAGTCGGTGAGGGCGACATCGGCGATCTGGCGCGGGCTCTGCTCGCCGGCTCGGGCGAACGAGTCGGGGAGCACGACCTGGGCTCCGGCGATCGTGCGCCCGATCGAGGTGGCGACGGTGCCGAGCATCGAGAAGTCGCGCTGGCCGGCGGGCAGGTTGGGATGCGGCTGGCCGATCGGGGTGGTCCCGAGCTCGGGGATCGCCGCGCGGAGCCGGCGCTCGAGCAGGCCGGGGGTCAGCGCGTCGTGGACGACGTCGAGGGCGCAGAGCGAGGCGTCGGCCAGGGTGAAGGTCCGTTCGGCGCCCGGACCCGTCACGATGGTGGCGAGCACCACATCGTGGGCCGGACCCAGCAGGTCCTGGACCCACGCCTCGAGACGGGGTTCGGCCTGGGAGCGCGGCGTGCTCGCCCAGCCGTTGACCGCCTTGGCCTTGGCTCCGAGCAGCAGGACCGAACGATGGGTCAGCGCCGCACCCCGAGCCGGGATCTGGGCCACCTGGGGATCGACGGGCACGGCGTCGCCCCCGGCGGCGGCATCGAGCGTGGCCGCCGCCCGGGCGGTGTTGCCCTGGACGAGCTGGTGGACCGCCTCGGCCAACAGCAGGTCGCTGGTCGCGTCGTACAGGGACTCGATGTCGTCCATCGCGCCGCTGATGGCCGTCCACTCGTCATCGCTCGGCGGGACCCACGGGTCGGTCAGGTACGGGTTGTTGGCTGGCTTCTGGCCGAGGTAGGCCCTGATGTCGACCCCGTCGCGCCGCTGGGCCAAGAGCGACACCCCGTCGACGACGTCGGTGGCCGCCACCGCCTCCTGGGCCGCCCGGGGCGGGGCTTCGGCGTGGGTCGTGAGCCTGCCGCCGACGAGGGGAGCCAAGGCTCGCAGCGACAGCACGAAGCGATTCACGGTGTGCGAGCTCTCGTGCAGCTCGCGCTCGAAGCGGTAGCCCAAGAGGGCGCCGAGCGGCTGGCCGTTGCGGATGCCGTCGAGCAGCGTCTTGGCGTCGCGCACCCGAGCGCTGCTGAGGTCGATGGCGAAGGCACCGTCACCAGTGGCATCGGGATTGTGATGCAGATAGGCGCTGCGCAGGACGCCGGCCGTCGCCGCATGGGCGACCGACGGCGCCAACACGTAGCCGCCATCGTGAGTGGTGCTGCGGCCGGGCGCGAGGTCGACCACCCACCCATAGGCGCCGATCAACGTCCCCGAGGGCGTGGTGGACCGCAGCTGCTCGAGTCGCTTGGTCACCAACGCGGTCGTCCAGGCATCGAAGCGATGCGACGCGCAATCGAGCGTCTCGGCCACGGCGATGCCCCGGTCGGCCGTCTCGAGCTGGGGATCGGCCAAGGCGGTCATGGCGGCGCGGGTGGCGGCCAATCGGGCCTGGGCCCGGAACCAGGCCTGCATCGCTTGCAACGAGACCGGCGCGACGACCGGCGCCGCGGCATCGCTCAGCGCGATGTGGGCCAGCGAGCTGCGCAGCGCGGCGACCGGCTGGGCCAGGGCCAACAGCGTTGGTCCGGCCGGTCCTACCCGGTCGACCATGCGATCGGCCATGCGCCGAAGGTCGCCGGGATCAGCGTCCTCGCCCTGGGCCATCTCGACGAGGCGCCGCATCGGGTCGGCCAGGTCGCCGGCCGCTTCGGTCGCGAGCTCCACGGTCTTGGGCAGCAGCTCGGTCGGCGCGGCGGCCGACACCGCGTTCTGCGCGGCGTCGTAGGCCAGTTCGAGCAGCGCCTGCAACACCGAGGTGACCTGGCGCGGCGCGTTGCTCAACAGCTCGTCGATGAACTTGCCATCGGTGTCGGCGACGAGGGGCAGCCCGACGGGTCGCGTGGTCTTGCCGAGCGAGCCGCCCAACCCGACCTCGCCGAAAGGCAGACCCAGCGTCTGCCACAGGATGAGATCGAGCATCCGCTGGGTCTCGGTGTCGGCGAGCACCGACCCGAGAAGATCGGGGACGACGAGACAGGCGCTCTCCGACATCAGCGACCGCACCCGCAGGCCGAGGAGCTGGGGGGCCGATCCGAGGACGTCGAGCAGCTCGTCGTCGATGGCCGCCCCGGACATGACCGTCGGGACGTTGCCGATCCCGGCGTCCCAGAGCCGACGGGCCCGCCGGAGGATCTCGAGGACGGAGCCCTCGATCGCATCGGACGGATCGGCGAGCCACGCGCCCTCGACGTTGGACACGGGGAGCACCCCGTAGGGCTGGTTGCCCAAGCGCAGGGCGGGAAGGGGCCCTCGGCCCCGGACGTGGGCCTCGAACAGGTCGCGCAGCGCTTCGCGCTGCACGTCGTCGACGAGCGACGGGTTCGAGAGGGTCAGACGATCGAGGAACGTGCCCCAGCTGGGCTCCCACAGCGCGCAGTTGGCCGCAGCGGCGAGGCCCTGTTCGGTGAGGTCGGCCGCCGGCAGGCCGTCGAGGACGTCGGGGGCGATCCCGAGGGCGCGGCTGAGCACGTCGGCGTTCGATCCGGCCGCCGGCCCGGCCGAGACCGTGGTCGCCGGCGGCGCGGGGTCGGGACGGACCGTCCAGTTCGTCCGATCGGTCTCGGTGTTGTTGGTGGGCGTGCCTTGGGGCACGAACGCTGAGCCCTCCGCGTAGCGGTGGGACTGCAGCAGCGACCCGAGCTCGGCCGCCCCGGCATCGGGGGCCAGCGACGACCGGACGCCGACCGCCATCAGGAGGTCGACCGGCTCACCTGGACTGGGCAGGGTCAGCGTGACGGCCAGACCGATCCGCTCGGCCTCGTCGTAGTCGACCATCCACTCCATGCCCGGCCCGAGGGTCGCCCCCTGCACGGCGACGAGCGTGGACGGATCGTCGTCGCGGGCGAAGCCCACGACGACCTCGGGCGGGATGGCCGAGCCGGTCGCGGTGACGACGCGGCCGGCCTGGCGAGCGACGAGGACGAAGCGGTCGGGCAGGGATCGGGCGATCGGCGCCCGCAAGGTGCGGGGGACCACGATCGGGAAGTCCGGGAGCGGCGTGGGCGCCGGGGGGTTCGGGCGGTCGGCCAGGTTGGTCGGGGTGAGGGTGTTGGCCACCCAAGCCGCCCGCTGGCGATGGACGGCAACGACCAGGGCGCTCCACGCGGCGTCCTCGGCCGCCGGACCCCCGCTGAACACCGCGATCCAATAGGCGATGCCCGCGGCCTGCTCGTCGTCGGAGAGCCCCGCGTCCAAGCGGTCGACATGGGCGTCGTCGGGCTGGATCCGGACGCGCAGGGTCGCGCCGTCGTCGGAGAAGCGGGTCTCGAGCCGGACCGGCAGCAGCACCAGCGGGACATCCGCCTCGGCATCGCACGGGTCGAGGCCGCCGGCCAGGAGCTTGGCCACCTCGCTCACGACGCCGGCCGAGATCTGATCGATCGAGCCGAGCAGGTCGCGGCGCTGGGCGCGCACCACGTCGGCGGCCGCCTTGGCCCTGGTCGCGGCGGCGGCATCACCTTGGGCCGCCGCGCTCTGCGCCTCGGCCAGCCGCAGCGAGAGCTCGCTGGTCAGGTTGCCGAGATCGAGCAGCGACTGGTCGCGCTCGGTCGTCAGGCCGGCGATCTGGTTGCGGACGTCGGTGAGGAGGTCGGTCATCACACCGCCCCCGTCGGGCCGAGGAGCTTGCGGGCGTCGAAGGCCGCCCGCACCGGGTCACGCAACAGGATGTGCGCGGCCGTGGCCGCGTCCGCCCCCCACTGCGCCGTGCCTCCGAGCGACGGATCGGTGATCGTCTTCGATTGGCTGGCCGTCAAGAAGCTGGGCGTGCCGCCCATCCCCATCACGCTCGGCAGATCGACCCACGACAGCGTGTCGCGAGTCGGACTCGCGACAGGACTCTCGGCCAGCCCGAAGCGCGGTGCCGTCGGATGCTCGGCGATCACGAACCACCAGTCCTGGTTCTTGATCATGTCGACGGTCAGGTCGAAGCCGACCAGGATCGTGTCGGGCGGCAGCGGACCGTGGAACAGCATCGGAGCCGAGGCGGTGCTGTCGGTGCTCGGGTCGATGAACACCGGGTGGCCGGTCCCGTCACGGCTTCCGGCGCGCAGCGCCAGGATGATGGCGTTGGGGTAGCGCTTGATCAGCTCGCCCCGCACCAACAGGACGACCCGCCCCGAGAGCGTGGCGACCAGGTGCGATCCGAGCCCGCCGGCACCGAACTGGTGGATGTCACCGACCAGCTCGTCGGTGGACTCGTCCCAGAAGCGACGGAAGTAGGTGCCGCGCATGTCGGTCGGGTAGCCGCGCCACAGCAGCTCGCGACCCATCTCGTGGGACAGGCCGACCAGGAACGCCTCGATGAAGGCGGCGTTGGACACGAGCAGGGTGACGAGGTCCGGCTCGGGCATGGTGGCCAGGCCGGGTATGAGCCACTCTCGGTCGTAGGCGTTGAGGGCTCGGTACATCGCCCGGGTGAAGACGGGGGCGGCCATGATCGGCTGCACCAGCTTGTCGTCGAACCAGTCGACGGGAAGCCAGTCGGGGATCGGATCGAGCCGGGCGACGATCCGCTCGGTGACCGTGGTCGCGGGGTCGAGCGAAGCCAGCAGCGCGGTGCCGCCCAGCCCGAACGAGGTGCGGACGGGCGCGGTCGGCCAGTCGGGGCTCACCAGGTCGAGGGCGACCGGCGCCAGCGTCGGCACCACCTCGGTCACCTTCGTGTCGCCTTCGGACAGGAGGTGCACGAGGCGCTCGTCGGGGATGACCTCGCCCTGACGACGTTCGACCAGCACCCTCGGCATCACCGGGGCGACGGGGAGCACCGGCACCACCGGGTTGACCGGCAGGACGGGCAGCACCGGGTTCACCGGATGAACCGGATCGACCGGGTGAACCGGATCGACGGGATGAACCGGATCGACGGGATGGACCGGATCGACGGGGTGGACCGGAAGCCCCGGCCCACCGGGCGCGCCCGGTCCGCCGGGTTGGCCGGGTGCGACCGGGTTGAGCAGGACGGGCAGGGCCGGGATCACCTTGACCGGCCGACCGCTGGTCACGTCCCCCGCGACCTGGCCGGCGGTGTCACCGACGCGGCCCGGAACGGTCCGGAGCGCGCCCAGAAGAGACAGGTTGGCGTCGCCGCCATCGGCCAGCCGGACGCCGGTCGCGGCCAGGCTGCGGGTGATCGACTCGAGCAGCCGGGCGCCGGCCGCGTCCTGGAGCCGGTAGGCCGGATCGGGAGCGGCGTGGGCCACGGCGTCGGGCGTCAACATCTCGGCCACCGACGGGTGGTCGGCGAGGGGCGCGCAGCGAGCGCTGAGCTCCGACGCGAGCGCGGCCGGGTCGGTCTCGTCGAGATCGAGGACCTGGGCGATCGCCTGGGGGTCGAGCGTGGACACGGCGGCCTCGGACAGCGCGGTCACGCCGTCGAGCTCGCGATAGGGCCGCTGGAAGTCGCGTGCGGCGCCCTCGGATCCGAGCAAGGAGCTGAGTGCGCCGCGGTCGTCGTCAGGGACGAACCTGGCCAGTGGCCCCTGAGCCCGGACGACCCGGCGGAAGGTCGATGTGGCCGCCCCTGCGGCGATGGCGCTGTCGGCCAGCTGGGCCGACACCGTGATGGCGTCGCCGGCCAGCGTGCGGCCGTGCACCACACGCGTCACCTGGACGAGTGGACTCCACCCGAGCGCGGCCAGGTGACGCGCGTGCAGCGACGCGCCGACGAAGCGCGCCAGCTGAGCACGCCGCAACTGCTCGTTGACCGCGTCGATCGTTCCGACCTGGGCCCAGGCCGACTGCATGAGCGGCTCCTGGTCGCGCTGGACGACGCGGGTGCCCAACCCGGCGATGACCCTGTTGGTCGGCGCCATGTTGATCTCGCCGAACCAGTCGCCGTCGTGGGACGCCTCGACGCGACTGACCCCGAGGTGGTGCCGGGCGTAGATCTCCGGGCCGATCAGCGGGATCTCGTCGGCGCCCAGCTCGCCGTCCTTGCCGGCCAGCTCGTCGGGTCGGTTGAGCGTCGTGCGCAGCAGGTCGGTCTCGGGCGCGGGCCACACCGCGGTCTCGGCGACGGCGGCCGCCGCCTCCTTGGGGTCCGGGCTCACCGGGTTCGGCATCTGGGGCGACACGAGCGGTCCCCGAACGGTCTGCAACCGACCAACCGCGTGCGGATCGAGCGCCGGCAGCCCGCCCTGGGGACTTGACACGTCGAGCAGGCGACGTCCGACCTGCCACGGCGCCGGTATCGCTTCGAGCTTCTTGGCCAACGACTCGAAGTCGCCCGCCGCGCCGATGCTGAAGGTCCACGAGGCGTAGACGGGAAGGGTGATCTCGACGTCGGCATCGCTGCCGTCACCGGCGCGGGTCCAGGCCGGATCGAGCGTGCCGTCCTCGGCCGCGCCGAGCCCGGCCTTCACGCCGGCGTCATAGGCCGGCACCACGCAGGCCAGGTAGTCCTGATCGGCCTCCAGGCGGCGGGGACACACCAGCCGGGACAGGTTCTGGGCGGCGTAGGACGGGGTGAGCCGGTCATCCACGCTCGGAGTCGTGGCGTCGGGGGTCTTGGCCCCCACGACCTGGGCGTGGGCCCAGGCCCACGAGTCGCCGAGCGGCTGCAGCTCGGACATGGTCGTCCGCACCTGGGCGACCAGACCGCCCGAGCCGGGCTGCAGCTCGCTGCGAACCACCCGGAGCACCACGAGCACGACCCAGGGCGCCAGTTGCTCGCCGACGGGGGCGGCGGGCGAGAAGATCCACGGGAAGTCGGGGCGATCGAACTCGACGTGGGTCAGATACGAGTCCTCGGCCGCCTGGTTGCCGGGGTGGGGCGAGCGTCGGATGATCTGGTTGCCGCTGATCGAGAGCACGTCGCCCGGCCCTCGCACCAGCAGGTCGTGGTCGACCTCACGCGATCGGCCTCCGCCCTCGACGGGCACGGCGATGGTGACGCCAGCGCGGATCTGACCGGCCGGCGGGGTGGTGACGCCCTGGGCGATCCCCGTGCGGACCCACGGCAGGAACGTGTAGCGACCGAAGACGATGTTCTCGGGGGTGAACGGCACCACCGGCGATCGGGCGAAGGCGTTCTCGACGTAGTTGGGCAGATCCTCGAGGCGCCCGGTCACGGCTGGACCCCCGGACCGATCAGCTGCAGGGAGCCTTCAGCGGCGGCCCCCGCGTCGACCAGCGAGGCCATCACGCGGCGAGCCGCCGTCGTCGTCATGCTCGACGCGTCGACACCCGCGACCGACTCGAGGTCGCGGGTGCTGCGGATCGTCACCTGGCCCGGGTCGACGATCCCAACGGGTTCGCGCACGACGGCGTAGGCCTGATCCTGGACGAAGCGGGCTGCTCCCGCCGGCCCGACCTCGAGCAGCTTCGACGTGAGCAGGTGGTCGAACATGACCGCCTCGAGCCGATGGTCGAGCTCCTCTTTGGGATAGACGGTCAGCCACTGATACGTGCTCTCCACCGCGGTGCCCCGACTGTCGCCTTCCACCCCGGAGAACCGCATGCCCGACGGAAGGTTCTCGAAGGCCGGCGTCGACAGCTTCTGGTCGTCGCTGAGCTTCAGGTACTGGCCGGGGGCGAAGCGATCGGTGGTGGCCGACACGGCGTCGACGGCGTGCCCGTTGACCTGCGGGGCACCGAGGTTGACCCGCGGCTCGCTCACGGGGTGCGAGCCGACGCAGTCGATGTCGGTCTCGAGCGGCACGGCTCGTTGGCGGACCTCGAAGCCCCCGAGCGGGTGGACGAGGATGGCGTCGGCCACCTTCACGTCGCGGAGGCCGGCCACGCGGTCGCCCTGGTCGGGGGCGACGGGATGCCACGCTCCCGCGTCGGCCAGCGCGTCGTAGACGAGGTCCACGGGTGACACCGAGTCCGGCGGCGGGTTGTCGCCTTGGCCCCAGGTGATGGGTCCGACCTCGAAGTCGATGTCGAAGAAGAACAGCGAAATCGAAGCCGTGCCGTGCGCAGACCACGGCCCCGGACCCGACAGGCTCAGGTGGAGGTCGATGCTGGCGAAGGACATCCCGAACGCGTAGAGCGTGATCCCGGCGTCGAGATCGATCTCGAACGAGAACCGAGGGGCCCAACGCACGATGGCGTCGAAGCCCAGATGGCCCTCAGCGCCGACCGGACCCACATCGGCCCGCAGCTGCACGTGGGCGCCGAGCTGGAAGCTGTTCGACGTGAGGGCGAAGTAGGCGTCGGCGCGCATCGTCAACAGCGCGGGCGGCGACATGTCGACCGTCACGCGCCGCATGCCGACCAGTTCGGCCGGCGGCTTGTAGTGCGGATGGAAACCACCGGCGCTGATGGCGAACTCGGGGTCGTCACCGAACCCGATGAGCAGGCCGAAGTCACCGGTCAGCGTGAAGCCGGCCGCCTTCCCCTCGACGCTGACCAGCAACAGGATGTGCTCCGGCGTGATCTCGCCGTACAGGTCGGCCCGCAGGTCGATGATCGGCGCCGCCGGCGCCGGCAGGGCGACCCGCACCGAGCCGATGATGATGATCTTGGGGTCCGGCAGGGCCAAGAGGACACCGACCTTGGCCGTGACGTAGGAGATCGGCGTGCCCCAGCCGAGCTCGACCATCGGGCCGACGACGAACGAGCCCTGGTCGGGTGGGAAGTCGGCCCGCAGCGCGTTGAGGATGTGGGGCGCCGCGCTCACCGGATCGGGGGGGAACAGCAACGAATCGAGCGAGTGGCTGTGCAACCCGGCCCGCAGCGCCTCGAGCGAGACCGTCCGCTCCAAGGCGACGAGGCCGCCGACGCCGTTGAGCGTGAACCCGAAGCTGAGCTGGATCCCGGGCAGGAACTCGACCGAGAGCACGAGCACCATCGAGAACGGATCGGTGCTGATCAGCCCGACGGCCTTGATCTCGATGGGACCGATGGCCAGGTCGAGGGCGCCGCCGTAGTCGTGGCCGCTGTGGGAGACGTAGCCGCCGCCCTTGACCGGCCCGACGTCCACGGTGAGTCCGGCGCCGGTCGGGGGTTTGGCCTCGATCGAGGCTGGTGCGCCGTGGCCCGAGGCGATGGCGTCGGTGTCGAGGACCAGCTGCAGGCCGGTGCCGTCGACGACGGCCTTGATGGGTCCGAGGGCGCCGGCGATGGTGGCGGTCAGCTCGAGGGCGTTGGGCGATGACGTTCCCGACAGCTCGCTCTTGAGCGGCAGCTCGATGGCGAAGTCCCGGAAGTCGATCCCGGGCAGGTCGATCTTGCCGGGCAGGGCGATGCGGTGGCGGACGCCGGCGCCGAAGGTCAGGCCCTTCACCGTGTCGATCGAGATGCCCAGGTTGCTCGGGGCCTTGCCCGCACCAGGCAGCAGCTGGGCCACGAACGCATCCGACACGACGCCGGCCGCCAGGCCGGTCTGGAGGTGGACGCCGAAGCTGGTCGGATCGGTCCAGTTGATCTTGATGGTGAGGACGCTGTTCTGCAGCGTGAGCAACGCGCCGGCGCCGAGCTCGCGGTTCGCCGGGTTGGCCAGCGTGACGGTCACGACGGTGCCGGTGACGTCGATGGCGTCGGCCAAGTTGGCGGCGGGGGCAGCCAGGCCCAGCTGCGTGACGAGGCCGCCGAGCCCGACGGGGCCGGCGGTGACGGCCGCCTTGAGCACGGCTTCGAGACCGGGCGCCCGGGCCGGCGCCCCGTTGACGGCGCCGGCGATGGTGCCGATCGCCCCGGCCAGGCCGCCGAGAGCCGTCGCCAGGTCGGCGCACGGGCCGGCCAGTCCGGCCAGGTCGGTGGGACCACCGGCCAAGGCGGCCTGCAACTGGTCGGTGGCACCGTGGGCGGCCGTCAGCTGGGTCTGCACCGCCGTCGCCACCCCGGTCAGGGCCGTCTGCTGGCCGGCGTTCGGGGCTTGGCCGAGCACCGTCGTGAGCAGCGCGGCGGGGGTGGGCGCGATCGTCGTGACCGCGGCTCGCATACAGGTTTCGCTCGAGCGCAGGGCTGCGAACAGCACCGCAACGTCGATGTCAGCCATCGAACCGCCGAGTTCCCTTCCACATCGACGAGAACGGTCGTCGAATCGGCTGCTGCATGCCTCCTAGGAGACGCCAGCAACCGGGTTTGATCGTTCTCTAGTACTGCTTTGCCCCTGCCGCGCCGTGAGTATAGACACACCGATCCCTGGTTGTGCAAGGTGCTGTTTTAGTGGTGGAACCACCACTGAAAGAATGGTTCACCGCGTCTACATTTCGATTTCCGGGCCATCACCATGGGCGAATTCTGGCGCCGCCGGGTCGGCTCAGGAGCGTGCCGACACGCCTGGGGACTGGGATCGGATCGTCGCGCTCGGCGTTGCCCGACACGGCCGGATCAGCCGAGGGCTCGCCCCGGCCCGGCCGCATGCCCCGATCATCAGCGGGCTGACCAGCGGGTTCGCGTCCACAATGACGGTGTAAGGGACGACGGCGGTTGGCCGAGTCGAACCGGTGTGATTCACCATGTGCAAATCGATCAATGCTTGTTGTACAGACCCCCAATAGCGATGAGAGTCGAGCAATGTGACGTCGTCGATCTCATGGAGACGCCATGACAGCTTCGTCGTTGAACATCATGTAGCGAGCGCGAGACAATGAAAGTGACATGGGCCACGCGCCGCCGGCAAGTTGGTCGTCGGGCGCGTGTCTGCCGATGGGACGGTGACGGCGTGGGGAGGGTCGGCCGGGCCGAGGTCGGTCCGCGCCGTCGGCTCCGCGCGCCGCGGGTCGGCGGGCGTGTGTCTGCCGATGGGACGGTGACGGCGTGGGGACGGTCGCTCGGGGCGGCCGGATCCGGGTGGGTCGCTGCCGGCGACAGGTGTGTAGCATCGGCGGTCGCTGGGAGAGGTGCCGGAGTCCGGTTGATCGGGCCTCCCTGCTAAGGAGGTGAGGGCGCAAGCTCTCCGTGGGTTCAAATCCCACCCTCTCCGCTGGCTCGGGGCCTTGCACTCGCAGGGCCCCGATGTCGTTGTGGCGCCACGGAGCGCCAGGGGTGGATCGGGGCGAACGCCAGCCCCCAACGCCAAGTGCCGCCGGCGAACCGGCGGCACTGGACAACTCCGCCCGCGTAGGGCGGGCCGCAGCTTAGATCCCGGTAGATCGGTTTGACCAGGGTCGACGGCGCCGCGGCCCGATCGGCTCGCTCCCCCAGCTTCGCGAGTTGGGTACCTCCTCGGTACCGAAGTCGCGAAACTGCCCGGCTGCGGGTACGCCTTTGGCCACGCGATCGAGGTGCTCTAGACTCCCCCTTCGCTCCACCGGCGCTCGTAGCTCAATTGGATAGAGCATCTGACTACGGATCAGAAGGTTGGGGGTTCGAGTCCCTCCGAGCGCGCTGGCTTCTTGTGCAGGTCACGGGCCTACACGCTTCCGAGGTTCCCCGTCATCGGTATCGCACTGGCCCTCGGGCTCAAGTGACGGGCGGTGTCAGAGCTGGGCGCCGAAGAGGTGCCATGTTCCCGGCACGCCCTTGAGGTCGTGTTCTCCGCGGTCGGAGAACGTCAGCCCCGAGCCCGCCAGCAGATCCTTCACGGTGCTCGAGACGACGACGTCACCGGCGCCGCCGCTGGCGGCCACTCGGGCGCCGATGTGCACGGTGAGCCCACCGATCCGCTCGCCTCGCACCTCCACCTCGCCGGTGTGCACGCCGGCGCGCAGCGAGAGCCCGGTGGGCGCGACGGCGCCGTGGATCGCGCTGGCACAGCGAATGGCCTGACCCGGCCCGTCGAACGTGGCCAGAAAGCCGTCGCCGGTCGTGTCGATCTCTCGTCCGCCGAACCGGGTGAGCTCGTGGCGCACGAGCGTGTCGTGCTCGTCGAGCAGCGCGCGCCAACGGGTGTCGCCGAGCGCCGCGGCTCGGGCCGTCGAGTCCACGATGTCGGTGAAGAGCACGGTGGCGAGCCTTCGGTCCGGGTCGTGAGCCGCCCGCGACCCGGTGAGGAACTCCTCGATCTCGTCCACGAGCTCGTCGGCGTTCTCGGTGAACCACAGGTGGTCGGTCCCGTCGAGCTCGACGTACTTGGCGTCGGGGATCTGGGCTGCCAGATACCTTCCGAGCCCCGGATCGGCGATCCGATTGTTGGCGCGGTGCAGCACGAGGGTCGGCACCTGGATGACCGACAGCAGGTCGCGGACGTCGCTCAACACCGACTGCTCGTAGTAGTGCGCGACGGCGCCGGGGGAGACCGCACCTCGTCCGAGGCGCATGATCTGCTCCGCGAAGCGGAGATCGTCGGCCCGGCTGGGCGCGAGATGCGTCAGGTGGTCGGAGTCACCAGCCGCCCACGAGTCCGCCTGGCGCCGAACGAGGTCGAGCAGCGCTTCCTCTGAAGCTCCCCATGGGTAGTCGGCGGCCGCGCTCAGTCTGGCCGCGGTGTTGAAGAGCACAAGCGCGCGGCAGCGTTGCGGCAGGGAGGCAGCCAGGAGGACGGCCAGCGGGCCACCCTCGGCGAAGCCGAGGATCGCGGCTTGCCTCGACCCGGCGGCATCCATGACCGCGCAGACGTCGGCCACCTGGGTCTCGAGGTCGGGGAGACGGTCGAGCGGGACGGGATCAGAGAGGCCGGCTCCGCGCCGATCGAACATGATCAGCCGCCCGATGGCACTCAGGCGCCGTCGCTGGCGGGCCAGCTCCGGGATCTCCCAGAAGGCCTCGACCTGGTGCACCCAGCTCTCGATCAGGACCAGGTCCAGCGCGCCGTCGCCCACGACCTGGTACGCGAGGTGGACATCGCCGTTCTTCGCGTACTCGGTTGTCGGGAGACCGTCCATGGTGCGCCAGCATGGCAGAGACGAGACGCCATCTACCCTTGCTCGGCACAGAGCCAGCCCGGCCACCTGACTGGGGAGTGACCGTGAGTACCGACCGAACCAAGCCGAACCTCATCTTCGTGCAGCTCATCCACCACGCCCTCCGGGTCGATGGCGCGCGGCTGGCGGCCACCGTGGCGGACCAGGAGCCCGACGGGGCGCCTGACCGTGTGGCGGGGGTGCGCGTGTTCTACGACCGGTACCGCGAGCAGCTCGTCGCTCACCACACCCACGAGGACCAGTTGTTCTTCCCGGCCCTGGCAGCTCGGGTCGGCGATGACCGCATGCACCGCGACGAGTTGGTCGCTCAGCACGGGCAGCTCGACGAGGTCCTGCAGGCGATCGAGGACGGCCTCGCGGCGCTGGCCGAACCCGGCGGGGACTTCACCCCGGCCCGCGCCGAAGTGGCCAGTGCGCTGTCCACGATGCTCAAGTTGCTCACGACCCACCTCGACCTCGAAGAGCGCACAGCCCTTCCCCTCTTCGAGTCGAACGTGCCGGTGGCGGAGTACGACGAGCTCGAAACCAAGGTGCGGAAAGCCACCCCGCGAGACCAGTCCGCGTTCATGATCCCGTGGATCGTGAGCCATGCCTCGCCGGACCAGCGCAAGGCGTTGTTCCGAGCGGCGCCGCCCTTGAGGATCGTGGCCCGGCTCAACCGGGGCCGCTACCGCCGCCTCGACGAGGCGCTGCTCCCCGCTTCCTGATCGACACCGCAGGCTTCGCGGGCGCAGCCGGAACCGGCCGCGAGGCGCGGACGCTCGCTCGCCCCTGCGGTCCTAGCCATCGATGCGGATGGGCAGCGACCGCGGGCCGCGCACCTGGCCGCCGGACCACGAGACGGTGGCCCCCTCGGGCAGCGAGAACTGCGGGAAGCGGGCCAGCCAGGTCTCCAGCGCCACGCGGAGCTCCATGCGGGCCAGGTGCGACCCGATGCAGCGGTGGATCCCCAGCCCGAAGGCGGCGTGGCGGTTCACCTCCCGATCGATGACCACCTGGTCGGCGTCCTCGAACACCGACGGGTCGCGGTTGGCGGCCGGGAAGGACAGCAGGATCCAGTCGTCGGCCTTCATCGGACAGCCGTTCCACTCCATGTCGTCCTTCACCAGCCGGGCCATGGTCACCGGTGCGTAGGCCCGCAGCAGCTCCTCCATGGCCACCGGCAGCAGGTCAGGGTCTGCCACCAGGCGTTGGCGGTCGGCCGGATGGGTGGCCAGGTGCCAGATGGACGAGCCGATCGCGCTCCAGGTCGTATCGATCCCGGCGACCAGCAGCAGCCCCATCGTCCCCGTGACCTCGAGCTGGTCGAGGTTGCGGCCGTCGACGTCGACCTGGAGCAGGTAGCTGGTCAGGTCGTCGCGGGGATGCTCGACGTGGTCGTCCATCTGCGTCGCGAGGTAGCCGAACAGGGCCTGGAGCGTGTCGAAGCGCTCTTCGACCGGCCGGTTGATGCCCTCCAGCAGCTCGTTGATGAAGCCACGGAACAGGTCGCCGTCCTCGGGCGGGAATCCGAGCATGTCGGCGATGACCCGGACGGGGATGTGCTGGGCGAACTCGGTCGCGGCATCGACGACGTCGCGGCCTTCGAGGGCGTCGAGCAGCTCGTTGCAGTACTGGCGCGCCCCGCCTCGAGCGCGGCGATCGCCTTGGGCGCGAACGCCGGGAGCAGCAGGCGACGCGAATCGTGGTGGTAAGGCGGATCGGACGAGATGGGCGGGGCGATGCCGATCGGCGCCAGCTCCCGGGGCGGACGGTGGTTGCCGAGGATCACCGTGCGCGACGAGAACCGCTCGGTGTCATACGCGATGGCGGCGACGTCGTCGTGGCGCGTCGGCAGCCACGCTCCGCCGTACCGGTCGGTGTGCGCGATCGGGCAGCGCTCGCGCAGGTCGGCCATGATCGGGTACGGATCGTTCGCCCAGCGTTCGTCGGTGTGGTCGAAGTCGGTGGCGAAGTCCGAGACCGGCCCTTCGATGATCTCGCTCTCCGACCCGAGCGGCTCGTCGCCCAGATCAGCCTGCTCGATGAGCTCGGCGAACCGATTGCGCTCGGTCATGGCTGATCCTCCAGGATCTCGATCGCGTGCTCCGGGCAGTTGGCCACGGCCAGGCGCGCCGTGTCCTGCCGATCAGGCGGCACCGATCCGTCGCCCACCTCGGACCCGTTCCCGAGATCGTCGGGCTCGAACAGATCTGGAGCCAGGGCGTAGCAGCGGCCGTGGCCCTGGCAACGCTCGGCATCGACGTGCACCTTCATGTCAGACCCTTCCTGTCAGCCCGATGTCGATGCTACGACGGTTCCCGCCCCACCGATCGCCCCGGCCCGGACGAGGCCTTCGTCGAACTGGCCACGGCGGCGCGATCCGTACTCGGCGATGACCGCCGCTGATCGGCGCCGACGCTTCGATCCGTCAAGTGCAGCGATACCCGGCACCGGGTCGCCCCACGAAGCGCGCTGACCATTGATGGGGTGGGAGGCGAGTTGGGAGCAAACCCGGGTCGCCCCCGGGTCAGCTGAGCTCTCGGACTCTGACGGTGTCGACGTGCTGTTGGAAGGCAACCGCCTTGCCATCGCCCATGGTCCACACGTGGACCATCTTCACCGATGCGGGTGCCCCGGAGCTCTTGTGCTTCCACGTGTAGTTCCCGAGCGCCACGACGGTCTCACCGTCGGCGACGAACTGGTCGGGCACCACCGCGAAGTCATCGCCGATCTCACCGAGCCGCATGAACACGCCTTCCAGCACGTTCTGAGGGCCGACGTAGGTACCCGCGAGCGGGAACCCGTCCGCCTCGACCCACCGGATGTCGTCGGCCATGGCGCCGAGCGCCGCCGGGACGTCACCCTGGGCGAAGCTCGCATAGGCGGTTTCGACGATCTCTTTGTTCGTGGCCACGTCGTGGACTCCTTCGGTTCTGGGGCGACCGGTTGTCGCCCAGGGTGAGAGCGTTCGTTCCGTGCCGCGCGCCGCTAGCGCTCTACGAGGATCACGCACGGGCGGGATGACACCGTCGTCGACCATCGCCTGGCCGAACTCGGGACCGGCCATGGCGGCGTTGAAGGCCTCCATGTCCGGCACCTCGATGACGAGGCCGACCTTGGTGGGATCGTCGGGTGCGACGAAGGTGCGGATGTCGGTGACACCGATGGTGGCGAACGCCTCGGCCCGAAGCGGCGACGCCAACCAGGCGTCGACATCCTTCACATCGTGGTAGCCGATCAGTGTGGTCACGGGAACTGCCTTTCCGAGGCCTGGGCCTCGTGGTCGACGGATGGCGGTCGCCACCCGCAGGAACACTCGGTCACGGCCACGGAGCGCCAAGCGCGCACCGCGGCCGCCGCGGTTCAGTAGAACTTGGCCCAGCCGCCGGTGTGGAAGGTGACCGTGGGTGGGGCCAGCACGCCGCCTTTGTCCATGGCCGCCTGCAGCTCGGGATCGGCCAGGAAGGCCCGCAGCGCGTCGAAGCTCTCGGCCTGGTGGTAGACGATCACCCGCTGCGGGTCGTCGAGCGACCGGTTGGCCGCCTGACCGATGATCCCGCCGGCCTTCTGCATGTCGCCGACCGAGTCGTAGACCTCGAGCCAGGCATCGAAGTCAGCCACGCGGTGGTCCACGATCATCGCGGGCAGCTGGCGGTCCCACACCACGTCCTCGCGGATCGGCTGGAGCCATATCGTCTCGGGCGGCGAGATGACCCCGACCCGCTTCATCGTGTCGGCCAGGTCTGGCGAGGTGGCGAAGGCCTTCGCCTTGTCCAGGTCGGACAGGGCCAGGAACATCGTGATCCGGTTCGGGTCGTCCTCGGCTCGGTTGAGGTGGTGGCCGAGCATGCCGGCGGCCACGCGGGCGGGCTCGTGGCTGTCGAAGCCGACCTTCCACGTGTCGACATCCTCGACCGTGTGGGAGAGGAGTACGGCATAAGGAGGCAGGTCAGCAGCCATGGATCGTCCTTTGTGCGAGGTCAGGTTCGGTGGCAGTGTCCGCCCCCGACCGCGTCACCTGCGCGTCACCCGCCTCCAGGCCACGGCCGCCAGGGTGGCCCGAAGGGCGGCGGTGCGCCTGCCCCAGATGGTGAAGCCGTGCGCGGCGCAGAGGCGCGCGGCGGTGTCGAGCCAGCCCATCCCCTCGTCGTCGAGGGCCCCGTCGGCCCTGAGCCGGTTCTGGGCCAAGGCCAGCTGGGTGGTGGCCTGGTGGTACACCCAACCGAACGACTCCGCCGTGGCCAGCGCATCGAGGAGGTGCTGTTCGGCGGCTTCGTGGCGGCCCAGCACGAAGGCGAGCTTGCCGGCGTAGGCGGAGATCGGACCCTGGCTGGTGAGCCCGTTGTAGGACACCTCGCCGGCCATCGGCGCGATCTGCGGGTACAGCCAGGTGGCGCCATCGATGTCGTCGAGCTCGATCGCCAGGATCGCCAGCCCGTTGAGCGTGGTGGAGCGCACCCAGTCGTCGGGGATCGGGTCGACGCGGCCCTCGATGGCGTCGTGCAGCAGCGTGCGGGCCTCGTCGCCGCGCCCGACCTCGCAGCAGAGGATGGCGTGGGCGATTCGGAACGTGAGCTCGACGTACGGCTCCGCCTCGATCGCCTGCTGGGTGATCGGGAACAGCTCGGCGTGGCGGCCGGCGAAGGTGCCGAGCACGTAGGTCTGGGCCGCGAAGGCGGGGAACGCATCCGGCTCCCCGATCTCCATGCCCAGCTCGAGCGTGGCGCCGATCACCCGCTCGGCCTCGACGAGGCGGCCGGTCATGGTGGCCATGTACCCGTCGAGGATGCCGACACCCCAGCGCATCCCCGCCTCCCCGATCTCCTCGGCGATGGCGTGGATCCGGTCCAGGTACCGGGCCGCCGGTTCGGCGTCGCCGGCGCACACCGCCGAGTTGTGCGCGGCGTAGTGCACCAGGTAGGCGAGGTGCGGATCGTCCATGTCGTCGACGATGGCCGTCGCCTCGGCCGCGAGGGCGGCGCGCACGGCGCCGGCGCCCGGGGTCCACAGCGCGAACAGGACGTTGGGAGCGATCCTGGCCAACAACGTCGGGTCAGGGCTCGAGCGGGCCAGGTCGAGGGCCTCGAGGGCGGCGGCTCGCTGACGCACGGCCTGATCGGTGGGGCCGAGGCTCTGCGCCAGCAGGGCCGTCAGGCGGGCGCGGGTCTCGAGGTCATCGGGGTCGACCCGGGTGAGGGCGGCTTCGACGATGTGCAGCTGCTCCGCCGCGAACGAGCCGAGCCGGCCCGTCCCTCGGTCGGTGGCCATTGCGGCTCGCACCAGGGTGGCGTCGGCACCGCTGGACCGGGCCAGCTCGGCGCCCCGACGGATGGTGTCGAGGGCGGTCGGGTGCCCGGCGCGGGATTCAGCCTCGCCCAGCCGCACCAACAGGTCGGCCCGCTCGGCGTCGGGACGGCCCAGGGCGACCGCCTGGTCGAGCGCCCGGGTGAACCAGCTGGCGGCCTCGTCGGGGGCCAGGTCGGCCAGGGCGACGTCGCCGGCCTCGACCGCCCAGCGCAGCGACTCCGGGCCCAGCTGGCCGAGCTCGGCGTGGCGGGCGAGCTGGGGGGCCAGGTCCGCGGGTGGCGAGAGATGGAGGCTCAGGATGGCCTCGAACGCCTGGGCGTGGAGCCGTCTGCGCTCCCGGCTGCCCAGCTCGGCCTCGAGTGAGCGAGCCACGAGGGCGTGGGCGAAGCGCACGGCCCCCGAGATCGAGGCCTGGTCGGCCAGCACGCCGGCGGCCACGGCGCGATCGAGCACCCGAGCGATCTCCGGCTCGGCCAGCCCGGTCATGGAGGCGAGCACCTGCTCGTGGAACTGGACACCGAGCACCGCCGCGGCCGTGAGCGTGGGTTGCACCTCCGGGCCCAGCACCATCACCCGATGCCACACCAGGTCCCGCAGCGAAGGCGGGACCTGGACGGAGACGGTCGACAGGGTGACCACGTCATCGTCGACGGCGAACTGCCGCTCGGTGTCCCAATGGCGGAGCAGGTGCTCGGCGAACAGCGGGTTCCCCGCCGTCTCCGCCGCGAGCCGGTCGACGACCTGGCTGACATCGCGGCCAGCGGTGGTGGTGACCCGGGTGCGGACCAGATCCTGCAGGGCAGAGCGGTCGAGTCCGACGAGCTCGATGCGGGCCGCGTCGTCGCGAGCCAGATCGGCCAGCGCGCCGCGGAGGTGGTCGCCGGCGGCTTCACCGGTGTCGCGAAACCCGGCCACCACCAGCACGGGCTCGCCGGCCAGTTCGCGCACCAGGTGCTGGAACAGGTGCAGCGCGGCCGGGTCGGCCCAGTGGAGATCGTCGAGCACCAGCAGGACCGGCGCCATGGCGGCGGCGCGTTCGGTGATGTCCACCACCGCTTCGAACAGCCGGTGTCGGGCGGTGCCCTCGTCACCGACCGTCGGCGGCGCCGTCGGGGCGATTCGGCCCTGGAGCTGCGGGACGAGCCGGAGGAGATCGCTGCCGTGGGTGGCCGTGTGGGCGTTGAGGGCGTCGTCTGACAACGTCTGGACCATGCGGCTCACGAGCCCGGGGAAGGGGTGGAACGGCGCCGCCAGGTGCTCGTCGCAGCGGCCGTAGAACACGTCCCAGCCCGACGGCGCGCACACCTCCCGGGCGAAGTGGGCGATCAGCGTCGTCTTTCCGATGCCGGCCTCCCCCGAGATCAGGACCGTCCGGGCGCCGCCTTCGAGAGCCCGCTCGGCCGCGTCGACCAGCACCGCCAGCTCGTCGCCGCGCCCCACGCCGACCGGTGCCTGGGCCAGCGCCTCGTGCAGCGCCGGGGCCGAGCGCGCCCGCCCCGCGTTGGGGACGGGGTCGGTTGCGCCGCTGGGCAGGGGCTCGACACCGTCCCAACCGGTGGCGATCCGCTGCTCGATGGCCCTGAGGTCGGCCGACGGCTCGGTACCGGCGGTGTCGACGAGGGCCTGGCGATAGGCCTGGTACGCGCGCAGCGCCTCGGTCGGACGGCCGCTGGCGGCCAGGGCGCGCAGGGTGAGACCACGAGGGCGATCGCGCCACGGATGCTCGATGACGTGGGGCTCGAGCACGGCCAGGGCGTCGGCGGCCCGATGGCGGACGATCAGCGCCTCGGCCAGGTCCTCCACGGCCGCGGCTCGGATCGCCGCCAGCCGCCTCGCTTCGCCCACCGCCCACGGCTCGTCGGCGAACTCCTCGAGTGCGGGCCCGACCCATCGTTCGAGCGCTCGAGCGAGCGCCACCGGATCGTCGGATCCCGATTGGATCTCGGCGCAGGCCAGCGTGGCGTCGACGGGAGCGTCGAGCCGGTACCCGCCGATCGTCGTCTGGAGTCGGCCGTCCCCGACCGACCGCCGCAGGCGCGAGATGGACGTCCGCAGCGCCCCTGGCGTCACGTCCAGCACGCCGCACAGCCATTCGGCCCGCACGGGCCTCGGCGCGTGGAGCGCGAGCGCCGCCAGGAGGCGGCGTTGGCTCGCGCTGGGGAGGTCGACGAGTTCGCCGTCGACGCCGATCAGTTGCACCGGGCCGAGCACCCGGACGGTCAGCTCGCCCCCGGTCACCCGCAGAGTGTGGCGGATCACCAGCCTCGGTGCCCACTGGACCGGTGGCTCAGGCCCTACGTCCGAGCGAGCAGGATGCCCTCGCCGCTGGCCGCCGTCAGCCCGTCTGTGCGGGTCGCCAGGTAGCGAGCCGCCAGCTCAGCGGTGGCGACATAGCGGACATCGGCGAATCCGGCCTCTTGGGCCTGGGCCACCACCTCATCGGGTGTGTAGAAGCTGAGCCAGGGTGTCCCCGCCGCTCGCGCGCCGCGTGCTGCGGCCTCGAGGCCGGGTCGGTCGGCGTCGTCGGCGAGCTCGATGGGAAGCATGAAGGTCATGGCCACGATCGAGCCTGGCGCCAACGCCGCGAGCTGGTGGAGCGTCGCCGCCGTGGCCTGCTTGGTGATGTACATCGACACACCGCTGGACGACACGACCGCTCGGGCCGTGGCGTCGAAACCGGCGTCGAGCAGGGCCTGCCACCAGTCCTCGTCGACCTCGAAGTCCACCGGCACGAGCCGGTGCCAGTCGGGCACGCCGAACCCGAGCTCGTCCAACCGTTGGCGCTTCCACGCCTGCGGCCCGGGCTGGTCGACCTCGAACACGCTGAACCCACCGACCTCAGCGTGCCGCTGAGCAAACGTGTCGAGTCCGGCGCCGAGCAGCACGTACTGGCCGATGCCTTCTTCGATGAGCAGGTCCTCGACGAACCGGGTGCGGGCCACGATGGCGGCCCGGTAGGGCCTGGTGCCGCTCGGGTGCATGTCTCCACGCGAGCGCCACCCCTCCTCCGGCGCGGCGAGAGCCAGGCCGATCTCGTCCTCCAGGAGGTGAGGCTCGGCGTCGAGTTCAACGTGCAACGCCCGCCACAGCGCGGTGCGTACGGCGCTGCTGTCCGGTGCGACGTTCACGACGCCTGCAAACTATCCTCGTCTGACCAGCGACCTCCACCGAGCACGAAGGGCGGGCGGCGGCAGGCGTTGGTGGCCTGGCCCAGCCGAGATCAGGCCGGCCTCGCGCCCGCCAGCTCGGCCAGGCGGGCCACGCCTGGGGCGGCGGCCTCGGCCAGGCGGGAGCGGGCGGTCTGCAGCGCCGGGTCGTCGGCCTGCGAGTCCAGGATCGCGCGCCGGGTTGAGTGCGCACCGGTTCGCCCAGGCGGCGATGTCCGGCTCGGCACCGAGGGTCGCGGACGCCCGCGCCCCGCGGACCTGCATCTGCGCCCACTCGGCCAGGCTGTTGCCGTAGAGGTTCGGCGGGCACAGCCGGTTCCGCTCGCGGTCGTCGTCGCGGGTCGCCTCCACGAAGCCGGCCAGCGCGGCGTTGAAGCACGGGAAGCCGGCCCGGATGGTCTGCAACCGGATCCGCTCCGGAGACCAGATGGGGACCATCGGCGGGTTTGGCCAGACCTGACGCCGCGCAGTGCACGACCAGAGCGCCGTGGGGCAGGGCGACCGATCCACGGTCCAGCACGATCTCGGTCGAGGTCACGTGATCGATGTGGCCGAGGCTGACGACCTGTTCGACCGTCCGCAGCAGCTCCAGCTCCCACGTGGCGAGGGTCGGGGCCTTGGCCATGGTGGGCATCACGGTCCGATCGATGCGCAGCATCGAGCCGCCGTCCTCGAGGCGCAGGAACACCTCGTCGAGCGACGCGGCGCCGGTGGCCGCCTCCATGGTGTCGGCGGCCAGGCCGAAGGCCACCGCCGGATCGGGCTGGACGAACGCCCGGTTCAACATCCACGGGTCACGCGGCCGGATCCAGACGATGCGATCCGGCGCCACGCCGTTGCGCACCAGCCACACGATGGCGTCGGTCGCCGTCTTGCCCGATCCGACGATCACGTACGTACTCGGCGCATCGACCAGGTCGGCCATGGCGCCCACCGGCACCACCGAGGCACCGTCGGCCACACCGAATGGCGGCGGCGTGGTCGCCGGCACGCTCGGCGCGAGATAGGTGGCGTCGACGACGCGCCGTCGGACTCGAACCTCGACAGGTTCGCCCGAGACCCGCGAGGTGACCACCTGGGTCGACCCGTCGGAGCGATGCTCGCACCCAGAGAGGAACCGCACCCGACCGGACCCGAGGAACCGCCGGTGCAGGACGTCGTCGTAGTACGCCTGGATCTCCGCCCGGCGGGCCCGTTCGTGCAGGCCGGACTCGGGGCCAGCCTCCTGGATGCCTCCGGACCCGAGCTCGGTCGACGCCACGCCGTAGAAGAGCGACGCCTGATGGAGCTGGACGAAGGGGTAGGCGTCGTTCCAGTGCCCGCTCGGCGCGTCGCGCCGATCGACCAGGACGACCTCGACATCGGCATGGTCGATCAGGGCATCGGTGAACGCCATGCCCATGGCCCCGGCGCCCACCACGAGGTAATCGGTCTCCAAGGTGCGCATCGGCCCGGCTGGATCAGTAGTTGAAGGTGAGGGCGCCGCCCTCGGTGAACTCGTAGAGGACCGCCGCCCCGTTCACCTCGGCGTTGGGCACCATAGCGGTGTCGGTCAGGCCACGGGAGCGCACGCACACGGGGCAGGCCTGGAAGCGGCCCCCTCGCTCGACGTACTCGGTGTGCAGGTCGGCCACCGCCGGGGCGTCGGGCACCTTGACCTGCTCGGCGAAGCCGGGCGTGATCACGTTGACGGCGTCCTGGGTGAGCCACATCACCACCTGCTTGTCCTTGCGCACCGCTTCGACGCCCATCAGGTAGGCGAGCAGCACTCGCTCGGGATCGTCGAGGCCGTGGGTGAGTCCCACGACCACCTTGTCGTCTGCAGCCATTGGTGGTTCCTTTCATGGGTCGGGCCGGGTGGCCCACGGAGATGGGTCGGGGTTCGTGGAGGGGCCGGCGATCCGGTCGCGGGTCAGGGGGCCGCCATGGCGAACAGTTCGAGGGCGATGCCGTCGGGATCACGGAAGCTCAGCCCGGAGCCGTAGTGGGCGTCGACGATGCCGCCGTGGGTGATCCCCAGCTCGTCGAGCCGGGCCGCCCACTGCTCGAGCTCGGCGCGGTCGACGCAGCCGAAGCCGACGTGGTCGAGCCCGACCCGGTGCTCGCTGAAGCGCTCGGGCGGCGCCGTCGTCTCGTGCTGGTGCAGGCCCAGCAGCGTGCCGTTGGCCATCAGGTAGACGGTGTGGTGGTAGCCGGCGTCGGTGTCCTCGTCCATCACCGGCTCGGCGCCGAGCACCGACTCGTACCAGGGGACGCTGACGGCCAGGTCGCGCACGGTGAGGGCGACGTGGTGGATGGGCAGGGTGTCGGTCATGGCGAGCCTCCTCGGAGTTCGGTCCGGTCCTGGCTCGGGCGAGCCGAGCGGTGGGGCCGGGGTGCGATACTCAGTGTCGGGCCGGGGAGGGGATTGGTCCATGACCGAGAAGCCAGGGGTGGTGGCCGAAACACCAGAGGTGCGATCTTGAGCGATCTGGACACGGCCGTCGGCCCCGGCTCGAGTGCCGTGCTGCGAGCGGCGCTCGAGCAGGTCCGGCTGGACGGCGCCATCTTCTTCCGCACCGAGCTGACCGAGAGCTTCGCGGTGGAGGCCGAGCCCAACGGGGTGGCTCCCATGCTGCACCCTGGCGCGAGCCGGCTGATCCTGTTCCACATCGTGGCCGAGGGCGAGTGCTGGGTGTCCTCCGATGACGGAGTGCGCCACCACGCCCAGGCCGGCGACGTCATCGTGTTGCCCTATGGCCACGACCACACGGTCGGCGCCGGTGACGAGACCGACTGCGTCTCGATCCTCACGCTGATCGATCCGCCGCCCTGGGACGGCCTACCGGTCGTCCGCTACGGCGGTGGGGGTCCGCGGGTCGACATCGTGTGCGGCTACCTGCACTCGGAGGACCCCTTGTTCGACCCGGCCCTGCGCGTCTTCCCGCCTGCTTTCGTGGTGCGGCTGCCCGAGGGGACGGCCAGCGGTTGGGTGCAGGCCAGCATCACCTACGCCGGCGAGGGAGGCACCGTCGATGCCGACCCGGTCCGTCGTCGCCTCCCCGAGCTGGTGCTCATCGAGGTCCTGCGTCTGCACCTGGCCCAGTCACCGGCCGCCACCAGCGGCTGGTTGGCGGCGCTTGCGCGACCCGGTGCTGGCCCCGGCCCTGGCGCTCTTGCACGCCGAGCCCGCCCGCAAGTGGACGGTGCCGGCCCTGGCCGCCGAGGCGGCCGTGTCGCGCTCGCTGCTCGACAGCCGGTTCCGCCAGGTGCTCGGCCTCTCACCCATCCGGTACCTCACCGACTGGCGCATCCACTTGGCCGAGGACCTGCTCGGCTCCAGCACCCTCGGCGTCGGTGCGGTGGCGCGTCGGGTGGGCTACGACTCCGACGAGGCCTTCAGCCGCGCCTTCAAACGAGCGACCGGCCTGTCGCCTAGCCAGTGGCGGGCCCATCGCTGACCGTCGTGTTGCTCAGCGTGCCCCTCGACGTCCGATGGACATGATGAGCCTGACCGTCGCGAACCACGAACACCGACACCGGTGAGCGCCGCACGAGCTTCTGCGCCACTGAACCGAGGACCAGTCCGCCCACGACGCCGTGGCTTCGACCGCCGACCACGATGGCCGAGGCCTCGTGGTCGTGCGCGGCGGCGATCAACTCGGTGGCCGGGTCACCACGGGCGACAGCAAACCGCCACGCCAGATTCCGCTCCCCGAGGACGACCGCGGTCTGCTCTCGAGCCGTGATCTCTGCGGCGTCGAGCGAGCCGCTCATCGCCTGCTCGGCGGCAGGCTCCATCACCGCCGCCGACGCCATCCAACTCTCATGGCGGACGTGCACCACAACAAGAGCAGCCCCCGGTTCCCAAGCCAGCTCGGCCGCGGCCTCGAGCGCCGCCAAGCTCTCGTCGGTCCCGTCGACTCCCACAACAATCGTGTCAGCCATGGATCCACCTCCGATCCCCACTGCTTGTATCGTACACCTAGATGGTTGTAGGGTACAACGGATGACACCAGCGGCCAACATCAGCGGCCCGGTTGACATCCGACCGACCGTTGATGCGGCCGACGCGCTCGACGTGGTCGAGACCGAAATGGCCCTCCTGCAACGAGCCCTCGAGCGCCTCGCCCGTCGTTCGGCGATCCACCGGGACCTCGACCGGGCCAGCTATCTCGCCGCCCGCACACTCGAGGCGACCGGACCGATCAGCCTCAAGGCCCTGGCCGCCAAGCTCGGGGTGGACGCCAGCACGATGACCCGCCAGATCGCGACGATGGAAGCGGCCGGGCTGCTCCACCGCGACGCCGACCCTGACGATGGCCGTGTCAGCCTCATCGAGCTCTCGTCCGCTGGTCGGCGCAAGATGCGCATCGTGCAACGAGCCCGCCGCGAACGGATCCAACACCTCTTCGCCGGGTGGACCGAACACGAGCAACTCGAGTTCGGACAACTACTCCGAAGGTTCAACGATGCCGTCAGCGACACTGAAGACGACCACCGGTGAGGCCGCGACGTCACCATCGGACGACCATCGACGGTGCAGTCGGCCGCGTGCCGGTCACTGCTGCATCCTTGGATCGTGCGTGGGGTCCGCGTACATCGCCGGGCAACCGTCTTCGATGGCGCTGGTGCGCAGTTCGTAGTGCCAGGGTTCGTTGCGATAGATCTGGCACAGCCCGTACTTGGCGCCGTGCTCGGAGAGCCACGCCGCCGCCTTGGAGGGCCCGAGGTCGATTGCGTGTCCCGACACGTGGGCGGACGTGTTGGGAGTGGCCACCCATCGGGCCGCTTCCTCTTTCGAGCCGTACTTCGAGATCGCCTCATCGAGCAGTTGTTCCTGGTACTTCGGGGATCGCCAGCCGCTGTCGACGGTGAACTCGATCCCCTCGCCCGCAGCAGCCCTTGCCGCCTGGCGCAGGGCACGAAGGAGCGTCGGATCCAACTTGGCCACGGCCGGAATCCCGTCGTCGAAGACCGTCGTGCCTTTGGGGACGACACCGTCGGCCTCCCCAAGCGCACCAGGGTGGTCGCCGCGAGGATTGTCGGGCGAGCCGGGCGCGAGCGGTTCGGCCACGATGGGTGATGTTGCCGTCGAGGGAGACGGCACCAGCAACTGGTAGCCCAGAGCTCCGATGATCGCGGCGATGACGACGAGCAGGCCGGCAACGAGGATCCTGTGAACCCGACGGGTCGCCGCTCGTGCGGATGCGCTGTAGGTCACGCCTGCAGTCAAGGCCGCGTGGTGTTGTCAGCACGTATGCGGTTTTCGATATGCCGGCGATATGCACCAGCTCGTACCATCGTGTCATTCGCGTGCTGATCGTTGAGGACGAGCCCTATATGGCAGAAGCGATCCGCGCCGGCCTACGCCTGGAGGCAATCGCGGCCGACATCGCCGGTGACGGCGACACTGCTCTTGAACTGTTGAGCATCAACGCCTACGACATCGCCGTGCTCGACCGCGACATCCCCGGCCCCTCCGGTGACGAGATCGCCAAACGCATCGTCGCCTCCGGCAGCGGCATGCCCATCCTCATGCTCACCGCGGCTGACCGTCTCGATGACAAAGCCACGGGCTTCGAACTCGGCGCCGACGACTACCTCACGAAGCCGTTCGAGCTCCGAGAGCTCGTGCTCCGTCTCCGAGCACTCGATCGCCGGCGCGCCCACAACAGGCCGCCCGTGCGAGAGATCGCGGGCCTGCGGCTGGATCCGTTCCGCCGCGAGGTCCACCGCGACGGCCGGTACGTGACGCTGACCCGAAAGCAGTTCGCGGTGCTCGAAGTCCTCGTCGCGGCCGAAGGCGGCGTCGTCAGCTCCGAAGAGCTGTTGGAGCGAGCGTGGGACGAAAACGCGGACCCTTTCACCAACGCCGTGCGCATCACCGTCTCGGCACTGCGCAAGCGGCTCGGCGAACCCTGGATCATTGCGACGGTGGCCGGGGTCGGGTACCGCATCGACACTCGGTCGGACACCGGGCAGTGAGGGAGGAGACCGTGGAGAGACCCCCGGGTTTGAGCGTTCGCCTCAAGCTCACCCTCAGCTACGCCGGCTTCCTCATGCTCGCCGGCGGCCTGCTGCTCGCCGCAGTATGGGTGTTCCTCCTGCGATACGTGCCCCGAGGCGAGACCGTCCTCGTCCACGGCACGCACGTCTTCATATCGCCCGGCCGTGGTGCTCTCTTGCGCAACTTCGCTCCGGCCGCCGCGGTCCTGGGCGCGTTCCTGCTGGTGTTCGGCCTCGTGGGAGGGTGGCTTCTCGCCGGCCGGATGCTTGCCCCACTGACGCGCATCACCGACGCCGCACGCGTGGCCGCGAACGGATCGCTGTCCCACCGAATCCAGCTGGAGGGCCGCAGAGATGAGTTCCGCGAGCTCGCCGACGCCTTCGACACCATGCTCGCCCGGCTCGAGGCACGCAGCGCCGAACAGCAGAGATTCGCAGCCAACGCGTCCCACGAGCTGCGCACCCCGCTTGCGATCACCCAGACACTTCTCGACGTGGCCCGCAACGATCCGAACCACGACGAGGGCGAGCTCGTCGAGCGCCTCCACACCGTCAACACCCGAGCGATCGACCTCACCGAAGCACTGCTCCTGCTCAGCCGCGCCGACCGGAAGTCGTTCACCCCAGCCCACGTCGACCTGTCTCTCATAGCCGAAGAAGCCACCGAAGCACTCCTCCGCCGCGCCGAAGAGCACGGCGTCACCATCAAGACCTCTGGCGACGTCACGCCCGCCACCGGTTCACACGCGCTCCTGCTCCAGATGACGACGAACCTCGTGGACAACGCGATCGTCCACAACCTGGCCGAAGAGGGCACCGTATGGGTCACCACCAGCGTCCAACCCCGGGCTGTGGCGCTCACGGTCGAGAACACGGGCGAGAAGCTCACGCCCCAGTTCGTCTCCACGCTCGTCGAGCCGTTTCGTCGCGGCACCGAACGCATCCGTACGGACCACGCAGGTGTCGGCCTCGGCCTGGCCATCGTCGAGAGCATCGCCCAGGCACACCACGGAACCCTCACCCTCACCCCCCGGGCCGCCGGCGGGCTCAGGGTGACCGTGCAACTCCCCGAGAACTCGTCATGGCTTGTGGATCGGGCCGGGTGATCACGCCGCGATCTCCCTCCGGCTTCTCGATGAGCACCGCCGCTCGGGAACGGTCGCCGACGTCGCCGACGACGATCACGAATCGACGGCGCGACCGTTGGCCGTCAGTCCCACGCGGATGTTGCCTCGCGTCGCGTTCGAGTACGGGCAAACCTGGTGCGCGGCGGCGACGATCTCGGCCGCTCGCTCGACGTCTTGCACCTGCGGCAGCGTCACGTCGAGCTCCACCGCAATGGTGAATCCGCGATCTTCGGTGGGTAGGAGGCTGACACGGCTGTCGATCGACACGTCGCCGACCTCGGCGTGCTCCCGACGGCCGATGACCCCGATGGCGCCCTCGAAGCATGCCGCGTACCCCACGGCGAAGAGCTGCTCGGGGTTTGTGCCATCGCCCTCACCCCCCATCTCCTTCGGCGAGCGCAACTGGACGTCCAACATCCCGTCGGTTGTGCGTCCATGGCCGTTCGCGCGTCCACCGGTGACTGTTGCTTCGGCGGTGTAGAGAACTCGCGCCATCCCAGGCTCCGTTCGTCGATGTCAGTTGGTTGCTCTGTTCGGGAGTTCGGTCGCCCGCTCGATCGGCGAAGTCGGGCCAGTGTCAGGCTAGGGGTGAGCGGCGTGGCGACGGGCGCCGAACCGTGTCGAAGATCGGCCATCCGATCTCGGTCATCCAGGCCTGTTCGTCGTCGGTGTCGTAGCGGCCGACGAGGTAGTACTCGCGGATCGGGCCCTCGACAGCCAGGGCATGGTCGGTCACATAGGTGCCCAGCGCACCGTAGGAACGATCAACGTCGGCGTGGGACCCGACATGGGCAACGATGGCCAGCTCGGCGGATGGCGCGACAAAGGGCCGAACCCGGCCGACAGGTCGGACCTCGCCGACCGACGGAAGGAACAGCGTCGCCTCACCCCGCTCCTCGGTGAACAGCTCGTTCTCGTAGATCCCACCTGGCGGCCCCACTGACCTGACGCCCTGGGCCGAGACGGTGGCGTGCAGTTCGCCGATGGCGCCCTCATACCAAGCGCCCAGTTCGTCGACTTCCACCCTTGCGGTGATGGCCGCCGCGGCCATGGCGGGCACCTGGCGATGTTCGATCGCCGCCGGCGGAGACGGGTGTTCCAGCAGGTCACGTAGGGACGCGACGGCGCGCTGGGTGTCGGCCAGGGTCTCCTCCAGGCGCATCAGGTGTGAGGCGATCAGCTCGCTGCGGGCCGCCTGGTCAGGCGCCCGCAGCACCGAGCCGATCTCGTCGAGTGGCATGTCGAGGTCCCGGAAGCGGCGGATCACCTGTGCCGTCGGGATCTGGTCGGTCGTGTACCGCCGGTACCCGGTGACCGGGTCGGTGTCCGCCGGTTCGAGCAGACCCACTCGGTGGTAGTGGCGCAGGGTCTTGACGCTGAGGAAGGTGGCGCGAGAGAAGTCGCCGATCGTCATGGATCCAACCACGAACCCAGTCTCGACCCTCCCCCCAGGGGAAGGTCAATCCCGGCGCCACCTCTTGACCCTCCCCTGACCGCACCACCCAGTGTGAGCACATCGGCCCAGCAGGGTCCCGAGCCGAGCACGAGGAGAAGCCGTCATGCCCATCACCACCGAGCTCAGCGGCGTGGTCGCCGAGCACATCGCCGCCGTCAACGCCTTCGACCTGGATCGCATCGCCGCCACCTTCGCCACGGATGCCTACGTCAACGACAACCGGCGCGAGATCTGGGGCACCGAGGCGATCCGGGCCTTCCTGGCCAAGGAGTTCGTGGGAGACCACGTCACGATGGAGGTCCGTGAGGTCCTGGACCACTACGGCGACATCCTCGTCCGTGCCCGCTACGACGGCACCTACGACAAGACCAACCTCCCCGACGAGCTGGTGATGACCAGCTACTTCGGCGTCTGCGACGACCAGATCACGAGCCTGACCATCATCTTCAACCAGCCGAGCCCCTACTGAGCGAGCCTGGGCGGCACCACGGGCGCTGGCGCAGATGACTCGCGACGGACGTCAAGACGGGGCGGCCATGGCTTCGAGGACCGGCAGCCTGGCGGCACGTCGGGCCGGGCGGATGGCGGCCAGGACCCCGGCGCCGGCGCCGACCACCGCCACCACCGCAAGCCGGGCGACCGGCACGGTGAACCCGGGCGTCGTCGCCACCGCCGCGAACAGGGACCAGCCCAGGAAGGTGCCGACGGCGAGTCCCATCAGGGTCGCGAAGGCGGCGGTCATGGCTGCCTCCAGCCGCAGGGTGCGGCGCACCTGGCGTCGAGTCTGGCCCACCGCTCGGAGGAACCCGATCTCGTGGCGTCGCTCGTGCACGGCCAGCGAGAGGGCGTTGGCGATGCCCAGCAGCGCGACCACGATGGCCAGCGCCAGCAGCACGTACACGACGTTGAGCAGCATGTCGAGGGCCGAGGCGCTGGTGGCGGCCAGCTGCGCCGGGTCGTCCACGTCCGCGCCATAGCGGTCGGCGACGGGCGTGACCGCCGCCCGCAGCGCGGCGGTGCTGGTGCCGGGCGAGGCCGTGAGCAGGACCGATTGGAGCGCCGGCTGGTCGGTGTGGGCCATCCAAGTGTCGAGTGGCACCAGCATCGAGCCGGCCAGGTCGTCGTCGCCGTAGACGACGGCCACCTGGGCCGTGACCGCGTGGCCGTCGGCGAAGGTGAGCCTCACCGGCGACCCGACCTGCCATTGGTGGCTCGAGGCTTCCGAGGCCGACACCGCCACCGAGGTGCTAGTGGCCCTGTCGAACGAGCCGGCGTGAACAGAGAGATCGAGCACGCGTTCCACGTCGCGCAGGGAGGTCGCGGTCACGAGGGTGCCGTGGCCGTCGACGAGGAGGTTGGCCGGTGCCTGGCCGACCACCGCTCCGGTCTCTGGCATCGCCTCGAGGATCGGCAGGGCGGCGGTGCTGACCCGGCCCCCGCCGAAGGTGGCGGTCTCGATCACGAGGTCGGCGCGCACCGATCCCTGGACCGAGGTCCGGATCGACGATTGCAGCGAGGCCGCGAAGACCGTGCAGAGGGTGACGATGGCCACGCCGACGATGAGAGCGGTGGCGGTCGACGCGGTTCGGCGCGGGTGGCGGCGCATCCCTCCCGCGGCCAGGTCGGCGTCGGCCCGGAAGGTTCGTCGGGTCAACCACCCGCCGGCTGCGGCGGCGACGGGCACCACCGCGGGCGCGGCCACCAGCGCCCCGATGAGCACGAGGAGGGCGCCGAGGCCGACCAGGGCGGCCCGCCCGGACAACGCCCCGGTGACGCCAAGGGCGAGGCCGAGCACCAACCCACCGCAGCCCAGCGCCGTGCGCGGGCGAGAGGGGACGTCCACCCCCGCCTCCGCGTCACGAAGTGCCGCGAGCGGGGCCACCCGACCGGCGCGGCGGGCTGCGCCCTGCACAGCCACCACCGTGGCCACCAGCCCGGCCGCGAACGCCTCGATGGCCGCCGCCGGCTCGATGGTCAGCCCCCCGGCGGGCAGCCCGAAGCCGATGGCGTCGAAGAGGCCCTTGAGCAGTTCGGCGATGCCCAATCCCGCCACGAGGCCCACCGCGGAGCACACTGACCCGAGCACGACCGCCTCGGCCGTGACCGATCGGCGCACCTGCCGCGACGACGCGCCCACCACCCGGAGCACCGCCAGCTCCCGGGTGCGCTGGGCCACCGTGATGCTGAACGAGTTGGCGATGGTGATGGCGCCCACCAACATGGCGACCAGGGCGAACGCGGTCAGGAAGGTGCGCAGCAGGTTCAGGAACTGCTTGGACACCGCGTCGATCTGCTCCTGCGCCAGTTGCTGACCGGTGATGGCCTGGGTGCCGGACGGGAGCACCGCCGAGATCCGATTGCGCAGGGTGGTGCTGGTCACCCCCGGCTGGGCCCGCACCACCACGGTGTCGATGGCGTTCGGGCGGCCGAGCACATGCGCCTGGGCGCCGGCGAGGGTGAACGCCGTCCAGGTGGCCTGCCCGAACCCGTCTGCGTTGCCGAAGGTGGCGATGCCCACGACGGTGACCCGCACCGGGTCGGGGGTGAGGACGGTGGTGGTCTGTCCCAGGTGCAGGTCGCCGGCCTTGGCCGCGCCGCGGTTGATGACCACCTCGTCGTCGGCCCGAGGCGCCCGGCCGTCGACGAGCCGGTAGGGGTTGAGGACGGGATCGGTGATCCAGCTGCCGGCCTGGCGTGGTGGTCCGATGCCGCCGACCGGCTTGCCGTCGGAGCCCAGCAGGGTGCCCAGGCCGGCGACCTGGCCCTCGGCCGCGGCCACGCCCGGGACGGCTCGGACCTGGTCGACCAGGCTGGCCGGGATCGGCCCGCGGGGGTCGACGATCGCGCCGGGGTTCGTGTTGACGGCGTTGCGCACCACCACGTCGGTGCCGGCCGAGACGTTGGTGAAGAGCCGGTCGAAGTTGGCGCTCAGCGTGTCGCCGAGGACGAGGGTGCCCGACAGGAAGGCCACGCCGATGACGATGGCCAGTCCCGTGCCGACCAGGCGTCGGCGCCGTGACCACAGCTGGGTGATGGCGAACCGCAACATGTCAGACGCCCAGCTTCTTCATGCGGTCGAGCACCCGCTCGGCGGTGGGCTCGGCCATCTGGTCGACCAGCCGGCCATCAGCCAGGAACAGCACGTGGTCGGCCCAGGCGGCCGCGGTCGGGTCGTGGGTGACCATGACGACCGTTCGCCCCGACCCGTCGACCGCCTCTCGGAGCAGACCCAGCACGTCGGCCCCCGCCCTCGAGTCGAGGTTGCCGGTGGGCTCGTCGGCGAACACGATCTCGGGCTCGGTGACCAGGGCGCGCGCCACCGCTACCCGCTGCTGCTGGCCACCCGAGAGCTGGGCCGGCCGGTGGGTGGCCCGGTCGGCCAGGCCGACGCGATCGAGCATGTCGTCGACCACGGCCGGATCGGCGCGCCGCCCGGCCAGGGTGAAGGGCAGCGCCAGGTTCTCGGCGGCGGTGAGGGTCGGGATCAGGTTGAACGCCTGGAACACGAAGCCCACCCGGGCGCGGCGCAGCTCGGTGAGCGCGTCGTCATCGAGGGTGCCGAGGTCCTGGTGGCCGATGAGCGTGCGGCCGCCGGTCAGGGTGTCGAGTCCGCTCATGCAGTGCAACAGGGTCGACTTGCCCGAACCCGACGGCCCCATCACCGCCGTCCAGGCCTCGGACGCGATGTCGAGGGTGACGGCCTCGAGTGCGAGCACGCCGCCGCCGGTCGTGCCGTACCGCTTGGTGCCGTCGATCATGCGGGCCGCGGCCCGGGTGGTCGTGTCGAGGGGGGTGCTGAGAGTCATGTAGTCGAGCGTGCGCCGGCGACGGCCGGGTGTCGTCGGCCGGCGGTGGGCTTCGCGGCTGCCGCAGGCGCCGTCCAGGGGCATCATCCGGGCGGCCGCGGGTACCGCAGCTGCAGTACGGCCCGATCGGCCCGATGCGGGATGGCGGATCCCGCCAACGTGCTTAGGCTCGGGGTGTGGCTGACCGGCTGCTCGACCGTTCGCGTCGCGACCTCACCAACGAGGCGCTGCTGCTGATCGTCGTCGGCCTGGTGCAGTTGGTGGGCGTGCCCCTGGCCGCCCGACACGAGCACGTGTCGTCGGGGCTGCCGCTCGGTGCCTGGGTGCTCCTCGTGGCCGGCGTGGCCGTGCTCCCGCTTCGCCACCGCCACCCGGTGGCCGTACTGGCCGCCACCTTCGCCTTGACCGCGGCCTACACCGCCCTCGGCTACCACGATGGACCCATCTGGGCGCCGCTCATCGTCGCCCTCGGCCAGTGCCTGGTCACCGGCCACCGCCGGGCTGCGATCGGCAGCCTCGTCGCGGGCGTCGTCTACTTCCCTTGGGAGCGTGCGGCGTTGCACGGCGGTTCGGCCCCGGGGTGGGGCGAGGTGCTCGGGCTGGCGGCCTGGCTCATCGCCCTGGTCGCGGTGATCGAGCTCGTGCGGGCCCGGCGCGATCAGACCCGCGAGGCCGCCCGGGTGGCGGCCGAGACCATGCAGCGCCAGGCGGCCGAGGAGCGGGTCCGCATCGCCCGCGACCTCCACGACGCGGTGGCCCATCGCATGTCGCTCATCAACATCCAGGCCGGGGTGGCCCTGCACCTGCTCGACACCCAGGCCAGCAACCCGGAGGTCAGGCGGGACAGCAGTCAGACCTTCGGCCCAGTCGGCGCCACGCCCGAACCCGCCACGGCTCGCCAGGTGCACGAGGCTCTGGCCACCATCAAGGTCACCAGCAAGGACGCGCTGGTCGAGCTGCGCTCGATCCTCGGTCTGCTGCGCCAGGTGGACGAGGCGGCGAGCCGGGCCCCGACCCCCAGCCTGGGCCGCCTCGACGAGTTGGTCAGTCAGGCCATCCTCTCGGGAGTGGACGTCGAGCTCGACGTCCAGGGCGATCTCGACCACCTGCCACTCAGCGTCGACCTGGCCGCCTACCGCATCCTCCAGGAGTCGCTCACCAACGTGGCCCGCCACGCCGAGGGCGGCCACGCCCAGGTGCGCATCCGCTCCGACCACGGCGCTCTGTCGCTCGAGGTCCTCGACGACGGGCCCGTCGAGGTCGCTCCCGGCCTCAGAGCCGGCCTGCCCTCGGGCGGCAACGGCATCGCCGGCATGCGCGAGCGGGCGGCGTCGGTGGGCGGCGAGCTGCGGGCCGCGCCCCGGCCGCGCCGCGGCTTCGCCGTCAGCGCTCGGCTCCCGTTGGGATCGGCGCCGTGATCCGCGTCCTGCTGGCTGACGACCAGGGCCTGGTGCGCGCCGGCTTGCGAGCCCTCCTCGACGCCGAGGACGACATCGAGGTGGTGGCCGAGGCGGCCGACGGCGACGAGGCCACGGCCGCGACTCGCCGGCTCCACCCCGACGTCGTGCTCATGGACATCCGCATGCCGGGCTCCGACGGCCTGGGCGCCACCCGGGCCATCACCGCCGACCCCTCCCTGGAAGCGGTGCGCATCCTCATCCTCACCACCTTCGACGAGGACGAGCACGTCTTCGAGGCGCTGCGCTCGGGAGCCAGCGGCTTCCTGGTGAAGGACACCGAGCCCACCGAGTTGCTCCGGGCCGTCCGCACGGTGGCCGGTGGCGCGGCTCTGCTCTCGCCCCGGGCCACTCGCAGCCTGATCGCGGAGTACGCCACGCGCGCCCGGCCGGCGCCGCCCACCCGCGATCTTCGGGCGCTGACCGACCGCGAGCGTGAGGTCATGGCTGTGGTGGCCGAGGGCCTGTCCAACGACCAGATCGCCGAGCGGCTCTTCATCTCGCCGGCCACGGCCAAGACCCACGTCAACCGGGCGATGAGCAAGCTGGGCGCCCGCGACCGAGCGCAGTTGGTGGTGCTCGCCTACGAGACCGGCCTGGTCCGTCCCGGCTGGTCCGGCTGAGCGGCTCACGACGACCCGCGATCCGACCTCGCCATTCCCCTCGAGCTGCCCAGGGGGCTCACCGCGAATCGGGATGCTCCGAGGCGAAGCCGGGTGTAGTGGATGAAGAGCGATCCACTGAGCAGGGCAGCGAAGAAGCACCACACCGACGTCAAGGCCTCCGCCGCGACGGCGACGGTGATGCCGAGGGAGATGAGGATGGCGACGCCGAAGGCCACGACGAATCGGTGGGATGAGACGAGCAACGGGCCGCAGGTAGCCGCGACGTAGAGGATTCCGAAGAACCACGCCGGGCTGACCGCGAACCCATACACGAGGTGATGGCCGACCGCCGATGCCGCCGACGCCGACGGCGACGCGATGGACCGGAAGGCGAGGTACCCGCCGACCCCGACACCGAGCACGGCCGCGGCGGCCATCCACCGGCGGCGATGTTCGTCGGGTTCCATGAGACGGGCCGCGATGGGGATGAGCACCGGCAGGACGAGCAGGGCGATGAGCAACCAGGCCTCGGTCGCCGGCGTGCGGACCGAGGCGCTCGCCGAGGCGTCGACCTCCTCCCAGATCACACCCTCGAGGAGCTGGTGGGCGCAGAACACGAGCGGCAGCGCCGCGAACGGCAGCTGTCGTCGCTCGGGAACCAACGGAAGCGTGGCGAGGCCCACCGCACCGATGGCGGCTCCCGAAGCGAAGCTGGCAGTGGCGCTGAAACACACGAGAGCGTGCTCCTCCAACTCGGTCAGCACCCGACCTCTACCCGCAACCGCGCCGGGTAGTTCGATGCAAGACGACCCGTCGACATCGTCCGCTTGTCGGGCGCACAATCGCAACGCATGCAGTTCAGTCCTGATCTCAGGGAACGAGTCGCGGACGGGACCATCACCGTCTCCTACCGCCTCTGGTCGAGACCGCAGGTCAAGGTCGGAGGCATCTACCGAAGCGGGTCGGTGACGATCGAGATCGACGAGCTCGAGCTGCTCCCGTTCTCGTCGATCACCGCCGACGACCTCGCGCTGACTGGAGAGCACGACCTCGAGGCGCTTCGTCGACGGGCGGCCCACGCCGGACCGATCCACGACGACACGGTGCTGCACCGGGTCGAATTCCACGTCGTCGGGTAGCGCACCACGCCCGCCCAGCCCCGACCTCCGAAACTCCGGGCGCGGCGTATCGTCATGGCGGTGCGGATCGAGTGCGCCCGGGTGGCGCCGCCCTCTTCGGGATGATGTCGGAACGGCGGGGAGCCACCGGGGCGCGAGTCGATCGTGTGGTGCGCGTCGGCCGCGAGCTCTGGGATCGTCGACGACTGGCTGATCTCGACCTGGCCCTGGCGAGCGGCTCGCAGTGGCCCAACGGCGGACCACTCAACGGTCAGCAAGGTCGCCAACGTCTCGTCAGGTGGATCGGTCAGCAGATCGAGTTCACGGGGGCCATCGAGACCGGCACGTGGCGAGCCAGCTCGACCTGCTTCCTCGCCGATGTGCTCGGATGTCCGATCTGGACGGTTGAAGCCAACCCGCGCACCTACAGATACGCGGCCCACATCCTGGCTGGGCGAGACGACGTGCACGCCTGGCGCGACGATTCCCGCCATTTCCTCGCCAGATTCGACGAGCACGATCGGACCGATCCGACCTTCCTCTACCTCGACGCCCATTGGGATCCCGACGATCTGCCGCTCTGGGAGGAGATCCAGCTCGTGTTCGCCCGATGGGCACAGCCGGTCGTCATGATCGACGACTTCCGGGTACCGGGCGACCCTGGATACGGCTACGACGACTACGGACCCGGCAAGTCGCTGGAGCTACGAGACCTCACAACGCACCTACCCGATCGGGCGATTCTCCTCGCGCCGACCCTTGCGTCCGCCTCCGAGACCGGGGCCTGCCGAGGCTGCGTCATCCTGACCACCGAACGGCTCGCGGCGCGCCTGCGTGGCGACCGGCTCCGGGAGATCTCGCCCCGCTGACCGCACCCGACCGACGATCGGGGCGGGGGTCAGCGGGCGTGGCCGGGTGAGACTCACTGCGACAGGTTGGAGGATCGACATGCGTCGACTGATCTTCAGGGGCTACGAGGCCGGGCTCAGCAACCAGCGGCTGTCGCTCGAGATCGGCGTCGGCCTGGCGTTGCTCACCAACAGAGTGCTCGTGCCCTACGGCTTCGGACTGCCATGCGCCGCTGAGCCGCGCATCTGGCCACCGGGTGGCGGTCATCCGCCCGCCACGGTCGTGGACCTCTTCGACCTCCCGGTTCAAGTCGACCCTCGTCACGTCCTCTGTGATGAAGTCGATCTGCACAGCAGCGTTCGCTGCCGTTGGCCGAACGTCAGGGACTCCGTGCTCTGCTTTCCCAACCAGCCCGACGATGACGACGTCATGTTTCGTGACTTCCTCGGGCAACGCCAGAACGTGCTCAGCCTCGACGATGAGCAGCGTCGAGCTCCCGATCTGGTGATCGACGCCGAGACACTCGGCGTGTACTGCCGATTCTTCTACCTGCCTCGGGCGAGGCAGCGGTCCCTCAACGACCAGATGCGTCAGGTGCGGCCTCGACCTCCGTACAGCCGCTTCGCCACCCGGCTGGCATCGCATCTGTCCGACTTCAACGCCGTGCACATCCGTCGGAGCGACTTCGTCACGGCCGGGTTCACCCCCCGGTCGAGCGACGTCTCAGGCGACGAGATCGCCGCCACCCTCAGGTCGCGGATGGACACGGACAAGAAGCTCGTCATCTGCACCGACGGCGAATCGTCAGATCCGTTCTTCCAGCCGATCCTCGACGCGTTCCGAGAGGTGGTGTTCCTGGACGACCTCCTGCTGGCCGACGGCGAGTGGTCCGAGCAGTTGCGATCTCTCCCCCATCACGACGAGGCGGTGGTTGCGCTGACCTCACAGATGGTTGCGGCGCGGGCCGACGTGTTCGTCGGGACCCTGTTCAGCTCGTTCACGGCGATCATCCATCGATCACGCGGCTTCCGCGGGATCGAACCGAACTTCCTCTACACCCACGCCGACTGGCTCGGCGGAGACGTCCGGTTTCACGACGGCCGCTACCTCCCGAACGCGGACGGCCACTACTCCTGGAACCAGGTCCGGTTCCCGATCGACGTGCATGCGCTCTCATGGTTCCGCGAGTGGCCAGAGTCGTACTCGGCCGAGGCGCCGGCCCGGTTGGATTCGTCGCGTCCAGGCAGCGTCGTCCTCCCCGCATCTCGCGCCTGCATCCACGGGCGAAACCTTCGCTACGAGCACGACGAGGCAAAGCGCTGCATCGGGTTCTGGACGCATCGACCCGACTACGTGTCGTGGGCCCTCACCACCGTCCCGCCCGGCTCGTACGAGGTTCAGATCCGTTACGCCTGCCCGAAGCGGCATGCCGGTGCGATCTACAGCGTGGGCATCGAAGGGGGCCCTCGGCTGATCGGCGAGGTCGTCACCACGAGCTCGTGGCTGAGGTTCTCACCGTGGTCGAGCGTCGGGTGCTTGACGGTGCCCGACACGAGCGACCGCACCCTCTCGGTGCGAGCCACCTCGATGCCCCGCGGCGCGGTCATGAACCTGCGGGCTCTTCGCCTGGTGCCCGTCACGACCGCCGAATGATCCAACGCCTCACCCGTCGGCCGAGTCCCTACCGGCGCCGGGCGGTGTCGGCGGTGCTGCCGCGAGGCATGCCTCGGCCGACCTCGACGTAGTCACGCAAGCTCCCGAGGAAGTGGTCCCAGCCGCGGGTGCAGTCCTCGATGCAGTCCAACTGCTCGGTGAGTCCGTCGTGGCGGAAGTGGAGGTCACAGGCGTCGCCGTCGACCGGAGCGATGGTGAAGGTCGGACGCGTTCCGACCCAGTCGGGCAGGAAGTCGCAGTCGGTCACGGTCCATCGCACCGACGTCGGCCGGGTTGCCTCGTCGACGTGCATCACGCACGGTTCCGGGGGGTCGAAGAAGAACCTGAGCTCGCCGCCGGCCTCGCCGGATCCCGTGACCTCGGTCCACCAGGCGGCCAGGCCGCGACACGGTGGTGAGCGCATCGAACAGCGCTCGGGTCTGCCTGCATCCGGATCGTCTTCTGATAGTCCGTGCTTGCTCGGCCGGTGTCGCTGCGGTCGGTTCGGTGTTCGTCATCTCGATGGTTCCTTTCGTTCGAGCTCGGGTCGTCGGTCTCGTGGTCGCGCGGGGATCCTCAGTCCCAGTTGTCGACCTCGACGTCATGGGGATGGGGTGCGCCGGTCCCCGTCTCGAGCAGCGACTTCAGGCTCATCAGGTAGATGGCCCACTTCGTGCTGCAGTGGTTCATGAACTCCACCGGCTCCCGCCAGCCCTCGTGGGCGAACAGGACGATCGTGTAGTCGTCCTCCTCGCGGAGCTCGAAGGTCACCGTGGTGCCGATCCACTCGTCGGGCCCGCCGACCACGGCCCACCGCACTCGCTTGCCGGCGTCGAGCTCGCGCACCTCCATGTCGATGACGCCCTTGGTGAACCGGAAGGTCACCACGCCGCCGAGGCCGGGATCGCCGGTCGTGTCGTTCGTCCACCAGCCGGCGAGCCCGTCGAGGGTGGTCAGGGCGTCGTAGACCTCGTCGGGCGAGGCCGACTTGACGCCGATCTTGTGCAGGATGTCCATCAGTTCTTCTCCTTCTTGTCGTTTCGTGTGTCTTCTCGTCGTTGCGTCGTTCGTTGGATCGCTTCGGCGATCCGCTTGATGCGCCGCAGTCGGGCGTCCCACGTCGAGCCGACCTCCGCGAGCTGGGCCACCGCCCGGGCGAGCTGGGCCTCGTCGACCTGGTACCGCATCTCCCGCCCCGACGGCGTGACGTGCACCAGCCCGACGCGGTCGAGCACCCCGAGGTGCTTGGAGACGGCCTGGCGGGTCACCGGCAGCCGCTCGCTGAGCGACGTCGCCGTGCCGGCCCCGTCGGCCAGGAGCAGGTCGAGCAGGCGACGACGGGTCGGGTCGCCGATGGCCGACCAGAGGTCGTCGTCGACGGCGACGCTCACCGGCTCGCCGCCAGTCGGGCGACGTACTCGGCCAGGCGCGGGATGAAGTAGTCCCAGCCCTCGACGTGCTCCTGGTACTGCTCCTCGAGCACGGCGACCTCCCAGCCCATCTCGCGGAACCCGACCTCGGTCATGCGCAGGGCCGTCCCCGACCCTGAGGGCGAGAGCTCGAAGGTCACGAGGAGCGAGTTCCCCGGGGCGGCCACCTCGTCGGCGACCGTGGACCCAGCGGAACGAGAACCGGCGCGGCGGGTCGACCTCGACCACCGTCATCGGCACCACGTTGCGCCGCGGGATCGGCCCGATCGCCGAAGACCAGCTCGCCGACCGCGCCGGGCACCGGCTCGATGACGGCGTCGTCGGGCCACCACTCCCGCAGGTGCTGCGGCGTGCTGATGACCTCGAAGACGATCTCGGGCGAGGCGTCGATGTGGATCTCTCGTTCGATCGTTCCGTACTCCACGGGCTCCCCATTTCTGCAACGTTTGGTTGCAGATCAAGGTACCCGCGGGAGGAGGCAATCCGCAACCTTTTGTTGCTCGTCTCTGGGAAGTCGGGGGAGAGCCCAGGGCGAAGGTCGGTAAGCGCCAGGCGTCCTGCCCCCGCCCACTAGGTTGAGCCGAAATGTCAGTCGACGTGGTCACCAAGTACGCAGAGTTCATCGATACGACCACGATGGTGGGGATCGAGATCGGCGCCCTCTTCAACCCGCGGCTGCCCCGTGATGATCCGAACGTGCGGTACCTCGACCACGCCACCCGCGAAGAGCTGCAAGCCAAGTACGCCGCCAACCCGCAAGCCGGACCTCGGACCGACGAGCTGGTGGACGTCGACTACGTCTGGAAGCCCGGGCTTCGTCTCATCGAGGTCCTGGGCGACGCCGCCCCGATCGACTTCGTCATCGCCTCCCACCTGCTCGAGCACATCCCCAACCCGATCGGCTGGCTCCAGCAGGTCGAAGAGATCCTCACCGACGGCGGGATCCTGGCCCTGATACTTCCCGACAAGCGCTACACGTTCGACGCTCGGCGGCAGTTGACCACGGTCAGCCAACTGATCGACGCCTACCTGCGCGATCTGCAGTACGCCAGCTTCCAACAGATCTACGACCACGAGGCCAACTTCATCGGGGACGTCTCGGCCGCCGAGCTCTGGGACGGGCTCGATCCGCGGCCCCTCCGCCGTCTCGACGTCGACGATCCTGACGCCTTCGCCCTGCAACGCTGCCAGGCCCTCGCCGACACCGGGGTCTACCAAGACGTGCACTGCTCGACGTTCACACCCGAGTCGTTCGGGCAGGCCTTCACGACGGCCGTCCGCCTCGGTCTGCTCAACTTCGAGTTGGTGCGGATCTATCCGACCGAGGTCGGTGACTACGAGTTCTTCGTCACCTTGCGCAAACGCGACCTGACCGATGCGCGCGACGCGGTCTGAGTCCTTGACCGCCGCCGACGAGCTGCTGGCCCGCAGCATCCAAGTCGGGCGGGCGGCCTGGGTCCGCGGGCTTTCGCGAGATGGAGGTGAGCGGTCACGAGGCTCGCCTGCTCGAGGCCAAGCGTCGCTCCATGGCCGCCGTGCGGAGCACCCTGTCGAGCGCCCGCGACCTCCTGCGACGCCCGTCCTGACCGAGACGCCATCGTCGCTTCGAGCGCGGTCGGGAGCGACGGTGGTGGTCTACCGGCACTCGTTGGCCGAGGTGCAGGGCCTGCTGCACGAGCGAGCGACGGGCGCGCTCATCGACTCGTTCAGGTCGTGAGCGCCCGTTCGACGGCCGCCGCGATCAGCTGTTGACCGGCCGAGTTCGGGTGGTCTCCATCCGGAGCGAGCAGATCGCTCTCGTCCTCATCCTGATCAGGGCCGCGGAACAGCGTCCGGAGGTCCACGTAGTGCGACCTGTCGGCTGCGGCGGCGGACCGGATGACGTCATCGACAGCCGCGGTCAGCGCGTCTGCGGTCGCGACGTAGGCCGGACCCTGGGCCGCCGCGTAGCGGCCACCCAACCAGACGTTCCAGTAGTCGACGAGGACCAACTCGATCGGACGACCACGGGTGAGCTGATGGAGCCGGTCGATGATGTGACGGATGTTGTCCGCGGTCTGCGGCACCTTCGGCAGGTAGCAGGAAGAGTCCGTCCCACACGAGCCCGAGAAGGACACGTCGTTGGCGCCGATCTCGATGAGGAACACACCCGAGGTCCGTACGTCTTCCTCGACGTCAGCAGAGTGCTCCAACCCGTCCAGGACGTTCGAGCTCCGGTACCCGGGGACGGCGTCGTTGTCCACGCTGATGTGGCGGCCGACCACGCGTGAGAGCGCCGCCCCGGTCAGCTGCGGGTAGGGCGTGCACCCGCACGCGGTTCCGTACGGCACCGAGTCTCCGAGCGCCATGACCCCCATGCCGTCGTCGAGGGCGGCCCGCAGATCGGTTCGGGATGCCGCTGACGTGAGGGGCTGGACACGCAAAGACGGGCGAGGAGCCGCACAGCCGCCGGCCAGCACCGCTGCCAGCGCCACGAGACATCCGAGGGTCGCCATCCTCGAGGAGGTGGCGCCGACGCGGGCCGGGCGCACGTGATTCACGTGGTGATCGAGCCCTGGACATCGTTCCCAACCACGGACGGCGAGCCTTGCATGATCGGCTCGTGGCCGGGGCGCGGGCCGATAGCCTCGACCGCGTCCCTTGCTGCGTCTGGCGCGACTCGTCCCGAGGTCGCGCGTGGCGAGACCACGGAGAGTTGCAGATGGCGCTGGAGTCCTTGTTCGAGCACGCGGACGACACGATCCGCCCCCAGGACGACCTGTTCGGCCACGTCAACGGCCGCTGGCTCGAGACGGCCGAGATCCCGGCCGACCTGTCCCGGACCGGCGGCTTCATCGACCTCCGCCTCGAGGCCGAGGCCGACGTCGGCGACATCCTGCGCGAGGCCAGCGCCGCGGCCGCCGACGGGTCGGCCGGCCCAGGCAGCGACGCGCCAGAAGATCGGCGACCTCTTCGCCAGCTTCATGGACGAGGACCGCGTCGAAGCCCTGGGGGCCGACCCGCTGGCCGACGACCTGGCCGCCATCGACGGCGATCGCCGACGTCGAGCGAGCTCGTCGGCCTGCTCGGTCGCCTCCAGCGCGACGGGCTGTCGGCGGCGCCGATCGAGCAGCTACGTCGACACCGACGACCGCCACTCCGACCGCTACATCGTCAACATCGTGCAGGGCGGGCATCGGGCTGCCCGACGAGTCGCTACTACCGCGAGGACACCTTCGCCGAGATCCGCGCGGCCTACGTCGACCACGTCGCCGCCATGCTCGGGCTCGTCGGCTGGTCCGAGGCCGACGCGGCCGACGGCGCCGCAGCGGTGATGGCGCTCGAGACGCGGCTGGCCGCCGGCCACTGGGACCGGGTGCGCAACCGCGACGTCATCGAGACCTACAACCTCACGACGCTCGACGAGCTGCGGACGGCGGCGCCCGGCGTTCGACTGGTCGGGCTGGCTCGACGGCCTCGGGCTGCGCCCGATCGCCGTTCGCCGAGGTGCTGGTCCGCCAGCCCAGCTACCTCGCCGGCGATGTCGGCGGCGCTCACCGAGGTGCCGCTCGACGACTGGAAGGTGTGGCTGACCTTCCACCTGGTCCACGACGCCGCGCCCGTACCTGAGCAGCCCGTTCGTCGAGGAGAACTTCGACTTCTACTCGCGGACGCTGACCGGCGCCGAGGAGATGCGCGATCGCTGGAAGCGCGGCGTCGCCCTGTGCGACGGCGCCGCTCGGCGAGGCGGTCGGCGCCGAGTACGTCGCCCGCGTGTTCCCGCCCGAGGCCAAGGCCCAGATGGACGAGCTGGTGGCCAACCTGGTCGAGGCCTACCGCGTCAGCATCGGCCGGCTCGAGTGGATGAGCGCCGAGACCCGGGCAGCGGGCCCTCGCCAAGCTCGACCAGTTCCGACCCAAGATCGGCTACCCGGACCGCTGGCGCGACTACTCGCGCGCTCGAGATCGACCGCGACGACCTGCTCGGCAACGTCCGCCGGGCGTCGGCCTTCGAGACCGACCGCCAGCTGGCCAAGATCGGCGGCCCGGTCGACCGCGACGAGTGGCTCATGACGCCCCAGACCGTCAACGCCTACTACAACCCGGGCGTCAACGAGATCTGCTTCCCGGCCGCCATCCTGCGCCCGCCGTTCTTCGACCCCGACGCCGACCCCGCCCTCAACTACGGCGGCATCGGCGCCGTGATCGGCCACGAGATCGGCCACGGCTTCGACGACCAGGGCTCCCAGTACGACGGCGACGGCAACCTGGTCGACTGGTGGACCGACGACGACCGGGCGCAGCTTCGCCGAGCGGGCCGACAGGCTGATCGCGCAGTACGACGGCTTCGAGCCGCGGGACATGCCCGGCCACCACGTGAACGGGGCGCTGACCGTCGGCGAGAACATCGGCGACCTCGGCGGCCTCACCATCGGCCTGCTGGCCTACGAGCTCAGCCTCGGCGGCGCCGAGGCGCCCGTCATCGACGGCCTGACCGGCCGCGAGCGCGTCTTCCACAACTGGGCCCTGCATCTGGCGGATCAAGACCCGGCCCGAGCTGGCCGCTCCAGATGCTGTCGGTCGACCCGCACTCCCCGCCCGAGTTCCGGGCCAACATCGTGCGCAACCTCGACGAGTTCCACGAGGCCTTCGCGACCGTCGACGCCGACGACGACCTCTGGCTCGACCCCGAGGACCGCGTCCGCATCTGGTGACGAGGCGATGACCAACTGGTTCGAGATCACCCGGCGCAACGCTCGATCGGTCCAGACGACGATCGGGTGGATCTTCTGGGATCCCGGCGCCGTCGAGCGCTACCAGTCGCTCGGCCTGCCCGAACCACTGGCCGGACCGCTCGGTTACATCGCCGCCCGGTGCGCGCCCCTCGCCGGGGCGGGCCCCGATGCCGTCGTCGCCGCCTTCGGCTCGATCAGCCCGGTCGCCATCCACGCCGCGTTCGACCTCATCGGCGATCCCGCACGCTTCGTCGCCTTCTGGTCGGCGCGCGACGAGGCCGTCGCCGCCGGACTGCGAGCCCATGCCCCCGACATCGTCGAGCCGCTCATCGAGTACGGCCCCGAGATCTGGGCCGTCGTCGATGAGCTCCCCCTCGTCGGCCGGGTGTTCTTCGGCGCCCACCTGCGGATGCCCCGACCGCGAGATGAGCTGCTGTCCGGATGGCATGCCGTCAACTGCCTGCGCGAGTGGCGAGGCGACACGCACTGGGCGCTCGTCGTCGGCCACGGCCTCACCCACGCTGAGGCGTCCATCCTGCACAACGCCTGGCTCGGCTACGAGACCGACTGGCTGGCCACGTCGAGGGGGACCGCGCCCGCCGACATCGACGCCGGTTGGTCGGCACTCGCCGCACGAGGTCTGGCCGAAGGTCGGGTTGTGCTGGCCGAGGGAATCGAGCTGCGGCAACAGATCGAGGATGACACCGATCGACTGACGACCTTGCCGTGGGAGCGCCTGGGTGAGGCGCGCGCCGTCGAGTTCGCCGAACGCTTCGAAGGCCCGTGCGAGCGTCTGCTGGCCCGGGTCGACGAGACCGCTGGTCCGAACTACCAGCCTGCTTCGCGCCTGCGCTGACACCCAGGACCGCGCGTCCCGGCCTGAGCGCCCTCGACTACGGGGACCGCAGGAGCAGCGAGGGATCGACGCGCCTCACGAAGTAGGCCGGTATCGCGGCGACGAGGTTGGCGACCAACAGAGCTCCGATCACGATCAGACCGAAGGCCGCCAGCGGAACGGTGGGCTGGGCTACGACGTCGAGATGATGGGCGAAGTCGATCCAGAGGCTTCGGCCGACGAGGACCCCGACGGGCAGGCCGACCAACAGGCCGATCACGATCGTCGTCGACGCGAACCAGGCCACCGTCGCCGTCAACTGCCGACGGGTGAAGCCCAGGGTCTTGAGGACGGCCAGGTCGCGTCGACGACGCCTCACCGACGCGGCGATGGCCAGACCGAGCGACAGCGCCGCCCCGAACGCGACCGAGGCGGCGAGCAGGACGGGAACGGCCGCGATCGATCGCGAGTCCACGATCTCGGCGGGACGCTGCACCGTGATCACATCGAGGCCACCGAATCCCGAGAGCGGCTTGGTCGTCTGCCGTAGGTGCTGAAGCTCAGCGGCGGCGTCGGTCGCCGGCCGATAGCGGACGAAGATGACGTGCGGACCCAGGCCGACGCCCAGCACGCCGGTCAGATCGCGGTCGTACCCCGGGACCAGTTGATGGGCGACCAGCGCGCCCACCCCCAACGAGGTGTGGGCCACGTGCAGCTCACCGACGGTCGGGAAGGTCGCGATGCCCACCACCCTCATCGACCGAGCGTCTCGGCCGGTTCCGAGGCGCACATCGTCACCGATCGATCGGTGGAGCTGCGCGGCCGTCGTCGGTCCCAGCACCACCTCGTCGGTGTGCTCGATCATGCGACCCGCCAGGATCGGCGGCACCGCCGTGCTGCCCGGGTCCATTCCGATCAGGGGCACGTCGATCCCGTTGATCGAGTTGGCACCGAAGTAGGCCCCGGACCAGGCGGCCACGTGCGGGTCGCGATCGAAGATGCGCGCCGCCTGCTGGGTGTCGATGTTGCCGTACCCGTCTGCGGCGATGACGGCGACGTCCCAGTTCCAGCCGTACAAGCGGGGCGCGGCCACGAGCGTCTGCAGGCTGGCTCCGAACGTGATCGAGGCCACCAGGGCCGCGATGGCCAGTGCCGCGCCGGCGATGACCGATCGGGTGCCCACCTCTCGGCCTCGAGCCTCGGGTTCGAGGGCGAATCGCAGTCCCGTAAGCGCCGTCGGGCCGATCCCCGTCGCCGTGGCTCGAGCGACGAGCCAGGACGGAGTGGTCGACGGTCCGGCTCTCGCCCGCTCGCGATGCGGGGAGGGCGCGCCAGGCGACGAAGGCCGACCACGACACCAGCACCATGACCATGACGACCAGCCCCAGACCCAGGACGGTCGCATCGACGTTGACCCCGGGCGTCACCTCGACCCGAGCGACGGGTCCGACCGGCATCAGGGGTGAGGCCAGCAGGGCCAGCATGACCGCCAGCAGTGCGCCGGCGACGACCGCCGTCGATGCCGCGAGCAGAGGGCCGACGATCAGCTCGCGGGGTGTGGCGCCAAGGGCGCGGAGGACCGCGCGTCGGTCCTGATCGGATCGCAGCAGCCGCGACAGCGCCTGCATGACCAGAACCACCCCGGCCACGCCGGCGATGACGCCGAACAAGCCGAGCGCGACTGACAACGGTCTGATCGCCTGCAGCACGTGGAACGCGTCGACCGACGTGACGCGGAACTCGACCGTGCCTCGCGGATAGAGGCGATCGACGTGTTGCTCGAAGGCCGCGACATCGGCGTCGCCGTGAGCGAGGACCAGTCCTTGCAGGGCGTAGGTCACATACGAACGGGCGCGTTGGGTGAACGCGGGTGTGAGGAGGAGCCGCGGGGTGCGATCGGCGTCGTCCTGCACCACTTCGTCGGGGAACACTCCGATCCCCACGATGGTCACGTGCGTGCGCAGATCGGGCGGCGGTGGTCGCGAGAAGAAGTCAGGGGCCTCGGTCGGCTCGAGCGAGTAGGTCCCGAGGTCCATCCGCTGGCCGACCTTGTAGCCGTAGTGCTGGGCGGCGTACTCGTTGACGGCAACCTCGTCGGCGCGATGGGGGTCGGGCCGCCGCCCGTGGATCGCCGTGAAGCGGTCCTGATCGAAGTAGCGACCGTTGAAGGTCCCGTCCGGTTCGAAGTCCTGGGAGAAGTCCGGCTGGCCGCCCACCAGGGCCCACGTCTGGAAGGCCACATAGGTGCGCGAGCGCACGACCTCGGGCTGCGCCGCGACCTTCCGATCCACGCTGGCGTCGTAGCCGCCGGGACTGCCCACGCTCAGCGTCGAGGCATCCACCGAACGAAGGAAGCGCGGGTAGGCCGACTGGGTGCGGCGCGCGCCGGCGATGGCGAACAAGCTGAGGCCGCCGATCGAGCCGAGCAGGAGCACGACGCCCAGATAGGCCCGCCATCGGTGTCGCAGCGCGGTCAGCGCGTCGAGGGTGATCAGTCCCACCGGATCACCGACCCCGAAGCGATGGTCACCATCGAACCGACGCTGTCCACGGTTCCAGTAACCCCGAACCGCCCCCGGACGGCAAGGGTGGCTGCACCACACGGCCCGAGTAGAGGTACCACCCCTCTCACCGGCGACGGCGGCTCCTCACGGGGGTACCGTCGGAGCGTCCGACCAGGCCCGGCTGTCCCATGGGGAGCGAGCGAATGTTCGACCTCGACACCTTCATCACCGACTGCGAGCAAGCTCGCCGAGCAGATCAGCCGCAGCTGGCCATCCGGGACGTCCTCACCCGCGCCGTTTCAGAGGATCGGAGCGTGGCCGACGCCCTCCCGCCCGAACGAGCCGAGCTCGTCCGCCTGCACGTGTCGCCCGAGCTCACCATCCTCAAGGTCGTGTGGGCGCCCGGCATGACCCTGACCCCTCACGACCACCGCATGTGGGCCGCCATCGGCATCTACACCGGTGGTGAGGACAACACCTTCTTCCGCCGCGACGGTTCGTCGATCGTCGAGTCCGGCGGCCGGTCGCTGCGACCACGCGACGTGTGCCTGCTCGGCGACGACGCTGTGCACGGCGTCACCAACCCCACCGGCCAGTTCGCGGGGGCCATCCACGTCTACGGCGGTGACTTCTTCACCATGCCGCGCAGCGAGTGGCCCGGCGAGCCGCCCGAAGAGACGCCCTACGACGTCGAACGCACCCTGGCCCGATTCGAGGCGGCCAACGCCGCGTTCGACCGGTCGTCCTGATCAGCGCGGTTGGCGGAGCGCCGACCCAGGGCACGCGAGACTGCACCGATGCGATACCGGCGCATGCCGATCGAGATCGAATCGCCCGAGCAGATGGGCTACGGCAACATCGAGTGCAACCTGACCGAGAGCTCGTTCGCCGACGTCATCCTCGACGAGCTGACCGTCGACCTGAGTGGGCTCGCGATCGCCTACACCGACCACGCCGGCCATCCCGGACTGCGCCAGCTGATCGCCGAGGACGCGGGGGTCGACCCTGACGACGTGTTGATCGTGGCCGGTGCCGCTGCCGGACTCTTCATCATCGCCACGACGCTGCTGACCGCGCGACGATCACCTGCTCGTCGTGCGCCCGAACTACGCCACCAACATCGAGACCCCGCGCGCCATCGGTGCCGACATCGACTTCGTCGACCTGCGCTTCGAGGAGGGTTGGCGCGTCGATCTCGACCACCTGGCGGCCCGGCTGCGACCCGACACCCGATTCGTCAGCCTGACCTGCCCGCACAACCCGACCGGCACGACCATGACCCTCGACGAGCTCGACGCCGCGATCGCGATCGTCGAGAGTCGGGGCACCCGACTGGTCTTCGACGAGACCTACCGCGAGATGAGCTTCCCGGCTCCTCTCCCGGTAGCGGCCGGTCGGTCCGATCGCGTGATCTCGGTGTCGTCGATGTCGAAGACCTACGGCCTGCCCGGGCTCCGCATCGGCTGGGTCATCACGCGGGATTCCGAGCTCATGGAGAGCTTCCTGGCCGCGAAGGAGCAGATCTTCATCTGCAACTCGGTCGTCGACGAAGAGATCGCCTTCCAGGCCCTCAGCCAACGGGCCGTCACGCTGCCGGCCATCCGCCGACGCATCGAACAGCACGCCACCATCGTCGGTGACTGGTTCGCTCAGCAGGCCGCGCTCGAGTGGGTCGAGCCGACCGGCGGGGTCGTGTGCTTCCCCCGGCTGCGCGCGGATGGCGGCGTCGATGTCGAGCGGTTCTACGAGATCCTCAACGGCGAGCTCAAGACGTTCGTGGGACCCGGCCACTGGTTCGAACAACCGCGCTCGTACATGCGGATCGGGTTCGGTTGGCCCACCACCGACGAGCTGCGCTCGGGATTGGCCAACATCACCGCGGCCGCCGAGCGGAGCCGACTGGGCGCGTGAACACGACCTCAGCCACCTCCGACGCATGGGAGATCGGTCCCTTCGAACGCCAGCCGGGTGTCGCCGTCAGCTCTGACGCGGCCCTCACCTTCCACTGCCCAGTGACCGACCGGGACGTCGCGTGGGCGGCCAAGGACGTGTTCAACCCCGGTGCCGTCGTGCGCGACGGCCGCGTGCACCTACTCGTACGAGCCGAGGACCGCGAGGGGCGCTACGCCGGCGTCTCGCGGATCGGACTCGCCGTCAGCGACGACGGCCTCTCGTTCGATCTCGACCCCGAGCCCGTCCTGTACCCGACTGACGACCGATGGCAGGCATGGGAGTGGCCCGGCGGCTGCGAGGACCCGCGCGTGGTCGAGGCTCCCGACGGGCGCTACGTCTGCACCTACACCGCCTTCGACGGCAAGAACGGCGCGCTGTTCGTCGCCACGTCCGACGACCTCCGGCGATGGGACAAGCACGGCCCCGCCTTCGCCGGCTCGCCCCATGCCAAGCGGACGTCGAAGAGCGGCTCTGTCCTGACCGAGGTGCACGACGGACGACTGGTGGCGGCCCAGCGCGACGGCCGATTCTGGATGTACTGGGGGGAGGGGATCTGCTTCGCCGCCACGTCGACCGACCTCATCCGCTGGACCCCGGTGGAGTACGACGCCACCGCCGACCGCTACCTGTCGTATGACCCCGCGAGCGGCGGCCGATGGGACCTCGTGCGAGTCGCCGGTCACGAGGTGCTGCGGCCGCTGCTGTTCCCGCGTCGGGGCCGCTTCGATTCGCTCCTCGTCGAGCCGGGGCCACCGGCCCTGCTCACCGACGACGGCATCGTGCTCATCTACAACGGAGCCAATCACCCCGACCACGGCGATCCGGCCCGGCCGGCCTTCGCCTACCTGCCGGGCCAAGCCCGGTTCGATCCCGCCGACCCGACCGCCGCCCTGGCTCGAGCGACCGAGCCCTTCCTCGAACCGGCGCACGGCGATCGACAGGGCCAAGTCGACAACGTGTGCTTCGCCCAGGGGCTGGTGCTCTTCAACAACCGGTGGCACCTCTACTTCGGCATGGCCGACTCGCGGATCGGTTCGGCCATCGCGCCGAACCGATAGCGACGGCACGTTTGACGCCGCGCCGCCACGCCGCCGCGCCGCCCGGCGGCCGTCGATATCGTGGCCCGGTGGAGACGCCGGAGGGCGCGAGCCGTCCCGACATCCCGGTGCCCCCATGGATGCTTCGCGTCGGCGCCGTTCTGCTGGTGCTGGCCGCCATCGCCGGACCGCTTCTGCGCCAGCGCGGTGTCGTCAGCTGGCGGACCTTGTGGGCCGAGGACGGCTCGATCTACGCGCAGCAAGCGATCCGCGACGGGGCCTTCCACTCGCTGTTCCACAGCTACTCGGGCTACCTGCAGCTGCCGGCCCGCCTGGTCGCCCTGGCCACGCCGGTGGTGCCCGTGCGCGGCCTCGCCCTCTACATGGCCCTCGCCGGCGCCGCGATCGTGGGGCTGGGCGGAGTCTTCGTCTTCCACATGAGCCGCGGCTGGATCGAATCGAGTTCGCTGCGTCTGGTCCTGGCCGCCTTGTTCGTGACCATGCCGATCCTCGGCCGCGAGAACACCGCCAACGTGACCAACTCCATCTGGCTGTTCGCCGCCGTCGCGCCCTGGGCCCTGCTCTCGGTCGAGGAGGGCCGGCGTGACACCGTCCTGCGAGCCATCGTCGTGTTCCTGGCCGCCACCGCCACGGCGTTGTGCGTCGTGTTCGTGCCGGTCGCCATCGGCTGGGCGCTCATCCGCCGCACGCGCTCGGCCATCGTCGTGGCCGCGACGTTCGGCCTGGGGCTGGTCGTGCAGGGGATCGTCATCCTCACCGCCCCCGCCCCCGCCCGCTTCGCCAGCTCGCTCGGCGCGGTTCCCCGTGTGTTCGCGGTGCGCGTGGTCGCCATGCTGATCGTCGGACCGAGCGGCGTCTCGGCGCTGTGGCCCGACCATGGCGGCCTGCTGATCGCCGGCACGACCTTGGTCACCCTGGCACTGTTCGCCGTGCTCGTACCCGGCGCCAGCGGGTCGGCGCGCGCGCTGGCCGGCGTGTTCGTGGCGTTGGCCATCGCCACGTTCCTGCTGCCCGTGCTCGGCCGCGGCACGTCATTGGTCCCGGTCGAATGGGACCATCCCTTCAGCCTCACGGGTGCCCGATTCTCGGTCATCCCGTTGCTGATGCTGTCGAGCAGCCTGGCGGTGCTGCTGGCCGCGCCGGCGACGCACCGGGCGCGCCAGATCGTCCGTTGGGCCCGCCCCGTGTTCATCGCGCAGGCCACGTTCCTCATGGTCATCGGGTTCTCGTTGACCACACCTCGGTCGGTGGGGCCGTCGTGGCCGGGCTCGGTCGACGCCGCGGCCGCCCGGTGCGCCGGCCAGCCCCCTGACCACCTGGTAGCGGTCGTCGAGAACGCCAAGGAACCCTTCGCCGCGGTGTTCCTGCTGATCGTGCCCTGCTCGAAGCTCGTCGAAGGATCCTGAGCGAACCTCGGTCAGAGCCACCCCGACGGCGCGGTAGGTTCAGAGTCGGTCCGGCCCTCGAGCCATCGGACCGAGTGCGCCGCGAGCAAGGAGTCAGCGTGGGAACTTCGGACGAGTCGATCGGCGGCTTCCTCGCCGCTCTCGGTTCGAGCTCGTCGACGCCCGGCGGGGGCGCCGCCGCCGGGGTCGCGCTGGCCCTGGGCGCCGCTTGCGCCCAGATGGTGGCCAACCTCACGGTGGGCCGGAAGAAGTTCGCCGACGTCGACGAGCAGTTCCGCCAGCTCGAGCAGCGCACTGGGGCCGCCGTCGAATCGGCCGTTGATCTGGCCGATCGGGACGCCATCGTGTTCGCGGCGGTCGGCGCCGCGTGGTCGATGCCCAAGGAACCCGCCGAGGCGGCCGCGTCGCGCGCGGCGGCCATCGAGGAATCACTCGTTGCCGCCTCGCGGGTGCCCCTCGAGGCCATGCGGCTGGCCGTCGAGGTCATCGACCTGGCCGCCACCGCGGTCGAGGGGAACCGAACCGTGGCCAGCGACGCCGGCGTGGCCGCGATCCTGGCCGCCGCCGCCCTCGACGCGGCCGAGCTCAACGTCGAGGCCAACCTGGTTCTGATCGAGGACGCCGACTACGTATCGACGACGCGGGCCGAGACGGCCGGCCTGCTGGCCGCCGGCCACGCCCGAGCTGAAGCGGTCACCGCCGCGGCCCGGAAGGTGATGGGGGCATGAAGAGCCTCGACGGGCGCCCGGTGGCGACCGAGGTGCGCGCCGCGTGGCGCGCGCGGGCCGAGGCCCAGCGCGCCACCGGCACCGTCCCGACGGTGCGCTTCGTCCGCTTCGCCGGCGAGCAGGACGGGGGGTACTCGCGAAGCATCCTCAAGGCGGCCGAGGCCACCATGGTCGACGCCGGTGTCATCGAAGTCGGCGCATCGAACGGCGAAGCGACTGACGTCGTGTCGGATCTGGCGGCGGACGGCGCCGTGCACGGGATCGGCATCATCACCCCGGTTCCCGCCGGAACCGACCTCAACGAGCTGGCCGGCGCCATCCCTCCGGCCAAGGACATCGACGGGGCCAGCCCGGTCAGCGCCGGTCGCCTCTTCGCCGGCCTCCCGTCGTTCGCCCCCGCCACGGCTCAGGCCGTCATCATGCTGTGCGACGAGTATGGGATCGAGCTCGAGGGACGGCGCGCCGTGGTCGTCGGCCGCAGCCGGGTCGTGGGCAAGCCGCTCGCGCTGCTGCTGCTCGACCGCAACGCGACGGTCACGGTCTGTCACTCGCGGACGGCCGACCTCGTGGCGCACACCCGATCGGCGGAGGTCCTGGTGGCGGCAACGGGCCAGCCGGGGCTCATCACGGCGGCCGGCGTCGGACCCGGCGCCGTGGTCATCGATGTCGGCACGACCTATGTCGGGGGCAAGGTCCTCGGTGACGTCGACCCCGATGGGCTCGACGAGGTCGCCGGCGCCTTCGCCGCGCCGGTCGGAGGGGTGGGCCCCCTCACGACGACCCAGCTCATGGCCAACGTCATCACCGCCGCCGAGGGCGGCCTCTGAACGACCGCGCGAGGTCCTAGGCCAGGCGAAGCTTGCGCTGGCGCTTGACGACGAACATGGCCCGATCGGCGCGACGGAGGATCGTGGCGATGTCCTCGTCGGTGTCGGGTCGGGCCAGACCGAGGCTCACGGTCGGCTGCCACGATCCCCCGGGCCAGCTGATGGGGCGCGACACCGTCTGTTCGAGTCGCTGGATGATCGACTCGTCATCGAGCTCGGTCGTCTTCAGCACGAGCACGAACTCGTCACCACCGAATCGGCCCACGACATCGTCAGGCCGGACGCTCTCGCGCAACCGCGCCGCCACCTCGATCAGCATGCGGTCGCCCACAGCATGACCGTAGGTGTCGTTCACGACCTTGAAGCCGTCCAGGTCGACGAAGACGACCACGACCTCGTCGCGATGGTCGTCCAGCGCCATCTCGAGCCGCTCGAGAACCGACGCTCGGTTGCGCAACCCGGTGAGGGGGTCATGATCGGCTCGTTCGCGCAGCTCGACGGTCGTGGTGACGTCGGCGACGGCACCGACGAAGCTCAGGCTCTCGTTCAGCAGGTCGAGGACGGGTCGGCAGGTGATGGCATAGACCCGTTCTCCGTCGCGGCTGCGGACCTCGAACGCGGCCGTCGACAGGCTGGGACCGGACCCCAGCAGGCGCATCTGCTCGTCGAAGCCCGGCCGGTCGTCCATGTGCACGATGTCATGGAGGTGCTCGGCCGACGCGCCGTCGGGGCCCAACAGCTCGTCCCATCGGTCGTTGCGGAAAGTCAGCTCCTGCTCGCGGTTGGCTCGGAACACGGCGCCCGGCACCTGGTCGGCCAGCAGACGGAACTCGAGCTGGCTGGCGCGCAGCGCCGACTCCTGCTTGCGGCGCTCGGTGAGGTCGTGGCAGATCACGGTCCCGGTGACCGTGCCATCGGGCGCGACGCGCTTGATGGTCGTCGACTCGACCCAGATCGTCGTGCCGTCCGGTCGCACGACGCGTTGGCGACCGGTGCGGGTCGTTCCGGGTGGACCGGCCATGACCTCGAGCCAGACCCTGATGGCATCGTCGAAGCCATCCGGATCGATGTGTTCGAGGACGGACTGGCCGATCACCTCGTGGGGCTGACGACCGGTGATCTCGAACACCTTCCCCTCGGTCCGCAGGATCACGCCGGTCTCGTCGAGCTCGTGGATGAGCAGATCGACCGCCTCGAACTCACCGGATTGGACCACGGCCGGCAGCTCGAAGCCCTCCACCTCCTCGAGGAAGCGGATGGTGCCGACGACGACCCCGCACGTCGGGCTGGTCGACGAGGTTGACGAAGCGGGTCAGCACGCGCACCCAGCCGTGCTCGCCGTTGACCACCAACTCGAGCTCGATCGGCTGGCCCGGCGTGCGCATGATCTCCCACCACATGTCGATCATCCGCTGGCGATCGTCGGGGTGGGCGGCGGCCAGCCGTTGGCCGACCGAGTGCTGCGGCGCGGGCGGGTGCGGCCGATCGAACCAGTCGGGCAATGGACGAGGCGCCGTGTCGAGGTCGAGGCAGAACACGATGTCGTCGGCCGCCCACGCGATCAGATCGGTCCGTGTCCACGCCTCAGCCATGCGTCACCATCGGCGGTCACGGAGGGTGAGAACAGTCTCAAACGAAAGATTTCAGGAAACGAACCGACGGATCATGCGTTCCGGCCCGGATCAGGACCGTTTGAGCACGCCGCCGACGCGTTCGGCGAGCCAGGGCCTTGCCCGCTCCCAGCGGGCCGGCCGCCTGCGACCGAGGCGACCGCAGACGCACCAACCGCGGCTTGCGCCGATTGGTGAGCGGGTCACCGAAGTACACGAGCCGGACCTGGGCCCGAGGCTTCGAGGTGGAACACGATGTCGAAGGCGTAATAGACGTTGTGGTCGAACGCGATGTCCGGCTTGGGACCGTGGCGTTCCTCGTTGTAGACGAGGTCGTTCCGCGGGGTCCCGACCGGGACGATCTCGGGATCGCTCGTGTCGGGGATCAGGCCGACGGGGTGGACCTCGACCGAGTAGATGCCCAACCGCAGGGCCATGGCGATGAAGTCGGCGATCAGCACATGGCTGCGGTGGCCCGTGCGCGGCGATCCAGCTGGCGACGACGCCGAGCTCGGCGAAGTAGGCCTCATCTTCGAACGACGGGTGGCGGACGTAGATGAAGTCGTCGGCAACTGCGCAACCGACCCGCAAGGCGTCCTCGACGTCGTCGAACGAGGTCAGGTGCTCGAGCACGTTGTCGGCGGTCACGAAGTGCACGAGCGGGCGCCGCGGGATGTCGAAGATGCTGCCCTCGACGACGTTGTGACCCTTGGCGCGAGCCTCGACGACTTTCGTCGGCTCGAGCTCAACCCCCAGGCCGCGCCCTCTCGAGTACCGCTCGTACAGAGCGAGGGACGCCCCGTGCCCGCTGCCGTAGTCGATGAAGTCGTAATCGGCACTTCGTCAGTGAGGATGCCATCGCTGACATGGTCGAACTGGACGACGGCGAGATGGAGCCATCGGCTGTGGTACTGGCCATTGACGGAACCTCCGAATGAGCGCGTGAGGGTCTTGACGACGTTGCCGTTGGTGACCGCGACGACCGGACCCATGATCTCGGCGACCTGGATGCCTCCGCCGCCACGCTTCGGTTCACCAGGGATGGCCGGACGGGTCGATACGAAGTAGTTCTGCAGGGTCGACCACTGGGCGCCCCGACCGTGGCTCGCCGAGCACACGCCGCCGCCGGGGACCATCTCGTCGCGCAAGGTGATCCCCGCCCCGCCCGACTTGCCGAACTCGCCGGGCCGCACACCAGTCACCTCGACGTTCTGGATGTGGAGCTGGCCGCGTCCGTCGATGCCGTTCTCGCCACGCGCCGGAGCCGCCGCGTTGGGGCTCAGCAGGCTGTGGTCGGCCACCGCGATGTTGCGCAGGAAGGCTCGAGGGCCGCGCCATCCCATGAGGGCCGGATCAGGGCCGTCGGCGGCGGGATCGGGGTTGACGTCGATCTTGAAGTCGATGGCGTCGTCGCCGATCCGCCGCAGTGACACGTTGTGCATGCGGATGTGGCAATAGGGATCGGGCTCGGGCTTGGGGCCGCCGTGGACGATGATCGAGCCGATCCCGTAGCCGACCACGTCTTCGACGAGGACCTCGCGGATCGATGTGAAGGCGGGGCACTCGCGTATCGAGATGCCGTGGCATCGCCGTTCGGGCTCGGCCCGCCCGGCCCGCACGTCGGCCGGCTCGTGGTCGAGACCGCCGGCCACCGTCAATCGCTCGACGGTGATGCCCGGCGCCTCGATGGAGACGACGTGGCAGTCCTGGCGGCCCGCCAGCTTGAGCGTCGTGGCCAGGATGCCGGCGCCGCACAACGTGGTGCCGGGCGTGCGGAGGCTCACGGCCGCGGCGGGCTCGTCCTCGGCCGCCTCGAGCAACCACCGGCCCGGTGGCACGTACAGCCGACCGCCGCCGCGGGCCGCCAGCTCCTCGCCGGCGTTCCGGAACGCGCGGGTCACCGCCTTGGCGTCCCCGGGATCGACCTCGCCCTCGAAGAACAGCCGCAGGTCGAGATCGCTCCCTACCGTCACGGGAACACCCGCTCGCGGGTCGGCGTCGCGCCGATCTCGCACCACTTCGGCCTCGACCCGCACGCGGCCGACGATGGCCGGTTGGTCGACGGGCGCGACCGCCATCCAGTCCGAAGTAGACGTTGCTGGTGACCGTGTAGTCGCTCCCCGCTTCGAACTTCAGGCCGATCTGCCCTTCGGTGATGAGATCGACGTGGAGCTGGCTGATGAACGCTCGACCTCCCAACCGCACGCCGGCGTGTCCGGTCGAGGCGCGACCGAAGCCGCGAATCGACAGCTCGGTCAGGAACACGGCGGTCGACTGGTCCGACGGCGCGAAGACCACACCGTCACCACCGCAACCCTCGATGACGAGTTGCTCGAGGTAGAGGTGGTTCAGATCCGGGCCGGCCAGACGAATGGCCCCGCTGGGCAGGTCGGTCATGCGGATCCGGCGGAGGACGCAGAACGTCGCGCCGCCCGTGATGTCGATGGCCGCCCCATCACCAACCGGCCGTGAGCTGTGGTCAGGATCGGCCGTGGGGTGGCCGTCCAGCCATAGGTCTTCGACCGTCGCGCCGGCGAGGCCGGCCGTCGCCTCGATGAGCTGCGGGGCAGTCGTGTCGTCGAACGGGCAGATGGTCGTGACGAGCATGCCGGTGCCGCGGAGCGTCACGTTGTCCCGCAGCTGGACGGGCGCGCTGATCGGCCACCGACCGCTCGGGAGGACGACCACACCCCCGCCGGCACCGGCCACATCGTCCATGGCCTGCTGGATCGGGCCGAGGTTGTCGGCCTCGTCGCCGACGTCGGGCACCGTGACCCCGATCGGGGTGGGAGCCGCCGCCGCACTCGGGTTGGTGTTGGCGCTCATCAGGTCTCCCGGCCGTGGCGCCTGAGTGAACTCCATCGAGGCCCCAGGACGGCGTCGTGGCCGCTCACCCTAGTGCCGCTCCCGTCGCTTCGATCTGGGCCGCGTGGGACGCGGCTTGAGAACCGTTCGACGCCACCACGCCGTACCCTCCCGTCGATGGCGTCGCACCGTGGCACTCCCGATCGACGAGCACTGCGGGCGGCGTGAACTCGTCGGATCGCTGGATCGTCGCCCGACCCGTGGCCCAGTTCGCCGTCATCGGCCTGGCTGGGCTCTTCACGGTGGGCCTGGCGACCCTCGTGGCCAGCCAGCGCATCGGCCAGCGCGAGGCCATCACCGACGTGCGCACGACGGCGCTGGTCAAGGCCCAGGGCGGGGTCGAGCCGGTGGTCACGGATGGCCTGCCCAACGGCGATCCCACCGCCGTGGCGCGTGTTGGCGCGGTGATCCAGCGCGATGTGATCGATGCGTCGCTCGTGCGCGTCAAGATCTGGAACGCGTCCGGCAAGATCGTGTATTCGAACGAGCCCCGCCTGATCGGCGCGACCTACCAACTCGAGGACAACGAGCTCGGCACGCTGCGCGGTGGGCTCATCGAGGCCGGGGTGAGCGATCTGACCCAGCCCGAGAACCGCTTCGAGCGGAGCTACCACAAGCTGCTCGAGGTCTATCTGCCCATCCGCACCCCGAGTGGCGAGCGGCTGCTGTTCGAGGCCTACTTCCGCTACGACGTCGTCTCGGCGTCGGCCAATCGCATCTGGCGCAGCTTCGCACCGGTCGCCCTCGGTGCCCTCATCGTGCTCGAGCTGCTGCAGATCCCACTGGCCTACGGCTTGGCACGCCAGCTCCGTCTGCGCCAGCAGGAGCGAGAGGATCTGCTGCGCCGGGCGCTCGAGGCCTCAGACGTCGAGCGGCGGCGCATCGCCAGCGATCTGCACGACGGCGTGGTCCAGGACCTGACGGGCGTCACCTTCACCCTGGCCGGCGCGGCACGGGCGGGATCCACCCCGCCAGACACGGCCGTCCTGCTCGAGGACGCCGCCGGCTCGGTGCGCAACAGCGTCACCGGTCTGCGGTCTCTGCTCGTCGACATCTACCCGCCCGACCTCGAGGCCCAGGGCCTCGAAACCGCCATCTCCGAGCTGTTGAACGGCATCGAGCACGCCGGGCTGACCCCGTCGCTCGACGCCTCGCGCCTGTCGACCCGACTGCCGGCTCCGGTGTCGACGCTGATCTACCGGGCGACGCGGGAGGCTCTGCGCAACGTGGTCAAGCACGCCCGCGCCCACACCGTGGACGTCACCGTCGGGGCTGACGCCGAACGGGCCTGGCTGGCGGTGGTCGACGACGGCGTCGGCTTCGAACCGCTCGACGCGACCGACCGAGCGGCCGAGGGCCACTTCGGGCTGCGCGGCCTGGACGGGCTGGCCCGCGATCTGAACGGCCAGCTCACGGTGCGAGATCGGTCGAGCGGAGGAACGGCGGTCGAGCTGGAGGTACCGCTGGCATGATCCGCGTGCTCATCGTCGACGACCACGCCGTGGTCCGCCAAGGTCTGGCCCAGTTGCTCGAGAGCGCTGGCGACATCGAGGTCGTGGGCACCGCCTCCGATGGCGCGGAAGCGGTGACGCTGGCCGCCGAGCTCACACCCGATGTGATCCTGATGGATCTGTCGATGCCCGAGGTCGACGGCGTGGAGGCCACTCGACGGATCACCGCTGCGACGAGCGAACCTCCGACCGAGGACCGCCGGATCGTGGTGCTGACATCGTTCCTCGACCAGCCCCGGATCGTGGCGGCGCTCGATGCCGGCGCGTCGGGCTACATCCTCAAGGACGCGCCGGCCGACGACGTCATCGCCGCCGTTCGGGCCGCGTCGACAGGCGGCGCGCCGCTCGACCCGCGGGTGGCGCGGGTGCTGCTCGATCGGCAGCGCTCGAGCCGACCGTCGCGGGGCCTGAGCCCGCGGGAACGCGAGGTCCTGGTCCTGTTGGCCGATGGTCTTCCGAACAAGCAGATCGCCCGGCGGCTCGGCATCACCGATCGCACGGTCAAGGCCCACCTCACCAACGTCTTCCAGCAACTCGGCGTCACCGATCGCACCCAGGCCGCCCTGTGGGCCAAGGAGCACCTGGCCACTGACGAGGGCTGACGCGACGGTGCCCGGACCCATCGGATCCGGGCACCGCACTCGCGCTGAGCAGGGAGAGGGCGAGTCTCAGCCGTCGCGACCGCTGTCGCCCGAGCCGCCGCCCGGGCCGCTCGACGAGCTCGGACCGGACCGGTCGTCGCCACCATCGTGGCCTGGACCGTCGTTGCCGTGATCGTCCACCGTCGTCGAGGTCGTGGTGTCCACCCCGTGGTCATCACCGACATCGTGGCCGGGGCCGTCGTTGCCGTGGTCGTCCACCGTCGTCGGTGTGGTCGGATCCACGCCGCGGTCATCACCGACATCGTGGCCCACTCCGTCGACCCCGTGGTCGTCCACCGAGGTCGACGTGGTCGCATCGACACCGTGGTCGTCACCGACGTCGTGGTCGTTGGTCGTCGGGGTCGTCCGGCTGGCCGGTATGACCACCTGGGGCGATGGTTGATCGCTGATCGAGTGGGCGGCGGCGTAGGCGGCGCCCGCCATCAGCGGTATCGACAACGCGCCGATGGCGATGGTCACGATCTGCTTGCGCATGAGGGTCTCCCGGGGGAATCGAGGGGTGTGCTGCTCTGACCATCCTCGACCGGAGCCGGTCTCATGCAGTAGTGGCCGATGGTGCTACGACCACCCAGAGTGATGCGTTCGGGCCCTCCTCCACCGGGCCGGTCGCCGGATCAGCCGGCGGCGATGCGGCGGTCGTAGTCGGCGGCCAGGTCGACCAGCGCCGCCTTGGCATCGCCCTCGTAGACCGGTCCGTGCATCAGGGCGAGGGCGGCGACGTCGAGCTCGGCCAGGCCCCGCACGGTGGCTCCGCTGGCGGGGGCCAGCGACGACGAGTGGAACTGGTCCTCGCCGGCGATGGCCGGACCCATGATGTCGTCGGTGGACGACGGATCATAGGAACCAGTCCGGGTGAACAGGTCGCCGCAGAAGAGTGTCTTGGTCGTCTCGTCGTAGATGATGCCGGCTTCCCAGGCGTGCGGAACGTGCGGGGTGTCGATCCAGCGCAGGCGGTGGCCACCGATGTCGAGCACCTCACCGTCGCCGAGGGGGCGGGGCGCGCGATCAGCGAGATCGGTGAGCGACACCATGCAGCCGGTCATGCTCTGCACGACGGTCGACTGCGGCGCGACGCCCAGCCACTCGTTCATCGAGCCGCACTCGTCGGCCTCGACGTGGCCGAACGCGATCCAACGCACGCTGGCGGCCGGGATGACGCGCGAGACGGCCTCGGACACGAGCGGGAACATCTGGCGTGGTCCGGTGTGGAACAGCAGCGGCTCGTCACCGGTGACGAGGTACTGGTTGAAGCTGAAGTCCATCTCGGCCACGTAGGTGGTGAGTTGGTGGATGCCGTCGGCGACCTCGGCTACTCGGGTTTCCATCAGAACGGAACCTCCTGGCTCAGCAGGCCGGCCCCGGTGGCGCGGCCCGAAAGGATGCGGCAGAACTCGATGGCGTCGAGGGTGATCTCGTCGCCGCCGTGGCCGTTGATGAACGAACCGCCGGCCGGTCCCTCCAGGTGGAGGGCGAAGGCTTGGCCGTGGCGGCGACCCCATTCGGCCACGACATCGGCGACCAGGCGACCGTCGTGGTCGGCGGTCAGCACAAGGGGTCGACCGGTCGCCCGCGAGAGGTCGACGCGATGCATCCAGGTGTCGCGGGTCATGATCGTGTCGAACAAGTAGCCCAACCGCCAACTCTCCATCACCCCGCCGATGTCGACCTTCATGGTCACGCGACGCACGGGCGCGGGGACCCGGCGGCGGCCCCGGGCGGCTTTGGGTGCGACGACCACCAGCCGATCGACGAGCTGGTTCGCCTCGAGGTCGGCGCGCTCTCGAACCTGCACCTCGGTCATCCCGTCGATCATCGGTCGGTCCCCGGCCGCCTTCGTGCCCGCCCTGAACTGGTGGACGAACTCGGGCACCGACACGTTGGCGTCCATCCCGCCCACGACGTGGGCGACCATGGCTCGTACGTCCCACTCGGTGCAGTCGGTGGGCTTGGACCAGTCCTCGGGGTTCAGCGACCGCACGAGATCGACGATCCGCTCGTTCTCGGTGGCCGCCAGGATCGCCGCCTCGCGACGACTGAGCCCCGGGGGCCGGTCCGTGGACGTGGCGATCGACGTCATGAGCTGGTCCTCTTCTTCTGGGTCTTCGACGGCTTCGGGTGAGGCTGGGCCTTCGCCGTGGACACGTGGGCGAAGAACATCTCCATGGCGTGATCGATCAGCCGGATCCAACGATCGCCACCCGGATCGTTGGAGATCTGCTGATCGGTGAGACCAGTGCCGATGGCCGTCAACAGGTCGAGCGCCTCGGGATCGACGATTCCCGCCCGGGCCAGGCGGGCGCTAGTGGCGCCCAACCCCTCGACGGCGATGGCGAAGGACTCGGGTGACGGCTCGAAGCCCGGGATCGTCCGCTGGAACAGCAGCTGGTAGCGGACCGGGTTCTCGGTGCAGAACGACACGAAGTTGTGCATGCCGGCCTTGAGGTCGACCAGCAGGTCACCGCTCGGGACCAGCCGGCTCGCATGCTCGAGGAACTGCCGCGACCCCTGGGCGAACATGGCGTCGTAGATGGCGTGCTTCGAGTCGAAGTACGAGTACAGAGACGGTGCCTTCATGCCCACCGTGCGGGCCAGGTCCCGCAACGAGAGGGCGGCCAGGCCCTCGGCCCCCACCAGCGCCCACGCCGCGTCGAGGATCTCGGCCTTGGTTGCCTCATGCCGTTCGGCTCGTCTATCACGCATCGGTTCAACTAACATTGTTAGGATATTCGCACAGCCTTAGATCAGAGTCAAGGGGCAGAATGACGCGGGTGACCGAGCCGGACCCGCCTGTGACCCCCAGCCGCTACCTCCTCGACAACCGCGCCCATGAGGCCGGAGCTCGCTTCGACAACCTGGCCGCCCTCTTCAACCCGGTCACGTTCCGCCACCTCGAACGACTCGGCATCAGTGCGGGCTGGCGCTGCTGGGAGGTCGGCGTCGGCGGCCCGTCGGTCCCGCTCTGGCTGGCTGCGCACGTCGGTCCGTCGGGACGTGTCCTCGCCACCGACATCGACACCCGTTGGGCCGACGACATCGCCTCCGACCTGATCGAGGTCCGCCACCACGACGTCGTCAGTGGATCCACCGCCGGCCGGCGAGTTCGATCTCGTCCACGCGCGCCTCGTCCTCGTGCACCTGCCCCAGCGCGAAGACGTGCTGCGCTCGATGGCGGCCGCCCTTCGTCCCGGGGGCTGGCTGCTGATCGAAGACTTCGACTCGGAGCTGCTTCCGCTGGCGTGCGTCGATGTTCACGGTCCCACCCCAGCGCTCGCCAACAAGGTCCGAGCCGCCTTCCGGCGCGTGCTGACCGAACACGGTGCCGACCTGACCTACGCCCGACGACTGCCGCGGCTCTTGCGGGTCGCCGGGCTGGTCGATGTGGCCGCCGACGCCTACTTCGCGGTGGGCATGCCCGAAGCCATCGCGCTCGAGCGGGCCAACATCGGCCAGACGCGCGATCGGCTCGTCGAGGACGGGCAGGTGACCGCCGACGAGATCGGCGACTATCTGGCCGCGCTCGAAGCCGGGAACCTCGACGTGGGCACCGCGCCGCTCATCTCGGCCTGGGGTCGACGCGTCTGAGAGGTGAACCCGCTGACGGCCTACCGACCGGCGGCGACCAGTTCGATCACCTGCTGGAAGGTGGGTCGATTCGTCGTGCGGAAAGTGTTGCCGATAAGACCGGGCACGAAACCCGAACGTGATGCGCCGCTGTGCCACAGCGTCGGATCGCTCCCCTGCGCGCTCGCCAGGGACGCCACGGCGGAATCGATGGCCGACCAGAGCGAGGCCCGGCAGGTGGCGAGGTCACCCAGCCCGCAGTAGCGCAGCGCGAACTTGCCCCGCACCTGCGAGGGATCGAGCAAGGTGCGCAGATCCTTGTCGACGTAGGACTCGCCCGAGAGGCTGCCGAGGCCCTGAAGGTCGTCGAGGTCAGCGGTGAGCGGACCGAACACCGGCTGCATCACCGCGGTGGCGAGGGGATTCCAGACCGCGTCCATGATCGTCGGACCCGAGTCGTCCCAGACGCCGTCGTTGTTGGCGTCAACACGGGGCGCGGCGCGACTCACCCACGCATCGAGGTCGGCGACGACGGCCGCGTCGAACGCGCTGGGCGCCGGACCCGTGTGCAGCACTTGGCTGATCACCGGCCACACGGGCGCGCGCACGTCCTCGGTCGCGGCGCGGTTCATGATCCCGACGTCCTGACGCAGCTTCACCTGATGCGGGAACTGGTTGAACAGCTCGACACGATGGACCGATCCCAGCGGGTCGTCGTCGCCGGCCATGAACCCGGGCGCGGCCTTGTTGTTCCAGTTCAACAGCAGACCGCCGGGACCGCTGACCCCGTGCGGATGGTCGAGGCGCTTCAACGTTCCCTGCCATTCGAACTGGCCGGTGCCGAGGGTCGGCAGTCGACGGTCGAGCCCAGGCGCCCGTTGCGGGAGCGTCCCTGAGGAGAAGTAGGCGGTGGCCGAGCGCGACGCGTAGGCCCAGTTGAAGGTGAACCCGAACTCGTTGGCCGTCGAGAAGAACTTGTCCGGTGTCTTGGCCTTGCCATCGGTCATGTCCTTGAGGGCGGCCAGGTTGAGGCCGTCACGACCGAAGGTCGAGCGCTTGCGAGTCAGCGCCACGGGCTTGCCGCCCGCCGTCGCCGTGCCGATCACCGGTCCGTGCACCGTGGTGGGATAGCTGATGTCCTGGCCGTTGAGCGTGCCGGCATCGAAGGTGACCATGGCCTTGCACTTGCCCTTGTACACGTAGTGGTCCGATGCCCTGGTGGGCGCCGATCCGTCCGGGTTGCACAGCTGTTCGGCGAACACGTCGCGCACGTCGTTGTCCGCCGAGGTCAGGCTCCAGGCGTAGTCCTTGGTCCGCCCGACGAGGACGTACATGGCCAGGCCCGGCACGACCGCGCCCTGCGCTTCGATGCCGGGACCGTGCAGGTCCATCTGCTCGACGATCTCGGGGTAGTAGTAGCCGAGCTGGGGACCCATGACGGCCAATGTGTTGCCCGTCGCCGAACGGCTGGGATCGACGACGAGGAAGTTCGAGGCCTGCCGGTCGGGCGGCGCGCTGGCGGCATCGTAGGTCCCGTCCGGGTTGGGCGCCGTCCCGATGAGGTTGCCGTTGCCGGCGACCGCGGTCGACGGTGCGGCGACGCTGGCGGCTGACCGCGCGGTGGTGGCCATGGCCGTCGCCGCGGCCGGCGCCCTCGGATCGAGCGAGACGATCGATCCCGCATCGAGCGTGACCGAGCCCGTGACCGCCCCACCGGTGAGGGGGCCGTAGTCGAAGTGCTGGGTGATGGTGGTCGGCGCCTCGGGGTCGTTCGACAGCATGACGTCGTTCCAAGCCTGCTGGCCCTTGACCGCGCCGAGCTGGTGCTCGAGCTGGTCGAGCAGCTCGGAGTTGCGCGCCTCACCCCCGCCGCCGGCGCCGAAGATCGAGCCGATGAAGGCGGTGACGGCGATGACGTCGTTCACCGTCGCCGGCGGCTGGTCGATGTTGTTGGCGTGCCAGTAGGCATTGATCCCGTCGGCCTCGGCCTGCGCCTCCTCGATGATCTCGCGACCCTTGTCGCCGTAGGTCTTGACCAGCAGATCCTGCTGCGCCGTGACCAGGGCCTCGGTCGCGGCACTGGGAACGAACGACTGGCCGCTGGTGACCAGCGAGAAGGCGTCGATGCCGGGAACGTCGGCGACGGCCACCCGGGCCGGACCCCGACCGAGCTGGATGAGCAGGCCGCGATCACGTGCGGTCGCCCAGCCCGCCCCGAAGGCGAGGTCCTCTTTGGTGTCTCCGTAGATGTGGGGGATGCCGTACTGGTCGTAGATGAGTCGCAGACCGGCGCGACCGGTGACCTCCTCGTGAGTGGTGCCGATCGGCGTGAAGTCCTCGGGGAGGTAGTGGCTGTCGATGTCGGCATCGGTGATGTTGTCGCGCAGAGGTGTCAGCCCGTCATAGAGCGGAAGCTGATCCGTCGAGTTGGCCGTGGTCGGGAGTCCGCCGTAGTTGCCGGGCGGGAGGATGTAGCGGGCGCGGTCCACCCCCGGCGCAGACGAGCGCGCCGCCGTCTGCGCGGCGGTCGGGGCGGCCACGATGGTGGCGACGACACAGCCGGTCACGAACAGGGTCGCGAGCCTACGAAGATGGTGTTCCACGTCTCCCCCCGGGACGTCGATGGGCCCAGTGCTCTGGGATGTGACGACCGTAACACTGCGTTCTGAACTTCCGTCAATGCAGCTGTCACAACGCCGTGACGGCGCATCCGACGTGCCCGATGTCTCTCGACAGCGGCGCGCCCTGATACGAAGATGACCACTGGCCTCACCCAGGCGGGATCGAGGTCACATGGAGGCGGTGGGATGTCGAGCGGAACGAAGACAACTCCGACGTTGGTCGTGACCAGCGAGGGTCCGTTGTGCGGGATGGTCATGGCCCTGGAGGGAGCCGACCTGGTGGTCGGACGCCATCCGTCGGCCGACCTCTGGCTCGACCATCCGCAGATCAGTGGGATGCACGCCCGGCTCAGGCGCTCGCCCTCCGGGCTGTCGGTCCAGGATCTCGGCTCGGGCGCCGGTACGAGCGTCAACGGCGTCCGGCTCGTGGGCCCGTGCCGGGTGCGAGACGGCGACTTCGTCTCGTTCGCCACCTTGCAGACCCGTCACTACGGCGGACTCCACGCCGTCGCCCCCATCGCCTTGTTCGATGCCGGCGCCGCCCTCGAGCAGGTCGCGGTGCTGCGAGACGAGCTGCGACTGCTCCCACTCGACCGGCCCGTGGCGACGGGCACGCGCCGCGAGCTCGACCAGATCCAGGTCGAGCTGACCAAGTCCCGGCCTGACTGCCGCCGAGCCGCGGCCCGCCTCGAACGACTCACCCGCGTGCTCGCCCGGGTCGGGGCGCTGAGCACCTCGTCGGCCTGCCCGGGCCCGCCGATCATGGCGTTGGCCGGGATGCTCGGCGTGCAGGGCGAGCCGGTCCGCCAGCTGTTGACCAACTGACCGGCTGACCAGGAAGTGCGAACCTGGGAGGAGCGTCGAACCGAGATCGGCGCCACCTCGCCCTACGTCCACGCCGAGGTGTGGGTGCCACCCGCCCGCTGACGCCAGACTCAGGTCCACCGCCCCAACGTTCTGCCGGAGGACCGATGGCTGCCGAACCCACGTACTCGATGGTGATCTCGACGACCGACTCGGCTGCGGAAGCCGACGCGCTGGCCAAGGCGCTCGTCGAGCGACGCCTGGCGGCGTGCGTCCAACGCACGCCCATCGTCAGCCACTACGTGTGGGACGGCGAGGCGACCACCGCCGACGAGATCCTCCTGCTCATCAAGACCCGCTCGGACAGGCTCGACGAGATCCGATCGTTCATCGACGAGCATCACTCCTATGACAGCCCCGAGCTGATCGAGCTGCCCATCGTGTCGGGCCTCCCCGGATACCTGGCCTGGATCGACGAGTGGGTCGGCTGATCTGACGAGAAGTACTGTCGCCCCGTAGAAGCGATCCGGGGGGACCGATTGTGATCACGACCGCTGGCATGATCCGCCGCTGGGCCGCGGAACGGCCTGACCATCCCGCGCTGCGCTGGGGCGACGAGCAGCTGAGCTACCGCGAGCTCGACGAGCGATCGAGCCGCGTCGCCCAGGCGCTGCGGGCCGTCGGCGTCGGGGCGGGAGATCGGGTCGCCTACCTCGACAAGAACAGCCCCGAGCAGCTCGAGCTGTTCTACGGAGCGGCCAAGCTCAACGCCGTGCCCACGCCGGTGAACTTCCGGCTGGCGCCACCCGAGATCGCGTTCATCGTCGCCGACGCCGGCGCCAAGGTGTTCGCCGTCGGCGAGGAGTTCGAGACCGGTCGTGGACAAGGTCGCCGACGAGCTGGGCGACACGTCCATCGTCGTGATCGGCCACAGCGACCGGTACCCGACCTTCGCCGACTGGCGCGACGCCTATCCCGCCGACGATCCCGACGAGCCCCAAGGCCCCGGACGACGTCGCCTACCAGCTCTACTCGTCGGGCACGACCGGCCGTCCCAAGGGCGTGCAGCTGACGCAGCTCAACCTCTACAGCGGTCTCGGGCTCTACCCCGAGACGATGGGCCTGGGCGAGGACTCGGTCAGCCTGGTCGCCATGCCGCTGTTCCACATCGGTGGTGGAGGGTGGATCGCTCGCCGGCCTCGCGCTCGGGCGCCACCAACGTGTTGGTGCGTGACATCGACCCGGCCGATCTCGTCGAGCTCATCGAGCGCGAGCGCATCACCCACGGGTTCCTCGTGCCCGCCGTGCTCCAGTTCATGCTCGCCGTCCCCGGCGTGAACGAGCGCGACTTCTCGGCGCTGCGCGCGCTCCTCTACGGCGCCTCGCCCATCTCCGAGCAGGTGCTGTCCGATTCGATCCGGACCTTCGGCTGCGAGTTCCTCCAGGCCTACGGGCTCACCGAGACGACGGGCACGGTCGTGCTGCTGCCGGCCGGCCGACCACGACCCCGACGGACCCAATCGCCATCGCCTGCGGGCCGCCGGCTTGGTCGTCCCCGGGACCGAAGCTCGCATCGTCGATGCGCTGACCGGCGAGGACGTGGCCCAGGGCGAGGTCGGCGAGATCTGGATCCGTAGCCCGATGGTGATGAAGGGCTACTGGAACATGCCCGAGGCCACCGAGGACGCGATCCGGCCCGGGGGATGGTTCCGGACCGGCGACGCCGGCTACCTCGACGACGAGGGCTACGTCTACCTGTACGACCGCATGAAGGACATGATCGTGTCCGGGCGGCGAGAACGTGTACCCGGCCGAGGTCGAGAACGTCCTGATGTCCCATCCGGGCGTCGCCGACGTCGCCGTCATCGGCGTGCCCGACGACAAGTGGGGCGAGACGCCGAAGGCCATGGTCGTGCGTCGCGCCCGGCGCCGAGGTCACGAGCCAGGAGCTCATCGACTACTCCAAGGAGCGGCTGGCCCGGTTCAAGTGCCCGACCAGCGTCGACTGGATCGAGGCCCTGCCCCGCAACCCGAGCGGCAAGGTGCTCAAGAAGGACCTCCGCGCTCCGTTCTGGGCCGATCGCGATCGCAACATCGGCTAGTCGGGTCGTTGGATCGACCCGCTCCGCTCAGCCGTCGGCGAGTCGGGCCCGCACCCACGCCATGATCGCGGTCTGGTAGTCGACGGGGCTGGCCGGATCCGAGTTCTTCCCGTGGTCGCGGGTGGTCACGACGTGCTCGTCGCACGGGCGAGTCTTGTCGCCACCCTCGACGCACACCGCCATGTTCATCGACTTGCTCGTCGGGCCCTCGGCGGCGATGGCCAGACGAAGGTTCTCGTGGCGGCAGTCAGCAGCGCCGAGCGTGAGCGTCGTGCCGTCGCGCCGCGTGCAGGTCATCGGGGTCTCGCCGCACGAGTTGACGTCGCCGTGGTTCCACACGTGCATGACCGGGACGGTGAGCGCGCCGCGCGACACGAGCATGTCGGGCTGGTTGGCCGGGTTGGCGATGTCGGGATCGACTCGGGCGATGAGGGCGGCCACGCCGCCAGGATCAGAGTCGGCCCGGTCGGTGCCGACGAACCCGGCCGGCACGGCGTCGCTGGTGTCGAAACCGGCGCACGTCCCCTGGGTCACCACCGCCGCCTCCCAGGTCTGGTCGATCACTCCAGAGTCCGATACGAGCCCTGACGGGGGGATCCCCTGCTGCTGCAGCGCCCAGGCGACCCCGAAGGTGCCGGCCCCGCCCGCGCTGGTTCCGTGCAAGAAGTAGTCGTGGGTGGGATAGGCGGCTTCGGAGTACTGGATCGCCGCCTTGGTGGCGATCAGGCCGTTCGTGGTCCGGAGTTGGCCGTCGGCAGTGAGGTTCGGGTTGTGGGGGTCGGTCGTGTTGTTGCCCGCGTAGAGGTCGTGGCTGCACATGGACACGAGCAGGAGGCGGAACCCTTCCGGCGCCGCCTTCACCTGGGCCATGAGTCCGGGCGTGTCGAAGCTGAGCAGGCTGGTCAACGTGATCTCCGACTTGTTGCCTGCGGTCGGTTGCGGCGTCCCGTCATCGGCGAACCACCCGAATCCGCCCCCGCGCATCTTGACCCACAGAGGCCGGGTGTCGGTCGGCGACGATCCGACCTTCGTCCCGATGGCGAAGGTCTGGTACCCCTTGATCGAGCACGGATAGGCCTGGTTCTCGAAGTAGTCCCAGTGCCAGCCGTCGACCGTGGTCTCGTCGATCTTCACGACCTTGGAGACGTCACCCGGGAGGCTCAGACAGGCCGTCAACGTCGTGGCGGCGATGACCGCGACCGCCGCCACGGCCACGATCTTGAGGTGAGAGCGACGGACATGACGGAGGGCGCCAGAGCGCATCGAGTCGACCATCCCGTGGTTCTAGGGAGGAGATGTGAGCGTCTCATGAGCAACCGGCGCGCGTATCGGGATGGACGGGCCGAAGCGGCTCCGCCGGAGGTGGTCGATGTGGCCGCTGCTCAGACCTGGCACGGTATGGATGTCCAACGACGTGCGCTCACCAGCGCAACAACCCGAGGAGCCCCACTGTGTTCGCCTATGACTTTCCCCTGCTCAGCGTCTTTTGGTCCCTGCTCATGTTCTCGTTGCTGATCGTGATCATCTTCACGGTCATCTACGCGTTCATCGACAACTTCCGTCGCCGCGACCACAGCGGTTGGGCCAAAGCCGGCTGGGCCCTCGTGATCGTGATCTTCCCGTTCCTGGGCACGCTGATCTACCTGATCGCCCGTCCGGCCGAGGTCGACGTCGTCGTCGTGACCTGATCGACGGGCGAGAGAGCTACATCTGGGGAGTCCGTCGTCGCAGCCACGCCGCGGCGCCGGTGCCCCAGACCATGACGAGGATGCCGTAGAGACCCAGTGGACCGCCGGCCCGGTCGCCGAAGGCGGCGACCGCGATCCCACTGGCGACGGCGAAGTCACGCATCGAGCCGGCGAACACGGAGCTCACCCGCCCCGGCCGCGCCAGGGTGCGCCCGGCGAGCGCGCCGATCGCGGCTCCCGCGACGATGAGCCCGACCAGCGCGACACCCACCGCGACGTAGCGGCGCGACAGGTGGGCCTGCGCGGCGATGAGCCACACCAGGACAACCACCGCCGCGGTGGCGACCGTCGATGCGGCCGATCGCACCGACGCCGGAACATACGAGCGAGCGGCCAGTCCCACCAGTGCGGGCACGAGGACGACGCCCACGAGGACGACGACCAGGTCGAGCCTGTGCAGGTGAGCGCCTCCGGCCAGGAGCACCAGCAGCGGCGCGGCGGCGACGGCACAGAAGACCGTCGACACGATCAGCATCACGCCCGACGACAGCAGATCGCCCCGGGCCAGCGGTGACACCCCGAGGGTGGCGATCTCGACCGGAGCCACACCGGCGGCGATGACACCCAGGCGCTCGGCGCCGGCGGGCACGAGATGACCCAGGAGCCACGCCGCCGCGGCCACCGCGACCGAGGTCACGATCGTGACGGCGATGAGCCGCAGGCCCTGGGTCTGGAGTCGGTCGCGCACGCCGTCGGGCACCGTCAAGGCGGCGGCCAGCACCAGGACCGCCAGCACGACATCGATGGCGCCGTGGCCGCTCATCGTCCGGGCCGGCGCCGGCCAGGCCAGTCCCAACGCGGCGGCGCCGATGACTCCGCCCAGCGGCAAGTAGTCACCGAATCCTTCGCGGTATCCGGACGGCATGGCCGAGTTTGCACCAGCGGCCGAGGTCGGAACGAAAGGATGTCCCGGTTAGGGTCACGACCCGATGACCGAGCTGCTGACCGACCAAGGCCCCCGGGCCACGCCCGAGCGGGTGCTCGTCGTGTGCGCCCACCCCGACGACGTCGACTTCGGAGCGGCGGGGACCGTCGCCGCGCTGACGGCGGCGGGAGCCACCGTTGCCTACTGCATCGCCACGTCCGGCGAAGCCGGCAGCGATCACCTGCCCCTCGACACCGTCGCCCTCGGCGAGCTGCGCGAGGCCGAACAACGGGCGGCCGGGCGCGAGGTGGGCGTCGACGACATCACCTTCCTCGGCCACCCCGACGGGCAGGTGCAACCCACGATCGGCCTGCGCGGCGACATCACCCGCTCGATCCGGCGCTTCCGCCCCGACCTGGTCATCGGCCAGTCGCCGGAGCGGACCTTGGCCCGGGTCTTCGCCTCCCACCCCGACCACCTGGCGACGGGCGAGGCCACGCTGTGCGCCGTGTATCCCGATGCCCGCAACCCCCGTGCCTTCGCCGATCAGCTCGCCGAGGGCCTGACCGCCCACGCGGTACCCGAGGTCTGGCTCATGGCCCACCCTGAATCAGATCTGCGCATCGACGTCACCGACACGTTCGACCACAAGATCGCCGCGCTGCGCGCCCATGTCAGCCAGACGAGCGAGCGCGACGGCCTCGAGGACATGTTGCGAGCGTGGCTGACCGGCGGCGCCCAGGCCGGCGGCATGCCCGAGGGCCGCCTGGCCGAGTCGTTCAAGTTGGTGGCGACGGCCTGAGCGGCTGGCCCGCCGTCCGGCGCGCTCGGTTCAAGAGGTCGAGGAGGCGGCGGTGAAGGTCATCGGGAACGTGTCGACCGACCGGATGCCCGGCGTGTAGACGAGCGTGTGGTCCTCGGCGATGGCGTAGTCCGGGATCCGTCGATGCCACTCACGCAGCGCGACGCGCAGCTCCTGGCGGGCGAGGTGGGACCCGAGACAGCGGTGGATCCCGCCGCCGAAGGCGAGATGCCGGTTGACCTCACGGTCGAAGCGAACCTCTTCGGCATCGACGAACTCGGACTCGTCGATGTTGGCCGAGCCCAACATCACCGTCACCGAGTCACCCTTGTGGATCGGACAACCGCCGAGCTCGGTCTCCTCGACGGCGACGCGCGCGACGCCCATCACCGGCGTCTCCCAGCGCAAGAGCTCCTCGATGGCCGAGGGGATCATCGTTGGATCCTCGACGAGTAGCTGGCGCTGATCGGGATGAGTGGCGAGGTAGCCGAACATGCAGTCGAGCGTGGCCGACACCGTGTCGAGACCGGCGATGAGGAAGAGGAAGCAGATGTCGAGGATGTCTTCGCGGCTCAACGTGTGGCCGTCGACCTCGGCGTCGAGGAAGCGGGAGAGCAGATCGTCCTGGCGCTCGTGCTCTCGCTCGTCGAGCACCTGGTTGAAGTAGTCGTAGATCGAGTCGGCCATCTCGCGCTGGTAGGCATCGGACACCTCGGTGCCTCTGAGCTCGCCCGTGACGTGGTCAGGTCGGATGACGCCGTCCTTCATGGCCAGGAATCGCGGTAGCTCGTCGAGCGGCAGGCCGAGCAGCGTGAGGAACACCTGCGACGGGAACGGGACCGAGAACTCCCGGGCGAAGTCGACCTCGCCGCGATCGACGAACCCGTCGATCAGGTCGTTGACCAACTGCGACACCGGCTCCTCGAGCACCGCCATCTTCTGGGGAGCGAACAGCGGATCCAGCAGCTTGCGGTACTTCTTGTGATCGGGCGGATCGATCTGCAACGGGATCAGTGGCCGGATGTTCTTGAGATCGACGGCCGTCATGTCCGACGAGAAGGTCTCGGGATGGCGGAAGGCGGCGTCGATCTCGGCCTTGCCGGACAAGAGGACGCCGCCCTCGACGGCCATGACCGGCGTGGCTTGCATCACCTTGTACATGGCCTGCGGGGCGGACATGTCCGCCCCCGCGCCGTCGAACACATCGCTCGTCTCGGTCGGCTGCTCCATCGTCGCTCCCCTTCGGGCTAGGGACCCGTGGCGACGGTAGCGCCTGGCGGCCGCGGCCTCAGAGCGAGCGGCCTTCGTCCTCGACTCGTCGCTCGCCCAGATCGAACCCGAAGTCGTGCGGGGACGATGGTTGGCCCGTCCACGATCCGGCGCACGCCTGCGAGCAGAACGACTCGGTCATGCCGCCCGACGTCGCCGCGATGCTCATCGACCGGGGCAGCGGGAGCCCACAGATGGGGTCGACCACCGAATCGTCATCGGCCGGGCCGGCCGAGAGCGACAGGCGACAGGCGTCGATCGGGCTCTCGAAGCTGCGGATCTGCGCCGCCGGCGACGGCTCGACGGTGATCCAGGCCGGCGCCTCCTGCGCCACCCGTGGCGTGGCGATGATCTCGTGGGGGCCGGCCAGATCGCACAGGCGCGACGCCACGTTCACCGACCGGCCGATGTAGTCGTCGCCCTCGAACATGATCACCGGTCCCGAAGCCAGACCGGCCCGAACGGCGAGGGACGGGATGGCGTCGCGCATCCGCACGTCGAGCTCGACCACCAGAGCGGCCACGGCGTCGCTCATCGTCGAGCTGAGCATGGCTCCGTCGCCGAGCCACTTGACCACCCGGACGCCGCGCCGAGCCGCCGACTCGCGCAGCGCCGTCCGCAACTCGGCCAGCACGACCACGACCCGCTCGTCGCCATGACGCTCGGTGAAGGCGGTGAACCCACACAGATCCACGAAGGCAAAGCACCGATCTACCCGCATCGAGGCATCTCACCATCGTTCTTGCCCGGAGGCCAGCGAGTAGGACAAACGACCGCGTGGCTCGGCCGCCTCGATCTGGAGAACTTACAATGTATTTGGGTTGTTGTCGGTTGTTCGACGCGGCTAGAATCGAATACGTGTTCGATCTAGTCGATTTCGGGGAGCAGTGCCGCAAGGGCGCCGGGACCGACTGGTCGTTGGTGTCCGACGACGAGCTGTGCTGGGCGGTGATCGAGTTGGTGGGGGCGCGGGCGGCGTTCGATGCCATGGAGGCCCACGCCCTGGCCGAGCTCGAGTCTCGGGGGGTGTGTGACCGGGATCTGGGGGTGGGGACGGCATCGTGGGTGGCGACCGAGACCCACGGGTCGCCGCGGGCGGCGTGTCGGTCGCGGGTGCGGCTCGGGACCCGGTTGCGCAAGCTGTGGGCGGTCGATCAGGCGTTGTCGGAGGGCCGGATCGGTCTGGCCCATGCCAACGCCCTGGGTGACGCGGTGGCCAATCCTCGGGTCGGGGATCTGATCGCGGATCTGGAAGCCGAGTTGGTGGAGGCGGCGCAGCACTGCCCGTTCGAGATCTGGAAACGCGACCTGACCGTGTTGGTCGAGTTGTTGGATCAGGACGGGGGCTATGACCCGAACAAGGACCTGGCCGCCAACACGTTGCACGCCAGCCTGGTCGGCGACGCCCGCCTGGTCATCTCCGGTGAGCTGGTGGGTGAGAACGCCCTGGTGGTGGCCCAAGCCCTCAACATCAAGGCCGACGAACTGGCCCGCCGCTACCGCCACGACCACAACCAGACCGACGACGTCGACATGCCCGCCGCGTTCAACGCTGCTCGCCCTGGCGTTGGCCGAACTGTGCCGGGCCGGACTGGCCACCGACCCCGCCACCACCCGAGCCCCCCACCCCGACGTCACCCTGGTCATCCGCACCGAAGAGCCGCCGACCGAGCACGACGAACCGTCGCAGGACGACAACGACGACGGGTGCGACGACGACGCCCCGTGTCGAGCCGAACGACGACGACGAGCCGGACACGCCCCACGGCTCCGCACGAACCCCGTCGCTACGTCCTGCCGGACTGGTTCGGCGTCGACGATCGACCGGCCCGGGTTGTTCACCGTCGACGGGGATCGGCTCACCACCCTCGAGCGCTACCAACACCTGCTGTGCGACGCCGGCGTCACCGCCCTCATCGTCGACTCCCTCGGCGTGCCGTTGGACCTCGGCCAGACCGTGCGGCTGGCCACCCCGGCCCAGCGCCGGGCCCTGGCCATACGCGACGGCGGCTGCGTGTTCCCCGGCTGTGACGCCCCCGTGTCATGGTGCGACGCCCACCACGTCGACTGGTACGAACACGGCGGCCCCACCGACATCGCCAACCTCGCCCTGCTGTGCCGCCGCCACCACGGCATCACCCACCGCCACGGCTGGACCATGACCACCACCCCCGACCAACACTTCACCTGGACCACCCCCACCGGCCACACCCTCCACAGCCAACGCCACCTCGGCCGACCACCACCCGGCCCGACCCGCTGAGCCGTCGCTACGCTCCGGCCATGACGACGCTGACCGAGCCCTGGATCTACGCGTGGCCACAATCGGTCGTGGCCGGCGAATCCGTCGCGCTGCGCGCCGCTGGTCCTCCCGGTGAGGGCCAGGTGCAGATCGCCCGCGTCGGCGCGCGCCGAGAACCGGTCTGGTCCGGACAGATCGCCATCGATCCGCACGACCTGCCCGCCGATGCCGCGCCCCACGGTTGTCCCTGGCCCGATGCGGCCGTGATCGAGGTGCCCGCGACCTGGCGGAGCGGCTACTACGAGGTGTCGATGCGCACGCGGGTCGGCGCCCAGCGCGAGAGCGTCGGGTTCTTCGTGGTCCGCGCCGCCGAGGTCGATCCGCGTCGGCCCCTGATGGTGCTCACGACCAACACGTGGAACGCGTACAACGACTTCGGCGGTCGCAACCTCTACAGCCGCGGCACCCAGGTGTCCTTCGCCCGGCCGATGGCCCCCGGCTACCTCCGCAAGCCGACGGGACCAGGCGAGCGCGTCGCCGTGGTCGACGCCCCGGATCGGGCCATGGCGGCCCACATCACCTACGTGCGCGACCACGGGTTCTCGCAGTGGGCGGGGTCAGCCGGTTGGCCCAACGCCGAGCTTCCCTTCGTGCGCTGGGCCGAGGACGCCGGCTACGAGCTCGACTACGCCATCAACGCCGACCTCGAGACCGTGCCCGGGTTGCTCGACGGGCGCCGGCTCTACCTGTCGGTCGGCCACGACGAGTACTGGTCGTGGGCCATGCGCGACACCGTCGAGCAGTTCGTGGCCGGCGGCGGCCACGCCGCCTTCCTGTCCGGCAACACCAGCTTCTGGCAGGTCCGGTTCGAGGACGACGCTCAGACCATGGTCGGCTACAAGGACCAGTTCGCCAAGGACCCGGTGTTCGGAACCGACCGCCAGCACCTGCTCACGTCGATGTGGTCCGACCACCTCATCGAGCGGCCCGAGAACACCATGACGGGCGTGACCTTCTCACGAGGCGGCTACCACCGCATCGGGCGCGTCGTCGCCAACGGGTCCGGCGGCTACACCGTCTACCGTCCGGATCACTGGGTGTTCGACGGCACCGAGGTCACCTACGGCGACCTCATCGGTGCCACCTCGGTCACGGTGGGCTACGAGTGCGACGGATGCGAGTTCACCTTCCGGGACGGCCTGCCCTACCCGACGGGCGCCGACGGCACGCCGCCCGACTTCGAGATGCTCGCCCTCACTCCGACCGCGCCCTTCGGGCGCGACAACGCGCCGCGTGGCGTACCTGACGGGGCGCGATCCGAGCAGGAGTTCATCGCCTGGCGGGCGCTCGGTTCCGAGGACCCCGACGCCGTGGCCAGGATCGCCCACGGCCACGCCGTCATGGGTGTCCACCAACCGGGCGGCACCGTGTTCACCGCCGGCACGACCGAATGGGCCTGGGGTCTGGCCCATCGCGACCCGGTGATCGAGCGCATCACCCGCAACCTGCTCGATCGACTGACCGACGAGCCGTGACCTACCGGGTGCAGGCCTACAACACGGCGACGGCCTCGAACAACAAGATCCACGACGACGCCGTGGCCCGCGGTCTCGGATTCCGGGGAGGACTGGTGCCCGGTGTCGATGTGTACGCCTACCTGAGCCACCTCCCGGCCGAGCGTTGGGGCCGGGACTGGCTCGAGCGGGGCGTGATCACGGCCCGCTTCCAGGCGCCCGTGTACGACGGCGACGAGGTGACCATCGAGGCGGACCCGACCGACGACGGCGAGCTGGCGCTGACGCTGTTGGATCCGGACGGCGCCACCTGCGCGGTCGCCCGAGCCGGCCTGGTCGACGAGGCGGAGCGTCCCGACCCTGACGGCTGGCCGTCGTTCGACCCACCGTCCGACCCGCCCAAGGCGAGTGCCGAGGTCCTCACCAACATCCCGTTCGGATCGATCGAGGCCACCTTTCACCGCGATCGAGCCCTCGAGTACCTCGATGACGTCCGTGAAGAGCTGACGCTGTTCCGCCAGACCGGCTTCGCCCATCCGGGCTGGCTCCTGCGGTACGCCAACTACGTGCTGACCGCGAACGTAAGGCTCGGCCCCTGGATCCACGTCGAGAGCCGCACCTCGCTGCTGGGCGTCGTGAGCGACGGCGACCGGGTCGAGACCCGGGCGCTGGTCACCGGGGTGAGCGAGCGCGGCGGTCACCAGTTCGTCGATCTCGACGTGCTGCAGGTGGTGGACGACCGGCCCGTGGCCCGAGTGGCCCACACCGCCATCTACCAGCCCCGAGGAACATCAGGACCGGCACCGGGGTTGGCCGGGTCATGAGCGAGACGCAGACTGCCGACTTCTGGTTCGACCCGGTGTGCCCCTGGGCGTGGATCACCTCACGATGGATGCTCGAGGTCGAGCAGGTGCGAGCGGTCGAGACCCGATGGCGTGTCATGTCGCTCGCCTACCTCAACCTCCAGCAGCACGAGGGCAAGGACCTGAGCGAGGACTACCTGGCGCGGATGCAGAAGGCCTGGGCGCCGGTGCGCATCGCCGCCGCCGCCGAAGAGCAGCGGGGCACCGACATCCTCCTTCCGCTCTACACCGCCATCGGCACGCGCTTCCACGACCAGCAGCGGCGCGGCGATCCCGATGTGCTGCGCGAGGCCGTCGACGAGGTGGGCCTCGACGAGTCGATCCTGGCCGCGGCCGAGAGCACCGACTACGACGAGGCCATCAAGGCGTCGCACAACCTGGGGATGGACCAGGTGGGCCTCGACGTGGGCACGCCCATCATGAGCGTGAACGGCCACGCCTTCTTCGGCCCGGTCGTGACGCCGATCCCCCGCGGTGAGGCGGCCGGCAAGCTGTGGGACGGGGTGCTGCTCGTCACGGCGACCGATGGCTTCTTCGAGCTCAAACGAACGCGGGACCGCCGCCCCGTCTTCGACTGACCCCCGTGGCCGATCCACTGGTACCCCTGTCCGTCCTCGACCTGGCCCCCGTGGGCCAGGGATCCACCCCGGCCGATGCGCTGGCTCACGCCGCCGATCTCGCCGCCGCCGCCGAGCGCCTGGGCTACCGGCGCTACTGGGTGGCCGAGCACCACAACATGCCGGGGATCGCCAGCTCGTCGCCGGCCGTGCTGTTGGCCCACGTCGCCGCGGCCACCTCGACGATCCGTGTCGGCTCGGGCGGGGTGATGCTGCCCAACCACGCTCCCCTGGTGGTGGCCGAGCAGTTCGGGATGCTCGAGGCCTTGCACCCCGGCCGCATCGACCTGGGGATCGGACGGGCACCGGGAACCGATCCCGTCACCGCCGCCGCCCTGCGTCGGTCGGCGGCTGGGTTGTCAGCCGAGGACTTCCCGGCCGAGCTCGGCGCGTTGTTCGGCTTCTTCGACGGACAGTTCCCCGCCGGCCATCCCTACGCCCGCATCACGGCCGTACCGGGCCTCGGCTACCGGCCCGCCATCTGGCTGCTCGGTTCGAGCGACTACAGCGCTCGCGCCGCCGGCCTGCTGGGACTGCCCTTCTCATTCGCCTATCACTTCGCCGCCGACGCGGCCATCGGCGCGCTCGAGATGTACCGGTCGTCGTTCCGCCCGTCGGCCGAGCTCGACCAGCCCTACGTCATGCTCGGCGTGGCCGTCGTGTGCGCCGAGACCCACGAGCAGGCCAAATGGATCGCCGGACCGGGCGCCCTGGCCTTCAGCCGACTGCGTCAGGGCCGGCCGGGCGTCTACCCGACCCCTGAGGAAGCGGCCGAGCACACCTTCACTCCCCACGAACGTCAGTTGCTGCGGGGGTGGCAGGCCTCGCACGTGATCGGCGACCCTCCCGAGGTCCGCGAGGGCCTGGTCGAGCTGGCCCAGCGCACCGGTGCCGACGAGCTGATCGTCACCACCATGGCTCACGGCTACCCCGACCGCCTCCGCTCCTACGAGCTGGTCGCCGAGGCCATGGGCCTGACTTGACGCGGCGGAGCCGCTCGCACGTTGAGAGCCGGACGGCCAAACCCGAAGGGAGGCGTGCCCGACCGGAGGGCCAGTGAGGTTGTCACACCCCCTGAGTTGAATGGGGACCATGACCACGACGTTCACTCCCACCGATGAGCACCTGTTCCAGGTACAGGCCACGATCGAGCGCTGCGGCTTCCAGATCACGGGGGAGCTGGGCGACCAGCACCGACCCGAGTACACGTACACGACGGGGTTCCTGCTCCACGGCCAACCCGAGGTGGTGACCATCGGGTTGGCCAGCGAGTCCGCGGCGGGCTTGTTGCACCACCTCTATCGCACCATCGGCGGGTGCGAACGGTGGGCGACCGGTCGAGACCACGTCCACTACTGCCACGACCTTCCGTTCCACCTGCTCGACGTGCCGGCCCGGCACTACACCGACCCCGAGTGCATCCTGTCGGGCATCCCCTGTTACTACGGGGCGACGGGGCTCGACCAGCCCCCCGACCGGGCCGTGGTCCAACTGGTGTGGCCCGATCCGACCGGTCGGTTTCCGTGGGATCCGCTGGTCGAGCCGACCGTATGGCGCGATCAACCGATCCTGGCCGACGGCGACCTGCCCCTGCGCCGCATCCCGCTGCCTCACGCCCTCGACGAGCGGTACACGTGCGACGAGTGCCGTCGAGGCGACCAGGACGGACTGGCCCGAGGCTGACCGAGCGAGCGGCGGCTACCGTGGAACCCGGCGCGCAGGGCGCCACCGGGTCCGCGGACAGGGCAGAGCCCACCTGAGCAGACACCACCCGAGTTGGCCACCTCCTTTCGGCCTGACGATGCGGACCGCAGGCGTGTGAAAGGAGGTCGCGATGCCGACCACCCCTCTTCCCGACCGACCCGACCTGGCTCAGCTGCGCACGCAGGCGAAGGAGCTGCGCCGGAGGGTGCAGTCCGGTGATCCGGCGGCCCTGGCCGAGGTCACCGAGCACCATCCGGACGGCGCCGCCGCGTCCGCCGAGGCCGAGTTCCGACTGGCCGACGCCCAGCTGGTCGTGGCCAGGAGCTTCGGATTCCCGAGCTGGGCCCGCCTCAAGCGCCATGTCGAGGTGGTCGCCCAGTACACACGCCGACCCGACCGGGCCGTCGTGACCGGCGATCCCGTCAACGACTTCCTGCTGTTGGCCTGCCTGGCCTATGGCGACGACTCGCCCGAACGTCGACAGGATGCGCGTCGGCTGTGGGTCCAGCATCCCGATCTCGCCTCGGCCGCCATCCACGTCGCGGCGGCGACCGCCGATGCCGACCAGGTCCGCCGCTTCGTGCACGCCCACCCCTCGGCGGCCCGGACCCCGGGCGGTCCGCACGGCTGGGATCCGCTCATGTACCTGGCCTATTCACGGGTCGATCCCGACGTGTCCGAGACCGACACGCTCGACACCGCCCGCGTCCTGCTCGACGCCGGGGCCGACCCCGATGCCGGCTTCCTGCACAACGGCCTGCCGTCGGCGTTCACCGCACTGACCGGGGTCTTGGGCGAAGGCGAACTCGGTCCCGAGCGCCAACCTCGACATCCGCACTGGCGCGCCCTCGCGCGGGTGCTGCTCGAGGCCGGCGCCGAGCCCAACGACAGCCAGGGCTTGTACAACCGCATGTTCGAGCCTGGCAACGATCACCTCGAGCTGTTGTTCGGCTACGGACTCGGCACGGGCTCGGGCGGCCCGTGGCGGGCTCGACTGGGGGCCGCCGCCCCGTCGCCGGCCGATCTGCTGCCGCGGCCAGCTCGGCTGGGCCGTCACCCACAACCTGGTCGAGCGGGTCCGGCTCCTCGTCGACCACGGCGCCGATGTGAACGCCTCGTTCAGCGACGCGTTGCCGATCGGCGACCATCGTCGTCCGGTCGACGAGGCGGCCCGGCGGGGTCACCACGACATCGTCGACCTGCTCGTCCGCGCCGGATCCGCGCCGCCCGATCTCGCTCCGGCCGATGCGCTGGTGGCGGCGGCCATGACCGGTGACCGCCGCGCCACGATGACGCTGGCGGCCGACGAAGCGGTCGTGGCCGCGGCACGGGTCACCCGACCGATCGCCATCCTCGAGGCAACCAGCGCGCGTCGGGCGGCCGCCGTCTCGCTCCTCGCCGAGCTCGGCTTCGACGTCAACGCTCCGGCCCCTCCGCGACAGGGACTGGTCGTCGGCGTCACCGCGCTGCACCAGGCGGCCAGCGACGGCGACCTCGAGCTGGCCGAGCTCCTCCTGGCGCTGGGCGCCGATCCCAACGCCCGGGACGGCGAGCACCACGCCACGCCGATGGGCTGGGCCGACTACACCCACGAGACCGAGCTGGTGGCCTTGCTCGCGCCGCTCACCGATCCCGATCCGCCCGACGGTCAATGAGCCGACGGGCTCCGATGCACCGAGACCGCGTAGCTGCCGTCGCCGGGGAACGGATCGTGGGACCAGGTCGCGAAGCGCTCGGTTAGGGCCAGGCCGGCAGCCGCGCAGTGATCGTCGTAGTCCGCCAGCTCGTAGTCGCCGCCGAGTTCGAACCCGCTCAGCAGCGCGCCACCCGGGGCCAGGTGGCGCGCGCAGCCGGCCACGACCGCGGCGTGCGTACCGGGCGGGGTGAAGAGGACCACGTTGCCGGCCATGACCACCAGGTCGAAGGTCCGCTCGAGATCCAGGTCGACCAGGTCGGAGACGACCCAGGTCAGGTCGGGGCCCAGTCGGCGAGCGGTGGCGATCATCGACGGTTCGAGGTCGGCGCCGACCACCTCGACGCCTCGGCGGGCCAACTCGATGGCGACCCGGCCCGTGCCACAGCCGGCGTCGAGCACCGAGCGAGGAGCCATCGCCGCCACGAACCGGGCCTCGCCATGCATGTCGAGGCCCGAGTCGGCCAGTGCGTCGAATCGCTCCTGGTAGCGGTCTCCGTCCCAAGCCATGAGGCCAGCCTAGGATCGCCTTCGATGCGCAGGGGACCGAGGCGATCGACCAGGTGGCCTCGGGTGGCCGCGAGCATCGGGGTCGTCCTGAGCCTGCTCGCGGTCGGCTGCGGGAGCTCGACTTCGGGTTCTCAGGCGGGGACCACGACCACGACCAACCCGGCCGAGGGGTGTCCGTTCTCGGGTACGACCGCCCCGACCAGCGGGCCGACCCACACCGAGGTCGCGGCGTCGCTCACCAAGGTCGATCCTCGCAAGAGCACCTGCATCGACAACGTGCAGTTCGACTTCTCGCCGGGGGTGCCGGCCTGGTCGGTCGGCTACCAGAGCGGCCCGTTCACCGACTCGGCGACCGGCAAACCGGTCACCGTCCCCGGCTCGCATCTGCTGGTCGTCCAGTTCCGAGGGGTCGACGCCTCCTACGCCGGACCCGGCACCATCAACCCGAGCGGTCTGAACTACGTGCAACAGGTGACGCTCGTGACCGAGGCCAACGGCGTGGTCGACTGGATCATCAGCCTCGACCAGCAGCTGGCGTACACCACATCGACCTCGGGGACACCGGCCTACTTCGTGCTCGGGCTGGGCTGAGCTCAGCGCTCACCGAACCGGTTCAGGCCGCCGGCTCGCCCGACGAGGACGTCGCCGGATCGGCCGGCGCGGGGACCGCCATCAGCGGAGCCGCGCTCTCCGAGGCCGCCGCCGCCGCTTCGGCCTCGGCCGTACGCCGCTGGACGAAGGCCGTGACCGGGGCGGGGAGCTCGGCCGGGCGGTCGCCCCAGTCATAGACGACGACGCTGCCGGCGGCCGCGTCGTGAAGGGCGCGCCGACGCCTGGAGGTCACGATCGGGATCAGCCCCAGAGCGAGGATGAAGCTGAACGGATACACGATGGTGCGAACCGCCGATCGCCCGGGACTGATGGGCTGCCTGTTCAAACGGACGACGCGAAGCCCGACGAGACCCTTGCCGACCGAACGTCCGGTCAAGGTCAACCCGATCCAGTAGTAGAGGAAGGCGAAGGCGACATAGCCCGAGAAGAACCAGACGCCGTGGTGCGCCTCCTCGACGTTGCCTCCGGTGAACAGCCCGAGCAGGAAGGCCACGAGGGCGACGGTCAGCCCGTAGGAGACCGAGATCGTGAGGCCGTCGGCGAGGAAGGCGACCAGCCGGGAGATGCCGCCGGCCAGGTGGCCCGAGACGGTGCCCTCGGTCAACGAATCGCTCTCGGTCGGACGCCGGAAGACGCGGTTGACGACGCTGATGAGCACGAAGTCGAGACCGACCAGCTGGCGCCGCACCACGTCGAAGAGGCGGCCGACGACCCCTCGGCTGGCGTTGCTCACGATCTCGTCGATGTGAGCCCGCTCGACCAGCGCCGGCACATCGACGCTGGCCATCACTTGGTCGAGGTCGACCCGCTGGACAAGCCCGTCCACATCCACCCGCTGGATCAGGCCGTCCACATCCACCCGCTGGATCAGGCCGTCCACATCCACGCGCTGCACCAGGCCGTCGACATCGACGCGTTGGATGAGCCCGTCGACATCGACCCTCTGTATGAGCCCGTCGACGTCCACCCGGCCGATCAGCGATCCGATGTCGACGCGCCGCACGAGGCCGTCGACGTCGAGCCCCGCCACCAAGGCGTCGACGTCGAGGCGAGCGGCGAGCGCGTTGACGTCGAGGCGGGCCAGCAGCGCGTCGAGGTCGACCTGCTGCAACAGCGCAGTGAGATCGACGCGCTCGAGCACCGCGTTGAGGTCGATGCGCTCCATGAGCACCTGCAGGTCGACGCGCTGCAGCACCGCGTCGAGGTCGACGCCCGACAGCACGTGATCGACGTCGACCTGACCGATCACCTCGTCGATGTCGATGGCGTCGACGGCCCGCGGCACGATGGCGCCCAGCACGCGGTCGATCGGGTTCGGTGGCGCCACGCCGTCATTCTCGTTCGCGAACGGCCCGGCTGCCACCGATCGCTAGGGTGCCTTCTCCTCAGCGGGATCGTGGGCGGCCGCTTGACGCAGTCGCATGGCCCACACGAGCAGCGCCACCCCGGCGGCGACGGCTACCCCACCGAGCACCGCGTACCCACCGTGGCCCGTCATCGCCGAGCCCTTGGCCACGCCGATGCCCTGGGCGATCCACAGCCCGCCCACGAAGCAGAGCACCAGTCCGAAGATCGCTCGTGGCCACATCGTGTTCTCCGATCCGCATGACCGAGTGGAGTCGATGGTGACTTCGTCGGCCGCCCGGAGGTGGTTCAGGTCGGGGGCTCGATGAGCTCGACAGTGTTGCCGGCGGGATCGACCAAGAAGCACTGACGCCCCGCCCCGACGGGCGAGGGATCTGAGACGTCGATGTCGCGGGCCCGCAGCTCGTCGACGGTGGCGTCGATGTCGCCCACCTGGACGGCGAAGTGCTGGCCCAGGTTCTTGGGAGCAGGCGCCTCGATGAGGTGGAGCTGCTGGCCTCCAGCGTCGAGCCAGGCCCCGCCGAAGCCGAAGTCGGGCCGGTCGCCACGGAGCTCGAAGCCGAGGACGTCCACGTAGAAGTCGACGGCCACGGCGACATCCGGGACGTTGATCGAGACGTGATGCACGGCGAGCGGCTGCATCCGTCCAGTGTGGCACCGGCGGGCCCTCGCTGCTGAGGGCAGACTGAGGTCGTGCCCGCAGATCGAACGGCCCGACGGATCGCCGTGCTCGCGCCCATGCGCCCCGAGCTGCGCCCGTTCGTGAAGGCGGCGGGGCTGCAACGCGCACCCGGCCCGAGTTCCGAGGGCCCGGTCACCTTCGTCGGTTCGGTGGCGGGGACCGAGATCACGGCCATGATGACCGGCATGGGGACCGCCGCCGCCACTGAGGTGGCGACCCGGATCCTCGAGCTGACCGAGCCCGACCACCTGTTGATCGTGGGGATCGCCGGCGGTCTCGATCCGACCCTGCGGATCGGCGAGGTCGTCGTGCCCGATCGGGTGGTCGGTCACACCAGTGGTCGCGAGCACCATCCGACGCCGCTGGGTCCGACCACACCCGGTCGATCGCTGATCACCACCGATGACTTGATCGTCGATGCCGACGTGCTGGCTGGTTTCGCCACGGCCGGGTTCACCGCCGTCGACATGGAGACCTCGGCCATCGCCGAGGTCTGCGAGAGCCACGACGTGCCCTGGACCGCGTTCCGAGGGATCAGCGACCATGGTGCCGACGACGGCATCGACAACGACGTGTTCGGGTTGAGCCAACCCGACGGAACCGCCGACGTCGCCGCGGTGGCCAAGTTCGTCGCCACCCGGCCCTGGCGCGTGCCGACCCTGGCTCGGCTCGGCCGCAACATGCAAGCCGCCGTCAACGCCGCCGTCGCCGCCGCGCTCGAAGCGGTCCGCCATGAGGAGCAGCGATGAAGCTGTTGATCCTCGGCGCCGGAGGGGTCGGCAGCTCGACGTGCGCCATCGTCGCTCGTCGCCGCTTCGCCGAACAGGTCGTGGTCGCCGACTACTCCCTCGACCGGGCCCGCTCGGTCGTCGACCGCTACGGCGACGACCGGTTCACCGCCGCCCAGGTCGACGCCGGTGACGAGCCCTCGATCGCCGCGCTGATCGCCGCCCACCAGGTGGACGCGGTGCTCAACGCCGTCGATCCTCGATTCGTGATGCCCATCTTCCGCGCCGCACTTGCATCGGGCGTCACCTACCTCGACATGGCCATGAGCCTGTCCAGCCGCCACCCGGACCATCCCTATTCCGAGGTCGGGGTGAAGCTCGGCGACGACCAGTTCGCGCTGGCCGAGCAGTGGAGCGAGCGCGGCCAGTTGGCGCTGGTCGGCATGGGTGTCGAGCCGGGCCTGTCGGACGTCTTCGCCCGCCACGCCGCCGACACGCTCTTCAGTCGCATCGACGAGGTCGGCGTCCGCGACGGCGCCAACCTCGAGGTGTCGGGCTATGACTTCGCCCCGACCTTCAACATCTGGACGACCATCGAGGAGTGCCTCAACCCGCCGGTCATCTACGAGCGCGACCGCGGGTGGTTCACCACGCCCCCGTTCAGCGAGCCCGAGACGTTCGTGTTCCCAGAGGGCATCGGATCGGTCGAGTGCGTCAACGTCGAGCACGAAGAGGTCCTCCTGGTGCCGCGGTGGGTCGAGACCGATCGCGTCACGTTCAAATACGGCCTCGGCGACGAGTTCATCGAGGTCCTGAAGGTGCTGCACAAGACGGGACTCGACTCGACCGAGCCGATCCAGGTCGGCGGGGCGCGCGGTCAGCCCCCGCGATGTCGTCGCCGCCGCCCTGCCCGATCCGGTGACCCTGGGCGACCGCATGACCGGCCGCACCTGCGCCGGGACGTGGGTGACGGGTCTCGATCCGGCGGGGGAACACCGCGAGGTGTACCTCTACCACGTCGCCGACAACGAGCAGACGATGACGGACTACGGATGCCAGGCCGTCGTGTGGCAGACCGCCGTGGGACCAGCCGTGGCTCTCGAGTTGCTCGACTCGGGCGCCTGGAGCGGCGCCGGTGTGCTCGGTCCCGAGGCCTTCGAGGCCCAGCCGTTCCTCGACCTGCTGGCTGACCACGGCTCGCCCCACGGGTGCGAGGACCGGACACCGACCCCTTGAGCCACGCCGGTAGTGTGCCGGCCATGACCGACTCGGACGACCCGACCGCCAAGCCTCACGTGTATGTGCCCCCGGGCGAGACGCCTCCGGCCGAGCTGCTGATCGAGGACCTGATCGAGGGCGACGGCGCCGAGGCGACGCCCGGTCATGACGTCGAGGTCCACTACGTGGGCGTGGCCTGGAGCACCCGCCAGCAGTTCGACGCATCGTGGGACCGCGGGGACAGCTTCCAGTTCGGTCTGGGCGCCGGGCAGGTCATCAAGGGCTGGGATCAGGGGGTGGCGGGCATGAAGGTCGGCGGACGTCGACGCATCGTGATCCCGCCGCACCTCGGCTACGGCAAGGCGGGCGCGGGCGGTGTCATCCGCGGCGGCGAGACGCTCGTGTTCGTGGTCGACCTCCTCGCTGTGCTCTGATCCGGCGCGACTACGGTCGCGATCGGGTGGGAACCGCGACGGACGGAGCCGCCATGCCCAATCCAGGTGAACCGACCATCACGACCGGGGCGAGCGGTCCGGCCGTTCGGCGGGCTCAACGAGCCATCCGCCGCACCCCAGACCTCGGGCTCGTCGTCGACGGCATCTTCGGCCCGGCGACCGAGGCGGCCGTGATCCAGTTCCAGAGCGGGGCGGGTCTGGCCGCTGACGGGATCGTCGGACCGCTCACCTGGGCGGCCCTGCCCGACGGTGGTCCGATGCCGACGTTGCAGTCGGGCTCGACGGGGGCCGTCGTCACCAGCCTGCAGACGGTGCTGACCAACGGCGCCGGCGAGTGGGGCACCGGACCCGGTCCGATCGACGGTGACTTCGGTCCCCTCACGCGGGCATCGGTCGTCGCCTTCCAAGGCTGGGGCGGGGTCACCGCCGACGGCATCGTCGGAGATCAGACCTGGTCCGTGTCCCTGCATGCCATGAGCGCGACGCTCGAATCGCAGGTGGGCCTGACCTTCGTGATCAGCTGATCGCCGCCGATTCGATTCTCCCGGCACGAGACGGCAGGCCCGGCTAGAAATGACAGCCGTGGAGGCCCTGAGCAGGTGAGAGCCGCGTCCGGGCCGAACGGATTTGACCGAGGCCGACGTCGTCCCGCAGGCTCGTGGGCCGTGGCTGATGGGAGACAGTCGGCGTGAGCGCGCCTACCACCATCGGTGCGGCTGGAGCCCGCCTCCAACGCACCGCCCTCGCCTTCTCGCTCGTCCTGGGCGTCGGGCTCCTCGTCCACTTCCCGATCTTCACGTCCAACCGGCTCGATGCGGACGAGTCGACCGTCGGCTCGATCGCGCAAGGTCTGCTCCGGGGCGGCCACCTGTACACGAGCCTCGTCGACCGCAAGCCTCCAGTGCTGTTCTACGTCTACACGCTGAGCTTCTGGACGACCCACAGCAACAGCCTCGTACCGGTGCGCGTCCTCACCGTGGTCCTCGAAGCGGCCACCGGCCTGCTGATCGGCACCGCCCTCTGCACCGCGTGGAAGCACCGCGTCGCGGTGGCCGTGCTCTTCGTCCTGGCCACCGCCACCTTCCCGTTCAACGACGCCCACGCCGCCGGCTTCGAGGCGTTCATGTTGCTGCCGATCACCCTCGCGTGGTGGTGCAGCCGCCGTGGCTACGCCATCCCCGCCGCGCTGGCCCTCGTGGTGGCCGTCCTCATCAAGCAGCCGGCCGCGTTCACCATCGTTCCCGTCGCCTACAACCTCTGGCACCAACCCGACGGTCGCCGCCAGTTGGCGACGCTCACCGCCACCGGCGGCCTGGCCTACCTGGGTGTGGCCGCCCTCTTCGGGATGCGCCAGTTCCTGTTCTGGAACATCTCGAGCAACGGCAGCTACCTCGGGGTCTACTCGCTGCTCGGCACCGTCGGCGTCGCCGCGCTGAGCACAGCCGCCTACGCGGCCAGCCACGTCGTCATGGTGTGGTTGGCGGCCAGGGCGTGGCCCGAGCGGCGGATGCACGTGGACCTCTGGCTCTGGCTCGGATCGGCCTTCGTCGGTGTGGCGGTCGGCGGCCACTTCTTCGGCCACTACTTCTTCCAGATGCTCCCGCCGCTGGCCGCTGTGGGGGCCACGCAGATCGCTCAGGTGACCCTGCGCCGGACCATGGCCGTGGCCGGCGCCACGACCACCCTGTGGTTGGCCATCACCGTGGCCATGCCCCGACCCGATCTCCCCCCGTACAAGAAGGTGGCGGCCGAGGTCGACCACCTGTCGACCCCGAAGCAATCCGTGTTCGTCTGGGGCTCGTACTCCGAGATCACGTGGGCCAGCGAGCGGCCCATGGCCACACGATTCCCCCACACCAACTTCGTGACCGGGATCGATCAAGGTCAGCCCACCAAGGGCGCGTTCAAGGACCTCTGCGAGGATCTCGACCATTCCCGGCCGACGCTCATCGTCGACACCAGCCCCGCCGACCTCCGTGATTCGGGCAAGGTCCCGCTGTTCAGCGTGCCCTCGCTGGCCAACATGATGTCGAGCTATCAGCCCGTGGCCGACATCAACCACGTGAGGATCTACCGGCTCGAGCACCAATGGGCGGGGTGCTGACAGGGTTCGTCCATCCCGCTGGCGTCCGCCAAGGATCCGCCGGTGATTCACGACCAGCGAGCAAGGCTCCTAGGATCGTCGAGGTGAGCGTGCTCAGTGGCCTGGCCGCAATGGTGGCGATCCTGCTCGCCGTCGGCGGCGTGTCCAAGGGCCGTCAGCCCGATCCGACCGTGCGCTCGATGCGAGCCCTCGGCCTCGGGGCCAACGTCGCGCTCGTGCGCATCCTGGCGGTGGTGGAGGTCGGGCTGGCCGCGCTGGTCGTGTCCATCGGGGGGCGGGGCCCGGCCGCCGCGGCGGCGGTCCTGTTCGTGGCCTTCACCTGGATCAGCGCCCGCCTGCTCCGTCTCGGCGACGCCGCCGCGTCCTGCGGGTGCTTCGGAGATCGCTCGGCGCCGCCGTCGCGGGTGCACGTCGCCGTCGACGCGGCGGCGGCGATGGTCCTGATCGTGGCCGCGGTGGCCGACGCCCCCGGTCTGGCCGTGGCCAACGGCGCGTCCCTCGCCGAACGACTCGTCGGCGTCGGACTGGTCACGATCGGCGGCTATCTGCTGGTTGCGCTCATGAGCGTGCTGCCCGACACCCTCGACGCCGTCAAGGCCGACCACGAGCCCGCGGCCGTGGCCTTCCGTCTCGGCTCCCCTCGATCATGAGAGGAGCGCCTCGATGCTTGCGCTCGTGATCGTCGAGGGCGTCGTGCTGGCCCTGCTCGCCGTGCTCGTCGTGGGGCTCCTGCGCAGCCACGCCGAGATCCTGCGTCGCCTCCACGACCTCGGAGCCGACGTGTACGGCGACGACACGCGATCCGAACCGCAGGCCGATCCACCGATGCGCACCCAGGTCGGGGTGGCCACGCCGCGCCCGACCACCACCGCTACGACGCCGGCCTTCGACGTCATCGGCACGACACCAGCGGGCTCGGCGGTGGTCGTCGGGGTCGTCGACCGGCCCCACACCACGCTGCTCGCCTTCCTCTCGAGCGGCTGTCTGACGTGCGGCAACTTCTGGGACGCGTTCCGCGAAGGCGCCGGCGACCACCTTCCTGGTCGTGACACCCACCTGGTCATCGTCACCAAGGGCCCCGAGTCCGAGAGCACCTCGGCCGTGGCCGCACTGGCCGAGGGCCCAGCCAAGACGGTCATGTCCTCCACCGCGTGGCAGGACTACCAGGTGCCCGTCAGCCCGTACTTCGTCCTGGCCGACGGAGTGACGGGCCGGGTGGTCGGCGAGGGGTCGGGCACCACGTGGACGCAGGTCTCGTCGTTGCTCGACCAGGCCTGCGCCGATGCGGGCCTGGCACCGGGCGGACATCCCGACCGGGGTGCCGGCGCCAAAGGGCGCTCGGCCCGCATGAACGGCATCGAACGCGAACGGCGCGCCGACGAAGAGCTCCGGGCTGCCGGGATCGGACCGGGCCACCCGAGCCTGTACGGCCAGGTCGACGACTCGGAGCCGACGCCATGACCAGGATCTCGGCCCACGGCCTCACCGCCGAGGTCCCCTCGGGGTGGGACGGCGAGATCTACGTGCGCGACGCAGCCGTTGCCCCAGCCGGCTCGCCGGGTCGCCCCAGCGCCGTCGTCGAGCGACCCACCACGGTGCTGCAGCTGGCCGACTTCGCCCTGCCCTCCGAGCGCGGCGACTTCGGCGGAGGGGCCCTGGATCGCATGGGGCCGCGCAACCTGTTCGTGTCGCTGTTCGAGCACGGACCCGACGCCGTCGGCACCGCCCTGTTCGCCTCGTCCGGCCACCCCTGGCCCGTGCCCGCCAACGCCTTCGGCCCCAACCGCCTGCAACGTCCCTTGCCGGGCCAGGCCGGGGCGCAGTGGTTCTTCACCGCCCACCAGCGCGCGTTCTGCCTCTACGTCGTGGTCGGCAGCTACACGCTGCGGGGCCTGCTGACCCGCCGCCTCAACCACGTGCTGAGCACCGTCACCATCTCGCGCCGATGAGGGAGACCCGCCCATGAACGAGCTCGTCGTCGTACTCGGAGCGGCCATCGCGGTGGCCGCCGCCGTGCGCTCGACCTGGTCGCCATGTGGGCTGTCGATGCTGTCGACCATCACCCCCCTGGCCGAACGCGGTCGCGGCCACCGCTACGGGGTCACCGCGACCTGGTTCATCCTCGGCTCGATCCTCGGTGGAGCCACGCTCGGCGCCCTGGCCGCGGGCCTGGCCGCCGTCGTACACGCCGCCGGCCTCGGCCCCGCGACGGCGAGCGCGATCCTGGCCGGGCTGGCCCTCGTGACGGCGCTGTCCGACGCCCGGCCCTTCGGCTGGCACCTGCCGTACCACGCCCGCCAGGTCAACGAGCTGTGGCTGGGCCAGTACCGCCCGTGGGTCTACGCGGGCGGGTTCGGCTGGCAGATCGGCTTCGGGCTGGCCACCTACATCATGACCGCCGCCCTGTACCTCATGATCGTCGCCGCCATCGTGGGGGCCAGCCCGACCGCCGCGCTGGCCATCGCCACCGCGTTCGGCCTCGTGCGAGGCCTGGCCGTGCTGCTCAGCGCCCGGATCACCACCATCGAGGGCCTGCACCGCTTCCATCGCCGCTTCGACGCACTGGCCGAGCCGGTCCGGCTGAGCGTCATCGGCGTCCAGTTGGCGGTGGCGGCGGTCGCCGCCGGTGCGGTGTGGGGCCTCGCCGCCGGGATGGCGCTCGGGGTCGCCGGGGCGGCGATCGTCGTGGTCGTCACCGCCGCCCAGCACGCCCAGCCTCGGTCCGACGTAGGTGAACCCGCCTGGGAGCGATCGCTCAACGGCTAGCTCCAACGTTGCGGTTCCCTTAAGACCCATGCGCGAGGTGTCGATGGGTCAGGGGTCGACCCACTGAGGAGGACGTCGAACTATGGATCAAGCGGAGATGCCGCGTGCGCCGAAATCCATCGAGGATCTCGGTGTTCCCAGCTCGCTCGTACAGGATCTCGCGCTCCGCCGAGCGCTCTATGAAGGTCGATCCTCGACGCTGAAGCTGAGCGCGGGGCTGGGGCTCAGCGTTGCCATCATCACCACGGTCGTCGAGGAGCTGCGCGATCTGCGCCACATCGACCTGCTCGGCCTCGAAGGCCGCGACTACATCTTCGAGCTCACCGAACAAGGACGCGACACCGCCCGCGAGCGCATGGAGCTGTGCCGGTACGCGGGCACCACCCCGGTGAGCCTGCGCGACTACAACACCATGATCTGGCGCCAGCAGGCGGCGCCGACGGTGAGCCGGGAGATCGATGCGCATCGCGTTCGACGACCTGGTCGTCGGCGACCGGCTCATCGACGAGCTCGGCCCGGCCCTGCTCACCGAAGGGGCGATGTTCCTGTACGGGCCCCCCGGCACCGGCAAGACCAGCGTGGCCGAGCGCCTCATCCGCGTGCACACCGATCCGGTGTATGTCCCCCGCGCCGTCGAGGTCGACAGCCAGATCATCAGCGTCTTCGATCCCGTCATCCACGAGCCGCTCGATGACCAACCTCACGATCTCGATCCGCGCTGGGTGCTCTGTCGCCGCCCGAGCATCGTCGTCGGTGGCGAGCTCACCCCCAGCATGATGGATCTCACCTACGAGGCCAACAACGGGATCTACCTGGCGCCCATCCAGATGCAGGCCAACAACGGGCTGCTGGTCATCGACGACTTCGGCCGCCAGACCGTGAGCCCCGAGACCCTCCTCAATCGCTGGATCGTGCCCCTCGACCGCCGCCTCGACTACCTGTCGCTGAGCTACGGCGTCCGCTTCGACATCCCCTTCGACGTGAAGGTCGTGTTCTCGACGAACCTCGATCCCGAGACCCTGGGCGACGAAGCCTTCTATCGGCGCATCCAGAACAAGATCCTGGTGGCGTCGATCAACGACGGCGAGTTCGACGAGGTCCTCGCACCGTTCGGCCAAGGCCGCCGGGATCGCCATCGCGCCGGGCGCCGAGGACCACCTCCGCGGGGTGAGCCGGGATCTCGGCGACGGCGATCTGCGCCCGTACCTGCCCAAGGAGGTCTGCAAGATCCTCCGGGCGGTCTGCTCGTACAACGGCACGCCGCTGGTGCTCGACCACCAGGCCATCGACCGGGTGGCGTCGATCTACTTCACCCGCGCCGGCGAGATCCGAGCGACCATGGCCCAAGCCACGCTGGCCGAGCCGCCGTCGTCGCTGTTCGCGACGCCCAAGGCTCAGGCGCCCTCGGCGCCCATGGCCGCGCCGCCCATGGTCGAGCCTCCGCTTCCGACGAGGGTCGCCGCGCCCGAACCCAGCTGAGCGTTCGGCGGTTCGCACCGCCTCGTGTAGGTTCGACTCTCCCGTCGAGCCCGCGGAGGCCGCGATGACCGACACCTTGATCCCAGTGGGTCGCGCCGAGCTGTCGGCGTTCCCGGACGACACCAGAAACGAGCTCTACGAGCGGGGACGGGCCCTGCGCGAGATCGCCCCGCGAACGAGCCACGCCGGCTGGACCCCGCCGCCCGATCGGCCCGACCCGCTCGAGCTCACCGAGTGGACGAACCGCAACCGCGTGCCCGAGCTGGTGCCGATCCGCTGGGGTCGCATGCTCGACTCACCGTTCGCCTACTTCCGCGGCTCGCCCTATGTGATGGCCCACGATCTGGCCGGCACGCCTCGCACCGGGGTCGACGTGCAGATCTGTGGCGACGCCCACCTGATGAACTTCGGGCTCTACGCCACCCCCGAGCGCCACCTCGTCTTCGACGTCAACGACTTCGACGAGACGCTGCCGGGGCCGTGGGAGTGGGACCTCAAGCGGCTGGCCGCCAGCATGGTGGTCGCGTCGCGAGCCAACGGCTTCTCGGAGACCAAGGCGATCGCAGCCGCCACGGCGGTCGGGCGCGCCTACCGGACCGGCATGGAGACCTACGCCAACACCGGGATCCTGCACATCTGGTACGAGCGGATGGACGTCGACGAGGTCCAGGCGGGCACCGTCGAACCCGGACCTCTGGCCAGGGCGCAGATGGCCGTGATCAACAAGGCGCGGGCCAACACCAACCTCAAGGCCTTCGCCAAGCTGACCGAGGTGGTCGACGGCCAGCTGCGGATCACCGAGGACCCGCCGGTCATCGAGCGCATCAGCGATCCGCGGATCATGGACCACACCAGCGATCTCATGGATTGCTACCTGGCCACGCTGCCCGACGACCGCCGGCTCCTGCTGCACAACTTCCGCTTCGTCGATGCCGCCCGCAAGGTGGTCGGGGTCGGCAGCGTCGGCACCCGTTGCTCGATCGCGCTCCTCGTCGGTCGGGTCAACGGCGAACCGCTGTTCCTGCAGGTGAAAGAGGCCGAGGAGTCGATCCTCGAGCCGTTCCTCGGGTCGAGCCAGCACGGCAACCACGGCGAGCGCGTCGTGGTCGGTCAGCACTACATGCAGGCGGTGAGCGACATGATGCTGGGCTGGGCCGGCTTCGACGGACGCTGCTTCTACATCCGCCAGCTCCGGGACATGAAGGGGTCAGCCGACACGGCCGCCATGTCACCCGCGGCGCTGCGTGACTACGCCGCCGCTCTGCGCGGGCACCCTGGCCCGGGCCCATGCCCGCAGCGGACTGGCCGCCCTGCTCAGCGGCTACCTGGGCAAGAGCACCAAGTTCGACGACTCACTGGCGTCGTTCGCCGTCGACTACGCCGACCAGAACGAGCGCGACTTCCAGCTGCTCGAGCGGGCCGTGCGCGAGGGACGCATCGAAGCCGCGCACCGGGCTCTAGCGACTAAGCGGGCCGACCGGGTAGCTCGCGCGAGTGGCGACGTAGGTGACGGCGGCCTCGAACAGTCCGAGCACGACCAGCGTGACGAGGAGCCCCACCCATCCGCTGACGACGAAGAACAGCGCCAGCACGGCCAGGACCAACGCGCCCCACCGCAGCTCGGCGACGTGCCCACGGGCCCAACGCACCGGAGCGGGCAGTCCGTCGGCGTCGACCTGGCCGCTCACCGCCCGGGCCATCAGCGCACTGCGCCGCCGTATGCGCCGCGCCCACCGGCTGTCACCGGTGAGGAAGGCCACGATGGCGACCGCCAGCCCGATGGCCAACAGGACGTGGGTGATGAGCTGCAGCCGGCTCACCAGCTCGTTCACGGTGGTCTTCACCGCGCCGCGCGCCGTGTCGTCCTTGACCAGGTCGACGACCTGGCTCTTGAGGGCGTTGATGGCAGCATTGGCCAGGCCGAGAGCCACGACGGTGCCGAGCGCCAGTCCGATGATGATCCGTCGCTTGCGCGGGGCCAGCAGGATCGTCGCCGCGGCGAGCAGCACCGTGAGGATCAGCATGCCGATCACGAGCCGATCGAACAGCGTCACGGCGTCCTGCGCGGCCTTGAGCTTGTCGGACTGGAACACCGTGATCACACCGAAGTCCTCGGGCAACGGACGCCCGATCGCCGCGCTCAGCTCGGAGCGGGCCTCGTCGACCGGCGTGCTGAAGGTGATGTCGGGCGCGTCAGAACTGGTGCCCAGCACCCCGGGCGCCTTCTCCTGGACCAACTTGTAGGCCTGGCCCACGAGCGGGAGCAGGTTCAGCGCCACCGTCCCACCACTGGTCTGGACCGCGCCGTTCTCACCCCGTAGGACCTTCACCGCGAGCTGGTGGGTCACCCGATTCGCCTGCACCCAGAACTGCTGGAACTGCTCGGTCTGCATGAGCTTCTCGGTGGCGGCGAAGACGAACTGCTGCACCGCCGTCTTGAGCGGAGCCGCCAGCCCGCTGGCCCTCGGCGGCAGGTCCTCCTTGACGAACTTCTCGACGTCGACCACTGAGAGGAGCTGATTGCTCACCTCGGTCGCGACGGCCTTCTGGACGGCGGGGTCCTTGGCCAGCGGCCCCACGGTCGCCACCCACGAGTCGGTGTTGAGCAAGGTCCTGTGCGCCCACACGCCGACGGCGCTGGTCAGGATCGACACGCAGGTCAGCACGGCCAGCACGACCACGAGCACGCGCCGCCAGCGATGGCCGACCTTCTGCATTGGGGCTTCCGGTTCGTTCACGCTGCCATGGTGACACGCAGACGGCGCCCCGGCGTGCCTGGCTCAACTGGCGCTACATGGAAATGACAGTCCTGATGCCAATACCTGCGCGGAGGTCGTCGAAGGCGTCGTTGATCTCTTCGAGGGGGCGTCGGGTGGTGATGAGGCCGTCGAGATCGAGTTGACCGGACTGCCACAGCGACACGAGCAGCGGGATGTCGCGGATCGAGTTGACGCTGCCCAAGAGGCAGCCGATCAACCGCTTGGCTGTGGCCCCGAACACGGTGGGTGAGGCGATGACGAGCTGCTCGTCCAAGGGGGGCACGCCGACCATGACGGTGGATCCCCCGGACCGGGTGGCCGCCAAGGCATCGGTGATGAGGCTCGCCCGGCCCAGGGCCTCGAAGGCCACGTCGACCCCGACCTCGGTGAGGGCGAGGGTCGTCGAGACGACATCGTCGCCGAGGGGATCGATCACGTGCGTCGCGCCGAACCTCGACGCCGCGTCGCGGCGCTCGGCCAACGGATCCGAGGCGATGATCGTCCGAGCCCCAGCGATCCGCGCTCCCTGCACGATCGACAGGCCGATCCCGCCCAGCCCGATCACGAGCACGGTGTCGCCCAGACCCACCGCACCGGTGTAGAGCGCGGCGCCGACGCCCGTCTGCACCGCGCACCCGATGACGCAGGCGACCTCGAGCGGCACCTCGGGCGGGATCTTGATGGCCCCCGACTCCTGGATCACGACCTGCTCGGCGAAGGCCGCCACTCCCACGCCCCGGTACACGACCTCGCCGTTGCGACTCAGCCTCGTCCCGCCGTCGGGATGGGCCGAGGTCATGAGCGAGTGCCCGTTGACGCACAGGCTGTGCTCGTCTCGAACGCACCAGTAGCAGTGCCCACACGGAGGGCAGGGCGTCAACACGACGTGGTCGCCGACCACGAGGGTGCTCACCCCAGGACCTACGGCCTCGACCACGCCGGCCGCTTCGTGGCCCAGCACCACCGGCGTGAGCGGCGGAAGATCACCATCGACCAGGCTGAGATCGCTGTGGCACACGCCGCAATGGGTGACGCGAACCAGGACTTCGCCGCCGTGGGGGTCCTCGATCACCACATCGTCACGGACCTGCAGAGGGAGGCCCACACCTTCGAGGACAGCGGCTCGCATCGGCTTGCTCCGATCGGGTTTCGAGTTCGGCACGTTAGCGGCCGGTTCGACGAGCGCGATGATGCCAGGGTGACAGACGAGACCGAGTTCCTCGCGACGCTGCTCGACGCGGCCGTCGACATCGTGCGCCAAGCCGGCGAGATCACCCTCGAGTGGTTCCAGTCGGCGACGCTCGAGATCGAACGAAAGGGCGATGGCACGCCGGTGACCCAGGCGGACAAGGCCGCGGAGCGCTTCGTGCGCGAGCAGATCAGCAGTCGCTTCGGTGACGACACGATCCTCGGCGAGGAGGAGGACGACCTCACCGGCACCTCGGAGCGGACCTGGATCATCGATCCGATCGACGGGACGAAGGCCTTCACCCATGGGGTCCCCCTGTACACCAACCTGCTCGCGGTGAACGACGCCACCGGTCCCGCCATCGGCATCATCAACATGCCCGCCCTCGGCGAGATGGTGTACGCCGCCCGGGGCCTCGGCTGCTTCGTCAACGGCCGACCGGCGCGGGTCAGCGACCGCACGCGCGTCGCCGGCTCGTACCTGTCGGCCACCGGGTTCGACTACTGGAGCGACGAGATGGTCGCCGCCGCCCGGGCGTCAGGCGCCGCCCTGCGGACCTGGGGCGACGGGTACGGCTACGCCCTCGTCGCCACGGGCCGGATCGATGCCATGTGCGATCCCCAGGTGGCCCTCTGGGACGTGGCCCCGATGCCGGTCATCCTGGCCGAGGCGGGCGGCCGGTTCACCGATCTGGAAGCGGGCACCGAGCGGGCCGACCTCGGGTCGGGCCTGGCCACCAACGGCCACCTGCACGACGAGTGGCTCGAACGGTTCCGCGGTCTCCCCCGCCGCTGACCCAGCCGGCCGATTCGACGGTAGGTTCGCCGTCGAGGAGGATCCATGCCCGATCTCAGCGCTCTCACCTCGGTGACGAGGGCCGTCTATGCCAGCTCCAGTCGAGCGGCCGACACCGTCACGACCTTCGGTGGCGACCCCAAGCTGGCCACATCGGATCCCTCGAACACGACGGGTCTGGTCATCGTCATCCTGTTGACCCTGCTGATCCTGGTCGGCGGAGCGCTGCTCTACCTCCGGTACCGCCACACCGGCAACCAGGCTCACACGGCGCAAGGCAGTGGAACTGCCAGCGACGGGTGACCCAAACCTAGAAGATCCGGCCCGTCGGAGCGGACCTGTTCGACGTGGCTCATGGCCTCGCGCAGCTGGTCGATCCATTCGCCTTGGTGGCGCTGCACGAGCCGCACGCACCAGGCCAGAGCCTCGCTGCGACTGCGGGCCACGCCGGCATCGATCAGGGTGTCGAGCACGGCGCGTTCGGACATGCGCAACCTGGTCATGACCGGCGCGCTGTGCGTCGTGAACAGCTCCTCGACGTCGCCGCAACGAGCGCCCCACGAGACCTTGCGGCCCCACAGGACTTCGGCCTCGGACGCGATCTTCATGCGTCGGTCCCGGGTGTCCTCACGGAAGCCGTCGATCCGAGCCCGGTGGGCGACCTCGGCTTCGTCGCCGGTCAGGTCGGCGGCCGCCGCCGGGGGTTCGAGCTGGCCGACGACGAGGATCTCCTCGCGATCGGCGCTCACCTCGGGGGGCTGGGGGAACCATCCGTCGGGCATCCGGCCGGCGAACCAGCTGCGGACCTCGGTGACCGACCACGCTCGCGCTCGAGAATTCATGATTACATAGTTACACAATTACAGAGCGGAGGCAAGCCCTCTGGCCAGGGCGAAAAGAGCTCTGGCGTCGCCCCGGAGGACGACGCCAGAACCAGTTCTCACCGCGGGCGCCCCATCGGGGCGACGGGTCAGGCCGGGGCCACGGCCACGTCGTCGAGGCGGTTCTGCCAGGCGCTGGCCTCGGAGATGGCGGCGGCATAGCTCGCCTTGCGCCGGGCCACCCGTCCGATGCTGTGGTCGGGCGGGGTCACGGGTCCGGCGTATTGGGCCTCGATCCCGTCCTTGAGCATGGTCAGGGCCTCGGACCGCAGCTGGGACACCCGCGACTCGGTCACGCCGAGGAACCGGGCCAGCTCCTGTGAGGTGCGGCCCTCGAGGAAGTAGCCGACGATCACCAGGCGGTGGCGCTCGGGCAGCAGGTGCACGGCGTCACGGAGGTAGGCGTGGAGCTCTCGGGTCTCGAGCTGCTCGAGCGGCTCGACGACGCTCCGGTCACACAGCACGTCGACCAGGGTCAGGTCTTCCTCGCCGGCGTCGTTGACCTCGTGTTCGAGGGCCAGCACGACGGACCGGAACAGCCGATCCTGCAGGCGAGCCAGCTCTTCGTTGGTCATGCCCAGCGCTTCGGCCATCTCCGGCGCCGACGGGACTCGACCCAGCTCAGTGGCCAGCCGCTGCTCCACGCCCTCGAGGCGTCGAGCCAGCGTGCGCACCGAGCGCGGCGCCCAGTCGGCGGCCCGGACCGCGTCCAGGATCGCCCCCCGGATCCGCTGGGCGGCGAATCGATCGAACGGCACCCCTCGGGACTCGTCGTAGCGGCGGGCGGCCTCGACCAGCCCCAGCGCTCCGGCTCTCGCCAGCTCGTCCCGGTCGACATGCCGGGGAAAGTGCACGGCGACCTGGAACACGATGTGCTTGACCAGCGGCAGGTGCAGCTCGATCAAACGGGACAGTTCCTGGGTCTCGGTTTGTGTGGTGCTCATTTGGCATCGCCCTCCCTCGCTCCAACGCACCGAGTCTTCGTCGCCGCCTGGGGAGAACTTTAGGTGTGGTGCCGATTTTCATTGAATTTCAGAGGTGTAATTTGAATTTACCACGCAGCGTGATAACGCCTCTGACCTGCGCCTACGTCCGGTGATTGGCGTATGGGCCGTCCGGACTAGAGCTCTGGGCCGTACAGCACAGGCCTGTGGATAACCCTCCGGCGGTGGGGCTCGCGCCAACCGCCGCCGACCTCAGGCCAGAGCCCCGCCGGCGTCGCGCTGGAACACCGCGACGCGCACCCCTCGGCGCCGCAGCTCGGCCAGGAAGGGCACCGGGTCGACCAGTTCGGCCAAGCCGGCCGCTCCGGGCCGTGACAGGCGCTCCTGGGCGGCCCACAGGGCACTCAGGGCGGCAACCGCACCGGCGGCCACCGCCGGTCGATCCATGGCGCCCAGCACGGTCACGTCGCGGCTACCGCCGCGCCGGCCTCGCACCTCGACCCGCACCGCACCGGGCTCGCCCTCCGGATCCGGAGGCCAGAGCATGGGCAGCCGGGCCGTGAGCCGGTCCCGGCGGTTGGCGGCCAGGCGGGCGGTCACCCGGGTGACCCCGGGGAAGGCCGGGACCAGGACCAGGGCATCGGCCAACGCCGCCCGATAGCAGTCCTCGGCCCCGATCGGATCGGGGAACCAGCACAGCTCCCGTCCGCTTCCGGCCGGACGCTGCACCCACCCGCGGTCTCGCCAGTCCAGGGCCATGCCCGCCAAGGCCCGGTGATGCTGGCGGGCACAGGCCCGCCCGCCCGTACCGACCTTGGCCACGTGGACCTCGTCGACCTCGTCGAACCGCGAGGCGGCGTAGGCGGCCAGCACGCACGTGAGCCCGGGGGCGAAGGCTCCGCCCACGACGACCGACAGACCCCGTTCGCGGGCCTCGATGTCCAGGTCGAGCAGGCCCTTCGCGTCGCTGATCGAGTCGGCCGTCGACACGACCGACTGGCCTCGCTCGATGCACCGCCGAGCCAGATCGGGGTGGTCGCCCGCCGGGCCGGCCAGCACCACCACGTCACCCGCCACCGGATCGCCGAACGGCGCCGGATCGATCGTGGCCCCGTCCCCGAGTGATCGGGCGATGGTGGTGAGTCGGGCCTGGCGCTCGTCGCGGAGCACGACCTCGGCAACCCCCTCGCTCGAGAGCAACTGGCGCGCCACCCGGGCGCCCACCGCCCCGACGCCCAGCACGGCCACCCGCGTCACGGGCGCACCAGCCCGGCATGAGCGCCCACGATGCTCAGATCTGGTCGGTGTCGGACAGCTCGCGCCATCCCCCGGCCTGCGGGGGCGTGCCCCCCGACCCGCGGAGCCGGAGCACGGCGGCGATGGCGCCGGCGATCCCCAGCGCCACCAGCGCCCGCCGGAGCATCTTCATCGGTGTTCTCCTCGGCGCGTCGTCTGGGGCTGGTTGTGTGGGGCTAGTTGGAATCGAACCAACGACCTCATCCTTATCAGGGATGCGCTCTAACCGACTGAGCTATAGCCCCGCTTGAGAGAGCATGGACCGTAGCGTGTCGCCCTGGTCCGAGCCACTTGACTTGTCGTCGTCCGGGACCCCGCCGGGCGGCCCTGGTCGAGCCCTCGCCATCGCCGCCGAGCCCCCGACCTGGACCCGCACTTCGGTGGCACCGTCAGCGGCCGCGAAGCGCAGCAGGCGACCGCCGTTGGCGCGCGCCGCGTCCGATGCGGCGGGCTCTCCACCCTCGACGCCGGCCAGGGCGGCGGCGTCGGCCGCCGTGCGCGCCCGGGCCCGATCGACGGCTTCGTCGGCCAGGCGTCCCAACAGGAACGCCGCGCCCACAGCGACGACCACCAACAGCGCGATGAGCGGCAGGACCTGACCCGACTCGCGTCGCCGGCTCGCGTTCGACTCTGACATGGCTCCGCCTCCGAGTGCCGATGTGACTCGTCAGGGGGAAGGGAGCGAACGTGAACGGGGAAGGGGATCAGTCCTCAGCCTGCAACACGGGGGCCACCGAGGCAACCGTCTCGTCGGTGCCGAGGTTCATCACCCGCACGCCGGTGGCATCGCGGCCCTGCGACGAGATCTCGCGGACCGACATGCGAATCACCGTGCCGCTCGACGCGATGACGAAGATGTCGTCGTCGAGCCCGACCATGAAGGCGGCGACCACCACGCCCTTGCGGGCCGTGATCTTGATGCCCTTCACGCCCTGGCCGCCGCGGCCCTGCTGGTTGAAGCGGTCGAGTTGGGTCCGCTTGCCGTAGCCGCCGTCGGTGACGATGAGGATCGAGGCATCGTCGCGGGCCACGTCGCAGGACACGACCAGATCGCCGGTCTTGAGCTTCATGCCTCGGACCCCGGCCGCGGCCCGACCCATCGATCGGACCTCGTCCTCGCTGAACCGGATGGTCATGCCGCCGCGGCTCACCATGAAGATGTCGTCGCCCCCGTTGGTGGGGATCACCTTGACCAGCTCGTCGCCGTCACGAAGGTTGATGGCGATGATGCCGGCCCGCAACGACGAGTCGTACTCGGTGAACTTGGTCTTCTTCACCTGACCGTTGCGGGTCGCGAAGAACAGGAACCGGTTGGTCTCGTAGTCGCGGGTGTCGATGATGGCCTGGATCGTCTCGGACGGCTGCAGGGGCAGCAGGTTCACGATGGCAGTGCCGCGCGCCGTGCGATCCTTCATCGGGATCTCGTGGGCCTTGAGGCGGTACACGCGACCCAGGTTCGAGAAGAACAACAGGTAGGCGTGAGCCGACGTGTGGATGATGTGGTTCACCCAGTCCTCGTCGCGCAGCTTGGCCCCAGCCACGCCGCGACCACCGCGACCCTGGGTGCGGAAGGCGTCGGCCGCCACCGTCTTGACGTAGCCCTTGGCTGTCATGGTCACGACCAGGTCCTCGTCATCGATCAGATCCTCGATGTCGAGATCGCCGACGTCGTAGCTGATCTCGGACAACCGCGGCGTGGCGAACTTCTCTTTGATCTCGCCCATCTCGTCCTTGATCACGCCCCGGAGCTTGGCGTCGTCAGCCAGGATGGCCTGGAGCTCGCCGATCGTCTCGCGCAGCTGCGCCATCTCCTCGTCGAGGTTCGACCGGCCGAGCCGGGTCAGGCGCGACAGCGTCATGTCGAGGATGTACTCGCTCTGCACGTCGCTGAACTCGAACGGCTCGGCCATCAACGCCGTCTTGGCCGCCGCTCGATCGTCGGACGCCCGGATGGCGGTGATGATGGCGTCGATGAGGTCGAGCGCCCGGATGAGGCCCTCGACGATGTGCATCCGCTCGTTGGCCTTGTCGAGGCGGAACTGCGTGCGGCGGGTGATGACCTCGACCTGGTGCGCGATGTAGGCGACCAGGGCCTCGCGCAGGTTCAGCGTCCGGGGGATGCCGTCGACCAGGGCCACGGTGTTGACCGCGTAGCTCGTCTGCAGCGGCGTGCGCTTGTACAGGTTGTTGAGGATGACGTAGGCCGGGGCGTCGCGCTTGAGCTTCACCACGATGCGCATGCCGGTCTTGCCTGATGATTCGTCGTTGAGGTCGGCGACGCCCTCGAGCTCGCGGGCGTCGATCAGGTCCTTGATCTTGGTCAGCAGCGCGTTGGGGCTGACCTGGTAGGGCAGCGACGTGATCACGATGCGGTCGCTGCGCTGGCCCTCTTCGATCTCGGCCACGCCGCGCACCCGGATCGAGCCCTTGCCCGTGCGGTAGGCGTCGAGGATCCCCGAGCGGCCCATGATCTGGCCACCGGTCGGGAAGTCCGGGCCCTTGACGAACTGCATCAGGTCGTCGGGCGTCGCGTCGGGATGTTCGAGCAGGTGGACGGCGGCGTCGACGACCTCGCCCAGGTTGTGCGGCGGGATCTTGGTGGCCATGCCCACGGCGATGCCCTCGCTGCCGTTGACCAGCAGGTTGGGGAAGCGTGAGGGCAGGACGACGGGGGCCTGGACCTCGCCCGAGTAGTTGTCCTCGAAGTCGACGGTGTTCTCGTCGATGTCGGCCAACATCTGCAACGCGATCGCGGCCAAGCGGCACTCGGTGTAGCGGGCGGCGGCCGGCGGGTCGTCGAGCGAGCCGAAGTTGCCCTGGGAGTGGATCAGGGGATGGCGCAGGCTGAAGGGCTGGCCCATGCGCACCAGCGCGTCGTAGATGGCGCCGTCACCATGGGGGTGGTACTTGCCCATGACGTCGCCGGTGACGCGCGCGCACTTGAACGTCGGGCGGTCGGGCCGCGCCCCCATGTCGTACATGCCCCAGAGGATCCGACGGTGCACCGGCTTGAGGCCGTCGCGCGCGTCGGGCAGAGCCCGCGCCGTGATGACCGACATCGAGTAGTCGAGGAACGAGCGCTCCATCTCCTCTTGGATCTCGATGGGCTCGATCCCGCTGCCGTTGTCGTCGCTGGCGCCGCCGTCCACATCGGTGGGCGGGGGTGTCACATCACTCATGGTCGTGTCCTGATTCAGATGTCAAGGAACCGGACGTCCTTGGCGTTGGTCTGGATGAACTCCTTGCGGGCCCCGACGTCGTCGCCCATGAGCCGGGAGAACACGTCGTCGGCGATGGCCGCCGCCTCGACCGAGACCTGCAGCAGCGTCCGCTTCGTCGGATCCATCGTGGTCTCGCCGAGCTCACCGAAGTCCATCTCGCCCAGGCCCTTGAGTCGCTGGAACTGGGCCTTGTGGTTGGGGTTCTCAGCCAGGAACACGTCTTTGGCGGCATCGTCTTTGAGGTAGCGCTTCTCGCGCCCCACCACCGTCGAGTACAGCGGCGGCTGGGCGATGTAGACGTGCTCGCGCTCGACCAGCTCCTTCATCTGCCGGAAGAAGAAGGTCAGCAGGAGCGTCCGGATGTGGCTGCCGTCGACATCGGCGTCGCACATCAGGATGATCTTGTTGTAGCGGATCTTGGTGACGTCGAACTCCTCGCCGACGCCGGCGCCGATGGCCGAGATCAGGGACTGGATCTCGTTGTTCTTCAGCATCTGGTCGATGCGGGCCCGCTCGACGTTGAGGATCTTGCCGCGGATGGGCAGGATCGCCTGCGGATAAGGATCGCGGGCCTGGGTCGCGGAGCCGCCGGCGGAATCGCCCTCGACGATGAACAGCTCGGCTTCGTCGGGGTTGTTGGTGGCGCAGTCCTTCAGCTTGTCGGGCATGCCGGCGCCCTCGAGCGCGGACTTGCGGCGCGTGGCGTCGCGAGCGCTGCGCGCCGCCTGGCGGGCGCGAGCGGCCTGGATGGCCTTGGCCACCACCTTGCGACCCTCGGCCGGGTTCTCCTCGAACCATTGGCCGAGCCGGTCGTTGGTGGCTCGTTCGACGAGCGAACGCATCGAGACGTTGCCGAGCTTGCCCTTGGTCTGACCTTCGAACTGGGGATCGCGCAGACGCACGCTGATGATGGCGGTGAGACCCTCACGGATGTCCTCACCAGCCAGGTTCTCGTCCTTGTCCTTGAGCAGGTTCTGGGCCCGGGCGTACTTGTTCACCACGTTGGTGATGGCCTTGCGGAAGCCTTCCTCGTGCATGCCGCCCTCGATGGTGGCGATGCCGTTGGCGAAGGAGTGCAACCCGTCGGCGTTGTAGCCCGTGTTCCACTGGAACGCGATCTCGACCTCTTGGTCCTCTTCGGCCTGCTCGTAGTAGCCGACCTTCTTGAACAGCGCTTCTTTGGTCTGGTTCACGTGGCGGACGAAGTCGATGATGCCGCCGTCGTACTTGTAGATGACCGGTTCGGGATCGGCGCCGGCTCGCTGGTCGCGGAAGCGGATCTCGAGGCCCCGGTTGAGGAACGCCATCATCTGGAAGCGCTCGAGCAGCACGCGCGCCGCGAACTCGGTGGTCTCGGTGAAGATGGCGGGGTCGGCCCAGAACCGGATGGTGGTACCGGTGCGACCCCGGGGGGCCTTGCCGATCACCTTGAGCTTGGTCTTGAGCCGGCCCCCCTTCTCGAAGTCGAGGTAGTGGCGTTGGCCGTTGCGATCGACCTCGCACTCGAAGCGCACGGACAGCGCGTTGACCACCGAGACGCCGACCCCGTGGAGACCGCCCGACACCTTGTAGCCCGAGCCGTCGAACTTGCCGCCGGTGTTGAGCTGGGACAGCACGGCCTGGACCGCGGGCATCCCCTTCAACTTGGGGTCCTTCATGGGATCGACGGGGATGCCGCGGCCGTCGTCGATGACCTCACAGCCCCCGTCGGCCAACATCGTGATGTCGATCCGCGTCGCTTCCTTGGCCATGGCCTCGTCGACGGAGTTGTCGACGACCTCGTAGACCAGGTGGTGCAGGCCCCCGACACCGGTCGATCCGATGTACATGCCAGGGCGTTTGCGGACGTGTTCGAGGCCCTCGAGGGCGGTGATCGAACTGGCGTCGTAGGAGTCGGTGGTGGTGGCCAAGGCGTGGCCTTTCAGGCGTCGCGGAACGGGCGGGAGAAACGGTGATCCACTGCGTCTACCGACTGCCTGAAAATTCAGAAATACGCAGGTCAGGAGCGTGATTCACGATGTGTCCAGTCTACCAGACGGGTGTGACGACCCCGCTCACCTGGCCGGGGGAAAACGAGCCCGGCACCGCCCCAGATCGCGACCTGGTCCTGGCCTATCGCGCCCCGACCACCCGCACCTGTAGCGCCGTCACGTCATCGGAACGGGTCGCGGCCCGGATCCGCGCCAGGAGCTCGGATTCGAGGAAGCGCAGCTGGGTCGCCCAGGCCGGATCGGTGACGGCCACGACCAGGGTTCCCTGACGCAACGAGCGAGGTCGGGCATGGGTCGCCAGCGCCGAGCCCACGATCTCGTCCCAATCGGCGAACAACGACTGGGTGGTCGCCGTCGAGGCCGTTCCCCAGCTGCGCAGCAGCCGATCGAGGCTCTCACGGATGGGATCGGGGTCCGAGCTCGACTCCGACGGCAAGGGCATCCATGGCACCGTCGGATTGTCGCACCGAATGCCGGCGCCGGTCGGTGAGTCGCACTCTGCCATGCGGATGGGCAACCAGAGGTCGAGCGCGGATGAGTCGATCAACCGGGCGTGACCTTGGCGTCATCGACGTGGAGCACCAGCTCGGGTCGGGCGCCCTCGGGCAGGGCCCCGGCCGTCGTGAGCAGGGTCTGGGCCGCACCGAGGCTGTCGAGCAGGGCCTGACCGCGGCCGGCATCCAGTTCGGAGAAGACATCGTCGAGCAGCAGCACGGGCGTGCTGCTCGACGCCCGGGCCACCACCTCGTGCACGGCCAGCCGCAGAGCCAAGGCCAGCGTCCGCTGCTCGCCCTGGGACGCATGGGTCCGAGCCGGCAGGCCGGCGATCGACAAGTCGACATCGTCGCGGTGAGGGCCGACCAGGCTGACTCCGCGTCGGAGCTCGTCGCGGCGAGCGGCGACGAGTGCGGCAGCCAGACCGACGTCCATCCAGTCCGACCGATAGGTGACCTGCACCTCGGCGGCGCGCTGGGCCAGGCGCTGGTAAGCCGCGATCAGCTCGGGACGGAGTTGATCGAGCAGAGCCACCCGCTCGGCGGTGAGCTGCTCGCCGGCCTCGGCCAACTTGGCGTCCCACACCTCGAGGGTGAGGGCGACGTCGTCGCTCAGACGGCCACCGGCCTGCCGCAACAGGGCGTTGCGCTGACGCAGGACGCGGTCGACCTCGGTCCGGACCGCGTCGAGCCGGGGTTGGGCGGCCACGAGCGCGTCATCGAGGTACCGGCGACGCTCGGCGGGCCCTTCTTTCACCAGAGCCAGGTCGTCGGGCGAGAACACCGACACCCGGAGCGCGCCGAGCAGGTCCCGGGCGCGGGGCAGGCGCTGACGGTTCACCTGGATCCGATTGCGGCCCTTGCCGCCCAGCTCGGCCTCGATCAGCAGGTCCCGGCCCTCGCGTTCGACCTCAGCTCGCACGGTTGCCGACGACGCCCCCTGGCGCACCAGAGCGTCGGCTGGTGCGCCTCGAAACGAGCTGAGGGTGGCCAGGTAGCCGATGGCCTCGAGCAGGTTGGTCTTGCCCTGACCGTTCGCTCCGACGATGGCGGTGAGCCCCGGGCCGAACTCGACATCGAGGTCGGTGTACGAACGGAAGTCGGCGAGCCAGAGGTGGCGCAGGAGCACTCGGGTGCAGGCTTTCTCTGTTCCTAACCGAGAGATCTTTGGTTAGTAGTGGTGATAAGTGCTGTGGATTGTGGACAACTGCTTATCGGTGCTGGTCAGCACCACATTGGTTGTTCGACCGCTATCCCCATGGGCCACAGGTGAACGCCCGGGAAACGACCGACCGGGGCCGACCGGGGGAAATCACCTCGGTGATCCCCCGCGTTGGTCGGGCTGTCCACAATGTCGTCCACCGGCACGGCGCGGGCCGCGTCATCCCCCGCTGCGGATCGTCTGGGTGAGCTCGGTGACCTGGTCATAGATCTGGCGCCGCTCCTTCATGAGGGCACCGATCTTCTCGACGGCGTGGATGACGGTCGTGTGGTCACGACCACCGAACTCGCGAGCGATGGCCGGATAGCTCATGTCGGTCTGCTCGCGGAACACGTACATGCCGACCTGGCGGGCGGTGACCAGCGGACGACGCCGGCTCTTGCCTCGGATCTCCTCGATGCTGAAGCCGAACATCTCCGAGGTCTTCTGCAGGATGAGATCGGGTGTGATGGGTCGCGGCTGGCTGTCAGAGAGGATGTCGGCCAGCACGCGCTCGGCCAGCTCGACCGAGAGCTCTTCTTTGGTGAGGCTGGCATAGGCGCACACGCGGATGAGGGCACCTTCGAGCTCGCGGATGTTGTTGGTGATGTGGGTGGCGATGAACTCGAGCACATCGGGTGGGGGCGAGACGGGCTCGCTCTCGGCCTTCTTGTGCAGGATCGCCAGTCGGGTCTCGAGATCGGGAGGGTTGATCTCGGTGATCAGTCCCATCTTGAACCGGCTGCGCAGCCGATCCTCGAGGGTCGGGATGGCATCGGGCGGGCGGTCCGAGGACAGCACGATCTGATGGTTGGCCTGATGGAGCGCGTTGAAGGTGTGGAAGAGCTCCTCTTGGAGACCCTCACGACCCTCGAGGAACTGGATGTCGTCGAGGAGCAGGACGTCCACTTCGCGGTAGCGCTTCTTGAACTCGGCGGGCGAATTGGTGCGGATGGCGTCGACGAACTGGTTCATGAACGTCTCGGTGGAGACGTAACGAACGGTGTATGTCGGGTAGTTCTCGTCGACGTAGTGGGCGATGGCTTGCAGGAGGTGGGTCTTGCCCAAGCCGGCGTCGCCGTAGATGAACAGCGGGTTGTAGGACCGGGCCGGGGTCTCGGCGACCGAGAGGGCGGCGGCGTGGGCAAATCGGTTCGATGTGCCGGTCACGAACGCCTCGAACGTGTAGCGGGGATTCACCGGTTGCGAGCCCGCTTGCGCGGTCCCTCGGCCGTTCATCACCCCCGACTTGTCCACAGGTTCGGGCTCATCTCTGTGGAAAGCGAAGTCGTCCCGAGACGTGAACGTCATGTCACTGGTAGCGACAGCACCATCGGTGTGCACTTCGATGACGAGGTCCTGGGCGGCCCCGCCGGCATCGGCCAGCGCGCTCTTGACCAGCGTGAGATAGCGGCCCTCGATCCGCTCGCGAACCACCGTGCTGGGCACGGCCAGCACGAAGATGTCCGCATCGGATCGCACGGCTTGGGCTCCGGCGAACGTTGTCTGCCAGACGGCTTCGGAGACCTGTTCCCGGAGTACGCCCGCACACGCTGTCCACAGGATCTCTGCGTTGTCCACCTGCCTCAACGCCTCCATGCTGCTCGGGAAGTCCACAATGACGTCCACACCTGTGGAAAACGTGCGCGGCTGCGCCTCGGTGCAGGGCCCTGCCGGCCCCAGGAGCGGAGCCGGACCGACGTCCCAGACGTTGCTGGCAACCGCGTCATCTGGGGCGAGTCAGGGACGCTAGCACCGGTCCTGGGCCGGCGCACCTGGCCGGTGGCCGACCCCGCCTGAGCAGCCGTTTCGGCCGGTGGACGCCGTCGGAAGGTGCGTCGGGGATGACCACAGCGGGTCGCGGTTGCTGCGGTCGCCGAGATGGCTCTACGCTTTGAGCACGTCATGTGCCCGAATCCGGCGCGTGAAGCCAGACGAGGGTCGCTGACCTGGCTCGATCCGAGCCGAGCCGCGACCAGCTCCCAAGCCCCCACTGGGAGTCGTATCCACCGCGGGCCAGGAGGCTTCGTGGTCCAGGAGGCAGATCGTGAAGCGCACCTACCAGCCCAACAACCGTCGGCGCGCCAAGCGCCACGGCTTCCGGCATCGCATGTCGACCCGAGCGGGCCGCGCCGTGCTGAGGACGCGGCGGCTCAAGGGTCGCCACAAGCTCTCAGCCTGACGTGGCGGGTTCGTGATCGACAGACCTTCGTCGGGTTCCGGCGGTCGGGTCGACGGGTGCGTACGGGCGTGGTGACGCTCACCCACGTCGCGTCCTCGACCGACTCGCCCCCGCGTGTCGCCTACGTCGTCGGCCGCCGGGTGGGTTCGGCCGTCGAGCGCAATCGCGTCCGACGCCGGCTGCGCGCCATCGTCCGCGACATCGCCGCCGACCCCGGCCTGGCGCCTGGCGCCTACCTCATCGGCGCCAGTTCCGACGCTGTGACCAGCACCTATGCCCAGATCGACGCGGATGTGCGGGTGTCGGTGGCCCGTCTGTCCCCGGCCGGCCCCGGCCGTGGCTGACCAGCCCGGCGCTGACGTCCGACTCAGCTCGCCGGCGCGCCTGCTGCGGGCCGGTGTGCGGGCCTATCAGCTCGCGTTCTCGTGGCGGAGCTCGCCGTGCCGGTACGTGCCGAGTTGCTCGGTCTATGCCGTCGAGGCGATCGAGCTCCACGGCGCCGGGCGCGGCGCCTGGCTCGCGGCGCGCCGGATCGGCCGTTGCCACCCATGGGGCGCCCATGGATGGGACCCGGTACCCGGTTCACCTGATGCGCTGGCCGGTCCCGCCTCCCCGCCGGAGGGGCCCGATTGTCACGCGGTGGACTCCGGGCGAGATGATGGCGTCGCCGTCGCGTCCGGCATGACCGGTCGTTCGCTCGGATCGCCGTCACTCGAGATGGCGCATCCCCTCAGAAGGCAGATCTCATGAGCGTGTTCTTCGACATCGTTGCTGGCGTCCTGGCCTGGATCTACGCCCTCTGGAACAACTACGCCTGGGCCATCACCGGCCTGACGCTGGTCATCATGATCCCGATGACCCCGCTGACCCTCAAGGGCACACGCTCGATGATGGTCATGCAGCGGCTCCAACCCGAGATGAAGCGGATCCAGACCCAGTACAAGGACGACCGCCAGCGCCAGAACGAGGAGCTGCTGAAGTTCTACAAGGAGAACAACGTCAGCCCCTTAGGTGGCTGTCTCCCCTTGATCGTGCAGATGCCCGTATTCATCGTGCTGTACGCGGTGCTCCGGGGTTTGACGCGGCGGGTCAGCCTGATGGGCTTCAACGTCGGCTTCGCCAGCGGCCAGTTGGGGACGGGCGCCCACACCACCAAGCCGCCCGTGCCGACGCTCCCCCAGAACAGCTACTTCGATCCGTCCTATCTCCGGCACGACACGACGCTCTACCAGAACCTCAGCCACAGCAACACCATGAACGCGCTGGGCATGGACCTCTCGGTGAGCGCCAGCAAGGCCATCGGTTCAGGCGTCGGTCACGCCCTGCCCTACATCATCCTCATCGCCATCGTCGGTCTGACCGGCTGGATCCAGCAGAAGCAGATCCAAGGACGTACTCCTGCTTCATCAGTGCCGCAGCAGCAACAAGCAATCATGAAGATCATGCCGTTCTTCCTGCCCGTGATCTCGATCGGGCTCCCGGCCGGCTTGGTGCTGTACTTCGCGGTGTCGAACATGTACCGGGTGGGCCAGCAGTGGTTCATCGGTCGCAGCCTCTACAGCGATGACGCCACCGGCGCCGCCGGGCCGGGCAAGGCCATCGCCGGCTCCCCCAGCGGCCCCAAGGGCCCCAAGTCCGACGGCGGCAGTGTGGCCGAAGCCAAGCCGGCGGGCTTCATGGCTCGGCTGGCGGCGGCGTCGCAGCGAGACGATCCGGCCGAGGCCAAGCCGGCGTCGAAGGCGAACACCAGCGGATCCAAGGCCGGGGGATCGCGGGCGACCAACGGTTCGGCCTCCAAGTCGTCCGCGTCGGCCAAGAAGGCACCAGCCAAGGCCCCGGCGAAGTCGCCGGCCAAGAAGGCACCGGCCAAGTCGTCGACCACCAAGTCGGGCTCGAGCGCCCGCGGTTCGTCGTCGACCAAGGCCAACGGAGCCACGACGGACAACGCCAAGCCGACCCAACCGGTTCCGCAGCCACGCGCCCGCAAGAACAAGAAGGGGTAGCCGACGCCGTGGAGTGGGTCGAGACAACCGGGCGGACCCTTGACGAGGCCAAGAACGCGGCCCTCGATCAGCTGGGCGTCGACGAGAGCGACGCCGAGTTCGAGATCGTCGACGAGCCCAAGAGCGGCCTGTTCGGCCTGACTCGTCGCGAAGCGCGAGTGCGGGCCCGAGTGCGCCCGACGGCGCCCCGGCCCAAGGTCGATCGCCGTGACCGTCGTCGTCGCAGCCCGACCGGTGGTTCCTCGGGACGAGGGTCCTCCGGCGAGCGGGGCCGCAAACCCTCGACCAAGCCCAAGGGTTCGGGCGCCGAGCGCACCGCCACCAAGAAGCGACCGGCCCCGACGGCCGATCCTGTCGCCGCCGCGGACAACGGCCAAGTCCGGGCCAGCGCCGGGTCCCGCCCGGCTCGCAGCCGTCGGGCACCCCGGCCTGAACCCACGCTCACCACCACGTCGTCTGCCGACGCCGTTGACCCGAAGGGAAGTTCCATGACCAGCGAGGACGTCTCGGTAGACGAGCAAGCGGCCATCATCAGCGAGTTCATGGAGGGGTTGCTCGAGGCCTACGGCCTCGAGGGCGAATTGACGTCGGAGAAGATCGACGACGAGACCATCGAGATCCAGGTGGCCGGAGATGACCTCGGGTTGCTGATCGGCCCCAAGGGCCAGACGCTGGCCGCCATCCAGGACCTGAGCCGCACCGTGGTCCAACGCAAGGCGACGGGCACCCATCACGGTCGTGTGCGTCTCGATGTCGGCGGCTACCGCCAGCGTCGTCGCGAGGCGCTCGAACGCTTCGCCCGGTCCGTGGCCGAGGACGTCAAGGCGTCGGGCTCGCAGAAGGCGCTCGAGCCCATGAACGCAGCCGATCGCAAGGTGGTCCACGACACGGTCAACGAGATCGACGGCGTGTCCACGGTCTCGGAGGGCGAGGATCAGCGACGCCGGGTGGTCATCGTCCCTGAGGGCTGACGCGGCTCGCCGTCGAGTCTCGGGCATGCCCACGGGATCCGACTCGCCACTGGCAGCGGTGCTGCACCGAGCTCAGGCGCTGGGGTTCATCGGCGGCACCGACCTCACCAACCACATCGACCACGCCCTCGGGTTCGCCCGAGCGTTCGGGTCGTCGCCGCCCTCGGCGGCCGTCGATCTGGGTTCAGGCGGGGGTCTGCCTGGTCTGGTGCTGGCCCGACACTGGCCCACCAGTGCGTGGTGGTTGGTCGATGCCAACGAGCGGCGATCGCGGTTCCTCACCGAGGCCGTGGCCGAGTTGGGGTGGCAGGGTCGGGTCGTGGTGGTTCGGGGTCGGGCTGAAGAGGTGGCCCGCCGGTCCGACCTGCGGGCGGCCATGGACCTGGTCACGGCACGCAGCTTCGGGTCTCCGGCGGTGACCGCCGAATGTGGGGCCGCCTTCCTGGCGCCCGATGGCCGTCTGGTGGTCAGCGAGCCCCCGCCCGGCTCGGAGGAATCCCCGTCGGCTCCCCGTTGGCCGATGGCCGGCCTGGCCGAGCTCGATCTCGAGGTCGTTCCGCAAGATTCTGGTCAGGATGATGTGGGGACCTATCAGGTCCTGCGGATGGTGGGCCAGTGCCCAGACCGCTATCCGCGGCGCGTAGGGATCCCAGCCAAGCGCCCCCTCTTCGGGTGAGGACGGCCCCGCGGGCCGATGGTTGCCATGTTTCACGTGAAACATGGCCCCGACCAAGGTTCGTCGGCATTCCAGAGGCCAGAAGCTTGACCTCGCCCAACCCAACAGGAAGGATGGCCCCGTGAGCTTCCCGCTCGGTGCTGATCAACCCAATCCGCATACGGCGGATGGTTCCGAAACTCTCGACCCGGCGGTGGCCGCGACCCTTCCCCCGCCTCCGCCCCCTCCCCTGTCGTCTGAGGGAGGTGTCCCCGGCACCGCGGCGACGACTCCTCCCCCGCCACCTCCGCCGCTGCCCCAGGAACCGGTCGAATCGGCCCGGCGCGGTCCCAGCGTGCGGGATCTGCCGCGGGTGATCGCCGTCGCCAACCAGAAGGGCGGCGTGGGCAAGACGACCACGGCCGTGAACCTCGGCGCCTGCCTGGCCGATCTCGGCTACCGCACCCTGGTGATCGACCTCGATCCCCAGGGCAACGCCAGCACCGGTCTGGGCATCAACCCCCGGGCGCTCGAGTCGTCGATGTACGACGTCCTGCTCAACGACGTGCCGCTCGAGGACTGCATCGAGGGCAGCGCCGTCCGGAACCTCTTCGTCGCTCCGGCCAGCCTCGATCTGGCCGGGGCCGAGATCGAGCTCGTACCGGCCTTCAGCCGGGAGCTCCGGCTCAAGAAGGCGATCGGCGAGGTCAGCGACGACTACGACTACGTCCTGATCGACTGCCCGCCGTCGCTCGGCCTGCTGACCGTCAACGCCATGGCCGCGGCGGCCGAGGTGCTCGTCCCGATCCAGTGCGAGTACTACGCCCTCGAGGGCCTGGGCCAGCTGCTGCGCAACGTCGACCTCGTGCAGAAGAACCTCAACCCGGGTCTGGAGGTGAGCGCCATCGTGCTGGTCATGTACGACGCCCGCACCAAGCTGGCCGACCAGGTGGCGGCCGAGGTGCGCGAGCACTTCGGCGACAAGGTCTGTCGCAACGTGGTGCCGCGGACGCGTCCGACTCTCCGAGGCCCCGTCCTTCGGTCAGCCGATCATCACGTTCGACCCGAGCTCCCGAGGGGCGATCGCCTACCGCGAGCTGGCCAAGGAGGTGAGCGGTGGCACGGCGCAGCGGGCTGGGTAAGGGCCTGGGAGCCCTCATCCCCAGCCCGAGGCGGTGCGACGCCGGTTCGACCGATCTGCCAGGACATCCCGGTCGGCGCAGATCGAGCCGAACCGCCACCAGCCGCGGGCGTACTTCGACGAGGAGGCGCTCGTCGTCGCTGACGGCGTCGGTCGCGCGCCGTCGGGGTGCTCCAGCCGGTGCTGGTCCGACCCGGCGTCGGCGGCCAGTTCGAGCTGATCGCCGGTGAGCGCCGGTGGCGGGCGGCCAAGCGGGCCGGCCTGCCGACCATCCCGGCCCTCGTGCGCACCGCGGCCGACGCCGACGCCCTGGAGCAGGCGCTGGTCGAGAACCTGCATCGGGAGGACCTCAACCCGCTCGAGGAGGCGGCCGCCTACCAGCAGCTGATCGAGGACTTCGGCCTGACCCAGGAGCAGGTGGCGGCCCGGGTCGGCAAGAGCCGCTCGGCGGTCACCAACACCCTGCGGCTCTTCCAGCTCCCGCCGTCGGTGCAGAAGCTGGTGGCCGAGCGCAAGCTCAGCGCCGGCCACGCCCGGGCGCTGCTCGGCTCTCCCGACCGGCCTTCCAGGAGACGCTGGCCCGACGGGCCGTCGCCGAGGAGCTGTCGGTGCGCCAGGTCGAGGAGCTCGTGCGTCGAGCACGCCGAGGACGAGCCGGCCGACGACGAGCCCACGCCGGCGGCCGCGCCCGGCCGGTCTGCGCCCGGCCGGTCTGCTCGAGCTCGAGGAGCTGCTCTCCGCCCATCTCGACACCCGGGTCACCGTGACCATGGGGGCCAAGCGGGGTCGGGTGGTGATCGAGTTCGCCACCGTCGAGGACCTCGAGCGCATCTACCGGGCCATGACAGCGGGGCGCGAAGCCGACCAGTAGTCGGCGGGGTTGCTCGCTCCCCGACGAAGCCTCGCAGGCACAGGCGGCGCTTCGGGCCCGAATCGCGACCCTCGACGTGCCTCCACCGGCCTCGGAAGCTCCGTCCACAACCTGTGGCCAAACCTGTGGTTAACGGTTGTGGCCCAGGTCACATGAGGGTCGTCACGCGCCGACTACAGGTTGGCCCGATCAGGAGCGCTCTTGCCGGCCGGGTGTCGCTCCGGGCGGCGTCGAGACGCCACCTCGGCACCCGAGGATCAGATGAAGTCGCTGAGCTCCTGGAGGAGCTGGCCCTTGCCCTTGGCGCCGACGAGGCGCTTCGGCGGCTCCCCGTCCTTGAACACGATCATGGTCGGGATGCTCATGCACGTCGAAGCGCACGGGCGATGTCGGGGTTGTCGTCGACGTTGAGCTTGGCGATGCGCAGCTTGCCGGCTGCTCCTCGGCGATCTCGTCGAGGATCGGGAGCGACCATCTTGCACGGCCCGCACCACTCGGCCCAGAAGTCGACCAGGACCGGCTCGTCGGCCGAGCCGATCTCCTCGTCGAAGGTCTCGTCGGTGAGCGCGTTGACGTTGGCCATGGTATCAGACTTTCTGTTCGGTGCGCCGCTGCTGGCGGCTCGGATGAGGATGGCAGTGGTGAGTGAATCTCACGGACCGAAGGCGTCAACACCGAGGGGGCGGCCGGCATTCCTGACCCGGCCGATCTGCTTTGGCGCCGTCGACTCGCTGGCCTCGACGGATGGGGATGTCAGCTCTGGGGCTGGGCCTCGAGCCAGCGCTCGGCGTCGATGGCCGCCATGCAGCCGGAACCGGCGGCGGTGATGGCCTGGCGATAGGTGTGGTCCTGCACGTCGCCGCAGGCGAAGACGCCCTCGACGTTGGTGGCGGGTGCGTCCGGGCGCGGTGATGAGGTAGCCCGTGTCCTCCATGTCGAGCTGGCCCTTGAACAGGTCGGTGTTGGGCCGGTGCCCGATGGCCACGAACAGCCCGGTGACCGGCGAGGTGGGTCAGCTCGTCGGTGATGACGTCGCGGAGCGATCGCACCCTCGAGCTTGTCGTCGCCCTCGAGCTGCTCGACGACCGATGTTCCACAGGAACGAGATCTCGGTCGTTGGCCCGGGCCCGGTCCTGCATGATCTTCGAGGCCCGCAGCTGGTCGCGGCGGTGCACGACGGTCACCGACTTGGCGAACTTGGTCAGGAAGATGGCCTCCTCGAGCGCCGAGTCGCCGCCGCCGACGACCGCGATCTCGCGGTCGCGGAAGAAGAAGCCGTCACAGGTGGCGCACGTCGACAGGCCGTGGCCGATCAGGCGCGACTCGGACTCGAGCCCGAGCATGAGCGACTGGGCACCGGTCGACACGATGATGCTCCGCCCTCGGTAGGTCGGCTCGGCCGCCTCGGGGTCGCCGACCCAGACGTCGAACGGGCGCTGGCTGAGGTCGACCTTGGCTGACCTTCTCGGTGCGGATGTCGGCGCCGAAGCGGCCGGCCTGCTCGCGGAAGTCGCATCATCAGCTCGGGACCCATGACGCCGTCGGGGAACCCGGGGAAGTTCTCGACGTCGGTGGTCAGCATGAGCTGACCACCGGGCTGGTCGCTGGTTGATGAAGGCTCTCCCTCGATGACCAACGGTGCCAGGTTGGCTCGGGCGGTGTAGATGGCCGCCGTGAGTCCGGCGGGACCGGACCCGATGATGATCACGTCGTGGATGGAGGGCATGGATCTCCGCTCAGGAGGCTGTCGGGAGGCGGCGGCGCCGGAAGATGATGGTACCGACCACCATGAAGATCACACCGAGGATGGCGTAAGGGAGCCAGATGTCTCCCCAGGGGATGAAACGATCTACCAGGATATCGAGCAGGCGGATGAACCAGATGATGAGCAGCACGAGCACGACGACACCGAGGATGGCGGCCAGCACCCCGTAGACGAGGCCTCGAGCCGCGGTCTGGATCGGTCCGGTCGTCTTGTCCTTGACGTTGTCGACGAGGGTGACGATCTGGTCGGCGGCCTGGGCCGGCCAGTCCCCGCTGACCACCCGTTCGGCCGTGTGGATCGGGTGGCCGGCCACACTCGCCCCACGCGGGCGAGGAGGCAGGACGCCAGGAGGCATCGGCGTCCCCGGGTCGACGCGAGCAGGGTCGGGTGGCGGGGTCGGAACCGACGGCACCGCGTCCGGATCGCCACCCCCTGGGCTGGTCATGGACGCAGCGTACAGGTGCTCACAATGGCAGGTCGACGGGGACGGGGTCGGTGTTCACAACGGTCGGTCGACGGGGATGTGGTCGGTGTTCACAAGGGTCGGTCGACGAGGACGGGGTCGGTGTTCACAACGGTCGGTCGACGGGGACCGGGTCGGTGTTTCACAACGGTCGGTCGACGAGGACCTGGCAGGTGCCGGTCTTGATGGCGATGAGCCGTTCGGCCGACCCGCCGACCGACGGGTCGCGATAGACGAGGACGTCGACGGGCACCGATCCCAGGGTTGCGTTCGCCACCGAGGTCAGTGCCCCGAGTCGCGGATGCGCCGCTCGCAGGGAGCCGTCGCAGCTCGCGGCGGACCGCACGTCGAACTGCCGGGCGCTCGAGGGATTCGTACCCGGGGCGGTGGTCGTCGACGTCGCGCCGTTGTTGTCGAGCGCGCCGGCGTTCGGTGCGTTGCCGAGCTCTCGGGATCGGGCGTCGGTCACCAGCCGGACCAGCGCGGCTGCGGTGGCGGCATGGCCGACGTCGCCGAGGTCGGTGGCGGCGCTGGCCGCGGATCCCGCCGTGCTCTGGGACTGGCTCCCCGTGACCCCCCCGGCGGGCGCGAAGGGGACGGTGGTGGAGGGGGCGCGACCAGCGCTGGATGTCGCCTTCGCCGTCGATCGCGACGAGTTCGTGGCCATCGCCCGCACCCCTGCGATCGCGAGTGCGATGACCACCACAGCCGCGGCCACGGCGAGCGCGGGCCTCGACCACCTCGAGATCGCCGCCCAGCGTGACCCGGTCGTTCGAGCCGCCGCCACCGTCACCGATGCGACCGGGGCCTCCTCCGCATCGTCGCGGCCAGGGGCGTCGAGCGAGGTCGCCACCGCCTTGAGGATCTGGTCGCGCCGGATCGAGGGCGACGGGAGCGCCACCGGTGCGGACAACCCGTCTAGGGCGGCGCGGCTCTGGCTCACGCGGCGATCCACCGCTCGACGATCGTCCTCGCTCAAGCCGTCGAGGAGGTCGAGGTCGCCGTCGACGACGGCCGACGCGAGCTGGTCGAGGTCGTCCTGGGAGAGGGGGGAGTCGGGGCTCATGAGCTGGGTTCTTCGACGGTGCCGGCCGGGCTGGGGTTCCCCTCGATGTGGAGGGCGAGCGCCCGCCGACCCCGGGCGATGCGAGAACGGACCGTGCCCGGGGGGACCCCGAGCACCTCGGCGATGGCGGCGTAGTCGAGCCCCAGCACGTCACGGAGCACGACGGCCGCCCGGAACTCGGGTACCAGCCCGGCCAAGGCCTCGTCGATGCTGATCCGGTCGACGAGGGTCTGATCGGTGCCGGGGGTTCCGGGCTCGGGCGCCTCGGTGCCGTCGTCGAGGGGGCTCGCCGACCGCCGTCGACGCCGGCGCAACTCGTCGATGCACGCGTTGGTGGCGACCCGGTAGGCCCAGGTGCTGAAGGCGGCGCGCCCGTCATAGCGAGGGAGGCCGCGAACGATGGCGACGAGCGCATCCTGTGTCGCGTCGAGGGCGTCGTGGTCGTTGCCGGTCATGCGCCGGCACAGGACGTACAGACGTTCGTAGTTGTTCTCGAGCAGTTGATTGAGGGCTCGCTGGTCACCGTCGCGAGCAGCGGCGACGAGCTCGGCGTCCGGGGTGGTGGGCGAGACAACACGGCGACGCTCGCGGGGGCGCCCCGCGGCGCCGTCGCGGCCTTCGGTCGCCGACGACCCGTCCCCCCCAGCGTCGTTCACGGGAGTCGTCAACCGCCCGACGCGGCTCGCACGACGACCGGCCCGTGGCCCACGCGCGCCGTGTCCATGGCGATGCCGTCAGCCCCGCACCTGGAGCTCGTCGATGGTGGCGCGGACCCGCGGCGGTCCGTCGCCGAGGTCGGTGATCCACAGCAGCACGTAGCGACCGGTGTGACCGTGGAGGTTGAACGACGTGTCGCCGCCGATGCCCGAACGGTGATCCACTGGCGCACCCCATCCGCTCAAGTTCGTCGGCGCGGTTGCCGCGTCCGAGACATAGACGTTGGCCGCCCACTGTTGGGTCGGCGATGTCACGTCGAGGGCCTGGAGCCGGCGCGCCTGATCGAGGGTGAGGTACAGACCGACGCCCGGCTTGAGGTTGCCGAAGTGGCGGTCCTGGTACGACTCGGTCCTCCAACCGGTGTCGGGGTCCTTGTCGATGGCGAGGGGTAGCTGCGCGTCGTTCTCGCCAGGGGTGCCCGACCCGTCGGGATCGAAGCTGTCCGCCGATTGGATCGTGGCGGTGTCCGACGTCGGGCCGGCGGCGCCCGCCGGGGCGGTGGTGGTCGGTGACGAGGAGAAGAGTCGGTGGCCGAACGAGGTGTTGTTCACGAGTAGGAACGCGACGATCAGTGCGGTCGCGACCAAGACCATGGCCAGCACGGGCCGCAGCCACACGCCATGGCCAGCCCGCTCGTCGTCGGTCGTGTGAGGTCGGACATCCCGGCTCACACCCCCTCTGACCGGCGTGTTCGCGCCGGTCGGGCTCCACGCCGTGGTCATGTCCGAGGCGAGGATGGTCGGCGCCGCCTCGGCCAGCGTCAGGTCGTCCTCGGCGCGCAGCGTGGCCGGCGCCAGGAGGGCGGCACGGAGGTCGTCGGCTGACTGGTAGCGATCGGCGGGGTCGAGCTGCAGGCAGCGGAGGATGACCTGCTCGAGTCCGCGAGGGATGGTCGGACGCAGGTGAGACGGTCGGGGTGGGCTCTGGTGCAGTCGGGCCAACGCCGTCGCGGCCGGGTTGTCACCGCCGAACGGAGGCCGCGAGCAGAGGCATTCGAACAGCACCACGCCCAGCCCGTACACGTCGGTGCGGCCGTCGACCGGATCACCCCGAACCTGTTCGGGCGCGAGGTACTTGACGGTTCCGAGCATCGTGCCCGCCTGGGTGCTGTCGGGATCGTCGCGGATCTTGGCGATGCCGAAGTCCGTGACCATCACGCGGTCGTCCGCGCACAGCAGGATGTTCGCCGGCTTGATGTCGCGGTGGACGAGGCCGGCGCGATGAGCCGCGGCCAAGGCGTCGGCCACCGCCGCACCGACGTGCACCACCTCGCCGGGTTCGAGCATGACCCGGCCGTCGAGTTGGTCGCGCAACGTCGTTCCGCGGACGAGCTCCATGACGATCGCCTCGGCCCCGGCGTCGTGGCACGTGTCGTAGATCGCCACGATCGACGGATGGTGCAGGCGCGCCGCGGCCACCGCTTCAGTGCGGAAGCGGGCGACGAAGGCCTCGTCCTCGGCCAGATGCGGGTGCAGGATCTTGATGGCGACATGGCGGCCCAGCACCTCGTCCGCCGCCTGCCAGACCTCGGCCATCCCCCCGCTGGCGATGCGGTGCTCGAGCCGGTAGCGATCGTTGATCCGGCGCCCCGCGAGGAAGGCGCTCGGCGCCGATGGATGGGTCAACGGGGTCTCGGGCACAGCCCCCAAACGGTAGCGGGCAGCGTGGAGGGGGCCGGGTCAGCCGTGTGGACGGACTCCGGTGCCTGTGGCCGAGCCAGCTACTCGGCGGCGAGGTAGCAGATGCCGACGATCCGCGGGCCGCCGTGGGTGCCGATCACGGCGCCGATGCGGCCGGTGCGGATCTTGTCCCGCGGATAGCGCGACGAGATCAGGTCGAGGAACTGCTCGACATCGGGCGCCTCGCCGTCCATCACGGCCAGGTGCTCGACGGTGGGCTCCTCGAAGAGCTTGTCGCGCAGCCACACCAGGGACTGCTTGCGGGTCCGCACCTTGGCTGCCTCCTCGACCTTGCCGCTGCTCACGTCGATGACGGGTTTGATCGACAGCAGCGATCCCATCAGGTGGGTGGCCCCCCCGATGCGACCGCCCTTCTTGAGGTTGTCGAGGGTGTCGAGGGTGGCATAGACGCGGGTGCGTCCCTTTAGCTGCTCGATCAAGGCGACGATGTCATCGGCCGAGGCGCCCCCTTGGGCCGCCCGGGCCGCTTCGAGCACGATGGTGCCTTCCCCTGCGGTGAGGGTGCGGCTGTCGACGACGCGCACCTCGATGTCGCCTTCGACGGCTCGGGCGGCGTTGCGGGCCGACTCGATCGTCGCCGAGAGCTCTCCTGACAGGTTCACGCACACGATGGCGGTGGCTCCCTCGGAGGCGAGCTCGCGGAAGGCCTGCTCGAAGGCGCCTGGTGCCGGCGCCGCCGTCTCGGGCAGATCGGTCGAATCGGCCATGCGGCGATAGAAGTCTTCGACGCTCAGCGTCACGAGATCGACGAACTCCTCGCGCCCGAACCGGATGGTGAGCGGCACGACGGCGATCCCGAGCTCGGTGGCTTCGTCGTGGGTCAGGTCGCACGCGCTGTCGGTGACGATGCGGACTCCGGCCATGGTTCCCCCTGATGAGTGGCGTCGGCCGGAGCGTAGTGGGCTGGGCGGTCCGGCCGCGCGGTGTGGATGTGAGAGTCAGACGCGGAGCGCTGGGTGGTTCGATTCGACCAGTCGGCGTTGTCGGCGGGTGTTGCGGAAGTGTCGGGCCCACCACAGCAGGAGGAACAGGCCGGCGGCGATGGTGAGCACCAGCCCGATCTCGGACACCGCCGTGGAGCGCACGTCGAACTTGGTCTGGGTGATGGTCAGCCCGCCCGCCGGTGACGTGATCGTGACCTGCATCGGGAAGGCGCCCGACGCTCGCGAGCGCACGGGGATCGGGGGGTAGGTCGGTCGGCCGGCCGCCAGGATGATCGTCTGGTGCTCACCGTTGACGAAGGTGAGCTTGGCGCTCTGGAAGTTGAGCGTGACCCGAACGGGATAGTCGAGGGCATTGGAGATGCTGAACGGGATCCGGCCCGTCGCCGAGGTCAACGTCACGGTCTGCTGCGTCGGTGCGGTTATCTGGCTCAGCTGGTGCTGCAGGTCGGTGTTGACCGTGTCGAGGAAGGCCGTGCGCTGGGCCGAGCTGAGACCGACCGCCCCCGACGAAAGGGTCAGTTGGTTCCACGAGGTCACGAGGTCGATCCCGGTGTTGCTCCCGGTTCCGGTGACCATCGTCAGGAAGGCATCGGTGTCGTGGGTCGCGGCGTGGAACTCGGCGGGATAGGCGCCCAGCGAGGCCACCGCCTCCGGCTCGAGCCGCCGCAGCTGGTGGGGGCCGTCCGTGCTGGTCTGGCCGCTCTCAGCCGCGGGGTCGACCGTCTGGAACAGGCTCGGGACGGCGACCGGCGTCAGGAGGGCGGCGCCCGATGCCGGGGCCTGGACCGGAGCGGCTCCGGTGGGCAGGCCGGCGACGGTGCCGACCGCCGTCGGATCCGAGAGGGCGGCCAGCAGCACGCCGAGCGCCGGCTCGGCCCGGGCCGCGTCGGTGGGCAGCTGCAGGGCGACGCCGCGCCGGCACGGTTGGGCGGGCTGGCGGATGCAGGCTTGCGACCCGCTGTGGTCGAAGGCGATCAGGGCCAGGGCGGCGAGCACCTCGTGGGCGGCCAGCACCGGCTCGGACCCAGCCGTCAGCATGGTCGCCAGCCCCGAGTCAGACGCCACCGCCTGCAGTCGGTCGGTCCGGCTCGACGCCAGGTCGAACCACTGGGTCAACGGGGTGTTCGGGTCGGTCCGCCGGGTCGTGGCGGCCAGACGGTTGCTCGGGACCACCACCTGGGTGACACCCTGGTCGACCTCGTTGCTCAGCACCTCAGGTGTGACCGTGCCGTCGGCGACCATCGCGTTGGTCGCGACAGTCGACTGGAGCAGGTCGGTCGCGGTCCGGCGTCCCGCCACCAGCTGGCGGTTGTAGCCGTCGGTGAGGTCGTGGGCGATCCACGCACCGCTGTCGACCGGGACGTAGGTGCTGGCGATGACCGGCCGCCCCGCGATGGCCGCGCTCAGATCGGCGACTTTGTGGGTGTCTTGGGTGCGGTCGTGTGCCGCCATGGAGTCGAGGGTCTCGGGTGACGGTGCCATCGAGATGGGCACGGTGCTGTAGCGCGCCAGCGTCGCGGTGGTGGTGGTCAGGTCGGCCAGCTCGTCGGGCGCAACCGTGGCGTCCCGGTCGGGACGATGGCCGATCGACGCGGCATAGGGCACGACCAGAGCGAGCGACACCGGGGTCGTCTTCGACGACGCGCTGGGCAGGCGGATCATCTGGGTGAGCAGGCGAGCGACCGTCGTGCCGTCGGTGGCCACGATGCTCAGCGAGAAGGGATAGACCCCCGGGTTCGACAGGCGGAAACCGTAAGTCGGTGTCGTGCCGTTCGGGACCACCGGGAAGTCGAGCTGCAGGGCCCCGTCGCTCGTTCGGGTCACGGCCGCAGAGGGAACCGTGACCGACTCGACCCGAAGCCCGAGGCCCTGGCCCTTGGCCCCGTTGGCGAGTTGCGTTCGCGTGCTGATGGGCTCATAGATCGTGGCCACGACGCGCGAGTCGGCCGGAGGTGCGGCGTTGATCTTCAGCTCGAACGTGCCCGTGGGGCCGACCCAGGGTGATTGATCGACGAGCTGGATGCCGGTGTTGGCGCTCGACGTGCTCGGCGCGTCGGCTCCGCTGGCGCGAGCGAGGTCGAGGGCCGGGACGATCAGCGAGAGCGCGATGGCCGCGCCCGCGAGCCGGCTGAGCGCGCCCGGCCGCCGGCCGCGGGTCGACCTCGGGCTCACGCGGTCGGGCCGGGGCCGCTCAGAGCCAGCTCGAGTACGTCGAGTCCGTCGGGCTCGAGCACGAATCCCAGGCTCTCGTAGAGGGCCAGCGCCGGTTGGTTGCGCTCCTGGGTGTTGACCAACATCGACACCGCCCCTCGGCGCTGGGCCCAGTGGAGGGCGTCGAGGACCAAGGCCGTACCGACGCCGCGCCGCTGACGATCAGGGCGGACGGCCAGGCGCTGGAGGTAGCTGATGGCCCCGGCCCGGCCGGTGACCGCGTAGCCCTCGATGCCGCCGCGATCGACGACCCGGAACCGGGCCGTCGGCGTGGCCCGTCGGGCGTCGTCGAGTCCGGCCTGGTCGAATCGCCAGAACGGGTTGAAGGCCTGGTGGTCGACCTCGAGCACGGCCGCTCGGTCGCCACGCCGAGCTCGTCGCGTCGCCCGAGTGGGGCGAGGAGCCGCCGTGCGGAGGGGATGGCGCAGCAGGTGCAGGTGCTCGTGCACGACGAAGCGGTGCTCGAGGAAGACCCGCTGCTCAGCCGGGCTCAGCGCCGCGGTCAGGACGCCGACATAGCCCAGGGCGCCGAGCGAGCGCAGGCACTCGTCGACGGCGCGCATCGACGGCGGATGACCGGGGGAGGGGGCGATGTAGGCCAGTGCCGGGTCGCCGCGCCACGGGCCGACGCGCAACCGGTCTGCGCCCCATTGCACCGTGTCGATCCTGCTCATGTTCGTCCTCACCGATGGCGGTCACGAGGGCGTGCCGCTTGAGTGCCGCTGGAGGCCTCATTCCCAGCTCGTCCCAACGAGGCCCGAGGATACGACGCCGACGCCGTCCCGGGCGGGCGGTAGCGTGCCCCGTGTGACCGTGCTCTTCACCACGCACCCTCAATTCCTCGAGCACGACACGGGCCGCGGCCACCCCGAGCGGGCCGAGCGGCTCGAGGCGGTCGTGTCCGGCATCGCGGCCGCGGGGGTGAGCGAGGCGCTAGTGGCCTTCGAGGCCCGCCCGGCCACCGCCGTCGAGATCGCCCGCGTGCACCCGGTGCCCTTCCTCGAACGGCTGGCCGACTTCACCCTGGGTGGTGGCGGCCACCTCGATCCCGACACGGTGGCCGTACCCGCGTCCTACGCCGCCGCCCTGCTCGCGGCCGGGGCCGGGCTCGAAGCCGTGGCCCGCCTCGACGCCGGGGAGGGCGATGTCGCCTTCTGCGCCGTGCGCCCTCCCGGCCACCACGCGACGCCGGCCCGTTCGATGGGCTTCTGCCTGCTCAACAACGTGGCCGTCACGGCCCGAGCGCTGGCCGATCGCGGCGAGCGGGTGCTCGTCGTCGACTACGACGCCCACCACGGCAACGGGACCCAGGACGTCTTCTACCGAGACGATTCGGTCGTCTACGTCTCGTTCCACGAATACCCGCTGTACCCCGGCACTGGGGGCGTCCCCGAGATGGGCGACGGCGACGGATTCGGAGCGACCATCAACTTCCCCTTCCCGGCCGGCGCCACCGGCGACGTGTACCGGTCGGCGCTCGACGAGGTGGTCGTCCCGCTCGTGGCGCGCTGGCAGCCGACCTGGCTGCTGGTGTCGGCCGGCTTCGACGGACACCGCCGCGATCCGATCACGGGGTTGGGCCTGACGGCGGGAGACTTCGCCGACTTCACGCGGGTGCTCGATGAGCTGGTCCCGCGTGGTCACCAGATCGTGTTCCTCGAGGGCGGATACGACATGCAGGGACTGGCCGAGTCGGCGGGCGCGGCGGTGGCCGAGATGTGCGGCGAGGACTTCCGACCCGAGGGGGCGACCAGCGGTGGGCCCGGGGCCCACGTGGTCGACGCGGTGCGAGAGCGGCGTCATCAAGCCGGCCTGGACGCCTGAACCGGCGTGGTTCCCGAGCGGCTGCGGCCGATCCTCGACGAGACCCGGCCCCTCGCCGAGCGTTTCGCGGCCGCTGGCCACCAGATCTACCTGGTGGGTGGGATCGTGCGCGACCTCCTGGTCGGCCACGACCTGTCCGGGACGGTCGACATCGATCTGACCACCGACGCCCGGCCCGAGCAGTCCAAGCGCCTGGTCAGCGGCTGGGCCGACGCGGTCTGGACCCAGGGTGAGCGGTTCGGGACCATCGGCTGCGAGAAGGACGGGCGCCGCTTCGAGATCACGACGCATCGAGCCGAGGCCTACGCCCCCGATTCGCGCAAGCCGACCGTGGCCTATGGCGACGTGGTGGAGGACGACCTGGCGCGCCGTGACTTCACGGTGAACGCCATGGCGCTGCGCTTGACGGCGACGGTGGACGACGAGCCCGAGCTGATCGACCCGTTCGGCGGGGCCGCCGACCTGGTCGCCAAGGTCCTGCGCACGCCGCTCTCGCCCGCCGAGTCCTTCGGTGACGATCCCCTGCGCATGTTGCGCGCCGCTCGCTTCGTCGCCCGTGACGCCCTCGTCCCCGAGGCGGATCTGGTCGAGGCGATCCGGTCCATGGGCGATCGGCTGAGCATCGTGTCGGCCGAGCGGATCCGCGACGAGCTCGACAAGCTGCTCGTGGTGCCCGATCCATCATCTGGGCTCTGGTTCCTGGTCGACACCGGTCTGGTCGAGCACTTCCTGCCCGAGCTGGCCTCGATGCGACTCGAGCAGGATCCGATCCACCGCCACAAGGACGTGCTGGCCCACACCATCGCGGTGGTGGCCAAGACCCGGCCGGAGCGGATCGTGCGCCTGGCCGCCCTGTTGCACGACGTCGGCAAGCCCAAGACCCGCTCGATCGGACCCGACGGCGTGAGCTTCCACCACCACGAGGTGGTCGGCGCTCGCATGGCCCGCGACCGCATGCGCGCCCTCAAGTACGGCAACGACGACGTCGACGCCGTCGAGCCAGCTCGTCTACCTGCACCTGCGGTTCCACACCTACGGCATGGGCTGGACCGACTCGGCGGTGCGTCGGTTCGTCAGGGACGCGGGCCCGCTGCTCCGTCAGCTGATCGAGCTCACCCGCTGCGACTGCACGACCCGCAACGAGCGCAAGGCTCGCCAGCTGGCCCAGCGCATGGACGAGCTCGAGGCCCGCATCGAAGCCCTGTCAGCCGAAGAGGAGCTGGCCGCGATGCGGCCCGATCTCGACGGTCGCCAGGTGATGGACCACCTCGGCATCGAGCCGGGCCGCGTGGTCGGCCAGGCCCTCGACTTCCTGCTCGAGCTCCGCCTCGACGAGGGCCCCCTCGGCGAGGAGGAGGCCTATCGCCGCCTCGACGCCTGGTGGGCGGCCAACGGGGGCTGAACCCTCAGGTGCCTTCTTTGCGGGCGCGGAGGATGAGGGTGGCCGGGGCCCAGTCCATCGGGTCGCGCCAGTGGTCGCTGCGCGGGCCGGCGCCGGGCTCGGGTTCGAGGATGGTGTCCACCCGGAAGTTGGCCCGGGTCAGGCTCGAGAACAGATCACCGATCGTCCTCGGGTGCTCGTCGCCCTGTTCGTCGCCGACGGTCCAGCTTCGAGGGGATCGGTCGAAGTACGTGCGCACGACCGACGGTGGTTCGGCCGAGTCGGGGTCGAACATGGCGTAAGCGGGATGCGGGACCGACAGCACGAGGTGGTTCTCGCTGTGCAGCACCCGCTGCACCTGGCGGAACACCCGGTCGAGGTCGTCGACCCCGGCGAGGGCGTAGACGCTCAGGGCCCCGTCGAGCGAGTCGGCCCGGACGAAGGGGAGCTCGGCCAGGTCGCTCTGGTGGAGCTCGATCTTGACCTCGGCCCGGTCGGCGGCGGCGCGGGCGGCGTCGATCCTCGCCAAGGACGGATCGACGCCGATGACCCGGGCTCCCTGACTGGCCAGGGCCACGACCTCGGCGCCGGCGCCCACGCCGAGCACCAGCAGCCGCCGGCCGGCCACGTGGCCGAGCAGCCGGAGCTGGGCCTCGGTGTCGATGTCGGGGCCGTAGCCGACGACCTGGTCGGACTGGTCGGCGTGACTCGGGAAGGTCGCCGACAGCGGGCCGGTGGGCTCGGGTTCGGGATCGGGCGCGGCCGTCAGGTTGCGCGTGGTGGGGTGGCCGGTGGTGATGTCACCACCGGGCCCGTCGAAACGGTCGGACATGGCCAGCAGTCTGACGCGCGGGCGCCGGTGGGCGCTCGATGGTTGCCCGTCAGGCTTCGCCGTCGGCAACTCCTCCACCACGACCCGCCCACGCCGCCCTCATGGGGTCATTCGCCGTCGGCGAACTCCTCCACCATGCGCTGGGCCACGTCGTCGTGGTACTGAACGGGCGGGCTCTTCATGAAGTAGGCGGACGGGCCGAGCAGCGGGCCGCCGATGCCGCGGTCCTTGGCCACCTTGGCGCAACGGAGGGCGTCGATGATGACGCCGGCCGAGTTGGGGGAGTCCCAGACCTCGAGCTTGAGCTCGATGTTGAGGGGCACGTCGCCGAAGTTGCGACCTTCGAGGCGGATGTAGGCCCACTTGCGATCGTCGAGCCAGGCCACGTGGTCGCTGGGGCCGATGTGCACGTCGTGGGCGTCGATCCCGTTCTCGACCTGGCTGGTCACGGCCTGGGTCTTCGAGATCTTCTTGGACTCGAGGCGGTCGCGCTCGAGCATGTTCTTGAAGTCCATGTTGCCGCCGACGTTGAGCTGGTACGTGCGGTCGAGCACGAGGCCGCGGTCCTCGAAGAGGCGGGCCAGGATGCGATGCACGATGGTGGCGCCCACCTGGCTCTTGATGTCGTCGCCCACGATGGGGACGCCGGCAGCCTCGAACTTGGCCGCCCACTCGGGATCGCTGGCGATGAAGACGGGGATGGCGTTCACGAAGGCCACCCCGGCGTCGAGGCAGGCCTGGGCGTAGAACTTCTGGGCCTGTTCGGAACCGACGGGCAGGTAGGACACGAGCACGTCGGCCCGGGTGTCACGCAGCACCTGGGTCACGTCGACCGGCGGGGCCGGCGACTCCTCGCAGGTCTCGCGGTAGTACTTGCCGAAGCCGTCGAGAGTCGGGCCGCGCTGGACCTGCACCCCGAGCTCACCCACGTTGGCGAACTTGACGGTGTTGTTCTGACCGGACCAGATGGCCTTGCCGATGTCGAGCCCGACCTTGTCGGCGTCGACGTCGAACGCGGCCACGACCTCGATGTCGCGGATGTGGTAGCCGCCCAGCTCGACGTGCATGAGGCCCGGGACCTCGTCGGTGGGATCGGCGTTGCGGTAGTACTCGAGGCCCTGGACGAGCGAGCTCGAGCAGTTGCCGACGCCGGCGATGGCCAGACGGATGGTGCTCATGGGTTGGATCCTCCAGTGAGGTGGGTCGAGCCTTCGGCTTCGTCGGCGAGCTCGGCGCGGGCGGCGTCGATCAGCTCGTCGATCCAGGTCAGGTCGTGGGTGATGGTGCGGGTGTCGTGCTCGCGGAGCGAGCGGCGGTAGGAGTCGCTGCGGCTGTCGCCGGCGCGTGAGCGCTCGGCCAACCGGCGGTTGAGCTCGGCCTTGCGCTGCTCGAACAGGGCGAGGCGCTGCTGGGGCGACAGGGTGCGGCAGAACGCGACCTGCACGGCGAAGGTGCGATCGTCGCTCGACTCGTCGACCAGCAGCTCGCGCAGGCGCTGACGGCCGATCTCGGTGATGCCGTAGACCTTCTTGGTCCTCCGGCTGCGGGCGGGGCGCCCGATCCGAGCCCGGAAGGCGGCCAGCTCGCCGCTCAGCGCCCCGGTCATGGGGATGGTCGGTTCACCGACGGTGTTGGCCTCGACCGCTTTGACGGCGCCGGACTTCTCGAGGCGGGCCAGGGCCGGATAGAGCGATCCGAACGAGATGCCCGAGCGCGAGCCGACCAGCTCGGCCAGCTGCTTCTTCAGCTGGTAGCCGTGCAGATCCTGCTCGTCGAGGAGCCCGAGGATGGCCAGATCGATCATGTCGTCGACGATGATATATCGAATCGATGTATCGATGCAACGTCGCGGGCGAGGATGATGGGAGATGAACGTGGGCGAACGGCGGGGCCAACCCCCAGTGAAGTCGCCTCAGACCCCTCCGCCGCGGATGACTAGCTACCCTTGGCGCCCATGAGCTTCGGTCCGGGAGCGCTCCGTGGGGCCCAGTCGGGACTACCAGGCGAGATCGACTACCGCTTGGCGCGCCGGTCGCTCATCTCCGAGTTCAAGAAGGGTCGGTTGGCCCAGCACGAGGTCTGCGACGCTCATCCCGAGCTGCGCCGGGCCGCCCGGGAGTGCAGCGAGGCCACCTCGATGCTCTGCCCGATCTGCGAAGACGACAACGTTGTGCTTGTCTCGTACGTGTTCGGCCCCCGCCTTCCGTCCCACGGACGGTGCATCACCTCGAAGGCCGAGCTCCGCGCCCTCGCCCGACGGAGCGGCGAGTTTGCCTGCTACGTCGTCGAAGTCTGCCCATCGTGCGCCTGGAACCATCTCGCTCGGACCTTCCTGCTGAACCCCGCTCGCTCGGCCTGAGCCGGAGCACCCGTTGAGCGCGCGCCGCGAGCGGCGCCGGGCCGTCCGGGCTGAGGCCAAGGCCCAGGGCCAACGCGTCGGCCTGCTCTGGCGGTGGCGGCGCGTCCTGTTCATGATCGGGCTGGTCGCGGTGGCGGCGGTGGCCGGTCTGGCCTACGTGTTCAGCCAGGTCCCGCTTCCGGACAAGGACCCCCCTCAGGCCCAGACCTCGTTCATCTGTGCCGCCGATGTGACGAGCGGCTGCAACGCCGACAACGCCATGGCCCAGCTGCGCGGCAGCGTCGATCGAGTCGACGTCGACTACGACCAGATCCCCAAGGTGCTCATCGATGCCGTCGTGAGCGCCGAGGACAAGAACTTCTTCAAGCACAACGGCGTCGACCCGACCGGAGTGGCCAGGGCGATGTGGGAGGACGTGACTGGCAGCGCGTCCGAGCAGGGTGGCTCGACCATCACCCAGCAGTACGTGAAGACGGTCTACCTGACCAACGAGCGCAACATCGTCCGCAAGATCAAAGAAGGCGTGCTGGCCGTCAAGCTCGAGCGTGCGCTCCCCAAGACCGAGATCCTGAACCGGTACCTGAACGCGGTGTACTTCGGGCGCGGCGCCTATGGGGTCCAGGCCGCGTCGAAGACCTACTTCGGCAAGGACGTCGGCGCCCTCAACCTGGGCGAGGCGGCCTACCTGGCCGGGCTCATCCGTTCGCCTGAGACGGCCGACGCCGCCCTCCCCCCGACGGATCCCGACGCCAAGAGCGGCCTGGCCACCGCCACCTTCCGGCGCCGGTCGGTCCTCGACAACATGCTGCGCCAGCACTACATCACCAAGGCCGAGCACGACTACGCGGCGGCGGCGCCGTGGACCGACGTGCTGCCGCGGGCCCAGGTCGACAACACCAGCACGGTCAGCCACACCGAGCTGGGCACGCAGTACATCGTCGACTACGTGCGCAAGACGCTGGTGGCCTCGGGCCAGTTCACCGATGCCCAGCTCTACGGCGGCGGCCTGCGCATCTACACGACCATCGACTACGGCCTCCAGAACGACGCCTTGAAGGCCGTGACCTCGACGCTGCGCTACAAGGGTGAGCCTTCGGCGGCGCTGGTGTCGGTGGACACGAGCGGGCGGATCAACGCCATGTTGGGCGGGCTCGACTACGGCACGTCACAGGTCAACCTGGCTACCGGGAACCTCGGCGGTGGCGGGGGCCGACAGGCCGGATCGGGCTTCAAGCCCTTCGCCATCGCCGAGGCCCTGACCCAGGGGATGACCTTGGGTCGGCGCTACAACGCGCCACCGAGCCTGAAGATCCCCCAAGGTGACGTCGGCGGCGAGGTCTGGGACGTCAGCAACGACGACAAGGCCGGCTACGGCAACATCGACATGGTCAAGGCCACCGTCGATTCGGTGAACACGTACTTCGCCCAGCTGTCGAAGGACATCGGTCCCCAGAACCTGGCCGACATGGCCACCCGCATGGGTGTGGCCAGCAAGCTCTTGCCGGTGCAGTCCCTCGTGCTCGGCACGAGCAACGTCTCGGTGCTCGACATGGCCAGCGGCTACTCGACGCTGATGGACGACGGCAACCACATCCAGCCCTACATCGTGAGTCGGGTGACCGACGCGTCGGGGCAGGTGCTCTTTCAGGCGCCGGTCACCACCACGCGGGTGTTGACCAAGAACATCGCCGACCAGATCAACTGGACCCTCACCCAGGTGGTGCAGCACGGGACGGGCACCGCGGCGCAGTTCGGTCCGACGACGACGGTCGGGACCGAGGCGGGCAAGACGGGGACGACCGAGGACTTCAGCAACGCCTGGTTCACCGGGTACACGTGCAAGCTCACGGCCTCGGTGTGGATGGGCTACCCCAACTCGACCAAGTCGATGCGCGCCTATGGCGACAGCGCCTTCGGTGGGGGCTTCCCCGCCCAGATCTGGAACAAGTTCATGGCCGCCGCCACCGCCGGCCTGCAGTCGTGTCCCTATCCACGGCCCCCCAACACCGCCGGCAGCGTGACCGGACTCGGATCGGGAGCGCCGTCCTCGACGTTCCGCGGTGGTCCTACGTCGAGCACCGTGACGCGGGGCTCGACCACGACAACGGGACCGTCGGGCCCGACGACCGTCGCACCGACCACCGTGGCCCCCACCATCCCGCCACCGACCCAACCAACCATCCCTCCGGTCACTCAACCTCCGTAACATTGGCTCTTCGGTCGGCGGGGCCTCCCTCCGAGCGCTTCGCCATCCGGGTCTCGTCGGTGGCTCGGCTGCGCTCCGCTCCGCCGCATGGGGCTGGTCGGCGGGGCCTCCCTCCGAGCGCTTCGCCATCCGGGTCTCGTCGGTGGCTCGGCTGCGCTCCGCTCCGCCGCATGGGGCTGGTCGGCGGGGCCTCCCTCCGAGCGCTTCGCCATCCGGGTCTCGTCGGTGGCTCGGCTGCGCTCCGCTCCGCCGCATGGGGCTGGTCGGCGGGGCCTCCCTCCGAGCGCTTCGCCATCCGGATCTCGTCGGTGGCTCGGCTGCGCTCCGCCGGCTTTATCCCTGTTCGAGCTCTTCGTGGGGGTAGTGGGTGCGGCAGACGAAGCACCAGACCTCCTCGTCGCCCGGCACGACCTGGCCAGGGGAGTCCCACGCCTCGGGGGTGACATAGAGGCGGCGGACCCGCACGACGTCCTCGTCGTCGCGTCCGCAGCTCTCGCACGTGCCGGTCATGGCCCCGACTCTATTGGCGACGAGGCGAGGGTGGCGCGTGCTGGCTCGGCGCCACGGGACGTGGTTACACTTCGGTCACCGCCGGCAGCCATGGGGCGCTGGACGGACAAGGAGGGCTCAGCGATGGGCAACTCAGTCACCGCGCCGAAGGTCCGCGCCGCCAAGGTGCGCGCCGGGAGCGATCCACTCGTGATGGTCACCGCCTACGACGCCCCCGGCGCCCGCATGGCCGACGCCGCCGGGGTCGACCTGATCCTCGTCGGCGATTCGGTGGCGATGGTGGTCCTCGGCTACGAGGACACGCTCCAGGTGACGATCGACGACATGGTCCACCACACCGCCGCCGTGGCCCGGGCCAAGCCCGGTCCGCTCATCGTCGGCGACCTTCCGTGGATGAGCTACCACGTGTCGCCCGAGGACACGGTGCGCAATGCGGCTGCGCTGGTTCGCGCCGGAGCTCAGGCCATCAAGCTCGAGGGCGGTCGCAAGCGGCTCCCGATGATCGAAGCCATCATCGACGCCGAGATCCCGGTCATGGGCCATCTCGGGCTGACGCCGCAGTCGGTGCACACCATGGGCGGGTTCAAGGTGCAGGGCCGCGAGCACGAGACGGCGTTCGAGCTGGTGGCCGACGCCAAGGCGCTGGCCCACGCCGGGTGCTTCGCCCTCGTGCTCGAGGGCGTGCCCGACCAGGTCGCGCGCATGATCACCGACGCCGTGGACGTCCCGACGATCGGCATCGGCGCCGGTCCCCATTGCGACGGCCAGGTGTTGGTCTTCCACGACCTGCTGGGCATCGAGGAGCGCATGGCCCCCAAGTTCGTGCGCCGATACGCCTCGCTCCGCGATGATGCGGTCGCCGCCCTCGGGACCTTCGCCAGCGACGTGCGCTCAGGTCGCTTCCCCGACGACTCGGAGAGCTATCACCTGAGTGGCGACGTGGCCGAGGCGCTCAGCCTCTACGGAAGCGCGGACGCATCGTCGCCCAGCTGAGATCTGGCCGCGCGGGGCGTAGCCGGCGTCGGCCGAGCGCCTCGAGTGCCGTCGTGACCCTCGGGCTCGTGGCCTTGGGCGCCCTCAGCATCGCTTGTGGTTCGGGGAGCTCGCACGGGGCCGTCCCGACGTCGGGCGCGACCCCATCGGTGACCGAGGTGACGGCGACGGTGCCGTTGGCGTCGCACATCTCGGGCGCGACGAGGGCTCAGGCGCCGTTCGACGCGTTCGAGCAGGTGCAGGTGACGATCGTGTCGCCCGACGGGAAGACCCGCACGCCCTGCCTGCTGCTGGCTCGCACGGAGGACCTGAGAGAGCGGGGGCTCATGCACGTCGACGACGCCGCCCTGGGCGGCTACGCCGGCATGGTCTTCGCCTTCGACTCCGATGCCCAGGGCGCCTTCACGATGCGGGACACCCTCATCCCGCTGTCGCTCGTGTTCATCGACGCTTCGGGGCATCCGGTGGCGCACTCGGACATGACGCCGTGCCCGACGGGGACGGCCACGTGCCCCACCTATCCGGCCGCCGCGCCCTACCGGGCCGCCATCGAGGTCCCCGCCGGCCATCTGGGCGGGCTCGGCCTCGACGGCGAGGCCGAGGTCGCCATCGGAGGGGCCTGTCACACCCCGTCGCCATAGTGGAGCCGATGAGGGAACCACGAGTCCGATCCACTACCATGCACCGGTCAATCCATGACCCTGCCCCGACCGTCGGGGCCCCGGCTCCGGTCGGGTCCAGAGGGAGGTGAGGCGCTCCGTGCGAGCGTACGAACTGATGATCATCTTCGACGGCGACGTCGAGGACGCCAACGTCACCGATGCGCTGGCCCGCGTCGACCAGCAGGTCGAAGCCGGGGCGGGCAAGGTGGCCAAGACCGATCTGTGGGGCCGTCGGCGGTTCGCCTACGAGATCAACCACAAGTTCGAGGGCATCTACGTCGTGCTCGAGATCGTCACCGAGGCCCTGAACCTCGATGACCTCGAGCGCTCTTTGCGTCTCGCGGACGAGGTCGTCCGCCACAAGTTGATGCGACTGCCCGACAGCGAGGCCGCTCGACGCGGCCTCATCGAGGCAGCCACGCCGGCCGCGGCGGCCGCCGCCCGACCGGAGAGCTGAGGAGCACCGAGATGGCAAACGGCAACAACATCACGATCGTCGGCAACGCGACCCGCGATCCCGAGCTCCGGTTCACGCCGAGCGGGCAGGCCGTGGCGACCTTCGGGGTCGCGGTCAACCGTCGCTGGCAGAACCGCCAGAGCAACGAGTGGGAGGAAGCGGTGTCGTTCTTCGACGTCACCGCGTGGCAGCAGCTGGCCGAGAACGTGGCCGAGTCCGTGCAGAAGGGCACCCGCGTGATCGTCACCGGGCGCCTCGACCAGCGGTCCTGGGAGACCCAGGACGGCGAGAAGCGGTCGAAGATCGAGATCGTGGCCGACGAGGTCGGTCCGAGCGTGCGCTACGCGACCGCCGCGGTGACCAAGAACGAACGTCGGGGCGGCGACTTCGACGGCGGCAGCGGCGGAGGCGGCGGACGTCCTCCGCAGCCGACCGAACCCCCTGCCGGCTACGGCGCGGACGAGGAGCCCTTCTGATGGCCAAGGTCGCCCCCAAGCGGGGGAAGAACAAGGACAACGCTCGTCGGAGCAAGAAGAAGACGAGCGTCCTCAACTCCGAGCGCATCGACTACGTCGACTACAAGGACGTCAACCTCCTGCGTCGCTTCATGTCCGATCGGGCCAAGATCCGGGCCCGGCGCGTGACCGGCAACGACTCCCAGCAGCAGAAGGAGATCGCTCGGGCCATCAAGAACGCCCGAGAGATGGCGCTGCTGCCCTACGCCAACCGGGTCACCACCCAGCGCGGTGGCCGTGATCGCGGAGACCGAGGCGATCGTGGGGACCGTGGCGATCGCGGCGACCGCGGCCGGGCCGACGGCCCGCCGCCGCGTCCGACAGCCCGCCGCCGGTCGTCGGCGAGGAGGGTCGCGCGCCGAAGGGGCCGAGCTCGTCGAGGTCGATGTGCTGGTCGCCGAGGCGCCGGGCGCCGAGGCCACGGCGGGAGGCGACGAGTAGATGAAGCTGCTGCTGCGCTCCGACGTCGACGGCGTCGGCAAGAAGGGCGATGTCGTCGACGTCTCTGACGGCTACGCCCGCAACTACCTCGTTCCCAAGGGCTTCGCCATCAAGGCAACCAACGGCGTAGCCGCCCAGTCCCAGGCCATGCGCCGGTCGCGCGACCTCAAGGACGCCGCCGACCGCGGCTCGGCCGAGGAGATCGCCAAGACGCTGGTGCCCAAGGTGATCACCATCACCGCCAAGGCCGGCGCCGAAGGGCGTCTGTTCGGCTCGGTGACGGCCTCGGACGTGGTCGAGGCGGTGCACGCCCAGACCGGCGTCGAGCTCGACCGCAAGAGCCTGGCCCTCGACGAGCACATCAAGAGCTCGGTACCCACATGGTGCCGGCGCGGCTGCACGCCGACGTCCAGTTCCAGATCACCGTCGAGGTCGTCGGGGCCTGAGCGTGTCGTAGCGATCGTCCCGGCGAGACCCTGTCGCCGGGTCGGTTCGGTGCGGCCGACGATCACCCGGCGTGAAGGCGAGCATCCCCATCGGGTGTCACACCCCCTCGGTAATCTCGCCAGGCATGGTGAGCATGCGTCGGTCGAACCGGTTGGTGCCCCGCTCGCGCCCCACAGGCCAGGGCCCGGCGTCCACAGCTGATCCCCAGGCCGATCCCCAGAACAATCGGGGTTACACCCCTTACGATCCCCAGGCTCCATCGGTCAGTGTGAGTGCCTCATGACGTTGACCGACGACTCCTTGCGCGCCCGACCGGCGGGCTCCGGCCCGGGTGCTGCCGAACGATCTGCAGGCCGAGGAGTCGTTGCTCGGGGCCATGCTCCTGTCGCGCGACGCCATCGCCGCCGCCACCGAGATCCTCGGCGCCGACGACTTCTACAAGCCGGCCCACGGCCACATCTTCGACGCCATCACCACGCTCAACGCCGCCGGAGAGCCGGCCGACGTGTCGACCGTGTCCGACGTGCTTGCGTCGAGGCGGTCTGCTCGAGGCCATCGGCGGTCCGGCCACCCTGGTCAACCTCCAGGCGGCCACGCCCGGCCACCTCGCAACGCCGGTCGCTACGCCAAGATCGTCGAGGAGCACGCCCTGTTGCGGCGCCTCATCCGCGTGGCCGGCGAGATCGCCGAGATGGGCTACGACCTGCCCGACGACGTGACCAAGACCGTCGACCTGGCCGAGTCCATGGTGTTCGACGTGGCCCAGCGCCGTGTCACCGACTCGATGGCCGAGATCCACGACCTGCTCGACGCCAACCTCGACCGCCTCGAGCAGCTCTACGAGCGGGGTCAGTCGATCACCGGCGTGCCCACCGGGTTCACCGACCTCGACGAGCTGCTGTCGGGCCTCCAGCCCAACGCCCTCATCGTGGTGGGCGCTCGCCCGTCGGCGGGCAAGACGGCACTGGCGCTGGGCATGGCCACCCACGCCGCCCTCGAGGCCGGTCGTCCGGTGCTGGTGTTCTCGCTCGAGATGAGCCGGCTCGAGCTCACCCAGCGCATGCTGTGCAGCGAGGCGCGGGTCGACTCCAAGCGGGTCCGCAACGGCAACCTCAACGAGGCCGACTGGCAGAAGATCGCCCACGCCACCGGACGGCTGGCCGAGGCGCCGATCTGGATCGACGACAACCCCAACCTCACGATCATGGAGATCCGGTCCAAGGCCCGCCGGCTCAAGGCCCGCACCGGCGATCTGGGCATGGTGGTCGTCGACTACCTCCAGCTGATGACCGGGCGCACCTCGGCCGAGAACCGTCAGGTCGAGGTGTCCGAGATCAGCCGCGGGCTCAAGATCCTGGCCCGCGAGCTCGAGTGCCCGGTGGTCGCCCTCTCGCAGCTGTCACGCGGCCCTCGAGATGCGTCAGGACAAGCGGCCGATGCTGGCCGACCTCCGCGAGTCGGGCTGCCTGACCGCCGACACCCGCATCACCCGCGCCGACACCGGTGTCGAGGTCACGCTGGGCGAGCTGCTCGAGTCGGGGGCCGAAGCACATCCCGGTGTGGACCCTCGACGAGTCCTATCGCCTGGTCGAGCGGCGGATGACCCGGGTCTTCCCGAGCGGGGTCAAGACGGTCTACGAGCTGCGGCTGGCCTCGGGCCGGGTCGTCAAGGCCAGCGCCAACCACCCCTTCCTGGCCCTCGAGGGCTGGTACCCGCTCGAGAAGCTCGACGTGGGCGATTCCATCGCCGTGCCGCGGGCCGGGCGCTGGCCCACCTCGGTCGGCCGCGACGAGGCGGGCGACGACACCGTCCCGCGCGAGCTGTGGAGCTACATCCGCAAGTGCCTGCCCCACCACGGGCTGTCGATGGCCGATGTCGAGAAGGGCTTGGGCATCGACGACTTCGTCGAGAACTTCTACGCCAACGCACTGACCCGTCCCGAGCTGGCCCGCCTGGCCGAGGTCGTCGGCGACCGGCTGCTCGGCGACCTGTCTCGCAGCGACGTCATCTGGGACACCATCGTGAGCATCACCGAGCTGGGCGACGAGCCGGTGTTCGACGCCACGGTGCCCGGCACGCACAACTTCGTGGCTGACGGCATCGTCGTGCACAACTCGATCGAGCAGGACGCCGACGTGGTCATGTTCATCTACCGCGACGAGGTGTACAACGGCCTCGAGTCGGCTGACCGGGGCACGGCCGAGATCTTGGTGAGCAAGCACCGCAACGGTCCCACCGGCATGGTGCGCCTGGCCTTCCTCGACCACTACACCAAGTTCGCCAACATGGCCAAGGGCGTCTAGCGACGCGTATCGCTCACCCCCTATCGCCTCGGCACCCGGCCGGTGTTCGACACCAAGGGCGTCCGGCGACGACCAGCGTTCGACTGATCGAGTCCCGACTACCGTGAGGACGTGAGCCTCCCGAGTCCTGGCCCCGATCGCACCGCCGTCGTAACGGGTGCCTCGTCGGGCATCGGCGCCGAGATCGCTCGTGACCTGGTTCGGCGCGGGCACGGGGTCACCCTCGTCGCCCGGCGCGCCGACCGCCTGGCCGAGCTGGCCGCCGAGTTGCGGGCGTCGGGGGTCCGGGCCGAGGTGCTGGCCGGCGACCTCTCCGATCGAGCGGTGCGGGCGGGCCTGCTCGACCGCGTCGTCGGGCTCGGTCTCACCCCTGACATCTTGATCAACAACGCCGGGCTGTCGACGGTGGGGCCGGTGGCCAGGTCCGACCCCGACGCCGAGATGAACATGATCGAGGTCGATGTCGTCGCCGTCGCTGATCTGTGCAGCCGGTTCGTACCGGGCATGGTCGAGCGCGGTCGCGGGGCGATCCTCAACGTTGCGTCGACGGCGGCCTTCCAACCCATCCCCGGTCAGGCCGCATACGCGGCGGGCAAGGCCTTCGTGCTGTCGTATTCGCGCGGGCTCGGCGGTGAGCTGAAGGGCTCCGGTGTCACGGTCACGGCCCTGTGTCCGGGTCCGGTGGAGACCGAGTTCGTCGAGGTGGCCGGGTTCGACGAAGGGGCGGCCGAGTCCTCGCTGCCGCGCGTGATGTGGGAGAGCGCCGAGACCGTCGCCAAGACCGGCGTCGAGGGCCTCGACAGGGTCGCCCGGTGGCCATCCCGGGCGTCGCCAACCGGGCCACCGCCATCGCCGCCTACCTGACCCCCAAGCAGCTGCTCGTCCCGCTCATGGCCAAGGGACACCCGGGCCTGCGGGACTGATCACCGCCCGACTAGCCGCGGAGCAGGCCGAGATGTGCGAGCTCGGCACGCAGCGCGGCCGCGGTCGTGAAGTGGATCGGGTGCAGGCCCGCCTCGGCCGCGCCGCCACGTTGGCGGCGACGTCGTCGATGAACACGGTGGCGTCGGGCGCCAGGTCGTAGCGATCCAGCAGGACCCGGAACAGGCGCGGATCGGGCTTGACAGCCCCTCGTGAGCCGAGATCACCTGGCCGTCGAACCAGGAGAAGAACGGCCAGTCGGCCTGCAGCTGGGCGATGGGCTCGCGGGGCACGTTGGACAGCAGGTACAGCGCCACCCGGCCGTGCAGCTCGCCCAGGATCTCGATGGACCCGTCGATCGGGACCGCTGACCATCTCGGTGTAGCGCTCGCTCCAGGCCGCCAGCTCGGTGGCGTAGTCGGGGTGCTGGGCGATCAGGTCGGCCACCGACTCGTCCAGCGGTCGAGCGCCCGAGTCGTGGTTGGCCACGTTCCAGGCCACCAGGTCGAGCTCGGCCAGGAAGCGCTCCATGGCCTCCTCGTCGGTGAAGATCGTGCGGTACAGGTGACGGGGATCCCAGTCGAGCAGCACGCCCCCCATGTCGAACACCACCGCCTGGATGGGGACAGCGGACGGGTCGGTCATCGGGGGAGTGTGCCAGACCGGTCCCGGACCGGGGTCTGGTCCGTCGGACGACGGGAACCGTCCGAGCCGCGTGCCACGCGGACCGGCACTAGCGTCCGCGTCGTGATGCGGTGGCCGACATGAGCGACTTCGAGCTGGTGTGCGAGGTCGAGCCGCCCACCCGGCCCGACCTGGTGCACGTGCGCCACCAGATCGGCGTGCTGTCCGAGGTGGCGTCGGCCTTCCTGATCCCCGACAACCATCTGGGCCGGGCCACGGTCTCGAGCGTGGCCGTGGCCCACGAGGTGGCGGCCATGGGCGGGCGGTCGATCGCCTGTCTGAACGGTCGCGACCGCAACCGCCTGGGCCTGCGGCGCGACCTGCTCACCGCCGCGGCCTACGGGGTCGACCAGTTCCTGCTGGTGGCCGGCGACCGTCGACCCGACGAGCCGCCCGGGCTGGGGGTGCGCACCATGATGGAGGAGATCCGCACGTTCGGGGCCACCGAGCGCTTCGACGGCCATCCGCCGCTTCCGGGTCGGGGCCACCACCCGGCTGGGGCCGCTGGCGCTCGTTCAAGCGGGAGGCGGACTTCCTGTTCGTGCAGATGTCGTTCGACGTCGAGGCCCTGGTGGCGCTGGCGCGACGCGCTCGACTTCGACGGGCCGGTGTACGCCGGCGTCCTGGTGCTGGCCAGCCCGGCCATGGCCGCGCGCATCGCCGGCCAGATCGGCGAGCTGACCATCCCCGCGGTCGGTCATCGATCAGCTCGAGCGCGACCCGGGCAGCGGGGTCGAGCTGGCCTGCGCGCAGGTCGAGGCCATCGAGGCGTCAGCGGCGCCTTCGACGGCGTCCACCTGGTGAGCGTGTCGCGCTACCGCGAGGTGGCGGCCCGCCTCGAGGCGTCGGAGCGCCCGCTGACCGCTCCACTCGGCTTCTTGCGGCATCTGAGGGCGTAGGACGCCCTTCATCGCCGCCAGAAGCGCACGGGGTCAAGCGGTGCCTGAGTGCTCCTCGGTGGTGCGGTAGTCGCCGAAGGGCGCGTCGCGGTCCTGGAGGGCCTGGGTCAGGCCCTTGGGCAGCTCCTCCTCGATGAACTTGCGGAAGCTCTCCTGCTGGGTGGCCAGCGCGCACAGCTCGGTGCCGTTGCGGATCGCCGTGCGCAGCCCCATGACCTCCATCGCCCGGTGCACGGTCCGCTTGTTGAGCTGCACGATGTCGGACGGCACCAGGGCGATCCGCTGGGCGATCTCGACCACGCGATCGTCGAGCTCCTCGGCGGGGAAGGCGCGGTTGGCCCAGCCGAGGCGCACCGCCTCGGTGCCCGAGATCGAGTCACCGGTGACCATCATCTCCATGGCCGCCCGCATGCCCAGGAACCAGGCGTGGAACTGCATGTCGGGCACCCCGAAGCGCACGGCCGGGTAGCCCATCTTGGCGTCGTCGGCCACGTAGACCAGGTCGCAGCCGGTGGCCAGCTCGCTGCCGCCGGCCAGGCAGTAGCCGTGGACCTGGGCGATGACCGGCTTGGCCAGGTCCCAGATGCTCATCCAGCCCTCGGTCACGTGGCGGGGCCACTGCCCGTCCCCGCCGGCGGTGTACCAGGGCATCTCCAGGCCGTCGTTGCCGCCGCCCGAGGTCGTAGCCGGCGGAGAAGCAGGTGCCGGCGCCCCGCACGATGCTCACCTTGACGTCGGGGTCGGCGTCGGCCTCTCTGGAGGGCGGCGATGCAGCTCGCCCCGGAGGGCGTGGTTGAGGGCGTTGCGCTTCTCGGGTCGGTTGAGCGTGATCCGGCGCACGCCGGGTGCCGGCTCGTCGACGATGATGACGGTGTAGCTCACGGTGCCTCCTCGACAGGGCCGCAGGTCCGACCCGGCCGGACCGTACTAGAACACGTTCTAGTAGGGTGGCCGGGAGCGCGGGACCTGGTCACCTGATCGGGCCCGGCGCCAGATCTGAGCCAGCCAGGGGGAGCGATGACCGAACCGTCGACCGAGAGCGATCGACCGTCGATCTCGACCCGCGATCCCGAGCAGCTGCGGAGCGGTCTCGAGACGTGGGTCGGCGGGCAGTTCCCGATCGACGCCGATCCGGCCATCACGGACCTGCGCACGCCCGAGCGCAACGGCATGTCGAGCGAGACCGTGATGTTCGACCTCGACACGACCGTCGACGGCCGGCGTTCGACCACGCCCTACGTCGCCCGCCTGGCGCCCGAATCGTCGGCCGTGCCGGTGTTCCCGACCTATGACTTCGACAAGCAGTTCCGGGTCATGCAGCTCGTCGCGTCGCAGACCTCGGTTCCTGTGCCGCCGGGCGCCGTGGTTCGAGCCCGATCCCGCCGCCGTCGGTTCGCCGTTCTTCGTCATGGAGCGGATCGAGGGCGAGGTCCCGCCCGACGTCATGCCCTACAACTTCGGCGACAGCTGGCTGTTCGATGCGTCACGCGAAGACCAGGACCGCCTGCAGCAGTCGACCGTTCGCGCCCTGGCCGAGCTCCACGCGATCGACATCGAGGCGACCGACGTGTCCTACCTCGATCTCGACCGCCCCGAGCCCACGCCGTTGCGCCGCCATGTCGCCGACCAGTGGGACTACTACAAGTGGGTCTCGGGCGACCGGCCCCAGTCGCTGATCGAGCGGTGCTTCGCCTGGCTCGACGACCACTGGCCCGACGACGAGGGGGCCACGGTGCTGAGCTGGGGCGACTCGCGGATCGGCAACGTGCTCTACCGCGACTTCGAACCAGTCGCCGTGCTCGACTGGGAGATGGCCGGGCTGGCTCCGCGCGAGCTCGATCTGGCCTGGATGATGTTCCTGCACCGGTTCTTCGAGGACCTGACGATCCAGCTGGGCCTGCCGGGGATGCCGGACTTCCTCCGGCTCGCCGACGTGGCGTCGACCTACGAGCGGGCCAGCGGCCACACGCCGCGCAACCTGCAGTTCTTCGTCATGTACGCGGCCCTGCGCCACGGCATCGTGATGAGCCGAGTCGAGCAACGCACGATCCACTTCGGTGACGGTCAGCTGCCCGACGATCCCAACGAGCTGATCCTGCACCGCGCCACGCTCGAGGGGATGCTCGACGGCACCTACTGGTCACAGCTCTGAGGCGTCAGGCCGGCCGCGCCTCTGGTGTGATCGGCGTGACCAGGTAGGCGCACTGGTGGGCGCCGGCCATGATGTGGCTGACGCGCTCGACGGTGGTGTCGGGCAACACCGTCTGCAGGAACTCGATCTCGCTGCGACAGGCGTCGGGATGGTGACGGGCCACGGCCAGGATGGCGCAGTTGTGCTCGACGATCCGAAACGAGCCGTCGCCGGTCGCTTCCCACGTCGGCCAGGTAGCCGTCCTCGTCGAGGATCTGGGCCAGCTCGGCCACCTTGTCGCGCAGGTTCGTCTTGGGGGCGAGCCGGGCGGCGGCGTTGTCGATGCGAGCGTTGCGACGGCGCACGAAGATGCGCTCGACGAGGGTTCCGTCCTCGGCGCTGGCGTGGCGGAGCAGCTCGTTGGCCAGCTCGTCGTAGGCCTTGGGGAACAGCGGCTCGCTCGCGCGCTCAGGCTGTAGAGCAGTCGGGGCCGACCTCGCTCGCCTTGGGCGCGCGCCGCCTCGTGGCTGACGACCAAGCCCTCATCGGTGAGCGTGTCGAGGTGTTGGCGGATGCCGGCCACGCTCATGTCGAGGTCGGCGGCCAGCTCGTCGACGCCGGCCTCACCACGCTGCTTGAGGGCGTCGATGACACAGCGCCGGCTCGGCGAGATCGACGGTGTCTCTTGCACGGTCACCCCTGACGCGTCGAGGCGGGCAGGATCAGATGGATGTCGCCGAACTCGTGCCAGCGATAGCCCGAGGCGACAGCCGCACCGTAGGCCAACTCGAGCGCCGGCCGTCCGGCGATGGCCTCGAGCATGAGCAGGTGCGACGCCTCGGGCTCGTGCCAGCCGGTGACCAGGCCGTCGACGACCCGCACGCCGCGCTCGGGGGTGATGACCACGTCGGTCCAGCCCGATCGCTCGGTCACCAGGCCGTCGTCGTCGGCCGCGCTCTCGAGCGCTCGCACGACGGTGGTGCCGATCGCCACCACGCGGCCGCCCGCTCGGCGGACCGCGTTCACCCGCGCCGCCGTGGCCGCGGGCACGCGGAACCACTCGGGATAGGGGCGCTCGCCGCCTTCCTGTGACGACACCCCGGTGTGCAGGGTCAGCGGCGCCAACTCGACGCCGCGGGTCACGAGCGTGGTGACCAGGTCGGGCGTGAAGGGTCGCGACGCGCTCGGCATCTCGGCACTGCCGGGATCGATCGAGAAGACGCTCTGGTACGCCTCGAGCGGCCAGTCGGTCGGGACGTGGCGATAGCGGATCGGCCGTCCGCGACGATCGAGCAGGCCGGCCACCGAGCCGTTGGGGACGTCGATCACGGCCAGCCAGAGCCGGCGCGACTCGCGAAAGCGGGTCAGGACCGAGATGGTGGCGCCGTCACCGACGTCGAGGGTGGCGCCGGTGTGGTCGTCGAAGTCGGGTCGGCTGGCTACCGCATCGGGCCGGCGCAACTCGACGAGCCACAGCCCCGATGGCAGCTCGGTCGACAGATGCACCTCGATCGGTGATCCGGCACCGTCGGTGGCGGCGAGCGAGGCGGCCATGGTGGCCGAGGTGTTCACCACCAGCAGGTCGCCGGGCCGGAGGAACTCGGGGAGGCGGTCGAATCGGGTGTCGACCGGGGGCTCGGTGCCGATCGACACGAGCAGGCGCACGTCATCGCGGCCCCGACCCGTCACCTCGGGCGGTTGGGTGGCCTCCAGCTCGGGCGGCAGCACGAAGTCGAGGCCGGCGGGCAGGGTGGCGGTCGTCGGCGCGTTCATGACGTCACCGTCGCGATGTCGCGAGCGCCGTAGCGACCCGACGGGTACTCGCCGAGGATCAGGGCCAGCAATCCGGCGACGCTGGCGGTCGGCGGGGGCCGATCGGAGATGTCCTCGCCCGGGAACGCGTCCTGGTGCATGTCGGTGCGCATGTCGCCGGGATCGACCCAGTACACGCTCAGGTCGGGGTGCTCCGCGGCCAGCACTCGACTCAGCTGCTCGAGGGCGGCCTTCGATGCGCCGTACCCGCCCCAGCCCTCGTAGCCCTCGACGCCGGCGTCAGAGGTGACGTTGAGGATCCGGCCTCGGGCGGCAGTCAACGCCGGCAGGGCGAGCTGGATCAGCGCCAGCGGCGCCACCACGTTGACCTCGAAGGTCGCCCGCCAGCCGTCGAGCGGGTACTGGTCGAGGGTGGGCATCGGGAGCGGGCCGAGCGAGCTGGCGTTGTTGACCAGCAACTCGAGCGGTCCCGATGCGACCGCGGTCTCGACGAGCCGCTGGCGGTGGGCCTCGTCGGCCACGTCGCCGACGATGCCCGTGGCGCGGGGTCCGAGCTCGGCGACGGCGGCCTCGACGGTGGCGGCGTGGCGGCCGTCGATGACGACGGACCATCCCAGCTCGATCAGCGCCTGGCTGAGCACCCGGCCCAGTCCCTTGGATCCACCCGTGACGATTGCCGTTGCCATGATGACCTCCCGGCCGAGTCGGCGTTCGCCCGAATAGAACAAGTAAAGACTTGCTGTATTCCGATCGGGCCGAGAAATGTGCCGGTGCGGACGGGCCCACGGGTGGAGCCGGTGGCCGCCGCTCCCCCATACTGGGGCCATGGCTGATCCTGAGTCCCTCGTCAACGAGCACCTCGAGCAACTCCTCGGTGAGGGTGATCCCGGAGCGACCGACCTGTTCACCTTCCGGGGTCGCCAGTACGACCTGGGCTTGGCGTGGGTGCACTTCCCGGAGGGTCGGGGCGGGCTCGACGCCCCGCCCAAGCTCCAGCGCGACGTCGACCGTCGCCTCCGCGAGGCCGGGGCGCCGTCGCCCGACGCCCGTCACTTCTTCGGACTGGCGATGGCCGGACCGACGATGGTCACCCACGGCGACGACGCCCTGCGCGATCACCTGTTGCGCCGGTGCTTCACGGGCGAGGACGCGTGGTGCCAGCTGTTCAGCGAGCCGGGCGCGGGCTCGGACCTGGCCGGCCTGTCCTGTCGAGCCGTCCGCGATGGCGACGAGTGGGTGATCAACGGTCAGAAGGTGTGGAACACGCTGGCCCACATCGCCGATCGGGGCATGTTGGTGACGCGCACCGATCCTGACGCCCCCAAGCACAAGGGGCTCACCTACTTCGCCCTCGACATGCACGCGCCGGGCGTCGAGGTGCGGCCGTTGCGCCAGATGACCGGCGAGGCCGAGTTCAACGAGGTGTACCTGACCGACGTGCGGGTGCCCGACGCCGATCGGATCGGCGACGTCGGCGAAGGCTGGCGGGTGTCGATGACCACCCTCATGAACGAGCGCACGACGATCGGCGGGGGATCGGGACCACCGGCGCGGGGTTCGGGTGCCATCGCCGAGGCCGTCCGGATCTGGCAGCACGAGGTCGCCGACCAGACCGCGGCCAGCCGTGATCGCCTCACCCAGCTGTGGATCGAGGCCGAGGTGCTGCGGCTCACCAACATCCGTGCCGGCCAGAACCGCCGGATCGGCAACCCCGGACCCGAGGGTTCGATCGCCAAGCTCATGTTCGCCGAGGTCAACAAGCGCATCTACGAGCTGTGCGTCGACCTGCTCGGCGCCGACGCCCTCATCGACTACGACTACACCATGCGCCGAGCCGAACAGCTCGGTCTGGTCGGTCCCCCGGGCTCGTCGCGCAAGATGTTCCTGCGGGCGCGGGCCAACTCGATCGAAGGCGGGACCTCAGAGATCCAGCGCAACATCCTGGGTGAGCGCGTGCTGGGCCTTCCTGGCGAGCCGCGGTCCGACAAGGAGATGCCCTGGTCCGAGGTGCCGCGCAACTAGTGCGACGACCGCGGCGCGCTGGGCGCGCCGCCGCCGCGGCCGATGTCGCAGTTGATCCGCCGCACGGCGCGGCGAAGCTCGTCGTCGTCGTCGGGCGACAGCCCGGCGGCGCGGAGCAGGACGGGTGCGAACAGCCGCACGGCCAGGCCGATGGCGAAGATCTGGGCCCCACGGATCCGAGCCGTCCGCTCGTCGACGCCGGTCTGGCGCTCGATCTCGTCGATGACGAACTGCACCAGGGGGAACTCGGTCTGGTAGTCGCGGATGTCGCGGCCCTCGATCACGAGGTGAGCCACGATCCGCTGGTAGATGGCCAGCGCCTGTTCGGGTTCGTCGGGCATCAGCATGATGTCGTGCGTGACGAGCGTCTCGAAGTCGGCGCGCACGCGATCGCGCAGCGTGGCCAGCACCGCCCGCACGACCTCGTCCTTGCCCCCGAGGTAGCGGTGGACCAGCGCCGGGTTCACCCCGGCGGCCGAGGCGACGTCTCTGACCGTCACCGCGGCGATGCCTCGACTGGCGAACAGGTCGGCGGCCGCCTCGATGGCGGCCCGCTGGACTTGCACGGGGCCGCGGGGCGCGCCCTTGTCCTTGGGCGGGCGGCCCCGCACGTTGCTCGGCACCGACTCGTCGGCGCTCACACGCCTTCGCCGATCCGGGTGCGGGTCTGGTCCACCGCCGCGCTCACGGCGTCGTGGTCGTCGGCGTCGAGCCCGGCGGCCGCGCTCACGATGGGCGCGAACAGTCGCCAGCCGATGTCGAGAGCGATGACGCACATGGCCCGGATCCGGGCGTCGCGGTCGTCGATCCCCGGTTCGGCCGAGAGCCGGTCGACGACGAAGCGCATCAACGGGAACTCGAGGTCCATCGCGTCGAGGTCGTGACCCTCGAGGATGAGGTGAGCGAGGATGAGCTGGTACTCGGTCACGGTCTCGTCGGTGCTGTCTGTGTAGGTCGGATCGACCACACCGTCGAGGTCCTGAGCGAGCCGGGTCTCGGCCCGACGCACGACGGCTCGCACCAGCTCGTCCTTGGTGCCGACGTAGCGGTGGACCAGCCCGACGTTGACCCCCGCCGCCCCGGCGACCTCCCTGACCGACACGGCGACGATCCCCCGTTTGGCGAACAGCTCGGTGGCCGCGTCGACCAGCGCGGTCACGACGTCGTCGGGTCCCCGCGGCGCCGACGCGTCCTTGGGCGGTCGGCCGCGAAGGGGCTTGCGCTCGTCACCTCCAGCCACGCTCGGGCGACCTCCTCGACGGATCGACAACGGCGCCGCTCACCGGCCGGCCCGAAGGGTCGCCCGGCGGTCGACCCCTAGATCCTTGCTCGCCCGGAGCGTCTCAGGCGGGAATGCCGACGAGGGTGAGCTCGTGGGCGGCCCGGGAGGCGGCCAGATAGACCTCCGAATGGTCCATGCCGGCGGCGTCGACCACGACGCCGTCGTACTCCACCCCCTTGTGGCTCCACACGTCATCGGCGCTGATCACGGCCACGTTGTCCCAGCGGGCCTCGAGGTGGCGCCGGGCGGTCTCGGCGTCTCCTTCGACGGCCACCGGCCGGCCGGTGGGTCGGATGCCCACCAGCGGCACGGCGTCCACCCCGTGGACGAGCGCCCACTGGTTGAGCCACTCGGCGATCTCGGCCGACATGCGATAGGCGATGTCCATCTGGGCCAGCTCCACCTCGAGCAGGGCGGCGGCCCGCCGCAGGCCGATTCCCCGACCGCGGCGTCGTTGGGCGTCGTCACCCACGAGGGTCACGCCTTCGGCTCGACGCATCACGGCCCGCAGCTGCATGAGGCTGAGATCCTGGGCCTCGTCGACGATGACATGCCCGTAGCGGGCCGGCACGCCTTCGAAGCGAGCGCGCACCTCGTCGGCCAGCGCCCCGTCACCGTCGACGGCCAACCAGGACTCGACCAGGTCCGCGTCGACCTCGAGGTCGGCGAGGACGCGGCGGTTGCGCAGCTTCTTCATGGCCTGGGCGGTGGTCATCCGAGGCCAGACCACCGTCACCGCCTGGCTGACCACGCCGACGCCGACCTCGTAGCGGCGGGCCAGCGTCTCGACGAAGATGGCCCGCCGGTCCCGCCACGGCAGGTCCCGGCGGCGAGATCCGGTCGATCAGCTCGGCGATGATCTCCTCGCGCACGCGGCGGTGGCCGATCTTCACCTCCGCCGGCTGGCACAGGTCCGCCTCGAGCCGATCGAGGGCGGCCAACCACCGCTCGTCCCCGCCAGGGTCGCCACTCGGCCCGAGCAGGCGGTCGAAGGTCGTCTGGGTGATGCGGGCCTCGCCGAGGGTCGGCAGCACTGCCGCGACGAAGCGCAGGAAGCGGTCGCTCGGTCCGACCACGAGGATGCGATCGGCGGTGATCCGATGGTCGTTGTAGACGAGCCACGCGGCGCGATGCAGGCCGACGACCGTCTTGCCGGTGCCTGGTCCGCCGCGCAGCACGAGCCGAGCCGTCGGGTCGAGCCGCACCAGGTGGTCCTGTTCGGACTGCAGCGTGGCCACCGCGGCGCGCATCGCCTGGCCGCGGCTGCGCGAGAGCTCGGCCATCAGCGGCGACGAACCCGACACCTCACCCGAGGCGAAGTCCTCGACGAACAGGTCGTCGATGTGACCCACATAGCTCACCCGGCGGGTCAGGCCGCGGGGATCGTCGAATCCCGCCTGGTAGAAGCTCTCGGCGAACGGGGCGCGCCAGTCGATCACGAGCTGCTCGCCTCCCGAGTCGATCCCGTACAGCCCGACGCGCCAGGCGTGGTCGTCGTCGATGCGCCCGAACACGACGAGATCGTGCTGCAGCTTGTCGATGGCACCCCGAACGACGCTGGCGATGTACTCCTCGGACAGGGCGTCGGCCCCTTCGGTCGACAGGCCGGCCAGCTGGTCGAGCTTGGCCTCGACGGCGTCGCGGGCGCGCGCCGAGCGCGGCCCGCTCACCGGCGAGGTCCACTGCCGCAGGTTCCAGAGGAGAGGTCATTCGGTTGTTCCGTGCTCGACCGCCGGCGCGGGGATGATCGGGCCCCCGGCCGGGCCGGCCACGCTAGTGGCCGCTCACCGCTGACCCGTCCGGATTTTGCCGCCGTCGCCACCGACCGCGGTGGGCGGCTTGACAGCCCGCCCCGGTGTGAGGATAACTTAACAACGAGTTAGGCCGCCCTACCAGCATGCGTTAGGAGAGTGATGCTACCGACCTTCGTCATCGGACTCCGTGAGGGGCTCGAGGCGTCGCTGATCGTCGGGATCATCGCCGCCTTCCTCGTCCGCAAGGGTGCCGGTTCGGCCATGCGGTTCCTGTGGGCCGGCGTGCTGGCCGCCATCGGGCTGTGCGTGGCGGCCGGCGTCGCCCTCCACGTCGCCGAGGAAGCGCTCCCGCAACGCCAGCAGGAGGGCCTCGAGACCGTCGTCGGCCTGCTGGCGGTCGGCATGGTCACCTACATGATCGTGTGGATGCGTCGCCACGCCCGTGAGCTCAAGGGCGACCTCGAGGGCAAGGCCGGGTCGGCACTGGCCACCGGGTCGGTCTGGGGCCTCGTCTTCATGGCCTTCCTCGCCGTGCTGCGCGAGGGCCTCGAGACCGTGGTGTTCCTGCTGGCCGCCTTCCAGGCCTCGACCAACGCCGGGGCGGCCGGCGCCGGGGCGGCGCTCGGGGTCGCTGTCGCGGTCGTCCTCGGCTACGCCATCTACCAGGGCGGCGTGCAGATCAACATGGCCCGCTTCTTCAAGGTCACCGGCTTCGTGCTCGTGCTCGTGGCCGCCGGCCTGGTGGCCACCGCCATCCACACCGCGCACGAGGCTGGCTGGTTCGACCTGCTCCAGGCTCAGGCCGTCGACCTCACCTGGCTGGTGCGACCGGGCACCGTGATCTCGTCGCTGGCTGACCGGGATGTTGGGCATCCAGCCCCGCCCGACCGTCGGCGAGGTCGGCGGATGGCTCATCTACTTCGTCCCGGTCGCGCTCATCGTCCTGTGGCCGACCAAGCGTTCCCAACCCGTGTCCTCACCCGCCTCGTCTTCTCCGTCATCACCTGTCGCGGCCTGAGGCCGCGTCGTCACCAACCGATCATCTGACCTACTGCTGGGAGCTCCTTTCATGTCTCGCATCCCGTCCGTCCCGCTTCGCGCCCAAGTTCCGGTGCTCGTCCGGGCCGTCGCCGCGCCCATCGCCCTCGGGCTGGTGCTGGCCGCCTGCGGATCGTCGACGTCTGACACCAAGACCTCGGGCACGAGCGGCAAAGGCGGCACCCACACGCTGGCCCTCACCATCACCGACGAGGGGTGTGAACCAGCGAAGGTGACCACGCCGGCCGGGCCGACCACGTTCGAGGTGAAGAGCACCGGCAGCGGGGCAGTCACCGAGGTCGAGATCCTGAAGGGCACGTCGATCATCGGCGAGGTCGAGAACGTGGCGCCGGGCCTCGACGGGCTCGTTCAGCCTGACCCTGAAGCCCGGCACGTACGCCATCAGCTGCCCCGGTGGCAGCGACGACGAGAAGGGCACGCTCGTCGTCACCGGTTCGGCGGCCAAGACCGCCAGTGCCACCGCCGCCGAGCAGAGCGCGGTCTCGACCTATCGGAGCTACCTCGAGGATCAGACCGACAAGCTCGTCGCCGCCACCACGCCGTTCGTCGCCGCGGTCGACGGCCGGCGACGTGGACCAGGCCAAGGCGCTGTACGCCAAGGCCCGGCCCTACTACGAGACGGTCGAGCCGGTGGCCGAGAGCTTCGGCGACCTCGATCCCGAGATCGACGCCCGCGACGGCGATCCGCTGCCCGACGGTCAGACGTGGGGCGGCTTCCACCGCCTCGAGAAGGCGCTGTGGCAGGACGGCACGACCGATGGCATGGCGCCGGTGGCCCAGAAGCTGCTGACGGACGTGACCGAGCTGCAAGGAGAAGGTCGAGACCGGTCGAGCTCGAGCCGGCCACGATCGCCAACGGCGCCGTCGAGCTGCTCAACGAGGTGTCGACGAGCAAGATCACCGGTGAGGAGGAGCGCTACTCGCACCTCGACCTGGTCGACTTCCAGGCCAACGTCGACGGGGCCAAGGCCGCGTTCGACGCGGTCAAGCCCCTCCTGGCGGCCAAGGACGCGCTCGGCCGCCAACGAGATCACGCAGCGCTTCGCCGACGTGAACACCGCGCTGGCCGCGTACAAGAACGGGCCGGGCCAGTACGACTTCGTGCTCTACACCCAGCTCACGCCGGCCGACACCAAGAAGCTCTCGGCCGCCGTCGACGCCCTGGCCGAGCCGCTGTCGCAGGTCGCCAAACAGGTCGTCGGATGACCGACGCGCCCGTGCCGCTCGAACCGCCTGACGAGTCCGGAGGCCAGGTCTCGCGGCGGACGGTGCTGGGCGCGATCGGTGCGGTTGGGGCGGGGGCGGCCGTCGGGGCGGCCGGGGGGTTCGCTCTCGGCCGCCACACGGCCACGTCGGATCACGCCACGGTGGCCGCGGCCGGCGGGAGCGCCGTCGCGTTCCACGGTCCGCATCAGGCCGGCATCGCCACGCCGGCCCAGGACCGGCTCATCTTCGGCTCCTTCGACGTCACGGCCGCTGACCGCCAAGACCTCGTCGCCCTGCTCAAGACGTGGACGGCGTCGGCCGCCCGATTGGCGGCCGGCCAACTGGTGGGCGATGACAGCAACGATCAGGACCGCGCCGCCCGATGACACCGGCGAGGCGGTCGGGCTGTCGCCCGCTCGGCTCACGGTGACCTTCGGATTCGGACCCGGCGCTGTTCGACCCGCAACGGCGTCGATCGCTTCGGCGTGGCCGTCGCGTCGGCCGGCGGCGTTGGTCGACATCCCGGACTTCGCCGGCGACCAGCTCGATCCTGGGCGTTCAGCGGCGGCGACCTGGCCGTGCAGGTGTGCGCCGACGACCCGCAGGTGGCGTACCACGCGCTGCGCAACCTCACCCGCCAGGCCAAGGGCGCCGCCGTCCTGCGGTGGGCCGAGGTCGGCTTCGGGCGCACGTCGACGACCAGCCAGAGCCAGACGACGCTCCGGAACCTCCAGGGGTTCAAGGACGGCACCAACAACCTCAAAGGCGAGGACGACGGCGGCCATGGCCCGCTACGTGTGGGTCCAGAGCTCCGACGGCCCGGCGTGGATGCGCGGCGGCAGCTATCTCGTGGCCCGCCGGATTCGCATGTTCCTCGAGACGTGGGATCGATCCGAGCTGTGCGACCAGGAGTCGACGATCGGTCGCGTGCAAGACGACTGGTGCGCCCCTCGGCGCCAGCGACGAGTTCGACACGGTCGACCTGTCGGCGCGGGGTTCTGACGGCCAGCTCACCATTCCGGCCGACGCTCACATCCGACTGGCGAGCCACGCGTCGAACAAGGGAGCCCGTCTGCTGCGGCGCGGCTACTCGTTCACCGACGGCATCGATCCGGTGACGGGCCAGCTCGACGGGGGGCTGTTCTTCATCGGCTACCAGCGCGACCCGCGCACGGCGTTCATCCCGATCCAGCGCAACCTGGCCGACCACGACGCTCTCAACGAGTACATCGTGCACACGGGCAGCGCCGTGTACGCCTGCCCGCCCGGCGTCGCAACCCGGCGGTTGGATCGGCGAGACGCTGTTCGGCTGAGCTTGGCCGGGGCGGCCGGCCGGTCGTGCTCAGGCCGGGCCGCTGGCCAGCGGCACCTCGCTCGTCCAGAGGATGTGGACCTGCCGCGTGGCGAAGCGCCAGCCCTCGGACGTGCGCGTGTAGGTGTCGTCGTAGCGGATGGTGAGCACGAGGTCGACGGCCTCGCCCTCGTCGACCGACACGTGGTGGGCCTGGCTGTAGGCCTCGCCGGTGGCCCGGCTCCCGCTGACCGAGCACCAGTGGTTGGCCACCAGATGGAAGGTGCGGGCGTAACGATCGAGCCGGCCCACGATCTGACCCAGGTCGTGCGCACCCTCGTAGGTGTGGGGGTCGGCTCCGGGCCGCCAGACCGTGAGGCGGGCGTCGGGCACGAACAGGCCCTCGAAGGCCACCCGGTCGCGACGATCGGCGGCCCGGGCGTACCCGTCGACGAGGTCGCGCAACTCGATGCGATCCGCGATCAGCTCGGGCCCCATCCCGGCCACGTTAGTGACGGACCGTCTGACCGCGGACCGCTGGTCGCGACCGAGGTCACGTCCGAGAAGATGGGACCCGTCAGCGCGTTGGTCGATCTCGACGGTGGCCGTGCCGCCCATGGGCGGGGCTGAGGCGACGCCGGTGGGGACGGCCACGTCGACGGGGATAGCGTCGAGGTGAGCAGAGGTGAGCGATGCAAGTCGAGATCTGGTCCGATGTGGTGTGCCCGTGGTGCTACATCGGCAAGCGTCGGTTCGAGACGGCCCTGGCCCGGTTCGACCACCGCGACGACGTCGAGGTGATCTGGCGCGCCTTCGAGCTCGATCCACGCGCCCCGGCGCGACGTGAAGGCGATCCGATCGAGCACCTGGCCCGCAAGTACGGCATGGCCCTCGGCCAGGCGCGGGCCACCTACGCCCGCATCACCGAGCTGGCCGCCACCGAGGGTCTCGAGTACCACCTCGACCGGGCCCAACGCGGCAACACCTTCGACGCCCATCGCCTGATCCACTTGGCCGCGGTCGACGGCCTGGGCAACGAGATGAAGGAGCGACTCCTTCGCGCCTACTTCGTCGAGTCCGAACCGATCGGCGAGCGCGACACGCTGGTCCGCCTGGCCGGCGACGTCGGCCTCGACCCCGACGCAGCGGATCGCAGGCTGGCCGGCGACGAGTTCGCCGACGAGGTGCGGGCCGACGAACGGCGAGCGACCGAGATCGACGTGACCGGTGTGCCCTTCTTCCTGGTCGACGGCCGTCTCGGGGTGCCCGGTGCCCAGGATCCCGAACTGCTGCTGCGCGTGCTCGACCGGGCGTGGTCGACGGCTGACGCCTCGTCCTGAGGGCGTCGCTCAGTCGATGGCCAGGGCGACGCGCTCCGCGTCGAGCATGGCCCCTTCGATGGCGCCAGCGGCTCGGGCGTCCCCCACGACGTGCACCGACAACCCGGTGGTGACCAACGAGTCGGCCAGCGTGGCGTCGGGCGCCGTGGTCGTGACGAAGATGGCGTCGGCCGCCGTCGCCGTGACCTCGTCGCCCAGGTGCCACGAGACGCCCTGCTCGTCGATGTGGGTCAACGTCACCCCGCCGACGAGGCGGACGCCGAGCTGTTCGGTCTCGTGCACGAGCCGGAAGCGGCCGGGCGGGCCCAGCTCGGGCGCGAACACGGTGGTGGACTCGAGCACGGTCACGGTGTGACCCAGTCGGGCGCATCGGCCCGCGATGGACAGACCGGCCTTGCCCCCGCCGAGGACGGCGACTGTGGCGCCGGTGTTGTGGTCCAGCCACGATTCGAGCCGGTCAGGGGTCAGCAGCGGTTGGGCCGGGTCAGCGGGCTCGATCGGCGCCGGCCAGCGCGGGCCGGTGGCCACGACGACGGCCTCGACGTCGAGGCGCTCGACCATGGCCCGATCGACCTCCGTCGCCATGAGCAGCTCGACGCGACCTCGTTCCACCTGGGCGATCTGCCAGGCGAGGAACTGGGCCAGCACCGAGTCGGTCGCGCCGGCGGCGACGAGCGTGCCGCCCAGGCGAGCCCTCGCCTCGGCCAGGATCACCTGGTGGCCGCGCTGGTCGAGCAACCGAGCGGCTTCGAGTCCCGCCGGGCCGCCCCCGACGACCAGCACCCTTCGGGATGACTCGGCCACTGGCATCGAGGCGTCACCGTGGCCGGTGGCCGGGTTGGCCACGCAGGCCACCGGTTCGTTGAGGAAGATGTTGCCGATGCAGCGGTACTGGTAGATGCACGGACGGATGTCGTCGACGCGGCCGGCGGCCAGCTTCGCCGGCAGGTCCGGGTCGGCCAGCAGCTTGCGACCCATGGCGACGAAGTCGGCGTGGCCGTCGTGGAGCAGCCCTTCGGCGACGTCGGGTTCGAGCCGGCCGACGGCGATCACCGGTGCGTCGACGTGCGCGCTGACCATGGCCGCGTACGGGGCCAGCAGGGCGGGCGCGTGGGGCGTGTGGGCCTCGGTCACGCCGAGGGCGGCACCGGGATCGGTCGCCGCGCTCACGCTGATGGCGTCGGCGCCGGCCTCGACGGCCATGGTCGCCACCGCGACGAGGTCATCGGGTGTCTCGCCGTCGGGTTTGAAGCGCTCGACCGCGTTCAACCGGCACCACACGGCCAGCCCATCGCCGACCTCAGACCGCACTGCCGCGATGACCTCGACGAGCAGGCGCGCTCGGTTCGTCAGCGATCCCCCCCACCGGTCGTCGCGATGGTTGGCGGCAGGCGAGAGGAAGCTGTCGATCAGGTAACCGTGTCCCGCGTGGATCTCGACGCCGTCGAATCCGGCGGCGCGGGCTCGAGCGGCGGCGGCCACGAAGCGCTCGACCAGCCAGGCCAGGTCGTCGTCGTCGGCGACGCGATATCCGACGGCGGCGGTGGTCGAGGTGAACGGCCGGGTCATGGCGTTCAGCTCGTCGCTGGTGACCATGGCCGAGAGTCGATCGGGCCTGAGGCGCGGCGGGATCGACGGCACCAGCATCGGCCGACCTTCGGCGATGTCGAGCAGCGAGTTGGCCCCGTCGTGGACGAGTTGGGCGGCGATGCTCGCGCCGTGGCGGTGCATGCGATCGGTGAGTCGCGACAGGCCCTCGACGAAGCGGTCCTCGCTGATCGCGGTCTGGCTGGGTGCGTACGAGCCGCTGGGGTAGGCGACCGACACCGAGCCGACCATGATGAGCCCGGCCCCGCCGCGGGCCCGAGCCTCGAGGTAGGTCGTCTGGCGCTCGCTGACGGTGCCGTCGTCGTGGGCCAGGCGGTCGCCCATCGGTGCCAGGACGATCCGGTTGCGCAGCGTCATCGGACCGATGCGCCCCGGCGCCAGCAGGCGCGTGAAGGCGGACGTCACGACGACGCGATGGTCACGCGGACGGAGCGGAAGGAGCGGGTGGTGCTTCGGGGGTCACGGACTCGACGGCGTCGGCGAAGGTGAAGAACTCGCCGACGGCGCGGTGGATCTCCTGGGCGAAGGCGACCTGCACGGCGCGCATGGCCACCGGCTTGAGTCGATCGAAGGCGGCGCTGACCGCGTCGATGCTGTCGTCGGCGGCGGCCATGCCGTAGGCCGGGTCCTCACCGAAGATGGTCACCAGGTCGTCAGCCAACCTCGCGATCCAGCGTTGCATCGCCGCCCACGCCTCCGCCGCGATCTCAGGATCGATGCCGATGGCGTCCATCGCGGCGGCCAGCTCGAGCAGCACCATGCTCGACACCTCGTAGGTGTCGGACTCGGGCGACTCGCGCTTCACCAGGCCGAAGTGCTCGAGGTCGGCCAGGACGTTGATGTTGCGATCGCCCATCAGCCGGGTGATCTCGGGGCCCTCGACCACCGCCGCGTGATCCTCGATCCACGGTTCGAGCAGCTTGTCCTGCAGGGCCAGCAGCACGCTGAGCGACTCTTGCTCGCCGTGGGGGTCGGCCAGGAACTTGGCCACAGCCTCGAGTCCCATGCCCCGGTTGCGGAGGGCGGCGATGAACCGGAGCCGGGCCAGCTGATCGGGCGCATAGAAGGCCTGTCGGCCCAGACGCCGAGGCGGGTCGATCAGCCCTGACTGGCGGTAGAAGCGGATGGTCCGGGCCGGGACGCCACTGAGCTCTTCGAGCTGGTCGAGCGTGTAGCCGACCTCGGCCGACCGGTCCGCCATGTCGGTGCCGGTCACCTGGTCGGTCGATGCCATGGCCCTCATCTTGCCCCCAACCGTCGCTCGATGCCTCCTTCGACACGGTGAGTGATCGGTCCCGAGCACCGAACGTGGTGGCCGGATCGGGCTCGAAGGTCAGAACTGGCGGGTCCGCAGCCAGTCGACGATCACCTCGACGGTCGGGCGACGATGGCCGTGCAGGTAGTGCGACGCGCCCGCGACGGTCGTGTAGGTGACGTCGTCGGCGCCGGCCGCGTCGCGGATCGCCTCGGCTTGGCGGGTCCGGATCTCGGTGTCGGCGGTGGGATGGATGACGAGCGTCGGCACCTGGATCTCTCCCATGGTGTCGGCCAGGCGGGCCGCCGAGCTCCGCCCCGACCAGGTCGACAGCCAGCCGCGAGCGGTCATGGTGCGAGCCAGTCCGCCGTAGCCGTAGTTGCCGTCCATGGGATCACCCGGGGCGAAGATCGTGCCGAGGGGGCGATCGTCGGGGTCGATCGTGAGGTCGAGGTAGGCGGGATCGGCCAGGGTCCGGTAGATGGTCAGGTACCGGGCGTGCACGGCCCGGCGGCGCTGCTGGTTCCACTCGGCCGACCGGCGATCGAGGCCGTCGAGGCGACGGCGTGCGGCGGCGCGCTGCTGGTCGGATCCGCCGGGCCATCTCGTCGATCCGCGCCACTCGGTGGCTCTGGGCGTCGCGGTAGCGCGCCAGCCAGGACAGGTCGTAGTGGGCCGGCTCGGGCCAGGGACGCCAGCCGTTGTCGGGGTTGTACATGTCGAGGTCGGGGTCGACCGAGAACGGGTCGGCTTCGTCGGTGACCGAGGGATCGATGACCTGCAACATGAACACGCCTTCGCCGGGGTGGGCGGCCAGGGCCACGAAGGCGTCGCCGAGGGCGACGCCCTGGGTTGCCGACGTCACGTGGCTCAGCGCCATGAGCGAGCCGCCCCCGCTGTTGCCGAGCAGCACGACCCGCTCGGCCCCGCGCCGGCGCAGCTCGCTCACCGCCGTCTGCACGTCGATCACGCACTTGTCGTGGAGGCAGTCCGTGTCGTTGTTCACGTAGCGGGTCGCGAACCCGAGCACGGCGTATCCGGCCGCGGCCAGCAGGGGGCAGGCGTAGTGCACGCTGAAGTCCCCGCGGGGATGGGTCAGGGCGATCGCCGTGTGCCATGGAGCGCCCGACGGCGGGGTCCACAGGATGCCTCGCACCACCGCTCCGTCGGGACTGACCAAGGCGATCGGTTCGCGCCTGAGGTCGACCGCGACGTCGTCGGCGGGATCGGGCCAGTAGCCCACGAAGGGGCGGGTCGCGGTCACCCGCGCACGTGGTCGTCGACCAGGACCATGGCTCGACAGGTTGGCACACCTCGTCCCGCCTCCCCCGGGGTGCGCCCTGTCCCCGGCGCTCGCGGCGTCGATCCCGGCCGGGCCGCACGGGTTGGGTGCTGCCTCGGCGGTGGGGGTGGCGAGTACTTTCAACAGGTGCACATTCGACGGCTCCCGCTGTGGGGCGCCCTGGCCGGGATCGGCGTCGGTCTGATCATCGCGGCGTTGATGGCGGCCTCGGGATCGCTCGACGATCGCGCCACCGCCGCCCCCAAACCGCCGGCGACCGCCCCGTTCCTGGCTGCCTTCAAGCGCAGTCTCACGGGGACCTATGTCGTGCAGGCCACCTTCACCCGTCAGCTGGATTCCGGCCGGATGATGACCTCGAACGCCTTGGTGGCCCAGGCCCCGCCTGATCATGTGCGCCGCGAGTTCGGTGGGATCTCGGGGGCCATCAACGGTCACGGGATCTCGTGCAACGCCGATCCCAACGGCGGCTTCACCTGCGGACCCGGTCCGACCGCCGAGCTCTATCCCCAGAAGGTGGCGTCGGACATGGCCAACCTGGCCAGCTACTTCAAGGGTCCGATCCCGCTCTACCGGGTCGTGCGCACCAGTTCGGAGTGCTTCGCCCTCACCCAGGTGCGCCCGATGTTCAACGCGCCCTACGGCAGCTACGCCGAGATGTGCTTCGATCCGGCGACCGGGGCGATGTCCAAGGTCCTCACCAAGAACGAGTCGGCCACCGACACCTTCCAGGCGGTCCACATCAGCGCCAGCGTGACGCCGTCGGATCTCGCTCTCGGCCAGGACAAGGCCTACGACCCGAAGTACCACAACGACGCATCCGGCGGATGATCGTGCACCGGGCCGGTGGAGCGGCGAGCGACGCCGCGACGCGCAGGTTTGGGGTGGGCGGAGGCCACGAGGGCGCCCAGCACCCGAGAGTGCTGGTGGCGATGCGTTGGAGGGAGTGTGACCCCCGCCCGTATCCCCAGCCGGTGGGGGCGAAGCCACCGACGCTAGTTACATCGGGTTTGTCCATAGGCCACTTGAGCTATTTTTCGAGCGTCAGAAGTCACACCACGGGGGGTGATCGCGTGACCCTGCTGGGCGGGGATCCCTTGCCCTGGCTGGTGTTGGCCGTCGGCGCCGCCCTCAGCCTGGGCACGGCGCTGGCGCTGGTCCGGGGAGAGGGCGATCCCGCTGAGGGTGAGCTCGGCCGCCCGCCGCTCGCGCGCAGCGTGGTCATGATCGGCATCGGCGCTGCTGGCGGCGGTGTGGGCGCTGGCCAGTCTGATCAAGGGCTGATGGCGCGGTGCCGTAGCACCAGGGGATGGACCTCGACCGACCCGACGCCGAGCGTGCCCAGTGGGACCAGGCGCGCAAGGTCCGTCTGCGCCAACAGGCCGACGTCCAGGCCCGGCTCGACGAGCAGGCTGCGGCGGCGTCTCGTGCGGTGGCGCCCCGGTCGCGCCGAGGGGTGCTCATCGGCCTGGTCGCGACGTTGAGCGTGGTGGCCGTGGTCGGTGCCGCGGTGGCCGTGGTCCACCGTCGGTCGAGCGCCGAGCCCGATTGGGTGCACCAGCTCGGGCTCGAGTCACCCCACAGCGCGTCGGGTGCGGCGCCGAGTCGCCTCGGCTCGGCGCCGACGGGCACCGGAGCGACGACCACGGCCGACAACGGCACGATCGACGGCCAGTCGGCGCGGCGGCCGGCCATCAACACGACCGGCGAGGACTTCGATCGCATCTGGCGCCAGATCGAGGTGCTCGAGGATTGGCTGTTGTTGCATCCCGAGCCGAGCGCGGCGTCGGAGATCTACGTCGCCGGCACCGAACCATCGGATCAGCTGGTCCAGTTGTTGACGCAGCTGCAGCAGGATCGACAGACGATCGAGGTCAAGGACTACCGCATCCTCGGCGTGACCATCGACTCGCGGCCATCGGGCAGCATCGTGGTGCTGCACTACGCGGACACGTACCGGGATCGGGTGCAGCTCGACGCCGCGGGCCACGTCATCTCGGACGATCCCTATGACGGTCGGGCTCGGTTGTGGTCGCTGACGCTGCGGCGTGGCAACGACAGCCGCTGGCGGGTCGAGGCCACGTCGTTCATCGGCTTCGGTGATCCGGTCGCGCCCCAGTGAGTCCGCGCCGCGGTCGGAGCTAGGACACTCCGGTGACCGACGGGATCCATGGTGGGATTGCCGGTCTCCTGGGGTGATGTGAGATCGTCGCGGGATGCGCTTCGTCATCTATGGAGCCGGCGCCATCGGCGGAGTGATCGGCGGTCGACTCTTCGAGCACGGTCACGACACGGTTCTCATCGCCCGGGGCGAGCACGGCCGCGCCATCCGCGAGCAGGGCCTGCGCATCGTGTCGCCCGACGGCGCCGTCACTGTGGCCGTGCCCGCCGTCGAGCGTCCGGCCGATCTCGATCTCGGGCCCGACGACGTCGTCATCCTGGCCATGAAGACCCAGGACACGGCGTCGGCCCTCGACGAGCTGGCCGGCGCGGCGGCGCGGGACTGGCCGGGGTCGCCTGCGCCCAGAACGGCGTCGAGAACGAGCGGCTGGCGCTGCGCCGCTTCGCTGACGTGTTCGCCGTTCAGGTGATGTGCCCGGCCACCCACCTCGAGCCCGGCTCGGTCCAGGCCAACTCGGCACCGGTGTCGGGGATCCTCGACGTCGGTCGCTACGGTCAGGGCCCGCAGGATCGGGCCGAGGCGCTCGCGGAGGCCTTGACCGCCTCGACCTTCGTCTCGGTGGCCCGGCCCGACATCATGAGGTGGAAGTACTCCAAGCTGCTGCAGAACCTCGGCAACATCGTGCAGGCCGCGTTCGCGCCGTCAGAGGCATCTCGTGACCTGGCGTCGAGAGCTCGCCGCGAGGGTCGGGACTGCCTCGAGGCCGCCGGCATCGACTTCGCGTCCTCGGCCGAAGACCGCGAGCGCCGCGGGGACCTGCTCGACCTCCGCCCCATCGACGGTCGGCTGCGAGGCGGAGGCTCGACCTGGCAGAGCCTGGCGCGCGGTCGCGGCACCCTCGAGACCGACTACCTCAACGGCGAGATCACCCTGATCGGTCGGCGTCACGGCGTGCCCACCCCGGTGAACTCAGCTCTGCAACAGCTGGCCCGACGACTGCTCGCCGAGCGAGCCGAACCGGAATCGGCGGATCTGGACGGCTTCCTGATCGAGGTGGGGGTGAGCGCCGACCATGGCTGACGGAACCGAGCGGGTCCTGAGGCTGCTCGATCTCGAGCCCGACGGTGAGAGCGCGTTCATCGCGACGACGCCCGGCGACGGGCCGGGACGTCTCTTCGGCGGTCAGGTGGCCAGCCAGAGCTTGCGCGCCGCGACCCTGACGGTCGACGCCCGCCGGTCGCCGCACTCGCTGCACGCCTACTTCATCCGACCAGGTCGTCCGGGTGAGCCCATGCGCCTCGAGGTCGAGCGCACGCGGGAGGGCCGATCCTTCAGCACCCGTCAGGTGACCGCGAGCCAGAGGGGGGAGCCCATCTTCATTCTGTCGGCCTCGTTCCACGCCCCCGAGCCCGGGGATGACTGGCAGCTGCCGCCGCCGAGCGGGGCCGGCGATCCCGATGCCTTGCCGGCCGGGAGCATGGCCGGTCGCTTCGCCATGATGAGCCCGTTCGACGTCCGGCCCCTCTCGGGTCCCGATCCGAGCGGCATCCCCGTCGTGCACCCGTTCTGGGTGCGGGTGCGTGGTCCTGTCGGTGACGATCCCGCGCTCCACGCCTGCCTGCTGGCCTTCCTCTCGGACATGGGCGTCGTGCGCAGCGCCCGGGCGCCGGGTTCGACGGCGGCGCCCTTTGCCGGGGCCAGCCTCGATCACGCCATGTGGTTCCACCGGCCGGCCCGGGCCGACGAGTGGATGTTGTTCTCGGTCGAGCCCGTGTCGAACTTCGGCGCCCGCGGCCTGGCTCAGGGCACCTTGCACGATCGCGACGGCGTGCGCATCGCCTCGATCGCCCAGGAGGCGCTGCTGCGACCAGCGGGCGGACCTTCCATCCCCTAGCGAGGCGGCGAACGGGCGGGCCGAGGCGGGCCGAACCTCCCTGGCCCGCTCATCGCGGCGGCAGATGACCACCTGTGGGGTGGCGGTCTGCCGCCGCCATCCCGTAGAAAGGGCGGAGCGGGCGGAGAGAGTCAGGTTCGTCGACCATGGGTGATCTGCGCATCGGAGTGCTGGGAGCGGCTCGCATCGCGCCGGCCGCGCTGATCAAGCCAGCCGCCGCCATCAGCGGGGTGCGCGTCGTCGCCGTGGCCGCGCGCGATCGCGCCCGGGCCGACGCCTTCGCCACCAAGCACTCGATCCCGTTCGTGCATCCGTCCTACGAGGCGCTGATCGACGACCCCGAGATCGATGCCGTCTACAACCCGTTGCCCAACGGCCTGCACGGGCGCTGGACCACCGCGGCGCTCGAGGCCGGCAAGCACGTGCTGTGCGAGAAGCCGTTCACGGCCAACATGGTCGAGGCCGAAGCCGTGTCCGCCACCGCAGAGCGCAGCGGTCGCGTCGTGATGGAGGCGTTCCACTACCGGTACCACCCGCTGGCGCAGAGGATGCGCCAGATCGTCGACAGCGGTGAGCTCGGGGCGTTGCGCCACGTCGAGGCCTGGAACTGCTTCCCGCTGCCGAGGTTCTCCGACATCCGGTACTCACTCGACCTGGCCGGCGGGGCGCTCATGGACGCGGGCTGCTACGCCGTGCACATGGTCCGGCTGGTGGGGGCGGGCGAACCCGACGTGGTCTCGGCCACGCCCACCATGCAGTCACCGGGGATCGATCGGGCCATGCGGGCCGACCTGAGGTTCGCCGCCGGCCACAGCGGCCGGCTCACCTGCTCGATGTGGTCGCGGTCGGTGCTGCGCCTGGCCGTGCGGGTGATCGGCCTCGAGGGCGAGATGCGGGTGTTCAACCCGATCGCCCCGCAGTTCCCGCATCGCTTGACCGTGCAGACACCCGTCGGGCGCCGCGTCGAGCGCTTCGCCCGACGCCCGACCTACACCTACCAGCTCGAGGCGTTCCGTGACACGGTGGCGGGCGACGACGCCAACCTCACTCCGCCGAGCGACTCGATCGCCAACATGGCCGTCATCGACTCGATCTATCGTGCCGCCGGACTCGAACCGCGCTCGCCGACGCGCCAGAGAGGGGAATCCGATGCGTGAGCATCGCTACTCGTTCGAGATGCCTCATTCCGCCGCCCGGATCTGGGCCCTCTTCCAGGACTACGACCGTTGGACCGACTACGCGCCCATGGTCAAGCGGGTCGACGTGTTGTGGTCCGGCGACGAGAACCACAACGGGCGCCTGCGGCGAGTCATCTACCAGATGCCGATGGGCCGAGAGGGTTCCGCGTTGGAGTTGGTGAGCGATGTCGAACCCGATCGCGGGTACACCTACACGATGATCTCGAGCAAGGCCGGCAACGACCAGATCGGCCACATCCGCCTCGAACCACTCGGCCCCAACCGCACGATGTTCTCGTTCGACGAGCGCTACAACCTGCAGAGCGTGCCCTTCAAGTGGTTCGAGGGGCAGATCTACTCGTTCATCAACAAGAAGAACGAGGAGAGCATGCGGCGGGCGTCGGCCTGGCTGACCGAGCACCCCGAGTACCGCGCCGACCTCATCGATCAGTGACTGTGGGCTCGGTGGCCTTCCACTGATTGAAGTAGGTGATGTGCTCGACCGGGCCGCGGGTGGCCGGTGAGAAGTCCTCGCCCTTGGTGTGAGCGACCGGTAGGAGGGCGACCTGCGTGATGTCGTCGGGGATGGCCAACAGCTCGCGCGCCTCGGCCTCGTGGGCCAGGTGGAGGGTCGTGTAGCAGGAGCCGAGGCCTCGACTGCGCAGCGCCAGTTGCAGGCTCCAGATGGCGGGGATGATCGAACCGTAGAAGGCCGACGCCGAGGCGGGGGAGGTGTCGGCCAGGCGACCCTTGATGCACGGGATGACCATGGCGGGGACTTCTCCGAGCACCTGGGCGAGGTACTCGGCCGAGTCGAGAACGCGGTTGGTCTGGCCGTTCATGTCCTCCCGTCGGTACGACGACAGGTAGCGGTCGCCCATGCGCCGATAGATGTCCCCGAGCGCCGCCAGCGTGTCGGGCTCGTCGATCACCAGCCAGCGCCACGTCTGGGCGTTCCCGCCGGTCGGGGCCTGCACGGCCAGGCGGATGCACTCGAGGATCGTGGCGCGGTCGACGGGCCGCTCGAGATCCAGGCGGCGCCGCACCGAGCGGGTCGTCGACAGCAGCTTGTCGGTCTGATCGAGGTCGAACATGGTCTCGGTCTACCGCATCGATCGAGTCTCCGCTGGCGGCGCACCGGCCGCGTCGGCCGCGATCCCGGCCAGGTCGACCAGATGGTCGCGTTGGGCGCGCAGCGCGGACCTCGAGGCGCGCCGGCTGTGCAGGGCGCGGTAGCCGCGTGTCAGACCACCGCGGCCTGCACCCGCTCGGCGAAGCGCACCGTCACGTAGCCGGCCAACGGACAGCCGACGAGCACCACCACGCCGACGCCGAGGTTGGTCATGAGCGCGGCGATGCCAGCCAGGGCGATCCACTCGAGCGCGAACAACGCCGCGCAGCCGAGCAGCTTGACGGTTGACTTGATCCCCTCGTTCTTGGGGAGTCGGGCCAGCCGCTTCATCACCTGATAGGGGATGAAGTGGATGACGGCGCCGAGCAGGGCGATCGGCGCGGTGACGATCAGCTTGACCGCGGTCCAGGCCAGCGAGCGGCGGTAGCGGGCCGGTGTGAGGTCGGCGGCCACATCGGCATCGGTGACGCCGATCATGGCCAGGTCGTCGCGATAGCAGCCGTAGGCGTCGAGCAGATCGGTCATCGGCATCGAGGACTCGTCGACCTGCGCCAGGGCGCGGGCCAGACCGTCGCGGGCCGCCATCGTGGCTTCGGTCGGTTGGGCGGTGTCGGCTTCGAGGGCGACGATGTCGGCAACTCCGGCCAAGGCCTCGGCCTGGGCCAACGTGTCGTAGTCAGGACCGACCTCGCGCAACGTGGTGGCGATCGACTCGGTGAGATCGCGCGTGGCGGCTCGGGCGTCGGCGCGATAGCGCGTGCGGAAGCTCTCGACATCGAGCGGCGTCCCGATGTTCAACAGCGCGCTCGACCGGAACCGCGCCTTGGCGTCATAGACCAGGCCGACGGGTACGACGGCGATCGAGGGCGCGTCCTCGTCGAAGGCGGCGCCGAGAGCGATGCGGGCGGCGCCGGTGCGCAACGGCTGCAGCGACGCCTCGTCGTGGCTGATTCCTTCGGGGAAGATGGCCACGACCCCACCGTGCACGAGCAGCTGACGGCACTTCTCGAAGGTGCGGTCGTTGCCGGCGGTCCCCTCGCCGTCGGCCGCCCGGTAGACGGGGACGACGCCGGCCAGGCGCAGGAACGGCTTGAGGGGCAGGATCCGAAAGAGCGTGGCCTTGCCGAGGAAGCGTGGGTAGCGAGCCAGCACGGCGATGAGCAGGAGCCCGTCGACCAGACCGTTGGTGTGGTTGGCCACGACGACGAGGGGTCGGTCGGTAGGTAGCCGGCCGGCGCCGTCGACCTCGATGCGCCGGAAGAACACCCGCACCAGCAGCCGGGCCAGGCCGCGCATGACCCGATCGGCCACAGGCCGACGGGACGCGGGCGGGGGCAGGGGTGGGGGCAGGGGTGGCGTCGCCGGGGTCCCGGACATCTCGCTCACGGCCCTCTTTCGTCGCCGGGCCGGCATCGGGATCAGTCCCAGCCCGTGCCGCGGTGCTCGTCGAGCTCGGGCGGCGCCGTCCGGCGTTGCGCCGGGTGGCGGCTGAACCGCACCGGATAGCCCGTCGCCGGCGCCGCCCAAGGATCGGCGGTCACCACGGAACGTTGTCGGAAGTGGTCGAGGGCCGTCATCTCGCTCCGATCGAGCACGGGTGCCGCGGGCACGCCGGCGGCGAGGAGGGCGTCGACCAGCTCGTCGCGAGCGCGCTCGGCGATGCGCGACGTCAGGCGCGCCTGGAGGCCGTCGACGTCTCGGGCGCGGGTGGCGAAGTCGAGGCTCGCCTCGTCGGGTAGGTCCAGGACCTGGCACAGGGCTCGCCAGAAATGACCCTCGGAGATCACGCCGAGGGCGATGTGTCCGCCGTCGGCGGTCGGGTAGGTGCCGTAGCCGGGCACGCCGGCGGTCGGCCCGACGCCGGTGGCAACCGGCGTCGCGGCCCCGGTCCAGGTGGCCAGGACGTCGGCCATGGCCACGTCGATCAGCTCGCCCTCGCCGGTGCGCGCCCGTCGGACCAGCGCCGCGGTGATGGCGAAGGCCGCGGCCAGCCCGCCCGCCAGATCGGCGATGGGGACGGCGGGCGGGCGCGGGGCGCCGCCTTCGGGGGCCAGCACCCCCGCCCATGCCGTGTAGTTGACGTCGTGGCCGGGCGCGTCGGCCAGCGGCCCGGATTGGCCCAGGCCCGACAGCGAGCAGTAGACGACCTCAGGATTGACCTGGCACACGTCCTCGTAGCCGACGCCGAGCCGAGCCGCCACACCGGGACGGAACCCCTCGATGACGACGTCGGCGTTGGTCGCCAGCGCCAATGCCCGAGCGCGATCGTCGGGGGTCTTCAGGTCGAGCTCGATGCTGCGCTTGTTGGCGTGGAGGCTGGTGAACAACTCCGAGTAGAGCCGCATCGGGTCGCCCCCTGGCGGCTCGACCTTGATCACGCTGGCTCCGATCTCGGCCAGCAGTTGCGTCGCGTAGGGCCCGGGTCGCCAGATCGACAGGTCGAGGACCTTCACCCGGTCGAGCAGGCCTCGGTCCATCCCGACAGCTTTGCCCAGCGTGGTGCCTCGGCGCTGACGATCGCGACGCCCGACCAGACGGGGCGTCGACCGGGCGGCCTACTCTGACGCCGAGGTCGAACATGTCGGTTGGGGGGTTGATCATGGATCACTACGACTATGTGATCGTGGGGGCCGGATCGGCGGGGTGCGTGCTGGCCGGGCGGCTCACGCAGGACCCGGCCGTTCGGGTGCTGGTGCTCGAGGCCGGACCGAGCGACAAGAAGATGGAGGTGCGTCTGCCGGCCGCCTTCCCGAAGCTGTTCAAGACCGAGCGCGACTGGAACTACTCCACCGCCCCGCAGAAGGAGCTCGACGGGCGCGAGCTGTACTGGCCGCGTGGGCGCATGCTCGGCGGCTGCTCGTCGATCAACGCCCAGATGTATGTCCGGGGCAATCCCGGCCGACTACGACGGCTGGGCCGGGCTGGGCAACCACGGCTGGGGGTGGGACGACGTGCTGCCCTACTTCCGCCGGTCCGAGCACAACGGTCGGGGCGCCGACGAGCTCCACGGGGGCGACGGGCCCCTGTTCGTCGAGCAGCTCCGCGATCCGAGCCCCCTGACCCGCGCTGCGGTCGACGCCGCCGTGCAGGCCGGGATCGCCCGCATCGACGACGTGAACGGGCTCGTGCAGGAGGGCGTCGCCCTGTCCGAGGTCACCCAGCACCGAGGCCGGCGCTGGAGCGCGGCCGATGCCTTCCTGCATCCGGCGCGCAAGCGACCGAACCTCTCGGTGAAGACGGACGCGCTGGCCACCAGGGTCGCTCCTCGACGCCAGCCGCGCCGTCGGCGTCGAGTACCGCGACGCCACGGGTCTGCACCAGGCCCTGGCCGAGCGCGAGGTCGTGCTGAGCGGCGGCAGCATCAACTCGCCCCAGCTGCTGATGCTCTCGGGCATCGGGCCGGCTGAGGAGCTGGCGGCCCACGGGATCGCGGTGCTGCACGAGCTGCCCGGCGTCGGTCAGAACCTGCAGGACCACCTGGCCGTCCCGTGCATCTTCACCGTCGGCTCGCACTCGACGCTGCTCGACGCCGAGAAGCCGGCTCAGCTGCTCAAGTACTTCGCCCAGCGCAAGGGGATGCTGACCTCGAACGTCGGTGAGGCCATGGCCTTCGTGCGGTCTCGTCCCGAGCTGACGGCGCCCGACCTGCAGCTGATCGCGGCGCCCGTCGAGTACATCGATCACGGTCTGGCGCCGCCCCCGGGTCAGGGCATGACCATCGGTGTGGTGCTGCTGTGCCCGCAGAGCGTCGGCCAGATCGTGCTGGCGTCGGCCGACCCGCACACGCCGGCGATCATCGAGCCCAACTACCTGTCCGAAGCGGCCGACATGGTCCCCTTGGTCGAGGGGGTCAAGGTTGCCCGCCACATCGCGTCGCAGCCGGCGCTGAGCCCCTACGTCGACGGCGAGCTGTGGCCGGGGGAGGCGCGTCAGAGCGACGTCGAGATCGAGGACTTCATCCGCGAGCAGGCGTTCACGCTCTACCACCCCGTCGGAACGTGTCGCATGGGGACCGATGACGATGCCGTCGTCGATCCCGACCTGCGCGTGCGCGGCGTCGCCGGGCTGCGGGTGGTCGATGCGTCGGTCATGCCGGTGATCCCGCGTGGCAACACCAACGCGCCGACGATCATGGTGGCCGAGCGGGCCGCCGACCTCATCCGAGCCGAGGCCATGGTCTAGACACCACGCCAGTCGGATCTCGAGCGAATGCTCAGGCCGGGGTGTGGCAGACGGCCTCGACGTTGTGGCCGTTGGGGTCGCGAACGAAGGCGCCGAAGTAGTCGGGGTGGTACTCGGGGAAGACCCGGGGCTCGTGGAGGACCTCGGCGCCCTGGGCCACCGCCGCGTCGCGGAAGGCCACGACCGCCTCGCGGTTGGGCGCGGTGAAGGCGATGTGGACCTCCTTGACGGGGTCGGCCGTTGCTTCCTTGCCGATCCAGAAGCACGGGAAGTCGGTGCCGAAGCCGATGACCTCCCCGAAGTCGAGGATCCGGTGACCGCCGACGGGCGCCAGCACGGCGTCGTAGAACGCGGCGCTGGCCTCGACATCGGCGACCTGGATGGAGACATGATCGAGCATGGGCGGAGTATCGCGCCCCTCCGTCGGCCAGGTAGTTTTGGCCCGTGGATGTCTCCGGTTCGGTCACGTGGCTGGCGGCGGACCCGATCGTCGAGCGCGTCGATCTGGACGAGCGGAGCTGGGTCGATGTGGTGCGGGCGATGGTGCCGCGCGGCGACGAGGTGCACGACGAGCTCGAGCAGACCGTGGCGTGGGAGCAAGGCCGGGTCTTCCGGTACGAGCGCTGGATCGACGAGCCTCGGCTGGGCGGGTGGCAGGCCGGCGACGCTCGCCATCCGAGTCTGGTCGAGGTGCAGAACTGGATCAGTCGCCGCTACCAGGTCCGCTTCGACGGCGTCGCCCTGGCGCACTACCGCAACGAGCGTGACAGCGTGGCCTTCCACCGCGATCGCGAGCTGCGCTGGCTCGACGACACGGTGATCGGGGTCCTCAGCCTCGGGGCTCGGCGGCCGTGGCTCATGCGTCCGCTGACCGGTCGGCGGGCCGAGGCCGATGACATGACCGGCGTGATCGATCTGGCGCCCGCCAGCGGTGATCTGCTGGTCCTGGGCGGCGCCACCCAGGCCCGGTGGCTGCACGCCGTGCCCAAGGGCCGCGGCCGGCTCCGCAGTCGCATCTCGGCCCAGTGGCGGTGGACGTCGCGCCGAGGGCGACCTGACACCAACCCCGGCTACTACGCCCCCCGCCACTACAGCCGCTAGTGCCCCTTCCGCGGTCCGGGGGCGGATTCCGTCGCCGAAGGCCGGCCCGCTCGTAGCCTCGCCCGGTGGCCATCAGTCGTCGGAACCTGCTGGTCGGGGGTGGGGCCGCCGCCGTGGTCGTGGCCGCGGGCACCTTCGGGCTGGTCGAAGAGGACGTCTTGCCGGGGAAGGGACGCATCGATCGGCTGATGGGTGCCTGTGGATCCGGCGCGTCGGTGCCGACGGCGACCGTGGGGCCGGTCGTGTCGGGGCAGTTCCACTCGACGGCCCGTCGAGGGATCGAGGTGGGGTGGTCGGTCGCCTATCCACCCGGCGCGTCGGTCGGTGCCGCGCTCCCGGTCTGCGTCACCCTCCACGGCCGCGGCGCCACGCACGGGTGGATGATCGACGAGCTCTCGTTGCCGTCGTTCCTCGCCGAGGCCGTCGATCGGCACACCTCGCCGCCGTTCGCCATCGCCTCGGTCGACGGTGGTGACGCCACGAACTGGCATCGGCGCGCCAACGGCGACGATCCCGCCGCCATGGTGACCGACGAGTTCGTCCCGCTGTTGGCCGAGCACGGCTTGGAGACGAGCAAGATCGGATTGTGGGGGTGGTCGCTCGGCGGACTCGGCGCCCTGCTGTTGGCCAGCACCCTCGGATCCGGGCGCACCGCCGCGGTCGTCGCGTCGAGTCCGGCGCTGTGGACCAGCTACGCCCACGCCGAGCCTGGCGTGTTCGACAGTCCGTCCGACTTCGCCGCCCATGACGTGTTCGCTCGGACCGGCCCGCTCGACCAGATCCCGCTCCGCATCGATTGCGGCACCGACGATCCGTTCGCCGCCAACACCAAGCGCCTCCGGGCCGAGCTCACACCGACCCCGGCGGGGGGCGTGACGGCGGGCTGTCACGACGACGCGTTCTGGACCCGTCAAGCCGCCGCCCAGATCGCCTTCCTCGGCCACCACCTGAGCTGACCGTCTCGCCTACGAGGTCGGGCCGACGGCGGGGCGGTCAGCGCGAGGCGGGACAGGTCGTGGGGATCGACGTGCTCCCGCCGTAGAGCGCCATGGTCGTCTTGGCGAAGACGAACTGGGCGTTGTTGGCGTTCCGGCCCTCGCCCGGGCTGGTCAAGGGGGTCGTGATGACGAGAGTTCCGTGGATCGGGCCGTCGCCGAACCCGTCCAAGCTGAAGTTGTACGGCTGCCACTTGCGCCCCGCGTACGTGACCTCCCAGAACGGCGGTGCCGGCTTCGGGCACAGCTGGACCTGGCGCAGCGTCGCCGGGTGGTGGCTCCCGACGCTGAGATCGGTGGGCGAGAACCACGCCCGTTTGGCGGCGACGACCCCGGCCCCGACCAAGAGTCCGATCAGCAGGCCGGCGGCCACGAACATGATCCGCTTGGTCACCGATGGCGCACTCGTCCCGGTCGCCGGCTGCTGGTTCGTCACGGCGGCCAACGCTAGCGACGACGACCGACCCGGCGCACCGATACCCAAGGCGTCGACGGCCGAGCTCACGCCGACCGCCGCGGGGGTTTCGGCGGGCTGTCACGACGACGCGTTCCGGACCCGGCACGCCACCGCCCAGATCGAGTTCCTCAGGCCGCTATCTGGCCTGGACCAGGTCCTGCTGGCCGCCAATCGACGCATGGAACGCTGATAACGTTCGGCGCCACTCTGAGAGTGCCCGCATGACCTGAGGATCGCATGCCCCAACCTGCTTCATCCTCGTCGTCGAGGACGCAACCAGCGATGCCGACGCTGATCCTCTGTGGCGGCAAGGGGACCCGCGCCTACCCACACACCCTCGAGGTGCCGAAGCCGCTGATGAACGTGGGGGACGTGCCGATCCTCCGCCATCTGATGGAGATCTTCGCCGGTCAGGGGTTCGAGCAGTTCGTCCTGGCTGGCGGCTATCTGATCGACCAGATCGACGAGTTCAGCACGAACCTCCCCCGAGTTGGACGGTCGACGTGGTCGACACGGGTGCGGATACGGGGACGGCGGGCCGGATCCGACAGTGCGCTCCGGCCCTCGGTCAGCGCTTCCTAGCGACATACGGCGACGGGCTCGGCGCCGTCGACATCCCGGCCCTCGTCGAGTTCCACGACAGCCACCCCGGGGCGGCAACGGTCACCATCGTGCCCCTGCCCTCACCGTACGGCACCCTCGAGTGGGACGACACCGGGCGCGTCTGCGGCTTCGTCGAGAAGCCGACTCTCGCTGATCGCTGGATCAACGCGGGGTTCTTCGTGTTCGACGAGCAGGTGTTCGAGCACTGGAGCGGGGACGACCTCGAGCGCGAGGTCCTACCCGCCCTGGCTGACGCAGGCGAGCTCTACGCCTACCGGCATGCGGGCTTTTGGCGGTCGATGGACACCTACAAGGACGCGCTCGAGCTGAGCGCCCTATTCAACGAAGGAGATCCCCCATGGATGGTCTGGCGGGAGTGCCAGTCCTCGTCACAGGTGCCACCGGATTCATCGGGTCGCATCTGACCCGTCGACTTGTCGAGGAGGGAGCCCGGGTTCACGCCCTGACGAGCACGGTCTCCTCCGTCTACCCCGTCCGCCTCCTCGACATAAGGGACCAGATCTCACTGCACGGAGCGAATCTGAACGACAGTGGGGCGCTCGAGGCCGTTGTCAGTGAGCACACGCCTCGCGTCGTCTTCCACCTCGGCGCGTACACACATGTCGGCAAGTCGTGGGCGCGCATGGACGAATGCGTTCAGACCAACATCCAAGGAACCGTGAACCTGTTGCAGGCGCTTAGTCGGACGACCTACGACCGCGTCATCTACACCAGCTCGAGCGAGGTGTACGGAGACGTCGCGGTGCCCTTTCGTGAGGACACCCCGGTGCGTCCCCTGTCGCCGTACTCTGTGAGCAAGTACGCCGGCGAGGTGTTCTGCCGGATGCTCCGCAAGGGCAAGGGCTGGCCGGTCGTTGTCGTGCGCCCGTTCAACGCCTACGGACCTGCGCAGAGCCCCGACCGGATCATCCCGGAGATCATCGTGAAGGCCCTCCGTGGCGAGGATCTGCTCATGACCCAGGGGCGCCAAACGCGTGAGTTCAACTACGTCGGCGATCTGGTCGACGGCTTCCTGAAGGCAGCCATCGCGCCCGGCATCGAGGGCGAGGTGTTCAACCTCGGGGGTGGGGAAGAGATCGCGATCCGCGATCTGGCCGTCACCATCCTCGACCTGATGGACAACCCGATCGAGGCCCAGATCGGGGCGCTCCCTGACCGCCCCACCGAGATCTGGTCGATGCGGAGTGACGTCACCAAGGCCCGGGAGCAGCTGGGGATCGAACCCGCTCGACCGCTACGTGAGGGTCTGGAACAGACGATCGCCTGGTATCGCCAAGAGCTGGAGCAGTCCAGCTCCCCGTTCGCCATCTGACCGACATGGCCACATCGCTCTCGATCATCATCCCCGTGCTCAACGAAGAGGTTGGGATCAGCACCATGCTGAAGGCGACCATCACCTTCCTCGAGGAACGGGGGCCGGATTGGGAGGTGCTGATTGTCGACAACGCGAGCACGGACAAGACCTGTGAGCGGACGGAGCCCTTTCTCGAGGACGAGCGGGTCAGGCTCCTGCGCAACGAAGCGAACCGGGGCAAGGGGTATTCCATCCGCCGCGGGATGCTGGAGGCGACCGGGGACCTCCGCCTCATGTGCGACGCAGACTGCGTGACGTCGCTCGCATCGCTCCCACACATGGAACGGGCCATGGGAGCGGCCGATGTGGTGGTGGGTTCGCGGGTTGCGAAGGGAGCCCAGGTCGACCGCCAGCAGCCGCCGCGGCGGCGATTGGTCGGTTTCGGCTTTCTCGCGCTCACGCGCCTCCTGCTCGGACCGCTGGCGCGGGACGTCTACTGCGGCTTCAAGCTGTGGCGAGCCGAAGCAGCCGATGTCGTGTTCGAACGGGTCCACCTCAACGGCTGGGTGTTCGATGCCGAAGCCCTGGCGCTGGCCCGTGCCCTCGGCTACCGGGTCGAGGAGGTCGGCATCGATTGGACGGATCGACCCGACTCTCGGCTGTCGATCCGCAATGTGCTGCTCCCAGTCGTCGGCGAGCTCTTCGCCGCTCGCCGCAACGTCCGAGAGGTCAAGCGCAGCCGATAGATCGGCGTCAGCGGCCCGCGGGGCCACAGCCCGGCTGATCGCCTCTGCCCAGGTGCTCGGATGCCCAGGTCAGGTGGGGAGGCGGGGGCGGAGGGTGGCGACCAGGTCGGCGAAGTGGCCGGGATCGGGGTTGCGGTTGTTCACCAGGCCGATGTGGTCGGTCAGGTCACCGAGTCGTTCGATGATCCGGTCGGCGACCTCGTCGCGGGGACCGGCCACGGCGATGGTCTCCACCCATTCGTCGGGGACCAGGTCGATCATGAGGTCCCAGCGGCCCTGCTTCGACAGGCGGTTGAGCTCGGGCTGCAGGTCGCCCCAGCCGTGCAGATCGAGGGTGGGACGGTAGGCCGGCGTCGAACCGTAGAAGCCGAGCTGGGCCTTGGCCGACTGCATCGCGATCTCGCGCTCGGATTCGTTCGTCCACGACACGACCATCGTCACCCACAGCACGTCGACATCGCCCCGGTGGCGCCCGGACCGCTCGAGCCCACGGTCGAGCGCGGGCAGGGTCAGCTCGGCCATCGATCGGGCCGTGGCGAACGGATGCACGACCAGACCGTCGGCCACCTCGCCGGCCACGCCGATCATGGCCGGTCCGAACCCACCCACCAGGATGGGCGGTGGCCCGAACGGGTTCGGTCCCGGATCGAACGCCGGGGTCATCAACGTGTGCTGGTAGAACTCGCCGCGGAAGTCGAGGGGCGTGCGGTCGTCCCACGCCGCCCAGATCGCTTTGATGGCCAGCACCATCTCGCGCATGCGACGCGCCGGGTGCGACCACGTCTCGCTGAACCGCTTCTCGATGTGGGGCTTGATCTGGGAGCCGAGCCCGAGGACGAACCGGCCGTTCGTCATCACCTGCAGGTCATAGCCGGTGTTGGCCAGCACCATCGGATTGCGGGCGAAGCCGATGGCGACGGCGGTGCCGAGGCGCATGGAGGTCGTCGTCGACGCCGCCGCGGCCAGTGGGAAGAACGGATCGTGGCTCGACTCGAACGAGTAGGCGCCGTCGAATCCGGCCCGCTCGAGATCGGCGAACAGGGCGCCGGCGGTCCGCGGGTCCTCGACGGGCATGGTGATGGAGATGGGCACCGCGAGACGCTACGCCGTCGCGCGACCACCGATCCCGGCGACGACCCGCCGACCCGACGACCGCGTTCCGAGCCGTCGCCGAACCAGCTCCCATCGACCCGGCCAAGTCCGCGCCGCACCCCTAGGGTGCCGGGCATGCGATTCAGCGTGTGGCCCAATCCGGGTCGGCCGTGGGCCGAGGTGTCCGAGGTCGTCGTCCATTGCGAGCAACAGGGATGGGACGGCGCCTACGTATCGGACCACTTCATGCCCAACACGCCCGATGGGGCCGTGGTCGACGGACCCGTCCTCGAGTGCTTCGCCACGCTGTCGGGGTTGGCCGCGCTCACCAGCGGGGTGCGGTTGGCGTCGCTCGTCTGCGGGAACACGTACCGCCACCCTGCCGTGCTGGCCAACCAGGCGGCCATGGTCGACCAGATCAGCGACGGCCGGTTCATGCTCGGCATCGGTGCGGGGTGGCAGGCGAACGAGCACGCCGCCTACGGCATGGACTTCGGCGATGTCGGTTCGCGTCTGGGCCGTCTCGACGAGGCGTGCGCGGTGGTCACCTCGTTGTTGCGTGAGCCGCGCACGACCTTCGATGGCCGCTACTACCAACTGCTCGACGCGCCGTGCGATCCGAAGCCGGTCCAACGACGCATGCCGCTGCTGGTCGGTGGGGGCGGCGAGCAGCGGACGATGCGCATCGCCGCCCGGTTCGCCGACGAGTGGAACGCGTGGTGCGACATCGACACCTTCCGCCACAAGACGGCGGTGCTCGACCAGCGCTGCGGCGAGATCGACCGTGACCCGGCGACGATCGCCCGGTCGACCCAGGGCTTCCTCTTCCTGAGCGACGACCAGGACTGGCTGGATCGCCACCGCGCCACCCCTCCGGATCGTCCCCGCTTCATCGGAACGGCGCCCGAGGTCGTCGAGCAGATCGCGGCCTACGACGACGCCGGTCTGTCCGAGCTGATCGTGCCCGACTGGACGATGGGGCCCCTGGCCCGGCGCCTCGACACGCTCGACCGCTTCATGACCGAGGTGGCGCCATCGTTTCGGTGATGCCGTCGGCGACCCCAAGGGCGCGCCGTGGCGCCGATCGAGAGCGGGCTTCAGGACCTCGAGCGGGGCGTGGTGCGACTCGGTCGCGACCGCGCTCGCGCTTCGGCCAGCTCCAGGGTCTCCGGGGACAGCGGGGCGGCCAGCAACGCCGTGACCATGTCGATCAGCTGGCTGACGAACAGGGAGTCATCGGCGCGGCGCTTCGAGCTGGCTCGCCGACCGAGCTCGACCGCGGAGAACCGGATGGCGTTGAAGCGCCGGTGCAGTCGCGTGGCCTGCTCGTCGACCAACGGTCCCACGAGCTCGTGCCACCGGCGGATGCTGCTGCCGCTGTCGGGCTTGGCCGCGGGTCGGGTCGGGAGATCGGGCCGGTTGATCAGGTACGACGTGATCTGCAGGTAGGCCCGACCGCCGTCGGGGTCGGTCAGCTTGGCCGCCGAGGGCCGGACGAGGGCCGCGGCGAGGGCCCGCAGGTCGTCGACTCCGTCGGCCACGTACTGGTCGAGCAGGGCATGGCGCCCGGCCTCGATGTCGGGCCGGTGCTTGTCGAGGATGGCCCGCACCACGCCCTCCCGATCGTCGAAGTGGTACTGGACGGCGATGGCGTTGCGCGCGCCGGCGGCCCGGTTGATCTGGCGCAGGCTCACGGCATCGACGCCGTTGGCCGCGAACAGCTCTTCGGCGGCGCGGATGAGGCTGGCCTTGGTGGCGTCGGAGTTCTGCGACAAGTGGACGATCCTCCCGTCCGAGGGTACCGTACGGGCGACGACCGAATGATGCGAGTGCATCAATCACGGTCGGCGGTCTCGATCCCCAGAGGTCGGGGCTGATCCGCGACTGCCTCAGGGGGGCCCATGGCTTGGGATTTCTCGACCGACCCGGAGTTCCAGACCCAACTCGACTGGGTCGACGAGTTCTGCCGCAACGAGATCGAGCCCCTCGACCTGGTCTTCCCCGCGGCGGTGCGCTCGCGCGATCCCAAGATCAAGGCGCTCGTCGACCCGCTCAAGCAGCAGGTCAAGGACCGGGGCCTGTGGGCCCTGTTCCTCGACAAGGACCTGGGCGGACCCGGGTTCGGCCAGCTCAAGCTGGCGCTGCTCAACGAGATCCTCGGCAAGTACGGCTCGGCGCCCGCCATCTTCGGCACCGCCGCTCCCGACACCGGCAACATGGAGATGCTCGCCGCCTACGGCACCGACGAGCAGAAGGAACGTTGGCTCGGGCCGCTGATGCGCCAGGAGATCTGGTCGGCCTACTCGATGACCGAGCCCCAGGGCGGGTCGGACCCGAACCTGTTCGTCAGCCACGCCACCCGCGATGGTGACGAGTGGATCATCAACGGCGAGAAGTGGTTCACGAGCGCCGGTCGCTACGCCGACATCCTCTTCGTCATGTGCACGAACGGGATGTACGTCGTCCCCCGTGACACGCCCGGGGTCGAGTTCATGAAGGACAGTCCGCGCGCCCACAGCCACATCCGCTACAACGACGTGCGCGTCCCGCTCGACCATCTGCTCGGTCCTCAGGACGGGGCCAAGGTGCTGGCCCAGCGCCGTCTCGGCGGTGGGCGCATCCACCACGCCATGCGCTCGATCGCCCAGTGCAAGCGGGCCTTCGACATGATGTGCGAGCGCGCCCTCAGCCGCGAGGCGCACGGCAAGGTGATCGCCGACCACCAGATGGTGCAGGAGGCGATCGCCGACTCCTACGCCGAGATCAACATGTTGCGCCTGCTCGTGCTGTGGACGGCGTGGACCATCGACAACTCGAGCACGCAGGACGCTCGCACCCAGATCTCGGCGTGCAAGTTCACCTGCGCCAAGGTGCTGCGCGAGGTGAGCTACCGGGCCATCCACATCTACGGCTCGCTCGGGGTCACCAACCTGACGCCGTTGCAGGCCATGTGGGCGACATCGCCCACTATGAGCGTGATGGACGGCGTGGACGAGGTTCACAAGGTGACCGTCGCTCGCAACGTGCTCAAGGACTACAAGCCCCACGAGGGCCTGTGGCCGACCGAGTACATCCCGGCCAAGCGCGAGCGGGCCCGCGAGAAGTACGCCGAGCTGTTCGAGGCCGAGCCCGAGCTCAAGACCTACGCCGACGCCATGGCCAAGTACATGGCTGCCCAGGGGGGCTGAGCCCGGCTCGACCGACTCACGGCGGCGGACGTCGACCGGCGACCGGCCGACACGACACAGGGGGACGCACATGACCGACTCGATCGTCGAGACCACGGCGGGACCGATCCGGGGGGAGGTCGTCGATGGCGTCCACATCTGGAAGGGCGTTCCCTACGGCGCCTCGACGGGAGGACCGAACCGATTCCGGCCCCCACAGCCTCCGACCCCGTGGACGACCCCTCGGGTCACGACCGCCTACGGCCCGTCGTGCCCGCAGCCGCCGTCGCGCCCGTACGGCTGGTCCGGTGAGGAGTCCGAGTCCGAGGACTGCCTCGTCCTCAACGTGTGGTCCGAAGGTGTCGAGGGGTCCGACCGGCCGGTGCTGGTCTGGTTCCACGGTGGCGGCTACGCCATCGGGTCGGGCTCGTGGCCGGTCTATGACGGCGCGAAGCTGGCCCGCCGGGGTGACGCCGTCGTCGTGACCGTGAACCACCGACTCGGCGCCCTCGGGTACCTGCACCTGGGCGAGCTGGCCGGCGCCGACTACGCCACCTCGGGCAACGTCGGCATGCTCGATCTGGTCGCGTCGCTCGAGTGGGTGCGGGACAACATCGCCCGGTTCGGCGGCGACGCCGCCAACGTCACCATCTTCGGGGAATCGGGCGGCGGCGCCAAGGTCAGCACCTTGCTGGCCATGCCGGCGGCGGCCGGCCTGTTCCACCGAGCAGTGATCCAGAGCGGTCCCGGCTTGCGGGTCCAGCCCGTCGAGCAGGCCACCGGCGACGCCGCCAAGTTCCTGGCCGAGCTGGGCGTGTCCGTCGACCACATCGCCGACCTGCACGACCTGCCGGTCGAGCAGCTGGTGGCGGCGCAGGTCGCAGCCCTCCCCGGAGGAGCAGGGGCACGCATGGGGTTCTCGCCGGTGCTCGACGGCTCGGTGATCACCTCGCATCCGGCGGATGCCCTGCGGGACGGCACCGCCCCTGACGTCCCGATCATGATCGGCTGCACGCGCGACGAGGCCACGTTGTTCATCGCCGGTGATCCCGCGTTCAGGGATCCCTCGAAGCTCGATCAGGCGGCGCTCGAACGCCGGCTCGATCGCTTCGGCCTCGGCGCCGACCGCGACCGGATCCTCGCCGCCTATCAGGCCAACCGGCCCGACGATTCGCTCGTCGACCTGTACATCGCCATCCTCACCGACCAGATGATGCGGATGCCGTCGATCAGGATGGCCGAGCTGGCGACGGCCAACCGGTCGGCCCCCGTGTACATGTTCCTGTTCTGCTGGGCGGCGGGACCGATGCGGTCGTGCCACGGCTATGAGATCCCGTTCGTGTTCGACAACGTGGGCGGTCCCGCGCTCAAGTCGACGCCGTCACGCGAGAAGCTGGCGACCGAGATGAGCGAGGCGTGGCTGGCCTTTGCCCGCGACGGCGATCCCGTGCACGACGCCGTGCCGGACTGGCCCGCCTATGACGAGCGCACCCGGGCCACGATGGTCTTCGATCGCGGCGAGTCGCACCTCGAGAACGACCCGTGGTCCGCCGACCGCCAGGCGTGGGACGGGATCGCCGTTCGCTCGATCGGCGGCTGATCCGCCGCCGGACCGGGCCAGCGGAGGAGCGAAGAGGCTCACGCGGCGCGCCCCACTGAGCCAGACTTCCAAGCGATGAACAAGGACCGACTGAGCCAGCTGTTCGATTTCACCAAGGACGCGGCCAACAACCTCCGGTCGGTGGACGTGTCCGAGCGTCTCACCGAGCACATCGACGCCAAGATGCTCGAGATGGCCCGCCAGATCGGCGAGACGTCGACGGGCGAGTTCTTCGAGTCGGTGAGCGAGGAGTACCTGCACCAGGACCCGCGCGCCGACGCCGTCGACCACCACAACGCCTATCTCCATCCGAACCCTCTGTCGACCGACGAGCAGATGGCCGTGCTCGGGATCGTCGACGCCATGCAGGGCGATCAGGTGCCGGTCATCACCGAGCACTTCGCCGAGTTCGCTCGCCAGGAGAAGTTGTTCGAGCGGGTCCAGCAAGGGGCCAAGTACGTCTTCCCGAGCAACCACCTCGCCCTGCCCGATCAAGGCTTCACCCTCGGGTACTTCCACAAGGCGGCCCACGCCGGCACGAGCTTCGACCGGCTCGAGAACTACATCTCGGTGATGGTCGGGCGCCTGCTCGGCTACTACGAGGTCGGCGGCCTCAACGTGATCGACGGCATCCTGCGCAAGGCGGGCGGGATCCTCAAGACGTTCCCGGTCAGCGGGGGCGAGGTGCTCGACGAGTCGCGCATGGGCGAGGACGATCTCGACTCGGTGCTGCGGCTGTTCCGAAAGGTCTGCAACTACCAGACCAAGCACGAGTTCGATCGGCTGATGCGCTCGAACACCGGCCACATCGTGTTGCTGGCCGGCAGCGGGGCCCACGACGCGGTGAACGCCGACGGCGACGTCGAGATGTACCCGTTCGGGCGCACGACGCGCGAGATGATCGCCCGCGACGATCCGTCCATCCTGGTCGTGCCGTTGTTCGTGGACTACGGACCCGATGCCAGCCTGGTCGAGTTCGGGACGCCCCGATCCGTGCGCGATCCCGACGACGCCCACGCCGTCGGCGCCGAGATCGCCGCGATCGGCAACCGGCAACGCCGGCAGGCCCAGCGGGCCCATCCCGACATCGAGCGGTTCCGCGGCGAGATCAGCTATTCGGCTGCCTCGGCCTGATGCAGGACGAGGTCGAGGGCGCGCCGTGGTGGAAAGCCGCCGTCATCTACCAGATCTATCCGCGCTCGTTCGCTGATGCCAACGGCGACGGGGTGGGTGACCTGCCGGGGATCCGCGCCCATCTCGACCACCTGAGCTGGCTCGGCGTCGACGCCATCTGGATCTCCCCCTTCTTCACCTCGCCGATGAAGGACTACGGCTATGACGTCAGCGACTACTGCGACGTCGACCCCCTGTTCGGCACCTTGGCCGACTTCGATGCGCTGTTGGCCGACGCTCATGAGCGTGGGATGCGGGTGCTGATCGACTGGGTGCCCAACCACACCTCGACCGAGCACGCGTGGTTCATCGAGTCGCGATCGTCGCGCCACAACCCCAAGCGCGACTGGTACATCTGGCGCGACCCGGCCCCCGACGGCGGACCGCCCAACAACTGGATCACGGACTTCAACGAGCCGACGGCCTGGGAGCTCGACGAGACGACCGGGCAGTACTACCTCCACAGCTTCCTGGTCGAGCAGGCCGACCTCAACTGGCGCAACCCTGAAGTCGTCGCCGCCATGTACGACACGCTGCGCTTCTGGCTCGATCGAGGGGTCGACGGGTTCCGGATGGACGTGGTGCACCTGCTGGTGAAGCGGGCCGACCTCGCCGATGTCCCGGATCCCTCGCAGATCCCGTACACCGAGGTGCACCTCGACCCGGCCGCCACCCACGAGCGATTGCGGGACATACGCAGGCTGATCGACCGGTATCCGGGGCGTCGCATCGCAACGGGGGAGACGTCGGTCTTCTCGACCGGGAAGATGGCCGTCTACTACGGCCAGGACGACGAGCTGCACCTGTGCTTCAACTTCCCGCAGATCTTCGAGCCGTGGGACGCGGCGCGGTGGCGCCGTCGGATCGAGCGGACCTATTCGGTCCTCGATCCGCGCGGTGCCTGGCCGACCTGGGTGCTGTCGAACCACGACGTGCCGCGTCATCGCAGCCGCCTCGGTGGATCCGAGGCGGTGGCCAGGGCGGCGACGGTCGCGGCGGTGACGCTGCGGGGGACCCCGTTCCTCTACGCCGGCGAGGAGCTGGGCCTGCTCGATGCGGTCATCCCTCCCGATCGCAAGCTCGATCCGGTCGACCGCGACGGGTGCCGAGCGCCGGTGCCCTGGACGCCCGCCGGTCAACACGGCTGGGGGCCGACCGAGCCGTGGCTCCCGTTCCCGCCCGAGGCCGACATCCGTTCGGTCGAAGCCCAGCGCCAGGACCCCTCGTCGATCCTGCACATGTACCAGCGCCTCATCGCGCTGCGCCACAGCTCCCCCGCGCTGGCGGTCGGGTCGGTGATGCTGCTCGACGAGCTCCCCGAGGGTGTGCTCGGATGGGATCGCGTGCATGGTGACGATCGTCGCCGTGTGCTGGTCTCGTTCTCGGACGATTCCATTGCCGTCGTCGGCCTCGAGGGTTGGCGCGTCGACCTGGCCAGCGATGGGGGCGGCGAAGGGGTCGGATTCGCGGGGACGCTCGGCCCGAATCAGGCCGTCGTGCTGTCGTCTTCGTCCGGGCCGGACGACTGACGTGTTGGAATCGGTCGAGGGTCGGGTCGCGGTCGTCACGGGTGCCGCCAGCGGGATCGGGCGGGCACTGGCTCGCCGGTTCGCGGCCGATGGGGCGCACGTGGTCATGGCCGATGTGGTCGCCGACTCGCTCGAGGCGGCCGCCGGCGACCTGGCCGCCGCCGGCGGCGACGTGCTGGCCGTGCCGACCGACGTGACCGATCCGGGCGCAGTCGACGACCTGGCCCGCCGGACCCTCGACCACTTCGGCGCGGTCCACGTGGTGTGCAACAACGCGGGCACCCTGGCCCAGGGGCCGGTCTGGGAGATCGGCCTTGACGACTGGCACCGGGTCATGGACGTGAACTTCTGGGGCGTGCTCCACGGGGTGCACTCGTTCGTGCCGATCCTGTTGGAGCAGGGCCAGCCGGCGCACATCGTGAACACCGCCTCGATGGCCGGCGTGGTCACCCTGCCGGGGATCGGACCGTACGTGGCCAGCAAGCACGCCATCGTCTCCCTGTCCGAGGTCCTGTACGCCGACCTGGCCGCCGTGGGCGCGCCGATCGGCGTCAGCGTCCTCTGTCCCGGCTACGTGCCGACCCGGCTCGGCCAACCCGACCGCCAGGCGCCGGTACCCGCCGCGGCGCCGGGCCAGGTGTCGGTCGACGACGTGGCCGATGACGTGGTCGACGCCATCGCCACCGATCGCTTCTACGTGTTCACCCACCGGGGCTCGACCCGGCGCGTCGAGGAGCGCATGCGGGCCATCGTCGACGACGGCGCCCCGGTGTCGGTCGAGCTGCCGTCTCCCTGAGCGCGGCGCGCCCGGTCAGTCCGTGTGCAGGCGCGTCACCGCCGCGAAGGTGCAGACGTAGGCATCGTCGGCCCATCCGACGCTCGGGAACAGGACGCACTGCACGGGGCTCCCGGTGTCGACGCGGGCCAGCTCGGTGCCGGTCTCGATGTCGAGCACGACCGCCTGGTCGAGCCCGCGATCGTGGTCGTAGTCGTAGGAGAGGAGCTGACCGGAGTCGGCGAAGCGGAGCATGTGACCGGCATGGTCCTGCTGGCGCTGCCACATCGGCTCGAGTCCCGGCGCGGCGTCGTCGTAGCGCCACGCGGCCATCGCTCCGTGGCTGCTGTCGTAGCCGACCGCGATGTGGCGTTCGGGGTCGATGGCGGGTGGGTTGGCAACGACCCCTCCGGGCCGGCCGTCGACCTCGGTCAGCTCGACGGCCTGCTCCCCGTCCGACCGCTCGGCCGACGACAGCGCCACGCGGACGAGGTGGAGTGGGGCGGTCGAGTGGCCGCGGCCGCGGAACGATCCCCCGAACTCGTCGCTGCCCTCGCCGTTGTCGAGGAACCAGCCCGACCGGCCCGCGAGCACGATGTCCCACCCGAAGGTCTGGCCTTCGATGGTGCGATAGGTCGGTGACCAGTCCGGATCGAGGGTGAGCGTGCCAGCGCCTTCGTCGAAGCCCACGCGGTGGACCCGGCTCTCTCCGACGACGTAGACGGACGAGCCGCGGGCCGAGAGTCGAGCGATCGATCCCTCGGGCAGTTCGAGTCGATCGACGACGTCGAGCGACGCCGGGTCGAGCACGACGAGCTCGGAGCCGCGCACACCGTCGGGCAGGCGGTTCATCCCCACGCCGCCGCCGATGTCCTTGGTCACGAGGTGCCCCGACGGCAGCACGACATGTGAGTTGTAGGGACGATCGCGCGGGAGCCGAGCGGTGGCGGTGACCTCCAGGGTTCCCGGATCGAGGCGGTGGCAGTGGCGGCCGAAGGTCGCGTGGAGCGACCCGTCGGCGTGGGCGGCCAGACCGCCGGGCCAGAACGGCCCCCCGGCCAGATCGGGGGAGCGGACCAACGGCTCGAGCGACTCGGGATGGATGCGCTCGACCCAGCTGATCGAGTCGGGACCGATCGTGTGAGCCAGCAGGAAGACCTCACCTGGGTCGCGGAGCACGCACATGGTCGCGGCGAAGAGCGTCCGGCTGGTGGCCTTCAATCGGCGTCCGGACCCCAGATCGAACCCTGTCGCCCGTGGCGTTGCTCCAATGGGGACGGCCTGCAGGCGAGCCGGGCCTCCGTCCTCAGCGGGCCAAGGGCTGGGCCAGTAGCCCGGGAGCGTCACCGACGTCATAGCACTAGCCTCGCGTCAAACAAGTGACAATCACACTGCCACAACATGGAGAACGAGGGGGACTCATGTCCGAGGCGAACGAACGTGTGGCCCTCGTGGCCGATGCCGGGTTCTACGTCGGTCCCGAGGTGGCGCGCCGGCTGGCCGCCTCCGGGCCATCGTCTGGTGCTGGGCGACCCGTCCGACGAGTTGGTGACCGAGCTCCGAGCCGGCGGCACCGACATCGAGGTGGTGTCTGGCGTGCGCGACCTGTCCGATCCCGCCTCGGCCCCGGCTCTCGTGGCCGCGGCGATGAGCCGGTTCGGTCGCCTGGACAGCGCCGCGGCCTTCTCGGGCCGGGTCGTCACCGGGAGATTCGTCGACTCGACGCTCGACGACCTGCACTCGGTCGTGTCCGGCTGCCTGGAAGCGCCGTACCACTTCCTCAAAGCGGTGGTGGATCCGATGATCGAGCAGGAGGACGGCCAGGTGCTGGTCATCACGTCCGCCGCCGGCGCCCGCCCGACCCCAGGAGCGCCGCTGTACTCGGCGGCGCGCGCCGGAGCCAGCATGTTGACGCGCAACGTCGCCGCCGAGGTGGCACGCCACGGGATCCAGGTCAACGCGGTCGGGACCAACTTCATGGACTTCCCCGAGTTCCTCCGAGCGACGGGCGCCAACGACCCGGCCGTTCGCGAGAAGATCGAGGCCCAGGTCCCGCTCCGGCGATTGGGCACCATGGACGAGTTCGCCGCCTTCTGCATGCCGTTCATCGACGGCACGAGCCGTTTCACCACCGGCCAGTTCGTGGCCTACGCCGGCGGCTGGGCCTGAGTCGAAGGCTCGGCGTCGGCGACCCCGGAGCTCGGAGCGGCCGCGACCACCACCGGTAGAGTCGCCGCGGTGGACGCCCACGACGCCGTCGCCACCCCGGCGGCCCCACCCGCGGAGGTGTTGTCGTACTGTCGGATCTGCGCTGCCGCGTGCGGGATCGTGGTGACCGTCGACCGACAGCGGGTGGTCCGCGTCCGCGGCGATGCCGATCACCCGGCCTCACGTGGCTACGTCTGCGCCAAGGGTCGCGGCCTGGCCGAATGGCACCACCGGCCCGATCGGCTCGACCGACCGCGCCTCGACGGGGTCGACGCGACCTGGTCCGAGGTGCTCGATGATCTGGCCGGTCGCCTGCGGAGCGTCATCGACGTGACCGGGCCCGACGCCGTGGCCATGTACCTGGCCACGGGACTGGCCTACGACGCCGCCGGCCAGGTCGCGGCCGGAACGTGGATGGCATCGATCGGGAGCGGGTCGTTCTACACGGCGGCGACGGTCGACAACGCGCCGGTGCTGGTCGCCGCCGAGATGGTCACCGGTTCGGCCATGCTCAGCCCGGTCTGGGATCCGACCAGCCAGGGCGTCCTCGTGCTGGTGGGCACCAACCCCGTGGTCTCGCACGGCTACGGGACGACGCTGCCCGACCCTGTGCGCCATCTGCGTGACTTCCGTCGCGACGGCGGTCGCATCTGGGTCATCGACCCGCGCCGCACCGAGAGCGCGGCGCTGGCCGACGAGCACCTGGCGATACGGCCCGGCGCCGACGTCGAGGTGCTCGCCGCGCTGGCGGCGGTGCTGCTCGACGAGGGCGCGGTCGACTCCGAGTTGGCTGATCACTGCGATGCCGCCGACGTCGGAGCCCTGCGCGCCGCCCTGGCCCCGTTCACGGTGGCGCGGGCGGCGCGGGCGGCAGATGTCGAGGAGGGAGGCCATCGCCCGACTGGTCGCCGACGTGCGCGCTCGTCCGGGTCGTCTGGCCGTGCTCTGCGGCACGGGGACGACGATGGGCACCGACGGGATCGTCGTCGAGTGGTTGCGCTGGGTGCTCCTGATCCTGACGGGGTCGCTCGACCGGCCCGGGGGGATGCGCTTCCAGGACGGTCCCCTCGGGCGGCTCCGCCCGCCGACTCGAGATCGGGCGCACCGCGCCGCCGCCGGTCCGGCCAGCCGCCCGGAGCTCCCACGGGTCATCGGCCAGCTCCCGGCGGTCGCCCTCGTCGACGAGATCGAGGCCGGCCGCGTTCGGGCCCTGTTGATCACCGGCGGCAATCCGATCGCCGCCCTGCCGGAGCCGGATCGGGTCCGCGCCGCGCTGGCCGGACTCGACCTGCTGGTGACGATGGACGTCATGGACGGCGAGATCTGTGACCTGGCCAGTCACGTGCTCCCCGCCACCGGACAGCTCGAGCGTTCGGACATCACCCTGACGACGCCGCTGTCGGTCCGAGCCGCGGTGCAGTCGACCGTGCCGGTGGTCGACGCCGTCGCCGAACGCCGCCCGGTGTGGTGGATGTTCGACGAAATCGCGTCGCGGCTCGACGGTTCGTCGTCGGTGGCTGCGCCTACTCGGGCGATGGCCGAGGACAGCTATCTGCGGGGGATGCTGGCCCGCTCACCGCTCGGTGCGGATGCCGTGCTGGCCGCCGGTCCACACGGGCTCGACATGGCGGTCGACTTCGGCTGGGTGCACGACTCGATGCTGGCGGACGGGCGATGGCAGATCGCGCCAGAGGTCATGCTCGATCGTCTGCGCGCTCGTGGGCGTCCGACCGAGGGCCTCGTGCTGACGCCGCGACGCGAGATGGCCTGGAGCAATTCGGTTCGCTATGCCGGTGCGGGCGAGGAGCCCCTCGTGCGGATGCACCCTGACGACGCCGCCGCGTCGCAGGTGACGGGCGGCGACGCGGTCATCGTCACCAGTCGGTACGGCTCCATGACCGCCGCCGTCGCGATCGACGCCAACGTCCGTCCTGGTGTCGTCTCGGTCACCCATGGCCGGACAGGCTCGTTGCCAGGCCAGGTGACCAGCGCCCATGCCGAGATCGATCCGACCACCACGATGCCCCACGCCTCGGGTCTGGCCGTCACCGTCGTTCCCGGGGTCACCCCCGGGCACTCGACGGGCTAAGCGAGGCGCGCCGCGACGTCGCTTCGGCGGGCTTCGAGGTCGGCGAGGACCGTCTGTTGATCCTCGAAGGCCCGGATCAGCGTGGCGTCATCGGACGTGTCGGGCAGCTCGTTGGCGTCGGCCCGGTCCTGGCGGATGCGATCGAGGTTCTGGCGGGCCGTCAGGATCTCGCCGTCGAGGCGCGCCAGCTCGGTTCGGAGCTCCGCGTCGGTGTCCGGTTGGTCGTCGGCCATCGCGCCACCCTAGTGGGACCTGTGACGCCCTCCGGAGGCGTTGCGCGCAGGCGAGCGCGACGAATGGCTGCGGAACGGCGGCCAGGATCAGACTGGCGGGGTGCCCGTCGAGAAGGCCGATCTCCTGACGAAAGCGTTCCCGAGCGCAAAGGCGTTCCGTGCGTGGCTCCATCGCGAGCACGACCGCCGCGACGGACTGTGGTTGAAGATCGCGAAGAAGGGCACGGGCGTGAAGACCGTGACCTACGCCGAAGCGCTCGATGTCGCGCTCTGCTACGGCTGGATCGACGGTCAGAAGGCCCGATACGACGACACCTGGTTCCTTCAGCGTTTCACGCCGCGACGCCCCCGCAGCGCTTGGTCCCAGATCAACTGCGACAAAGTTGGTCAGCTCCTCGACCAGGGGCTCATGCAGCCCGCGGGGCTCGAGCAGGTCGAACGGGCAAAGGCCGACGGTAGATGGGACGCCGCCTATCAAGGCTCACGCACGATGACCGTCCCCGACGACTTCCAGGCCGCTCTCGACGCGAACCCTGCGGCCAGCGCCACGTTCGCTGGAATCAGCCGCGCCAACCGGTACGCGTTCCTGTACCGGATCCAAGACGCCAAGAGGCCGCAGACGCGTGCCTCACGGATCGAGACGTACGTCGCGATGCTCGCGGCGGGCGAAACGCTGCACTGACGGGCTACCCACGACTAGGGCGCTTCGGCCCACCTGGTCTGGTCGCTGCGCAGCGGGGGAGATTTCGGCGGCGGCTCGAGTTGCCTCACGACCCCGTAGGGCCGAGCAGCACATCGCACAGCGTGTCGCCGAGCCAGCTCTCGGCCTCGTCGTCGGACCAACCGCGTTCCTGCAGCGCTCGGAACGTCGCGGGGCTGGCGACGGCGTAGGCGATGTCGGCGGCGCGATCGAGCGTGAGGCCCGGCGCGAGCCGTCCCGCCTCGGCGATGGGCGCGAACAGTTGGAGCGGTCCCTCGTGGCGGCCATCCTCGGCCGAGGCCAGGAAGGTCGCCACCTCGGGTTCGGATGGTGCCGTGGCGCGCATCATGTCGAACAGCGCGATCGTGCGCGCCGTGACGTCTCGGATGTGGTGGACGTAGCGGCGGATCTTGGTGGTGGGATCGGGCTCGCGTTGGATCTCGACGGACCAGGCTCGCTCGGCGGGGTGGCGGTCGGGGTCCTCGTCTCCGGCCACCAGCGCGGCGGCCGCCGCCGCCAGCACCGAGGACTTGGTCCCGAAGGCCAGGTAGATGGTCTGCACGTGAACACCCGCGGCATCGGCGATCGCTTGCATCGACGTGGCGCCGTAGCCCCGCGTCGTGAAGAGCTCCGCGGCGGCCTGCGTCACCTTGCGCCGGGTGTCGGCCCCCCGTCGCCGGCGGCCCGACGCGCTGGCGGTCTCCATCGATCTCGACTCCTCTCTCACGGGTGTGGCTTTTCTCCGTCCCCTATATATAGTAAGACTATAGATGAAGACTCTAGCAAACGAGGTCTGGCCATGCGAGTGCTCTGCTGTTCGACGCCGATGGAAGGGGTGTTCGGTCCCCTGGTGCCCCTCGCCCAGGCGCACCGCGATCGCCGCGACGAGGTGCTGGTGGCGACCGGTCCCGATCTGCTCGACCGGGTGAAAGCCGTCGGCCTGGCCGGCATCGCCGCCGGCCCGACGGCCATGGACGCCGCCTTCGAGACGCTGAGCGATCCCGAGGCGGCGGCTGCCGCCGGTGCCAACCACTGGATGTTCGGGGCGGCGATGTTCGCCTCGGTCATGGCTCCGGCCAAGCTCGCCGATCTGCGGCGCATCGCCACCGAGTGGAAGCCCGACCTCGTCCTCCACGCCACGGTCGATCTGGCTGGACCCATCGTTGCCCTCGAGCAGGGCGTCCCGTCCTTCACCTATGGGTTGGGGCTGGTCCCGACGGGACCGCTCGTGGCCGAGATGGCTCGCCGCGTCGCGCCCCTGTGGGTCGAGGCCGGACTGGCGCCGGCCGCTGACGCCGGGCTGTACCGGTCCGCGTACTACAACCCCTGCCCGCCTGGTCTGCAAGATGACCTCGGCGACGCCGAGCCGGTGACGATACCGGTCAGGCCTGCCCTTCCCGGCGATGCCGACGCCGAGCTGCCGTCGTGGTTCGGGACTCTCGGAACACGGCCGATCGTGTACCTGTCCCTCGGCACCGTGCCGTTGTTCAACCAGCCCGCCACCTTCGCGACCCTGTTGGGCCAACTCGGCGACACCGACACCGACGTGGTCGTCACGGTCGGCGAGCTCAACGATCCGGCGGCGCTCGGTACGGTGCCCGACAACGTGCACGTCGAGCAGTGGCTGGCCCTGGCGCCGCTGTTGCCCCGCTGCGATGCCGTCATCGGCCACGCTGGGGCCGGAACCACCCTGGCCGCTCTGCGGTGTGGCCTGCCGTCGGTGCTCGTGCCCCAAGGGGCCGATCAGTTCGAGATGGCCGACGCCTGCGCTCGCGCCGGAGTGGCGTCGGTGCTCGATCTCGACCAGGCCACGTCCGAGTCGGTGCGCGACGCGATGGTGGCGGTCCTGGCCGACCGCGCCATGGGTGATCGGGCCCGAGCGGTGGCGGCCGAGATCGCGGCCATGCCGTCGGCCGACGAGGCCATCGCAGGTGGGACCCGGATCGGAACCCGCTTAGGCTGAGCCGATGTCCAGCCCATCGATCGCCGTCGACGACGAGCAGCCGGATCCCGAGGCCGTCGGTCAGCTCGAGCCGTTCCGCCGGGAGCTCACCGCCTACTGCTACCGCATGTTGGGTTCGGGCTTCGAGGCCGAGGATGCGACCCAGGAGACGATGGTGCGGGCGTGGCGGGGTCTCGACAAGTTCGAGGGCCGTTCCGCCCTGCGGTCATGGCTCTACCGGATCGCCACCAACGTCTGCCTCGACATGTTGCAGGGGCCGCAGCGACGAGCCCGGCCGATGGATCTCGGTCCGGCGTTGTCGTCCGACACCGCGCTGGCGCCCGGGCTGGGCGATTCGCACTGGGTCATGCCTGTGCCCGACGCGTGGGTCCTGCCCGTCGATTCCGACCCGGCCGAGCTGACCGCAACGCGAGAATCGATCCGGCTGGCCTTCGTGGCCGCCCTCCAGCACCTGCCGCCCCGTCAGCGGGCCGTGCTCATCTTGCGCGAGGTGCTGCGCTGGCAGGCCTCCGAGGTGGCCGAGCTGCTCGACACCAGCGTGGCGTCGGTGAACAGCGCGCTCCAGCGGGCCCGGGCCACCCTGGCGGCCGAGGACCTCGGGACCAGCTCCACCAAGATCGGGCCCGACCAGCAGGTCCTCTTGGCCCGCTACGTCGAGGCCTTCGAGCGCTATGACATCACCTCGCTCGTGTCCTTGCTGCACGAGGACGCCGTGCAGTCGATGCCGCCCTTCTCCCACTGGCTGCAAGGCGCCGACGAGATCGGCAAGTGGTTCGTGGGCCAGGGCAGCGGCTGTCGGGGCGCTCGCCTGGTGCCGACAGCGGCCAACGGCTGGCCCGCGTTCGGCAACTACCGCGTGAGCGACTCGGGCCGACACGAAGCGTTCGGGTTGGTGATCATCGAGATCTCCGGCACCAAGATCGCTGGGCTGCACAACTTCTTGTATCCCGAGATGTTCCCGGCCTTCGGCCTCCCGATGCAGCTCGAGCCCTAGCCTCGCGCACCGGCGGTTCCGCCTGGTTGCTGCTCGCCACTCGGGCGCTCGATGAGTTCGGGGCGGTCGAGGCGTCTCAATGGGCACGGGTCGGCTCGATCGACCTGACGAGGTAGGAGAAGCGATGAAGCGGCTCATGGTCCGGTACAAGGTCAAGCCCGAGCACGTGGCCGAGAACGAGGAGCTGGTGCGGGGGGTGTACGACGAGCTCCATCGCACCGACCCGACCGGCTTCGGCTACGCGACCTTCGCCCTCGATGACGGGGTCAGCTTCGTCCATCTCGTGAACGAGGGCGCCGAGGGCTCGATCTCGCTCACCGATCTGCCGGCGTTCAAGCGCTTCGTCGAACACATCGGCGACCGCTGCGACGAGCCGCCGGTCACGACGATCCTGCGCGAGATCGGCTCGTTCCACCTCTTCGACTGAGGTCTGGGCGCGTCAGGTCAACCGCGCGGCCCGGGACTCGAGGTAGCGCCGCTCAGGCAGGCTCGTGGTGCGCCGCGCCGCGGTCCGAAAGGCGGTCCGGGCCGCCTCGGTGTCGCCGGCCATCTCGAGCAGGTGGGCCCGCACCACGTCGAGGCGGTGGTGGGTGCTCATCCGGTCGTCGTCGGCCAACGCGTCCACGGCGTCGAGTCCGGCCGCGGGTCCGGCGACCATGGCCAGGGCCACCGCCCGGTTGAGCGTGACCATCGGGTTGGGCGCGATGCGGGCGAGCAGGTCGTAGAGGCCGAGTATCTGGGGCCAGTCGGTGTCGTCGGGACCCTGGGCCTCGTCGTGGACGGCGGCGATGGCCGCCTCGAGTTGGTACGGGCCGAGAGGCGCCGAGCTCAGCGTCTCGGTGATGAGGGCCACCCCCTCGGCGATGGCGTCGCCGTCCCATCGGGCCCGGTCCTGCTCGGCCAGCGGGACGAGCGAGCCGTCGACGGCGGTGCGGGCGGCCCGGCGGGCGTCGGTCAGCAGCATGAGCGCCAGCAGTCCGGCGACCTCACCGTCGGACGGTCGCAGCCGGTGGACGGCGCGGGTGAGGCGGATGGCTTCGGACGCCAGCTCGGGTCGTTGCAGATCAGGACCCGAGCTCGTCGTGTAGCCCTCGTTGAAGATCAGGTACAGCACCTGCAGGGCCGCCGGCAGCCGGTCGTCCCCGTCGGTCGGGTCGTCGGCGTCGGACGGCCCGAAGGGGAGGTCGCGGTCCTTGATGCGCTGCTTGGCCCGGCTGATCCGCTGGGCCATGGTCGTCTCGGGGACGAGGAAGGCGCGGGCGATCTCGGCGGTGGACAGCCCTCCGACGGCCCGCAGCGTGAGCGCCACCTGGGAGGCTGGGGTGAGGGCGGGATGGCAGCACAGGAACAGCACCGTCAGCGTGTCGTCCCGCTCGCCGATCTGGTCGTCGTCGGCGGGCGGGGCCTGCCGTTCGTCGGTGCTGGCCCGGGCCGCCGTGGTCTCCTCGCGCCGGCGGCGGGACTCGTCGCGCCGCAACTGGTCGGTCAGCCGGCGCGACGCCACCGTGATCAGCCATCCACGCGGGCTCTGCGGCATCCCCTCGGTCGGCCACTGCCTGGTCGCGGCCAGCAACGCCTCTTGCACGGCGTCCTCGCAGGCGTCGAAGTGCCCGTAGCGGCGGACGAGCGCACCGAGCACCTGCGGCGCCAGCTGGCGCAGCAGGTCCTCGACGCCAACCTCGGTCGTCACATGTCCTGTGCGGCCTCGTGCATGAGCGGCCGCACCTCCACCTTCCCGTACCGAGCGAACGGCATGTCCGCCGCGATCTCATAGGCCCGCTCCTCGCTCTCGCAGTCGACGATGTCGAAGCTGCCGAGGTACTCCTTGGCCTCGAGGTACGGACCGTCGGTCACGACGCGCTGGCCGTCGACCAGCTGGACCGTCTTGGCCATCGCCTGGTCCGCCACGCCGTAGGCCCCGATCAGCTCGCCCGAGGCGAACAGCTCGGTGTTCTGGGCGTCGGTCTCGGCCACGACCTTCTGCATGTCCTCCTCCGGGAACGAGCTCCACAGCTCGTCGTTGCCGTAGATCATCAGCAGGTACTTCATGGGGTGCTCCTCTTGGGTCGGGCCCTCGTTCAGGTGCCTCTCGGCGGAGACGTCGAAGCCGGCGGCGCGATCTCGACATCGGATGGTGGCGAAGGAGGTCATCTTCCCCGAGCGGGACCGAGGTCGCGCTCTGCGGATGGACAGAGGGCGCCGACAGATCGAACCAAACCGGTCACTTGGTGGCCAGTTATGGGGAGGAAGATGGTCAGGTGCTCGGGGATCTGGCCCCGACCCTCCCGAGGAGAGACCCATCATGGACATGAAGCTCGAGCTGGTGATCCTGCCCGTCTCCGACGTCGACCGGGCCAAGGCCTTCTACGGCGACCAGGTCGGCTTCGTCGTCGACCACGACCACACGGTGAACCCCGAGCTGCGGTTCGTGCAGTGCACCCCGCCCGGATCGGCGTGTTCCATCGCCTTCGGCATCGGTCTCAGCGAGTCCGAGCCCGGGTCGGTCAAGGGCCTGCAGCTCGTCGTCACCGACATCGAAGCCATCCACGCCGAGCTGAGCGGACGGGGCCTCGACGTCGGTGAGATCGAAGACCTCGACTGGGGATCGTTCGTCTACTTCAGCGATCCCGATGGCAACGCCTGGGCCATCCAGTCGATCACCCCTCGGAACCGCAACTGACCAGCGCCGGCGGATCGTCGGTCCAGGAAGGGTCAGGTGGACCGGGTCAGTGGCGGCGACGCCGGGCGCGCCGGTCGGGGTCGACCCGATGCACGCCCTCGGCCCAACCGAAGCGCTCGAAGGCGCTGATGAGCATGGCCGAGGTGTCGATCTGGTGGGCCTCGACGCCGAGTCGTGACGACGTGGGGAAGGCGTGGTGGCCGTTGTGCCATGACTCGCCGAACGACACGAGCGCCAGCGCGGCGACGTTGGTGCTCTGGTCCTTGGTCTGGAACGGCCGGCGGCCGATGACGTGGCACACCGAGTTGACGCTCCAGGTCACGTGGTGCAGCACGCACACGCGCACCAGGCCGGCCCACAGCAGCGTGATCAGCCCGGCCGCCACCGAACCGCCGAGCACCCAACCGAGGCTGAACGGGATGGCCAGCGACACCACGCACAGCAGCGGGAAGAGCCGGTCGACCACGACCATGTCGCGATCGCGCAGGAGGTCGGCGGCGTAGCGCTCTGGATCGGTGGGGGTGTGCGAGAACAGCCACCCCATGTGGGCGTGGGCCAAGCCGCGGAGCTGGCCGCTCAGCCCGGGACCTGACGTGTGGGGCGAGTGGGGATCGCCGTCGCGATCGGTGTGGGCGTGATGGCAACGGTGGTCGGCGACCCAACCGATGGGCCCACCCTCGAAGGCCATCGATCCGATGACGGCGAGGGTGACCCGCAGTGGTCGAGCGGCGCGGAAGCTGCGATGGGCCAGCAGGCGGTGGAACCCGATGGCGATCCCGTGACCGACCACGAGGTAGAGGACCACGGCGATCACGAGGTCGCGCCAACCGATGCCGTGGCCCCAGAGGAGAACCACCGCCGTCACCAGGGCGATCGACGGGATGGCGACGATCAGGCTCGTCGTGATCTGTTGGGTGAGCCCGATGATCGGGAGCGGCGCGTCGAGGCGCTCGTCGTGACTCCCGAGCTCGTCGTCGTGGCCGTCGGAGCGCCGAGCTCGCCCGCTGGACCCGGGCCGCTCGCCGCCGGGAACGGGGGCCGGGGCCAGGTCGAGACCCGAGTGGGACCGGGGTCGGGTCGAGTTCGAGCCTCGCGGGTCGATGGTGGCTGGCTGCATCGGTGACTCCGGTCCTGGCTTCGGCGGCTTCGCCGCCGGGGACCGGGGCAACGATTGGGACGCCTGGGGGGCATGAGCGGGCGTCCAGACGGCAAGCACGAGTTGCCGTCGGCCGAGACGCTACACCCCCTTCATCGGCCGCTGACCGTCGCCACCGGAGGGATTCGGCGAGGTTGCTCTCAGATGATCGACGGGACGACGGCGTCGATGACGCTGGGACCCGGTGTGGCCAGCGCCCGCTCGAACTGCTCGACGAGCTCCTCGGACGTCGTGGCCCGGCTGGCGGGGACGCCCATGCCCTGTCGCCAGGGCGACGAAGTCGATCTCGGGGGGTTCGAGGCTGAGCATCTGGCGGGCCCGAGGGCCGGCGGCATCGGCGCCCACCCGGTTGAGCTCCATGTTCAGCACGGCGTAGGAGTGGTTGTTGAGCACGATGGTCGTGACGTCGAGGCCCTCGCGGGCCATGGTCCACCACGACTGCAGCGTGTAGAGGGCGCTGCCGTCGGACTCGAAGGCGATGACGCGTCGGTCGGGGCAGGCCACCGCGGCCCCCACCGCGACGGGCAGGCCTTGGCCGATGGCGCCGCCGGTGAGGCACAGCCAGTCGTGCGGTGGGGCGCCGGCGGTGGGCGCCGGCGGCGAAGAGGCCCGAGGTGTTGCCTTCGTCCGACACGATCGCCCCCTCGGGGAGCAGGGCGCCGAGGGCGGCGCCGACCGTCTGGGCGGTGAGGGGCCCGGTCGGGCGCTCGGGTCGGCTGGCGGGTTGGCGCACGGCTCCGTCGAGCGGCGCGTCGAGCGCCGTCGACCAAGGCGGCGAGCGTCGCCACCGGGTCGTCGAGCGGACCGGCCAGCTCGTGGGTCGAGCAGGACTCGGGCACGAGATCGCTGGCCTTGTCCGGGTAGGCGAAGAACGACACGGGCGAGCGGGCGTCGATCAGCACGAGGTGGGTCAGCCCGTCGAGCTGGGCCATGGCGAACTCGGCCAGGTACCCGAGCCGCTCGACGGGGACGACGCCCGCGCCTCGTTCGAGGCGGGCCGGGAAGGTCTCGCACAGCAGGCGGGCGCCGGTGGCGGCGCTGATGGCGCCCGCCGAGCTCAGCGCCTCGCCCCGCACGGCGCGCCCTCCCACGAACAGCGCCGTCGGCTCGCCCGAACGCAAGAGCGCGGCGACGGCCTCGACCCGGTCGACGTCGACGCTGCGGCTCGATTCGGGCACGCGCGGCGCCAGGACGGTGGCAACGGTCGTCTCGGACCACGACACGTCGGCGGGCAGGATGAGCGTCGCCACCTGGCCGGGAGGACCGACCGCGGCCGCCATCGTCGTCGAGCGCGTCGGTGACGACGTCGTCAGGCGTGCTGCGACCGGCGGACGAAGCTCGACACGTTGCGGGCGACGGTCTCGATGTCGGACTCGAGCTGGGCGTCGTACTCCTTGTGGTAGGTGGCGTGGTCGCCGACGATGTTGACCACCGGCGTGTGGGCCCGCCGGGCGTTGTGCAGGTTGGCGACACCGTTGCCGAGACCGGGGCCCGAGGTGCAGCAGCGTGGCCGCGGGACGGCCGGCCATGCGCGCCGTAGCCGTCGGCCGCGCCGGTGGCGACGCCTTCGAACAGCGCCAGGACGCCGCGCATCTCGGGCACGTGGTCGAGGCGCGGCCACGAAGTGCATCTCGGAGGTGCCCGGGTTCATGAAGCACACGTCGACGCCCGCCGTCGACCAGGGTGCGGAGCAGCGACTGGGCACCGTTCACAGGGCCACCTTGGGGTTGAGGATCCCGGCCGGATCGAACGCGACCTTGATGCGGCGCAGGAGGGCGACCTTGTTCGGATCTTCGAGCGCGAGGAAATACTCGCGCTTCTCGGTTCCGAGTCCGTGCTCGCCCGAGACGGCGCCGCCGAGGGCCAACCCGATCTCGATCATGTCGTGGACCAGCCCGTGTCGCACCTCGTCGTCGCGCTGGAAGACCGACAGGTGCACGTTGCCGTCCCCGACATGGCCGCAGCCCGACGACGAGCGAGCCGGTCGCCGCGGCCAGATCGCTGACCGCGCGTGATGTACGTCGGCGATCGAGGCGCGGGGCACGACGACGTCGACGATGTCGTCGGCGCCGGCGGCCTTGGCCGCCCAGAACGCCTTCTCGCGGGCCGCGATCAGCTTCGAGCCCGTGCCCGGTCGGCAGCACGTACACGTCGAGGGCGCCGAGCTCGGCGAGGAGCACGGCCAGCTCCTCGACGTCCTCGGCCAGGCGATCGTCGCGGCGCTGCTCGAGCACGACCACGAGGTAGGCCAGGGCCTGCTCTCGCACCTCGGGGCTGCACGCCGAGCTCGAGCCCGGCGTTGGCCACGATCCCGCCCATCGACAGCACGTCGATGTACTCGACGACGAGCGGACCGATGCCGCTGCCCACGATGCCCTGTGCGCGGCCGCCGTGGCCTCGTCGAGCGCTGGCGAACGGGGCCAGCAACGTCGCCGCGTGCGCCGGCCGCGGGTAGCAGGCGCAGGGTCGCCTCGGTGACCAGCGCCAGCGTCCCCTCGGATCCCACGATGAGCTGGGTCAGGTCGTAGCCGGCGCTCGACTTCACGAACTTGCCACCGGTGCGGATCACCTCGCCCGTGCCGGTCACCATCTCGAGCCCGAGCACCTGGTGGCGGGTGACGCCGTACTTCACGGCCCGCATGCCGCCGGCGTTGGTGGCCACGTTGCCGCCGAGGCTGGCCGAGCTCTCGCCGGGGAACACCGGGTAGACGAGGCCGTGGGCGGCGGTCGCCTGGTCGAGCTGCTCGAGGGTCACGCCGGGTTGCACGACGGCCACGTGGTTCTCGAGGTCGAGCTCGAGGATGGCGGCCATCCGCTCGAAGGACACGAGGATCCCGTCAGAGCTGGGGACGCAGGCACCCGACAGCCCGGTCCCCGATCCTCGGGCCGTGATCGGCACGCCCAGCTCGGCGGCCAGGGCCACGATCGCGGCCACCTCGGCGGTGGACCTGGGCAAGACCACGGCCGCCGGCCACTCCTGGGTCGCGGTGAGGGCCTCGTCATGGGTCAGTTCCTCGCCGATGGCCTCGCCGGCGAACACATGATCGGCACCGACGAGGGCGGTGAGGCGCTCCGCGAGGTCAGCCACGACCTCACTATGCCACCGCCGCTGTCAACGTTGTCGAGTGACCCGTCGGGGGACCCCTCGGGTCTGAGTGGGGCGGCTTTATACTCGGCCAATGCTCGGCTCCACCGGAACTGACCCTGTTCGCAGCGTGGGCGCGATCTCCGATGTCGTGAGGGTGCGCGGCGGTGTCCCGTTGGTCGGGACCGTGGCCGTGCGAGGGGCCAAGAACTCGGTGCCCAAGACCATGGTCGCGGCCATGCTCACGCGGGAGCCGTGCGAGATCACCAACGTGGCCGCCATCCGCGACATCGAGATCGTGTCCGATCTGCTCCGCAGCGTGGGCGCCGACGTGTCGCGTGACGGACCGACGGTCGTCGTGCGCAGCGGGTCGATCGAGACCCCGTCGAGCGAGAGCCTGGCCGACTACCACGCCAAGAGCCGCATCCCGGTGCTGACCGCCGCCCCGCTGCTGCACCGCACCGGCGAGGCCCGGATCTACCACCCGGGCGGTTGCGCCATCGGCGAGCGTCCGGTCGATCTCCACCTCAACGTCCTGCGGGCCTTCGGCGCCACCGTCGAAGAAGACGTCGACGGCTATCGCATCCACGCCGCGACGCTCGAGGGCGCCCTCATCAACCTCGGCTATCCCTCGGTCGGGGCCACCGAGCAGTTCCTCCTGTGCGCCGTGCTGGCCAAGGGTGATTCCGAGTTGCGCAACGCCGCCATCGAACCCGAGATCGAGGATCTCGCCTGCGTGCTGCAGAAGATGGGCGCGATCCTGTCGATCCTGCCCAACCGCGTGATCCGCGTGTCGGGCGTCGAGGAGCTCCACGGGTTCCACCACCGGTCGATGCCCGATCGGCTCGAGGCGGCATCGTGGGCCTGCGCCGCGTTGGCCACCGCGGGACGGATCGTCGTCGAGGACGCGCAGCAGTCGGACATGATGACGTTCCTCAACTGCTACCGGCGCGCCGGCGGTCAGTTCCTGGTGCGCGACGACGGCATCGAGTTCTTCCGCAACGAGACCTCGCCGCTGCGGCCGATGACGCTCGAGACCGACGTGCATCCCGGGTTCATGACCGACTGGCAGGCGCCGCTGGCCACCGCACTCACCCAGGCCCACGGCGTCTCGGTCCTGCACGAGACCGTCTACGAGGGCCGGCTGGGCTATGTGGACGCCCTCAACTCGCTGGGCGCCAACATCCAGGTCTTCCAGGAGTGCCTCGGGCCCGACGCCGTGCCGCTTCGGCAGCCGCAACTTCGAGCACTCCGCCGTCGTCGTCGGGCCGACGCCGCTGCACGCCGGCACGCTGATCATCCCCGATCTCCGTGGTGGGTTCTCGTACTTCATCGCCGCGCTGGCGGCCGAGGGCACCTCCGAGATCATCGGCGCCACCGTGATCGATCGCGGCTACGAGCGCTTCCGCGAGAAGCTCCTCGCCCTCGGCGCCCGCTTCTCCGACTGAGCTGGGTCGGCCACACCAGGCCCGATCAACGCGGCGGCAGATGACCACCTGGGAGGTGGCGATCTGCCGCCGGGATGTCAGGCGGGCTGCCGCCGGGATGTCAGGCGGGCTACTGGTTCTGCTGGGCGGCCAAGAGGTCGCGGATCTCGGCCAGGTACTTGGCTTCGTCGCTCAAGGTGTCCTCGTCCACCGTTGCGCTCTTGCGCCGACGATCGATGAGCCAGTTCATCGGTTTGACGACGAAGAAGAACACGACGAAGGCGATCGTGACGAAGGTGATGAGCACGTTGAGGAAGTCGCCGTAGCGGAACACGCTGTCGTTGATCGTGAACTCGAGCGCGGCGAAGTCGGGCTTGCCGAAGATCATGGCGATGATCGGAGTGAGGATGTCTCGTACGAGCGCGCTGACGACTGCGCCGAACGCGGCGCCGATGACGACGGCTACGGCCAGATCGACGACGTTGCCCCGCAGGAGGAACTCCTTGAACTCGGTGGCGATGTTCTTCTTGGGTGCGGCCTGCTGTGGTTCGGCCATGGGCGCGCTCCTTGATCGTGGGGCGGTTCGCTGAAGCCGGGAGGATAGGACCGTTCCGGTCGTGACCTCGCTGGGCGTAGACCGAACGGGGTCGGGTCATCACGGATTCCTCATGGCCTTGTCGACTCCCCCTCACGGGCGTCGGTCATCTTGTGATGATGCCGCTCCGACGAGACCTGCTCACCGTCCTCTTGGGCGGAGCCTGCGCCCTGGGCCTGGTGACCGCGTGCGGAGGCACCGCCTCGCCCCGCGCCGATGCCACCGCCGACACCAGCGCGCCGGCGACCACGAACCCGGCGTCGGCGCCGTCGCCGACGCGATATCCGAGCGGGACGCAGACCATCTCGCTCGACGTCAAGGGCACGACTCGCACCGCGCTGCTGGTCGTTCCGGACGACCTGTCGCACCCGGCCCCCCTCGTGTTCGCCTTCCATGGTCACGGTGGCAGTGGTCAGAACTTCGAGCGCAAGATGGGCATCGAGAAGCTGTGGCCACAGGCCATCGTCGTCTACCCGAACGGGGTGGTCGGTCACAAGGGCAAGACGGACCCCGACGGCACCCAGACCGGGTGGCAGAGCGTGGCCGGCGAGCAGGGCGACTCGGATCTGGCGTTCTACGACGCCTTGCTGGCGTCGTTGCGGGCCAAGCTCCCCGTCGACCGGGACCGGATCTACCTCATGGGTCACTCGAACGGTTCGGCGTTCGTCTCGTTGCTGTTGAACCAGCGGGGTGGACCCATCGCGGCGACGGCCAACCTGTCCGGACAGCCTGGGAAGTACCTCGCCACCGATCCTGTGCGGTCGATGTTCATGGCCATGGGCCAGAACGATCCGATCGTGCCCTACGCCAACCAGCGCAAGAGCGTCCCGTTGGCCGAGGCCAAGATCGGGGCCGACCCGGCGAAGGCCACCGTCGACGGCTACCTGCGGACCGAGCCCGGCCGGGGCCATCTCGAACTGGCGGTCTATGACTATCCGGGCGGTCACGAACCACCCCCTGAGATCCCCCCGCTGATCGTCGCCTTCTTCCAGCGCCACACCCTCTCGGGCGGCTGACCGACTGCGACTCTTGCCGGCGGCAGATGGGTCTCGCTTTTGGTACCCAGTTGCCGCCGCGATGTCAGGCCCGGCGGGCAGAGGTCAGGTCGTCGAGCGGGGCGCGTCGGTCGCGGCCACGACGGCGACGACCGGTTGATCGGGCACCGGGTCGGCGTGGAACCAACGGAAGGCGAGCACGCCGACGTCGTGGCCGATCGTCGATATCGCGTTCGGATGAGTGAGTGCGTCCTGGGCGATGACGACCGTCACGGTGCCATCGGTGTTGGGTACGGCGGTGCCGTGGTTGATCGAGGTGCGGGCGTAGTCGTTGTTGTAGCCCGCCATGAACGGGTTCCAGATCGAGAGGCTCCAGAACCGGCAGGCCGGTGGTCGGTGCGTCACGACCAGGGCCTCGTCGGGGCCGAGGGCGAAGGTGCCGAAGCTGTAGCAAGCGTCGCGCGCCGACCACCCGTAGTTGGCGTCGGGCACCTGGTAGGGCGCGGCGAAGGTGTTGGCGCCGTCGGGGGCGTTGTGGCCGAGGGTGGTCGAGTCGTCCCGGGCCTGCACGGTCAACGGCACGATGGCGAACATCTCCTTGACCCAGCGCAGCGCGGTGCGCAGCGACGCCGCCGTGACCTCGTCGTTGTGGCGGTAGCTCGATGCGGGGTCGACGGCCTCGATGGCCCAATCGACTCGGTGTCCGGTCAGCGGGTCGACCTGGTAGTCGCGTGTCACGGCCGCCGCCGCGTCAGGCGTGAGCTCCATGAACACGCCGTCGTACCCAGCGGGACGGGTCGGACCGAGCACGAACGAGAACCGTCCCTCGTCGTCGATCTCGAGATCAGCATCGTTGACGACGCCGACGACCCGGTTGGACCATTGACCGGGTGACGGCTCGTTGTAGACGGTGATCGAGAAGTAGACGCTGTCGCCTCGCGTCCCCGACACGCGGTAGGTGCGGGTCGGGTCGATCGGCGCGAAGGCGTAGTAGGCGTCGGTGTTGTCACCGCCCCAGGCCCGATCCTGACGGAACGGTGTGTTGATGTCGACGAAGCGAGGCCGAGCGGAGTCGGCGAACAGGTAGATGTCGAAGGCCACGCGCGGTCACCGTGGCCAGGAACCGATAGCCCTCGGCCACCGACGCTTCGCTGGTGACCGCCTTGGGCCCAGCGAGGAACTCGGCATCGAGGTCGCGGAGGCCGTCGAGCAACTCGCGCCACGCCCGCGACGAATCCCACGTCTCGGCCGAGGTGGCCGGCTCCGCGATCTGAGTCGGGTCGACGGCCGAGCGCGACAAGGCACTTCTTGACTGGTCACCACTCGTCGGGTCGGTCACGCGCTTCCTTCCAGGATGAGGGCCTCGATGCCCTCGGCCGGGCGATCGCGATGATCGCCGGCGTCGGGGTCCGTAGTGTCTCAGACTGTCGCCGAATCGACCGTGGCGACCCGACCACCTGAGGCTTGCCATGCGCGACGTCGTCCGCATAACCGATCTGGCCGCCCCAGGGTTCACGCCCGCAGTCGACGAGATCCGCAGCCTCATGGCTTCGATGGCCGACGCGTGCGTGCTCGCGCCCGACGCGCTGCACGCCCAGGCGTGCGCCGAGTCCGGTCTCGAGGACTTCGGTGACCGAAGCTATGAGGCCCCGCTGGCGGCGCTGGTCGAAGCCATCGACGACTGGCGCGCGCTGTCGCCGGTCGGCCGGGTCGTCGTGCACACCCAACTCGTGCAGCTGCTCAAGAATCGGCTGTTGCTCACCGACCTGCTGGGGCGCCACCCCGAGATCCACGAGATCGAGGTCGTCGCCCCCATCGTCATCGCCGGCCTCCCCCGCACCGGCACGACCCACCTGCACAACCTGATGGCGGCCGATCCTGCGCTTCGCTCGCTGCCGTACTGGGAGAGCCTCGAACCGATCCCGGCGCGCGCCGAGATCGGCGTCGAGCCCGATCCGCGCCTCGCGCGAACCGACCAGGCGGTCTCGTTCATGAACGAGGCCATGCCGCTGTTCTCTCTGATGCACGAGATCAGCACCGGCACGTCCACGAGGAGATCCAGCTGCTGGCCGTCGACTTCTCGACGATGTTCTTCGAGACCCTGGCCCACGTACCTGCGTGGCGCGACCACTACCTGGCCCACGATCAGACGCCTCACTACCGCTACCTGCGAACGATCCTGCAAGCTCTGCAGCACGAGCGCGGCGGCCGACGGTGGGTGCTCAAGTCGCCCCAGCACATCGAGCAGTTCGTGGCGCTGACCGAGGTCTTCCCCGATGCCACCGTCGTGGTGACCCATCGGGATCCGGTCAACGTCGTCGTCTCGTTGGCCACGATGATCGCCTACACGGCCCGCATGAGCGCCGACCCGGTCGAGCCCGAGGTGCTCGGCCGCTACTGGGCCGATCGCGTCGAGACCATGCTGCGCGCCTGCGTGCGTGACCGTTCGGTGCTGCCCGCCGATCGTTCGATCGACGTCCGCTTCGACGAGTTCATGGCCGACGACCTGGCCATGGTTCGACGGATCTACGCCCTGGCCGACCAGCCCTTCGATCAGCGGGCCGAGCAGGCCACGTCCTCCTACCTGGCCGAGCACCGCCGCGGTCGCGAGGGGCGCATCGACTACCAGGCCGAGGCCGTCGGCCTCGATGTGGACGACCTCCGCCGACGATTCGCCTTCTACGTCGACAGGTTCCTCTGATCGGCCGCGATGTGGTCGGCGGCGGCGAGCATCTGACTGGCGATCGGTTGCATGTCGATCTGGGCGCACAGCAGGCCGGTCGACACTCGCTCGACGACGCCCCATTCCCAGATGGCGGTGGCGTCGAGGCCGGTGCGGGCCGCAAGCCAGCGGGCGCGCACCATCGGGTCGCCGTCGAGGAGCTCGAGCGGGTCCTCGCGCATGATGATCCCGAGGTCGTACTCGGGCTCGGCCTGCAGCCCGTCGGGATCGACGAGCTTGTACCCGACCTCGGCTTCGAGCACGTTCCACTGATGCACGTCGCCGTGCACCAGCACCGCTCGCTCGTCGTCGTGGGCGTCGATGCGACGGGAGGCACAACTGACGGCGTGGTCGATCGCCCGCTCCGAACAGGGTCGCTCGAGCTCGTCCCACTGAGTCGTGATGAGATCGATGAGCAGTCGTCCCTTGTCAGCACCTGTCGGTAGGGCGCAGTCGGGCACCGGCCGCCACACCTGGGCCGCGCTCTGGCAAAGGATCTCGTGGCGGAGCCGCAGCGGCAGGGCGAGATCGTGGAGCGATCGTCCCAACCGTTCGAGCAGGAGGGCGCCGCGCTCGACGTCGTGGCGCAACAGCTGCGCACAGCCCTTGCCGTCGGTGATGCGAAGCACCGCGATCTCATGGGCCGCGGCCTCGCCGTCGCGTGGGACGACCAGCTTCAGCACGGCCGGTCGGCCGTCGTCGAGCGTGGCCTCGGCGACGAACGCCTCGGTCGCGTCCTGGTAGGCAGCGCCGACGGCGATGCCCCACTCGAGCTCGAGCTCGGCGATCAGCCCGGGGAGGTCGTCGAGCCACGCGGCGGCGCCGACCGCAATGGCCTCGTTCCGCACCGCAGGGGGAAGGTCGAGCACGAGACAGCGTCGCGCCGTCAGCGAGCCGACCCTCGCGATTTCGCCCATCGCGTGGCCCACACATCCAGTGGTTCCAGGGCCGCTCCGAGCTGGGTGCCGAGCGGAGTGAGGCGGTAGCCGTCCTCGCCGTTGGTCACGAGGTCGGCGTCGGTCAGCTCGCGGAGCCGTTCGTAGAGGACGCTCGATGACACGTCGTCACATCGACTCATCAGGGCCCGAGCGCCGATCGGGCCGTCTCGCAGCTCCCAGAGGATCCGCAGGGCCCATCGGCGTCCGAGCAGGTCCATCGCGGCCATCAGCGGGCGACCGGTGGTGGATCCCCGAACAGGACGGCCCGGACGGGGTGTCGAGCGTCGACTCATTGCCGTCTCCCGGTTGGCTGTTGCGATAATCGAAACGCTACCGTACCCTGGCGTTGCTGAATTCGAAACGTAGGCCGAGAGGATCGATGACATGAGCCGGATCGACGTGGTGGAGCCCCCCTATGAACCCGAGGTTGCCTCGTGCCTCGAGGCGATGATGCCGCCGGGGGCGCCGCCCTTGCTGCTGTTTCGCACCTTCGTGCGCAACCTGGCCATGGCTGAGGCCATGCGCGGCTGGGGCGGCTACGAGCTGAACAAGCAGCTGTCGTTGTCGATGCGCGACCGCGAGCTCGTGATCGACCGGACGTGCGCCCGCTGCGGATGCGAGTACGAGTGGGGCGTCCATGTGGCCTTCTTCGCCGAGCGAGTCGGGTTGACGACGCCGCAGATCGCCTCGCTCACCTACGGGCGCTCGACCGATCCGTGCTGGTCCGACGAGCGAGACCGCCTGGTCATCGAGGCCACCGACGCACTCCACGATGACTCGGACATCGGCGACGAGCTCTGGACGCGACTGGCTCGCGTCTTCACGGAGGCCGAGCTCCTCGATCTCCTCATGCTGGCCGGCTGGTACCACGCCATCAGCTACACGGCCAAGGCGGCCCGCGTCGAGCTCGAAGCCGGCGTCCCCCGCTTCGCTGACGTGGGAGGGGAGACCCGCGTCGCGGAGTCAGCTCTGTCCGCTGACCCACGCTCGGGACGGGGACTCGGCGGGTCGCCTACGATCCGTCGCCATGGGGAACACGAGGGGGAGATGGGTCGGGTTCGTCGCGCTCGGTGGGCGTGATGATGTTGGTGGTGGCGGCCTGCCAGCCGTGGCCGTTCGGTCCCGGTGGCCCGGGTCATCCGAGGGCGGACTGGCCGCTTCCGAACGGTGACCTGGGCAACACCCGCAACGCGTCGCGCTCGCCCATCACGTCCCGCGACGTCGACCAGCTGCAGGTCGCCTGGTCGTCTCCGTTGGACGGTCTGGGCACGTTCGGCAACGCCTCGACCGACGCCGATCGTCGTCGGACGGCGCGCGTCTACCTCGAGGACCTGTCCGGGCACGTCCGCAAGTTCGACCTGCGCACCGGCGCGCTGGTCTGGATGAGCGACCAGTCCGACAACGGCCGGCCGATGATCGGGCCCAACGGCGTGGCCGTCGACCACGGCAAGGTGTTCGCCGTCGCCGGCCGCGGCGACATCGTGGCCCTCGACACCGGCACCGGGGCCGAGGTGTGGCGCTCGACCGTGGTGGGCACGGCCACCCTCGGCATCGACATCCAGCCCACCACCTACCGGGGCAAGGTGTACGCGGCGACCGTACCGGTCAGCCTCAACGGCATCTACCACGGCGGTGACGCCGGTGTGGTCTTCGCCCTGAACGAGCGCGACGGCACGCACGGCCTGGACGTTCAACACGGTCAAGGGCGATGACCTGTGGGGCAACCCGACGCATCAACTCCGGGGGCGGGGCGTGGTACCCGCCGGCCATCGACGTGCGCACCGGGCTCGTCTACTGGGGTACGGGCAACCCGGCGCCGTTCCCTGGGCGCGCCCGGGTTCCCGAGCGGGTCGAGCCGGCCCGGGCCCGACCTCTACACGAGCTCGACGGTCGCGCTCGACGCGACCACCGGTCGGCTGGCCTGGTACAGCCAGGCCGTGCCCCACGACCTGTTCGACCTCGATCACCAGCTGTCGATGGTGGTGCCGAGCCGCCGAGGCGACGTCGTGATCGGCACCGGCAAGGACGGCTGGGTCTACGGCCTCGACCCGCGTACGGGCCGCGACCCTCTGGAAGACGTCGGTCGGCAAGCACCAGAACGACACGGTCCGCGACGTGACGCAGGCCATCACGGTGTTCCCCGGCGACTTCGGCGGCGTCGAGACGCCGCCGGCGGCGGCCGACGGCGTGGTCTACCTGCCGGTGCTCAACGAGCCCACCACCTACCAACCCGAGGCCTTCGGGTTCCAGGGCACGATCGGGACGATGGACGGCGAGGTGGTCGCCATCGACGTGGCCACCGGCACGCGTGCGATGGGACGTGAAGGTGCCGGGCGACCCGCTTGGGCGGAGCGACGGTGATCGGCGACCTGGTGTTCACCGGCCTGCAGGACGGCAAGCTCCTGGCCCTGTCGAGGCGCGACGGCTCGACGAAGTGGACCTACCAGGGCACCGGGCGTCATCAACGCCTGGCCGGCGGTGGTCGGCGACACGATCGTCTGGCCGCTCGGCGGCGCCCACCCCGCCCAGCTGTTGGCGTTGCGACTTCCCCTCCACTGATCGCCTGACGAGTCGACTGGCCGGGCCCCCTACAGTGCCTGGCGGGATGGACGAGTCAGCTCAGCCGTCGGTCACCGCGCTGGACGTCGTCGTGTTCCTCGACGAGCTGTCGCTGTTGGCCGTGCTCGTGATCACGGGGGCGAGGACCGATGGCCCGGTCGTCGTCCGCGTCGTGGCCGCCGTGGTGCTACCGGTGGTGGCCGCGGTGGTGTGGGGACTCTGGCTGGCGCCGCGTGCGCGGATGCGACTCGCCTACCCGGTTCGGCTGGTGGCCAAGCTCTCCGTCTTCGCGGTGGCCGCTGGTCTGCTGGCGTGGTCAGGACCGGCGGTCGCCGCCATCGCCTTCCTCGTCGCCTCCGCCGCCGTCATCACCGCCGGCGAAGTGTCTGACCACCGTCGGGCGGTCTGATCTGGCCACCGCCATCGCCTGGGCGGCCGAGCCGTGACTCCGACGATGTCAGCTCGATCCCGTCGCAGAACTACGGTCTGAGCGTGCAGCTGACACCTCGATACGACGGACCGGAGCTGTTGCGGTGGGAGATCCCGATCGGCGATCCCGCCGCGGCGATGGTGCGCCAACGCCACCGCCTGGCCGACGAGCTGGTCCGGCTCGACGACGCGCAGTGGGCCAGTCCGACTCGGTGCGAGGGATGGTCGGTGCAGGACGTGATCGCCCATCTCACGACGGCCAACCAGTTCTGGGCGATCTCGCTGACCTCGGGCCGAGATGGAAGCCCGACCCGCTACCTCATGGGCTTCGATCCGGTGGCCACGCCGGCCCAGATGGTCGCCGACGGGCCCGACCAGGCTCCGGCCGAGGCGCTGGCCGAGTTCAACCAGAGCAACGTCGCATTGGATGCCGCCGTCGCCGGCATGACCGACGCCGAATGGCAGGCGCTCGTCCGAAGGACCTCCTGGTCACATCCCGAGCTGCGCGGTCGTGGCCCACGCGCTGTGGGACTCGTGGGTCCACGAGCGCGACATCCTGCTCCCGCTCGGTCTGGCTCCTGTCGTCGAGGCCGATGAGGTGGCCGTGTCGCTGCGTTACGCCGCCGCCCTCAGCCCCATGTTCCTCGCCGTGCACGGCCCGGGACGGACCGGAACGCTCGCCATCGACGCGACCGACCCCGACGTGCACCTCGTGATCGATCTCGGCCCGACCGTCACGGTCCACGACGGATCAGCTCCGACGTCGGCGGCTCGACTGGGTGGTGACGCGGTCGCTCTGGTCGAGGCGCTCAGCTTCCGTCGTCCGCTCGACGTCGAGCTCGCACCCGCCGATCGATGGATGCTCGGCGGCTTGGCCGAGGCCTTCGACGTCGTCGCCTGAACGTTCCGCCGCGGCTGGCTCGTGGACGTCGAGCGGGGTCGAGGGAGAGCAGGGGAAGGATCGGGGAAGGGGCGGTTCGTACGGTCACCGGGTCAATGACGCCACCCCAAAGGAGACCCCCGTGGCTACCCCCACAACCATGCCGGCCATCGGTCACGTTGCCGTGACCGTGACCGATCTCGAGGTCAGCGAGGCCTGGTACACCAAGGTCCTCGGAGTCGAGCCCGTCCTCGACGAGGACACCGGCCCGTTCCACCACATCGTGTACGCCATCGGCGCCACGATGCTCGGGCTGCACGGCTTCCCGGACCTCAACAGCAAGGACCAGTTCGACGAGCGCCGCCCCGGCCTCGACCACATCTCCTTCGGCTTCGCCAGCCGTGACGAGTTGGTCGATTGGGCCGCCCGCCTCGACGCGCTCGGAATCGAGCACGGCGAGATCGTCGACGCCCACTACGGCTCGGGACTGTCGTTTCGCGATCCCGACAACATCGCCCTCGAGCTGTTCGCCCCGCCGGCTTGATCCGGTGCTCGACGCGATCGTCGCTGGGCCGTGGCCACGCCGCGGCCCAGCTCGATCGCGCCCGGCATCAGTCTGATCGCGAGCGGCCGAGCTCGGTATCGCGGGCTAGCGGCCGCCCAGCTCGGTCGCGATCGGGACGTGGTGACCGTCAGGCCGGGTTGTGACGGGTCAGAGCGCGGCCATGGCGTGATGGCACCGCTGGGCGTCGAGGGGCTGGCCGGCGCGTTGGAACTGGTCGGCGGCCGCCTGCATCCGCTGGCGAGCCGTGTCCCGGTCGCCGGTGGCGCCGGCCACCGCCGCTTCGGCCTCGGCGATGGCGGCTTCCCACGACGTTCCCTGCCACATGACCCCGGACCGCTCCGCCATGGCCAGCAGCCGCTGCGCACCGGGGAGGTCGTCGGCTCGCACGCAGGCCAGGGTGGCCGGAATCGAGAACATGATCGAGCAGAAGGCGCACTGATCGTCCCAACCGAGCGTCGACTCGGCCCGGTCGACGATGGCTCGGGCCTCGAGCGGATCGGAGGTGGCGAGGATCATCGTGCCGAACACCCGATGCAACAGGTGCTTGGCGATGATCGACGAACGAGCCAGGGGCAGGGCGTGGGCCAGCAACTGCCGCGCCGCCACGTCGTCGCCCTCGGTGACGCGCACCTCGGCGAGCCGCTGCAACGAGAGCGCCTCGCCGGCGGAGGATCCGACGTCGCGGTGCAGATCGCTCGCTTCGGTCAGCTCGGCGGCGGCCAACGGCAGGTCGCCAGAGAGGAGTGCCGCTTCGCCGATCAAGGCCGAGGCGAAGGCGGCGGCGCGCAGCGCGCCGCTGCGACGGGCGGTCTTCTGCAGGTCGCGAGCCACGCTGATGACCTCGGCGTAGGGCGTCGGCCCGTAGAGCATGTACTCGGCGGCGCAGAGGTAGCCGTCGAAGATGGCATTGGCGATCTCGGGGTTCTCGCGAGTCAGCCTCAGCTCGAGTCGCATTCGATCGAACCACTCTCCGCTGCGGTGGGCGAGCAGCCCTTGGACGGTCACCAGGTCGAGCACCTTCCAGTCGGGCTCGCCGGCCAGCACGAGCCGCTGGGCCTCGGTGACCGCGGCTTGGGCCGTCTCGAAGTCGGAGGTGAAGTAGGCGTACTTGGCCCGGGCGAGCAGGATGTCGGCGTCATGGTCGCCGCCGTCGGTCTCGAGCCCCTCGAGGGCGGCCGCGGTCGTCTCGAGGTCGCCTGACATCACCGCGCTTCGCGCCAGGCGGACCCGCAGCGAGCGCACCGCGTCGCCTTCGGCTTCGTCGAGCGCCTCTCGGTAGGCCGAGATCGCGATCGGGTCGCCCATGGCGTTGAGCAGATCGCCCCGCAGCGACAGCGCGATCGCCCGGTGGGCTCCGGTGGCGTGCGGGCGGACCGCGTCGACCAGGGCCAGCGCGTCGCGGTAGGCGCCGATCGCCGCCTCGGTCTCGGCCGCCCGCAGCAGGTACGGGACCGCGTCGGCGGTGGCACCCGACTCGAGGAGGTGATGCCCGACGCGTGAGGCCGAGGCGTCGAGCTCGATGAGCCGAGCGGCGGCGTCGCGATGGATCTGGCGCCGCCGGTGCGGAGCCACGTCGTCGAGGAGCGCGTCGCGGACGAGGCCGTGCCGGAAGCGGTAGCCCGTGCTGGCGGGTTCGACGATCAGCGCGGCGAGGGCCTGGTCGAGGTGGTCGAAGGCTTCGTCCTCGGATCGGCCCGAGAGGGCGACGAACTCGTCGGTGTCGAACGACGATCCGACGACCGCGACCCGTTGCAGGACCTCGCGGGTCCCCTGGTCGATCCCACCGATCATGTTGGCGTCGAGCGCCTGCACCCACTGCGGCTCGTTGGCCGCCCGCCGGGCCAGCTCGTTGACGGCGAACGGGAGTCCCCGGCTCAAGGCCGTGATCTGCTCGACCAGCTCCGGCTCGGGTTCGGGCATCTGGCGGCGCACCAGTGTGGCGATCTCGTCGGTGCGGAGCGGACCGAGCTCGATGGTCGTCGCCCCGTGGCGGTCGATGAGGCTCTGGCGGGTCTCGGCCAGGGTCTCGCTGATGGGTGCCGGGCGATGGGCGAGCACGATGCACACGCGCTCGAGCGGTCGTGGAGCGGGCCAGGTAGTGGACCAGGCGGAGGCTGGCATCGTCGGCGTCGTGCAGGTCGTCGATGGTCAGCAGGAGGCCCGTGGTGGCCGAGGCCAGGCGGACGAGCTCGCCGGCGGCGACGAAGAGACGTTGGTGCGAGCCGCTCCCGGTCCAGGAGATCTCGACACCGGCCAGCGCGCGGTCGATCTCCTCGCGGTGGTGATCGGCCAGACCGTCGAGCAGCGCCGGGTGACGCCGGCACACATCGGCCAGGGCTTCCACGACCGGCGCGTACGGCCACGCGCCTTCGACGGGCGCTGACGTGCCGTGACCGAAGCGGAAGTCCAGCTCCTGGGCGCGCGCCGTGATGGCCGTCAGCAACGCCGACTTGCCCACGCCGGCCGGCCCGACCACGAGGAGCGTGCGGCTGTGACCGGCGGCCGAGTCGAGCAGGGCGCGCTCGGCCACGGCCAGCTCGGCGTCGCGGCCGATCAACGTGTCGTCGCGCTGGGGGAAGGCCTCGTGCTCGGCCAGCAGGCGGTCGCGCAACGTCGTCGCCGCGGCGCCCGGGGCAACGCCCAGTTCGCGGCGCAGCGTGCGGTCCATGCGCTCGTACTGACGCAGGGCGGCGTGGCGATCGCCCTTGGCCGCGTGAGCGTGCATGAGCGCCAGATGGGCCCGCTCGTCGCTCGGATCGAGCTCGATCACGGTGTCCCAACGGCTGTCGAGGCGCAACAGGTCCAGGTGGCGGAGCCGCAGCTGCTCGCGGCGATCGTCGGCCCACGTGTCGTAGCGATCTTCGGGCAGGAGGTCGCCGCCGTAGAGGGCGAGGGCCTCGCGGGCGGTGGCGACGTCGTCGTCGGCCAGGGCCTGGCGGGCCAGGTCGTCGAACTCGACGACGTCGACGCTCACCTCCGCGTCGGGCAGCAACACGACGTTGTCACCGCGGAGCACGACCGAGTTGGGGAGGGCGATCGCCCGCCGGGCGAAGTGGGCGGCCTTGTGGAGCTTGGGCGCGGCCTCGTCGATCGTGTCCTGCGGCCAGATGAGATCGATGAGCTGCTCGCGGTGCAGGCGTCGGCCGGGCGCCATGGCCAGCACCTTGACCAGGGCCGCGGCCTGACGGCGCTTCCAGGCGCGGTCGACCACGGCCACGGTGTCGACCGTCACCTCGAAGCGGCCGAGCAGCGTGATCTGGATCGTCGCCATCCCGACGTCTGCTGCCGTGTCCATCATCGGGGCGAACGGATCGGCGACGGCATCGGAACGAGCGTAGGACGCGGGCCCCGAGGACATGGCGCCGATCGTCGCCCCGCGTCCTTCCCCGAACCTTCCCCCAGTCGATCGGCGGGCAGGGAAGGGACGAGGAAGGTGCTCTCCGTAGGTTCGGTCCAACCCCGTCCGCCCCCCGCCCAGAGAGATGAAGTCCCATGGAGGACACCCCCACACGACCACGCCTGCGCCGTGGCCCGACCGCCGACGTGATCGTCGTCGGAGCGGGCCCGGCCGGAGCCGCCACGGCCATGATGCTGGCCCGCGCCGGCGTCCGCACCCTGCTCGTGGACCGCGGTTCCCGCGATCTGCACCCACCGGCCACCGGGACCCTGATGCGAGGCGGCGTGCTCCAGCTGTCGCGTTGGGGCGTGCTCGACGACATCGTCGCCGCCGGTACGCCGGCCGTGACGCGTACGACCTACCGCTACGGCGACGAGCGGATCGTGATCAGCACCAAGCCCTCGCACGGAGTCGATGCTCTCTACGCCCCCCGGCGTGACCGTCTCGCATCGCGGCTGCAGGAGGCGGCCGTCGATGCCGGAGCCGTGGTGCATCGCTACACCGCGGCGACCGACCTGATCTGGCGCGTCGGTCAGGTGGTCGGCGTGCATGCGACCACCCTCGACGACCACCACGTCGATCTTCGTGCCGCATTGGTCATCGGTGCCGACGGAGTTCGTTCAACGGTCGCCGAGCAGGTCGGTGCCTCGTTCACCCGGGTCGGCGAGCACGCCAACGCGGGGACGTACGCGCACTGGTCCGACCTCCCCACCAACGGGTACGAATGGATCCTTCGTCCCAACGTGTGTTGCGGCGTGATCCCCACCAACGACGGTGAGGCCTGCGTGTTCGCCAGCGCCCCCGCCGATCGCCTCGGCATCGGCGGCGCGTCGCTCGTCGCCGAAGTCGTCGCCCAGAGCGCGCCCGACCTGGCCGACCGTCTCGCGGCCGCCACGCCTGGGTCGGCCTCGGGTTCCTGGGCCGGCCGCCGGGGCTACATCCGACGGGCGCACGGTCCCGGATGGGCGCTGGTCGGCGACGCCGGCTACTTCACCGATCCGCTCTGTGCCCACGGCCCGACCGACGCGCTGCGCGACGCGGAGCTCCTGGCTCGCGCGGTGGTCGAGGGCCTCGGAGGGGTCGGCATCGACGGTGCGTCGCTCCTCGACGCCCTCGGGCACTACGAGGCCACGCGCGACCGGCTCAGCCATCCGTTGTTCGGCGTCGTGGATCGGATCGCCAGCCACCAGTGGGACGACGACGAGATCGCTGGATTGCTGCTGCAGCTCAACTCGGCCATGGCCGACGAGGTGGAGGCCCTGGCCGCCCTCGAACCGGAGCTCCGGTCATGAAGGCGCGCACGCTTCTCGGGGTGTGGGCCCACCCCGACGACGAGGCCTACCTCTCGGCCGGCCTCATGGCCGAGTTCCGCCGGCGCGGCGACCGTGTCGTGGTCGTGATGGCGACGTTGGGCGAGCACGGCACCGACGACCCGAAGTCCGTCCCACCGCGACGACTGGCGGCCCTGCGCCATCGCGAGCTGCGCCAGAGCTTGGCGTCCGTCGGAGTCGACGAGCTCCACCTGCTCGGATACGAAGACGGCCACTGCGACCTCCATGACGGCACCAAGGTCGTCGCGCGCCACATCGCCGCCATACAGCCCGATCTCATCGTCACGTTCGGACCCGATGGCCTGACCGGACATCCCGATCATCGCGCCGTCTGTCGTTTCACGACCCAGGCCTGGATGGCCACCCGATCGAGCGCCGAGCTCTGGTACGCCACGGTGACCGCCGACTTCCACGAGCGGTGGGGAGCGGTCAACGACCGGGTCGGGTTCTTCGCCGATCAACCCCATCCGCCGTGCACCGAACCGCACGAGCTGGCGTCGCACCGATACCTCGCCGAAGACCTGCTCGACCAGAAGATGGCTGCCCTCGAGGCCCACGCGTCGCAGACCGGACCGCTCCTCGACGTCCTCGGGCGGGCGACCTATCGCGAGTGGTGGCGCACGGAATCGTTCCGGCGCGCCGAGCGACCGGCGACGTTGGCCCCCGACGTCCTCGTCAGCTCGGGTGATCGTCTGGTTGCGTGAGCGCGGCCCGGGCCCGGGTGCGGTCGCTCGTCAGGTCAGGGCGAAGGGGACCACGACGGGCTGGCTCGGGCGGGGATCGTCCTCGGGCTGGGTCATGTCCCGGTCGAAGACGCGGCTCACCGAGTTGCCGGCCAGGTCCTCGAGGACGGGATCCACGACGAGTCGATGAGGGCCTGACGCCCATCGGCGTCGTGGCCTCCACCGCCACGACTGCTCCCCGATCCCGACCCTCGCCGCCCCGTCGACGACATCGCCATCAGGACCGACGACGGTCAGGCAGCGAGCGAGCAGGCCGTGGTCGAGCGGTCGATCGAAGCACGCTTCCAGCTCGTCGTGGGTGCCGACCGCCGGGATGGACAAGGCCCAGGCGCGGGGATCGACATGGCGTCGCTCGTCGTCGCCCACCGCGTAGGCACGTTCGCCGCCAGACCTGAGCGGCCGTCCGCCGGCGTCGCGGAAACCTTGGTCGACCACGAGACCGAACGTCGAGCCCGACCGCAGGGGGTAGCCCTGGGTGCGATGACCCACCAGGCCGCGCTTGATGCGGGCCGGATCGAGCAGGACGGTGAGGCGCCGTCGGTCCGGATCCCACAACTCGTGATCGGTCCCCAGGAGCGCACCCCTGATCGGATCGCCGTCCTCGTCGACCAGTCGCAGGTGGTCGGCGGCGCGGCCTTCGCTCATCGGCGCCGAGAAGAACAGGTAGAAGCGCAGCAGGTTGCGGGGCACTTCGGTCGCGGTCGGGAAGATGGCCACCACCTCGGTCGTTGGCGTTCGGTCGACCCGAGGTCGATCGAGGGTCCCGACGTGGAGGCCATCCACGAGCACCTCGTAGGTCGTGCCGGCGACGAAGGCGAACCGGGGCACGAAGCAGGTGTCACCGACCTCGTCGCGGACGAGGTGGCCGCCCATCGGGGGGAAGTCGTGGGAGTTGGCGCCGACCGACAGCCTCGGGAACACGCGCACGTCCGCATCGGGAGGCCGACCCGAGACGCGGATGCAGTCGTCGCCATCGCAGCGCGACCACGAGACCTCGCTCACGACGACAGCGAGGCCGTCACCCGCTGACGCGGCACTAGAGCGATGCGGTCTTGAGCGAGCGCAGGTGGCGGTGCCCGTCCTCGTCGACCTGGAGAGCCAACACATGGCTGGCGTCGAGGTTGGCCAGCTGGCTTATGCCTCGGAGGTCTTCGATCTCGCGAGGCACGCCGACCGGCTGTCGGGGCTCGGTGAGCGGCTCCTGTCCGTCGATGTCGCGGCACGCGATCTTGATGAGACCGTGGGTCGTGTTGGCGACCAGCAGGTGCTCCTCGCCGCCCTGCTCGAACGAGACCATGTCGAGGGGCTGGTTCATGGCCCCGAGCTCGGCGACCGTGCGCCCGACGGTCTTGGTGCCCGACTCGAGGTCGGTGAGCGGGAAGTGCACGACCGGCGTGCAGGTGTAGCTGGCCAAGATGCTCTGGCCGCCCTCGTAGGGGACGAAGGTGCGGATCGGCGCCGCCGTCTCCCACTGACCGTGGGAGACGTGGAAGATCTCGAGGTTGTTGTCGGTCACGTCATCGCCGAACGGGAAGGGGATGCGCCGCAGCTTCGACGAGAACTCCTCGTTCGAGAGGCCGGCGACGAAGAGCATGCCGTCGACGTAGGCCATGTCGGTGATGGTCGAGAACCGGATCGACCGGCGCAGGAGCCGCACCGTGTGCTCGCCGAAGGTGACCTCCTCGCCCTCGTTGCCGTTCGGGAAGGTGGTGTCGAGCCGTTCGTCATCGGGGGCGGGGGCGTCGTCGATCGTCACGGCCGCCATCGGGACGTCGACGAGCGACACGTCGGCCATCGAACCGTCGAGGCGGTCTATGCGCACCAGGACCGCCTGGGCGTCCTCGCCGTGCCCTCGTTGCACCGACAGGTAGACGTTGCGCGACTCGGGGTGCACGGCCATGTCGCGGATGATCACGTCGTCGACCTCGCAGCCGAGGAAGGACGCGACCCGCGCATCGACGTCGTCGAGATCGAACGGCTCGGACCCGGCCGGCGAGGTCAGATCTCCGACGTCGACGGCGTAGACCGTGGCGGTCTGGTTGTCGGCGAGGAACAGGATCCCCGCCGGTCCGAACGTGATGGGACCGGCCGACCTGACCTGCGCCGTACCGACCTGCAACCCGTGCTCGCTCATGGCGATCCTCCTCTGTCCCGTTGTTCTCCGCGCCCCCGGCGGAGCATATCCACGTCCTTGGGCCAGATCCCTGGTCGCGTGGCGATCGCGCCTCAAGCCCGACCGATGACCTCGCACACATCGACGCTGATGAAGGTCGCCGGCGCATCGGGCAGGTCGCGGAGCTGGTTGAACGTCGCCTCGGCCGACCGGGCATCGGCCTCGGATTCGAAGAGCCAGAACGAGTGCTGGACCAGCTCGGCACCGTCGACGGTCCTCGCCCAGTAGCCGCCGGCCGAGCCGACCATCCCGTTGAGCATGGCGACACCATGTTCGCCGATCATCGAGCGGGCCTCGTCGGCTCGCTCGGGCTTGATCTCCACCCGGCCGATGACGGCGTGGCTCGGGACAGGACTCGTCGGTGGGTTCATGGGTGCGCTCCTCGGGTCGAGCACGAACGCCCACAGGTGCACCGGCTTCATGCGGTGGGGCCGCTCACGCGTGTTGGTCACCGTCACACCGTGACAGCCGACCGGCGTCGGAGCATCGGTGAGCTCACCTATTTCGGGCGTGGCTTTCGGGCGTGGGCGGTGCAGGGCTCCTCACCCCGACGAGCGGGTGGCCACGGCGGCGGCCTCGGCCCGACCGCGCAGTCCGAGCTTGGACAGGATCCGGGCCACGTGGTGCTCGACCGTCTTGCGTGACACGAAGAGCCGCTCGGCGATCTCGGGGTTCGAGAGCCCTTCCCCGAGCAGCACCAGCACCTCTTGCTCGCGCTTGGTCAGCCGACCGATGTTCTTGGGACCGGTCCGGGCCGCCCTGATGCCCAGCTCACGCAGCAGCGCCGCGGCGGCGTCGGCCTGCGCTCCGGCGCCCAGATCCTCGAAGACCGTCAAGGCCGTGCGGGCCTCGGCGCCGGCGACCTCGCGCTCGCTCTGTCTCAGCAGCCGGGCCAGCGCGAGCCGCGTCTGGGCCGCTCGGTAGGGGATCCCGGCGTTCACGAAGGCGGCCAGCGCCGACTCGAGGTGATCTCGGGCGCCGACGCCCTCGGTCGAGACCAGCGCCTCTCCGACCAGGCCCTCGCCGTACCCGATGATGATCTGGCAGTCGTGGGTTGCTCCGAGCTCGATCAGTGACCGGCCGCGCTCGAGGGCGTCCTCGTGATGGCCCAGGGCGATCTCGGCCTGCCCGAGCAACGCGATCAGCGCCGCCCCGTCGAGACGCTTGCTCGAGGTGCTGTCCAGTCGTCGCCGCAGCAGGGTGGCGGCCACCTCGGCTCGTCCCTGGGCGAGGTGCAGCGATGCGAAGGCGGCGGCCGCCTCGTCGCGTCCATCCAGTCCTTCCAGCAGCCGCGCCGCCTCCTCGATGCGGCCCTGGGCCACCCGCAGCTCGGCCAGCACACCGGCGGCAAACACGTAGGGAGAGGGGAAGACGCCCTGGCTCATCGAGATGGCTTCGATGAGCAACTCGGCCGCCGCCGTCCAATCGCCGTTCTCGAACAGCACGCGCCCGTAGTGCATCCGGCATTCGGCGTAGACGAACGGGCACCCGTAGCGATCGGTGAAGCGCTCGAGGGCCTGGGCCCACTGGGTCGCCGCGCTCGAGGTCGAGGCAGCTGCCGCAGACGACCATCGTCATGCAACTCGTCTGCGCCGTCGTCATCGGATCGGCCGCTTCGCCCCCGATGGCTCCGGCCATGGCTTCGTCGAGGAGCTCCATGCCCTCGTCGAAGCGGCCCTGCTGGACCAACGCCGCTCCGACCGCGCTCATGGCCAACAGCTCGAGGTCGGTCTTGGCCTCGGCGCGACCGATGGCCAACGCTCGACGGGCCAGCGCTTCGCTCTCGACAGGATCGTCGGTGACATAGGCCGTGGCCCCGAGCAGCTCGCCTTCCAGCTCGGGGACCGATGCTTCGATGATCCGCGCCGCTCGGGCCAACCAGCCACGCGCCGCCGCCATGTTGCCGAGGAACTGCTTGTTGTAGCCGACGAGCGACAGGGCCGCGCCGGCCGCGTACATCGGATCAGGGCGCCGCAGGAACGAGCCGTAGGCCTTCTCGCAATTGTCCATCGTGGCGGCCACATCGCCCAGCCAGAAGCAGGCGGTGGCCAGACCGAAGTAGGCCTCGGCCACCTCGGTCGTGTCCAGCACCCGCGTGAACGACTGACGCGAGGCGTTCCAGTCGCCCGCTCCCATCGCCTCGAACCCCGCTTCGAGCTCGCGCTCGACGTCGACCGACACGATCGGAGCGTACGACACCGCCCGCCCCACCTCCCGGAGTGGCGGGTGCGGCCCGGCATCTCTCGGCCCGGCCCCGCTGACAGCCGCGCCAGGGGGGTCGGCCGCTGTAGGTTCCGGGGTGATGCCACGCGCAGGAAGGCTGTTGAGCGGGTGGGGTCGCACGGCCCCGAGCCACGCGACGGTGATCTCGGGCTCGGAGGTTCGGTCGAACGCCGTCCTGGCCGACGTGGTGCGCGAGGCCGGTGCCCGGGGAGTGATCGCCAGGGGTCTGGGCCGCTCCTATGGAGACCCGGCCCAGAACGCGGGCGGGGTGGTCATCGACATGACCGGACGGGATCGGATCCACTCCATCGATGCCGAGAGCCGACTCGCCGACGTGGATGCCGGCGTGACCCTCGACCGGCTGATCCGCGCCGCGTTGGCGCTGGGTCTGTGGGTCCCCGTGTTGCCCGGCACCCGCCAGGTCACCGTCGGCGGCGCCATCGCCAGCGACATCCACGGCAAGAACCACCACAAAGCCGGCAGCTTCGGCAACCACGTCCGGTCGATCGAGCTCCTGACGGCCGATGGAGAGGTGCGCACGCTGATGCCGACGGGCGAGGAGTCCGAGTTGTTCTGGGCCACCGTCGGCGGCGTCGGACTGACCGGCATCATCCTGCGGGCGACCGTGGCCATGACCCCGACCGAGACGGCGTACTTCGTGGCCGATCTCGAGCGCACCGCCGATCTGGACGAGACGGTCGAGCGTTACCGCGACGGCTCCGACGATCGCTATGCGTACTCGTCGGCCTGGTTCGACTCGATCTCACGGGGACGACGCCTCGGTCGCGCCGCGGTGGCCCGCGGTTCGCTCGCCACGATCGATCAGCTCCCGGCCAAGCTTCGCAAGGACCCGTTGCGGTTCCACGCCCCGACCCTGGCGACCCTCCCCGACATCTTTCCCGGCGGACTGGCCAACAGGGCCACCTTCGCGGCGATCGGCGAGCTCTACTACCGCAAGACCCCCAAGCGGGCGTACGGCCGGGTGCAGAACCTCACGGCCTTCTACCATCCGCTCGACCTGTTCGGGGAGTGGAACCGGGCCTACGGACCGCGCGGCTTGCTCCAGTACCAGTTCATCGTCCCTGTCGGCGCCGTCGAGGAGTTCAAGGCGATCGTTCGACGGATCGCGTCCTCGGGTCACGTCTCGTTCCTGAACGTGTTCAAGCGCTTCGGTCCCGGCAACGACGCGCCGCTGTCCTTCCCGATGCCGGGCTGGAACATCTGCGTCGACTTCCCCGTCGTCGCCGGGCTCGGGCGGTTCTGCGACGAGCTCGACGAGAGGGTGATCGGCATCGGAGGCCGCCTGTACACGGCCAAGGACTCACGCACGAGTGCGACCGCCTTCGCTCACATGTATCCCCGCCTCGACGAGTGGCGCAAGATCCGCGACGCGGTCGACCCCGATCGGATCTTCATGTCCGACATGGCGCGCCGTCTCGAGTTGTAGGCGCGTGAACGACCTGCGCATCGACGATCTGATCGCGCCGCGGCTCACTGCGGCGCAGCAGAGCGCGCTCGACTACACGGCGGGACTCGACGTCTCGCTGGCCGAGGAGGACCTGGTCGCGGCGGCGCGATCGGCCACCGGCTTGGACGACTTCGGACCCGTCGACTTCTGGCCGCGCCTGCGCGCTCACCTCGATGCCATCGAAGGCGACGTCGGGCTGAACAACCTGTCGCGGCTGATCCTCTCGCGCCGGGTCACGCGGCTGCTGTCGAGTCGGCTGGCCCTGACCGATCTGCTCCGGTGCCACCCCGAGATCGCCGCCATCGAGATCGAACGGCCGCTGATCGTGGTGGGGCTCCCGCGCTCGGGCACCACCCATCTGGTCAACCTGCTCGCCGCCGACCGCCGCCGGCGCGCCCTCCCGTTCTGGGAGAGCCAGGAGCCGTTTCCCGTCGCGGGAGACGGACCTGGCGTCGACGGCATCGATCCGCGCTACGCGCGATGCGCGGCCGAATACGCGGTCGAGAGCGAGATGGCGCCGCTGACGCGGGCGATGCACGATCGGTTCCCGGCGGCCATCGAGGAGGAGGTGGAGCTGCTCGACCTCGACTTCGCCTCCTACACCCTCGAGTGGCACGCGCGGGTTCCCGATTGGCGCGACTTCTACTTCGGCCTCGACCAGCGGGCCCACTACGGCTACCTGAAGACGGTGCTGCGGGCGTTGACCTTCCTCCGCGGTCCCCGTCAGTGGGTCCTCAAGTCGCCGCAGCACCTCGAGCAGCTCGGCCCGCTCGTCGAGACGTTCCCCGACGCGACCGTGGCCTTCACCCACCGAGATCCCGTCGCTGTCATCCAATCCGCCATCACCATGCTCGCCTACGGCGACCGCCTCCGCCGCCACGCCATCGAGCCCGGTCCGCTGGCGGACTACTGGATCGACCGGGTCGAGCGCCTGCTCCGGGCGTGCGTTCGGGACCGAGACCTGTTGTCTGGCGACCAGAGCATCGATGTCCTCTTCGACGAGTTCATGGCCGACGATGTCGCCGCGGTCGAAGCGTTCTATCGCTGTGCCGGTGTGGAGATGACCCCCACCGCCCGCCGCCAGCTCGACGACCACATGGCGGCCAACCCCCGCGGCAAACATGGCCGCATGGTCTATGACCTGAGGGGCGACTTCGGGATCGAGCCGGACGCGATCCGCGAGCGTTTCGGCTTCTACTTCGAGCGCTTCGCCGTCCGAGTCGAAGATTGAGAGGGCGATGGAAGATGGAGCGCATCGATGACTGAGCCGATCTACCGTCAGCGGCCGCCAGCGGCTGACATCAAGCCCGCGTCGGGCCCCGCCGTCGAGGTCCACGCCGGGATCTGGATGTCGCCTGGTCTGTCCAACAGCTACCTGATCACGACGGCTGACGGGCGGGTCATCGTCAACACCGGCATGGGTTTCGAGGGGCCCGTCCACCGGTCGAACTTCGACGCCGTCGACCCCGGGCCGGTGCGCTACGTGCTGCTCACCCAGGGCCACTACGACCACGTCGGGGGCATCGACGCGGTCCGCGACCCCGACTCGGAGGTCGTGGCGCAGGCCAACTGGCGGATCTGGCGCGACGACAACGAACGCCTCGAACGGTTTCGAGTCGACAAGTCCGCCTTCGCCTGGCTCGACGCCATCGTGGCCGCTCTCGACCACGCCAAGTCCCGACCCGGCGGTGGCGCCCCGAGCCAGTCGCGACTCGACCCGACCATCACCTTCGACGAGACCCATGAGTTCGAGCTCGGCCGACGACGGTTCGTCCTGATGGCCACGCCGGGCGGCGAGACGACGGACTCGATGGTCGTGTGGCTGCCCGACGAGCGCGTGTGCCTCTGCGGCAACGTCTTCGGTGCACTGTTCGGTCACATCCCGAATCTCGTGACGATGCGGGGCGATCGCTACCGCGACGCCCTCACCGTGGTCGACTCGATCGAGAAGGTCCGTGGCCTGAGCCCCGAGGTCCTGCTCACCGGTCACTTCGATCCCATCGAAGGCGCCGATCTCATCGACCGCGAGCTGGTTCGCCTCCGCGACGCGGTCATGTACGTGCACGACGCCACCGTGGCCGGCATGAACGCCGGCACCGACGTCCGAACGCTCATGGGCGAGATCTCGCTGCCGTCCGAGCTCGACGTCGGCGAGGGCTACGGCAAGGTGGCCTGGGACGTCCGCGCCGTCTGGGAGAACTACGCGGGCTGGTTCCATCACCAGTCAACGACCGAGCTGTACGGCGTAGGCGTGTCGTCCGTGCACGGTGACCTGGTGGCCGCCGCGGGCGGACCCGACGTCATCGTCGACAAGGCCAAGGCCCGCATGAGCGCCGACGAACCCCTGCCGGCGATCCATCTGGCCGAGGTGGTCCTGACGGTCGAACCTGACCACGCGGGCGCGCGAGCGGTCATGACCGAAGCGCACGCCCGCCTGCTCGAACGCAGCGAGAACTTCTGGGAGACGGCCTGGTTGCGCAAGCAGCTCGCCGAGCTGGCCTCGTGAGCAGGGTCGCCTTTGACTTCTCGGGCGCCGAGGTCCTGGTCACCGGGGGCACGAGCGGCATCGGTCATGCCATCGCCGCCGCCTTCCGCCATGCCCACGCCTCCGTCCACGTGACGGGCACCCGACCGTCGATCGCCGACTACGACACGGAGCTCGACGGCTTCGTGTACCACCCGCTCGAGATGACCGACGCGGTCGCCGTCGAACGGCTCGGCCGGTCGCTGGCCACGCTCGATGTGCTCGTGAACAACGCGGGGGCGAACTTCCCTGGAGGCCGCGACGAGTGGATCCCCGATGTCTTCGATGAGGCGCTGTCGGTCAACCTGGCGGGCCACTTCCGCCTGACGACCGCCTGTCATGACGCGCTCCTGCACAGCTCGGCACCTGGTGGTGCCAGCGTGGTGAACATGGTGTCCATGTCGGCCATTCGGGCCGTGCCGATCGTTCCTGGATATGGCTCGGCCAAGGCCGGTCTGCTGCAACTCACTCGCAACCTGGCGGTCCACTGGGCGGGGGACAACATCAGGGTCAACGCCATCGCTCCAGGGGTCATCGACACCCCGATGACGGCACCGATGAAGGGCATTCCCGAGCTGGTCGACGAGCAGCTGGCTCACATCCCGATGGGGCGCTTCGGTACCGTCGACGAGGTCGCCGCCGTGGCGTTGTTCTTGTGCACCGAGGCGGCGAGCTACATGACGGGCCATGCGGTCGTCGTCGACGGGGGGTACGCCATCCGATGAGCGAGCAACCAGGTTCGACGTTTCCCGGTGAGATCCGTCAGGTCGGCCATGTGGTGGCCGACCTCGACGTCGCCATGGGCGAGTGGCTGTCGATCGGAGTCGGGCCGTGGACGGCCATCGAGGTGACCCAGAGCAACGGTCGATATCGCGGTCAGCTCTCGGCCGGGACGACCGCCATCGGCTTCGCCAACGTCGGCTCGATGCAGATCGAGCTGATCGAGGCCCGTGGTGATGCCGTGAGCGTCTGGCACGAGGCCCGCGATCTCGGCCGGTTCGGTCCCCACCACGTGGCCTACTGGACCCACGACTTCGATGCCGTCCTCGCCGCCGGCGAGCGCGCCGGTCTGACGGTCGCGCAGGAAGGCGATGGCAACGGCCTGACCCGGTTCGTGTACTTCGAGATGCCCTCCGGGCAGCTCATCGAGGTCATGGAGCTCACCGAGCTGTGCGAGGCGTTCATGGACGGGATCCGACAGGCCAGCGTGGGCTGGGACGGCGTCGATCGGCCCATCCGCCGCTGACGGGTGCGCCGACGCCGGATCGGCGATCTGATCCGACCCCGGTCCAAGCACACGTTCGGTCGGCGAGCGGGCGCGGTTCGCGTTCGGCGCGGGGCGCGGCGCGTGTCATGTGTCTCATCCGTGAACCCATTCGCGGACGCGGGACGTAGACGGGCCGACGAACCGGTCGAGACGCGGTCGGTCAGGATCGAATGGAGACAACGATGTCAGCATTCAAGAAGCGGGGACGCCGGCGCGGTGCCGGCGTCGTGGCGGCGGGTGCCGTGGCCGGTGCCGTTGCCCTGGGGGTCTCCGTGCTGCCGGCGGGCGTCGCGGCAGCTGACACACCGCCCCCCGCCGTGACCGCCACGTTCAACCTCGGCGTGCTCGTCGTCAGTGGTGACGCCAGTGACAACACCATCGTCGTGAGCCGCGACGCGGCCGGCTCCATCCTGGTCAACGGCGGAGCCGTGCCGATCAGCGGGACCACCTCGACGGTGGCCAACACGACGGCGCTCGTGCTCGTCGGCGGCGCCGGCAACGACGTCATCAGCCTCGACGAGGCCAACGGCGCACTTCCCAAGGCCCTCATGGTCGGCGGCGCGGGCAACGACACGCTCACCGGCGGCTCGGGCAACGACGTGCTGGTCGGCCAGGCCGGCAACGATGTGCTCCTCGGCAAGGGCGGCGACGACCTGCTCTTCGGTGGGGCCGACAACGACACCCTCACCGGTGGCACCGGTACCGACCAGGTCTTCGGTGAGGCGGGCAACGACCGCATGATCTGGAACCCGGGCGAGGGCTCGGACCTGAACGAGGGTGGCGACGGCACCGACACCACCGAGGTCAACGGTGGGAACGGCGCCGAGCAGTTCACCGAGACGGCCAACGGAACCCGTGTCCGCTTCGACCGGGTCACGCCCGGCTCCGTTCAGCCTCGACATCGGAACGACCGAGCTCCTGGTCCTGCACGCCAACGGGGGCGATGACACGTTCACCGGAAGCAACGGACTGGCCCCGCTCATCACGACGGTGGTCGACGGGGGCGACGGCAACGACACCATCACCGGCACCGACGGAGCCGACCTCTTGATCGGCGGTGCGGGCAACGACATCGTCGATGGCAACCGGGGCAACGACGTCGCTCTGCTCGGCGATGGCGACGACACGTTCCAGTGGGACCCGGGCGACGGCAGCGACATCGTCGAAGGTCAAGCTGGTCACGACACGATGCTGTTCAACGGCTCGAACGTCGACGAGAACATCGACCTGTCGGCCAACGGCCAGCGCGTGCGGCTCTTCCGCAACGTCGGGGCCGTCACCATGGACACCCACGACGTCGAGTCGTTCGACATCAACGCCCTCGGTGGGGCCGACAACGTCACGGTCAACGACCTGACCGGTACCGGTGTCACCGATGTGACGACCAATCTGGCCGCCCAGGGCGGTGTGGATGACGGCGCCGCCGACAACGTGACGGTCAACGGGACGAACGCGAACGACACCGCGGTCGTGGCCAGCCAGGGCTCCGACCTCCAGGTCGCCGGACTGCCGACCGCGGTGACCGTCACCGGTGGATCGCCGGTGAACGACTCGCTGACGGTGAACGCGCTCGGCGGTGACGACGTGGTGGATGCCTCGGGCGTGAGCCGCTGGATCCCCGTCGCTCACCATCGACGGAGGCGCCGGTGACGACGTCCTCATCGGTGGCGATGGCAATGACGTGATCCGGGGTGGCGACGGCGACGACGTTCTGCTCGGTGGCCCGGGCCAGGACGTCCTCGATGGCGGAACCGGCGACAACATTCTGATCCAGGGCGAGGACCTGATCAGTGGGACGGTCGTCGGGCAGAGCTGGCTGACCAACCACACGCACGTGACGGGGTCCACGACGGTGCTCGAGAACGACCGGAAGAACTACACGATCCCCGCGGGCGACCTGCTCTTCTGAGCTCAACCTTCCCCGGTCCCAGCGCGATCTCGAACCGCGGTCGGCGAGAACAACGACGTTCTCGCCGACTGCGGTTCGTGTCGCGTACCAACGCGGGCCGATCACAGCTCGCCGATCGCCGCGCCCCGGGGCCAAGACGAGATCAGCCGGTAATCTGCAGGGATGGCGATGTTCTCAGTTCCCGACGATCTTGCGTTCAATCGTGGGTTGATCGCCGATCCCGGGGCCTTCGCCCGTGACGCGGGAGCGGCGTCGTGGCTCTACCTCTGCGGCGCAGAGTTCGCCACGATGGACGGCGGCATGTCCTATGCCGACGTGCAGTCAGCGGTGACAGCCTCCGAGAACATCGTCTCTGATCCGCCCGAGGTGCCTGATGTGGCGATGGCCCGCAGGCACATGGCCGCCTTGGACCGACTGCCGCGTCCGACGGTGGTGACCTGCCGGACCGGTCCCCGTTCGTCGGCCACCGTCTACCTGTACGCCGCCCTCCAATCGGGCGCATCCATCGACGAGGTGCTGGCCCGTGCCGAGGCCGACGGCGCCCCCTTCGCCGAGTCGGACGCGCTCCGGACCTGGGTCGCGCAGTGCCTCGAGGAGCTCAGCTGACTCGCTCCGGGCTCCCCATGCTCTTGTCCGAAGCGCAACCGCCCACCCTGGGAGAACGTCCATGACCGACACCGCCGAGCCCAAGACCGACACCACCGCGGCCAACCCCGCCTCGGAGTCCTATGCCGAGATCGTCGGTGGCCTGCGCGAGACGTTCCATCGCGGTCACACCCGGCCGCTCGGGTGGCGCCGTACTCAGCTCGAGGCCATGCTGGCCATGCTGAACGAGAACGAGGACGAGCTCGTTCGGGCGCTGAAGGAGGATCTCGGCCGGCCGGCCATGGAGGCGTTCGGCGCCGACATCGGTGCCACCCGGATCGATGTCAAGCACACGCTCAAGCACTTCGAGTCGTGGGCCAAGCCGCGCCGGGCATCGATGCCGATCACGGTCCAGCCGGCCAAGGGCCGCATCATCCCCGAGCCGCTCGGGGTCACGCTGGTCATCGCGCCGTGGAACTACCCGATCCAGCTGCTGCTCGCGCCGATGGCCGCCGCTCTGGCCGCCGGCAACTGCGTCGTGGCCAAGCCGAGCGAGCTGGCTCCGGCCTGCTCGGCCGTGCTGGCCCGGCTCATCCCGAAGTACCTCGACGACCAGGCGGTCGTCGTGGTCGAGGGTGGCGGTCGCCGAGACGACCGCCCTGCTCGAGCAGCGCTTCGACCACATCCTGTTCACCGGGAGCACCAACGTGGGACGGATCGTGATGACGGCCGCCGCCCAGCACCTCACCCCGGTCACCCTCGAGCTCGGCGGCAAGAGCCCGACCATCGTCGCCGCCGATGCCGACCTCGAGGTCGCGGCCCGCCGCATCATGTGGGGCAAGTTCCTCAACGCCGGCCAGACCTGCATCGCGCCCGACTACGTGCTGGTCGAGGCTTCGGTCCGCGACGAGCTCGTCGCCAAGATGGCGTCGACGTTGGGCGAGTTCTACGGGACGATCCCAGGCGCACCGACGACTTCGGCCGGATCGTCAACCGACCGCACTGGGGTCGGCTCAAGGGCCTGCTCGACACGAGCGAAGGCATGGTCGTCACGGGCGGCGAGGTCGACGAGGACGATCGCTACATCGCCCCGACCGTCGATCGTCGACCCCGATCCCGACGGCGCCGATCATGCAGGAGGAGATCTTCGGGCCGCTGCTCCCCGTGCTGCGCGGTCGACGACCATCGACGACGCGGTGCGGTTCGTCAACGAGCGGCCCAAGCCATTGGCGCTGTACGTCTTCTCGGGTTCGAGCGACACCGCCGACGACGTGATCGAGCGCACCAGCTCGGGTGGCGCCTGCGTCAACCACTGCGTGCTGCACATCCTGCCCAGCGAGCTCCCGTTCGGCGGCGTCGGCCCGAGCGGGATGGGGGCCTACCACGGCAAGTTGGGGTTCGACACGTTCAGCCACCTCAAGTCGGTGCTCTACAAGCCCCAGAAGCCCGATCTGAAGCTGCTCTACCCGCCCTACACGGCCTGGAAGGACAAGCTGGCCCACAAGGCCATGTAGGTCGTCGCGCTCCGCCCGCCTCGCTCCGAACGCCGACCGCGCGCACGGATTCGGTCAGTCGAAGGGCTGGAGGCTGCGAGCCGACGACCCACATGCTGAAGTACTGGCTGTTGGCGCCGTAGGCCATGGCCAGGGCGACCTTGGCCCCGTCGACCTGGTGCTCGCCGGCCGCGCCCCGCACCTGGTTGGCCGCCTCGGCGAAGCGCAGGAGGCCCGACGCGCCGATCGGGTTGCTCGACAGCACCCCGCCCGAGCAGTTGATCGGGAAGTCGCCGCCGAGCTCGGTGCTCGCCGTCGTCGATCATCTTCCAGCCCGTCGCCCGGCTCGGCGATGCCGTGGGCCTCGAGCCAGATGGCCTCGTGCCACGAGAACGGCACGTACAGCTCGGCCATGTCGATCTGCTCGCGGGGTCGGTGATGCCGGCCTGGGCGTAGACGTCGTCGGCGCACGGCTCGCACGCGGCCGGGCCGCACCGGGTCGCGGCCGGGGAAGCTCGGCGGCTCCGAGCGCGACGACGCGCCCGAGGATCCACGCCGGCGGACGACCGTCGGCGGCGGCCGCCTTGCCGCCGGCCTCGTCGGTGAGCACGACGGCGCAGGCGCCGTCGGACGAGGGGCACGACTCGAGGAAGCGGATCGGCTCCCACATCATCGGCGACGCCTTCACCTTCTCGATCGAGATGTCCTCGATCTTGAGGTGGGCGTACGGGTTCTTCAGCGCGTTGAGCCGGTCCTTGACCGCCACCTTCCAGCCGATGTGCTCCGGGGCGCCGCTGCGGTGGATGTAGGCCCGGATGAACGGCGCGAAGGCCCCGCCGGCGCCGAGCGACGCGCCCTTGCCGCTGCCCAGCGCGAACTGGGCGTTGCCCTCCGACTGCTTCTCGAAGGCGACGGCCAGCACGGTCTTGTGCTTGCCGGCCTGCACGTGCGACGCGGCCACGATGGCGGTGGTGCCGCCGACCGAGCCGGCGGTGTGCACCCGGAACATCGGCTTGCCGACCGCGCCGAGCGCGTCGGACAGGTAGAGCTCGGGCTTCATGACGCCCTCGAACAGGTCGGGGGCCTTGCCGAGCACGACGGCGTCGATGTCGGCCATCGTCATCTGGGCGTCGTCGAGGGCGCGGAACACGGCCTCGCGCACCAGCCCGCCGAAGGAGACGTCGAGGCGGCGGGACTTGTGGTGGGTCTGGCCGACGCCGACGACGGCGCAGGGCGCGGCGCTCATGGCTGGCCCTCCAGGATGCAGATCAGGTTCTGTTGCAGGCACGGGCCCGAGGTGGAGTGGGCCAGTGCCCGGTCGCCGCCGCCGAAGATGTGGTCGGCGGCGTAGCCGATGCGGCACAGGCCGGTGGCCATGATCGGGTTGGACCTGCAGCGCACCGCCCGACGGCGTTGACCGCGACGTCGTCGCCGAGCTCGAGCACGTGGCGCAGCAGCAGCTCCTCGTGGGTGAACGCCGCCTGCAGCTCGGCCACCTCGACCGGGCCGTCGCCGAGGCCGGCCGGCTGCGGCCGCGATGCGGGTCGACGGCGAGTCGTCGAGGGCCCGGAACGACGGGTTGTGGCACTCGGTGCGATGGTCGAAGCCGGTGATGTAGGCCGGCCGGTCGACGAGCTGGCGGGCCCGGTCGCCGGTGGCCAGCACCATGGCGGCGGCGCCGTCGGTGATGGGCGGGACGTCGTGGCGGCGCAGCGGCTCGCGCAGGTAGTCCTCGGTGAGCAGCGCGTCGACGTCGCCCTTGCCGCGGGAGCGCACCGACACCTCGGCCATCGACCGCTCGTCGGCGATGCCGGCGGCGATCACCGCTCGGGCCTGCAGGGCGGCGAAGGTCAGCGGGTCGGCGCCCAGCGGGGCGAGGAAGTACGGGTCCATCTCCATCGGATAGATGAGCGCCGGATCGCCGGTGGACGACCGGCCCGAGCCGGTGACGACGGCGATGTCGATGTCGCCCTCCTGCAGCCGGAGCCAGGCCTCGTAGAGGGCCCAGGCCCCGTCCATCTCGACGTGGGAGTCCCGCTTGGGCGGCCAGGCGCCGATGGCGTCGAGGTTGGACACGAACGAGAAGGCCTGACCGGTGATGTAGTCGCACGATGCCCAGGCAGGTGAAGTCCACGTCGGCCCGGGTCAGGCCGAGGGGCTCGAGCGCGTCGGTGATGACCTGCATCAGCAGCTGGGTCTCGGACTGGTCGGTGTGGCGCACCATGGGGCGTCTGGGCCCAGCCGACGACGGCGATGTCGGTCGATGGTGGCCATCAGAAGATCCTGTTCACGAGGTCGGGGTCGTCGATGTCGGGCTCGCCGCTCGGCATCCAGCCGAGGAGGCTGCCGTAGGCGCCGCCCATGCCGCCGCCTTCGTCGGCCTCCTCGGCCGGCGAGGCCCACACGGCGGCCACCCGCTGACCCACGCGCACCTCGTCGGCCGGCAGCTCGATCGACCGGCTGGTAGACGAGGATGACGTCGGTGCCGTCGAGCAGCACGAAGGCCCGCACGAACGGCTCGGTCTCGGTCTGGCCCGGGTACTGGACCGGGCGTGACGATGGTGAAGTTGGTGATCGTGCCCGTGTGGGGCAGGTCGACCTCGTCGTCCGGCCCCGAGCTCGATGGCGTCGATCGGGCAGTAGCCGCGGCCGCCGGCGTAGACGCGCTCGCAGACCGGGCACTGATAGCCGAGCAGTCGGTGCTGGCGGGACGCCTCGACGGCTCGGTCGGCCGCGACCGGCACCGGGTTGCGATAGGTGATCGAGGCCACGTAGTCCATCAGGGTCACGGGCTCGCTCGGCGGGTCCGGCGTCCTCGCCCTCGGTCTCGGGTTCCTCGCCGAGCACGAAGCAGGCGATGTCGTCGATGCGCCCGACCCGCGTGCCCTTCCAGCGCGGCGCCACCCGCGTGCCGTCGGCCATGGCGTCCGGCGACCCGGCGTCGACGGCGTGCAGCAGCGGCGTCGTGGCCCCGTCGAGGCGGATGAAGGCGAAGGCGAAGGGCGCGGTCGAGCGGGTGCTGCTCGGACGGCTGCGGGCACCCACGTCCACGACTCGACCGTGCCGGCCGGGCCCGACCTCGACGAAGTCGTGAGCCAGCTCGGCGCCGGTCGCCGGATCCCACTCCATCGGCGGCACCAGCACGGCGTCGCCGTTGCGGATGCCGAGGATGCGCTTGTCGGTCAGCGCGGTCATGAAGGCGCCGATCACCGGCCCCAGCGATCGCTTGTAGGGAAACGTGATCGTGCTCTCCGCGAATCGGGCCAATCTGCTCTCCCCCGTGGTGCCGGTTTCTAGAACAGGTTCTACTCGACGGACCCTAGCCCCGTCTCCTGGACCCGGCCGCCGGATCGTTGAGATCGGTCACGGTGAGCGGTAGCGTCCGGCGATCACTTCCACGGCGTGCGTCATCGTGTGCACCGAACCGGGACGTTTGGAGGCGGAGACCGTGCTCTTCGCGCGGAGCCTCCGCCAGCGCGGCGGACCGCTCGCTCGGCTGCCGATCTTCAGCTTCCAGCCGCGCGCCGGCCGGCCGCTCGCAGGCGACACGCTCGAGCACTTCGACCACTTGGAGATCCAGCACGTCCACGAGCGCATCAACAGGCGCTTCGCCGCAGACCCGCTGGGGAACAAGCCGCTCGTGTGCGCCTGGGCCGAGGAGCATCTGCCCTACGACGTGCTCATCTTCTCCGACAGCGACACGGTGGTGCTGGGTCCGCCCACCGAGCTCGCGTTGGCTGACGACGTGTCGATCGCGGTGCGCCCGGCCGACCTCGTCGGCGTCGGTGTTTCCTCGACGGACGCCACGAGCAAGAAGCGTCAGTACTGGGATCAGCTCTATGGGGTCGCGGGCGCCGATGAGGTCGTTCGGGGAGCGGTGACGACGACCGTCGACGAGAGGCGCATCGACAGCTACTGGAACTCTGGTCTCATGGCCGTTCGTCGCGACGCCGGGATCTGCTGCGAGTGGCGGCGCGTGTATGCGGCCGCTTCCGACTGGGGGCTCAGACCACCGGGCGCGCCTCAGTATCTCGAGCAGTCGTCGTTCGCCGTAGCGGTGCGGTCGATCGGAGGCCGGATCAAGACGCTGCCTCGCTCGTACAACTACCCGCTTCACCTGCATTCGCGGATCGGACATGGCGGACGGCTCAACCTGGCCGAGGCGACCACCGTCCACTACCACCGGATGTTCGGCGAGGAGCGGCCCTTCCTGTCGAGGGGGATCGAGCCCGGCCCTGACAGCAAGTGGCTGCGCGACGAGGCCTTGGCCCTCGGGGTACGAGCTGCCGGCGCCAGCGCCTGACCCGCGGCCGCATCGGGCGTCCGGTGGTCGGGCAGGACGCGATGGAGCTCGCGCAACGGTCGGGGAGATCAGCGACCAGGAGTCTTGAGGCGAATGCCCCATCTACCCCGACAGGGGTTGGCGTGGCTAGTCGTCGGGGAGCAGCCCGTGTTGCATGGCGAACAGACTCGCCGTCACGCGGCTGGTGGCTCCGATCTTGGTGTAGATGTGCTCGATGTGGTTGCGTGCCGTCTTCGGTGAGATCACGAGCTGGGCCGCGATCTCCTTGGCCGACAGCCCGCGGGCGAGCAGCCTGAGCACATCGATCTCTCGCGCCGTCAATCCCGCCGGTCCGTCGCGTCGGCGCCCGACCCGGTGGCCGGCCGAGACGAGCACGGCGTCGACGGCATCGGCATCGAGTCGGCCGGCCTTGACGTCGCCCCGCAGCTCCTCGGCGGCCGCCTCGGCGGTCAACGCCGATCGGTAGGGACGCGGCTCACGCATCGATTGGTAGGCATCGGCTGTGGCCAGCAGCCGCGCTGGTCGCGAGATCGCTCCGCCCGACAGCCCACGGGGGTACCCCGAGCCGTCGAGCCGTTCGCGATGCTGGATCGCCAGCGCGCCGAGCGGGGCGAGGGCACTGGACTGCTGGAGCATCCGGCCCGTGAGGTACGGCTGCATCCGCACCCGTTCCCATTCGCTGACGACCAGCGGCGCCGGCTTGTCCCAGATGCTGTTCGAGATGCCGAGGCGACCGAACCCGTGGACGAATCCCGCCCGTCGCAGCTCACGGACGTCGTGATCGTCGAGGCCCATCTGGGTGCCCGCGGCGGCGGCGAGGTCGGCCACGGCCTCGGAATGGCCCAGTGTATAGGGGGTCTTGAGGTCCACGAAGTTGGCGATCGCCCGCAGCGCCGAGTCGAACTGGCCGTCGGACAGGACGACGGTGAGCGCCGGCTCGGCCGCGATGACCGCGGTCCAGGTTCCCATCGCGTCGAGGTCGTCGAGGATGTCGAGGGCGTCGGTTTGGACGCGATCGACGAGCGTCGGGTCGAACTGCGTGCCGGATCGTCGTCGGGCGACGGCGCGGGCGCCGTCGATGCCTTCGACTCGGTGGGCGACCTCGACGTACTCGGCCAGCACGGCGATGCGAGCCGCCAGGGGGATGTCCTCGCCGGCCAGGTCCCCGGGCCAGCCCTTTCCGTCCCATTGCTCGTACGCGCAACCGAGCGCATCGCACACCGATTCGGTCAAGCCGAGCTGGTCCGCCAGCATCCCTGCCAACTTGGCGTGCCGGGCGATCATGCCGTCGACATCGTGACGTCCGTGGCGCGCGAAGTCGACGCCGGTTCGCACCCGATCCAAAGCGGGGCGACCCGCTCCGAACTGACGAAGGATGCCCACGGCCTCGCGGAAGCTCCGCGGTTCGTAGAGGTACTTCGTCGCCTTCATCGCGATGTCATCGCCGAACCACTTCGCCTGCTCGTAGGCGTCCGTGTGGCACCCGACGTTGATCAACAGCGACGTGTAGTAGACGCCGGCTCGCTCCTCCGCGTCGAGGCCGAGGCGCTCGGCCAACCGCGTCCCGATGAGGCACTGCCGCAGCACGTGCTCCATCGGCTGTCCGAAGCCGAGATCGATGCCCAGGGACAGCGCGGCCACCAGTTCGGCCAGCCGGATGGACGGACGATCGGGTGAGCCCCCCACGTGATCGAGGCTAGTGGCCATGGACCGCGCGCAACGTGGCGACACCGCACGAGGTCACATCGGTCGGCCGGCGCACCGTGACCGGCTCGGCGGGGGCGGGGGTCGTGGTTCACTACTGGGCAGGGAACCCTCCTCCAGCGAAGGGCGTCGATGTGGCGAGCAGTGCGATGGGGAACAGCTCCGACGATGGGCCCCGCACCTTCGGGTCGGGGCCGAGCGATCCTCTGACGTTGACCGACGAACCGGGCACGTGGGTCGAGATCGACATCGCGGCTCCGTCGGTTCGGATCTGGCCCGTGGTGATCGACATCGACCTGCCGGCTCGGTTCTCGGACGAGTTCCTGGGCGCGTCGTGGACGGGTGAGGGCCCCGCGTTGGGTGCCTGCTTCGTCGGGCGCAGCCGCCATCCGGCGATCGGAGAGTGGGAGGCCGAGTCGTTCGTCGAGGTCTACGAGGAGGGCCGCCGCTTCGGCTGGGCGACCGTCGACCTGTCGAATCCAGGGTCGCGCTGGCGATTCGACCTCGAACCGATCGGTGACCGGACCCGGTTGCGATTCTCGATGTCGATGGGTCCCGGCCCGTCCGGCATCTCCATGGCGATCGCCGCGATGCCGGACAAAGAGCCCCGCATCCTGCAGCGGCGGCTGAGCGAGCACCACGCCAACATGGTGCGGACCGTCGAGGGCATCAAGGCGACCGTCGAGGGCGCCGGATGACGCTCGAGCTCGGCATCACCGCCGCGCCGATGATGCCGTGGATGGTCGACTACGTCGTCGAGGCCGAGCGGTTGGGCGCGACCTCGGTGTGGATACCGGAGTTCTGGGCCTACGACGCGCTCACGCCGTTGGGAGCGCTGGCTCAGGTCACTGACTCGATGCGCCTCGGAACGGCGATCGTCCAGCTCGGCACGCGCACCCCGGCCATGTTGGCCATGTCGGCCATGACCCTTCAGCACCTGTCCGGCGGACGGTTCGTGCTCGGGATCGGCACGAGTGGGCCGCAGGTGATGGAGGGCTGGCACGGCGTCGCCTTCTCGAGGCCGGTGACAGCGGACGCGCGAGACCATCGAGATCGTGCGGATGATCACCAGCGGTGAGCGTCTGGCCTTCGACGGCGACGTGTTCCAGTTGCCGTTGCCCGGAGGTGAGGGCAAGGCGCTGCGCAGCGCGGCGCCGCCGGTGCCCGTGCCGATCTTCGTGGCCTCTCTGGGCCCGGCCAACCTGCGCCTCACCGGTGCACTGGCCGACGGGTGGATCGGCAACTCGTTCTTCTGCGACAGCGCCGACGTGTTCTTCGACGAGATCGCCGCCGGGGCCGAGACGGCCGGGAGATCGCTGGCCGATATCGAGCTGACCGTCGCGGTCAGCTGCGAGCTCACCGACGATCTCGACGAGGCCGGCCGGCGCCACGCCGAGGGATACGCCTTCACCTTCGGAGCGATGGGTTCGGGTGCGACCAACTTCTACAACCGGGCCTTCGCCCGCCAAGGTTTCGGTGACGCCGTGGCCGAGGTCCAGCGACTCTGGCTCGCCGGTGACCGCGAGGCCGCTCGCCGGGCCGTGCCGACCGAGATCGGTCTGCAGACGAACCTGATCGGACCGCCTGACGAAGTGAAGCGGCGCTTGCGTCAGTACCGGGACTGCGGGGTCGACACCCTGCGCGTCAACCCAATGGGCAAGACCCTCGACGCCCACCTCGAAGGGATCGGTGTGCTGGTCGACCTGATCCGCGAGGTCAATGACGAAATCGGTTCGCCCGGCTGAGGCTCCGCGGATCGGGCCGCATAGGCTCCCGCCGTGATGGCAGGTGGATGGCGGACGAAGTCGCCGAGGGCGGGCCGTCGATCCTCGAGGGTCCTCAGGCCGATCGGCGGGGCGATCGGCGTCGTCGTCGTGCTGGTGACGGTGGTCGGGTGTTCGTCGACGAAGAGCTCGAAGGCGATCGCCGGCGGACCGTCCTCGACCGCAGCCTCGCCCACCGCGGCTCTTCCTCGAGGCGCGACCTACGTCGCACTGGGCAGCTCGTTCGGCGCCGGTCCGGGCATCCCGCCGGTCGACGACCAGTTCTGCGCCCGGTCGACGATGGACTACCCCCACCAGGTGGCCGAGACCCTCGGCCTGCGCCCCGTCGACGTGACGTGCAGCTCGGCGACGACGGCCAACTTCACCCAGCCTCAGGGGCCCAAGGCGCCGCAGCTCGACGCCATCACCTCCGATACCGCACTGGTCACGATCAACATGGGGGGCAACGACATCGGCTTCTCGGCGTCGTCGCTGTCGTGCGCGACCAAGGCGGCGGCGGGCCAGCCGTGTGACCTCCCGACACCGGAGGTCACACGCCAGAAGGCGGCCGCCATGACCGATGCGTTGGTCGCCGCGATCGGGCAGATCCAGCAGAAGGCGCCCAAGGCGCGCGTGTACGTGGTCAGCTACCTCGACGTGTACCCCGACCCCGGCCGCTCCTGCCCGCCGGACAACCCCATCAGCGACGCCGACTCGGCGACCATCGCCGCCATGGGCGTCGTCCTCAACGACGCGACCCGAACCGCGGCGACCCGGGCCCACGTGCCGTTCGTCGATGCGTACACGGCCACCAAGGGCCATGACATCTGTTCGGGGAAGGATGTTCGCGACGTCGAGGGAGCCAAGGTCGAGAACACCGGCTTCACCTACCACCCCAACCCGAGGGGAATGGCGGCCTACGCCAAGCTCGTCGTGGCGGCGGTGACCGGCCGATCCTCGTGAGCGCCCGGGCCAATCCCGTCGTGGCGGCGGTGACCGGCGGACCTCCCGGACCCCCAGGTCGGTGACAACAGCTCACCCGGCCGCGGTGGTCATACCCCCGTCGACGGGGATGACGGCGCCGTTCACGAACGAGGCATCGAGCGAGGTCAGGGCCACGATCATGTAGGCGATCTCCTCGGGACGTCCGTAGCGACCGAGCGGGATGTGACGGCGCGCGAACGCGTCGCGATCCGCGTCGGGAATGGGCGCGGTCATGCCGGTCAGCGTGGCCCCTGGGCACACGCAGTTGGCGCACACGCCTCGACGTCCGTAGTCGACGGCGAGCGAGCGGGTGAAGCCGACGACCCCGTGCTTGGAGACGACGTAGGGCCCCGTGCCACGCGTGGCGCCGAGCGCTTCGGTCGAAGCGACGTTGACGATGCGCCCGTGGCCCGAGGCGACGAGATCGTCCAGGCAGGCGCGCACGACCAGCATGGTGCCGGTCAGGTTCACCGCCAACGTCTGCTCCCAGGTGTCGAGGTACCCGTCGTCGGTCGGCCGTCCGCCGGCGGCCACACCGGCCGCGTTGACGACGATGTCGATGGGCCCATGCTCGTGTCGCGCCGCGTCGATGGCGGCTGTCACCTGGTCGCGGTCGCTCACGTCGACGGGCGTGGCACCGGCGCGGTCGAGCACCGCGACGGCCACACCCTGGCCCCGCAGCAGTTCCGCGGTCGCGCGTCCGATGCCACTCGCCCCACCGGTCACGATGGCGACGCGGGTCACGAGCGGACCCCAGCATCGGGCGGGCGTTGCGCTCGCGTGCTGGCTGTCGTCTCGACCGCCGCTACGTCTGTGCCCATGGCGGGCGACCATAGCCGCCGACCTTCAGGTCGCGGCCGGGAGCGCTCGCCTACGATCCGACCTCATGGAGATCGAGGGGCGCGGAGGGATGTCCTTCCGAGCTCGCGAGGAGGGCCATCCGGGATCACCGCCCGTGATCCTGCTTCACGGATTCCCCCAGACGTCGCGATGCTGGCAGCATCAGCTCTCCGCGTTGGCCGCGGCCGATCGTCACGCCGTGGCGATCGACCAGCGCGGGTACTCGCCCGGCGCCCGACCCACGCAGGCGTCCGACTACAAGCCCGCGGCGTTGGTGTCCGACGTCCTGGGTGTGGCCGACGCGCTGGGCTTCGCGCAGTTCGATCTGGTGGGTCACGACTTCGGCGGGATGGTGGCCTGGATGGTCGCGGGTGAGGAGCCGACGCGGGTCACGACGCTGACGATCGCGTCCACGCCGCACCCCGCGGCGTTTCGAGCGAGCTACCAGCACAGCGACGGCGATCAGAACGAACGGTCCGGCTACATGCGCAGCTTCCGAGAGGCCGAGCGCGGCGCGATCGAAGCATCGCTCCTGGCCGACGGGGCCAAGGGCCTTCGCGCCATGTACCGCGGCCTGGAGCCCGACGCGACCGACGAATACGTCTCGACGCTCAGCCAGCCGGGCGCCTTGGTGGCGGCGTTCGATTGGTACCGGGCCATGTCCGGTCGCGCCAGTGCCGCGACCCCGCCGTCCGCCGTGCCGACTCTGTATGTCTGGAGCGACGCCGATCCGACCATCGGTCGCGGTGCCGCCGAGGCGACTGCGGGGTGCGTCACGGGTCCGTACCGGTTCGAGGTCCTGGCCGGCGTCGGACACTGGATCCCGGAGCTGGCGGCGGACCGGTTCAACCCGCTCCTGCTCGACCACCTGCGTACGTTCGCCTAAGGCGACCTCGGAATCGGCGGCCTCGAAGACGGCCCTGTCAGCCCGGGCGAACGGCGACGGGTACAGAGGCGAAGGCGCGGATGAGGTTGTTCAACTTGCGAACCGGGGGCGCGGTGAGCTCGAAGCGCTCGACCCGCTCGGCGAGGGCAGTGAGCACCGCGGCGGCTTCGAGGCGGGCCAGCCCCATGCCCACACAGGCGTGCTCGCCATAGCCGAAGCCCACGTGGCCGGCGTTGTTGCGGGTGATGTCGAACCGTTCAGGCTCGTCCCAGCGGCGCTCGTCGCGGTTGGCCGAGGCGAAGCTCACCAGCACGCGCGCCGCGACCGGGATCTCGACACCCGCGATCGCCGTGGGCTCGGTGGTCACCCGGGTGAAGCCGCTGACGGGGCTCTCGAGTCGCAGCACCTCGTTGAACGCCGATTTCACCCGCTCGGGTTGGCGGTGCACGAGCTCCCACTGGTCGGGATGGGTCGCGAAGAGCCAGATGGCGTTGCCGAGTGCGGCGATGGTCGTGTCGAGGGACGGAGCGAGGTAGTCGATGATGGCCATCGGGCACTGCTCGGGGTCGAGGTCGCCGCGCGCCGGCGGCGGCCAGGATCCCGGCGGCCATCGATCCCGCGGGCAGGGTCGACGATGCGACCTCGTGCGCGTAGGCCGTCATCTCGAGCAGGCCGGTTCCCGCGGCGTCCGCCCGCTCGTTGGACGGACCGAGGCTGTCGAAGGTGTCCGAGGCCCAGTCGACGAGACGGTCGCGACCCTCGAGGGGCCACCCCAGGAGCTCTGGCACCCACGTGGCGGGCAGCACCTCGGCGAGATCGGCGACGGCGTCGAACTCGCCCCGGGCGACCAGCCGATCGGCCAGGCCGTCGGCGAGATCCTGGGCCTCGGGCCGCAGCTCGGAGAGCGCCTTGGGGGTGAGGGGGCGGCCGATCACCTCGCGCAGCCGGTCGTGCTGGGCTCCATCGCTCATCAGCGTGGTGCCCCGCCCGCCGGCGTTGATGAAGTCGTTGAGCCCGACCCCTTGCCCCGAGCAGAACACCGTCGGGTTCTCGAGCACCGTTCGCACCTCGCCATAGCGGGAGACCGCAAAGACGTCGTGGGCGCTGAGCCAGACGACCGGGCCGAGGTCGCGGATGGCGCGGTAGTGGCCATAGGGATCGGCCAGCGCGTCGTCGGTGTAGAGGTCGACGTCGTAGGTGGGGATCACGGGGCGCCCCCCCACAGCGCCTTGGCCAGCAGGCCGTGCAGCGTCTCGACCTCGGCGGACGACAGGTTGGACCACTGGCGGCGGTGGAAGTCCTGCAGCCTCGGGGTCACGGCGGCAAACACGTTCTGACCCTTGGTCGTGGCCCGCACCAGGACGCTGCGGCGATCCGTCGGGTTCGGCCACCGCTCGGCCAGACCGGCCTTCTCCAACCGATCGATCAACCGGGTTGTGTCCGACGCTCGGTTCAACAACCCGTCCGCCACCGCACCCATCGCCACCCCGGCCGCGGGATCGTCGGCGAGGCAGAGCGTCCACAGCGCGATGTACTGCTGGTGGGTGATCCCGTGCGACTGACAGATGTCCTCGAGCGCATCGAGGCTCTGGTTGGCGAGCAACAGCACGTTGATGTGCACATCCCGGCCGAGGCGGACGGGCTTGGGTTCCCGAACCATCTGAGCGCTCCGCATCCCCCGACATTACAGTGGGAACAAAATCTGTTGCAACGAGTAATTGCCGAACCTAAGATCCGCTTCATGAGCGGCCGGCGTGTCGATGTCCACGCCCACTACCTGCCCGAGGCCTACCGGACGGCGGCGGTCGCCGCCGGACACGCCCAGCCGGACGGCTTCCCCGAGCTCCCCGCCTGGACCGCCGCGGACCATCTCGCGGTGATGGACCGCGTCGGCATCGACGCCGCCATGTTGTCGATCTCCTCCCCGGGCGTCTACTTCGGGGATGCCTCCACCGCTCGGGCGCTGGCCCGGGAGGTCAACGAAGAGGGCCACCGCGCGGTCGTCGCGCATCCCGGCCGATTCGGACTGTTCGCATCGCTGCCGGCGCCCGACGTCGACGGTGCGATCGCGGAGATCAACCACTGCTACGACCACCTGGGCGTCGACGGTGTCGCGCTCTTGACCAACGTCGACGGCACCTACCTCGGGGACGCGGCCCTCGAACCGATCTTCGACGAGCTCGACCGCCGCCACGCGCGGGTCTTCCTGCATCCCACGTCGCCCGTGTGCTGGGAACACACCTCCCTCGGACGTCCCCGCCCGATGCTCGAGTTCCTCTTCGACACCACCCGAGCGGTGGTCAACCTCGTGCTCAACGGCACGATCGCCCGCCACCCCAACATCGAACTGATCGTCCCGCACGCCGGCGCCGCCCTTCCCGTCATCGCTGACCGGGTGGCCGCCTTCTCCCTCGTGCTGGCCGACGTCGATCCAGAGGCCGACATCATGCGCGACCTCGCCCGACTCCACTTCGACCTCGCGGGGTTCCCGGTACCCCGCCAACTCGACGCCATCCTCGCCCTCACCACCCTCGAACACCTCCACTACGGCAGCGACTACCCCTTCACCCCCGACTTCGTCGTCCAGATGGCCGCCGACGCGCTCGAGACCGCCGGGGATCCGCCCGGCTCGGTCGCCGCCGCGCTCGCCGTCAACACACGGCGACTCTTTCCCAGCATCGTGTGACCCAAGCGAGTCGACCGCCTGGGCCGATCCAGTCGACCAAGCACACCGAGCACATCAAGGAGACCGCCGTGGCTGACCGCTTCGGGCCCTATGGGCCAGAGCACCCTGACCGCACCTACATCGCCCACGACTTCGATGAGGAGTCCTTCGACACCGGCGAGGTCGAGATCAACCACGTGTGCGTCGGTGATCCCGACAAGCCCGCGCTGCTGCTCATCCCCGGTCAGTCCGAATCGTGGTGGGGCTACGAAGCGGTGCTGCCCATGCTCGCCGAGCACTTCCAGGCCTACGCCGTCGACCTGCGTGGCCAGGGCCGATCCACACGGACGCCGGGCCGCTACACCCTCGACAACATGGGCAACGACCTCGTCCGCTTCATCCAAGGGCGCATCGGGCGGCCGTGCATCGTCTCAGGGCTGTCCTCTGGTGGAGTCCTCTCGTGTTGGCTCTCCGCCTACGCGCCGCCCGGGCTCGTCGTCGCCGCCCACTACGAGGACCCGCCGCTGTTCAGCTCCGAGGTCTCACCGTCGTGCGGCCAGTCGATCCGCCAGTGCATCGGGCCCATGTTCCGGCTGTGGAACACCTACCTCGGCGATCAGTGGAGCATCGGTGACTGGAACGGCATGGTCGCCGCCGCTCCCACCGAGCTGCCCGCGTGGCTTGCCCCGCTGTTCGCGGCCATGACCACTGACGGCGCCGCCCCAGAACCTCAAGGAGTACGACCCGGAGTGGGGCCGTTCGTTCTGGAACGGCACCGTGGCCGCCAGCTGCGATCACGCCCGCATGCTCGGCGCCGTCAAGGTCCCCGTGCTGTTCACCCATCACTTCCGGATGGTGGACGAGGGCACCGGGCAGCTCATGGGCGCCATCTCCGACCTGCAGGCCGACCGGGTCAGACAACTGGTCACCGAGGCCGGCCAGCCCTTCGACTACCAGTCGTTCCCGACCATGGGCCACTCGATGCACGGCCAGGACCCGAAGCTGTTCACCGAGACCGTCACCGCGTGGGCGCAGAGCTTGGACTGACGGCTGTGGTGGCCAGGACCCGGAGCTGTACACCGAGACCGTCACCGCGTGGGCGCAGAGCTTGGACTGACCGCTCCTCGCCCTCGTATGCAAACGTGGTGGCACGACCGGGTCGGCGGCCCGGCGGGAGGTGCACACACGATGACCCCGGAATCGACCATGGCCCGGTTGGTGTGGCAGTTCGGCGAGCCGGTGCACGCGGTGACCTACTTCGCGCCCGAACGACAGCAGCGCACGGACGAGCTCGGCCTCAAGGGCGGGTGGATGAGCTACTTCGGGTGCCGGGCCGCTCCGCTCGGGCCGGTCCCGCCGGCGGTCGTGGTCGCGGTGCTCTACAACTTCCACCCACGGATGGTGCAGCGGGCCATCCCGGACGCCTGGGAGATCGCTCGCCCCGAACAGCTGCTCGACGCCCGGCTCGACGCTGTGGACGAGACCCTCGACCGCCTGCTCGGCGCCACCATCGAGTCGGACGAGGTTCGTCGCGCCGCGGACCTGGCCCGTGGCTGCGATCGACGCGGCTGATTACGCCGGCCGTCCGCTGGGCGCCGCCAACGTCGCCCTGACACCACGCTCACCTGCTCACCTGTCGCTGTGGCAGTCGCTGACCACCATGCGCGAGCACCGCGGCGACGGACATGTCGCCGCTCTCGTCGAGGCCGGGATCGCTCCGTGCGAGGCGCTCGTGATGCAGGCGGCGACCGGTCGCTCGGACGCCGCCGCTCTCAGGGCCAACCGCGGCTGGACCGAGGAGGAATGGGCCATCGCCGTCGAGGCTCTGCTGGTCCGGGGATGGCTTGACGCAGACGGCACCGTGACCGACGCTGGGCGCATCGCCCGTGACGAGCTCGAGAACACCACCGACCGTGTCGCCGCATCGATCGTCGACGGCATCGGTACCGACGCGGCGGCCGAACTGGTCAGCCTGCTGCGTCCCCTCGCCGACGCCGTCATGGCATCCGGCACCGTGTCGGCCCTCAACAACATGGGTCTGCCGTGGCCCCCGAGGCCCGCGTGACCGTCTTCGGCCGTGACCGGCCCTTCGGGCCAGCCCCGGTGCGTGTTGGTGAACGCGGCGACGGCTCGCCTAGCCTCGTAGGCATGACGCCGGAGGAGATCGCCGACCTCGTGCACCTGCGCCGGGCACGCGACCTCATGGACCGCGACTACGCCGAGCCGCTCGACGTGCCGGCCATGGCCCGGGCCGCGCTCATGTCGCCCGCCCACTTCTCGCGCAAGTTCCGGGCCGCCTACGGCGAGACGCCGTACGCCTATCTCATGACGCGACGCATCGAGCGGGCCAAGGCCCTTCTTCGTCAGGGGATGTCGGTCACCGACACCTGCTTCGCCGTCGGTTGCACCTCGCTCGGCTCGTTCAGCTCGCGCTTCACCGAGATCGTCGGCGAGACGCCGTCGCAGTACCGGGCTCGCGACCACCGCCACCTCGAGGTCGTTCCGTCGTGTGTGACCATGGTCGGCACCCGACCGCGGCGCAGCCCGGTCACGGTCTGAACACCGGCCGTCGACGCCGACGGGATGGTCGAACCGAGGGACGGGGTGCCGCTCCCAGCGGAGCTCGGATCGGGTCCGCGCACCGAGCAGGATCGGAGAAGCATCCGCCGGGGCGGTGCTCGTACAGTCATCACATGGCAGTCACCGTCTCCACCATGTTCATCACCGTCAACGATCCTGACGAGGCGCTCGGCTTCTACCGCGACGCGCTCGGCCTCGAGGTCCGCAACGACGTCGCCTCCGACGGCTTCCGCTGGGTCACCGTCGCGGCTCCCGACCAGGACGTCGTCATCGTCCTGTCCCAGCCGCACGGCGGTCGTTCGCAGGCCGAGGGCGACGCCCTGCAGACGCTCGTGACGAAGGGGTCGCTGCAGGCCGCGATCTTCAGCGCCGACGACCTCGACGCCACCTTCGAGAAGGTCCGGGCGTCGGGCGCCGAGGTGCTCCAGGAGCCGACGTCCCAGCCCTGGGGCGCGCGCGACTGCGCGTTCCGCGACCCCTCGGGCAACCTCGTTCGCATCGCGCAGGCCTGACCGTCGTCGAGACCCGATGACCAAGACCACGAGGCCCACCGCCAAGAGGTCCGGGGCCACGAAGAAGACCGCGAAGTCGCCGACGCAACCAGTCGCCGACACTCACGACCTGATCCGCGTGCACGGCGCGCGCGTCAACAACCTCAAGGACGTCAGCGTCGAGATCCCGAAGCGCCGGCTGACGGTGTTCACCGGCGTGTCCGGGCTCGGGCAAGAGCTCGCTGGTGTTCGGCACGATCGCGGCCGAGTCCCAGCGGCTGATCAACGAGACCTACAGCTCGTTCGTGCAGGGCTTCATGCCGACGCTGGCCCGGCCCGAGGTCGACGTCATGGACGGCCTGACGACGGCGATCATCGTCGACCAGGAGCGGATGGGCGCCAACCCCCGCTCCACGGTCGGGCACCGCCACCGACGCCAACGCCATGCTGCGCATCCTGTTCAGCCGGCTCGGGACAGCCGCACATCGGCTCGCCCCAGGCGTTCTCCTTCAACACGGCGACGATCAGCGGCGCCGGTGCGGTCACCTTCGAGAAGGGCGGCGGGAAGACGCGGGAGAAGCGCTCGTTCACGCGGACGGGCGGCATGTGCCCGCGGTGCGAGGGCATGGGATCGGTGACCGACTTCGACCTGTCCCAGCTCTACGACGACACCAAGTCGCTCAACGAGGGTGCGCTCATCATCCCCGGCTACAGCATGGACGGCTGGTACGGCCGCATCTTCCGGGGTTGCGGCTACTTCGACCCCGACAAGCCGATCAAGAAGTTCACCAAGAAGGAGCTCGAACGATCTGCTCTACCGGGAGCCGACCAAGATCAAGGTCGAGGGCATCAACCTGACCTACGAGGGCGTGATCCCGAAGATCCAGAAGTCGATGCTGTCCAAGGACGTCGAGGTCGATGCAGCCGCACGTCCGGGCCTTCGTGGAGCGGGTGGTGACCTTCACCACCTGTCCCGACTGCGGCGGCACCCGGCTCAACGAGGCCGCTCGGTCGTCGAAGATCGACGGGCATCAACATCGCCGACGCCTGCGCGATGCAGATCAGCGACCTGGCCGAATGGGTCCACGGTCTCGACGAGCCGTCGGTGGCGCCGTTGCTGGCGGCGCTGGGCCAGGCCCTCGACTCGTTCGTCGAGATCGGGCTCGGCTACCTCTCGCTCGACCGGTCGTCGGGCACCCTGTCGGGCGGCGAGGCGCAGCGCACCAAGATGATCCGCCAGCTCGGCTCGTCGCTCACCGACGTGACCTACGTCTTCGACGAGCCGACGATCGGCCTGCACCCCCACGACATCCAGCGGATGAACGAGCTGCTGCTGCAGCTGCGGGACAAGGGCAACACCGTGCTGATGGTCGAGCACAAGCCGGAGGCGATCGAGATCGCCGACCACGCCGTCGATCTCGGCCCCGGCGCGGGCACCGCCGGTGGCGAGGTGGTGTTCGAGGGCACCGTCGACGGGCTGCGGGCCAGCGGCACGCTGACCGGGCGGCACCTCGACGACCGGGCCTCCTTGAAGCCGTCGGTGCGGACACCGTCGGGCGCGCTCGAGGTGCGCGGCGCGAGCACGCACAACCTGCACGACGTCGACGTCGACATCCCGCTCGGCGTGCTGGTGGTGGTGACCGGTGTGGCCGGTTCCGGCAAGAGCTCGCTGATCGACGGCTCGGTGTCGGGGCGCGACGGCGTGGTGTCGATCGACCAGGGCGCCATCAAGGGCTCGCGGCGCAGCAACCCGGCGACCTACACCGGGCTGCTCGACCCGATCCGCAAGGCGTTCGCCAAGGCCAACGGCGTGAAGCCGGCGCTGTTCAGCGCCAACTCCGACGGCGCCTGCCCCAACTGCAACGGCGCCGGCGTCATCTACACCGACCTGGCGATGATGGCCGGCGTCGCCACCGTCTGCGAGGTGTGCGAGGGCAAGCGGTTCGAACCCGACGTGCTCGAGTACACGCTTCGGCGGGAAGGACATCAGCGAGGTGCTGGCCATGCCGGTGACCGAGGCCGAGGAGTTCTTCGGCGCCGGCGAGGCGGCACACGCCGGCCGCGCACAAGATCCTGAGCCGGCTGGCCGACGTCGGGCTCGGCTACCTCACGCCTCGGCCAGCCGCTCCCGACGCTGTCGGGCGGCGAGCGCCAGCGGCTCAAGCTGGCCACCCACCTGGCGGAGAAGGGCGACGTCTACGTCCTCGACGAGCCGACCGCCGGCCTCCACCTGGCCGACGTCGAGCAGCTGCTCGGCCTGCTCGACCGGCTGGTCGACTCCGGCAAGTCGGTCATCGTCATCGAGCACCACCAGGCGGTCATGGCCCACGCCGACTGGATCATCGACCTCGGCCCCGGCGCCGGTCACGACGGCGGCCGGGTCGTCTTCGAAGGCACACCCGCCGACCTCGTCGCCGCCCGCTCCACCCTCACCGGCGAGCACCTCGCGGCCTACGTCGGCTCCTGACGCGCCAGCTCGCCGAGGCCGGTTCGCGAGGGGGGCGACAGTGCTCTCAGGCGGTGCGGAGGATCCGGCTGGCATGGGTGCGGCTGGCCGCTTGGGCCGGGACCAGCGCGATGACGTTGGTCACGGCCAAGACCCCGACCACCAACACGAGTGCATCGGTGGCCGACATGGTCGGTACGGCCACCACACCGAGCTGGTGGGCGAAGAGCAGCCAGATCCAACGACCGATCACGATGCCGACGGGCGCGCCGATCGCCAGGGCGAGCACGGCCACCGTGTTGGCCTGCCAGGCCACGGTCCAGCGCAGCTGACCGGGTGAGAAGCCCAGGCGTCTTGAGCACGGCCAGGTCCCACCGGCGGCGGCGGATGGAGGTGACCAGGAGGTGGGCCAGGGTGCTGGCCGCCAACAGGCCCAGCAGCAGCCCGACCGCCAGGGGCAGGTTCTCCACCCGACCGAAGTTGATGAGGTCGACCGGCTTCTGCGCCGCCTGCACCCCGACGACGCCGCCTTCGCCGATCGTCCGGTTGAGCCGGGCGATGGCTGCGGTCTTGTCGGTACCGGGGCGGAAGCGCACCAGGATCGTGTCCGGTCCCGGCATGTTGTCGCGCGAGTCCGGCCTTCAGGTAGCCCAGTGGTCACGTACGCCCCGTGGCCCAGCCCGAGCTCGTCCGACAGGGTCGGGAAGATCCCGGTCCCCACGACCGTCAGCGGGTGCGGGTCGGCCACGCCGTCCAGCTCTGATGTGGTCGATGGTGTCGCCCAGGCGGAGGTGGAGACGTTGCAGGTCTCGGGTGCCGAGCAGGATCTCGTCGTCGCGGATCGGCGCTCGACCGGTCACGATCGTCGGCTGGAGCATCGGGCCCTTCGTTCGGCTCGAGGGCGATGGCGTCCACCCGCGATGCCCTTGATCTGGATGGGGATGCCGGAGTTGCCCACCGAGATGGCGTCGATGGTGGGGTCCTGGCGCAGGGCGGACACCGCCGGGAGCGGGCGAGGCGCCTTCGTTCTCGTTGGAGGCGACGACCGCGTCCCAGGTCGTGCCGTACAGCTGCGGCGACGCCAGCAGGTGGGCGAGGCTGGACGAGAAGACGGCGGCGGCGGTGAGCGGCGGCGATGCCGATGACGACGGCCGAGACGGTGGTGCGGACCGGGACGGCGCTGCGTCCCCGACGGGCGTCGAGGGCGAAGGCGATGCCGGTGGTGGCGGTGACCGGTGCTCCGACGAGCGCGCGCCCACTCGGACGACTCGCGAGTCGGTGGGCGCCTGAGATCGGACGCGCCCGCAGCCAGGCTCGACGCCCGCGCCGCCCGCCAGGTTGGGCCAGATGCCGCAGGCGACCACCGACGGCCGTCGGTGACGAGCAGTCCGGCGATCAGCGCGAGCGGGTCCAGGGCGAAGCCCGGGTGGGGCTCGGCGGTGCGGGCCAAGCCCAGCGGGAACAGCGGAGAGATCACGGCCGCGCCGAGGACGGCGATCGGCGCCGGCGGCGACGCCGACGACGGCCACCCGGATCATGCCCGACGACCCAGAGCTGCCGCGTGGTCATGCCGAGGGCCCGCAGCTCCCGGTAGCCCTCGGACTCGACCGCGGCCTGGCGGGACAGCAGCTGGGCCGCCGACGATCAGCCCGGCCAGTGCCAGCAGCCCGGCCAGGACCCACAGGGCGACGGCCTGGAGGTGGATCGAGTGCTGGGTGTTGGCGGCCTGGGCGCTGAACAGGAACGACTCGTTCGGCTTGTCGTGGCCGAGGCGGACCACCGCGGCGTTGACCGCCGGCGCCGTCGGCGCTCGCCGTGGGCCAGGCGCATCACCGTGATCGGGGTGGCCTCGAGCTCCGGGTGGGCGCGGACGAAGGCCGGCGTGACCCAGACGCGCGTCGATGCCGTTGTCCGCTCTGGGGTGGGAACTCCGACGCGGCCGCGTCGATCCCCACGACGTGCAGGGCGATCGGCACCGGCGGCGCCGTCGCCCTTCGGTTGGGCGGTCAGGCGGAGCCGATCACCGACGTGGAGGTGGAGATCGGTGCGCGGTGGTGAAGGCCACGTTCGCCTCGTCGGCGCGATCGGGATCGGGGAGGCGGCCGGCCAGCACCTTGCGCTGCCAGGTGCGTGACGCCGACCTGGCGGTCGGTCGGGGCGATGATCTCGAGGATGCTCGGGCTCAGGACGGTGTAGCCGTCCACCTGATCGGCCCACGTGACCTGGGGCAGGGCGGCCAGATCGCGGGGCCGGTACGAGGCGAAGTCGGGGTCGCCGACCTGGTCGACCACCATGATGTCGGGCGCCCGGGTGTCGTGCACGAGCCGGGAGTAGGCGCTGTCGGTCCGTCGGGCGCCGGCGGCGATGGCCGTCACCCCGCCGGCGAAGACGCCGATGAGGCAGGCCAGGGCCAGCCAGTTCAGCCATCGATGGCGCAGCTCGGAGCGAACGCGAACAACAACGGGTCCCACCGGCGACAGTTTGCCTGATGGACCGGACGCCTCCCAGTAGGGAGTCTCCCCCTCACGCGGGGGTGCCAGCACCCGCGCCGAAGGCGGTCATTCCGGGCGAACGGCGCTCGGATCGATGCGACGCAGGCGCGCTGCTCGGAGCAGCCGCCGGCGACTCGCGGCTCTCCTCGTCGCCGTCGGGCAGACTCGGGCGCGTGAGTCGGACCGGCCAGGGCGTGTGCACCGCTGGCCTGGTCGCGGTGCTCCTCCTGCTCGTCGCGAGCTGCTCTGGATCCGGTGGGTCGGAACGGGCGGCCGTGACCTCCTCGATCGTCCCGCCCGTGGCCTGCGGCTCGAAACGAACGTTCGCCTACGCCTCGCATCCGGGCGTCGATCAGAACCTGACCAGCCTCGACGTGTACGCACCGCCCGGGGGCAACGACGGATGCCGGAACCGGCCGGTAGTCGTTTGGGTTCACGGAGGCGGCTGGACGAGCGGCGACAAGTCCGAGTACATGGCTGACAAGGTCCGGTTGTTCAACGACGCGGGCTACCTGTTCGTCAGCGTGAACTACCGACTCACCGACCGCTCGCTGCCGAATCCGGCCCCCCAGTATCCGGTGCATGACGACGATGTCGCTGATGCGCTCGGATGGACCATCCACCACGCGCCCGAGCTCGGTGCCAACCCCAAGTTCGTCGCGATGCTCGGTCACAGCGCGGGCGGCGGGATCGTCGCCGCGCTGGCCACGGACGACCGCTACCTGGCCAGGAGCGGCGAGCCCCTGACGGCCGTCAGGTGCGTGGGCGCCCTTGACGCGGAGGGCTACGACGTCGCGGCCGGGGCGACCACGTCGCCCGCCGAGGTGCAGGCCGGGTATCGCGACGTGTTCGGGGTCGATCCCGGGGTGTGGGATGAGGCGTCGCCGCTGCACTACGTGGATGCGGGCAAGGGGATCCCGCGCTTCTTCATCGCGGCGAGGGGCGACGACTGGCGGCTCAGTTCGCAGATAGCGTTCGTCGATGCGCTCCACCGGGCCGGCGTCGCGACCACGGTGCTCGACGCGAGAGCGCTCGAGCACATCGACCTGACCACCCAGGTCGGGGCTCCTGGTGACACCGTCGTCACCCCTCCGCTCATGAGCTTCCTGCGGGGCTGCTTCTCGGGCGACTCGGGCTGACGGGATCACGATCGCCCTGGCGCCGGGGCGCGAGGCGATGGTGAGGGCCGGGAGATCACTGGCTGTCCGACGTCGTCGCCCTCTGGACGTGGCCGGCCGGCGCGACCACGTAGTCGACTCACAGGTGCTCGGATGCGGGCTCGAAGGAGCCGAGCGCGTCATCGAGCGGGGGACGCGGTGGCGTCGGCGCGAGGATCGTCAGCCTGGTCGTCGCCCGGGTGAGGGCCACATAGAGGCGCGCCATGCCAGTCGAGCCCGGTGACTCGCGGACGATGGCCTCGGGATCGGCGACGACGACACCGTCGAACTCCAACCCTTTCGCGTCGACCGCGGTGAGATGCTCGGCGCCGTCATGTGCGTCGGCGACCAGTCGTTCGGGTGTGACGACCGCGACCAGCCCAGCCCCCACGTCGCGGCGGATTTCGGCAACTGCGCTCGCGATGTCCTCCGGGCCCGGCGGGCGGCCACCGGTGAGCAGGCGGCGGGGCTCGACTCCCGTGTTCCTGACGGAACGGGCCGGGTGGAGGTGCGATGCGAACTGCTCGAGCAGCCGGCCGGCCAGCTCCATGACCTCGGCCGGGGTGCGGTAGTTGACCGTGAGCTCGTGGCGCGCCACTGACTCGGGGTCGACGTCGAGCGCCCCGAGGATGCGTTCCCACGTCGCCGCCGCGCCGGCGCGGACCGCTTGCGCCTCGTCACCCGCGAGGGTGAGCGACCGGGTCGAGCACCGCCGGCCGACGGCCCGCCACTGCATCGGCGAGAGATCCTGGGCCTCGTCCACGACGACATGGCCGTACCGGGCGTCGGCCGGGCGCACCGCCACCACCTCTTCCTCTTCGAACTGGTGGGCGAGCTCTTCGTACACGCCGTGCAGCTCGTTGGCGGCGGGGTCACCCATGAGCGCGGTCGTGGCGAACGTGGCCTTGCACTCACGGCAGTCCAGCCGGTCGGTTCCGGACGCCTCTCCCGGCAGGTACTCGAGTGGGCGCCCGCACCGCGGGCAGTCGGGCAGCCGCTCCTCCAGGATCCGCTCGGCGACGTGGTCGAGCCTCCGTCGCCGCCCGCCCGCGCGCCGCTGGCGCGTCGGGACTGGCCCGAGCAGGAGGTCGGCCTCGTCGAGGAGGGCCACATCGGCCTCGGTCCATCCCTCGTCTTCGTCGCTCGTGGTCTCGAGCGCGTCCAGTTCGTCGGCGGTGAGGATGTCGCGCCCGGCGCGGGCGCAGGCGCGAGTGCGACGTGAACAGCCGGCGCACGAGCATCTCGGGGCTGAGCAGGGGCCACATCCTGTCGAGGGCCTGGGCCAGCGCATCCTGGTCCAGGACGTCGATGAGGGCCGGCGCGTACCGGACCCCTTCCGGGCCGATGCGCCCGAATTGGAGGTCGCGCTCGAGTCTGTGCTGGTATGCGGCGTCCAGCGCCTGCAGCAGAAGGCGCTCCACCAGCGGCCGGCCGCCGTTGTGACTGTTCGACCCTCGCCTCGCCGTCCTGATGATGGATACGAGGTCGTCGTGGTCGATCACCAGGCGGAACCGACCGGCCCACATCTCGATGCCCGCGCCCGGCGCCCCCTCGTGGGCGCGGACGGCCCGGGCGAGGACGTCGACCATGCGGAGGTCACCTTTCACCGCGGCCGCCGCCGGTGAATCGACCTTGGACACCGCGACGGCAGGGCCGAGATCGGCCGGCGTGGCCAGCACCACCCTGTCCTCACCGAGCGACGGCACGACGTCGGCCACGTACCGCAGGAACGTCGCCGACGGCCCGACGAAGAGGACGGTTCCGGCCAGCCGGGCCCGCTCGGCGTAGAGCAGGTAGGCCGCCCGATGCAGCGCGACCGCCGTCTTGCCGGTGCCCGGCGCGCCCTGGACGACGGTCACGCCGGCGCGGGGGCGACGGATCACGACGTCCTGTTCCGCCTGGATCGTGGCGACCACATCCTGCATCCGGCCGGTGCGCGGCGCCTCGAGGGCAGCCAACAGCGCACCCTCGCCCACGAGGTGCAGACCCGCATCGCCCGCGGCGCTGACGTCGAAGACCTCGTCCTCCAGCCCGACCAGCTCGCCCTCTCGCCAACGGAAGTGGCGCCGCCGCACGACGCCCATCGGGTCATGGGGCAACGCCCGGTAGAACGGCTTGGCGGCCGGCGCCCGCCAGTCGACGACGAGCGGATCACCGTCCTCGTCCGCGACCGCGAGGCGTCCGACGTACAGGCAGCTGCCGTCGGCGAGGTCGAGACGACCCACGAGCAGACGGTCCTTCGCGATGTCGAGGGCGGCCAGCCGGTGCCCGGCGTGGGCGATGGCGCTGTCGCGCTCGAACAGCGCCTGGGCGTTCCTGGTGTCGGTGAGCCGGGCCGCGCCGGCCATGCCCTCGGCCGAACCGCGCAGGGCCACGACGCGGTCGTAGGCGGCATCGAGGTAGGCGCGCTCCCGACGCAGCTCCTCGTCTCCTGATGGGTCCACCTCGAGTTGCTCGGTCATCTCCTAGGCCAGGATCTCGACGTAACCATCGGTTCCGTTCACACGGATTCGCTGCCCATCCTGGATCAGCCGCGTGGCGTGCTCCACGCCGACGACGGCCGGCAATCCGTACTCCCGGGCGATCACGGCACCATGCGTCATCAGGCCCCCGACTTCGGTCACCAAGCCCGCGATAGCGACGAACAGGGGCGACCAGCTGGGGTCTGTGTAGGCCGTGACCAGGATGTCGCCCGATTCGACGTCGGCCTCCGCCATGTCGGGGATGACGCGGGCCCGCCCCTCGATGATCCCGGCCGACACCGCCAGGCCGACCAGCGCACCCGAGGGCAGCCCGTCGCGTCGGTACGACCCGGCGACGATCTCGCCATCCGAGGTGAGCACTCGAGGCGGGGTGAGCGCCTGATACGACCTGAACGCGTCCTGGCGCTGGGAGATGAGCTGGTCATCCACCCGGTTCGTCCGCGCGACGTCGCGGAGCTCGGGCAACGTGAGATAGAAGATGTCGTCCTTGTCGTGCAGCACCTGCGCCTGCACGAGGCGCTCGGCCTCCTTCATCAAGGCCCGCTTGTAGACGAAGTACCGGCTGACCATCCCGTACTTCGGATACTCCCGATACCCGATGAAGGTGCGGACCCGGTCGATCTTGCGCTTGGTCTCCTCGGCGTTCTGCTCGCCGTCGGGCAGCGCCCGCAGCCGCGCCAGCACCTCCTCTTCCTTCGCCATGGCCTCCTGCCGTCCTTGCTCGAACCGCCGCTCGCCGGCGCCCGCCTCGAAGTTCTTGATGTTGCCGAGGATCACAGGCACGAGCGTGGTGGGGCGTTCGCTCCAACGGGGCCTGGTGATGTCGATCTCGCCGACGCAGCGCATGCCGTACCTGTCGAGGAAGGCGACGATGGCATCCCGGGCTTCGGGCCCACCCACCCGCCCGGCCAGTTCGTCCAGGAACTGCTCGTTGTCGACGCCCTCGTCCTCGACGTGTTGCAGGAAGGCCACCACCTCCGGGTACGGACGGATCACGTCGGCGACGTCCAACAGCGCCAGCCCCATGTCCGACGTGATGTTGTGCGGGACGGACTGCGTGAGGGTGTCGGCCACGTTCTTCTCGCCCAACCACGCTTCCAGGTGCTCGTTCAGCCACCACGTGGCCTCCATGGCCGACATGAACACCTGGTGGCTCCGCGGATCGAACAGGATCCGCTTGAGTTCCGGGATGTCGTCCAGGATGAAGTCGACCAGTGCCGCTCCCGTCTTCGTCTGGATGTCGCGCTGCAAGGCCGCGATCGACTCCTGGTTGGCCCCGATCAGATCGGTGACGATCGCCGGGTCGGTCTCGATCGGGGCGGGCGCGTCGTCGGGCGGCATCGCACCCGGCGGCACCACACCAGGACCCTCGCCCGTGAGCGGCCGGATGAAGTCGCCACGTTCGACGATGGTCGCCAGCGCGTCACCGATCAGCGGATCGCCTCTCCCCAGGGCCTCCAAGGTGCCCGCCCGGCTCGCAGGGGTGGCCAGGCGCTGGGTGACGTCGACGAACAGCCTCCCGCCGGCCTCGTGCATCGGCGGGCCGGCCGTGAGCTGGAACAGGGAGATCCCCAGGGGCTTCATGGCGTCGGTCATCATCTGCCCGTGTCCGACGGAGACATACACGTGGTTCTCCCGGTCGCCGGCCGCGGGGATGGGGAACAGCGTGGTGATCGGCCGGCTCTGGACGATCTCGAAGCCATCGTCGACCAGACACCACTCGATGTCCTGGGGGCGGCCGAAGTGGGCTTCGATCCGCCGACCCAGTTGCGCGAGCCGCTCGACCTGCGCATCGGTCAACGCGGCCTTCGCTTGCTGGTCTGGATCGATCGCCTGTTCCTGCGTTCCGCCGGCCGGCAGGGCGTGGATGGCGAGTTGCTTCGTCGCGACCGCCTTGTCGACGATCTCGCCGTCGCGCACCCGGTAGGCGTCGGCGTTCACCAGGCCTGAGACCAAGGTCTCGCCGAGGCCGAAGGTCGCTTCGATGGAGAGGACCTTGCGGTCGGACGTGACGGGGTCGGCGGTGAACATGATGCCGGCCGCTTCGGCGAAGACCATCTGCTGCACGACCACGGCCATGTGGACCTTGCGGTGGTCGACGCCGTTGCGCAGGCGGTAGGTGACGGCTCGCTCGGTGAAGAGCGAGGCCCAGCACCGGCTGACGTGGTCGAGCACCGCCGTCGGGCCCACGACGTTCAGGTAGGTGTCCTGCTGGCCGGCGAACGAGGCCGTCGGCAGATCCTCGGCCGTCGCGCTCGATCGGACGGCGTAGGCCCCCTGCTCGCCGAGCCCGGCGACGGCCCCGGTGATGGCCGCTCTGAGGTCGTCGGGGATGGCGATCCTCTCGAGGACCTGGCGGATCTCGGCGCTGAGCGTGCGGATGGCCTCCAAGTCCTCGGCGTTCAGGCGCGACAGCCGATCGAGGGTTTCGTCGATCGATGGCGCTTCAGCGACGATCCGCCCGAAGGCGTCGGTCGTGACGCAGAAGCCAGCCGGCACGCGGATGGCTTCGATCCGCGAGAGCTCCCCGAGGTTGGCGCCCTTTCCGCCGACGACCGCAAGCTGCGTCTGGTCGATCTCCTCGAGATCCAGCACATAGCTGCCCATCGATCACTTCCCCTCAGCCCATCGGCCGTCTCGTCCCCCCACCATCGGTCGCGCCGACTGTCTGGGGCACGGCTTGTGTCGTGCAGTGTCAGCACACTTGGGCCACTTGCAGCAAGCCCCCCACCCTCGTGTAACTTGGTACTGGCGGCGAAACGAGGGCGGGGGATCGGAGCGGTGGCGGCTCAGCCGAGACCGTGTCTGTCCGGTTGGCCACTGACGCGTTCGAAGGCCGACGGCATCAGCTCTTGTCGCGTCTGATCGAGCACTCGGCGGAGCTCGTCGATCCTCGCGACGGCCTCCGGTGCGACGATGCCGGACAACACATCGAACGCGGCGTTCAAGCGCCGGACCACCTGCGGACTGTCCGCTCCGTACCGGATGACCTCGATGAAGGAGAGGTCGATCAGGCGCCCGAGGCTGGGCTCCCGACAACGCAGCCGGGCGACGCCGGCGCCGTCGAGGTACCAGCCCGGTGGGTCAGCCCGTTCAGCGACGGTCGCGAGCAGGTCGACCATCCGATCGATCGCCTGCACGGCGGTGGTCGGGTCGTTCACAGCGGGCGACAGCGCGCGGATGGCGACATCGACCAGTTGGCGGAACACGAACCCGGGATCCTGGATCAGGGTGCGCTCACCGCCGAGCAGGAAGCACCCGGCGACGTCCTCGCCGGTCATCTCCTGACTCGGCCCTTGGTGCACACGGGCGATCGGTGTGGCGACAGCGAGGTACTCACCCACCTCGACGAGGAGTTGGACGTGGGCGTCGCGTTGCCCGGCAAGTCGTACCAGCGCGGCGCGGTCGACCGATTGCAGTACGCCGACGTCTGTTCCGTTGGACACCACCGCACTCGCGCCTCGTACGATGTCGGGATCCGCAGCGAGGACATAGGTGTCGGTGGGCGGGAAGGCGTGGAGGATCGCGGCTCGTCCTTCGTCGGTGACTCGGTTCAACAGGTATTGGACTCGGAGCATCTTGGCCATTCCGTGCAGGAACGTGACGAACATGGCCAGCGTCGCCAACAACAGCAGGTACACCATCGACACGGTCACCGCCGGCACGAGTGGGTTGTCACCGTCGCGCACCGAGACCAGGCCGTTCAGGGCGAAGACGAATGTGGCCAGGAAGGTGCCGAGCGTCAGATGGGTGAGTCGAGACCGTACGAACACCCGCACGATGCGGGGGGAGTACTGCCCGCCGGCAAGCTGGATCGCGACCAGCGTGGTCGCGAACACGACGCCCAGGAAGGTGAGCATCGCCGTGGCCACCGTTGCGGTGAGGGCGGCGGCCGCGTTGGCGTTCGCGGTCAGCAACCAGGACGGCGTACCCCGCCAGTCGAGGGCGCGGTCGATGGCAACGGTGAGCCTGGACAACACGAATGCGCCCGCGACGAACAGGCCGGGTACGAACCACATCGACGTCGAGACGCGCTCGTGGAAGTTCAGTCGCCGGAGCGGTTCGTTGACCGCACGTCGCGCCCAGACGCGCCCTTCGGGAGGTGGTCCGAGAGCCTGTGCGTCACCCATGTGGCCAGCGTACGAGGGCGCTATGGCCCGGACGGGTTACGCGGCTTCCGTGCCGGACACCGGGCGCCCGGCTCGACACCATTTCAAGGTGGGAGCACCGTGCGGTCTGCGACGCTTCGGTCCGGCGGCGGTATCGACTGGTGAGGTGCGCTTCACGAGGCTCACATCCTGCGGACCCTGGAGGCCAGGTCGGCCCGTGCTCGCTAGGGTCGGGACGCGCCTAGCGGGGGAGGAGGGTGAGGTCGACATGAGCACGTACACGTTGATCCACGGGGGCGCTCACGGGGGCTCGTGCTGGTACCTGCTGGCCGCCGAGCTCGAACGGCGCGGCCATGTGGTCGTAGCACCGGACCTGCCCATCGACCCCGCCGCCACCCTCATGGACCACGCCCAAGTGGTCATCGACGCGGTCGGCGACGCGGTCGGCGACGCGACCGACACCGTGGTCGTGGCCCATTCGCTCGGTGGGCTGGTGGGACCGATCGTGGCGGAAGGACTGGATGCCGACCTGCTGGTGCTGCTGGCAGCCATGGTGCCCCGACCCGGCGAGACCTGCCTCGAGCTGTGGGAGGCCACGGGCTTCGCCCCGAAGCTGGAGCCCGAGGACGCCCCATCCGAGTCAGCCGATCCGGCGGACGATCCCGTGATCATGTCTGACGCCGCCGCCATCGCCGCCTTCTACCACGACGTCCCGCCGGACGTCGCGGCCCGCGCCGTGTCCGAGCTGCGCGGCCAGTCCTCGTCGGTGTTCACCGAGCCGTGGCCACTGGCGGAGTGGCCTGATGTCCCGACTCGATACATCCTCTGCCGGGCAGACCGCATGGTGTCGCCCGAGTGGGCCCGCCGGGTCGTCCAGGATCGCCTCGGGATCGTTCCCGACGAGATCGACGGCAGCCACTCGCCCTTCCTGTCCCGCCCCGCGGAGCTGGCCGACCTGCTCGAACAGCTTCGCCGTGGGGTGTGACCAACTCCGGGCTCGTGGAGTCTGGCGACCACGGATGTTTCGGCGGAGCGCTACGCAAGGAACGGGCCCACGAGCGCCCGCAGCTCGTCGGCCCGCTGCATGACCTCGGTGTGCCTCGTCGCCGGCAGGACGGCGAGCCGGCAGTCGGGGAAGAGGTCGAGCATCTCGGCGGCGTGGTCGAGGCGGACGAAGTCACGGTCGCCGATCACGAGGAACGTGGGGGCGCTGATCGACCGGATCTCGTCGGCGGTCCAGCCGGCGAAGTCGTGGACGACCGGCTGCATGCGCTCGAGGAACGGGAAGAAGTCGGCTGGGTTCGGCGCCACCGCCTCGTAGGCGGCCTGCCAGGCGGCGAACTCCTCCTCGGTCGGCAGCCGCGGGTCGTCCTGCTCGGGCGCCGTGATCTCGGGGTGGTAGCCGTCGGGTCGGATGTTCGACGCGGCGAGCACGAGGCGTCGGACCTTGGCCGGATGGCGCAGGGCCAGGCTCGTGGCGGTGAGGGCGCCGAGGCTGTAGCCCCACACGTCGACCGGTCCGCCGCCCGCGACACGGTCGATCAGCTCGGCCACGTCGTCGGCGAAGCGGTCGATCGACATGGCCCGACCGGTGTCGGGCGTGTGGCCGTGGCCCTGGAGCTCGACGCCGATGACCCGGCGTCCCTCGCGCCAGCCACGGAAGCACGTCGCCGAAGCTGCCCTCGAACGTGACGATGCCGCCGTGCAGGGCCACGAGCGGCGGGCCGTCGGCGTCGCCGTGCTCCTCGTACCAGATGGGGACGCCGTCGATCTCCTCGTGGGGCATGCCCGCCGGACGGTAGTTGATCGACGGGTCCGCGATCCTCTTGGTCTCAGGCGGCTCTCTGAGCAGAGCACTCGCGAGCTCGCCCGAATGCGCCTCGCCAAATGGTGTCAGTTCGTCACCACGACCTTGCCCCTACCGTGCTTGGCCTCGAGGAACTCGTAGGCCTCACGGACCTCGGCGAGCGGGAAGGCCCGCGCGATCGGGAAGTCGAGCTTGCCTTGGCTGATCAGATCGAGGAGCTCGGCGAGCACCGAGCTGTTGGCGGCGGCGGCGTTCCCCTCGCCCTTGACGCCCAGCTGTTCGATCGCCGCGAAGTCGGCGATCGTGTCGATGCGGTGTGGGTCGACGCCGAGCTCGATGGCCATCTTCACGTAGCCTTGGCCCACCGTGTCGATGAAGCCGTCGATGTGCCGTGCCTCGAGACGAGTGGCCACGTCGCCGTCGTAGCCGATGGGCGCGACGCCGAGAGCCTCCAGCCACGCGTGGTCGGCGCTTCCGGCGATTCCGATGACCTGTGCGCCCTTCAGCCGGGCCAGCTGGCTGGCCGTCGCACCCACACCGCCAGCAGCACCGGCGACGACGATGACGTCTCCGGTGTCGGCGGCCACCGCTCGCACGGTGGCGTAGGCGGTGGTCCCGGCCACGAACAGCGACCCGGCAACATCCCAAGGGACGTCGCCCGGCTTGGCGACCACGTTGGCGACCTCGACGAGGACAAGTTCGGCGTGGCTGGCTCGCTGGTCGGTGAAGCCGACGACCTCGTCGCCCACGGCCACGCCGTCGATGTCGGGCCCGACCTCCTCGACGATTCCGGCCAGGTCGCTGCCCTCGCCCGAGGGAAAGGTGGCCGGGAACCGGGCGTGGAGGAGCCCTTGGCGGATCTTCGACTCACCGGGATTGAGTCCCGCGGCTCTCATGCGCACCAAGACCTGCCCGGCACCGGGCACGGGTCGGGGGACGTCGACGATCTCGAGGACCTCTGGACCTCCGTAGCTGCTGAACCGAACGGCCTTGGGCATCGAGCTCTACTCCTACCCCGACATGCTGCTCTCAGTCAGAGGCGGGCAGGGGCTTGGCTCGCGCGAACTCGAGCGCGTTCCCGTTGACGCTCAGTGTGCCGGCGCCGGGCTTGGTGCAGAGCACCTCGAGTCCCAGTTCCTCGCTCCCGTATCGCTTGCCGAGCAGCGTTCCTCCCGTCCAAGCGGGATCTGGCTCGCCGGTCATCGCGGTGTCATCGAGGTCGAGCATCGGGTGTCCGCCGCAGCAGATCTCGACGGGCGCCACGGGGGCGCGGACCACGACGACCTCAGTGATGTCCACGGCGCTCCGCAGCCTGGTCCCGGGCTTGAGTTGCATGTTGGTCGATCCCTCTTCGTCACCCGCCGCTAGACGGAATGGAGTTGCCGCTCCGCAGCCGCCCTGCCATAGTACATAGCAAGTTATCAGCAACTGGTGAGGGGAAGCCATGGTGACCGCGCCGGCTGACGTGCACCGGGGCCCCATCTACTGGGACCCGTTCGACGCCGCCCTGGACGACGATCCCTATCCGGTGTGGGTCAAGCTGCGGGACGAGGCGCCCGTCTACCGCAACGACCAGCACGACTTCTGGGCGCTGAGCCGCTTCTCCGACGTCGAGGCCGCCCATCGTGATCCGGTGACCTACAGCTCGGCTCGGGGGACGGTGCTCGAGCGGATGGGCACCGAGATGGCCGACACGGGGATGATGATCTTCCTCGATCCACCTGATCACACCAGCCTGCGAACCATCGTGTCGCGTGCACTGACGCCGAGGCGGGTCGCTCGGCTCGCCGAACAGCTGCGGGCGATCTGCGGCCAGCTGCTCGATCCGTTCGTGGGCCAGCCCGGTTTCGACTTCGTGGCCGACTTCGGAGCCCAGCTGCCGTCGAGGGTGATCTCGTCGTTGGTCGGCGTGCCGTTGGAATACCAGGAGCAGCTCCGTTGTCTGGTCGACGAGATGTTCCACATCGAGCCCGGCGTGGGCATGGTCAACGACGTCTCGGCCACCGCCGCGCTGACGCTGGCCGGGTACCTCATGGAGCTCGTCGAGGACCGGACTCGTGACCCGCGAGACGACATGATCACCGACCTCGTCCAGGCCGAGGTGGTGGAGCAAGGTCGGGCGCGACGCCTGACACCCCACGAGAGCGCCACGTTCGCCGTGCTGCTCTACACCGCCGGCACCGAGACGGTCGCGAAGCTGCTCGGCAACGCCGCGGTGGTGTTGGCTGACCACCCGGACCAGCGGGCCGAGTTGGCGGCCGACTCCGAGCTGTTGCCCGGAGCGGTCGAAGAGCTCCTGCGCTTCGAAGCCCCCTCGCCGGTGAACGGCCGCTGGACGACCCGAGACGTGACCTTGCACGGTGTCGACGTTCCCAAGGACTCCAAGGTCCTGCTGCTCACCGGCAGTGCCGGGCGCGACGAGCGTGCCTATCCCGACCCCGATCGCTTCGACATCCGGCGCAGAGGTCCGCACCTGTCCTTCGGCTACGGCATCCACTTCTGCCTGGGCGCCGCCTTGGCCCGACTCGAGGGCCGCGTGGCCCTCGAAGAGACGCTGGTTCGCTTCCCAACCTGGGAGATCGACCGATCGGGCCTCGAGCGCGTCCACACCTCGACGGTCCGCGGCTACCGCGCCGTGCCCATCCTCACCTGACACTGCGGCGCCCGGCGCCGGACGAACAAGGAGCCCTCATGACCGATCGGCTGATCTCGGCTGACTCCCATCTCCACATCACCCACGACCAGGTGAAGCGCTACCTCGAACCCCGCCACCACGCGGTCTACGACGCCGCCTCTGACGCCTATGAGCGGCGGATGGCCAAGGGCACGGGCGCGGCCAATCGGGCAGGGGCGAAGATGGTCGCCGTCGACCCCGAACAGGCGGCTGCCGATCGGGCCGAGCAGCTCGCAGCCTCCAACGCGGCCTTCAGCCGCAAGGGCTATTGGGATCCGGAGGCTCGGCTGGCCGACATGGATGCCGACGGGGTCGACGTAGAGGTGCTGTACTCCGAGGTGAGCGCCTTTCGCTACCTGGCCAACGTCGAGGGTGCGGTCGGCCCCGCGGTTCGAGCCTTCAACGATGCGCTGGCCGACTTCGCCCAGGTCGATCCCAAGCGGTTGATCGTCTCGTACCAGATCCCGATTCACGACATCGACCTGGCGGTAGCCGAGGTCGAGCGGGTGGTCGGCCTCGGCGGCAAGTCGCTTCAGCTACCCGTGTTCCCGGCCGAGCTGGACTGCCCCGATTACTTCCACGAGGAGTACGCGCCGCTGTTCTCAGCCATCGAGGACTCCGGGCTTCCCGTGTGCTTCCACATCGGCCTGAAGACCACACTCGACGAGCTTGCTTCTCGCGATCCCACGCCCAACAACGGGATCATGGTGCCGGTCACACCGTTGATGACGGCCGAGGCGTTCGGCATGTTGATCATGGGCGGAGTCTTCGAGCGCTTTCCGCGGCTCAAGGCCGTGTTCGTCGAGCCCGGTCTGACCTGGGTGGCGTGGTGGCTCGACACCGTCGACGACATGGTCAGGCGGCAGGGGTACAAGTTCCCAGCGATCACCGACCTGCCGAGCAGCTACTTCCATCGCAACGTCTCGCTCACCTTCATCGACGAGCGGATGGGTCTCGAGCGGGTGCGGGATCTGCTCGGTGTCAAGAGCCTCTTGTGGTCGACCGACTTCCCCCATCCGGTGACCAGCTGGCCCAACTCGCGACAGGTGGTTCGTGACCAGTTCGAGGGAATGCCCGCCGAGGAACGAGACCTGATGGTCTGCGCCAACGCCGAGCGGGTCTGGAACCTCTAGCGCTCAGCCTCCGGGGCTCTGTTCGCCTGTGAAGATCTCGTCGGCCTGCGCCAGGCTGCGCAGGAACAGCTGGGTAGCGGCCTCGGTCTGGCGGTTCGAGCCCTGGGAGGGCATCGTCCTGGCCAGTTGGACGCTCAGGGCGTAGCCGCGCAGCGCATGGAACAGCGCCTGTGATGCCACTCGGGTGGCCCCAGGCCCAAGGGCTTCGCTCAACAGTCGTCGAACGGTCGCCTCGGAGCGCCGGGCCTGGTCGGCGATCTCCTGGTTCACGTCGTCGGACGTGTCGGGATCGTGCTGCAGGTTGAGCACGATCTGCAGGCGCACGAACACCTCCGGGGTGTCGTACTGCTTGCCGAGGATGCGGTAGAGCGACCGGACGCGCTCCTCAGTGGTCTCACCCACGACGTGGGCCGCTTGCATCGCGGTTGTGAACCGGTCGTCGAGCACCTCGACGACCGCCATCATGAGCGCTTCGCGGGTGCCGAAGTGGTACTGGACCGCTCCCCAGCTCACGTTGGCGCGGCGGGCGATCTCGTTGGTGCTGGCCCGGTAGAAACCGACCTCGAGGATCGAGGCGATGGCGGCTTCGATGATCTGGGTCCGTCCCGAGCTCGCCTCGGTGTCCGCGTCCCCGGCGCCGCGGCGGCGACGCCGGCTCCGGTCTCGCGGGACCTCTTGATGCTTGGGTTGGGTCACGCGTGTCGTCCCTGTTCGATCGGCTCTGGGGTGAGGATAGGGCGGCCACTCGGTCGCTTCGGCGGTGGGCGTCGTGCGAGGTGTCTCATCAGCCCACTGAAGGCGAGCGCAGGAGGACCCCGGTGCGACTGGCGCTGACCAGGACCGTCTGCGCGTCGGTGATCTGGTTGGCGGCGGTGCCTCGGATCTGCCTGACCGCTTCGAGCGTCAGGTTGAGGCCGTGGATGTAGCCCTCGCCGATGAGCCCGCCGTTGGGGTTGCAGGGCAGGCTGCCGGTCGGGCCGAGGTTCCCCTCGGCCACGAAGTCCTTGGCCTCGCCCGGGCCGCAGAAGCCGAGGCCTTCCAGTTGCATGAGCAGGATGGGCGAGAAGGCGTCGTAGATCATGGCCACGTCGACGTCGTCGCGTGAGATGCCGCTGGCGTCGAACAGGCGCCGGGCCAGCGCCGTCGAGCCGTCCATCGTGGCCAGATCCGGGCGGTAGTGGTTGCTGGCGATCTCCTCCTCGAACAGACCGGCCATGCCGGCCGCGACGATGGTGACCGGCGCGTGGGTGTCACGAGCCCGGGCGGCCGAGGTGACCACGAGCGCGACCGAGCCGTCGGTCTCCTGGCAGCAGTCGAAGAGCCGGATCGCCGGTTCGGCGATCCATCGGGAGGCCTGGTGGTCCTCGAGGGTGATGGGCCGACCGAAGAAGCGGGCGTTGGGGTTGGTGGCGGCGTAGGCCCGCAGCTGCACCACCGCACGACCGAAGTCGGCGCTGGTCACGCCGTAGGTGTGCATGTAGCGCGTGGCGTTCAGCGACATCCACGCGGCCGGAGTGAGCACCCCGAACGGTGAGCACCACTGCCCGGCGGTCGTGCCTGCGTGCGACGAGCCGGGTCGTCCGCTCACCTCGGCGCGGCCGAACCGTGCGCCCGAGCGCGCCTTGACACCCCGATAGGCCACCACCACCTCGGCCAGGCCGGAGGCCACGGCGGCCGCGGCGTGGTGCAGGACGCCCTGCGAGCCACCGCCGCCGTAGGGCACGCGGCTGGACCAGTTGACCTCGCCGAAGCCGAGCGTCCGAACCAACTCGGTCTCCTCGACGGGGTCGATCGTGTAGCTGACCAGACCGTCGACGTCGTCGGTGGTGAGTCCGGCGTCGGCCAGCGCCGCAACAATGGCTTCGGCCGCCAGCTGGGTTTCGCTGCGCCCCGCGTCGGTCGAGAACTCGGTCTGGCCGGCGCCGACGATCGAGGTGGTCCCGTCGAGCATCGGGCTCATACCCTCGCCTCCGACGGAGTGAAGACGGGCACCGCGGTGTCGTGGGCCGCTGGCTCGAACGTCACCTGGACGGCCATCCCGATGTGGACCAGGTCGGGTGGGCAACCCATCAGGTTGGAGAGGATCCTGGGGCCCTCGTCCAGTTCGACGAGCACGGCCACGACGGGATACTCGAAGGCCGGGTTCTGCGGATGGTGCAGGATCGAGTAGCTGTAGATCGTCCCGGTACCGGCCACGTCGATGAACTCCTGGTCGAGTGAGTGGCAGTCCGGGCACATGGGCCGGGGCGGATGGGACAAGCGACCACAAGCCGTGCAGCGCTGCGTGACCAGGCGTCCTTCAGCGGCCGCCGACCAGAAGCCTTCGTTGTCGCCGGTGACGACTGGGGCCGGGCGGGTCATCGCGTTGCTCCTGTGTGGACGGGACGGGGCCCGGTCACGTTCGCACCACCGGGGCATCGAGGACAGCACGGTCGCTGACCATGACATCGATCTCGTCGTCGTCGTAGCCGACCTCACGCAGGATCTCGCGCGAGTGCTCACCGCAACGACACGGCCCGCGCTGGATGACGCCGGGTGTCGTGTCCAGATGCACCAGCACGCCAGGATCCTCGAAGCGCCCCACGCCGCCGGCCCACGTCTCGGCGATCAGCCCGAGATCGCGTGCCTCGGGATCGTCGAACAGCTCTCGGCAGAACGATTCGTTCACCTCCTCGACCGGCACATCGGCAGCGTCGAGCACCACGAACCAGTCGGCTGCGGAGCGTTCCCGGAAGCGGTCAGACAGGCGCTCGCCGGTGTCGGCGTTGTCGGGGTCGCCCAGGGCTTCGCCCACCACATGGGCGAGGCGTTGGCGTTGAGCCGGTTCGGGGGCGGCAACGAACAGCCAGGTGTCCCCCGCACACTCGTACAGTCGATAGAAGGGACCGAGACCGAACTGATCGGCATCGACGTGGCCCCAGTCAGCCGGCCGGCCGTCACGGTGGATCCAGGCGTACGAGGAAGCCAACAAGCCGGCGTTGACGATGGCGGTGCTGACCGCCTGGGCCTGTCCGGTGCGCTCGCGGTGGAAGAGGGCGGCCGTGATGGCGATGGCGGCAAGGAGCGCGTTGCCGCTGTCGCCCATGCTGGATCGGCTCCACAACGGCGGGTTGCCCGCGTCGCACGCGCCGTCCTCCCATTCGGCCCCGGTGAGTGCCGCCGAGCTCTGGTCCGTTCCCGGCAGGTCCGAGCGGGGCCCTCGCTCGTAGCCGCGGCTGTTGCAATGGACGAGGTTCGGGTATCGCTCGTGCAGCGAGTCGAAGTCCAGACCCAGGCGAGCGGCCGCCCCGGGACGCCAGTTGGTGGTGACGACGTCGGCGGTGGCCAGCAGCCGTTCGAGCACCTCGCGCCCTCGCGGATCCTTCAGGTTCAGCGCGACGCTGCGCTTGCCGCGGTTGGTGGCCAGCCCCATGTGGGTCCCGGCCCAGTAGGAGTCGTGCAGCGCGTGCACCTTGATGACGTCGGCGCCCAGGTCGGCCAGCATGCGTCCCGCGAACGGACCGGCCACGCCCAGGCCGAGATCGAGCACCCGAACCCCGGCGAGGGGATGGCGCAGCGAGCTCGACGATCGCGGAGGTCGGCGCATTCGAGGACTCGTCGTGCTCGCCGCTCGACCGAGGTGACCACTCGGCCAGGACGTCGTCGGTGTGCTCGCCGAGACGGGGGGCGGGACCCTGCATCCGTGCCGGGGTGGCGGAGAACTCGAGCACCGGCCCGACGTGGCGGATCGGGCCGACCTCGGGGTCGTCGACCTCGGCCACACACCCGTCAGCCAGGAAGGACGGGTCGGCGAGGGCTTCGGCCGGGGAGCGAACCAGGGCGACACCCATGCCGGCCGCCTCACCGGCGGCCACCCAGGCGTCGCTCGGGAACTTCTTGAACGCTTCGACCAGCATCGGGTAGAGGAAGTTCCCGGTCAGCATCCCGTCGGGCTCCATCGAGACCCGGTCGGGGTCGTCGCGGTAGGCGTCCTCGATGGGCGACGGCACCAGTTCGTCGCCCTCGGCGGCGGCCAGCACCCAGCGGGGCCGCACCGTCCAGTGGTGCACCCAGCGGCCGTCGGCGCACTCGAAGAGCCCCTCGATCGAGCGGGAGTCCGTCGGCCACATCCAGTACAGGGGCTGCATCGGGGTTCTCGACGCGCTGCCAGTTGAGGCACACCGCGGCGAGCGCGCCCTCGAGGAGCGAGGTGTGCACGTGCTGGCCCTCGCCGGTCAGCTCCCGGGCGCGGAGCGCGGCCGTCGTCCCGAGGGTGGCCAGATAGGCCGCGCCGAGGCTGGGCCAAGGCGTGCGCGGGAAGATCGGGCCCGAACGGCTCGTGCCCCGTCGCCGGCCCTCGGGCGCGTCGAACTCGGGCAGCGGACCCGGTCGGCCGGCCAGGTACTCCATCGCCGTGCCCCGGCGACCACGCTGGTCGTACAGGAGCCCCGTGCGGGCGGCCACCAGCCCGTCGTAGCCAGGGCGCTCGTGGTGGCGACCGCTCGATCCGTACGCCGAGATCGAGCAGGTGATGAGGCGCGGGTTCACCCTCGCCAGTTCGTCGTGGGACGCTCCCAGGCGGCTCATGGTGCCAGGTGAGAACGACTCGACCAGGATGTCCGCCTCCGACGCCATCCGGCGGAACGTGGCCAGTTCGTCGGCCGCCCGGAGGTCGAGGGTCGCGCTTCGCTTGCCTCGGTTCCAGACCCGCCACCCAGTCGGGTCGGCCGACGGGTCTCCGTCCGGAGACTCGATGCGAGTGACGTTTGCGCCACCGTCAGCCAGCATCATGGTGGTCATCGGACCGGCGATGCCCCAGGACAGATCCAGCACGAAGAGGTCCTCGAACACACCAGCCACGACTTCCCCCTGGTCCATCACCATCAGATGGTCACATTGTACATACTATGCTCGCGTTTCGATCGCTCCGCCCAGGTAGACCGAGCTGAGCTCGTCGAGGTCGACCTCAGCGCGTGGTCCGACCCAGGTGATGTTCCCGAGCTCCATGTACGCCAGGACGTCGGCCACGGCCAAGGCGTGGTGGGCGTGCTCCTCGACCAGCAGAACCGTCGAGCCCTGGTCGCGGATGTCCATGATCGCTCGCATCATCTCTTCGGCCATGAGCGGGGCCAGACCCAGGGTCGGTTCGTCTGCGATCAGGACCCGCGGTGGTTTGACCAGAGCGGGGGCCACGCTGAGCATCTGTTGCTCGCCACCTGAGAGGTTCCCCGCGTGCTCGTCGCGGCGCGTGGCCAACGTGGGCAGGCGTTCATAGGCGAGCTCACGCTCTTCGGATGTGCGCAGGAATACGGCGAGGTTGTCATCCACGCTGAGACCGGGGAAGACGCCGCGGGCCTCGGGGATCAGCAGGACGCCCTCGCGGGCGCGCTGGAATGCGGGCCACGCGGTCACGTCCTGGCTGTGCATTCGGACCGATCCCGCGCTCGCTTCGACGAGACCGGCGATCACGGCGCACAACGTCGACTTACCGGCACCGTTGGCACCGAGGAGGGCCACGATCTGTCTAGGCTCGAGGACGAGGTCGACCCCGTGGACGACCTCGATGTCGTGGTAGCCGGCCACGACACCGCGCAATGAGAGGGCGCCGTCGTCGGTGGCGAGCGGAGTGCTCGGCTCGGTGTGGTGCCGCTGTTCGTGGTCGGGGACTCGACCGCCGTGCAGCTCGGCCTCAGCCGCGGCGATGTCGGCCCGCACGCGGGCTTGGGTGCGGTCCCGATTGCGCCAGCCGGCGAGGGCCAGGATGCCATCGGGCTCCTGGGCCAGGACGATGGCGCCCATGCCCGACAGGATGGGCAGGAAGAAGGCCGAGCCGATCAGCTCCTTGGTCACGGTCCCCGGTAGCAGCGATCCGATGCCCTGCAGGATGGCGGCGCCAGCGACCACGGAGAAGCCGGCGAGCAGCGCGCCACCGGGACGGCGCACCCCGTACACGACGGCAAGGGCGAGCCACAGCATCCCGAAGATGGGAGGGGCGGTGCTGTTGCTGATCGAGAAGGAGAAGAGGCTGAGCATGGCTCCGCCGAGTCCGGCGATGCCGGCGGCCAGGGCGAAGATCAGGATCTTGGTTCGGTTGGCGCGGATGCCAGTGGCCTCGGCGGCGACCTCGGAGCTGCGCACGGCCAGGATCGACCGGCCGGTGGTCGATCGCAGCAGCGCGTGGATGACCGCGGTCACCACCCCGAAGACGGCGAGGAAGAGCAGGATCTGGTCGGGAAGCTGGCTGAAGTCGAAATGACCGCTCTGGCTGGTCAGGATCCGGTGCAACGAGCTGAGGCCCGGGAGGTCGAGCGTGGGGGAGCGGATCGCCCATCCCTCGCTGCCGTGCCCGATGGCTTGGTATCCGTACGGCACCAGGGTGAAGAAGAAGGCGGCCGCCAACGTCCAGATCGCGAGGTAGACCGCGCCGAGTCGGGTGGCGGGCCACGCGATGAGGGCGCCCAGAGCGGCGGCCACCACCATGGCGATGATCGTGGCCACTGCGAAGTTGAGCTGGCCGTGGCGAGCCAGCAGGGGGACGTCGATGCCCCAGTTGCGGTTGATCGCCCAGCCCAGCGCGAAGCCGCCGGCCGTCACGAACGTGGCCTGGGCCAGGCTGACCATGCCACCCATTCCCGTCACCACCACGAACGACAGCATGATGACGGCGGTGGCCAGGCTCTGGGCGATCACGGTCTGGTCATAGGTGCTGGCCTTGAGCACACCGATCGGCAGCCACTGCATCGAGAAGGCGACGAGCGCGGCGACGGCGAGGGCCCAGGGAAGTCGTCGCCGCCATGCGGGCAGGCCGCGACGGTGGTCAGAGGGCGGAGCGTTGTCAGCCACTGAACCGGCGCCTCGCGTGCGATCGCGCCCCACCATCAGCCCGAGGACGATGACCAACAGGAACGGCACGGCCGACTTCAGTCCGGTCAGGTTGGCCAGGAACCCCGGCAGGTCGTTGCTGTAGCCGGCGATCAGGTTTTGGATGATCCCCAGGGCCAGGCCGCCCAGGAAGGCGATGGGCAGCGACCGCAGCCCGCCCAGCACGACCGCGGCCAGGGCGCCCAGCACGACCAGCGTGAACGTGTTGGGGTCGAGGCTGAACAACGGGGCGATGAGGACGCCGCCGAGCCCGGCCAGGAGCATGGTGAGCGCCCAGGCTGCCGATGACGTCCGGCCCTGGTTCACCCCCCGGAGCCCAGCCAACGTCTCGCTGTCGACGACGGCGCGCATCTCCAGACCCAGTCGGGTCTTGCGCAGGACGACCCACAGACCGACGGCGGCCAGCGCGGCCACGATGAACACCGCCACCTGGTCGGAGCTGATGGCGACGCCGTGCAAGGGGTTGTAGACGGCGGCCGGGTCGGGTCCGATCCCCGTCACCTGCAAGCCCTGATCGGTTGCGGTGTTGCCGGCCAGGCCGAGGTGGAACACGGTGTTGCCCACCGTGACGAATAACCATTGGGCCAGGTTCGGAAGGGCGACCAGCAGCCCGATGGTGCCCACCACCTTGGCGTAGACCGGTGCTCGGGCCAATCGCCTCAGCAGCACGCGGTCGAGGAGCAGTCCGAGCAGGGGTCCGAAGATGAAGGCGGACGCGATCAGAGCCGGCACGATCGGGACCCCCAGCCCGGTGTGCAACTGGTAGTAGAGGTAGGCAACCACGAAGGCGACCGCGCCGTGGGCGAAGTTGAAGATGCCCGAGGTCGAGTAGGTGAGAACGAGGCCCGAAGCCATCACCGAGTAGATGGCACCCGTGACGGCGCCCAGCAGGACGAGGTTGAGGAGCTTGTCCATGCTCAGTCGCGGCTGGCTCTGAACCGAACGAGGGCGTGAGCCGGCGAAAGCCGCCTGCGGTGCGCGATCAACGGCCCCTCCTGGCGGGCGCGTCGTCGCCTAGATAGGCGGCTCGAACGGCGTCGTTGGCCTGGATCTCGTGCGGCGTGCCCTCAGCCAGAACCGATCCGAGGGTCAGGACGACCACCCGGTCGCAGTGGTCCATGATGAAGCCGGCATCGTGCTCGACGATGATCACCGCGCACCCGGTCTCGGAGCGAACGTCTTGGATGCGGCGGCCGAGTAGGTCCGACTCGGCCTGATCGAGACCCGAGGCCGGCTCATCCAGAAGCAGGAGCTTGGGTGGTTCCGACGTGGCTCGGGCGAACTCGACCATGCGGGAGATCCCGATCGGCAGCGAGCCCGCCATGTCTGTCCGTACTCCCGACAGTCCGCACCGCTCGATGGTCGCCGATGCGGTCTTCCGCCTGGCCCGTTCCCGCCGCCGACGCAGGGGTGAGCCCGCCAGATCTCCCACCACCCCGCCACCACCTCCGTGCCACTCACTGGCGACCAGGACGTTGTCCTCGACGCTCAGCCAGCCGAAGGTCTGCACGCGCTGGAACGTGCGATGGACGCCGAGGCGCGCCCGGGTCGAGGGTCGCTTCTTCGTGATGTCGCGGCCCTCGAGCGACACGCGCCCCCGGTCGGGTTGGCGAACACCGGAGATGACGTCGAACAGGGTTGTCTTGCCGGCCCCGTTGGGTCCGATCAGGCCGCAGATCTCTCCTGCGCCGACGTGCATCGATACCCGGTCGAGGGCGATCAGGCTGCCGAAGCGCACGACGATGTCGTCGAGCTCGAGCGTCCCCTCAGCCACGCCGGTCAGCCCTGGAAGCGAGGATCGAGCTTGAACGTGCGATAGCTGCAGGCGTAGGGGGACAGGGGGGTGAAGCCTGAGCCGTCGGCGTTGTCCATGAGCAGCCCCAGGCAGGCCGGGGTGGACAAGACGGTTGATGCTGGGTACTTGGTGGGACCGACGAAGTTCGGGATCTGCCAGGTCTGTGTCGACAGGGCCTTCTGCAGGGCGGACGGGGTGATGTTCTTCCCCAGCTTCTTCAAGCCCTGGACGAACATGTCCGCCCCGAGGTAGCCCGGAACCGTGCTGTAGGCCACGGGTTGGAGGCCAGCCTTGTAGGCGCTGAAGTCGGCCAGCATCTGCGAGTACCCGGCATTGGGCTGCAGGTTCCAGAAGGTTTCGGTCACCGTGCCCGCCAGCGTCTTGGCCACGGCGTCGGTCGGACCCAGCGGCTGGAAGTACGTCCCGGTGAAGCCGACTCCCTTGAGCGCCTGCCACGCCTGCACGCACTGGGACGTCAACAGGCAGTCGATGACGGTCGGCGCGTGGCCCTTGTTGGCGCTCATGAGCTGCGCGACGTACGGGGAGAAGTCGCTCGTGGTGGCAGGCACCGTGCCCTTGGCGTAGACGACCTCGAAGCCGGCCCCCTCGGCGGAGGCGGCGTTGTACTTCGCCGCGCTCTTGCCCGACGCGGTATCGGCCGAGATGATCGCGATGGTGGGCTTGGACTGGCCTGTCTTGGTCTTGACGTAGGTGTAGAGCGGCCCGAGCGAGTCGGTGGCGCGGGGGGCGACGGTCGAGGTCAGGCAGCCGCTGTAGCCGAACCCCCAGACCGACGTGGAGGGGGTGGCGCTGCAAAAGGCGTTGTCGATCCCCCAACCCACGAACGGCATCTTCTGGGCGGTGAGGTAGGCACCCGGGTTGAACTGGCTGATGTCGGGCACGATGGCGAACACCTGGTCTTGGGTGACCAAGCGGCGGGCCGCCGACAGCGCCGACGCCGGGTCTCCGCTGTCGTCGGCCAACTCGACGAACTTGATCTTGACGCCAGGGATCTCGTTGGTCTCGTTGAAGCGCTTGAACCGGGCCTGAGCACCGTCGGCCGCACCCCCGAACAGCGATGCGGTGGCCAGTCCGGCGACCTTGATGGTCGACCCGTCGTAGCCGCGTGCGGACCCTCCTCCGCCACCCGACGACACGGTGGTCGTCGAGCCGGTTCCCGCCGCGCCCGACGAGGTCTTCGTCGAACTGCTGCATCCGCTGATCACCAGGACGGCCGCCACACAGCCGGCACCGACCCTGGACATGGTCCTGAGACTCATGTGCCCCCCTTGGGCTTGCTCCCCTGAACGTCGACACGTCGGACACCGATGACGTCCGCCATAGTCCAATGAGAATAGCACATACTATGGAAATAGCCAGCCGCCGACCAGCGTGGCGCCCGGCCGCGCAACGAGGAGTCGAGGAACCGATGCCCACGGCGATCGCGCTCGCCCCACTTCCCCCGAGCGAAGGTGGCCACGGCCTGGCCAGCCATGGCTATGTCGAACAGGAGTGGCTGATCGGGGGCCGCGCCGACGCACTCGATCCGGACGGCGTCTGCCTGGCGCCGGCCGTCCCGTATCAGACGCGGTTCGTCGTTCGCCGGCCGTCGGACCCGTCACGGGTGAGCGGCGCCGTGTTCCTCGACGCGCTCCACATGATCAAGGAGATGCCGGCCAGTTGGGACTGCCGCGACTGGTTGATGGCGAACGGCCACGTCTGGGTGGGGGTCAGCATCCACAACAGCTCCTTCGGAGCCCGCTACGGATTTGTGGGCGGCGTCGACGCGCTCCAGGAGCAGGATCGGTCCCGCTACGGCGGTCTGCACCTGCCGAGCTTCGAGCAGCCGCCCCCCATGCGTTCGCACCCAGGACCGAGCGGGACTGATTCGTTCGGCCTGAAGTGGAGCATGGCCATGGCCCATCCTCAGGGCCACGGGATCGTGGCCGACGTTGCCATGGTGTTGCGCACGCGACCTGAGCTCGCTGAGCTCGGAGCTCGCCACCTGTACGCCTGCGGGGTCTCCCAGACCGCCAACTTCTGGCGGCTCCACCTCGACGGAGGCTGGCACGACCGCCGGCGACTCGAATCGGGGGCCCCGCTCTTTGATGCCTACGTGCTCCTCGTCTCGCCGGCGCCGGCCCACCACCCAACCGACGCCGTGTTGGTGAACCTGCTGAGCGAAGCCGAGGTGGTGGGGACCCTGGTCACACCGACGACCGCCCCGCCCGACTCGGAGCATCCACGGGTCCGAGGCGTGGAGCTGCCCGGCGCTCCCCACACGATCGGTCACGCCGAGGTAGGGGATGCAACTGGCGGCCACGACCACACGGCCGAGCCGTACGTGCTGGTTGTGAACGCCGCTCTGGCCGGAGTCGACCGCTGGGTCCGACACGGCTTCCCCATGCCCCACGTCCCGCGCATTGCCCGGGACCCGGCCGCCGTCGATGGCGTGGTGCGGGACGAGCACGGCAACGCGGTCGGGGGCGTGCGGGTGCCGTGGCTCGAAGCGCCTCGGGCCCAGTACCTCCCCCGCTGCGCATGTGGTCCAACCCTCGGTGAGGTGATCGCGTTCGATGCCGCGCAGCTCGCCCAGCTCTACCTCGATGACGCCGATCACGAAGCGCGGTGGGCTCGAGCAGTTGCCCGCCTGGTCGAGGATCGCCTGCTGCTCCCCGAAGACGTCGAGGTGATGATCGCGCACCGAAGTGGATCTGGAGGCTTCGCCGCAGCCGGTTGAGGCGCGGCGGCCTCCGACGTCGATCCACCCACCGAACGTCGTGAGACCTCGGTCGGCCGAGCGGTCGTGGTCGGTATCGTCGCCGCCATGGTGCCGAGCGGCCCGGCGGCCGAGGTCCGTCCCGACGAGTGGGTGCTCCACGTCGACCTCGACCACTTCCTGTCGGCGGTCGAGGTGCGGCGGCGCCCCGAGCTGGCCGGTCGGCCGGTGGTCGTCGGCGGCGACGGCAACCCGGGTCGGCCCCGCCAGGTCGTCGCCACCGCCTCGTACGAGGCGCGGGCGTTCGGCGTGCACTCGGGCATGCCGCTCGCCGAGGCGCGGCGACGCTGTCCCGATGCCGTGTTCCTGCCGTCGGATCGGGCTGCCTACGACGAGGCCTCCGAGGAGGTCATGGCGGTGCTGCGCTCGTTGGGTGCCCCGGTCGAGGTGCTGGGCTGGGATGAAGCGTTCCTCGGTGTGAACACCGACGACCCCGAGGCGCTCGCCGACCGCATCAAGGCTCGCGTTCTCAGCGAGACCGGCCTGAGCTGCGCGGTCGGCATCGGCCAGACGCGCGTGCAGGCCAAGACGGCCACGGGCTTCGCCAAGCCGGGTGGCATCGCCCGCCTGACCTTCGCCACCTGGCTGGCCACGATGGGTGCCGAGCCGGTGACGGCGCTCAACGGCATCGGCGGCCGCACCGAGCGACGGCTCGCTGATCTGGGTCTGAGGACCGTCGCCCAGCTGGCTGGGTCCGACCACCGCGCGCTGGCGGCCGAGTTCGGTCCGACGATCGGACCCAACCTCAAGCTGCTCGCCATGGGCGGCAACGTGTCGCCCATCCGTGGCGAGCCGCGCGTGGCCAAGGGCCGCAGCCGCGAGATCACCTTCACGAGCGACCTCGTCGACCGGTCCGAGATCGAGCGTCACGTGGCCGACCTGGCCCGAGAGGTCACCGGCTCCGTGGTCGCCGAGGGCCGTGTGGTCACCCACGTCGCCGTCAAGGTGCGCACGGCCAGCTTCTTCACCCGCACGAAGATCAGCAAGCTCGACGCGCCGTGCACCGATGCCGAGATGGTGGTGGCCAGGGCCCTCGTCGTGCTCGGTCGCTTCCCTCTCGACCGGCCGATCCGCCTCCTCGGCGTCCGGGTGGTGCTCGACGAGGTGTGACGGGCATGACCGCGTCGTCACCTCCGGGAATGCCGGGCCCCGCGGCCTGGTTGGAGCCCGCAGTAGTTGAAATGTGAACCACTTCCCCCGGGAGGGTCCGTGCAGATCGGAATCGACAGCTTCGCGGCGGTGGTCTCGGACCCCGTGACCGGGGTGACCTTGAGCGCCGAAGACCGCTTGGCGAACCTCCTCGAGGAGATCGAGGTGGCCGACCGGGTCGGCGTCGACGTGTTCGGGATCGGTGAGCACCATCGCCAGGAGTACCTCGACTCGGCGCCCACCCTGATCCTGGCGGCGGCCGCCGCCCGCACCGAGCGCATCCGCCTCACCAGCGCGGTCACCGTGCTGAGCGCCGACGACCCGGTCCGCGTGTTCCAGCAGTTCGCCACCCTGGACCTGCTGTCGCGGGGCCGGGCCGAGATGGTGGTGGGTCGGGGCTCGTCGATCGAAGCGTTCCCGCTCTTCGGTCACGACCTGGCCGACTACGACAGCCTCTTCGCCGAGAAGCTCGAGCTGCTCCTCCAGATCCGGGACGAGACCCATGTGACGTGGTCGGGCCGGCACCGGCCCGCGCTGACCGGCCAAGGCGTGTACCCCCGCCCCGTGCAGGATCCACTGCCCATCTGGCTGGGAGTCGGCGGCACTCCCGAGTCCTTCGCCCGGGCCGGTCGGCTCGGGCTTCCGCTGATGGTGGCGATCATCGGCGGGACGTTCGAGCGGTTCCGCCCCCTCGTCGACCTCTACCGCGAGGCCGGTCGTCAGGCGGGCCACGCTCCCGAGGATCTTCGGGTGGGCGTGCACGCATTCGGGTTCGTGGCCGACTCCGACCAGGAGGCGATCGACGCGACCTGGCCGGGCTATGCCCGGCTCATGTCGACCGTCGGCCGGGAACGGGGATGGAGCCCGCCGAGCAAAGCCCAGTACGAGGCGGCCAGCGGCCCCGGTGGCGCCTACCTGATCGGCGCGCCCGACGCGGTGGTGGCCAAGGCCCACCACGTCGACGAGGTGCTCGGCGGGATCGACCGGCTCACGTTCCAGATGACCAACGTGCTGCTCGCTCACCCGGCCATGCTCCGCAGCATCGAGCTGCTCGGCACCGAGGTGGCTCCCCGCATCCGGGCCGAGGCGACTGCCGCGCGTGAGGCCGTCGGTCAGCCCGCGTCGGTGTAGCTCCTCACGAACACCACCGAGAGCCGCCGGTCGGCGACTGGTGCCACGGCGTCGGCGTCATGGGTTGCGGCCGATGAAGGCGAGCAGCTTGGTCTGGACGTCGGCGTCATCGGGGACGTCGACGCGCGGGCCGTACTGGCCGCTCTGGCGAAGCACCTCGTCCATCGGCAGCATGCCCTCGAGCATCGCCGCGCACTTCTCGGGGTCGAGGGTCTCGTCCTGGCCGGTGGCGCGGGCGAGATCCCAGCGGTGCATGAACACGTCGCTGGTGTAGATCATGTCGACGGCCTGTTCGAGCGTCATCCGTCCGATGTGTGGGAGGTCATGCTCGCGTTCGGCGCAGTCGGCGTCGTCGAGCAGGGCCTGCACGGCGTCGGTCTGGGTGCGCCACGCCCCGACGGGGTCGTCGTCGACGGACGGACCGGCAGGCAACGTGATCCCTGTCCCGCCCTGGAGGAAGGCGGGAAACCACTCGACCAGGTGGCGCACGACGTCACGGGCGACCCAGCCGTCCACCGGTGCCGGTTGATCCCACGACGTCGGTGCTGCGCCCTCCGCGGTCGTCGTGAACTCGCCGGCGATGCGCCGGTGCTCGTCGGCCGGGCCGCTCATCGGATCTCGGCGATCAGCGCATCGAGCTTGGCGTAGCCCTGCTCGACGCCGGTCTCCATGCCGCTGGCCAGCCACTGGTCGCGGCCCTCGAAGCTGTCGACCAACGACTGCGCGTGCAGCCGGGTGAGGCCGTCGCCGAGGTCTTCGAAGCGCAGCGTCTCGAGGGCAACCCCGTCGGGCTGGCCGTCGTAGGTGAACGTCTGCACGATGCGGTCCTGGCCGATCTCGTGGAAGCACCCGTGGAAGCCGTACTCGTCACCGTCGCGCCGGGCGACGTAGCGCCACCGGCCGCCGGTGGTGGCGTCCCAGTCGAGGATCTCGGTCTCCATCCGGTCGGGACCGACCCACCGGGCGAACAGCTCGGGATCGGTGTGGGCCCGCATCAGCTGCGCCGGGGTGGCGTTGAAGTCACGGGTCATGTGGATCATCGGCACGGTGGGGTCGGCCTCGATCGAGACCTGCTGGCGGTTGGTCGTTGCGCTCATGACGCGGCTCCTTCTTGTGTGTGAGGTTGGGTGGGGACGTGCTCGCCCGACATCTCGGCGAGGACGGCATCGAGGCGCTCGTAGCGCTCCTCGGCCTGCTGGCGGTATCGCTCGATCCACTTCGTCATCAGGTCGAACACCTCGGCTTCGAGATGGCACGGGCGCCGCTGGGCGACCTTGGTCTTGGTGACCAGGCCGGCGTCGGTGAGCACCTGGATGTGCTTGGACACCGCCTGGACCGAGACGTCGTAGGGTCCGGCCAGCTCGCCGACGGTGGCGTCGCCCACGGCGAGCCGGGCCACCATGTCGCGCCTCGTCGGATCGGCGAGCGCCGAGAAGACTCGAGAGAGCGGATCGTCGGCCACCGCCGGCTCCTTCCTCAACTGAACGGTTGAGGAAGAACCTACGCCGCTGGCCCCGCCTTGTCAACTATATGGTTGAGGACCGAAGGTGCTGATCCACCGCCAACCGCGAGCGGCCCAGTGCTCACACGATCGCCTCGGGCTGCGTCAGGGTCGGCTGACGGCAACGCCCGCTTCGGCAGGTCGACCGTGCCCAACCTGTCGAACCTGGGCAAAGTACTGGTGGATCATCTGGACGGCGATGGAACCCTCTCCGACGGCCGAGGCCACGCGCTTCACCGACCCATGCCGGATGTCGCCAGCGGCGAACACCCCGGGGATGCTCGTCTCGAGCGGCATCGCCGCGCGGTCGAGCGGGAATCTGCCCTCGGGAAGATCGAGGCCGGTGAGGACGAAACCCGCCTCGTCACGCTCGACCTCGGTCGGCAACCAATCTGTGAAGGGCTGGGCCCCGATGAGCAGGAAGAGGGCGTCGGCCGGCTCGGTCGTCTCCGCGCCGGTCGAAACGTCAGCCAGCACCAGCCGCTCGAGCCGACTGTGGCCGCTGCCGTCGACCACCTTCGTACCGAGTCGCACGTCGATGTTCGAGGTGGCGTCGATCTCACTCACCAGGTACTCGGACATCCCCGAGCGAATCGACTCGCCGCGAACGACGAGCGTCACCTTCCGGGCGTAGTTGGCCAGGTGGAGCGCGGCCTGCCCGGCCGAGTTGGCACCACCGACGACAAATGTGTCACGGCCGACGAGAAACGACGCCTCCGAGTCGGTGCTGCCGTAGTACACGCCGGCACCGACCAGGGCCTCCAGTGCGGGAACGCCGAGCCGGCGGTAGCTCGCTCCCATCGCGAGGAGCACGGCTGGGGTGCGGACGGTGGTGCCGTCGGAGCACGTGAGCAGCAAGTCGCTCCCGTCGCGTTCGAGGCTCGTGACGGCGCGCATGAACGCGAACTTCGCGCCGAACACCCAGGCCTGCTCCCATGCCGAGCGGGCCAGGATCCGGCCGCTGACGCCGCGAGGGAACCCGAGGTAGTTGCGGATGAGCGAACTCGAACTCGCCTGCCCGCCGATGCCGCCTCGGTCAACCACCACGGTGTTCAGGCCCTCGGAGCCTCCGTACACCGCGGCTGACAGACCCGCCGGCCCGGCACCGACGATCACCAGATCGACCATCTCCAGCCCCAGGTCGACGGGTGCACCGGCCGCAACCGCGATCTCCGCGTTGGTGGGGTTCGCCAGCACCTCGCCGTTGGGAAACAGCATCAGCGGTAGTTCGATGCCTTCGCCGGCGGCGGCGACGAGCTCCATGCCCTCGGGCGAGTCCGCCAGCGAAAAGGTGTGCGGGAGAGCACACGCCTGCAACGCCTCACGGATCTCGTACGCCCGACCGGACCACGAGTTGCCGACGACGTGAACCGTGTAGGGCGCGGCCCGGTTCGCCTCGGCCCAGTCGAGAAGCATGCTCGAGATCGTCTGATGGAACATCTCGTCGGGAGACGCTGCAGGGCGCACCACGTAGTGGTCGAAGCAGCCCCTCGCGATGCCATCGAAGATCGCCCGGCCGGTTGGAGTCTGGCCCCAGTCGCCCCACTCGATGAGCAGCGCCCGCCGGGCACGCGGATGCATCGACCAGACTTCGTCGAGGAGCTCGCTTCCCGTCGATCCCTCTCCGAGCCACTGGGCCGCGAGCACCGAGCGCGAGGGTGTCGTCGGATGCGACGGCTTCTGTCAGCAACGTGCGGACCTGTTCCGCAGACGGGACGCAGATGACGCGATAGCTCTTCGCGTACCGCTCGAGGAGTGCTTCCTGCACCTCACCCAGAGCGCCACGGTCGTCATGAACGGCAAGGATGATGGGGAGGCCCATCGCCGAAATGTACTTCCGGGTGCTCATCGTCTGCCGCCCGACTCGGCCCGTCGCCTCGGTTCCGAGAGGGCCGACGTGCTCGGATCGGTTCGGATGTCGGCGGATGTGCCATCGAGGACAACACCGGTGCCTCAGGGCCACGGCTCGTCGAGCGCCCGGGCGATGGTGCTGAGCTTGCGGGTGAGTCGGCGCGGATGGGTCGGCATCGCCTCGAACTCGTGATGGGCGTAGAAGGCGGCGGCGCTCTCGTCGGTGGCATCGACTACGACGAACTCTCCCCCGGCGCGACGCGTCGCGCCGAGGATCGTCTCGAGCGCGACGACCAGGAGCTCACTTCCGAGGCGCTGACCATGGAGGTCCTCGGCCAACGCGAGTTTGGCCAGCAGGATCGCCGGGATCTGCTGGGGCGCACCGCGACCGGTCCTCTTGGCAAGGGCACCTCGATCGATGGTGTGCGGGGCGATGGCGAAGTAGCCGATCACCCGGTCGACATCGTCGAGGACGACGTAGGTGCGTGTTCCGTGGCCGGTGGCCGTGCGCGCGTGGTCGTGGAGCCAGCTGTCGAGCTCTGTTTTCCCGCAGCGGAACCCGGAGAGGTCGTGCGGCTCGTCGAGCGGCTCGACGCGATACGTCAACGCGGCTTGATACGCCGCTGCCGGCGGGCTCGTCTCGCCGCCGCGGTGAGGCGCGGCGACGCCTCGGCTGGTTCATCGAGTGCGGCGAGGAGCTGGTCGAAGTAGTCGTCGGGCACGACGCTGGCATGGTTTGTCGCGATGATCTCGTCGGCGCGGCCGACCGCGGCGATGACGATGAACGATGACATCGACTCGCCGGCCACTTCAGCGGCTTCCTCGATGCGGCTGCGTTCTTCGGGCGACAACCGGGCTTCGACCCGCTCCGTCTTGGTGATCATCATCCAGGTCTCCTTCGACCCGTACAATTGTACGGAACCGCCGCGGATGGGCGCAAACGGTTGGCGACTCGGTGGGTGCGCTGCGCCACGGCGGCTCGACCGGACCCGAGGCCAGCGTGTTGAAGCTGTCGCTGTCGACGCTGTTCGGTCGACTCGGCAACCTGGCCATGACCGTGCTCGGCCCCGAGCGCCTCCTCAGCGGCGGTGGTGACGAAGAACCCTATGGTGTCCTCCAAGACAGCTTCCTGGGTCAGTGGGCGCCCCGCATCGGCGGTGGCCCCGAGCAGATCCAACGCAACCTGATCAGCGAGCTCGCCCTGGGATTGCCCCGCGATCCGATCACGAGCTCGGGTCGATCCAAGGCACGACGTGAAGTAGAACACCGGCGACACCAAACGAGGAGACCGATGGCCTTGAACAACGATGCGTGGCATGAGGAGCGGCTGCTGATCGACGGGCAGCTCGTCGCCGCCGAGGGCGGAGCGGTCTACGACAACGTCAACCCGGCGAACGAAGAGGTCATCGGCGTGGCCGCGGACGCCTCGGCGGCAGATGTCGAGCGGGCCATCGCCGCGGCGCGGCGGGCCTTCGACGAGACAGAGTGGTCGCGCGACGTCGAGCTGCGCGTCCGGTGCCTTCGCCAGCTCCATCAGGCGCTGATCGCCCACCAGGACGAGTTGGCCGAGATCACGATCGCCGAGGTCGGCGCCCCGCGGATGTTGATGGGCGGACCCCAGCTCGGCGCGCCGATCGAGTTCCTACCCTTCTACGCCGACCTGGCCGAGAGCTACGAGTGGATCCAGCCGCTCGGCGTGGCCGACACGATGGCGGGCCCGAGCGACCGGTGGGTCGAGCGTGAGGGGGTCGGCGTGGTGGGCGCCATCACGCCGTGGAACTACCCCAACCAGATCAACATCGCCAAGGTGGCGCCCGCCCTGGCCGCCGGCTGCACCGTCGTGCTCAAGCCCGCCCCTGATACGCCGTGGACGGGGCTCGCCCTCGGTCGTCTGGCCGCCGAGGAGACGGACCTCCCGGCCGGCGTGCTGAACGTCGTCACCTCGGCCGACAAGACGATCGGCGAGGTGTTGACCACCAGTCCCGATGTCGACATGATCAGCTTCACCGGCTCGACGGCGGTGGGCCGCCGGATCATGGAGGCAGGCTCGGCCACCATCAAGCGGATCTTCCTCGAGCTCGGTGGGAAGTCAGCCCAGATCGTGCTCGACGACGTGGAGGACATCGGCGCGGCGTCGGTCGGTGCCGTATTCGGGATCTGCACCCACGGCGGCCAGGGATGCGCCACGAGCACCCGCCTGCTCCTGCCCCGCTCGCGATATGACGAGGGTGTCGAGGCCGCGGCCGCGATGATCGCCGGCATGTCCTACGGCGACCCCCAGGACCCCGGCAACCTGACGGGCGCCATCGTCAACCGGGCCCAACTCGAGCGCATCGACGGGCTCGTCCGCCAGGGCGTCGAGGAGGGTGCCCGCGTCGTCGTGGGCGGGAACATCGCTCCGCAGTTCGAGAAGGGCTTCTACTTCGAGCCGACCCTGCTCGCCGACGTCGACAACTCGATGACCATCGCCCGGGAGGAGATCTTCGGGCCGGTCCTGGTCGTCATCCCCTACGACGACGACGCCGACGCCATCCGCATCGCCAACGACTCGATCTTCGGGCTCTCGGGCGGTGTTTCCGGCGCTGACCGCGAGCGCGTGCTGCGAGTGGCCCGCCGGATTCGGACGGGCACCATGTCGGTCAACGGCGGCCTCTGGTACGGAGCCGACGTTCCCTTCGGTGGCTTCAAGCAGTCCGGGGTCGGCCGGGAGATGGGCGTCGCCGGCTTCGAGGAGTACCTGGAGCAGAGGGCGATGGCCGAGGCGGTCTCCTGAACGGCGTCGTCGCCGGTTCGCTCAGACGATCTCGCTGATCTGGAGGATCGGCCTGATGGTCGTGTAGTTGGCGACGTCCGCGGTCACGGCGGCTGATCCCTCGACCGCCCGGGCGGAGTCCATCGCCTCGATCGACTCGAACGTGAAGTGCACGGCCGCGACATAGGGTCCGTCGATGCCCTTGTCGATCTCGGCCCCATCCAGGCCCCAGGTGCGCACGGCCAGGGGCACGTGGTGGTCTCGGTAGTAGTCGTGGTCGAAGGTCGCGCCTTCGGTCGCCGGGTACAGGACGCTCATCCTGATCATCGCTGGTTGCTCTCCATGCTCAGACGGGGTCGGGGTGTCGCTCGACCAGTTCGACCTGGTAGCCGTCGGGGTCGGCCAGGAACGAGATCGTGACGGGCCATCGCTCGGGTTTCATGGGTGGGACGAGCGAGGTGTGTCCGGCGGCCACCGCCTTCTCGTGCAGTGGCTCGCACGCGTCGGTGTGCACGTACAGCTTCCACATCGAGGTGCCCATGTCGATGGGGGCGTCGTTGTCGAGCTGCTGGGCGAGCTGGAGCTTGCCGCCCTGGCCGGGGTTCTCGAGGATGGCTTCTTTGTGGCCGGGGATGTCGGTGCGGCTGGTGCACTCCAGGTCGAGCAGCTCGTAGAAGGCGATGGATCGCTCGAGGTCGGTGACATAGATGCAGTACTGGTCGAGCCACGAGTAGGTCGTCGCGTCACCGTCCTGCCAGGGATGGCGCTGGGTGAACTCGACGAGATAGCCGCTGGGGTCCTTCACGAAGCCGATCGACATCGGCCACTGCTCGAGGCGCCGGCTCGCGGACACGACCTCGGCCCCGGCGAGGGCGGCGTCGCTCGACACCTTGTCGATGTCGTTGGTGGCCACGTAGAGCTTCCAGAACGCGTTGCCCATCTCGATGGGGCCGTCCTGGTCGTTGCGCTGCGCCAGCTGGAGCTTGCCCCCCTTGTCGGGATTCTCGACGATCGCCTCGCGGATCTCGTCGAGGTCGGTGCGGCTGGTGCAGGTGAGCCCGAGCGCTTCGTAGAAGGTCACGGCCTCGTCGAGGTCGCGGACGTAGATGCAGTACTGGCCGACCCATGCGGTCATCGATCGCTCCTGGATGGTGAGGCCGAGCCGAGGCTCAGACGTCGTAGTTCGAATAGAACTGGCGGGCCCACTGGCGCTGTTCGAGCAGCTTCTTCTCGGTCTTGGTCACCACCGGGCGTTCGACGTAGCGCTTGTTCTCCCAGATGGGCAGGTCCTGGCTCACTCCGGCCGAGAACCCGGCCGCCGCTTCCTTCGCCGCGTCCGGCCCGTTGGCGACCGGAGAGGTGAAGATCCACCGCACCTTCACGTTCTCCTCGTCGATCGGGGTGGTCGACGAGATGAAGGTCGTGTAGCCGCTGATGCGCAGCACGCCGAGCCCGAGCCCGAAGCCCTCGCGGACGAAGTTGCCGTCGAGGCTGGTGGTGCGCTTGTAGGCCCCGTCGATGACGAAGTCGTCATCGGGGATGGCGTCGGTGCCGTGCACGTACATGAAGTGGGCGAAGTCGACGTTGTTCTCGGCCATCTCCTGGCAGCACGTGGCCACGTCGAACTCGACCAGCTCGTAGGGCAGCCAGTCGGCGTCGAACAGCTCGGGGACCTCGGGCACGTCGTAGAACGGGTCGCCCTGCTCGCCGTGGTGCCAGGCCCAGATCATCCGGTTGCGCTCGATGCACGGGTACGAGCGGATGCGAGCCTGGCTCGGGATGCGATCCAGGTTGCCGTAGGGGATCTCGTTGCACTGGCCCGAATCGCCGTCGTAGCGCCAGCCGTGGAACGGGCAGCGGATGCAGTCGGCCTCGACCCGGCCGCCGACGGCCAGGTGGGCGCCGAGGTGGGCGCAGAAGGCGTCGACCATGTGGGGCGCGCCATCGTCGCCCCGGAACAGCACGACGTCCTCGCCGAAGACCTTGAAGGTGCGCATCTCGCCCGGGTCGAGGTCGCGTGCCTCGGCGACGATGAACCAGCCGTTGGGGATCGGGAACGGGAACCGGGGCTCGGCCCTCGGGCTGCGCACGATCGGGCCGCCGATTGCGGTCGATGAGGGCCTGAGGATCCCGGGGCATGGGGAACCCGGTGAACGTCGTGGTGATCGTGCTGGCTGATCGACATGGTTGGCTCCTGTGGCTCAGACGCCCGAAGGCACTCGCTCGAGTTGGGCATCTCCGTGGACCTCTTCGGGGGTCGGCCCGATGCGCTCCACCAGCGGGGCCATGGCGTCGAGATCGATCGCCGTAGACCTCGGCGGCGGTCAGTCCGAGGATGCGTCGCGTCTCGTCCTCGGGGACGTCGCGGAACCGCTCGCGGATCCAGTAGCGGGTGTAGGGGAAGGTGCCCTCGGGGTGGGGCAGGTCGTTGCCCCACATCAGGTTGCCCAGGCCGATCAGGTGGCGCCGGTCGATGTCGTCCTCACCCGGTGTCGACGCCGCGAAGAAGCAGTTGCGGTCGAGGTACTCGCTCGGCTTCATCGACAGCTCTTGGCGGAAGGCGTCGCCGAACTTGCGGGTGTTGTGCCCGCCGACCCACTTCTCGTCCATCTTGCGGATCTGGTCGGGCACCCACCAGGCGCCGTTCTCGGCCATGGAGTACTTGAGGTCGGGGTGGCGCTCGAAGGTGCCGCCCCAGATCAGCACGGCCAACGGTCGGGCCGCCCACCAGCCGGCTTCCGAGGCGTAGATCGGCAACATGCCCGGCCCCAGCCCGATGTCGGACGGGCCGGCACCCGAATGGGTGTGCAGCACCAGGCCGAGCTCCTCGGTCAGGGCCCAGAGCGGCTCGTAGATCGGGTCGTGGTAGGCGGGCCGGTCGAACCAGCGAGTGGGGATCAGGATGCCCGAGTGGCCGAGGTCCTTGGCCTCGCGAACCAGTCGAGCACGGTGTCCATGTCCGGGATGATGGCGGGGATGATGGCCACGCCGATGTGGCGGACCGGGTCCTGGGCCACGAAGTCGCCGAGCCAGCGGTTGTGGGCCCGGCTGCCGGCGACCGCCTGGCCCGGGTCGCTGTTGTCGCCACCCAGGCCGGTGCCGAACGGTGACGAGGCGATGCGGCCCGTGCCGAGGACGTCGGCGTCGGGGAACAGCACCTCGGCGGCCACCCCTTCGACATCGAGGATGGCGGCGCGGGCATCGGAGTCGAAGGCGGCGGTGAGCCCGCCGTCGCCGTCGGTCTCCTCCTCCCACTCGGCCCGGAACGCGCTGGTCGTCGCGACCCATCGCCTCGCGCAGCTCGACCATCATCTGCTGGTGCTCGTCGAACCGTTCGCGGAACGCCGGGTCGAGGTAGTCGCGGTAGACCGACGACGGTGGTCCCGCGTGGCCATCGGCGGAGATGACGACGTACCTGTCCATGACCGTTCCCCCGGAAGTAGTTCTCGAATTGTCAATCAGAATAGATCGGATCGCGACCGACTGCCAGGTGTTTCCGATGTAGTTTCGAAAACTCCCGAGGCGGCCGGGCCGTGACGCGATCAGCCGGGCAGGCCGGCATGACCGCTGGGCAGCGAAGCGGTCTCGAAGGCCGCCGCTCGCTCTCGCATGGTGTCGCCGATCGACTCCACCCCGATCATCATGATGAACCGTTCGGCGCGGACACCCTCGATGACGACCTGAGCCAGCTCGTCGAGGTCCTGGAAGTGCAGCTCCCGGCCGCCGGCCTTGGCCATCTCCTCGAGCTTCTCGATGGTCATGGCCTCGGTGGCCCGAGGACGCTCGCGGGCCAACTCTGCCGGTCGGTTGCGGTCCGCGGTCCAGAGCCCGGTGCGCAGCAGTCCGCCTGACGGGTAGAAGATGCCGGCCCGGAGGTCGGTGCCTTCGGAGATGAGCTGCAGGGCCAGGCACTCGGTGAGCGAGGTCACGGCGGCCTTGCTGGCTGCGTACACCGAGGCGGTCGGCATGGGAGCGATCCCGCCGTCCCCCGACGAGGTGTTCACCACGAAGCCGGGCTCACCCGACGCGAGCATTCGTGGCACGAAGGACTGGATGCCATGGACGATGCCCATGACGTTGACGCCGTGGACCCATCGCCAGTCGTTCACGGTGGTCTCCCAGATCAGCGCCGAGGGAGCACCGACGCCGGCGTTGTTGCACAGCAGGTGGCAGGCGCCGAACTGGTCGAACGTGGCGTCGGCCAGGTGGTCGACCGAAGCCGGGTCGGTCACGTCGGTCACCACGCCGAGGACCTCGGCCCCACCGGCGCTCAGCTCGGCGGTCGCCTCGTCGAGCGCCGAGGCCTCGACGTCGGCGACCACGACCTTCATCCCCTCGGCCACGAGGGCGCGGGCCAGAGCCCGTCCGATGCCCGATGCCCCTCCGGTGACGACGCCAACCCTGTCCGCGAGCATCTCCATCGAACTTCCCCCTGTTTGTCGACTGGTCGAATCCGTTTGCGAGATTTCAGGTCGTGACCGGCACGTGCACGGGACCGCGCACCGTCGAGGTGCGCACCATCTCGACGGCGGCTTCGTCGACGTCCCAGTGCGGGAAGCGGGCGAGGGTCTCCTCGAGGACGATCCGGCCTTCGAGTCGGGCCAGGTTGGCGCCCAGGCAGAAGTGGATGCCGTAGCCGAACGTGACGTGGCGGTCGAAGGTGCGCTCGACGTCGAACCGATCCGCGTCGACGAACTCGCGCTCGTCGCGTCCGGCGCTGCCCGAGAGCATGGCCAGCTTCGAGTACATCGGGATCGTCTGGCCGTACCAATCGACGTCACGGGTGACGAAGCGAGCCTGGATCGGCGACGGTGCCTCGTAGCGGAGCAGTTCCTCGACGGCGTTGGGCACCAGCTCCGGCGTGGCGACGAGCTTGGCGCGCTGATCCGGGTGGCGGGCCAGCAGCACCGCACCCCAGCCCAGGAGCCGGGCCGTGGTCTCGCTGCCCGCGAGTTGCAGGAGGGTGAAGAAGGCCATGACCTCGTCGAAGCCGAGTCGCCGGGTGGTGCCGTCGTCGCGGGTGATCTCGGCGGCCAAGAGGTCGGACACCATGTCGTCGCGAGGACGCTGCTGGCGATCGGCGACCATGGTCGTCATGTAGGCGTTGAGGCTCTGGATGGCGTCCATCTTCTCGGCGCTGATGCCGTCGGGCTCGTAGCGCATGAGCAGGTCGCCCCAGATGCGGAGCTGATCCTGGTCCTCGGAGGGCACACCCAGCAGCGCGCCGATCAGCATGGCGGGGATCTTGGCCGCGAAGTCTTCGACGAAGTCGAATCCCGATCCGTCGCGATGCGGGTCGAGGAACCGTGCGCACAGCTCTCGGGTGCGCTCCTCGAGCTGGGTGATGCGGCGCGGGGTGAAGGCCCGGCTCACGAGCCGCCGGAGGTCGTCGTGGCCCGGCGGGTCCATGAAGATCATCATCCCGTAGCCATCGTTCCCCTCGAGGGCGTCCGGGTCCGGGGGCGTGGTGTCGATGAGCTCGAGCACCGTCCCGCGCGCCGAGCTGTAGGTCTGCCAGTCGAGCGAAGCGGCCATGACGTCGGCGAAACGGCTCAGCGCGTAGAAGTCGTACTGCTCGTTGTAGTAGAGCGGCGCCTCGTCGCGCAGCCGGCGCCAGACGTCGTGGGGAGCCGCGTCGATCGCGTCGTCATACGGGTCGTAGGTCAACCGAGTCGATGCTGGCGGCACGGTGCCGAGTTTGTCCGGCGTCCCGGCCGACTTCAAGTACGATCTTAGAAAACTCATTCGAGATCGCCGCGCAGGCCATGTTCCCCGGCCGCCAGGGCGTGGGCCGATACCCTCGAAATCATTCGGAAAGTCCGATGCGATCGATGACGGAGCTCCGTTGACCGAGACCGACCCTGCCGGTGTGACCGCGCCAGTTGGCGCAGATCGGCCGAAGATCGGACGTCCGGCCCGCATCGATCGGGCCATGATCGCCCGAGCCGCGTCCGAGATCGGGCTCGAGCGGGTGACGATGAAGGCGGTGGCTGATCGGCTCGGCGTCAGCGTGCCCGGCCTGTACCACCACGTGCAGGGTCGCGACGACCTGATGCGCCTGGGTGCCGAGTACTCGGCGGCTCAACTGCATGTCCCCGTGGACCGCGACCAGCACTGGGCGGCCTGGTTGCTCGAGTGGGCCCGGTACAGCCATGACGCCTTCGTGGCCCAACCGGCGTTGCTCGGCCAGTTCCTCAACGGCTCGCTGGGAGTCGACCGCATGGTCACCCATGTCGATGCCGTCATCGGCGTGCTCTCCCGTCACGGCTTCAGCCCCCTGGAGGCCGTCGAGGCCTACGAGATCATCAGCGATTGTGCCCTCGGCTCCGCCGTCGGCGAGATCCGTCAAGCCGAAGCGGCCCGGTCGGGTCGACCGGTCGCGGCGGAGTACCTCCGCATCCTCGCCACCGAGCCGCCCGATGCGCTCCCCCACCTGCGTGCCCTGGTGGCCGCCAAGAGCGACGAGCCGCCCGATTTCACGGCCCGGATCATCACCGTGCTGGCCGGGATCGCCGTGCGCCGCGGCGAGCCGTGGGAGCCGATCCTCGCGCTGGCGGACCACACGCACGACCGCCCCGTCGATATCGAGGCCATGCACGCCTAGGTCGTCCGGTCCGGCTCGGTGGCCCTTGCCGGTCAATCCACGGGAGCGGCGCCGCTGCGTTGGATGGCTCGCTCGTCGGTGCCCAGGTAGGACGCGATGACCAACGGATCGTTTCGGACCACCTCCGGCGGGCCTTCGCACAGCATCCGACCGGCCTCGAGGCAGTAGACGCGATCGCTGATCCCCATGATGACGGGCATGTCGTGCTCGATGACGAGCAGGCTGGCCTGCAGTTCCGCCCGGATGCGCAGGATGAGTGGGCCGAACGCCTCGCTCTCGCGTTGGGCGATGCCGGCCGTGGGTTCGTCGAGGCAGAGGACGTTCGCTCCGGACGCCATGAGGCAGGCCAGTTCGACCACTCGCCGGGTCCCGGTCGACAGCTCGTTGATGAAGCGATCGGCGAACGACCCGAGTCCCAGGAAGGCGAGGACCTCGTCGGCTTCTGAGCGCACACCTCGTCGCCACGGACGGACCCCAGGCACGGCCAGCCCGACCGTCTCTCGCACGGTGAGGTCCTGGAAGAGCTCGGCCCCCTGGAACGATCGACCGAGGCCGAGTCGGGCCCGTCTCGTCGGCGAAAGGTGGCGCACGTCACGGCCGAGGATCTCGACGCGGCCGCGGCTCCGCACGTAGCCGCCCACGGCGTTCATGAGCGTCGACTTGCCGGCGCCGTTGGCGCCGATCAGCCCGACCACCTCGCCCGGTCGGACGACCAGGTCCACGTCGACGACGACCAGACGCGACCCGAAGTTGACGGACAGATCCGTCACCCGGATGGCCGCGTCCAGCTCGGGCGGGACCTCGTGGCGGGTGAGGCTGAGCGGCGCCGGCAAGGTCTGCTTCTCGATCACGGGGGTGGGGATGTCCGGCATCCGCGCCGGCGAAGAACGCGAATGCCGCATCGCGGACGTTGTAGAGAACCTGCACGAGCCCGCCAGGGAAGTAGAGGAGCAGGACCAACATCCCGGCGCCACTGGTCAGCAATCCGATCTGGACGCTGTCGTTGAAGAGCTCGGGAAGTCCGACGACGAAGAAGGCGCCGAGGACTGCGCCGGCCACTGACGACAGTCCGCCGATGACCACGATCGATATGACCCGCAACGACTCGGTCGCCGGGAAGTCACCTGGTGCGGCCGCCGTGAGCAGACCCACCAACAGCCCGCCCGCCAGGCCAGCGATCCACCCACCGATGCCGAACGCGGTCATCTTGACCGAGGTCGGCGAGATCCCGAGTGAGGCGGCCGCTCGTTCGTTGTCCCGTACCGCGATCATCGACCGACCGAGGCGACTGCGTTGCAGCAGCGCGACCCCGATGAGCACGGCGCCGAGTGCGATCAGGCAGATGGTGTAGTAGCTGCCCTGAGCGCTGAGTGACCAGCCGTTGCTGAACAGGGCTTGGGGCACGGGGACGATCTGGCGAGGCAGCTGGGCGCGGATGTCTCCGTGCAGGAACACGTCGAGCCACAGGAACCAGGACGCGGTCATGACCGCGAACGCGAACGTCGTGACCGCCAGGTAGAGGCCGGGCCGGCGCAGGGCGGGGGCGCCGACGATGATGGCCGCGACGGCGGTGATGCACGCGGCGAGGAACAGGGCGGGGAAGAATCCGATCCCTGCGTGCACCATCGCGGCGGTGCTCAGTCCGCCCACGCCGACGAACGCGAACTGTCCGAGCGAGAGCTGGCCGGCCCACCCGGTGAGCACGGTGAGCGACAGGGCGATCATGGCGTAGAGCAGCACTCGGCTCCACGACGAACGTTCGGACGGCAGGTGGAGGAAGACCAAGGGGAAGAGAGCCACGAGCGCGACGAAGCCGACGCCGAACGTCGGCAGCGATCGGACCCACCACTTGGACTGGAGCGACGCGGGGATGGGTCGGGTGCGCGGCGCGAACGACCACCGGCCCGATCCGGCTTCGGCCAGAACCCGCCGTCGACCGCTGACCAGCAGCGTGACGAGGACGACGACGAACAGCACCAGGTCCAGCAGCCCGCGTTGCGCGTTGAAGTTGTAGTTGATGAGGCTCTCGGCCACGCCGATGGCGATGCCGCCGGCGAAGGCGAGGGGCATCGAGACCATGCCGCCGATGAGGGCGGCGGCGAGCACCCGCAGCAACAGACCCGGTCCGACCCCGAGCGCCGATCCCGCCTCGGGGTTGAGCGGTCCGAACAGCATGGCCGCCGTCGCCGCCAGTGCGCCGGCGAGCACCCACACGATCGTCGACATCCGCTTGATGTTGATCCCCGACAGCCGGGCCGCATCCGCGTTGGCGGCCGACGCCCGGATGGCCAGCCCGTACTTCGTCCGGTTCAGGAAGAGCGTCAAGGCGATGACCAGGATGGGGATCACCACGATCACCGTCAGCTCCGGACCCTGTATCAACAGGCCCCCGATCCGCCATGACCCGGCGAAGGCCGTCGGGTAGGGCCGGACCTTGGTGACGTCAGGAAGGATCAGCTCGAAGAAGAGCAGCAGCTGGGCAGCGCCGATGAGCGCGACGAGCAGGATCACGCGTGGCGCCGAGAACAGTCGACGCACGATGACCAGCTCGAGGGCGGCGCCGATCAGGGCGCCGACGACGACGCCGATGGCGAGCGACAGCCAGAAGGGCGCGTTCCAGTCGATCACCAGCCGGTACAGGAGCGCGGCTGCGAATCCGCCCATCTCGCCGATGGCGAAGTTGATGACTCTCGTCGAACGGAACACCAGGACGACACCGACCGCCATCACGCCGTAGGTCAGTCCGGTGATGGCACCCGACGAGATGACCTGTTTCGGGAAGCCGATGGCGAGCAGCGCGGCGATCACGTCAGCGCCCGAGGAAGACGGCGCGGGCGAGGTCGTCGCGTGCGGCCAGCTCGGCGGTCGAGCCCTCGAAGCGGATCTCGCCCTTCTCCATGAACAGCGCCCGGTCGGCGATGGCCGAGCGCGACGTTCAGCGACTGCTCGACGATGATCATCGTGATGCCGGCCTCCCGCAGGCGCTGCACGGCCTCGAGGACCTGCTGCACGACGACGGGAGCCAGGCCGAGGGACAGCTCGTCGATGATCAGGAGCTCGGGCTCGTGCACCATCGTCATGGCCAGTGCCAGCATCTGCTGCTGGCCGCCGGACAGGTCGTCGGCCGCGGCGTCGAATCGGCTCTCGAGCACGGGGAACAGCTCGACCGCCTTGGCGATGCGTCGGGCCTGGTCCTTGCGGTCGTACAGGAACGCGGCCATCTGCAGGTTCTCGTGCACGGTGAGCGGACCGAAGGTGGCGCCTCCGCCGATGAGCTGGACCAGACCGACCCGGACGCGCAGCTCGGGGTCGGCGTAGGTGATCGTCCGGCCTCGCAGGCGCACGACGCCCCGCTCGGGCACGCCGAGGCCGCTGATGACACGGAGCAACGTCGACTTGCCGGCGCCGTTGGTGCCCAGCAGGGCAAGCGTCTCGCCCTCGTGCACGTCGAAGCCGACGCCGAACAGCACCTGCACCTTGCCGTAGGAGAAGTCGAGGTTGCGCACCTGCAACACCGGCAGGACGGCATCGGGCTGCTGCATGCGCGTGCGCTCGTCGCTCTCCTCGCGCAGGTCCTCGACGACCATGGCCATGTCGTCGCGGATGTACCGGGCACCCAGCGCGATGAGCCCTCCGCCGATGAGCGCCGACGGCAGCACGATGATGGCCAGTGCGGCCCGCGGGCCGTAGGCGTCGCTCAGCAGTCCGGTCAGGACGGCTCCGAAGAACGAGCCGAAGAGGAACACGTAGATGCCGACCATCGCCGTGCCCCGGGCGCGCAAGCGGTACGGGATGATGGTCGAGACCACCGCGGGCAGGATGACGAAAGCCGCCTGGGCGCAGGCCGTCGCCGCCGCGAGCACGGGGACGGTGGTCCAGATGTTGGGCATCGAGATGGCGATGACCAGACCGACGCCGAACAGGGCGACGAGCAGACCGACGAAGGCCATGGCGGCCGGCGGGCTCCGTCGGAACAGGCGCGTCGGCTCGACGACCCGAGATGGCGATGGCGATGAGGGTGGGGATGGCGATGAGCGTGCCCACGACGCCCCGTTGGAAGGCATCCAGCCCGAGGTCGTGATCGAAGTAGAGGCTGAGGAACAGCGGCGCGCTGAACAGGGCGAAGCCGAGTGCGGCCATGCCGACCAGGAAGTAGTAGAAGCTCTTGATCTGCCGAAGCCGCTCGAAGGCGACCGACAGCGAGATGGGCAGCTCGTCCTCCACTGGCGGAAGCTCCTCGCCGAGCACCGACTGCATCTCGTAGCGACCCCGCCGGGGTTCCTTGATGGTGGTGGCCGACAGCGCAACCGGCAGGGCCAGCAGACCCAACAGGACGAACGGGAGCCGCCAACCGCTGCCCCCGCCGGCCAACGCCGCGACGCGACCCGGCCAGGAACGGGGCGATCATCGTGCCGACCGCCTGGGAGCCGCCGAGCACCGCGAACACCCGGCCTCGGGCCGGGATCGGGTAGGCGTCGATGAGCAACGGTGCGCTCACCGGGAGCGAGGCCGACTGGCCGAGCCCCGCTCCGAGCCGGGCGACGAACATCTGCAGGACGCTCTGCACGGCGCCGGTGAGCATGATGATCACCGACCAGATCGTCATGGTGATGGCGATCAGCTGCTTGCGCGACATCCGGTCCGACAGCGACGACATCGGGATCGCGCCGATGACGAACAAGACGCCGGTAGCGCCGCCGATCGCTCCCAACACGGCGTCGGAGATGTGCAGCGTCTTCTGGATGTCGGGCGCCAGCACGTTGAACACGCCACCGTCCATGAGCTGGAGCGCGCCGAGCAAGCCGATGATCGTGATGGTGCGCAGCCCGCCGATGCGCACCGCCTCGCTCAGCGACATGGCGTCGTCGCCCACGCCCGGGCAGATCGGCGTCAGCGAGCAGCACCTCCGGCGCGATCGTCGCTTCCGCCCGTCGGGTGTCCTGTTCGAAGATGGCGGCCGCCAGCGACGCGGCCTCGGCCGTCGGATCGGCGCGGTCGTCGGGTTCGCTCACTGATCTCCTCCGAGCCTCAGGGGGCGATGACGATCGGCTTCTGGTTGTCGACCGGCTTGAAGGTCTGGGTCGCGGCCGAGTACCTCGAGAGGAACACCGAGGTCCCGGCGTAGTGCTTCTGCTTCGAGATCGAGCCGGGCGGGCCGTCGATCATCAGCACCGGCTTGAGTCCCTCCAAGCGCGGCGATGACCGACGCCTGGTCGATGGTGCCGTTGACGGCCTTGATGGCCTGGACCAGGGACTGCATCTGGATGCAGGTCACGGCCGTGAACCCGTAGCCGTCCGACTCCTGCGCGAACTTCTTCGCACCCGCGGCGACTGCGATCTGATTGCAGGTGGCCGCGGCCGGGGTGAAGTCGGCGAAGCCGATGGCAGAGTCCGTAGGCGCCGTCGTAGTTCTGCTTGGCGTTGACGTAGAACTTGGCCACGGTGTCGGTGACGTTGTTGCCGATCGTCATCCACTGCGGCTTGTAGCCGAGCTTCTGGGCCGCTTCGACCGTGGCCGAGCCGGCCAGCGTCTGGGCGACCAGGAAGACGACGTTCACGCCGGCGTCCTGCATCCGCTGGATCGCCACGGTCTGCTGCTCGCAGGTCTGTGACCCTTCCGGGCACGGGAGCACCGCCTGGGCCGCCACCGTGTAGCCGAGGGCCTTGATGCCCGGCACGAGCGCGTCGTCGGTGACCTCCTGCTGGTCGGCGAGATCCTGGCGGATGATGCCGATCTTCTTGCCCTTGAGCAGACCGGCGCCGTTGAGCACTCTCGGCCACGCCTGGTACTCGCGGTTCTGCTCGATCGAGATGTGCGAGCCGAGCGAGAACAGGCGACTCTTCGCCGCGGCGTAGAGGCTGTTCGGCCAGCTGTCCATCGTGATGGTGAGCACGTTGTGATCGGCGGCGACGCACTGGACCATCGCCGCCGGAAGCGACGCGGTCAGGATCACCGCGAACGGCTTGTCGTCCTCGGTGGCTTGCACGCACGCCTGGCGACCGAGATCGGGGTTGAGGATGGCGTCGGTCCCGTGCAGCACGTGGGAGACCAGGTCGATCTGTCGCCCCGCGACCCCGCCGTGGCCGTTGATGTCGGCCACGACGGCCTTCATCGTCTGCTCAGCGTCGCCGATCTCGGGCGCCAGGTTCTGCGACGTCAGCTGCGACAGGTCCGCCGAGATCATCGACACCTTGATGGTCGTGGCGGTGATGCCAACGGTGTCACCCGCCCCTCCACTCGAGGAGCCTGCGCTGGTGGTGGTCCCGGCGCTGTCACTGGCCGACTTGGCCGTACAGGCCGAGAGCAACAGGCACACGGCTAGCACCAACGCACACGTACGACCGCTGCTGCGCATCGCCAATCCCCCCGGACACGACGTCGAGTGACTTATCGAGACTAACTCCGAAACCTAGTGCAGCCAGGGCGGCCCTGGGCGACGACTCCGGGTCGGTCCGTGTCTGGCTGGCAGCAAAAACGCCGCCCAGCAGGGAATCGGTGACGATCGGACTGAGCGGCAGTGGGCTCGACCAGCGGGCCGACGCCCTCTGGTGGATCCGATCAGGTGTGCCGCATCGAAGGCCAGAGGGTGTGCCACGAGCCGGTGAGGCTGGTGCAGGACCAGATCGGGGCGCCTTGTTCGTCGTTGTCGATCCCGAGGCCGTTTTCGAGCGCTTCCTACTCTGCGGGGGTCGACGCACCAGGTTCGCATCTTGGAGTCGGTGAAGCCGACGGCCAGCACCCGGGTTGCCGAGTCCGGTGGAGGGCCCCAGTACCAGAAACCGTCCTGACCGCTGTAGACCGGTGGGAGGTCGGGTGTTCCGTAGCGTTCGAGCGCACCCGCCTCGCCGTAGTTGCTGGTCAGGATCGCGTCCGGGGCGCCTCCCTCCATGTCGGCGGCGGCGGCGGTGATCTGCGAGGTGTAGGTCGGCCAACCGATCGTCTCGCCGGCGTCGTAGTTCACCGCGACGATCGGCGTGTCGCCGACTCGGTCGACGGGAACGAGGGGCAGCACCACGAGCACCGCCGGAAGGCTCAGCGCCACCGCCGCGACCGGGACCCAGCGCCGGTCGGAGAAGAAGTCGACGAACGGTTGCGCGCCGGCGGCGAGGAGGAACGGGTACATCCCCGCGATGTAGTACGGCTTGCCGCCGGTGACGATGAAGACGACCGCCAGAAAGGGGTAGAGCATCCCGAGCAGACGGAGGCGGGGATCGCGCAGGAGACGGACCAGACCCGACACCCACACGGGTAGCGAGCCACGGGCTCACCAGGGCGAGCTGAAACGGCAGGAACGCCAGGCGGGACGCGGAGGTTCCCGAGCCACCGGCGGCGATCGACCGGCTCACCGCGAGCTGCGGCCAGCCGTTCGTGGCCTGCCACACCAGATACGGCAAGCCGGCCGCGACGGCCACGGCCGCGCCGGCCCACAACCACCCTGATCGGAGCTGGTCCCGTCTGGTCGCGAGAAGGCCGAGGAACAGGCCGGCGAGGAGGAACCACGTCACGGCGTTGCCCAGCAACCCGAACCCGGCCATCGCCCCGGCGCCCAGCCACCATCGCTCGCCATCTCCGCGAAGTGCCCGCATCGACATGAGGAGCACGCCCGTCCAGGCCAGCAGCGTCACGTCCGGGGTGGTCAGCAAGTGCCCGACCGCCAGCACCACTGACGACGACGCCACACAGGCGGCGGCGAAGACCTGACCGCGGCGGCGTGCGCCCAGATCACGAGCGACGACCGCGGCGAGGACCACGACCGCGGTCATCGCCAATGCCGACGGGACACGAAGCACAACCAGCGAGTCCGGCGCGACTGCCGACGCCAGTCGAGCGACCAGCGGCAGCGAGAACCGGCTGATCCGGATAGCCCCACGCCAGGTGCCGACCGGCGGCGAGGAAGTACAGCTCGTCACGGTGGTACCCGTAGCGGCCCGCCAGGAGGACGAGCACCAACGCCAGCACGGCCGCGACGCCGAACACCGGCCTCCACGCGAACGGCTCACCGCCTTCGACGCCCCCTCCCTGCACTTCCACGCCGACATTGAACTCCGCGCCCACGACCCGCGCTGATCGAGCGATCCAGAACGGGGCGGGGCGGGGCGGGGCGCGTCCACCCAGAGAAGGCACGTCGAGGACGTGACCCCGTGTCCGCGGGGGCGACGGCCCGGACACGTGAACCTCAGTTCAGCATGGTGAGTTACAGTTCGGACGATTGCTGGTTGCTCCTTCGGGCATCGCCGATCTTCGTGGAGGCGTCATGGATCTGGGGCTGGCGGGGGCCACCGCGGTGGTGCAGGGCGGCACCCAGGGGATGGGCCGGGCGGCCGCCGAGTGCTTCGCCGTCGACGGCGCGAGTGTGGGCGTGCTCGCCCGCACCGAGGCCGACCTGCAGAGCACGGTCGAGCGCCTGCTCGAGCTGGGCGCACCGGACGCCGTGGGACTCCGAGCCGACATCACCAAGCCGGTCGAGGTCGAGGCGGCGTTCGCCGAGGTGCGCGACCGGTGGGATGGTCGGCTCAACATCCTGGTGAACGCCACCGGCCCGATCGGACTCGGTGATTTCGAGCACCTGACCGACGACGACTGGACCGAGACGATCGACCTCGGCGCCATGGGCATGATCCGGTGCATCCGTGAAGCCATCCCGCTGCTCCGAGCGGCGGAGTGGGCTCGTATCGTGAACGTGTCCGCGCACTCGACCAAGCGCCAGAGCACCGGCCTGGCCGCCTACACGGCGACGAAGGCGATCGTCACCAGTGTCACCAAGAACTTGTCGCTGCTGCTGGCCCCCGACGAGATCCTGGTCAACACCGTGTCGCCCGGCAGCTTCGCCACCGAGACGCTCAGGGGATGGGCCAGGGGTGTGGGCATCGACCCCGACGACCTCTACGCGATCATGGCGGGGATCGAAGAGCACTTCGGTCACCCCGCCCACCTGCCCCGGGCCGGTGACCCGAATGAGATCGGCCCGGTCATCGCGTTCGCGGCGTCACGGCGAAACACCTACATGACGGGGGCGGACATCAATGTCGACGGTGGCTCCGACTTCTGCTGAGTGCGCGCCCGTTCGCTCGTGCCGAGTGTTGCCACTTGTCTAGACCAACAAGGAGAAGACCATGACCACCTTCGCGCTGGACGAGATCCGCGAGGCGTACGAGAACTTCAAACGGGTGAGTGACGAGTGCGGGGCGTCCGCGGACTACGACGCCTTCGCCGACCTCTTCACCGAGGACTGCGTCTACGTCGAGCACGTCTTCGGTGAGATGCACGGGCGCGAGGCCGTCCGCCAGTGGATCGTCCCGCTCATGAAGGCGTATCCGAACGATCAGATGATCCGCTACTCCCACGACTGGGTGCTCTTCGACGAGGAGAACGCTCGGGTCGTCTTCTGTGCTCGCACCCACATGGCCGACCCGGGCGACGGCAGTGAGCACTCGGCGACGAACTGGACGCGGATCGACTACGCCGGCAACGGGCTGTTCTCGCGCGAGGAGGACATCTACAACCCGGCGAACTTCGGGACGATGCTCGAGGGTTGGCTGGCGGCGAAGGCGGCCGCAGGCGCGGGCTGACCGCGTCGAGGCGGCTGATGTCATCCGGCGTTGCCGCGGAACGGGTGTGGATCGCCAGTCGGTTCGCCATCCAGGGCGCGGCGGACCGCGCGTTGCTGGTGGATGCGGCTCGTCCGGCGCGACACATCATCGGCGACGAGGTCTTCATCGCCAACCTGGTTGACATGGCCGCGGGCATCCTGACGGCCCGACAGGGGACGGCGAGCTGAGCGTCGCAGAATCAGGTCGATCTGGTGGAGCGGGTGACGAGAATCGAACTCGCGTTCTCAGCTTGGGAAGCTGATGTTCTGCCTCTGAACTACACCCGCGGAAGGCCGAGCCGAGCGAGGCCCGGGTCCGTGTCGGAGCGCGAGCATAGGTCAAGGGCGGCGGGCGGTCCGACGAGCGCTGCGGGGAGGAGAACGCGGCCCGGGCGCCGCCGGTAGTGTCCGGCAGATGACCTCGGCGACGGTGGCGGCCCCCGCTCGGCGTCGGATGCCGCGACCCCGACTCGACCTCGCGGCACCGACGGTGCCGACCACCCTCCGCTGGGTGATCCTCGGGATCCTGGCCGTCGTCGGCCTCAGCCGATCGCCGTACATCTTCCATCACGGCCGGTTCTTCGCCGAGGAGGGCGTCCTCCACTTCCGGTACATGTACACGCACTCGTTCCCGAAGAACATCCTGTACGTCCAGACCCGCACCGGCTACTACAACGCCTTCGTCGACTGGGGGACGTTGCTGGCCGCGCACGTGCCGCTGGTCCGAGCGCCGCTGGTGACGACCTGGCTCTCGTTCGGCCTGGTGATGGTCCTGTTGTGGGTCGCGCTGGCCTGGCCGTCGGACCTGCTCCCCAACGTCGGCGCCAAGTTGGCCGCCGCCGCTCTCCTGTTGGTCGGGCCGCAGGCCATCCCGGAGATCTGGGCCAACACCATCAACGCCCAGACCTATCTCTGCATCGCCGCCCTGCTCCTGCTGTTCTCCCGGGTCGAGGACCTTCGACGGTGGCGCTACGGGATCAGTGTCGCCCTCCTGGTGCTGGCCGGACTGTCCGGTCTCTACACCGTGGCCCTGTTCCCGCTCTTCCTCGTCGCCGCGCTGCTCGATCGCAACTGGCGGCGGTGGGGCTACGTGATCGCCCTCGGCATCGTCTCCGCCATCCAGGGGGCCGTGTTCCTCCACTCGCGCAGCTCGGGCACGCTGGCCGCGTCCAAGACGGCAGTGCCGTCGGGGCCGAGCGTCTTCCGTTCCATTGCCGGTTGGCATCTGGACGCTCTGGTCATCCCCCAGAGGCAGCTCCAGCGATGGGTCGCCCAGGTGCAGAGCCACCAGTCGACCCCGAGCGTCGAGCTCGCCCTGCTCGCGATGCTCGTGGCCGCCGCCATCGGCGTGCTCCTCTGGTTCGCCGCCGACCGACGCGTGACCTTGATGTTGATCGCCGCCTTCGTCATCGTCGAGGGCCTGGTGCTCGTCGGCGACCTCAACGGCGACGCCTCCGGCCGCTACGCGACGGTGCCGATCGCCATCCTCGGCCTCATGCTGATCTACGGGGCCAGCACCTCCAAGCAGTCGGTGCTGACGTGGGCGGGCGGAGCAGTCGTGGTCCTCGTCCTGCTGATCGGCCTGCGCGACTTCTGGAGCTTCGACACGGTCCGTCTGCGATGCGAGAACTGCCCGGATTGGTCGGCCCAGGTGCACCGGTACGAGAGGGGCCACACGACGCACCTCAAGATCTGGCCGTACACCAGGAACTGGCAGATCAAGCTGCCGCAGCAGAAGGTCATCGGCTTCTTGCGGGAGCCGTCGCCCCTGACCGGACCCGTTCTGCCCGGCCGAGGGGCCGCCGCCGTCGCTCCGCCGTCACTCGTGTGGGACCCGCGGACCCAGACCTGGGTGCCGTCGGGCGGCGGCTAGTCTGCCGCCCGATGATCCTGTCCGACCGCACCATCCGCGAAGAGCTCGATGCCGGCCGCATCGTGATCGATCCGTTGGATCCGACCTGCATCCAGCCCTCGTCGGTCGACCTCCACATCGACCGCTACTTCCGGGTCTTCCGCAACCACACGATGGGCCACATCGACGTGAAGGAGAACCTCGAGGATCTCACCGAGCTGGTCGAGATCGACCCCGAGGACGTGTTCATGCTCCACCAGGGCGAGTTCGTGCTCGGTTCGACGCTCGAACGCGTGGCGCTGCCGACCGACCTCGTCGCTCGGCTCGAGGGGAAGAGCTCACTCGGTCGACTCGGCCTGCTGATCCACTCGACGGCCGGGTTCGTCGACGCCGGCTGGGACGGCCAGCTCACCCTCGAGCTCTCGAACGTGGCCAACCTCCCCATCACGCTCTATCCGGGGATGAAGATCGGGCAGATCTCCTTCATCCGCATGACCACGCCGGCCGACGTGCCCTACGGTTCGGCGGCCGTCGGCTCCAAGTACCAGGGCCAGCGCGGCCCTCGTCCGAGCCGGTACTGGGAAAACTTCCAGTAGGCGCGGCGCCGTTGCGCGCGCCTGAGGCCGATCAGCCCTGGAGGTCGGTGAGGCCGCGACCGGCGAGGGCCTGACGGCTGCGGTATTCCTCACGCTCGTCGGGGGTGCGGCCGATCACCGTCGTGACGGTGGCCACGAAGTCATCGGCGTGGAACGGCCGCGTGACGTACTCGTCGACCCCCGAGTCGAAGGCCAGCACCCGGTTGGCCGTCGTCGTGGCCAGGATGATCACGGCTGGGCTCCCGATGTCGGTCCGCTGTCGGATCGACTCGAGCACGGCGAAGCTCGACGCCGTTCCGCCGGTGAAGTCCAGGATCACCACGTCGATCGCGTCCTTGTGCGCCTCGAGCTCCTCGATCGCGTCCCCAGAGCTGTGGGCGCGGAACGCGACCAGGCCGCCCTTGGACTGAAGGACACGGCAGACCAGCTCGCAGACGTCCTCGTCGTCGTTGACGACCAGGACGCCGGGGGACACCTGTCCCTTGGCGGCCGGCTCGGTCTTGTCAGTCTTGGAGCGTCTCAGCAACGAGCTCGCTCTCCTGTTCGCCCTTTTCGATGGCTTCGAGCAGGTGCATGGAGATGTCGGCCACCTTCACGTCCTCCTCCTCGAGGCCCTGACTCTTCACTCCGTCATCGATCATGATGTAACAGAACGGGCACGCAGTGGCGACACGTGACGCCCCCGTCGCGATCAGCTCCTGGCTGCGCTCGACGTTGACCTGCTTGCCGATCGACTCCTCCATCCACATCCGCGCCCCACCCGCGCCACAGCACATGCCCTTGGTGCCGTTGCGTTCGGCCTCGACGATCTCGATCCCGGCCAGCGATCCGATGACGTTGCGAGGCGCCAGGTAGATGTCGTTGTGCCGGCCGAGGTAGCACGAGTCGTGGTACACGACGCGCTCGTCGAGTCGAGCCTCGGACAGATCGAGCTGACCCGAGCTGATCAGGTGCTCGAGGAACTGCGAGTGATGGACGACCTCGTAGTTGCCACCGAGCTGGGGGTACTCGTTCTGCAACGTGTTGAAGCAGTGCGGGCACTGCGTGACGATCTTCTTGACGCCCATCCCGTCGAGCGTCTCGATGTTCTGCATGGCCAACATCTGGAAGATGTACTCGTTGCCGGACCGCCGCGCCGGATCTCCAGTGCACAGCTCGGCGGGGCCGAGGATGGCGAAGGAGATGCCGGCGCGCTGCATCAGCTTCGACATGGCCTGGGTGACCTTCTTGTTCTTGTCGTCGAACGAGCCAGCGCATCCCACCCAGTAGAGGTACTCGGCGTCGAGCGGGCTCGTGCCGTCGACGATCTCGATGCCCTCGAGCTTGTCGGCCCAGTCGGCCCGATCGGCCTGGCTCATGCCCCACGGGTTTCCGGAGTTCTCCATCGACCGATAGGCGTTGCCGAGCTCGGTCGGGAAGTTCGACTCCATCAGCGACAGATAGCGCCGCATGTCGAGGATCTTGTCGAGGATCTCGATGTTGACCGGGCAGATCTCGTCGCACGCCTTGCACGACGTGCACGACCAGATCTCCTCGGGGGTGATCCGCTCGAACAACGAGTCGGCGGACACGACGATGTCGCCATCGACGCCGATCGGGGGCGACACCTGCGGATCACCGGTGCGGGCCATGACCTCGCCGGTCTTGAGCACGATCTCGCGAGGGTCGAGCGGCTTGCCCGTCGCGTGCGCCGGGCACACGCTCGTGCACCGACCGCACATCGTGCAGGCGTCGGTGTCGAGCAGCTGCTTCCAGGTGAAGTCCTCGACGGTCGAGGCGCCGAAGCTCTCGAGCTCGGTCTCCATGAGGTTGGGCATCGGCTTCATGGCGCCCTTGGGCCGCTCGCGATCGCGCAGGTACATGTTCAGCGGCGACGTGAACATGTGGCGCAGCATCGTGGTCGACAGGATCGCCAGGAAGAGGAAGAAGGTCAGCACGTGCACGATCCACCAGAACTCGTGCCAGCCCGACAGGTGCGACGTGTTGTGGATGGCCAACGACATCGGGTAGCCGACGAACGACCACTTCTCGAACGTCGGTCGCCCCTGCAGGGCGATGCGATAGGCCTCGGTCAGGAAGCCGGTGACGGCGAAGCTGAGGAACATCAGCAGGATGACGGCGTGCTCGGGCTTGGTCTTGATGCGGATCCGGTACGGGCGCACGACGTAGCGCCGCACGAGCGCCCACACGATGCCGATGAACAGCAGCAGACCGCCGAGATCACCGATGAACGAGAACCCCTCGTAGACCCCGCCGTGCAGGAACTTGAGGCTCGTCGGCATCTGATGGTTGATCTCGCTGACCGTGGTGACGCCGAGCAGCACCAGGAAGCTGAAGTAGATGAGCGAGTGCATGACACCGGCCGCCGGGTCGCGGAGCAGGGTCCGCATGTAGACGCCGGCTCGGAAGTCGGCCAGGCGCTGCTTGACGTTGGCGCTGGTGGTGGCCCGGTTGTCAGGTCGGCCCCGCTCCCAGTTCTTGGTCCGCTGGGCGAACAGGACCGCGCCGTAGATGATGAGGATCGGCACGACGATGTAGAAGACCGTGACCAGCGCACCGGGAATCCCGTTGAAGACCTCGCGCTGTTCGATCGAGTGGTCGACCTGGGAGTTCTCGAACGCCCAGCCCGACAGGCCCGAGGCGACGGTGAGGATGGCGAAGCCGATGCCGAAGCCGATGATGAACTTGCGCGCGTTGCCGAACTTGGGGCTCATACGGACTCCGAAGGTACTCGCGGCGCACTGGCCGAACTGCAATCCACCCGGCCCGCGAGGCCGATCGCTGATCTGCTCGGACCGCTCGGCTGGGTTCGAGGCCTGGACAGAGACCGAGGCCGATCGCCGGCGCCGGCGTCAGCCGTACAGGTGATCGTCGAGCGTGCGCACCTGGCTGGCCAGAGTCGCCATCATCTTGCGACTGAGGCCGGGCACCTCTTCGAGCAGGGCCAGGAACTCGCGTTGGCCCAACACGAGCAGGTCCATGTCGGAGCTGGCGGTGACCGACGCGGTCCGCGGGCCCCCGTCCAGCAGCGCCAACTCTCCGAAGTGGTCGCCGGCCCCGAACTTGGCGATGACCTGCCCCTCTCGGGACACCTCGGCCTCACCGCTCAAGATCACGAAGCACTCGTGGCCGGCCCGGCCCTCGTGGACGATCAGGCGCCCCGACGGGATGTGGACCTCGTCGGCCGCCCGCGCCACCTTGCTCAGCTCGCGCTTCGAGAACGACGAGAACAACGGTACGGTCGCCAACTTCTCGGGATAGCTGCTCTGGGTCGCCACCGAAGGATCATAGGGCGGACCGCGGTGGGCGTGCCGGAGGTCACGGGAGCTGAGCCGCCCTTCCGCGGCGGTGATCCGATCGTTCACTCCGGCGAAACAGGCGCGAAATCTTCGTCGCCTACGGTCGCTCCATGGACGTCGTACTGTTGCGCTGGCCGATCGAGGAGCCTCGGCGCCAGCGACTCCAGGCGGACGGGCAGCCCCGTCTGCTGCTCGTCGAAGCCAGCGCCGCTGCGCCCCGATGTGACGACTGCATCGAGGATTGGATCCGTGTTCCCGCCGACGAGGCCGACGTTCGGACCCGGGTCGAGGCCCTGGCTCGACGACACGCCACCCACCAGGTCGAGCGGCCCGATCTCGACCGTGACGGCCTGCTGCGCTTCAGCGGGGGCTGGGTCTCGCTGCCCCCGGTCGAGGCACGAGTGATGGCGGCGCTGATCGACCGGTACGAGACGGTGGTCAGCCGAGATCAGCTGGCCCGCGCCGGTTGGCCCAAGGGCGCGCCGGGCCGCAACGCCCTCGACGTGCACGTGCTGCGTCTGCGGCGACGGATCGCACCGGTCGATCTGGTCATCAAGACCGTCAGGTCACGGGGCTACCTGCTCGAACCGGCGGCGACCCAGTCGGCCGGGGCGTACCTCAACGGCCACGGCGTGGCCCGCGAGTCGGTACCCGTCTCCTAGCCCGCGGCCTGCCGCTTGACCTACGGACTCCGCTGGAGTCGTACTGCCGATCACCCGCAGAGCTCCAGATCGGGGGGACCGCGACACCCGTAGCGTCGACCGTTCCAGAGCGATCATGGACAGCAATGACAACCCAGCCGCCTGCTGCTTGGCTCATCGATGGATCTTCCGCATCCGAGGGGCCATGGTTGTGGCGGAGCTTGGGCCGCGGGGCATCTCACAACGCCGGTTGCGGGCCACTCAATCAGGCACATCGGACGCACCAAGGCGGGGGTTTATCCCGAGGGCGGAAGAGCGGTTGCTGGTTCGCCTGAGCCTGCTCGAGGGCGAGCGGGCAGGTGCTTGGCGCAGGTCTGCATCGCGGCGGCGAACTTCGGATCGGAGGGGTTGGCGTTTGCTCCATTGCCGATGTTCACGCCGCGGGCTTTCAGACAGGCCTGGAGACCGTTGAACCCGTTGCCGCCACGCTGCCGAGCGCGCTCGAACTCGAGGAACCACCGGGGGAGATCGTTGGGAGACCGCGGCGCAGTGGGTGTCGTGTCGGTCGCCTTGGCGGTGCGCAGCTGGGGGGCCTTGCCGGCGCAGTCGTAGAGGGTGCTGGTGCCCGAGCCACCCCAAAGCCCCGCCGGGACGTTGGTGCAGACGGTTGTGACCGCTTGGTCCACCGCGTTCGAACCGTGGCCGAGGCTGCCGAACGCGCCGCCGCCCGTGCTGACGAAACGCAGCTCACCGCGCTCGACGAGGTCGGCGAGCTTCGTCGGCGTCATTGCGGGGTCACTGCCGGAGAAGCCGCCCATCGCCATGACCGAGTGGCCGTCGATGATCGCACCTGACGCTTCGGTCGAGCTCGATACAGCGACGATCCATCGCTCGCCGTGTTGCTGGCTCTCGAGCCAGCGCAGCTCGTCAGCAGGGAGGCCTTCGCCGAAGAGCCCCCCGCTGCCGCGCGGTGTGCTCTGTGCCGTGGGCCCGCCGGTTGGACCGAACCCGCCGGCGGCGGCATCCTTGGCCACTGGGCGGACCTCGGGCAACGACGCTTCGGCGGCGCGGGTGCCGTTCCAGGTCCAGATCGCGGCGGGTATGACCGCGATCGAGACTGCGGCGACCGCGAGCCAGGCGAGCGATCGAGCACTGGGCTCGGTCCGACCTACGGCGGTGACGATCCCGGTGACCGCGATCACAGCGAGGCCGGCGGGGATGATGATCCGCAGCTGGTCGTAGGCGGCAACGCGATCGAGCAGCACCAGCTCCAGCGGAATCGTGGCGAGCGCCGTGGCGACGACGATGAGCGCGCCGACGCGCCCGAGGCGACGGACGGAGTCGACGCCGATGCCGCACAGGGCAGCGACGGCTGGCGCCAGCTCGGCGACGTAGTAGTTGTGGAAGATGCCGCTCGCGAACGCGAAGACGACGTAGGTGACGGCGAACCATCCGCCCCACATGATGAGTGCGCCGGTGCGCGCGTCGCGGCGACGGCTGCGGATGGCAACAACGAGACCGGCGAGGAGTGTGACGAGGGCGAACACGACGAGCCACATCACCTGGTCGCCCATGCCGGTGTTGAAGAGCCGCAGCGGGCCTGTCGCGCCCCCGAGTGCGTTGGTTAGTTCGCCGAACCCGCTGAGCGCGCCGCTGGGGCCGCCGTTGCCTGTGAGACGTCCGATGCCGTTGTAACCGAACACGAGGTTCAAGGCGGTGCCGTCCGTGCTGTTGCCGATGAAGGGCCGATCGCCGATCGGTATCAGGTCGATGGCCATGACCCAGACCGCGGCGACGGCGAGGAACGCGCCGAAGGCCAGGACGAGGTCGCGGATGCGCCGACGGATCGTTGCTGGGCCGGCGACGAGGTACGCGCTCCACAAGCCGGGCATGATGAGCCCGGCAGCGACGAGTTTGGCGAGGAAGCCGAAGCCGCAGCAGAGGCCGGCCAGGATCATCCACTTCGGCTTCTGGTCGGAGATGGCGCGTTGGGTCGCGTACGCGGCGGCAACGAGGCACAGCAGCAGCGTCGCGTCGGGGTTGTTCGAACGGCTCACGGCCATGACCGCCGGGGTGAGCGCGAGGACGGCGCCAGCGACGAGACCCGAGGTCCTACCGGCGACGCGTCGGACGGTGGCCGCGAGCAGCCCGACTGCGACGGCGCCACAGAGTGCGGATGGGAAGAGCAGCGACCACGACGTGAATCCGAAGGCGCGGGCCGAGAGTCCTTGTAAGCCACAGCGCTAGGGGCGGCTTGTCGGTCGTGATCCAGCCGCCCGGATCGAAGGACCCGTACCACAGGTTCCTCCACGACATGGTGCCCGACTTCGCGGCGGCAGCGTAGTAGGTGTTTCCCATCCCGTTCTTGTCCAGCGCCCACGCGAACAGCACGAACGCTGCGACCATGAGGAGCGCCTCCGGTGCCCATGCCTTCCACCGGGCCCGATCGCCCTTTCGGGGGCCCGGCTGCGGAGTCGCTCGGTCTGTCGGCGCGGTCGAGAGATTCGTGCAGCTCCTCGCTCGTCGGTTCGGCGGGATGAACTTCAGTCACGTTTGCGACCTCCGTCGCGATCAGGTCTTCAGCACCATCGGTGCTGTGAGATGGGGATGTTGCTCTCGACGGGGTGTTGCGGCTCATCGCGCGCTCGTGCGGAATACGAAGGCGGGGATCAACAAGAACCGCAGCCATGCGCTCAGCGACGACGCGGCGAGCAGTAGAACGGCGTAGCTCGTGGTGCTCCCGCCGTCGATGGCGATCGCGGCGGCGATCGCCATCGATGTGATCGCCAGCCCGGCCGTATGGACGATCCCGGCGCGTGCCCATTCGCCACGGCGTCGGGCGGGTCCCAGGCCGGCGAAGGTGAGACGCCGGTGGACGCCGGTGTTCGCGAGCATCGTCGCCGTCAACGCAACGGCGTTCGCCGCGTAGGGTCCGACTGGTCCGAGCAGTGCGGCGAACAGGACCAGATACGCGGCCGTCGACACTGCGCCAACCGCGGCGAAGGTCACGGGCGCCGCACCGATGCGGACCGGAACCGGTTCGCGGCTCGTCGCGTCCAGGTCGACGTAGCCGCCTCCTCGCCAGAACGAGTACGCCACACGGACAATGCCTCTGAGGTCGTCGACCGCGGTCCGTGCCACGTGTACACGGCTGTCGGGGTCGTCGATCCAATCGACTGGGATCTCGGCGATCCTCAGGCCGTTGCGCTCGGCGAGCAGCAGCAGCTCTGTATCGAAGAACCAGCCGTCGTCGCGGATCGCCGGCAACAGCCGGCGGACCAAATCGGCGCGCACAGCTTTGAAACCGCACTGTGCGTCGCGGAACCGATTGTGGAACACGACGTGCAGGAGCCCGTTGTAGGTCCGCGATACGAACTCGCGCTTCGGGCCCCGCCGGACCCGGGCACCGGGTGAGAGCCGCGATCCGATTGCCACATCCGAGTGTCCGGATACCAGTGCAGCGACCATCGGAACGAGGGCGCACAGCTCGGTCGACAGGTCGACATCGGTATACCCGACGACGGTCGCCTCGCTGCCCGTCCACGCGGCGCGCAGTGCGTGCCCACGACCCTTCTCGGGGATCTGCAGCGCGTCGACGTCGGCGTAGAGTCTGGCGAGCGTCGACGCTTCGGACCACGTGCCATCCGTGGAGGCGTTGTCGACGATCGTGATCCGCCAACTGAACGGGAAGCTCTCACGCAGATAGGCGCGCAGGCGCCGGATGCTCGCCGCCAAGATGTGAGCCTCATTGAACACCGGCACCACGATCTCTACCGTGGGCGGTTCGGCCGATGTCCGCGTCTGGCGGTCACCGGACCAGGCGAGTGTCGTCATGACCGACAGCATCGGGGTGTCACCTCAGAGGCGGCTCCCCGCAACTTGCGGGTTTCTTCAAGGCGTGGCTGCAGCGACGGGCAGCACGACCCGCACCGTCGTACCCACTCCTGGGCTGCTGCGGAGGTCGACCTGGCCGCCATGGGCCTCGACCACGCCGCGGACGATTGCGAGACCCAACCCGCTGCCACTACGACTGCGTGCCGGATCACCGCGCCAGAACCGGTCGAACGCCTGCGCCGCGTCGTCCGCGGACATACCGACGCCGTCGTCTGAGACGGTGAGGACACCAAACGGGCCGTGGCTTTCCGTTCCAACCCGCACGATCGCTTGTTCCCCGCCATGGACCAGGGCGTTCGCAACGAGGTTGCCGACGACCTGACGTAGACCCGCCTCGTTGCCCTCAACGATGACCAGGCCGGGACTGTCGACGACAACGATGCGTGACGGGTGCGTCGCAGACGCATCGATCGCCGCGTCCCTGGCGAGTGCCGCCAGATCGACGGGACCGCGGCCCATGGGAGCGCCCTCGTCGAGGCGAGCCAGCAGAAGCAGATCTTCGACGAGCGCTTGCATGCGTACCGACTCCTGACCGATGCGGCGCATCATCTCGCCGAGCTGGTCATCCTCCACCGGTCCCTGCCGCCAGAGGTCCGCGAACCCGCCGATCGCGGCGACCGGCGTGCGCAGCTCGTGCGACGCGTCGGACACGAACCGGCGAACCCGGTCCTCGCTCGCTTGCTGTTCATCCAGCATCACGTTGAAGGCCCGAGCGAGACTCGCGGCTTCCGTGCCCGACGGGCTCTCCCTGACACGACGACTCCGGTCACCGGCCGCGATCGCGCCCGCAACGGACGTCACCTCCGCGATTGGCCGCAGTCCCAGCCGCCACAACCACCAACCCCCCGCGACCAACGCCACCAGTATGGCGATCCCCGCGAACCACAGCGCCAGCACAAGCCGGTGCATCGTCGCGTTGACCCGATCGAGCGACAGTGCCACGAGCGCCGAAGAACCGTCCGGCAGCGACACGCGAATCGCCCGCCACGACGCGCCGCCGCGAACCGAACCGACCGTCACCGGCTTCGGATCACTCCGCGTGGTGGTCCTCTGCGGCAACTGCGGCTCACGGCCCGACACCGAGGCCGGCGCGACCACAACATCGCGCGACTCACCCACGATCCGCGCCACATACAGCTCACTCAACCGCGTCGTTCTTGTCGGCGATCCGCCGGGCCGGGGAACCCGAGCACCGTGCACCAAGTCGAACGCAACCGGCGCGGCCGCGTCGATCTGATGATCTGCCTGATCCACGAGCGAGGTGCGCACGATGCGCGGCAACAACAACCCAACCGAACCCAGCACCGCCAGCACGAGCACCGCAACCACGACCAGCCGCGATCGCAGCGTCATCGAGCGCTTGGATCCAAGCGGTACCCGACACCGCGCACCGTGTGGATCAGCGGACCGTTCGGGCCATCGATCTTCTTGCGCAACGACGACACGAACGTCTCGACGACCGTGGACTCGCCGTCGAAGTCGTAGTCCCACACGTGGTCGAGGATCTGCGCACGCGACAACGCCCTGCCTGCGTTGCGCATCAAGAACCGCAACAGCTTGTATTCCGTCGGCGACAACGCAACGTCGACGCCGGCTTTGCGGACCGCGCGAGCATCATCATCGAGCTCCACATCGCCGGCTCTGAGCACCGTCGAGTGGCGGGCCTTGCCGACGCGCCGAAGGATCACCTCCACGCGCGCGACGAGCTCTTCGATACTGAACGGCTTCGTGAGGTAGTCGTCCCCGCCGATGGTGAGCCCCCGCAGCCGATCCTCCGCCGCGTCTCGCGCGGTCAGGAACACGATCGGCACGTCGATGCCATCCGAGCGCATTCGCCGGCACACCTCGAAACCATCCAGATCAGGAAGCCCCACATCCAACACGACCAGATCGGGCACCTTCGCCGGATCAGCCGCGCACTCGAGAGCGGCCCGGCCACTGCGCACCTCCTCGACATCGAACGACCCAAGCCGCAGCGCAGCCACCGTCACGAACCGGACGTTGTCGTCGTCCTCCACCACCAGCACCCGCATCGAACGATCCATCCCCACCATTGTCCGCCCCGAACCTGAGTGTTTCCTCCCGGTTTCCTTGCCAGAGGCTTCCGCCGCCATCGCACACAGATGGCACATCCGCCGTCATCCACCCCGATCGGAGTCCGTTCGCCCGCTCGGAAAGGCCCGGGTCTGCGGCAAGAGGTGTCCCGATCCGCCATCGCGCAGTGACACACTCTAACGATCACTGATCCGTCGACCCCTGCCCGATCCGCACTCGGTCGCGAGGGACGAGCGCGTCTGGTGTTCTGGCTCACTCTCGCGGTTCTCGTCGCGCCCATGGCCATCACAGCTGTGCGAGCGATGAGCAGCGGGTGGACCAATCCTGGTGGTGACCTCGCGCTCATCGAGCTCAGGGTTCGCGATGTTGGTCCCCACACGCCGCTGCTGGGATCGTATGGACGGTACGGGTTCAGCCAGCCCGGTGCGCTGTGGTTCTACGTGCTCGCGGTCCCGTACCGGCTGCTCGGTTCGAGCTATGCCGCTCTTCAGGTCGGTGTGCTCCTGGTCAACGTGGCCGCCATCGTCGCGATGCTGGCCGTGAGTCGCCGCCGTGGGAGCGCCGTTCACCTGCTGATCGTCGGGGCGCTGCTCGCTGTGCTGGTGCACGGGTTGGGACCCCAGTGGGTCGCGTCTCCTTGGGAACCGCACGCGCTCACCCTCCTTTGCGCAGCCCTGCTGTTCCTCGCCTACGACGCGATCCTCGGTGGCCGAGCAGCCCTGGTTGGGACCGCCGTGGTGGCGACCGTCCTTGCCCAGGCGCAAGCTGGTCTCGTGGCGTTCGCGGTCCTGATCGTCTTGTGGACGGGGATCGCGGTCGCGGTGCGAGCCGTACGCGCCGGCGGCTCCCCCGCCGGGCGCGCCGAACGGCGCTCGGCCGCGGGCGCCCTCCTGGCTGCCGGGGTGGCCATCGTAGTGCTCTCGTTGCCTCCTCTCCTCGCGCTCATGGGCGACGAGCCGGGCAACCTGGCCGACCTGGTCAGGTCGATGCAACATCCGACCGCACCAACCCTGGGGTTCGGCGATGGCTGGCGCGCGGTCGCCCTCGAACTCGGTCCGGATGGGCCATGGCTACGATCCCACCAGCCGCTCAGCGCGTTCAGCACCACGGTCGATCTGAGCGGCAGGTGGGTCAGCCCGGTGGGCCTGGTCGCCCTCATCGTCCTCGTGGCGGCGCTGGTCGTCGGCGCTCGTCGGGGCCTGCCGGCCGCACTGTTCGCCGCCACCGTCGCGATCGGAGTCATCGGTGCTGTCGCCTCACTCGGTCGCCTGCTAGGGCCGTTGTTCATCTGGATCCCGGAATGGACCCGCGCGCTCGGCTTCGCCTGCTGGGTGGCAGTCGCCTGGTGCATCTACGAGTTCGCCGCAGTCAGCCACCGGCGGATCATCGACAGAATCACGGTCCCACTGCTCTGCATCATCCTCGGCATCGCGACCGTAGCGAACCTGGCCGCTGCCGCGAGCACCGACCCTCCGGCTACGCCATCGGTCGACGCCGTCCACCGGCTAGCTGCCGCAGTGGTCCCGGAGTTGCAGCACGGCGCCACCTTGGTGACGGCCGGGACAGATCCGACCGAGGTCCTCGGCAACGACCCCGGTCTGCCATCGCTCGTCCTCGCCCTCGAGCGCGCCGGGGTCGATGTCGTCGTCGAGGCCGATCTGGCCGACCACTACGGCCCGCACCGGGCCGAACCGGCGCGCGCCGTGCGAGAGCTTCGCCTCATCACCGACCGAGAGCGAGTCCCACCGGGCTACGAAGCCGTCGCCAGCGCCGACCCCCTCTCGGAGCAGGAGCGCGGCGAGCGAAACCGAATCACGATGGAGCACCCCGAGCTCAGCAGCAGCGTTCCGCTTGCGGACCGAATCCGGATGGTCCAGGCCCACCCCGAGCTGCTCCCCGCCGCGAAGGCTCTCTCGGCCATCCCGGACCTCCCGGTCCTCACCCTCGTCGAACGCTCGCTGCCTCAGCCGGGCGGTTAGGCGGCTCCGCTCCGCCGCTTAGCCACCCTGGCGGGCCACGGCCTCGGCCGCCGCCCGGGCCGCATCGGCATCGCCCAGGTACCGCTCGTCCACCGGGAGATCCTCGAGCGGGCGGAAGTCGTCGCCCAGCTCGTAGTGGATGGGCACGCCGGTGGGGATGTTGAGCTCGGCGATGTCGGCATCGGAGATCCCGTCCAGGTGCTTGACCAGGGCGCGCAGGCTGTTGCCGTGCGCCGCGATCAGCACCGTGGCGCCGGCCCCGAGATCGGTGACGATCCCGTCGTACCAGTAGGGGAGCATCCGGATCACGACGTCCTTGAGGCACTCGGTGGCCGGTAGTACGTCCGGTGCCAGCCCGGCATAGCGAGGATCGAACCGGGGGTGGCCCGGGTCGTCGAGATCGAGCGGCGGCGGCGGCGTGTCGTAGGAGCGGCGCCAGATCTTGAACTGCTCGGCGCCGAACTCGTCGGCCGTCTGCTTCTTGTCCTTGCCCTGCAGCGCCCCGTAGTGGCGCTCGTTGAGGCGCCAGCTCCGTCGGACCGGCAGCCAGAGCCGGTCCATCTCGTCGAGGGCGAGCTGAGCGGTCCGGATGGCCCGGACCTGCAACGAGGTGTGCACGACGTCGATGTCGATGCCCGAGCCGGCCAGCGCCTGGCCCGCCGAGCGGGCTTCGTCGCGGCCCTGGTCGCTCAGGTCGGCGTCGACCCAGCCGGTGAACCAGTTCTTCTGGTTCCAGGTGCTCTGGCCGTGGCGCAACAGGATCAGGGTGTGGTTCACGGCCAGGAACCTTAGCCAGGGCGGGCCGAACCCGGTCCCCGATTGCTCATCGGGGCGAGTTGATAACCGTCGACTCAACTTTTATACTGGATGGCAACGCAATCTTCCGCAGTACCGGAATTCCCCCGTCCCAGCCCGATCCTCTCTCTCATCGCTTCCCCTACCCCATCCCTCTCGCACTCCAGGAGAACCATCATGCCCAAGGCCGTCGGCATCGACCTCGGCACCACCAACTCGGTCGTCTCGCGTCCTCGAGGCCGGCGATCCGGTCGTCATCCCCAACGCCGAGGGATCCCGCACCACCCCGTCGGTGGTCGCCTTCTCCAAGACCGGCGAGGTCCTCGTCGGCGAGGTCGCCAAGCGCCAGGCCATCACCAACCCCGATCGCACGATCCGTTCGGTCAAGCGCCACATGGGCACCAACTGGACGATCGACATCGACGGCAAGGAGTACACAGTCGCAGGAGATCTCGGCCCGCACGCTGATGAAGCTCAAGCGCGACGCCGAGGCCTACCTCGGGCGACACGGTCAACCAGGCCGTCATCACCGTGCCCGGCCTACTTCGACGACGCCCAGCGCACCGCCACCAAGGAGGCCGGCCAGATCGCCGGCCTCGAGGTGCTGCGCATCATCAACGAGCCGACCGCGGCCGCGCTGGCCTACGGCCTCGACAAGGAGGGCGCCGACCAGACGATCCTCGTGTTCGACCTCGGCGGCGGCACCTTCGACGTGTCGGTCCTCGAGATCGGCGACGGCGTGTTCGAGGTGAAGTCCACCCACGGCGACACCCAGCCTCGGCGGCGACGACTGGGACCAGCGCGTCATCGACTGGCTGGTCGACTCGTTCAAGGGCGACCACGGCGTCGACCTCGGCAAGGACAACATGGCCGTGCAGCGCCTCAAGGAGGCGGCCGAGAAGGCCAAGATCGAGCTGTCGCCGGTGCAGCAGACCCAGATCAACCTGCCGTTCATCACCGCCACCGACGAGGGCCCGCTCCACCTCGACGAGCAGCTCACCCGCGCCAAGTTCCAGGAGCTCACCGCCGACCTCCTCGAGCGCTGCCGCGTCCCGTTCGAGCAGGCCATCAAGGACGCCGGGCTCACCAAGGGCGACCTCGACCACGTGATCCTCGTCGGCGGCTCCACCCGCATGCCCGCGGTCGCCGAGCTGGTGACCGAGTTCACCGGCAAGGAGCCGCAACAAGTCGGTCAACCCCGACGAGGTCGTGGCCATCGGCGCCGCCATCCAGGCCGGCGTGCTCAAGGGCGAGGTCAAGGACGTCCTGCTGCTCGACGTCACGCCGCTGTCGCTCGGCATCGAGACCAAGGGCGGCGTCATGACCCGTCTCATCGAGCGCAACACCACCATCCCGACCCGCCGCACCGAGGTGTTCACCACCGCCGACGACAAGCAGCCGTCGGTCGAGATCCACGTGCTGCAGGGCGAGCGCGAGATGGCGCCGTACAACAAGACGCTCGGCAAGTTCCAGCTCGTCGACCTGCCGCCGGCGCCCCGCGGCGTGCCGCAGATCGAGGTCACGTTCGACATCGACGCCAACGGCATCGTGCACGTGTCGGCCAAGGACCGGGCCACCAGCAAGGAGCAGTCGATGACCATCACCGGTCAGTCGTCGCTCGACAAGGACGACATCGACCAGATGGTCAAGGACGCCGAGGCCCACGCCGAGGACGACCGCCGTCGCAAGGAGGAGGCCGAGGTGCGCAACAACGCCGACACCCTCGTGTACCAGACCGAGAAGCTGCTCAAGGAGCAGGGCGACAAGATCTCGGCCGAGGAGCGCCGTCGGTCGAGGAGCCGCTCGCCGACCTCAAGACGGCGCTGGCCGGCACCGACATCGACGTCATCCGCACCAACACCGAGTCGCTGATGAACGCCAGCCAGAAGTTCACCCAGAAGCTCTACGACCAGGCGGCCGAGAACGACGCCAACGCCGGCGCCACTGCGGGCCGGCGACGAGCGAGGCCCCCAACGACGACGAGGTCGTCGACGCCGAGATCGTCGACGACGACGAAGGCAAGTGAGCATGCCCCGACCCACTGACGATCACGCCAGGGGCGCCCCGCCGGGGGCGCCCGCGGGTGGGCCGCCCCATGCCGCCGGCCGAGGAGCCGACCGGCGCCTCCGCCGACGGGCCGGTGGAGGACCCCGTCGCCGCCATCGACGAGATGATGCGGGGCGACGATCCCGACGCTCGCGGTCGACGAGGTCATCGTGGTCGACGACGACCCGGTGCGCGCCGCCCAGGGCGAGCGCGACGAGTACCGCGACGCGCTCCAGCGGCTCAAGGCCGAGTTCGAGAACTACCGCAAGCGCACGGCCAAGGCCGAGGCCGAGACCCGTGACCGAGCCGCCGAAGCGCTCGTCGTGTCAGCTGCTGCCCGTGCTCGACGCCTGCGACGCCGCCGTCGTCCACGGCGCGACCGACGTCGGGCCGATCTCGAAGATGTTGCTCGAGACGCTCGAGAAGCAAGGGCTCGAGGCCATGGTCGTCGAGGACCAGCCCTTCGACCCGCTGATGCACGAGGCCGTCATGCACGAGCCCGGCGACGGCGGCGAGAGCGTCGTCACCGAGAGCTTGCGCACCGGCTACCTCTGGAAGGGACGGGTGCTTCGGCCGGCCATGGTCAAGGTCAAGGGGTAACGACCGTTGGCGCCCCAGCGCGAGTGGTTCGAGAAGGACTACTACAAGATGCTCGGCGTCTCTCGACCGCGTCCCAGAAGGACATCACCAAGGCGTACCGCAAGCTGGCCCGCGAGCTGCACCCCGACGCCAACCCCGACGACGCGGCGGCCGAGGAGCGGTTCAAGGAGGTCTCGGCGGCCTACGACGTCGTCGGTGACGAGGCCAAGCGCAAGGAGTACGACGAGGTGCGCGCGCCTCGGCCCGATGGGGGGCATGGGCGGCCCGGGCGGCTGGGTGGCTTCGGCGGACCGGGCGGAGCCAACGGCGACTTCACGTTCACCAACGCGACGGACCTCGGCGACCTGCTCGGCGGGCTCTTCGACCGCGGCGGTCGGCGGGGTGGCGGTGGCCCGGCCAGTCGCGTGGTCCTGGTCCCCAGCGGGGCGACGATCTCGAGGCCGAGCTGCACCTGTCGTTCCTCGACGCCGTCAACGGGGTCGAGACCTCGGTCAACCTCGTGTCCGAGGCGACGTGCTCGACCTGTCACGGCAGCGGGGCCAAGCCGGGCACCGCGCCGACGGTCTGCCCGCGTTGCCACGGCCGCGGCGTGCTCGACGACAACCAGGGCTTCTTCTCGTTCAGCACGCCGTGCCCCGAGTGCGGCGGTCGCGGGCACGATCATCACCGACCCGTGCCCCACCTGCCACGGCCGGGGGTCGAGCGCCGTCCCCGCGAGGTCAAGGTCCGCATCCCCGCCGGCGTGCACGACGGTCAGCGCATCCGGCTCAAGGGCCGCGGTGGTCCCGGCCGCAACGGTGGTCCGCCGGGCGACCTCTACGTCGTCGACCCACGTGGCCGCCGATCCGCTCTTCGGACGCGACGGTCGCAACCTCACCATCACCGTGCCGGTCACCTATCCCGAGGCCGCGCTCGGCGCCAAGCTCAAGGTGCCGACGCTCGAAGGCGACGCCGTCACCCTCAAGCTGCCGTCGGGCACCAGCTCGGGCCGGGTGTTCCGGGTCAAGGGTCGGGGCGTCGACGCCAAGAAGGGCCGCGGCGACCTGATGGTCACCGTCGAGGTGGCCGTCCCGGCCAAGCTGAGCGCCGAGCGAGCGCCGAGCCGTCGAGGCCTTGGCCGAGGTGAGCACCGAGTCGCCCCGAGCGCACCTCGGCGAGTGCTGAACCGCTGGCGAGGAGGCAGCGATGGACGATGACCCGAGAGCCCGGGCCGTCTACGTCATCTCGGTCGCCGCCGAGCTGGCCGGCGTGCATCCCCAGACCCTGCGCATCTACGAGCGCAAGGGCCTGCTCGAGCCGGCCCGCACCGGTGGCGGCAGCCGCCGCTACAGCGACGACGACATCCGCCTGCTGCAGCGCATCCAGGATCTCACCGAGTCGGGTCTCAACCTGGCCGGGGTCAAGCGCGTCCTCGAGCTCGAGGCCGAGAACGAGCGCCTGCGGCGCGAGCTCGAACGCACCCGTTCGGCGGCCGACGAGGCGGTCGAGCGCACCCACCGCAAGTACCGGCGCGATCTCGTGCCCTTCACCCAGGCCGTCGCCCTGTATGGACGCGACACGGCCATCCTCGGCGATCGCTGAGGTCCGGCGCCGGTCGGGCCGCCGATCGTCAGCGCATCTCGGGAACCAACGTCGGGCTCAGCTCGGAGGGTCGTCGAAGCCGGGTCTCACCGCCTCGGTCATCTCGTGGCCCCATGCCTCCATGCTGTCGACCGGTCCGTTCATCAGACGCTTCCAGGCGCGTTGGAACGGGAAGATGATCGAGTCGTCCACGAGCACCAGCTCGGTTTCGGTCGAGGCGGCCTTGTCGTCATCGGCGCCGTCCCACCGCCACCGGCCCCCGACGTGGCGCCGCACCACCTCTCCCGAATAGGCCCCGAGCGAGAACATCCACGGTCCGAGCCGCTCGGCCAACAGGCTGTCGGTGATCTCGACGTCCGGCGAGCTGTTCTCGTCGAAGAAGCGATCGACCTCGCCCAGGCTGGCCAGGCTGAAGTCGAGCTCGAAGCCGTGACCGGTGAGCTCGTCGGCGATGGCGGACGCGGCGGTGGCGATGTCCTCGTAGATCGTGCCCAACGCTCCTCCTCCCGTCGCGCCTCATGCCGTTCTGGCGACCATCCTGGCCCCGTCAGGGGCCATCTTGATCGCCAAAAGGCCACGGGGAGGGGATCAGGAGGGCGGCGGCGCAGCGGTCGCGGGTCGGGTCAGTCGCGCACCGAGAGGCTGAGGGCGAAGTCGCCGGCCGGGTCGGTCATCCAGCGATCGAGCCGCAGGCCGGCTTCGGCCAGCTCGGCCTCGACGCCCGAGCGGCGGAACTTGGCGCTGATCTCGGTGCGCATCTGCTCGCCTTCGGCGAAGTCGACCGTCGAGGCCCAGCGCGCCGACGTGGACGGTCTGATCGGCGAGCGAGCGCAGCCGCATCTCGATCCACTCCTCGTCGAGATCGAACCGGGCCACGTGGGCGAAGCGAGTCAGGTCGAAATCGGCGTCGAGCTCGCGGTTGACGACGCGCAGCACGTTGAGGTTGAACTCGGCCGTCACGCCCTGGGCGTCGTCATAGGCCGCTTCGAGCCGGACGACGTCTTTGACCAGATCGGTTCCGAGCAGGAAGTGATCGCCGGGCCGCATGCCGTCGGCCAGGTCGGCCAGGAAGCGCTTGCGCTCCGCGGGCGCGAAGTTGCCGATGGTCCCGCCCAGGAACGCGATCAGTCGGGTGCCCTTCTGGGGGAGATCGCCGAGGTGGCGCTCGAAGTCACCGACGACGGCATGGACGTCGATGCCCGGGTACTCGTCGCCGATGGCGCGGGCGGCGGTCCGCAGCGTCGTCTCGCTGATCTCGAAGGGGATGAACCGTCGGAGCTGCCCGCGCCGAGCCAGGGCGTCGAGCAGCACGCGTGTCTTGTCCGAGGTGCCCGATCCGAGCTCGACCAGGGTGTCAGCCTGCGAGACCGCGGCGATGGTCGGCGCCTCGGCGCGCAGGATCGCCCGCTCGCACTCGGTCGGGTAGTACTCGTCGAGCCGCGTGATGGCCTCGAAGAGCTCGCAGCCGCGGTCGTCGTAGAACCACTTGGGCGGCAGCTCCTTGGGCGTCGAGGTGAGCCCGCGTCGGACATCGGCGCGCAGCGCGTCGTCGAGATCGGTCGGGCCCATGTGGACCTCGATCCGGATCGTCGCCGGTCGGGGATCTTCGTTCATGGCAAGGCCTCCGCTGAGGGGGAGCTGAGAGAGGACGAGGTGACGCCCTCGGCGTCGATCCGGACCAGGCTGTGCTCGGGTACGCACTCCCAGTCCGGGTCGTCGTCGTAGGGCTCGGACGCGACGATGATCGAGCCGGGGTGCGGCTGATCACGTCGCAGGTGCAGCGAGTTGCCCCACCGACTGGCGACCATCTGCTCGCCGTCGGTCAGGACGATGTTGAACTTGCCGTCGGGCTGGTCGATGGCGGCGATCACGCGGCCGAGCGCGTCGGCGAGGTCGTCGCCGGCGTCGATGCGATCGAGCACGAGGCCGAACAGCACCTCGCTGTCGGCATCGCCGCGCAGACCGGCTCGGCGTCGAGGGGTGAGCTGGTCCCGAAGCTGTTCACGGAGGCCGGAGCGGAAGCCCTCGACGAAGCCGTTGTGGGCGAACAGCAGCCGGCCCTCCATGAAGGGGGCGTTGCCGGCCAGCTCGGTCGGCGAACCGGGCGACTTGTGGCGGACGTGTGCCACGAACCGTCCGGCGGTCAGCGCGGACAGCTCCTCCAGCCCGGCCCGGTCGGCCGGCATCGGTGTGGTGCTGCGATAGCGCCTCGGCAGGAGGGCATCGTCGGGGTACCAGCCGACTCCCCAGCCGTCGGGGTTCTCGTGGCCGCTCGTCTGCTCGCGCGCCGCCGTGCACTGCACCACCAGACCGTGAGCGGGCTCGACGACGAGGCTGACGATGGGCACGGGGGGTCCCCAATAGGCGATCAGGCGGCACATGGCTCAGGCGTCGCGGGCGCAGCGGAAGCCGGCGAAGATCTGGCGTCGGATCGGGAGGTCCCAGTTGCGGAACGAGCTGCGGATGGCGACGGGGTCGGTGGCCCACGAGCCGCCGCGCAGCACCTTGTACTCGTCGCCCCAGAACACCTCGGAGTACTCGCGGTAGGGCCACGCCTCGAAGCCCGCATACGGCGTGAAGTCCGACGACGTCCACTCCCAGACGTCACCGATGAGTCCGAGACATCCCTCCGGGCTGGCACCGGCCGGATGGGACCCGACGGGCGACGGGCCCAGCCGGGTCTGGCCGAGGTTGGCGTGGGCCAGGCTCGGGTGCTCGCCGCCCCAGGGCCACGCCGGTTCGGCGCCGTCGGCCCGTCCGACCGCGCCGACGGCCGCTCGCTCCCACTCGGCTTCGGTCGGTAGCCGCGAGCCCGCCCATCGGGCGAAGGCATCGGCCTCGTACCAGCACACGTGCTGGACCGGTTCGTCCTCGAGGGCATCGAGATCGATTCGCTGACCGAAGCGCAGGACGCTCCAGGCTCGGTCGCCCTCGCGCTGCCAGAACTGCGGATGGGCCAGCTGCTGGTCGAGGCGCCAGGCCCAACCGGTCGGGGCCCACAGGCGTTGGTCGTCGTAGCCGCCGGCCTCGATGAAGGCCCGGTAGGCGCGGTTGGTGACGGCCGTGGTGTCGATGAGGAAGTCGCCCAACTCGACGTGGTGGGCGGGCCGTTCGTTGTCATAGGCCCACCGATGAGAGCTACCCATCGTGAACCGACCGCCGGAGATCCGCAGCATGGGCGGCTGCTCGCCTCGCTCTCGCGTCGCCCCCGTGGTCAGATCGGCGCCCACCGGCGCCAAGCCGGCGGCGTCGGCGTCGCGAACGGGTGGCTCGACGGCATCGAGGCCCCGGAGCTGGTGGGTGGCCACCATCGTCTCGTCGTGCTGGTGCTCGTGCTGCAGCACCATCCCGTAGACGAAGCCGTCGTGGACCAGGCGCCGGGTGGCGGCGTCGTCGGTGGCCCGATCGAGACGACCGATCAGGTCGATCACCTCGTCCCGGACCTGGCCGAGGTAGCTCCGAGCCTCGTCGGGGCCGAGGATCGGGAGCGACGGGCGGGTCCATCGCGGATGCTCGAAGGCGTTGTAGAGGTCGTCGAGGGCCGCGTCGATCGGTTGGCGCCCGTCGAGGGCGCGCAGCAGCCACAGCTCCTCGTAGTTGCCGATGTGGGCCAGGTCCCACACGAACGGCGACATCAGCGGCGAGACCTGCGCCCGCTGTTGCTCGTCGGTCAGGTTGTCGACCAGACCGAGCGTGCGGGCGCGGGCGCGCTGCAGGGCGTCGACCACACCGTCGAGGTCGATCTCGACGCCCGGCGCGACGGTGCTCACAGGACCGGCTCGACGTGAGCGCGGATCACGTCGGGGGTCTCGGCCGGCGGGAAGAGCTCACCCGTGCGTCGCCACGCATCGAGGCGATCGTCGGCGGGCGAGCGCCCGCGCCTGACCCAGCGATCGGCGTAGGCCTCGACCAGCTCGCGGCGCTCGGCGCTGACGCCGCCCGACCCCAGGGCGTCGAGGGCCAGGTCGAACACGCGGATCGCGGCGCCGGCCAGCTCGGGATGGGCCAGCCCCAGCTGGGCGGCATCGACCCAGAGGTCAGCCGTCGGCTCGAGCACGGCCGACAGCTCGGGTTCGAGCGAGGCGTCGGTCAGCAGCGCACCCGTGACGGCCACCGCGACCTGCCACGCCGGAGACGGCAGCGCGTCGAACATGCGCAGCTCGAGCCAGCCCTTCGGGCGCACCGGCGGGAACAACGTGGTCAGGTGGTACTCGAGGTCGTCGGCGGTCGGCCAGCCGAGATCGTGGCCGTCGCGCAGCCACTGCCCGAACGAGAGCTCCTCGATCACCGGGGCGTAGTTGTCGACGTCGACCTTGATGAGCATCACGCGCGCGTCGAGGGCATAGGCGGCCCACGCCGTCGTCGGGTCGACCTCGCACGGCACGGGTGCGGATCGGCTCGGGTCGAGCGCCCACCACGACCGCAGCCGCGTCGACTGCCAGCCGCTCGGCAGTCCGCCCGAGAACGGCGAGTTGGCGAAGGCGGCGATGAGGGCGGGACCGAGGCGGTTGGCCAGTCGCCACCGCGCCGCGGTCTGGCCCGGCTCGCCGAGCCCGACGTTGACCTGGATGGCGGCGGTGTTGCACATCATCATCCGCCCCGCGACTCCGAGGCGATCGAAGTAGTGCTCCATGGCCTGGTAGCGCGGTCCGACGGCGACGCGCTCGGGCGGGCGCAACGGATCGGCGCCGAGCGCGATCAGCTCGACCTGACAGTCGTCGCACGCTTCGTCGAGCAGCGCCAGATCCGACGCCGCCGCCGCGCAGACCTCGTCGATCGACGTGAACGGGGCTGAGCTCAGCTCGAGCTGGCCGCCCGGCTCGAGGGTCAGGTGGCTGCCGGCGGGCAGGGGTGACAGGTCATCGATGAGCCGGTTGGCGCGAGCGATGGGCAGACGGCGCTCGCGTCGACCGTGGCTGGTGAGCCACTCGAGCTCGACACCGAGGCCGTGAGGATCGCCGGACGCGGCGAAGACGTGGTCGCTGACGAAGCGGTGGACATCGCCGATCGACAGCGCGCGTTGGTGGCCGGGCACGGCTAGCTGTGGCCGAACTGGGCTTCGACCCAGTCGGTGTCTCGGATGGCCGGCAGCGACAGCCAGTCATGGGGAGGTGGATATCTCAGCTTGGTCATGAGCCCCTCATCTCCTTCCCGGGCCGAGCCGACCCGGCCACGGGTTCGAGCCACGGTACCGAGGCGTCGTCGGGCCCGGTCAGTCGACCGACAAATGTTTCGCCCTCGTTCAACTGCGCTCCCTACCCCGCCGGGACGCGGCGGCGCCACGATGATCCTTGGTGAGATGCCCTGATGGGTCTACGGGACGAGCCCGCATTCCGGACGGGCCGGTATAGACGAGGGCCGTAAAACTTGATACAATGACCATCAACTTTTCTAAGTCACAACGTCGGCTGTTCACTCAGGAGCTGCGATCCCTTGGCCCTCGACCCCAATCGCTGGACCCTCAAGACCCAAGAGGCGCTCAACCAGGCCATCGAGTCGGCCCGGTCCAACGCCAACCCCGAGGTCACGCCCGACCACCTGCTGGCGGCGCTGCTCGGCCAAGAGGAAGGGGTCGTCCTGCCCATCCTCACCAAGGTCGGCAAGGCGCCCTTCGCCGTGCGCAACGAGGCCCAGGCCGCCATCGAGCGTCTGCCCAAGGCCTACGGCTCGGACGCGCGCATGAGCCGCGAGCTGACCACGTTGCTCGACGCGGCCGACGAGTCCCGCCGCGAGCTGCACGACGAGTACCTCTCGACCGAGCACCTGCTCCTGGCGCTGGCCGAGCGGCTCGGTGTCGATCGCGAGGACCTGCTGGCCGCCCTGGCCCAGGTGCGGGGCAGCCACCGGGTGACCAGCCAGAACCCCGAGGAGCAGTACCAGGCCCTCGAGAAGTACGGCCGGGACCTCACCGAAGCCGCCCGCGCCGGTCAGATCGATCCTGTGATCGGTCGTGACGACGAGATCCGGCGCGTCATCCAGGTGTTGTCGCGGCGGACGAAGAACAACCCGGTGCTGATCGGCGAGCCAGGCGTCGGCAAGACCGCCATCGTCGAGGGGCTGGCCCGGCGGATCGTCGAAGGTGACGTGCCCGAGAGCCTCAAGGACAAGCGCCTGATCGCCCTCGACCTGTCGAGCATGGTGGCCGGCGCCAAGTACCGCGGCGAGTTCGAGGAACGGCTCAAGGCCGTCCTCAAGGAGATCACCGACAGCGACGGCGAGGTGGTCACCTTCATCGACGAGATGCACACCGTCGTCGGCGCCGGGGCCGGCAGCGAGGGCGCCATGGATGCCAGCAACATGCTCAAGCCCATGCTGGCGCGCGGGCAGCTGCGCATGATCGGCGCGACCACCCTCGACGAGTACCGCAAGTACGTCGAGAAGGACGCCGCCCTCGAGCGACGCTTCCAACAGGTCTTCGTCGGTCAGCCCAGCGTCGAGGACACCATCGCCATCCTGCGCGGCCTCAAGGAGCGCTACGAGGTGCACCACGGCGTGCGCATCCAGGACGCGGCCCTGGTCGCGGCGGCGGTGCTGTCCGATCGATACCTCACAGGGCGCTTCCTACCGGACAAGGCCATCGACCTGATGGACGAGGCGGCGAGCAAGCTCCGCATCGAGATCGACTCGATGCCGACCGAGATCGACGTGGTCGAGCGGCGCATCCGCCAACTCGAGATCGAGCGCGTCGCGCTGGCCAAGGAGACCGACGCCGTCTCGGGCGAGCGGCTGGCCACCCTGGACGAGGAGCTGGCCAACCTGCACGAGCAGTCGGCGGCCATGAAGGCGCACTGGGAGAACGAGAAGGACGCCATCGCCCAGATCCGTGAGCTCAAGGAGCAGCTCGAGGCCAAGCGCAGCGAGGTCGAGCGCGAGGGCGATCTCGAGAAGGCGGCCGAGATCCGCTACGGCCAGCTGCCCGAGCTCGAGCGTCGCATCGACGAGGCGACGAAGGCCCTCGACGAGCTGCAGGCCTCCGAGAAGATGCTCAAGGAGGAGGTCGACGAGGAGGACGTGGCCGAGGTCGTCAGCAAGTGGACGGGCGTGCCCATCTCGCGGCTGATGGAGGGCGAGATGTACAAGCTCGTCCACCTCGAGGAGCTGTTGCACGAGCGCGTCATCGGTCAGGCTGACGCCGTCACCGCGGTGGCCAACGCCATCCGGCGCAACCGTGCCGGGCTCTCGGATCCGAACCGTCCGATCGGCAGCTTCCTGTTCCTCGGACCGACCGGCGTCGGCAAGACCGAGCTGGCTCGGTCGCTCGCCGAGTTCCTCTTCGACGACGAGCGGGCCATGGTCCGCATCGACATGAGCGAGTACATGGAGAAGCACTCGGTGAGTCGGCTCATCGGTGCGCCTCCGGGCTACGTCGGCTACGACGAGGGCGGCCAGCTCACCGAGGCCGTCCGCCGCCGGCCCTACGCCGTCGTCCTGCTCGACGAGATCGAGAAGGCGCACTCGGATGTGTTCAACGTGCTGCTGCAGCTGCTCGACGACGGCCGGCTCACCGACGGTCAGGGTCGCACGGTCGACTTCACCAACGTGGTGCTGATCATGACCTCGAACCTGCCCGGCGACCCCGCCGCCTTCTTCAAGCCCGAGTTCATCAACCGCGTCGATGACATCGTCCGGTTCCGCGAGCTCACCGAGGACGACCTCCGCCGCATCGTCGACCTGCAACTGGTCACGCTCAAGAAGCGCGTGGCCGATCGACGCATCACCCTCGAGGTCTCCGAGGCGGCCGAGGACGCGCTGGCCCGCGAGGGCTTCGATCCCGCCTTCGGGGCTCGGCCGCTCAAGCGCCTGATCCAACGCGAGATCGGCGATCGCCTGGCCATGGCCCTGCTCGACCGCAACCTGGCCGAAGGCGACACCGTGACCGTCGACGTCGACGACGCCGGCGCCATCATCCTGAGGTGACCGGAGCGCCGAGCTAGTCGGTGCCGCCGATCGTGGTTCGAACCCGACGGCTGCGGGCGAGCAGCGCCGGTTCGAGTCGCTGCTTGAGGCGCAGGAACGGCTGCTCGACGAGCAGGAACGAGGCGGTCGCGGCGATCCCGCTCACGATGAACCGCACGATCGTGAGCGGGATGAACCCCCAGTGGATCCGTCCGCCGTTGAGCACCAGGAAGACCGGCCAGTGCCACAGGTAGAGCCCGTAGGAGATGCGGCCGATGGCGACGAAGGGCTCGTGATGCAGCGGCCGGCTGGTGAGACCACGCGAGTAGAGGTCGGCGATGACCAGGGCGGTGGCCGCCACGAACACCAGGTAGCCCCACATGAAGAGGGCCCGGCTGGTGAGCGAGACCGTCGACGCGGCGATGCCGATGGCGACCAGCGCGACGGGGCCGATCCATCTGGTGGTGCTCCGGCGGAAGGCGTCGGGTAGCCCGGGCCACAACAACGTGAGCGCGGCCAACGCGCATCCGATCAGCAGGCCGTCGGCGTGGGTGTCGAGTCCGAAGTAGACCCGGATGTCGGGGCGGCCGTTGCTGATGAGGAGCAGTCGGAGCGCGGCCGAGGCGACGGCACCGACCAAGGCGACGATGGCGACGCCGCGGACCCCGCCGAGGCGGTGGCCGAAGATGAGCAGCAGAGGCCACAGCACGTAGAACTGCTCCTCGATGCTCAGCGACCAGGCATGGTCGAGCAGGCCGAACGGGGGCTGCTGGTGGAGGGCCTGCACCCAGTTCATGCGATACGTCGCGGTGGCCAGGACGTCGTGGAACGTGCGGACGAACTGGTCGTGGGGCAACCAGATCGCGGCGTAGATCGCCACGGCGATCGACACGACCACCAGGGCGGGGAACAGGCGCAGGATCCGCCGCAGGTAGAAGCGCAGGAGGGCGACGTGGCCGGTCAGCTCGCGCTCCTCGAGCAGGAGGCGGGTGATCAGGAACCCGCTCAGCACGAAGAAGACGTCGACCCCGAGGAACCCCCCCTTGGCCCAGGACACGTTGGCATGGAACAGCATGACGGCGGCCACGGCGAGCGCACGCAGGCCGTCGAGCTCGGGCCGATAGCCCAGTGCGGACGCCACAGGACGGGGATGTGTCTTCACCTGGCGGTGACCGTAGCTGGGTCAGGAGTAACCTCGCCCCCGTGCCCGCGCCAGCTCAGACGGCCGTGCGTGCGAGGGGTCCGGTTGAGTCGAGAGACGAGCGGAAGGCCTCCACGCGCCCGACGATCCCGTTCCTGCCCGGGGTCGAGGGCCTGCGCGGGCTGGCGCTGCTGGCGGTGCTGCTCTACCACAACGGGTTCTCCTGGGCCCAGGGCGGCTTCCTCGGGGTCTCGACGTTCTTCACGCTGTCGGGCTTCCTCATCACGCTGCTGTTGATCTGGGAGCGGTCGACGACCGGGCGCATCAGCCTCCGCGGCTTCTGGGGCCGTCGCTACCGCCGGCTCATGCCGGCCTCGCTGCTGTGCATCGCCGGCGTGCTCGTCTTCGGCGCCACCGTCGCCTCGCCCGGCCAGCTCGCCAGCCTCCGCGGCGACGTGATCTCGGCGATGGCCTATGTGGCCAACTGGCACTTCATCGTGACCGGTCAGTCCTACGCCCAGCTCTTCACCGCCCCGTCGCCGGTCTTGCACTTCTGGTCCCTCGCCATCGAGGAGCAGTTCTACATCGTGTTCCCGGTCGCGATGGTGGTGACGTTCAAGCTGGCGCGGGGCTCGCGTCGGGCCGTGTTCCTGATGCTGACTGTCGCCTCGGCGCTGTCCCTCCTGGCCATGTTCGCCCTCTACAGCCCGGGTCAGGACGTCTCACGCGTCTACTACGGCACCGGCACCCGGGCCCTCGAGCTCCTGCTCGGTGCCCTCCTGGCCATGGTGCTGGCCCACCCCGGCGGGTTCGTGCTCCGCATGCCCCGCTGGGCCTGGGAGGTCGTCGGCCTCGTCGGCCTGTCCGTCGTGGTGGCGCTCTGGGTGACGGCCCGCCAGACCGCCCCGTGGCTCTATCAGGGCGGGCTCGCCGGCTACGCGCTGATGTCGTGCTTCGTGATCGTGGCCGCCATCCGCCGGGGACCGATCCGGTCCATGTTGTCCTGGCGTCCGCTGCGCTGGCTCGGGGTCGTGAGCTACGGGGCCTACCTGTTCCACTGGCCGATCTACCTCTGGCTCACCCCCGTGCGCACCGGGCTGAGCGCCTGGCCGTTGTTCGCCTTGCGGGTCAGCGTGACGCTGGTGCTGGCGGCCGTGTCGCTGCGCCTGCTCGAGGTCCCGGTTCGCCGTCGCCAGTTGCCGATTCGCGTGCGCCCGGCGCTCGTGAGCCTGATGGCCATCGGTGTGCTCGTCATCGCGACCCTTGCCGTCACCGCCAACCCCGCGTCCGACGTGATCAGCCTGGCCAGCCAGGCCGCCCCCGTGCCTCCGCCGAGCGGGAGGCCCGTGCCGTCGGCGGCCCCGACGACCACGGCGGCGCCCGTCTCGGTCAACGGGGTCGTCTCGGCGCCGATGGTCCCGAAGGTGCCGCTGGCGGCGGGCGAGGCGCCTCGGGTGCTCCTGCTCGGCGACTCGTCGATGTACACCCTCGGCTACGGCTTGCGGATGTGGGGCGCGACCACCGGCCGGATGCAGGTCTGGGATGCCGGCAAGCTCGGCTGCCCGGTCGGACGCGGCGGCCAGTACAAGTACCTCTACCAGGTGATCACCGTCTACGCCACGTGTGACTGGACCAACGAGTACCCGGCCCAGATCGCGCGCGCCCGACCTCAGGTGATCGGGGTCATGTTCGGCACCTGGGACGTGGCCGACCGGCTCATCCCCGGCGACACCGTGTGGCGAGCGGTCGGCGACCCCGTCTACGACAACTGGCTCCGCAGCGAGATCTCGGCCGCCATCGACACCATGACGGCCCAAGGCGCCACGGTGGTGTGGTTCATGTCGCCGTACATCCGTGACGGGATCACCGAGGGCCTGCCCGGCCCGTTCCCCGAGGAGAGCCCGGCGCGGCATGGACCTGCTCAACAAGCTCGTCCGCGAGGTCGTGGCCACCAAGCCGCGGGTCCAGATCCTGGATCTGCCCGGGCACATGGACACGCTGCCCGAGGGCCAGATGAGCCTGGCCGATCGTCACGACGGCATCCACTGGTCGACCACGGCCTCGCTGGCGCTGGCGCCGTGGGTCGGGAGCTCGCTGATCGACATCGCCAACGGGCTGCCGCCGCTTCCCGTCGATGCTCGTGGTTGACGCCCTCGAGATCGAGCACCCGACCACCGAGGTGATCCCGACCACGTTCTCGCGCCGGCACTTCAAGGCGGCGCTGGTCGTGGTCACCGTGCTGGCGCTGATCCTGCGTCTGGCCTATGTCTGGTTCAACCGCCGGCACACGGTCTACGGCGGCGATCCGCTCTACTTCCACCTGGGCGCCAACCTGCTGGCCAAGGGCCACGGGTTCATCAATCCGTACGCCTACGCGCGCCACCAGATCGTGCAGGCGGCCGACCACCCTCCGCTCTACCTGCTCTACCTGTCGGCGTTCTCGCTGTTCGGCGTCACGACCATCACCGGACACCTCCTGGCTTCGACGTTGATCGGAACGGCGTCGGTGGTCGTAGCCGGCCTGGCCGGGCGCGAGATCGGGGGCGAGCGGGTCGGGCTGATCGCCGCCGTGCTCGTGGCCGTCTACCCCAACACCTGGCGCTACGACGGCATGTTGCTGTCCGAATCGATGGTGATCCTGACCGTGCTGGTCTCGGTCTGGCTCGCCTACCGGTACTGGCACCGGCCGAGCCGATGGCGAATGGCCGGAGTCGGTGCGGCCGTGGGTCTGGCCGCGCTGTCGCGCTCCGAGCTCGTGCTGCTCGCCCTCTTCCTGGTCGTGCCGCTGGCCTTGCTCACCCCCGATGCCAGCCGCCGCCGTCGCGCCCGTCGCCTCGTCGTCGGTCTGGGCGCGACCGCGCTCGTTCTGGCGCCGTGGGTCGGAGGCAACCTCGTGCGCTTCGACCACACGGTGATCCTGTCCGAGAACCTCGGCGGCACGCTGGCCACCTCGAACTGCGACCAGACCTACTACGGCCCCCTCATCGGCTACTGGTACTACCCGTGCGGGCAGGCCATCCTCGATCGCCACGGCATCGGCCCCTATGCCTTCAACGGCGCCGCCGACCGGCTGCAGCGCGAGGGTGCCATCGACTACATGCGGGCCCACAAGGGCCGGATCCCCGTTGTCGTCGCGGCGAGGGTCGGGCGCATCACCGACCTGTTCCATCCCCCGCGAGGAGGCGCACCTGGACGTCTACCTCGAGAACACCACGCCGTGGGTCGCCACCTGGGGGCTGTACACCTTCTATCCGATGACCCTGCTCGCGGTCGCGGGGGCGGTGCTGTTGCGTCGCCGGCGTGAGGCCGTGTTCCCGCTGTTGGCCCCGGTGGTCACCGTGCTGGCGACGTGTGCGCTGTTCTATGCCGCCACCCGCTTCCGGGCGACCGCCGAAGGCGCGTTGTGCCTGCTGGCGGCGGTGGCCCTCGACGCCGCGTGGGTGGCGGTCACCCGTGACCGTTCGGACGAGGCCGTCGAGGCGAGGCCATGACCACCGTGGCCCCACCCGTGGCCCCGAGCGGGTCGTCGCGGCGCCGATCGGTGGCCGATGTCGTCTGGGGCAGCTGGCCGCGCCGGGTGATCGTGCTGGCCGTCGTCGTCGGCTTCGTGCTCCGCCTGGTCTGGATCCTGTACGCGGCGCGCAAGCCGCTGGGGCTCAACGATCCCTACTTCTACCTCGACTACGGCCGTCGCCTGGCGCTCGGCGGTGGCTACCGCCTCAAGGACGGACAACCGACGGCCTACTACCCGATCGGCTACCCGGCGATCCTGGCGGTGTGGTTCTGGCTCATGCAGCACTCGCCGTTCCCGAACCACTGGATCACGGCGACGATGACCCTCAACCTGATCTTCTCGACGGCGTCGATCGCGCTGGCGGGCATCCTCGGTCGCCGGCTGGCCGGACCATGGGTCGGAGCCGTCACCGCCGTGATCGTCGCCCTGTTCCCGAACCTGATCTTCCACTCGGCGACGATCCTCACCGAGACGACGTTCAACTTCGTCTTCCTCGTCGCCCTCGTGGTGTTCTGCTGGCATCCGTGGAACGACCGCGTGCCGAGTTGGGGCCGCCTGGTGGCCTTCGGGTTGTTGCTCGCCGTCTCCATCGAGATCCGTCCGATCGCGCTGCTCGTCCTGCCCATGGTCCTGATCGCGCTGTGGCGGATCGGCGGCCGGCGCCTCGCCCTCGAGCGGTTCGGGCTGGTGCTCGGACTGGTGGTGATCGTGATGATCCCGTGGACGGTCCGCAACGCGGTGGTGATGAAGGCGTTCCTGCCGATCGGCACGACGACCGGCGACAACCTCTGCATCGGCAACAACCCGACGGCCAATGGCCACTACGGCTATCCCAAGTCGTGCTACGGCAACATCCCCTCTGACGGACGGCGGCCGAAGTTCGAGACGCAGCGCAACTCGGTCGAGACCAGTCGGGCCCTGAAGTGGATCGTGAACCACCCGAGCCAGCAACCCCGGCTCATCTGGCAGCGGCTCTACTGGGAGTTCGAGAACGACCACGACGCCGTGGCCGCCGTGCAGTCCTACGGTCACAGTCCGTTCATCCCGCCCGACACCGCGACGACGCTGGGCAACATCGCCGACGCCTACTTCTACGTGGTGCTGGCCTTGGCGATCGTCGGGATACCGCTCCTGTTGAAAGGCGGCGACCGGCGCCGGCTGTTCCTGCTCCTCGCCATCGTGGCCGTCGTCATCGCCGTGGTGCCGTTCTTCGGCGACGGCCGCTTCCACGTCCCGATCAACGTGCTCATGCCGATTCCCGCGGCACTCGTGCTGATCGCGATGGCCCGGTTCGGGCGTCGTGGCGTTGGGACTAGGCTCGCGCCGTAAGACGACGCTTCCGAAGGAGCAGGACAACGTGCCAGCGACCGTCGTCGTCGGGACCCAGTGGGGGGATGAGGGGAAGGGCCGGTTCACCGACCTCCTCGCCAAGGAGATGCACCTCGTCGTCCGCTACCAAGGCGGGCACAACGCGGGGCACACCATCGTCGTCGACGGTGAGCGCTTCGCCCTCCAACTCGTGCCGAGCGGCATCCTCTATGACCACATCACCCCGGTGATCGGCAACGGGGTCGTCGTCGATCCCCGAGTGCTGCTGGCCGAGCTCGACATGCTCGCCGCCCGAGGCGTCGACACGAGTCGGATGAAGGTGAGCGGCAACGCCCATCTGATCCTCCCGTACCACCAGCAGCTCGACAAGGTCACCGAGCGCCGGTTGGGTCGCAACAAGCTGGGCACGACGAAGCGGGGGATCGGTCCGGCCTACGCGGACAAGGCGTCGCGCGTCGGCCTGCGCGTGCAGGACCTGCTCGATCCGAAGATCTTCCGCCAGAAGCTCGACGTGGTGCTCAAGGAGAAGAACGCGGTGCTCAGCCGCGTCTTCAACCAGCTGCCCGTGTCGGCCGACGACATCGCCGCCGAGTACCTCGAGGTGTGCCGGCCGCGGCTCGAGCCGATGATCGCCGACACCGTGAACCTGGTGCACGAGGCCCTCGAAGCCGGTCAGAACGTGCTGCTCGAGGGGGCGCAGGCCACCTTCCTCGACCTCGACCACGGCACCTATCCGTTCGTCACGTCGTCCAACCCGGTCGCCGGCGGCGCCTGCACCGGCGCCGGGAGTCGGACCTCGCTACATCGATCGCGTCATCGGCATCGCCAAGGCCTACGTCACGCGGGTCGGCGCGGGGCCGTTCCCGACCGAGCTGCTCGACGACACCGGCGACGTCCTCATCGAGCGCGGAGGCGAGTACGGCACCAACACGGGCCGTCGGCGCCGACCCGGCTGGTTCGACGCGGTGATGATGCGTCACGCCGTCCGTCTGAACTCCCTGTCCGAGGTCGCCCTCACCAAGCTCGACGTGCTCGACACGTTCGAGACGGTCAAGGTCTGCGTCGCCTACGAGCTCGACGGCGAGCGCTACGAGCACCTGCCCTACCACCAGTCGGTGCTGCACAAGGTCAAGCCGATCTACGTCGAGCTCCCCGGGTGGGGATCCGACCTGACGGCCGCGACCGAGCGCAACCAGCTCCCGGCGGCGGCGGCCGCCTACATCGACTTCCTGACCGAACAGGTCGGGGTCCCGATCCGGCTGGTGGGTGTGGGTCCGGGACGAGAGCAGTTCGTCCACTTCGCCGCATGACCCGCCGCGTCTGCGTCGTGGGCTCCGGGGGGCGCGAGCACGCGCTGGCCCACGTCCTGGGTCGCAGTGCCGACGTCGTCGTCACGCCCGGCAACCCAGCCATCCCGGGATCGACGTCGGCCCCACCGACCGAGATCGACGCCGACCTCTTCGTCATCGGACCGGAGGTCGCCGCTCGTCGACGGCTCGGCCGATCAGCTGCGGGCCCAGGGCAAGCTCGTGTTCGGTCCCGGCGCCGACGGGGCCCACCTCGAGGGGTCGAAGGCGTGGATGAAGCGGGTGCTGGTGGACGCCGGCGTCCCGACCGCGAGCTACGGCAGCTTCAGCGAGGTCGAACCGGCGCTGGCCCATCTCGAGACCCTCCCCGGGCTGTACGTGATCAAGACCGACGGGCTGGCGGGCGGCAAGGGGGTGCTGGTCACCGAATCGCTCGACGAGGCACGACAGGCGCGTCCGCGACTACCTCTCCGGCTCGGCCTTCGGCGACGCCGGGCGCACCTTGGTCATCGAGGAGGGGCTGACGGGACCCGAGCTGTCGGTGCTGGCCGTGTGCGACGGTCAGCGGGCGGTTCCCCTGGCGCCGGCCCAGGACTTCAAGCGGGTCGGTGACGGTGACGAGGGCCCCAACACGGGCGGCATGGGGGCCTACTCGCCCGTGCCCGGCGCCGGCCCCGAGGTCATGGAGCTCGTGATGGATCGCGCCGTCGGGCCCACGCTGGCGGCCCTGCGCGGCGAGGGGATCGACTACCGGGGTGTCCTGTACGCCGGGCTGATGCTCACGCCCGACGGCCCCAAGGTGATCGAGTACAACGTCCGCTTCGGCGACCCCGAGTCCCAGGTCGTGCTCCCGCGGTTGAGCAGCGACCTGGTCGACCTGCTGGCCGGAGCGGCCGCCGGCCACATCGACTGCGAACCCCGGTTCGTCGACGACGCGGCCGTCACCGTCGTGTGCGCGGTCGAGGGCTATCCCCAATCGCCGCGCACGGGGTCGACGATCGAGGGACTCGCCACGGCCGAGCGTGTCGAGGGCGTGACCATCTTCTACGCGGGGGTCGATCGCGACCGCGAGGGTCGTCTCGTGACCGCCGGCGGCCGGGTGCTCGACGTCACGGCCATGGGTCCCGACCTCGCGTCGGCCCGCAGCCGCGCCTACCAGGCCGTCGCCTGCCTGAGCTGGCCCGGCATGCACGTCCGCAGCGACATCGCTGCGGCCCCCACCGAGATCCGACAACACCTGAAAGAGGAGAGCACGTGAAGGTAGGAATCCTGATGGGATCCCCCAACGACCGCGACAAGATGAGCGCGGCGTCCGACACCCTCGAGGCGTTCGGCATCGAGACCGATGTGCGGGTCCTGTCGGCGCACAGGAACCCGACCGAGGTGGTCGAGCTGGTCAGCACCGCCCGCGACGACGGCTACGTCGCCTTCATCTGCGGGGCCGGCATGGCCGCCCATCTGGCGGGCGTCGTCGCCGCCCACACCACGTTGCCGGTCGTCGGCGTACCCCTGTCGGGCGGGGCCATCGGTGGGATCGACGCGCTCTATTCGACGGTGCAGATGCCCAAGGGCATCCCGGTCGCGACCGTGGCCATCGACGGCTCGCTCAACGCGGCGCTGCTGGTCGTCGAGATGCTGGCCATCGCTGATGCCGATCTGACCGAGAAGCTGCTCGAGGACCGTCGCCAGCGCGCCGGCGTGTAGCTGTCCCTAGAAGGGGACGCGCTCGCCCGTGCCACCGAGGTGGTCGTCGAGCCAGGCCAGCGGGTTCTCGTCCTCTTGGCCGTTCGCCATCGTCGGGACGAACTCGTCGAAGGGCGAGATCTCGACGCGGGGGGCGTCGCGGTGGCTCGAGTTGCGAGCCCGGCACCATTGCTTGTGCCGGTTCCTGATCTCGCGCTTGGTGCGAATCGGGCGGATGATCGACGTCGAGCGGACGCCAGAGGCGGCCAAGGCACAGGACAGGCAATACGGAGGCTTGTTGGCACCGAACGCGTACACCAGGCATTCACCGCAGAAGTCGTGGCCGCAGGTCCGACAGACGTCCTCGGCCCCTTCGAACTGGTGCTTGGCGCAACGCTCTTCCATGTTCCGATACCCCGTGATCGCTCGAATCGGCATGTCACCCGGCTGGCTACCGGATGTTCCTCGCTTACCTCGACGGCCCTCCAAGGGTTCTTTACGGATCAGGGTCGTTTGGAAGGCGATTTGAGCCATCCAGCCCATCCTCACAGGCCCTGGGCACCCGTGGCGCGACAGCGTCGGGCGTAGGATCGAGAGGTGAAGCCGGATCTGCCCAACGTCCTCGCCGATCGCTATGCGAGCACCGAGATGGTCGACCAGTGGTCGCCGACCACCAAGATCCGGCTCGAGCGCCAACTCTGGATCGCCGTGCTGCGAGCCCAGCGCGAGCTCGGCGTCGACATCCCGCTCGAGGCGATCGAGGCCTACGAGAAGGCGATCGACGTGATCGACCTCGACTCGATCGCCGCCCGCGAGCGGGTGACCCGCCACGACGTCAAGGCCCGCATCGAGGAGTTCTCGGCGCTGGCGGGCTACGAGCACATCCACAAGGGGATGACGTCGCGGGACCTGACCGAGAACGTCGAGCAGCTCCAGATCCGCTCGTCGCTCCAGCTGATCCGTGCCCGCATGGTCACGGCGCTGGCCCGGCTGGCCGAACTGGCGGCGACCTACTCGGAGCTGGTGATCACGGGCCGCAGCCACAACGTGGCCGCGCAGGCGACCACGATGGGCAAGCGCTTCGCCAACGCCGGCGAGGAGCTCCTGTCGGCCTATCGGCGCGTCGACGAGCTGATCGAGCGCTACCCGCTGCGTGGGATCAAGGGTCCCGTGGGCACCCAGCAGGACCAGCTCGACCTGCTCGACGGCGATCTCGAGCGACTGGACGACCTCGAGCGGGCGGTGGCCCGCCATCTGGGTTTCGATCACGTGCTCGACAACGTCGGTCAGGTGTATCCCCGCTCGCTCGATCTCGATGTGGTGTCGGCCCTGGTGCAGGCCGGCGCCGCACCATCGAGCCTGGCCCTGACCATCCGCCTGATGGCCGGTCAGGAGCTGGCGACCGAGGGCTTCGCCCCGGGTCAGGTGGGGTCCTCGGCCATGCCCCACAAGATGAACACTCGGTCGTGTGAGCGGATCAACGGCCTCGAGGTCGTGCTCCGCGGCCACCTGACGATGGTGGCGGGCCTGGCCGGTGATCAGTGGAACGAGGGCGACGTGAGCTGCTCGGTCGTGCGCCGGGTGGCCCTGCCCGACGCCTTCCTCGCCACCGACGGCCTGTTCGAGACGTTCCTGTCGGTGCTGGACGGTTTCGGGGTCTACCCGGCGGTCATCGCCCGGGAGCTCGATCGGTACCTGCCGTTCCTCGCGACCACCAAGGTGCTCATGGCGGCGGTGCGGACCGGCGTCGGCCGCGAAGCGGCCCACGAGGCCATCGGCGAGCACGCGGTGAGCGTGGCGCTGGCTCAGCGCGAAGCGGGGGCCGAGGGCAACGACCTGGTGGCCCGACTGGCCGCCGACCCGAGGCTCGGCCTCGACGCCGAAGTGCTCGAGGGCCTGCTCGCCAACCCCCTCGACTTCGTGGGTGCTGCGCCCCATCAGGTCGCGGCCTTCGTGGCCACGGTCGAGCCGATCGTCGTGGCCCACCCCGAGGCCGCCTCGTATCACCCCGCGCCCATCCTCTGAGCGGGCCGGGGTAGGCACTCGGGATGACCGCGAAGCGAGTGGCCTTCACCGACCAGCGGCTGGGCTTCGATCCCGCGACCGACCCCTTGGTCGCCGCCCTCCCGGCGTCGGCCGAGCTGACCCCCGACGTGGCCGAGGCCGATCTCGTGGTCCACTCGCTCTTCGGTCGCGAGCACCTCAAGGCGCGAGGGGCCAAGCTGCTCTACTCGGGCGACCCCTGGACGAGCCGCTCCGCTTCGGACTGGACGATCGACTGGCGACTCGTCGAGCAGGACCGCCACCTCCGCATGCTGACCGGGCTGGTGCACGCGCTGGGTCACACCGGAGCCGAGGGCGAGGCCGCCCTCTACCCGGCGCCCGATCCCGCCGGACGCGACTTCTGCAACTTCATCTACTCGAACGGGCGGTGCCCGATGCGCAACGCCTTCTACTCGATGCTCGACCGACGGCGCCGGGTCGCCAGCCTGGGCTCCGTGCACCACGACACCGACGATCCGAGCCTGGGTCGTCGCAGCGACGCGGGCTGGCACGACGCCAAGATGAGCGTGCTGTCGAAGTACCGGTTCACCATCGCCTTCGAGAGCACCGAGCTCGCCGGCTACACGAGCGAGAAGATCATCGATGCGCTCCAGGCCGACACCGTTCCCATCTACTGGGGCAACCCGTGCATCGATCTGGACGTCGACCCGCGGTGCTTCATCTCGTTCTACGACCATCCCACCCTGAGCAAGCTGGTCGAACGGGTGCTCGAAGTGGACGAGGATCCGGCTCTGTACGAGCAGTACCGCCGGCACAACCCCTTTCGGACCGGGCGGATGAACGAGCAGCTGGCCGACACCCGCAACGCCCTGACGGCCTTCCTGACCCGGGTGCTGACCGAGGCCCGACCGGTGCCGACGGCCACCCGCTACCGCGCTCGGGTCAAGTACGCCGCCAGGTCGCTCACCGATCGGAGGGCGCACCGGTGACGAGTGGGGCTCGGAGATGACTCGCCACGGGACCGCCCTCCTCCACAAGGACGCGAGCCCGGCGGCGCCGATTGCGGAGTCGTCGCCCCGCTGATGGAATGGCGCCACCATCCAGATCCAGAGGAGCGCCGTGACGGTCGAGGTCGATCTGCCCCACCTCTATTCGGGCAAGGTCCGCGACATCTACGACGCCGGCGAGGGACGGCTGCTGCTGGTCACCTCCGACCGCATGTCGGCGTTCGACGTGGTGATGACCGAGCCGATCCCCGACAAGGGCCGCGTGCTCACGGCCATGTCGGCCTTCTGGTTCGAGCACCTGGCCGACGTGGCGCCCAGCCACCTCATCTCGACCGACCTGGACGACCTGCCCGCCGGGCGCCCAGAAGCCCGAGCTGGCCGGGCCGGGTCGATGCTGTGTCGCCGGGCCGAGATGCTGCCGCATCGAGTGCATCGTGCGGGGCTACCTCACCGGCTCGGCGTGGAAGGAGTACCGGACCACCGGCACCATGCACGGCACGCCCCTGCCCGAGGGCCTGCTCGAGTCCTCGCCAGCTGCCCGAGCCGGTGTTCACGCCGTCGACCAAGGCGGCCGAGGGCCACGACGAGAACATCTCCTTCGACGCAGGCCGTCGAGCTGGTCGGCGAGGATCTGGCGGCCAGGGCGCGCGACGTCTGCCTCGAGCTGTACCGCCGGGGCGCGACGTGGGCCGGCGAGCGGGGCATCATCATCGCCGACACCAAGTTCGAGCTCGGTCTGGTCGACGGCGAGCTGGTCGTGGCCGACGAGGTGCTGACCCCCGACTCGTCGCGCTTCTGGCCGGCCGACGAGTGGGAGCCGGGGTCGACGCCGCCGTCGTTCGACAAGCAGCCGGTGCGCGACTACCTCGACGGGCTCGACTGGAACAAGCAGCCGCCGCCGCCGCCGCTGCCGGCCGAGGTCGTGCTGGCCACCCGGGACCGCTACGTCGAGGCCTACGAGCGGATCACCGGCCTCGATCTCGCCGACTGGCCGGGCGGCCAGCGCCTGAGCTCGATCGGTCGGGTCGAACCGGCTGAGCGGCCTGGCGGCGTGTGCGAGCATGGGGCCATGATCTTCGCGGTGCACGTCGACGTGCAGCTGCGTCCCGGGCATCGCCGATCCCCAGGGCTCCACCATCGAGCGGTCGCTGCCGACGCTGGGCTTCGAGGGCATCGGCGAGGTGCGGGTCGGCAAGAGCATCCGCTTCGAGATCGAGGCCGCCGACGAGGCCACCGCCCGCGCCCAGGTCGAGGACCTGTGCGACCGCTTCCTGACCAACCCGGTGATCGAGGACGTCGACCGATCGACGTCGGTCGAGCGTGGTGGGCGGCGGCCTGCGTGAGCGCCCGGGTCGGCGTGGTCCTGTTCCCCGGCTCGAACTGCGAGCAGGACGTGGTCGAGGCCATCGACCAGCTCGGCGGCGAGGCCGAGATCCTCTGGCACGGCGACGCGACCGCTGGACGGGGTCGACGCGGTCGTCGTGCCCGGCGGCTTCGCCCACGGCGACTACCTGCGTCCGGGCGCCATCGCCCGGTTCTCGCCGGTCATGGAGCGCGGTGGTCGACGTTCGCCGCAGGCCGGCGGGCCGGTGGTCGGCATCTGCAACGGGTTCCAGGTGCTGACCGAGGCCGGTCTGCTGCCCGGGCGCGCTGCAGAAGAACCGGGGCCTGAAGTTCCTGTGCGCCACGGTCGGCGTGCGGGTCGAGTCGACCGATTCGGTGCTGACCGCGGCGGCACCCGTCGGCCAGGTGCTCCAGTTGCCCATCAATCACTTCGAGGGCAACTACACCTGCTCGCCGACGACGCTGGACGAGCTGCGAGCCGAGGATCGGGTCGTGCTGCGCTACATCGACAACCCGAACGGATCGATCGACGACATCGCCGGGGTCTGCTCGGCCGGGCCGCAACGTGGTCGGTCTGATGCCCCACCCCGAGCGGGCGTCGAGCCAACTGCTCGGCAGCACCGACGGTGTTCCGCTGCTCGAGTCGCTGCTGAAGTCCGCCGTCGGCTGAATCCGCCGATCCGCCGGCGGGCGCAGGTGGCCCCTCGTGGGCGATGCCGACCGGCTCTGGGCTCAGGACGCCCGGGTGATGCCGGCCGTCTTGAGGACGGCGTCGGGCACGCCGACCTCGCGCCAGGCCGCGTAGGTGATGCCCTTGCGCTCGCCGTAGGCCTTGGCCGCGGCCTCGACGAACTCCTTCTGCGAGCGCGCTGAGATCGACCGCGTCGCTCGGAGCTGCTCAGCTCGCGCTGGAGATCGAGCCGCTCCTGGGCCAGTTGCAGCCGCTTGAGCTGATCGGCCTCGCGCGTACTCGGCATCGATCTTGGCCAGGCGCTTGTTCATGGAATCCGGGGTGCGCTTGCGACCTCGCTTGGGCTTGTGGGCCTCGAGCGCCTCGAGATAGTTGCGCACGGCCCGGCCCTGGGCCCGGCCCTCGGCCAGGGCGGCCTTGTGGGCAGTCGGACATCGGGGTCTTCTTGCGTTTGCGATTGCAGGCATACGCACAAATGGGATCACACTTATATGAGACAATTGCAAGCCTATGTAACCGACTGCGATTACATGTGCACTTGACGGCCGTCGATCCGGTCGTGGACCGACCCGGTCGACGCGATCGGTCGGCTCGGGTAGCGTGCCCGGCATGGCTGAGATCCCTGCACCGGCGCCTCGGGCTCACCGACGACGAGGCGGCCGACATCGAGCGGATCCTGGGGCGAGAGCCCAACCACCTCGAGCTGGCGATGTACGCGGTCATGTGGTCCGAGCACTGCTCCTACAAGTCGTCGCGCGAGTGCACCTGCGACGGCTGCCGACCGAGGCGCGAGTGGGTGCTGGTCGGACCGGGTGAGAACGCCGGCGTGGTCGACGTGGGCGACGGCATCGCCGCCGCCATGCGCATCGAGAGCCACAACCATCCGTCGGCCATCGAGCCCTACCAGGGCGCGGCCACCGGCGTCGGCGGGATCCTCCGCGACATCTTCACGATGGGCGCCCGGCCCATCGCCCTCATGGATCCGCTGCGATTCGGTCCGCTCGACGACGCCCGCAGCCGCTGGATCGCCGAGGGCGTGGTCAGCGGCGTCTCGGGCTACGGCAACTCGGTCGGCGTGCCGACCGTCGGCGGTGAGACCGTCTTCGACGAGACCTACGCCGAGAACCCGCTGGTCAACGTGCTGTGCCTGGGCATGCTGCCCATCGACCGGCTGGTGCTGGGCCAGGCCAGCGGCGTCGGCAACCTGGCCGTGCTGCTCGGATCGACCACCGGCCGCGACGGCATCGGCGGCGTGAGCGTGCTGGCGTCGGCCGGGTTCTCCGACGAGGCGAGCGACGCGGCGAAGCGGCCGAGCGTGCAGGTCGGCGATCCCTTCGAGGAGAAGCGGCTGATCGAGGCCTGCCTGGCCCTGCTCGACGCCGGTCTGGTCGTGGGCATCCAGGACCTCGGTGGCGCCGGCCTGACCTGTGCGACCAGCGAGACGGCGTCGCGGGGCGGGGTCGGGATGGACGTCGACGTGACCGCCGTCCCGCGCCGTGAGCCGGGCATGGAGCCGTTCGAGGTCATGACCAGCGAGTCCCAGGAGCGCATGCTGGCCATCGTCGAGCCCGACGACCTCGACGAGGTGCTGGCGATCTGCCGAGCGCTGGGACGTCCGGGCCGACGTGATCGGCCGGGTCACGCCCGGTCCCGGAGGCGAGGGCGGTGGACGTCTGCGCATCCTCGACGGGTGGGACGGCGAGGTGCTGGCCGACGTGCCGGCCGCCTCGCTGCACGAGGACGCTCCGCTGTACGACCGACCGATGCGGGCGCCCGCCGGGTGGGACCCCGACCTCCGCACGCTCGCCGGTCCCGAGCTGGTCGTGGACGGGAGCGACCTGGGGGCCGACCTGCTGGATCTGCTGGTCGACACGTCGTGGGTCTGGTCGCAGTACGACCACCAGCTGTTCCTCAACACCGTCGAAGGTCCGGGCGGTGACGCCACCGTGCTGCGGCTCAAGCACCCGACGACCGGCGATCGACACCGGTCGCGGCCTGGCCCTGACCACCGACGGCAACCACCGCTGGTGCGCGGTCGATCCCCGCCAGGGCACGGCGCTGACGGTGGCCGAGTCCGTGCTCAACCTGGCGTGCGTGGGGGCGCGCCCGATGGCCGTCGTCAACTGCCTCAACTTCGGCAACCCGACCCACCCCGAGGTCATGTGGCAGCTGTCCGAGGCCATCGACGGCATGGCCGAGGCGTGCCGGGCCCTCGGCGCTCCCGGTGATCGGCGGCAACGTCAGCCTCTACAACGAGTCGCGCGGCGCCGACATCGATCCCACGCCGGTCATCGGGCATGCTCGGCCTGGTCGACCGACTCGATCAGCGGCCGCCAGGCGTCGGGCTGGTCGACGGCGGCCGTCTCGTGCTGGTCGGGGCCACCCAGCCCGAGCTGTCGGGCTCGGCCTGGGCGCGAGCGCACGACCATCGAGGCGGCCGCCTGCCCGACCTCGATCTGGTCCTGCACTCGCAGGTCGCCGACCGCGGTGCGCACCTTGGTGGCCGGCGGGATGCTGGCGGGCGTCCACGACGTGGGCGTCGGGGGAGTGGGCGTCGCCCTGGCCGAGATGGCCGTGCGCTCGGGCGTCGGGTTCCAGGCCGCTCGCATCCATTCGGCACGCCGAGCTGTTCGGCGAGTCCCCGTCGCGGGTCGTGCTGTGCGTGACCGCCGAGCGGTTGGCGCCGGTGCTCAACGTCCTCGATCAGAGCCGGGGTACCCCACGCCCGGATCGGGGCGGCCGGCGGCGACCGCCTCTCGGTCAAGGACCTGGTGGATGTGTCGCTCACCGACGCCGTCGACGCCTGGCGGGGGCGGCTCCCCGCCGCCCTCGGTGCGGGCACGGTCCAGTCCTGAACGCGCTCGGCGTCCCACTACACTTGGCCACGTGACTCCCCCAGACGGCGCTGTGGATCGGTCGCGCTCCGGCTTCGACGACGACGAGCCGGCGGGCCCCGATGACGACACGCCGAAGGAAGCCTGCGGTGTGTTCGGCGTGTACGCCCCGGGTCAGCCGGTCGCCCATCTGACCTACCTCGGGCTCTACGCCCTGCAGCATCGGGGTCAGGAGTCGGCGGGCATGGCGGTCAGCGACGGACAGACCATCACCGTCGTCAAGGACATGGGCCTGGTGTCCAACGCCTTCGACGATCGCACGCTGGCCGCGCTCACGGGTCACCTGGCCATCGGCCACAACCGCTACTCGACCACCGGCTCGAGCAACTGGCGCAACGCCCAGCCGGTGTATCGCGACGTCGGTGCCCACACCTTCGCGCTCGGCCACAACGGCAACCTGGTCAACACCGAGGCGCTGGCCGAGGTGGTCGGCATGCTGCCCGGCGCCATCACCAGCGACAGCGACCTCGTCGCCGAGCTGCTGGCCCACGAGCTGGGCCGCAGTCCCGAGTCCAGCGCCGACGGGCGAGCGCTGGAGCGCGCCCTGCTCGAGGTGCTGCCCATGCTCGAGGGCGCCTTCTCGTTCGTGCTGATGGACGAGGGCCACATCGTCGGTGTCCGCGATCCGCACGGGTTTCGTCCGCTGTGCCTGGGCAAGCTCGACAACGGATGGGTGCTGGCGTCGGAGAGCCCAGCGCTCGACGTGGTCGGCGCCCACTTCGTCCGCGAGCTCGACCCCGGCGAGATGATCATCATCGACGCGTCGGGCTACCGATCGGTGCGGGCCTTCCCCGAGGTCGAGGTCGACCCCAAGCTCTGCCTGTTCGAGTTCGTGTACTTCGCCCGACCCGACAGCTCGCTCTACGGCCAGAGCGTGCACCGCGCTCGCGTGCGCATGGGCGAGCAGCTCGCCGAGCAGGCCCCCGTCGACGCCGATCTCGTGATCGGTGTCCCGGAGTCGGGCCTGCCCGCGGCCGAGGGCTACGCCCGCGCGCACCGGCATCCCCTACGGCCAGGGGCTGGTCAAGAACCGCTACATCGGCCGCACCTTCATCGCTCCGAACCAGGAGATGCGGGCCCTCGGCGTGCGCATGAAGCTCAACCCGCTGCGCGACAACATCGCCGGCCAGCGCCTGATCGTGCTCGACGACTCGATCGTGCGCGGCACGACGAGTCGCGCCATCGTGAGCATGCTGCGCGAGGCCGGCGCCGCCGAGGTCCACCTGCGCCTGTCGTCACCGCCGTACCGGTGGCCCTGCTACTACGGGATGGACACCGGCAAGCGGGGCGAGCTCATCGCCGCCAACATGAGCGTCGAGGAGATCCGCGACTACCTCAACGTCGACACCCTCGCCTACCTCGCCCTCGATCGGCTGGTCACCGCCACCGGCGCCACCGGTGCCGGCTTCTGCGATGCCTGCCTCACCGGCACCTATCCGGTCGAGGTCCCCGTCAGCCTGCACAAGGACGTGCTCGAGACCGGCGAGCCGGTTTCGGTCGCGGCGCCGCTGCCCGGTCTGTCCCTGCTGACCGACGACGAGGCCGGCCTGCCGTCGGCCCACGCTCGGCGCGCCCGGTCCTGATGTCCACGGGCGAGACCTACGAGGCCGCTGGCGTCAACATCACCGCGGGCGAAGAGGCCGTCGAACGGATCAAGGAGAAGGTGCGGTCGACCTTCCGCCCCGAGGTCATCGGTGACATCGGCGGGTTCGGCGGGCTGTTCGGGTTCGACACCGGTCGCTACCGCAGCCCGGTGCTGGTCTCGTCGACCGACGGGGTCGGCACGAAGGCGCTCATCGCCCAGGCGACCGGTCGGTTCGAGACCATCGGCGTCGACCTGGTGGCCATGTGCGTCGACGACATCGTCTGCCAGGGTGCCGAGCCGCTCTTCTTCCTCGACTACATCGCCGTGGGCCGGCTCGACCCCGAGCACATCTCTCAGCTCGTGGAAGGCGTGGCCGAGGGCTGCCGCCAGGCCGGGTGCGCGCTCATCGGCGGCGAGATGGCCGAGCACCCGGGAGCGATGGAGCCGGGCGAGTTCGATCTGGTCGGCTTCGCCGTCGGCGTGGTCGAACGTGATCGCCTGATCACCGGCGAGCACCTCGTCGCCGGCGACGTGCTCATCGGCCTGCCCTCTCCCGGTCTGCGCTCGAACGGCTACTCGCTGGCCCGGCGCATCCTGCTCGAACGGGCCGGGCTGTCCCTCGACGACCCGGCCTATTCGGGCGCGCACCACTCCGTCGCCGACGAGCTGCTCGAGCCGTCGGTGATCTACGCGCCGGCCATCGCCGCCCTGCTCCGCGCCGTCGACGTGCGCGCCATCGCTCACATCACCGGCGGTGGGATCACGGGCAACCTGGTCCGGGTCCTCCCCGGCCGCCTCGACGCCGTGGTGCTGCGCTCGTCGTGGGAGCCGCCGAGGATCTTCGGTGAGCTCCAGCGCCTCGGCGAGGTGACCGACGACGAGATGGCGCGCACGTTCAACCTCGGGATCGGGATGGTGGCCGCGGTCCCCGAGGGCGATGCCTACAAGGCCCTGGATGTCCTGCGCGCCGCCGGCCAGCGCGCCACGGTGATCGGCACCATCCAGTCCGGCGACCGCACCGTCCACCTCGTCTGACCCGCCCGAGCACCGGCTCTCCCGGCTTCTGGCGGCTCCTGAGGGCGTGGTGCGCCCTCAATCGCCGCCGAAAGGCGATGGCGGGCCGGGTAGCGTCGGCGATGTGAGCGACGCAAGCACCCCGAAGTGAGCACCCAGACCAAGGACGCGTTGGTTCGCCACCTGCTCGAGCACTCGGTGCGCACGGGGGACTTCACGTTGAAGTCGGGCCGGAAGAGCTCGTGGTTCATCGACGCCAAGCAGACGGCCTGTCGGCGCGACGGTCTGCTGCTCATGGCCGATCTGGCCCTGGCCGCCCTGCCCGACGACATCGCCGCCGTCGGGGGGCTGACCGTCGGTGCCGATCCGGTCGCCTACGGCATCGCCGCGGTGGCCGCCACGCGGGGTCGCGATCTGCGCTCGTTCACCATCCGCAAGGAGGCCAAGGACCACGGGGTCGCCGGTCGCCTGGCCGGCGCGCTCGAACCCGGGGACAAGGTCGTGATCACCGAGGACGCGGTCACGCGGGGCACGTCGCCGCTCGAAGCGGCCCAGGTCGTGCGCGAGCTCGGTGCCGATCCGGTGATGATCCTGGTGCTGGTCGATCGCGGCGGGACGTGCGCGGCGATGGCCGAGGCCCAGGGGGTCGGCTTCCACGCCCTGGTCACGGCGCCCGATCTCGGCTTCGACTACGAGGGCGCCTGAGCCCGAGGACCGAGGTGTGAGCCGGGATGTTCGGCCTCGATTCGGTTGGGGCCGGTCCGGTTGCCGCGGGTAGCGTCGGGCACCTATGGCCGATACCCCAACTGCAGCCTTCTCGATCCGGATCCGGGTTCGCCTGGACAACCGCCCCGGTGCACTGGGTCGGCTGGCCGTATCCATCGGCGAGGCCGGCGGCAACATCGCCGCCCTCGAGGGCTTCGAGGCCAAGCAGAGCTACCTCGACGAGGACATCGTCGTCGACTGTCGCAGCGAGGCCCACCAGGCCGACATCCTGGCGTCGATCTCGGGGCTCGAGGGCATCGAGGTGCTCGGCTGGGACGACCGGACCTTCACGATGCACGAGGGCGGCAAGATCGAGGTGCTCCCGCTGGCCAAGGTCGGTGACCGCGACGACCTCTCGATGGCCTACACACCCGGCGTGGCCCGCGTGTGCAACGTCATCGCCGCCAACCCCGACCGCGTCCACGATCTGACGATCAAGAAGAACACGGTCGCCATCGTCACCGACGGCACGGCCGTGCTCGGCCTCGGCAACATCGGACCCAAGGCCGCCCTGCCGGTCATGGAGGGCAAGGCGCTGCTGTTCAAGGAGTTCGCCGGCGTCGACGGCTTCCCGATCTGCCTCGACGTGCACGATGCCGATGAGATCGTCGAGACGGTGATCCGGCTCGCCCCGGTCTTCGGCGGGATCAACCTCGAGGACATCGCCGCGCCGCAGTGCTTCGAGGTGGAGGAGCGCCTGCTCGAGGCGCTCGACATCCCGGTGTTCCACGACGACCAGCACGGCACCGCCGTCGTGGTGCTGGCCGCCCTCGAGAACGCGCTGAAGATCGTCGACAAGAAGATGATCGATCTCAACGTGGTCATCGCCGGAGTCGGTGCCGCCGGCGTGGCCATCAGCAAGATGTTGATGGAGGCCGGTGTCGTCAACGTCGTCGGCACCGATCGCCAAGGGGCGATCTGGGAGGGCCGCGACGACCTCAACCCGGCCAAGAAGTGGTTCGCCGAGAACACCAACCGTGACCGGATGACCGGATCCTTGGCGCAGGTGCTGCCAGGGGCTGATGTGTTCATCGGCGTGAGCGGTCCCGGGCTGCTCACCGGCGACGACCTGCGCACGATGGGCACCAACCCGATCGTGTTCGCCATGGCCAACCCGGATCCGGAGATCAGGCCCGAAGAGGCTCATGGCATCGCCGCCGTCGTCGCCACCGGGCGCAGCGACTTCCCCAACCAGATCAACAACGTGCTGTGCTTCCCTGGCATCTTCCGCGGTGCGCTCGACGCCGGCGCCACCGCCATCACCGAAGGCATGAAGCTGGCCGCGGCCAACGCCATCGCGTCGGCCGTGGGCGACGACGAGCTGGCGCCCGACTTCATCATCCCGTCGGTGTTCGACAAGCGGGTCGCCCGTCTCGTGGCCCAGGCCGCGGCCGAGGCCGCCATCAGCGAAGGCGTGGTTCGCGGGGCGCACAAGCCTCGATGAGCCCCCCGGCATCGGGCATCGAAGCCGTCACCTTCGACTTCTGGAACACCCTCGTCCGCACTGACGACAAGGAGACGCTGAACGCCCGGCGGGCCAAGCTGATCGCCGTGCTCGGGGGCTTCGGCCACGCCGTCGAGGCGGTGGTGCTCGATGACGCCTTCCGCCAGACGTTCGCGGTCTACTCCGACCACTGGCGCGCCAACCAGCAGTTCCTGGCGACCGACGGCGGCGCCCATGTGCTGACCCTCCTCGACCTCGAGCTCGATCCCGACCAGCGCGCCGCCGCCATCGACGCCTACGAGAACGCGGCGGCCGACCTCCACATGGACCTCACCGACCACGTCGCCGGTGCCCTGTCCGAGTTGCACGATCGGGGGATCAAGCTCGGCATCATCTGCGACGTCGGGATGACGCCGTCACCGGTCCTGCGCGGCTGGCTCGCCGACCACGGCGTGCTGCGCCTGTTCCATCACTGGTCGTTCTCGGATGAGGTCGGCTACTACAAACCGGCGCCCGAGATCTTCCGCCACGCGCTGGCCGGTCTCGGCGACGTGGCGCCCGAGCGAGCGGCCCATGTCGGCGATCTGCGCCGCACCGATGTGGCCGGGTCCCAGGCCATGGGGATGACGGCCGTGCGCTACCGGGGGGCCAACGACGACTCGGGTCCGGCCGACGATGCCGAGGACCATCCCGAGGCCAACCACGTGATCGACGACTACCGCGACCTGCTCAGCGTCCTCGGTCTCGGTTGAGCCCGCTGGTCGGGCGCCTCAGAACACCGAGACGGCCAAGGTCCCGGGCACGTACGAGTCGAGATCGTCGTCGAGATCGACAGCGCCCGTCATGGCCTTGTTGTGGGTGAAGTACAGCGTGGCCACGCGGTCGACCATGGCCCGATCGAGCACGCGGGGGATGCCCTCGTAGTCGCAGATCGATTCGACGATGTCACACACGCTGGTCGGTAGGTAGGGACGCAGATCCCCGTCGCCCCGCTCGCGCGACACCCACCTCAGGTACTCGGCCGCGCCGACGGCCACCGAGACGTCGCGGTGCTCGGCGACGATTCGCAGCACTTCGTCGAACTGATCGTCGCCGATCGCCGGGATGAGCACCTTGCTCTTGATGCGACGGAAGAAGGCTTCGTCGCCCAGCGCCTGCGGTTCGAGGTTGGTCGAGAAGACGATCTTGGGGATGCACGGGATCGTGAACTTGAAGCCGTACGACAGCGAGAGGTAGTCGATGCCGCGGTCGAGGGGGACGATCCACCGGTTGAGCAGCTGTTCGGGCGTGACCAGCTGGCGGCCGAAGTCGTCGATGACCAGGACACCGTTGTTGGCCTGCATCTGCAGCGGCGCCAGGTAGATGCCGGTGCTGTTCTCGAGGGTGAGCTCGAGCGCCGACGCCGTGAGCTCGCCGCCGGCGATGATCGACGGCCGCCGACACGCCATCCAGCGCGGGTCGAGGCGCTCGGGCTGGGGATCGAGGGGCACGTGCACGCCGGGGTCAAAGACGGTGATGATCTGACCGTCGACCTGCACCGCGTGGGGGACGAGCACGGCGTCGTGGTCCACGCGCACCAGTCGCTCGGCGATCGAGGTCTTGCCGGTGCCGGGGGGTCCGTAGAGGAAGATGGCGCCCTTCGAGCGGATGGCCGGACCCAGCTCGGCCAGCAGGGCCTCGTCGATCACCAGGTCCGAGAAGGCTTCCTGGAGACCGGCCTTGTCGATCGACGGGCGGGCGGCCTGGCCGACGACGACGTTCGTGTAGTCGTGCAGGCTGACCGGGACGGGGCCGACATACCGGCAGAGCTGCATCCGCTCGTTGGCCTGCGTCTTGCCGAGGTCTGACAGCGTGAGCATGAGGTTGCGACCCTCCGAGCTGGCCACCTCGATGAGGCGCAGGTCGCGCAGGTCCTCCAGGACCCGTTCCATCAACGACACGCTCAGGGCCAGGCTCTCGGCCAGGCGCAAGGTCGACGTGCGACCGTCGAGCAGAGCCCGCCGGAGCACGAGGTCCTCGACGACGGTGGCCGGTATGCGCAGATCCTGGATGGTGTGCGGGGTCTCGCGGCTGGGAAATTCCACTAGGTGAACTGGCTCCTCGGGTCCGATGCGTCGCTTCGACCCCACCGGCGTCGGCCTCGAACGGCCCGGTCTTGACTCATTGCCCCGATTCGGGACGTTCGACCCAACGCCCCTGATCGATCGGCGGCAGCTCGCCACCTCCCGGGTGGTCATCTGCCGCCGCGACGGATCTTCGCGGCGGAGCCACCGCAGTTCCGAGGGCGGAGAGCGGGCCTCAGACGCGCCGAAACCCCTGCTCGGCAGGGGTTTCGCTGGTGGTCGGGACCGGCGTCGATCCGGTGACCTTCCGCTTTTCAGGCGGACGCTCTGCCAACTGAGCTACCCGACCGGGCGGCCGGCCCGCGGCCAGCCGTCTGGACCCGGCCGGCCAGCGGCGCGGGTGGCGGTCCCGACGGGATTTGAACCCGCGACCTCCGGCTTGACAGGCCGGCGTGCACTCCAAACTGCACCACGGGACCTCGCAACGTGCTCGAGGTCATGCACCCCCGAGCCGGCCTCTCGAGGCGAGCGGAGCCCAGGGGCGGAGGGCACGCTACACGAGCCCGCCCGTCCGACGCCAAGTATCTCCCGGCCGTGGCGGCCACCCGCACGGGCAGTGGTCCCGCCCAAACGTGGTCAAGGCGTCATCGGCGCCAGACGATAGAGACCGAGCGATGTCCTCCACCAGTCGAGCGAACTCCTCATCAGGTCGCCGGCCGGGGCTCCGCCGCCTCCATCATCCGGGTGATCCGCCGAGACGGTGTGGCACCCCCAACGGGATTCGAACCCGTGTTACCGCCTTGAAAGGGCGGCGTCCTGGGCCACTGGACGATGGGGGCTCGCTTCCCGAGGGGCCTCCCACGATACCAGAGCCCCGCCGTCGAGCCCGACGAGGTTCCCCGTCGCGGCGGACGGGGAACCCTCTCGATGTGACCCAGGATCCCGCGCCCCGCCGGGCATCTGACCGCTTCGGCCTTACCCCTTCTTTCGCACCCCCAGCCATATGATCGGAAACCACCATGACCGAGATCCCGCCCTGGGGCGCCATCCCGACTCCGGCCCCCGATGACGGCGAGGAGCCCTCGTCAGCGCCCGCTGAGTCCACTCCCACGCCGAAGACCGCGCCCACACCTCCCGCGGTCGCTCCTCCGCCCGTCGGCGCCGTTGCGCCCCCGGTGGCACCGCACTCCGCGCCGGCTCCGGCCTGGCCCACGCCGGCCCCGGCGCCGGCGCCGGTGACCAATGTGGCCCCTCCGGTGTGGCCGACCCCCACCCAGGACCCTCGCCCGCCTGGGCCGCCGGCTGCCGTTCCGCCGTCGCCCCCGCCGCCACCTCCGCCTCCGGTTGCGCCCGGCGCCCCCACCTCGGCGCCACCCGCTCCGTCCGGCGCCCCGGCGTCGTGGTCGGTCCCCGGTCAGCCCCCGACGACTCCGGCTCCGCCGGGCGCGTGGGGATCACCCCCACCGGCGGCGCCGACGACGTGGCCGACGTCGACCGCGCCCGCGGGCCCATCGGCGTGGACCCCGCCGCCCGCTCCGGGCGGGACGGCGTGGCCCTCGGGTCCTCCGGGATCGCCACCTCCGGGCTGGTACGGCCCCGGCCAAGGACCGCCTCCGGGCTACCCGGTGCCGCCGGCGCCACGTCGCACGAAGGGCCTGATCATCGGGCTGGCCATCATCGCCGTGGTGCTCATCGGCGCCACCGTCGTGACCTTCGTCGGCACCCGGGACAAGGCCACCGCCTATCCCAAGCAGTGGGACAGCCGCATCCTGCCCATCGTCCACTTCGACGAGCACGAGCGCGGGCTCACCTTCAAGCATCCGGTCGAGGTCCTGTACCTGCCGGCCAAGGAGTTCAACAAGACGGTCACCACGTCCTCGGACTCGCTTTCGGCCAAGGACAAGGCCGAGATCGAGAGCTCCGAAGCCAGCCTGCGCGCCATCGGTCTGATCGACGGCAAGGTCGACCTGTTCAAGCAGGAGAACGACCTCAACTCAGGCGGGATCCTCGCCTACTACAACCCGAAGGACCAGAAGGTCAGGGTCAAGGGCACGGAGCTGACCCCCGACGTGCGAGTGACGCTGGCCCACGAGCTGACCCACGCGCTGCAGGACCAGTACTTCGATCTCCACCGCGAGGACTCGCTCAAGGACGATCCGCCAGCTGGCCTTCCGCACCGTCGTCGAAGGCGACGCCGTCGTCGTGCAGAACGCCTACGCCGAGACGATGTCGACGGCCGATCAGGACACGTACCACAAGGCCGAGGACCAGGGATCGGACCAGGCCTACTCGGGCATCCCCGACGTCCTCGTCGCCCAGCAGGCCGAGCCCTACATCGTCGGCCCCGCCTTCGTCGACCTGTTGAAGACTCGCGGCGGCAACGAGGCCATCAACCAGGCCATCCAGCACCCGCCGGCCACCACGGCGGCGCTGATGGACATCTTCACCTATCTGGCGCAGCCCTCGTCGCCGACGCCCACGACGACCTTGGCCCCGGTCAAGCTGCAGGCGGGCCAGACGCGAGTCGAGAACGGCGACGCGACGTTCGGGGCGATGAGCTGGTACCTGATGCTGGCCCGCCGCCTCGACATCCACGACGCCATCAAGGTGGTCGACAACTGGTCGGCCGACACCACCCTGACCTACAAGGAGAAGTCAGGCCGGGTCTGCTGTCGCCTTGCGCTACAAGGCGACCAGCGCCGGTGGCGCCACCACCGTCGAGACGTTGCTCGAGAAGTGGAAGGCGGCGGGGCCGAGCACCGATGCGGCCATCACCAACTCCGGCAACGACACCATCGAGCTGATCACGTGCGATCCTGGCAAGTCGGTGAAGCTCACGGGGACCGATCACTCGACCGACGCCCTGGGAGTGATCGAGGCTCGCATCGAGATCGCCGAGGAGATGGCCAAAGCCCACTTCCCCGACTCGGTCGCCGAGTGCGTGAGCAACGGCACCATCGCCCGACTGTCGATCGACGACATCACCGGCAAGAGCGCGACCGCCGAGAAGGACGATCCCGCCGCCGTCTCCGCCGCCGTCGCCGCCTGCCACTGACGCGGGCAGCGGAGCGCAGCTGCTGATCGCCATGTCGCGGATGGCGAACCCGGCCCGCCGGACTGTCGACGGGCCTAGCCGGTCAGGGCCTGGACGACGGCGCCGAGGATGACGGTCAGCACCTGATAGACGAACATCAGGTGGGCGTTGGGATCGTCGGGGTCGATCTCGACCGCTTCCTCCTCGCCCACGTCGAGCGGGTGCCGAGAGCGAGGCGGACCCCGTTGACCGCCCGCATCCACGCCTCGAGCTCGCCGCGGTCGACGATCTGGCCGTCGATCGTGCGCTCCACGATGTCGAGGGCTTCGAGCTGACCGGTCAGCAGGTCGTCGCCGACCAGCTGCTGGTACTCGGCGTCGAGCTCGGGGTCGGTCACGTACGCCGTCGGGAACAGCCGGCGAGTGGCCGGATCCTGGTTGGCCAGCATCACGCGCAGCTCGTCGAGGCACTCCATGACGACGCGTTGCTCGGCCCGACCGAGGTTGACCCGGTAGCCACCGGGCACCGTCTCGACCAGCGGCAGCCAGCCCATGCGCCCGGCCAAGCTGAACCCTCGAGGCATGGGCGCTCAGTCCTGCTGCATGGTGGCCCACAGGCCATGCTCGTGGAGGCGGAACACGTCGAACTCGGCCTTCTCGCGCGACGCCGGTCGACACGCTGGCCCGACCCTTCTCGTGGACGTCGAGCATCAGGCTGCTGCGCCTTCTCGAGGCTGTAGCCGAAGAGCTTCTGGAAGACGAAGGTGACGTAGTCCATGAGGTTGATGGGGTCGTTCCACACGATGCACGACCCACGGACGATCGAGGTCGAGGTCGGTGTCGTCGGATGGGCTCGTCGACCTCGACGGGACTCGGCATCGGCGCGGCCGCCTGCATCAGACCATTGTCGCCCATCGGCGGGACCGTGTCGTATCCCCTCGTTGCGTTCACGTCCGGCTCGACCGCGGGACCGGCCCACGGGCTCGCGCTCGACTCGAGCGGGCTCGGCCTCGGGGTGGGCGAACAGGCCGAGGTAGAAGCGCAGCGCGTCACCCACACCGCCACTGCCCCGGTGACGTGCAGCAGCACCAGCGCCGGCGGGACGCCGAGGAAGTACTGGGTGTAACCGAGCGCGCCCTGGGCCACGATCAGGGCGATCAGCTCCGAGCCGCGGCGCTCGGTCACCGCGGCTGGCGCCGGTGCGGTGCCAGCACCACCAGCGACGACGACGGTCAGGGCGAGGAAGCGCCCAGGCGGTGAGGCTGTGGATGCGGGCCACGTCCTCGACGAGGAACGGCAGCCGCTTGACGTGCTGATCGCCGCCGTGGGGTCCGGTGCCGGTCACGATCGTGCCGGTGACCAGCACGGCGCCGGCCGCCGCCGACCATGGACGCGGGCCAGGTTGCGCTGGCCCGGCGACACGGTCAGCGACCCCGGGCGTGTCGGAGTGGCCGGCCCGATCGTGGAGCACGACGGCGTTCCAGACGATGAGCGCACGACAGCAGGAAGTGGGCCATCACGAAGGGGGGCCACAGGTGGGACAGCACCACGATGCCGCCGAGCACGATCGTCGCCGACCAGACCGGCCACGAGCCGAGCGACCACCAGATCAGGTCGCGCCGGCGCGGACCGGCGGGCGACCGAGCCGAGCACGGCGATGATCACCGCCACCGAGACGAGCGCCGGTGAAGATCGCGGTTGAGTGAACTCGACCTGCGGGTGGAACTGAGGCCTTGGCCACGAAGTGGTTGCGCGTGCAGTTCGGCCAGTCCGAGCAGCCGAGGCCCGAGTCGGTCAGGCGCACCGCGGCTCCGGTGACGATGATGGCGCACACCGCCAGCACCACGACCAGGGTGATGCGGCGGTACTGCGCGGCCGAGAGGCGGGGGAGGCGCACGGCGCGAGGGTACGGGCGGACGTCGACGCCGACCCAATCGCCTCCCTCCGACGCCAGGCAGTAGCGTCGGCCCCGTCGGCGCGCGGCCAGCCGCGCCGTCGAGCTCGGGGGAATGGATTGGCCCAGCGTCGTGAACGGCTTCGTGACGGCGCTCTTCGTGGTGGTCGCGCTCACCGGCGGGTGCTGGTCCGCGAGCGGGTTCCGCATCCAGCCCCCGCTCGCCCGACCGGTGTCGTCGGCCGCCCGCGCGGGTCCCGGCCGACGCCGCTCGACTGCACCAACTGGCGCTACGGCCCGGCCGACGAGCCGGCCTCGCTGCCGGCCGAGTTCGACCGCAACGACTACAAGCGCACCTCGCTGCGCGATCCCAGTCCGGCGCTGGTCGACTCACCGCAGAACCAGTGCGGCCAGAAGGGCGCGGCCGTCGACCTGGCCTGGGGGTTGTCGCGAGGGCAGCCCCGTCGGTGCGCATCGCCATCCTCGACTCGGGCATCGGCTGGCGCGATCCCGGCTCGATGGCCGACCTGGCCACCAAGGCCTACATCAACCTCGGCGAGGCGCAAGCCGCCCTGCTGGCCGGCGGTCGCCGACGGTGACTGCAACCACGACGGCGTGTTCAACATCACCGACTTCGGCGCCCATCCCCGACCTCAACGGCAACGGCGTGGCCGACCCCGAGGACCTCATCCTCAACCCGACCTATTCGAACGGCACCGACGACGACCACGACGGCTACGTCGACGACATCTCCGGCTGGGACTTCCTCTACGGCGACAACGACCCGCTCGACACCGTCGACTACGGCCACGGCACCGGCGAGGCCAAGGACTCGACGCGCGGCCGCCAACGGCACCGGGATCGTGGGGACCTGTCCGAGCTGCCTGTTCATCCCGGTGCGGGTCGGCGACTCGTTCATCGCCGACGGCGGTCGCTTCGCGGCCGGCGTGCTGTTCGGCCTCGACTCGGGTGCCGACGTCATCCAGGAGGCGCTCGGCGCGCTCAACGACCCTCGCCAGGCCCAGGAGGCCATCGACGCCGCCTACCACCGCGGCGTGGTCGTCGTGGCGTCGATGGCCGACGAGGCGTCGAAGCACCCGAACCTGCCGGCGTCGCTCGAGCACACGATGGACGTGAACTCGGTGACGACCTTGACCAGCAACCCGCTCGGCGGAGGCACGATCGACGGGCTACCTGGCGCTCAACGGCTGCACCAACTTCGGCGGCCACACCTTCGTGAGCGTCCCGTCGAGCAGTTGCTCGTCCGAGGCGACGGGCGAGTCGGCGGGCATGGTCGGGCTGATCGAGAGCTACGCCCGCCAGCTCGGCATCGCGCCGAACCCGGCTCTGACGTCGTGGCAGCCCGGCGACAACGTGCTCTCGGCCGACGAGGCCATGCAGATCGTGCGCGCTCGACCGCCGACGACATCGACTTCTCGACCCCCAACGCCGTCGACCCGGCCAACAACTTCGGCACGCCGAACGGCAACCCGATCCTCGACACCGTGCGCTACCCGACCACGACGGGCTGGGACGCGCACGTTCGGCTACGGCCGGGTCAACGCGTACGAGATGCTCAAGGCGCGTGCGCGACGGGCGCATCCCGCCCGAGGCCATGATCGACGCGCCGGCCTGGTTCGACGTGCTGCCCACCACGGGCACGGCCGCCGTCACCGGGCGCGTGGCCGCGCCGCGGGCTCGACTCCTACGACTACCGGGTCGAGTGGGCGCCCGGCCTCGCAGCCGCCGCTCTACCCGGCGACCGACCACTGGACCGTGGCCGGCTCGGGCACCGGGCTTGACCGCGCCCGGCGTCGGGGACGCTGGCCACCCTCGACCTGGCCTCGATCGCGGCCTCGCCTGCCCGATCGACGGGCCACGGCGCCCCCGTCGACCCGACGAACCAGAACCGCCCCGACGAGGAGAAGTTCTCGGTGCGCATCCGCGTCGTCGTCACCGCCGCACGGCGGCGACGGACGACGGATCAGACGGGCGAGATGCAGAAGCAGGTGTTCGTCCACGACGACCCCGATCTCGTCGCCGGGCTCGCCGATGAAGATCGCCGGGGTCAGCACGTCGAGCCCGCGCTTCGTCGACCTCCTCGGCGACGGTCACCAGGAGCTGCTGCTGGCGACGGCCGACGGCGAGATCCACGCCTACCGCTCCGACATGAGCGAGCTGCCCGGGCTTCCCCCTCCTGGCTGACGTGTCGCCCTGGTGGAACGCCGAGCTCGCCGACCGCGCAGGCCGATCACATCCCCGTCCACCGCGGCGCCTTCGGAGTGGGTGCGCCCGCCGTCGGCGACCTCGACCACGACGGCCACCTCGAGATCGTCGACACCGACCTCGACGGCAAGGTCGTACGTGTGGTCGGCCACCGGCGCAACGGCTGGCGACCATGGCGGTGAACCCGGCGTACTCGCGCGACAACCCGAGCGACCAGAACGAGTTCAACCGGACCAAGCCTGCGTTCGCCAGCTCGCCGTCGCTCGGCGACCTCGACGGCGACGGCACGCTCGAGATCGTGGCCGCGCGCCATGGACCGCCACGTCTACGCCTGGCACGCCGACGGCTCGCCGGTGGCCGGCTTCCCCGTGCTGCTCGTCGACCCGACCAAGGTGTCGCCGGTCGATCCGGTCAGCAACGAGGTGACCTTCGCGCCGGGTTCGGGGGTGCGGGAAGGCGGTGAGCTCATCGCCACGCCGACGGTGGCCGACGTCAACGGCGACGGCCGACCCGAGATCGTCGTCGGGGGCGCAGGAGCAGTACGTCGAGCCGCCCGAACATCGGCGACGGCGCCGACGTGCTCGGCCTGCTCGGCGCGGCCGGCACGCCCGGCAACTCGCGGCTGTACGTGATCTCGCCTGAGGGCACCGATGCCCGCAACCCCAACGTCGTCGGCCAACCCCGACGCCCAGGCCTACCTCCCGGGCTGGCCGGCCAAGCTCAGCCAGCTGGCCACCGTCGTTGCTGCCGACGATCGGTGACGGCGTGGCCATGCCCGCGGTCGGTCGGCGATGTCGACCCCACCCACCCGGGCCCCGAGATCGTGGCCGCCTCGTCGGCCGGAACCCTCTACGTGCTCGACGCGCACGGTCACAGCGTCTACGGCGACGACCGCCGGCGGGCGACATCCCCGTGGCGTGGGCGGGCGGGCTCGCGCTGCAGAACGCGGCCGCTTCGGCGCCGATCGCAACTCGAACGACATCGTGGCCTCGCTCATCGGGCTCTCGGGTCCGACGATCGGCGAGCTCCAGGGCGGTGGCACCAAGGAGATCGCGGCCAACACCGCCGGGCTGACCCGCTTCATCGACCTGCTCGCGCCCGACCTCCAGCTGCCCAACGACGACCAGCTCTCGACCTGGGACGGCGCCACCGGCAACGAGCTGCCGGGGTCGCCGCAGACGACGGCCGACCTGGCCCTGTTCGTGGCGCCGGCCATCGCCGACCTCGACGGCGACGGTCACAACGAGGTGATCGCCGGCAACGGCCTGTACACCCTCGACGCCTTCGACGCGACCGGGACGTTCGCCGGCGGGCTGGCCCAAGCTCACCGGTGGGTGGACGCATCGGCACGCCGGCGGTGGGGGACTGGGACGGCGACGGCCACCTCGAGGTCGCCCAGCAGCGCCGGGACGGCGATCTGCTCGTGTGGCACACGACCGGGACCGCCGACCCCGAGTGGGGTTCGTACAACTGCGACGCCCACAACTCGGGGAGCTGTGTCGACCGACGCCGCCGTCGTCCCGCCCCCGACGACCCCGCCGACGACCGCCGCGCCGACCGCGCCTCCCTCCACGACGGGTGTCGCCGTGGGCCCGAGCACCGCGACCCAGGGCGAAGGCACGCTGCCGCTGACGGGTGCCGACATCGTCATCTTGCTGCTGGTGGCAGCCGCGCTCATCAGCGGGGGAGCCTGGTTGCTGGCCTGGCGGCGCCGGCTCAGCCGGAGCCGCTGACGGCGCCGGCCAGGATGGCCTCGAAGACGTCGACGTCGGCGACATAGGGCGGCTCGGCGCGCGGCCAGTGCAGCGCCAGGTCGGTGAAGCCGAGCCCGGAGTAGCGCCCGGCCAGGTCCTCGAAGGCACCGACCGATTCGAGCCACGGCTCGCGGGTCGCGCCCTGCATGTAGAGCCGATCGAGCGTCGCGGGGTCGCGGCCGATCCGCCGCGCACGCCTCGTCGAGGGCATCGCTCTGGCGCCGAACGACCTCGATGCACCCGCTGGCGTCGAGGTCGCCGGCGTGTTGGGGATCGCCCATGGTCACCCAGATCTCGGCGAAGCGAGCGGCCAGCGCGATGGCCCGTCGGCCTCCCCCGGCGACGGCGAACGGCACGCGCGGCCGCTGCGTGCAGCCAGGGACGCAGCGGGCATCGATGGCGTCGTACAACTCACCGTCGAGCTCGGCGGTGGTCGCCTGGGTCGAGCAGGTGGTCGAGCGCGGCGACGAACTCCTCGAAGCGTCGGGTCCGCTCAGATCGGGACCAGGGCGCCTGACCCAGGGCGGTGGCGTCCCAGCCGACGCCCCCGGCGCCGATCCCCAACGTCAGGCGTCCGCCCGAGATCACGTCGAGGGTCATCACCTCCTTGGCCAGCGTCACGGGGTGGCGGAAGTTGGGCGAGGTGACGAGCGTCCCGATCCTCATGGTCTCGGTGGTCGCGGCGACGGCGGCCAGCAAGGGCACGGCCCCGAGCCACGGCCCGTCCTTCAGATCCCGCCAGGTCAGATGGTCATAGGTCCAGGCGGTGTGCGCGCCGAGCTGCCTCGGCTCGCCGCCAGAGCGACCGGGCGTCGGGCCAGTCCATCGTGGGCAGGATCACGACGCCGATGCGCACCCGCGGGATTGTATGTGGAGACCCTGTGAGGGCGATTGTCCCAGCCGCCCGACCCGTGCCTACGATCGGCGGCTGATGGCCTCCACGATGCGTCCCTCCATGCGCACCCGCGCGGCTGGGTACGTGGCTCTGACCAAGCCCCGCATCATCGAGCTCCTCCTGGTCACGACGGTGCCCACCATGGTCGTCGCCGAGCGGGGCGTGCCCCCGATCTGGCTGATGGTCGCGACCGTCGTCGGCGGCACGCTCGCCGCCGGCGGCGCCAACGCCATCAACATGTACGTCGATCGCGACATCGACGCGGTGATGAAGCGGACGCAGAACCGTCCGCTCGTGACGGGTCTGATCGAGCCGAGCCACGCCTTGATCTTCGCCGTGGTCCTCGAAGTGGTGGCCTTCGTGTGGCTGTGGCGCGTTCGTGAACCTCATCAGCGCCGTGTTGGCGGTCGTCGGCCTGCCTCTTCTACGTGTTCGTGTACACGCTGTGGCTCAAGCGGACCTCGAGCAGCAACATCGTGATCGGTGGCGCCGCCGGGGCCGTGCCGGTGCTCATCGGTTGGACCGCCGTCACCGGCCACCTGGCGTGGGCGCCCGTCGTGCTCTTCGCCGTCATCTTCTACTGGACCCCGCCGCACTTCTGGGCCCTCGCCATCCGCTACAAGGACGACTACGCCGCCGCCGACGTGCCCATGCTGCCGGCGGTGGCCAGCTTCCACACGACGGCCGTGCGGATCCTCATCTACACGCTGCTGCTGTGGGCGCTGACCCTGTTGTTCGACGCGGTGGGCCACCTCGGCGTGATCTACCTCGGCAGCGCCATCGTCCTCGGAGGGGTCTTCACCTACCTGGCCGTCCAGGTGCTGCGCACCGAGTCGCCCAAGCAGGCCATGCGCCTGTTCACCTACTCGATCACCTACGTGACGCTGCTGTTCGGGGCCATGGTCGTCGACGTGCTCGTTCGCCACGGGATCTGAGCCATGACCTGCCCGAGCCGCCCCACCGACCCCCGTCGATCACCGGTCGGCACGGGTTTTCGGCCCACCTGCATGGGGTGTGTAGAGTCCCTGTTCGTTCCCTGCTCCGGCCCCGCGAACCTGGACGCCGCCTCGCCTGTCCCGGCGTTGGGTGTGCGTTCGCAGGTCGCGGTGACGACGAGGTCATCCCTGCACTGACATGGCGATCACCGAGACCAGACCCACCACCGAACCCGCCGCCGACGAGACCGAGCCCGAGCGATTCATCGGGCTGCCCGAGCACTCCCAGACGGGCCTGGCCGGCTTCATCGGTACGGGTGATCATCGCTCCCTGGGCCGGGCCTACATCGGGTTCGCCCTGTTCTTCGGAGCGGCGGCCTGGGTGCTCGACACCCTCTACGCCGCCCACCAGGCCCATCACCTGCTGCCCACGGCCCACGTCTTCCAGGTCTACACGGCCAGCCAGATCGCGGCGGTGCTGCTCTTCGCCATCCCGCTCTTCGTCGGCCTCGCCACCTTCATCACGCCCCTTCAGATCGGCGCCAACACCGTCGCGTTCCCGCGCGCCGCGGCCGCCGGCTTCTGGGGCTGGCTGATCGGCTCGCTCATCGTCGTCGCCTCCTACGTCATCGACGGCGGGCCCCTGGGCGGGCGCGTCAAGGCCGTCGACCTGACCTACGCCGGACTGGCGCTGGTCGCGGCGGGCCTGATCGTCGCCTGCATCTGCCTGCTGACCACGATCATCTCGTTGCGCACGGCCGGCCTGTGGCTCGATCGGATCCCGATGTTCTCGTGGTCGGTGGTGGTGGCCGCCTCGATCTGGGTGCTGACCCTCCCCGTGCTGCTGGCCAACATCGTGCTCATCTACGTCGACCACCACTACGGGAAGCCGTCGTTCTTCGCGACCGGGACCAACCAGTGGACCCAGGTGTCCTGGGTGTTCGCCCAGCCGCAGATCTACGCGTTGGCCATCCCCGCCCTCGGCTTGGCCAATGACGTGGTCGCCACCCTGTCGGGGGTCCGCCAGAAGCACCGCAGCACCCTCATGGCCGCCATCGGCGCCTTCGGCATCCTCACCTTCGGGGCCTTCGCCCAGCCCGCCTTCTACCCGGACGTGTACAACGAGGCCCTGTTCATCGCCCTGTCGGTGCTGATCATCCTCCCGACGGTGGTCCTGCTCGGCGGGTGGATGGCGACGGCGCGCTCGGGTCGCTCCGGCTCGTCGATGCTCAAGAGCCCGATGCTGTTCGTGCTCGGCTCGGCCCTGGTGCTGTTCCTCGCCGTCCTGGCCGGCGGCATCTACACCATCAAGCAACTCGACCTGCACGACATCCGGTGGGGACAGCAGGGGTTCGGCTCGCCCTACGCCAACGGCCACCTGTTGTTGATCGTGGCCGTGGCGACCCTCGCCGGGCTGGGCGGGATCGTCTACTGGGCCCCCAAGCTCTTCGGTCGCTTCGCCCACGACGGCGTGGCCAAGTTGGCGGCGCTGGTGGGGACGGTCGGGGCGCTCGTCGTCGGCCTGCCGCTGTTCGTCTACGGCTTCAAGTTCAAGGCGTCGGGCCTGGCTGACTCGATGCACTTCCTCTACGGCACGTCCGCCCTTGGGGCCGCCCTGCTGGTCGTGGCCATCGCGTTGGTGGTCATCTCGCTGTTCATGGGCCACGGCGACGCGCCCGACGACGCCTGGGGCGTCGGCCAATCCCTCGAATGGGCCACGACCAGCCCGCCGGAGGCGGCCAACTTCGGGGTTCTCGAACGGATGGTCTCGGCCGAGCCGCTCCTCGATCGGGCCGAAGCACAGGAGGCACCCTGATGGCGGCGATCGTCGCGGTCGACGAACACGAGCCCCTGGCCATCGGGGAGGCCCCGCCGCCACCGCTGTCACGACCACGCGTCCTGCTCGTGGGCACCGCCTTCGCCAGCGCCGCCAGCATGATGCTGATCCTCGGCCTGGTCGGCGTCTACCTCACCCAGCGCAGCCTGGGTCGCCAGCACGGCGGGACCTGGCTCCCCCAGGGCGTGCACATCCCGCTGACCCAGCCCAACATGATGTTCGCCACGCTGCTCATGTCGGCCGCCACCATCCAGTGGGCCGTCTCGGCCATCAAGAACGACGATCGCCGCCACACCTACCTGGCCATCGGCGTGTCCCTGCTGCTGGCCTTCGCCTTCCTCAACCAGACCGCCTACCTGTACTCGCTGATGGGCCTCGACATCCACGCCAACCAGCAGTCGGTGCTGATCTACACGGTGACCGGCGCCCAACTGGTCATGACGGTGGTCGCCATGATCTTCGTCGGGCTGATGGGGTTCCGGGCGCTGGCCGGCCAGTACACCAGCCGCCAGCACGACGGCATCACCGCGGCGGCTCTCTATTGGCACACGAGCGTCGCGGCCTACGCCTTGATCTGGTACGCGATCTACGTGGCGAAGTAGGCGTCATGTTCAAGTCCCGCACCATCACCATCACCATGCGCTTCTACGGCGCCTTCTTCATCGTCGCGCTGATCGGTGCCTACCTCGTCGGGGTGACCAGCCACCACGAGCAGATCATCGACCAGGTCATCGGCCCGCTCACGATCGGGTGGAAGGGCGGCGTCGGCAACCACCTCGCCTACACCCTCGTGCTCGGCGTGGCCATCGTCGCCGGCGCCCTGGGCGTCGTGTTCACGGCCTTGCGCGATGCGGACGCCACCGCCCAGGCCGAGGCCATCGAGCTCGACGCCGTGCCCGTCTCGCGAGCCCCGAGCGGCACCAACTACTGGCCCGTGATCACCGCCTTCAGCGTGGGCACGATCCTGGTCGGGCTGGCCATCTCGAGTCGACCGCTGGCCCTGGCCGCCGCCATCGTGCTCGGAGCCTCGGTCGTGATGTGGACCATCCGGGCCTGGGCCGAGCGGGCCACCGGCGACGACCGCATCAACCTCGAGCTCTACCGTCAGATCGCCGAGCCCATGCGGCTGCCCATCACCGCCTTCATCTTGGTGGCCGTCGTCATCGTCGGCTTCTCGAGGGTGCTGCTCACGCTGCCCAACAAGCACGCGTCGACCGCCGTGTTCGGCATCATCGGCGTGCTGATCCTGGGCGGCTGCATCGTTGTCGCCCTGCGTCCCAAGATCAGCCGTTCGGCCATCACGCTCATCCTGTTCGTGCTGGGGTTGGCCATCATCTTCGGGGGGATTCGTCGGCGCCGCCCGAGGACCACGTCGAGTCGAGAAGGACGATCGCACGTCCGGCCACCAGGTGCCGGAGGGATCGGGAAGGTGACCATGCCCCAGCTGTCCCGTGAGCCGGGCGTCGCCAGCGGCGCGCCCTCCCGACGCGAGGCGAGGTCCTGATGGCCGCTCCGGCCAGCGGAGGGTCACCCCGTCGGGGCAAGGCCCGCGTCGGTCTGCTGTTGGCGGGTCTCGTCGTGCTCATCATCGGCGGCCTCTACGTCGCGCTCGATGATCGCGGGCGTGTTCGCCAACGGCGGCAAGCCCCTGACCTCGCTGACCCCGCACGGCGTGCAGTCCGAGCAGATCCAGACCCTGATCACGCCGGTGTACGCGGTGGCCCTGGTCGTCATGATCGGGCTCTTCGCCGTGATCTTCTACATCGTCTGGCGCTTCCGGGACACGGGCGAGGACGAGGACGAGTTCCCGAGCCAGCTCGAGGGCAACACGGTGCTCGAGCTCGGCTGGACGATCGTGCCCCTGCTGATCCTCGTCGTCGTGGGGATCTTCACGGTCGCCACGATCATCAAGCTGAACCAGACGGACAAGAACGCGCTGCACGTCGAGGTCTCAGGTCAGCAGTGGTGGTGGTCCTTCCACTACGACATGAACAACGACGGCCGGTACACCGACACCGCCAAGGGCGACATCATCACCGCCAACGAGATGATCATCCCGGTCCACCAGCCGGTCGAGCTCACGATCACCTCGCAAGACGTCATCCACTCGTTCTGGATCCCGGCCCTGAACGGCAAGAAGGACGCCGTGCCGGGCCAGCACCACCCGCTGCTGTTCAACGCCAACAAGGTGGGCGTCTACCGCGGCCAGTGCACGCAGTTCTGCGGCCTGTCCCACGCCAACATGCGGATGGTCGTGCGGGTGGTCACCAAGACGCAGTTCGACGCCTGGATCAAGAACCAACAGAAGCCGGCGGTGACGCCGACCGACGAGACGGCCAAGGCCGGCGAGGCCGTCTTCAAGGGCCAGCTGTGCTCGTCGTGCCACCTGATCCGCGGCGTGAACGACGCCAAGATCGCGTCGGGTTCGGCCAAGAAGGAGCTCGTCAGTGGCGTCGCTCCCGACCTGACCCACATCGCCACCCGCGGCACCTTCGCCGGCTCCGTCTTCAACCTCTACTCGCCCAACGACCCGAACAACCCGGGCCATCCGGGCGATCCGAACGATCTGGCGCTGGCCGGCGACCCGGGCAACGCCCTCTACGGCGGCGATCCGAGTCCGTTCATCTTCAACCGGACGGCCCTGCAGGCCTGGATCCGGAACCCTCCGCTGGTGCTGCCCGAGGCCGCCCTCCAGCACCGCGGCATGCCCAACCTCCACCTCAGCGAGTTGCAGATCACTGAGCTGGTCGCCTACTTCGAGACGCTCAAGTGATCACCCGCCCCCACCCCCATCCCACGCGACCGCACCCTGTCGTCACGGAGCCCGCCCATGGCCACCACTGACCCTCAGCCACTCGCTCTGCCCGCTGGGGGCCCAGGCGCGCCGTTCGAGCCGCTGGGGGTGCTGTCGCGTCCGACCCATCCCAAGGCGTCGTGGCGCCGGTGGTTGTTCACCGTCGACCACAAGAAGATCGGCATCATGTACGGGTCGGCGGCCCTGATCTTCTTCATCATCGGAGGCTGCGAGGCGCTGCTGATCCGTTCGCAGCTGTGGGCACCCCGCAACCAGCTGCTGTCGGCCGAGACCTACAACCAGGTCTTCACCATGCACGGCACGACCATGGTCTTCCTGGTCGTCATGCCCATCGGTGCCGCCTTCGCCAACTACCTGATGCCGCTCCAGATCGGGGCGCGCGACGTGGCCTTCCCGCGGATCAACGCCTTCAGCTTCTGGTCGTTCCTCGCCGGCGGTCTGTTCCTCAACTCGAGCTGGTTGTTCGGCGGCGGGGCCGACGGCGGCTGGTTCAACTACGCGCCCAACTCCGGGGTCATCTTCTCGCCGGGCCACGGCATCGACTACTGGAACCTCGGCCTGATCATCACCGGTGTGGCGTCGTTGACCGGTGCCGTGAACCTGATCGTCACCGTGCTCAACATGCGCTGTCCCGGCATGGACCTGTTCAAGATGCCGGTGTTCACGTGGATGACGCTGGTGACCCAGTTCCTGCTGCTGTTCGCCATCCCTGTGCTCACGTGCGCGCAGTTCCTGCTGATGTTCGACCGGTTGTTCGGCGCCAACTTCTTCGACGTCCGCAGCGGCGGCAATCCCTTACTTTGGGAGAACCTCTTCTGGGTGTTCGGCCATCCCGAGGTCTACCTGATGATCCTGCCGGCCTTCGGCCTGGTGTCGGAGATGCTCCCGGTCTTCTCGCGCAAGCCCATCTTCGGCTACAAGTTCATCGTCTGGTCCGGCATCGCCATCGGGTTCATGGGTTGGGGCGTGTGGGCCCACCACATGTTCGTGTCCGGCATCGGGCCCATCTCGGTCACGACGTTCTCGTTGACCACGATGTTCATCGCCGTGCCGACGGGCGTGAAGATCCTCAACTGGACGGCCACGATGTGGGGCGGCAAGTTGCACTTCACGACGCCGATGCTCTACTCGATCGGCCTGGTGACGATGTTCACGATCGGCGGCCTGTCAGGTGTCACCCACGCCGTCGCCCCGTCGGACACCCAGCAGCACGACACGTACTACATCGTCGCCCACTTCCACTACGTGCTGTTCGGCGGTGCCTTCCTCGGCTTCATGGGCGGCTTCTACTTCTACTGGCCCAAGGTGTTCGGCTACCTGCTCAACGAACGGTTGGGCAAGACCAACTTCTGGGTCATGCTGCTGGGCTTCAACCTGACGTTCGCGCCCATGCACGTGCTCGGCTTGCAGGGGATGTCGCGCCGCATCTACACCTACGACGCGGGCTACGGCTTCGAGCTCTGGAACAAGATCGCCACCATCGGGGCCTTCACCCTGGCCTTCAGCGTGGCCATGTTCATCTTCAACATCTTCTACAGCCGCCAGAAGGCCAAGTCCCTGCCTCCGCCGGGGCCTGATCCGTGGGATGCCCGCACCATCGAGTGGATGACGCCGAGCCCGGTGCCCGAGTGGAACTACGACCCGGTCCCGGTCGTGACCCGCCTCGACGACTTCTGGTACCGCAAGTACGCCGAGACGTCCGACCACAAGCTGGTGCGCATCCACACCATCGAGGAGGTGGCCCAGCACAGCGACGGCAAGGGCGTCCACCTGCCGTCGCCGTCGTACTGGCCGATCATCGCCGCCTTCTCGCTGCCGGTGATCGCCTACGGCCTGCTCTACACCCTCTGGCTGAGCCTCGTCGGTGGCCTGATGCTGCTGGTGGCCGTGTTCGGGTGGGCCCTCGAGCCCCCCGACGCCCCTGGTGGTGGTCATGGCGACGAGCACGGCCCCGACGAGGGGACCGCCGACGAAGCCGAGGCCGAGACATCCGACGCCGCCGCCGAGCTCGACTCGGTCGAGTCCAAGGAGGTCGAGACCGTTGGCTGAGACCGTCGCCGCCGACCGCGACCTGCGGGCTCCCGCCCCCCACATGGAGCACGACACCAACACCGGGATCTCGAACACGAAGCTCGGGATGTGGTTGTTCCTCGCGTCCGAGTGCCTGCTGTTCGGGGGGCTCATCACGACCTATCTGCTGTACAAGGTGCCCGTCGCCGGCCAGGGCCCGGCGCCCAAGCAGGTGTACGACCTCGGGTTCACCTCCGTGAGCTCGTTCCTGCTGCTGATGAGCTCGCTGACCATGGTGCTGGCCGTGTCGGCCATCGAGCGCGGCGATCACCACCGCCTGCGCACCTGGCTCGTCGCCACGGCCCTGCTCGGCTCGACCTTCGTCGCCGGCCAGGTCTATGAGTTCACGGTGTTCCTGCACGAGGGCATGGGCTTCACGACCAGCCGTTCGTCATCGGCCTTCTACACGCTCACCGGCTTCCACGGCGTGCACGTCACGATCGGCATCATCATGCTGGTCTCGCTCCTGATCCTCTCGTTGCGCGGCAAGATACCCGAGCACCGGTCCGAGACGGTCGAGGTCATCGGCCTGTACTGGCACTTCGTCGACGTCGTGTGGATCGTCATCTTCGCCGTCGTCTACCTGATCCCATAGGAGCGCGGACATGGCCACCGAGACCGCCGAACCGATCCCGACCTCCGTACTCGACGGAGCCAAGGAGGAGTACCCGCGCGAGAAGCTCTACGTGCTGACCGCGATCTTCCTCGCCGTGCTCACCGCCATCGAGGTGGCGACCTACCTCTGGCCGAGCTTTCCGGGTTGGGACTTCGCCGGCACCAAGTCCGTCACCTTCGTGCTGCTGCTGTTGATGGCCGTCAAGTTCTTCACCGTCGCCTACATCTTCATGCACCTGCGCTTCGACCAGCGGGTGCTGACGGTCGTCTTCTACTCGGGTCTGATCCTGGCCGTGGTCGTCTACATCGCCGTGCTCACCATCCTCAACCTGTGGTACCACGGGCACCCGCACCCCTGACCAATCACCCCCTGCTCGCCACCTTCATCAGCGCCGCCGAGGGTCGCTTTCCGGCGGTCGACGGGGTGGTCGAGGTGGTGGTGCCGCCCGCGGAGGGCATCGAGGCGGTGGTCGGCTTCACCGGGCACGCCATCGTGGCCACCGCCGCCGATCCCGACCAGGTGGTCGCTCGGTCCGGCGATGCCTTCGGCGGCTGCGAGCACCCGGACTTCCTGAGGTGGTTGGCGGGACCGACGGGTTGGATCAGCTGCCTCGACGCGACCCTCGTCGGACGCGGCACCGGTGAGGGATCCGACCTGGCCCGGCTCGACGACGACGACCATCCACGGGTCGTCCACGCCCGATACCTGGCTCGGACCGACATCGACGCCTACGGGGACGATCGCGGGGTGGTCGTCCTGAGCCGGGGTCTGGCCGGCCGTCGCGAGATCAGCGTCGAGGCCGAGCCCGACGGCCAGGGTCGGGGCTGGGGTCGATCGCTCGTGTGCGACGCGCTCGCCCTCGTGGCGTCGGGGGAGCCGGTCTTCGCCGCGGTGAGTCCGGGCAACGCCCGATCGTTGCGGATGTTCCTCGGACTCGACTTCGAGGCCATCGGCTCCGAGGTCATCGTGCGCCCGATTCGGCGCTGATCGCTACTCCCAGCGGAACCAGCGGGCGGCGGCCAGCGGAGCGGCGACGGCCCAGGCGATGAGCACGATCCAGTTCTGCGTCGAGACGTGGACCGAGGATCGGAAGGCGGCCGCCATGACCTGGCTCAGCGCGCCGGCCGGCAGGAGATCGGCCACGAAGCGCAGGCCGTGCAGGCTGGAGAGCGGGATGATCATCCCGCCGAGCAGCAGCAGCACGATGTACAACCCGTTGGCCGCCGCAAGGGTGATCGTTCCCCGGAGGGTGCCGGCCATGCAGCAGGCCGATCCCGGCGAAGGCGGCCGTGCCCAGCACGTAGGCCGGCACCACCAGGGCCACGTTGCCGTCGGGGTTCCAGCCGAGCGCCAGCGCGGTCGGCACCAGGATGATCACCTGCCCGAGCTCGATGGCCAACACCATCGTGGTCTTGGCCGCGATCCAGTCGGGGTCGACCGAGCGGGGTCGACCCGAGCCGCTTGAGCACGCCGTACTGGCGCTCGAACCCCGTGCCGATGCCGAGGCTCACCATGGCCGTCGACATCACGGCCAGGGCCAGGATGCCCGGGGCCAGGAAGTCGACCGACTTGGACACGCCCGCCGGCGTGGGCAGCACGTCGACCAGGGAGAAGAAGACCAGCAGCAACCAGCGGGATGGCCACGCTGACCAGCAGCTGCTCGCCCTGGCGCAGGCTGAGGGTCAGCTCGGCGCGGGTCTGGCCCGCGTAGGCCTTCACGGTCGACCCCGGCGAGACCGGTGCCGGCCCCGACCGGCGCGCCGCGCCGTGACCGGATCTCCGACCGCGGCGTCACGGTCGGCGGCGGCGGCCTCGGTCAGGCGCAGGAACACGTCCTCGAGTCGCTGGCGACCGGCGCGCAGGTCGGCCAGGGCCAGATCGCGCTCGGCCAGCCAGGTCGTGATGGCGGCGATGCGGGTCGGGGTCGGGGTCGCCGGTCGACGCGGTACTCGCCCGGTGACACCTCGGTCACCGTCGCCGACGATGGTCCGGCCGAGGTCGGACACGTCGAGTCCGGTGGGCGCGCCGAAGCGGATCTCGTCGCGCTGGCCGCTCGTCGTCAGCTCGGCCGGGGTCCCGCTGGCCAGCACCCGCCCGTGGTCGACGATGACGACCCGATCGGCCAGCTTCTCGGCTTCGTCGAGGTCGTGGGTCGTCAGGAGCACGGTCACGCCCGGCGTCGCGCAGCTCGGCGATCACGCGACGGATGAGCTGGCGCCCGCTCGGGTCGATGCCGGCGGTGGGCTCGTCGAGGAAGGCGACCTCGGGTCGGCCGACGAGCGCCAGCGCCAGCGAGAGCCGCTGCTGCTCGCCACCCGAGAGGCTCTTCCACGTCGAGCGGCCGGCGGTCGGCGAGGCCGACCCGCTCGAGCAGCTCGTCGGGATCGGCGGGGTCGTCGTAGTACGACGCGAACAGCCGCAGCAGCCTCGCCGGGGCGGATGCCGGTGTAGACGCCGCCGGTCTGGAGCATCACGCCGATGCGTCGGGTCAGCGCCGGCGTGATCGGCGCGCGGGTCGAGACCCGAGCACCCGCACCTGCCCGGCCGACGGCTGCCGGTAGCCCTCGAGCGTCTCGACCGTCGACGTCTTGCCGGCCCCGTTCGGTCCCAGCAGGGCCAACACCGTGCCCGGCTCCGCCGAGAACGCAGAGCTGGTCGACGGCCATCCGATCGCCATAGCGGATCACCAGGTCTCGGACCTCGACGGCCGATGGCGTCGGCAAGGGGTCAGGCGGCGTCGAGCGGTCGGGGGGAGGTCGGCACCGGCGGCGACGCTACCGCCAGCCCGGGGCCGACCCCAAGACCGGTCCTGGTGGGCGTCGGGTCCCTACGCACAACGGTGTCGGGTCGTCGACCAGCGGCTTGGTACCTTGCTGGGATGCTCGACGTGCGCCGGCTGCGCTCCGAATTCGACGAGGTCGCCGCCGCGCTGGCCCGCCGAGGCGATGTCGAGATCACCACGCTCGAGCGGGCCCGTGACCTCGACCGGCAGCAACGCGGCCTGGCCAGCGAACGCGACGATCTGCGCGGCCAGGTGAACAAGCTCTCGAAGGAGGTCGGGCTCCTGAGGCGGGACGGCAAGGTCGACGAGGCGGCCGAGCTGCAGGAGGAGAGCCGCGCTCGGCGTGCGCGAGAGAAGGAGCTCGACGCAGGCGCCGAGCAGCTCGCGGCCGAGCTCCGCGACCTGCTGCTGCGCTGCCGAACCTGCCCGCCGACGAGGCGCCCGACGGCGCCGGGCCCGACGACAACGTCGTGGTGCGCGTCGAGCACTTCGACCCCGACTCGTACGCCGAGCACCAGCGGGTGCCGCACTGGGACATCGGCGAGGAGCTCGGCATCCTCGATCTCGAGCGCGGCGCCAAGATGTCGGGGTCGATGTTCGTCATGTACCGCGAGGCCGGGCGCCGCGCTGGTGCGGGCGCTGTGCCAGCTCGCGCTCGACCGGAACGCCGATCTCTACGAGGAGGTCCGACCGCCGACCCTGGTGCGAACCGCGACGCATGATCTCCACCGGTCACCTCCCCAAGTTCGAGGACGACGCCTACCACCTCGAGCGCGACGACCTGTGGGCCATCCCCACCGCCGAGGTGCCGCTCACGTCGCTGGCCCGGGACGAGATCCTCGACGAGGACGAGCTGCCGATGCGGCTCTGCGCCCACACGTCGTGCTTCCGTCGCGAGGCGGGCTCGGCCGGCAAGGACACCCGTGGGCTGCTGCGCGTCCACGAGTTCGACAAGGTCGAGCTCCTCGCCTACGCCACGCCCGATCAGGCGCCCGACGATCCACGCCGAGATCCTCGCCCGGGCCGAGTCCCTCATCGGCGACCTCGGGCTGGCCTACCGGATCCTCGACCTGTGCGCCGGCGACCTCGGGTCGTCCCAGCACCGGACGTTCGACATCGAGGTGTACTCGCCCGGGGTCGATCGGTGGCTCGAGGTGTCGTCGGTGTCGTGGTTCGCCGACTACCAGGCGCGTCGCGCCAACGTCCGGTACCGCCCGGCCGACGGCAAGGGCACCGAGATCTGCCACACCCTGAACGGGTCGGCGCTCGCCGTGCCGCGGGTGTGGGCGGCGCTGGTCGAGACCCACCGCCAGCCCGACGGCACGGTCGTGCTGCCCGAGCTCCTCCACCCCTACCTGAGCGGCCTGACCCGCCTCGAACCGGCCGCAGGCTGATCGTGGACGACACCGACGACCAGGGTCTCGTCCCGTCACCGGGCGACCCCGATGACGTCGGGCCGGGTGGCGTCGACGTGGATGTCGATCCCGAGCCCGATCTCGTTCGCGATCCCGATCCCCCGGCTCGCCCGGCCGATGGAGGCGCTGATGCCGCCGGGAGGGCGAGGCGCAGCCCGTGGGGCGCGGTGGCCGGGGTCGTCGTGTTCGTCTACGTGGTCGTCTTCGCCGCGGCCCTGGGCCAGATCGCCGATCGCAACCGCTTCAACCGATGGGGCGCGGCCATGGGCAGTCTCGGCGCCCGCCTCGTCATCTGCGTCGTCGTGCTGGCGACCCTGTTCCACACCTTCGACGGGCTGCGTCGGCTGGTGGCCGAGGTCGCGCCCGGCTCGGTCGCCCACGACGTGCGCATCCGGGCGGCGGTGCTCTTCCTCACCTGGGCCGTGGCCATCCCGTGCTTCGCCGCCATCGTCTGGCCGTGGATCGCCGAGACGACCCGTTGATCCCCCCGCCTCCCCCCGCCGACGCCGTCGTCGACACCGCTGACGCCCTCGATTCCCCACCGCCTCCGCCGCCCTCGTCGCCAACCGAAGCGTCCCGATCGGAGGGCGCGGCCGGCGGCGACGCCGAGGTCCGCAGCTGGTCCTGGCACCTCATGCAGGTGTCGTCGTGGCTGTTGGTACTGCTGTTGCTCGTGCACGTGCTCTCCACGTGGGTGTTCCATGATCCGGGTCACTTCGGCGTGGCCTTCTACGTCGATCGGTGGCACTCGGGAGGTTGGCGGCTGTTCGACGGCATCCTGCTGGTTCTCGCGCTCGGGCACGGCGGACTCGGCGTCAACGGCTTGCTGACCCGTCGCCTCGGTCGATCGGCGATGGCCACGACGATCACGGTCGTGCTCGCCGTCGTCTTGGCGACGATCGGGGTCCTCGCGCTGTCGACCGTGTTCTCGTTCAACGTTTCCTGATCGGTCGTCAGATGGATCTAGAAGCACGCCGGGTCGAGCTCGAGCTGATCGGCCTGGACGAGGTCGATGTCGATGCCGATCCCTACGTCCAGTTCGCTCGGTGGTTCGAGGTCGCCGCCGAGGCCGGCGTCCACCAGCCCGAGGCCATGGTCGTGTCGACGGTGTCAGCGACGGGAGCGCCGTCCTCGCGCCACGTGCTGTTGCGGGGAACCGACGGGGGCTTCACCTTCTACACCAACTACCGCAGCCAGAAGGCCCGAGAGATCGAGGCCAGTCCTGATGTCGCGCTGTGCTTCCCTTGGATCGCCATCGGTCGTCAGGTCCGGGTCGCCGGCCGAGCCCGGCGCACCAGCGCCGAGGTGTCCGACGCCTACTTCGCCTCCCGTCCACGCGACAGCCAGCTGGGCGCCTGGGCGTCAGACCAGAGCACCGTGATCGACGACCGAGCCGTGCTCGCTGACCGCTTCGCCGCCCTCGAGCGCCAGTACGCCGGCGGTGAGGTCCCGCGTCCGCCGCACTGGGGTGGGTTCGTCGTGGAGCCCGTCGAGATCGAGTTCTGGCAGGGCCGGCGATCCCGCCTGCACGATCGGCTCCGCTACCGCCGCCCTGACGACCCCCAGTCTGGGGACGACAGCGCCGACTGGATCATCGAGCGCCTCGCCCCCTGATCCACTCCGTGCTCGAACCTGTGCCGCAACGCGCGCCTGGGGGGTACATCTGACGGCACAGGTTGGGGATCTTGGCGCTCGTCAGGCCGGGAACGGGGAGACAGGCGGGAGACAGGGGGGAGTCAGGCGAGCAGCGGGAGGACCTGGTGGCCGATCAGGTCGATGTGATCGAGGTCGTCGAGGTCGAGCAGTTGCAGGTAGACCCGCTGGATGCCGGCCTCGGCGTAGGCGGCCAGCTTGTCCAGCACCTCGGCGGGCGAGCCGGCGGCGCCGTTCTCGCGCAGATCGCCGTCGAGGCGCCGGCCGATGGCCGCCGCCCGTCGCTCGAGCTCGGTGTCGGTCTCGCCGCAGCACACGACGAGGGCCGCCGAGTAGACGAGCTCGTCGGGATCGCGATCGATGGCTTCGCAGGCGGCGCGGACCTTCTGGAACTGTCCGGCGGTGACGTCGATGGACGAGAAGCCGACGTTGAACTCGCGGGCGAACCGGGCCGCCAATCTCGGTGTGCGCGTGGGACCATGGCCCCCGATGATGACCGGAGGGCCGCCGGACTGGATCGGCTTGGGCAGGGCCGGCGAGCCGACCACGGTGTAGTGCTGGCCCTCGAAGGAGTACTCGCTGTCGGCCGGGGTGCGCCACAGGCCGGTGATGATCTCGAGTTGCTCCTCGAGTCGGTCGAAGCGCTCGCCGAGCGGCGGGAACGGGATGCCGTAGGCGACGTGCTCGCTGTCGAACCAGCCGGCGCCGATGCCCAGCTCGACCCGGCCGCCGCTCATGTCGTCGACCTGGGCCACGGCGACGGCCAGCGGGCCGGGGAGGCGGAAGGTCGCCGAGCACACCAGTGTCCCCAAGCGGATGCTCGTGGTTTCGCGAGCGATGGCGCCCAACGTGACCCAGGTGTCGGTCGGACCAGGCTGACCCGTGACGTTGCCCATCTTCAGGTAGTGGTCCGACCGGAAGAACCCGTCGAAGCCGTTGCCCTCGGCCCGCTGCGCCACGGCCAGCAGCTGATCGTACGAGGCACCCTGTTGAGGCTCGGTGAAGATGCGCGCGTCCATGGGCGGCGAGGCTATCGCCGCGGCTCAGAACCTCCCCGCTCGGGGTTCCGGCGGCATCTGAGGGCGCTGGGCGCCCTCAATCGCCGCCAGAAGCGTGGGCGTGGGCGAGCGCCGTTCGGGTCAGCCCGTCGATGAGGGCGATCGTGTGGGGCGAGCGTCGGCCGGCCTGGCGGTGCGCCGCCCCCTCCCAGAACGGCCCGAGGCCGCGGACGCGTGGCGGCAGCTCGAGCTGGACACCGCCGTGGCGGGCGAGGTTGACCGGGTTGTCCGGGTGCAGCCCGCGCAGCTCGCGGGGGATGGCCTCGATGTCGTCGACCAGCGTGTAGTCGGGCAGGGCGGGCCCCACCTCGGCTGCCAGCCGGCTGGCCAGGTCGCGGTTCGTGCCGCCGAGGAGGATCGTGGTGAACAGCCCGGGCCGGCCGAATCCGTGGACGGCCACGGCGACATCGACGTGGTCGAGGAAGGTGGCCAGGGCCGGCGACGACTCGGGGTCGACCTCGTTGGACGGGATGTGCCACTGGAAGTCGGGCGGTTGCACCACGGCATAGAGCGAGGCACCGGCCGCCTCGGCGGCGGCCACGGCCACATCGTCGGTCCCTTTCTCGAGTGAACCCCCGTGGAAGGCCATGAAGCCGAAGCGCGATCGCAGCGAGACGATCTCGTCGACGCCGGGGTGAGCCAACAGGTCAGCGAACATGCGCGGCGAACCTACCGCAGCGCCCGGTCTGAACCTCCGGCGCGGCACCGACGCCACGCCCGTGCGCTTGGTCGCGCGCGGGCGCTACTCGGCCGAGCGGCCCCGCCGGCTCATCACCAGCGCCACCGTCACGCCGATGGCGGCGGCCAGCACGATGCCGATCCGGATCGGCCCGGTGCGTTGGATCCAGTTGCTGATCGAGCTGTTGAGATCGAAGACGAAGCTCGCCGCCGCCCCACCCGAGGTGTCGCCGTGGTTCAGGCGCAGCTCGTACCACCCGTAGTAGGCGACGTATACGCCGGCGACCAGCAACAGCACCCCCGAGATCTTGTAGACGTAGGGGAGGACCCGCCGCACCGAGTGGACCAAGGACTGGCGGGCCATGGCCAGCGCCACCGTCAGCGCGACGAGCACGACCCCCATGCCCAGCGCGTAGGCGACATAGGTCGCCAGTCCCGAGATGAAGTTCGAGCTCGTGAAGGTGGTCGACACGACGGCGATGAACAGCGGGATGGTGCATGACAGCGACACCAGCGCGTACGACACGCCGAACAGGAACACCGAGACGAGCTCGCGGTCGCGCGTTCCCCGTGAGAACGTGGGCAGGGCGACGTTGAGCGAGCGACCGCGGAACAGCATCACGCCGAGGGGGATGAGCCCCAGCCCGAGCACGATGGTGACCCATGGCAGCCACGACTCGATCGAGCTGATGAAGCTGTCCAGCACGATCCCGAGCAGCCCGAACACCAGGACGAAGCCGGCGGTCATGGTGCCGCCGACGGCCAGGGCCCGCAACAAGTTGGCCTGGGCGTCGGTGTCGGTGCCCTCGAGCCCGAGGAAGAACGACAGGTAGGCGGGCAGCATGGCGAAGCCGCACGGGTTCACCGTCGCCACCATGCCCACCCCGAAGGCATAGGCGAGCGGGGCGTCGATCACGAGGCGCCGGTCCTCACCGCAGAGCCTGGTCGATCGCCGACCGCAGATCGTCGGCTTTGACCGCGCCGACGTGGACCCACGAGACGACCCCGGTCGGGGTGAGCACGACCGTCGTCGGCGTGACGGTCGACCCGATGGCCTTGACCACCAGGAACCGGGGGTCGAGGGCGAGGTCGTAGGTGATCCCGAATTGGCGACCGGTGTGGGCGGCCGTCGAGGCGCCGTCGGGCGGGTCGACCCCGAGGAAGCCCACCCGGCCGCCGAACTCCTCGTGGAGCTTCTCGAGCGCCGGCATCTCGGTCCGACAGGGCGCACAGGTCGCGTACCAGAGGTTGATGACAAGGGGCTTGCCCTGGTGGTCGCTCAGCGAGACCGTGCCGCCGCCCACGCGCTGCAGGGTGGCATCGGGCAGCTTCTGGCCCACCGAGACCAGGTTCGACAGGGTCAACGGGTTGCCGTCGGCGTCGAACGACGACTTCGAGCCCGACGATGCCGAGCCGGAGCGCCCGACGACCAGCAGGGCCACGACGGCGGCGACCACGATGGCCGCGGCCAGCGCCAGCCAGCCCCAGCGGGGCCGTCGGCGGGGGGTGGGCGCCGGAGGGCGGTCGTCGGTGGGCTGGGTCTGCATAGGCGCCGGATCGGCTCCATGACGGTACCGCCGACCGCGGACGGCTCCCAGCCGGGGTCACCGACGCGCCGGGGCCTGGGCTAGGCGAGGCGCTCGAGCAGCTCGATGCGGTTGCCGAACGGATCGTCGACGTAGCGCTGGTCGTACCCGTCGAGCCCGCCCTCGGTCCTGACTTCCACGCCCGCGGCCTCCAGCCGCTCGGCCAGAGCGGCCAGGTCGTCCACCAGCAGGGCCGGATGAGCCTTGCGGGCCGGCTGGAAGTCGGCCTCGACGCCCAGGTGGACCTTGGCCGTCGCCGTCTCGAACCAGCACCCGCCGCGGACCGCGAGGTGGGCCGGCTTGGCCACATTGGTCAGCCCGAGCAGGCCTTCGTAGAAGGCCACGGCGTCGTCCTCGCGTCCGGCCGGCATGGCCAGCTGCACATGGTCGAGACCGATGATCGCCATTCCCCAATCGTAGGCAACAGACAAGTTGAAGACAAGTGGTCCGATGGGATCCGCGCGGTCACGATGAGGCCTAGGAACAGGAACCACCGTCGTGACCGTCACCACCGATCGCCACCGGTCTGAGGCGGGAGTGAGATGCTCGGATGGGCGCCAGAGGCCACGAACGGGGACCACCACCGTGACCGGCACCACCGTCGTCACCAGCATCTGAGGCGGGAGTGAGTTGGCCTCACCCCGTCGACCGCCCGGCCGTTGGGGGGTGGCGGCGGGCGGTCGTCGGGGTGGAGGAGGGGTCCCGGTCGACGAGCCGGATCAGGCGGTGCGCAGCCTGACCCGGTGCTCGAGGTGGGCCGGGATGGGGATCTCGGGCAGCTGATCCTCGGGACGGGGCACCTTGGGCGGACGGCCCCGACGCCGCTTGGTCGCCAGGATCTTCCCGTTGAGGAACAGCTGGCCACCCCAGACGCCCCACGGCTCGCGCCGCACGATGGCTCCTTCGAGGCACTCGTCCATCACGGGGCACTCGGCGCAGATGGACTTGGCCCGAGCGATGTCCTGGAGCTCCTCGGAGAAGAACACGCCCGAGAGCGACGCCTCGCCATCGCGGCAGGCGGCGTCGTCCCACCAGTCCTGGTTGAACTGCTCAATGCTCAGCGGCGCCAACATCGGCTCGCCTTCCTGTGCGGTCCCCCGATCCGATGGTCAGGGGAGGGTGTCTGGGCTCGTGGTGGATGGGATGGGTGCTGCGCTGGTGGATCTGGTTGCGATGGATCTGGGCCGGCCGGCCGGCGGAGGGCGAAAAGAACCCCGAGAAGCAGAAAGGCCGCCGGGTGAGCCCGGCGGCCTTTCGGAGACTTCTCTTCGCTGGAGCGGTGCTCAGGGCGAAGACTCCTTCCGGCGCCGGGTGGCCTTGGAGGTGTCGGCGAACTCGTCCATCACGTTGGCAATGACGAGGGTGCCGGGCGACCACGGGTACGACACGCCACAACCCGCGTGAAGGCGCGTCGTCGCGGTCGAGGCCTGATGGCCAACCGTGATGTGCGAGCGCTTCATTCGGACTGGTACCCCTTGGTCGGTCGATGCGGTGCGATCGGAGGCGCTGGAGGGCGCGGACCCGGGTCGCGAGTGCGCTTCATCGGACCACGACTTGTCGAGGGTCGTCAACTGATTTATCCGCGGCTGTGGTAGAAGCCCCCGAAGTCGCCGGGCGGTAGCGTCGCGAGATGCCCGAGCCCGGCGCCGATCGCCTCGTGCCGCGCCCTCCGGCCGGTCGCACCTTCTCGGCCTCGCGGCGGGTCCGCTTCGGCGATCTCAACCCGTCAGGCCGGCTGCGGCTCGACTCGTTGGCCCGGTTCCTCCAGGACGTGTCGAGTGACGACACCTCCGACGCCGAGCTCGAGAACGACATGGCCTGGGTGGTGCGGCGCACCGCGGTCGAGCTCGCCCGATCGCCGCGCTTTCGCGAGCCGATCACCCTCACGACCTTCTGTTCCGGCACCGGGAGCCGATGGGCCGAACGCCGTGTGTCGATCACCGGCGACCGCGGCGCGGCGGTCGAGGCCGTCTCGCTGTGGGTGCACCTCGATGCCGAGACGGGGCGTCCCCTGCCCCTGCCCGACGAGTTCCACGCCCACTACGACGAGGCGACCCAGGGGCGCCGGGTCTCGTCGCGTCTGGCCCATCCGGCGCAGATCCCCTCAGATGCCACCCGCCACCCGTGGCCGCTGCGGGCCACGGACTTCGATCTGCTCGGTCACGTCAACAACGCCGCCACCTGGGCCGTCGTCGAGGAGGCGCTGGCGACGCGACCCCACCTTGGTCTCCCGTTGCGCGCCGAGCTCGAATACCGACTGGCCATCGAGCCCGGTGATGCCGTCGACGTCGTGACGAGCGAGGGGTCGGATGGTTCGGTGTCGCTCTGGCTGGTCGACGCCGCCCGACCAGGGGCCGGAACCGCCGCCCGTCTCTTCGCCACCGCCCGGGTGCGACCCCTCGCCGGCTGACGGGAAGCGGCGTCGTCGAGGGTGACCTCGGTCAGGGCTCGGGGTCGAGCACCCGTCCGAACAGCAACGGCTCGCCGCTGGCCCGATCGACGACGGCCACGAGGAACGGCCGATCGACGACGAGCGATGTGGTGGGCGTCGCCGGCACCGGGCCGGTGCGAACCGCGGTCGGGGCCGACGCTTGGGTACCTTCCTCGTCGGCCGAGATGAACGACTGCTCGTCGAACTGCGAGACGGCCAGGGCCTCGTCGGCGGTGATGCCGGGCAGCGATGCCTCCTGCTGGTCGAACAGGCTCGGAGCGCCGAGGGTACTGATGGCGTCGTTCAGGTTCACGCTCGTGGAGAGCTGGAAGCGGGGCAGCTCGAGGGCCAGTGGCGTCGGACGCAAGGTGGCCAGCACGTCCTGGAGCTCGGCCCCGTCGAGCCGGGCCTCGACCGCCGCGAAGCGGCCGGCGTCGGGCACCAGTACGACCATGGCCAGCTGGCGGCCGAGGTAGGGGAGCATGACGGCCTGCCACTGGTCGCCCTTGGCGTAGAGAAGCCCGGTCGGGGCATCGATGCTCATCGTCGTCGCGTCCTCGGCGTGGCCGTCCAACTGATGGAACGTCGTCGGGCGCGTACGCGTGGCGTCGAAGCGTTGGTCCCAAGGTGCGGCGACGACGGCAGCGGCGGTCATGACCAGGCGAGTCCCATCGGTGATCTGACCGGGTGCCACGATCTCGCCGAACAGGTTGGACGTCTGGTCCGCGACCCAGTTGTTGATCGCGAGTCGCGCCGCGCCAGGATCGGATCGGTAGTCGACCATCCGCATGCCGGTGCCGAACCACCGCGACAGCTGCAACAGGAAGGGCCGCCTGATCTCAGTCCCCTGCTGTCCCCACAGCGCGACCGGCAGCTGGATCGAGATGTGTCCCTGGCGCACGTCGTTCTGACGGTCGCCGGTCCGGCTGGCGATCTGCGCGGCCAGGGTGTTCAAGCCGGATTCGAGCGCGAGCTCGGCCGGCACGTGCTGGATCGTGGCGAGCTGGGTCGCCGTGATCCCCGTGGCCCCGGCGCCGACCTGGGCCAGGGCGACCGAGACGGCGTACGGAGAGAACGAGAAGTTGTCGTGATCGTGGGCCAGCCGCTTGTACACGTCGGTGGCGAGCTGGGAGTTGGCGGCGACGGTCGCCTCGGTCGTCGAGCGGTCGATCGGCGCCCGAGGCGCGGACGAATGGACCTCGGTTCCGGTCGGCGAGCCCGAGCAGGCCGCGGCCGTGACCGCCAGCACGAGCGCGCCGAGACACCAACGGACGCGCCGACGAGCAGGGCGGGTACCGGTCGTGGCCATGGTCACCACCAGCATGGCCGCCTCGCCCGTCGAGGGGCGAGATGGCGGCCGGAGACCGGCCCGCGGACCGCCAGTAGTCTCGGCTCATGCGCTACGTCGAGGTCAACGGAGTCAGCATCTCGGCCATCGGGGTCGGGACCTGGCAGTTCGGGGCCAAGGAATGGGGATACGGCGACGACTACAACCGCCGCACCGCCCGCCAGATCGTCCACCGGGCCCTCGATCTCGGGGTCAACCTGGTCGACACGGCCGAGATCTACGGGATGGGCGAGTCCGAACGGATCGTGGGCCGGGCCATCGCCGAGCGGCGTCACGAGGTCTTCGTCGCCACCAAGCTCTTCCCGGTGCTCCCGATCCCGCCGATCGTCGAGTGGCGCGCCGTCGAGTCGGCCAGTCGGCTGAACATCACCGAGATCGATCTCTACCAGGTGCACTGGCCCAATCCGCTCGCACCGAACGGTCCGACGATGCGCGGCATGCGCCACCTCCAACAGGTCGGGCTCGTGCGCAACGTGGGCGTGAGCAACTTCGGCCTCCTGCGCTGGCGCACGGCCGAGCGCCTGCTGGGCTCGCCCGTCCTCTCCAACCAGGTGCAGTACAGCCTGGCCGCTCGCAAGCCCGACCGCGAGCTCGTGCCCTACGCCCAGAACAGTGATCGGCTGATCATCGCCTACAGCCCGCTGGCCCAAGGTCTGCTCGGCGGTCGCTACGACGTCGACCACCCACCGCCGCCTGGCGTGCGCACCAACAACCCGCTCTTCTTGGCCGACAACCTCGAGCGCGCCGACGGTCTGTTGCGGGCGCTGCGCGAGGTGGCCAAGAGCCATGACGCCACCCCGGCCCAGGTGGCGCTGGCGTGGGTCATCCGTCGGCCCAACGTCGTGGCCATACCCGGCGCCAGCTCGGTCGAGCAGCTCGAGGCCAACGTGGCCGCCGCCGACCTCGACCTCACCGAGGACGAGGACGCCCGGCTCACCGACGAGAGCGACCGGTTCGAGCCGACCCGCGGGGTAGCCGCCGTGCCGGGCCTCATCGCCGCCCGGCGCGCCGCGAAACCAGACGAGGACGACGAGGCGGACGCGACCGGCGGGAGCGACACGACCGCCGAGGTCGGCGGGTCTGGCCCGACCGGAGAGGTGTCCGCCTAGGCCGAGCCGGACGGGGTGGCGGTCGGAGCCTTCGCCGTGTCGAGGGCGTCGAGGGCGGCCACCGCGGCGTCGAGCATGCGGGCCGAGCAACCGGCCATGGCCACGGGAGGTGCGGCTTCGGACACGATCCGATCGGCCAGCGCCTTGAACGCGTCGGCGGCCGGACCGTGGCCCAGCACGACGGGTTCGCCCCTGTCACCACCCGAGGCGACCGAGGGCTCGATCGGGATCTGGCCGAGCAGGGGCACGCCCGCGTCGCGAGCGAGCGCCTCGCCGCCCCCCTCACCGAAGAGCGCGTACTCGTCGCCGTGGTCGCAGCGGAACGTGCTCATGTTCTCGATCACACCGACGATCCGTACGTAGCTCTTGCGGGCCATGGCCGCGGCCCGGATGGCGACCTTCTGGGCGCTGACCGACGGTGTCGTCACGATGATCATCTCGGCCCTGGGCAGCATGCGGGCCAGACCCATCGCCACGTCGCCGGTGCCTGGAGGCATGTCGATCAGCAGGTAGTCGAGATCGCCCCACGCGACATCCTCGAGGAAGTGCTGCACGGCCCGGTTGAGCATGAGACCCCGCCACATGAGCGCATCGGTCTCGTCGTCGACGAGCAGGCCCATCGACACGACCTCGAGGCGGCCCTGCCCGAGGGTCGTGACGTTCGGCGCGATCTTGCGTTCGCCCCCCAGAGCGCCCTGGAGCCGACCCTCGACGCCGAGCATGCGCGGGACCGAGAACCCCCAGATGTCGGCGTCGAGGACGCCGACCGTGTAGCCCGCCATGGCCAGGGCGGCGGCCAGGTTCACGGTGACCGACGACTTGCCCACGCCGCCCTTGCCCGACGCGATGGTGAGCACCCGGGTGGCGGCGGGGATCGCGGTGGTCGGTGCCTTGTCCCGGACGTTCCAGCGGGCCTTGGCCATCGCTGTCGCCTTCTCGTCAGCGGTCAGCTCGGACCAGTCGAGCTTGACCCCGCTGACGCCGGGCAGCGACGAGATCCGGGCCTTCACGTCGCGCTGGAGCTGGGCCCGCAGCGGGCACCCAGCCGTCGTGAGGGCGATGGTGACCGTGACCAGCCCGTCGGCGTCCACCACGGCGCCCTTGGCCATCCCCAACTCGACGATGTCGCTGCCCAGCTCGGGATCCACGACGCCCCGCAGCAGCGCCATCACCTCGGTCGGGGAGGGCGGCGGAGGAGACGGATCGACCATGACAGCGATTTTACCGGGATCGCCCGTGTAATCTTGTCTTCGTGCCCGATGACCTTCGCGACCCGGCCTCGAGCGGCCACCCGGGCGCGGTGCCGGGTGACCACCGGGCGCCCCGCCTCGACATCCTCAAGGCGCTGGGCGACAACACCCGCTACGCCATCTACCTCGAGCTGGCCCGCTCGCCGATGCCGCTGTCGACCGCCGAGGTGGCCGAGGTGCTGGACCTGCACGTCAACACCGTGAGGCCCCACCTCGAGCGCATGCGTGACGTCGGGCTCCTCGAGGTGGCCAGCGCCTCACAAGGCGAGGTCGGCCGGCCCCAGCACCGCTACTCGCTGGCGCCCGATGCGCCCTCGCTGGGCCTCGAGCCGTCGCCCCTGCCCACCCTGGCCCAGATCCTGCTCTCCGCCGCCCACGCCGCCGGGCTCACCCCCGAAGAGCTGACCGATGCGGGGCGTGAGCAGGGCCAAGCCGACGGCCGGCAATGGCCTCCAGCCACTGACGCGGTGGATGCCCTGGTCGCCGAGCAGGCCCGCCTGGGCTTCGATCCGGCGGTGATCGATCTCGAGGCGGGGGCGGTCATGGCCTTCGCCCACTGCCCCTTCCGAGCGCTGGCCGAGCAGCATCCCGACCTGGTGTGCAGCCTGCACCGAGGGCTCGTCGAGGGACTGGTGGGCCAGATCGGCGGAGTCGAGGTCACCGAGTTCCACCCCCTGATCGACCGGGCCCCGTGCCAGGTCGAGTTGGGGCTGGTCGGCGCCGGGGCCGACGCCGAGGGTTCATGACCGCCCCGATCAGGCCGATGGAGGGGGCGGAGGCTCACCCGGCGGTTGATGATGCCGGCGGGCCCGCTAATCTGGGGAGGCCCACCCGCCTCCAGGAGGATGACCGTTGATCGCTCTGACCGACAACGCTGCTGTCAAGGTCAAGGACCTCATCACCCAAGAGGGCAACGACGCGCTCATGCTGCGGGTCGCGGTACGTCCTGGCGGCTGCTCGGGCTTCAGCTACGAGATGTTCTTCGACACCGACAAGGCCGGCGACGACCTCGTGGCCGACTATGCCGGGGTCAAGGTCGTGGTCGATCCGTCGAGTGCCCAGCTGCTGGCCGGGGCCACCCTCGACTACAGCGACGGGCTCCAGGGCGCCGGGTTCGCCATCGACAACCCCAACGCCCAGCGCACCTGCGGCTGCGGCCAGTCCTTCAGCTGATCGCCCCGAGGTCGGGCGCGCGTCGCGGCGGCCCGATTCGGTGATGGTCGCAGGCGCTCACGCGATCTTGTCGAGCGCCGTCTTGATGTCGTCGCGGTCGAACACGTTGTCGAGCCGGTCGACGAGCACGCCCTTGCGGTCGACCGCGAACAGGACGGGCTCGTAGGTCAGCGCGTAGGTCACGACGGCCGGGGCGAGCACCGCGCCCTTGATGCCACCCAGCTTGGCCGCGTCCTCGTAGACCTCGGCGTGGATGAACTGGACGTGGGGGTAGCGCTTCGACGCCTCGATCAGCAGGTCGAGCGACGGCCCGCACACGCCGATCTGGCAGAACTGCGGCGTCGAGATCAGGAAGGCCGTGGGTCGTCCGCTCGACAGGGCGTCGGTCAGGGTGATGTCGTGGAACGAGCAGACCGGCTGGCGCGTGCAGATGGGCTCGACGTGAGCGTGGTTCGTCGTCGTCGGGGTCTCGACGGGGCGCATCTTGTCGCCGCGCTGCACCAGCTTGGCCTCGCCCGGCGCGACCACCTGGACGGCCTGCGTGCTGCGGCCGCCTTCGACGGCGAGCTCGAGCGCGTAGTACCCGGTCGAGGGGAACGTCGTCTCGATGGGGTAGTAGGCGATGGGCGTGCCGTTCGAGTGGGCCTTGACCGTCATCGGCTCCCCGATGGCCTTGGTGCCCTTGACGATCGTGACCGTCGCCGTGGCCGGCAACGTGGTCGCCGTCCCGCCACCCGCGCCCTGCAGCCCGATGACCAGTCGCTGGCGGCTCCCCGTGACGACGTAGGGGTCGCCGACGTCGAACAGGGGGATGACGATCGGACCCTTGTCGCCGGCGCCGTCCGAGCTGGCACTGGCCACCGATCCGTTCGAGGACCCGCAGCCGGCCAGCGCGGCGGCACCGGCCAGGCCCGCCGCTCCGAGCAGCACGGCGCGCCGGGTGATCGGGGTCGGGTTCGGCGACATCGCCGAGAAACCTAACCTGACCACCGTGCCCATCGACCATCGCCCCCGTCCTTCGATGCCGCGGCGATGAGCGTCGCCCCGCCCGGCCGGGCCCAGCTCGAGTTGGTGGTCGACGGTGTGGCCGTGATCGTGCCCGACCGTGGGGTCTCGCTGCTCGATCTGCTGCGGGAGGACCTCGGTTGTCGCTCGGCCAAGGATGGTTGCAGCCCGCAGGGCCAGTGCGGTTGCTGCACCGTGCTGGTCGACGGGTCCCCCCGGGTCGCCTGCGTGACTCCGGCCCGACGGGTGGCCAATCGCGCGGTCACGACCCTCGACGGGCTCTCCGCCGAGATCCGCGATCGTTGGTCCGACGCACTGCTTGCCTCCGGCGGCAGCCAGTGCGGCTTCTGCACACCCGGCATCATCGTGCGGCTGGAGGGACTGCGGGCCAAGGATCCGTCGGCCGGCGTGGCTGCCGCCGAGCAGGCCCTGCTCGCTCACCTCTGCCGCTGCACGGGGTGGCGCACGATCGTCGACGCCTTCGAGCAGGTCACCACCGGGGCCCGGTCATCGAGCGCGCCCGGTCGCGATCTGGGCGGCGCCGCTCGTCGCGCCGCACTCGAAGGCGGCGAGCCCCAACTGGTCGACGCCGCCGTGGTCCTGGGCGGCGGTGGCTTCGCCGCCGACACCGCGCCCGACGACGCTCTGGTGGCCGTGCCCGACGGCTCCGGAGGCTGGTCCGTCGCGGAGACCTTGTCCGACGCCCGCTCGCTGGCCGATCGCGTGCAGGGTCGGCGCACGACCGTGGCGGCGTCGCCTCCCCTCGAGCTTCCGGCCGGCCCCTGGGATCTCACCCTGAGGACCTCATGGGTCGAGCCCGCCTACCTCGAACCGGACGCGTCGTGGTGCGAGCCGGGGGGCGAGCCGGCGTCGCCGCTGGCCAACGGCGGCGCCTTCGGCGGCAAGGTGGGTTCGGTGGCGCCGGCCGCGGCGCGTCAACTGGCCGACCGACATGGGCGCGCGGTCCTCGTCGTCCTGTCACGCGAGGACACCGTCCGGCTCGGCCCCAAACGACCCCCGATCGCCGCCGGCATCCGCGCCGATGGCACCGGAGTGATGCGCGTCGCCGAGACGCCGGGAGTGGCCGAAGCGATCCGGCGGGCGGCACCCGGGCTCGAGGTCGTCGAGGTGGTCGTACCCGGACCGGCCACGTCGGTGCATCCGCGTGCCGCCGGCTGGGCCGAGGCCACGATCCTGCTGGCGGCGGCGACCGGTCGAGCCGGACCGGTGCGGGCGCCGGATGGGGGTCAGGCCGAGGCCACGATGGACCCCGACGGCACGGTTCGCGTCCACGTCGCCGCCGGCGATCCGCTCGACGAGACGGTGCTGCGCTCATATGCCACGGGGGCGGCCCACATGGCCCTCAGCTGGGTGACCTCCGAGGCCCTGGCCGTCGACCCCGACGGGCAGATCCACGACCTGACGATCCGGTCGTTCGGCGTCCTGCGCGCCGTCGACACGCCCGCCATCCAGATCGACATCGACCGATCGGCGACCGAGCGCGCCAGGCCTGCGGTCCGAGTCGGCGACGCCGTGTTCGCCGCCGTGGCACTGGCGGTCTGGCGTCGCCAGGATCTGGCACCGGAGTGGCCGACCGGCATCATGGTGCGCCGCTGAGCGCGCCTCACCCACGTCGGGTCAGGCAGGGGTCCGGCAAGCCTGCGATCATCGGGGCTCGCCCGACCGAGGAGACCACCTGTGACCCCACCAGCCCGCCCTCCGTACTCCCCGATCGTGCGTGCCGGCGACTGGCTGATCGTCTCGGGCCAGGTCGGATTGGTGGGCGATGCCCTGGTTCCCGGAGGGGTGCAGGCCGAGTTCCGGCAGGCGCTGGTCAACATGTCGACCCTCTTGGCCACCGAGGGCGCGTCGTTGCGCGACGTGCGCAAGACGACGGTGTTCCTGCGGCACATGCGCGACTACCAGTTGATGAACGAGGTCTACGCCGAGATGTTCTCCGAGCCCTACCCCGCTCGTTCGGCCTTCGCCGTCAGCGAGTTGCCGCTCGTGGCGTTGGTCGAGATCGAGGCCTGGGCCCACACCGGGTCATGACGCCGGCACCCCGGCTGGAGCCAAGAGCTTGGCCCACGGGCGCCGACATGATTGGATGAACGGATGGCCGGAGGCATCATCATCGTCGTGATCCTGCTCCTGTTCCCCGTGATCGTTGCGCTGTCGGGCGCCGTCATGGCGGCCATCATCGGCTATCTCGGCCAACGCGACGTCGACGCCGAGTTCGTCGACAGCGAATATCTCGAACTGGGCCGCTGAACCCCTCGGTGGGTTCTCGCCGAGCGCCGTGACAAATCCTTGCCAGGACATGCCAGCGATGTAGCCTTTCGGGCGTAACAGGCAAACAGCAGGGACCCGGTTTCATCCGACCCCGCAGTCCAGAAAGGGGATCGGATTGGCTTCCGGTACCGTGAAATGGTTCAACGCCGAGAAAGGCTACGGCTTCATCTCTCGGGAGGGCGGCGCCGACGTGTTCGTGCACTACAGCGCGATCCAGGCGACGGGCTATCGCTCGCTCGAAGAGGGTCAGGCCGTGGAGTTCGAGGTGACAACGGGTCCCAAGGGCGAGCAGGCGCAGGACGTCAAGCTCGTTTGAACTGCACCCATCGTGAGCGTTGAGGGCCTCCCTTCGGGGAGGCCCTCAACCGTTTGACGATCACGGCGGAGCCGCTCACTCGGCCCGGACGAGGATGGCGAAGCGGGCGGCGGGAGGCTTGCCCGACCAGAGCCCAAGTATCAGAGACTCCAGCGGGACTGGCCGAAGCGGTAGCCGACCGAGCGAACGGTCTGGATGAGGTTGGCGTGCTCCTCGCCGAGCTTGGCGCGCAGGCGGCGCACATGGACATCGACGGTGCGGGCGCCGCCGTAGTACTCGTAGCCCCAGACCCTCGACAGCAGCGTCTCCCGCGTGAAGACCTTGCCCGGGTGCGATGACAGGAACTTGAGCAGCTCGTACTCCATGTAGGTGAGGTCGAGCGGCTCGCCCGAGATGGCGGCCTGGTAGGTCTCGAGGTTGAGGATCAGGTCGCCGTACTCGACCAGGTCGGGCCGCGTGCCCCGACCCGTGCGCCAGAAGAGGTGCTTGAGGCGCGCCTCGAGCTCGCGGGGATGGAACGGCGCCAGGCAGAAGTCGTCGAACAGGTCGTCGCGCAGCTCGAGGTCGCCGAGCTGGGTGCCCGACACGAGCAGGAGCACGGGTTCGAGGGGCAGGTCGCGCTTGCGGAGCGACCGACACAGGGCGAAGGCGCCGTCGGGGTCGGCGTCGGCGCAGATGATGGCTCCGGCCCAGCCGTCCTCGGGCTCGGCGCGGTTGACCGCCGTCTCGTCGGCCACCGCCTTCCAGGGGTAGCCGCCGAGGTCGAGGGCCTGGGCCAGCTCAGGGGGCGCGGGATCGGGGAAGAGAAGCAGAGGTTCCATGAAAAGGGCGCTGTCGTTCACCAGTTGGGCAGGTAGCGGTCGAGCTCGAACTGGCTCACCTGGGTCTTGTATTCGAACCACTCGACGCGCTTGTTGCGCAGGAACCATTCGAAGATGTGCTCACCGAGGCACTCGGCGACCAGCTCGGAGGTCTCCATCACGTCGAGCGCTTCGCTCAACGACTGGGGCAACGCCCGGATCCCCTCGGCGGCGCGCTCTTCGGCGGTGAGCTCGAAGACGTTGGTCGAGGCCTCGGGCGGCAGCTCGTAGCCCTCACGGATCCCGCGCAGCCCGGCCGCCAGCAGCACCGAGAAGGCCAGGTACGGGTTGCACGACGGGTCCGGTGAGCGGTACTCGATCCGGGTCGATGCCTGCTTGCCGGGCTTGGTCAGCGGCACCCGGATGAGCGCCGAGCGGTTGTTGCGGGCCCAGGTCACATAGCCGGGAGCCTCGTCGAGACCGATCAGGCGCTTGTACGAGTTGACCAGTTGGTTGGTCACAGCCGTGATCTCGGGTGCGTGCACCATCAGGCCGGCGATGAATCCACGCGCCACCTTGGACAGGCCGAACGGATCGCCCGGCTCGTGGAAGGCATTGGTGTCGCCCTCGAACAACGACATGTGGGTGTGCATCCCCGATCCCTGCACGCCCGATATCGGCTTGGGCATGAAGGTCGCGTAGGCGCCCTGCTCGAGGGCGATCTCGCGCACGACGAGCCGGAAGGTCATCACGTTGTCGGCCATCGACAGCGCGTCGGTGTAGCGCAGGTCGATCTCGTGTTGGCTCGGCGCGTCCTCGTGGAACGAGTACTCGACGGGGATGCCCATGGCCTCGAGCATGTGGATCGTGCGCTTGCGCAGGTCGCTGGCCACATCGGCGGTCGTCAGGTCGAAGTACGAACCCGAGTCGAGCAGCGTCGGCGGATGCGAGGGGTCGCCGTCGCCGAAGTAGAAGAACTCCATCTCAGGGGCGACGTAGAACGAGAAGCCCTGTTCGCGGGCCTTGTCGAGGTTGCGCTTGAGCACCTGGCGGGGATCGCCCTCGAAGGGTTCCCCGTCGTGGTTGTAGATGTCGCAGAACATCCGCGCCGACGGGTCGTCGCCCTTGGCCCAGGGCAACAGCTCGAAGCTGTTGGGATCGGGCTTGGCCAGCACGTCGCTCTCCTGGACGCGGCTGAAGCCGTCGATGGCCGAGCCGTCGAAGTGCATCCCCTCGTCGAAGGCGGTCTCGAGCTCGGCGGGCGAGATGGCGACCGACTTGAGCTGGCCCAAGACGTCGGTGAACCACAGACGGATTAACCGCACGCCGCGTTCTTCGACGGTGCGCAACACGTAGTCCTGCTGGCGTTCCATCCGAGCATGTTCCCACGGGCCAGGGGCCCTCCGTCCAACCGCCATACCGGTTCATGGAGCGTTCACATAGGCGCAACGGCCGAGAAACCGCTCACTGTGAACGTGGCGACAGCCCGCCGACCGCCTCGTCGCGGCCGGTGACGAGCTCAGCCGTAACGACCGGGCGACCGGCCCGGTTCGAGTCGCTAGTGTCCCATCCGGCCGATACAGCACCACGCAATGGAGGAACCCGTGCCCGAAAGCACTCCCGACGAAGTTCTCGCCCAGGTCAAGTCCGAAGGGCTCGAGTTCATCGACTTCCGCTTCTCAGATCTGCCCGGCGTCTGCCAGCACGTGACCATCCCGGCGAACCTGCTCGACGAGGGTCAGTTCACCGACGGTCACGGCTTCGACGGGTCGTCGATCCGCGGGTTCCAGCAGATCCAGGAATCCGACATGGTGCTCATCGCCGATCCCGACACCTTCTACGTCGACCCCTTCTACAAGCGCAAGACCGGCGTGCTCCACTGCTTCGTCGCCGACCCGGTCACCGGCGAGCAGTACAGCCGTGATCCTCGCTACGTCGCCCAGAAGGCCGAGGCCTACCTCAAGTCGACGGGCATCGCCGACACGGCCTACTTCGGGCCCGAGCCCGAGTTCTTCATCTTCGACGACGTGCGGTTCGACACGACCGGCAACTCGTCCTATTACTACGTCAACTCGACCGAGGGCACCTGGAACACGGGGGCCGACGAGGGCCCCAACCTGGGCTACAAGCCTCGCACCAAGCAGGGCTACTTCCCGGTGCCGCCGATGGACCACTACCAGGACATGCGGTCGGACATGGCCGCCACGCTGCACCAGTGCGGCATCGAGACCGAGCTGCACCACCACGAGGTGGCCAGCGGTGGCCAGGGCGAGATCGGCATGAAGTTCAACACGTTGCTGCGCATGGCCGACCAGCTGTTCATGTTCAAGTACATCCTCAAGGGCGTGGCGTGGAACGCGGGCAAGTCGCTCACCTTCATGCCCAAGCCCATCTTCGAGGACAACGGCTCGGGCATGCACACCCACCAGTCGCTCTGGAAGGGCGGCGAGCCGCTGTTCTACGACGAGGCCGGCTACGCCGGGCTGAGCGACACGGCCCGCTGGTACATCGGTGGTCTGCTGCACCACGCCCACTCGGTCATCGCCTTCACCAACCCGACGACCAACAGCTTCAAGCGGCTGGTGCCGGGCTACGAGGCGCCGGTCAACCTGGTCTACAGCCAGCGCAACCGGTCGGCGTCGTGCCGCATCCCGCTCGCCTCGCAGAGCCCCAAGGCCAAGCGCGTCGAGTTCCGCTGCCCCGACAGCACGTCGAACCCGTTCCTGGCCTTCTCGGCCATGATGATGGCCGGCCTCGACGGCATCGCCAACCGCATCGAGCCGCCGGCCCCGGTCGACAAGGACCTCTACGACCTGCCGCCCGAGGAGCTGGCCCAGGTGCCGCAGGTCCCGGCGTCGCTCGACAAGGCGCTCGAGGCGCTCGAGGACGACCACGACTACCTGACCGCCGGTGGGGTGTTCACCGACGATCTGATCGAGACGTGGATCGACTACAAGCGCATCAACGAGATCGACGCCCTGCGCCTGCGCCCCCATCCCTACGAGTTCGCGCTGTACTACGACATCTGAATCGGACCAGCGGTCGGACGATCTGACCGACCGCCATCCCACTCCGACCTGTCCCTTCTCCGAGCCCCTCAGGCACGGGGGAGGGACAGGTCTCGTTTTCGAGACGATCCGGCAGGCTCAGCGCCTGACAGCTCGCAGCACGATGTCGTCGCTGTGGTGTGACGCGCTGGTGGCGCCGGCCGGGCGGGGCCGCTTCTCGTGGAGCTCGATGGTCCATCCTGGCTGATGGTCGAGCACATCGATGAAGTCCTCGACCCGGACGTACGCGTCGGGATCGAAGATGCGGCTCTGGGTCTGCGTGTCGATCGGCGTGCGCATCGGCTCGAGGTCGTGGCTCACCACGAGCAGCGTGCCGCCCGGAGCCACGGCGCGCAGCAGGTTGTGGACGCCGCGGCGATCGGGGGTGCGGGGAATGGATGCGTACTGCGCCGACACGAGGTCGAAGGCTTCCGCCTCGAACGCACCGAGCCCGTTGGCGTCGGCGTGGAGGCACTCGACGCGCAGGCCGCGACGCCCGGCCTCGGCGGCGGCCCGGTCCAGTGCACGCGTCGAGATGTCGCTGGCCGTCGCTGACCAGCCCTGTTCGGCCAGCCAGAGGGCGTCGGCGCCCTCGCCGGCTCCCGACGTCGAGGGCGCGGCCAGGGGAGAGCCCGGTGACCTGGTCGACGAGCGTGCCGTTGGGATTGCCGCTCCACATCGGGTCGGTGCCGTAGCGGTGATCCCAGTCGGTCTGGTTGGTCGAGGGCCGGGCCGCGGCCTCAGTGTCGTCGTGGGCGAGGCTGAAGCTGATCATGGCGCCGACCTGGCTGCCGCCGGCTGCGGCCGGCAACACCTGCTGGCTGGGATCGGTGAGGTTGCCGGCCGCGTAGAGCCCCGGTATCGCGGTCTGTCCGGTGTCGTCGGTCTCCACGAAGTCGCCGAGTCCACTCGGGTGCGGTGAAGTCCGGAGACCGAGCGACTCGAACGGTTCGGCCCGCACCCGGAACCGAGGGCCGACCGCCACGACATCGGCCGCGATGCGTCGGCCGTCGGCGAGCTCGACCGCCACGAGGTGCCCGTCGTCCCCGGCGACGACCCGGTTGGCGTTCGCATGGACGACGTCCACGCCAGCGCTCCGCAGAGCATCGAGCGCGGAGGGGTCGGCGTCGACGCCGTCGTGCACGACGACGGTCAGGCGCGCACTGAGCTGGCGGAACAGCGGAGTGGGGTGCAGGCCCATGGGATGGGTGACGATCTGGACGATGCGTCGATCGCGGACCTCGTAGCCGTGGCAGAACGGGCAGTGGATGACGTCGCGGCCCCAGTGGTCGGCCACGCCTTCGATGTCGGGGAGGTCGTCCACCAGCCCGCTGGCGGCCAGCACCCGCCGAGCGACGATCGAGTGACCGCCGACGAGCTCCACCCGGAAGCGGTCGTGATCGGCGCGGGTCACGCGCTGCGCTCGACCGGCCAGGACCTCTCCGCCGTAGCTGCGGACTTCCTCACGGGCGATCGCGGTCAGCTCCGACGGCGCCAGCCCTTCATGGCCGAGGTAGCTGTGCACGTGGGCGGCGGGCGCGTTGCGCGGCTCACCGGCGTCGACGACGATCACGGACCGGCGCTGGCGGCCGAGCTGGAGCGCCGCGGCCAGCCCGGAGGCCGAACCCCCGATGACGGCGACGTCGCAGTGTCGCTCGACGATTTGGTGCGGGGCGTGGTTGCTCATGTCTCCGACGATACGGTGACCTTCGGATGGTGCAAGAGCCCTTGCAGAATTCGCAAGGAGGGACGAGGACGAGGAGCGGCATGGCCGAGCTCGCTGAGATCGAACATGTGGTGCGGACGCGGCTGCGGAGCCTCCGCAACACGCTCGGTCTTTCGCTCGATGAGCTGGCGACGCGCACCAACCTCAGTCCTTCGACGATCAGCCGGGTCGAGACCGGAAAGCGGACCATAAGCCTCGACGTCCTGCTCCCGCTGGCCGCGGCCCTCCAGGTCGATCTCGACGAGCTCCTCGACGTGCGCAGCGACGACGACGTGATCATCCGGCCGACACCGAGCAGCTCGGGCACGCGCACCACCTGGATGCTGAGCCGGCCGACCGGCACCACGATCGCCATAAAGATGCGGATCGAACCGACCGTCCAGGGCCCCGAGCCGCGGGTCCACCCCGGCCATGACTGGTTCTTCGTGGTCGAAGGGCGGGTACGCCTGACCCTCGGTGACCGCGAGATCACGGTCGAGACCGGCGAGGCGGCCGAGTTCGCCACCATGACCCCTCACGCCATCGCCGCCGTCGACGGGCCCGCCGAGCTCATCATGATCTTCGACCGAGACGGCCACCGGGCCCACATCCATCATGAACCGAGTGGCCAACCGTCGACCTAGGAGTTGTGAGCTGGTGCGTCCAGTTCTCGGCCGGGGTTGGCCATGTCACCGATCGACGGCTTGCCATCGGCGCGGGCGTACCGCACGAAGACCACACCGTTGGGCGACGTGATCGCGGGCTCGATGAGGGTGAGGTTCGACGGGACGGCCCCGTGGGTGAACACGTGCTTGCCGGGGCCGAGCAGGATCGGGTAGATCCAGAGCGACAGTCGGTCGAACAGGCCTTCGGCGACCAGCGTCTGCACGAGGTCGAGGCTGCCGATCACGTGCACATTGGCATGTCGTTCGCGCAACTCAGCCACCGCCGAGACGATGTCCTCGCCGAGCAAGGTGGAGCCCGCCCAGTCGAGCGTCGGAGCGCTCCGTGACGCGACGTACTTCGGAACGCGGTTGAACAGGTGAGCGATGCCGGCATCGACGCCCTGGTCCTGATGGGGCCAATAGGCGGCGAAGATGTCATAGGTGCGCCGGCCGAGCAGCAGTGCGTCCAGTCCTTCCATGCCGGCGACGACCTGCTCACCGACCACCTCGTCGGACAGCGGTGCCTGCCAGCCTCCGAACTCGAACGCGCCATCGCGGTCCTCCTGCGGTCCGCCCGGTGCTTGGGCCACGCCGTCGAGCGTGGTGAACAGGTCGATGTGGATCAGTCCCATCGTGGTCTCCTATCAGGATTCGGGTGCTTCACCACGACTACGAACGGCATGCTCGAGATTGGACACGCCCCCGGGTTTTTCTTTCCGGCCGCGACGTCTCCACAGGCACCGATGGAGCCGGGCTCCTCACGCGATGATTGGGGGTGCCTCCTGATCGACCCACGCGTGGACTGGACCGTTCGCAGCTCCCGGACGAGTTCACCCCCGAGACCGTGCGAGCCATGGGGGTGCGGACGGCGCACCTGTTGGCCAGACCGAACAATGGGGTCCTCACCGACGACGAGCAGGCGGCCTTCGACCGTGCGCTTCGGGAGGTCATGCAGGGCTCGACCGACCGGCTGGCCCGGTCGGTCGACAAGTGGCGCCAGGTCGGTCCGCCTGACTTCGATCCCGACCTGCGCCGTTCCTACCTCCGCACCCGGCGCCGCCTGGACGCTCAACGCGTGCGCGCTCGGCAGGCGTTCCCGCAGCTGACCGAGGACTGGGACGTCGATGAGGGGAACGCGTCGGGACGCGGCGACGCCACCGTCGCGGTCCCGGGGTCGCTCGATGCCGTCGAAGAGGGGGAGGACGTCGACGACGGGGAGGACCTCTCGGTCGGGAGGTTCGAGACCGAGATCGAGCAGACCTCTGACACCTTGGAGATCCTCGAGCAGATCGCGGCCATCCAGCAGCAGCAGCTCGACCACCAGCGTTCTCAGCTGCTCAGCGAGACCCGAGGGGTCTTCTTCGCGCTCGCCGTCTCCATCGCGGTCATCGTTGCCGGCGTCGCCCCCTTGGTCGAGGCGTCACCCGACGAGCGTCGCCTCATCCTCCTCTGGACGGCCGGCGTGTGCGTGATCGCCGGGCTCGGATACGCGACGGTCCGTGCGCTCCAGTCCCGCTCCGACTGATCGGCTTCGACGCCGGGTCCTACGGAAGGAGGATCGGCATGCGCTCCCAGCCGCGGACGGTGGAGGTCGGGAACAGCGACAGGCCGTCGTAGTCGAGGTCCCACTCGGGGAAGCGGTTCAGCATCTCGTCGAGCGCCACCCGGCCTTCGAGCCGGGCCAGGCTGGCGCCGAGGCAGAAGTGGAGGCCGTATCCGAAGGTGAGGTGCGTGATGTCCGTTCGCGTGATGTCGAACGCGTCGGGATCGGTGTAGCGCCGGGGATCGCGGTTGGCGGCCGCCATCGACAGCAGGATCGGACTGCCGGCCGGCACCGTGGTCCCGTAGTAGTCGACGTCCTGGGTGACGTAGCGGGCGATGGCGTGTCCGGTGGGCTCGAAGCGCAGCGTCTCGTCGATGACCTTGGGGACGAGCGATCGGTCGTCGTGGACGGCGCGGCGCTGGTCGGGGTGCTCGGCGAGCACCTTGGTGAGCCAGCCGATGAGTCGGCCGGTGGTCTCGTTGCCGGCCCCGGCGAGCACCGCGGTGTAGGTGGAGACCTCCTGGCGGGTCAGCGTCCGCGTCGCGCCGGACTCGTCCTCGAACTCGGCGTTGAGGAGTTGGGTCATGAGGTCGTCGGACGGGTGCTCGGCGCGCCAGTCGATGTAGTCCTCGAACATCGCGCCGCTGGCGATCTCGTCCTGCTTGATGTCCATCGGCTGGCCCGGCTCGGTGCGCAGGTTGTCGTCGGTCTTGTTGCGCACCGCGACCTGGTCCTGCTCCGGGATGCCGAGGAGCATGCCGATGACCTTCATCGGCAGCATCGTGGCCAGCTCCTCGATGATGTCGAACCCGCTCGAGCCGACCAGGGGATCGAGGCAACCGATGCAGTACTGGCGCACCTGGTCCTCGAGCTCGGCCATCCGCCGTGGCGTGAACACCCGGGACATGAGGCCCCGGTGCGTCGTGTGCACGGGCGGATCCTCGAACATGATCACTCCGCCGGGCAGGTCGTAGCCCGACCGGATCACGTCGAGGATGTCCGAGCGGGTGCTGGTGAAGACCGGCCAGTTGACGAGCGCCTTCTCGACGTCGCCGTGACGGGTCAGCATCCAGAAGTCGTACGTCTCGTTGTGGTAGATCGGCGCCTCCTCCCGGAGCCGGGCGTAGATCGGGTACGGGTCGGCGTTGATCTCGACGTCGTAGGGGTCGTAGTAGACGTCGGACGCGGTGGTGGTCGACATGGTGAGCTCCTCGTGTCAGCTCGGGCGCGGCGAGCTCGATGACCGCCGTTGGCAATTGCCCGCCTCGGCCTGGGTCAGTATTCGCCCTTGATCACGAAGTACGAGCCACGGATGGTTCCGGCCAACTTCGACTTCTGCCTGGCGAACTTGAACGACTCGAGCTCCTCGGGGATCTCCATCCCCTCGGAGAGCTTGAACCCGACCGCCCTCTTCGGCGTGGGCCCATCGATGGTGTACATCACGTTGATGGAGAGTCCGCTCTCGTAGAACACATAGGCCATGCGGATGTTCTCGACCTGGAAGGCGGTCGCCTCCAACGGCGGCGACGAGATGACGATGTCGCGCTCCTGCTCGAGGATCCGGTGCACCCAGTCGATGGTCTTCTTGGCCTTGGCGGCGCGGCTCCACCGTGAAGACGTGGTCGTACTTGTTCTTGAAGTAGCGGGCCTCGTTGGCCCGCAGGCCGGCGAGCGCCCCGGCAACCGGAGACGACTCGACGCCGACCGTCGAGACCGTGTCGAACTCCACTGCGTAGGCCATGCGCGCTCCCCGGGCCGGCGTCGGGATGTCCGACGGCGTGGCTCCACGATATCTCCGCCCCGGTCCACGTCTCTCGTGGCGTTCAGTCGGTCCGACAGCGAGTGGCGAGTTGCGGGCTCTGGGCCACGAACGCGGCGAGATCCGCGCCGTCGCCGATGTCGCCTCGTTGACGCCCGACGGCGGTCGCTATCAGACCTACTTCCCCACCGTGGAGCTGATCTCGCCCGACTCCTGACCGGACCCGGGCGAGATCACCACATTCGTGGCCGGACGGGCGAGGCACAATCGGTGCATGCGTCTCGGCATCGCCCATCACTTCGGCTGGGCCGTGGCCGTCGTCGCGTCAGCGGATCACCAGGTCGTGGACCGTCGGAGGATCGAGCTCGTCGAACCCGATCGGCCGACGGCACCGATCCACCACGAAGGCGGGCCCCACCTCCTCCATCGCCAAGCCGAACCCCTCGACGACGACGCCCTCGCCGCTTTGGTGACAGAGGTGCGAGCGTCGGCGGTCAGGGCCACAGCGGTGGCACTCGACGAGATCGCGAGCGCCGTGCCCGGGTCGATCTTGTCGATGTCGCTGCGAGCTTGGCCCGCCGACTTCCCTGACGACATCGCCGTCCTCCGTCAGGTTCCCTATGAGAGCCGCGCCGACTCCGTCATGTACCGCCAGGTGTTGGCCGAGCTCGCACGCGACCGCGGCTGGGACGTCGAGCTCTTCGACGCCAAGGACGTCGAGGCCGAGGCGGTTCGCATCCTTGGCGAGCGGGCGGACGAGGTGCTCCACGGTCCGCGGGCGGCGTTGGGGCCGCCTTGGTCGAAGGACCATCGGATGGCGCTGGCGGCCACGATCGTCGTCACCTGACCTGGGCCCGAGGCGGCTGTCGCGGATCGGCTGACGCTCGACGCGCAGGTGACGTGCGAGCTGGAAGACTGCCGCCCGTGCTCGCCCAAGCCATCGGTGACCTGCTGCCCGCCGCGGCGGCGGTGGCCCTGAGTCCCATCCCGATCGTCGCCATCGTCCTGGTGCTCGGTGGCCCCGGTGCCCGCCGCTCCGGGCCGGCGTTTGCCGTGGGCTGGGTCGCCGGGCTCGGCGTCGTCAGCGTGGTCGTCGTGCTCGCCGCCAGCCAGGCGAGCAACCCCGACAGCGATGTGGCCACGGGCGTCAACTGGCTGCTCGCCGCCATTGGCGTGGGCTTCCTCGTGATGGCGGCGCGGCAGTGGAGGAAGCGACCGAAGCCCGGTGAGTCTCCCGTGATGCCGTCGTGGATGGCCTCGGTCGAGTCGATATCGCCGGTCAAGGCGTTCGTGCTCGGCATCGCCCTCTCAGCCGCCAACCCCAAGAACCTGGCTCTCACCTTGGCCGCCTCGGCGTCGATCGCCCGAGCCGGGCTCGATGGGGCCGACAAGGCCGTGGCCATCACCGTGTTCGTCGTGATCGGGTCCTTGACCGTCGTGGGTTCGGTGCTCTTCTTTCTCGTCGCTCCCCGTGCCGCCGAGCGTCCGCTCGCCGCTGTGCAGCAGTTCATGTCGGACAACAACGCGACCATCATGATGGTGATCCTGCTCATCCTCGGCCTCAAGGTCCTCGGCGACGCCTTCAACTGACTCCGACCTGTTGACGTCGGAGGTGGCTGCTGAGCCCACCGCAGAAATGTTCTCGTGCGGGTACCCGGTCTGAGGCCGTCGTCCGTTGTAAGAAGTGATGATCGACGAGCTGGCGGGCCCACGGGGATTCGACGAGAGCTACTTGACCCTGTTCGTGCGGGCCGAGCGAGCCGCGCTGCGGATCCTGCGCGATCGCGATCAGGCTGAGGACGTCGCCGCCGAGACCATGGCCCGAGCCCTGGTGGCCTGGCCGAAGGTGTCGACCTACGCCGACGCTTGGGTGACGCGCACGGCCGTGAACCGCTCGATCGACCTGTACCGGCGCAAGCGCGCCCAACCCGACCCGCCGACGTGGGTCGACGCCGACGACGGCGTGGTGTCCCGCGTCGTGCTGCACGACGCGCTGAAGAGGTTGCCGCGGCGCCAGCGCGAGGTCCTGGCCATGCGCTACCTGCTCGGCATGAGCGAAGCCGAAGTGGCGAACACCCTCGGGGTCAGTCCCGAAACTGTTCGCTCCCATGTGCGTCGCGGCTTGCACAAGCTCCGCACGACGCTCGACGACTCGACGGAAGTGATCCACATTGCTGACCAACCCTCCTGAACCGTCCGAGCTCGAACGAGCTCGCCGCCGCCACGACGACGTCGTCGATCGAGCGCGCCAGATCCACCGCCGCCGGCTGACGACCCGCGCCGGTGTCGGGCTGGCCGTGGCGGCGCTGCTGGTGACCATCCCGATCGGATTGGCCCATTCGGCGCACCCGGACAAGCGGGTGGTGACGACCGCACCGACGCCGACGGTCTGCTCGGTCGACTGCGCGCCGTCCACCACGAGCGGACCCGTGACGACCCCGACGACCGCCGCGACGCCGACGACGACCGCGCCCCTGCTCGAACGGGGCAAGGAAGCGCCCCGGTCGGCCATCCCGTGGTCTCAGGTCGGCCCCGGATGGACCCTCGCGCTGTGGGGCGTCATTCCTGGCGGGCCGAGCGGTGAGTTGTCCGGGGGCGGCGCGCCCCCGTCGACCGAGGCCCAGACCCTCTACCTGGTCAACCCAGTCGGTGGTCGCTACGTCGAGGCCACCTTCGCCGCCGGAGTCGATGTCCAGTTGGCCGACTGGTCGGTCACCGGTCGTACAGCCCTGCTGGCGCCGGGCAACCGCCAGGTCCCCGTCCCACTCACGACGGTGGACCTCGTGGGCGGTCAGACCAGCACGCCACGGTGTCGGTCGACGGCTCCCTGGACTACAACAGCCTTGGTCTCACCCGACCGAATGGCCGGGCCATGCTCGTCAGCTACGACCACATCGCGGCGGACAACTCGAACCACTTCATCCTCGAGCGACGAGGACTCGACGGTGCCCTGCAGCTCACGTATCCGGGCAGCTTCACCCACGTCGGGGCGTACGGCGGTTGGTCACTGTCGGCGCCCGACGGAAGCCAGCTCATCATGGGGGCGGCGACCGGCGTGGCCCTGGTCGGCAACGACGGCCATGTCGTTCGAGAGCTGCCTGTGCCGGGCGCGACCGGCTGCCAGCCGATGCGCTGGTGGGACACGGGCACCATCGTGGCTCAGTGCGACGCCCGCCTCTGGCTGGTGCCCACCTCAGGAGCGGCGCCCACGCCTCTGACCGCGGCCCCGACCGGGCACGGGCCGGGACCAGGGCGACCTGAACGCGTGGAAGGTGGGGGCCACGACGTATGTGCAGGCTGCGGCCGGCTGCGGTGTGGTGTACCTGGCCTCGCTCAACCACGATGGCACCACTACTCCAGTGGACGTCCCCGGGGTCGACAACTCCGACAGCGTCGGGGTCCTCGGGACGGCCGGCAACCTGGTCGAGGTGTTCGCGACGGCCGGTTGCGGCGGTGGCCAGTCGGTCATGTGGTTCGACCCGGTGACCAAGGCGACCGCCGTCGTGCTGGGTCCGCCGCTCAACGGCGGCGGCGTGACCTCGGCCCTCGCCTACCCCGATCAGTAGAGGCGGGCGGGGTCGAGGTCACTCGTCTCGATCCCGTCAACATGCTCGACGTCTACGTGACGGCCTGTCGCTCAACCGCGGCGGTAGCGGGCCACGGCGATGGGGGCGAAGACGATGACCAGCCCGATGCACCACAGCAGTGACAACACCACGTAGTGGGCGGTGGAGTCGGGCAGTCCGGCCAGCTTCGGGCTCCCCAACGTGAGCGACCGCACGGCGTTGCTCATGGCTGTGATGGGCTGGTGCTGCGCGATCGGCTGGAGCCATCCCGGCATCGAGCTCACCGGCACGTAGGCGCTCGACACGAAGGTGAGCGGGAACACGAGCAGTGACAGCCCCTGAGCGGCCTGGGCGTTGCCGGCGAACAACCCGATCACGATGAACACCCACGTGAAGGCGAAGCCGAAGACGACGCAGAGACCGAACGCGGCCAGGGCCTCGGCGTTCGACCCGTGCAGGCGGAAGCCGACCAGGAAGCCGATGGCGATGGTGACGACCAGACCCCAGGTCACCAGCGCCGTGTCGGCCAGCGCTCGTCCGCCGAGGAGGGCGGTGCGAGAGACGGGGAGCGAGCGAAGGCGGTCGAAGAATCCCGCTTCCATGTCCGTGGCCACCCCGGCGGCGGCGCCCATGCCCGAGAACAGCACTCCGGTGACGACGTAGCCGGGGACGAGGAAGTCGACGTAGGGGACCGGGCCGGTGTTGATGGCCCCGCCGAACACGTAGCGGAAGATGAGCAGGAACATGGCGCCCTGCACCGTGCCCACGACGATCAGGGCTGGGGTGCGACGGAACTGGCGGGTGGTGCGGCGGGCGACGGCGACGGCGGTGGTGACCGGTCCGGCGGATCGCGCCGTCGGCCGAGCGGGAAGAGTGGTTGTGGTCATGGTGACTCCAGAGGTGTGCGTGAGCTCGAGGCTCGACGGGGACGGGGAAGGGCGGCGGGGCTGGTCAGCGGTGTCCGGCGCCGACGGCGTCGGTCGGGACCTCGTCGATCGGTTCGCCGGTGAGGGCGAGGAACACCTCGTCGAGGGTCGGGCGGCGCATCCCGATGTCATCGACCTCGATGCCGACGCCGTCGAGGCAGCGCACGGCATCCGCCAATCGGCGCGGCCCCGCCTTCGACGGCGACGGTCAAGCTGTGGGTCGCCACGTCGAGCCGCGGTGGCTCGGTGCCGATCCCGGCGAGCAGCTCGGCGATCTGGGGGAGGTCGTGGCCGTGGCGAGCGTGGACCGCCACCACGTCGGCGCCGGCGCGGGCCTTGAGCTCGTCGGGCGTACCCGATGCGATGACCTGGCCCTTGTCGATGATGGCGATCTGGTTGGCCAGATGGTCGGCCTCGTCGAGGTACTGGGTGGTCAGCACCACATCGGTGCCCTCGATGACCAGAGCCCGGATGGCCTCCCACAGATCGATCCGGCTGCGCGGATCGAGCCCGGTCGTGGGCTCGTCGAGCAGCAGCAGTCGCGGGGCGCCGACCAGGCTGGCGCCCAGGTCGAGCTTGCGGCGCATCCCGCCCGAGTAGGTGCGCACGAGGCGGTCGGCGGCTTCGGTGAGGCCGAGCTGGTCGAGCACGGCGCTGGTGTTGGCTCGGGCGGTCGCCTTCGACTGGCCGAACAGCCGGGCGATCATCTCGACGTTCTCGCGCCCGCTCATGGCCTCCTCGACCGCCGCGTACTGGCCGGCCAGGCCGATGGCCCGGCGGACCTGGGCCGGCTGGCGGCGGGCGTCGATGCCGGCGACCTGCAGGCGGCCCCCGTCGGGACGCAGCAGGGTGGCGATGGTGCGCACGAAGGTGGTCTTGCCGGCGCCGTTGGGCCCGAGCAGGGCCAGGACCTGGCCCGACTCGGCGACCAGATCGATGCCGTCGAGGGCTCGGACCTTGCCGAAGGTCTTGGTGAGCCCGTGGGCTTCGACGATGGGACTCATCTCGGTTCCTCCTGGGTCGGGGGAGCAGCATGCTCTGGATCGCTGTTCTAGACTCGAACAATGTTCGAATGACGAACACTGTTCTATACCGGTACAGTGTTCGAGTCAAGGGAGGAATGGTCGATGGCTGAGGCGAGCAAGGCCGCGGGCCCCGGGGCCAGCGATGACGACATCGAGCCGGCGTGGTGGAAGGCCAAGAAGGGGCGGGGGTCGAGGACGCCGCTGTCTCGCGACGCCATCGTCGACGCCGCGCTGAAGATCCTCGACACCGACGGGGTCGACGGCCTGACCATCCGGCGACTGAGCCAGGAGCTGGGGACCGGGGCGGCTTCGCTCTACTGGCACATCGCCGGCAAGGACGAGTTGGGCGACCTGGTGTGGGACCGGATCATGGGTGATGTCGTGCTGCCCGAGCCGGACCCAGCGCACTGGCAGGATCAGCTCAAGGACCTGGCCCGCTCGGGCTTCGAGGTCATGCGGTCGCACAACGACGCCGTGCGGCTGTCACTCGGCCGGGTGCCGGTGGGGCCCAACATGTTGCGGATGATGGAGTGGGAGCTCGGGCTCCTCCGGACGGTGGGCGTACCCGACCACGTCGCCGTGTACTTCGGGGACCTCGTCGGCCGCTACATCGACGCGTCGGTGCTCGAGGAGCAGTGGTCCCAGCTCCCCGGCGACGAGCCGGGCACCGAGGAGCCCGGACGGGCGCTGCTCGATCACTTCTCGTCCTTGCCCCCCGACCGGTTCCCCAACGTGATCGCCACCGCGTCGACCATGTTCGACACCAACGACGACGAGCGCTTCGAGCTCGGGCTCGACATCCTCATCCGTGGGCTCGAGGCCTACGTGTCGACGCCCGAGTCCCCGCCCGGTCCCCATTCGGACGCCCCTGGTGATCCCCATCGCCCGTAGAACTCACTTAGAGTGACTGGTGATCGGATCGAGGGAGTGGATCGCATGAAGAAGGTCACGGGCGGGTTGCTCGTCGTCGTGGGCATGGTCATCGGCTCGGTGTTCACCCTGGCTCTCAGCCCCGCCGGCGCCGCCAGCGCACTGGTCGGGGCGGCGGCGCCCCCATCGGGCAGCCACCAGAGCCTGCTCGGCCAGGCCCTCGACACCCTGGTCGGCAAGGGCACGATCAGCCAGAGCCAGGCCGACGCGGTGAAGAACCAGGTCGACACGCTCGAGAAGCAACACCCCCACGGGCGTGGTGGGCCCGGCCGCGGCGGGTTCGGGCCGATGAGCCTGGGCCATGACCCGCTCGGGCAGCTGGCGACCCTGCTGCACACCGACCGCCAGACGCTCATGAGCGATCTGGCCGCCGGTCAGTCGATCGCAGACGTGGCCACCGCCCACGGCGTCGACCCCGGCTCGGTCGTCAAGAGCCTCGTGGCCAAGGCCGAGGACGGGCTCACCGACGCCGTGTCACGAGGCTGGCTCACCCAGGCCCAGGCCGACGCCATCGAGGCCAAGCTCCCCGACCAGATCCAGGCCATGGTCGACCAGAAGTGGGGGGGAATGGGCCACGGTCCCGGCCTCGGCTTGTTCGGGCCAGGTGGGGCCATGACGCCGCCGGCCACCCCGGCTACCCCGGCCACGCCGCCCTCGACCGCCCCCGGCGCCGGCTCCCCGCCCGTGTCGTCGGCGCCCTCGACGACTGCCCCGCCGTCGACGACGACGCCGCCGCCGACGTCCACCACGCCGACGACGGCCTAGTCAGAGCACCAGCGACCGCCACCGCGCCGCCGACGCCGTGGTCCCGCGATCGAGGGCCCTCAGCGCATCGGCGGGGCCGCTCGTAGCGGCGCCATGACCTCTTGCTCACACACTCCTAACATCTCACCACGACGATCGTCGGGCCCATCCGCCTCGTGAGGAGTCCCAATGCGGAAGTCGTACACCGCTGGCGTGCTCGTGGTCGGCATGGCCCTCGGGTCGTTGCTCACCATGGTCCTCAACCCGGTGGGCGCGGCCAGCGCCCTGGTCGGAGCGGCGGCGCCGCCGAGCGGGTCGCACACCAGCGTCCTGCAACAGGCGCTGGACACCTTGGTGGGCAAGGGCACGATCACCAAGGACCAGGCTCAGGCCGTGACCAACCAGGTCCAGAACGACCGCGCCGCCCAGATGGCCAAGCAGCCCAGGCTCGGCGCCAAGGTCCTGGCCCAGGTCGCGTTCATGCTGAAGATGAGCCCCAAGGACCTCGTGGCCGAGCTGCGGACCGGTCACAAGTCGATCGCTGATGTGGCCTCGGAGAAGGGTGTCGCGGTGAGCGCCATCGCCTCGAGCCTGAACGCCTCGATCACCCACGGGATCGACGCGCGGGTGAGCGAGAAGAAGCTCAAGCAGGAGTGGGCGACCACCATGGAGCAGAACCTGTCGACCCGGATCAACACCTTCCTGAATCGCACGTGGGGAGAAGCGGGCGGTCGTCGAGGCCGGGGTCAGGCGACGCCGAACGCGGCACCGTCAACCTCGGCTCCGGCCACGTCGACCACCACCTCACCTCCGACCTCGGCTCCGACCACGACGGCGCCCGGCTCGTCGACTTCGAGCTCTTCGTCCACCTCGACCACGAGCCACTGACTCCGGCGTCGGCGGTCGCCGTCGGCGGTCAGTCCTGGCCGTAGAAGACGCGCTCGACGACGCGGCGCGCCCGTCGGGTGACGCGCCGGTACTGCTCGCGCAGCTCGGTCGGTGTCGTCCCGAGCGAGCGTGAGAGCCACAGCAGTTCGTTGGCGGTGGTCGGCAGGGCATCACCCGGACCGGAGTTCACGAGATACCAGCGATTCCGAGTGCCTTCGCAGAACCGGTAGGCCTCGATGAGGGTGTCGCCGTCGGCCGCGGCGAGGATCCCCGCGGCCACCAGCTCCTCGAGGGCCCGGACCGTGCTCGGCTGATCCAGCCCGTGACGAAGCTGCAGCAGCTGGGCCGTGAACTCGATGTCGGACAGGGAACCCCGGCCGAGCTTGAGGTGGAAGGCCGGATCGCCACCGGCCGGGAGGCGTTCGCGTTCGATGCGCGCCTTCATCCTGCGGATCTCGCGCGTGTCCTCGGCCGACAGGCCGCCGCCCCAGATGTGGTCGTGGAGGTCGTCGAGCAGGCGCTGGCCGAGCTCGAGATCGCCGGCGACCGGCCGGGCGCGGATCATGGCCTGGCGCTCCCACACCAGCGCGTAGCGATCCCAGTAGGCGTGGAAGGCGGCCAGGCTGCGGGCCATGGGCCCCTGGCGACCTTCGGGCCGCAGGTCGGCGTCGATGTCGTAGATCTGCTCGGCCGGCGTGCGCCCCCCGACGAATCGCAGCAGGGTGGAGGCCACGCGATCGGCTTCGGTCCGGTCGGCGGCGTCGGACCCGTCGTAGACGAAGATGACGTCGAGATCGCTGGCGTAGCTGAGCTCGGCCCCGCCGAAGCGGCCCATGGCGACGACGGCGAAGGGCACCTTCGGCGCGAGCGTCTCGAGTGCGACCTGGACCACCGCCTCACCCACGGCGCTGAGGTCGCGGCCGACGGTGCGGATGTCGGCCAGGTCGAACAGATCCCGCGCCGCGATGCCGACGCGATGGCGGTCGTTCCAGCGCCGGAGCGCGTCCTGGCGCTCGCCCTCGTCGGGTCGCCACGCAGCTGCGGTCGATGCGCTGGCGACCAGTTCAGGGCGCGGCTGGGTCTCGAGGCGCTCGGCGTAGGGGAGCCGGGCGACCAAGTCGGGGTTGCGTCCCAGCGTGTCGCCGAGCACGCGGCTGGTGCCGAGGATCACGCAGAGCCGCTGGGCCGCCTCGGGAGATTCGCGGAACGTCTCGACCAGCGTGCTCTGCAGCGAGCCGGGCGAGAGCAGGTTGCGCAGCAGCAACAGGCCGAGATCCGGATCTGGCGACGTCGAGAGCCAGTCGAGCATGAGCGGGAGCAGCTGCTGCATGAGCCGACTCGTGCGGTTGAGGCCTCGGGTCAGCTCGCGGACGGCCGCCTGCGTGCGGCGCGCATCGGTGAAGCCGAAGGCCGTGAGGCGGGCTTCGGCCGACTCGGGGCTGAGCGCGCCATCGGTCGACGCGAAGGCCTCGAGCAGGGGTCGGAAGTAGATGCGCTCGTGGATGGCCCGCACCGCCAGCTGCTGGCGGCGCAGCTCCCGGGTGAACAGCTCGGCCGCCTGGCCCTCACGGGTGTCGCGATATCCGAGGACGCGGGCCAGGTGGTCGACGGCGTCGGGGTCGGTCGGAATGGTGTGGACCTGCTGCTCGTCGACCAGTTGCAGCCGATGCTCGACGGTGCGCAGGAACTGGTGGGCGGCGACGAGTTGCTCGGCATCGCCCGGGTCGACGTACCCGGCCTGGGCCATCTCGCCCAGCGCGGCGAGGGTGTTCGGCGAGCGCAGGCCCGGGTCGGCATGACCATGCACGAGCTGGAGCAGCTGCACCGTGAACTCGATGTCACGGATGCCCCCAGGCCCGACTTTGATCTCGCGCTCGTCGAGCCCCCGCCGCGACACGAGCTCCTCGGCTCGATGCTTCATGGTCCGCAGCGACCGCAGGTCGTCGGCGCTGAACGGGTGGCTCCAGAGCCAGCGTTGGGCGGTGTCGGTGAATCGGAGCCCGAGATGGCGATCGCCGCCGACCGGCGCCGCCTTGAGCAGCGCCTGGAACTCCCACGGCTCGGCCCATCGATCCCAGTAGGCCTCATAGCTCTCGATGGTGCGCACGAGGCGACCGTCGCGGCCCTCGGGCCGGAGGTTGGCGTCGACACGGAAGCAGTGGCGCGTGACCTCCATGACGTGACGGGCGCGGCCTTCGATGTCGCCCGCCTCACCGTCGCCGACGAACATCACATCGACGTCGCTCGAGTAGTTGAGCTCGCGGCCTCCGAGCTTGCCCATGCCGATCACGGCCAGCTCTTGGGCGTCGGAGAGCAGGCAGGCGGACGAGAGCACGTCGTCGGCCAGGTCGGCGAGGGCCGCCGACGCCGCGACCAGGTCGTCGAGTCCGGTGAGGTCCCGCGCCGCGATGCGGAGGAACTCGAGCTTCTTCCACTCCGCGAGCCGGTCGGTGGTGGCCGCGTCGAGTGGGGGCCGCGAATCCAGATCGACGAGGACCTCGAACGCCCGCGGCTCGGACGTCAGGAGCCGCGTGAGTGAGCGACTGGCGGCGGTCACGGCAACGAGGCGCGCCGCCAGCGCGGGCGTGGCCGCCAGGCGTTCGTCGAGATCCTCGTGGGTCTCGGCGAGCTGCTCGATGACGGCGGCGACGCGGGCCGGCGCCGCGCTGCGCTCGACCTCGCTGGCCAGATCGGCCGACCGCACGCGCGACATGGCGCAAATGTAGGTCCTGGTTCGGAGGTCGCCCCTAGGCTTGGGCCGTGCACCAGCTACGTGTGGCCTTGGCCCAGTTCAACCTCGTCGTAGGCGACCTCGACGGGAACACTGAACGCATCGTCGAGGCCATGAAGGCGGCCGAGTCCGACCACTGCGACCTGGTGGCGTTCCCGGAGCTGGCCGTGACCGGCTACCCGCCCGAGGACCTGTTGCTGAAGCCGGCGTTCGTGACCGACAACCGTGAGGCGCTCGATCGGATCGCGGCGGCCAGCGGGCGGTGCGCGGCGTTCGTCGGGTTCGTCGACCGGGTGGACGGCGAGCTGTTCAACGCGGCGGCGGTGTGCGCGGACGGCCGCATCGTCGGGATCTACCACAAGCACCTGCTGCCGAACTACGAGGTCTTCGACGAGCGTCGCTACTTCCGTGCCGGGACAGAGGGTCCGACGCTGTACCGCGTCGGAGGCGCCCTCGTCGGCGTCACGATCTGTGAGGACGTGTGGTCACCGGACGGGCCGGTGGCCGAGGCCGGGAGAGGCGGCGCCGAGCTGATCGTCAACATCAACGGATCCCCGTATCACGCCGGCAAGGTCTGGGTTCGCGACGCGACCCTCGCCGCCCGCACGGCCGAGGCCGGGTGCCCGATCGCCTATGTGAACCTGGTCGGTGGCCAGGACGAGCTCGTCTTCGACGGCGCGTCGCTGGTGATCGACCGTGATGGTCGGGTGGTGACCCGGGCGCCGCAGTACGAGGAGGCCTTTCTCGTCACCGACGTCGACGTGCCCGAGCGCAACGAGGCGACGACCACGCCGGCCCCGGTCGTCGAGATCAGTCCGGCCGATCTCGATCGAGCCGACCGTTCGCTGGCGGTGGCACCCAGCGCGCCGATGCTCGAACCCGATCGCGAGATCTACGAGGCCCTCGTGCTCGGCACGCGCGACTACGTGACCAAGAACGGGTTCGGTGACGTCGTGATCGGCCTGTCAGGGGGCGTGGACTCGTCGTTGGTCGCGATGCTGGCGGTCGATGCGCTCGGGGCCGATCGGGTGCACGGCGTGCTCATGCCGTCGCGATATTCGAGCGATCACTCCGTGTCCGACGCCGAAGCGCTGGCCACCAACCTCGGGATCGATCACCGGGTGATCACCATCGAGCCCGCCCATCGGGCGTTCATGGAGATGCTGGCGCCGAGCTTCGCGGGCCATGACCTCGATCTGACCGAGGAGAACCTGCAGTCGCGCATCCGGGGAGTGACCCTCATGGCGCTGTCGAACAAGTTCGGCTGGTTGGTGCTGACGACCGGCAACAAGAGCGAGAGCGCAGTCGGCTACACCACGCTCTACGGCGACACCGCCGGCGGCTTCGCCGTCATCAAGGACGTGCCCAAGCTGCTCGTCTACCGCCTCTGTCGGGATCGAAACGCTCGCGCCGGTCGCGAGATCATCCCCGAGGCGGTGCTCACCAAGCCGCCCTCGGCCGAGTTGCGGCCCGACCAGCGCGACGATCAGAGCCTGCCCCCCTACGAGGTGCTCGACCCGATCATCGAGGCCTACGTCGAGGAGGATCGGACGGCCGGCGAGCTGATCGAGGCCGGATTCGACCGCGTCGTCGTCGAGCGGATCGTCCGGCTGATCGACCTGGCCGAGTACAAGCGGCGCCAGACCCCGCCGGGTGTGCGCATCACGACCAAGGCCTTCGGCAAGGACCGCCGCCTGCCGATCACCAATCGCTATCGATCCTGATGCCGACGATGGTGAGCGACCGCCAGGGCCTGGCCCTCACGGGCACCACCGAGTCCATCGAGGCCTACGACCGGGCTCTCGACCGACTCGTCCGCTTCCAGGCCGAGGTCGTCGACGAGACCCGGGCGTCGATGGACGCCGACCCCGGGTTCGTCATGGGTCGGCTGCTGAGCGTCTACCTGTCTCTGATGTCGACCGATGGGGGCGACGTGGCGCGCGCCCGCTCCACGCTCGACGAAGCCAAGCAGGCGAGCGGCTCGCGGTCCCTCCAGCCGCGTGAGCGCGCCCACCTGGCCGCGGCGGAGACCTGGGTGGCGGGTGACCTCCTCGGCGCCGGTCGGCTCCTCGATGACATCACCGTTGAGCACCCTCAGGATCTGTTGGCCCTCGCCGTCGGCCACCAGATCGACTTCCTCAGCGGCAACGCGCTCAACCTGCGCGATCGCATCGGTCGGGCCCTGGCGGTGTGGGCTCCCGACGATCCGCGGTTTGGATTCGTCTCGGGTATGCACGCCTTCGGCCTCGAGGAGTGCAACCTCTATGACCAGGCGCGGGAGGCGGGCTACGCCGCGCTCGACGCTCACGCCGAAGACGTGTGGGCCATCCACGCGGTGGTCCACACCTACGAGATGCAGGGCCGGGTCCGTGATGGCGTCCGCTTCATGCGCCAGCGCGAAGCCGACTGGGTCACGGGCAACTTCCTGAACGTCCACAACTCGTGGCACTACGCGCTGTACCTGCTCGACGCGGGTGACGCGCCGGCGGCTCTCGACCTGTATGACCGGGCGGTGCGCCACGCCGGGTCGTCCGACGTGGCCTTCGAACTGCTCGATGCCTCGGGCCTGCTGTGGCGCCTGTGGCTCGACGCCGTCGACGTCGGTGGTCGCTTCAGACCGCTGGCCGACGCGTGGGCCGCCGTGCTCCGACCTGGCTTCTATCCGTTCAACGACATGCACGCCGTGATCGCCTTCGTCGGTGCCGGCGACCTCGAGCGGGCGCGGGATCTGGTCGTGGCTCTCGAGCAGGTCGTCGAGTCGGGCGATCGTTCCACGAGCGGGTGGGCCATGACGGCCAGGGTCGGGCTCGACGTCTGCCGCGGTGTGCTGCACCACGGCGAGGGGGCGTACGCGGCGGCGATCGGTGACCTCTGGGGCGTTCGCGCCCGTCTGCACGAGTTCGGGGGCAGCCACGCCCAGCGAGATGTCGTCGAGCGCACGCTGATCGAGGCGGCCATCCGCTCGGGTCGCTTCGACCTGGCGTCGGCTCTGGTCAGTGAACGCCTCGCGGTGAGGGAGCGCAGCGCCTACAGCTGGACGATCCGGCGACGGGTCCTGGCCGGCACGGGCCGGTCGGCCGCGGCCGAGGCGGCGGGGCGACGCGCGGCCGAGATCGAGGCCGAGGGCCGCGAGGCGCTGGTGAACCCCTAGCCCGGTCGCCGGTGCGGTCGCGGCGGGCCCTGCGATCCGCTCGTCGGAGGCGTCGAGTCCCCGATGCGACGTTGGACAGATAAAGTCATGTTGTCTGACTTCGCGGCTCGAAGGGGTCGCGCCGGAGTAGGGGGAATCGATGGCTGATCCGAGCAAGCCCCGGGCGGCGTTCGCGCCGTGGGACCGTCGCGAGCTCCCGGGTGCGTTCACCGTCGAGGATTCGGCGAGGCGGGTCGGAAACTACAAGTGGATCGAGATGCGGCTCTTCGAGGTGCTCGGCGGGTGGGTCGCCACGGTGCCCGAGCTCGACATCAAGATGCGCCTGGGTACGCACTGCTACCACCATGCGTGGCATGCCGAGCTGTGGCACAAGCGCCTGCCCGAGCTCCGCGAGATGAACCCCGATCGGCTCACCGTCCCCGCCAACGACGAGCTGGTCACCTTCGTCGACGCCATGACCGAGCCCGAGGCGCCCGAGCTGACGATCGAGAAGCTCGTCGGCGTCTACCGCGTGCTCATCCCGTACACGATCGCGGCCTACACCTACCACCTCAACAACACGAGCACGATCACCGACGCCCCCACGATCCGTTCGCTCAAGTTCGCCCTGCAGGACGAGTTCGAGGACTGGCGCGACGGCGAGATGCTTATTCAGTCGCTGCTCGAGACGCCCGAGGAGGTCGACCGAGCCGCCGCCCACCAGTCGAGACTCGAGAAGCTGATGCTGGCCGCCGGCGGCATCGCCGGCGCCGGGTCCATCGGTGGGGATCAGGGCGCGACCGCGTCGGTGGCGGACGGGGTCTCGGCATGAAGCGCATGTTGCCCTCCGCCGAACTGGCTCGCGACGAGCGGTTCGCCCGCACCGACTTCATGGAACGGGCCCGCGATCCGCGACCCCTCGCCGGGACGGGCACGGGCGGTCGCAGCCCGCTCGGGCCCACGAGCATCGGCGCACCTGAGCGCGCTCGGGGGCTCATGCACGGCATCTTCACCGGTGAGATCCAGGCGCTCGAGGGCGCCGGCCGCACGTGCTGGGACTTCCCGGTCGGCGACGGCGCCGACGAGGCCCCGTTCGAGCTCAAGTTGGACATGGCCCGCCAGTGCTGGGACGAAGCTCGTCACTGCGAGATCTCGGTCAAGCTCGGCGACTGGATGGGCACCGAGATCGGCGAGTTCGCCGAATCGGTGTTCCTGTACGAGGCGGCCTGCAACCCCGATCCTGTCCTGAGGCTCACCGGTGTGAACCGTGCCCTCGAGGGTCTGGCCATCGATGTGTTCAACACGATGCGCGACTTCGGCCAGCTGTCGGGCGACCCGGTGCTCGAGTTCTGCGAGGACTGGATGCTCGCCGACGAGGTCACCCACGTGAAGATGGGATCGGACTGGCTGCGCAAGATCACCGCTACCGATCCCGATCGCCGGGCGAGGGCGCTCGAGTTCCAGCGGGTCGTCGACAAGCTGTTCTCGATCGGCGGCGCCCGCGGCGAGGAAGAGGACAGTCCGATCAAGCTGGCGCGCCGCTTCCGGGAGCTGGCCGGCTTCGCCGACGCCGAGATCGACGAGATCGCCCAGCTCTCCCTCGAAGCGCGCCAGGAAGTCCTGGCCCGACAGAGCGCGGCCCGTTCCGAGGAGTCGTGACCATGGCCACCGTCACCCCCGAGTCGTTCACCATGGTCCTGTTCGACCATGACGAGATCGCCGGGGTGGTCGACGAGGTGGCCAAGGCGGTGGGCGTCCCCGATGGCGAGGACGTCCGAGTCGAGATCGACGAGTCGAACCCCCTGACCCGCACCCACCTGTTGTCGAGCGATCCGGTCGTGATCGCCGTCGACGGTGGCGCCTTCGAGGACCCGCGCCATCCCCGCCAGATGAGCACGTCCGCCGTCTCGGTGGTGGTGGGTCGGCTGCTCCTGCAGGCGCTGGATCGACGTGCCCCTTCCTTCGGCGAGCCGCCGCCCGAGGACGCCATCGAGGTGGCCCACCGCGTGGCCTGGGACGTCTACGCCCTCGGCCGGCTGGCCCATCTCGGCTATCCGGCTCAGCGTCAGCGGCGGCTGTACAACTTCCGCAACCGCCATGGCTTCACCGACACCGCTGATGCCGCCTTCGACCACCTCTGGAACGGCCACGACCTGACGTGGGCCCAGATCGTCGGGCTGTCCGACGATGCCGACACGGTGCGCGCCGGCTGATCATCGTCGACGGCGCCCGCCCGGAACGTCCGGAACTGCATGTCGGGACCGCGTGGACACGGGGCGGGTGACGGCGCACCCGCCGCCGTCAGGCCAGGTCGTGGGCGCTGATGGCGAACAGCAGGTCGATGCGGGGAGCGTTGCGCAGCAGGCCGGTGCAGGCGCTCGCCATCTCGACCATCTCGGCCGAGTCGAAGTGGGCCTGCTGGGCGGCGGCCGACTCCCACTTCTCGATGATCACGAACCGGCCGGCGTTGGTCGCCGAGGCCGTCAGGTCGATGTTGCGACATCCCGGCTGACCTCGGCTGATCACGACGTACTTCGAGAGGATGGGCAACAGGTGTTCGGGGTCAGCCGCATCGAACACCAGGGTGACCATGGTCAGGTCGACATCCTCAGCCATGCGTCGTCCTCAGCTCGGGTGGTGGCCGATCCCCGGGCGGGGACCCGATTTGGGTCGCTCGGCCCAGGTGGCCCCACTTTGCCCTGGTCGAACGGGTGCAGGGGCGGTCTGGTTCGGCCGATACGAGAGCATGGTAGCGATGACCTGTGGCTCGATACTGATCTTGGGGTGGGTCCTCTTGACCGCTTCGGTATCGTGGAGAGGAACTCGGGCCGTCCAGCCGGACCCTCTGCTCTGTCTCGGCGACCGCCGCGATCCATTGTGCACGGCGAGTCACCCAACCCGATCCCCCGGCCATCGGCCTTCCAGTTGAACAAAGAGGTGCATGTTGCCCAAGGAGCGCGTTGAACGGGACGAGGAAGACCTCGTCCGGCTCTACCTCACCGACATCGGGCAGTATCCCCTACTGACCAAGGACGACGAGGTTCGTCTGGCCCAGGCCATCGAGGGCGGGGCCACGGCCCGCGCCGAGCTCGAGGCCGGGGGCACGATCACACCCGCTCGCAAGCGCGAGCTGCGACGCGAGCTGCGGGCCGGCGAAGACGCCGAGCGCACGTTCGTGCAGTCCAACCTCCGTCTCGTCGTGTCCATCGCCAAGAAGTACCAGGCGTCGGGCCTGCCCCTGCTCGATCTCATCCAAGAGGGCAACCTCGGCCTGATGCACGCCGTCGAGAAGTTCGACTGGCGCAAGGGGTTCAAGTTCTCGACCTACGCCACCTGGTGGATCCGTCAGGCCATCACGCGCGGCATCGCCAACACCGGGCGCACGATCCGGCTCCCCGTCCACGCCGGCGACACCCTGGCCCGACTGCAGAAGGCTCGGGCCCGGCTCGAGCTCAAGCTCGGTCGTCCGGCCACGCTCTCGGAGCTGTCGGCCGAGGTCGAGATGCCCGAGGACAAGGTCACCGAGGCGCTGCGCTTCGCCGCCGAGCCGTTGTCGCTGAGCGAGCCGTTGCGTGAGGACGGCGACGCGGAGCTCGGCGATGTGGTCGAGGATCGTTCGGCCGAGTCGCCCTTCGAGGTCGCCGCCACCGCGCTGCTGCCCGAGGAGATCGCCCGGCTGCTCGGTCCCCTCGACGAGCGCGAGCGCGAGATCCTCAAGCTGCGCTTCGGACTCGATCGCGGTGAGCCCCGCACCCTCGAAGAGGTGGGCGAGCACTTCAACCTCACCCGCGAGCGCATCCGCCAGATCGAGGCGCGGGCCATGTCGAAGCTGCGCCACCCGTCGAGCGACACCGGCGCGCGCGACCTCCTGGCCGTCTAGCTCCTCGGCTCGCATCCCGGCCGATCCGACTCCGGTCGAGCGCGCCCGAAGCCGGATCCGGGCCCAGGTCGCTCACTAAGGTGGGAACCCTCGCGCTCGGAGGGGAGATCCAGTGAGCGATTCGTCGCAGGGACCGGGCTGGTGGCTGGCCGCGGACGGCAAGTGGTACCCGCCTGAGCCGGTGACTCCGCCCGCCGCGCCTCCACCGCCACCGGCTGCCGCCGCGCCTCCCCCACCCGCACCGGAGCCGCCGTCACCCGCGGCACCGCCGCCACCGGACCCTGAGCCGGTGACCGCGACCACTCCGGTCGTCGCCGCGCCGGCGATGGCGGCGGCCATGCCCCCGGCGCCCCCGGCGTCGGCTGGTCCGCCGCCGTACGCGGCGTCCTCGCCGCCGGCGCCGGCCAAGAGCGGGGGCAGCGGCTGTCTGAAGGCCTTCCTCATCGTGGCCGTGGCCTGTGCCGTGATCGGCATCGGGCTGTTCGCCGTGCTCGTGTTCGCCATCGACCGTGGCGCCAGCACCCTCGACAAGGCGGCCAAGAAGCTGGCCGCCGGTCCTGACGCCGAGGCCAAGGTCGAGCAGCAGACGGGCATCGTCACCAACCCGTTCGGCTTCGACACCAAGCACCCTCCGCAACTGGACGTGTACAAGCGTCCGTTGAGCTGTCGCGTCGACTCGTCCTCGGGCGACGCCGTCGCCAGCGGCTCGGTCAAGAACAACAGCGGCCACGCCAGCTCGTATGTGATCGCCGTGGAGTTCCGGCGCGACGGCACCCAGGTCGGAGCAGGTGTGGCCGACGTGTACCGGGTCGACCCGGGACAGGTCATGGACTGGAAGGCCGAGGGGCCACTCGGCGAGTCCGACACGTCGGGCACGTCGGACACCTCGGCGACTACCCCGACGGGGACGTTGACCTGCGCCGTGACCGGCATCCTGCGGTCCGACAACCCCAACATCCTCCCGTCGACGACGACCACGACGGACTGATCGCTCGGTCTCGACGGGCCGAGACCGTGGCAGCAGGCCCGGCTGGGGACGGGCCTGCTGCCCGCGGTCACGGAAAGGGCGCCCGAATCAGGAGCCTCGCTCATGCCAGGCTCCCGGGGGCGGCCGGGCGACCTTCCGAAGGTGACGGTGCCACACCGGCCGTGAGAGAACGATGAGAATCGACGGACTGAATCTCATCTAGCTCTCATGAGAGCTTGGCTACGCTCCGCCACGTGCGTGTGCTCGTGGTCGAGGATGAGGTCAAGATGGCGGCGCTGGTCCGTCGGGGCCTCGAGCGCGAGGGCTACGCCGTCGATGTGGCCGCCGACGGCGCCGAAGCGCTGTGGTCGGCGCGCGAGCGCGAGTACGACGCCGTCGTCCTCGACGCCATGATCCCCGAGCCCGACGGCTTCTCGGTGTGCCGCACCCTCCGCGAGGAGGGGCGCTGGGCGCCCGTGCTGATCCTCACCGCCCGCGATTCGGTCGAAGACCGGGTACGCGGCCTCGATGCCGGCGCCGATGACTACCTCACCAAGCCCTTCGCCTTCGAGGAGCTCTTCGCTCGCCTGCGGGCGCTGACGCGGCGCGGTCCCATCGAGCGCCCGATGGTGCTCGCCGTGGGCGACCTGACCCTCGATCCGGTCACCCGCACGGTGTGTCGTGCCGACACCCAGGTGGACCTGTCGGCCAAGGAGTTCGCGCTGCTCGAGTTCCTCATGCGCCACCCCGACGAGGTGCTCACCCGCACCAGGATCATCGAGCACGTCTGGGACTTCGCCTACGAGGGCGGTTCCAACGTCGTCGACGTCTACGTGCGCTACCTGCGCGAGAAGGTCGATCGTCCCTTTGGTCGGGCCGACATCGAGACCGTTCGGGGCGTGGGCTACCGGCTCCGGGACGACGCCGACCAGCCGGCGGCGGCACCGGCTCCGGCCACCATGACCTCAGGGACGCGAGACGCTCGGGGCTGACCGCTCCGTCCCCCGCTCCCGTCCGTACTCTGTGGGGGTGAGGCTCCTGCCGTCGTCGCTGCGCAGCCGCCTGGCGGTGCTGTTCGCGCTGGGATCGGCCCTGCTGCTCTTCGTGTTCACCTTTGCGCTGTACCACGTGCTCGACCACCAGCTGCTGTCCGCGGTCGACCGCGGTCTGAAGAGCCGGGCCGGCGACCTGGCCGTCGTGACGACCAGCGACCACGGTCAGCTGCCCGACCGCGATCCCTTCGCCCAGTTGCTGACCCTCGACGGACAGGTCCGGGACCAGGCCCCGGCTCGGCCGCAGCACGCCATCCCCGTGCTCAGCCGATCCGAGCTGGGCACCGTCGTCGGCACCCGATACTTCCGCGGTGACGTCCGCGAGCTCGGGGGTGACAGCGAGCTGCTGGCCACGCCGATCAGCGTGGACGGGACCCGAATGGTCCTCGTCGTCGGCTCGTCGATCGACGGGTACATCCGGGCACGCCAACGTCTCGAGCTCATCCTGCTCGTAGCCAGCCCCCTGCTCGTGGGGCTGCTGGCCGGAAGCGGGTGGGTGCTCGCCGGGGCGGCCCTGCGACCGGTGCGGCGCCTGACCGAGGAGACCGACGAGATCACCGTCAACGAGTTGGGGCGCCGGCTGCCCGTGCCCGACAGCAACGACGAGATCGAGCACCTGGCCCGCACGATCAACGCCATGTTGACCAGGATCGAACGGGCCGTGGCCAACGAGCGCATGTTCATCGACGACGCCAGCCACGAGCTGCGGACACCCATCTCGATCCTGCGGGGCGAGCTCGAGCTGGCCCTGGCCCGGCCCTACGACGAGCTCGAGGTCGAGGCGTCGTTGGGCAGTGCCCTCGACGAGGCCATCCGGCTCGGGCGTCTGGCCGAGGACCTGCTCGCCCTGGCCAGGGTGCGCGCCGGAGAGCTGCAGCTGCGGCCCATGTCGGTGGACCTGTGCGCGGCCTGCGACCGACTGGCCCACTCGCTCGGCGGTGACGGCCCCACCATCGAGGTGGTCGGATCAGGTCACGCGTGGGCCGATCCCGACCGGGTCGACCAGATCATCGTGAACCTGTTGGCCAACGCTCGGCGCTATGCCACCGACCGCATCGAGGTCAGCGTCAGCTCGGTCGGCCGGACGACGGAGCTGGTCGTGGCCGACGACGGACCCGGTTTCGCGCCGTCGATGCTGCCGGTCACCTTCGAGCGGTTCGTCCGGGCCGATCCAGCTCGTGGTCGGGAGACCGGCGGCACCGGATTGGGGCTGGCCATCGTGGCGGCGCTGACCCGCGCCCAGGGCGCATCGATCGAGGCCGGGAACTCGTCACCCTCAGGCGGGGCATCGGTCCGGATCGTGTTCCAGGCGGCCCGGCCTCGAAAGGTCCCGATGCAGGCTAGACACGGCCAGGCCGAGCCCCACTAAGCTGCGGGTCATGAAGAAGCTCTTGGTGCTCGTCGTCGTCATTGCTCTGGCCGCCTTCGCGGTGAAGAAGCTTCAGGACGCCTGAGTCGCATCTCCGCCGTCCCGGTGCGTGCCGCTGAGCGGCGCGTAGCGGCGCGCACCTGCTCGAGCCGCGAGGGCGTCGTCGGCGCGACGACCGAGGGGCGGGCTCGCCTCCGCCAGAACCACCACGCCCCGACGCTGGCGGCGCTCACCGCGACGAGCGTCACGCCCAGCGCGGTCTGGCGCGGCGGGGGCATCGACACCCGCTCGCGCAGCGGCACGCCGTGGCGGAACTGCAGGACCTCCCAGCCGCGCTCGGCCGCGACCCTGGCCAGGTCGCGATCGGGGTTCACCGCGAACGGATGCCCCACGGCTTCGAGCATGGGCACGTCGGTGGCCGAGTCGGAGTAGGCGTAGGACGCGCTCAGGTCGATGCCGCGCTGCTCGGCGACCTCGCGCATGGCCTCGGCCTTGAACGGCCCGTAGCTGTAGAACTCGACTTCGCCCGTGTAGCGGCCGGCATCGTCGAGTCGGGCCCGACTGGCGATGGCTTCGTCGACGCCGAGGTAGAGGGCCAGCGGGGCGACGATCTCCTCGGGCGAGGCCGACACCAGGTACACGCGCCGCCCGGCGGCCTGGTGCTGGCGGATCAGATCGAGGGCTTCGTCATAGACGATCGGGTCGACCACCTCGGTCAGCGCGTCGCGAACGATGGAGCTGATGCGCGCTTGATCCCAGCCGCGCGTGATGCGCAGGGCCGACTCGCGGAACTTGCGCATCCGCTCTTCGTCGGCGCCGCGATGTTGGAAGAGCAGCTGGCTCCAGAGGGCCCGCACCACCAGCCAGCGCGAGATCATGCCGGCGCGGTACAGCGGGCGGCCGAAGGCAACCATCGACGCTTTGGCGATGACCGTCTTGTCGAGATCGAAGAAGGCCGCCTCCATGGAGGGAGCATACGGGGAGTGCGAGAGGGTCTTGAGGGGGCCACGGCGACGGGGTACCGTCGAGAAGCCTTTCCCCGAGGTGGCCGTCGCCCGGGGAGAGTGCTGTGTTCGCTGCGTGTTGGTCGGCCAAAGGTGGGTCCGGGACGACGGTCGTCGCCGCCTCGTTGTCGTTGATCCTGGCCCGACGTCGAGACGGAGTGCTGCTCGTCGACCTGGCCGGGGACGCGCCGGCCGTCCTCGGCGTGGCCGAGCCCACCGGTCTCGGGCTCACCGACTGGTTGGCGGCCGGCGTCGAGGTCCCGTCTGACGGGCTCTCGCGGCTCGAGGTGGGAGTCGCCGACAACCTGTCGATGCTGGTCCGGGGGCGGGGTTCGTTGGGACCACCCGAGCGGGCCGAGGTCCTGGGCGGGATCCTCGCTTCCGAGCACCGGTCGGTGATCGTCGATTGCGGGGTGCCTCGCTGGTCCGGAGGGGGCGCCGACGAGGCCGATGCCGTGCTGGCGGCATCGGCGGCCGAGAGCTTCCTCGTGACCCGAGGCTGCTACCTGTCGTTGCGCCGCTCGGTCGCCGCCCCAGTGCGACCGTCGGGGATCATCCTCGTGAGCGAGGAGGGCCGCGCCCTCGGACGGCGCGAGATCGAGGACGTCATCGGCGTGCCGGTGGTGGCCGAGGTGCCGGTCGAGCCGGCCGTGGCCCGGGCGGTCGATGCCGGGCTGCTCGCCGGGCGGCTTCCGCGTGGGCTCGAACGCGCCCTCGGGAGGGCGGCATGAGCCCCCTCGACGCGCTGAGCTCACCTCCGGTCGGCCGCGTGGGCGTCGGCCGTCTGGGACCCGAGCCGACGCTGGCGTCGGCAGCCGCCGCTTCCTCGCCGATCACCGACGCGCTGGTCGAGCGCGTCCAACGGCGCCTGCTGGCCGATCCCGAGCCGGCTGGGCCCGAGACCAACGAAGCCCGGGTGCAGGCGATCGTCCGCGACGAGGCACCCCTGCTCGACGACCTCTCGGCCGCACGGACCTGCGCCCTCGTGGTGGCGCGCATCGCCGGACTCGGTCCCCTCGAGCCGTTCCTCGGCGACGATCTGGTAACCGACGTCCTGGTCAACGGTGGGGGAGACGTCTGGGTCGATCGGGCCGGCCGCCTCGTGCGGACGGGGCTGACCCTCGACGAAGCGACGACGCTGCGGCTCATCGAACGCGTGCTGGCGCCGCTCGGTCGTCACGTCGATCGGGCCAACCCGATCGTCGACGCCAGGTTGGCCGACGGCTCTCGGGTGCATGCCATCGTGGCACCTCTGGCCATCGACGGGCCCTGCCTGACCATCCGGCGGTTCGGCGCCCGGCCGGTCCGGCTCGACGACGTGGCGACCTCGGGGGTGGCGGCCATGCTGAGGTGGGCCGTCGTAGCCCGAGCCAACGTGATCGTGAGCGGCGGCGCCGGTGCCGGCAAGACGACGCTGCTCAACGCGCTGGCCGGCGCCATCCCGCCCGGAGAGCGGATCGTCACCATCGAGGACGCCGCCGAGCTGCGCCTCCCGGGCGATCACGTGGTGCGCCTCGAATCGCGTCCAGCCAGTGCCGAGGGCCAAGGCGAGGTCAGGATCCGTGATCTGGTCCGGGCGTCGCTGCGGATGCGTCCTGATCGCATCGTCGTGGGCGAGGTCCGCTCGGGCGAGGCCCTCGACATGCTCCAGGCCATGAACACCGGCCACGAGGGGTCGTTGTCCACCTGCCACGCCAACGGCACTCTCGACGCGCTGCGGCGGCTCGAGACCATGGTCCTGATGGGTGACGTCGACCTGCCGCACGCTGTGGTGCGCGACTACGTGACCTCGGCCATCGACCTCGTCGTCCACATCAAGCGGGGCGGCGACGGTCAGCGTCGTGTCGTGGCCGTCGACGAGGTCGGCCCCCTCGACGGCGACGGTCGGATCGACATGCGCTCGCTCGCGACCGCGGCCGGTCTGCGGGCGCTGCCGCAGTGCCCGGCGAGATCCGCCGGCGCCGGGGCCTCCCGACCCGGGTTGGATCGAACCATGACCGCGAGAGCCGTGCGGCGGCGAGCGGTCCGAGCTGGGCGACCGCCTTCCCACCACCTGGCCCTCGACCGAGGAGGTCGGGAGATCGGCCCACGAGCTCATGGGGTCGCGGGCCCGACGGTGGCTGGCTCGTGGCCGTCGCCCGGGTCCGGCGTCTCGGCTGACCGGGATGCTCCTGGCCCTCGACTGGCGGGACTGGCTGGCCCCGGCCGGCCGGGACGAGGTCGAGCACGCCGAGCTGCTCGAGGGCACGGCGCGTTCGTTGCGCGCCGGCTCGTCGCTGGCGGCCGCGCTCGCCGAGGCGCACCGGGCTCAGCCGGGAGGCCGGTCGGCCGTTGACCTCGGGCGGAGCCTCGGACGGCTCGATGTGGGGATGGGTGTCACCGATGTGATCGACGCCTGGGTGGCGGCGCGGCCCGATCCGGTCCGGGTGCTCGCCGGTGCCGCCCTCGGACTCGGCGCCGAGCTGGGCGGGGCCCAGGCTCGATCGCTCGATGGGGCCGCCGCCGGTCTGCGGGATCGGGCGGAGTTGATGGCCGAGGTCCGCGCCCTGACCTCACAGGCTCGGACGTCGGCGGCGGTCATGGTCCTGGCGCCCGTCGGCTTCGCCGCCTACTCGTGGGTCACCGACGGTCGGGTCGGCGGGGTCATGTTCACCACGCCGGTGGGATGGGCATGCCTCGTGGCCGGTGTCGTGCTCGACGGTCTGGGTGCGATCTGGATGGTCAAGCTCGTTGGGCGGGTCACGTGATCGCCGCCGCCCTGATGACCGCGGCCATCGTGATCGCCATCAGGCCGCGTCGCCGGGCGCCCGCCCGTCTGGCGCGGCTCGTCGATCCCTGCGCTCGCTCCGGGTTCCCAGGTCCAGGGCCCAGGGGGACAAGTCGCCTGGGTGTCGTCGTGTCATCGATGATCACGCTGGTCGGTCGGCCCCTGATGTCGATCCTGCCGGGTCCATCGAGTCGATCACCTCGGCCGCCCGACGCCGCGGGGGCGGAGATCGGCAACGATCAATGGCGCATCGGGGCGGCGGCCGTCGTCGGTCTGGTCGTAGCGTTGGTAGCGCCGGTGCTGGCCGTGCCCGTCGCGGTGGCGGTGTGGACGGTTCCTCATCTGCGAGCTCGGGCTCGTCGCCGGCGACGCGATCGAGATCTCGTCGACGACGCACCCGCCGTCGTCGAGCTCTTCCGGCTGGCGGCGGCGGCCGGACTCAGCGTGCACTTGGCCGTTGGCGCCGTCACGGCGCGGACCCAGGGGCTCATCTCCGAGGCGCTGGCCGACGTCGTCGGTCGTGAGGCGATGGGCGAGCCGTTGGCCGACGCTCTCGACCGCTTCGGGCGGCTGGGCTCGCCGGTGCGTCCCCTCGCGGCCTCCCTGGTGGCTGCCGAGCGCTACGGCGCTCCGCTCGGCCCCGCCCTCGAGCGCGTCGCCCTCGACGCCCGGCTGCTGCGCCGCCGACACACCGAAGAGGCGGCTCGCCGCCTTCCGGTCCTGCTCCTGTTCCCGCTGGTCGTCTGCATCCTCCCCGCGTTCGGCCTGCTAACCGTCGTGCCGCTCGTGGTCGCGTCGCTGCCGCACCTGTCGTCCTGAGGTCGTCGAGCTTCCCCCACTCGTCGCGGCTCGTCGCCCGACCCTTCGACGGCTCGCTCGTCCTCTGTGACTTCGCGAAAGGGAGATTCCATGCTGCGACTTCTCGTCCATCTGCACACGACGGTCATGGCCCTCAGGTCCGACCGGTTCCGCTCGTCGATCGATTCGGGGACCGACGATCCTCCTCGCCGCCTGGCCGGCGCCCGCGGCCAGGCCACGGCCGAGTACGCCCTGGTGCTGCTCGGTGCGGCCGCCCTGGCCCTGCTGGTGGCCAGTTGGGCGGCCAAGACCGATGTCATCGGCAAGCTGATGGACTTCGTCCTCGGGCACGTGATCGGTCTGGTGCATTGAGCCGACGAGGTCGGGGGACCGGGGCGGACGCCGGGCAGGCCGCGGTCGAGTTGGCTCTGGTCCTCCCCCTCGTCGTCATGATGATGTTGCTCGTGGTCGAGGTGGGACTGGTCGGGCGCGATCAGGTCCTGGTGGTCCACGCCGCCCGCGAGGCGGCCCGGGCCGCGTCGGTCGGCGCGTCCGACGACGAGGTGCGCGGCGCGGCGGTCAGCGCCGGACCTCTGGCGAGCGACCGATTGCGCGTCGAGGTGGCGCGCCACGCCCAGAGCGGGGGACGGGTCGAGGTTCGCGTGACCTATCGCAGTCGCACCGATCTACCCCTGATCGGGCCGCTCCTACCCGACATCGATCTGAGCGCCGAGGCCACCATGGCCCACGAGTAGCCGACGAACGCCGAGCGGGCGACGTTGTGATCGCGACGCGGGCGGGGGCCCTTCGTCGAACCACGAGGGCACGTGCTCCGGTACGTTCATGGGTTCCGCAGGTGCCATCGACGACCGGACACAGGGAGGCCTCGGCGTGCTCTTCGCGATCGACCTGTCGACGGTCGGCGAGTGGGTCGTCATCGCCGTGATCGGCGAGATCGAGCTGGCGACGGCGCCGCGCCTGCGCCAACAGGTGGTCACCGTGGTCGGCGAGGGCCACATCAAGATCGTGCTCGACCTGTCCAAGGTCGACTTCGTCGACTCGATCGGTCTCGGGGTCATCGTCAGCGTGCTCAAGCGGGTACGGAGCCGCAACGGCGACCTCATCGTGGCCGGGCCCGCGCCGCGCGTCCGGGCGCTGTTCGAGCTCACGCGCCTCGACGAGATCGTGGAGCTGTACGCGGACCTCGACCGGGCCCTCGACGCACGCGTCCGCCCGGCGCCGTCACCGGCCCCTGCGTCGGACCCCTCCGATGGGTGAGGTGGTGCTGGAGATCCCGGCCCGGCCCGAGTACGTGAGCTTGGCCCGCCAGGTGGTGGCGGCGGCCGCGGACCTCGACGCGACCTTCCGCGACGAACGGATCGACGACCTCCGTCTGGCCGTGTCCGAGGCCACCACCAATGCCATCGAAGCCCACGCCGACCTGTCCAGCAACGAACGCATCGTGATCCGCTGCGATCTCGGCGAGGACCGCGTCGAGGTCGAGGTGCTCGATCGGGGCCACGGCCTCGAGCCGGGCCAGCTCGAGGCCGTCGGCGAGCTGAGCGATCCGGGACGGCTCGAGAGCGAGCACGGTCTGGGCATCCCGCTGATCCGCGTGCTGGCCGACGAGGCCGAGATCACCTCGTCGGCCGGCGGCACCAAGGTGCGGCTGGTGGTCTACCGCCGGCCCCAGTCCTGAGGCCGCTCGACGCCCGTCCCGGGCGTTCGGCCGGCTCGTCTCCCGACCTCCGGACGCGATGCGGCTCGTCAGCTCAGCGCGAACCGGACGTTGAGCGACACCGTCGTCGACACCTGGCCTGGTTCGAGGTTGGTGACCGGCGCCGCCGACTGGTCGAACGACCTGGCGCTGGCCGCGAAGCTCGTGGGGTTGGTCGTCTCGTTGATGCCTTGGGTCGAGCCGAGGTGGTGTCCGCTGAGCTGGCTCAGCTGCTTGGCTTGGGCCTCGGCGTCGGCCCAGGCCTGCTGGCGGGCCTGGGCCAGCAGCTGCTTGTTGTCCTCGAGGGTGAACGAGACACCTTGCACCGAGACGGCGTTGCCCCCGGCGGCGGTCACGGCATCGATCACGCCGCCGGCGTTGGGGATGTCGTGGAGCTTGACCGACAGGGTCTCGCCCACGAGGTAGCCGTTGGGGACCTGACGCCCGTTCACCGTCTGGAACGACGGCGACACCGAGTAGTTCTGGGTCTGGATGTCGGTGTCGGCGACCCCCTTGGCCTTGAGCGTGTCCACGACGGTGTTGGCGACGCCGGCGGCGCTGGCTACGGCGGCGCTGACCGAGCCCTGCTTGGCCAGGATGCCGAACTGGGTGGTCAGCGTGTCCGGCTTGCCACTCACCTGGCCGGTGCCCGTGACGGTGATGCCGGCGTCGACGCCTGCGCTCGACAACCCCGCGGGGTTCGAGACGTTGACGGTGGGCTTGGAGCCCCCGCATCCCGCGGCGACGGCGGCCAGCATGGCGACGAGTGCGAGCCCGATCGCTCTGGGTCGTCTCGGCATCCGAACGAGTCCCTGGTTGCCCATCAACGTCATCCCTCCGGTTGTGAACGACTCTCCGACGCCGCGACCGGGGGCCTGGTTCCCGCGACATCGTTCGGATCGGCGCGCTCGGGCCAAGGAAAATGTGGCCAAGTCCCGGCGATCGCGAAAGAATCAGGCGAGGACAACTGGACGCCAACCCGGATGGAAGGTTCATGGAGCGGTATCGGATCGAGTGGCAGGCCGGCCCGACCCTGGTCGGCGGCGAGGCGTGGGTCATCGATCTCGATCTGCTCGTGTCCATCCGGACCAGCCCGTTCCGGCTGGCCAAGCGCTTGCACGTCGTGGCTCCGACCGAGGATCTGACCGAGGCCGGCGTCGACCCCGACTGGCGGTTCTGGCGGGCCCTGGTGTCAGTGGCCGCCCGCACGGTGATCGACCGGATCATCAGCGAGGAGCTGCACCTGGACCGCCCGCGCGATCCGTACCAGCTCGTCCCCGACGTGGCCGAGGCTCGGCGCCGTCGCGCCGAGATGGAGGATCAGCCCGTGCTGCCCGCCGAGCTCGTGTCCGAGCTCACCGCCGACTGACTCCCGTCATCGGCTCAGCCGGGTGCCCTCCGGCTCGGGCGGGATGAGCCCTCGGGCTCCAAGTGGACGGTCGTGCCCTCAGCGGCCGTAGTCGTCGGACAGGCGGACGATGTCGTCTTCGCCGAAGTAGTCGCCCAGCTGGACCTCGATGAAGGCCAACTCGTCCGGGCCGGGGTTGGCGACCCGGTGGGCGCCGCCGCGGGGGATGTCGATGTTCTGGCCTGGGCCGAGATCGTGGTCGACGCCGTCGAGGGTCACCCGAGCCGTGCCCGTGACGATCAGCCAGTGCTCGGCCCGACGCTCGTGACGCTGGTAGCTCAGCCGTTGTCCCGGATCGACCGTCATGCGCTTGACCTTGCAATCCTCCGCATCGGCCAGCACCTCGTAGCGCCCCCACGGGCGCTCCTCGAGCTCGAGGGACGGCGGATCCGATGTGGGTCGAGACGAGTTGCTCACAGCGCAGAGTATGGCGCAGCGGGCCTCGTCCACCCCGCCATGTGGGTCGGTCCGGCGAGCTCGGCCGCCGCGGTGAGCGAAGCGAGGGTCAGTCGCGGATCTGCACGGCCAGGTAGTTCTCGAGACCGGCTTGGCGGATGAGCTCGAGCTGGCTCTCGAGCCAGTCGGCGTGGGACTCCTCGCCGACGAGCTTTCGTTCGAGCAGCTCGCGCGTGCCGTTGTCACCGGCCCCCACGGCCAACGCGATCCCGCGGTTGTAGCGCTCGATGGCGGCGGCCTCGTTGGCCAGGTCCAGCTCGAGCTGCTCGGGCACGGTCTCGCCCACGTGGACCGGGCTGAGCCGCTGGAGGTTGGGCACGCCCTCGAGGTAGAGGATGCGCTCGATGAGGGCCTCGGCGTCCTTCATCTCGTCGATGGACTCGTCGCGGACGTGCGACGCCAGCCGCGCCAGCCCCAGTTCTCGCACATCTTGGCGTGCACGAAGTACTGGTTGATGGAGGTGAGCTCGGCCGTGAGGATCTCGTTCAGCAGCTCGATGATCTCGGGGTCGCCACGCATCTGATGGAGGCTAACCCGTTCGCTCAGGCGGGGAGGTCAGGCCGGGACGGGTTCGGGTTCGAGTGCGAACTGGCGCAGCAGAGCGTCGACCACGTCGCGGCACGAACCGCAACCGGCGCCCGCTCCGCAGCGGTCGGCCAGGGTGTCCGCGTCGACGACGCCGGCGTCGATCTCGGAGCGTATGGCGGCGTCGTTGACCGCCGCGCAGTGGCACACCATCACGTCGGTAAGTATGCCTAACACAATCCGGGTTGTCAACCAGTCGCCGTCTGTATCCACCTCCTATCGCTGAGCGAACCGTTTGACATGGGGGCCGGCGTGCTCTCAACCTGTCGGCAATGGCCAACCCGCTCGTCATCGTGGAATCGCCGGCCAAGGCGAAGACCATCCAGCGCTTCCTGAACGATTCCGAGGTCATCGACGCGTCCGATGTCGAGGCCTCGATCGGCCACATCCGTGACCTGCCCCGCGGGCCGCCGACGTGCCCGAGGCTCAGAAGCGGCAGTGGGAGATCCTCGGCATCGACGTCGACAACGACTTCAAACCCCTCTACATCGTGCCCCAGGGCAAGAAGGACGTCGTTCGCCGGCTCAAGGATCTGCTCAAGGGGGCGTCCGAGCTCTATCTGGCCACAGATGAGGATCGCGAGGGCGAGGCCATCGCCTGGCACCTGCTCGAGGTGCTGAACCCGCCGGCGTCGATGCCGGTCAAGCGCATGGTGTTCCACGAGATCACCCCGCAGGCCATCCAGGCCGCCCTCGAGAACCCGCGCGACATCGATCGGCGCCTGGTCGACGCCCAAGAGGCGCGTCGCCTGCTCGATCGGATCTACGGGTACGGCCCCCTGGCTTCGGTCGCCCGTCAGAAGGTGGGTCAGGGGAGCACGGTCGGTCGGGTGCAGAGCGTGGGCACCCGGCTGGTGGTCGAACGTGAACGCGAGCGGATGCGCTTCGTCAGCGCGTCGTACTGGGATCTCGAGGGCCAGTTCGCCACGGGCGCCAGCGACGAAGCCGACGCGCGTACCTTCACGGCCAACCTGGTCGAGCTCGACGGCGACCGAGTGGCGGCGGGCAAGGACTTCGGCGAGGACGGGCGGCTCAGAGGCGGCGCGGTCGTGATCGACGAGGTCCGGGCCGGCGCGCTGGCGGGCGAGCTGACCAACGCCTCCTTCGCGGTGCGCTCGATCGATCGCCGCCCCTACCGCCGGCGGCCGTCGCCTCCCTTCATCACCTCGACCTTCCAACAGGAGGCCGGGCGCAAGCTGCGCCTGTCGTCCTCGATGGCCATGCGATCGGCCCAGAGCCTCTACGAGGCCGGGTACATCACCTACATGCGGACCGATTCGACGACGTTGTCGGAGACGGCCCTCACCGCGGCTCGCACCGAGATCGCCCAGCGCTACGGGCGCGAGTACCTGCCCGACCAGCCGCGCCACTACGCCAAGAAGGTGAAGAACGCCCAGGAGGCCCACGAAGCCATCCGCCCCGCCGGCGACACGTTCCGCTCACCCGACCAGGTCGCCCGCGAGGTCAGCCGGGCCGACGCCCAGGTCTACGAGCTGATCTGGAAGCGCACGATCGCCTCGCAGATGACCGATGCGACCGGCGAGACGGTGACGGTGCGCCTCGGCGCGTCCAACGCGGCCGGCGGGGTGTGGACCGACGCGGAGTTCTCGACCAGCGGCACGATCATCACCCATCAGGGGTTCCGCCTGGCCTACGTGGTCGATCGCGACGAGGACGACGACGCCGACGAGCAGGAGCGCCAGCTGCCGGTCATGGCCGAGGGCGACGGCCTCGACGTGCGCTCGATCGAGCCTCATGGCCACGAGACCCAGCCCCCGGCGCGCTACACCGAGGCCTCACTCGTGAAGCGGCTCGAGGAGCTCGGCGTCGGACGGCCGTCGACCTACGCGTCGACCATCAAGACGATCCAGGACCGCGAGTACGTGTGGAAGAAGGGCACGGCGCTGGTCCCGTCGTTCAAGGCGTTCGCCGTCGTGAACCTGCTCGAGCGCCACTTCCCCGACCTGGTCGACTACTCGTTCACGGCCCACATGGAAGACGACCTCGACGAGATCGCCGGTGGGACCGAGGAGCTCGTCCCGTGGCTGGCCGACTTCTACTTCGGACCGGCCGACGACAACGGGCAGCGCTCGGGCGGGCTCAAGCAGATGGTGAGCGACCACATCGACGACATCGATGCGGCCGAGGTCAACGCCATCCCCATCGGTCTCGATCCGGACGGCGTGTTGATCGTCGCCAAGCCCGGACGTGACAACAGTCCCTATCTCATCCGGGGCGACGACACCGCGAGCATCCCGGCGACGCTGGCGCCCGACGAGCTGACCGTCGACAAGGCGCTCGAGCTGCTCGCCGCGCCCAAGGGCGGTCGTGAGCTCGGCGCCGATCCGGCCACCGGCCTCATGGTCTACGCCAAGAACGGGCGCTTCGGCCCCTACGTGCAGCTGGGCGAGTACGACGACGACGGGCAGACCAAGCCCAAGATGGCCTCGTTGTTCTCGACCATGACGGTCGACGTCGTCGATCTCGGCCAGGCCCTCGAACTGCTGTCGCTCCCGCGCGTCGTGGGCATCGATCCGGCCGACGGGGTCGAGATCACGGCCCAGAACGGTCGTTACGGGCCCTACATCCAAAAGGATCTGCCCGACGGCAAGAAGGACAGCCGCAGCCTGACCAACGAGGAGCAGTTGCTCACCGTCGAGCTGCCCGAGGCCATCGCTCTGTTCGCCCAACCGAAGTTGCGCCGAGGTCAGGTGGCCAAACCGCCGCTGCGCCAGCTGGGCGAGGACCCGGTGAGCGGCAAGGCGATGGTGATCAAGGACGGCCGCTTCGGGCCCTATGTGACCGATGGCGAGACCAATGCTTCGTTGCGCAAGCTCGACGACGTCGAGACCCTGACCGACGAGCGGGCCGCCGAACTGCTGGCCGATCGGCGCGAGCGTGGTCCGGCCAAGAAGACGGCCCGCAAGCGAGCACCGGCCAAGAAGGCCAAGAAGACCACGGCCAAGAAGGCCGGCACCAAGAAGAGCGCGGCCAAGAAGGCCGGATCCAAGACGGCGGCGAAGAAGGTGGCGCGGGCCATCACCCCGGCCTCGGTGGCCGAAGCGGCTGCCGACGAGCCCTTCTGAGCCACCGTTCGGCTCCGCCCAGCGCCCGTCTCGCGAGTTCAGCGGCGCAGGCGGTGCCCGTCGGCGGTCGACGCGGGGGCGGTGACGATGCCCGGAGCGAGGTCGGTCGGGCCGTAATCTCTGCGATCGTGGCTTCCGCGCGTCCCGATCCCGGTTCGGCAGAGGAGCCGACCTCGCGGGCGCCGGATCGGATCACGCGCCTGTTCGGGTCGCGCCAGTTCTTCCGCCTCTGGATCGTCCAGGTCGTCTCGGCCACGGGCGACTGGCTGGGTCTGTCGGCCATCATCTTGCTGGCGGCCAAGGTCGGCGGCTCGGCCGGCGCCGGGGCCGGCGCCATCTCGGTGGTGCTGGCGGCCCGCATCGTGCCGGGGTTCTTCTTTGGCCCGTTGGCCGGCGTGCTGGTCGATCGGTGGGACCGCAAGAAGGTGATGATGGGTTGCGATCTGGGCCGCGCCGCGGTGGTGGTGTGTCTGCCCTTCGTCAAGGGCCTGCCCGCACTGGTGCTGGCGTCGTTGGTGCTCGAAGCGCTGACGCTGCTGTGGTCGCCGGCCAAGGACGCCAGCGTGCCCAACCTGGTGCCCCAGGCTGATCTGGCGCGGGCCAACTCGCTGTCGTTGGCCGCCGCCTACGGCACCTTCCCGTTCGCCGCGCTGCTGTTCGTCGTGCTGGCCGACGTGTCGGCGTGGCTCGCTGGCGTCGGCGCCGGGCACCTGTTCTCGACCGACCAGATGGCGCTGGCCTTCTACGTCGACGGCCTCACCTTCCTGACCTCGGCGTTCCTGGTGAGCCGCCTGGCCATCGGGCGGAGCCGGTCGCGCGCCGACGAGGCACGGTCGGCCGACTCGGGTCTGGGCCAGACCCTGCGCGAGCTGCGCGAGGGGTGGCAGTTCATCTTCATCAACCCGACCGTGCGCGCCGTCAACATCGGTTTGGCCACCGGCCTCATCGGTGGCGGGATGCTCATCCCTCTCGGGGCGGTGTACGCCGCCGACGTGTTGCACTCCGGTCCCGCCGGCTACGGCCTGTTCACCACCGCGCTCGGCTTCGGTGTCGCCCTGGGCGCTCTGGGCGTGGCCGTCTTCCAGCGTCGGCTCCAGCCCGAACGGGTCTTCACGGGCTGTCTCTTCCTGGCCGGCGCCCTGCTGTTCGTGGCGGCCAGCGCCGGGACCTTGGGGATGGCGACGGTCGCCGTGGGCCTCATGGGCGTGGCCGTCGGGCCGGTCTACGTCGAAGGCTTCGTGCTGTTGCAACAGGAGGTCGACGACGACTACCGCGGGCGGGTCTTCAGCTCGCTCAACACGCTCGTGCGCCTGTGCGTGCTGACGTCGATGATCATCGGACCGTTGATCGCCGCGCTGCTGGGCGGGCTGTCCGACCGTTGGTTCGGCGGCGCCGTCACGATCGAAGGAGTGCGCATCGCCCTTCCCGGTGTGCGCCTGGCGCTGTGGTTGGCGGCGACCATCATCATGGCGGCGGGGGTGCTGGCTCTGCACTCGGTCCGGGCCGGTCAGCGCTCTCGCGCCTTTCGCTGCCGGGACCCATCCGTCGCAGCGTCCGGCGCCGACGCCGGGACCTCGACTCGGTGAGCTCGGCGCGTGAGCGCGACGACCGGCGGCGCGTCCGGGCGGTTCATCGCCTTCGAGGGCGGCGAGGGGTGTGGCAAGTCGACCCAGGCCCGGGCGCTGGCCGGAGCACTCGATGCGGTGCTGACGCGCGAGCCGGGGGGAACCGAGGTGGGCGCCAAGTTGCGGGCCATCCTGCTCGACCCTGGGACCGTCGGGCTGACCGATCGGGCCGAGGCCCTCCTCATGGCCGCCGACCGGGCCCAGCACATCGACCAGGTCGTGGCCCCGGCGTTGGCGGCCGGGCGCCACGTCGTCACCGACCGGTTCGTCGGCTCGTCGGTCGCCTACCAGGGGTACGGCCGAGGGTTGCCGACCGACGAGATCCTTCGGATCTCCGAGTGGGCGTGCCACGGCGTCTGGCCCGACCTGATCGTGCTGCTCGATGTGAGCTTGGAGGTGGCGTCAGCCCGGCTGGGGCCCGATCGGGATCGGTTCGAGCGCGAGGGTGAGGACTTCCACGCCCGCGTCGCCGCTGGATTCCGGGCGATGGCGGCGGCCGACCCCGAGCGCTGGGTGGTCGTCGACGGGTCGGCGTCTCCGAGCTCGGTGACCGAGCGCGTTCGCGAGGTGGTCGGCGAGCGGCTACAACTCCTCGTGTGAGTCTGATCGAGCCAGCCGTCGACCCATGGGCGACGGTGGTGGGCCAGGAGCGGGCCGTGGCTCAGTTGCGCGCCGCCGCCCAGGCTCCGGTGCACGCCTATCTGCTGGTGGGCCCGCGGGGGAGCGGCAAGCGGGCGCTGGCCGCCGCCTTCGCCGCCGATCTGCTCAGCCAGGGATCCGAGGGAGCCGACGCCGAGCGCCACCGCCGCCTGGCCCTGGCCGAGATCCATCCCGATCTGGTGATCACCGAGCGAACTGGGCCCTGGATCACCGCTGAGCAGGCTCGCGAGATCGTCGACCTGGCCAGCCGCGCCCCCGTCGAAGGGCGACGCAAGGTGCTGGTCCTCGACGAGTTCCACCTCGTGCTGCGCAACGCGCCGATCCTGTTGAAGGCGATCGAGGAACCGGCGGCGGGGACGGTGTTCGTGGTGCTCGCCGAAGAGGTGCCGCCCGAGCTGGTGACGATCGCGTCGCGGTGTGTGCGCATCGATCTCGGGCCGGTGCCGACCAGGGCCATCGCCGATCGCCTCGTGAGCGAAGGCATCGAGCCGGCGGCGGCGGAGACGGCGGCCGCGGCGGCGGCCGGTGACCTCGGCCGGGCGCGCCTGTTGGCCAACGACGAGCGCCTGGCGCTGCGACGCGACGCGTGGGCCGCCGTGCCGACCGAGCTCGACGGCACCGGCGCGACCGCCGCCCGCCTCGTCGATGACCTGTTCGCCATGATCGACGACGCCGCCGCGCCGCTGCGGACCCGTCAGGAGCTCGAGGAAGCCGAGCTCGAGGAACAGGTCAAGCAGATGGGCGAGCGCGGGTCCGGCCGCAAGAGCCTGGCCGACCGCCACAAGCGTGAGCAGCGCCGGCACCGCATCGACGAGCTGAGGTTCGGGCTGGCGGTCATCGCTCGTCACTACCGCGACGAGTTGGCCGTGGCCGGGCGCCCGGCCCCTGTCGCCGAGGCGCTCGCCGCCATCCAGGCCACGGCCGAGGGCCTGGTGCGCAATCCCAACGAGCAGCTGCAGTTCCAGGCGCTGTTCGTGCGCCTCGGCGCCATCGCCTGATCCCCGGCCTCTCCTCTCCGGCTCACGGGTTCCCCCAGGCTTCTGGCGACCGAATCCGCCCCCTACGGGGCGGCGATTCGTCGCCAAAAGCGGTGATGCGTCGGCCGGCGCCGGTTGGCAGGCCGGAACATCTGACGTACCGTCAGGTCCCATGGCTCTGCGCGTCGATCTCCCATCCGACAAGGAACCGGTCACGTGGGTGTGGGGTGAAGCCGTCCCCAAGATCGGCGTGCCCGCCGCCATGTTCTCGGCCGCGGTGTACGAGCACTCGTCGCTCACCCTGCGCGAGTTCGAAGCGGCCCGCACGCGCATCGCCCAGGTCAACCACTGCCTCTTCTGCCTCGACTGGCGCACCGAGCGCGAGGGCGAGAAGGTCGACGAGTCGTTCTACGCCGACATCGCGACATGGCGCGACAGCGAGAACCTGAGCGATCGCGAGCGGCTGGCGGCCGAGTACGCGGAGCGGTTCGCGACCGAACACCTGAGCCTCGACGACGACGAGAGGTTCTGGTCGACGATGAAGGCGGCCTACTCCGACCCTGAGATCATCGAGCTGTCGATGTCGATCGGCTCGTGGATCGCCTTTGGTCGGCTCAACCACGTCCTCGGCATCGACGCCGCCTGCCAGCTCCCGCCTCACTGATCCGATCTCGGCGGCGCGCCGAGCCGCGCGGGTGCGAGAACGGGTTCGGGGACCGTCGAGGGCGGCTGGTAACGTCGGCTCCCACCCCGCCCGGGTAGCTCAGTCGGCAGAGCGGCTCACTCGTAATGAGCAGGTCAAGGGTTCGATTCCCTTCTCGGGCTCTCCACCGCGACCCCCACCAGGATCATCCGCGGTCCTCACCGGTCGTGGTGGTCACGATCGTGACGTTGGCCACTCGCGCGAACCGCGGCGCGGCGCCCGGCGTAGGCGTCCGGCATGCACCGCCATTGTGTGTCGACGTTGACATTTCAGGCCGAGTTCAGGCCAGCTTCAGCCTCGACTGACACGATGCGGCGGTCTGGGTCGGGCGCCTGGGGCCTGGTCTCACGCTCAGTGGTCAACAACGACGAGGAGTCTGGTTGTGCGCGGGATTGACGAGCTAGTCGATGGGGCCGACCGACCTGGGAGAAGTCGCCGTCGTCATCCGGCCCCTCGAGTGTTCGGGATCATGGTGCTGCTGGCCGGACTGCTGCTGGCCCCCCTGGTGCACACCCGCGTGGCCGCCGCCGCGGGACCGATCGCCTACCCCGATCTCGAGTCGATCATCCCGACGAGCAAGTTCGCCATCACCGAACCCGGCGACGGCACCAAGCTCTTCCAGTACGAGCACATCGTGTTCGACGCGGGCCAGGGCCCGCTCGACATCCTGCCGACCAACTACAACTCGTCGACCAACCTGGCCGACGGCATCCAGCGTCTGTACTCCTACGACGCCAATGGCAACCCGGTCCTCGAGCAGTCGATCCAGGTGCACGACCAGTTCTTCTACCACGCCGCCCACGGTCACTTTCACTTCCCGCTGGCGTCGTTCGGCCTCTACTCGCCCAACGCCGACGGATCGGTCGGTGCGCCCGTCGCCATCAGCCCCAAGAACGGCTTCTGCATCGCCGACTCGGTGCGCGTCGACCCGACGCTGGCCCACTCGCCGGCCAACATCGGCATGTACAACTCGACCTGTGCCAGCCCGACCAACGTGCGCGGCATCGATCCGGGCTGGGGCGACCTGTACGACCGGCGCGATCCCGGCCAGAGCATCGACATCACCGGTGTGCCCGACGGGACCTACTGGTTCCGAGCCGTAGCCGATCCTGACAACAACTTCGTCGAGTCCGACAAGGCCAACAACACGACGGACATCAAGCTGCAGATCAACGGTGACACCGTCACCCCGATCAGCCCGCTGATGTCGCAGGGTTCGTTCGTGATCGACCAGTCGTTCATCGACCAGGGCCCGGGTCCGGCCGACACGCCGGCGTTCACCACGTCGTCGCCCAACGAGCTGCTGGTGGCGCTGGTGTCCGCTCAGGGCGGCGCCACCCCGCAGACCGCGACGGTGGCCGGCGGCGGCCTCACGTGGCACCTGGCCAAGCGCACGAACACCCAGGCGGGTACGTCCGAGGTGTGGACGGCGATGGCCCCCACCCCGCTCAGCAACGTGGTCGTCACCTCGAACACGTCCTCACCCGGATTCGACCAGGCCATGACGGTGTTCGCCATAAAGGGGGCGAGCGGCATCGGCGCCGTGGCCGGCGGCGAGCGGGAGCACCGGCGCGCCCTCGGTGCCGATCACGACGACCCAGCCCGGGTCGTGGGTGATCGGCGTGGGCAACGACCCTGATCACTACACGCCCCACGATGTCGTTGCGGGCCAGGAGATCGTGGAGCAGTGGGTCAACGAGGCGGGCAACGACGTCGAGCTGGGTGCAGGCTCCGCCGGGACCGACCGCGGCGGCCGGCACGACGGTGACGCTGGCCGATTCGAATCCCGTCCTCGATCGCTGGAACATGACGGGGATCGAGCTCTTGCCGGCGGCCAGCAACGACGTCACCCCGCCGGTGATCTCGGGCCGGTCGGTCAACGCAGTTGGTCCCGATCGGGCCACGGTCAACTGGACGACCGACGAGCCGGCGTCCTCGCAAGATCGACTACGGCACCACCACCTCGTTCGGGCAGTCGACCACGCTCGACCCCACGCTGCTGACCACCCACGCCCAGACGATCACGGGCCTGGCGCCCAACACGAGCTACGTCGCCCGCATCCGCAGCACCGACTCTTCCGGCAACGAGGCCGTCAGCCCCAACTTCACCTTCACCACCTCGCCCCCACGGACGACTCCGCCCGTCTTCTCGAACATACACATCATAGATCTACAGCCAGACCAGGCCACCTTTGCGTGGACCACCGACGAGCAGGCCTCCAGCCTTGTCGAGTTCGGCACCACCGCGGCCTACGGGCAGCAGAGTCCGGCCGACACCAACCTGGTGACGGCCCACTTCCTGGTCGTGACCGGGCTCACGCCGTCGACCACGTACCACTACCGCGTCGACGGGACCGATCCCTACGGCAACGTCGGGCAGCTCCGGTGACTGCAACGGTGACGACGCCCGCGCTCCCGCCCCCGATCACGGTGGACAAGACCGTCTCGAAGGACGGCCGCGGCACGGTGACGACCAACGCCTTCAGCACCGCCGCGCCCGGAGAGCTGCTCGTCGCCTACGTCGGCATGGACGGGCCCCCGTCCATCGGCCAGACCGCGCTCGTCTCGGGCGCCGGACTCACCTGGACCCTCATCGACCGCGAGAACACCCAGTCCGGTGTGGCCGAGGCCTGGCAGGCCATGGCGACAGGCGTGCTCTCGAACGTCACGGTGAGCTCGGCCGTCGGGGTCGGGACCTACAACCAGTCCCTGACGGTGGTCGCCTATCAAGGCGCGGCCGGCATCGGCAACGCCGTGACGGCCAACGGCGCCGGCGCGGGCTCCGCGCCGTCGGCCACGCTGAACATGGTCGGCTTCAACTCGGTCGTGTACGCGGTTGGGATCGACTGGTCCCAGGCGGCGGCGCGCACGTTGGCCCCGGGCCAGTCGATGGTGCACCAGGATGTCGACCCCGCGGCCGGGACCTTCTGGGTCCAGGCCCTCAACGGACCGGCCGGCCCTGTCGAGACGCCGATCACCATGGCCTCGCCGACCCCGGCCGGGGACCAGTGGGACTTCGTCGCCGTCGAGATCATGCGTCCGGTGAGCGTCGCGCCCGTCGCGCCCACGATCTCGGGCGTCGGGACATCGGCCATCGGCACGACCTCGGCGACGGTCACCTGGGCGACGGACCAGCCGTCATCGAGCCAGGTCGACTACGGGTTGACCACGGCCTACGGGACCTCGACCACCCTCGATTCGACCGCCGTGAGCTCGCATTCGCAGGTCCTCAGCGGGCTGACCGCGAACACGACCTACCACTTCCGAGTCGACAGCGCGAACGGCATCGGCGCCACCAGCTCGGGGGACTTCACGTTCACGACCTCGTCGGGGAAGGCCAGCCAGACGATCACCTTCGGTGCCCTGGCTACTCGCACGTTGGCCCAGTCCCCACTGACCGTGTCGGCGACGGCGTCGTCAGGGCTGACCGTCGCCTTCACCACGACCACCCCGACGATCTGCACGTCCGGTGGCACGAACGGCGCGACCATCACGCTGCTCGCGGTCGGCACGTGCACGGTGAAGGCCGACCAGGCGGGCAACGGGTCGTTCGATCCGGCCCCCTCCGTGTCGCGAAGCTTCGCCGTGACCTCGTCGGCCTCCGGCGCCATCAGCGTCGACAAGACCGTGTTCGTCGACGGTCATGGCGCGCAGACCACCGCGCCCTTCTCGACGATCGCACCGGGTGAGCTGCTCGTCGCCTACGTGGCCGCCGATGGAGCGACCTCAGCCGTCCAGTCGACGACCGTCTCGGGGGCCGGGCTGACCTGGTCGCTCGTGCGTCGGGCCAACACCCAGTTCGGCACCGCTGAGATCTGGTCGGCGACGGCGTCCGGCGTGTTGACCAACGCGACCGTGACCTCGACGCTCACCAAGCAGAACTTCGACCAGTCGATGACCGTCGTGGCCTACCAAGGCGCGGCGGGGATCGGGGCCTCGGTCAACGCCAGCGCCGCCGAGCGGCGCGCCATCGGCCGGTCTGACGACGACGGCGGCCGGCTCGTGGGTGTTCGGAGTCGGCAACGACTGGACGACCGCGGCCGCTCGCACGCCCGGCTCAGGCCAGTCGTTGATCCACCAGTTCGTCGACACGGCGGTCGGGGACACCTTCTGGTCCCAGTCGTTCAACGCGCCGACGCCGACGGCCGGTACCCTCGTCACGCTGTCCGATCCGACCCCTTCGGGGGATCGCTGGAACCTGGTCAGCGTCGAGATCCTCCCGAGCGGCACGCCGACGGCCCCGGCGGTGTTCGGGGTCGGGACGTCGGGCATCGGTACGACGTCGGCGACGGTCTCGTGGGCGACCGATCAGGCATCGTCGAGTCAGGTCCAGTACGGCCTGACGACGTCATACGGCTCGTCCACGACGCTGGACGCGACGGCGGTGACATCGCACTCCCAGGTGCTCGGCGGTCTGACCGCCGGTCACGACCTACCACTACAAGGTCACCAGCGCGAACGCCAACGGCTCGACGTCGTCGGGTGACTTCAGCTTCACGACGACGTCGGGTCCGGCCAACCAGACGATCACCTTCGGCGCCTTGCCGGCTCGCACCCTGGCCCAGTCGCCGGTGACGGTGTCGGCCACCGCGTCGTCCGGTCTGACGGTTTCGTTCACGACGACGACCCCCACGGTGTGCACGTCGGGCGGCACCAACGGCAAGACGATCACCTTGGTCGCGGTCGGCACGTGCACGGTGAAGGCCGACCAGGCCGGCAACGTGTCGTTCAACGCGGCCCCGTCGGTCTCGCAGAGCTTCGCGGTCACGACGCCGTCGGCGGGCAGCCTGACCGTCGACAAGACGGTGTTCGTGAACGGCCGCAACGCGCAGTCGACGGCCGCGTTCTCGACGGCGGCGTCGGGTGAGCTGCTCGTCGCCTTCGTCGCCGCGGACGGTCCGGCGACGGCCAGCGCGCAGAAGGCGACCGTGTCCGGTGCCGGGTTGACCTGGACGCTGGTTCGCCGGACCAACACCCAGTTCGGGACTTCGGAGGTCTGGAAGGCACTGGCTTCCACCGTGCTGACCAACGTGAGCGTGACCTCGACCCTCAGCAGCGCCAACTTCGATCAGTCGTTGACCGTCGTGGCCTTCCAGGGGGCCTCGGGTGTCGGGGCCTCCGCTGGGGCCAACGCGGCGACGGGCGGTCCCTCGGTCGCGCTGACGACGACGGTGGCCGGCTCGTGGGTCTTCGGCGTCGGCAACGACTGGGACAAGGCCGTCGCCCGTACGCCGGGCGCGAACCAGTCACTGGTCCAACAGTTCGTCGACACCTCGAGCGGAGACACCTTCTGGGTGCAGTCCGCCAACGCGACGACCCCCACCGCGGGCACTGTCGTGACGCTGTCCGACACGGCACCCACGACGGATCGCTTCAACTTCACCGGGGTCGAGATCATCCCTAGCTGACCATCGGCTGCCGATCCCGGTCGGCAGGGAGCAACCCGACCTTCACCACTGTCCCGAACAAGTGAGGCCTGCGTGAGCTCCATCGTCGAGCGCTATCTCGATCGCCTTGTGGCTCACGACTGGACCGGCACCGCCGAGTGCCTCGCGTCCGATGTCGAACGGGTAGGTCCGTACGGCGACACGTTCAAGGGTCGTGACGGCTACATCGCCTTCCTGGCTGATCTCATGCCCAAGCTCGGTGGATACTCGATGCGCATCGATCGCGTGGTCGAGGCCGGCCAGGTCGTCATCAGCGAGCTGACCGAGACGGTCGAGATCGATGGCACGCCCATCGTGACGCCCGAGGTCCTCGTCTTCGATCTCGACCAGAGCGGGCTCATCGTCCACATCGCCGTCTACATCCAACGACTCGGCGGGGCACCACCCGCCTTTGATGGCTGATTCCTCCGACCGTCGGGCGGACGGTGGAGCGGCACCTCGGTCGTCGCGGCACGCCCCTCCTGCTGGCCTACGCCACGGCCGGCTGCCCGGGGATCTCGGTGGTGGTGCGGCAGGTGCCGGGCCGAGGCGCCACCCCGGCCGGGTGTGCGGCCGCGCACCGGAACCTGACCACGCTCGTCCGCGAGCTGCGTCCGAAGGCGGTGTTGCTGGTCCAGTTCGAGGGCTATCTGGGGGCCATCATCGGACCTGACGGTTCAACGATGGACTCGACCGCGCAGGTCAAGCTCTGGAGGAGCAAGTTTCGGTCCTTCATCGTCGACCTGCAGTCCCAGAGCATTCGACCGGCGATCATCCTCGACAATCCCGACCTTCCCGCCGATGCGAACCTCTGCATGTCGCGCAAGCACTCGATCGCGGCCTGCGAGCAGAGCCACGCCGCGTCCCTCGAACGCACGCGTCGACTACGCGCCGCCGAGATGCAGGTGCTCGCCGAGGCTCATGGGGTCGTCACGTTCGCACCGACCGACAAGCTGTGCGACGCTCGAACCTGCTTCCTGCAGCGGAACGGCAAGCTCCTCTACTTCGACCAGGGCCACTTGAGCGTCGACGCGACCACGCTGATGGAACCCGACATCGCGGCGCTGCTGAAGGCGGCCACCACGAACTGATCACGCGTCGATCTCGAGCCCGTCGCGCAACGTGGTCAGGATGTCGTGGAGCTGGCGGCGCTGCGGCTCGTCGAGTCGATCGAAGACCAGGCGGCGCACCTCGGCCGCATGGCCCGGCGCCGCGACGGCCAAGGCTTCGAGGCCCCGGTCGGTGAGGGTGGCGATGGTGCCCCGGCCGTCGGTCGAGCACCGCCCTCGCCGTATCCATCCGTCGCCCTCGAGCCGAGCGATGGCATGGGACAGGCGACTGCGCGACCAGCCCGTGCGATCGGCCAGCTCGCTCATCCGCAGCGTCCGTTCCGGGGCCTCGGACAGGCTGACCAGCACGACGTAGTAGGCGTGGGGGATGGCGGCGTCGCGCTGGAGCTGCTGGTCGAGCCGCTGGAACAGCAGCTGATCGACCGCCACCAGCGCCCGCCACGTCGCCTGCTCGTCATCGCTCAACCATGGGGTGGGAGCCACCGGGCCAGCGTAGCCAAACTGGTTGAACGTTCATCCAGTCTGATCTGGGTGATCGTCGACGGAGCGGGCGCACCCGGCCGCCCTCCCAGCCTTTCCCATTATTTCGATCTTTCCCATCTTGAGACTTGTAAAAGAACCCCGGAGTGGTTACCGTCGTCTGGTCCTGCTGGGGCGCCGCCGGCGCGCCGCACGCCGAGGAGGAGACTGAGCATGCTGAGGGGAACCGGGCGCCGATGGGCCGCTGTCGGGATCGTGGCCGTGGCCCTGGTGGCGGCGAGCTGCTCGAGCAGCAAGTCGACGACGTCGACCGGGGGCACGACCGGAGGCACCGCCGGCGCCGGCGGGACCATCAACCTGGTGGCCTACTCGACTCCCCAGGCCGCCTACACCAAGATCGAAGCCGCCTTCAAGGACACGCCGGCCGGCAAAGGCGTGAAGTTCAAGGACTCCTACGGAGCCTCGGGCGACCAGAGTCGGGCGGTGGCCGCCGGCCAGCCCGCCGACTACGTCGCCTTCTCGCTCGAGCCCGACGTCACCCGTCTGGTCAAGGCCAACCTGGTCGCCAGCACCTGGAACGCCAACCAGTACAAGGGCTTCGTCACCAACTCGATCGTCGTGTTCGTCGTGCGCAAGGGCAACCCGAAGCACATCGAGACGTGGGACGACGTCATCAAGTCCGGCGTGCAGGTCGTCACGCCCAATCCGTTCTCGTCGGGATCGGCGCGCTGGAACATCATGGCGGCGTACGGCGCCCAGATAAAGCAAGGCAAGAGCCCCGCCGAGGCCGAGGCCTACCTCAAGAGCCTGTTCAAGAACGTCGTGGTCCAGGACACCAGCGCCCGCAACGCGCTGCAGACCTTCACCGGCGGCAAGGGCGACGTCCTGCTCAGCTACGAGAACGACGCCATCTTCGCCCAGCAGAACGGCGAGCCCGTCGACTACGTGGTCCCGACCCAGACCATCCTCATCCAGAACCCGGCGGCGGTGACGATCAAGTCGTCCAACCCGACGGTGGCCAAGGCCTTCCTCGACTTCGTGTACACGAAGCAGGCTCAGCAGATCTTCGCCGACAACGGCTACCGACCCGTGGTGTCGGGCGTGTCGACGAGCAAGTTCAAGACACCGGCCGCGTTGTTCACCATCGACGACCTCGGCGGTTGGACCGACGTGACCAAGAAGTTCTTCGATCCCGACAGCGGGATCGTCACGGCCATCGAGGCCTCCAACGGGGTGTCGACCAAGAGCGGGTGACCCTTTGAGGACCAACGCACGCGGCGATCGACTGACGTCCGAGGCGTCGCGTTGACGACCGCGATCCTGGAACCGCCCGAGGCGTCCTCGGCGGTTCCCCGGCGCGCCCAGGCCCAAGGCGCGGACGGGCCGGCGGCGGCGGGGACCGAGCACCGGGATCGAGCTGGGCATCGCCACGCTCTACCTGAGCTTCCTCGTCGTGATCCCGCTGGCCGCCCTCATCTGGAAGGGGATCGGCGGCGGGTGGTCAGAGTTCTGGACGGCGGTGAACACGCCCGAGGCGCGCTCGGCGCTCGAGTTCACCATCATCGCCTCGGGCATCGTCGCCCTGGTCAACGCCTTCATGGGCACGTTGATCGCGTGGGTCATCGTTCGCGACCACTTCCGGGGCAAACGCCTGCTCGACACCGTGATCGACCTGCCCTTCGCCCTGCCGACGATCGTCGCCGGACTCGTCCTGCTGGCGCTGTACGGACCGCAGAGCCCGGTCCACCTCACGCTGGCGTACACGCAGCTGGGGGTGGTGGTCGCCCTGCTGTTCGTCACCCTGCCCTTCGTCGTGCGCAGCGTGCAGCCCGTGCTCCTCGAGCTCGACGGCGACATGGAGCAGGCGGCGGCCTCGTTGGGTGCCGGCAACTTCACCATCTTCCGCCGTGTGATCCTGCCCAACCTGGCTCCGGCCATCCTGTCGGGAACGGCGTTGTCGTTCGCGCGTGCCCTCAGCGAGTACGGCTCGACGGTCCTCATCTCGGGCAACCTGCCGTTCCACACCGAGGTGGCGTCGGTCCAGATCTTCAACCAGATCCAGAACGACAACGCCGCCGGCGCCGCGGCGGTGTCGACGATGCTGCTGCTGGCCGCCCTGGTCGTGCTGGTGGCCGCCGGCCTGATCCGACGGTGGGTGCTGCGTCGTGGCTGACATCCGCCCGGCCGTTTCGGGCCGTCGATCGACCAGGTTGGCGCTGCGCGCCATCGCCATCTTCTACCTGAGCTTCTTGGTCATCGTGCCGGTCGGGTTGATCTTCTGGCGAACCTTCGAGAACGGCGTCGGCCCGGTCTGGGACGCCCTCACGGGTCCCGACGCCCTGCACGCGTTCCGGGTGACGCTGATCGTCGCCGGAGCAGCCGTCTTGTTCAACACGGTCTTCGGCGTGATCGCCTCGTTCCTGCTCGTGCGCCACGACTTCTGGGGCAAGAGCCTGCTCGACAAGCTCATCGACCTGCCGTTGGCCGTCTCGCCGGTCGTCGTCGGGCTCTCGCTGATCCTCGTCTACGGGCGCAACACCTCGGTCGGCGAGTGGCTGGGGGGCCACGGCCTCCAGGTCATCTACGCCCTGCCCGGGATGATCATGGCGACCTGCTTCGTGTCGCTGCCCCTGGTCGTGCGCGAACTGGTCCCGGTGCTCGAGGAGATCGGCGAGGAGCAGGAGCAGGCCGCCGCGACGCTCGGGGCCGCGCCCCTGCAGATCTTCAGGCGGGTCACCCTGCCCGCCATCCGGTGGGGCCTGGCCTACGGCGTCATCCTCACCCTCGCCCGCTCACTCGGCGAGTTCGGGGCCGTCGCCGTCGTGTCGGGCCGGATCGTCGGCGAGACCCAGACGGCCACGCTCCTCGTGGAGCAGAGCTTCGAGAACTTCCAAAAGGTCAGGCCTACGCCGTAGCCTTTGCCTTGGCGGCGGTGGCCATCCTGGCCCTGCTGTTGATGAACGTCCTGCGACCGCGGTCAGATCGGTGAGCCGTGCCTATCGTTGAACAGGGAGAGCACCCATGGCGATGAGGGCGCAGAACATCACCAAGCACTTCGGCGACTACGTGGCCCTCGACGACGTCACGGTCGAGATCCCGTCAGGTTCGCTGACCGCCCTGCTGGGCCCGAGCGGCGGCGGCAAGTCGACGCTCCTGCGCGTCATGGCCGGTCTCGAGCAGCCCGACTCGGGTGTGGTCGAGCTCGATGGCAACGACGCGACGGAGCTACCACCGCAACGACGCAACATCGGCTTTGTGTTCCAGCACTACGCCGCGTTCAAGCACATGACCGTCTTCCGAAACGTCGCCTTCGGTCTCGAGATCCGCAAGCGACCGAAAGACGAGATCCAACGACGCGTCACCGAGTTGCTCGAGCTCGTGCACCTCGAGGCCTTCGCCGACCGCATGCCGGCGCAGCTGTCGGGCGGCCAGCGCCAGCGCATGGCGTTGGCCCGGGCGCTGGCCGTCGAGCCGAGCCTGTTGTTGCTCGACGAGCCCTTCGGCGCCCTCGACGCTCAGGTGCGCAAGGAGCTGCGCAACTGGCTGCGCCGGCTCCATGATCAGATGCACGTGACCACCGTGTTCGTCACCCACGACCAGGAGGAGGCCATGGACGTGGCCGACCGCATCGTCGTGATGGCCAACGGCCGCGTCGAGCAGATCGGCACACCGGACGAGCTCTACGACCGCCCGGCCAACGCCTTCGTCATGAGCTTCCTCGGCCCCGTCACCCACCTCGGCGGCGTCCTCGTGCGACCCCACGACCTCGAGCTGCTGGCCGAGCCGGCGCCGACGGCTACGCCGGCCAGGGTCGTTCGGGTGGCCCGACTCGGCTTCGAGGTGCGGGTCGACCTCGAGGTGGCCGGTGCCGCGGCGCCCTTGGTCGATGGCGAGCCCGACGCCTTCGTCCAGGTCACCCGCGACACGGCTCAACGGCTCGGGCTCGAGCCTGGTCAGGCGGTGTACGTACGCCCAGGTCGGGGGGCGCTGACCATGCCCGAGCTGAGGTCGGCCCCGGTTGTCGACGCGCTCGTCGAGCCGTTGGCCGCCCCCGTCGCCTGACCCGGGCCCCGATCGAGGCTCCGGGCCCTTGTAGCGGAGGGGGAGGGCGGGGATAGGGTGAGGCGATGGCCGATCAGGCTCGGTTCGCCGAGCAGGCGATGGAGTACATGGGTCCGCTGTACACCGCCGCCCTGCGCATGACGAGGAACACGGCCGACGCCGAGGATCTGGTCCAGGAGACCTACCTCAAGGCCTACCGCGGCTTCGGCGGCTTCGAGCAGGGGACCAACCTCAAGGCGTGGCTCTATCGGATCCTGACCAACACCTTCATCAACTCGTACCGGTCGAAGAAGCGTCGGCCCGACGAGTCCGAGCTCGACGAGGTCGAGGACCTCTACCTCTACCGCCGGCTCGGCGGGCTCGAGGCGGCGGCCGCCGGACGCAGCGCCGAGGACGAGCTCATGGATCTGATCACCGATCAAGAGGTGAAGGACGCCATCGAGGCGCTTCCCGAGCAGTTCCGCATGGCCGTCCTGCTGGCCGACGTCGAAGGTTTCTCGTACAAAGAGATCGCCGAGATCCTCGACATCCCGATCGGAACGGTGATGAGCCGACTCCATCGGGGAAGAAAGGCGCTACAGAAGGCGTTGTTCGATTTTGCGAGCAACCGAGGCATCAGCACCGGTTCCGCAGAGCCCACCGATCCGACCGCCCAGCCGGTCCTTGCCGAGTGAGAGACATGGCCGACGACCACCACGATCATGACCATGGCGACGATGCCTCGCCGTGCGAGTCGGCGCTCCAAGAGCTCTACCTCTACCTCGATGGCGAGCTGACCAACGAGAAGCGGTCGGTCATCAAGAGCCACCTCGACGACTGCAACCCTTGCTTCGAGGCTTATGACTTCGAGGCCGAGCTACGGATCGTGATCTCGAAGCACTGCCGCGAAGAGGTGCCCGAGTCGCTGCGCGAGCGGGTGGCCGAGCAGCTCAAGGCCTTCGACGAGTCGACCGAGGCCTAGCCCCGTCTGGGGGAACGACCGGCTGGCCCTCACCGGAGGTCCGGCAGCATCGCCGCCACGCGTCGGGCGGCCCCTCACCGGAGGTCCGGCTGAATGCCGTTCCGGCGGCCCTTCCATCTAGGATCGGCGGCATGGTCGTTCTCGCCGCCAAGGTCTGGCACTTCTGGATCGCCGTCGCACTGGTCGTGCCCATCATCATCGCGATCATCGTCACGGGCGTGCTCTACGTGAAGAAGGTCGTCGCCCCCCGGTATCCGAGGAACTGACCCGTGTCCGGCGCCGTCGACTGGGCCATCGCCCAACGCGTCGCGGTGCGTGTGGCGGGCCGCGAGCCCTTCAGCGAGTCCTACCACTACGACTCGCTCGAGCCCGACTTCATCGAGCTGACGGCCCAAGCCGAGGGGCTGGTGGCGGCCGAGACCGGTCTGGTGTCGCTGGCTGGTCCCGCCCGGGCCCGGGTCACCGACCGCGCGGGATGGATCCAGGCCAACGTGGCTTCGTTCCAACGCCTGCTGCGTCCGATCATCGACAAGTTCTCGTCGCGCCTCGAGGCCAATCCGCTGTCGCCCATGGCCCAGAAGCTGGCCGGCGCCGAGGTCGGGATGATGCTCGGGTGGATGTCGACACGGGTGCTCGGCCAGTACGACCTCTTGATCATCGAAGAGGAGTCCCCTCTCGACCAGGATCTCGTGTACTACGTCGGGCCCAACGTGCTGGCCCTCGAGAAGCAGTTCGCCTTCCCCCCTCGCGAGTTCCGTCTGTGGCTGGCGCTGCACGAGGTGACCCACCGAGCCCAGTTCACCGGGATCGAGTGGATGCGCCCCCACTTCCTGGGCCTCGTCTCCCAGACCCTCGATGCCGTCGATCCCGATCCCAAGCGCTTCGTCGAGGTGGTCGGCCGGCTGACCGACGCGTTCCGTCGCGGCGAGAACCCGCTGGCCGACGGCGGGCTCATGGCCCTGGTCGCGTCCAGTGAGCAACGCGAGGTGCTCGATCAGGTGAGTGGGCTCATGAGCCTGCTCGAGGGCCACGGCGACATCACCATGGACCGCGCCGGCCAGGGGCTGCTCCCCAGCGCCGAGCGCTTCGCCCGCGTCCTGCGCCAGCGGCGCGAGTCGACCCAGGGCATGGCTCGCCTGCTGCAGCAGCTCATCGGCCTCGAGGCCAAGATGAACCAGTACGCCCAGGGTGAGCACTTCATCGAAGAGGTCGAGAAGGTGGGTGGCCCCCGGCTGCTGAGCCAGGCCTGGGAGAGCCCCGATCGCCTCCCGACCCTCGACGAGATCCGCCATCCGGACACGTGGATCGAACGGGTCGCACCGGCTCTGACCGGCTGAGCACGATTCCGCACCCTCGGACCGACGCCGGCCTGGTGGCCGAGGCCGCCCGACCGCTGCTGGCACGGTGCCGGTTCCCCGCGGCCGGTACGTCGGTGATGTGCGGCGTCTCAGGGGGTGCCGATTCGTTGGCGCTGTTGGTCCTGGCGGTGGCCGCCGGTGACCAGGTCACGGCCGTGTACGTCGACCACGGGTTGCGACCCGACTCCGACCGCGAGGCGGCCATCGTGGCTGGCGCCGCCGAGTGGTTGGGCGCCTCGTTCCGGCGCGAGCGCGTCGAGGTCGGTGCCGGACCCAACCTCGAGGCCCGGGCGCGGACAGCACGACACGTTGCGCTGGGCGCCGACGCCCTGCTCGGGCACACGGCGGACGATCAGGCCGAGACCATCCTGCTCAACCTGATCCGCGGTTCGGGGGTCGAGGGCCTGGCTGGCATCCGCGCCGATCGGCGCCACCCGATCCTGGCGCTGCGTCGCCACGAGACCCATGCACTGTGCGCTCGGATGGGTCTCACGGTGGTGGACGATCCGTCGAACCACGATCCCGGCATCCGCCGCAATCGTGTCCGTGCCGAGGTGATGCCACTGCTCGCCGACGTGGCCGAGCGAGACGTCGTCGCCGTGCTCGCTCGCCAGGCCGAGGGGCTCCGCGACGTGGCTGAGCTGCTCGACCTCCTGGCCGCCGACCTCGATCCGACCGACGCCGCCAGCGTGGCCGCCGCCCCCGTAGCGCTGGCCCGCGTGGCGGTGCGCCAGTGGCTCAAGCCGCGCTCGCCCGAGCGCCATCCACCCGACGCCGCCACCGTCGAGCGGGTGCTGGCGGTGGCTCGACTCGAGGCCAAGGGCACCGATGTCGGTGGAGGCTGGCGGGTCATGCGAACCGATGGACGGCTACGGCTCGTTCCGCCAGGGTGATCTGGCCGCTGCTGGTTCGCTAGGGTCACCTCCGCATGGACCTGCCGGCACCCCCCTCTCTGGTCGGCGATCCCCATCTCGGCCGGGTGATCGTGGCGAGCGACGACCTTCAAGCGCGCATCGGCGAGCTGGGTCGCGAGATCACCAGCGACTACGTCGGGCGCCGCCCGTTGTTGGTGGGCGTGCTCAAGGGCGCCTTCATGTTCATGAGCGATCTGGCCCGCCACATCGACCTGCCGGTCGAGTTCGACTTCATGGCCGTGTCGTCCTATGGCAGCGCCACCAAGACCAGCGGCGTCGTGCGCATCGTCAAGGATCTCGATCTCGATCTGTCCGACCGCGACGTCCTGCTCGTCGAGGACATCGTCGACAGCGGGCTCACCCTCCACTACCTGATCAAGAACCTGCTGGCCCGCAACCCGGCCAGCCTCGAGGTGTGCGCCCTCATCCTCAAGGACGGGATCCAGAAGGTCGAACCCGACCTGCGCTACGTCGGCTTCAAGATCCCCGACGAGTTCGTCGTCGGCTACGGCCTCGATGTGGCCGAGCGATTCCGCAACCTCTCGTCGATCTACGCCTACCGCGAGATCCCGGCCTGATCCCGGCCCCACGGGGCGCTGCTCAGGGCCCAGGGCGGGCCGACCGTCGGCCTCGTCGAGAAGGGGGTTGGCCCCGGCCATCTTTTCCTTTAAACTTGATGGGAAAGATCATTTATCTACGGATGTGGCCATGTCTGACTTCTCGCTCCTGTCGCCTGCTCAGCGCCCCCGCTCGTTCGCCGAGGTGGCCAGCGGGCTGGCTCGATGCCCCGAGCGGTGGTCCCACCTGGTCGACCACGTCCCCGGCCAGCGTCGCTACGTCGCCCTGCCCGGCATCGAGGGCGTCGAGGCCTGGCTGATCAGCTGGGCGCCAGGCACGGGCATCGACCTGCACGACCACGGTGGTGCGGCGGGGGCCATGGTGCTGGTCGAGGGCGCGCTCGTCGAACGCTACGGGCGCACGGCGCACCCGACGGTGCTGCGCTCGCGTGTGCTCGATGCCCGTGCGGTCGTGACCTTCACCGCCGATCACGTCCACGCCGTGCGCAACGAGGGGGTCGTGGCGGCGACGAGCCTCCACGTCTACGCCCCCGCCCTCGGGCCGATGATGTTCTTCGGCGACGATCCGCGCGACGATCGTCTCGTGGACCAACGTGATCCGGTCTCCAGATCCGACGCCTGGTGACGACGGCGTCGTCGAGCGACCTCGCGGCCGGGCGGGAGGGAGAGGGATCGGCGCGAACCGTCGACGACCTCCTCGACGAGGCCCGTCGTGGTTGGCGCCGGCTCCCGGCTCATGAGGCCGCGGCTCGCGCTCGTGAACGGCGGGTTGCTCGTCGACATCCGCCCCGAGGCCCAGCGCCGGGCCGAAGGTGAGCCCGTCGGGTCGATCGTGATCGAACGCAACGTGCTCGAGTGGCGGCTCGATCCTCAGAGCCCGAACCGGTTGCCGATCATCACCGGCCACGACCAGGTGATCGTCGTGATCTGTTCGGAGGGGTACGCCTCGAGCTTCGCGGCCGCGACCTTGCGCCAGCTCGGACTCCACCGGGCCACCGACGTGGTGGGCGGGTTCGCGGGCGTGGCGCGAGGCCGGGCTGCCGAGCGTCGGCACGCCGGGCTGAGCACGGGGCAGGGCTCGGACTTCGTCTCGCGTGACCTCGCCGATACCCTGACCGGGACCGTTGCGCCTTCCCTAGACGACGGGCGAGCAGATTCGCCTCCGGAGCAGACATGAGCGACGACACGCGTCACGAGATCGTGGACATCCCACCGTTCGACGAGGTCGATTCGAACGGGAGCCGCCCCGCGGTCAAACCCCGTCCCGACACCCCTGAGTTCGGTCCCGTCGACCTGCCCCGGATCGAGGCGGCCGTGCGGGAGATTCTCGCCGCCATCGGTGAGGATCCCGACCGCGACGGTCTGCAGAACACGCCGGCGCGCGTGGCGCGGATGTACGCCGAGGTGTTCGCCGGCCTTCGCGAATCCCCACACCACCATCTGCGCGTCCAGTTCGAGGCCGATCACGACGAGATGGTCATGGTCCGTGACATCGCGCTCACGTCGATGTGCGAGCACCATCTCGTCCCCTTCATCGGCAAGGCCCATGTCGCCTACATACCGAACAGCGACGGGCGCGTCACCGGCCTGTCCAAGTTGGCGCGGCTCGTCGATGCCTACGCCAAGCGGCCTCAGGTGCAGGAGCGGCTGACGACCCAGATCGCCGACGAGATCGAGCGCACACTGCAGCCGAGGGGCGTGCTGGTCGTCATCGAGGCCGAGCACCTGTGCATGTCGATGCGCGGGGTCATGAAGCCGGGCGCGTCGACGGTGACCTCGGCCGTTCGGGGGTTGTTCCGCGAGAACGCGTCGACCCGGTTCGAGGCCATGCGCTTCATCAACCAGGGCCTCTAGTGATGCGTTGAACCCGGGCGGATTTGACACTGGCTTGTAGCCTTCCCGGCCGTGACGCTCCCCACGGTCCGACCTCTCGTCATGGGGGTGCTCAACGCCACGCCGGATTCGTTCAGCGACGGCGGCCGGTACCTCGAAGCCGGCGCGGCGATCGAGCACGGGCACCGGCTCGTGGCCGAGGGGGCCGACATCGTCGATGTCGGGGGCGAGTCGAGCCGTCCGGGGGCTGACCCGGTCGACGAGGACACCGAGCTCCGTCGTGTGCTGCCGGTGATCGAGGCGCTGGCCGGCGAAGTCCGCCTCTCAGTCGACACGGTGAAGCCGGGCGTGGCCCGAGCCGCGGTGGCGGCGGGCGCGTCGCTCGTCAACGACGTGTCCGCGTCGCTGGCGCCGGTCGCGGCCGATCTCGGCGCCGGCTACGTCGTGATGCACCGGCAGGGAACACCGGCCACGATGCAGCGCGATCCCCGCTACGACGCGGTCGAGGTCGAGGTCAAGGGGTTCCTCGCCGCCCACGCCGAGGCCGCCGAGCGACTGGGGATCGACGAGGTGTGGATCGACCCCGGGATCGGCTTCGGTAAGACCGCAGCCCACAACCTCAGCCTCCTGCGCCACCTCGACGAGGTGGTCGCCCTCGGATGGCCCGTGTTGATCGGTACCAGCCGCAAGTCCTTCCTGGGCGGACTCACGGGGCGATCCGACAGGCTCGACGGACCCACCCCGCCCGAGGATCGGCTCGAGGCCTCGGTCGCGACCGCGACCTGGGCGATGTCCCAGGGGGCACGCATGGTCCGGGTGCATGATGTACTTCCAACCGTCCAAGCAGCGAAAGTCGTGGCAGCATGAGTCCTGTGGCAATGAAGGGCAAGTGGGCACAGGGGATCAAGCCCCGCAACTTCCACTGGATCATCAAGGATCAGATGGCTCTGTGCGAGCGGCCCGGGGGTTATGGGGCCAACCACCGTCGGGTGCGTCGCCAAGAGGAGATCATCTGGATCCGCGAGCAGGGATTCGGGTGCGTCATCTCGCTGATCCCGGCCCCGCACAACCTGCACAACTACGACGACCTCGGCGTGATCTGGCGCCATCGCCCGTTCGGCGTCGACGACGATCCGGCGGTGTATCTGGGGGCCCTCTACCCCGAGATCAAAGACTTGATCAGCTCGGGCAACAAGGTGTTGCTCCACGGCGAGGAGTTGGGTGACCGCATCTGCGGCGCCGTTGCCGGGTACCTGCTCTGGGATGAGCTCATCGACTCTGGGCCGCGCACGATCTCGGCGATCGAGCAGATCACCCAACGCCAGCTCGGCCCGGTCGGTCGCGGGCTCGTCGCCGTGGCCGCCACGCTCTGACCAGCTTCTCGTTCGCTCAGATCGGCCTGCCGATCCGAGCCAACCTCCCCCCGGATGCCTCGATGACCGATCCCACCTCCGATTCGATCCAGCTCCGCGGTCTGCGTGTCGTCGGGATCACCACCGAGCCATGACCGATCCCACCTCCGATTCGATCCAACTTCGCGGTCTGCGCGTCGTCGGCATCTGTGGCGTGTTGGCCGAGGAGCGGACTCGCCCGCAGCCGTTCGAGATCGATCTCGATGTGGATGTCGACCTGGTGTCGGCCGGGGATTCGGATGACCTCGACGACACCCTCGACTACGGCGTCGTGGCCGAGGCGGTGGCCGCCCTCGTGGCCACTGAGCGCTTCGCCCTGCTCGAGCGCATGGCGGCGCGCATCGCCGAGGTCGTGCTGGCCCATCCCGGTTCGCGGGCGGTCACGGTGACGGTGCGCAAGCTGCGCCCACCGGTTCCCCTCGACCTGGCCAGCTCTGGCGTCCGCATCCGCAGGACTCGTTGACCATGCGAGTCTTCCTTGGTCTCGGCTCGAACCTCGGCAACCGCGAGGCCTACCTTCGCGAGGCCGTCGACTCGCTCTCAGGCGTCGTGGCGGTATCGGCTCTCTACGAGACCGATCCGGTGGGCGGGCCCGATGGGCAGGGGCCCTATCTCAACCTCGTGGTCGAGCTCGACACCGACCTGACCCCACGAGAGCTGCTCGGCGTCTGTCACCGACTCGAGTCGGCCGCTGATCGAGTTCGCGAGCAACGGTGGGGGCCACGCACCCTCGACATCGACATCCTGTGGACCGCAGGCGAGCCGGTTGACGAACCCGACCTGCAGATCCCGCATCCGAGGATGTACGAGCGTCGCTTCGTCATGGCGCCGCTGGCTGATCTGGCGCCCGACGTGGTGCCCGCCAACTGGAGCGAGCACGCGGGCGGGCGCGTCCGCAAGGTCGGCCCGCTGCCGTGACCGGTGGTGGGGCCCGCTCTGAGAACGGCCTCACGGTCCGGATCGTGGGACCCGGTCGGGCCGGTGGCTCGTTCGGCCTGGCCCTGGCCGAGGTTGGCTGGACAACGCTCGAGCCGCTCGGACGATCAGATGACCTCCACGCCGCGGCCGCAGGGGCCGACGTCGTGATCATCGCGACGCCCGATGCCGTCATCGCGGAGACGGCGGCCGCCGTCGAGCCCGTCGCCACGACCGCCGTCGTCCACCTGGCCGGCTCGCTCGGTCTCGAGGTGCTCGCCGGCCACGTCCGTCGGGCGGCTCTGCACCCCTTGACGTCGATGCCCGATGCGACCATCGGAGCTCGACGGCTGCGCGCCGGGGCGTGGTTCGCGGTGGCCGGCGACCCGATGGCGCGCCGCATCGTGGCTGATCTGCAGGGGCAGGCCTTCGAGGTGGCCGATGGCGACCGCGCCGCCTACCACGCCGCCGCCGTGATCGCCTCGAACCACGTCGTCGCCCTGCTGGGCCAGGCCGAGCGGGTGGCGGCCGCGGTGGGAGTGCCGTTCGCCGTGTACCTGGACCTCGTACGCGCCACGATCGACAACGTGGCTGACCTCGGACCCCGAGCCGCGCTCACCGGCCCCGCCGCCCGCGGCGACCAGGACACGCTGGATCGCCACCTGACGGCCATCGACCCGTCCGAGCACGAGGCCTACGTCACGATGGCCCAGCTGGCTGCCCGTCTGGCCGCCGGCGCCTAGCGTTCCTACGATTCCGCCGTGCAGGTGACGACCGCGATCGCGAAGACCCGGGCCCAGCTCGATGCCGCGCGTCGCGAGGGCCGGATCGTCGGGCTGTTCCCGACCATGGGCTACCTGCACGAGGGTCACGCCACGCTGATGCGCCAGATGCGGGCCGAGTGCGACGTCGCCGTCGTGTCGATCTTCGTCAACCCGCTCCAGTTCGCGGCCGGTGAGGACCTGTCGACCTACCCACGTGATCTCGGTCGCGACACCGACCTGGCCGCGTCGATCGGGATCGATCTGGTCTTCGCGCCAGACGTCGACGAGATGTATCCGATGGCACCGGTCACATCGGTGTCGTTGCCGGCGCTGGCGGCGACGATGGAGGGCGCCTCGCGCCCGACCCACTTCGACGGCGTGGCCACGGTCGTGGCCAAGCTGTTCAACATCGCCGGACCCTGCCGGGCCTACTTCAGCGAGAAGGACTTCCAACAGCTCGTGATCGTGACGCGCATGGTCGCCGACCTCTCCTTCCCCGTCGAGGTCGTGGCTTGCCCGTTCGTGCGTGAGGCGGATGGGCTCGCCCTGTCCAGTCGAAACGTCTACCTGAGCCCCGACGAGCGGGCGGCGGCCCCGGTCCTGCACCGGGCCCTGCGAGCGGGCGCCGCGGCGGTGGTCGACGGCGAGCGCGATCCGGCTGCGGTGGTGGCGCTGGTGGCGGGCGTGGTCGCCACCGAACCCCTGGCCGAGCTCGATTACGTCGAGGTGGTCGAGCCGGCGACCTTGCGCCGCCCCGACCGGCTGAGCGGTGAGGTTCGCCTGTTGGTCGCCGCCCGTTTTGGTCGGCCGCGGTTGTTGGATAACCTCGCGGTGCTCGTTCCGGAGCAGGACTGATCAGACAGTCCCGGCACGGTGACCCGTCTGGGCACCAAGCACACAGGGAGCGCAATGCGCCGACGCATGATGAAGTCCAAGATCCACCGGGCCACCGTCACCGACGCCAACCTGCACTACGTGGGGTCGATCACGCTCGACACCGATCTGATGGCACGGGGTGACATCCGTGAGCACGAGCAGGTGCACGTGCTCGACATCGACAACGGGGCCCGCTTCGAGACCTACGCCATCCCGGGTGGACCGGGCGAGGTGTGCCTCAACGGCGCCGCGGCCCGGCTCGTGCAACCCGGCGATCGCGTCATCGTCATCACCTACGCCGACTACGAGGACGCCGAGCTCGAGGACTTCACACCCGCAGTCGTCCATGTCGACGAGGCCAACCGGGCCATCACCCTCACCGGAGCCGCGCCGCAGTGGCTGTGACCGATCGCCCTGACCGGTGATCCGGTGACGTCGGTGGCCGGCGCCTCCGGCGGCGAGCGGCTCGACCTGTTGGTGCTGGGCAGCGGCGTCGCCGGGCTGTCGGCCGCGGTGCGCGCCGCCAACATCCACGGCATGCGCGTCGGGGTGCTGACCAAGGGCGAACTCGCCCAGTCGACGACCCGGTGGGCCCAAGGGGGAGTCGCCGCGGTGCTGGGCGAGGATCCCGACTCGACCGATCTGCACCTGGCCGACACGCTCGCGGCTGGCGCCGGGTTGTGTGACCGCGACGCGGTGCGCGTCCTGGTCGACGAGGGGCCGGGCCGGGTCAACGAGCTGATCGCGCTGGGGGCCATGTTCGACCGTGATGAGCACGGTGAGCTCGAGCTGGCACGCGAAGGCGGTCACAGCCTGCCGCGGGTCGTGCACGCCGGCGGGCTGGCCACCGGTGCCGAGATCGAGCGGGCCCTGGTGGCCGCCGTCCATCATTCCGTGGCGGCGGTGCACGAGAACTCCTTCGCCCTGGATCTGGTGGTTGGTCCCGGCGGGTGCGAGGGCGTGCTGGCCCGCGATGCCCAGGGCGCGACCCAGATCGTGGCCGCCTCGAACGTGCTGCTCGCCACCGGAGGCGCCGGCCAGCTGTTCGCGGTCACGACCAACCCGGTCGAGAGCACCGGTGACGGGGTGGCCATGGCGCTGCGCGTCGGCGCCGCCGTCGCCGACGTCGAGTTCGTGCAGTTCCACCCGACAGCACTGCACCATCCCGAGATGCCTCGCCCGTTGCTGTCCGAGGCGCTACGAGGTCATGGCGCCTTGATCCGTGACGCCAACGGCGAGCGCTTCGTCGACGAGCTGTTGCCTCGCGATGTCGTGGCCCGGGCGATGACGCGGCGCATGCTCGACCAGGGCGTCGACCACTGCTGGCTCGACGCCACCGGTCTCGAGGCGTTCGGCGAGCGATTTCCGACCATCGACGAGGCCTTGTCGCGCGTCGGGCTCGACGCGACCACCGACTGGCTGCCGATCGCGCCGGCCGCCCACTACCTCTGCGGCGGCGTGGTGACCGACCTCGACGGCGCCGCGTCACTCGCGGGGCTCTGGGCCGCCGGCGAGGTGGCCTGCTCGGGAGTGCACGGAGCCAACCGACTCGCGTCGAACTCGCTGCTCGAGGGCATGGTGTTCGGCGCCCGGGTGGTCGAGGCCATTGAGGCCGGTCGCCGCGGGCCGCGGCGCACCGGGGCCATGCGGGTGTTCGCCGGGGACGATGACGGGATCGATACCGGGTCGTTGGTCGCCGGTGACGGCATCGGGGCCATGGCCGCCGACTGGAGCCCGAGTCGCGAAGCGCTCGTCGGAGCAGCTCGGGTCGACCAGGACGCGCCGGGCAGGCCCCGAGCCGGCTCGTATCGCTCCGCCGAGCTCGACGAGCTGCAGCGGGCCATGACCATGGGCGCCGGGGTGCTGCGCGACGCCACCTCGCTCGGGCGCACCCACGAGCTCGTCGAGCGGCTCGTACGGGCGCTGCCGACTCGTCCCTTGGGCGCGGCCGACGCGGAGCTGGCCAACGTGGCCGAGGTTGCCCGGGCGCTGCTCGCGTCGGCCACGTTGCGCACCGAGAGCCGGGGCGCCCACACCCGGGCGGACCACCCCGACACCGATCCCGCGTTTCGATGCCGCATCGTGCTGGGTGGCCGACCCGGCGGGTCGGAGCCCGACTCGATGCGCACGGCCGTCGTGGCGACGGGCGAGGGGAAGCCAGGATGAGCGCGCTCGAACCCGATCGCGCCGCTGTGGTGGACGCCGTGGCGCGGGCGCTGGCCGAGGATCTCACGCCCCTCGGAGATCTCACATCGGCGCTCGTGCCTCCTGACCTCGATGTCACCGCCGACTTCGTCGTGCGCAGCGCCGGGGTCGTGGCGGGGACGATGTGCGCGACCGAGACGTTCCGCCAGGTCGACGAGTCGGTGAAGGTCTCGTGGACCGTCGTCGACGGTGACGTGGCCCAGTCCGGTACGACGATCGGCTCGGTCTCCGGATCGCTGGCGTCCATCCTCACGGCCGAGCGCACGGCGCTCAACTTCCTCGGGCACCTGTCGGGAATCGCGACCCTCACGCGCCGATTCGCGGTGGTCGCCACCGCCGCCGGCCACACGCGCATCTGGGACACGCGCAAGACGACTCCGGGGCTGCGCACGCTCGAGAAGGCGGCGGTCCGCGCCGGGGGCGGGTTCAACCACCGCGGCAACCTCTCGGACTGGATCCTGCTGAAGGACAACCATCTCGCCCGCCTCGGCATCACCGGCGCGGTCGCGGCCGCACGCGAGCGCTGGCCGGCGCGGACGGTCCATGTCGAGTGCGACCGGCTCGAACAGGTGAACGAGGCGCTCGATGCCGGCGTCGACGCCATCCTGCTCGACAACATGCAACCCGACGAGGTCACGGCCGCGGTTGCGGCCGCCGACGAGCACGTGGCGGCCACGGGCGGCCGCCGTCCGCTGCTCGAGATCTCGGGGGGGATCACCATCGAGACCATCACCCGTTTCGTCGGTCTGGGCGCCGACATGATCTCGGTGGGAGGCCTGACCAACTCGGCGCCCGTGCTCGACATCGGCCTCGACATCCCCGACGGCGACTGAATGCCCGTCACCGGAACGAACAACCAGGAGATGAACGTGCTGCTCGCCATCGATGCTGGCAACACCGAGACGGTGGTCGGCCTCTACGACCTCGACGGTCCCGATCCCGAGAGCCGGACCAGTGCCGAGGACGGGCTCATCGATCACTGGCGCATCGCCACCGAGGCCGACCGCACGTCCGACGAGCTGGCCGTGCTGCTCCAGGGCTTCCTGGCCCTGCGCGGCTTCGGCCTCGACGAGGTCGACGGACTGGCCGTGTCCTCGGGTGTCCCCCGCGTGAAGGAGAGCCTCCGGCAGCTCGCCGACCGCTACCTCGACTTCGACCCCGTCATGATCGAGCCGGGCGTGCGGACCGGAATCGCCATCTTGGCCGAGAACCCCAAGGAGGTCGGCGCCGATCGGATCGCCAACGCCGTCGCCGCCTTCGATCTGTTCGGCGGGCCGACCATCGTGGCCGACTTCGGCACCGCCACGACGTGCGACGCCGTGTCCGAACGGGGTGAGTACCTCGGCGGCGCCATCGCCCCTGGCATCGGCATCAGCATGGACGCGCTGGTCGGGCGGGCGGCCGCGCTCGGGGCCGTCGAGCTGATCGAGCCGCGCAGTGTGCTGGGCAAGACGACCGTCGAGTGCATCCAGTCGGGCGCGGTCTACGGATTCGCGGCACAGGTCGACGGGCTGTGCGAGCGCATACAGAACGAGCTCGGCGAGTGCACCATCGTCTCGACCGGTGGCCTGGCCGGACTCATCACGCCCCTCTCGCGCTACATCGACCACAGCGAGCCCTGGCTCACCCTCCACGGCCTTCGTCTGGTGTACGAGAAGAACATCTGACTTGCTTGGCCCTCCGGTCGGCGGAGCCTCCGTTTGCTTGGCACTCCGGTCGGGCAAGCCTCCCTTCGTGCGCTTCGCCATCTGGGTGTCGCTCGATGAGCGGTGTCGTTCTGGCGTGACGGTCACAGGCAGTACCGTCGCGGGATGCGTGTGCTGATCACGGGCATGGGGGGCGAGCTGGGCACCCGCCTGGCCGTCGAGCTCGGGTCCGATCCGAACGTCGAGGCCGTGATGGGACTCGACGTCGATCCCCCTCGGCGCCGTCACGACGCCGAGTTCCACCGGGTGGATCCCCGCAACCGCGATCGGACCGTCGCCCTCATCCGCGGGTTCCGGCCGACCGCCCTGGTCCACCTGGGTGTGTACGAGCCCTACGCTCGCAGCAGCCCCCGCTCGGCCGTCGAGCGCACCGCCGTCGGCACCTTGGCTGCGGTCACGGCCGCGGTCGACAGCGGCGGGCTCGATCGGATCATCGTGCGCTCGGGCATCGAGGTCTACGGCCGGCGTCGGGGCGCGCCGGTGCGCCCCGACGAGCAGGTTCGGCCCGACCCGACGAGCCCGTTCGGGCGTGAGCTGCTCCACGTCGAACGGGCCTGCATCGAGGGAGGACTCCACGCCGCGGTGCCCGTCACCTGCCTGCGCTTCGCCCCCCTGGTGGGGCCCCACTTCCCCAGCCCGCTCGGCCGGTACCTGCGCCTGCCGGCCGTCCCGTTCGCCGCTCTCGCCGATCCTCCGTTCTCACTGCTGCACCAGGAGGACGCGACCGCAGCCCTGTTGGCGGCGGTACGGTCGCCGATCGACGGTCCGGTCAACGTGGCCGCCGCCGGGGCGGTGTCGGCGTCCCAGGCCGCCTGCATCGGTCGGCGCCTCCCGGTGCCGACCATCGGGCTCGGTTGGCGCGGCGCCCGGGTTCTCAGCGAGCTGGTCGGCGCGCCCGTCCCTGATCACGTGCACGAGCTCCTCGTCCGGGGCCGGACCGCCGATGGCAGCCGCGCCCACGAGCTCTTGGGCGTCCGACCGGCGCGGTCCACGCCGGACGTGATCCGGGAGCTGTACGCGTGGACCGACGTCGTCCAGCGCACGACACCAGGAGCCGAAGCGGCATGACCGTGAGCCGAGGTCGACCTCGACGCCCTCGATCCCGATCTCGAGCGTCACGACCTGGCCTCGGTCGTGTACCGGCGCGTCACCGGTCGGTTCCGGATCGACGAGTGGGGGTTCGATCGGGACGTGCTGACCACCATCGCCCCGTTCGCCCGACTGCGGTGGCGGATCCAGACCGAGGCCGAGCACCTGGTGCCCGAGATCGGGCCGGCGCTGCTCGTGTACTCGCGCCGCGTCGGGGTGTCCGAACCGATCGTGTTGGGCTCGGCGGTGCTGTCGGCGACCGGGCGCGCCCTCCGCGGGGCGGGGGCGCCGGGTCGGGCTCCGCTGGCCCTGCCGGCGCGCAAGATCGGAGGTGTGCCCTCCAACTCGGCCGACCTGCGCAGCCTCATGCGCGCCGGCGAGTTGGTCAGCTGGCCGCTCAGCCGCGAGCTCCTGCATCCCTTCCACGTGCCGGCGGTGCCCGTCGGTCCCATCGAGGTCGCCCTCGATGCCGGCGCCCCCATCCTGCCCGTCGCCGTGCTCGGGCTCGAGACCGGGCGGCGCTGGGTGGTGCGGTTCGGGCCGCCGATCGTCACCCGCCGCCGGCGCACCACCGCCGAGGCCGCCCAGTTGGCCGACGAGACCCGCCGACGGATCCAGCGGCTGATCACCGAGCACCAACGCCGACGCCGCTGAACGGCATCTGACGCATCGTCAGGTCTGAGGCGGTGGCCCGCTAGCTTGGTCGAGCATGGCTACCGCAGTGGCTACGGACGGCACCCGCCTGCACTACGACATCTCGGGTCGACGCGACGGCGAACCAGTGCTGTTGATGCAGGGTCTCGGCGCTGACAGCCGAGGATGGTTCCGACAGCGCCACGCGCTGGCCCGCCGCCATCGCTGCATCGTGTTCGACAACCGGGGCGCCGGTCGCTCCGACCATCCCGCGGGTCCCTACGACCTCGAGGTCATGGCGACCGACGCGTTGGCGGTGCTCGACGCGGCCAGCGTCGAGCGCGCCCACGTGATGGGCGCCTCGATGGGTGGCGTCATCGCGCAGATCATCGCCACGCGCCACCCCGAGCGCACCCGCTCGATCGTGCTGGCCTGCACCGCCTGTCGCCATCACGAGTGGCGCCGCGAGCTGCTGGCCGAGTGGGCCGAGCTGGCGGCCACCAGAGGCATGGGCGCCCTCGCCCAGCACGCCGTGCGATGGCTGATCGGGCCTCGGTCGTTGCGGCGGTTCTGGCCGGCGGTCGGCCTGATCGGGCCCCTGGCCATGACCGGCTCGCCCGAGCCGTTCATGGCCCAGGTCCAGGCCATCCTGGCCATGGACGACGACGCCCGGTTCGAGCTGGCCGGATCCGGGTGCCGGTGCTCGTGCTGGTCGGCAGCCAGGACATCCTCACCCCGATGGGCGACAGCGAGGAGCTGGCCGAGCGCATCCCCGGCGCCGAGCTGGCCGTCATCCGGGGCGCGGCCCACGGCTTCATGCTCGAACAGGCGAGTGCCTTCAACCGCACGGTGCTGGCGTCCTCGGACGTTCCTCGGCCCGGATGCCGGCCTGAGGACCCGGCGCCGGCCTGCCGCCGTCAGTCAGCTGAAGCGCTCGTCGACCACGTCCACGACCCGGCGACCGGTGTCGAGGGGCGTCGACTCGGCTCGCTCCATCGTCACGCCGGCGGCGATCAGGGTGATACCGCCCAGGCCCAGCCAGCCCCACGTGGGCACGCCGGCGGTCACGGCCAGCGACTCGTGGACGCGTGAGCGCGACCAGCAGCGCCGTGCCGATGCAGCAGTGGGGCGATCAGTCGTCGTTGACCACCCACGATCACCGCGACCACGCCGACAGCACCGGCCACGAGGGCGTGACCGGCGCCGCCGCCGGTGACCCGTTCCACCAGTGCCGCTCCTCCGAGCAGGGCGACCGCCGGTCCGTAGGCGACCCACGAGCTCAGCGTCGACCGGCGCCGGGCCTGCGACCCGCCACCAGCAGGGTCAGCGCGACCGGAGCCAGGTAGGGCTCGCTGACCCGCACGTGGTGGTCGACCAGGTGCAGCCAGATGCCACCGATGAGCGACCAACCCGCCGACCAGGGCGATGTCGAGCCAGCTCGAAGCGGACCGCCCAGGCGAGGCCCAGTCCGCCGATCACGATGAACATGGTGGCCAGCGCGGCCGGTCCGGCCCGCCACCGATCACGAGGGCCGGGCCACCGCGCTGGCGGCGACCCGTCCGTTGGCCACCGCCACGCCCTCGGGCAGGATCGTCGAGGGCCGTGGCCACCACGGCCAAACCCATCGTCGACAGGGCGGCGACCGCGGGGTGGTGGCGCCGGGCGAGGAGCCGCCGCGGCCACGGTGACTGGGGCGAGCAGCGCGGCCTGGAGCGGCCATCAGCGGTCGCCGCCAGGCGATGGCGTCGAGCAGGGCCAGCGCGGCCAGCAAGCCGGTCAGCGCGGCGACGCCGGCCGGGTGCAGCGTCGGGTAGGGTGATCAGCGTGAGGAGGGCCGGCGGCCCGGGGGACCAGCGCAGATGCCCTTGAAGCGGTCGCCGACCTCGGCCTCTTCGAGCACGATGCCGCACGTCCACAGGATGAGCACCGCGGCGATGGCGGCGGGGAGCACGCTCACCGGTCCGCGCTGGCGAACACGCCGCGACCGTCGGCAACGTCGTGCTCACGGCCAGCATCCACGTGGCTTGCTCGTCGGCCTCGGTCGCGGATCAGCGGGGCGTGGATGACGGTGACCGAGGCCAGCACCAGCGCGCCGCCCAGGCCGAGCGCGGCGCTCCACGCCCGGATGGTGCAGGGCGGCGAAGGGCGCGGGAACGGTCAGCACAAGGCCAGGACATCGGCGCCTCCGGTCGCCCTGACACGACGAGCAGGAAGGCGACCACGGCCACGGCCGTGATCCCGAGCCATCGGGCCGAGCCGGTGGCCGCGGCCACCACCGCCACCGACGTCGCGGCCAGGGCCACGGTGGCCGGCGACCAGCCCGCCCCCACCAGCAGGGCGATGCCCATCGGCGTGCGGTCGGCCTGTCGGCGTCGGACGATCGGCGACGAACCACGCCGACAGGGCCAGGCCACCGGCCACGCAGGATGGCCGCCCGGGTCGACGATGGGAGGCTCGTCCCGTCCAGGGTCGCCCAGGAGGAACAGGCCGAACAGCCCGAGCCAGGCCGATGGCCCCGGCGGCCACCGCCTCGGCCAGGCGATGGCCAGCGACCTTGGTCGGTCGGCGACCAGAACGGGTCGGCGGTCGGTGGCCCAGGCCACCAGCTCGACGCAGCAGCGAACAGGGCGGCGGCGCCGATCAGGTCGAGCGAGCCCCGGTGGCACGAGCGAGGCTCCAGCCGTCGACCAGACCGATGGCGGCGGTCACCGCCGCGAGCCACCACCAGGAGCAGGCTGTGGCGTCGGGCGGCGTCGCGGCCCGAGCACCGACGGCGGCCGACGCGCGCCGCGCCGACGCGCCGCGCAGGCGGGGCTGCGACCGGTCAGACCGAGTGCGACCAAGACGCCCGGACCGAGCGGCCAGCGCCGGCGCGCCGACGGCGACCAGCGGGCCCAGCCCGACCACCAGGGCCCAGCGATGGCCCGACGTGGCGACCGCGCGAGCTCGGCCGCCACCACGGCCATGGCCGCCAGGACCACGGGGCCGGCAGCCGCGCGTCGGGCGCCCAGGCCGATGGCGGCCACCACCACGGCGGCGGTCGTGGCCCACTCCAGGACCACTCGAACGCTCGACCCGGTCGAGCACCCAGAAGGCGCGCGAGCCGACCGTTCCCTCGACCAGCACCATGGTCGACCAGCCGGCGCCGTGCGTGGACGGCCACCGCCGCGCTCACCACCGGGATCAGGAAGGCGCCGAGGTGGTAGAGCACGGTGGCCGTGGCCGGCAGCGGGCGACGCAGGGCGCGACCGGCCAGCAGGCAGCCGCTGCACAGCAGGCCCGAGCGCGGCCGAGCTTCACCGCATCGGGGATGTGGTCCCACTGCACGGCCACGAACACGGCGGCGGCCGCGAACAGCGAGGAACGCGCCGGTGGCCGTGACCCAGATGGCCCCGGCTCGGGATGCGGTCCGGGTCTCGGGGTCGGGCGGCGGCGGGGTTGGCTGGAACCGCGGGTGGGGCGGGGGCGGAGGCGTCGCCTGGGACCGGGTCGGAGGGGGTGGACGCAGCGTGGTGTTGGTCATGGCTCCACGGTGAGCCTCGAGCGATCCCCCGACCATCCGGGCGTCATCCCCCAGAGGCCTCTGGGGACCCCCTAGGCGGTCCGCGCCGGCGACCGCCCCGTCCGGCGGCTACTCCAGCCCGTGGTCCAGGGCGTAGCGGACGAGCTCCTGGCGGCGGTTCAGGTGGAGCTTGCCCAGGATGTTGCGGACGTGGTTCTCGACCGTCTTGGTCGAGATGAACAGCTCCTCGCCGATCTCGCGGTAGGTGTGGCCGCGGGCCACCAGCTGGAGCACCTCGCGTTCGCGAGCGCGACAGCGGCTGGCTGTCCTCGGTGGCCCGCGACAGGCGCCGGAACTCGCCCAGCACCAGCGCGGCCAGGGCCGGCGAGAACACCGGCTCGCCGTTGGCGGCGCGCCACAGCGCCTGGCGCAGCTCGTCGGGCGGTGTGGACTTGACCAGGTAGCCGACCGCCCCGGCGGCCACCGCGTCGAGCAGATCCCGCTCGGTCTCCGACACCGTCAGCATCACGATGCGGGTCTTGCTCGCCGCAGACCCGGGCCACCTCGATGCCACCGCCGTTGGGCATGTGCAGGTCGCACACCACCAGATCGGGCTCGGTGCGACGCGATGACCTCGATGGCCTCGACCGCGTCGCCGGCCTCGCCCACCACCGTGAAGTTCTGGCCCAGGTCGGCTCGGACGCCGCGTCCGCCAGATCGGGTGGTCGTCGGCCAGCACCACCCGGATCACCCGGGCCGGATCGGAGGTCGCCGGTCATGGGACCCACAGTCTGACCTCGGCGCCCCGGCCGGGCGCGACCGCGACCTCGACCCGTCCGCCCACCTCGTCGATCCGGCCCCGGATCGAGCGGGTCAGTCCCACCCCTTCGGGGCTGGTGGCCGGATCGAAGCCGCGTCCGTCGTCCTTGACCGAGCAGAACAGGCCGCCCCGATCGGCCACCTCCACGTACACCGTCGCGCTGGGTGGCCTCCGCCGTGCTTGGCCGCGTTGGTCAGCGCCTCGCTCACCGCGCCGCCCACGGCCCGGGCCACCGGGTCGGACACCGACGGCTCGTCGGCCAGGATCACCTGGGTGCGCAGGCCGTGGGTGCCGCTCGACCCGGGCCGACGCCGCCCGCAGGGTGGACCCCAGGCCCGGGTGGCGCAGGATCGGCGCCGAACAGGAACTCGCGCAGCTCGAGCTCCTGGTCGCGGGCCAGCGCCACCAGCTCGTCGTCGTCGGAGCGGCGCTGCACGACCGCCAAGCGTCTGGAGCACGCCGTCGTGGAGGGTGCGCGACACCTCCTCGCGGGCCCGGGCCGCGGAGATGGCCGACGCTCGGCCTCGCGCACCCGGCGGGCGGCGAACCCGGCCACCGCGCCGGCCAGGGTGAACAGCACCAGCGTGCTCCAGGCGAGCCAGGCCGATCCCACGTCCACGGTCGGGTCACGAAGGACAGGTCGCCGAGCCAGTGCAGCACGCCGAGCGCGAAGCCGGCCCCGGCTCCGGCCCGGGTGCCGTAGGCGATGCCCACGGTGAGGACCGCGGCCAGCGGCCAGGCCGAGCCGAGCGACTGCGAATGGGCGTGGCCGTAGACCCACTGGTCGGCGAACACGAGCAGCCCGGCGATGCCCAGCTCGGTGGCCACGGCCGCCGGGCTGGAGCAGCGCGGCCGGGTTGGTCCGCAGCATCACCGTGGCCCACGCGGTGAACAGCGAGGGCCAGCGGTCACCAGGACCAGGCCGCCCACAGGTGGCGAACCGGTGGCCGCGGGCGTCGACCACCACCAGCACGGCCATCCAGAGCCAGGTGGCCCAGCGCAGGACGACGACACCGGTGAGCAGCTCGCGGTCGAGGGCGACCTGATCGTCCGGCCGCCCGATCGGGATCCAACGGCCGTCGCCCGGGCACCATGGCGGTCAGCCTAGCCACCGGCCCGAGCTCTCGACCCAGCGTCGGATCGTGCCCGGTCGGACCCGCGGATCAGCTCTGGAGCCAGACGTTCGACCACCAGGTCTTCGGGCTGAGTAGTTGCCGAAGGCGATGGGGACGGTCCACCCGGCGCGTTGAGCCCCTTGACCTTCTTCTGGGCGATGAAGCTGTAGGGCGTCGAGTACAGCCAGATGTTGGTGAACCCGGCGTTGAGCTGCTTGACCAGGTCGTCGTAGGCCGTCTTGCGGATCTTGGCGTAGCCGCTCTGGCGCCCGTGGTCGACGTCCTTCTCGATCGGCGGGGTCGTGTACTGGGTGAAGTTGATGCTGATGTTGCCCACGCCCTTGGCCGTGGTCGACGACCAGAAGTAGTAGTCCTGGTCGGGGTCGGGGTAGCCGTAGTTGCGGAAGAACGCGGCCTGGTAGCCGCCGGTGGCGATCTTGGTGATGTAGGCGGTCTGCTCGAGGGTCTCGATGTTCACGGTGATGCCGGCCTGCTTCCACTGCCCCTGGAGCAGCTGGAGGGTGCGGGCGTCGTCCACGCTGGGCAGACCCGAGAGGGTGAAGGTGAGGCCGGTCTGGCCGGTGTCCGTGTTCGTACTGGGCCACCTGGGCCTTGGCCTGGGTCAGGTTGTAGTTCACGTAGCCGTTCTGCGAGGACGGGCATGCCCCACGGGTTGTTGGGCCCCCACGGCGAGGTCGGGACCTGGACGCCGGCGCCGATCTGCTTGGCGACCTGGGTCCCGGTGGTGGCGTAGGCCAGGGCCATGCGGGCGTGGACGTTGCTGAGCGGGTTGGCCTTGCCGCCGACGGTCGGCGCCGTGTTGGGCATGATGAAGGCTGCTCGGTGTCCCAGTCCTGCAGCTCGGTGTAGCTCCCGGCCAGTCTGGTGGCGTCGGCGGCCGAGGTCGTGTACTCCATGTTGATGTCGCCGTTCTGCAGGGCGGCGGTGCGGGTGGAGTCGTCGGTGATGACCTGAACTGGATCTCGTCCAGGTAGGGCAGGCCCTGGCCGGTGCGGGGCTTGCCCGACGCGTCGAGGCCGCCCCAGTAGGTCGGGTTCTTCTTCACCGTGAACGTGTCGCCGCTCTTCCAGCTGTCGAAGGTGAACGGACCGGTGCCGATCGGGTGGTACTCCCTGCTGCCCGTCGGACGAGTTGATCATGGTGGGCGCCATCATGAAGGCCGAGCCGCCCATGAGGAAGCTGCTGGGGAAGGCGGCCCAGGGCTGGGTCAGGTCGATCTCGACGCTCGAGTCGCTGAGCTTCTGCACGGCCTGGAACATCGGGCCGACGGCCAGCCCGGACAGCGTGCCCTTGGGTCGCCGCGTTCAGGCTGGCCACGGCGGCGTCGGCGTTGAACGGCTCGCCGTCCTGGAACGTGACGCCCTTCTGCAGGTTGACGACCCACTTGGTGAAGGTCGTGTTCGGGTACCAGTCGGTCGCCAGCCAGGGCTTGGCCCCGCTGTCGGCCCCGACCGTGGCCAGCGGCTCGAGCACCGTCGAGCCCTCGAGGCTGCCGGTGTCGGCCCACTGGGCCGTGGTCGGGTTCCAGCCGTTGGTCTCGGCGCGGACGCCGACCACGAGCGTGCCGCCGGAGTGAGGCTTGGCGGCCTCGGCGCCGGTGCCCGACGGCGCCGCCTTGGGGCTGGAGGACCCGCACGCCACGGCCGCGAAGGCCAGGACGGAGACCACGGCGGTGAGCGTGATGCGGGCTCGGGGTCGAGCGGAGCCTGGTGCGTGGGTCGGCATTGCGCCTGCCCTTCCTGTTCGGCTGGCGAGGGGCTGTGAGCTATTCATCGGACGCAGTCGCGTGTTCCTTATGAATTGTGCCGCCCCTTCCATTGTGATCTGCGCCGCACATATAGACGCGGATGCCGGGCGACTCGCCGGTCCGGTCCCCGGTGACCAGCCCACGTGCGACAAATGGACCGTTCGGTCAATGACGCGAATCGGTCCGAGGATTTCTGGCCAAGTCGGCGTCGGTGGGGCCCGCAAACGCGGAGCGTGGTGTGCGCACCGGGAGCGAATGGCGGCCCGATCGGGCTCGGTGGAATCGGTCACCTCATGGGCTCAGGGGATCAGCCGATGAGGAGGGAGAGCCCCGGTGCCGGCTCTCCGTCACGGCCCGAAGCCCCGTCCCCGCACCGTGTGTTCCGGGGGGAGGGGGTTACACTTGCCGGAAGATCCCCAGCCCATGGGAGTCCTCCCAGGGAGGCAGTCCTTGTTCGAACGATTCACCGACCGGGCCCGCCGTGTCGTCGTCCTCGCCCAAGAGGAAGCGCGGCTGCTCAACCACAACTACATCGGCACCGAGCACATCCTGCTCGGGCTGATCCACGAGGGTGAGGGTGTCGCCGCGAAGGCGCTCGAGTCCCTCGGCATCTCGCTCGAGGCCGTGCGCAGCCAGGTCGAGGAGATCATCGGTCAAGGTGGGTCGTCCCCGTCGGGCCACATCCCGTTCACCCCTCGCGCCAAGAAGGTGCTCGAGCTCTCGTTGCGGGAGGCCCTCCAACTCGGCCACAACTACATCGGCACCGAGCACATCCTGCTCGGGCTGATCCGCGAAGGCGAGGGCGTGGCCGCCCAGGTGCTCGTCAAGTTGGGCGCCGACCTCAGTCGTGTCCGCCAACAGGTCATCCAGCTGCTCTCGGGCTACTCCGGTCCGGGTGGCCAGGAGAAGGCCGGCGCCACCGCCGGCGGTTCGGGCGAGCAGACCCCGTCGGGCTCGCTCGTGCTCGACCAGTTCGGTCGCAACCTCACCCAGCTGGCGCGCGACAAGAAGCTCGATCCCGTGATCGGCCGCGCCCGCGAGACCGAGCGCGTCATGCAGGTCCTGTCGCGCGCCGCACCAAGAACAACCCGGTGCTCATCGGCGAGCCCGGCGTCGGCAAGACGGCCATCGTCGAGGGCCTGGCCCAGTCGATCGCCGCCGACAACGTGCCCGAGACGCTGCACAACAAGCAGCTCTACACGCTCGACCTCGGTGCGCTGGTCGCCGGCAGCCGCTATCGCGGCGACTTCGAGGAGCGCCTCAAGAAGGTGCTCAAGGAGATCAAGACCCGCGGCGACATCATCCTGTTCATCGACGAGCTCCACACCCTCGTCGGGGCCGGTGCGGCCGAGGGGGCCATCGACGCCGCCTCGATCCTCAAGCCCATGCTGGCCCGCGGCGAGCTGCAGACCATCGGGGCCACCACCCTCGACGAGTACCGCAAGCACCTCGAGAAGGACGCCGCCCTCGAGCGTCGCTTCCAGCCCATCAAGGTCGAAGAGCCGTCGGTGGCCCACACCATCGAGATCCTCAAGGGCCTGCGCGACCGCTACGAGTCCCACCACCGGGTCACCATCACCGATCAGGCCCTCGTCGCCGCCGCCAACCTGGCCGATCGCTACATCTCCGATCGCCACCTGCCCGACAAGGCCATCGACCTGATCGACGAAGCCGGCTCGCGTCTGCGCATCAAGCGCATGGAGACCCCGCCGGACTACAAGGAGCTCGAGAACCAGCTCGGCCAGGTCGTGCAGCAGAAGAAGGAAGCGGTCGAGGCCCAGCGCTTCGAAGAGGCCGGCAAGCTCCGCGACCGCGAGAAGGAGCTGCTCGCCGAGAAGGAGACCAAGGAGCGCGAGATCAAGGACTCGGGCATCGACCTGTTCGACGAGGTCGACGAGGAGTCCATCGCCGAGGTCCTCTCGATCTGGACGGGCATCCCGGTCTACAAGCTGACCGAGGAGGAGACGGCCAAGCTCCTGCGCATGGAGGACGAGCTGCACAAGCGGGTCATCGGCCAGGAGGACGCCATCAAGGCCGTCAGCCAGGCCATCCGCCGCACGCGGGCCGGCCTCAAGGACCCCAAGCGTCCCAGCGGCTCGTTCATCTTCCTGGGCCCGTCGGGCGTGGGCAAGACCGAGCTGGCCAAGACGCTCACCGAGTTCCTCTTCGGCGACGAGCAGTCGCTGATCCAGCTCGACATGTCCGAGTACATGGAGAAGCACACCGTCAGCCGTCTGGTCGGATCGCCTCCGGGCTACGTGGGCTACGAAGAAGGTGGTCAGCTCACCGAGGCCGTGCGCCGCAAGCCGTTCTCGGTGGTGCTCTTCGACGAGATCGAAAAGGCCCACCCCGACGTGTTCAACACGCTCCTGCAGATCCTCGAGGAAGGTCGCCTGACCGACTCGCAGGGTCGGTCGGTCGACTTCCGCAACACCGTGCTGATCATGACGTCCAACCTGGGCACGCAGGATCTGCGCAAGGCCAACCTGGGCTTCGCCAAGGCCGACGAGGCCGTCAGCTACGAGCGGATGAAGGAAAAGGTCAACGACGCCCTCAAGGTGCACTTCCGGCCGGAGTTCCTGAACCGCATCGACGACACCATCGTGTTCCACGAGCTCAGCAAGGACGAGGTGACCGAGATCGTCGACCTGATGATCATGCGGGTCACCAAGCAGCTCGAGGGCCAGGGGCTGGGCCTCGAGCTCACCCCGGCGGCCAAGACGCTGTTGGCCGACAAGGGCTACGACCCGACCCTCGGCGCTCGCCCGCTGCGCCGGGCCATCCAGCGCATGGTCGAGGACTCGCTGTCCGAACGCCTGCTCTGGAAGGAGTTCCGGGCCGGCGAGACGATCATCGTCGACGCCGAGGTCGACCCCGAGTCGCCCAACGGCGAGAAGGTCATCACCTTCCGGGCCGTCGAGGGCTTCGAGCCCCCGCCGGTCGAGATGGCCGAGGCCGGCCCGACCGAATAGCTCTCGTCGTCGGTCGCACGGCGACGAGCTCGAACAGGTCGCGCTCGTCTCCTTTCCCGCCCGAGCTACGTTGCCGCCCGTGCCTGTCATCGCCTTTCTCCGCGGCTCTCGTGTCCGCGTCCGCCCTGGGGGCGGTGGGCCTGGTGGTGGCCCTCGTCGGCTGCCAGGTGAAGGTCCAGGTCGACACCAAGGTCAACCCGGATGGATCGGGGCGGGTCACCGTCGCGGTCGGCCTCGATGCCGAAGCGGTGGCCAAGGTCGGCGACCTCAAGTCCCAACTGAGCGTCGATGACCTGAAGAAGGCGGGCTGGACGGTGACCGGTCCCACCAAGGAGGCCGACGGCTTCACCTGGGTGCGGGCGACCAAGCCCTTCGCCGACCCGGCCGAGGCCACGCGGGTCATGAACGAGGTGAACGGGCCCGACGGGGCCTTCCGCGACTGGAAGGTCACGCACTCCAGCTCGGCCCTCTCGTCGTCGTGGTCGGTGGCGGGCACGATCGACCTGAGCCGGGGGGTCGCGACGTTCAGCGACGCCCAGCTCGATCACGCGCTCGGGACCAACGGCTATGCCGAGGCCGTGCAGGAGCTGGCCAAGGGCCAGCCCGTGTCGAAGTCGGTCGACGTCACGGTGAGCGTGGAGGTCCCCGGTGCGGCCAAGCTCTACGCCCCGACCTTCGCCGACCGCCAGCCGACGTCGGTGCACGTGACGTCGAGCCGCTTCACGGGGGCGGTCGGCGTGCTCGTCGTCGTGGTCGCCATCACCGTGGTGGTCGGTGTCCTGATCCTGCTCCGCCGCCGCTATGCCCACCAGCACCCCCCGTCGAACCACGAACCCCGCCACGCCGCGTAGCGCCCGTCCTCACCACCACCCCAGCTGAACCTGTGCCGTCGGATGCTCCTGGGGGTGCACGTCACGGCACAGGTTCGCCAGCCGTGTCACACCCTGTCTGTAGGGTCGGGCCATGGCCAAGACCAAGTCGGTGTTCCGCTGCGCCGAGTGCGGTGGCCCGAGTCCCAAGTGGGTGGGTCGCTGCCCGTCGTGTGGTGAATGGAACACGCTCGTCGAAGAGCTCGACGACCCCGACGCCGGTGATCCTGCTCGACACGGCCGGCGAGCGGGCCATGCCCATCGCCGAGGTCGACACCGACGAGTGGCAGCCCCGCTCGACCGGCTCGAGCGAGGTCGACCGCGTGCTGAGCGGCGGCCTCGTGCCCGGCTCGGTCACCCTGGTCGGCGGCGAGCCCGGGCGTGGGCAAGTCGACGCTGCTGCTGCAGGTGGCCTCGGCGGTGGCCAAGACGGGCGCCACGGCGCTCTACGTCTCGGCCGAGGAGTCGCCGCAGCAGGTCCGCCTGCGGGCCCAGCGGCTGGGCACGCTCGCCCCTCGGCTCTACCTGGCCAGCGAGACCGTCTCTGCCGCAGCCTGCTGGCCCAGGTCGACGAGGTCGAGCCCGACCTGCTCGTCGTCGACTCGATCCAGACCATCTACGAGCCCGAGCTCGGCTCGGCGCCCGGCTCGGTGGCCCAGGTGCGTCGAGTGCGCCGCCCGCCTGGTGCAGCAGGCCAAGGCCTCCGGCATCGCCACCGTCCTGGTGGGCCACGTGACCAAGGACGGCGGCCTGGCCGGGCCGCGTGTGCTCGAGCACGTGGTCGACACGGTGCTGTCCTTCGAGGGCGACCGTCACCACGCGCTGCGCCTGCTGCGGGCCACCAAGCACCGGTTCGGCACGACCGACGAGCTCGGCCTGTTCGAGATGACCGAGGGTGGTCTGGCCGGCGGTGCCCGACGCCAGCGGCCTGTTCCTGGCCGATCGGCGCGACGGACGTCTCGGGCTCGGTCGTCGTGCCGACCATCGAGGGCCAACGGCCGCTGCTGGTCGAGGTCCAGGCGCTGGTGGTGAAGTCCACGCCTGCCCTCACCCCGTCGCTCGGCGCAGGGCCTCGACGCCGGGCGGCTGCCGATGCTGCTGGCCGTGCTGGCCCGGCGGGCCGACATCGATCTGGTCCAGTTCGACGTCTACGCGCTGGTCGTAGGCGGTGTGAAGCTGTCGCGATCCGGGTGTCGATCTCGGTCGTGGCCCTCGCGCTGGCCTCGTCCGCCCGCGACCGACCCTGCCCGACGGGCTCGTGGCCTTCGGCGAGATCGGCCTGGGCGGCGAGCTGCGCCAGGTGTCGCAGTGCACGCGGCGCCTGACCGAGGCGGTGCGACTCGGCTACCGCGGGCCATCGTCCCCCGGCTGTCGCCCGACCGCCGCCGAGGGCATCGAGGTGCGTGCGGGCCGCCACGCTGGGCGAGGCCCTCCAGCTGGCGGAGATCCACTGAAGGACCGCGAGCCGTCGGCCGATAGACTTCGGGCGGTGACCCGCCGGCGAAGCGACGCGCTGCTCGAGGCGCTGGCGCCTGGTCGCCCCGGGCAAGCCGTTGCGCGAGGGTCTCGACCGGATCCTGCAGTCGAAGATGGGCGCGCTGATCGTCGTCGGCGACGGTCCCGAGGTGCTCAACATCTGCTCGGGTGGCTTCCTGCTCGACGCCGCCTTCAGCCCCCAGCGCCTGTCCGAGCTGGCCAAGATGGACGGCGCCATCATCCTGGCCGCCCGACGCCAGTCGCATCGCCCGGGCCAACGTGCACCTGGTGCCCAACCCGAACGTGCCCACGTCCGAGACCGGCACCCGCCATCGCACCGCCGAGCGGGTGGCCCGCTCGATCGACGTGCCGGTGATCTCGGTGTCCGAGGACCTCGGCATCATCGCCTGCTACGTCGGCGACCAGAAGCATCCCCTCGAGAACATCCCCCGCCTGCTCAACCGGGCCAACCAGGCCCTGCAGACCCTCGAGCGCTACCGCAGCCGGCTCGAGGAGGTGTCGGCCAACCTGTCGGCGCTCGAGGTCGAGGACTTCGTGTCGTTGCGCGACGTCGTCGTGCTGCTGCAACGCACCGAGATGGTCATGCGCATCGCCGAGGAGATCGACGAGTACGTCGTCGAGCTGGGCACCGACGGTCGGCTGGTGCGCCTGCAGCTCGAAGAGGTGCTCGGCGGGACCGGCGACGAGCGGCGGCTGGTCGTGCGCGACTACTTCCACGACGACCCGGCCTGGACGCTCGGCGACGCGATGGCGGCGCTGGCCAAGCTCGACACCGAGGAGCTGGTCGACCTGCGGGTGGTCGCCGAGGTGCTGCACCTGCCCGAGGGCGCGCGCGACCTCGACCTCGGCCTCGAGCCCCGCGGCTATCGCCTGCTGTCGCGGATCCCCCGCATCCCCGAAGCGGTGATCGATCGCATCGTCGATCACTTCGGCAACCTGTCCAAGATCATGCGGGCCACCATCGACGACCTCGACGATGTCGAGGGCGTGGGCGAGAGCCGGGCCCGCGCCATCAAGGAAGGACTCGTCGCGCCTGGCCGAGTCCAGCCTCCTCGACCGCTTCGCCTGATACCGGGCGGGCTCGCCGTCGTCCGCCTCGTGCTGTCCGCGTTGCCCGACACCTCGGTGTTGACGGCGAGGGCGCATCGGCGCCCGCGCCGCGAGTAGAACGGGTCGATGCGCATCGAGCTTCCGAACGGGACCCCGGCCGAGATGGCCCGACCGACCGACGGCGAGCCGGTCCAGGGGCTGGTCCTGTGCCCCGACATCGGCGGGCTGCGGCCGCTGTTCGACGACATGGCCCAGCGGCTGGCCGACGAGAACGGGTGGGTGGTCGTGGCGCCCGAGCCGTTCCCGGGTCGCGAGGACCTGCCCCTCGAGCGCCCGGATGAGCTCGGTCGGCGAGTTCGACGATCTGACGATGCTCGCCACCCTGCAACAGGCGGCCGACGCCACCGGGCATGCGATCAGGTCGGCGTCCTCGGCTTCTGCATGGGCGGGATGTGGGCGCTGAAGGCGTCGGCCACGGGCCGCTTCCGCCGGGCCGTCTCGTTCTACGGCATGATCCGGATGCCCGAGCAGTGGCGCAGCGACACCCAGGCCGATGCCATCGACTACGTCACCGCGCCGGGCGCCTGTCCCGTGCTCGAACTGGTCGGGACCGAGGACCCGTTCGTGCCCATGACCGACGTCGCCGACCTGCAAGCGGCCGACGCCGACGTGGTGATCTACGAGGGCGCCGACCACGGCTTCGTCCACGACGCCACTCGCCCCACCCACCGTGCCGACGATGCCGCCGACGCCTGGTCCCGAGCCATCGCGTTCCTCTCCTGACCCTTCGGTCGGCGAGCCTCCCTGCGGGTGCTTCGCCATCCGGGTCTCATCCGGTGAGCGGCTCCGCCGCGTCGCTTCGGTCGGCGAGCCTCCCTGCGGGTGCTTCGCCATCCGGGTGTCATCTGGTGAGCGGCTCCGCTTCCTGGGCCCGGCGGACGACCGCCGGACCGGGCTTCGCCCATCCGGGTGTCATCTGGTGAGCGGCTCCGCCGCGTCGCTTCGGTCGGCGAGCCTCTCTGCGGGTGCTTCGCCATCCGGGTCTCATCTGGTGAGCGGCTGCGATCGCCTTCCTAACGAGCGCGGCGGTCGAGTTGTTCGCGGTTGGTGATGCGGTAGCGCCGGTCGCTCTGTTCGATCCAGCCCAGGCGGATGAACGAGGCGATGGCCTTGTTGACCCGCTCGCGCGAGGCCCCGACCATGCCGGCCAGCTCCTCCTGGGTGACGGGGAGCGAGAACTCGTCGGCGTCGCCCGACAGCTCGAGCAGCCGCTTGGCCGTGCGCCCGGTCACGTCGAGGAACACCGAGTCGGCCAGGGCCTCGTCGGTGCTGCGTATGCGGGTGGCGAGCAGAGCCACGACCTTCCACAGCAGCGCGGGTCGGTCCTCGTAGAGGGTGCGCACCGGCTGCGTACGGGATGGCGATGACCTCGGACGGCTTCGAGGGCGCGGGCCTCGGCCGAGCGGGCCAGCCCGTCGAACAGGGGCATCTCGCCGAACAGATCGCCCCGCTCCATGAGCGCCAGCACCGACTCACGACCGTCGATCGACCGGTTGGCCATGGCCACCCGGCCCGATACCACGACGAACAGCTCGTTCGGCTCGTCGCCCTCGGTGAACAGCACGTCGCCGCGATTGAGGATGCGCACGGCCGAGGCCTCGGCGATGGCTTCGAGTCTCGGTCGGGTCGAGCTCGTCGAACAGCTCGACAGCCGCCAGGAGTTGGCGATCTGGCATCCCGGCGATGCTAGTGGTGCGCCGACGTCCCGCGTGCGGTCCAAGGCGCGGGCAGGTCACGCGCGGCGCGGCCCTGATCGACGAGCTCGCCATTTGTGGAACAGGCCGTCGATCCCTACCCTGGTTGGGCCGCCCAACCGTCTTCTTCGCCCGGGAGAATCATGTCTTTCGACGTCGGCGACAAGGTCGTCTATCCCCACCATGGGGCCGCCGTGATCGAGCGCCGTGAACACATCGCCGCCTTCGGCGAGGAGCGCGAGTACCTCGTCCTGCGACTGGCCTACGGGGATCTCACGTTGAAGGTGCCGTCGGACAACACCGAAGAGGTCGGGCTACGAGACGTCATCAACGACGAAGAGGTCGAGGAGGTGTTCGCCGTCCTGCGCAAGAAGGAAGCGCGTATGCCGACGAACTGGTCTCGCCGCTTCAAGAACCACGTCGAGAAGCTCAAATCAGGAGACATCTACCAGGTCGCCGAAGTGGTGCGGAACCTGTCGCTGCGCGAGAAGGACAAGGGCCTGTCCGCCGGCGAGAAGCGGATGCTGGCCAAGGCTCGCCAGATCCTCGTGTCCGAGCTGACCTTCGCCATCAACGTGTCCGAGGAGGCAGCCGAGGCCAAGCTCGACGAAGCGCTCGCCTGAGCGCGGCGTCGTCCCTCCACTCGGCATCGCAGCCATGACCACTTGGACGATCGTCTTGGCCGCGGGCGCCGGTCGCCGGTTCGACCCGGTGCGGCGCAAGCAGTACGAGCTGATCGGCAGCCGGCGGGTGGTCGATCTGTCCCTCGAGCACGCCCGGTCGGTGTCTGACGGCGTCGTCGTGGTCGTGGGCCACGAGTTCATCCCCGAGTCCGACGCCCCGGCCGACTTCGTCGTCATGGGCGGCGATCGTCGCTCGGACTCGGTGCGGTGCGGGCTCGACGTGATCCCCGAGGACTGCGACGTGATCGTGGTGCACGACGCCGCCCGGCCGTTGGCCCAGCCGGCGTTGTTCGAAGCCGTCGTCGATGCGGTGAGGGCCGGGGCCGACGGCGCCATACCCGGCATCACGGTCACCGACACGCTCAAGCGCGTCGAGGGCCGGCGCGTCATGGGCACGATCGATCGATCGCTGCTCGTCGCCGTGCAGACACCTCAGGCCTTCCGCGCCGAGATCCTGCGCCAGGCCCATGTCGGAGGTGCCGATGCGACTGACGACGCCGCCCTCGTCGAGGCGCTCGGGGGCGTGGTCATGGTCGTCCCCGGCGATCCGGACAACCTGAAGATCACGACGCCGACCGACCTGGCCATCGCCCGCCTGCACCTGGCCTGACGCGCCTGTACCGCACGGACGGGCCCGAGCTGACCCAGAACGCGCGGCGCGTGCGACTAGCTTGCCGGGGATGGCTCTTCGTGTCGGACTCGGTTTCGACGTGCATGCGTTCAGCGTCGATCCGTCGCGAGCGTTGCGCCTCGGCGGAGTCGTGTTCGATGGCGAGCGGGGGCTCACCGGCCACAGCGACGCCGATGTCGTGGCCCACGCCTGTGCCGATGCGGTGCTCGGTGCCGCGGCGCTGGGCGACATCGGTACCCATTTCAGCGACACCGACCCCCGTTGGCGCGACGCCGACAGCCTCGTGCTGCTCGGCGAGGTGTCGAAGATGGTGCGCGACGCCAGCTGGCTGGTCACCAACGTCGACTGCTCGGTCGTGCTCGAGCAGCCCCGGCTCGCCCCGCGGCGAGTCGAGATGGAGCAGAACCTGAGCGCGGCCGTGGGCGCCCCTGTGTCGGTGAAGGCCAACCGGGCCGAGGGGCTCGGGGCCATCGGTCGGGGCGAGGGCATCGCCTGCTACGCCGTCGCCCTGCTGGAGGCCCGATGAGCCCGCCCCGATCGGGCAACCGCGCCGGCGCCAAGCGGTCCAGCTCGCGGCGGTCACCGAGCAAGGGCGGGTCGGGGCGAGCCGCCCCGGCCCGATCGTCTTCGCGCCGCGGGCCGACGGCCCGCAGCGCTGACGGCCGAACGCCCAAGGATCGGTCGGCTCGACTCGGTGGCAAGAAGGCCGGCGCTCGCGGCGCCGCCCGCTCACCAGCGGCCGAGAAGGCCATCGCCAGCCGAGAGGCGCGCCATGCCGCCGCGTCGGTGCGCAAGGCCGACCGGCCGGGGCGGACGCGATCGCCGAACCGCACCGACCGCAGCGCGACGGCGGGTCCTCGCCGCCCGGGCCCCAAGGGTCTCGGCGGCGATCAGGTCGAGGGCCGCCAGGCGGTGCGCGAGCTGCTGTTGGCCGGGACCCGCAAGGTGCGTGAGGTCTGGGTGGCCGCCGAGCAGGACGAGTCCGTCGTCCTCGACGACATCGCCGAGCTGGCCGCCAGCGTCGGCGTATCGGTGCGCGATGTCAGCCGGGCCAAGCTGGCCTCGGCGGCGCGCACCGAAGCCCCCCAAGGTGTGCTGGCCGCGCGCCGCCGAGCTGCCCGAGCACGATCTCGACGCGTTGCTCGTCACCGCCAAAGGCTCGCCACACCCCTTCTTGTTGATGGCCGACGGCGTGACCGATCCGGGCAACCTCGGCGCCCTGCTGCGCTCGGCCGAGTGCGCGGGCGTGACCGGCGTCGTGCTCCCGCGTCATCGAGCGGTCCATGTGACGCCGACCGTCACCAAAGCGGCGGCCGGGTCGATCGAGTACCTGCCGTTTGCCCTGGTCGGCGGTCTGCCGACCGCGATCCGCCACCTGCAGGAGGCGGGCGTGTGGGTCGTGGGCCTCGACGCCGCCGGGTCCCAGCGCCTGTTCGAGCTCGACTTGGCCGACCGGCCTGTGGCCCTGGTCGTCGGGGCCGAAGGAACCGGCCTGTCGCGTCTGGTGCGCGATCGTTGTGACGTGGTGGTCAGCATCCCTCTCGGGGGTCGACTCGGCTCGCTCAACGTCGCGGCCGCCGGCGCGCTGGCGTGCTTCGAAGTGGCGCGGCGCCGCCAGGGAGCGTGATGAGCACACCCGCGAGATCCCGAACCGTCCGCACCCTGCGGCGCCACCCGTCGGTGCTCGGCCTGATCGCGCTGGGGATCGTCCTTGCCGCGGGATGCAGCCCGAGCAAGTCGGGCGGCACCTCGGACACCGTCGGGCGCCAGACCACCCTTGACGGGACCAAGGGCTACACCTGCTCCGATCCGACGGGCGACGTCGCCCTCGGCCAGTCCGGCAAGGCCAACCGCTTCGAGCCGTCAGGCATCGACCTCACCGAAGCCTCGGCCCACATCGTGGGGGACAACCTGGTCGTGAGCTTCAGCACGGCTGGACCGATCGCGTCGGCCCCCGATCCGCTGTTCGTCGTCGACCAGGGCGACCCCGCCGCCGCCCCCGAGACCAGCTTCGAGCTGCGGGCCGAGCTGCCGCCCGGCGCTCCCGGCTGGACGCTGAACCTGCACACGTTCAAGGGGGGACGTGAGGCATCGGCTCCGATCGACGTGCCGGTCACCGTGAACGGGAACACCTTGGGCTACACGGTGCCGCTGAGCGAGCTCCCGCCGGTGGTGAGCCTGCAGTGGCAGTTCGGCGCGACGTCGACCGCGGCCGACAGCGCGGTCTCCTTCGACGCCTGCAGCAGCTTCGCCGACGCGACTACGACGACTCGTTGATGGCGCGCCACACCTTTTCGGGTGTGGCGGGCATGTCGAGGTGGCGGACGCCGAGATGGGACAGGGCGTCCACCACGGCGTTGTGGACCGCGGGAGTCGATCCGATCGTGCCCGACTCGCCGATGCCCTTGGCACCGAGCTCGTTGAGCGGCGTCGGCGTCTCCATGACCACCCGCTCGAACATCGGTACCTCGGTCGCCGAGATCACCGTGTAGTCGGCGAAGGTGGCGGTCAGCGGGTTGCCGTCGTCGTCGTAGCGGACCTCCTCGTACAAGGCCTGGGCCGCGCCCTGAGCCAGTCCGCCGTGCACCTGACCCTCGGCCAGGAGCGGGTTGAGCAGACGGCCGGCGTCATCGACGGCGACCAGCCGAACAAGCCGCACCGCACCCGTCTCGCGGTCGATCTCGACCACCGCGACGTGGGCGCCGAACGGAAACGTGGCCTTGGACGCGGCTAGATCCGACAGGCCGGCCAGCGGGTCGGCGCCCTCGACGGCCAGCTCGTCCCACGCCAGCCCGATGGTCGGTGTGCCGGCCACGTGGAACCGCCCCTCGGCCTCGTCGAGCACGATGTCCTCGGGCGCCGCTTCGAGCAGGTCGGCCGCGCGCTGGCGAGCCACCTCGAGCAACTTGCCGGCGGCATCGTGCACGGCGGCGCCGGCCAGCTGCACCGACCGCGAGCCGCCGGTGATCGCACCCGTCGGGATGATGTCCGTGTCGCCGTGGACGACCTCGATGCGGTCCATGGGGATGCCGGTGCGGTCGCTGACCAACATGGCCCACGCCGTGTGATGGCCCTGCCCGTAGGGGTTCGAGCCGGTCTTGACCAGCACGCTGCCGTCGGGCCGCAGCTGGACCTCGCCGTACTCGACGCCACCCCCGGTGACCTCGACGTAGACCGACAGGCCGATCCCGAGCAACATCGGGTCGTCGTCGGCGCGCCGACGAGCCTGCTCGGCCCGCAGCTCGCCGTAGCCAGCCGTCTCGAGCACGAGATCGAGGGCGCGGGTGTAGTCGCCGCTGTCGTACTCGGTGCCCGTCGAGGTGGTGAACGGGAACACGTCGGGCCCGAGGAGGTTGATCCTGCGGACCTCGCCCGGATCCATCCCGATCTCCGCGGCGAAGATGTCGACCATGCGCTCGAGGGCGGCGGCCGCCTCGGGTCGGCCGGCGCCGCGGTAGGCGACCATCGGCGTCGTGGTGGTGACCACGCTGGCCGACGAGAACTCGACGTCGGCGAAGTCGTACACGCCGCTGGTCATCATGCGGGTCATGAACGGCAGCACGGCACCCATGGATGGGTAGGCCCCTGAGTCCTGGAGCACGTCGAGCTTGTAGCCGGTGATGCGGCCGTCGCTCGAACCGCCCATCGTGACCTGTTGGACCTGGCCTCGGCCGTGGCCCATGGCCGTCATGTTCTCGGTGCGCGTCTCGAACCACCTCACCGGCCGATCGACCCGTCGCGACAGCTCGCCGAGCAGGAGCAGCTCGGGCGTCGAGCCGGACTTGGCGCCGAAGCTCCCCCCCACGTCAGGACAAACGACCCGTACGTCGGTCGTCTCGAGGTCGTACAGCGCGGCGAGCGAGTCCCGCACCGGGTGGGCGCCCTGGCAGCTCTGGAACTGCACGAGCCGGTCACCCTCCCACCAGGCCGCGCCCGAACGCCCCTCGATCGGGCTGGGAGCCAGGCGCTGGTTCACGATCTGCTGGCGGACGACGACCTCGCAGGCCGAGAAGTCGATCGGCTCGCCGCGATGGTCGAGTGTCCACACGACGTTGGTGCCGGCCTCGTCGTGCAGCACGGTCTCGTCATCGAGCGACGCCCGCGGATCGACCAATGCCGGGAGCGGGTCGTAGTCGACGAACACGGCCTCGACGGCGTCAGGTCCCTGCTCGCGCCGCTCGGTGACGATGGCGACGATCGGCTCGCCGACGAAGCGCACGACGTCGCGGGCGAGCAGCGGGCGGGTCATCGCCTTGTTGAGCATGGGCATGGCCGGACCCAGGTCGTCGAAGTCGAGATCGGCTGCGGTCACCACGGCGAGGACACCGGGCTGCGATCGCGCCTCATCGACCTCGATGGTCGCGATGCGGGCGTGAGCCATCGTCGAGCGGACGTAGGTCACGTACGCGGCGTCGGGCAGGTCGATGTCGTCGACGTAGGTGCCGCCCGAGGTCAACAAGGCAGGATCCTCCCGCCGCAGGACTCGGTTCCCAAGGATGCTCATGGGCGCCGACGCTATCGCCTGCTCAGGGCATCGAGCGCCGGGCGCCCGTACACTCCGCCCGATGACCGACCAGACCATCCTCGACATCATCCACGACCTGATGGTCGAGGAGCACGAGCTGTCCCAGACCCACATCGGAGGCGGGGGCGACGCCGCGCTGGTGGCCCGGCTCGGCGCGATCGACGTCGAGATCGACCGCCAATGGGACCTGCTGCGCCAACGCCGAGCGCTCCGTCGCGCCGGCAACGATCCTGATGAGGCCATCCTGCGCCCACCCGGGACCGTCGAGGGCTACCAGCAGTAGCTCGACGCCGAGCCGTCGGGGGCCATCTTCACGGCCGGCGGCGAGGTCACCTGTTGTGCTGCAACTGCTGGTTGAGTCGAGCGGCTTGGCGCGTCTGGTGGTCGCGCTCCGCGAGGTTGGGCGCGTCGCGCGCGGCGGTGGCGTAGAGGCGGGCCGCGAGCTCGAGATCGCCGTTCCTCTCGTGGAGGTGGGCGGCGACGGCGTCGCGCCGAGGGACGTGTTCGTCGACCTCGGCCAGTGCCGCCAGTCCGGCGGGCGCACCGTCGGCCTCGCCGACGGCGACGGCACGGTTGAGCCGGACGATAGGAGTGTCGGCGAACCGGAGCAGCTCGTCGTACCACTCGACGATCTGGACCCAGTCGGTCTCCTCGACGCGCGGCGCGTCGGCATGGAGCGCGGCGATCGCCGCCTGCGTCTGGTATTCGCCGAGCTGGTCGCGCGCCAGCGCAGCTTGGGCGATGTCGACGCCCTCGGCGATCAGTCTCGGGTCCCACTGGCTGCGGTCCTGATCGGCGAGAGGCACGATGCTGCCGTCCGGTCGGGTGCGGCTGCGGCGGCGGGCATGGTGAAGGAGCATCAGCGCCAGCAAACCGTCGACCTCGGGGTCGTCAACCAAGGTCGCCAGCTGTCGGGTCAGTCGGATGGCCTCGGCCGCGAGGTCGACGTCGCCGGAATAGCCCTCGTTGAAGACGAGGTACAGCACCCGCATCACCGTGGCGACGTCGCCGGGACGATCGACTCCGGCCCGGCTGACCGTGCGCTTGGCGCGGCTGATGCGCTGCGCCATGGTCGCCTCTGGCACGAGATAGGCCTGAGCGATCTGGCGGGTGGTGAGGCCACCCACCGCTCGGAGGGTCAAGGCCACCGCCGACGACGACGTCAGGTCGGGGTGGGCGCACAGGAAGTAGAGGCGCAGCGTGTCGTCCGCGCTCGGGACGGCGCCGCCCGAGGGTTCGGTGTCGAGTCGAAGCTCGCGGTCGCGGCGCGCCGCGTCCGCCCGGACCAGGTCGAGGAAGGCTCGCCACGCGACCGTGATGAGCCACCCCGTGGGGTCGGCCGGCATCTCGTCGCCCCACCTGGAGAGCGCCCGGATCAGCGCCTCTTGCACCGCGTCCTCGGCGGTCGCGAAGTCCGCACCGCGACCGACGAGGACGCTCAAGACCCGCGGGACGAGCTCGCGCAGCTCGACCTCGTCCACGATCACTCGGTGATGGTGAGCGGCGCGGCGAGGAAGGGGCGGAGCTCCAGCCACTCGTGGATCGGTTCGCCGCCGGCCCCAGGTGCGGCCGACAGCTCACCGGCGAGCTCGATGGCTCGCTCGTAGGTGTCGACGTCGATCACCATCCAGCCCGCGATCAGGTCCTTGGTCTCGGCGAACGGGCCGTCGGTCACCGGCGGCCGCCCCTCGCCGTCGTAGCGGACCCACATGCCGTCGGGCGACAACGCTTGTCCGTCGATGAACTCGCCCGTGGTCTCGAGCCGAGAGGCGAAGTCGCTCATGAACCGCATGTGGGCCTCGACCTCGTCGGGGCTCCACTTGTCCATCGAGACGTCGTTGACCGGCGCCGGTGCGCCTCGGTAGTGCTTGAGCATCAGGTACTTGGCCATGGTGTTCTCCTCGTGTGATGCCGGCCCTGTCGGCCGGATGCACCCCTGGGACGGAGCCAACCCCGGATTCTCGACATCTTCGCCGGGAATCGCCCCCGACTCGGTCTTCCGGCGGCGATTGAGGGCGTAGGACGCCCTCCATGGCCACCAGAAACGAGGGGGAGGGCTCAAGCGAGCCCGAGGTGGGATTCGAACCCACGACATCCGCTTTACAAGAGCGGCGCTCTGGCCAGCTGAGCTACCCGGGCGGGGCCAGATCGGGACCCTCGCCCCGATCAGCGGTCCAGCGTAGGGCTCGCGCGGCCGGCGGCCCGACTTGTAGGAGGGTGCTTGCAATGGGGGGGCCGGTGCAGCAAGGTTGCCAGATGGAGTTCACCGACCGCGATCGAGCCATCCTCGACTTCGAACGCTCGTGGTGGACCGAATCCGGTCCGAAGGAAGCGGCCATCCGGGAGCGCTTCGAGCTGTCGGGGGCCCGGTACTACCAGATCCTCAACGAGCTGCTCGAGTCCGACGAGGCCTACGCCTACGACCCTCTGGTCGTGCGTCGACTCCGCCGCTTGCGTGATCGTCGCCGTCGCGCCCGGCACGAGGGTTACCAGGCGACCGAGCATCCGGGCCGTTGACCTCTCCCGCCGGTGACGGGCCGGCGCACGCCGCTGGTCCACCCGTCGGCGATGATCGCAGGACCACGGTCGCCGGCGCCATCCTCGTCGCCGTCGCCGTGCTCGTCGGCCTGCTGCTGCTGGCCAAGGGGTTCAGCGACGACGGGAGCCTCCTGGCCACCGGCAAGAAGGCCAAGACATCCTCGACCCAGCCGGGTGAGCACCCGTCGGGGGCCAGCGGCTCGACGACCACGACTGCTCCCATCGATCCGGCGTCGGTGCACGTGTTCGTGGCCAACGGCAGCGGCAAGTCGGGCGCCGCCGGGAAGGTCAGCACGGTGCTGGCGGGCAAGGGCTATCCGGCGCCCGGCGCCGGCAACGCGCCGACGACGGCCACCACGATGGTGTACTTCGTGGCCGGCAACGAGGCCCAGGCCCAACTCGTCGCGTCGAGCCTGGCCCTGCCCGCGACCAGCGTGGCGGCCATGCCGACGCCCCCGCCGGTGGCCAAGCTCAACGGGGCGACGGTGCTGATCGTGATCGGGACCGACGGCGCCCTCGATGCCGTCGAGAGCGGGAACCCGACGACGACGGCCAAGACCACGACCACCACAGCGAAGACGACGACGACCAAGAAGTCCTGACCATGCCTCGCCGGTCCCGGCGCGACCTGCTCGAACCATTGCTCGCCGACCCGGCCAACTCGGGCGTGTTCACCGACTTCGACGGGACGATCTCCGAGATCGTGGACGAGCCTCGGGATGCGGCGCCTGTCGCCGGCGCGCCCGCGGTGCTGGCCCGACTGGCGGCTGGTTACGGCCGGGTCGGGGTGCTGTCCGGTCGCCCGGTCAGCTTCCTGAACCGGTGGTTCGATCCCGCCGTCGTGCTCTCGGGCCTGTACGGACTCGAGCTGATCGTGTTCGGTCAACGCATCGACCATCCCTTGGGCGGGGTGTGGCGCGAGGTCGTGGACGACGTCGCCGCCCAGTCTTTGGCGCGCGGCCCCGAAGGCATGCGGGTCGAGGCCAAGGGCTTGTCGCTGACGTTGCACTACCGGGGTCGACCCGAGCGCGAGGACGATGTGCGCCGGTGGGCCGTGCAGCAGGCCGCCCGGTCAGGCCTCGAGCTGCGGCCCGCCCGACTCTCCTTCGAGCTGCACCCGCCCATCGATGTCGACAAGGGCACGTCGTTGCTCGAACTGGTCGAGGGCCTCAGCGCGGTGTGCTTCTTCGGGGACGATCTCGGCGATCTCCCGGCCTTCGACATGCTCGACCGCCTGGCCGCCACGGGGGTGAGCACGCTCCGCGTCGGCGTGCGCAGCCTCGAGGTCGCCCCCGAGCTGCTCGAGCGCGCCGACCTGGTCGTCGACGGACCTGGCGGGGTCCTCGAGGTGCTCGAGGAGCTGGCCGCGGCCAGCTGACGGGCGCGTCGCCGGTCGTCAGGAGTCGGCCGCCGCCAGCTGATCGGCGAGCCAGTCGGCGGGGGTTCGGGACCGAGCGCGGCGGCGCATCTCGGCTGCTTCGGCGCGCCGCGTCTCGGGCGACGCTTCGAGGGCGGCGACCATGGCGTCGGCCGTGGCCGCGATGTCATAGGGGTGCACTCGCCGCACGGCGCCTTCCAGCTCGGGCCACGCACCGGTCTCGGGGCTGAGCAGCACCAGTCCGTCGCGCTCGTTGGCCAGCGCGCCCTCCTTGGCGACGAGGTTGAGACCGTCCCGGATGGGGTTCACCAGCAAGACGTCGTAGCGACGCAGGGCGGCGACCGACCGAGCGTGGTTGTCGCCGATGTGGGCCATGATCGGCGTCCACCCCGGCGTGGCCCAACGAGCGTTGACCCGCTCGACCACCGACTCGACCTCCTGGCGGTAGGCGAGGTACTCGGGCAGCCCCTCGCGCGACGGGTAGACGAAGACGCCGAACACCACACGCTCGCGCCACTGCGGATAGCGCTCCAGGAGGTCGTCGTAGGCGTGGAACCCGCGCAACAGGTTCTTCGACAGCTCGACGCGATCGACGCGGACGATCAGGGCGCGATCGCCGATCTCGCGCTCGATGGCCTCGAGCTCGGTGGCGCAGGCGGCGCTGGTCGCGACGGCGGCGACGTCATCGGGATCGGGGCCCAGCGGGGCGACGAACGTGGTTGGTTCGCGATCGATGATCTGGCGACAGTCGGCGGTGAAGGCGTCGGCCCACCGTTGGCTGTGGAAGCCGCAGGCGTGGTGACCTGCCATCCCCTCGAGCAGCTCGACGGCGATGGCGTCGGGTAGGACCCGCAGCAGGTCGGGCTCGGCGAAGGGCGTGTGGGTGAAGTGCACCGCCCGCGTGTCGGGTCGTTGGTCGGCCAGCATCGGCCCGACGAGGGCCAGGTGGAAGTCCTGCACCAGCACGGTCGCGCCGGCGGGAGCCTCGGCCGCGATGGCATCGGCGAAGGCCCGGTTCACCTCGCGGTAGGCGTCCCACGCTCGGACGAAGTGGTGATCGAACCGGGGCCGCCGGGCCAGGTCCCACAGGCTGTGGTGCATGAACCAGAACGTGGCGTTGCCGACCACGTCATAGGCCATGCGGAAGAGGTCGGGGTCGATGGCCAGCAGCCGGGTCCGGAAGCCCTCGGCCGCGGTCGGGCCGCGGAGGGCGGCCACCCGGTCGCCGTCGGACATGGCCGCCGCGATCCAGATCGTGTCCGTGCCCTCCACCAGAGGGGCGAGCCCCGACACCAGGCCACCCGCGCCTCGTTTGGCCGTGAGCGATCCGCTCTCGTCGACGGCGAAGGCCAGCGGGCCGCGGTTCGACACCAGCACCAGCGGCCGGTCGGTGGCGCGCCCGGGCTCGGTCATCCTCCGATCATGCCCCAGCCCGATCGACGACCCACGAAACCCACTCGAACCTGTGCCGTCAGATGGGTCTGGGGGCGCGCGTTGCGGCACAGGTTCGTGGACGGGGCGGAGGCGCTAAGCATGGGGGATGCACATCGTCGCCGCCCCGGACAAGTTCCGGGGGACCGCGACGGCCAGCGAGGTGGCGGCCGCCATCGCCCGGGCCGTCGAGCGCCTCGGCCACACGTGTGAGCAGATCCCGATGGCCGACGGTGGCGAGGGCACGCTCGAGGCGTTGGGCGGGCCCAACCGGACGACGACGGTGACCGGGCCGCTCGGTGATCTCGTCGAGGCGTCGTGGCGCCTCGACCGGCGGCAGGCGGTGATCGAGATGGCCCGAGCCTCAGGGCTCGAGCTGGCCGGCGGAGCCGAGGGCAACGACCCCGTGGCGGCGTCCACGACCGGCACGGGTGAGCTGGTGGCCACCGCGGTCGAGAGCGGCGCCACTCGGATCCTCGTGGCCGTCGGCGGGTCGGCGACCACCGACGGCGGCCTGGGTGCCCTGCGGGCGCTGTACCCGCTGCAGCGACTGCGGGGTGTCGAGCTGGTGGTTGCGTGTGATGTGCGGACGCGCTTCGTCGAGGCCGCCGAGGTGTTCGCGCCCCAGAAGGGCGCCAGCCCGACCCAGGTGCGGTTCCTCGCGGGACGCCTCGAGCGGCTCGCCGACGTGTACGTCCACGACTATGGCGTCGACGTACGTGATCTCGAAGGGTCCGGCGCCGCCGGAGGACTGGCGGGCGGACTGGCCGCCGTGGGTGCCCACCTGCAATCGGGGTTCGACGTGGTGGCCGACGAGGTCGACCTGTTCGATCGGCTCGAGCCGGCCGACCTGGTGATCACCGGCGAAGGCTTCCTCGACGCCGAGTCGTTCGACGGCAAGACGGTCGGCGGGGTGGCCGATCTGGCCGGCCACCTCGACCTCCCCGTGCTGGCCGTGGCCGGCGACTGCTTCGACGGGGTCGAGTCGCGGATCGACGCCATCTCGCTGGTCGACACCTTCGGCGACGACCGCGCCCGCAAGGAGACCTTGGCCTGCATCGAGGAGGTCATCGCCGACCGCCTCTCACCCGCCTGATCGGAGGACCCGGTGACACCCGGATGGCGAAGCGCTCGGAGGGAGGCTGGCCGACGCGGGTGAGGCGGCGGAACGGAGTGGAGCCGCAGACCCGGTGACACCCGGATGGCGAAGCGCTCGGAGGGGGGCTGGCCGACGGGGGTGAGGCGGCGGAACGGAGTGCAGCCGCAGATCCGGTGACACCCGGATGGCGAAGCGCTCGGAGGGGGGCTGGCCGACGGGGGTGACGGCGGCGGAACGGAGTGGAGCCGCAGATCCGGTGACACCCGGATGGCGAAGCGCTCGGAGGGAGGCTTGCCGACCGGAGAGCCAGGCAACTACGCCGTGCGGCGGTACTCCGGGACCTGGACCAGGGGAGGGCGCTCGCTGACGTCCACGAGCAGGGGCTCATGGCCAGGACGGGCCAGGACCTCGATCGTGCCGACCAGTTCGGGAGCGGCTCGGTGCAGCGCCGCCTGCAGGACGGCCATGGCTTGAGCCGACAGCTCGTCGAGGGGCCGGTTGCGGTGCACGCGCTCGCCCAGATCGACCTGGGCCATGGCGCCCAGTCCGAAGCGAGCCTCGATGTCGACGAGCAGGGCCAGATCGACCCCGTAGCCCTCGACGAAGGGGAGCTGCTCGAGCACGTCGCGTCGACCGGCGTACTCGCCGGCCAAGGGCTGGATGAACGGCGTCAAGTTGGGGAAGAGCAGCGACACGAGCGGGCGGGCGACCAGCTCGGTCACGCGACCGCCCCCGCCGCGGGCACCGCTGGTGCCGTCGTCGGTCGGCCGGTCGTAGAACCCCTTCACGAAGCTGACGTCGCTGCGGGTGAGCAACGGGCCGAGCAGGCCGACGACGAAGGTCGGGTCGAAGTTGCGGACGTCGGCGTCGCACCAGACGATCAGGTCACCTCGTGACGCGTAGAGCGACTTCCAGAGAGCGCCGCCCTTGCCGTGACCCTGACCGTATTCCGGCAGGATCTCGTCGGCCCGCACGACGGTGGCGCCGGCGTCGCGGGCCACTCGCGCGGTGGCGTCGGTCGAGTGGTCGTCGATGACCAGCAGCTCGTCGATCAGCGGGAGCTGGTCGACCAGTGCGCTGCGGACCGCCTGGACGATCCCACCGACCGTGCGCTCTTCGTCGCGGGCCGGCAGGCAGAGCGAGATCTGCCGACCGGCCTTCTCGTCGACGAGGCGGTTGGGGTCGAATTCACCGGCGCGGAAGGTCCGCAGCATTGCGGCAGGCACGTCCTCATGCTCACCGACAAACGCCGTGGCTGGCAAGGCGGCCGCAGCGTGGCCCCAGCCGGCCTCACGGCCCAGCCCCTCGCTCGGGCCTCGGCCGACCGTGGTCGGCGATGCCGAACGATCCCCGGCGGTGCGCACCGGTAGCCTGTCGGCCTGTCCCGCCGGGGCCGCGACCAGCGATCGCCGGTCGGTCGACCGGCTGGGGACCAGCCAGGGGGTGCACCGATGGGGACGGCCGACTTCGGCGGCGTGATCGGGCGGGATTGGCGGGACTCCGAGCCGTGGTGGGCGCCCGAACCGCAACCGCCGCCTGGGGCGCCGAACGTCCTGCTGGTCGTGCTCGACGACGTGGGCTTCGCCCAGCTGGGGTGCTACGGGTCCGACATCTCCACGCCGGTGATCGACGGGCTGGCGGCGGGGGGCGTGCGCCTGACCAACTTCCACACCACTGCCCTGTGCTCACCGACGCGGTCGTGCCTGCTCACCGGGCGCAACCACCACCGCAACGGCATGGGCCGCGTCGCCGACCTGGCCATGGGCTATCCGGGCTACTGCGGCGAGATCCCCATCGAGAACGGCTTCCTGTCCGAGATGCTGGCCGACGAGGGCTACGCGCCCTACGCCGTGGGCAAGTGGCACCTGACGCCGGACGACCAGACGCACATGGCGGGCTCGCGCCGAACCTGGCCTCTCGGTCGCGGCTTCCTGCGGTGGTACGGGTTCCATGGCGGCGAGACCCACCAGTTCGTGCCGGCGCTCTACCACGACAACCACTCCGTCGCCCCGCCCCGCCGGGTCGACGAGGGCTACCACCTGAGCGCCGACCTGGCCGACCGGGCCATCGACTTCCTGGGTGACCACCGCAGCGTCGCCGCCGAACAGCCTTGGTTCCTCTACTTCTGCACGGGCGCCTGCCATTCACCCCATCACGCACCGGCGGAGTGGATCGAGCGCTACCGGGGTCGGTTCGACGGGGGCTGGGATCAGTGGCGCGAGGAGACCTTCGCCCGCCAGCGCGCCATGGGCCTCATCCCGGCCGAGACCGAGCTGTCGGTCCGGCCGCCCTGGGTGCCGGCCTGGGACGACCTCGCTGACGGCCAGCGGAAGGTGGCCGCTCGGTTCATGGAGTGCTTCGCCGCCTTCCTGTCTTACACCGATGACCAGATCGGGCGGCTGCTCGCGTTCCTCGAGCAGACCGGCGAGCTCGACAACACGCTCATCATCCTGGTGTCGGACAACGGCGCCAGCGCCGAGGGGGGTGAGCACGGATCGATCAACGACCTCCGCCTGACCAACCTCGACCCCGCTCAACCCGACGAGCTCGAGGCTCGCATCGACGAGATCGGCGGGCCGACGGCCCACAACAACTATCCGTGGGGATGGACGATGGCGGGCAACACCCCCTTCCGTCGTTGGAAGCGCGAGGTGCACGAGGGCGGCGTGGCCGATCCCTGCATCATCCACTGGCCGGTCCGCCTGCACGGCATGGCGGGAACCATGCGCCCGCAGTTCGTCCACGCCATCGACGTCCTCCCGACCGTGCTCGAGCTGATCGGCGTCGACGCGCCGGATGAGATCGCGCACGTGGCTCAGTCACCGATCGAAGGCACGAGCTTCGCCTACCTGCTCGACGAGTCGGCCGCGACCGCTCCGGCGCGCCATGTCACGCAGTACTTCGAGATGCTCGGATCGCGCGCCCTCTATCACGATGGGTGGAAGGCGGTGACCTTCAAGCCCTTGGGCCCGATGTACGACGACTCGCTGGCCTTCAGGACCCCGTTCGACGACGACGTGTGGGAGCTGTACCACGTCGCCACCGATCTGTCCGAGACCCACGACCTGGCCGACGAGCAGCCCGAGCGGCTGGCGGAGATGATCGAGCTCTGGTGGCGCGAAGCGCGGGCCCACCAGGTGCTGCCGCTCGACAACCGTGTGCTGCACACGATCCTGCACCCGCGGCCCAGCCGGTTCCCCGATCGCACCGTGTACGGGTACCACCCGTTCGGGTCGATGGTCCCCGAATCGGTCGCCGTCGATGTTCGCAACCGCGACCACACCATCTCGGTCGACGTCACCGTCACCGACGGGGCGAGGGACGGCGTGTTGCTGGCCCTGGGGACCGTGCTCGGCGGCTGGTCGTTGCACCTGCTCGACGGTCGGCTTCGCTACGTGCACAACCTCTACGGCAAGGAGCGTCACCTGATCGAATCCGACTCGGCCGTCGCCGGCGGCCGGCACACGTTGAGCTTCACCTTCACCTCGACCGGTCCGAATCGGGGCCGGGGTGCGTTGTCGTGCGACGGCACCCACATCGGATCTGGTGAGATCCCACGCTTCACGCCGTCGCAGTTCACCTACACAGGCGGCGGCGTGACCTGCGGGTACGAGATGGGGCCGGCCGTGGGCCTCGGTTACGAGGCGCCGTTCCGCTTCGAGGGAACCATCCATTCGGCCACGGTCGAGGTGACGGGCCCGCCGGCCCGAAACCCGTTGGCCGAGTTCGAGGCCATCATGTCCCAGGAGTAGGGCGGGGGACCGAGACGGCCGGCTCGCCAATGGGGCATGTCGCATGGCGGACGATACGCTTGGCGCCCATGAGTGTCACCGTTCGTGTTCCTCCCGTCTTCCGCACCATGACCTCGGGCGCGTCGCAGGTCTCGGTCGACGGCGGCACCGTCGCCGAAGTCCTGAGCTCGCTCGAGAGCGCCCATCCCGGATTCCGCGACAAGCTCCTCGACGACAACGGCGCCCTCGTGCGCTACGTCAACGTCTTCGTCGATGACGACGACGTGCGGTTCATGGACGGCCTCGAGACCAAGGTGCCCGACGGCGGCACGCTGTCGATCATGCAGGCCGTCGCCGGCGGCTGAGCCGGCCCATGAGCTCGCCGGCGGCTGAGCCGGCCCATGAGCTCGCCGGCGGCTGAGGCCGGGGCGGACTCACGGAGAAGGGCGGCCGGAGGTCCCCAGACCGGTCCGACCGCGGTTCCCCACTGGGTACCGCCGCGCGTTCCCCCCATTGTCGTCACCCGGGCGCCCCGATTGAAGGGAAAATCGCCGATTTCGAACCCGGAGGCCGCGATCGGTGTCAGGGCGCGGCGAGCCCGGCCAGCAAGTCGGCGCGATCGGGGCCGAGCGGCGCCTCAGGCGGGCGCTCGTCGCGGGTCTGGTAGGCGGCCAGCACCCGATTGACGATGTCAGGATCGGTCGTGATCAGCTCGGGCGGGTCGAGCAGGTTGAAGGCTCGGACGAAGGCTCTGAACACGGTGGCGTCGGTCCGCACGGCCGGCATGAGGCCGTCGCGCATGAGCGACTGCATGAACTCCCGGGTCGTGCGGTCGCCCTCGGCGTCGGTCTCGGTGCTCGTCGCGCCCACCTCGGACTCGGGTTCGGGGTCGCCACCGTCGGGTTCGGGATCGAGCTCGGCTCGGGCGGCGGCGCGGTCGAGGGCGGCCTCGCGATTGAGCCGGTCCTGGTTCACCGAGGCCCGATACCAAGGACGGATCTCGCGGTCGGTCGCGTCCTCGTAGGCGACGGCGCGCGCGGCCAGCTCGGCGCGGCTGGTACCGGGGTGGGTGACAACGGCGTCGGCCAGGAGTGTGGCCTGGACCATCCCCAACGAGCAGCCGCGCCCATAGAGGGGGTTGGTGCAGGTGTGGGCGTCGCCGACGGCGTGGAAGCCGAGCACGAGGGGTCGGCCCTCCTCGTCGCGGTAGGAGACCTGGCGGTTGATCAGGCCTCCCATCGTGTGGACGCCCGTGATGGCCTCGGTCACGCTCGGATCGACCCAGACGCTGGTCGCCGCCAGGGCGCGAGCCACCTCGTCGAAGTCGTCGGGTTCGAGAAGCCGCGCCCTCAGCTCGCGATCGTCGGCATCTAGCGCGAAGGTGACCGACAGCGTGCGGTTGTCGCCCTGGAACACCGCGTACTTCAGATAGCCGAGGTCGCCGCCGATCGGCCCGTCGGTCGGCGGGGATTCGACGCCGGCGCGGAGGCGGTAGAAGCGTGAGAGGTAGATCAGGCCGGTGTCCTCGACCCGCTCCTCGGGCTCGCAACCGAGCTCGGCGAGCCATCGAGGGACAGCCGAGCGGCGGCCGAGGGCGCCGATCACCAGCGAACCGGCCACGATCTCCGAGTCGCCTCCGCCGTCGCCGGCGGCGGGGCGGACGCGCACCCCGGTGATCTGCCTCGGCTCGGCGTCCGATGCCGCGACCAACCCGTCCACGACCATGCCGTGGCGCAACGTCACGGTGTCGGTGGCCAGCACGATCCGGCGCAGCACCCACTCGAAGGTCGTGCGCCGGCAGGCCAGCGCGACGAGATCCTCGTCGCCCGCTCGTGGCTCGCGATCGACGATCTCGACCGGCAGGTTGTCGGCGAAGCGCATCTCGGTGGCCCCCGCGTCGAGCAGGGCATCGAGCACGTCGGGATAGCGGTCTCGCAACAGGTTGCGCAGCCGCGCCAGCAAGGCGTGCGAGTGGCGCACCTGCGGCGCACCCCGGCGATCCCACTCGAAGGCGGCGTCGGGATCGGCGGGCAGCGGAGTGTCGTCGCGCTCGAGGATCGTCACCGGCCAGCCCGCTCGGGAGAAGGCCAGCGCCGCGCCCAGGCCGGCCACGCCGGCTCCCACGACGATCACGGGCTCGTCGGCCACCAGCGGGCTGCGGATCACGGCGGCAGCCTACGGCGTGACGTAGGCGCCACGCGAAACCCGACAACGTCGCGCCACGACGCCATGAGGCCACGCGCCAACCGGGCCTGGCCTGTGCGACGGGGCGAAGCCGGCGCGGTTGTGGTGGACTCCTCGCCATGGCTGCGGTGCTGCACGAGATCGTGATCGACTGCGAGCAACCCGAGCGGGTGGCCCGCTTCTGGGGTGACGTCCTGGGGTGGGAGCCCCACGACAACGCCAACGCGTGGTGGATGTCCCAATCCGGCGATCCGTCGAAGGGCCCGCTGCTGGTCTTCGTACCCGTCCCCGAGTCAAAGTCGATCAAGAACCGTCTGCACCTCGACGTGTGCCCGAAGGGCCAGGATCAGGCGGCCGAGCTCGAGCGGCTTATCGGACTGGGCGCCACGCCCGTCGACGTGGGCCAGGCCGAGGCGCCGTGGGTGGTCCTGGCCGATCCCGAGGGCAACGAGTTCTGCCTGTTGGCCCGCCGCATCGACTGAGCCGACAGGGCTGACCGACCTCGTCTGGCCCGAGATCTCGGCGGCCCGAGCCGCCGGGGTTGCGGATCGGCCGGGGTTTTGGTTTCCTGTTAGCAGTCTCACATCGAGAGTGCTAACCGCTTTGGTTGGCGCGATCAGGGCGTCGACCGACGCAGCAATGACCAGGACAGCCTCGGGCTGCCACCCAATGAAGGGGAACTCCCAGACATGGCCAAGATCATCGAATTCGACGAGGAAGCTCGCCGAGCCCTCGAGCGGGGCATGAACCAGCTCGCCGACGCCGTCCGAGTCACGCTCGGCCCGAAGGGCCGCAACGTCGTGCTGGACAAGAAATGGGGCGCGCCCACCATCACCAATGACGGCGTCTCGATCGCCAAGGAGATCGAGCTCGAGGATCCCTACGAGCGCATCGGCGCCGAGCTGGTCAAAGAGGTCGCCAAGAAGACCGACGACGTCGCCGGCGACGGCACCACCACCGCCACGGTGCTGGCCTGGTCGATGGTGCGTGAGGGCTTGCGCAACGTGGCCGCCGGCGCCAACCCGATGTCGCTGAAGAAGGGCATCGAGGCCGCCGTCGACGCCGCCGTCGCCTCGATCCGCGATCAGGCCATCGAGGTCGACGACAAGAGCCAGATCGCCCAGGTCGCCGGGATCTCGTCGGCCGACGTCGAGATCGGCGAGATGATCGCCGAGGCCATCGACAAGGTCGGCAAGGACGGCGTGATCACCGTCGAGGAGTCACAGACCTTCGGCATGGAGATGGATCTCGTCGAGGGCATGCGCTTCGACAAGGGCTACATCTCGCCGTACATGGTCACCGACCCCGAGCGCATGGAAGCGTCGCTCGACAACCCCTACATCCTCCTCGTGGGCTCGAAGATCACCGCCGTGCGCGACCTGCTCCCGCTGCTCGAGAAGGTCATGCAGGCCGGCAAGCCGTTGCTGATCGTGGCCGAGGACGTCGAGGGCGAAGCCCTGGCCACCCTCGTGGTCAACAAGATCCGCGGCACCTTCAACTCGGTCAGCGTCAAGGCGCCCGGCTTCGGCGATCGCCGCAAGGCCATGCTCCAGGACATGGCCATCCTCACCGGTGGTCAGGTCATCACCGAAGAGGTCGGCCTCAAGCTCGAGAACACCACCCTCGACCTGCTCGGCCAGGCCCGCAAGATCGTGGTCACCAAGGACGAGACCACCATCATCGAGGGCTCGGGCGACTCGGCTGACGTCGAGGGTCGCGTCGGACAGATCAAGAACGAGATCGACAACACCGACTCGGACTACGACCGCGAGAAGCTCCAGGAGCGTCTGGCCAAGCTGTCGGGTGGGGTCGCCGTGCTCAAGGTCGGCGCCGCCACTGAGGTCGAGCTCAAGGAGAAGAAGCACCGCATCGAAGATGCGGTCAGCACGACCAAGGCCGCCATCGAGGAAGGCGTCGTCGCCGGCGGGGGCACCACCCTGCTGCGGGCCCAGGCCAAGGTCCTCGACGTGGCCAAGGACCTGGCGCCGGACGAGGCCACCGGGGCGCGCATCGTGGCCCATGCCCTCGAGGAGCCGCTCAAGCAGATCGCGACCAACGCCGGTCTCGAGGGTGGGGTCGTGGTCGAGCGGGCTCGCCACCTCGACTCCGCGACCGAGGGCCTCAACGCCGCGACCGGTGAGTACGTCGACCTGGTCAAGGCCGGCATCATCGACGCCGCCAAGGTGACCCGTTCGGCCCTGCAGAACGCCGCGTCGATCGCCGCGCTGTTCCTCACGACCGAGGCTGTCATCGCCGACAAGCCCGAGCCGGCCGGCCCGGCCATGCCGGGCGGCATGGACGACTATTGAGTCGGTAGCAGTTCCAGCAGTTCCAGCAGTTCCAGCGGTTTGATGAGGGGCGCTTCTTTCGGGGAGCGCCCCTCACGCATCCCTCACCGGGGCCGTTCACCGGGTGGCCGTCGAGCGGGATTCGAGGCCTAGGACCGGTCGAGGAGCTGGCGGTAGATGTCGGTCAGCTGAGCGCCGATGGCGTCGGGCGCGTACCGGGACCGGGCCAACTCGGCCCGTCGACGACGAGTCGCCAGGTCGGGGAGGTCGGCGAGCATGGCGTGGAGAGCGGCGGTCAGTCCGTCGACGTCGCCCGGTTCGACGAAGGTGATCCCCTCGGCATCGATCTCGGCCAGTCCGCCGACGTTGGTCACCACGGCGGGCAGACCGGTGACACAGGCCTCGAGGGCGGCGACCGACAGGTTCTCCCAACGCGAGGCGAGGACGAAGGCGTGGGCGGCCCGCAGCCGGGGCGCGATGTCGACGGCGCCGAGGAAGCCGGTGAAGCGGACGTGGTCGTCGAGCCCGAGCTCGTGGGCCCGAGCCTCGATGCTCGCCCGCCGGCCGCCGGCCCCGACGAGGGTCAATCGCAGGCCCGGGAAGGGACCACGCAGGCGCGCCACGGCGTCGAGGAGCACGTCATGGCCCTTGACCTCGACCAATCGGGCCACGCTGACGAGCTCGATCGGGGCCGGGGGTGGTAGCTCGTCGGGCGGGAAGTAGTGGATCGTGTCCACTGGGTTGGGCAGCACGAAGTAGTTGGCATCGAGGTCGTAGGACACCATCGCCGTCTCGAGTTGCTTCGAGACGGGCAGGACGGCGGCCGCCCCGGCGCAGCAGCGGCGCGACTGGGCCAGGCCTCGCCGGCTCAGCTGGTTGTCGGGGTTCTGGCCCGAGAAGGCGGTGCTGTGCTCGGTGACGACGTAGGGCAGCGACACCCGGCGCGCCACCTCGGTCATGGCCCGGCTCGACGACGTGAAGTGCCAATGGAGCAGATCGAAGGCTCCACCGTCGCGCTGGAGCAGCTCGATGCTGCGGGTCAGCTGATCGATGAGCTGTCGCCGAGCCAGCAGCCGCATCGGGTACCCGCCGCGACGGGACCGGCTGCGATCGAGCAGGTAGGCGCCGGGCTGGTCGACGACCCGCCACAGGTACGGCAGGGCCGTCGGCTCTCCGCCGTCGCGATGCTTTGTGATGGTGATGCGCACGACATCGGAGTGGGTGGCGGCGGCGTCGGCCCACACCCGCTCGAAGGAGTTGTTCGGGTTGAGCAGCATCGCGATTCGGGGCCGCGTCGGCGAGGGAGGCTGGTCGTCGGTCATCGGTGTCGGAAGACCATGAGGTCCTTGGTCTGACCTTCGCGCGCCAACCGATAGTGGTCGAGGGTGGCGAGCTCCCAGCCGGCCAGGGCGTCGGAGTACATCGCCTCGGATCGCCAACGCGTGTGGGTGGTCGTGACGTCGGCGATCTCGACCGGCGCGTCGATCAGGTGGTCCTGGATGACGAACGCTCCGCCCGCCGCCACCTGGGCGGCCAGGTTGGCGACCGTGGCGCGCCACTGGTCGTCGTCGACGATGTGGAAGAGCACGTCGATGCAGATCACGAGCGGGAAGGTGCGACCCGACTGGTACTCGTCGAGACGCCCCACCTGGATGTCGACCTTGTCGCCCAATCGGCGACGGGCGATGTCGACCGCGGACGCGCTGAAGTCGACGGCGGTCAGCTGGTAGCCGCGCCCGACGAGCCGCTCGGTGAACCATCCGATCCCACATCCGGCGTCGAGCACGGCGACACCGTCGACTCGAGCCTCTCCAGTCGCGCGGTCACCTTCGCCATCGCCGCCTCGTGGGATTGGTGGTTCATCGAGGTCGAGCGTCGCCAGCGTCGCGCTCAGGTGCTCCCACTTCGACTCGTAGTCCTCGCGGTTGGCCGTCTCCCCGAGTCCCTTGGTGCCGATCCCGTCGAGCTGGTCGTCGAACTGCTGGTGGCGCTGCTCCCAGTACGCCGCCGGATCGCGGTAGTAGGGAGTTGACGGGTGCGACGTCGGGCGCAGGCGCGCCCAGGCGCGCCCGAGGCGACGCCGGACCCGCTGGGCGAGGTCACCGGCCACCGACGTCCCCAGTTCGTGGGGTGAGCGGGTTCGGACCCGACGGGGACGGCACGGCCGTGACTCTACGCGGGCGATTCGCGGGTCTGCGATCATGGCGGGCCGCTCGCTGTGATCGTCGGGCGGGTTCGAGCTCACGATCGAGGAGACCAGCCAGGATGGCCGCCAGGATGATGGGGGCGAGTCGGCCGGTCCGCGCCCTCGAGCTGGCCACCGCCGAGCTGCGTCCCCTCCCCGACTTCGTGGTCTTCGGTGCCGCCAAGTCGGGAACCACCGCGCTCTATGACTACCTCGGCGCCCATCCCCTCGTCGTCGCCTGCCGGACCAAGGAGATCCATTTCGCCGATCGGCCCCACAACGCGGCCAAGGGAGCGCGGTGGTACCGCTCCTGGTTCCCGCGGCGTCGCCTCCTCGAGCGGGTCGGCCGGGCCAACGGGGCCCCAAGGGCGCGCTGTGGCGAGGCCACGCCCAACTACCTGGCCCAGAGCGGTTCAGCGCGCCGGTTGGCTCAGGTCGCACCGGACGTGCGCCTCGTCGCTTTGCTGCGCGAACCCGGCTCGCGAGCGTGGAGCCACTACCGCATGCGCAACGGGCCCGAGTCGGATCCAGCCGCGTTCGCGGCGAGCGTCCGAGCCGAGGCCGAGACGTTGGTGGCCGATGGCCACGCGCCAACGAGCGACTGGACGGCGATCAAGAGCGGCTACCTGAGCCAGAGCCACTATGCCGCCGAGCTCGACGAGTGGTTCGCCTCGTTCTCGGCCGAGCAGATCCTGCTGGTGCGCAGCGAGGATCTGTTTGCCGAGCCCGAAGTCGTCTATCTGCGGATCTGTCGCCACATCGGTCTTCCCGATCGCCCGTCCCCATCGTTCGAGGTGGTGAACGAGAGCGCCGGGACGCCGGACCTGCCGGCGGATGTGCGGTCGTGGCTCGATCGCCACTTCGTCGAGCCCAACGCCCGTCTGTCCGAACTGACCGGCGGCGCCATCGTCTGGCCGTGAGGAGGTCGGGGTACCCTCGGCCCGTGTCCAGGGGTCGTACCGCCACCGTGCTGACCACGACCTTCGACGACGGATCGTTCAGCCGGCACCCTGACGAGGTCGCGGTCGAGGAGCCCATGTCGATCCACCTCGACGATCACCTGGTGGCCACGACCATGAGGACGCCAGGACATGACTTCGAGCTGGCCATGGGGTTCTGCTTCACCGACGGCTTGTTGGCCGGCGCGCCGGTTCGGACATGCCGCTACTGCGGTACCGGTCCGGCCGTCGAGAGCGACTTCAACGTGGTGTCGGTCGACACCGGCGGATTGGCACCGGTGCCCACGCCCAGGCTCGGAGTGACGTCCTCGTCGTGCGGTCTCTGCGGGTCGACCTCGCTCGACGAGCTGGCCGCTCGACTGTCGCCGCTGGCCGCTGCCGTTCGCATCCCCGCCGACGTCCTGGCGTCGATGCCCGAACGCATCCGTTCCGCTCAGGAGGTGTTCGACTCGACCGGCGCGGTGCACGCCGCCGCCGCCTTCGACGTCACCGGCGAGCCCGTCGTCGTCCGCGAGGACGTCGGCCGTCACAACGCGGTCGACAAGGTCGTGGGGCGACTGTTGCTCGACGGGCGCCTTCCAGCCGCCGACCTGGGCCTCTACGTGAGCGGTCGGGCCTCGTTCGAGATGGTCCAGAAGGCATGGGCCGCCGGCTTCGCGGCCATCGTGGCCGTCAGCGCCCCGACGTCGTTGGCCGTGGCCACCGCCCGGCGGGCCAACCTGGTCCTGGCCGGGTTCATACGTGGCCGCCGCATGAACATCTACGCCGAGCCCGCCTGACGGGTCACGCACTCGACGGAGGGGTCCGCCGCTGACGCGCCCAGCTCGAGGCCATCGGCCTGAAGGGTCACCCACCGGGGCCGAATTCGGATCACCACCCTGCCCCCGTAGACTGGGCGGGTGACTGATCCCCTGACTCCGCGCGTGGGCTGGGGCGTGCTTCATCTGTTCGGCAAAGTCGGTCCCCTCGCTGATGCCGAGGAGATCTCATCGGCGGTCAAGCGGGCCGAAGCCGCCGGTGACCAGGTCGTGGCCGTGGCTGTGCTCGGCCACAAGGCCGACCTGGCCTTCATGGCCCTGGGTGAGGATCTGTGGCGCCTGCGGCACCTGCAGGCCGACCTGGCCGCAGCCGGCGTCGAGATCGTCGACTCGTACGTGTCGCTCACCGAGCTGAGCGAGTATTCCCAGAGCCTGCCCGACAGCATGCGCGAAGCGCGGCTGCATCCCCAGCTGCCCCCTGAGGGCAAGACGGCCTGGTGCTTCTATCCGATGTCGAAGCGGCGTGATCCGGACCAGAACTGGTACGCGCTGCCCTACGACGAACGCAAGGAGCTGATGCAGGAGCACGGGACGTCGGGGCGCAAGTTCGCGGGTCGGGTCCTGCAGGTCGTCACCGGCTCGGCCGGGCTCGACGACTACGAGTGGGGCGTGACGCTCTTCGGTGAGCACCCTGACGATCTCAAAGAGGTCGTCTACACGATGCGCTTCGACCGGGCGTCGGTCCACTACGCCGAGTTCGGCCCCTTCTACACGGGGATGGTCGCACCGATCTCAGATGTGCTGGCCCGGATCGGGCTCAGCGCCGGCTGATCGCGCTTCGATGGGGGATCTGGCGGCACTGCGCGAGCGTCTCGGCCAGTTCGAGCGCGTCGTCGTGGCCTTCAGCGGCGGTGCCGACTCCGCCTTCTTGGCCTGGGTCGCTCATGACACGCTCGGTCCGCAGCGGGCCGCCGCCGTGACGGCCGTGTCACCGTCGTTGGCCGGCTTCGAGCGCGACGATTGCGCGGCGTTGGCGACCGAGTGGGGCTTGCAGTGGACCGAGGTCGTCACCGACGAGCTGGAGCACGCCGCCTACCGACGCAACGACGCCGATCGATGCTTCCATTGCAAGGACGCCCTGATGGACGTGCTCGAACCCATGGGCCTCGAACACGATGCGGTCGTGGTGCTCGGCGTCAACGTGGACGATCTCGGTGACCATCGGCCTGGGCAACGGGCGGCGGCTGGGCGGGGGGCATCGTTCCCCCTGGTCGACGCCGGGTTCACCAAGTCCGACGTGCGGGCGACGTCGCGCCAGCTCGGTCTGCGCACCTGGGACAAGCCGGCCGCCGCCTGCCTGGCGTCCCGCGTCCCCTATGGCACACCGGTGACGCTGAGCGTGCTCGAGGAGGTCGAGCGGGCCGAGACCGCACTGCGGGCGCTGGGCCTGATCGAGCTGAGGGTCCGCCACTACGGCGACCTGGCTCGCATCGAGGTCCCCATCGCCGACCTCGACACCGTGATGGCCCGTCGCGACGAGGTCGTCCTCGCCGTGCGGGGGGCCGGGTACCGCTACGTCACCCTCGACCTCGAAGGCCTCCGTTCCGGCAACCTGAACTACTAGCTTGGCTCTCCGGTCGGCGAGCCTCCCTACGAGCGCCTTCGGCATCCGACTCCCATCGATCGAGCGGCTCCGCCCTGCTGCGCCGCGTTGCGCCACCCAGACCTGATGGACCCGGTGGTTTGGCGATCCGTCGGCTAGACGCGCGTCCAGATGGGGAAGCTGATGTGCTCGACGCCGAGGTGGTCGACGATGCGCCCCCGCTCGTGCAGCTCACGCAGGAACGGCCGGGCCCGCTCGAGCCCGCCGACCATCGTGATGTAGTCCGCCACCGACAGCAGCAACGGCCCGCTGGTCGCGTCGGCGTCACCCTCGTGCAGCACCGCTTCGACCTCGAGCACTGGCTTGCCCGGTGCGTCGAGGTCGACCGGCCAGCAGTGGTACACCACGCCTTCGAACACCGACAACGCCCGCACTATCACGACATTGGCCCTTCGGTCGGCGGGGCCTCCCTGCGGGCGCTTCGCCATCCGGGTGTCATCTCGCGCGCGGCCTGGGCCATCCGAGTCACCAGTGCAGGGTGCCGGGGGCGCCCTTGAAGGGGCCGACGACATCGGCGGTGATCCATCCTCCGTAGAACGAGCCGGCCCCCGACGACACCCGTTCGCCGTCGACGAAGCAGGCGCTGACCCGCTGCGGGTAGAACGCGAGGTGGTCGATGATGTCGGCGTAGCCGGGGCTCGGATCGCGATAGGTCCATGCCGCGTCGGCCGCGACGAGCCCTCCGGCCGACACCGTGTAGTACGACGCCGCCCCTTTCCACTCGCACCACGTCGTCATCGGCGACGGCTCGAGGTGGTCGAGATCGACATCGGCGGGAGGAAGGTAGAAGGCGGGCGGTTGGCTGGTCTCGAGCACACGGAACGCGCCGGTCGTATCGGCGACCACGATCCCACCCAGCTCGACCGTCACCCGCTTCGAGCAGGCTTCGACCCGGGGCGGACGGGGATAGTCCCACACCGACTCCTGTCCCGGTCCCGGCTCGATGCGAACGGGACCGTCCATGTACGCCAGCATGGTGGTCGTGGTTCGGAATGCCAACCCCGCCGACGATCCGGAGGACGCCGCCGCTTTCGCCCGCTACTCGGACGCGCTGGCCACGGGGATCATCGCCGCACTCGGGCCCTGGGTCGAGCGGAGTGTGGCGCGCGTGCTCGACGACTTCCGAGGCGGACCCACCGAGGCCGAGCGCGCCGCGGCTCGGCATGCGGGCCGAGCGGCCGTCACGACGATCGCTCCCCAGGTGCGCGCCCTGCTCGATGCCGACATCGATGCCCAGATGACGACACCGCTCGCCCTCGCCCGTCGAGCCGTTCCGTACCCGACCGAGGTGCTGCGGGAGGCCGGCGTCCCCTCCGTGAAGCGCGACGCCTACGTCGAGCGTCAGTTCCCCGACGACGACTACGACCTCTCACCGGCGACGTTCGCCGACCTCGATCCCGAGCTGGGTGAGATCGGGATGACCTGGGGGGCGGCCAAGGCCCACATCCACCTGGCCCGCCGTCGTCGCGACGGGCAACGCTGACCTCAGGCGTTTCGGCGGCCATGAAGGGCGCTGGGCGCCCTCAATCGCCGCCAGAACGAGGAGATGGAGGCCTACTCGCCCCAGCGATCGCCGTCGTCGGTCTGCTCGAATCGCTCCCAACCGGCGTTGCTGACCGAACGCGGCTCGAAGAACACGCAGTTCTCGGGACAGGCGAACGGCGCTTGGTCGGCGGCGTCGACGCGGCAACGCTGGATCACGTCGCCCCCGCTGGTGCTCCGGGTCGAGTAGTGGCGGCAGTCCTTGCGCACGGCCATCCCCCCATTGTGACAGGCAGCCGGACCGAAGGAGGGGCAGGCCGCGGTAGCCTCGCCCATCATGGTTGAACGGCTGGTCGTGATCGGAGGCGTGGCCGCGGGCATGTCGGCCGCCTCCAACGCCCGCCGGATGCGCGCCGACCTCGAGATCGTGGCCTTCGAGCGCGGATCGCGCACGAGCTACTCGGCCTGCGGCATCCCCTACCTGATCGGCGGCGAGATCGACGACGTCGATTCCCTCGTGACCCGGACCCCTCGTGAGTTCCGTCAATCCCAGCGCATCGACATGCGGATCGAGCACGAGGTCACCGAGATCGACACCGACCGGCGTCAGATCGAGGTGCGGGACCTGACTCGCGACCGCAGCTTCAAGATCGGCTTCGACCAGCTGGTCATCGGCACCGGAGCGCGACCGATCCGTCCCGACCTCCCCGGCATCGGAGGCGACAACGTCTTCGGCGTGCAGACCCTCGACGACGCCGAGCGGCTGCTCGCCCATGCCGACGCCATCCGCTGCCAGCGCGTCGTGGTCGTAGGTGGCGGCTACATCGGGCTCGAGATGGCCGAGGCCTTCGTGATGTGGGGAGCCCAGGTCACCCTCGTCGATGCCTCGCCTCAGGTGATGCGCACCCTCGACCCGGACATGGGAGCCCTGGTCGCCAAGGCCGTCGAGCGGCTGTCGATCGATCTGCGCACCGATGTGGAGACGACGGCGTTCGAGCCGGGGGTGGTGCACACGTCTGATGGGCCGATCGAGACCGACCTCGTCGTGCTGGCGCTCGGTGTCGAACCGAACAACGATCTGGCCGAAGCGGCCGGGCTCGAGCTCGGCGTGCGCGGTGCCATACGTGTCGACCGCCGGCTCCGGACGGCCGTCGAGGGCGTGTACGCCGCGGGGGACTGCGCCGAATCGTTCCACCTGGTGAGTCGGCGTCCGGTCCACGTCGCCCTCGGAACGGTCGCCAACCGCCATGGGCGGGTGGCCGGCATCAACGCCGGGGGCGGCTACGCCACGTTCCCGGGTGTGCTGGGCACGGCCGTCACCCGCATCTGCGGCACCGAGGTGGCGCGCACCGGCCTCACCGAGGTCGAAGCGGCGCGGGCCGGGTTCGCGTTCAAGGCCACCACGGTGGAGTCGACCACGCAGGCCGGCTATCTCCCCGACGCCGAGGCCATCACCATGAAGCTGGTGTCGGAGCAAGGGACCGGTCGGGTGCTCGGCGGTCAGATCGTCGGGGGCAAGGGCGCGGCTGGCCGCATCGACGCGCTGGCGGCGGTGGTCACGGCGGAGATGTCGGTCGACGAGCTGATCAACCTCGACCTGGCCTATGCCCCGCCGTTCTCACCCGTGTGGAACCCGATCGCGACGGCGGCACGGGTCGCGAACCGAAAGCCTTCGACCGCCCCGGCATGACCCCGAACCCTGGAGCCCACCCATGAAGCTCGTGACCGCAGTCGTCAAGCCGTTCAAGATCGAAGAGGTCAAGGACGCGCTCAAGGGCGGCGGTCTCGCCGGCCTCACCGTCGACGAGGTGATGGGGTTCGGTCGCCAAGGCGGCCACGTCGAGACGCACCGGGGGTCCGAGTACAACATCGAGTTCCTGCCCAAGGTGCGGCTGCAGGTCGTGGTCGACGATGCCGACGCCGACCGGGCCATCGACCTGATCTCGCAGGCGGCCAACACGGGCAAGATCGGCGACGGCAAGATCTGGGTCACCGATGTGACCAAGGTGATGCGCATCCGCACTGGCGAGCGGGACTCTGACGCGCTTTGACGCTCGCGCCGCGGTGCTGGGGCTGTCGATGAGCGGCGGGGCACGGGCGCACTGCGCCATGAGCGATTCGGCTCGGCTTCGATGGCCGTGACCCTCGACCGATCCGATCTGTTCTCGGATCCGTCACGGCGCGGCGTCGAACTCTGTCGCGCCTACAGCGACCGCATGGATGCCTGGATGGCCTCGCTCTTCGAAGACGCGGCGTCAGGGGCAGATGGGGTCGCACTGATCGCGGTCGGCGGCTACGGCCGCGCCGAGTTGGCGCCCCAGTCCGACATCGACGTGTTGCTGCTGCACACGGGCCGGCGAGGGATCGGCGAGATCGCGGAACGGATCTGGTATCCGGTCTGGGACGAAGGGCTCAAGCTCGGGCACGCCGTGAGGACCCCGAAGGAAGCCCTCGGTCTGGCCGCCGACGACCTCGACACCGCCACCTCGCTGGTCACGATCCGTCACCTGGCTGGCGATCGGGAGCTCACCGACGACCTGGCGGTCAAGGCTCTGGCTTTGTGGCGCAAGCGGGCCCGGCGATGGTTGGCCGAGATCAGCAGCCGGGTGCGGGCCCGCCAGGCCGAAGCCGGCGAGGTCGCCTTCCTGCTCGAGCCCGACCTCAAGGAGGGCCGCGGCGGACTGCGCGACGTTCACGCCATCCGCTGGGCCGAGCTGGCCCAGACCGTCATGCTCGAGGGCGACGACGCCGCGCTGGCCGCCAACCACGACGTGCTGCTGTCGGCCCGGGTCGAGCTGCACCGACTGACCGAGCGGCCCGGCGATCGCTTGCTGCTCGAGGAGCAGGACGGGGTGGCCGCCGCTCTCGACTACCCCGATGCCGACGTGCTGATGCAGGCCATGAGCGCCGCCGCCCGATCGATCGCGTGGACGAGCGATGAGGTGTGGGAGCGCGTGGACTCGTCGTTGAACGGTCCGCGAGCGTGGCGGATGTCGCGTGACAAGGTGCTCGACGACCACGTCGTGCTCCGAGAGGGACGCGTGTGGATCACCGCGGACGCTGACGTCGCGGGCGACCCGCAACTGGTGCTGCGAGTGGCAGCGGCGGCGGCCGAGGCGGGTGTGCGCATCGACCGGTCGACCATCGACCGTCTGGCCCGAGGAGCTCCGGAGCTCCCGACGCCCTGGAGCGACGAGACCCGCCAGCTCTTCGTCCGCCTGCTCATGGCCGGCCGTCCGGCCATCGACGTGATCGAGACCCTCGATCAACGCGGCCTGTTCGTGCGCATCCTGCCCGAGTGGGAGCCCGTTCGTTGCAAGCCGCAACGCAACGCTTATCACCGCTTCACCGTCGATCGCCATCTCTACGAGACGGCGGCCAACGCTGCGGCCCTGGTCGATCGGGTCGAGCGTCCCGATCTGCTCGTGTTGGGGGCGTTGTTGCACGACATCGGCAAGGGACATCCGGGCGACCACACCGAAAACGGGATCGGGATGGTGCGCAAGATCGCCGAGCGGATGGGCTGTTCGACCGACGACACCGCGGTTCTCCAGGACATGGTCCGCAACCACCTCCTGTTGCCCGATGTCGCCACCCGGCGCGACCTGTCCGATGAGGGAACGATCCGATGGGTCGCCGACCGCGTCGGCACCCTGGCCATGCTCCGCCTGCTCGGCGCGCTGACCGAAGCCGACTCGCTGGCCACGGGCTCGTCGGCGTGGAGCGACTGGAAGGCCGAGTTGATGGCCGAGCTCGGTGCTCGCGCCGCCCACGTGCTCGGCGGAGGTCGGGCCGCCGACGGCCTGGCCGGGACCTTCCCCACGCCCGAGCAGCTCGAGCGGTTGGCCGAGGGCCGTCTCATCATCGAGGGCCTCGACGACTGGCTGATGGTGGTCGCGCCCGACCGGCCCGGCCTGTTCTCCCGCGTCGCCGCCGCCCTGGCGCTCAACGGCCTCGATGTGCTCGCCGCCCTGGCCCACACCGACGATCGCGGGATGGCACTCGAGATCTACCGCGTCGAGAGCGGTGTCGGGCCCGTGATCCCCTGGGATCGGGTGATCGCCAGTGTCGAGAAGGCGGTGGGGGGCCGCCTGGCCCTCGAGGCCCGGCTCCGCGAACGGGCGCGGGTCTACGCCCGGTCGTCGAGCGTCATGGGATCGCCGAGCCCGCCCGAGGTGATCTTCGACAACGAGCTGTCCGAGGTGGCCACGGTCGTGGAGGTTCGCGCCCCCGACGAGATCGGCGTGCTGTACCGCATCACGCGGGCCATCGCCGATCTCGATCTCGACATCCGGTCGGCCAAGGTGCAGACGATCGACCTCGACGTGGTCGACGCGTTCTACGTGCGCGACCGTGACGGTCGCAAGATCACCGACGAGGACTACCTGCTCGAGCTCGAGCGCTCGATCCTCGCTGCCCTCTGACCGGGGCGATCTCGGGCGCTCGGGGCGTGTCCGGTCGGGTCAGATGGCGCGCATGCGGTTGTTGCGAGGGTTGTGCTCGACCTCGGCGCGCCCGAGCGCTTCCATCAGCGGCGGGATGTACATGCCGAAGCGCCCGCGCAGGCCCTTCTTGAGGCCGTACCAGCCGCCGATCGGGTTGTCGGCCGATCGGGCCCAGGCTTCGACTGTCCCCTCCTTGGCCGGCTTCTGCTCGTCGGCCGAACCGAGCTCGACCCAGTCGCCGCGGCCGAGGAGCATGGCGTGCAGGTCGTCGAGGCCGCGAGCGTCGTAGAACAGCACCGTCTTGCCGACCGTGCAGACGAGGACCTCGACGCCGTCCCGGGTGTCGCGGTGCATGGTGTAGTCCGAGCTGAGCGGTGGGGTCTTGAGCCGCCACGGATCCTGCGCCGTTCCCGAGCCGTTGGCTGCTTTGGTCACGTCGATCTCCCCCGAGCCGGCCGTCGCCGGCCTCACGCTATCGGCGTCGAAGCCTCGGCCGCGTTGCCATGAAGCGGTCGAGCCGTCGGGCCGGCGAACGGGCTGGGATAGCGTCGGCGTCGATGGCCGAGCCGCAACCGACCTCCCAGGACCTCGTGCGTTGGAGCGAAGCGCTGGCTGGCATCGCCCGTACGGGTCTCGGCTTCACCGAGAACCTCTATGAGCGCGAGCGGTTCGAGGAGGTTCTCGCCGTCGCCGCCGACATGCGGGTCGCGGCCGGAAGCCACTTCGAGCGCGACACGCTCGTGCACGAGTGGATGCGCTCGGTCGGCCACGGGGTGGCCGGCTACCAGACCCCCAAGATCGCCGTCGGCGCTGTGGTGGGCAACGACAAAGGCGAGATCCTGCTCGTCCAGCGCGGTGATTCGGGGATCTGGCTCTACCCGACGGGATGGGCCGACGTCGGGTATTCGGCCAGCGAGGTCGCGGTCAAGGAGGTCCGCGAGGAGACGGGCATCGACTGCGAGGTCGTGCGTCTGATCGCGGTGCTCGACGGGCTGCGCCGCCAGTTCACCCGCATCCCTCTGTACTCGCTCGTGTTCCATTGTCGGGCCACCGGTGGGGAGCTCATCGGTCATCCGCTCGAGACCCGAGCCGTCGGCTGGTTCGGGCCCGATGCCCTGCCCGAGCCCATGGCTGGCGTCGACCAGTGGGGCGATCTGGCCTTCGCCGCCATCCGAGGCGAATCGATCGAGGTGCTCTACGACGAGCCGCGTGATTCGACATGGCGGTCCGACTAGTCGCCCGGCGCGCCGGGCGACGCGATCCATCAAAGGGGACGACATGAGTGAAGGATCGATCGGCGAGATGCCGTCGATGGTCGAGGCCGCCGCCAACATCCGGCTCGGCGCCTACGGCGCCTCGGATCTGCTCGAGCGCTGCATCGTCGAGATCGAGACGCACAACGCCGAGCTCAATGCCTTCGTCCACCTCGATCTGGCCGGCGCTCGCACCGCGGCGGCCGAGATCGACGAGCGGATCGCCCGGGGCGAGCCCGTGGGTCCGTTGGCCGGCGTGCCCTTCGGGGTCAAGGACCTCGAGGACTGCGCCGGCATGCCCACCACTCACGGCTCCCTGCTGTTCGTCGGCGAAGCGCCGGTGGCCGAGGACTCGGTGCACGTGGCCCGGTTGCGAGCGGCCGGGGCCATACCGATCGGAAAGACGGCCACGCCCGAGTTCGGCACCCTGCAGTTCACCCGCAACAAGTCCTCGGGCGTGACGCGCAACCCGTGGGACCTGTCCCGCACGCCCGGCGGATCGAGCGGTGGGACCGCGGCCGCGGTCGCCGGTGGGCTGGTGCCTTTCGGCACCGGCAGCGATGGGGGCGGCTCGATCCGGATCCCCGCCGCCTTCAGCGGGCTGGTCGGCATGAAGCCCAGCTTCGGGCGCGTTCCCGATCCCACGGCCAACCCGGGCCAGACCGCGGTCATGGGCGTCGAGGTGACGACGGTCCGGGACGCCGCCGCCCACCTCGACATCACGGCCGGGCCCGATGACCGTGACCGCACCTCACTGCCGGCGCCGACGGGCTCGTACCTCCACGCCATCGATCATCTCGACGTGCGCGACCTGCGGATCGGTTGGTCGACGGACCTCGGGTTCGCGATCGTCGATCCCGAGGTCGCCGAGCTCAGCCGCGAAGCGGCGGAGGTCCTGGCCCGCGAGATCGGCATCCCCCTGACCGAGGTCGACGTGCAGTTGACCGATCCCGTGCGCACGTGGCTCGGCGCGAACGTGATCGGGGGATGGCTCGACGTCGCGGGCACGGGCGCCTACCCGGATCGACTCGGCGAGCTCACGCCCTATGTGGCGTCGGGACTGGAGGGGTCGGTCGATCGCCCGGTGCCATCGCTGGTGAAGCCGCTCGTGCGACGGGCGCAGCTCGAGCGCGACGCCGCCGCGCTGTTCGCGCGGGTCGACGTGCTGCTGACGCCGACGACCGCGGTCACCGCCTTCGCCGCCGAGGGACCGCCGCCCATGACCATCGCCGGCGAGAACCTGCTCGAGCGCTTCAGTCCAACCGCGGCGGGCGCCATGAACGTGCCCTTCACGATGCTGGCCAACCTGTGCTGGAACCCGGCCTGCTCGGTCCCGGCCGGCCTGGCCTCTGACGGCCTGCCCGTCGGGCTCCAGATCACCGCCCGCCGTCACGCCGACGACGTCGTCCTGCGCCTGGCCCATCTGTTCGAGTCCGCCCGTCCCTGGCCCCGCCACGCGCCGGCCTACCGGGCCGGGTCGTAGACGACCCGGCCTGCCTTCGGCATCCGGCTCTCGTCGCGCGAGCGGCTCCGCCGCTCCGCCGTGCGGAGCGCACTCGCTGGGCCGGGTCGTGGACGACCTGGCCTGCCTTCGGCATCCGGCTCTCGTCGTGCGAGCGGCTCCGCTCCGCCGCGGGAGCGCACTGTTCCGGGCCGGGTCGTGCGACCCGTGGCCTGCCTCTCTCATCCGGCTCTCGCCGGCCGGCTAGCGCCTCCGGGCCGGGTCGTGGACGACCCGGCCTGCCCTCGGCCGAACCTGTCCCGTCGCGTGGCTCTGGGGGTGCACGTCACGGCACAGGAACGGGACCTGGTCGGGGGTGGGTTGGCTCGGGGCCGAGGTCAGGTGTCGAGGGCGCGGCCTGAGGATCGCTGTCGTGGTCGCCGCGGCCGCCGTGGCCCCGCGTCCGGGTTCTGGCGACGAATCCGCCCCTGACGGGGCGAGCTGGGTCGCCAAAATGCCCGGGGGGTCAGGAGTCGCGCTGGTCGCGGAGGAAGCGCTCGACCTCGTCGACCAGGCTCTCCTCGTCGTCGGCGAACGGATCGCTGTCGTCGCTGTCGAAGCGGTGCTCGAGCTGTTCGACGTAGTCGATCGTCTCGGCGTCGTCGGCCACCAGCTCGCTGACCTGGCGTTCATAGGAGGCCGACGCGATCTCGAGCTCGGTCGCCACGACGGGGATGTCGAGCAGCCGGGTGGCCCGCTCGACGAGAGCCAGCGCCGCCTTCGGGGAGGGGGCCGACGGCACATAGGTCGGCACCGCCGCCCACAGGGCCGCCGACTGCAGCCCCGCCGCTCGACACGAGGCCTGGAGCACGCCGGTGATCCCCGTCGGGCCCTCGTAGCGCGACGGCAGGAGGCCCAGCTCGTCGATGAGCTCGTCGTCGTCGGCCGTGCCGAACACCGACACGGGACGGGTGTGGGGCACCTCGGCCAGCAGGGCGCCGAAGGTGAGGACGAGCCGGGTCTGGTAGAGCTTGGCGATGCCGACGATCTGATCGGCGAAGGTCCGCCACCGCAGCTGCGGCTCGCTGCCCACGACGGTGATCAGATCGAGATCGGCGTTGGCGATGGGAGCCGACGACACGGTTGTGTCGGGCCAGATGATCTCGCGGTGCAGATCCTCGTCGAACTGGACGCGGGGACGGGTCGACGAGAAGTCGAAGAACACCTCGGAGTCGAGGGTGGCGAACTCCACCGTGTGGTGCTGCTCGCCCAGGAAGCGCACGGCGGAGCTGGCCGCATCTCCGGCATCGCTCCACCCTTCGAAGGCGACGAGCATGACCGGATGATCGAGCACGGGATGCGCCGTCCAACGGACATGTTCGAGCACTGGTCCGGAGGAGGAAACCGCGTCTTCGCCCATCCCGCGAGGCTACCGCCGTCGATGTGGACCCCTGGGGTCCGGGGCCGCCCCCCGTGACGGGCCGGCCGCGATCGACCACGGCGAGCGAGGCCTCTGGTGGCACCGTCTAGCGTGGCGGGCGTGTCGAGCGAGGTCGAGATCGTCGAGATCACCGAGGTCACTCCCGACGTCGTGGCCGCTTTCGAACGCCTGATCCCCCAGCTCTCCCGATCCAACCCGCCGCCGGGGGCCGAGGCGCTGGATGCCATCGCCGGATCTGACGCCTCGATCCTGCTGGTGGCGCGCGACCCCGATGCCGCCGGGGCCATCCTCGGGAGCCTGACGCTCGTGGTGTTCGCCATCCCGACGGCGGTGCGGGCGTGGATCGAGGACGTCGTCGTCGACGAGGCGGCGCGGGGCCGCGGCGTCGGCGAGGCGCTCAACCGGGCCGCCCTCGACCGGGCCCGCCTGGCCGGGGCCAAGACGGTCGATCTGACGTCGCGTCCGTCGCGCGAAGCGGCCAACCGCCTCTACCAGCGCATCGGCTTCCAACCGCGCGACACCAACGTCTATCGCTTCGACCTGGGCGGGTGAGTCGGAGCAGGTCCAGCCGCCGGCGTGCCGCCGCGCACCGCATTTCGGCCGCAGCGGCAGGGCCGCCGCGCCGCGGGATCGAACTAGGCGAAGCCGACCTTCTGATCGGCGGTGCGGAACCGTGCGACGGCGATGGCAAGGCACAGCGCCCCCATGCCGAGCAGCACAGCGACGGGGAGCAGCACCGCGCCGCTGCCACGCCCATCGAGGATGATGCCGCGAAACCCCCGCATGGCCCAGTAGGTGGGCGTCACCGGGGCTACCGCCCTGGCCCAGCGGGGCAGCGTCTCGTAGGGGACGAGTGCGCCACCGATCGCGCCGAAGAGGACGAGTCCACCGAAGGCGATGGCGTTGGCCTGCTGCACGGTGCGGCACACCGCGGTGACCATGACCCCGAGGAGCACGAGACAGACGCCGAAGGCGATCACGAGTGGAACCAGGGCCAGGAGTGATCCGCGGATTCGGAGTCCGAGCATCGGGGTGGCGATGGCGAAGACCACGGCGAACTGGGCCACGGACAGCCCCAGGCGTGGCGTGGCCTTGCCCACGATGATCTCGACGGTGGTGGCTTGGCTGGACCGAAGACGATCCCAGGTGGACCAGCTGTACTCGGCGAAGAAGGCGAAGCTGGTCATGCCGACGATGTAGAAGCCGTTGGCGACTGCTTGGCCGGGGACGACTTGTTCGGCGCCGTTGGCGTGCGTGTAGCCGGCAGTCTGCAGTGCGAGGCCGAAGGTGGGCTTGAGGAACCACATCATGATGAGCGGGAACACCAGCAGGATCATGACCGGCAGCGGGTCCTGGGCTATCAGGATCGACTCGTGGCGGACGATGGCTGCGACCCGTCTAGGCGACATGGGCGATCTCGTCGTTGGTAGCGGCGGCGTCAGGTCCGGTGAGCTCGCGGAAGGCGGTCTCGAGGCTCGGCTGGACGATCTCGAAGGACTGGATCGATCCCACATCGGGGCCGAGGTGGTGGAGCACCTGGACGGCCGCGGCGCCGGGATCGTGTGCGCGGATGCGTACGGTGGTTCCGTCGAGCTCGATGGTGCGCGTGTCGTGGCGCCTCCAGCGGTGGCGGTTGGTCATGGAAGCGGATGGTCACCTCCGCAGTTCCGTGCGCGGCGACCAGCTCGGCCACGCTGCCGCTCGCGAGCTGGCGGCCGTGGTCGATGATGACCACCGAGGCGTCCAGCTGCTCGACCTCGGGGAGGTAGTGGGTGGAGTACACGACCGCGGAACCGCCCGACGCGACCTCGGCCACGAGCTCGAGGAGCTGGGCTCGAGTCTCGACGTCGGCGCCCGTGGTCGGCTCGTCGAGCAGTACCAGGGCCGGGCGGTGGATGAGCGCGATCGCGCTGTGCAGACGGCGCCGTTCACCGCCCGAGAGCGCAGCCGGCACGCCGATCGAGCAGATGACCGAGCCCCAACGAGACCGCAACTCGGTCGATGGCATCTGTGCGACTTCCGCGTCGCAGGCCGCTCAGGTCGGCGAAGAACCGCAGGTTCTGCCGGCAGGTCAGCGTCGGATAGACACCGGTCTCCTGGGGCGCCATCCCGAGCAGGTGACGAGCCCGTCGCGGCTCGAGGGCGACATCGATGCCGCCGACCCGTACCTGCCCCTCGTCGGGTCGCAGCAGGGCGGAGACGATCGAGACGAAGGTCGTCTTGCCCGCCCCGTTCGGGCCGAGCAAACCGACGATCTCGCCGGCGGAGGCCCGGAGGCTGAAGCCGTCGAGCGCCCGACGTCCATCGAAGGCCTTGACCAGCTCGACCGCCTCCAGCGTTGGTTCCCCCATCTCGACTCCCATCCGGCAGGAGATACGGATTAGTATCTAGGATACGAAATGGTTTCTCAAAGTCAAGAGTGTCACCACGCCGCTGGCGCGACGACAATGGCTGACGTGAGCGTTGATGAGGCGACGGCGTCGCCACCGCCGGTCGAGAAGTGGACGCCGGAGCGGCGTCGAGCGCGCACGCGAGCCGCGCTGCTCGAGGCCGCTCGCTTCGTCTTCGCCCGCAAGGGCTTCGAGGGTGCATCGCTCGACGAGATCGCCGAGACGGCCGGCTACACCCGTGGCGCGATCTACAAGCACTTCCGGGGCAAGGAAGACCTCCTCTTCGCCGTCTACGACCAGGTCAACGAGCAGGCGCTCGAGCGCTACTCGAACCTGCTCGACACCGACAGAGAGCGGGCGTTGGATCCCGTGCTCATCGTCGACGTCTGGCAGGAGCTTCTCGCGGGCGACTCCGACCTCCGCGCCCTCGAGCTCGAGTTCCAGCTGTACGTCCTCCGTCATCCCGACATCCGCGAACGGTCGCTGCAACACCGTCAACACAACCGCGAGCTGGTCGTCGAGTTCATGAAGGCCCACTCGCAGCGCGGCGAGTTCGAGTTCGCCATCCCGATCGAGCGGCTCAGTGCCATCCTGCTCATCACCGCCGACGCGTTCACGAGAGAGGTCGACAACGATCCACAGGCTGCGGAGCTCTACCGGGAGTTCCTCGAGCGATTCCTCCCGTCCGTCGTCCACGAGGCTGACCCGCGTCGATAACCTCTCTTCTCGCGTTCGGCGCGTGGCCAACGTCTACCGCTTCGATCTGGCTGACGACTGACCAATGACCACACACCGAGGAGAACAACCGTGACCAGCCTGACGACCGACGACCTCTTCTCGGTGAGCGGGAAGGTGGTGCTCGTGACCGGCGGGTCTCGTGGCATCGGCGAGATGATCGCCGCCGGCTTCCTGGCCAACGGAGCCAAGGTCTACATCACCTCGAGGAAGGCCGACGTCTGCGACGCCACCGCCAAGCGGCTGTCGGAGGAGTACGACGGCGAGTGCATCTCGATCCCGGCCGACGTGTCCGACATGGATGGCATCGACCATCTGGTCGGGCAGCTGTCCGAACGTGAGTCGCGGCTCGACGTGCTCGTGAACAACGCGGGTGCCTCATGGGGCGCGTCCATCGACGAGTTCCCCGAGGTCGGTTGGGACAAGGTCATGGACACCAACGTCAAGGGCGTCTTCTTCCTGACCCAACGCGTTCTGCCTCTGCTCGAGGCCGGAGCCACGGCGGAGGATCCGTCCCGCGTCATCAACATCGGGTCGGTCGACGGGATCCGCACGCCCTCGTTCGACACCGTCTCCTACGGACCGTCCAAGGCCGCGCTCCACACCCTCACCAGCCAGCTCGCCGCCAAGCTCGTCCGGCGCCACATCATCCTCAACGCCATCGCCCCGGGACCGTTCCCGACGTGGATGCTCAGCACCGGCGTCGGCACCGGCGGCGACGTCGAGGGGACCGACTGGGACGCGCTCGGCCGGACGATGCCTCGTGGTCGGATCGGCACGCCCGAGGACATCGCCGGGCTGGCCATCTTCCTGGCGTCGAGAGCCGGCGCCTTCACCGTCGGGGCCGTCATCACCTGCGACGGTGGGCTCGTCGTCTCCTGACCGGACCGGTCGATCAGGCCAGGCCCTCGGCCAGCAGGGCGGCCAGGCCGGCCCCGAGCTCCCAGCAGGCGTCGAGGTCGGCGGCACTGGGCTCGCCGAGGACCGACACCGGCTTCTGGGCGGTCCGCCACTGCAGTCCGGTGGTGATCACCTCGACCGCCCGCCGGGCGCCGGTGGTGTCGTTGTTGCCGTGCAGGTAGAGCCCGAAGGGTCGGCCGATCGTGGCATCCAGGCACGGGTAGTAGATCTGGTCGAAGAAGTGCTTGAGGGCGCCGGAGATGTACCCGAGGTTGGCGGGCGTGCCCAGGACGTAGCCGTCGGCGTCGAGCACGTCCACGGCGGTGGCGGCCAGCGCCGCCCGTGCGACGACCTGAACTCCGGTGATCTGGGGATCGGTCGCTCCGGACATCACCGCGTCGAAGAGCGAATGGGTCGCGGGCGATGTCGTGTGGTGGACGATCAGCAGGGTCGGCACGGGTCCAGCCTCGCGCCCGGGTCAGGAGGTGGCGCCCTCGACAGCGGCGGCCAGGTTGGCGAGCGTCTTCTCCATGCCCGCCTTGGTGAAGGTGGCTCGGTCGTGCACTCCGCTGCGGAAGCCGCCGACGGTCTTGACCACCTGGCCGCGACGGTCGGTCCACGACTCGGTCACGACGCACCCGGTGTCGCAGGGCTCGATGGCGTAGGACCAGGTGGCGACCGAGAACCCGAAGGCGGTGACGTCGAACTCGAAGGCTCGACCAGGTTCGCAGCGCGTCACCTTCACCAGCGTGCTCCAGCTGTTCTTGCCGTTGCTGTTGGTGCCCTTGAAGCGGGCATCGACCGCGGGTCCGGTGGCGCCTCCGGCCCAGTGTCCGCCGGTGTTCTCGGGAGACCACTCGCCCATGCGAGGCAGGTCCGACACGAGCGCCCACACCGCGTCCGGAGAGGCGGCGATGGTGCGGTTCACCGAGATCGATGTCGAGGTGGATGGCGTCATCGCGCCAGTCTGTCCCGTGCGCCCGACCCGCGCCCACCCTCGAGTCTGGCGACGCTCAGCCCTCGAGGGCGGCGTAGGCGGCGAAGACGAGGCCGACGCCGCGGACGTCGCCGACGGTGCCCTCACCCATCCGGTTCATCACGTAGGCGACCGTCATGCGGGCGTCGAGGTCGTTGACGACGACCGAGCCACCCCAGCCTCCCCAGAAGAAGGCCCGCTGGTTGGGGCTCAAGGGCACGTCTTCGCTCATCAGCCCGTAGCCCAGACCGAACCGCAGCGGCGCGCCCAGCACGAGATCGGTGCCGCTGACCTGCTCCTCGAGCGGCAGCTGGCAGCCGGCCTCCGACAGCAGGCGGACGCCGTCGAGCTCGCCCCCGTTGCTCAGGACCGACTGGGCCCTGGCGACCGATCGGGCGTTGCCGTGACCGCCGGCGGCCGGGATCTCGGCTCGACGCCAATCCACCTGCCACGACTGCTCGGCCGACAGCATCGGGTTGGTCAGCGTCCTGACGCCGAGGTTCTCGGGATCGGCACCTTCGATGAGGGCGTCGAGCGGGGGCGGGGGGATCACCCTGGCGACGCGGTGGTCGTGCTCGGCGGGCGTGCCGATGTAGAAGTCGGCGTCGAGCGGACCGGCGACCTCCTCGGCGAAGAACTGGCCGACCGAGCGACCGTCGATGCGGCGCACCACCTCGCCCACCAGGTAGCCCTGCGTGATGGCGTGGTAGCCCGACGCCGTGCCCGGCTCCCACCAGGGCTCCTGGGCGGCCAGACGGTTGCACGACAGATCCCAGTCGTACAGGTCGGCGGGCTCCATGTGCTCCTGCCACCCCGACAGTCCGGCCGAGTGGCTGAGCAGATGGGCGACCGTCACCTGCTCCTTGCCCCCCGCCTTGAACTCGGGCCAGTAGGTGCTGACCGGTGCGTGCACGTCGAGCTGGCCCCGGTCGGCCAGCATGAGCGCGCAGAGGGCCGTCATGGTCTTGGTGGTCGACCACACGTTGATGATCGTGTCACGCTCCCACGGCACGCTTCCTGGCGAGTCCAGGGTGCCGTCCTGGGTCCCACCCCACAGGTCGACGACGCTCTGGCCGTCGACCACCACGCTGACCGACGCGCCGACATCTTGGCCGCTGTCGAAGTTGGCGATGAACGCATCGCGCACGGGCTCGAAGCGGCCGTCGCACGTGCCGTCGATCGTTGTCATGGCAATCCCCCTGAGTCGGTCGGTCCCTCGACCGACCTCGTGAGCGTAAACCCTGGCGCCTGGTTCGATCAGGGGCGACGCGGGCGCCGCTCCTTCATCGCCGTCCGCATCGATCAGGTCAGGCGGAAGAAGCGCAAGGCGACGTGATCGGGGAACCGAGCGCCCGTACCGACGAACAGATCGCGCGTCAGCGACGCCAGCGTGGCCGAGGACGTGTCGAAGGTCGGGATGGTCCGGAAGTAGATCTCGGCCGGATCGACGATCTCACCTCGCCGCAGGGCGGCCAGGGCCTCGGCCGGGCCGTGGCGCACCCCCACGTTGCGCACGAGGACCCGCTCGCCCGAGTCGGTCTCGATCACGTAGCTGGCATCGATCTCGGCCACGCCGTCGGGGCGGACGAGCTGGGTGTCGGCCCCGCCGGCCAGGATCGCCCCGCTCAGACCGGGGCCCTCGGCCCGACCCCCGGTGATCGGGATGACCCGCCGCTCGCCACGCGGTCCCGGTCCGAGCTCGATCGGCGGGCCGACCTCGACCCGGAGGGTCGACACGAGCTCGAGCTCGGGCGCGGGGAGCTGGCTCACGGCTCGGCCACGAAGTCGACGATGGCCGGGGCGAAGGACGGATCGGCCAGAGCGCGCATGTGGTCGCCCTCGACCACACGCAGGGTCGCGTCCGGGATGGCCTGGACGAGGACCTCGGGCCGCGTGGCCAGTCGATCGTCTCGCCCGACGAGCACGAGCGTCGGGGCCTTGATCTGATCGAGAGGGATCGGCTCGGTCCGGATGGCCTGAGCCTGGGCGGCCAGGGCGAAGCGATCGGCGCCGACCGCGTCGGCGAAGGCCCGGAAGCCGGCGGCCGCGGGATCGGTGATCCATGCCGCGTCCTCGGCCAGGAGGGCGGTGACGAGGAGCTCGGGCGCCAGCTCGCGGGTGTCGACGCCGCCCAGCTCGGCCACGCCGCTGCCGACCCCGCCCACGACGAGTCGTCGCACCCGTGGATCCTCGCTGGCGGTGAGCAGCGACACGATGGCGCCCATCGAGTAGCCGACGAGATCGAGCTCGCTGGCCGCCATCAGATCGAACAGCCGGCCCAGATCCCGGGCCATCGCCGACTCGCCGTAGGCCGCCGGATCGTGGGGCTTGCCCGAGGCGCCGTGGCCCCGGGCGTCGGGGGCCACGACGAAGCGACCGGCGGCGACGAGCGCGTCGACCACCCCGGGCCCCACCCAGTTGAGGTTGGCATCGGCGATGAACCCGTGATGGAGGACGACCGGCGGTCGGCCCCCGTCAGGCTCGCCCCACTGCTGGTAGGCGATCTCGACACCGTCGAATGACGCGAACGATTGCATCGATCTGCTCCTGTCGCCGAGCCGGACCCTGGCGGGCCTCGGCGCGTGCCGAGTCTGGCCGATCGCCGTCGCGCGCGCCCGTCCGAGAGGGAGCCGTCCCTCGGTCACCTGCCATACTTCGCCCCGATGTCTGAGCGCCCTGTGTCGTCTCGAGCTGGACTTCGGGTGCTGGTGGCGGGCGGGGGGATCGGCGGGTTGGCCGCCGCACTGGCCCTGGCCGATCGGGGCGCGGACGTGACCGTGTTCGAGTCGGCCAGCCACATCCGACCCCTCGGTGTCGGGATCAACGTGCTGCCCCACGCCATGGCGGTCCTCGATCGTCTCGGCCTGCTCGACGCCATCGTCGAGGCCGGCGTCCGCACCGGCGAGCTCTGCTTCTTCAACCGCCACGGGCAGCTGATCTGGCGCGAGCCACGCGGCCTCGACGCCGGATACCCCGTGCCACAGGTCTCGATCCATCGCGGTGCCCTGCAGCTGGCCCTGCTCGATGCCGTCATCGACCGGCTGGGACCAGACGCCGTGCGCACGGGCCAGCCCTTCCGGTCATTGGACGCATCCGCGCCCGATCAGGTGGCGGCCCGGTTCCTCGATCGCCAGACCGACGCCGAGTTCGTCGAGACCGCGGATCTGTTGATCGGCGCCGACGGGATCCACTCGGCGGTGCGCCACCACTTCCATCCCGACGAGGGCATGCCCAAGTGGAACGGCCAGGTGCTCTGGCGGGCGACGAGCCAGGCGCCACCCTTCCTGACGGGTCGGTCGATGTTCATGGCCGGCACCAACCGCACCAAGTTCGTGGCCTACCCGATCTCGACACCCGACCCTGACGGGCGGTGCACAGTCAACTGGATCGCCGAGCTGCATCGTGGCGACGGACCCATGCTCGAACGCGAGGACTGGAACCGCCGCGGCGATCCGGCGGACTTCGCGTGGGCGTTCGACGATTGGCGCTTCGACTGGGTCGATGTGGCTGATCTCATCGCCACCGCGACCGACGACGCGGTCTATGAGTTCCCGATGGTCGACCGGGATCCGCTCGACCGCTGGACCCACGATCGAGTGACCCTGCTCGGCGATGCCGCCCACCCCATGTACCCCGTCGGCTCGAACGGAGCATCTCAGGCCGTGCTCGACGCGTGGGCCGTGGCCGAGGCGGTCGGGAGCGAGACCGACGTCGACGCCGCCCTGGCCCGGTACGAAGCCGAGCGCCGCCCGGCCACGGCCGCCATCGTCGCCGCCAACCGGCTCGGCGGGCCCGAACAGGTCCTCGATCTGGCCGACACCCGGGCGCCCGACGGCTTCGACGATGTCGGTGACGCCTTTGCGCCGGGCGAGCTCGAAGAGATCGCCGCTCGCTACAAGCAGGTCGCCGGCTTCACGATCGACCGCGTCCGCAAGTAGCCCTAAGAGCGCTAGCCGCCAAGGCCCGAGTCGGCGGTGAAGCTCGGATGGTGCTCGTCGCACCATCGGCGCATCGAGTCCCAGGGATAGATGCCGGTGGCGTGTCCGTCGCTCCACGTCAGGCCGAGGCCCCAGGCGCCGACCAACCTGGCGTCGGTCACGCCGAGGGGGCGCTCGTCGCCAGGGCGGGGCCAGGGAGCCTGGCCGATGTCGCGGGCGCCACGGCACGAGGCGCACGGGCAGTTCACGCGCATCTCGACGAACCCGAACTGGCACTCGACCCCGTCGCCGAAGACGATCGTCACGATCTGGGTCTCGCGATCGACCGTGATGTCGGTGACCGACGTGCGCGCGTCCACGACGGCATCGTGTCACGCCGACCGGGCGCCCCCACCTTCGGTGTGGTGGACTCGCCGGGTTCGATCCGTCGATCCGCAGGAGAGACCATGGCTGGCCGCATCGAGGACTACGCGATCGTCGGGGACACCAACACGGTGGCGCTGATCGAGCGAGGTGGCTCGATCGACTGGTGGTGCACTCCTCGGATCGACTCGGGCTCGACCTTCGCCGCCCTGCTCGGCGAACCCAAGCACGGACGCTGGCTCATCGCACCTGCGGGCGAGGCGACGACCACCCGTCGCTATCGCGAGGACACGCTCGTGCTCGAGACCGAGCACGTGACGGCGTCGGGGACCGTCGCCGTCATCGACTTCATGACCGTGGGATCCGAGAACCCCACGATCTTCCGTGTGGTCGAGGGCCGCCGCGGGGTCGTCAAGATGCACATGGACCTGGTCGTGCGCTTCGACTACGGATCGATCGTGCCGTGGGTGACCGAGACCGGCGACTGCCTCACGCTGATCGCGGGTGAGGACGCGCTGCAGCTCCACAGTCCCGTGCTGGTCGAGGGCCGCGACCTGTCGACCGTCGCCGAGTTCGGCGTGAGCGAGGGCGATCGCTTCAGCTTCTCGTTGGCCTGGTTCGCCGCCCTCGACAATCCGCCGCTGCCCCTCGACGCGCTGGCGGCGCTGCGCCGCACCGAGGCGTGGTGGCAGACCTGGGTGTCGCGCTGCACCTACGCCGGTGACTGGCGCGACGACGTCGTGCGCTCGCTCATCACGCTCAAGGCGCTCACCTATGCCCCCACGGGTGCGGTGGCCGCCGCCGCCACGACGTCGTTGCCCGAATGGATCGGCAGCGTGCGCAACTGGGACTACCGCTACTCGTGGCTGCGCGATTCGTCCTTCACCCTGCAGGCCTTCCTCATGACCGGCTACACCGAGGAGGCGATCGCGTGGAACCACTGGTTGCGTCGAGCCGTGGCCGGCTCGCCCGGCGACTTCCAGATCATGTACGGAGTCCGCGGTGAGCGCCGTCTCACCGAGATCGAGCTCGACTGGCTCCCCGGCTACGAGGGATCGAGCCCGGTTCGGATCGGCAACCAGGCCAGCGAGCAGTTCCAGCTCGACGTGTTCGGTGAGGTGATGGACACGGCCTGGACCGGCGTGTCGTGTGGCGTCGGGCAGGATGTGATGGATCCCTCCACCGTCCACGGCCAGGCCAACGAGATGGTGCCCGCGATCATGGATCACCTCGATCGGGTGTGGGACCAGCCCGACGACGGCATCTGGGAGATCCGGGGGCCGCGGCGGCACTTCACCCACTCGAAGGTCATGGCGTGGGTGGCCTATGACCGGGCCGTCCGCATCGCGGCGCTACCGCGGGTGGGAGTCGGTGCCCGTCGATCGCTGGGAGGCCATGCGCGACCAGATCCACACCCAGGTGTGCGAGCAGGGGTGGAACGAGGACAAGCAGAGCTTCACCCAGTACTACGGCTCGGACCAGCTCGACTCGAGCCTCCTCATGCTGGCGCGCATGGGCTTCTTGCCCCCGACCGATCCGCGCATCATCAGCACCGTCGAGGCCATCCAGCGCGAGCTCATGGTCAACGGCTTCGTGGCGCGCTACTCGACCAAGGAGGGCGAGTCGAGCGACGGCCTGCCTCCGGGCGACGGTGCCTTCCTGCTCACGACGTTCTGGTTGGCCGACAACCTGGCCCTGATCGGTCGGCGCGACGAGGCCCTCGAGATCTTCCACCGACTGGCGGCGCTGCAGAACGACGTCGGTCTGTTCTCGGAGGAGTACGACCCGGTGGCCCAGCGCATGCTGGGCAACATCCCCCAGGCGTTCTCGCACCTCGCCTTCATCATCACCGCCGCCAGCCTCTCGATGGGCGAGGCCGGCCCCATGGGGCACCGGATGAAGACGAGCGGAACATGACCGACGAGCCGCCCGCTCCCGGCGCCGAGCGGGCTCGGGTCGAGTGCTTCGGTCCGCTCGAGGACGGGCTGCGCGAGGCGGGCGAGTGGTACACGTGGGGCCCGTATGTCAGCGAGCGGCAGTGGGGGACCGTTCGCGAGGACTACAGCGCCGACGGCGAGGCGTGGGACTACCTGCCCCACGATCACGCCCGCTCGCGTGCCTACCGCTGGGGCGAGGAGGGGATGGCCGGGTTCTGCGACGTCGAACAGAACCTGTGCCTGGCTCTCGCGCTGTGGAACGGCCGCGACCCGATCCTCAAGGAGCGGATGTTCGGGCTCACCGGCGCCCAGGCCAACCACGGCGAGGACGTCAAGGAGCACTGGTGGTACCTCGACGCGTTGCCGAGCCACGCCTGGAACCGCTGGCGGTACCACTATCCCCAGCCGGCGTTCCCGTACGAGGAGCTGATCGACGAGAACGGGCGACGGGGCAAGCTCGACCCCGAGTACGAGCTGCTCGACACGGGCGTCTTCGACGACGGCTACTGGATCGTCGAGGTCGACTACACGAAGGACGATGCGTCCGACCTGCTGATGACGGTGCGGGTCACCAACGCCGGCTCAGCGACCGACCGACTCCACATCCTGCCGACCGTGTGGTTCCGCAACACCTGGTCGTGGGACCTCGACGGCGTCCGTCCCGACCTGCACCTCGCGCCCGACGGGGCGATCGCCATCGCCCATCCGTACCTCGGAGAGCTCGAGTTGCTGGCCGGCCCCGGTCCCGACGGGCGCGAGCCGACCCCGCTGTTCTGCGAGAACGAGACCAACGAGGTTCGCCTCTTCGGCGCCGCGGCGGTCACGCCCTATCCGAAGGACGGCATCAACGACCACGTCGTCGACGGTCGCCCCACCGTGAACCCCGACCAGCACGGGACCAAGGCCGCGCTCTGGTACGTCGCCGACATCGCCGCCGGCGAGACCGTCGAGGTGCGCCTGCGGTTGCGGCCGACCTCGTCGGCGCCCGGGCCGGCGGCGGCTTCGCCTGACGTCGCTCTCGGCCGCGCCTATGACGACGCCGTGGCCCAGCGCCGGCGCGAGGCCGACGAGTTCTACGCCGAGCTCTGTCCGCCAGGGGCCACCCCTGACGAGGCGGCCGTGATGCGCCAGGCCTTCGCCGGCATGCTCTGGAGCAAGCAGCTCTACGACTACGACGTGGCTCGGTGGCTGGACGGCGACCCCACCCACCCCCCGCCCCCGGAGACCCGGCTCTCGGGTCGCAACAGCCGGTGGCGCCACCTTCGAGTCCTTCGACATCATGTCCATGCCCGACAAGTGGGAGTACCCCTGGTTCGCGGCCTGGGACCTCGGCTTCCACTGCGTCGCGCTGGCCCACGTCGATCCGGCCTTCGCCAAGTACCAGCTGCTCCTGGTGTGTCGCGAGTGGTTCCAGCACCCCAACGGCGCCCTGCCCGCCTACGAGTGGGACTTCGGGGACGTGAACCCTCCGGTGCAGGCCTGGGCCGCCCTGGAGGTGTTCGCCATCGACGGCGGCCGCGACCTCGACTTCCTCAGCCGGGTCTTCGACAAGCTGCTGGTCAACTTCACCTGGTGGGTGAACCTGGAGGACGCCGACGGCTCGAACCTGTTCGAGGGCGGCTTCCTGGGGCTCGACAACATCGGTCCCATCGACCGGTCGCACCTGCCGGTCGGGGGCGGCCTCGAGCAGTCCGACGCCACCGGGTGGATGGCGTTCTACGCGCTGGCCATGGCCAGCATGGCCTCGATCCTCAACCGCATGGGCAGCCGGCCGGCGACCGACCTGGTGCTCAAGTTCCTCGAGCACTTCGCCGCCATCCGCACGGCCATGGACGGCCTGGGCGTGTGGGACGAGGTCGACGGCTTCTACTGCGACACGCTCGACCACCCCCGACGGCGCCACGGTGCCGGTGGAGGTGCGCTCCATGGTCGGGGTCATCCCGCTGCTGGCCGCGGCGGTCATCGACGAGCACGCGGTGATCGGACGGGCCCAGACGGTGGGCAAGGCGTTCGCCCGCCTCATCGACCCCGACGGCAACGCCGACTGGGCGACCTGGTCGGCCTCCAGCGCCGAAGGCCTCCTGCGCGCGCGGCCGGGGGCGAGCGCCTTCTTGCTCGTCGTGGTGAGCGAGGACCACCTGCGCAGCCTGCTGGCCAAGCTGTTCGACGAGGACGAGTTCCTCTCGCCCTACGGTCTGCGAGCCCTCTCGGCCTATCACCGTGACCATCCCTACGGCATCGAGGTCGAGGGCTTCAGCGCCACCGTCGACTACGAGCCGGCCGAGTCGACCACGGCGATGTTCGGTGGCAACTCCAACTGGCGCGGGCCCGATCTGGTTCCCGCTCAACTACCTGCTGATCAGCGCCCTCGAGCGCTATCACCTGTACTTCGGCGACGAATTCCGGTCGTCGAGTACCCGACCGGGTCGGGCACCGAGATGCCGCTCGATCAGATCGCCGATGATCTCCGGCAGCGCCTCATCTCGCTGTTCCCGGTGGGACCGACGGTCGCCGCCCGTGCTTCGGGGGCGTCGAGCGCCTGGCCCACGATCCGGCCTGGAAGGACAACCTCTTGTTCAACGAGTACTTCCACGGCGACGACGGCGCCGGGCTGGGGGCCTCGCACCAGACGGGCTGGACCGGCCTGGTGGCCGATCTGATCCGAGGCCGACCCGGCCAGGGCTGCTATGCCGTCAGCGACCTGTCCCGCGTCCTCGACGAGCGCGGCGGCGCGCCCATCGGTGGCAGGATCGGGTCATGAGCGCAGCCGAGATCATCAAGGTCTGGGAGTCGCGGGGCCACCTCGTCCGCCTCGGTGACGACGAGGTCTTCGTGGTCGACGCCGCGGCCGCCGAGTCGGGTGCGGCGCCGCCGCTGCTGGTGCTGCACGGGTTCCCGACCTCGTCGATCGACTACGACGAGGTGCTCCCAGCGCTGCAGGCCGGGCGACGGGTCGTGCTGGCCGACCTGGTGGGCTTCGGGCAGTCGGCCAAGCCCAACCGCCAGTACTCCTTGTTCGGTCAGGCCGACATGATCGAGGCGTTGGTCGCGTCCCTCGGCATCGACGAGGTCGACCTGCTGACCCACGATGTCGGCGACTCGGTCGGCGGCGAGCTGCTGGCCCGCTCGATCGACGGTGACCTCGGCTTCTCGGTGCGTCGGCGCGTCATCACCAACGGCAGCATCTACCTCGATCTGGCCCAGCTCACCGACGGCCAGAAGTTCCTGTTGTCGTTGCCCGACGAGCAGCTGGCTCCCGAGGCGGCGGCCGACGTCGATCTGCTCGTGGCCGCCCTCACCGCGACCTACGCGCCGGAGGGCTCGGCCGCCTCGAAGCCCGACCCTGACCACGTCCGGGCGGCCGCCGATCTGATCATGGTCAGCGGCGGCAACCGGCTGCTGCCTCGGCTCATCCGCTACATCGAGGAACGACGTCAGCACGAGTCGCGCTGGACCGGCGCCATCGAACGACACCCCTCACCGCTGGCCATCGTGTGGGGTGACCTCGATCCCATCGCCGTGTGGGACATGACGACCCGCCTCGTCGAGCGCCGGAGCGACGCGTCCCTGACCCGGTTCGAGGGCGTCGGCCACTACCCGATGGTCGAGGCGCCCGCCGCCTTCGCCGCCGCCGTCCTGGCCGGCCTCTAGCGACCCGCCGCCGCCGAGCCGCTCGCAGGGAGGCTGCACAAGGGTGCCTCGACGCGGCGGAACGAGATGCAGCCGCTCGCGAAGTGATACCCGGATGGGCGGAGCCGCTCGCAGGGAGGCTTGGCGACCGGAGAGCCAAGCAACTACGCGACCCGGCGGTAGCGGCGGATGGCGAAGGGGGCGAACACGGCGACGATCCCGATGCTCCACGCCAGCGTCTGCCACACGTAGGTCGCGGTCGGTCCGCCGAGCATCAGGGCTCGGGTCGCGTTGACTGCGGCCGTGACCGGTTGGTGGTTGGCGAACACCTGCAGCCAACCCGGCATCGTCGCCGTCGAGACGAAGGCCGACGAGGCGAACACGAGCGGAGCCAGGATCGGGAAGGACATGGCCTGCGCCGTCTCAGGGCTCGACGACGACAACCCGACGATGGCGAAGATCCAGGTCATCGAGAAGGCGAACAGCAGCAGGACGCCGATGCCGGCGGCCAGACCGAAGATGTTGGTGCCGATGCGGAACCCGACGAGGTAGCCGACGATCAGCATCAGCAGGACCACGAACACGTTGCGCACGAGATCGGCGCCGGTGCGACCGGCCAGCACCGCCGAGCGGGCCATGGGCAGCGAGCGGAAGCGCTCGATCAGACCCTTCTGCAGATCGTCGGACAGGCCGATGCCGGTGTTGATGGCCCCGAAGACGACGGTCTGGCAGAAGATGCCCGGCATCAGGTAGTCGACATAGGACGTGCCCGGCACGTGGATGGCGCCGCCGAACACGTAGGTGAACATCAGCACGAAGATGATCGGTTGGATCGTCGAGAAGATGATCAACTGGGGCTGGCGCGTCAGCGAGATCAAGTTGCGCCGGGCGATGGCGAACGAGTCGCGGAAGCCCCAGGCCAGGTTGCTGCGATGCTCCGGCCCGTCTTGGTCGATGGTGAACTCGTCGACATGGATCTGGGTGGCGGTCATGCGACACCTTCCTGGGCGAGGGGACGCGTCGACGGCGAGGGGCCGGCGTCGCTCGGATCGGGGGGTGGGTCGTCGGATCCGTCCTCGGCCCGATGACCGGTCAGCTCGAGGAACACATCGTCGAGCGTCGGCTCGCGGACGGTGAACGCGTCGGGCACGAGCTCGGCCTGCTCGAGGATGCGGGCGACGTCGAGCACCCCCCGCGGCCCCGAGCCGATGTTGACCTTGAGCGTGCGGCCGTCGTGGTCCGCCTCGACCGAACCGACCCGGGCGAGCAGACCCCGGGCCTGCGTGGCCGCGTCGTGGTCGGCCATCCCGATCTCGACGATGGTGGCGCCCATCGTGGCCTTGAGCTCGGCCGACGTGCCCTCGGCGATCTTGCGGCCGCCGTCGATCACGGCGATGAGATCGGCCAGGCGGTCCGCCTCCTCGAGGTACTGGGTCGTGAGCAGGACGGTCGTGCCGTCGGCCACGAGCTCCTGGATGACGACCCACAGGTCGTTGCGGCTGGCCGGGTCGAGGCCGGTGGTGGGCTCGTCGAGGAAGAGCACAGGGGGGCGGTGCACGAGCGCGGCACCGAGGTCGAGTCGGCGGCGCATGCCCCCCGAATAGGTGCGCGCCGGCCGGTCGGCGGCGTGGGTCAACCCGAAGCGCTCGAGCAGCTCGTCGCTCCGGCGCTCATAGGTCGACCTCGACAGGTGGGTGAGCTGGCCGACGAGGCGCAGGTTCTCGCGTCCCGTGAGGTTCTCGTCGACCGCCGCGTACTGGCCGGCCAGGCCGATCCGTTCGCGCACGGCCTGCGGATCCTTGGTGACGTCGATGCCGAGGACGTGGGCCGACCCTTCGGTGAGGCCCAGGATCGTCGTCAGGATGCGCACCGCCGTGGTCTTGCCGGCGCCGTTGGGCCCCAAGAGCCCGAACACCGTGCCGCGCTCGACCGCGAGGTCGATACCGTCGAGGGCGACCACCTCGCCGAAGCGCTTCACCAGCCCTTCCACGGCGATGACCGGGTCCCCGTTCGTGGCTGTCATCTGCGTCATGAGAGTCATGCTCGCGAAGATACTTGAACGATGTCAAGTATTGAAGTGACTAAATCATATGATTGCTTGAATCAAATGGGCCCACCACGTAGGCTGGGTCCGTGGCCCGAGCCGGCAAGGAAGCGTTGGCGGACGAGGCGTGGGGGTTGGTCATCGCGATGATGGCGACCCGGCGCGACCAGGCCTTCGAGGTGGCCGCGTCGTACGGGCTCACGCCGGGGGACATGAAGTCCCTCCTGACGCTGGGCGACGACGATTCGCCGACCATGAGCGTGCTGGCCGAGACGTGGTCCTGCGACGCGTCGAACGTGACCTGGCTGGTCGATCGGCTCGAGCAGAACGGTCTGGTCGAGCGGCGGCCGTCACTGACCGACCGGCGAGCGAAGACCGTCGCCCTCACCGACCGGGGCCGTCAGGCCCGTCGCGAGCTGCGAGCCGCGTTCACCGAGGCGCCGGCGCCGCTGATGGAGCTGAGTCGCGACGAGCTCGACACGTTGACGACCCTGCTGCGCCGCACGGGCCTCGATCCTCAGGGTGTCGCCGATCTCATGCACGTCATCGGACCCCGGCCGCGACACGCACCCGGCCTGGACCACGTCCCGCCCGGCCTCTGCGCCACCTAGTCGGTCACGGGGCGACGCCAGCTCTTGGCCCGGCTCCAGACTCCCCACGACACGGCACCTACGGGGATCTCGAGCAGGTAGGTGAACCCGGTGAAGAGCAGCACCGCGGTGAGGCAGATGTTGGGGTCCCCGCCGAAGCGAACCAGAGCCGTCACCGACGTCGCGTCGGCGATCCCGACGCCGCTCGGCGTGAGCGGGATGGTCGACAGGAGCCGCCCGAAGGCGAAGGCGGCGAAGACCTGGACCGTGGACAGCGAGTGCTCGCCGAGCAGGCGAAGGCACAGCAGTTGGAGGGCGAACTGCAGCAGCGAGTAGAGGAGCATCCAGAACGTGAGCTGCGGCCATCGCTTGGCGATGAGTCCCTGGCTCCGGTGGCGGAACTCGAGCACGCCCTCCTCGATGCCAGCCCGCGGTGGACGCCGCAGGATCCGAAGCGCGGCCGCCGCCGACCGCTGCAGTCCCCGTCCGATCCTGGCCGCCAGCTTCTCGCTGCGCAGCACCAGGGTGAGCCCGATCACCGAGGTGACCAGGATGGCCAGCCCGATCGCCGCCGCGCCGGCCAGCCCACCGTCGGCCTGGCCCACGCAGACCAGCAGCACCAGGGCCAGGACCGGCAGCCCGAGCTTGAGGAAGACGTTCCAGATCCCCGACACGAGGATGCCGAGCGTCGTGGTCGGCACGCTGAAGCCCCACGAACGGCACATGCCATAGGTCGCTCCGACCCCGACCGCGCCGCCGAAGGGCACGACGTTGGACACGGCGCTGCTCGCCGTGTTGAGCACCACGCTCTGGACCCGGCGCAGCCCTGGTAGGGCGGCGCACAGCACGCCGGCGTAGGCCACCAGCCCGACCAACCAGACCACGCCGAGCAGCACGATCTGGGCGATGCTCAGCTTGTGGAGGTCGTGAGCCACGTCGCGATAGGTGGTGCCGGACACGATGGGGATGACGAAGGCGAAGAACACGACCAGCACCGTGATCGACACCGCCGCTTCGACCACGCGCCGCTTGACCGACTTGCGGTGCAGCTCGTACTCGATGGCCTCGGCCGGATCGGGCGGCTCGTGGTCGTCGCCGAGGGCGGGTGGCAGGATGAGCGCGCCGTGGTGGTCCCGGTGGGGCAGGGTCGGCTCGGACTGGCCCGGAGGCTCGATCTTCGGGGTGGTCACATGACCTCGGGGACCGAGGCGAACACGTCGTCGGCGCGCCCCGAGGCCGACGAGGGGGCCGGGACGCCGCGCTCGACGAACCATTCGGTGCCGAACGCCAACGCGAAGTAGTCCGGAGGCAGGTTGACGAACAGCTCGAGGCTGCGGGTGCCGCCAGGGTCCTCGGCCGTGGCCTGGCTCGCGTGAGCCTCCATCGCGGCCCTCTTCTGTTCGAGATGGGCGCTGACGTCCACCGCGTGGGTGATGGCCTCCGCCGAGGTGTACCACAGATCGAACCGATCAGGCGTGAAGTCGGCGGGCACCTCGTAGCCGAGCGTCTGGGCCAGCTCGACGCCGGTTCGCATCAGCTCGCGGTCGATGGTCGCCTCGAGCACGGTCGGCGTCTCGGCCAGTCGGCCGGCGAGGGCGCCGACGCGGTGGACCTGCACGTGGTCGGGATGTCCATAGCCGCCGTTGGGGTCATACGACGTCAGCACGGCGGCGTCCTCGTCGCGCAGGATGGCGGCCAGGCGTGTGGCGGCATCGTCGATGTCGGCGTCGACGAAGCGGACAACTGCCTCGCCTGGCGGAGACGGCGTCGCGGTGTCGGCTGCGTTCGACGGTGGGTGGGACGGCGCGCCGGCAGGGCCGGAGCCCGAATCGCCGTAGCCGAGCCAGACGAGCCGGCTGACGCCGAGGATGTCGGCCGATCGGGTCAGTTCCGCCCAGCGCCGGGCGTAGAGCGCCTCGTCGTCGCCGAGGAAGTCGCCCGCCACCTCGCCGACATCGCCGCGGGTGGCCACCACCAGCACGACCCGGTCGCCGGCGGCCGCCGCCTTGGCCATCGTGCCGGCCGTGAGCAGCGCTTCGTCGTCGGGGTGGGCATGGAAGCAGACCAGCGTGCGGGCCATCCCGAATGATCGCATCTCGTCGGGTCTCGGGTCGCGAACGGTGCCGGACGGCTCGCAGCGCTGAGGTCCGGGCCGCCCGCCATCTGGCGACGCGGTGCGGTACGGTGATCGACCGGTAGCTGGCTGGATCTGCGCCGGTCGGGTTGATGCGATCGGCGCCCCCGCTGGACCCTGAATCCGACGAGCCGGGCCATGGAGGTCTGCAACGTGGCCATGAGCAGTGCAGCGTCCGAGGATCGATCCCCGAGCGATGCCCCGCAGACGGCTGGCGCTGCACCTACACGCTTGAAGATCGGTTTGGTCTCGGACTGCTATGTCCCTCGTCTCGGCGGCATCGAGATGCAGGTCCACGATCTGGCCCAGCACCTGCAGGGCGCCGGCCACGAGGTCGTCGTCATCACGCCGACCCCCGGGCCCGATCTGATCGACGGGATCCGGGTGCATCGCATGCAGGTGCCGCTGCTGCCCTTCGACATCCCCTTCACGCCCTCGACGTTCCGCGAGGTGAGCCGATTGCTCCAGCGCGAGGGCGTCGACGTCGCTCACTTCCACGGTGGCATCGCCTCGCCTCTGGCCTTCATCGGCGCCGCCAACGCCCAGGCCGACGGGGTGGCGACGGTGATCACGACCCACTGCCTCTGGAGCTACGCCGCTCCGCTGTTCGGCCTGCTCGACCGGCGCTTCCACTGGACCAGGTGGCCGGTGGTGCTGTCGGCGGTGAGCGACGTGGCCGCCGCGCCCATCCGCAAGATCGGCGGGCCCGACCTCGACGTGGCCGTCGTCCCCAACGGCATCGACAACGACCAGTGGACGGTCACGCCGTTGCCGCGCGACGTCGGCACCGTCACCATCGTGTCGGTCATGCGCCTGGCGCCGCGCAAGCGGCCTCGCCAGCTCCTCAAGATGATCGCCCGCGTCCGCGATCAGATGCCGGTCGACGTGCGGCTGCGCGTGGTCGTCATCGGTGAGGGGCCCGAGCGCAAGTCGCTCGAGAAGTACCTGGCCGCCCACGACCTGACCGGCATCGTCGAGCTGGTCGGACGACGGACGCGAGACGAGATCAGGACCGAGTTCGCCTCGGCCGACATCTTCGTGGCGCCCGCCAACCTCGAGTCGTTCGGGATCGCCGCCCTCGAGGCGCGCTGCGCCGGCCTGCCGGTCGTGGCCAAGGGCCGCACCGGCATCCGCGAGTTCGTGGCCAACGGTCGCGAGGGCTTGTTGGCCCAGAGCGATCGCGACATGGTCGATCAGCTCCTGCGCCTCGTCCGCGATCCCGCACCTGCGCCAGCAGATCGCGGCCCACAACCGCACGGTGCCCTCGGCCGTCGACTGGTCGAGCGTGGTCCAGGCCAACGTGGCCGTCTACCGCCAGGCCATCGATCTGCGCCGCCACCACGACGCCGAGGCCGACGGGACCGACCTGGCCCACGCCGCCACCGCCTGACCGTCCTGTTCGAGCGCCCGACCGCTTCTCGTCGCGGGCGCGCGACGACCTCGCCGCCCCTGGGCGTCTGGCGGCGATCAGGGGCCTGTGAGCGCCCTTCAGAGCCGCCAGAAGCCGAGGAGCGGCGAGCGGTCAGGCCGGCGGCGGCCGGGGCGGTCGAGGTGGGGGTGGCGGTCGGCGCGGCGCCGGCCTTGGGGACCCGGCCGGCGCGGGTGAACAGGCGAGCCAGGGCGTAGCCGACGATGAAGATGAGCGCCCCGCCCACCGCATCGAGGAAGTAGTGGTTGGCGGTGACGACGACCGCCGTGATGGTGGCCACCGGGTAGAGCAGGGCCAACCCCTTGGCCCACCACGACTTCACCCGCGGCAGGAACACGGCACAACCCCACAGCGCCCATCCGCAGTGCAGGCTCGGCATGGCCGCGTACTGGTTCGAGATGCTCTTCATGGCCGACGAGTTGAACGACCAGAACGTCGGGTACTTCACGAGCGTGTCGACGTAGTGGTAGGCGGCGTGGTGGCCGAACGTGTCGAGCAGCCGCGGGGGCATGAGCGGGAAGGTGGCGAAGCCGATGAGGCCCAGCAACGTCCCGACGGCCAGCGTGTTGCGCCACAACGGGTAGTTGTCCGGGAAGCGCCGGTACAAGAAGACGAGGGCGGCGATGGTGACGGCGATGTAGATCGCGCCGTAGTAGTAGTTGCTGGCGATGATGGCCCACTTGGCGTGGGCCAGCGTCCAGACTCTGCCAGGCGTGCTCGTCGTAGATGTGCAGGTCGCGCTCCCACCCGATCAGCCGCAGGGCGTTGTCGTAGGCGTGGGCCGTCCCACTCGAGTTGAGGTCGCGCAGGCTCTCGTAGATGAGGTCGAACACCAGGACGATGCCGATCTCGACCCACCAGTAGATCTCGTGGCCCGTGCTCAGGCGCCGGCCTCCCCGCCATCGGGTCGGGCGCGCCGGGCGCGCCTCGTCGGGCGGGGCCGGGGAGGCGTCGGCCGCGCCCGCGGACGGGGCGGGATCACCGGGAGCCTCGCCGGGGCCGTCGACCCCCAGCGCCGGCAGGGTTCCCTCGGACATCAGACCATCCTAGGCCCGGGCCCGTCTCGTCCCGGCTCAGCGGGCGCGACGGATCAGGCCCTCCTGCACCACCGTCACGGCCAGATGGCCGTCGTGGGTGAAGATCGATCCTCGGGCGATGCCCCGGGCCCCGGATGCCGACGGGCTGTCCTGGTCGTAGAGCAGCCACTCGTCGGCCCGAAAGGGCCGGTGGAACCACATGGCGTGGTCGAGGCTGGCCATGGCGAGGTCCTTCTCGATGGCGCCGACGGCGTGGGGCAGCAGGGTCGTGTCGAGCAGGCGTCATGTCCGAGGCGTAGGTGACGACGCAGGCGTGCAGCACCGGGTCGTCGGGCAGGCGGCCGTCGGCGCGCAGCCAGACCCGTTGGTGGGGTGGTAGCGGGTTCTTGCGATCGAGCGGTTCCCAGTCGACGTTGCGGCGTGTCGATGGGCCGGTCCCGCTCGTACCACTCGCCCATGGCGTCGGCCCACTCGGCCCATCGCGCCTTGAAGTCGGGCAGCGACTCGGGATCGGGGCACGTCGGTCGGCATCGAGGCCTCGTGGTCGTAGCCCTGTTCGGGGACGTGGAACGACGTCTGCAGGTTGAAGATGGCCCGCCCGTGCTGGATGGCCACCACCCGGCGGGTGGTGAACGAACGGCCGTCGCGGATGCGGTCGACCTCGTAGAGGATGGGCACGCTCGGATCGCCGGGTCGCAGGAAGTAGGCGTGCAGCGAGTGGACGAGGCGATCGGGCTCGACGGTGCGGGCCGCGGCCACCAGGGCCTGGCCGGCCACCTGTCCGCCGAAGACGCGCTGGGCGTCGACGTCGGGGCTGGTGCCCCGGAAGATGTTGACCTCGATGGGCTCGAGGTCGAGCAGCGCGATCAGGTCGTCCACGGCTTGTTGCATGTCCCCATCCTCGCAGAGCCAGGGACGGGAGACTGACGGCGCGGGTGCGACGCCGCCGGTGAGCAGCCGGCGTGATCGCGGAGCCGGCGACGCCGCTGAGCGCCGAGATGTTCGACCGCTGTCCATCCGCTGTTCACGGGCCGCCCGATGGCCGTTCACCGGCCGTTGCCAGGATGGCGGCGCTTTGGCTTGGGTGGTTCCGGCTGTCAAATGCTACGTTCCCCGATCCTTATAGCCGAGATCCGACGGCCAGAGCGTGTCAGCGGTGGCCAGCGCAGGATCGGTGACCGCCCGCCGCCGGGTGGTCCGACGTGGCCGGCACCGCACGCCACGGATCGTCGTCGACGAGCCCAGCACCGTCGACCGCCTTCAACCGGGTCACCCTGACTGGCCGGCCTCTCGGTGCTGGTGCTGCTCACCCTGGTCGGGGTGTTCCTGCTGGTGCAGCAGCCACAGGCCCTCGCCGAGTCGGGCTTCCTGCGCTTCCTGACCCGCACCGAGTGGCGCACCGACGTGCACCCGGCCCGCATCGGCGTGCTCGGGCTGCTGCGTGGGCACCGTGCTGGTCGCCCTGGTGGCGGTGGTCATCGCCATGCCGCTCAGCGTCCTCGCCGCCCTGGCCATCACCGAGTACGCCGGCGCGCTGCGCCGCAAGTGGCTGGTCGGGCGTCGTCGACCTGCTGGCCGCGGTGCCGAGCCTGCTGTTCGGCATCTGGGGGTTCCTGTTCCTGTCGGACAAGGTCGTGCCGCTGTCGCAGTTGCTGACCGACCACTTCGGTTGGATCCCGATCTTCAAGACCGACCCCGGCGCCAACCTGACCGGCTCGATCTTCATCGCCGGCATCGTGGTGTCGCTGATGGTCATCCCCATCATCACCTCGGTGGTGCGCGAGGTGTTCTCCCAGGTCCCACCGGGCGAGAAGGAGGCGGCGCTGGCCCTCGGCGGCACCCGGTGGGGGATGATCCGCACGGTCGTGCTGCCCTACGGCACGCAGCGGCATCGTCGGCGGGTCGATGCTCGGCCTGGGCCGGGCGCTGGGCGAGACCATCGCCGTCGTCGCTGCTGCTGCCGCAGGTCCCGGCGGTCTCGGCCAAGATCCTCCAGAACGGCGGGGCCACCGTGTCGGGCTTCATCGCCAACCGGGCCGGGGCCGACGCCTTCACCGTGTCGGGCCTGATGGCCGCCGGGCTGGTGCTGTTCCTCATGACGCTGGCCACCAACATGATCGCCTCGGTCGTCGTGTCCCGCAGCCGCTCGGGCGTCGGGGTCGAGCTGTGAGCCGCGACGACCGCGACCTCCGGTCGACGTCGATCGACGAGCGTGACCGCCGGCCGACCCGACGGGCCTTCGGCGGGCGGCCGCCCGCCCCGCCCCCGCGTCCCCGCCGCCGGCCCCGCGGCTCGCCGGCGCCGCGACCTCGCGAGCTCACGTCGGCCGACGTACGGCCTGCTGATCGGGTCGGCTGGCCAGCTCGCTGCTGCCTGTGCTGGCTGATCTTCGAGCGCTTGAGCCACCGGGGTCAGCTGGCTTCGGCTTCCTCGTCCTGCGCCTACGTCGCTGTTCCTGGTCCTGTTCGGCGTGGTCACCGCCGACCGCTACGGGCGGCTGGTGGCCGTCGACCGGGTGGTGACCGTGATCGTGGTCTCGGCGGGCATCGTCGTGCTCGTGCCCCTGGTGCTGCTGGTCGGCTACATCGTCGTCGAGGGCGTCAAGGCCCTGCGCTTCGGCTTCTTCGTGCACGACCAGGCCGGCATCACCCCGACCGATGCCGGCCACCGCCGGCGGCGGTGCCCACGCCCTGGTCGGGCACGCATCGAGGAGGTCGGCCTGGCCCTGCTGTGGTCGCTGCCGCTCGGGCTGGCCGCGGCCGTGTTCCTCAACGAGTCCCGCAGCCGGTGGCGTCGGCCGGTGCGGATCTTCGTCGACGCCATGAGCGGCCTGCCCTCGATCGTGGCCGGCCTGTTCATCTTCGCCGTGTTCATCCTGCCCGTACGCCCACACCGGCCGCCATCTTCGGCTTCAACGGCTTCATGGCCAGCCTGGCCCTGGCCTCTGCTGATGCTGCCGACCATCACGCGCACGGTCGAGGTCGTGCTGCGCCTGGTGCCCGACGGTCTGCGCGAGGCCAGCCTGGCCATGGGCGCGTCCCGGGCCCGCACGACGTGGTCGGTGGTGTTCCCGACGGCCCGCACCGGCATCACCACCGCGGTCGTGCTCGGCATCGCCCGGGCGGTGGGCGAGACGGCGCCGCTGCTGTTCACCTCGTTCGGCTACGACCTCGATGAACGCCAACCCGTTCGCCGAGCCCCAGGAGAGCCTGCCGCTCTTCGTCTACAACAACATCCGCAAGCCCGACCTGGCCTCGCATCGCCCGCGGGCTACGCCGGCGCCCTGGTGCTCATGGTGCTCGTGCTCGTGCCTGTTCGTGCTGGCCCGCTTCATCGGGCGTGACCGATCCAAGCGACGACTCGGCGGCCGCCGCTGCGCGCCCGTCCGCTCGCGCCGACCCAGGAGACCGCCCCTCATGAGCGATCTCGTCTCGTCCCCCGCCGCCGCCGCCGCTTCCGCCGGCGCCGCCCGACCGACGGCCGGCCGACGTCGACGCGGCCCCTGCCGGGGCCGCCCGCACCCGTCGAGCTGATCGGCGGACCGCCGCAGGGCGAGGCCTCGCTCGAGGCGCGCGGTGCCTGCGCCTGGTTCGGCGACCACCTGGTGCTCGAGGATGTCGACCTGGTCATGCCCGCCGGGCAGGTCACCGCCCTGATCGGGCCGTCGGGCTGTGGCAAGTCCACCTTCCTGCGCCTGCTCAACCGCATGCACGAGCTCGATCCCGGGCGCGGCGCTCGACGGCGAGATCCTGCTCGACGGCGAGGACATCTACGCGCCGGGCCGCCGGGCCCAGGAGGTCCGCATCGCGGGTCGGCATGGTGTTCCAGAAGCCCAACCCGTTCCCGGCCATGAGCATCCGCGACAACGTGCTGTCGGGCCTGAAGCTGGCTCGGATCAAGTGCGACGACACGCGACGACCTGGTCGAGCAGAGTCCTGACCGCGGGCCGGGCTGTGGCGCGAGGTGCGCGACCGCCTCGACCGGCCCGGCGGTGCGCTGTCGGGCGGTCAGCAGCAGCGGCTGTGCATCGCCCGCTCGCTGGCGGTGCAACCCAACGTGCTGCTCATGGACGAGCCGTGCTCGGCGCTCGACCCCACCTCGACCCGCCGCATCGAGGAGACCATCGCCGAGCTGCGCGCGAGGTCACGGTGGTGATCGTCACCCACAACATGCAACAGGCCCAGCGGGTGTCGGACCGGTGCGCCTTCTTCCTGGCCGAGGAGAACGAGCCCGGGCGTCGTGGTCGAGCAGGGCGACGACCGACAAGATGTTCTCGACCCCCGACGACGAGCGCACCCTCAACTACGTCGAGGGGCGGTTCGGATGAGCGCCGTCCCGCGCGTCGGCCGCCGGTGGCGATCCCGCTGCGTCTCGGCCGGCGGGCCGGCTCGCTGGCCGCCTGGCCGGGCTCGTCGCCAGCCTCGGCGGTGCTGTCATGCCGGCCGTGCCGGCCGGCCGCCCGCCGCCATCAACGGCTCCGGCTCGACCTACGTGGCCCTGGCCATGCAGCAGTGGGTGGCCGACGCCCAGACCCAGGGCCTGCACGTCAACTACATCGCCGACCGGGCTCGCCGCCGGGGCTGACCGCAGTTCGGCCAGTACCTGATCGACTTCGCCGGCACCGAGGCCGAGTTCGCCTCGCTGCAGGTGGGCGACACCGACCCGGCCCGCGGCTACCAGTACGTGCCCGACGTGGCCGGGGCGGTGGCCATCATGTACCACGTCCAGGACTCCGCCGGGAACGCGACGTCAACTACCTGCACCTGTCGCGCGCGACGATCGCCCGGATCTTCATGGGCGACATCTGCAGCTGGAACGACCCGGCCATCACGGCCGACAACAGCGGCCTGGTGCTGCCCAACCAGCCCATCACCGTCGTGTACCGAGGCGGCCAGTCGGGCACCACCGGGCTGTTCTACGACTTCGTCGCAGCACACCGATCCCGCCCTGTTCGCCACCTGGGCGGCCACGCAACCACGATCCCGACCAACGTCCGCATCATCGAGCTCGACACCAGCCCGAGCTTCGCCTGCCACACCCTGGCCCTCAACGGCTCCGACCAGATCGCCGAGCACATCGCCAGCGGCCAGGGCATGTGGAGCATCGGCTACGACGAGTTCGGCTACGCCAAGACCTACAACGTCGCCGACGGCCTGGGTGCAGAACGCGCCGGCGACCTGGCCAGCTGCCCTACGCCCAGAACATCTCGGCCGCCCTCGAGTCGGCCCACCTCCACCCCGACCTCAGCCAGGACCTGACGCGGCGTGTACGCCAGCACCAACCCGCTCACCTATCCCGATCTCGGCCTACAGCTACCTCGTGACCCAGTGCGCGCCCTCGCCCGACCGGGCCACCTGCAAGGGCCCCTACAGCAACTCGGGCGTCACCGCGACCTTGGCCAAGTGGATGCGCTACATCGCCTGCGACGGCCAGGTGAACATGGCGGCCATCGGCTACTCGCCCTTGCCGCCCAACCTGTCCCAGGAGATCGCCAACGCCATCGCCCGGATGTAGGCGGGCCGGCGCCCGAACAGCTCACGCCGGCCAACTGCGCCAACCCCCGCTTCCGGGGGAGCCTCGGGGCCGGGGCCGAGCAGCCCGGCTGACCCGCTGCGCCAACGTCGCCCACATCGGCCCGGCGTCGCCTCGGCGTCGCGGCGCGGCCGCGGGCGGCGCCGCCGGCTCAGGTGCGGGCCAGCGCGGCGGCGGCGTCGGGCGGGGCTGGTGCGAGCTCCTCGGGCGCCGGCGGCGACAGTCGCTACCGGGCCGAGGCTCGCCGTGCTCTACGCGCGCGCCATCTCCGTCAGCTCACCGGCTCTGCCCGTGGCGCTGTTCCTCGTCGTGTTGGCCGTGCCGCCGCTGTTGCTCGGCCGCCGCCGGAAGCTGACGTCGCCGCACCTGAGTCCGAGCCGACAACTGACCGATCCGCTGACACAGCAGGTCGCGTCGCCACGAGGCCGGCCCGGCGCGGCTCTCGGTCGGGAGCGGTCGCTGGTGTTCGCCTGCGTGGCGTCAGCTCTTCACCCGCCGTTTGCGGGGCAGCACCGGTCCGGTTCATCTCGGCGTGAGAGAACTGACCGCATCGGGCTGCACGCAGTCGGTCTCGGCGGTCGCCGTCGCCCGTCGAGTCGCAACTGGAAAGGACCCGTACGTGAAGAGAACCCTCTCCTACGTCGGGGACTGGCCGTCATGGCTGCCGCCTGCACCCTCGGGACGAGCCTGGCCCTGGTGGCCCCCGCCGTCCCGGCTCACGCCGCCACGGTGGTGTTGGCCGCCGCCGGTTCCGACACCACCCAGAACGTGAGCGATCCGATCCTCAGCCAGGCCAACGGCCAGTACAACATCCGCGCCGCCGTGGGCGCCGGCCAGCCCGACGCGTGATCACCGTCCCCAGCGACGCCAACTGCAGCACACGAGCATCACGTACACGACCGACCAGACCCAGCCAACACCGCGACCAACGCCCACGCGCCCAACGGCTCGGGCGCCGGCCTCGACGCCCTGGTCGGCAGCCGAGGCCGGGAACTACCCGGTCTGCGGGTGCGGGCACCGGCTGCATCGCGATCGGTCGCTCGTCGAGTGGTCCCCGCGGCATCGGGACCGGCTCCGGCAGGACACGCCGACGCTGGAGTTCAACGCGTTCGCCCTGGACGCCGTGAGCTGGGCGAGCCCGAGCCTCTACGCCCCCGCCACGATGACCGTCGGCTCAGCTGCTAGGGCATCTACAACTGCACCTTCACCGACTGGGCGCCAGGTCGGCGGCGGCGCCGGCCCGATCCAGCGGTACCTGCCCCAGGCCAGCTCCGGCACCCGCAAGTTCTTCATCTCCGACCTGCTGGGCGGCGTCGATCCGACGACGGTCAGCACCGGCAGCTGCCCGGCCGTGATCGTCGACCCAGCTGGACAACGCCGGCAAGCCGCTCGAGGAGAACACCGGCAACGAGCTCGACGCCGCCGGCTACCAGACGGCGATCCTGCCCTACTCGGTCGGCCAGTGGGTCTTCCAGGCCAACAACCACGTGAACCCGACCGTCGACCTGCGCAACGGCGTCAAGCTCGGCGGCATCACCAACGGGGCCAACCCCTCGGTGAACACCGCGGGCTGGGACGCGCCAGACGGCGTGTGGCAGCCCAACTCGATCGGGGCCAGCGCGCCGATCCAGGAGAAGAACATCAAGCTGAACAACCCGGCGCCTGGGTTCTTCCCCGGCATCCGGTACGTCTTCAACGTCCTCGACAGCGTGTCGCCCAACTACACCGACGCCCAGGGCGTCGTCGGCTTCGTCAACGTCGCTTCCGGGGCCAAGAGCCCGCTGTGCAGCAACGCCAACCGGAGCACGATCTCGAGCTTCGGGTTCGCGCCGCTGACCGCCGCGGTCCCCGCCGGCGTGGCGGGCAGCACCGACTTGGCCGGCGCCACCTGCCGGAAGTTCACCAACTGACCTGACGCCCTGAGGACGGGTCGGGAGCCCAACCCCTTGGATCCCGACCCGTCATCGGGGGCAACGCCTGGTCACCGGGCGGTGGGGGGCGGTCCGCGTGATCGGCCGCCCCTGGACACCGCCCGCGCGAACGGTTGCTTTCTCCATCAACTCATTGTGAAAAGGAGCTCCACTTGTCCACACTCCGGATTCCTCACCGCCCCAGGGCGTTGAGCGTCCTCGCCCTGGTGACGGCCTTCGTCGCTCTGCTGGCGGCGAGCGTGCCGCTGCTGGGATCGATGGCCGGCGCCGAGACGCCTGGCGTCACCGCCCAGACGACCACGGTGGCCACCACCGGGTCGCCCGCCACCCACACCACCTACTCGAGCAGTCCCATCCAGACGCTGTCGGGCCTGACCGACGGCCAGGACGTCTCGATCGCCGTCACGGCTGCCGCCGGCTCCAGCATCTTCGGGGTCGAGGCTCGTGAGTGCGCCGGCAACGCGGACATCAACAACCTGTCGGACTACTCGCCGTTCCAGTCGGGCGAGTGCGCGCTGACCGCCCTCGGCACCGGTGACCTCCACTCCTCGGTGGCCACCGCCCCGCCCAACCAGACGGCGACGCTCGACTTCCACGTCGGAGTCGGGACCGAGACGTTCCTCGAGCAGGACGGCGTCACCTCGTCGACCATCACGTGCGACTCGACCCACCCCTGCCAGCTGGTGCTGCGGGAGCAGACGTCGAGCGCCTCGTCGCCCGACAACTACATCCACTACAACCTGACCTTCGCCGGACCTGTCGGTCCGCCCGACGCGCCGACGGCGCCGAGCGCGGTTGCCGGCAACCAGTCGGCCAACGTGTCGTGGACCGCTCCGGTCAACACCGGGAACTCCCCGCTGACCAACTACCGGATCACGCCGTTCATCGCGAACGTGGCCCAGACCCCGATCCTCACCGGGGGAACCGGCACCACCTTCCACGTGACCGGGCTCACCAACAACACCGCCTACACGTTCGCGGTGGCGGCTGAGAACGCGGCCAACATCTTCAGCCCCGACTCGGCCCAGACCGCTCCGGTGACGCCGACCTCCCCTCCGCCCACGGGTGTGTCGGCCTCGGCGGGCAACAACTCGGCCACGGTCTCGTGGACGGCTCCGGCTCTGGCCGGTGTCGACGACTACCGGGTCACGCCCCTCATCGGCGGCGTGGCTCAGGCGCCGATCGACACCACCAGCACGGCCACCAGCTTCCTCGTGACGGGACTGGCCAACGGCACGGCCTACACCTTCACGGTGGCGGCCCACTACCCGACCGGGTTCACCACCGAATCGGCCCAATCCGCTCCGGTGACGCCTTCGGCCGCTGGTGTGGCCCAGCAGATCACGGTGGCCATCCCGGCCGGGACGCTGACCATCACCGAAGCCGGCACGACCGTCGATCTGGGCACCGCCGTGCTCGACTCGACGGCCAAGTTCTGGCAGGCCTCCGGCAGCATCAACGAGGTCACGGTGACCGACACCCGGTTCAGCGAGCCGGGCTGGACGGCGAGTGGACAGGTTTCGGCCTTCAGCTCGGGCTCCAACACCTTCCCGGGCAACGACCTGGGCTGGGTCCCGTCCGTCGGGACGGTCTCACCTGGTGAGGTCGTGACCGCCGGACCGGCCATCACGGTCGCCCCGGCCTCTCCGGTCGTCGGCAACCTGGCCACCGGCGGCACCCTGGCCTCGGCTCCGCCTGGCGCCACCAGCCTCGGGGCCGCCGCCCTCGACGCCGCGCTCAACCTGAGCACCCCCACGTCGACGCCTCCGGGCACCTACACCGCCACGCTCACCCTCACCGCCATCTAGGGAGCGTCGCACCAACAGCAGTGAACCCTTACTGATGGGGCTTGGGCCCCTGCCGCGAGACGGCGCGGGGAGGAGTGGTTTCGGCCACCCTCCCCGTGCCTGCTCGCGTCTCACGATTGGAACCGACCGTGTCGCGTGACTTGCTCATCCGTTCGCTGACCTCCGCCCGTCCCCGCCGGGGCGGGCCTCGACGCGTCTGGCGCGGATGCTCGTCGCCGCGGTGGCCTCCGTGCTGGTCGCCCTGGCTCTCGCCGGTCCCGTGGTTGCCGCCGGCGCGGCCTCGCCTCGACCTCGACCCCGCCCCGCGGCCCCGGCCCCGGTCAAGGAGACCTGGGCTCTCTCCCCGACCGGACCCGACCCGAGCCAGCCCAGCACGCGGCCCTACCTGACCTACCTGTTGGCCAAGGGGGCCACCGTCCACGACTCGGTGACGGTGTGGAACTACAGCGACGTGCAGATCACCTTCCAGGTGTACGCCAACGACGCCTTCAACACCCCGAGTGGCGGCTTCGACCTGTTGGCGGGGAACAAGCGACCATCCGACGTGGGTCGCTGGGTGACGCTGGTGGCCAACGCCGTCACCATCCCGGCCCGCCACAGCGTGGCCATCCCCTTCACGCTGACCGTGCCTCGCGACGCGTCGCCCGGCGACCACACCGGCGGCATCGTCGCCGCCCTGACCACCCCGACCATCGACTCGAAGGGCAACCGCGCCCTGGTCACGCACCGGACGGGGTCGCGGCTCTATGTGCGGGTCGCCGGGCCGGTGCATCCGACGCTCGCCGTCGAAGACGTCCGCCCCACCTACCACGGCACCGTCAACCCCGCCGGCCGGGGATCGGTCGACGTCACCTACACCGTGCACAACACCGGCAACATCCGCTTGGCCGGCCACCAGGTGGTGAGCGTGGCCGGCCCGTTCGGGCTGACGCGCGTGCAGGTGCATCCCAAGGATCTGGAGCAGCTCCTGCCCGGGAGCACCTACACCACCACCGTCACCGTGCCCGGCGTGTGGCCGCTCGGTCTGATCGACGCCTCGGTGAAGGTCACGCCGTACGCCGTGTTCGGCAGCGTCAAGCCGCCTCCCCGAGCGACCTCGGCCAGCGGGTCGACCTTCGCGCCGCCGTGGATCCAGCTGATGGTGGTGGCCATCGTTGGCGCCCTCTGGTGGCGGCGCCGGAGCCGCCGTCGCCTCGCTCCGCCCCCGCCGCCCGTGGCCGCGAGTGCCCCGGCGAGCGCCCCTGGTGATGGCACCGGGTCCGAGCCGGCCGCCGTGTCGAGGTGACGTCGATCGGCCCGCGCGCACGCTACCGGGTCGCGCTGGCGGCGATGGTGCTGGTGGTGCTGGTCGCCGGGGTCGAATCGGGGCGCGTCCCCCTGCCGGGCGGCGGAGGGCCGGAGGGTCCTCCGCCGAAGCTCGCCCCGCCGAGCCCCTCGGTCGTCGTCGGCGCCCGTCCGGTCGGTCGGGCGGACCGGTTGACCGTCGGGCTCCGCCATTGGCCGGTCGGCGCCGTCACCGTGACCGTGTGCGGCGGAGCCGTCCGCCGGGGCTCGGCGGACTGCGATCTGCGGGGCTCGCAAGGAGCAGCGGTGGGACCCGCGGGGTCGGCGACGGCCATCATGGCGCTCACGCCCCCTACGCCCTGTCCTTGTGTGGTGATGGTGTGGTCGCCCACCCACGCCCTGGTGCAGACGGCGCCGATCGACCCGGCCCGGTCCCGGGCGAAGGCTCCGAAGCTGGACCACAGCTGAATTCTGGGCAAATACTGGAAAGCTGATTGAAATAATCAGCTTTCCCCTTTATGGTGCTGTCTACATTCATGGCGATCAAGTGGGAAATGGGCCGACGCCCCGGCTCTCGGGCCGAGTGGCGGCCTGACCACCTGAGCAGACCCGATGAAAGGACACACCGACGGTGAGCACATCGATCAAGTCGAGGCGGTCGATCGAGGGATTGACCTCTCGAGGGGTGCGCCTCTCGACTTCGCTGGCCCTGGCTCTGGCGTCGTTCGCCGGGTTCGTGTTCACCGCCCCACCGGCGCACGCCGCGACGGTGGTGCTGGCCGCAGCCGGGGCCGACGTCACCGCACCCGTGATGAACTCGATCTTCAACAACCCGGCGGCGGGCCAGTACAACATCCCGACGTTGCCCGACACGCCCTTCAGCGTGCCGGGTGACGCCAACTGCTCGACCACGGCTTACGTGCAGGCGACCCCGGGCCCGGGTCAGGCCATCGCCCCGATCAGCGCCGGCACGGGCCTCAACGCCCTCAAGGCCAACGAGACGGCACCGGCCGGCCAGACCGGCTGCATCGACATCGCCCGTTCGTCGGCGCCGCCGCGCGGGCCTGGCGTCGGATCCGGCCACCTTCGAGTACTACGCCTTCGCCCTCGACGCTGTGTCGTGGGCCAGCCCGAGCCTGCAGGCGCCGGCCACGCTGTCGCTCGCTCAGCTCCAGGGCATCTACAACTGCACGTTCACCGACTGGGCCCAGGTGGGCGGAGGCTCCGGTCCGATCCAGCGCTACTTCACGCAGGTGGGATCGGGCACGGGCAGCTTCTTCCAGTCCGACCTGCTCGGTGGGTTCGACCCGACCTCGGTCAGCACGACCACGCCGCCGGCGGGCTCGGCGTTCCCGTGCCCCGCGGTCAAGCGGATCCAGCAGAGCGAGGGCACCGACATCGACACCATCGACTACCAGGAGGCGATCCTGCCCGTACTCGGCCGGCAACTGGGTCTTCCAGGCCAACAACCACGTGAACCCGACCGTCGACGTGCGCAACGGCGTCCGCATCGGGGGCATCACCAACGGGGCCAACCCGTCGGTGAACACCGCCGGATGGGACGGCCCCGACGGCGTGTGGCAGGCCAACTCGATCGGGGCCGGCGCGCCGGTGCAGGAGAAGAACGTCAAGCTGAACAACCCGGCCCCTGGCTTCTTTCCCGGCATCCGCTACGTGTTCAACGTGACCGACAGCGTGTCGCCGAGCTACGCCCAGGCCCAGGCCGTCGTGGCGTTCAACAACGTGGCCTCGGGCTCGAAGAGCCCGTTGTGCAGCGGGGCGTTCAAGAGCACGCTGAGCAGCTTCGGCTTCGCACCGCTCTCGGCCACCCCCCCGAGCGGGGTCGCGGCCAGCACCGACGTGGCCGGCGCGACGTGTCGCAAGTACACCAACTGACGGCGCTGTGACCCGGGTGACCACGAGACGACCGCGACCTTGCATCGAGATGAACTCTCGGACACATCCCGAACAAACGGGGGACGGGCCCGCCATCGCCTTTGTACGGTGGCGCGTCCTTCCCTGCTCGGAGGCTGGTCTTGAACCGCTCGCTCCTACCCGCGCCCCGTGATCGTCGGCGTCATCGCCGCGGTGGTGATCGCCGCGGTGGTCATCGTTGCGATCGCGGCCCAGTCCTCCGGTGGCCGCTCGAGCGCGGCGTCGTCGCCATCATCGACCGTTCACCGCGCCGCGAGCGACACGACCTCGACCAACCCGCGTTTCGGTGACCGCCAGCACCGCCCCCACCGCGACCAGCGTCGCGCCACCGAATCCCAAAGAGCTCCCGCTGGTCGTCAAGGTGTCCAAGACGACGGGCCTCAAAGACGGGGAGACGGTGACGGTCCACGTCGTCCCCAAGGCTGGCTCGGACATCTACGGCATCGAAGCCCGGGTGTGCGCACCCAAGGCGAACATCGTCGTCGAGAGCGACTTCTACCCGAACCAGACGGGCCACTGCGTGCTGCACGCGCTGACGCCGATCTCCGACGCCCACACCGACGTGGCCATCGGCCCGCCGTACCAGGTAGCCGATCTGTCGTTCCGGGTCGGCGTCGGCACCGACCGGTACACGACCGAGTACGGCGAGTCGGCTTCGATCACCTGCGGCCCGGGTCATCCGTGCCAGCTCGTGCTGCTGTTGCAGGTGCCCGGCGGGTTCGGGTTCCAGAGCTACCCGCTCACCTACAGCTGACCGGTTTCCCGCGGACCGGCCGCGGGCGGCCCGGAGTCCGTCGGCGACGGCCCACGCCATCGCGTTGGGGCGCTCCGCATGTTCACCCCCCGTTGGGCTGGCGTTCGTCGTCTCGAAAGTCCTCGCTCACCTAGGCCCGCCAAGCTGACCGCCGGGACCACCCCGGTGCGGCCCGCTGCTCTGCACCCCTTTCTCGTCCCCACCCACGATCCAGGAGATCCACCCCGATGTCTGCGCTCACCCGCTTCTGGAAGGCCACCGTGCTGGTGGGGCTGGCCGCTCTGCTCGCCCCCATGCTGGCCGTCGTCCCGATGCTGAGCTCGCCGGCGGCCGCCGAATCGACAGGCGTGCCGACGACGACCACCGCCACGGCCCACTCGGTCGCCCACGTCTATTCGCCCGCCCCCATCCCCACCATCAGCGGGCTCAGCGACGGCGACACCATCTCGATCCAGGTCGACGCCAAGCCGGCGTCGGCCATCTTCGGCGTCGAGGCCCGTGAGTGCGCGGGCAGCGCCAACATCAGCAACCTCTCGGACTTCTCGCCCTTCCAGTCAGGGCAGTGCATCCTGACTGCCCTCGGCACCGGCGACCTCCACACCTCGACGGCAACGGCGCCTCCGAACCAGACGGCTTCACTCGACTTCAAGGTCGGCGAAGGCACCGAGACCTTCCTCGAGCAGGACGGCGTCACGTCGTCCACCATCACCTGCGACGACACCCACCCGTGCCAGCTCGTGCTGCGCGAACAGACCTCGGGCTCGGACAACCCCGACAACTACATCCACTACAACCTGTCGTTTGGCGCGGCGGCCACCGTGCCGGGGGCACCTACTGGTGTGTCGGCGGTGGCGGGCAACGCGTCGGCGACGGTGTCGTGGTCGGCACCGGGCTCGGATGGCGGGTCGCCCATCACCGGTTACACGGTGACCTCTTCGCCGGGGGCCAAGACGTGCACCACGTCGGGCGCGCTGACGTGTGCCGTTTCGGGCCTGACCAACGGCACGCCGTACACGTTCACGGTCAAGGCGAGCAATGTCGTCGGTCCCGGCCCGGCGTCGGCCGCATCGACGCCGGTCACCCCGACCGGTGCCGTGCCCACGGGCACCTACTTCCATGCCTTGCCACCGGCCCGCGTCCTCGACTCGCGGCCGGGCGTGGGCAACACGGGCGGCTACGTGTCGCCGTGGGGTCCGAACACGACGCGCACCGTCACCGTCGGCGGCCACGGGGGCGTTCCGACCACGGCCGACGCGGTCGTGCTCAACGTGACCGTGGCCGACACCAACGCGCCGTCGTTCTTGACGCTGTGGCCGGCCGGTCGGCTCGCAGCCGACGGCGTCGAGCCTCAACTGGGTGCCGGGTGAGGTCATCCCCAACGCGGTGACGGTCAAGTTGGGTACCGGCGGCAACCTCGGGAAGCTGTCGGTCATCAACGCCTTCGGCCAGGTCGACGTGATCATGGACGTGGCCGGTTACTACGACTCGACCGTCGGCGACGGGTTCACCTCCCTGCCACCGGCGCGGATCCTCGATTCGCGGCCCGGGGTGGGCAACACGGGCGGCTACGTGTCGCCGTGGGGTCCGAACACGACACGTACAGTCGCGGTCGGTGGTCACGGCGGTGTGCCCACCGATGCCGATGCGGTGGTGTTGAACGTGACCGTGGCCGACACGACGGCGCCGTCGTTCTTGACGCTGTGGCCGGCCGGTGGCTCGCAGCCGACGGCGTCGAGCCTCAACTGGGTGCCGGGTGAGGTCATCCCCAACGCGGTGACGGTCAAGCTGGGTACCGGCATCAACCTCGGGAACCTGTCGGTGATCAACGCCTTCGGCCAGGTCGATGTGATCATCGACGTGGCCGGCTACTACAAGGCGGGCACGGGCAAGACGTTCCACTCGCTGGCCCCGGCGCGGATCCTCGATTCGCGGCCCGGTATCGGCAACACGGGCGGGTTCTCCACCCGTTGGGGTCCGAACACGGCGCGCACGGTCGCGGTCGGCGGTCACGCGGGTGTGCCCTCGAATGCCGATGCGGTGGTGTTGAACGTGACCGTGGCCGACACGACGGCGCCGTCGTTCTTGACGCTGTGGCCGGCGGGCGGCTCGCAGCCGACGGCGTCGAGCCTCAACTGGGTGCCGGGTGAGGTCATCCCCAACGCGGTGACGGTCAAGTTGGGTACCGGCGGCAGCATCGGGAACCTGTCGGTCTACAACGGCTTCGGCGCCGTCGACGTCATCGCCGACGTCGGCGGCTGGTTCGGGTGATCAGGAGGTTCCCTTCATCGCGTTCTCCCGGCGTTGCTCACGGTGACGCTGGTACTGGCCGCACTGCTCCTCGCCCCGATGGGGGTCCCGGCCGGGGCCGACGACACCACGCCTTGGAGCGTGACGGTCAGGCCGACCTCGGGTCTCACCGACGGCCAGACCGTCTCGATCACCGTCAAGACCACACCCGACTTCGTGCTCTACGAGGCCATGGCCCGCGTGTGTCGGCACGGAGTGTCCTACCAGGCGGGCGATGAGAGTCGACCCAACCCCGACTTCAGTGCCAACGGCCCGAACTGCCCGTTGACCCCGCTGTCGTCGTCGGCCGACCCCGTCGCCGTGGACAGCACCTTGGCCCCCAACGACACGACCCCAGACGGGGAGACGTTCCCGATCAAGGTCGGCACCGGCGTCGTCAACTGGTCCGCCGGCGGGGTGCCCACCACCTTGACCTGCGACGCCAACAATCCCTGTGATCTGGTCGTCGAGCTGTTGGGCGGACCCGCCGATGCCGCGCCCGTGTGGTTCCCGACCGTCCACCCGCTGAACTACGAGAACTCCGATCCTGTGGCCGGGTGTGGGGGACCGGCGAGCGGCATCCTCTCGGCGGGCGGGTCCGATGCGCTCACGGATGCCTGGGTGGGCTGGACGCTGGCCCAGTGCAAGACCCCCGGTCAGGTGGGAGCGGCCACGCGCATGACCTTCGACGGCGAGGGCACGGCCGTCGCCAACTTCGCCAGCGGCAACCTCGACATCGCCTACAGCGCGGTCGGCTACGACGCCGACGCCGGGTTCGTGCCTCCCGACTCGATCCCCGGCGGACCCCGAGCGACCGTGGCCGTCCCCGTCGCCCTCGGCGCGTCCGTCCTCGGTCTGGCCAACGGCCACTTCAGCGGGGTCAACAACCGCAAGGTGCCGTACGGGCCGACGAACCTCACCGCCGACGAGGTGGCGGCACTGCTGAGCGGCGGTCCGTCCGGTGACATCCAGGGCCTGATACCGACCATCGACGCCCGCAATCCCGACCTGTTGCAGTCGGGCTTCTTCGACACCAACTCGAGCCTGCTGGTCGGGGCCCCGAGCGACGCCGAGGGCAGCTCGTGGATCATGACCCGCCATCTGGCCGCCAACGCCCCCGGCGAGTGGAAGGTGCCGAACCTGCCGTTGTACGGGGCCGACGCCGGCCGCACTCGCGGCGCCGATGCGTCTCTGGCCGTCGCCGATCCCTCGTACAACCAGGCGCTGGCGCTGTTCACCGGGCGCCCGTCGTTGCGCCGGTCGCTCGAGACGCTCGGCCCCGACCAGGGCGGGGTGTGGGTGCTGACCGATCTCACGACCGCCGACGCCCTGGGGATGACCGCAGTGTCGATCGGCAGCCCATCGGGGGCCTTCGTGGCCCCGACACCCGAGACGATGGCGGCGGCGGTCCCCACGATGCAGACCACGGCGGATGGCCTGCTGATCCCCAACCCGACGGCGTCGGCGCCCGCCGCCTACCCCCTCACCTACGTCGAGTACGCCATGGTTCCGGCCCAGCCGCTGATCGACCCGGCCACGTGCACCCCGCGGGCGGCGTCGCAGGTCGAGCTGACCAAGTGGCTCGACTACCTCACCGGACCCGGCCAGCTGACCCTGCCCGAGGGGCTGACGCCGTTGACCCCCGGCCTGGCCGCTGCGGCCAAGGGTGCCATCGCCAAGGTCGGGGCCACGCCCGCCCCGGAAGGGTGCACGCCGGCGGGGCCGCCGGACGGATCGGGCGGACCGGTCGGGGGATCCTTCGCCAACGCCGCGGGAGCGCCCCCGGCTGATCTGGTCACCTTGGCCGATCTTGGCGCCGGATCGGTCGACGCCTCGTCGTCCTCGTCGAACGGCGCCGCGAGCCAGACCCGCCTGGCCGCCGCCGTCCACGTCCCCGGCTACGGAGGGACGAGCTTGCCCAGCGCCCTGGTCACTGCCCTCGCGCTGATGGCCGTCGTGGCCCTCACCTCGTCGGCCGCCTTCGCCAGCTCGGGGCGCTGGTGGAAGCCCGCCGGTCGCTCCGTTGGATTGGGTGGATTGGGCGCCCTGCCGCCACCACCGCTGCCACCTCCACCGCTGCCGCCCCCACCGGTGGTGGCGCCGCCGCCCGGGACACCACCGGCACGGCCGCCCGGAGCCTCGCCGTGACCGTGCTGACCGGCGCGCGCCCGAGGAGCACCCCCCGTCCGACCCGAGGATGTCGGGGGGATCGGTCGATCTCGCGACCCTGCCGCCGCCTCCGCACGAGGCCACGGCTCCGATGGCCCCTCCGACTCGGGGCGGGTCCCAATCGGTGATGCTCCTCTGGGCCCCCGTCGCCATCGGGCTCTGGCTCGGCGTGGCCTTCGTCTGCATCGGGTTGGTGCTCTTCGGTCTCGAGCCGCTGTTCCAACAGCGCAACCAGCAGGCGCGCCTCGAGGCCTATCGCACGAGCATCTCCCATGCCGCCAACGAGGCCCAGGGCCTGCCCGGGGTCACGGCGCCGACCAAGGCGCCGGCGATCGGGGCGTCGGTCGGCGTGCTCGAGATCCCGCGTCTGCACCTGCGCCAAGTCGTCATCGCCGGGAGCGGTTCGGCTCAGACCCAAGACGGTCCCGGCCAGGTGCCGGGAACGGCCGGGCCGGGCCAACCTGGCAACACCGCCATCGTCGGACGTCGGCTCACCTTCGGCGGACCGTTCGGCGACCTCGACCGGCTCCGCCCGGGCGACGCCATCCTGATCAGCACCGTCCAGGGCCAGTCGGTCTACAAGGTTCACGCCCTGCTCGTGCAGGTCGGGTCCGTGTCGGATCTGTCGCGCCGCACGCGCGACAACCGGCTCACGTTGTTCACCACAGCCAACCGTGCTCCCTGGAACACGACGGCGGCCGCCGTCGTCGTGGCCCGCCTCGAAGGTCGACCCTTCCCGCCGACCCCTCAGCTCGAGCGCGCCGGTCATCCCACCGGCGCGTCGGGCGACTCGGGGGCGTGGGTCACGGCTGGGTTGTTGCTGGTCGGCTACGTCCTGGCCGTCGTCGCCGCCATCGTCGTCTACCGACGCTCGTCGGTGCGCGTCGCCTACCTCTTGACCGCCGCGCCGCTCGTGGTGTTGACCGTGCTGGCCGCCGAGACGGTGAGCCGCCTCCTGCCCGCCTGGTTCTGATCGAGGCTGAACCCGCTCGCCGAGCTCGACCGACGCAGGACGTTTCTGTGTTGGCGTTGGTGGCGCTTTCCGGGGATACCCGAACTGAGCAGAAGGAAGCCGGTGGGGAAACGGGGTGAGCGCGACGTGTCCACGCGGTGAAGCTCCGGCCAAGACACGCCGCGACGCCCTTGCCGGCTGGTCACGATCGCGGTCAACTCGGAGCGTTCCCCCGCTGGTCGGCTGCCACCCTCAAACGGACGACTGGCGGGGCATCGACAAGCCCCAGGCTCCCCTCGCCCGATAGGCCGTGAGGGTCCGAGCCGGGCGCTTGTCGGAAGGCGGGGCTCCGATCGGTGAGGACCTCCAGGTCGAGGCGGCTCATCGTCGCCATCGGCCGGGTTAGGGTCCGGGCATGTCTCGATCCTTTCCCGCCGGGTTCCGTTGGGGGACCGCCACCGCCGCCCACCAGGTCGAGGGCGGCAACGTCAACAACGACTGGTGGGCATGGGAGCAGGACCCCGATTCGCGTTGCACCGAGCCCAGCGGCGACGCCTGCGACCAGTACCACCGCTACCGATCGGATCTGGCCCTGCTGCGGGCGCTCGGGTTCAACAACTACCGCTTCTCGATCGAGTGGAGCCGCATCGAGCCCGAGGAGGGGCAGTTCTCGACCGCCGCCCTCGACCACTACCGGCGCGTGTGCGCCGCCTGCGCCGAGAACGGACTCGACGCCACCGTCACCTTCCACCACTTCACCACCCCGCGGTGGGCGGCGGCCGACGGGGGCTGGTCGAACCCGGCGATCGTCGACCGCTTCGGTCGCTTCTGCGAGGTGGCGACCGGCCATCTCGGTGACCTGATCACCCGCGCCTGCACGATCAACGAACCCAACATCGTCAGCTTCCTCGGCTACTACGGCGGGGTGTTCCCGCCGGGCGCCAAGGATCGGACCCGGTGGCAGGCGGCCAGCGACCACTTCGTGGCGGGCCATCGGCGCGCCGTCGAGGTCATCAAGAGCGGTCCGGGCGACTTCCCGGTCGGGCTCACGCTGTCGATGAGCGACTACCAAGCCGTGCCGCCCGACGACGACCGGCGCGGTCGCCCGACTCGAGCGCGTGCGAGGCCACGCCGAGGACGTGTTCCTCGACGCCTGTGTCGGCGACGACTTCGTCGGCGTGCAGTCCTACTCGCGGACGCGGGTCGGGGCGGACTCCAACCTCGGTCCTGCCGAGGGCGAAGAGGTCCTGCCCATGGGCTATGAGTTCTGGCCCCAGGTCCTCGGCGTCACCATCCGTCGAGCGTGGGAGCGGACCGGCCACGTGCCCATCATGGTCACCGAGAACGGCATCGGCACCGACGACGACGAGCAGCGGATCCGCTACGTGTCCGGCGCCCTCGACGGCGTGCTCGACGCCCTCGCCGACGGGATCGACGTCCGCGGCTACACGTACTGGAGCGCGCTCGACAACTTCGAGTGGGCCTTCGGCTATGTCCCCCGCTTCGGTCTGGTCAGCGTCGACCGGGCGACCCAGGAGCGGGTCGTCAAGCCCAGCGGCCACTGGCTCGGCCAGATCGCCAGGACGAACGCCTACTGATCCCATCACCTCATCGTGGCGGCAAATGGCCACCTCGGGTGGTGATCTGCCGCCGACGGCTCACCTCATCGTCATCTCATCGTGGCGGCAAATGGCCACCTGGTGGGTGGTGATCTGCCGCCGCGACGGGCTCACCTCATCGTCATCTCATCGTGGCGGCAAATGGCCACCTGGTGGGTGGTGATCTGCCGCCGCGACGGGCTCACGAGGGAAACGGCGGGGAAAGCGGGGTGAGTCGGGGGATTCGGGTCGACTGTCGGCGGGCTGTCGGGCGGCAGTAGGTTGGTGGGCCATGCCCACGCCCGCCTTCGTCTCCGGCGCCTTGACGACGGTCAAGGAGAAAGGCGGCCGATACATGGCCGTCTCGGTCGTGAACGTCATCGTCGGCCAGAGCCTGCTGCTGTTCTTCAACCTCGGCCTGCACTGGTACGAGCCGATCGCCAACGCCGTGTCGGTGTGCATCAGCGCGGTGCCGGCCTACTACCTGAGCCGGGCCTGGGTGTGGGGCAAGAGCGGCCGGAGCCACTTCAAGACCGAGGTGCTCCCGTTCTGGATCTTCATCCTGGTGGGCCTGATCTTCTCGACGTTGATGGTGGCGCTGGCCACCCATCTGGCCGGCAACGGCTCGGATCACTCGATCATCCACAAGTTCCTGCCCAACATCGTCAACGCCGCCTCCTTCTTCCTGCTGTGGATCGCTCGGTTCTTCCTGCTCGAGAAGCTGTTCACCTCCAACCCCGAGCTGGCCGAGGAGCTCGTGGGCACGGCGTTCGCCGAGGCCGTCGAGGGCCACGATGCGGTCGTGGCCGCCGAGCAGGCCGCCGGCATGAGCCGCGACGAGGCCGATCCGGATTCCGAGCCCGCGCCTCGCCCGGCCTCTTCTGACTGACGGGTGGACGCCCAGCGTCAGGCCCTGGCCGAGGCGGCCCGCGGCTTCATGCCTCCCGACGAGGGAGTGGCCCTCTACGAGGCGGCGGCGTCGGTTCGGTCCGAGGGATCGCCGATGCTCGAGATCGGCAGCTACTGCGGCAAGTCGGCGGTGTACCTCGGGACCGGGGCCCAGGAGCGCTCGACCGTGCTGTTCGCCCTCGACCACCACCGGGGCAGCGAGGAGAACCAGCCCGGGTGGGAATGGCACGAGCCCGATCTGGTCGATCCCGCCGTGGGCCGGATCGACACGCTGCCGTCGTTTCGCCGCACGATCCACGACGCCGGTCTCGAGGACAACGTCGTGGCGCTGGTCGGCGACTCACCCACCGTTGGTCGGCACTGGACCACACCGCTGTCGCTGCTGTTCATCGACGGCGGCCACGGCCGCGAGCCGGCGCATCGCGACTACGAGACGTGGGTACCACACGTCGAGCTCGGCGGACTGCTGGTGATCCACGACGTGTTCCCCGATCCGGCCGACGGTGGCCGTCCCCCCTTCGAGATCTACGAGCGCGCCCTGGCCAGCGGCGCGTTCGACGAGCAACGAGCCGTCGGCTCGCTGCGCGTGCTGCGCCGCACCGGTCCCGGCCTCTGAGCGGCCGCGCTAGGCGGCGGTGGCGGGAGCCGGGGCGGCGGCTGCGCCGGCCCGCTCGCCGCCCAGGACGCGCCAGAGCAGGGCGCCCAGCGCCCCGCCGATCAGCGGGAAGACGATGAACACCCAGAGCTGCTTGAGGGCCCAGCCGCCCTCGTAGACGGCCACACCGAGGCTGCGGGCCGGGTTCACCGAGGTGTTGTCCACGGGGATGCTGACGAGGTGGATGAGGGTGAGCACCAGGCCGACGGCGATGCCGCCGAACCCGCCGGGGAAGCTCTTGTGGAAGGTGCTGGCCACGACGAACACCAACAGCGCGGTCAGCACGATCTCGACGATGATGGCGCCCGCGATCTTGTACCCCTCGGGCGAATGGGCGCCGTAGCCGTTCGAGGCGAACCCGCCGGCCACGATCTTGGCCCGCGTGGCGCCGGCCTGGCTGAGGGCGATGAGGTAGATCACGCCGCCGGCGATGATGCCGCCGACGATCTGGCCCACGATGTAGAACGCGGCGTCGCCCGGTTCGCAGTCCCCGCTGACCAGCAGCCCGACGGTGACGGCCGGGTTGATGTGACAGCCCGGAGATCCCGCCGATGGCGTAGGCCATGCACAGCAGCGTCAGCCCGAAGGCCATGGCGATGCCGAGCGTGCCGCCCACGACCTTGCCGGCCAGGACGGCCGTCCCGCATCCGCCGAGCACCAGCACGAACGTGCCGATCGCCTCGGCCAGGAAGATGATCCCCTTGCTACGCCCCATCGGTACCCCTCTCGATTTGCGGGCCGCCGCCCCTCGCGTCGGATCGCCGAGGGTTCACCGTAGGCCAGCGGCGCCAGCTCGGGAGGGATCGAGCGACAAGCACCCCACGGCCCGTCCCGCTTGGCCTGAGTTCCGGCTGGGGTCAGTCCCGGCTGGGGTCGGCGGCCACGTCGGTGGCGTCGGCGTCGATCAGCGCCGGGAGCATGTCGTGATCGACGAACAGCAGCGCGGCGGCGCTGGCCTCGGCCAGCGCGTCGGCGGCCAGCACGATCGAAGCCGACGTGTAGGTCGTGAGCTCGTTGCCGGGGAAGTGCATCATCTCGGGGAACACGACGCCGGTGAAGTAGTGGCCGTCGGGCGACCGCAGCTGCTGAGCGTCGGCGAACAGATCCAGCGCCAGGGCCCGTTCGCCGAGGCTGAGATACGCGAGCAGGCACTCGCAGGTCTCCGCCGCCGTGATCCAGGGTCGATCGCTGACGCAGCGCACGCCCATGCCCTCGACCAGGAACGTGTCACGCCGGGCGTCGAGGTGGGCGGTGCCGGCCTCGCCGCGGAGCACACCGGTCATGACGGGGTAGTACCAGTCCATGGCCCACCGGTGCTTGGGGGCGAAGGCGTCGGGCATGTCGCCCGCCGTGTGCGCAGTGATCACGTGGGCCAGCCGCGCCGCGCTCAGCTCCCAGTCGGGGCGTTCGTGGCCGAGGTGCTCGGCGATGGCGATCGCGCAGCGGAGGCTGTGGCAGATGCTCGAGCTGCCGGTGAGCAACGCGAACGACCAGGGTGTCCCGTCGGCATGGCGCGCCCACAGGATCTCGCCGCGAGGCGTCTGCAGGTCGAGCACGAAGTCGATGGCGGCCTCGACGGTCGGCCACATGGCCTCGACGAAGCCGTCGTCGGAGAACAGCAGGTGGTGGTGCCAGACACCCGTGGCCACGTAGGCGATCACGTTGGCATCGAGCTTGTCCTGCTCGACCGAGGTGGCCAGGTAGTACTGGTGCCACGAGCCGTCGGGGCGCTGTCGATCGACCAGCCACTGGTAGGCGCGCTCGGCGTCGGCCCGACGCCCGCCGATGGCCAGGGCCATGGCCGCCTCGACGTGGTTCCACGGGTCGGCGTGGCCGCCCGGGAACCAGGGGATCATGCCGTTGGGGAGCTGCCAGGACGCGATGGCGTCGATCGTCTCGGTCAGCTCCGCCGCGGTCAGGATTCCGGGTACCTCAAGCTGGGACATCGGCGGTCTCCCGTGGCAATCGGGCGGGTGAATCGGACACGGGGGAGCTCGACCGACGCGTCGCGGTGGACTCGACCGCGGCGGCGGCCGGCCCTCGCCGGTTCATCGGCTTGGTCGCATACACGACCAGGCTCTTGCCCAGGACGGGGTTGAGCAGGCGCTCGCTCACCCTCGTGAGGGCCGGGTGCTTGGTGATGTCCCACACGAGCAGGCGGTGGTACAGCTTCACCAGCGGGAAGTCGTCGTTGGTGGTTCCCACCGCGCACTTGAGCCACCAGTAGGGCGAGTGCAGGGCGTGGGCATGGTGGGCGGCGCCATCGGAGAGGCCCGCGCCCTGCATCTTCGAGCGCAGCTCGTTCTCGGTGTAGATGCGGACGTGGCCGCCGACGGCGATCGGCGCGTGGTACTCGTCGCTCAGCGCCCAGCAGACCTTCTCGGGCAACCATGCCGGAATGGTCACGGCGAGCACGCCGCCGGGCTTGAGCACCCGGGCCAGCTCGTCGAGGGCGGCCAGGTCGTCGGGGATGTGCTCCATGACCTCGCTGGCGATGATCCGTCGAACGTGTCGTCGGCGAAGGGCAGCCGGGTGGCGTCTCCGTTGACGCAGGTGCCGAGCGTGTCCGGTGACGCCTCGCCGCCCTTCGACCATGGCGCCGATCAGCCCACGGACCTCGATGAGCTCGGCCGTCGACATGTCGCAGGCCACCACGCGGGCGCCCCGCCGGAAGCCCTCGAACGCATGACGCCCGAAGCCACAGCCCAGATCGAGCAGGAGGTCCCCGGGCCGGACGCCGAGCTTGTCGTAGTCAACCGTGAGCATGGATCAGGGCGCCTCGGTGGGAACGGCGGCGGCCGGACGGTGGAAGCGCGGCGCGGCGGTGATCCCGCCGGCCCGCCGGTTCTGGATGTCGGCCGTCTCTTCCAGCAGGGCCCGGTAGTGCTCGATCGTGCCCACGGCGGTGTGGCGCCAGGTCCAGCGATCGATGACCCGCTGGCGGCCTCGCGCACCGATGCGGGCCCGCAGCTCCGGATCGTCGAGGGCGGTCGCGATCCGTGCCGCCAGGGCTCCGGAATCGCCGGGCGCGACCAGCAGGGCGGTGTCGTTGTCGGCCCCGACCACCTCGGGGAGGGCGCCACCCGTGGTGGCCACCAGGGGCACGCCGCACGACATGGCCTCGATGGCCGGCAGCGAGAAGCCCTCGTAGAGCGAGGGCACCACGGCTACCTCGGCCTCGGAGTACAGCTCGATGATCCGCTGCTCGGGCACGCCGGTGACGAAGGTGACGCAGTCGTTGAGGCCCAGCTCGTCGATGGTGCGGGCCGACACGCCGCCTTCCTTCTTCCGGCCGATGACCACGAGGGAGACGTCGCGCTCGGTGCGCAGCTTGGCCATGGCCTCGAGCAGGTACTTGAGACCCTTCATGGTGACGTCGGCCGACGCCGTGGTGATGAGCCGACCGGGGATGCGCTGGACCTGGTCCAGCGGCCGGAACAGCTCCTGGTCGACGCCGACGGGCACGACGTGCATGCGCTCGGTCGGCACGGCCATGTCGGTGTGGATGTCGGCGAAGGAGTTCTGCGACACCGTGATCACGCGGGTCATGCGGGAGGCGACCCGGGCCTGCATCTTGGTGAACCCGTACCAGCGAGCCTTCGAGAAGCGCTGCCACGAGGTCTCGGCGTGCTCCATCTCGAGGCGCCGGTCGACGGTGATGGGGTGGTGGATGGTGGCCAGGACGGGCAGGCCCATGCGCTCCATGGCCAGCAGCCCGTAGCCCAGGCACTGGTTGTCCTGCACCAGGTCGAAGTCGTTGACCCGATGGCGCAGGTACTGGGCGGCCCGGACGCTGAAGGCCAGCGGCTCCGGGAAGGTGCCGGCCATGAAGGCGCCCACCTCGACCCAGTCACCGAGCTTCTTGAGCTCCCAGACCCCAGGCATCCGCATCGGGAAGTAGTCGTTGTAGATGTCCAGGCTGGGCAACTCGTGGAGCGGGACGGCCTCGTCCACGAGCGGGAACGGCTGTCCGCTCAGGACCTCGACGTGGTGGCCCAGGTCCACCAGCGCCTTGGTGAGATGCCTGGTGTAGACCCCCTGGCCGCCAACGTGGGGCTTGCCGCGGTAGGTCAGGTAGGCGATGCTCAGCGGCTGGTCGTCGCGGGATGCAACCGCCGCTCTGGACCCCCCGCCGGTCGATGATGGACGAGCAGCGGGCAGCATAAGGGCGCAAGTCTCATAGCCCTAGACCAATCGGTCAAGTAGGGCACCGGGACCAGGCGAGGCTTGTGACCGTGGTCACCAGAGGGCATCTGATGTCATCCCCACCTCAGACGGCGAGGGCGACCTTGCCGACGACCCGGCGCCCGAGCAGGTCATCGAGGGCGTCGCCGACCCGTTCGAGGGGATAGGTGCTCGGCTCGCTGGGATGGAGGCGATCGGCGGCCACCAGGTCGAGCAGCTCGGTCATCAGCGCCTCCTGGGCCGGGGCGTGGCTCATGGCCCAGGCCCCCCAGTCGACACCGACGACCTGGCGGTTGCGCAGGAGGACCTGGTTGAGGGGGAGGCTCGGGATCGAGCCCGACGCGAAGCCGATCACCAGGAACCGCCCGCCGTTGCCGAGGGCGCGCAGGGCGGCGTCAGCCAGCTCGCCGCCGATCGGATCGACCACGACGTCGACGCCGGTCGTCGATCCCGACGGGCTCAGCAGGGCGGCCAGCTGGCGGCCGCGGTCCTTGAGCGACTCGGTCATCGTGTCGATCGTCGCCTCGGCGCCCATCTCGGTCGCCGCCGCGCGCTTGGCCGCGGTCGAGGCGGCGGCGATGGTGTGGGCGCCCAGGGCGCGCGCCACGTCGATCGTGGCCAGCCCGACCCCTCCGCCGGCGCCGAGGACGAGCACGGTCTCGCCGACGGCCAGGTCACCCCGGTCGCGGAGTGCGAACAGCGCGGTGGCGTAGCTCTGGGTGAACGTGGCGGCTCGGCCGGCATCGAGGTTGGAAGGCACGTGCGTGACTCCGCCGGCGCTCAGCGCGATCTGTTCGGCGAACCCACCCAGCCCGCACGACGCCATGACCCGGTCGCCGACGGCCACCGAGTCGACGCCGTCGCCCACCGCCGACACGGTGCCGGCGATCTCGCTGCCGGGCACGAACGGCAGCGCCGGCTTGATCTGGTACTGGCCTGACACGAAGAGCGCGTCGACGAAGTTGACCCCGGCGGCCTCGACGTCGACCACCACCTGACCCGGCCCGGCGACGGGGGTCGGCCGCTCGTCGATGCGGAGCGACGAAGGTGGCCCGAGCTCGTGACACACGACGGCGCGCATGGCCGGACCCTAGTGGGGTGGTGCCCGCGCTAGAACAGCCGGATGCGTGGCCTCGTCCAACGTGTGACCCGCGCCCAGGTCACGGTCGGCTCCGAAGTGGTGGGCCAGATCGGGGCCGGTCTGTGCGTGCTGGTCGGCGTCACCCACACCGACGACGATGCCACCGCGGCCAAGCTCGCCGACAAGGTCCGCACCCTGCGGGTGTTCCCCGATGCCGACGGGGCCATGAACCTCTCGCTCGCCGATACGGGCGGCGAGGTGCTGGTGGTCAGCCAGTTCACCCTCTACGGCGACACGCGCAAGGGACGGCGTCCGTCCTGGATCGCGGCGGCGCCGCCCGACCACGCCGAGCCGTTGATCGAGCGCGTCGTCGCCGAGCTGCGGGACTCGGGGGTGACGGTCGCGACCGGACGCTTCCGCGCCGACATGGCCGTCGAGCTGGTCAACGACGGTCCGGTCACCTTGCTGCTCGAGGTGTGACCGACCGATCAGCGCCCAACCCGTCGACGGGTCGGACCTCCTCCTTGGGTCCGAAACGCGGCTGGCGGCTCCGGGTCGGGCCGGTAGGGTCGCACCTGTGTTGAGGGCCCGAGGGATCTCACGGGCCTTCGGGGGCCAGACCGTGCTCGACGCGGTGTCGCTGGCGCTCGACGCCCGTGACCGGGTCGGGATGGTGGGGCCCAACGGCGTGGGCAAGTCCACGCTGATGCGCATCCTCGCGGGCATCGAGTTGGTCGACGCCGGCACCGTCGAGCGCGCGCCGAGGCTGCTCACGGTCGGCTACCTGCCCCAGGAGCCCGACGCCGTCGCCGACGAGAACCTTCTCGACTACCTGGCTCGCCGGACGGGGGTGGCCGCAGCCTCGAGCGAGCTCGACCGGTGCACCGAATCCCTCTCGAGCGAGCCCGAATCGGTCGAGCGCTACTCCGATGCGCTCGAGCGGTTCATGGCTCTCGGCGGTGACGACTTCGACGCTCGGGCGGCGTCGGTCTGCGCTCTGGTCGGTCTCGCGGGTGACTCGTCGGGCGACGTGTCGGGGCGGTTCGGGCAACCGACGTCCTCGTTGTCGGGTGGCGAGGCGGCACGTGCCGCGCTGGCCGCCGTGCTGTTGTCGCGGGTCGACGTCCTGCTGCTCGACGAGCCGACCAACAACCTCGACTTCGCCGGCCTCGACCTGCTCGAGTCCTTCGTGGCCGGTTTCGCCGGCGCCGTGTTGGTGATCTCCCACGACCGGGCGTTCCTGGACCGGGTCGTCGATCGCATCGTCGAGCTCGACGAGCACACGCATCGGGCTCGCGAGTACGCCGGCGGGTGGACGGCCTACACCGACGCCCGCCAACTGGGCCGCGCCCAGCAGTACGAGGCGCACGATCGGTACGTGTCCGAGCGCGATCGACTGACCGCGCGCCAACGCACGCAACGGCAGTGGTCCGAGCGGGGGGTGAGCCGGTCCAAGACGTCCGGCGAGCCCGACAAGAACATCCGCGCCGCCAACAAGGCGCGCAGCGAGAAGCAGGCGGCCAAGGTCAAGGCGACCGAGCGCCGGATCGACCAGCTCGAGGTGGTCGACAAGCCCTGGGAGGGGTGGCGGCTGGAGCTGAACCTGGCCCCGGCTGCCCGCAGCGGCGACGTGGTGGCCCGGCTCGAGGGCGCCGTGATCGAGGTCGGCACCGAACCGGCCAGTGGTGCCACGGCCGACGGCCCCATGGCGAGGGCTGCTGATCCTGGGGCCGAGAGACCCGTCGCGGGGTTCCGGCTGGGTCCGGTCGACCTCGAGGTGGCCTGGCAGGACCGCTTGGCCATCCTGGGATCCAACGGCTCGGGCAAGTCCACCCTCCTGCGGGCGCTGCTGGGCCAGATCCCCCTGGCCGAGGGGCGACGGTGGATCGGGCCGGGGGTACGGATCGGCGAGATGGACCAAGGCCGCGACCTGTTCGCGGGAACCGACCCCGTGTTGGCCACGTTCCAGGACGCGACGGGCATGGTCCAGAGCGAGTCGCGCTCGCTGCTGGCCAAGTTCGGACTCGGGGCCGACCATGTCGACCGGGCCGGCCGGGACCTGTCGCCTGGCGAACGCAGCCGGGCCCTGCTGGCCGTGCTCATGGCCGAGGGCGTCAACTGCCTGGTGCTCGACGAGCCGACCAACCACCTCGACATCGAGGCCATCGAACAGCTCGAGCAGGCGCTGGCGAGCTTCGAGGGGACGCTGTTACTGGTGTCCCACGATCGCCGGTTCCTCGACGCCGTCCACCTGACCCGCACGATCGAGCTCTGAGCGGCGCCGAGCCAGCAGCCAGGCGGCGGCGACGGCGACGAACGAGAGCAGGAGCACCGGCCAGGGTCCGACGTTGGTCGCGATGGTCTGACCCTGGCGTCTGGTGATCGTCTGGGTGAGCACCGCGCTGCTCGCTGGTGCCCGTCCGTTGGGTGATGCCACCGTCGGGGGTGACGATGGCCGAGAAGCCGGTCGGCGCCGCTTGTAGCGTCCAGCGCCCGGTCTCGATGGCGCGCAGGCGCGACGACGCCAGCTGCTGGCTCTGGAGGATGTCGAGCCAGTAGGACGAGCCGTTGGTGGGGTTGAGCAACACCTCGCCCCCGTGGCTGATGGCGTCTCGTGCCCGGTCCGGGAAGAAGACCTCCCACGAGATGACGACACCCATCGTCCCGACGCGGGTGTGCAGGATCGCCGGCTTGGTGCCGGGGATGGCGTCGCGCTCGGGCAGGCCCGAGTTCGGGCCGGCGAGCTTCTCGATCAGGCTCCGGAACGGCACCGCACTCGCCGAACGGGCACCCGCCGCACCTTGTCGTAGCGATCGGCCTGGGAGCCGTCGGGGTTGAAGGCGATCGACGCGTTGCGGAAGTGGGTGTCGCTGATCCCCTCGGTGACGCCGACCACGAGGGTGGTGTGCAGCTGGCGGGCCAGTCGCTGGATCTCCTTCTTGTACGAGGGGTTCTGGTCGAGGGTGCCCTCGAGCCCGACGACGTCCTCAGGCCACAGCACCAGGTCGACCGGACCCTTGATCGACTCCGTGGCCTCGACCTCGCGCTCGAACACGACGTGGTCGTCGGTGTCGTCGGCGCGCGTGTGCTGCGGGCCGCCGCCCTGCACGACGGCGACGCGGAGCCGTCCGACGTCGTGGCCGCGCGGCGCGACACCGGCGACCAGGACCACGGCCACCAGCCCGGCAGCGATGCCCCCGGCGACCCACCACTGGCGCTCCCACGCCGCCGACAGCGCCACGCCGCCCAGCACGACGAGCCCGACGATGAGGTAGGAGCCGGCCAGGCGCGCCGTCTGGCCGAGCGGGGCGTCGGCCTGGCTCATGGCCAGAGTGGCCAGGGGCTCGCCCCCGAACGGGAAGCGCCAGCGGGCCATCTCAGCCAGGGTGATCAGCGCCGGGAGGGCGATCCAGCGGGTGCGGCCGGGCGGGCACAGCGCGGCGGCGACGCCGAAGTAGGCGGCGAAGAGGGCGCAGGCGAACACGTACCCCGGCGGGGTGAAGTCCCACATCCAGAACAGACCCGGGATCAGCCAGGCGAGGGCCAGCAGCCACGTCCGGCGGAACCGCCGCCGCCAGCTCACCCGGCGATCAGCCGGTCGAGGATGGCCACGCCGACGAAGGCCAGCGGCCACCAGCCCCACGGGGGCACTGACGCGGCGATGCACAGCCCGCCCCCGACGCACCGGGCCGCCAGTCGGAGGCGTTCGTTCCATGACATCGGCCGCCCATCCTTCCCGATGCCCGGCCCCACGGGGACCGGCTCTGACGTTCGGCCCGTTCGGACGCGTTGCGGCCAGGTTCGTCGCTCGGCTCAGAGGGGCGTGGCTCCGAGGGTGGCGCGGCTCGGATGGTGACTCAGCTGGCGGCCTGGCCGAGCGGGTCGGGCACCTGGACGGTGAAGATGTGGTCGCCGGCCTGGCTGCCGTCGTCGAGGGCGGGCAGCGCGCTGTCGGCGTCGACCGGCTGGCCGTCGGGGCCGACCAGGCGCAGCTTGGCCACGATTCGCTCGCTGGCCTGCCCTGGCGGATGGCAGGCGAACAGCGTGGCGGTGTGGGCGTAGCTCTGCTCGGCGATGTCGATGGCGTTGGCCGGCACGATGACGACGCCGCGGGTCACGTAGGTCCAGGTGGTGGGGCCGACGACGAAGGTGACGGGGTCGCCGGCCTGCAGCCGTTCGAGGTGGCGGAACGGCTCGGTGTGGGTGGTGCGGTGGCCGGCCACGACCATGTTGCCGAGTTGACCAGGCACGGCCGTACCAGGCCAGTGGGTCGGTCCGCGGTTGATGGCGGCCAGCATGATGCCCTCGCCCAGGGCGGCGTTCAGGCCGAGGCGGGGGATGGTCGATGGTCGCCGACGACGATCGGCGGGGCGGGTGCGTCGGGATCGGGGAGCGCGGCCGGGATGGGCAGCGGGGGACGGGTCTCGGTGGTCACCTGCAGCGACGACGCCTTGGTGGTCGGTGGCGTCGTCGTCGTGGCCGCCGCCGCTCGGGTCGTCGAGTGCGTCGGGCGGGTCAGCTCCCAGCCGGCGACGGCGGCGCCCGCCACGACGACGGCCCCGCCGGCCAGGCCGAGGAAGGTCCGCCGACCGTGGGTCGGGCCGGGGTCGGGGTCGGGCGCGCCCTCCGGTTCCATCCCCTCGGTATCGGCGTCCATCCCTGCTGGTGTAGTCGCGTCGGCCCGACGGGCGGCGTCACCTACCCGCCCGCCGCCTCTCACCGTCCCCCGCCAAGGTCGTTGGCCCTCGCGGTGGCTCTCGCTCTCGCCGTCGCGCGCCCTCGGTCAGAGGAGGGTCAGAGGCGGGTCAGAGGTCGGCGGCCTGGTCGGCGGCGCAGCGCCCGTCAGCCGTGAGGGTCAGCAGCTCGGTGCCGGTGTCGGTCACGACCATCGTGTGCTCGAACTGGGCGCTGCGGCTGGCGTCTCGGGTCACCGCGGTCCAGCCGTCGTCCCACATCCACAGGTCGGGCGAGCCGAGCGTGATCATCGGCTCGATCGTGAAGGTCATCCCCGGCTCGATCACGGTGTCGGCCCGCGGGTCGAAGTAGTGCAGGATCTGCAGGCCGCCGTGGAACTGCTCGCCGATGCCGTGGCCGATGAACTCGCGAACCACACCCAACCCGTGACGGTCGGCGTGGTCCTCGATGGCCCGCCCGATGTCGTAGACGTGGGCGCCGGGTCGCACGGCGGCGATCCCCGCGTACATGCACGCCCTGGTCTCACGCACGAGGCGTCGAGACTCGGCGTCGACGTCGCCGACCAGGAAGGTGGCGTTGGTGTCGCCGTGCACCCCGTCGTGGAAGATGGTCACGTCGATGTTGACGATGTCGCCGTCGACCAGCACCTGTCCGCCGGGGATCCCGTGGCAGATGACCTCGTTCACGGACGTGCAGACCGACTTGGGGAAGCCTTTGTAGTTGAGGGGGCTGGGATAGGAGTCCCGTCGGATGACGGCCTCGTGGGTGAGGACGTCGAGCTCGTCGGTCGTCATACCCGGTGCGACGGCGGCCCCGACCTCGAGCAGCACCTCGGCGGCGATGGCGCCCGACACCCGCATGCGCTCGATGATCTCGGGCGTCTGCACGTTGGGCCCCCGCCCCGGCGGCGGCTGCCCGGTGTCGGCGTAGGGCGGCCGGCCGATCGATGCGGGGACGCCGCGGCGCAGCGTGACGAGGGCCGGCTTGGCCGATCCGTTGGCCGCGCTGGTGGCGGGGGCGCCGAGGTCGGCGTCACGGGGGCGGGTCAGCGTCAGTTGGTTGTTGGTGTCGATCGGGTTTCGCCGAGGCTCGGTGACTCGTCCGCCGCGACGTTTGCGCTTGGCCATCAGCACCAGTGTGCCTGGTCCGCGCCGCGATGGCTCGTTCCGCCTCGTGTCGAGACAGGCCGCCGGCGAGCGGTCAGGCGCCGGACTCGGGCGGGGGGATCGAGTCCAGCCATTCTCGCCACGCGTCGATGGCGTCGGCGCCGACGGCGTGGCCGCCCGGAACCTCGAGATAGGTGACCGTGACGCCGGCTCGTTCGAGGTAGCGGGCCGCCGAGCGACCCTGCTGCACGGGCACGACCTCGTCCTCGGTCGAGGCGACGATCAGGATCGGTGGGGCCGCGGCCGCCAGTCCGGAGGGGTCGTAGGCGACGGCTTCGGCATGGGGCAACCATCCGTTGATGCAGAACGCTCCGGCGATGGCCGACCGCACGGGTGGATCGCTGCCGGAGCGTTCGGGATCGGCGGCCAGCGCGAGCGCCAGAGCGACGGCGCCGCCTTGGGAGAAGCCGCCCACGACCGCCGGCGCGCCCGTGACCGCCAGCAGCCCGTCGAGCTGGCCGAGCGAACGCACGAGGTCGGCTTCGACCGGGCCCGCGTCGTCCGACGCGTACCAGGCCGGTCCCCCCGCCAGCTCGACCGGGCCACGGGGCTCGACGATCGACCATCGCGTCGGGTCGAGCGCCGCGTGATCGAAGCGGCGGCCCGGTTCGTCCTCGTAGCCGTGCAGGACCACGAGCGGGCGGGGACGGATCGGTGCGGCCGTCATCCGTGGCCCAGGACGATCGTCAGCGCCCCGCGTCGATCACGATGGTTGCGCCCGGATGACGCTTTTCTGCTCATCGGCGTCACTCGGTCCGGTCCAGACGATCGAGCAGGGCCCGCGCCGCCTGACGACCTTGGGCGATGCACGCGGGTATGCCCAGACCCAGGTAGCCGGCTCCCGCCACGGCCAGGCCGGGATGGCTCCCGGCGAGCTGATGCTGCCAGGCCCGGGCCCGGTCGAGGTGGCCCACGCCGAGTTGGGGCAATGCCCGGGGCCAGCGGGTGATGCGCACGGCGGTCGGCGTGGCGACCAGGCCCATCGTGGTCTCGAGATCGGTCCGTACCCGGGCGATCAGCTCGTCGTCGTCCATCGCTTCGGCTCGGGTGTCGTCGGCTCGCCCGACCGAGGCCCGGAGGATGGCCACCTCGGGGTCGGCCAGGTGCGCCCACTTGCTCGACGCCCAGGTGCAGGCGGTGACGAGCAGGCCCTCGGGCTGAGCCACGAGGAAGCCGCTGCCGTCGAGGGGTCCGTCGAGCTCGTCGAGCGGCACCGCGAGGGCGATCAGGGCCACGCTGGCGTACTCGACGGCGGCCATCTCGCCGGCCACGTCCGCGTCGAACGGCGCCACCAGGCCCGCGGTGACATCGAGCGGGGTGGTGATGATGACGGCATCGGCATCGACGGGCGCGCCGACGCCGGCGACGGTGAGGGTGAAGCCCGGGCGCTCGTCGGCCCCGGGCACCACATGGGCCACGGCGGCGTCGAGGCGCAGGTCGGCGCCGCTCAACTGCAGCGCGTCGACGACGGCATCGACCAGCATCTCCGTCCCGCCAGGAAGACCGAAGAACACGGGGGCGTCGGGGTCGTGGGCGGCCGCCGCGGCGCGCTGGGCGCGCAGGCCTTCGATGAGGCTGTCGTGGGTCCGCAGGGCCAGGGCGAACTGAGGGGCGGCGGCGGCCACGCTCAGGAGGTCGGCGTTGCCTGCGTGCACGCCGCTCAGCAGGGGGGCGACCAGGCGCTCGTACACCTCGTCGCCCAACCGCCGCCGAACGAGCGAGCCGACCGATTCGTCGCCGAGGACCGGATCGCCGACCGGGTCCGGCCCCATCGTCAGGTCGAGGGCGGCCCGTTCGATGCCGGCCTCGGTGACGGCCCCGGACTCCCGCAGCGCATCGAGATCCGTGGGCGCGCCGAGCACCAGTCCGTCCGGAAAGGGGCGGAGCCGACCGAGGCTGTAGAGGTGGGCGTGGCGCACGGCCGGGCTCACGAGGCGATCACCCAGTCCCACCTGGCGGCAGAGCTCGACGGCGTCGGGGACCCGGGCGAGGAAGGCGTCGGCGGCCTCGTCGACGGGGTGGCCGGCGAACGGTTGGGTGCGGATCTTGCCCCCGAAGCGGTCGCCGGACTCGAGCACGGTGATCTCGAGGTCCTCGGCGCGTCGATCGATGGTGTGGATCAGCTCGTAGGCGGCGCTGAGTCCCGTGATGCCCCCACCGATCACGACGACGCGCAAGGTCAGTTCCGTTCGGCGTCGGTCGCGCGAAGCCCCGTGGCCGCGGCGGCGGTGGCGATCACGAGGTCGGCCAGCGCGCCCATCACGGTGGGATCGTCGTTGAGCGAGCGAGTGCGGGCAAAGGCCAGGTTCGACTCGGCGGCCACGGCCGTGGCCTCGATGTCGAGGTCATAGAGGACCTCGAGGTGATCGGAGGTGAAGCCCTGGGCGCAGACGACGACTCCGTCGCTGCGTCCGGTCGCGCCGAGGTCGCGGATGACCTCGAGGATGTCGGGCCCGCGCCAGGGGTCGGGGGTGCGGCCCGCGCTCTGCCAGGCGATCCCCCACTCGGGCCAGGGCAGCATGCCGATCCGCTCGGCCACGGCGGTCGCGCTCTCCCGCAGCTGATCGGGATACGGATCGCCGACCAGCGCCCGCTCTGGGAGCGAGTGCGCGGTGAACAGGACCTTGTGCCGCTCGGGCACCGAGGCCCGGGCCTCGCTGAGGGCGGCGGTGAGGAAGTCGAGATAAGCCGGCTCGAGGTGCCAGTGGTCGATGGCGGTGACGGCCAGGCCACGCTCGAGCCCGGCCTCGGCAGCGCGCGCCTGGTACTGGCCCACGCTGGCGCCCGCGTAGTGAGGCGCCAGGACCAGACCGACGGCGCGGCTGACGCCGCGGTCGGCCAGGGTGGCCACGGCGTCCTCGATGAAGGGCGCGGCGTGCTTCTGGCCGAGCACGACCTCGAAGCCACCCGGTTGGCGTTGGTCGAGGGCGGCGGCGATGGCGGCGCGCTGGGCTTCGGTGCGTTCGGCCAGGGGGGAGATCCCGCCGATGGCGTCGTAGCGGCGCTTGAGATCGGCCAGCTGCTCGGGCGTCGGCGGTCGGCCCCGACGGATGTCGGTGTAGTACGCCTCGACGTCGTCGGGCGTGCGGGGAGTGCCGTACGCCATCACGATCAGGCCGATTGGACCAGGTGCATCCATCAGCTTCCGCCTTCCCTCGTCACGCCGGGCCTCCATGACGACTGTCGGTGCCGCTCTCGCGGTGCACCAGCTCGACGATCCGCTCGAGCACACCAGGATCGAACTCGGGCAGCACACCGTGGCCCAGGTTGAAGATGTGCTGACCTGCGGCCCGCTCGCCCTCGCTCAGGACCCGGCGCACCTGGGCCTCGACGACCGGCCAGGGCGCCAGGCAGAGGGCCGGATCGAGGTTGCCCTGCAGGGTCCTCGTCCCGCCGATTCGGGTCGCGGCCTCGTCGAGCGGGATCCGCCAGTCGATGCCGATCACCTCGGGCCCGGTGTCGGCGATGGCGCCGAGCAGCTCGCCGGTGTTGACCCCGAAGTGGATGCGCGGGGTGTCCAGATCGGCGATCTCGTCGAAGATGCGCGTGGTGTGGGGCGCGACGAACTGCCGGTAGTCGGCCTGGCTCAGGTCGCCGACCCAGCTGTCGAACAATTGGATCGCTCGCGCCCCGCGCCGATCTGGCTGCGCAGCGAGGCGACGGCCAGGTCGGCCAGCCGGTCGAGCAGGGCGTGCCACAGCTCGGGGTCGGCGTGCATCAGGGCCTTGGTGTTGGCGTAGTTGCGCGACGGTCGGCCCTCGATGAGGTAGCTGGCCACCGTGAACGGGGCACCCGCGAAGCCGATGAGCGGGACGTCGAGCTCGGCCACCAGGTTGGCGATGGTCTCGAGCACGTAGGGGGTGTCGACGTCGGGCTCGAGGGGCCGGATGCGCTCGAGGTCGGCGCTCGAGCGGAACGGCTGGGCCACGACCGGTCCCGTGCCCTGGACGATGTCCACCCCGAAGCCGATGGCGGCGATGGGGACCACGATGTCGCTGTAGAGGATGGCGGCGTCGACCCCGTAGCGTCGGACCGGCTGCAGGGTGATCTCGGTCGCCAGATCGGGCTGGGCGATGGCGTCGAGGATGGTGCCCTCGCCGCGCAGGGCCCGGTACTCGGGCAACGAGCGGCCGGCTTGGCGCATGAACCAGACCGGCACGTGCCCGTCGGGCGTGCCCGGCTCGCCCTTCTCGCCGCGACAGGCGCGCAGGAAGGCCGACGGCGGAGCGGGGCGGACGGCAGCGGACGGGTTGGTCACGGCCGCCACGCTAAACGGACATCCCGTGACGCGGAGAACCGAGCCCGCCCACCCCGGCCCCCGTCCCGTTCCTGTGCCGTGATGTGTGTCCCTGGGTGCACGTTGCGGCACAGGAACGGCACTTCGGGGGGCCGGCAACCGGCCGGGTTCCCCGCGCTCTGGGCTTGAATGGTCGCCATGCGGCGATCGATCGATGACTACCCCTTCGACCCGGCTGACTACCCCGAGCACTACGAGGAGGACGAGCTCACCGCCATCTCCTGGGGGGTCGCCATCAGCGACGACTACGACGACGCCGAACCCCGCATCGTGCTGACGGTCGAGGAGGTTGGCCGGGCCGGGTACGGCCTCGTCGGTCACCTCAACCCGACGATCGCCCGCCGCTTGCGTTCGGCGATCCGTGACGCGCTGGTCGAGGTGGGCCAGGACCCGGGCGCCTGACCTCGTCGAGCCTCTAGCCGTGGGCCGGGCTAGGGCTCGGTGCGCAGCTGGTCGGTGATGGCCGTCACGTCGGTGTGGCTCAGGTGCGCCAGCACCGACGCGTAGGCGGCGTCGGCCACGAGAGGTCCCAGCTCGCCATCGGACAGGTCGGCGCGCATGGCGGCCAACTCGGTCGGCCCGGGCTCGAGGACGACGACGGCCGTGTCCCGGGCGGTGATGGCCGCGACCTCGCGGCGTAGCAGGCGACCGAACCATGATCGGGTCCGGGCCCCTAGCGACCGCTCGTCGCCCAGAGCGTCGTCGGTGGCCGTCATCGGTGACGAGATGATCACGACGTCATAGGCCAGCCCAGCCACCAGGTCGGCGTTGGTCGGGGAGTGGACAGCTCCGTCGAGGTAGCGCCCAGAGGCCATCTCGACGGGCCGAAACCGGCCCGGCACGGCGGCCGACGCCTGGACCGCGGTGGCCAGGTCGTCGACCTCGACGTCGTCGCGGCCGAACACGATCCGTCGAGCGTCGCGGGTCCGATAGGTGACGATCCAGGTCGGTTCGGTGGGCCATCGACCGACGGCCGTGGCCCGCACCCGGTCGCCCACGACGGTGTTCGGCTGGCGGCCAGCGGGGACCAGTCCGGCCAGGGCCACGCCCCAGCGGGCCGGACCCGGCCGCAGCAGGGCCGGGCCGACGAGCCACGGCGCCTGGGGCATATAGGAGAGCAGCGACCGGGAACCGGCGTCGCCGGGATCGGGCGCGCCGAACTCGAAGGGACGGTGGTCGACCCCCACCAGGGCCGCCCCGGCATCGCTCAGCGGTCGACCGGTGGCGCGGGCGAAGATGTCGGGCGCGGACAGTCCGGCGCGCAGGCCGGCGGCGGTCGCCGCCCCGGCCGAGGTGCCGACGATCAGGTCGGCCGAGCGGGGGTCCCATCCGGTGGATTCGGCCAAGGCGGCCAGGGCTCCGGCGTGGTAGGCGCCACCCACCAGACCTCCGGCGCCGAGCACCAAACCGACCGATGTCATGGGCCCATGCTGTCACTTCCCCGACGGGTGGCGCGTGGCCGAGGCCTGGATCGGGCCGCTAGGATGATCCATCCCCCGAACGGCCCGGCTCGGCTGGCCGGGGGTCCCCGACCAGCCGAGGAGCCCATGGCTGCACACCCCGATCTCGAGGCGGAACAGGCCTACATCGACCGGGCCTACCACTTTCTCGAGGCGTCTCGTGAGGCCGCCACCCGCCTGACCTCGATGGTCGAGGTGGGCCGGGGCGGCACCGAGCAGGCCCGATTCGAGCGTGACGTCATCTGGGACACGATGTTGCATCGCTTGTCGCAGCTACACCTTGGTGATGCTTCATTGTGCTTCGGGCGCATCGATGCCGCCGACGACCCGACCCCCTACTACATCGGGCGCATCGCGGTCAGCGACGATCATCAGGATCCCGTCATCGTCGACTGGCGAGCCCCGATCGCCGAGCCCTTCTATCGGGCGACGGGCCGCGAACCGATGGGCCTGGTCCGGCGGCGCCACTTCGCCACCCGCGGCCGCGTCCTGCTCGATCTCGAGGACGAGCTGTTCGGCGATGCGGCTGCCGCCCTGGGCCTCGAGTCCAACGGGCAGTCGGCCAACGGCATCTCGGGCCACAGCACCCTCATCTCGGCCCTCGAGACCTCGCGGTCGGGCAAGCTCGGCGACATCGCCGCCACCATCCAGGGCGAGCAGGACGAGATCATCCGGGCCGAGCTGCCCGGTGTCCTGGTCGTGCAGGGCGGTCCCGGCACGGGCAAGACCGTCGTGGCCCTGCACCGAGCGGCGTACCTCCTCTACACCTACCGCTTCCCGCTCGAAGGCCAGGGCGTGCTGGTCGTGGGCCCGAACCGCTTGTTCCTGGGCTACATCGAGCAGGTGCTCCCGTCGCTGGGCGAGGCCGGCGTCGAGCTGGCCGTGCTCGCCGACCTGGTCGACGACGTGGTCGTGCGCGGCCGCGACACCCGGCTGGCGGCGAGGGTCAAGGGCGATCTGCGCATGGTCAAGCTGCTGCGCCGGGCGGTGCGGGACCGCGAGCGAGCGCTCCGCCAGGATCTGGTGGTGGGCTACGGCCTGACGCGTCTGCGCATGACGGTGGCCGAGAGCGAGCGCATCGTGTCCGAGGCCCGGCGCCGGTTCCACCGCCACAACGCCGGGCGGCGCTACGTCGAGTCCGAGCTGTTCGCCGCGCTGGCCCGCAGCAGCCACGAGGAGGTGTCGGTGGCCACGGTCCGCGACCGGCTCCGCCCCACACCCGAGGTGCGAGAGGCCCTCGAATGGATGTGGCCCGTGCTGACGCCGGCCCAGTTGCTGCACGATCTCTACGGATCGGCGGCGCTGGTGCGCAACGCCGGGCGGCGCCTGTTGTCCGACGGCGAGGCGCTGGCCCTGGTGCGGCGCCGCGCCGAGTCGGTCGACCAGGTGGTCTGGACCAACGAGGACGTACCGGCCCTCGACGAGGCCAAGGCCCTGCTCGGCCCCAAGCCGCGAGTGCGGCGTCCGGGCGCGGAAACTGACGACGAGGTGCGGACCTACGGCCACATCGTGGTCGACGAGGCGCAGGATCTGTCGCCCATGCAGCTGAGGATGCTCAACCGGCGTTCGCTCAACGGCTCGATGACCGTCGTGGGCGACATCGCCCAGTCCACGGGCGAATGGGCCCACGCCAGCTGGCAGGAGATCCTCGACCACCTGCCGGATCGGCGTCCGCCTCGGCGCGCCGAGCTGACCGTCGGCTACCGCCTGCCGGCGCCCAACATGGCGTTGGCCTCGCGCGTGCTGCGGGTGGCCGACCCGGATCTGTCGCCCCCGACGTCGATCCGCGAAGACGGCGAACCCCCGCTCATCCGGCGCGCCGCGCCTGGCGAGTTGGGCCCGGTGGTGGTCACCACCGCCCTCGACGAGCTCGACGCCGTCGGCTCCGGCAACGTGGCCGTGATCGTGCCCGCCTCGATGGTCGACCTGATCAGCGACGCCTTCACGGCGGCCGGCGTCGAGTTCGGGCGGGCGACCCGCCACGGCCTCGACATCCAGATCACCGTGGTGCCCGTCGGTCTGGTCAAGGGCCTCGAGCTCGACGCCTCGGTCGTGGTCGAGCCGGCGGCCATCGTCGACGAGGAGGCCCAAGGGCTCCGTGCCCTCTACGTGGCCCTCACCCGGGCGACCAAGCGCCTGGCCATCGTCCACGCCGCCGACCTGCCCCAGGCCCTCCAGGAGTAGAGAGGCGCCGCCGGGCGGAGCCGCTCGAAAGGTGAGACCCGGTCAGGTCGTCGTGACGAGGATGCGGGTGCTGGCGAAGGTGCCGATGCCCACGTGCTGGCCTTCGACCTCGACGGTGCGGGTGCCGTCAGGGGAGGCCGAGGTCACCTCGCCCTGGGTACCGGGCACCAGGTGGGACTGTTCGAGGAACTCGAGCAGGCCGGGGGCGAACTCGAGCTCTTCGGGGATGCGCGACACCTCGAAGCGGTCGCCGACCTCGAGCACGTCGAGCGGAACGGCATCGGGCGCCTCGTAGTCGGAGCCGGGGATGGGGTTGCCGTGGGGGCAGGTGGTGGGCGCGCCCAGCACCCGCACGAACGCCGCCTCGACGGCGTCGGAGATCACGTGCTCCCAGCGGCCGGCCTCGGCATGCGCCTCGGCCCACGACAACCCGAGGATGTCGGTGAGGAAGCGCTCGGCCAGGCGGTGGCGGCGCACGACGCTCTCGGCCAGATCGAGGCCGTCGGAGGTCAGGCGGATCGAACCGTCGACGGTGACCAGCCCCTGCTGTTGCATCCGGTGGATCATCTCCGAGACGGCCGGTCGCGAGACGTCGAGCCGCTCTGCGATCCGGGCCTGGATCACGTCGACGTCGTCCTCGCGCAGCTCGAAGATGGTCTCGCAGTACTCCTCGAAGGCGGGGTGGTGCTCGGGCGTCTTGTAGATCGGCATCGGGGCCGAGTCTATGTCCCTCATACGAGCCTGAAACAGGGGCGAGTTGGGAGCCATTCCACGCGGCGGAACAGAGTGAAGCCGCTCGCTCGATGAGAGCCGGATGGCGAAGCGGTCGTAGGGAGGCCCCGCCGACCAGAGACCCAGTCGAGCTGTCACAGGCTCCCGATAGCGTGACTCGGGTGACCGTTTCCGATCCGCTCGAGCAGTTCTCGCCGCCGGTGCGGGCGTGGTTCTCGACGACCTTCCCGGAGCCGACGGCGGCCCAGAGCCAGGGATGGCCGGCCATCGCCTCGGGCGAGCACACCTTGATCCTCGCCCCGACCGGCTCGGGCAAGACCCTCGCCGCCTTCCTCTGGGGGCTAGACCGGTTGGTCACCCAGCCCCCGCCGATCGAACGCGAGCAGCGCACCCGGCTGCTCTACCTCTCGCCGCTGCGGGCCCTGGCCGTCGACGTCGAGAAGAACCTGCGAGCGCCGCTCATGGGCATCGGGCTGGCGGCCGAGCGACTCGGTCTCGCGTTCCACAGCCCGACGGTGGGCATGCGCACCGGCGACACCCCGGCCGACGAGCGCCGCAAGCTGATCCGCAACCCACCTGACCTGCTGATCACCACGCCCGAGTCGCTCTACCTCATGCTCACCTCGGCGGCGCGGGACACGCTGCGCAACGTCGAGGCCGTGATCATCGACGAGATCCACGCCTTGGCGCCCACCAAGCGCGGCACCCATCTGGCCCTCAGCCTCGAGCGGCTCGAGGCACTGTGCGAGCGCCCGCCCCAGCGCATCGGGCTCTCGGCCACCCAGCGTCCCCTCGACGAGATCGCCCGCTACCTCGGGGGCTACCACGAGGCGGCGATGGGGGACGACGGTTCCGGCGCCGCCGCCGGGGTGGGCTCGATGTACGCCCCGGCTGGTGTGCGGCTGGCGCCACGGCCCGTGACCATCGTCGATGCCGGGGTGCGCAAGCCGCTCGAGATCGAGGTGGTCGTGCCGGTCGAGGACATGGGCCAGCTCGGCGAGCTGATCGACGAACCGGTCAGCGGACCGGTGGCGGCCGGCCCGGCGCGCCACAGCATCTGGCCGTCGATCCATCCGCGGCTGCTCGAGCTCGTGCAGGCGCATCGGTCGACCTTGATCTTCGTGAACGCCCGCCGTCTGGCCGAGCGGCTGGCGACCAGGCTCAACGAACTGGCTTTGGAGGGCGAGAACCGCGCCGGCGAAGCCGAGGGCCGACCGCCCGAGCCGGGCCACGAGGTGGTCAAGGCCCATCACGGCTCGCTGTCGCGAGAGCGACGGCTCCAGATCGAGGACGAGCTCAAGCGAGGCGACCTGCGGGGACTGGTGGCCACCAGCTCGCTCGAGCTCGGGATCGACATGGGTGCCGTCGACCTGGTGATCCAGGTGTCGTCGCCGGGCGCGGTGTCGCGGGGGCTTCAGCGGATCGGGCGGGCCGGCCATCAGGTCGGCGAGCCGAGCAAGGGCAAGCTGTTCCCCAAGCACCGCGCCGACCTGGTCGAGGCGGCGGTGGTCGTGCAGCGGATGCACGACGGCCTGATCGAGCACACGCGCTACCCGCGCAACCCCCTCGACGTGCTGGCCCAGCAGATCGTGGCCATGTGCGCCCTCGACGAGTGGCCGGTCGACGACCTGGCCGCCCTCGTGCGCCGGGCCGCGCCCTTCGCCGAGCTGAGCGACGAGGTGCTGACCAACGTGATCGATCTGCTGGCCGGCCGGTACCCCTCCGACGAGTTCGCCGAGCTACGGCCCCGCGTCGTGTGGGACCGCACGGCCGGGATCGTGCGGGGTCGTGCCGGCGCCCAACGCCTGGCCGTGACGAGCGGCGGGACGATCCCCGACCGAGGGCTCTACGGCGTGTTCCTGCCCGATGGGGCACGCGTGGGCGAGCTCGACGAGGAGATGGTCTATGAGAGCCGCGTCGGCGAGACCTTCCTGCTCGGAGCCAGCACGTGGCGCATCGAGGACATCACCCACGAGCGGGTCGTGGTCACGCCGGCACCGGGCCAGCCCGGCAAGATGCCGTTCTGGCACGGCGACGGGCCCGGCCGTCCGCTCGAGTTGGGTCGGGCGCTCGGCGCCTTCGTGCGCGAGGTACGCGCCGAGGGGCCCGGGGTGGTGGACCGCCTGCAACGCGATCACGGACTCGACCCGCTGGCGGCCGCCAACCTGGTGGCCTATCTCGACGAGCAGGCCGAGTCGTCGGGGGGCTCGGTGCCCGACGACCGCACCATCGTCGTCGAACGCTTCCGTGACGAGATCGGCGACTGGCGGGTGTGCGTGCTCAGCCCGTTCGGAGCCCAGGTCCACGCGCCGTGGGGGATGGCCCTGCAGGCGCGGCTGGCCGAGCGCTGGGGTCTCGACGTCGAGCTGATGTGGAGTGACGACGGCATCGTTCTGCGCCTGCCCGAGGCGGTCGACGACCTGCCCCTCGACGAACTGGCCATCGACCCTGACGACATCGAGGACATCGTGGTGGGGCAACTGCCGCAGACGGCCATGTTCGCGTCGCGCTTTCGAGAGTGCGCGGCGCGGGCGCTCCTGCTGCCGCGCCGCCGGCCCGATCGCCGCACCCCGCTGTGGCAGCAGCGCCAGAAGGCGGCCGATCTGCTGGCCGTGGCCGCTCACCATCCCGACTTCCCGATCCTGCTCGAGACCACACGCGAATGCATCAACGACGTGTTCGATCTCCCGGCCCTGCGCGAGGTGCTGGCCGATCTGCGTGCCCGTCGCGTGCGCATGGTCGCTGTCGAGACTCCCCGAGCGTCGCCGTTCGCCCAGTCCCTGTTGTTCGGGTGGATCGGCATGTACATGTACGAGGGCGATGCGCCGCTGGCCGAGCGGCGAGCGGCGGCGCTGGCCCTCGATCGCGACCTGCTGCGTGACCTGCTCGGCGCCGAGGAGCTGCGCGAGCTGATCGACCCGGTCGTGCTGGGCGACCTCGAGCTCGAACTGCAACGGCTGGTCGATCCTCGCCGGGCGCGCGACGCCGACGAGGTGCACGACCTGCTCCGCCTGCTCGGGCCCCTCTCCCTGTGGGAGATCGATGCTCGATGCGTGACCGGCTCGATGGGGGGCCAGCCCGAGTCGTGGGTCGACCAACTGATCGCTGAGCGACGGGCGATCCGCGTGTCGGTCGCCGGCGAGGACCGCATCGCCGCCGCCGAGGACGCGGCTCGGCTCCGCGATGCCCTCGGCGTCGCCCTGCCGGCCGGACTGCCGGTCGCCTTCACCGACTCGGTCGCCGATCCGCTGCTCGATCTGGTGGCTCGCTTCGCTCGCACCCACGGCCCGTTCCTGGCCGGCCAGGTCGCTCACCGCTACGGGCTGGGGGTCGACCGGATCTCGCCGGCCTCGATCGGCTCGAACAGCAGGGGCGAGTCGTGCGGGGTGAGTTCCGCCCCGACGGCATCGAGCGCGAGTGGTGCGACGAGGACGTGCTGCGCCAACTGCGGCGACGCTCGTTGGCCTCGTTGCGCAAGGAGGTCGAGCCGGTCGACGGCGCGGCGTTGGCGCGGTTCCTGCCGCAGTGGCAGGGCGTCGGGGTCCCGCGGCGGGGCATCGACGCGCTGGTCGAGGCCATCGGTTCGCTGCAGGGCGCGGCGCTGCCGATCTCGGTGCTCGAGCGCGACGTGCTCGCCGCCCGGGTGGCCGGCTACCAGGCCGCGGATCTCGACGCGCTGTGCACGTCGGGCGATCTGGTGTGGGTCGGTGCTGGTCCTCTCGGCCCGACCGACGGTCGCGTGACCCTCCTGTTCCGCGACCAGGCCGCCCTGCTCGGGCCCCGGGTTCCCGTCGGACCGGCGGTCGGACGGCAAGGGGGAGGCCGGCGACGATCCGATGGACTCGGCCGTCCATCAGGCTCTGCGGGGCCAGCTGGAGGACCGGGGTGCGTCGTTCTGGCCCGAGCTGGTGGCGGCGGTGGCGGCGGCGGGCGAGCCCTACGACGACGCCGGGGTGCTGGGCGCCCTCTGGGATCTCGTGTGGGCCGGCGAGGTCACCAACGACTCGATGGCGCCGTTGCGGGCCATGGCTTCGGGGTCGGCGCGGGCGCCGCGCCGTCGCGGTGGCGCCGGTGGCGCGACCTCGGCGTGGTCTCGGCGCCCGAACCTGGGTCGTCCCGAGCTCGGTCGTTCGGGGGCCGGGGGTTCGATCGGCCGCCGCCCGGGCGGTGTGCGGGGGCTGTCGCGGGGCGGGCCGCCGAGCGCCGCCGGGCGGTGGTCGCTGGTGGCGCCGCTGCTCGAACCGGCGCCTACTCCGACCGAGGCCGCCCACGCCCAGGCCCTGCAGCTGCTCGAGCGCCACGGCGTGCTGACACGCGAAGCGGTCCTGGGCGAAGGCGTCGAGGGTGGGTTCGCCGGTGTGTACCCGGTGCTCAAGGTGCTCGAGGAGCGGGGCCAGGTTCGCCGGGGCTACTTCGTGGCCGGGCTCGGCGCCGCCCAGTTCGCCCTCCCCGGAGCCGTCGATCGGCTGCGGGCCGTGCGCGACCCGAGCGAGGACGACCGCAGTCCGTTGGTGCTGGCCGCGACCGATCCGGCCCAGCCCTACGGGGCGGCGCTGCCGTGGCCCGAGTCGGCCGGACGACCGGCGCGCAGCGCAGGCGCGTTCGTGGTGTCGGTGGGCGGTGTGGCCGTCGCCGTCCTCGAGCGCGGGGCCAAGAGCCTCTCGACCTTCGGCGCCGCCGCCGACCACCCGCACTGGGCCGAGGGGCTCGTGCGACTGGTCAAGGACGGACGCCTGCGCAAGATCGAGATCAGTCGCATCGACGGGGCCCCGGCGACCGAGTCGCCGGTGGCCGACCAGCTGCGGGGTGCCGGGTTCACCGATGGCTACAAGGGGCTCACGCTGCGCTCCTGAGCGAGCGGCGCCGCGCCCGCCGTGTGCGGGCGACTCGGTCGGCGCGACGTCGCGGCGTCGACGCCCGTAGCCTGATCGGATGCCTGAGGGCGACACGATCAGCCGGGTCGCGCAACGGCTGAGACCCGTGCTCGAGGGACGCGAGCTGGCCCGACTCGAGCTGCCGCGGCTCGTGCGTCAGGACCGTCGCCGTCCCGATCCCGGCACGATCATCGAGTCGGTCGACCGCCGCGGGCAAGCACCTCCTGATCGGCTTCGAGGGTGGCGTCACGCTCCGGACCCACCTGCGGATGACCGGGAGCTGGCACCTGTACCGGCCGGGCGAGCGCTGGCGCCGACCGCGGCACCAGCTCCGCGCCCTGGTCGGTGTCGAGGATTGGGACGCGGTCTGCTTCGACGCGCCGATCGTCGCCCTCGAGCGCACGCCCGGCGTCGGTCACCTCGGCCCGGACCTGTGCGCCCCCGATCCTGACCTCGACGAGTGCGTCCGGCGGATGGGTCAGCTGGCCGAGTCCGGGGCCGAGCTGGCCGACGTCCTGCGCGACCAGCGAGTCGCCTGCGGCGTGGGCAACGTCTATGCCAGCGAGGTCTGCTTCGCGAACGGAGTGCACCCCCAGACGCCGATCGAGCTCGTCGATCGCGACGACCGCGCCTCCGCCTCGTCGCCACGGCCGCCCAGCTGCTGTCCGCGAACCTCGGGGGTGGCCCCCGGACCACGGTGCCGGGCCCGCCCGGGTCGCTGGCCGTCTACGACCGGGCCGGCCGACCGTGTCGACGCTGCTCGACGCCCATCGACAAGGCCCGATCCGGCCGCTACGGACGCATCGCCTACTGGTGCCCGACGTGCCAGGCCGGCCCATCGTCCGCGGAACCGCCGCCCGCCTGAGCGGCCTCACCGCTCGGGCCATCCCGCCCGGTTCGCCCGCCGAAGCACCAGCGTGGCGAAGTCGCCGACCAACTCGCCGACCAACTCGCCGACCAACTCGGTTCGACCTCGGTCGTGGAGCGGGCCCATCATGGCGAGATGGGAGCACGACCGCACGTCGTGATCATCGGTGCGGGCTTCGGGGGTCTCACCGCGGCCAAGCGGCTCGAGCACGAATCGGTCGACGTCACGCTGATCGACCGGCACAACTACCACTCGTTCCAGCCGCTGCTCTACCAGGTCGCCACGGCCGGGCTGAACGCCGCCGATGTGGCCTACGCCGTGCGCGGGCTCTTCCGCCGCCAGCAGCGCGTCCTGTTCCGCAAGGCCGAGGTCAGCGGCGTCGACTGGGACGGACGCACGCTGCTCCTGCGCGACGAGCCGCCGATGCCCTTCGACCATCTGATCGTGGCCGCCGGATCGTCGACCAACTACTTCGGGGTGCCCGGCGCGGCCGAGTTCGCCTTCCCGCTCTACGGCCTCGAGGACGCGGTCCGCGTCCGCAACCACCTGCTCAGCCTGTTCGAGGCCGCCGAGTCGGTGCCCGGGCTGGTCGACGACGGCGTGCTCAACCTGGTGATCGTGGGCGGCGGCCCGACGGGCGTCGAGGTGGCCGGCGCCATGGCCGAGCTGGTCGACAAGGTGCTGCGCCAGGACTTCCACGACCTCGACGTGCGCCGCACGCGGGTGATCCTGCTCGAGCAGGCGCCGCACCTGCTGGCCCCGTTCACGCGACCCAGCCGCCAGCTACGCCCGCAGGGTCCTCGAGGCGCGCGGCGTCGACGTGCGCCTCGACACCGCGGTCACCTCGGTGAGCCCCGACCACCTGACCCTCGCCGACGGGACCGAGATCCGGAGCCGTCTCGTGCTGTGGGCCGCGGGCGTCAAGGCGTCGACCCTGGCCGACACCCTCGACGTCACCCAGGGTCGGGGCGGGCGCATCGTCGTGGCCCCGGACCTGTCGATCCCCGGCCACCCCGACGCCTACGCCGTGGGCGACGTGGCCGACATCGACGACCGGGCCGGCGGGCGGCTGCCGCAACTGGCCCAGGTCGCCATGCAGGGCGGCACCCACGCCGCCGAGCAGGTGATGGCGACCATCGAGCGTCGTCCGCGCCGACCGTTCCACTACTTCGACAAGGGAACCATGGCCACCATCGGGCGCCGCGCCGCGGTGGCCGAGCTGCCGGGTGGGATCCGGCTCACCGGCCCGCTGGCCTGGTTCGCCTGGCTGGGCCTCCACCTGCTCTACCTGCTGGGCGTGCGCAACCGGGTGTCGGTGGTCATCAACTGGGCCTGGAACTACTTCACCTGGGACCGCGGGCCGCGTCTGATCCTGCGACCCGAGGTGCTGCCCCACACGCCCCGTCCGATCTCCGATGCGATGTCATCGGGGCGAGCGGCCGATTCGGAGGGCGCGGCGACCCGGCTGGGCCAGGTCGCACCGGTTAGGCTGACGCCTCCCATCGACGAGATCCCTTGGGGGAACCGTGGCCGCCACCGCCGAGCAGATCAAGCGCACCATCGATCGCTACGTCGAGGTGTTCAGCCAGGGCGACAAGGACGGCTATGTCGGCGCCTTCGCCCCCGGTGCCACCGTCGAGGATCCGGTCGGCAGCCCCGTGTGCACCGGTGCCGACGAGATCGCCGGTTTCTGGGACGGCGTGCGCGCCATGACCCCGTCCATCACCCTCGAGCTGCTGGCGCCCCCTCGCATCGCGGCGGGTGAGGCCGCCTTCAACATGCGTGCCATCGCCGAGATGGGCGGCACCAAGCTGGCCGTCGAGATCATCGACGTGATGTCGTTCGACGACGAGGGTCAGATCACGTCGCTGCGCGCCTTCTGGGACATGGCCGACATGGCCCCCTACGAGGGCTGAGCCCGCGCCGCATCGGCATCGATTCGCTACCGATTCGTCGCGTTGCCCCTGCATCGCCCTGCTTGTCGATCGCGACGAATCTGCGTCGAATCGGTGCCAAGCGTCAGGCCGGGGCCGATCCGATCAGCGGCGCTCTTGCGCCGCACGAGCTGGCGTTCGGACGGTGATCAGCGGAGCTCCTTGCGCCACACGACCTTGAGCCCTGACCAGGTGTCGTCGATGGCGCAGACCTTGACGTCGACCAGTCCCATCGGCAGCACCACCTCTCGCACGGTGTCCTCGGTGATGTCGGTGGGCACCTTCGACGCCTTCTTGGGCCACGCCACCCAGATCATCCCGTTCCGATCGAGTCCGCGCAGGATGGCCGGCAGTCGGCGCTCGAGCACCCGCCGCTCGGTCTGGAACGTGATGGCACCGTCGAAGCGACCCCGCGCCTGGCGGCGGAAGGTCACGCCATCGGGCAGATCGACGAGCAGATCGACGAAGCCGTCGGGCGGGTCCAGCAGCACGAAGACGGCGCCCGCCGTGATCCCGAGCTTGCGGGTCAGAGGCGTTCCCGAATATCCCGCCACGTCGTACCGATGCCCAGCTAGCGACCGGCGCCGAGGCGTTGGGTGTCGGCGTGGTGTCGGTGCACCTTGGTGATGACCAGCCCGGCGTGCAGGTTGACGACGTGCTCGGTCACGCCGTGGAGCGAGGCGATGGCCGCCGGCGTCGCCCCCGAGGCCACGCGCCGCAGCACCTCGAGCTCGGTCGGGGTGATGTTCGGGGCCGGGACCGGGCCCGGCTCGCGGCTGAGCCAGCCCACCTCGTCGACCAGGCGGCCCGCCCAACCCGCCGTCAGGGCCCCCTCGCCGCGCGCGGCCCCCGACACGACGTTGGCGATCGGACTGACCGGATCGGCCCACAGGTAGCAGCCGATCGCCCCGGCCCGCAGGGCGAGGTAGGCCTGGTCGTCGTCCCGGTCGGCGACCGCGACCATCCGGGTCGCCGGCCGCGCCTCGGTCAGATCGGCGATGGCCTGGATCCCGCCCCCGACGCCGGGCAGCTCGATGTCGACGAGGGCGACGCCAGGGTTCGTCGCCGTCACCGCTTCGACGGCCGTGGGGGCGTCAGCCGCCTCGGCCACGATGGTGAAGCGGTCGTCGACGCCGAGCCAGCGCACCATCGAAGCGCGATCGTTCTCACGTCGGTGGGCCACCACGACGGTGATCGGTTGCGGCGGCTGACCAACGGTGCGGGCCAGCTCGGTCGTCATCCAGCGAGTCTGCCCGATGGGGACGGTCGCCGTCCGGCTTCTCGCCGCTCTGATGTCGCCGCGGCCGACGCCCTCAGTCGTTGGCGATGGCTTCGAGCACGTTGAGCCGCGAGGCGCGGAACGCCGGATACAGCGCGGCCACGATCCCGATGACGATGGCGAACACCACGTAGGCGATGAGCTGGCCCACCGGGATCGAGAAGACGTCGAGGTGTTGGTCGGCCAGCGCCTTGACCAGAGCCCACGCGAAGGCCAGGCCGATCACGAGGCCGAGGAAGGTGCCGAGCAGCGTGATGATGACCGACTCCTCGGACACGCACCGGCGAAGCTGGCCCCGCGTCTCGCCGACGGCCCGCAGCAGGCCGATCTCGCGCGTTCGCTCGTACACCGACAACAGCAACGTGTTCACGATCCCGATCAGCGCGATGAACAGGGACAACGCGAGCAGCAGGGTGACGATGGTCAGCAGCTGGTCGATCTGGCCGAGCTGCGACTGCTTGTACTGCTCGAGGTCCTGGACCTTGGCCGTGGGGTACGCGGCGGTCAGATGATCGATCTCGGCCCGCGCCGCCGCCGCGTCGGCGCCCGGCTTGAGCTTCACGTAGATCTGGTTGTCGACCTGGAGGTTGAGCGGGAAGTTGGCGTTGAAGGCCTGGTGGCTGATGATGTAGCGCAGCCCGCCGGGTAGGGCGGTCTTGTAGATCGCCGCCACCGTCATCAGTCGGGTGCCGGTGGTGGCGAAGGTGGCGGGGATGGTCGTGCCGATCGTCCAGTGCTTGTCGGTCGCCAGGGTGTCCGGGATGGCGACGCCGCCGCGTCCGAGATCGGCGAACGAACCCTGGACGACGTCGAGCTGGACGATCTTGGTGAACGTGTTCGGGTCGATCCCGGCCACGAAGGTGGCCGAGCGATTCACCGTGGCCTGACCGAATCGGATCCCCGTGGCCGTCTCGACCTGCGGGAGGGCCGCGATCTGGCGCGTCAGCTTGGGGTCGAGGCCACCGAAGCCCCGGCTGTCGGTCGCGACGACGAAGTCCCCGGCGATCGGTCTTGTCGATGGCTTGGGCCGCCGACTGCTTGATCGATGCCCCCGCCACCGCGAAGAACACCACCAGCCCGACGCCGATCATCAACGCCGAGGCCGTCGTCGCCGTGCGCTTGGGGTTGCGCATGGCGTTCTCGCGCGCCAGCAGTCCGGTGATGCCGATGCGAGCCAGGGGTGCGCCGATGACGCGGCTCACGGGCGAGGCGAAGCTCGGCGCCAGCACCGCCACCCCGATGAACACGAGGAACGCGCCGGCACCGACGTTCGGAAGCGGGTTCGACGAGTGGGTGAAGAGCCCGATGTAGAGCTCGAGCAGGCCGAGCACGGTGATCAACGCGCCCGCCACCACGCGCAGCCTCGATTGGTTCGACGTGTCGATGGCCACGCGGCGCATGGCCGCCACCGGCGGCACGCTCGCCGCCCGGCGGGCGGGGAAGAGGGCGGCGACCAGCGTGACCAGCACCCCCACGGTGATCGAGCTGAGGATGGTCGTCGTCGAGATCACCGGGGCGGTCGCCGGCACGCCGATCCCCGCCGCGTCGAGCAGGGCTCTCAGCCCGACGGCGAGGCCGATGCCGGCGGCCAACCCCAGCAAGGACGCCACGATCCCGACGGCGAGGGCCTCGAGGAAGATCGATCCGAGCACCTGCCCGCGCCCGGCGCCGATGGCCCGGAGCAGAGCGACCTCGCGCGTCCGCTGGGCGACGATGATCGAGAACGTGTTGTAGATGATGAAGGCACCGACGAACAGCGAGACGAAGGCGAAGGCCACGAGCACCGTCTTGAAGGTGCTGATGGCCTGTTCGAAGATGTCCTGGTTCTCCTTGGTGAAGGCGGCACCGGTGATGGCCTGGGTCTGCGGGGGCAGGCCCGACTCCCGCAGGTTGGCGACGAGGTGGCTCTGGGACACGCCGCGGTCGGCGGCCACGGCGATGTAGTCGAACTTGCCCGGCTCGGCCACGAGCAGCTGGGCCGCGGGCGTGTAGAGCAGGGCGGCGCTGGCGCCGCTGAAGTTGTCGAGCGTTCCGAACTTGGCGATGCCCACCAGCCGGAACGGCTTCGTGTCGCCCTGACCGACGACGAGGTTGACCGTGTCGCCGACGTGGTAGTCGGCGTCGTTGGCCGACTTGCGGTCGAGCACGATCTCGTCGGCGGCGCGGGGTGAGCGCCCGTCGACGACGTGCCACGCGCTGAGTCGGGTGTTGTCGATCCAGTTCAGGCCCAGCGTCGGCGGGCCGTTGTTGGCGTCGCCCATCGGGGTGTTGTTCTTGTCGAGGATTCGCAGCTGCCCGCGGATCACACCGTCGGCCACGGCCACGCCCGACACGCGACGCACGTCGGGCACGACGGTCTCGGAGATCCGCGATCGCTGGTCGCCGAAGTCGGACTTGACCACCACGCTCGAGCGCACGACGGCGTCGGTGCCCCGGTCGACGTCGACGAAGATCTGATCGAAGCTCTTGGTGAAGGTGTCGGTGAAGACCTGCGTGCCGGCCATGAAGGCCACGCCGAGCAGCACGGCCAGCGTCGTGGCGATGAAGCGGACCTTGTGGGCCAGCAGGCCCCGGATCGTGACCTTCAGCATGGCCGACGCGGGCGGGTCAGCAGCTGGTCGGGGTCAACCACCGAGCTTCTTGAGCCGATCCAGCACCCGTTCGGCGGTCGGGTCGGCCATCTCGTCGACGATCTTGCCGTCGGCGAGGAAGACCACGCGATCGGCGTGGCTGGCCGCGGTCGGGTCGTGGGTCACCATGACGATCGTCTGGCCGAAGTCGTCGACCGCCTTGCGCATGAAGTCGAGCACCTCGGTGCTCGCCCGCGAGTCGAGGTTGCCGGTGGGCTCGTCGGCGAAGATGATCTGCGGCTGGCTGGCCAGCGCCCGGGCCACCGCGACGCGCTGTTGCTGGCCGCCGGACAGCTCGCTCGGACGGTGCTTGAGCCGATCGTGGAGCCCGACGGTCGAGATGACCTGCTCGAACCAGGCCGGATCGGGCTTGCGGCCGGCCAGATCCATGGGCAGCGTGATGTTCTCGGCGGCCGTGAGCGTGGGCACGAGGTTGAACGACTGGAAGATGAAGCCGATCTGGTCGCGTCGGAGCAAGGTCAGCTGCTTCTCGGACAGGCGGCTCAGATCCGTCGACCCGATGAGCACCTGGCCCGAGGTGAGGGTGTCGAGCCCGGCGACGCAGTGCATGAGCGTCGACTTCCCCGAACCGGACGGTCCCATGATGGCGCTGAAGCGACCACGCCCGAACTGGACGGTGATGTCATCGAGGGCCCGGACCTCGGTGTCGCCCGAGCCGTAGACCTTCGAAGCGCGGATGGCCTGGGCGGCGAAGTCGCCGGTCGGCATCGGTGGGGGCGGAGGGGGAATGGTCTCGGTAGCAGTCACGTCGATCCAATCGTCATGAGGCGCCAGCCTAGGCAAGTCCGGCACGGTGTCGGGTCAGGGGTCGCCGCGACCGGCGTCGATCGCAGTGCTGGTCCGGGCTGTCCCCTCGTCATCCGGCGATGGCGCCCAGGACATCGAGGCGCGCCGCCCGCCGAGCCGGGAGCAGGGCGGCCAGCACGCCGGCGACGGCGGCGATGACCACGACCACGGCCAGCTGGCCCACGGGGACGGCCAGGGTGTTGATGCCATCCGAGCTCAACGCTTGGACGACGGCCCATCCGAAGAACAGCCCGATGACGAGCCCGAGCGCCGTGCCCAGCAGGGCGATGATCACCGACTCCCAGCGGACCGCGGCGCGGACCTGGCGGCGGCTCATGCCGACGGCCCGCATGAGACCGAGCTCGCGTGTCCGTTCGAAGATCGAGAGCGCCAGCGTGTTCATGATCCCCAGCAGGGCGATGAACACGGCCAGAGCCAGCAGCACGTACACCAGCACCAGGACGGTGTTGACCTGCGAGGCCTGCTGGGCCTTGAACTGGCTCACGTCCTGCACCTTCGCGGTGGGATAGGGCTTGGTGATGCGGTCGATGGCCGTCCGGACCGAGCTCAGCTGGGACTTGCTCGGCGCGCGACGAACACCTCGTTGTCCAGTCGGCTGGCGAAGTGGGCGTCGAACCCCTGGCGGCTCAGGAAGAAGTCACCCACCAGGTCCGCGTTGTTGTAGATGGCGGCCACCTCGAGCACCGCCGGGCCGGTGTCGACGAACGAGGCCGGGACCCGGCTGCCGAGGCTCAGGTGATGGTTCTTGGCCGTGTCCTTGCTCACGGCGATCTGGTTGGCGCCCAGCCGGTCGAACGATCCCTGGGTGACGTCCAGATCGGCGATCTGGGGGATGGGCGGCGGTGTCCACGCCGACGATGTCGGTGCCGTTGCCGAAGATCTTGACGTTGCCCATTTGCGCGCCGAGCACCGTCTTGACGCCGGGGACCTGAGAGATCTGGGTCGCGACGGTGTGCGGCAGTCCGGCGTCGGAGCTCTGTCCCGAGTCGACGAGGAAGTCGCCGTGGAACTGGACGTCGATGGTGTGGTTGAGCGAGGCCGTGGCCGACGCCGCGAAGATGGTGAAGAAGCCGACCAGGCCGACGCCGATCATGAGGGCGGCGGCCGTGGCCGACGTGCGCTTGGGGTTGCGCGACGCGTTCAGCCGGGCCAGGCGGCCCGTCACCCCGGCCAGTCGGGACACCGGTGCACCGATGGCCACGCTGAGCGGGCGGGCCAAGATCGGGCCGAGCACCGCGACGCCCAGGAACGTGAGCGCGGCACCCCCGCCCACGCTGGCCAAGGCGGCGCTGCCTCCGCCGAACAGGCCGAGGAAGAGCAGGCCGACCCCGGCGGCGAGCACGAGCGATCCGGCGACGATCCGCGTCTTCGACGTGGCGCTCGAGTCGACAGTCGACGTCGCGCATGGCCGCGACCGGTGGCACCTTGGCGGCGCGCCGGGCCGGGGCGATGGCGACCACCAGCGTGACCACGAGGCCGATCAGGAACGCCGTGATCATCGAGCCCGGAGTGACCACGGTGCCCGTGGAGGGGATCCCGAGTCCGATGGCGCCGAGTGCGGCCTTCAGCAGGCCGGCCAGCCCGATGCCGGCGACCAGACCGAGCGCCGAGAACAGCGCGCCGACGATCGCCGCCTCGATGATGACCGACCCCATCACCTGACGGCGACTGGCGCCGATGGCTCGGAGCAGGGCCATCTCCTTGCTCCGCTGGGCCACGATGATCGAGAAGGTGTTGTAGATCACGAACGATCCGACGAACACCGCGATCACGGCGAACACGAGCATGAAGGTCGTGAAGAAGTTGAGGAAGCCGTTCTGGACGGCGTCCTGCTGCTCCTTCACCGCAGCCTGGCCGGTGATGGCCTGGGTGTGGGGCCCGGCAGCACGCGGCTGATGTTCTGGGTCAGCTCTGCCTGCGACACGCCGCGGTCGGCCACGACACGTATGCCGGTGAAGTGCCCCACCTTGTTGGTGAGCTGCTGGGCGGTGGCCAGGTCGAACATGGCGACGGTCGCGCCGAGCGGGCTGTCGGCCGAGCCGAACTTCGAGATGCCGACGACGCGCATGTGGTGCGCGCCCGTCGCCGTCAGGACGTCGATCGGTTGTCCGACCCCGAAGTGGTACTTGTCGGCCGTCTGCTTGTCGATGACGACCTGATCAGACCCACGAGGCGGCGATCCCTCGACGACCTGGAACGGGTCGAGCCTGGCGTTGTCCGTGTAGCTGACGCCGAGGGTCGGGGCCCCGTTCTTCGGGTCGCCGATGGCCTTGCCGTCGTGGTCGACGAACTGGGCGTAGCTGTTGATCCCGCCGACCGCGCTGGACACGCCGGCGGCCGAGCGCACGTCGCTCAACACGCTGACCGGGATGTCGGCGCGCTGGTCCGGGCCGTTGTCGCTCTTGATGACCGTCGACGAGCGCACCACGCTGTCGGTGCCGGCGTACACGCTGGCGAACAGATCGTTGAACGTCTTGGTCATCGTGTTGGTCAGCACGAGCGTGCCGGCCATGAAGGCCACGCCGAGCGTGATGGCCAGCGCGGTGGTGACCAGCCGCAGCTTGTGGGCGACGAGCCCCTTGATCGTGGTCTTGAACATGGTTCGTCTCCTCGGCTCAGGCCGCCTCGCCCAACCGCTTCATGCGGTCCAGGACGAGCTCGGGTGTCGGGTCGGCGGCGTCGTCGACGACCGCGACCGTCGGCCAGGAAGACCACCCGGTCGGCGTAGCGAGGCGGCCACGGGGTCATGCGTCACCATGACGATGGTCTGGCCCATCTCGCGAACGGCTCGGCGCATGAACGACAGGATCTCGGCTCCGGCCCGGGAGTCGAGGTTGCCCGTCGGTTCGTCGGCGAAGATGATCTGCGGCTGGCTGGCCAGGGCGCGGGCGACGGCGACGCGCTGCTGCTGGCCGCCCGACAGCTCGCTCGGACGGTGCTCGAGCCGGTCATGGAGCCCGACGGTCGAGATGACCTGCTCGAACCAGGCCGGGTCGGTCTTGCGGCCGGCCAGGTCCGAGGGGAGCGTGATGTTCTCGGCCGCCGTGAGCGTGGGCACGAGGTTGAACGACTGGAAGACGAAGCCGACCTGATCGCGGCGCAACCGGGTGAGCTTGCGGTCATCGAGCGTGTTGAGCTCGATCGAGCCGATGAAGACCTGACCGGAGGTCAGCGAGTCGAGCCCGGCGACGCAGTGCATGAGCGTGGACTTGCCCGATCCCGATGGGCCCATGATGGCGGTGAAGCGGGCGCTGGCGAACGAGACGGTCACGTCGTCGAGGGCGCGAACGACGGTGTCGCCCTGGCCGTAGACCTTGGTGGCGTGGCTGGCCCGGGCGGCCCACGTCGTGTCGGTCCCATCGGCGAGCCGGCGGGGGGTCGTCGCCGCCTCTGAGGGCGTGGCAGGGGGAGTGGCGGTCGGCAAGGACATGGTGGCTCCTGCGGTCGGGGGGCGCCGGCTGGTGGCCCGGCGTCGATCTCGTGTCCACGGTAGGGAGTTCGCGGGCCGCTGTAATCGCCCGAGGGGATGACCGTCGCCCCCTTCTCGAGGCGGAGGACCGACCCCCTGCGCTGGTCGGCGGCCGCGGTCGTCCTCATCCTTTCGGGTGACGCGGCGGAGTGACGTCGCCAACCGCGTCTCCGCCCCCGGACCTGGCCCGGGTCAGGTGCCGCCGGGCACGACCAGGCCGCACTCGTAGGCGAGGACGACGGCCTGCACCCGGTCGCGCACGTCCAGCTTCATCAGGATGTGCCCGACGTGGGTCTTGACCGTCGTCTCCGAGACGAACAGCTGCTGAGCGATCTCGGCGTTCGAGCCTCCTCGGGCCAGGGCCTTGAGCACGTCGAGCTCACGATCGGTGAGGCGGTCGATCTCGGGGGGTCGGGTCAGGGGCTCGGCCGGTCCCGCCTGCACGAACTGCTCGATCAGGCGCCGCGTGACCCCAGGGGCGATCAGGGCGTCGCCGGCGGCCACGACCCGGATGGCCCGGATGAGCTCCTCGGGCGGCGTGTCCTTGAGCAGGAAGCCGCTGGCGCCCGCTTGCAGGGCGGCATACACGTATTCGTCCAGGTCGAACGTGGTCAGGATGATGACCCGGGTCGGCTGGTCGCCGTCGGCCGGGGCGAGCCGCCGAGTGGCCTCGATGCCGTCCATCCCCGGCATGCGCACGTCCATGAGCACGACGTCGGGCCGGCACTCGGCGACGAGGGCGACGGCCTCGGCCCCGTCGGTCGCCGTGCCCACCACCTCGATGTCGGGCTCGGCCTCGAGGATCATCGTGAAGCCGGTGCGCACCAGGGCCTGATCGTCGACGACGGCGACACGCATCACGAGGCCGTGACCTCGTCGTCGAGGGGCAGGTGAGCCTGGACGGCGAACCCGCCTCCGGGTCGCGGCCCGGCTTGGACCGTTCCGCCGTACAGGGCCACCCGCTCGCGCATGCCGATCAGCCCGTGGCCCCCGGCGTCGTCGATGGCCGCCGCCCCCCGACCGTCGTCGAGCACGTCGATCTGCAGGCCCGCATCGTCGAAGGTCAGCCCGACCAGCACGTGGTCGGCGCCGGCGTGCTTGAACACGTTGGTCAGCGCCTCCTGGATGATCCGGTAGGCCGACAGGTCGACGCCGGTCGGCAGGGGCCGGCTCGGACCCTTGACCTCGACCTCGACCGGCAGACCCGCCTGCTGCCACCGCTCGGCCAGATCCGACACGGCGGCGAGACCGGGCTGGGGGGCCAGTTCGGGCTCAGGGCCCTGGCCGCTGGCGGTGAGGTCGTCCTGGCGGAGGACGCCGAGGAGCCGACGCATCTCGGCCAGTCCGTCGCGCCCGGTGAGCTCGATGTTGGCCAGGGCCTCGGCCGCCTTGGCCGGGTGGTCGGCCAGCACCCGGCGGCCGGCCCCGGCTTGCACGACCATCACGCTCATGGCGTGGGCCACCACGTCGTGGAGCTCGCGGGCGATGCGCGTCCGCTCGTCGTTGACGGCCTGTCGGGTCTCGCGCTCGCGTTCCTCCTCGGCGCGTCGGGCCCGCTCCTCGGTGTCGACCAGGTGGCGCCGCCGGTGGTAGGCGTTCTCGCCCAAGGCCCACGGCAGGATGTACACGACCGTGAAGGCGGCGTTGGCGAACCCGTCGCCGACGCCGGTCTGCCAGATGCCGACCATCGCCGCCGCGATCATGGTGGCCATGCACCCGCACAGGGTCTTGAGCGACGTGCGGTGCGGGTAGGCCGATGAGACCGTGTAGAGGGCCAGGATCAGCCCGAGCTCGGTCGAGTTGTGGGCGAATCCGAAGGCGGAGTAGGTCGCGGTCGCGCCGAGCACGACGGCCAGGACCGCCAGCGGCGCCCGGCGTCGCCAGATGAGCGGGAGGTCGGTCGCCAGCACCAGGAGCACGCCCAAGGCGTTGGGATCGTGCTGGGACCCCGAGTGGTCACCGGGAGCGAACAGGGTCACGATCCCGGTGACCATCAGCACCAGGGCCATGGTCGTGTCGATCACATAGGGATGGCGCTGGAACCACCGCACCACGGCGAAGCGGGCCGGGCTGCGACCGGCCGTTCCCAGCAGCGCCTTGCCCTTCGTGCTCACGCGGCCACGGTACCGGTGCCGATTGCACCCGTCGTCGTCCGTTGTGACGAACGACCCTCGTCCCTCGGGACGACCGTCGTCGTCCGTGGACCGGCCGCGTCGGGCGCTCGGATGTCCCGAAGTACCCGGAGGGATGTCGGGGGCGGCCCGTATGCTGACCGGATGGCCTGTCCGAGCTGTGGGGCCGCAGTGGGGGACGGAGCGCGCTTCTGCGCTTCGTGTGGTCACGCGCTCGTCAATCGGGGCGACGAGCGCCGCATCGCCACCGTCCTGTTCGCCGATTTGGTGGGCTTCACCACGATGAGCGAAGCCCTCGACCCCGAGCAGGTGAAGAACCTGGTCGACGCCTGCTTCCAGCTGCTGGCCCGGGACGTCACGGCTTTCGGAGGCCAGGTCGACAAGATCGTGGGCGACGCCATCATCGCCCTCTTCGGCGCCCCGGTGGCCCACGAGGACGATGCCGAGCGGGCCGTGCGGGCGGCGCTGCGGATGCAGGAGACCCTCGCCACCTACCGCGCCGACACCGGCGCGCCGGTCCACCTCCGCATCGGGGTCAACACGGGCGAGGTGCTCGTGGGGGCCCTCCGAGCCGGCGGTGACTACACGGCCATGGGCGATGTCGTGAACACGGCCCAGCGACTCGAGACCCTGGCCGAGCCCGGCACCGTGGTCGTGGGTCCGGCCTGCCACGCCGCCACCGATCAGGTCATCGCCTACCGGGCGCTCGGTTCGGTCGACGTCAAAGGTCGCGACGAACCGGTGGAGGCCTGGGCCGCGCTCGAGACCCTGCTGCCACCGGGACGACGGCCGCGGCGCCAGCAGAGCCCGTTCGTCGGTCGTGACGCCGAGTTGGGGGTCTTGGGCAACGCCATCGACGCCGCCGTCGAGCGCCAGCGCGCCCACCTCCTGTTGCTGATCGGAGAGGCCGGCGTTGGCAAGTCCCGCCTGGCGACCGAGGCGGCCGAACGGGCCCGGTGCTTCCACGACGCCCATGTCTTCGAGGGTCGGTGCGTGCCCTACGGCGAGGCCAACGTGTGGTTCCCGATCGCCGAGGCGCTGCGCCAGGCGTGCGAGGTCGCGCCCGACAGCCCCTTGCCCGAAGCCGAGGCGCAGCTCGTCCGGGCCGTCGACGCGGCGCTGACCCGAGGCGACACCGGGCCCGAGGTCAAGCGGGTGGTCAACGGGCTCCTGTACCTCATGGGCTACGAGGTCCCCCTCCGCGAGATCGATCCTCAGCGCGCACGGGAGGAAGCCACTCGCGCCGTGCTCACCTTCCTCGAGGGGGCGACGGCGACGCGACCCGTCGTGATGGTCCTGTCCGATCTCCATTGGGCCGATCCCGTCATCCTCGACCTGGTGGCGACGCTCGTCGATCGGCTCAGCCGTCAACGGTTCGTCCTCATCGCCACCGCCCGCCAGGCCGTCACCGAGCAGTGGACCGTGCCGACCGGGCGCCACAACACCGTCCTGGTCAACCTCGATCCGCTCGACGCCTCGGCCGCTGGTGCCCTGCTGGACACGTTGGTCGACATCGACGTGCCCGACAGCGTGCGCAGCGTGCTGCTCGACCGCAGCGGCGGCAACCCGTTCTTCCTCGAGGAGCTGGTCGCGCTGGTGGGCGACGCCGACACCGCCGACACCACGTTGCTGGCCGGCATCGGTGCCCTCGGCGACCTGCCCGACACGCTGCGAGGTCTGGTGGCGGCCCGTCTCGACGGGCTGACGCCGGCCGAGCGCGGCTCGCTCGAGGATGCCTCGGTGTGGGGCCGCAGCGGACCGACCGAGGCGCTCGAGATCATGGCCGCCAAGCTCCGCGGCATCGACGATCTCTCCTCGGTGCTATCGGGACTGGCGGACAAGGAGATCCTGCAGGTCGACGGCCCGCACTGGGCGTTCCGATCCGACCTCATCCGCGAGGTCGCGTACGGCACGCTCACCAAGGCCGACCGGGCCCGCCGCCACCACGGCATCGCCAGCTACCTGGCCTCGACCGTGCCCAACTGCCGCGACGCCCACGAGCGGCTGGTCGACATGGTCGCCTACCACTTCGGGGCGGCCGCTGATCTCATCGTCGAGCTCGGTCCCGTCCACGGGGTGCCGTCGACGGTGACGGGCCACGCCCTCGACTGGCTCGAGGAGGCGTCGCGCCGGGCCGAGGTGGCCCAGGCCCTACCCGTGGCCGAAGCGCTCTACAGCCAGGCGTTGCGGCTCCTCGGCACCGAGGCGTCGATCCGCCGGGCCAACCTCCTGCTCGGTCGGGCGGCGGTCCGAGCCCAACGGCGGGCCATCGTCGGCGCGAGGGCCGACATCACCGAGGCCCACGCGCTGGCCATCGACCTCGGCGACGAGACGGCACTGGCCCGCACCCTGCTCGTCCTCGGTGAGGTCGAGCGAGACGACGGCGACCTGGCGGCGGCGCTGGCCACCCTCGACCGTGCCGTCGAGCACTACCGGGCCCTCGACGACAAGCAGGGCGCAGCCAAGGCCATGCGCGAGATCGGGATGTCACGCATCTTCCTCGGCGACAACGAGGGGGCCGAGGCGGCGATCCGCGACGCGCTGGCCGCGTCGCGCGACGTGGACGATCGCCGGGGCGAGGCGTGGGCCCTGCAACACCTGGCATGGATCTCGTTCGTCGAGGGACGCGCCGCCGAGGCCGAGGGCCGCCTGAGCCGGGCGGCCGACACGTTCGCCGAGCTGGGCGATGTCGGGGGGCTGGGATGGGCGCTCGGTCTGTTGGCCTACGTGTGCTTCATCCGAGGAGATCTGGTCCGGGCCGACGAGCTCGGCGCCCAGGTGCTCGTCGAGGCGCGCGAGCGGGGTGACCGGTGGGGTGAAGGCATGATGCTGATGCTGGGCGCCGGGGTGCGGTGCTGGTCGGGCCGCACGCTCGAGTCGGTCGAGTACGCCCGCGAGGCCCACGCCCTGTTCCACACCATCGGCGACAAGTTCGGCCAGGCCCAGGCCCTGGGCACGCTCGGTCGGGTGCTGGTCGCCGTCGGTCGGGTCGGCGAGGGCCTGACGATGCTCGAAGACGCCATGGCCGACTCCTTCGACGACCCGACCTCGCAGGACCGGGCCATGTTCGTGACCGCACTGGCCGGTGCCTCCGCCGCCGCCGGCGACGTGAGCCGAGCCCTGCCGGCCTTCCAACGACTGAACGAGGAGTCGCCGGTCGGCGCCGCCGCCGGACTGGGATCGGGCGGGTTCGAACGGGCCGTCGCCTACGGCCTGACGATGCTGCAGTCGGGCCAGCTGGGCGAGGCCCTCGCCGCGCTGCGGCCCGCCGCCATCGGCGATCCCGATCGCCCGGTCTCGCCCTATGCCGAGAGCGCGCTGGCGCTGGCTCTGGCCGCGACCGGCCAGACCGACGAGGTCATCGAGCTGGCCGACGCCGTCGTAGCCGACGACACGGCCACCTATCTCGATCGGGCCTACGCCGTCATGGCCGTGAGCCTGGCCCGGGCCCGCGTCGGCGACCCCGACGGCATCGGCCGACTCGACATCGCCATCGAGGCGATCGACGCCACCGAGGACGTCGTGGCCCAGGCCGTGACCCGACTGGTGCGAGCGGCGTCGCTCGGCGCCCTCGGCGCCGAAGGGTCCGAGGCCGCGGCCGCCGAGGCCCAGGCGCGCCTCGATGCGCTGGGCGTGGACGCCGACGGCTGGCGCACCATCATCCGTCTGGCCCTCGAACCGGCCGGCGCCACCGTCTGATCGTCCGGGTCGCGGCGCAGACGCGACTCGGGCGGCCCGAAGGCCGCCCGGAGTCCGAAGCTGCTCGATCGAGCGCTACTGCGGCTGGGGCACCGTGCGCAGGTAGGGCTTGATCGTCTTGAAGTCGCCGAAGCGCTCCTTGGCTTCCTCGTCGGACACGGCCGGGACGATGATGACGTCCTCGCCCGCCTTCCAGTCGGCCGGCGTGGCCACCTTGTGCTTGGCGGTCAGCTGCAGCGAGTCGATGACTCGCAGGATCTCGTCGAAGTTGCGTCCGGTGCTGGCCGGATAGGTCAGCGTCAGCTTGATCTTGTTGTCGGGACCGACGATGAACACCGAGCGGACGGTCATGGTGTCGCTGGCGTTGGGCTGGATCATGTCGTAGAGGTCGGCGACCTTGCGGTCGGGATCGGCGATCAGCGGGAAGTTCGGCGCCGCGCCCTGGGTCTCCTCGATGTCCTTGGCCCAGTCGCCGTGGGCGTCGAGGGGATCGACGCTCAGCCCGATGACCTTGGTGTTGCGCTTGTCGAACTCGGGCTTGAGCTTGGCCACCGTGCCCAGCTCGGTCGTGCACACCGGCGTGAAGTCCTTGGGATGCGAGAAGAGGACGGCCCAGCTGTCGCCCTTCCAGTCGTAGAAGTTGACTTCGCCCTCGGTGGTGTCGGCGGTGAAGTTCGGGGCATCGTCGCCCAGTCGTACGGCCATGGGGCCCTCCTGTGGTGGGTGGTGCGAGTGCGGATCCACTCTAGGCGCGCCCAGCCGAAAGCCGACAAAGCTTGTCGGCTTTTGGGCCACCCGGCGATCCGGCCCGCGGGCGCCGGTGCCCAAAACGACCGAACGGGCCCTTTGGTGGGGCCCGTCCAGGAGACCGGTAGCTGGGGGGAGCCCCGGTCTGACGCTGAGCTCGAGGGGGATCGAGCTCGGCGGGTCTTGGTGGAAGCGGCCCCGGTGACGGGGTGACGCTCCACGAGTGCTGATGAGTGGCTCCTGTGCTATCGGGATCCAGCCTCACGAATTGAGTGATCGGTCGAGGTGCCAAGACGGCGCACCTCAGACGACGAGAGGGGTCAGGCGGCGGCGGCGGTGCGCTTGCGGGGCGCAGCCTTGGCCTTGCGCACGCCGGTGGCGGGCTTCTGCACGACGACCTTCTCGGTGACCGGCTTGGTCACGTCGAGCAGCTCGGCCACGAACTTGTGGTTGGCCTCGAGCAGGCGACCGGCGAACACGAACTGGTTGTCGACGATCTGCTTCATCGTGGGGAGCTTCTCGCCGAGGTCGCGGGTCGGCAGGTCCGGCACGGAGGCCTCGACGTAGTCGACGGCCTTGCGCACGTAGGTGACGACGGGCTCTTGGACGTTCACGATGGCCTCGAGGACCTTTTCCTGGGTGTCGGTGATGGAGTTCATGACGGTGGTGGCCGTGGCAGCCATGGGCAACTTCCTCTCGGGGGACCTGCCACCTAGAGGGCGGCGGCAGCGATGTGCTAAGTAAACCAAGCATTGCGAGCCATGACAACCATTTGCTTGCAATTGCAAGCGTGACATGGGGCACGCCGACTGGCTTGGCTCTCCGGTCGGCGAGCCTCCCTGCGAGCGCCTTCGGCATCCGTGTGCGTCTGGTGTGCGGCTCCGCCTGGCGGCTGCGCCGCATCAGGTGACTTGCTTGGCTCTCCGGTCGGCGAGCCTCCCTGCGAGCGCCTTCGGCATCCGGATTCACCTCGTGAGCTGCTCCGCCCTGCTTCGCAGCGTGCTCCGCCGCGATGCGCGACAGGCCGAGACTGGATCAGGGCGCCTGGTCGACGTAGCTGCGGTAGACGGCCAGCAGCGAGCGGCGCTGGTCATCGGTGAGGGCGGGGTCGGCCATGATGGCGGCGCGGGTGTCGATGGCCGGCGCCGCGTCGGTCGCATCAGGGGGATCGGCGACCATGCCCGCCCGGGCCAGCAGCGTCTCGATCGACACGTTGAGCGCGTCCGAGATGGCCTTGAGCACGCGGACCGACGGCTCGTGCAGGCCCCGTTCGATCTGGCTGAGGTAGGGGTTGGACACGTTGGTGAGGTCGGCCAGGTCGCGCAGCGACATCTCGGCCTGCTGGCGTTGGGCCCGGATGAAGGCGCCCAAGCTCTGGAGCTGCTCGCGCACGCCCTCGTCGACGGCCATGGCTGCGACGGTACCGCGTGCCGTCCCCTCGTCGGCCCCTCATCGGGGCGGCAGATCGCCACCTCACAGGTGGTCATCTGCCGCCGCGTCGGTCCGTCGTCAGTCGGAGCGGCGGGCCACGTCGGGTTCGAGGTAGATCACGGTGGCCAGGGGCACCGCGGTGCGGATCTCGACCTCGACGGCGTCGATCGTCGTCGCCAGCTCGGCCAGCGTGAGCGACGGGTCGAAGTCGATCTTGGCCCCGACGAGCAGGTCCTCGGGCCCGAGGTGCTCGGTGCGCAGGTGGATCAGGTGACGCACGCTCGGGGCACCGGTGATGGCGGCCCGGATGGCGTCCTGGTCGGCGGGTGACGCCGACTCGCCGATCAGCAGGCTCTTCATCTCGGTGGCCAGGATGACGGCGATCACGCCGAGCAGGAGCCCGATCAACACCGAGCCGATGCCGTCCCACACCGAGTTGTCGGTGATCGTCGCCAGCAACAGGAACACGAAGGCGATGAGCAGACCCACCAGCGCGCCCGAGTCCTCGAGCAGCAGGACCGGCAGCTCGGGCGCCTTGGACCGGCGGATGAACTTGGCCCACGACACGCCCTGGCGGGTGCGGTTCGACTCGGCGATGGCGGTTCGGAACGACGATCCTTCGAGCACCGCAGCGACGGCCAGGATGGCCAGCGCCCACCCGGTGGATTCGAGCGCGTGGGGGTTCAGGATCTTCTCGATGCCCTCGAAGATGGCGAACATCGAGCCCAACGCGAACAGCACGATCGACACGACGAAGCCCCAGAAGTAGCGCTCGCGGCCGTAGCCGAACTGGTGCTCGGGCGTAGGCGGCAGGTGCGACCGACGATCGCCGAGAAGCAACAGCATCTGGTTGCCCGTGTCGGCCAGCGAGTGCACGCCCTCGGCCAGCATCGACGACGAGCGGGTGAACGCGAAGCCGACGAACTTGGCCACGGCGATGCCGAGGTTGGCCAGCAGAGCGGCGAAGACGGCGCGCTTGCTGCCCCCAGTCGACATGGTCGAGTTCTAGCCCAGTCCCGAGCTGGCATCGGCGGGCCCGGCGCCGGTCAGGCGCGCGGCGACGGCGCGCCCGATGGCCAACGAGGCGGTGGCGGCGGGGGACGGCGCGTTCACGACGTGGACGATGCGGGCACCGTCGCGCCCCGGTTCGTCACCGGCGAAGGCGAAGTCGTCGAGCAAGGTGCCATCGGCGCGCACCGCCTGGGCGCGGACGCCGCTGCCGGCGGGCACGAGGTCGTCGGCGGTGAGCTCGGGGACGAGCTGTTGCAGGGCGTGGGCCAGGCGCGCCTTGCGCAGCGATCGGGCCACCTCGGCTCCGCCGGTCCGCCAGTAGCGGCGGGCCAGACGCCAGGTCGCCGGGTTGCGGGCCAGCTCGGCCAGGTCGTGACGCTTGACGTCGCGCCGGCGGTATCCCTCGCGGGCCGTGGCCAACACGGCGTTGGGTCCGGCGTGCACCGAACCGTCGATCATGCGCGTCAGGTGCACGCCGAGGAACGGGAACCTCGGATCGGGCACGGGGTAGATGAGGGCCTTGACCAGGTGGAGCCGGGTCGGGGCCAGCTCGTGGTACTCCCCGCGGAACGGCATGATCGCCGCGCCCGGGGGATCCCCGGCCAACGCCGCCAGCCGGTCGCTCTGCAGGCCGGCGCAGTTGGCGACCAGCGGCGCCCGGACATCGCCTTTGGAGGTGTGCACGACCAGCTCGTCGGGGTGGCGGTCGATCCCGGTGACGGGGCAGTCGAGCACGATGGTGCCGCCGCGCCGCTCGATGCCTGCGGCCAGCTCGGCGCACACCTGGCGGAAGTCGACGATGGCGGTGCTCGGCACGTGCAACGCGGCCAGGCCCGCGGCGTGGGGTTCGTGGTCGGCCAGCCCGGCCGGGCCCAGGCGAGTGACGGCGATGCCGTTCTGGCCGGCGCGGTCCTCGAGCGCGCCGAGGCCGGCGAGCTCGTCGGGCGAGGTCGCCACGACGACCTTGCCGCAGTGGTCGACGGCGACCCCGTGGCGCCCGCACCACTCGATCAGCTCGGCTCGGCCCTGCCGGCAGAGCTCGGACTTGAACGTGTCGGGGGCGTAGTAGATGCCGGCGTGGATGACACCCGAGTTGTGCCCGCTCTGATGGGCGGCCACGCGCGGGCTCCTTGTCGATCACCAGCACGTCGAGGGACGGGTCGGCCCGCTGGGCGGCGCGAGCGGTCGCCAGGCCGACGATCCCGGCCCCGAGCACGATCAGCCCGGCTGTCGTCGCCAGCGGGACCGTCGTGCGCGAGTCGGCCACAGCGGCCGGGAGACGTTCCACCGGCCAATGATGCCGCTTCCCGATCGACCCTCGTGACGCTCAGCCCGTGTGGGCCCTGTCCGGGTGGGATCGCCGTCGGCTCGGCGGTGTCAGAATGCCCGCGTGCAGATCCACAAGCTGGACTCGACCGACGCGTTCATCGTGTTCGATCTCGATGACGCCCCCGGCGCCGGCATCACCCGGTCGGCGCCCAAGATCCTGGTGGACGGGGCCACCGCCCTGGCCCGTACCCTCACCTATCGATTCGCCACCTTCGAGCGCAAGGTGGGGGGAGCCTCGGCCGGTGTCAACGCCAAGCCCGATGCTCGGCCCGAGGCGCTGGCCGCCTTCGTCACCGAAGTCGAGCCCCTCGTTCGCGACGGACGCCTGCTGACCGAGCCAGGACGTGGCGTTGCGCCGGATGCCCTGGCCGGGTTGCGGGCCGTCGATCCCCGGCCGAGTCGCTACTGGGAGGCCGCTGATCAGTTGACTGGCGTCGGTGTCGCGGCGGCGGCCGACACCGCGACCGGGGGTCTGGCCGGTCGACGCGTGGCCATCGAGGGCTTCGACGAGGGTGGCGGCGTTCTGGCCGCCCAACTGGTGGATCGTGGCGCCAGGCTCGTGGCCGTCGCGACGGCCGAGGGCACCGTCGTCGACGACGCCGGGCTCGACGTCGAGCGGCTCGCCGGGGGCTGGGCGCAGGACGGGGCCGCCCTGGTCGTCGGACTGGGCGAACAGGTCGGCGAGCCCGCCGCCGTCTTCGGGGTCGAAGCCGACGTGCTGGTGGTGGGATCCAAGACCGGCGTGATCGACCACGACGTGGCCGCCGGCCTGGGGGCCAAGGTCGTCGTCCCGTCAGGGCCGATCCCCGTCACGGCCAAGGCCCTCGCCGTGCTGCGTCGCGCCGGCGTGGTCGTGGTCCCCGACTTCATCAGCACCGCCGGGCCCCTCTTCGCCGGTTGGCCCGAAGGCGAGGGCGATCCCCAGAGCGTGGCCGCCACCGCCATCGGCGCCTCGCTGCTCGAGGTGATGAACCACGCCGATGGCCCCCTGTTGGGCGGCTGCTACCGGGCCGAGGCCTTCCTGGCGACCTGGCAATCCGAGCTTCCCTTCGGTCGACCGCTTGCCTGAGGGCCCAAACGGCCGATGGCAATGAGTGGCCCCGTCATTCCTGCGACCTTTCCCTGACCTGACATGACCGTCTCTGATGAGATCGGCCTCGTTTGGTTTCGGCGCGACCTTCGGCTCGATGACAACCCGGCGTGGGCGGCGGCGACCAGCGAACGTCGGTTCGTCGTCCCGCTCTTCGTCGTGGATCCTCGGCTGCTCGATCGCGCCGGCCCCTATCGACGCCGCCAGCTCCTCGCCACCGTGCAGGCGCTCGACTTCGCGCTGGCGCAGTTCGGCGGCCGCCTGCTGGTCCGCACCGGGGATCCCCAGCACATCGTGCCCGAGACGGCAGCCCTGCTGAGCACGGGCGGCGTGTACTGGAACGCCGACGTCACGCCCTTCGCCGTCACCCGTGACGACAAGGTCGAAGCAGCCCTCCAGGTTCCGGTGCAGAAGTGGTGGGGCACCCTCGTGCATGCGCCGGGCGACGTGCTCACCGCCAAGGGCACGTTGTCGCGGGTCTTCACTCCGTTCTACAAGGCCTGGAAGGTCCAGCCCTGGGACGACTGGCCCGAACCGGGGGAGGCCACGCTGCTCGACGATCCCGGCGAGCCCATCCCCACCCTCGATGGTCCGGCGCCGATGTTCGAGGGCGAGGCCGAGGCCCAGCTCCGGCTGGTCGACTTCCTGGACCGGGTGGACGACTACGGCGACGACCACGACCGGGTCGACCACAACGGCACGTCGCGGCTGTCGGCCGATCTGCGCTTCGGCACGCTGTCGCCGCGGCTGGTCGCCGCCGCCGTCGGCGAGGGCACCCTGGGCCGGGACGCGTTCACCCGCCAACTGGCCTGGCGGGACTGGTACGCCCACTTGCTGTTGGAGCTGCCCGGCCTGCCGCGTCACTCGATGCGGGAGCGGTTCGACGGCATCGACTGGCGCAACGACCCGGTCGAGATCGCCGCCTGGAAGGGTGGCTACACCGGCTATCCGATCGTCGACGCGGCCATGCGCGAGCTCCGGCAGTCGGGCTGGATGCACAACCGGCTGCGCATGATCGCCGCATCGTTCCTGGTCAAGGACCTGCTCGTCGACTGGCGGGTGGGCGAACGCCACTTCCGCCAGCTGCTCGTCGACGGCGACGTGGCCCAGAACGTCGGCAACTGGCAGTGGGTCGCAGGCACGGGGCCCGATGCCTCGCCCTACCACCGGGTCTTCAACCCCGTGATCCAGAGCCGCAAGTTCGACCCGGCCGGCGCCTACATCCGGCGCTGGGTGCCCGAGATCTCGGGGTTGGGAGCCAAGGCCATCCACGCCCCCTGGGAGCTGTCGGCGCCCGACCTGGCCGCCGCGGGCGTCACGCTGGGCACGGACTACCCGTCGCCGATCGTCGACCACCCCGAGGCCCGGTTGCGGGCGTTGGCCGCCTACGCCTCGGTGTCGAACAGCCTGACCTGATCCAGAGCGAAGCCGGGTGCCGCAGGCCGACGCGGTGGCCCGGGACTAGGAGGCGGCGGCGCGCGCCCGACGCGGGCTGATGCTCACGTGTTGGGCCGAGGCCGCCTGCACCGATCGGCGGGCGATCGACTTCGGGGCGAAGCCGGCGGCCGCCCGCTCCTCCTCGGACTCGCCGCCCCAGAAGCCGTTCTCACGGTTGACACGGGCCAGAAGCCGACACGGCATGCGCACGGGGCAGTCGCCGCACACCTTGCGGGCCGCCGCCTCGCGCCGAACCCGTCGTTCGGGGCGCTCGCCGGCGATGCCGAAGAAGAGGTTGGTCCGCCCCTTGCACAGGGCGAAGGCGACCCAGTCGGCGCCGGCCGGGGGACCCTCGGCGTCGTCGGGGCGATCCCGCCCTTCGGCGTCGCTCGCTGCTTCGTCGCGGTCGATGCAGTCCCGGCGGGTGCGGGCCCTCATGTCGAGCCTCCGCAGCCCCGTCCGTCGTCGCGGTCGATGTGGTCAGGTCCGACTGTCCCGTTCACCCCGAGCCTCCGTAGATCGGTTCCTCGACCGCGGCCTCTCGCCAGATGCCGCGATCTGTCATGAGGTGATTCGCTGCGAAGGGCGCAGTTGGATTGCCCGAAATCGACGAGGCTGTCGATCGGCTGGTCGGGGCGGGTCAGCGACCCGCGAGCCCGGAGGGCCGATCGATCAGGCGGGCTGGCCCAGCAGGGTGCACACAGCGAGGCGGACCGAGGCCCGGCACTCGTCGACCGTCTTGTTCCGTGACCGCATCGAGTACCAGCTGGTCCAGCCGGTCAGGGTGCACATGGCCAGCACCAGCGGCCGGCGGGACGGCTCGGGCAGCAGGGCGATCTCGGCCGAGAACGTGTTCTTGAGCGATCGGTCGAAGGCCCGGACCCCTTGCTGGCCGGCGGCCTGCAGGGTGGGTGACGAGTGGGCGTGGAGGGCGGCGGCCCGACAGACCGGCGTCATCCATTCGAGCAGGCTGCAGCGCTGCTCGACGAAGGCGTCGAGCCGCTCGGAGAAGGGCAGGTCGAGGGGAACGGCCTTGACCCTGGCCATCAGCCGGACGGCCTCGCGCTGGGAGGCCTCCTGGAACAGGGCTTCGAGATCGCCGAAGTGGTGGTAGATCAGCCGCAACGAGATGCCGGCCCGTTCGGCGATGCGCGTCGCCGTCGGCTGCAGGTCCCCCTCGTCGATCAGGCTGAGCAGGGCATCGGCGATGGCCACCCGGGTCTTCTCGGCGCGAGCCGTCCTCGGTCCGGCGTCGGTGATGCTCACGGGTCCATCTTGCCACCCCAGGCGGACAACCCCTGCCTGAGATACCGACCGGGCCGCCCGAGGGGCCGTTTACGCTGGCGCGGTGACTGTCTACCTCGTGGGGGCCGGGCCCGGAGATCCTGGTCTGTTGACGGTTCGGGGGGCCGAGGTGCTCGGCCGGGCCGACGTGGTCGTCTACGACCGCCTCTCGGTGGCGAGCCTGCTCGAGTTGGCTCCGCCGACCGCGGAGCGCATCAGCGTGGGCAAGGCGCCCGGTCATGCCCCGGTCCCCCAGGACGAGATCGCGCAGATGCTGGTCGATCGGGGCCGGGCCGGCCAGGAGGTCGTGCGGCTCAAGGGGGGCGATCCCTTCGTGTTCGCCCGCGGGGGAGAGGAGGCGGCCGCCCTGCTCGAGGCGGGCGTGGCCTTCGAGATCGTGCCCGGCGTCAGCTCGGCCATCGCCGTCCCGGCTTACGCCGGGATCCCCCTCACCCTGCGGCACTCGTCGACCTTGTTCACGGTGATCACCGGCCACGAGGACCCCGACAAGGGGGGCGAGCTCGATTGGGAGGCGGTGGCCGCTCTGGGCGGGACCATCGTCGTGCTGATGGGGGTCGAGCGAGTCGCGCAGATCACGGCCCGGCTGATGGCCGGCGGCCTCGCTCCGGATACGCCGGCCGCCGCCATCCGGTGGGGCACCCGTCCCGAGCAGCAGACCGTGCGAGCCACGCTGGCCACCCTGGCCGATCATCGACTCGAGGCCCCGAGCACGATCGTGATCGGGAAGGTCGCGGCCCTGAACCTCGACTGGTTCGAGTCCCGACCGTTGTTCGGGCAACGCATCGTCGTGACCCGGCCGCGGGCCCAGGCGGCGCCGATGGTGAGCGCCTTGCGGTCCGCCGGTGCCGATCCGGTCGCGGTGCCGGTCATCGAGATCGCCGATCCGGACGACGGCGGCGCCGCCCTGGCCGACGCCGTCACCCGGCTGGCCTCGTTCGACTGGGTGGTCCTGACCTCGGCCAACGGCGCCCGGCGGCTGCTGGTCGCCATGCACGACGGTCGCGATCTGGCCGGCGTGCAGGTCGCGGCCATCGGGACGGGCACCGCTGCCGCCCTCGCCGCCGGCAACATCACCGCCGATCTGGTGCCGAGGCGATTCGTGGCCGAATCGCTGGTCGAGGACTTCCCGGATCCGCCCCCTGGTGGTCGGGTCCTGCTCGTGCGCGCCGCGGTGGCCCGGGACGTGGTGCCCGACGGGCTGCGGGCGGCCGGGTGGGAGGTCGAGGTGGTCGATGCCTACCGGACGGTCGCCCCGGCGTTGGGGCCGACCGAGCGCGAGGCCATGGCGGGGGCCGACGTGGTCACGTTCACGTCGTCCTCGACCGTCGAGCGGTTCGTGGCCGCCTTCGGAGCCGACCAGGTCCCCCCGCTGGTGGTGTCGATCGGACCGGTCACCTCGGCCACGGCGCGGCGGCTGGGGCTGCGGGTCGACGTCGAGGCCACCACCCACACCGTCGATGGGCTCGTCGACGCGCTCATCGATCACGTGGTGGCGGCCCGCGCCTGAATCCACTGGGAGCCGGGCGGGTCGAACCGTAGGGTCGACGACCATGAGCCTGGACGCACTGGTCTTCGACTTCGACGGCCTGATCCTCGACACCGAATGGCCCGAGTTCGTGACCGTCCGCGACGAGTTCGTGGCCCACGGGGCCGATCTGGCGCTCGACGACTGGCGCCAGAGGGTCGGCCGCACCGACAACCGGCACTGGTCGCTCTGGCTCGAGGAGGTCGTCGGGCGACCCATCGACCGTGACCTCGTCCGAGCGCGGCGGCTGCAGGCGCACCACGCGCTGATCGCGGCCGAGACCATCCGGCCCGGGGTCGAGGCGCTGCTCGACGCCGCCGCGGCCGCCCGAGTCCCCACGGCGGTGGCCTCGAGCTCACCGGTCGACTGGGTGGTCCCCCATCTCGAACGCATCGGGCTGGCCGACCGGTTCGCGGTGGTCGTGTGCGGCGACCAGGTCCCCCGGACCAAGCCGGCGCCGGATGTGTACCTCGCCGCGGCCGACGAGCTCGGCGTCGACCCGGCTGGCTCGGTCGCCCTCGAGGACTCGCATCACGGCTCGGTCGCCGCCAACGCCGCCGGATTCTGCTGCGTCGTCGTCCCCAACCGGATCACCGCGTCGTCGTCGTTCCCTCACGCCGACCTGGTGGTCACGTCGTTGGCCGACCTCGATCTGGCCCGGCTCGACCGCCTGGTCGGGGCCCGGCCGGCGTCCTGCGGGTCGAGTCGTCACCGAACCGGCGACCTACGATGAGGTCGTGAGCTTCCCCGATCGACGCCTGCGGCGACTGCGACGCACCCCGGCGCTGCGCCGCCTCGTCGCCGAGACCCGGTTGTCGGTCGACGACCTCGTCGCGCCCCTGTTCGTACGAGAGGGCATCGACGAGCCCCAGCCCATCGCCTCGCTGCCGGGTCAGGTCCAGCACACCCGGGAATCGCTGCGCAAGGAGGTCGCCGAGCTGGCCGGTCTCGGCGTCCCCGGCGTGATCCTGTTCGGGGTGCCGTCGACCAAGGATGCCCAGGGCTCGGGGGCGTGGGATCCCGACGGGATCGTCCAGGTGGCGCTGAGGGATCTCCGCGACGACCTCGGTGACGAGCTCGTGCTCATGGCCGACCTCTGCCTCGACGAGTACACCGATCACGGCCATTGCGGCCTCGTCGACGAGCACGGCGAGGTCGACAACGACGCCACCCTCGAGCTCTACGGCCGCGTCGCCCAGGCCCAGGCCGGCGCCGGGGCCGACATCTGCGCCCCGAGCGGGATGATGGACGGTCAGGTCGGGGCCATCCGCGCCGCCCTCGACGGATCGGGCCACGCCGGCGTGGCGATCCTGGCCTACGCCGCCAAGTACGCGTCGGCCCTGTACGGACCGTTTCGTGACGCCGTGGACGTGACCATCGTCGGCGGCGGCGATCGCAAGGGCTACCAGCAGGATCCCCGCAACGCCCGGGAGGCGCTGGAGGAGATCCGGGCCGACCTCGACGAGGGCGCCGACATGGTCATGGTCAAACCGGCGCTGGCCTATCTCGACGTCATCGCTCAGGCCCGAGCGCTCGTCGACGTGCCGCTGGCCGCCTATCACGTGTCGGGGGAGTACTCGATGGTCCAGGCCGCGGCCGAGCGGGGCTGGATCGACGGGCCGGCGGTGGCGCTCGAGCACATCGGTGCCGTCAAGCGGGCGGGCGCGGACATCATCCTCACCTACTTCGCCCGCTCGTTGGCCGAGACGCTCGACTGACGTGACGGGTACGAGCGCCGGAGCGTCGCCATGACCGACCCGACCAACGAAGCCCTCTTCGATCGCGCCCAACGCGTGATCCCAGGGGGTGTCAACTCGCCTGTGCGGGCGTTCCAGTCGGTGGGAGGTGTTCCCTACTTCGTGGCCACGGCGGAGGGGCCTCACGTCTGGGACGTCGAGCGCCGGCGCTACGTCGACTTCGTCCAGTCCTACGGCGCCATCATCCTCGGCCACGCCAACCCGAGCATCGTCGACGCCGTGTGCGTCGCGGCGGCTGACGGAACGTCCTACGGGGCACCCACCGCCCGCGAGGTGCAGTTGGCCGAGACGATCGCCGAGCGGGTCCCGTCGATCGACAAGGTCAGGCTGGTCTCGAGCGGCACCGAGGCGACGATGAGCGCCATCCGGGTGGCCCGCGGCTACACCGAGCGATCCAAGCTGGTGAAGTTCGCCGGCAACTACCACGGGCACTCCGATGCGCTGCTCGTCGAAGGCGGGACGGCCATGGCCGCCCTCGGCCTGCCGGGGTCGGCAGGGGTGACGCCCTCGGCGGTGGCCGACACGATCGTCGCTCCCTACAACGTGGTGCCGACGCTGGACGACCAGGTCGCGTGTGTGATCGTCGAGCCCATCGCCGCCAACATGGGGCTGGTCAACCCGGTCCCCGGATTCCTCGAGGGCCTGCGCGCCGAGTGCGATCGGGTCGGCGCCCTGCTGATCTTCGACGAGGTCATCACCGGGTTCCGGGTCGGCCTCGGAGGAGCCCAGCAGCGGCTCGGGGTCACGCCCGACCTCACGACGCTGGGCAAGGTCATCGGCGGGGGCCTGCCGGTCGGAGCCTTCGGCGGCCGCGCCGAGATCATGGACGTGCTGGCCCCGCTCGGGCCCGTGTACCAGGCCGGCACGTTGTCGGGGAACCCGCTCGCGACCGCCGCCGGCGTCGCCGCCCTCGAGCAGCTCACCGAGGACACCTACGCCACCCTGACCGCCCGCGTGGGCCGGTTCGCCTCTGACCTGGCCTCGGCCATCGGTGGTGCCGGCTTGCCCGTGCAGGTGCCCGTCGCCGGACCGCTCGTCGGGCTCTACTTCGGCGACCAGCGTCGCCACGGACTACGAGACGGCCAAGCAGACCGACGAGAAGATGTACGCCGCCTTCTTCCACGAGATGCTCGACCGAGGCGTGGCCCTCGCGCCCGGCGCCTACGAGGTCCTCTTCCCCGGCACCACCCACCGCGACGAGATCCTCGCCCAGGTCGTCGACATCGCCGCCGACGCCGCGACGGCCGTCGCCGCCCGCTCGCTGACCCGCCGCCCGTCTCGTCTCGTTTTGGTGCCGTCGCGTGACCCTGAGGGGTCGGCTTGCGGCACCGGAACCCAGCTCGTCTCGTTTTGGTGCCGTCGCGTGACCCTGAGGGGTCGGCTTGCGGCACTGGAACGGGGGTGAGCGCGGTCGGAAGCGGGACCTGAGCCAGCGACGGCGGTGACTGTCACACCCCAGTGGTTGCCTGGGTGAGCATGAATCCCGACCAGATACTCCGATCGATCGCCTGTGAGCAGTTCGCCTTGGTTGCTCGTCGTCAGGCCCACGACGCCGGTGTCGGTGGGCGGGTCTTGCGGCGTCGGATCGAGCGCGGCGACTGGGTCCCGCTGAGTCCGCGCGTTCTGCGTTCGGGCGCGGTACCTCAGACCCCGTTGATGCTCGCCAAGGCGGCGCTTCTGGACGTCGGCGGAGGCGCCGCCCTCGCTCGGTACTCGGCCGCCGCGTTGTGGCAGTTCCCCGGCTTCAAGCTCATGCCCGTTCACGTCGTGTGCCACCGCAATCCCGGGGTGCGCGTGAGCCCGCTCTGTGTCGTTCACACGAGCGCCGCCTTCGACGACCGGCATGTCACCGAACTCGATGGACTCCGGGTGACCACCGCCGTGCGGACGATCTTCGACCTGGCGGCAACATTGCATCCCAAGCGAACGGCGCGTCTTCTCGATCGGGCGTGGTCGCGGGGCCTGCTCTCGAGGCGAACGCTCGATCGCACGCTCGATGAGCTCGGAGCCAGCGGTCGGAGTGGCATCACGTTGCTTCGGGAGCTCGTCGCCGAGCGTCCGCCCGACTACCGCCCGCCAGAGAGCAACCTCGAAGCTCGGGTGAACGAGTTGCTCGTCGAGGACGGCCAACGACCGCTCGAACGGCAGGTCGACCTGGGCGACGACCACGAGTGGATCGGACGAGTCGACCTCCTCGATCGCGAGTGCAAGGTGATCTTCGAGGTCCAGAGCGACCTCTATCACCTGAGCCTCACCGACCAGCGACACGACGCTGAACGCAAGGCGCGGCTCGAGCGGGCCGGCTGGCTCGTCGTCGAGATCGACGAGTTCGTCGTGTGGCACCGTCGCCGCGAGCTCCTCGACACCGTTCGCCGGGCCCGCCGCGGTGGTTTCAGTGCCGTCGCGTGACTCTGTGGGGTTCGGTTGCGGCACCAGAACTCGTCGCTGGGCGACGGTCGGTGACCGGTCCGTCAGGCCTCGTCAGGCGGCGGTGGGTTCGGGGATGACCCGGGCGATCTGAGCAGCGGCGCGGTAGACGAGCTCGGCGGTGCCGCGCTCGTCGTCTCGCAACAGGTTGGCCATGATCCGCAGCACCCATTCCATGAGCGTGTGCGAGCGCATGCCGACGCGGGTCAGCTCGCGCATGAGCGTGGGCTGGCCGATGACCTTGGCGAACAGGCGGGCCACCTTGAAGTAGAGGCCGTAGGTCTCGTCGAGCACGGCTGGGTAGCGCTGCAGCACCATGCCGTCGCCGGTCCGCAGCGTCTCGTCCAGGAGCCCGGCGGCGATGCGCCCGGTCTCGTAGGCGTAGTCGATGCCCTCGCCGTTGAACGGGTTGATCGATCCGGCGGCGTCGCCGACCACGATCCAGGTCGGTCCGACCTTGGGTCCGACCGAGCCGCCCATCGGCAGCCGACCCCCCGTCGGGACCGATGTGGCCGTCTCGGGCGAGATCCCCCAACGCTCGGGAGCGGTGGCCGCGAACTCGTTCATGATGTGGGTGGTGTTCACGGACTTGAAGTCCCGGAACGTCGACAGCAGGCCGATGCCCACGTTGATCTGGCCGTCGCCCAGCGGGAAGATCCATCCGTAGCCGGGGAGCGAGTGGCCGTTGCGGTCGCGGACGTCGAGGGCGCTCTCGATCCAGGGCGTGTCGCTGATCGGACTCGCGAAGTAGCCGCGGATGGCCATGCCCTGCGGGTAGGTCCGGTTGCGCGAGGTGCCCAGGGCCCGGCCGAACCGCGAGTTGGCCCCGTCGGCGATGACGACGTACCGGGCCGAGATCTCCTCGGTGCGGCCCGACTCCTTGTCCTTCACCACCGCGCCCGTCATCAATCCACCGGTCTCGATCGGGGCCACGGCCTCGGTGCCCTGACGCAGCACGGCCCCGGCCTTGACCGCGTGCTCGGCCACCATCGTGTCGAGGTCGGATCGGCGCACCACATAGCCGTGCGACGGATAGATCGAGTGCGTCGGCCACTCGAGCTCGAGCTCGATGCCGTGGGCCACCGCCCGCAGTCCGTCGAAGCGGTGGTAGTCGGCCATCCGCTCGCCCAGCCCCATCTCGTCGAGCTGGTGCACGGCCCGGGGCGTGAGCCCGTCTCCACAGGTCTTCTCGCGGGGGAAGCGCTTGCGCTCGACGATCACGACGTCGTGGCCGGCCTCGGCCAACCAGTACGCGGTCGCCGCGCCCGAAGGCCCGCCTCCGACCACCAGCACGTCGTGGCGTCCACCGTCAGGTCGAGGAGCAGCGGCCGCAGTCACCGCCCCAGCCTACGGTCGGCCCGCACCCCCGGACGATTTCAGCTGCCGGGCCGCTCGGAGGATGACACCCGGATGGCGAAGCGGTCGGAGGGAGGCTCGCCGACCGGAGACCCAGTGCGCCGGCAGTTACGCCTTGGCCTTGGCCGACTCGGCCAGGGACCGGTTGGTCAGCTTGCCCGTGGTCGGGTCGAGCATCGTCGAGCCGTCGGGGTTGACCAGCAGGCCGGTGGTCGGGTCGAGCACCGGCGTGCCGTTGGGCCACAGCAGCGAGCCGTCCGGGGCGATCTGCTTCTCGGGCACCACCTCGCCGCTGATCGTCTCGCGTTCGTGGCGCACGACGTCGAGCAGCTGGGCCTGGGTGAGCACGCCGTTCCACGCCGGCATCAGCTGCCCGAAGTGACCGGCGATGCGCTGGCCCCCCGGCCGGTTCGGGTTGCCGTAGGGCTTGTCGACCGGGTTGCCGACGTCGCCGCCCCACACGAACTCGAGCTGGTCGGCGATGTAGGGGAAGGTCTTGAGCACCTCGCCGTCGTTGAGCTGGCGACCGACGCCGCCCTCGCCGTTGGCGCCGTGGCAACTCGAGCAGCTCTGGTACACGGTGGCGCCGGCGACGAGTCTGGGTCGGCACGTTCGAATACGGCGCCGACAAGCGTGTTGACGTAGATCACGGCCCAGATGGGCAGGAAGGCGAGCACCGGCATGACCCAGAGGGGGATGCGCTTGCGCTCGAGCGAGGCCCGGACGAAGGGGGCGAGCGGCTTGGGAGGAGCGATCGCCTCGATGGGTTCGACGGCGGCCGGCCGGGCCGCCGCGCTGGCGCCGGCGCTGGCCTCGACCTCGGTGCTCTCGGACGCGGTGGACGCCGCCGATGCCCCGGCGTCGCCCCCTCCGGCGTCTCCGCCACCCCCGAGGCCCAGCGCCGCCCGACGGTCGCGGGAGCGCTTGAGGAGATGCTCGGGTACTTCGGTCACAGCCGGCCTCCGGGGGCATGTTCAAAGTCGGCTCGCTGACCGCGTAACAGCGGCATCGGTCGGCGGGCCGGGGTAGCATCGATTCGCACATTAGGTCACGCGCGCGCCGTGAGGCCAAGACGGTCACCGGGGGCTCCGGTGCTGGTGTCCCGCCGGGTTCGCATCGGCGTCGCATCGGTGTCGTGTGAGCGCCGCTGCCGATGTGCTTGGCCCGCGATGGTCGTGCTAAACCTCAGTCCTGCTCCGCCTGATCACGCCCTGGTGAACCGGGGGTCGCGATCGCCGGCGGTAGGCTGAACCGGTCCAGCAACGGAGGTCCCCACCCAGGTGGTTGCGTTCGTCACAGCGCTCCTCATCGACGTCGCACTGATCCTCCTTGTGATTCCCATGTCCAAGCGGCGCCCGCCGGGCACGCCGCTCACCTGGGGCGAGGCGATGGTGGCGTCCATGTACGCCTTCTTCGTGATGTTCTGGACCTATGCGATGGTCCCTCACCTGTGGCTGACCTGGACCTCCAACGAGCTCGGCTGGGTGCCGGCCAAGTTGTTCACCGGCCCCTTCGGCATCCTCAAGAACCAGAAGGCCGGGGGCTGGTTCCCCCTCACCATCACGTACCAGACCGTCCGCGACATCCTCGTCGTCGGGATCTACGTGGCGGCGCTCGCCTTCCAGATCTGGATCTTCGCCTGGTGGCAGAACCGGGCCAAGCGTGCCGCGGCCGTTCCGGCCATCACCACCTCGGACTACGGGCGTCCGCTGGTGCGGAAGAGCTGACATGGGTCGCACCGATGCCAATCCCCCGATGCCCGAGTTCCGGGACGACTACGTCCTCCAGGAAGTCGACGCGGCGTGGCTGTCCAAGGCGGTCAAGCCCAAGCAGTTCATCCACATCGACCAGTCCGAGTGCATCACCTGTGAGGGCTGCGTCGACATCTGTCCGTGGAAGTGCATCCATCTGGTCAAGACCGAGGCCATCGACGAGGCCATCCTCACCGAGCGCCCCGGCGAGGACCCCGGTGACCACTCGGTGTTCCTGATCGACGACGACGTCTGCACACGCTGCGCGTTGTGCGTCGACCGGTGCCCCACGGGCGTGATCATCCTCGGTAAGGTCGGCGACCCTTCGTCGGCCGGTGATACGCACCAGCGCATGACGACGTATGGCTACGGATACGGGATGCGGCTCGGATGAGCCTCTCGCCGAACCGGGCCCCATCAGGCCCAGACCCCTCCCATCAGGACATCACCGCTCGAGACTCGGTCGCCGGACCGGGACAAAGGAACTGACGTGGCCAAGACCATGCAGCCCAAGGGCAAGAGCAGGATCGCCGAGCTGAACGAATCCGTTCAGGGCAGCCAGGCCTGGAACTCGATCTTCCGGCCCGGCTCGGTGTTCCGCAAGGGCTACACCGACAGCCCCCGCAACCGCTCCTACGTGATCATGAACAGCGTGCTCTACCACCTTCACCCCGTGAAGGTGAAGCGTCACGCGGTCAAGGTGTCCTACACCCTGTGCCTCGGTGGACTGAGCTTCTTCTTGTTCATCGTGCTCACCATCACGGGCATCTTCCTGATGTTCTTCTACCGCCCGACCTCGGCCAACGCCTGGAGCGACATCTACACGCTCCAGACCTCGGTGACGTTCGGGTTGCTCGTGCGCAACATGCACAGATGGGCCGCGCACCTCATGGTGTTGTCGGTCTTCCTGCACATGGCGCGCGTCTTCTACCACGGTGCCTACAAGCCGCCCCGGGAGTTCAACTGGGTGATCGGCGTGATCCTGCTCACCCTCACGCTGCTGCTCTCGTTCACCGGCTACCTGCTGCCGTGGGACCAGCTCGCGCTCTGGGCGGTCACCGTCGGCACCAACATGATGGGCTACACACCCGTGTTCGGTGATCAAGTCCGCTTCGTCTTATTGGGGGGCAAGGTCATCGGCACGGACACCCTCTTACGGTGGTACGTGCTCCACGTCCTGTTTGTTCCGTTCGTCACCGTCATCTTCCTGGCCATCCACTTCTGGCGGGTGCGCAAGGACGGCGGCATCTCAGGTCCCCTCTAGATCGACAACGAGACGCCATGACAGAGATCCCCGAACATCTACGCAAGCGAGCCGAAGCCGCCCGTCAGAAGGCCGAGGCGGCCAAGGCCGCGCCCGCCGGCGACGAGGCGCCCAGCGCCGCCGCGTCCGACGACGCCCCGGCCGCGTCCGAGGGCGACAGCAAGATCCCGGCCCACCTGCTCGAGCGGTCGAAGGCGGCCAAGGCCCGCAAGGCGGCGGGCGAATCCGAGAGCTCCGGCGGTGGAGGTGGTGTCGGCACGCTGGCGCCCCCCGCCGGCGGCGCCGTGGCCACCGCCGCCCCGCCCCCGACCGCCTCGGGACCGGGGGGCCACACCCAGCGCCTGCTGACCGTGGTCAAGTCCGGGTCGATCCAGGACGTGAAGGCCACGCCGGTCGACAAGGTGCACGTGTGGCCTCATCTGCTGGCCGTCGAGTTCGTGGCCGCCCTGTTGATGACCGCCTTCCTGCTCGTGTTCTCGATCTTCGTGAACGCGCCTCTCCTCGAGTTGGCCAACCCCAACTCGACCCCAAATCCGTCGAAGGCCCCTTGGTACTTCCTCGGTCTGCAAGAGCTGCTCACCATGTTCCACCCGATGGTCGCGGGGGTGACCGTCCCAGGCATGGGCATCTTCTTGTTGATCCTGGCCCCCTACATGGACAAGAACCCGAGCCACAAGCCGGAAGATCGCAAGTTCGCGATCTCGTTGTTCACGACGTTCCTCATGTTCTGGGCCGTGCTTGTCATCATCGGCTCGTTCTTCCGGGGGGAGGGCTTCAACTTCACCGCCCCCTGGAGCGGCGGGCTGTTCTTCGACCTCTGATCCGAGCCCCCCATGACCTATCTGCTGATCCTCATCCCCCTCTTCATCATCCTGGCCGCGCTGGTGCTGTTCGCGTCCACGCGCCGCCGCGACACCGACCAGGCCACCGGTCAGCTGTCGCGCGAGACGCGCCAGCGCGACAAGAGCGCCGTCGTCGCGCCCGACGTAGCCGTTGTGGAGCCGACGACGGGGCGCGAGGTCGAGAAGTCGGCCGCCCTCGAGCGGCGCCCGCCCGAGATCGAGAAGGCGCCGTCGGCTGACATCTCCGCGTTCGTCCCGCCCGATCCCGAACAGATCGGCGTCACCCGCCGCCAGTTCCTCAATCGCAGCATCGTGACCTTCATGAGCCTCAGCCTGGCCGGCTTCGGCGCCTCGATCCTGGCCTTCCTGTGGCCGGTGCCCAAGGGCGGGTTCGGCTCGGTCATCCAGGTCGGCAAGATCAGCGACATCCTGTCGGAGATCAGCACCGGCAGCGGCTTCTTCTACTTCGCCCAGGGCCGGCTCTGGATGACGGCCTATCCGGCCGCCGCCCTCCAGAAGGCCGAGAAGGTCTACAGCCAGCCTGTGCTCAACTCGCTGCAGGCCGGGGTCACGGTCGTGTACCAGACGTGCCCGCATCTGGGCTGTCGGGTGCCGTCGTGCCTCACCTCGCAGTGGTTCGAGTGCCCCTGCCACGGCTCGCAGTACAGCCAGGCCGGCGAGAAGCGCGGCGGGCCCGCTCCCCGAGGCATGGACCGGTTCTCGACCACCGTCAACGGCGGCGTGTTGACCGTCGACACCGGCACGATCATCCAGGGACCACCTATCGGCACCAACACCACGGGCCAAGAAGCCGAGGGCCCGCACTGTGTGGGGTAGCACAACATTGATTCCTGTCCTCGCTGAGCAACAGGTCCTGGCCACCGCGGCCGGGGCGATCGGTGGCGTCGTCGTCGCCATCTTGATCATCGGCTTCGTGATCGCGGTGATCAGCAACATGCGCCGGGGCCGGGCCGAGGTCGGCGCCGAGCTCGAGCTGGCCGCCAACCGCAAGCCGTACCTGAGCGACGAAGAGCTCGAAGGCCCCAAGCTCGACCGCACGCTCGGTCTGGCTCTGGTGCTGCTCATCGTGATCGCGATCGGCCTCCCGCTGTACTGGCTGGCCGAACCCGCCCGGGAGCAGGGCGAGGTCCAGCACTACGACAAGGTCTTCATCTCTCGCGGCGAGGACGTCTACCTCAACAAGGCCAAGTGCGTCAGCTGCCACGGCCCGAACGGCGTCGGCGGGGCCGCCCCCTACACGCTGCTGAACGCCAACGGCGACTACGTGGCCGCCGTGAAGTGGATGGCACCAGCGCTCAACACCGTGCTGTACCGGTACTCCGAGGCCGAGGTCAACAACATCCTCGAGTACGGCCGCCCGCCGTCGCCCATGCCGGCGTGGGGCTCGCTCGGCGGTGGACCGCTCAGCGACCAGCAGCTCCTCGACGTCATCGCCTACCTCCGCAGCATCCAGCTGCCGGCCAACACGGCCACCGCCAACCTCAACGCCGAGATCGCCAAGGTCTGCAAGCCCGATGCCAACAACAACTGCACGTTGTACGGCACGCCGGTCAACACCCAGTGGAAGACCCTCGGTGAGGCGTTGTTCAACCTGGGTCAGTACGACGCCTTCGCCGCCGGGGCCTGGTCCTGCGCACGGTGTCACACGAGGGGCTGGTCGATCGGGATGGCCCAGGTCCCCGGTGGCGGTGGGGGCCTCGGTCCCAACCTCAGCAACGGGAGCGAGGAGCGCCAGTTCGACACGGCCTCCGAACAGGTGGCCTTCGTGATGCTCGGCTCGATCCCGGGCAAGGGCTACGGCAACGGGGGCATGGGCAGCGGCCAGATGCCAGCCTGGGGGATCAACCCCAACGGCAGCGACCCCACCAAGGCCACCATGAGCCCGGCCCAGGTCATGTACACCGAAGCGCAAGTGACGGCCATCGTGGACTACGAGCGGAGCCTGTAGGAACCATGGGGACCATTCACCTCTTCGCCGGCATCGATTTCAACACCGGCATCCGCGGCATCCTCGTGGTCACCTTGGCCGTGGTGCTGCTACCCGGATCGGTCTACCTGCTGCTGGCCACCAACATGGGCTCGCGCCTCGGGCTGCTCGTGGCGCTGGCCGCGGTGTTCGGCTGGTGCAGCATCTTGACCATGACGTGGTGGATCACGTCGCCGGCCAACGGTCCACGCGGGCGCAACGCCAGCTGGAAGCCGGTCGAGGTCTACGTCGCCGGGAGCGGCACCGCTCGCACCCAGGTGCTGGACAAGTTGCCGCCGCCGTCCAAGCTGCCCAACCCCCAAGAGATCATCAACGCCCATCCCGAGATCCTGAAGAACTACCCGAACCCGAGCCAGGCGACGCTGTCTGACATCGCGGGCAACGATCCGGACGTGCTGGCCAAGTACATGACCGACGTCGACCTGAACGGCTGGCGCATCGTGCCGCAGTCCTCGGCGGGCGACGCGGCCACGGTCTCCGACGTGGTGCTGACGACGAACCCGAACCTGTTCAAGCTGGCGACCGACTACAAGCACCTGGCCACCTTCGACTACGGCGGCAAGCCCACGCGCGCCGAGTACTGCCCGAACGAGACGCGGACGCACAACCTGATCAACAGCGACCCGATCTGTCGCGTGCAGTACAAGCTCAGCAAGCTGTTCAGTCGCAGTCCGACTCACTACGAGGTGGTGCAGGTCCAGGCGGTCATCCCGCAGACGGCCGTACCCGGTCACGCCCCGCCGTTGCCCAAGGTCGATCCCAGCCAGCCCGTGATCAGCGTCGTGCTGGTGCGAGATCTCGGACAGGCCCGTCTGTTGCCGGCGGTGATGTTCGTCATCGCGTTCTCGCTCTTCATCTTCTTCACCGTGCTGCTGCACTACCGCGACAAGACGCTGCGCCGGAACCAGGAAGAAGCCGAGGCCGCCGAAGCCAAGGCCATCGAGGCCGAGGGTGCGAAGGTCTGATCCATGGCTCAGTACCTGCCGATCCTCTTCTTGCTGGTGCTGGCCATCGTCTTCGGCCTTCTGAGCCGCGTCGCCTCCCGGATGCTCGGACCCCGCAACATGACGGTGGCCAAGATGGCGCCCTACGAGTGCGGCATCATCCCCGACCGCGAGCTGCCGCAGCGGTTCGGGGTCAAGTTCTTCCTGGTGGCGATGATCTTCATCGTGTTCGACATCGAGATCGTCTTCCTGTTCCCGTGGGCCATCGTCTTCCGTTCCCTCGGACCGTTCGGCCTGTTCGCCATCGTGATCTTCGCCGCCGCCGTGTTCGAGTCCTTCGTGTACCTGATCAGCAGCGGTGCTCTCGACTGGGGTCCGATCAAGCAGGTCGTCCGCTCGGATGTCACCAGCCCGGCCCGCACCGCCGCCACGACGGTGCGACGAGTCGGGCTCGAGGGACGCGACGAACCCGCGGCCGGATCCGAGCCGACCGACGAGCCGGGGAGGGCGGCCTGATGGCCGAACCGGGTGGCTTCCTCGACAAGGGCCTCGAGGGGCTCGAGCACAACTTCCTGACCGGCTCCCTCGAAGAGCTGGTCAAGTGGGCCCGGGCGCGCAGCGTGATGCCGGCCAGCTTCGGCCTGGCCTGTTGCGCCATCGAGATGATGGCGACCGGCGGGTCGCACTACGACCTGGCCCGCTACGGCATGGAGGTCTTCCGTGCCTCGCCCCGTCAGGCTGATCTGATGATCGTGGCCGGCCGCGTGTCGCAGAAGATGGGTCCGGTGCTGCGCCAGATCTACGACCAGATGATGGAGCCCAAGTGGGTCATCTCGATGGGCGTGTGCGCGTCGAGCGGCGGCATGTTCAACAACTACGCCATCGTGCAGGGCGTCGACCAGATCGTTCCCGTCGATGTGTACGCGCCGGGTTGCCCGCCGGGGCCCCAGACGCTGCTGCACGCCATCTTGACCCTGCACGCCAAGATCCGCGCCGGCGAGCTGACCCGCCGCCCGGGTCAGGGCGAGGGCCTGGTCATCGAGCAGTTCGACGGTCAGGTCGACAACGGCGCCCGCGTCGAGCTGTCGGCGTCGCGCCTGGCGCGGGCGGGCGCGGCCTCGGGTGACGACGGGTCCGGGAGCGACTGATCACATGAGCGACGTCGCCGACACCGAAGTCGCGACCGAGCCGGCACCCGAGCCCGAAGTGCTCCATGGCGTGCCGGTGACGTGGTCCCACGGCCAGAAGGTCGTCCACCCGTCGCGCGAGCAGTTGCGCGAGCTGGTCAGCTCGCTGTTCCACGAGGGGTTCCTCATGTGCCTCGACGTGACGGGCGTCGACTACCTCACCCACCCGGGTCGAGAGCTGCCCGAGGGCATCGAGCCCCAGCGCTTCGAGGTCGTGGTCACGCTGATCTCGCACCGCGATCGCGAGCGCGTCCGGCTTCGGGTGCAGGTCCCCGAGGACGATGCCGTCTGCCCGTCGCTGTTCGGGATCCACCCTGGCACCGAGGCCATGGAGCGCGAGGTCTTCGACATGTTCGGCATCGACTTCACCGACCACCCGGACATGACCCGCATCCTGATGCCCGAGGACTGGGTGGGCCACCCCCTGCGCAAGGACTACGACTCGGGCCGGATCCCGGTGCAGTTCAAGGGCGCACCGAACGTCAGGTGAGCCACCAGTTGGGGTTGAACGAAGGTACCCATGAGCACGACTGACGATCTCAGGAGCGCCACCGAGGCCGCGGCCGAGGGTGATCCGTTCGCGGCTCCGACCCAGACGTCCGAGGGTCCTCAGGAGCTGGCGCCGACCCACATCACCGATGCCGTCCAGCGCATGATCGAAACCGGCGCGGTGCTGCGCATGTCCGAGAGCGAAGTCGGCGCCGACGGCGAGCTCACGGCCGAGGTCTCCACGGCCGAGGCCGATGCGGCCGACCGTGCCGCCGAGCTCGAGGCCGTGCCGACCGACGAGACGATGATCATCAACATGGGCCCGCAGCATCCGAGCACCCATGGGGTGCTGCGCCTGATGCTCGAGCTGCAGGGCGAGACCGTGCTGCGGTGCAAGCCGATCATCGGGTACCTCCACACCGGCATGGAGTGGACGGGCGAGGAGCTCACCTACCTCCAGGGCTGCACCAACGTCACGCGCATGGACTACGCGTCGCCGCTGTTCTCCGAGCTGGCGTTCTCGCTGACGGTCGAGAAGCTGCTCGGCGTCGAGGTCCCCGAGCGGGCGGTGTGGATCCGCATGCTCATGACCGAGCTCAACCGCATCTCGTCGCACCTGCTGTTCATGGCGACCAACGGCATGGACATCGGGGCCATCTCGATGATGCTCTACGGGTGGCGCGAGCGCGAAGAGGTCCTGCGCTTCCTCGAGAAGGTCACCGGTTTGCGCATGAACCACAACTACATCCGGCCGGGCGGGGTGGCGGCCGACCTGCCCGATGGCTGGCGCGACGACGTGATGCGCCTGATCGACATGATCCCGCCCCGACTCGACGAGTACGACACGCTGCTCACCGGTCAGCCGATCTGGCGTGAGCGGTTGCAGGGCGTGGGCGTGATGGACACGGCGACGGCCATGGCGTTGGGCGCGACCGGGCCGCTGCTGCGGGCCACGGGCTACGCCTGGGACCTGCGTCGGGACATGCCGTATCTGGCCTATGACCAGGTCGACTTCGACGTGCTGGTCGGGTCCTACGGCGACTGCTTCGACCGCTACGCCATCCGGCTGAACGAGATCCGAGAGTCGTTGCGCATCGTCGGCCAGATCGTCGACCGCATGCCGACGGGCGACTACCGCGTCCAGGACAAGAAGGTGACCCCGCCGCCACGAGCGCGCATCGACGAGTCGATGGAGGCGCTGATCCATCACTTCAAGATCTTCACCGAGGGCTTCAAGGTCCCCGAAGGCGAGGCCTACTGCGCCGTCGAATCGCCCCGGGGCGAGCTCGGGTGCTACATCGTGTCCGATGGGAGCTCGCATCCGTACCGCATGCACATCCGCGGGCCGAGCTTCGTGAACCTCCAGACGCTGCCCCATCTGATGCACGGGGGCCTGATCGCCGACGGGGTGGCCGTGATCTCGTCGGTCGACCCGATCCTCGGTGAGGTCGATCGCTGATGGCCCGACTCGATGCCGGCAACGTCGAGCTGGCGGCCGAGATCATCGCCCGCTACCCGCGGCCCAAGTCGGCCCTCATCCCGTTGCTGCACCTGGCCCAGGAGCAGGACGGATGGGTCACCGACGACGCCATGGTCCACATCGCCGAACTGGTCGGCGTCAGCCCGGCCGAGGTGCTGGGCACCTGCTCGTTCTACGAGATGTTCAAGCGCGAGCCGGTCGGGCGCTACCTGGTCAACGTGTGCACGAACATCTCGTGCCAGTTGCTCGGCGGCGAAGAGCTGCTCGAGCACGCCGAGCAGACGCTCGGGATCAAGGCCGGCAACACCACGCCCGACGGTCTGTTCACCATCGAGGACGTCGAGTGCATCGCGGCGTGCACCGAGGCTCCCTGTCTCCAGGTCAACTACCGCTATCGCCATCGCATCAGCCACGCCGAGTTCGATCAGCTGGTCGCGGATCTGCGGGCCGGATCCCTCGACGACGAGATCCCGCCTCACGGCACGTTGGCCAGGGTGCGCCAGTCGATCCCGACCGATCGGGCCGCCGGTCCCGCGTCGCCCGAGGGTGGTTCTGAACCGGTGTGGATGTCGATGAACGCCGGCCCGGCCGGAGAGTCGAGCGAATGACGATCACGGACGCGCCGAAGATCATCACCGACCGGTTCAAGTACGCCGACTCGCACACGTTGGCGCGCTTCGAGGCCACGGGTGGCTACGAGGGCCTGGGCCGTGCCCTGACCATGACCCCCGAAGCGGTCGCCGCCGAGGTCAAGGAGGCGAGTCTGCTCGGCCGAGGTGGCGCCGGCTTCCCGGCCGGGGTCAAGTGGGGCTTCTGCCCCCCGGGTGTGTGGCCCCGCTACCTCGTCGTGAACGGCGACGAGAGCGAGCCCGGCACCTACAAGGACCGGCTGTTGATGGAGCGCGATCCCCACCAGCTCATCGAGGGCATCCTCATCGCCTGCTACGCCGTCGGCTGCGCCCAGGCCTTCCTCTACGTGCGCGGTGAGATGGCGCTCGCCCAGGAGCGCATCGCCGCCGCTCTCAACGAGGCCTACGCCGCGGGACATGTCGGCCGCAACATCGGTGGCACCGACTTCTCGGTCGACATCGTGCTGACGTGGGGTGCCGGCGCCTACATCGTCGGCGAGGAGACGGGTCTGATCGAGAGCCTCGAGGGCAATCGCGGCATGCCCCGCCTCAAGCCCCCGTTCTTCCCGGCGGCCAAGGGCCTGTACCTGCAGCCGACGATCGTCAACAACGTCGAGACGCTGGCCAACGTGGCGTGGATCATCAAGAACGGCGCCAGCGCCTTCACCGCGCTGGGCGCCGAGGCGTCGAAGGGCACCCGCATGTTCGCCGTGTCGGGCCACGTCAACAGCCCTGGTGTGTTCGAGGTCGAGTACGGCGTCACCACCTTCCGCGACCTCATCTACGCGCCGGTGTACGCCGGTGGGATCCGCGGCGATCGCCACCTCAAGGCGTTCATCCCTGGGGGCGCGTCGGCTCCGTGGTTCTACGAGGAGCACCTCGATCTGCCGCTCGAGAAGGGAACGGTCGACCGGGCCGGGTCGATGCTCGGCTCTGGAGCCATCGTCGTGATGGACGAGACGACCGATGTCGTGAAGGCCTGTCTGCGCATCGTGCGGTTCTTCGCGCGCGAGTCGTGCGGCAAGTGCACGCCGTGTCGCGAAGGAACGACGTGGCTCGAACGCATCCTCCAACGGATCGTGGACGGCTATGGCCGGCCCAGCGACCTCGACCTGCTGATGGACGTGAGCGACAACATCAGCCCCGGCATCGCATGGCCGCCCAAGCAGACGACGATCTGCCCGCTCGGTCCGTCCGCGGTTTCGCCGATCGCGTCGGCCATCGACCGCTTCCGCGGCGAGTTCGAGACCCACATCGGCCGGGCCGTACAGTCCCGGGTGGCGGTCGCCGTCCCCAGCCGAGCAGGTGCCGATGTCTGATACCACGACCAGGTTCAAGGCACCGCCTGAGGTCGATGGCGTCCCGGTCACGATCGACGGGCAAGCGATCCTCGCCAACAAGGGCGAGCTGATAATCGAGGCGGCCGAGCGCAACGGGATCTACATCCCCCGCTTCTGCTACCACCCGCGCATGGAGTCGGTGGGCATGTGCCGCATGTGCATCGTCGAGGTCGACACGGGTCGTGGTCCGGCACTCCAGCCGAGCTGCATGCTCGAGTGCACGCCCGACATGAAGGTGGACACGACCTCGCCGGTCACGAAGAAGGCCCAGGACGGCGTGCTCGAGTTCCTGCTGATCAACCATCCGCTCGACTGCCCCGTCTGCGACAAGGGCGGCGAGTGCCCGCTGCAGGACCAGACGATGGCCTATGGCCCGGGTGAGAGCCGCTTCGTCGAGGAGAAGCGCCACAACGAGAAGCCGATCCCGGTCAGCGATCTGGTCCTGCTCGACCGCGAGCGGTGCATCCTGTGCGATCGCTGCACCCGCTTCGCCAAGGACGTCGCCGGTGACCCCTTGATCCACTTCATGAACCGGGGCAACCAGACCGAGGTCAACACCTTCCCCGACGAACCGTTCGCCTCGTACTTCAGCGGCAACACCGTGCAGATCTGCCCGGTCGGCGCGCTGACCGCGACGTCATACCGGTTCCGGGCCCGGCCCTGGGACCTCGACGTCGTCGAGTCGACCTGCCAGGGCTGCTCGGTCGGCTGTCGCATCTCGGTCGAGTCGTCGCACAACCAGGTGCTGCGCTACATGGGGGTCGACATCGACCCGGTCAACTGGGGATGGCTGTGCGACAAGGGCCGATACGGCTTCGAGGCCCAGCGCCATGCCGACCGGCTGAGCGAGCCGCTCGTACGCTCGGCCGACGCCCACATGACGACCCGGTGGTCCGACGCCGTCGGGCGGGTGGCGTCGGCCATCAAGGCCGTCGATCCGGGCCGGGTCGCCATCGTCGGCGGGGCGCGCCTCACCAACGAGGCGGCCTATGCCTGGGCCAAGCTGGCCAAGGGCGTCATCGGGACCGACCACGTCGACGCCCAGCTCGGCGACGGTCTGCCGGCCGAGCTGGTGCTGGGACTGCCGTCGGCCACGATCGACGATGTCTGCGCTGACGGCGGGACGGTCGTCCTGCTGGCGCCTGACATCAAAGAAGAGCTGCCCGTCCTGTTCCTGCGGCTGCGCGATGCCGTCGTGTCCCACGGCGTGAAGGTGATCGAGATCTCACCCCAGGCCGGCGGGTTCACGCCTTACGCCACCATCTCGTTGCAGCCGCGCCCGGGCGAAGCCGGTGTCGTCGCCCGCGCCCTGCTCGACGGGGCCGTACCCGGCACCGACGGCGGTGGCGTCGACGCCACGGCTCTGAGTCGAGCCAGCGGGCTCGTCGCGGCCGGACCGATCACGGTCGTGGTCGGTCGTCAGTCGCTGGCCGAATCCGGGGCGGCGGTGGTCGATGCCGCCGCGGCGCTCTTGGCCCGCAAGCCCGACACACGCTTCTTGCCGGTGCTGCGACGGGCCAACGTCCACGGGGCTCTGGACATGGGGCTGGCGCCGGGCATGCTGCCCGGTCGGGTGTCGCTCGACGCCGGTCGCAAGTGGTTCATCTCGTCGTGGGGCAAGGTCCCGCGCCAACGCGGTCTCGACACCCAAGGCATCCTCGAAGCGGCAGTCCGGGGCGACATCGACGTGCTCGTGCTGCTGGGCGCCGACCCGCTGTCGGACTTCCCCGATCACGACCTGGCCACGCGGGCGCTGGCCGCGGTGCGGACCATCGTCGCCGTCGACCAGTTCGCGACCGTCAGCGTCGAACAGGCCGAGGTCGTGCTGCCGGCGGCCGGCTTCACCGAGGTCGACGGAACGAGCACCAACATCGAAGGTCGGGTGAGCGTGCTTCATCCCAGGGTGACGTCGCCGGGCACGGCGCGCCCCGATTGGCTCATCGCCAGCGAGCTGGCCTCGGCCCTCGGCTCCGATCTGGGGTTCGAGTCGATCGAGGCCATCCAGGCCGAGATCTCCCAGGTCGCCCCGGCCTATCGGGGGCTCACCGCCGAGCGCCTGGCGGAGGCGGTGGCATCCGACGGCGTCGTCGTGCCGTTGCCACCCGAGCCGGTCGAGACCGAAGCGGCCGAGGGCGAGTCAGCCGAGGCGACGGCCCCGGATGAGCCCGAGGCGACCGAGCAGACCAAGCCGGCGAAGACCAAGCCGGCGAAGACCAAATCGGCCGCCCCCGTCGAGCGGCCCGATCTGGTCACCTTCGTCGCCCCGGCCGAGCTCGAGCTGGCGCCCCGCGACAGCTACTCGTTGCGGCTCGTCGCGACCCGCAAGCTCTATGACGAGGGCGTGCTCGTGACCCATTCGCCGTCGCTGGCGCCGCTGGCGCCCGGCAGCCTGCTGCGCGTCAACCCCTATGACTTCGATCGCCTGGGCGTGGCGGCCGGAGATCACGTCCGACTGAGCTCGTCCAAGGCCGATCTGACGGTCGAGATCGCCGCTGATGCGGGCGTGCCGAGGGGTTCGGCCGCCGTCTACTTCAACCAGCCGGGACTGCACGCGGCATCGCTCATCGACGCGTCGGCGCCCGTGACCGATGTTCGGGTCGAAACGGGAGGCGCCTGACCATGGGCGATCCGCTCCTCATCGGCCCGATAGACGCCGGGGTGATCCTCATCGTCATCGCCAAGGTGATCATCGTCTTCGTGCTGCTGCTGGTCGCCACGATGTTGATGATCTGGTTCGAGCGCAAGCTCGTCGGCGACATGCAGAACCGGATCGGCCCCAACCTGGCCGGGCCGTTCGGCGTCCTGCAGACCCTCGCCGACGGCATCAAGTTCTTCTTCAAGGAGGACCTGATCCCCGAGCGGGCGCAGCGGGCCGTGTTCATGTTGGCCCCGTTCCTGTCGTTCGTCCCGGCCTTCCTGCTCTTCGCGGTGGTGCCCTTCGGCGGTGACTTCAACAACGGCAACAACGGCGAGATCCACATCTTCGGCCACACGACCTACATGCAGCTGGCCGACCCACCGATCGGCATCCTGTTCGTGCTGGCCATGTCGTCGATCGCCGTGTACGGCGTGATGCTGGCGGGCTGGTCCTCAGGTTCGAAGTACCCGCTACTGGGGTCGGTGCGGGCCTCGGCGCAGATGGTGTCCTATGAAGCCGCCCTGGGCCTCTCGGTCGTCGCCGTCCTCGTGAAGTCGGGCACGCTCAGCACCCACGGCATCGTCGTGTACCAGGCCGGCCGCGGCTGGGGCGGAATCGTGCCCAACTGGAACCTCATCGTGACCGGGCTCGTCCCCTTCGTGATCTTCGTCATCGCCGGCACCGCGGAGTTGAACCGACCTCCGTTCGATCTCGTCGAAGCCGAGCAGGAGCTGGTCGGTGGGTTCAACACCGAGTACAGCTCGATCCGCTTCGCCCTGTTCTACCTGGCCGAGTTCATGAACACGATCACCATGTCGGCCATCTTCGTGACGTTGTTCCTCGGCGGGCCCGCCGGACCGGCCTACTTCGGTCCGGGCTGGATGTGGGGAGTGATCTGGTTCCTGGTCAAGCTGATCTGCTTCCTCTTCATGTTCGTCTGGTTCCGGGCGTCGCTGCCGCGGTTCCGCTATGACCAGCTCATGGATCTGGGCTGGAAGGTGCTGATCCCCCTCGCCCTCGGCTGGTCGTTGCTGCTGGCCGCCATCGACATCGGCCGCAGCGAGAACTGGAACATGGTGGCGGTGATCGTCGTGTCGATCGCGGTGATGCTGGCCGCCTACACGCTCTTGCGCGCCGCCATCTCCAACAGCCGGTCCGATCGAATGCAGGAGGTCGATGCCTGATGGGCTACCTCGACGGCTTCCTCGTCACCCTCCGCCAGATCGGCAAGAAGCAGCGCGTGACCACGCAGTACCCCAAGGAGAAGGCGCCCGTCGCCTTGCGTCGGCACGGCCGTCACGTGCTGAATCGCTACGAAGACGGCATGGAGAAGTGCATCGGTTGCGAGCTCTGCGCCGGCGTTTGTCCGGCCCGCTGCATCTATGTCCGCGGCGCCGACAACTCGATCGACGATCCGGTCTCGCCCGGCGAGCGCTACGGCTTCATCTACGAGATCAACTACCTGCGGTGCATCCACTGCGACCTGTGCGTCGAAGCGTGTCCGACCGAGGCCATCACCGAGACCAAGTTGTTCGAGTTCTCGTTCACCAACCGCCAGGATGCGATCTACACGAAGACCGAGCTCGTGGTCGACGACGACGGCTTGGCCCAGCGCCTGCCGTGGGAGGACTGGCGACCGGGCGAGGACCAGGACACCTCGGCGTGGATGCGGGCCACCTCGCCGTCGGGCGTGGCTGCCCTGGAGGGCAAGGTGGCGTGGTCAGGTGAGCTGGGCTACGGGGTCCGCCCGCCCGAGGCCGATCAGACCGACAAGGACTCGATGGCCGACCCCGATCCTGTCGTCGGCCAACATGGCGGGGTGGAGCACGCGTCGGCCGCCGAGATCGCTCTGAACGAACCGTATCTAGCGTCCGACTCGGGTTCCGGGGGGCACTGAGCCGATGGAAGCAGCCGTCTTCGCCGTTTGCGCGGGCATCGTGCTGGCCGGTGCCGTGGGCGTCGTCGTGTCGCGCAACCCCGTGCACTCGGCCCTCAGCCTGGTCGCCACTCTGTTCGGGGTCGCCGTCCTGTTCCTCGAACAGGACGCCCAGCTGTTGGCCGTCGTGCAGGTCATCGTCTACACCGGCGCCATCGTCGTGCTGATCCTGTTCGTGATCATGCTCCTCGGCGTCGACGACGAGGAGGATCTGGGCTACGAGCCTCTCGTGGGCCAGCGCATCCTGGCGGGGATCGCCGGGGTGGCTCTGCTGGCGTCGCTCCTGCTGGTGATCATCGGTGTCTCGAAGAACGGGTTGACCGGGGCCAAGTCGACCGGCGGCGCCATCTCCGACAAGGTTGCCAACGTCACCCAGGTCGGCCATGCCTTGTTCACGGACTGGATCTTCGCGTTCGAGATCACGGCCGGGCTGCTCACGATCGCGGTGATCGGGGCGGTGGTCATGGCCCGGCGGCCCGACGGCTACGAGCCGCTGCCCGACGCCGAGCCCATGACCGATCGACCGGCCGACGATCCCGTCGACCAAGTCGAGGCCGAACAGGCCGAAGAGGTCAAGCCGTGATCGTGGCGTCGATCAGCCCGACGTCGTACCTCGTCCTCGGCGCGCTCGTGTTCTGCATCGGCGCCGTCGGGGTCCTCGTCCGGCGCAACCCGCTCGTGATGCTCATGAGCGTCGAGCTGATGCTCAATGCCGTCAACCTCACCTTCGTGACCTTCGGACGCATGCTCAACGACATCTCGGGTCAGGTCATCGTGTTCTTCGTCCTGGTCGTCGCCGCCGCCGAGGTCGTCGTCGGGCTGGGGATCATCGTGGCGGTCTCGCGCCGCCGTCCGAACGCGACCGCCGACGACGTGTCGTTGCTCAGGGGATAGGTCCAACCGCGCCATGGTCTCTCTCGTCTGGTTGATCCCTGCCCTGCCCCTGCTGGGGTTCGCCATCCTGCTGCTCTTCGGCTCGCGCCTGGGCGAACCGGTGTCGGGGTGGCTGGCGACGGCCATGACCGCCGGCTCGTTCGTGGTGGCCATCGTCGTCTTCGCCGGACTGCACAGTCGTACCGACCGCTCCTACACGCAGACCCTCTTCACCTGGATCTCGGCCGGCCGCTTCCACGTCGACGTCGGGTTCCTGGTCGATCCGCTCTCGACGACGATGATCCTGTTCATCACCGGTGTCGGAGCGCTGATCCACCTCTATTCGATCGGCTACATGCACGGCGACAGCCGCTACCCCAAGTTCTTCCTGTACCTGAACCTGTTCGTGTTCTCGATGCTCATGCTGGTGCTCGGGGACAACCTGCTGCTCACGTTCCTCGGCTGGGAAGGCGTGGGCGTCTGCTCGTACTTCCTGATCGCGCTTCTGGTTCGAGAAGCCGGCCAACGCGTCGGCCGGCAAGAAGGCCTTCATCACCAACCGGGTGGGTGACTGGGGGTTCATGATCGGGATCTTCATCACCTGGTTCACGTTCGGCTCGATCACCTACACGCAGTTCCTGCCGGTGTCACAGAGCGCGGCCACGACGGCGGCCACCTTCATCACGGTGATGCTGTTCATCGGTGCGGTCGGCAAGTCGGCTCAGATCCCGCTCTACATCTGGCTACCCGATGCCATGGCCGGTCCCACCCCGGTGTCGGCGCTCATCCATGCCGCGACCATGGTCACCGTGGGCGTCTACGTGATGGTGCGGATCAACCCGCTGCTGCACGCGTCGTCGCCGTGGGTCAGCTCGCTGATCGCCTGGATCGGCGTCGGCACCGCCCTCCTGGCGGCGACCATCGCCTTGGCCCAACAGGACATCAAGAAGGTCCTGGCCTACTCGACGGTCAGCCAGCTGGGCTACATGTTCCTCGCCGTCGGATCCGGCGGCTACTGGGCCGCCATCTTCCACATGATGACCCACGCCTTCTTCAAGGCGCTGTTGTTCCTCGGGGCGGGGTCGGTGATCCACGGCATGCACGACGAGCAGGACATGCGGCGCATGGGCGCGCTCCGCAAGCTCATGCCGATCACGGCCGGCACGTTCATCGTGGGCTGGCTGGCCATCTCGGGCGTCCCCCCCTTCTCGGGCTTCTGGTCGAAGGACGAGATCCTGACCTATGCGCTGCACAAGAACGTCGGGCTGTACGTGGTCGGCCTGTTCACCGCGTTGCTGACCGCGTTCTACATGAGTCGGCTCGTCTACCGCATCTTCTTCGGCGAAGCCCGCTGGGAAGACGCCGCCGCCCTGGCCGGCGCGCCGGCGGTGCCCGTGACGGCGACGGCCGAGGGGGCGACCGAGTCCACCTCCGAGCCCGCCACGGCGACGGCGACGGCCGTCGTCGATCCGGCCGATCCGCCGGAGCCACCGCACGCCGAGCTCGAGCCCGGTCATCCCCTCACCCCGCACGAATCGCCGTGGACGATGACCCTCCCCCTGGTGGTGCTGGCCTTCTTCGCCGCGGTGGCCGGCTTCATCAACCTGCCCTTCAGCTTCACCACCCACTGGCTCGAGGACTGGCTGGCTCCGGTCACGGGCCGCTACGGCGCCGAGCTCACCTACTCGAACTGGACGATCCTGTTGTTGCTCACCATCTCGACGATCGTCGCGCTCGGCGGGATCGGACTGGCCTACCTGGTGTACCTCCGCCACGAGATCCCGGCTGAGCCGTTCGAGCAACCACTGTTCGACCGCGGCTGGTACTACGACTACGCCGTCACCACCTTCATGGGCGGGCCGGGTCGGGTGCTGTTCGAGAGCGCGTCCTGGTTCGACACCCATGTCATCGACGCGGCGGTCAACGGCATCGGCGGACTGGCCCATGGTTCGGGCAACGTCCTGCGCCGGTTCCAGAACGGCTACGTGCGCACCTACGCCCTCGGCATGGCCATCGGGGCCGTCGTCCTGGTGGCCTACATCCTCACGCGGGCGACCTTCTGATGTCGACGGCCGTGCTGGGGCTCACCGGGGCCAACGTGGGCTTCCCCGTGCTGACCGCGATGGTGCTGACCCCGTTGATCGGTGCCGTGGTGATCGCCCTCATCCCCAAGAGCCGACCGGACATGCACCGGCTCGTGGCCATCCTCGCCGGGGTGATCGCCGGCGCCATCGGGCTGTTCGTGCTCTACGAGTTCAAGGTCGGCGACCCGGGCTTCCAGTTCGTCGTCAAGCACACGTGGGTGTCGTCGCTCGACATCAAGTTCTATCTCGGCGTCGACGGCATATCGCTTTTCCTGCTGGTGCTCACCGGCATCCTCTTCCCGATCGCGCTGTTCGCCGCCCGTCCCGAGCACGACGAGAAGGGGTACTACCTCTGGATCACCCTGCTCGAGGCCGGGTGTCTCGGTGTGTTCGCCGCCCTCGACCTCTTCCTGTTCTTCCTGATGTTCGAGCTGACCATCGTCCCGCTCTACTTCCTGATCGGGCGCTGGGGCCACGGCCGTCGCGTGTATGCCGCCACCAAGTTCTTCATCTTCACGATGACCGGCTCGGCCTTCATGCTCGTGTCGATCATCGCCCTGGCCGTGCTCTCCCACGCCGGCCCGGGCGGCGGCACCAGCTTCGACCTGATCAAGGTCACGGCGAGCAACGCCGTCGGCAAGGAGACGGCTCGCTGGCTCTTCCTGGGGTTCGCCGTCGCCTTCGCCGTCAAGACCCCGATCGTGCCGTTCCACACCTGGCTCCCGGACGCCCACACCGAGGCGCCGACCGCCGGCTCGATCGACCTGGCCGGCGTCCTCCTCAAGCTCGGCACCTATGGGTTCCTGCGCTACGGGCTGTTCCTGTTCCCAGAGGCGTCGATCTGGTTCGCACCCCTCTTCCTCACCTTGGCCACGATCGGGATCATCTACGGCGCCGTCGTCGCCGCCATGCAGCACAACCTCAAGCGCCTGATCGCCTACTCGTCGGTCGCGCACATGGGCTTCGCCGTCCTCGGCGTGTTCGCACTGAACCAGACCAGCATCGACGGGTCCATCCTCGTGATGATCAACCACGGCATCATCACCGGCGCCCTGTTCATCCTGCTCGGGTTCCTCTACACCCGCCGCCACACCTACGAGATCTCCGAGCTCAAGGGCCTGGCCAAGGTGGCGCCGTGGTTCGCCGGCGTCTTCACCCTCGTGATGATGGCGTCGATCGGCGTGCCCGGTCTGAGCGGCTTCGTCGGTGAGTTCCTCGTGCTGCTCGGGACCTTCATCGCTCACCGCTGGTGGGCGGTCGTGGCCGCGACCGGCGTCATCCTGGCCGCGCTGTACCTGCTGTGGGCCTACCAGCGCGTCTTCCAGGGCGAGCCCGACGACGCCAATCGGCTCTTCCCCGACCTCAAGCTCACCGAGAAGCTGGTCATGGCGCCGTTGATCGGGCTGATCGTGTTCCTCGGCGTGTACCCCAAGCCCGTGCTCGACCGCATCGAGCCATCGGTCCGTCTGTTGATCGTCCGGATCGAGCACGAGGTCCCGTCGTTCCACGCCGCCACGCCCGAGCACCCGAAGCCGGGTGGCAACAAGAAGTCAGATGACTCGAGCGACTCGGGTCAGCAGTCCAAGGCGTCGACGGGCGCGAACGGGTCGGGCTCATGACTGCCCTCCTGTCCTCGGCGTACGTGCTGGCCGCCGACACCACACGGATCGCGACCCCGCAGGTGGCCTGGCGTGCCCTGCTGCCCATCGTCATCCTGCTCGTCGGTGGGATCGTCCTGCTCACCATCGCTTCGCTGACGCGCAAGGGTCCGACGACGCGTTGGTACGCGCCGTACACGGTCGTCGTGGCCGTAGCCGCGGGCATCAGCGTGCTGCCCCTTTGGGCGCGGGTGCAGAGCTGGGACAAGTTGCTGTGGATCCACATGCCGCGCTCGGGTCGGGGACCGTTCAGCACGGTGGCCGGCATGGTGGGCATCGACGGGTTCGGTCTGTTCGTGATCGTGGTGATCTGCTCGGCCGTCGGGCTGGGAGCGCTGCTCGCCGGCTCATACCTGCGCCGCGAGGACCTCAACGGTCCCGAGTTCTTCGCGCTGCTGCTGCTGGCCGGCGCCGGCGGCGCCATCATGGCCACGGCCAACGACTTCATCATCCTGTTCCTCGGTCTCGAGACCCTGTCGCTGGCCGCATACATCCTGACGGCGATGCATCTGCGCCGGGCGCAGTCACAGGAGTCGGGCATCAAGTACTTCGTCCTCGGAGCCTTCTCGTCGGCCTTCCTGCTCTACGGCATCGCCCTCATCTACGGCGGGACGGGAACCACCAACTTCATCAAGATCGCCAACTACTTCGGCGTGGCCGTCGGCGCCACGGGAGTGACCGCGGGCAACGCGCCGGTGCACAACGGCCTGCTGTTCGTGGGCTTGGCCTTGGTGCTCGTCGGTCTCGGCTTCAAGGTCGCCGCGGTCCCGTTCCACACGTGGAGCCCTGACGCCTATGACGGCGCGCCGACGCCGGCGGTGGCCTTCATGGCCGGAGCGGTCAAGGCGGGCGCCTTCGCCGGCATGGTCCGGGTGTTCGTGCTGACCTTCCCGAACTACGTGTCGGACTGGCGCCCCATCGTCTGGGGTCTGGCCGTGCTGTCGATGATCTTCGGCAGCATCGTGGCGACGGTCCAGACCAACGTCAAGCGGACGCTGGCGTATTCGGCGGTGAACCACGCCGGATTCATCCTCCTGGCCGTCGGGGCCGCGAGCCACGACGGCAACTCGGCCGTGCTCTTCTACCTGGCCGCCTACACCTTCATGGTCGCTGGTTCGTTCGCGGTCGTCGGGATCGTGGCGCGCAAAGGTGACGGACACACGACCCTCGCCGACTTCCGTGGCTTGGCCCGCTCGAACCCGCTGCTGGCCGGCACGATGACCGTCTTCTTGTTGGCCCAGGCCGGCATCCCGTTCACCAGCGGGTTCTTCGCCAAGTTCTACGCCCTCGACTCGGTGATCGAGCACAACAACGACTGGTTGGCCCTGGTGGCCATGCTGTCGGGTGCCATCGCCGCCTTCCTCTATCTGCGCATCGTCGTGATGATGTACCTGAGCGAGGGCGACGGGCTGCCCACCGTGCCCCGCCTGGCCGTGCCGGCGGGCACCAAGGTGGCACTGGCCCTGTGCCTCATCGTGACCATCGGCGCCGGCGTGGCCCCCCAGCTCATCGTGGGGCCGGCGACCCACGGCCAGCCCTTCCTGGTCGAACCACCGGCGCCCACCCCGCCCCCCGGCGCCAAGTCGGGGACCGCCACTGGTACAGGAACAGGGTCGTCGACGCCGACGACCCTGCCCGGTCTGAGCACCACCGGACCGACCGATTCGGGCACCACGCCGACCTCGGGCAACTGAGCAGAGGCAATTTCATGGCGACACTCAGGCTTCACTAGGCTCCGACGACGATGCCGTACTCGGAATTCGTACGCCAATACCTGACGGTCGCCCTCATGGGCGGCCTCGCATTGGCACTGATCGGGATCCTCCTCGGAGTGGTCGGACGGGTCGTTCGCCCTGACCGACCGCAGGAGCAGAAGTACCTCACCTACGAGAGCGGCGTGGACCCCGTCGGCCACGGCTGGTCCCAGACCCAGGTCCGCTACTACATCTTCGCCGTGCTCTTCGTCATGTTCGACGTCGAGGCGGTGTTCATCTTTCCGTGGGCGGTCGAGCTCGAGACCTTCGGGACGTTCGGCCTCGTCGAGATGGCCGTCTTCATCGTGATCCTGGCCCTCGGCCTGGCCTACGCCTGGCGGAAGAAGGTGCTGCAGTGGGTCTAGTCGAGAGCGGCAAGATGCCCAAGCCGCTGACCAAGCTGCTGAACCTGAGCCGCAAGTACTCCATGTGGGTCTACCAATGGGGTCTGGCCTGCTGCGCCATCGAGATGGGCGCCGCCTTCGCCTCACCGCGCTACGACGTGATGCGCCTCGGTGTGATCCCCTTCCCGTCCAGCCCTCGCCAGGCCGACTTCGTCGTGATCTCGGGCACGGTCACCGACAAGATGGCCCCGGCGGTCCTGCGCCTCTACGAGCAGATGCCCGACCCCAAGTACGTCATCAGCATGGGCAGCTGCGCCAACTGCGGCGGTCCCTACTGGGACAGCTACTCGGTGACCAAGGGCGTCGACCAGATCATCCCGGTCGACATCTACGTCCCCGGCTGCCCACCGCGGCCCGAAGCGCTGCTCGAAGGCATCCTGCTGCTGCAGGAGCACATCCAGAACGAGGACATCTCGGCCCGCTGGAAGGGTGATTCGGTTGTCATCGGCTGAAGCCCCCGCCGCCGGCACCGACGCGGCCGAGCCCGAAGAGGAAGCGCCGCCGACCGACGAGCGGCGCGAAGGCCTGGTCGAGGCCATCCGCGCCGAGCTCGGCGACGCCGTCGTCGGATCGCACATCCGCCCTGGTGACGATCTCTGGGTACGGGTGACCAACGAGGCGTGGCACGAGGCCGCCACGGTGGTCAAGCACAAGCTCGGCTGCACCTACTTCGACTTCTTGTCGGTCATCGACTGGTTGCCTTCACCCTTCGGGCGCGACATGGACAGCCAGGAGGACATCGTCGTCCACGGGCTCGAACCGAAAGAGCTCCCGCCGATGCAGACCGGCTACGCCGGCGGCGACACCCGCATGCAGGTCTTCGCCCGGGTCTCGGCGCTCGAGCTCGGCTACGGCATCACCCTGAAGGCCGATCTGCCCGACGACGATCTGTCGGTCGCCACCTGGGTGCCGGTCTATGCCGGCGCGAACTGGCACGAGCGTGAAGCCTGGGAGATGTTCGGCATCAACTTCGTCGGTCATCCCCACCTGGTGCACATGTACCTGCCGGGCGCCTTCGAGGGCCATCCCATGCGCAAGGACTTCCCGTTGCTGGCGCGCCGCGTGAAGCCGTGGCCGGGGATCGTCGACGTCGAGCAGATGCCCGGATCCGACGCCGCTGACGACGACGCCGAGGGGGCGAGCGAGTGACCGCCATCTCCGATCGCACCCAGCTGGCCGCCATCGCGGCCAAGGCCGCCGACAACCGCGTCAACGTCGACTTCGAGTCCGAGGGCATGACCCTCAACATCGGACCGCAGCACCCCGCCACCCACGGCACGCTGCGCATCGTCGCCAAGCTCGACGGCGAGCAGGTGGTCTCGGCCGAGCCCGTCGCCGGCTACATGCACCGCGGCTACGAGAAGCTGACCGAGGTCCGCACCTATCCGCAGGTCACGACCCTGATCAACCGCATCGACTGGCTGGGAAGCTTCGCCAACGAGGTGCCGTTCATCCTGGCCGCGGAGAAGCTCATGGGCATCGAGGCGCCGCCTCGCGCCCAGTACATCCGCACGATCCTGTTCGAGCTCAGCCGCATCGCCAACATCAGCCTGTTCCTCGGCGACCTCGGCATCCAGCTCGGTGGCCTCTCGGTCGGCTTCTACGCCTTCCGCGATCGCGAGTTCGTGCTCAACCAGATCGAGGCGGTGACCGGCGGGCGGTTCCACCCCAACTTCGATCGCATCGGTGGCCTCAAGGACGACCTGCCCAAGGGGTGGATCGCCGAGACCCACACCGCGATGGACAAGCTGCGCGACTTCTGCGACGAGGTCGAGGACATCCTCATCGGAAACGAGATCTTCCAGAAGCGCACGCGGGGCGTCGGCGTGATCCCGCCCGAGATCGCCAAGTCCTACGGGCTGTCGGGTCCCAACGCGCGGGGCAGCGGCATCGACTGGGACCTCCGTCGCGATCAGTGCCCGCCCGGACTCGCGTACGGCGACATCGACTGGAAGGTCTGGACCCATCCCGACTGCGACGCCTTCTCGCGCTCGTGGATCCGGCTCCAGGAGACACGCGAGGCGACCAAGATCGTCGACCAGCTGCTCGACAAGATCCCCGGCGGCCCGATCATGGCCAAGGTCCCTCGCATCATCAAGGTCGACGAGGGCGAGGCATGGGTCGCGACCGAGAACCCTCTCGGCGAGATGGGCTACTACATCGTCAGCAAGGGCGACCTGGTCCCGTTCCGGGTCAAGATCCGCTCGGCGTCGTTCAACAACGTCTCGATCGTGCCGTGGGTGTGCCGGGGCGTCTATGTCCCCGACGTCATCACCATCCTGGCCAGCCTCTACTTCATCCTGGGTGACATCGATCGATGACCCACGCCCTCGCCACGCTGACCCCGGCCTATTGGCAGTCCACGATCATCAAGCTGATCGTGGCGGCCATCGTGGTGCCCACCACCGCCCTGATCCTCGGCATCGTCTTCCTCTTCAAGGTCATGTCGTGGATGCAGAGCCGCAAGGGTCCTCAGGAAGCGGGCCCGCGCGGCCTGCTGCAGCTGCTGGCCGACGGGGCCAAGTTCGTCCAGAAGGAGGACCTGATCCCCGACAAGGCCGACCGGTTCGTGTTCAAGACGGCGCCCCTGGTCGTGCTGATGTCGACCTTGCTGCTCTACGCCGTGCTGCCGGCCAGCGAGCACCTGGTCATCGCCGACCTCGACGTCGGCATCTTCTTCGCGCTGGCGGTCTCGTCGCTGTCGGTCATCGGCGTGCTCATGGCCGGCTGGGGTTCAGCCAACAAGTACTCGCTGATGGGCGCCCTGCGCGGTGGCGGCCAGCTCATCGCCTATGAGCTGCCCCTGGTGCTGGCCGTCGTCGGGGTCGTGATCCAGGCCGGGACCCTCAGCCTCAACGGCATCGTCGAGGCCCAGGCCAACGGCTCGATCTTCGGCTTCTCGGGTCTCGGCAACCCGTTCATCCTCACCCAGTTCGTGGGCTTCTTCATCTTCCTCGCCGCCGTGCAGGCCGAGCTCACCCAGCCTCCCTTCGACATGCCGGTGGCCGAGTCCGAGCTCGTCGGCGGCTACCAGGTCGAGTACTCGGGCTTTCGGTTCCTGACCTTCTTCCTGGCCGAGTTCGCCACCGCGTTCGCCTTCGCCGGCATCGCCGCCACCCTCTTCCTCGGCGGCTGGTGGTTCCCCGGGGTCAATCCGAGCAGCAACGCCTATTGGGTGCTCGGTCCGGTCGTGCTGTTCGTCAAGATCATGATCGTCTCGTTCATCATCTTCTGGGTGCGCTTCACCTATCCGCGCTTTCGAGAGGATCAGCTGCAGGCCTTCGCGTGGAAGTGGCTCATCCCCATCTCGCTCGTCAACATCCTGGTCACTGCGGCCCTGAAGGTGGCGTTCTGATGCCCGACATCCCCGGCAAGGGCCTGATCAAGGGCCTGGGCGTGACCTTCGGCGAGATGGTCAAGACGCTCAAGCCCGACAGCATGGGCGGGGGACCGGCCACGGTCGACTACCCCCACGTCAAGGAGGATCCCGTCCCGCGTGCGCGCGGCGTGATCGCCCTCCACGAGGAGAACTGCACGGCGTGCATGCTGTGCGCGCGCGAGTGCCCCGACTGGTGCATCTACATCGAGGGCCACAAGTACCTGGCTCCACCTCGCCGCGAAGGGGGCAAGCCTCGCCAGAAGAACGCCCTCGACCGCTTCGACATCGACTTCTCGTTGTGCATGTACTGCGGGATCTGCGTCGAGGTGTGCCCGTTCGAGGCCTTGTTCTGGAGCCCCGAGTTCGAGTACTCCGAGCCCCACATCGCCGAGCTGCTCCACGACAAGAGCCGGCTGGCCGAGTGGATGGAGACCGTCCCCGACTTCGAGCCCTACGAAGCGGGCTCGGATCAGAAGGTCAAGAAGGTGCCGAGTTGATCGCGACGGTGATGGTGGCCGAGAACATCGCGTTCGGGATCATCGCCCTGATGATGATCGTGGCCGCCATCCGCGTGGTCACCACCCGCAACATCGTGCATGCCGCCCTCTACCTGGTGCTGGTCCTGGCCGGCGTGGCCGCGCAGTACATCCTGCTGGCGGCCGAGTTCATCGCCATCACCCAGGTGCTGGTCTACATCGGCGCCATCGTCGTGCTCTTCCTGTTCGGCATCATGCTGACGCGGGCTCCGACCGGCAAGATGGACGACACCGACAACGAGCAGCGGATCGTGGGCGCCGTCATCGCCATCGTGCTGCTGGGTGTCATGGGCTACACGCTGTGGGAGGCGTTCTCGAACAAGCAGTTCGAGAACATCTCGGTGCAGACCACCTCGCAGGTGGCCACCTCGATCTTCTCGACCTACCTGATGCCGTTCGAAGTGGTGTCGGTCGTCCTGCTCGCCGCGCTGATCGGCGCCATCGTCCTGGCTCGGCGCGACTGATGCTGCTCAACCAGTTCCTCTTCCTGGGCGCCGCCCTGTTCTGCATCGGCGTATACGGCGTGCTGGCCCGTCGCAACGGTGTGATGGTGCTCATGTCCGTCGAGCTCATCCTCAACGCCGTCAACATCAACCTCGTCGCCTTCGGCGCCTACCGCCACAACCTGGCCGGTCAGGTGTTCGCCCTGTTCGTCATCGCCATCGCCGCCGCCGAAGTCGGCGTCGGCCTCGCCCTCGTGTTGCTGATCTATCGCAACCGCCAGAGCATCGACGTCGACGACGTCGATCTCATGAAGGGCTGATGCGAACGTGAATCCGTTCATGCTCACCCACGTCTGGATCATCCCTGCACTCATGGCGACGTCGTTCGCCGTGATCCTGCTGTTCGGTCGCCGCTTCTCCGAGCGCATCACCTCGGGCATCGGCATCGCCTGCGTCGGCGTCTGCTTCGTGCTGGCCCTCGTCGCCGGCGTGCAGTGGATCCAGCGGGTCAACAGCCCGCCCGGCAACCCGGCATCCGCTCTCGCCGCCGCCAACACCCAGCCCAGCTCGGCGGGCCGGCTGACCCACGGGGTGAACGGCGAGCGCCCGGTGGCCGAAGCAGCCAAGGGCGAGACGGCGGCCGGCGCCGCCCAGGCCGGCACGGCCGAGAACGAGAAGTCCGGTGAGACCGAGGAGAAGCCGACCAGCCCGGTCGTCGAACGGACGACCTGGTTCGTCACCGACGGGATCCACTTCGAGATAGGGACCATCGCCGACGGCCTCTCGGTGATGATGCTCATCACCGTCACCCTGATCTCGCTGCTGGTGCACATCTACTCGAAGGAGTACCTGCACGGCGACCGGCGCTTCACCCACTACTACGCCTTCCTGAGCCTGTTCACCGCGGCGATGCTCTTCTACGTCGTCTCGTCCAACACGCTGCAGATGCTGGTGGGCTGGGAGCTGGTGGGCGTCTGCTCCTTCGTGCTGATCGGCCACTGGTGGGAGGAGAAGCGCAACAGCGACGCCGCCCTCAAGGCCTTCCTCACGAACCGCGTGGGCGACGTCGGGCTGATGATCGGCGTGATCCTGACCTTCTTCGCCGCCGGCGCCTCGAGCTTCGACGTGCTGCACATCAACCAGGCCGCGCTCTCGGGCGGCGTCAGCGGCACCCTGCTGCTGATCGGCGCCCTCTGCCTGTTCGGCGGGGTGACGTCCAAGTCGGGCCAGTTCCCGCTGCACACCTGGCTGCCCGACGCCATGGCCGGTCCGACGCCCGTGTCGGCCCTGATCCACGCCGCCACCATGGTCGTCGCCGGTGTCTACCTGATCGCCCGCATGTACCCCGTGTTCTTCAACGGGCTGCACATCGGCACGGGCGACATCAACTACGTGGCCTTCATCGGTGCCTTCACGACGGTGTTCGGGGCCTCGATGGCCTTCGTGCAGTTCGACATCAAGCGGGTGCTGGCCTATTCGACGATCAGCCAACTCGGGTACATGGTCATGGGCCTCGGCGTCGGGGCCTGGACCGGTGGTGTGTTCCACCTCTTCACCCACGCCTACTTCAAGGCCTGCCTCTTCCTCTGCGCCGGCTCGGTGAGCCACGCCGCCCACCACACCTTCGACATGCGCGAGATGGGCGGACTGCGGAAGTACCAGAAGAAGACGTTCGCCTGCTTCACGATCGCGATGCTCGCCCTCATCGCCATCCCGCCCTTCGCCGGCTTCTGGTCCAAGGACGAGATCCTGGCCGGCGCCGCCCAGGGCCAACACGGCGGTGGGTACTGGCTCATGCTCGTGTTCGGTCTGATGACGGCGTTCATGACCGCGGCCTACATGATCCGCTGCTGGTGGATGACCTTCTTCGGCGAGTACCGCGGCCACGGCGAGCCCCACGAGTCCCCGGCGGTGATGACGGTCCCGCTCATCGTCCTGGCCGCCTGCTCCATCGTGATCGGCTGGGTCAACATCCCGGCCGGCAGCCTCACCAACTTCGAGAAGTACGTGCAGCCGACCTATCTGTTCCCGCAGATCGAGCCCATCGCCTTCAACTGGTACACGGCCATCGCCTCGGTCGCCCTGGGAGTGCTCGGCGCGGCGTTGTCCTACCAGTACTGGGCTCTGCACAAGGGTCCGTTCATCGGCATCACCGACCGGGTCAAGGCGCTGGCCCGGCTGCACTGGATCGTCGAGAACAAGTACGGCCTCGACGTGCTCTACAACGGCATCGCCGACACGACGAAGGGCCCGATCGGCGCCGCCGCCTACTGGTTCAACCAGCACGTGATCGACTCGGTCGTGAACGGCGCCGGGGTCGGCGCCGTCGCCACCGGCCGGGTGGTCTACAACGATTTCGACCAGAAGCTCCTCGACGGAGTCATCGTCGCATCGGGTCCCGGCGCCGAGGCCTCAGGCCAGGCGCTCAGCCACATGCAGACGGGCAAGGTCCAGCAGTACGCCGCCCTGTTGTTCGCCGGCGCCGCCATCCTCGCCGCCATCTTCGTGTTCGTCATCTAGGAGCTTGGTATCCACATGACATCGTTTCTCGATCACTGGGGGCTGTCGCTGGCCACCTTCATCCCGTTGCTAGGGGTGGCGATCATGCTGCTGATCCCCAAGGCGGAGGAGCAGCTGCACAAGATCGTGGCGCTGGTGACCAGCCTGGCCGTGGCCGTCGTCGGCATCTTGCTGATGACCCACTTCGCCTACTCGCCCACCGACCGCTACCCACGGGGCTCGGGCAACCTGCAGTTCACGATCAACAAGGCGTGGATCCCCCTCATCAACAGCCGCTACCACCTCGGGCTCGACGGCATCTCGTTGCCGCTCATGGCCCTGACGATGCTGATCGTGCCTCTGTGCATCGTCTATTCGTGGAACCACTTCCCTGATCCCAAGAACCCCAAGGCCTTCCTCATCCTCATCCTGATCCTCGAGACCGGAATGGTCGGGTCGTTCCTGGCCGAGGACCTGATCCTCTTCTTCGTCTTCTTCGAGGTCGTGCTCCTGCCGATGTACTTCCTCATCGGCGTCTGGGGTGGCGAGCAGCGCCAGTACGCCTCGATCAAGTTCTTCCTGTTCACGCTGTTCGGATCGGCGTTGATGATCGTCAGCTTCCTGGCGCTCTACTTCCTCTCCCGTCCGATCAGCGTCAACGGTGGTCCGCCCGTCCACACCTTCGACATGACGCTGCTGCCGCTGGCGGCCAAGGGCATCTCGTCGGGGGCCGCCCTCTTGATCTTCGGCGGCATGTTCATGGGGTTCGGGATCAAGGTGCCGATCTTCCCGTTCCACACCTGGCTGCCCGACGCTCACACCCAGGCGCCGACGGTCGGCTCGGTGATCCTGGCCGCCGTGCTGCTGAAGCTGGGCACGTACGGCTTCATCCGCATCGCTCTGCCGATCCTGCCGCGGGCGGCCGAGTCGTGGGCGCCCTGGATCGGTCTGCTGGCGGTGATCGGCATCGTCTACGGCGCGCTCTGTTGTCTGGCCCAGACCGACATGAAGCGGCTCATCGCCTTTTCGTCAGTGGCCCACATGGGTTTCGTCATGCTGGCCATCTCGACGCTCACGACCTTCGGCATCAACGCCGCCATCTTCGGCATGGTGGCCCACGGCCTGATCACCGGCATGTTGTTCTTCGTGGCCGGCTCGGCCAAGGAGCGCTACCACACCCTCGATATCAAGCGGCTGGGCGGCATGTTGCAATCGATGCCGCGGATGGGCTGGATCCTCGGCTTCGCCACCATGGCCTCGCTCGGGTTGCCCGGTCTGGCCGGCTTCTGGGGTGAGTTCCCGGCGATCCTGTCGTCCTACCAACCCAACCTGACCAACGTCGCCCTGTTCCGCGTCTTCATGGTGATCGCCGCGCTGGGCACGGTGCTGGCCGCCGGCTACCTGCTGTGGCTCTACCAGCGGACCGCCTTCGGTGTGCCCTCCGACGAGTTCGCCCACGACCCGCACCTCCATGACGTGACCCTGCCCGAGTGGATCGCCTGGATCCCGATGCTCGTCGGGATCGTCGTCCTCGGCTTCTTCCCGAACCTGATCTTCCATGTGACCGATCCCGCCGTGACCAAGCAAGTGGTGTCGAGCACCGTGCGGGCCGGGAGCTGACGCGCCCATGAGCCTGGTCCTGGCCGCCTCGGGTTGGCAGCAGCCCACCGTCGACTGGCACGCCCTCGCGCCCCTGATCGTCATCACGAGCGTGATCGTCCTGATGATCGTGGTGGATCTCTTCGCGGGGCGCGACGCCAAGGGCGCGCTGTCGTCGCTGGCCGGCATCGGACTCCTGGCCACCGCCATCCCGATCATCACCCTGGCCGTGAACGGCGCCGATCGCTCGATGTTCGGCGGCGCCTTCGTCGTCGACCACTTCGCGCTGGCGCTCGACGGCGTGTTCGTGGCCGCCGGCTACGTCGTCGTGCTCCTGTCGACCAACTACATCGCCGAGGGCGACTACTGGGAGGGCGAGTACTACGTCCTCTTGCTGTCGTCGGTGCTCGGGATGATGGTGATGGCATCGGCGCGCGACCTCATCACCATCTTCGTGGCCCTCGAGCTCCTGTCGATCCCGGCCTACATGCTCGCCGCGTTCCGCAAGCGCGATCTGCGCAGCAACGAGGCCGGCCTCAAGTACTACCTGATGGGCGTGTTCGCCTCGGCGATCATGCTCTACGGCATGTCGCTGATATACGGCTACACCGGCACGACCCTGCTCACCGGGATCGCCGAACACGTGAACCACCTGGGCAGCTCCGAGCCCATCGTGAGCATGGCCATCGTGTTCATGATCATCGGGTTCGGCTTCAAGGTGTCGGCCGTGCCCTTCCACACCTGGGCTCCGGACACCTACGAGGGCGCGCCCACGCCCGTGACCGCGTTCCTGGCCACGGCCTCCAAGTCGGCCGGCTTCGTGGCCCTCATGGAGCTCATCTTCGTCGGCTTCCTCGGACGCCACGACGTCTACGAACCGATGTTGTGGGTGCTGTCAGCCGCCTCGATGACGGTGGGCAACCTCATCGCGCTGCGCCAGACCAACATCATCCGCATGCTCGCCTATTCGGGTATCGCCCAGGCCGGCTACATCATGGCGCCGCTGGCCGTGGCCGGATCGAGCCTGTCGACGAGCAAGAGCGCGCTGCAGGCCATCGTCATCTACCTCGTCATCTACATCGTGATGAACCTGGGTGCCTTCGCCGTCGTGATCGCCGTCGCTCGCAAGACCCGGTCGGGTGACATCTCGAGCTTCTCGGGGCTCTTCCAGTACGCGCCTGGCCTGGCGGTCGTCATGGGGATCTTCCTGGCGTCGCTGGCCGGGATCCCGCCGATGGGCGGCTGGTTCGCCAAGTTCGTGATCTTCCGCGCCCTGGTGCTGCCGGGGACCGCCGCCGGCTACGCCCTGGCGGTCGTGGTGGCGGTGAACTCGGTGATCGCCGTCTTCTACTACTTCCGCGTCCTGCGCGTGATGTTCATGGAGGAGCCGGTCGACGGCGACCTCGCGCCGATCCGCGTTCCGGTGTCGATCACCATCGCACTGGCCATCACGGTCTCGGTCACCGTGGTGTACGGCTTCTACCCCGCCGCCGTCACGCACTTCACCGACACGGTGAGTCTCGCGCTCGGCAAGTAGCGCCGATGCCGACGTCGGTGCCCGCGCCCACGCCGGTCGAGATCGAGGTAGCGGCCCGCATCCGCCGGCGGGGTCCCATCCCGTTCGACGAGGTCGTCGACCTGGCGCTCTACCACCCGGACCACGGGTTCTACTCGGCGGGTGGGGGACGGCCGGGCCGCGGCGGTGACTTCCTCACGAGTCCCGAGGTCGGTCCGCTGTTCGGGGCCGTGCTCGCCCGGGCGCTCGACTCGTGGTGGCACGAGCTGGGCTCACCCGAGCGCTTCACGGTCATCGAGGCCGCCGCCGGCACGGGCAGCATGGCGCGGGCCGTTCTGGCCGCCGCCCCGGCGTGCGCCCCGGCGCTGACCTACGTGCTGGTCGAGCGAGCTGCCGCGTTGCGGCGTCGACACGTCGACCACCTGCCGCTGGTCGATCCGATCCTGGCCTTCGATGCCGCCGATGTCGACGAGGACGACCGGCATCCGGCGTCCGAGGGTGCGGCGACGAGCCCTCCCGCCCGGCGTCGAGCGGACCGAGGTCCGCGCGTGGTCTCGCTACCCGATCTTCCGGCCATCCCGATCACGGGCGTCGTCCTGGCCAACGAGCTGTTGGACAACCTGGGGTTCGGGCTGCTCGAACGCGGTGAGCAGGGCTGGTCCGAGGTTCGGGTCGGGCTCACCGACGACACCGCGTCACCCGCCGCCGACGACGAACCGATCGAGTTGGTCGAAGTGCTGGTGCCAGCGTCGGATCGTGACGCCAGATTGGCCCGTCGCCTGGCGCCCGACGCTGATCCTGGCTCGCGTGTGCCGACCCAGCATCAGGCCGTCGACTGGCTCGCCGCCGCCCTGAGCCGCGTCGAGCGAGGGCGCGTGGTCGTCATCGACTACGGCGCCACGACGGCGTCGATGGCTGCCCGTCCCCAAGCCGAGTGGGTGCGGACCTATCGCGACCACGAGCGCGGCCGGGGGCCTCTCGACGAGCTCGGAGGCCAGGACATCACCTGTGACGTGGCCTTCGACCAACTGGTCGCCGCTCACCATCCGAGCCGCGTGAACCGCCAGGCTGAGTTCTTGGCGGCGCACGGGATCGAGCGGCTGATCGAGGAGGGTCGTCAGGTCTGGCGCCAACGCGCCCACATCGGGGATCTGGCGGCCGTGCGAGCGCGGTCGCGCATCGGCGAGGGCGAGGCGCTGCTCGATCCCGATGGGCTCGGAGCGTTCCAAGTGCTCGAGTGGCAGGTGCCCTGATCCGCGGGGTCGACTCGGCGATCACGGGTGAATCAAGCGGATCCATTTCGCGTCCATGTCGATGAGGCATACATCGGACTCTGTCTCATACGGGCGAGTTTTCCGCCCCAAAAGGACCCGGTGAACCTTCAGCACTAGACTGAAATGCATGTCGACGACGGACCGAGTGCCATTGACCCGCGAGCGGATCATCACCGCCGCCGTCGAGCTCGTGGACCAGAACGGTCTCGAGGGGCTCAGCATGCGCAAGCTGGGGGCCGCTCTCGGCGTCGAGGCCATGTCGCTCTACAACCACGTCGACAACAAGGACGACGTGCTCGATGGGGTGCTCGACTCGGTGCTGCGCACCGTCGTCGAGCCTGACCCGACCGCGGCCTGGCAGGTCCGGCTGCGACTCCTGTCCCACGAGTTCCGCAAGGTCAGCCTCTGCCATCCGGGCGTGCTTCCGATGTTCAGCTCGCGTCGGATGAGCCCCAACGGCTTCATGGCCATCGCGTCGATCCACGAGATCCTCCGCGATGCCGGCTTCGGCGCGGACCGATCGGTCGATGCCTTCGTCTTCGTGGCCTCGTTCATCCTGGGCTACGCCCAGATCGACGTGGGTCGCCACGTCATCCGCCAAGCCGGGCGCCAGACCGACTACGAGTCGTGGAGCGAGCCCGAGCACGCACCGTCGGTCGCGTTGGGCCTCGAGCTCGTGGCCCGCGACTGGGACGTCGAATTCGATCGAAACATCGACCTGATGATCGAGGGGCTCTCGGCCATGCTCGCGGCGTCCCCCGTCGACCACGCCTGATCCGTTCCCTTCGTCCCGATCTCGCGTGAGATCGCGGCCGGCGAAGGGGGTCGAGGGTGGCGGTAGGCTCGCCCGGTACCTCAGCCGACCGAGGGGGATCGCAGGCCATGGCCGAGCCGACCATCGAGGACTACCTGATCGAGAGCCGGACCTTTCCGCCGTCGGACGCGTTTCGCAGCCGGGCCCTGGTCTCCGATCGCTCGCTCTACGACGAGGCCGACGCCGACTATGTGGCCTTTTGGGCCCGTCAGGCCCGCGAGCTGGTGAGCTGGTTCAAGGACTTCGATGAGCCGCTGATCTGGGACCTGCCCTTCGCCCAATGGTTCGTAGGTGGCACGCTCAACGTCTCGTACAACTGCCTGGATCGCCACGTCGAGGCCGGTCGCGGCGACAAGATCGCGTACCACTGGGAAGGCGAGCCGGGCGACACCCGCACCATCACCTACGCCGACCTCCACGCCGAGGTCTGTCGCTTCGCCAACGTGTTGCGCTCGCTGGGTGTCGCACGCGGCGATCGAGTCGGGATCTACATGCCGATGATCCCCGAGCTCCCGATCGCGATGCTGGCCTGCACGCGGATCGGGGCCGCCCACTCGTGCATCTTCGGCGGGTTCTCGCCCGACTCGATCATCGACCGGGTCAACGACGCCGAAGCCAAGGTGATCGTGACCGCCGACGGCGGCTTTCGCCGTGGCGCGCCGGCGCTGCTCAAGCCGGCCGTCGACCAGGCCGTCGGTTCGACGCCATCGGTGACCGCGGTGGTGGTCGTGCAGCGCGTCACGGGTCATCCCGAGTCGCCGGCCGGCACCGAGGTGGCCATGGTCGCGGGGCGCGACCACTGGTACCACGAGCTCATGGCCGGCGCTTCCGACGACTGCCCGCCCGAGCACATGGACAGCGAGGACCTCCTGTACCTGCTCTACACATCGGGGACGACGGCCAAGCCCAAAGGGATCATGCACACGACCGGCGGCTACCTCACGCAGGTCGCCTTCAGCCACAAGTACGTGTTCGATCTGCATCCCGACGAGGACGTGTACTGGTGCGCGGCCGACATCGGTTGGGTGACCGGTCACAGCTACATCGTCTACGGTCCGCTCACGAACGGGGCCACTTCGGTCATCTATGAGGGCACGCCCGACACCCCTGGACGCGACCGGTTGTGGTCGATCGTCGAGACCTATGGCGTGACCCAGATGTACACGGCGCCGACGGCCATCCGCACGTTCATGAAGTGGGGTGACGACGAGCCGGCGGCCCACGACCTTTCGAGCCTCCGTGTGCTCGGCACGGTCGGCGAGCCCATCAATCCTGAGGCGTGGATGTGGTACCACACCCACATCGGGGGTGGACGCTGCCCGATCGTGGACACGTGGTGGCAGACCGAGACCGGCGCCCACATGATCACGCCGCTCCCGGGAGTGATCACGACCAAACCTGGCTCGGCCACCTTCCCGATGCCGGGCATCTCGGTCGAGGTGGTCGACGACGCCGGCGCGCCGATCACCAAGGGCGGCGGCTATCTGACCATCACCAAGCCCTGGCCATCGATGCTGCGCGGCATCTGGGGCGACCCCGAGCGCTACCGAGACACCTACTGGAGCGAGTACGAGGGGAGGTACTTCGCCGGCGACGGATGCAAGATCGACGAGGAGGGCTACTTCTGGCTGTTAGGTCGGGTCGATGACGTGATGAACGTCTCGGGTCACCGGGTCTCGACCACCGAGGTCGAATCGGCGCTGGTCGACCATCCCGCCGTGGCCGAGGCCGCCGTCGTCGGCGCCACCGACGACACGACCGGACAGGCCATCATCGGCTACGTCATCCTCCGCGGATCGTTCGACGCAACGCCCGAGCTGATCGAGGAGATCCGCCAGCACGTGGCCCAGAAGATCGGCCCCACGGCCCGGCCGAAGGCCGTGCTCATCGTCCCCGACCTGCCGAAGACCCGCAGCGGCAAGATCATGCGCCGGTTGCTCCGGGACGTGGCCGAGGGTCGGGTCCTCGGCGACACCACGACCCTCGCCGATGCCTCGGTGGTCGACGACATCCGTCGGCGCGCCGCCGAATCTCCACCGGAGGACTGAAGCGGGCGTGTCGTCGAAGCGATCGAAGAGCCAATCGCGCCAGCGTTCCGGTGGAAGTGGCCGGGTGACCCCCAAGAGCTCAGGCTCGACGTCGGCGCGCCGTGCCTCGTCGACCTCGGCCAAGGCCGCCGAGGCCAAGGCGCCCCGGTCGCCGCGTGCCGATGTCAACGTGAAGGCGGTCGATCGCCTGGTCTCCCAGGCGACCGATGCCATCCCGAAGGCCAAGGTCCGCTCGGCCTTCTCAGGCACGACTGGCTTGTCGCCCAACGCCGTGACCATCGCCGGGGCGCTCCCAGCCATCGTGATCGTGGCCATCGGCACCGCCGTGCACCAGCCGGCGCTCCTGCTCGTCGCGCTGGCCGTGATGGCGGCGTCGATCCTGTTGCTCATGCGTGTCGTCAACCAGACCCGGGTCGTCGCCGAGCTTCCGACCGAGCTGGTCGTGCTGTCGTCGCGTCGCGGTCAGCTCGAACCCCTGAGCCGAGGACCGAAGCAGTTGGAACTGCTGGCCTACCGGGATCGGCGCTGGCTCAAGGTCCAGGTGGCCGACGACCAGCTGTGGGTGTCGAGGCGGGCCTACGGCACGATCGTCCACCGGCTCGCCATCGACTCCGACGAGTGATCTGATGGTGGCCATCTCCTCCTACGATCCCGACAACTGGCAGTGGCGCGCGGGGCGCACCGATCCCGGACCGGCGGTCGTGTTCGATCTCGACGGGGTGCTGTCGGATGCCGTCGGACGCCAGCACTACCTCGAGCGGCCCTTCCGCGACTGGGAGGCGTTCTTCGAGGCCTGCGGCGACGACCCGTTAATCGACGAGGTCGCCCGGTTGCTCGAGGTGATCGGGCCCGACCATCGCATCGTGTTGTTGACGGCGCGTCCGATCCGGGTCCAGCGCCAGACGCTGGGTTGGCTCGATCGCTACCAGCTGCGGTGGGACCTGTTGATCATGCGCGACTACGGGGACTACGACGCGTCACGAGAATTCAAGCGTCGCACCGTGTCCGAGCTCCGCCACTACGGGTTCGACCTCCGCCTGGCTTTCGAGGACGACCGCCGCAACTACGACATGTTCCACAGCGAAGGCGTGCCCTGCGTGTACATCCACTCGGGCTACTACGAGTAGCCGGGTCGGGTCCTGTCACCGAGGTCAGTCGCGGAAGTTGTTGAACTGCAGGGGGATGCCGAAGTCGTGGTCCTTGAGCTCGGAGATCACGTGCTGGAGGTCGTCGCGCTTCTTGCCGGTGACCCGTAGCTGGTCGCCCTGGGTCTGGGACTGGATGCCCTTCAGCCCCAGTCCCTTGATGTAGATGTTGATCTTCTTGGCGTTGTCGCTCGAGATCCCGGCGTTGAGTGTCGCCGTCTGGCGGACGGTGCCGCCGGCGGCATCCTCGACCTTGCCGTAGGTCACGGCCTTGAGCGAGACCTTGCGCCGCACCAGCTTCTCCTCGAGGACCTGACGCACGGCGTTGATGCGATCCTCGCTGACCGACTTGAGCTCGATCGAATCGTCGTTCAGCTCGACGTTCGATCCCGTGCCCTTGAAGTCGTAGCGCGTGTTCAGCTCGCGTGCGGCCTGGTCGACTGCGTTGCGGATCTCCTGGCGATCGATCTCGGAGACGACGTCGAAAGTAGGCATGCCGCGCACAATATCCGCGGCGCACGCGTCACGACGATGAGCCCGACCCACGCTTCGTTGGTGTGGCGACACCCAGATGGCGAAGCGCTCGGAGGGAGGCCTCGCCGACCGGAGAGCCAAGCAATGGTCGGGTCGAGGTGGCGCAGTCCGCCAGGGCGGAGCCGCGGGTGAGTTGACACCCGGATGGCGAAGCGCTCGCAGGGAGGCCCCGCCGACCGGAGAGCCAAGCAACTCGGCTCCGCCGACCGGAGGACACAGCAAGTGGGCGAGGGCGGCGGAACGGAGTGAAGCCGCGGATGTGATGGCCCCCGGATGGCGAAGCCGTCCGAAGGGAGGCTCCGCCGACCGGAGGACACAGCAAGTGGGCCGGGGTGGATTTGAACCACCGTAGGCTATGCCGACGGGTTTACAGCCCGTTCCCTTTGGCCACTCGGGCACCGACCCAGAACCCGGACACGTTAGTGGCTGCGAGGCAGCGCCTGGAAAACGTTGGCGGGCCGTCAGCGAGGGAGCAGTCCGAGCGCCCGGACCTGAGCGCCCAGCGCGGCGATGTCGACGGGCCTCGTCGTGTCGACCTCGACCAACGGGCCGGGCAGGTCGAGCGGTCGAGGATCGACGTTGCGCCAGCGCGCCGTCGCCTCGTCGTCCTGGTGCTCGGGTCGGTGGCCGGGGTGACGATCGGGCGAGGTCGCTCGTAGCCGGTAGCGCTCGACGGCTACGTCGACGGGGCAACGGCAGCAGATCTGCACGAGGGGGCGACCCAGGGCGACGAGGTCCGGTTCCGAGACCCCCGGCCAGAAGTGCGACTCGACGATCACGGCGGCCATGTCGGCCACCAGCGCGTACATGACCACGTGCGCCGCTCGCCCCAGGCGCTGGGACCACTCGAGATCACCCGTTCCGATGCTGTCGAAGAACGCCTCTTTGATCGTGTCCTTCGAGATCAACGGGAGATCCAGCTCCCGTCCCAGGGCGCGGGCGAGCGTGGTCTTGCCGCTGCCGGGGATCCCGCCGACGACGACGACGGGCGCAGGCGCCATCGCCACTCTAGAGCATCCGCTGCATGACCACGACGTCGAGCCACTTGCCGAACTTGCGGCCGACCTCGCGCTCGGTGCCCACCTCATCGAAACCCACTTGGCGGTGGAGGCCGATCGACGCATCGTGGCCGCCGACGATCCGAGCGATCACCGTGTGGAACCCGTGCTGGGCCGCCAGCGACATCAGCTCGGTCAGCAGTTGGGCGCCGACACCGCTCCCGCGCTGGTCGGATCGGACATAGACGGACTCCTCGACGGTGGAGTTGTAGGCGGGCCGGTCGCGGAACGGCGACAACGACGCGAAGCCGACCACCTCGCCCGCGTCCTCGGCGACGATGACGGCGTGGGCGCCCGACCGGGCCTCGAGCCAGCTGATCTGGTCGCCCAGCGTGCGAGGCACGAGGTCGAAGGTCACCGTCGAGGTCGACACCTCGAGGTTGTAGATCTGGCGGATGGCCTCGGCGTCGTCGCGGCGAGCAAGTCGGATCTCCACGCCGAGAAAGGTAGTTGAGCCGTCGATCGCCGCCGCTGGGTAGCGAGCACCCACCCGGCTGCCTCCGCACGCGCGCCTCGGACCGGGATGCTCCGCCCGGTCAGATCGGGTCACCGAGTACCGCAGGGGTGCTTGGTGACCCGACCTGGGCGTGGGCCTCGCTGTGGTCAGGCGATTCTTCGGTTACACCGCGATGTGGTTCGAGCGACGCCGGCGCAGCGGCGCACCGCGCTCGCTCGACGCCGCGTCGGCCGCGGGCTCGATGATCGTGAGGTGCCCCGTCAGGGCCTCGACCCGGGCCCACGAGGCCACGTCGGGGTCCTCGGTGAGGTAGATGATCTGCTGGCCGAGCGACGCCTTGGTCAACAGCTCGAGCAGCTCGGGCTTGACGGCGGGATCGACCTCGATGAGCGCATCGTCGAGCAGCAGCGGGAAGCTCTCGCCGCCAGCTCCGAGCGTCTTGAGCTGCTGGAGGCGCTGCAGCAGCGCATGGGCCAGCTCGGCCCGGTTGTCCTCGACGCCCAGCACCATCGGGGCCATCGAGTTGTGGGGACCGACCGAGCTGCGCAGCCGCCGGGCCTGCTCGCGGATCTCGATGCGGTGTTGGACGGCCCAGCCGATGGGCACCTCGCCGACCAGGACCCGCCACTCGGCCAGCGCGGCGCGGTGCTCCTCGGCGGCCAGCATCATCGTTCGTCGGGCCTGGTCGTTGCCCAGCAGTCCGTTCACCCGGTGGATCTGGAAGGTGAGATAGGACGCCGCGCCGACCGCGTGGAGCGCCTCTTCTTCGCGTTGGCGGGCCTGTTCGAGGCGGCGCCAATAGACGATCGAGGCGACCGTGGCGGCGATGGCCGCCGCCAGGAACGGGACCGCGAGCCAGAATCCGTAGATCGCGGCCACCGCCATACCTACGAGTGCGCCACCCGCCCCGCCGATGAAGGAGAGATAGCGCACTCGCTCGTTGTCTACCTGAGCTTGTTCGAACTCGTGGTGACGCCGCTCGATCTCCGCGCAGGCCACCGCGTCCTCGGCATCCGAGCCCGCCTGGCGGGCCGTCTCGGCCAGGTGGCGCTCGCGGTCCTCGACCTTGGCGACCACATCCCAGAGCCGACCTTGGTCGATGCGGGCCAGTGCCGCCAGGTAGTGCTCGAGCTGCGAGCGCGTCGCCAGGTCGTCAGGGGTCATGCACAGCTGGCGGCGGGCGTTGGTGGCATCGACGCCCGCCCGACGCAGCACGTCGAGGCCCTCGGGGGTCGTGAACTCGTCGGTGACGTCGGCCGAGCGGTCGATGTCGACCACGCGGTGGCGCCCGCCGGCGGGGCGGAAGATGGCGTAGCGCTCACCGGCGTCGGAGGCGATCTCGAGGTGGACCCCAGATCGGCCGGCGCTCAGCCCACCGATCAACTCGGTGATCAGCCCCTCGCGCTCGAGGTGGCCGACGCCGGCGATCACCGTCAAGCGGCGGTGGAGATCGAGCGCATAGGTTCGGTGGCCGGCCTCAATCACGAGTCGCTCGAAGTGCACACCCCGTAATCGGCCTGGAAATGGCCCGACTTGAGCCGAATGGCCTACTCCGGTGGGCAATCGGGCCCCCCTTTGTAGTCATCGTCGAACAAGGGCTCGCTCAGCCATGGGTCCGGGCGACGTGCCGGCCGCCATGCCGCGACCCGTGAGGGTGCGGAACGGGAGTGGAGCACCTCCCCGCGTGACACCCAGATGGGCGAAGCCGCTCGGCGGGAGGCTCGCCGACCAGAGAGCCAAGCGGTCGACGTCACGGTGCGGAACGGGAGTGGAGCACCTTCCCGCGTGACACCCAGATGGGCGAAGCCGCTCGGCGGGAGGCTGGCCGACCCGAGAGCCAAGCTGGTCGACGTCACGGTGCGGAACGGGAGTGGAGCACCTCCCCGCGTGACACCCAGATGGGCGAAGCCGCTCGGCGGGAGGCTGGCCGACCAGAGAGCCAAGCCAGTTGGGCTCCGCGGGTGGCCCGTGGCATGATGGACGGTCCGTCTCCGCCGGTGTGGTGGCGGTGTGCCCCCTTAGCTCAGTCGGCAGAGCGTTTCCATGGTAAGGAAAAGGTCGACAGTTCGATTCTGTCAGGGGGCTCGCGCACAAGGTTGGCCAAGCTTCGCTCCCGCGGGCCCGGCCCAGTCCTGGCGGCGTAGCTCAGTCGGTTAGAGCACTCGGCTCATAATCGAGTTGTCGTCGGTTCGAGTCCGACCGCCGCCACCATCTCCCCGCCCCGGCGGGCCCGACCTCCATCTCCACCGCATCACGAAGGGATCCACCCCATGGCCAGAGAGAAGTTTGAGCGGACGAAGCCTCATGCGAATGTGGGGACGATGGGTCATATTGATCATGGGAAGACGACGTTGACGGCGGCGATCACGAAGGTGTTGTCGGAGCAGGATCCGTCGAACAATGCGTTTACGGAGTTCGCGAATATTGATAAGGCGCCGGAGGAGCGTGAGCGGGGGATCACGATCAATATTGCCCATGTGGAGTATGAGACGGCGGATCGGCATTACGCGCATGTGGATATGCCGGGGCATGCGGATTACATCAAGAACATGATTACGGGGGCGGCGCAGGTGGATGGGGCGATTCTGGTGGTGTCGGCCACGGATGGTCCGATGCCTCAGACTCGGGAGCATGTGGTGTTGGCCCGGCAGGTGGGGGTGCCGGCGATCGTGGTGGCGTTGAACAAGGTCGACATGGTCGATGACGAGGAGTTGTTGGATCTGGTGGAGTTGGAGGTGCGGGAGCTTCTGTCGGAGTATGAGTATCCGGGTGATGATGTGCCGGTGGTGAAGGTGTCGGCGTTGAAGGCGTTGGAGGGTGATCAGGTGGCGACTGATCAGGTGTTGGAGTTGATGACGGCGGTCGATACCTACATTCCTCAGCCGGAGCGGGCGACGGAGAAGCCGTTCTTGATGCCGATCGAGGATGTGTTCACCATCACCGGGCGGGGGACGGTGGTGACGGGCCGGGTGGAACAGGGTGTGGTCCACACCGGTGACGAGATCGAGATCGTGGGGATCCGTCCCACGGCCAAGACGACGTGTACGGGTGTGGAGATGTTCCGCAAGATCCTCGATGAGGGTCAGGCCGGGGACAACATCGGGGCCCTGTTGCGGGGCACGAAGAAAGAAGAGGTCGAGCGGGGCCAGGTCCTGGCCGCGCCGGGTTCGATCACCCCCCACACCACCTTTGAGGGTCAGGTGTATGTGTTGACCAAGGACGAGGGGGGCCGCCACAAGCCGTTCTTCTCCAACTACCGGCCCCAGTTCTACTTCCGGACCACCGACGTGACCGGCCATGTCACCCTGCCCGAGGGCACCGAGATGTGCATGCCGGGCGACAACACGTTGATGACCGTCGAGCTCATCCACCCCATCGCCATGGAAGAAGGCCTCCGGTTCGCCATCCGCGAAGGCGGCCGCACCGTCGGCGCCGGCCGCGTCACCAAGATCCTCAAGTAGGCGATACTTCAAGTCCCCCGCAGTTCCCACAGGAGTCATCCGATGGCCAGAAACGACAAGCGCATCGCCGTCACCCTCGAGTGCCAGACGTGCAAGCGCCGCAACTACATCACCACCAAGAACAAGATCAACGACCGCGAGCGGATCGAGATCAAGAAGTACTGCAAGTGGGACCGCTCCCACACGCTGCACAAAGAGACCCGATAGCCAGCGGTGCCGCGCCGCCCGGCACCGCTCGACGAGCCCGCGTCGCCACGTAACCTTCGGGTGGTGGCCAGGTCCAACTCGTCGATGCCCGACGACGTCGACCTGGTCGATGCGGCCAAGGCCGGCGACCGTGACGCCTTCGATGCACTGGTGCGCCTGACCTATCTCGAGACCTACACCTTGGCGTACCGACTGACGGGTGACGAGGAGGACGCTCGCGATGTGGTCCAGGAGACGTATCTGCGGGCCTACCGGGGCCTGCGGCGGTTCCGGGGCGAGGCGCAGTTCTCGACGTGGCTGTACCGCATCACCGCCAACTGCGCATCGACCCAGATGGGTCGGCGCTCCCGCCATCGCCACGACGAGCTCGACCTCGACATGGCCGACGACAGCGGCCGGGCTGTCGGCAATCCGGAGGTGTCGATCGACGCCTCGGTGCTGCGTGATCGCCTGCAGCTCGCCCTGGGCGCCCTGCCCCCCAAGCTGCGGGCCGTCGTGATCCTGCGCGACGTGTACGACCTGCCCCACGAGGCCATCGCCTCCGAGCTGGGCATCTCCGTGTCGGCGGCCAAGGTCCGGCTCCATCGGGCCCGCCTTCGTCTGCGGGTGGACCTCTTCCCGTTGAGCGACGAGTCCGTCGAGGACCGGGAGGACGCTCGTGCCGTCTGAACCAGCGTTGCTCCGGGCCGGGGAGGATGAACGTGCGGTCTGACCAGGTGGTGGTGAGCTGCGACGATGTGGTCGAGCGGCTGTCGGGCGCCGTCGACGGCACGTTGTCGCTGACGCCCCAGGGCCGCGCCCACGTCGCGTCGTGCCTGCGGTGCCAGGCCGAGGCCGTCCAGTACCGAAAGCTCCAACGGGGTCTGCGAGCCCTGCGGGCCGATCTCGTCGAGCCCGCCCCCGGCCTGTTGAGCGACCTGCTCGTGGCCGTGGCCGAGGGGACCGAGCGGCGGGCGCCACGCCCGAGGATCACCGGGCGTCGAATGGTCTACGTGAGCGGGATCGCGGCCACCGCCGCCGGCGTGGGCGGCGCCATCGTGTTGGCCAGCCGGACCCGCCGTCGCCTGCCTCTGGCCGGCTGAGACCTTCGGCCCGCCCGCCACCGAAGCTCGATGTCGAGCAGCGCGGGGCGTTTGCTATCGTGACGGGTCGGGCAGCAACCCCCCTAGGGCAGTAGCTCAACTGGCAGAGCGCCGGTCTCCAAAACCGGAGGTTGGGGGTTCGATTCCCTCCTGCCCTGCTCCAGTCCGTACGCTGGACACTCCGCGCCATACTCCGCCCCCTGGGCGAAACCGATGCAACTGAAGGTGCCGTCATGGCCATGAATCGAGAACAGAAGCGCATGCTTCAGCGCCAGGGCGAGGTTGGGCCCGACGGCGAGCCCATCCGCAAGAAGCAAGCGCGCCAGCCGCGTCAGGCGGCGACGGCGACCAAGACCCGGACCGAACGCAGCTCCCCTCGCCAGTTCCTGCACGAGGTGGCGGCCGAGCTGCGCAAGGTCGCCTGGCCGACCCGCTCAGAAACCATCAACTACTCGATCATCGTCCTCGTGGCCCTGGTGGTCCTGACCACCTTCATCTTCGGGGTCGACTACGTCTTCAGCAAGATGGTGCTGAAGCTGTTCAACGCGTGAGCGGCTCCATGACCGACGATTCCCAGACTCCGAGCGACGCCGCCGGGGATGATCCCATCAACGAGGAGCCAGACATCGACGCCACCGAGCAAGCCCTGATCGAAGAGGCGGTCGAAGAAGCCGAGATCTCCGCGGTGGCCGAGGCCATCGAGGAAGCGGTGGTCGAGGCCGAGCTCGAAGCCGCGGTCGAGGAGCTGGCCGAGGTGGCCGTCGAAGGCGCCGTGGCCGCCGAGCTGCTCGAGGAGATGATCGAGTCGGGCGCCGAGGGGGCCGAGGTCGAGGCCGTCGAGGAAGGCCTGGCCGAGATCGCGATCGAAGGCGCCGTGGCCGCCGAGCTGCTCGAAGAGATCGTCGAAGCCGTCGAGGAGCTCGAGGTCGAGGCCGAGCTCGAAGCCGCCGAAGAAGCCGTGCTCGAAGCCGAAGCCGAGGAGGTGGCCGCCGAGGTCGCCGAGCTCGAGGCCGACGTGGTCGACGAGGACGAGCTGCTGGCCGAGGCGGCGGCTCCGGTCGAGAGCCCGTTCGATCGTCCCGGTCAGTGGTTCGTGGTGCACACCCAGTCGGGCTACGAGAAGAAGGTCAAGCAGAACCTCGAGGCCCGCATCTCCTCGATGAACATGGAGGAGCGGATCCACGAGGTCGTCATCCCCATGGAGGACGTCGTCGAGTTCAAGAACGGCAAGAAGGTCGTCGTCCAGAAGAAGGTCTTCCCCGGCTACCTGCTCGTTCGCTGCAACCTCGACGACGACTCGTGGTACGTGATCCGCAACACCCCCGGTGTCACCGGCTTCGTCGGCCAGGGGGCCAAGCCCTCGCCGCTGCCCCGGCGCGACGTCGAGGCCTTCCTGCAGGTCAAGCCCGAGGGCGAGGAGCCCCAACGCAAGGGCAAGCCCCGCCTCGAGTACGAGCAGGGCGAGACCGTGCGCGTCAAGGAAGGGCCCTTTGCCGACTTCTCCGGCGAGATCGTCGAGATCAACGAGGACCAGCTCAAGGTCAAGGTGCTGGTCAACATCTTCGGCCGCGAGACCCCGGTCGAGCTCGAGTTCAGCCAGGTGGCCAAGCTCTAGCGACGCGATCCCACCGCTCCACGGGTCCTGTCACCGGTGCGCGCCGCCATGCTCGCTTCGCTGCGCGTGGCGGCTCACCGCCCCGGCGCCACCCGTTCCGCTGTAGCTCAAAGCGCCATCCCGAGTTGTGTAGGCCACTCGGTACCCGGCACAATTGTTCGCTGCGCCCAAAGGCGTTGACTCTTTAGGAAGAAGAAAAGGCATGGCCAAGAAGAAGGTTGCGGCCGTTGTGAAGATCCAGATTCCGGCGGGGGCGGCGACGCCGGCGCCGCCGGTGGGCACCGCGCTCGGGCCCCACGGCGTGGCCATCATGGATTTCTGCAAGGACTACAACGCCGCCACCGAGGCCCAGCGGGGCACCATCGTGCCGGTCGAGATCACGGTGTACGAGGATCGCTCGTTCACCTTCATCCTCAAGACCCCGCCCACGTCGGTGCTGATCAAGCAGGCGGCCGGGCTCGACAAGGCGGCCAACATGGCCGGCCGCGAGTCGGCCGGATCGATCACCGATGCCCAGGTCGCCGAGATCGCCCAGATCAAGATGCCCGACCTCAACGCCAACGATCTCGAGGCGGCCAAGCTCCAGGTGGCCGGCACCGCCCGGTCCATGGGGATCAGCGTCGACTGATCCGACAGCAGGTTGGGATCAGCGTCGACTGATCCGACAGCAGGTTGGGATCAGCGTCGACTGATCCGATTTTCTCCATCCATGGGTGAACCGGAAGCACCTCGTCCGGACACCGACACGACCCGAGGGAGCCAGACATGGCGCAACATGGCAAGAAGTTCACCGATGCCGCCCGCCGATTCGATCGAGATGCCCTGCACTCGTCGGCCGAGGCGGTCGAGCTGGTCAAGAACCTGAGCTCGGCCAAGTTCGACGAGACCGTCGAGGTGGCGGTCCGGCTGGGGGTCGATCCCCGCAAGGCCGACCAGATGGTGCGAGGCACCGTGGCCCTCCCGTCGGGCACGGGCAAGGACGTGCGCATCGCCGTCTTCGCCCAGGGCGAAGCGGCCACCGAGGCGCGGGCCGCCGGAGCCGACTTCGTCGGTGCCGACGACCTGGCCGCCGAGGTCGAGGGGGGCATGCTCGACTTCGACGTGGCCATCGCCACCCCCGACCTGATGCCTCAGGTGGGCAAGCTGGGCCGCGTGCTCGGCCCCCGCGGTCTCATGCCCAACCCCAAGACGGGCACGGTCACGACCGACGTGGCCAAGGCCGTGTCGGACTTCAAGGGCGGCAAGGTCGAGTACCGCACCGACCGCTACGGCAACGTGCACGTGCCCGTCGGCAAGGTCAGCTTCGACCAGGCCGCTCTGGGTGCCAACCTACGGGTCGTGCTCGAAGAGCTCGAGCGGGCCAAGCCGTCCTCGGCCAAGGGCCGCTACTTCAAGCGGATCTCACTGGCGTCGACCATGGGTCCCGGGGTCAAGATCGACCCCAACCGCATGTTCCCCGACCCGAACGAGGCGGCTACCGCCTGAGCCGTTCCGAGGACTGGAGTTGGCCGAGCCGCCGCGCCCGGCTACCGTGTCCGATCCGGGCCCACCTGTGGGTGAGCCCACAACCGAGATCTTGCTCGCCACAGACATCTGGTGTCCTCCGGGACCGAAAGGGCACAAGCCCGCCAGACGAGGTGAACGCTCTGCACTTTCCAGGGGTGTTCGCGTGCGCGAGCGCCCCTGTGTCGTTTCCGGGCACAGGCCGAGACGAACACGAGTGGAGGTGCGATGGACAACCCGAGACCAGAGAAGGTCGCGGTGGTCGACGAGGTCCGTGGCCGGCTCTCAGACAGCCAGGCCGCCCTGCTGACCGAGTACCGCGGGCTGAACGTGGCCGACATCTCGGCCCTGCGCCGGACGCTGCGCCAGGCCGGTGGGGACTACAAGATCTACAAGAACACCCTGGTGCGCTTCGCCGCCCGAGATCTCGGCCTCGAGATCGAGGACCTGCTCACGGGACCGACGGCCATCGCCTTCGTCGACGGGGATCCGGTCAGCGTGGCCAAGGCCCTCCGGGACTTCGCGCGGACCAACCAGAACCTGATCGTCAAGGGCGGTGTCCTCGGCGACAAGCTGCTCTCGGCTGACGAGGCCAAGGCCCTGGCCGACGTGGCCCCCCGCGAAGAGCTCCTGGCTCGCCTGGCCGGTGCGTTCGCCGCGCCGATGGTGCAGTTCGCCGGACTGCTCGAGGCCCTGCCCCGCAACTTCGCGTACGGCCTGTCGGCCCTCATCGACCAGAAGGGCGGGGTGCCCGAAGCCGAGCCCGAGCCCGAGGCTGCGCGCCGCCGCCGAGACCGCCGCGGTGGAGACGCCGGCCGAATCCCAGCCGGCCGAGACCGCCAGCACCGACGAGACCCCGACCACCACCGAGACGGCAACCGCTGTCACCGACGAACCTGCGGCCAGCGCCGCGGCTGAACCCGAGCCCGCGGCCGATGCTGCGGATACCCCCACGGAGGACAACTGATCATGGCTACCAAGGAAGAGATCCTCGACAGCATCGCCAGCATGAGCGTGCTCGAGCTGAGCGAGCTGCTCAAGGAGTTCGAAGACAAGTTCGGCGTCACCGCCGCCGCCCCGGTGGCCGTGGCCGCCGCTCCGGCTGCCGGTGGGGCCGGTGGCGCGGCTGAAGAGGCCGAGGAGCAGGACGAGTTCGACGTCGTGCTCACCGCTGCTGGTGACAAGAAGATCCAGGTCATCAAAGAGGTCCGTGCCCTCACCAACCTCGGCCTCAAGGACGCCAAGGACCTGGTCGACGGCGCCCCCAAGCCGGTGCTCGAGAAGGTGTCGAAGGAAGACGCCGAGAAGGCCAAGGCCCAGCTCGAAGAGGCCGGCGGGACCGTCGAGCTCAAGTAGGACTTCGGTCGGGGCTACATCGGCCCTCCACTCCACGGGTCCGGCCCTGGGTGCGCCCCGCGGCGGGGTCACGGGTCCTGTCACCGGGGCGCGCCCCTCCATGCTCGCTTCGCTGCGCGTGGAGGGGCTTGTGCGCCCCGGCGCCACCCGTGACCAGCGAGACGGTGCGCCCCAGGTCACCCGTTCCGTTGCGGGCCGAGCGGCGGCTGTGCCGCCGCCGACCTGATCAACGCGCCTCCGGCTCCAGGGGTGCTGGGACTTGGCCTTGTCGGCGGAGGAGGACTGAGGCGGCGAGGGCGGCGGTCACCAGGGCCACGGCGAGGGCCAGGAAGGGCCACGGGCTGTACTCCTCCACGCAGGACTGGCTCGTCGGGGTCGTGGTGCAGACGTTGCCCGGCCCGTCGTGGTTGAGCCAGGCCACCCACAGCACGGGGACCGCGAGGCCGAAGATCAGGCCGGTGGCCGCCGATCGGGCCCGGGGCCGGCGGCAGAGGGCGAGTCCAGCCAGACCGACGAACGGGGCGATGAAGATCCCGATGGTCATGACGGCCAGCAGGCTGAGGGCGACGCCGGCTCCGACGATCGCCCAGGCCAGGTACCAGCCCCAGGCCGGCGGCTCGGTTCGAAGCGGCCCCGAGGCCGGAGGTGATGGCCGCACGCCGATATCATACGTACGTATGAGTGATTCGGGCAAGGCCCCTGGCGGGCGAGGACCAGCGGGCGCTCGGCTACGTTGCCCCGGTGGCTGAACCCGATCGCCTCGTCGCCCTCGAAGGGACGCGCAACTTCCGGGACCTCGGCGGGTATCGGACCGCTGATGGTCGGCGGGTGGCCCGAGGGCGGGTGTATCGGGCCGATGCGCTGGCGACGTTGACGGGGGCCGATCTCGAGGTGCTGAGCGGCTTGGGGATCGCCACGGTATGTGATCTGCGGGGGCTCAACGAGGCGGCGGCGACACCCGATGTCGATCTCGGCGCGCGGTACGTCGCCGTGCCGATGGGGGAGGGCGATGCCGATCACGGCGATCTGATCGGGATGGTGGCGGCGGGGACCATCCCCGGCGTGACCGAGGCCGACATGGCCGGCATCTACGCCTCGCTGATCGACCGGTTCGCCCCCCAGCTGGGTGAGCTCGTCACCTTGGCGGCCGATCGCGACCGCCACGCCCTGGTCTTCCACTGCGCGGCGGGCAAGGACCGCACCGGCCTGGCCGCGGCCATGGTGCTGGGCGCGCTCGGAGTCGCCGACTACGACATCGTGGCCGACTACGAGATGACCAACCGGTACCGCTCGGCCTGGCGGATCGAGCAGCTGCGACCCGAGCTGGCCGCCCGCGGCGTCGACATCGAGGTCATGCGGGCCTACTTCTCGGCTCCCCGGGCGGCCATGGTCGCCGCCCTGGCCGCCGTCGACGCGGGGTACGGCTCGGTGCTCGGCTACCTGACCGGCCCCGGCGGGGTCGCGCCGACGGTGGTCGACGAGCTCCGGGAGGCCCTGCTCGAGCCGGCCTGAGGGGGCCCCAGGATTGTCCTCGCCCGTTCGAAAAAGGCCCGATAGCCTTGACCAATCGGCAGGTTCGTCTTACCCTGCCGGCAACCTGCTCGGGGTAGAAGTGGTTGATCCCCCGCACTGGGCCCTGGGAAGAATTCCCCGGGTTGCTCTTCAACGCGTGCCAGCCTAGGCTGAGAAAGCCGTGCATGCCCGTTTCGCCCGCGCCGATCTCCTTTCGGCGACCTCGCGCGCCCGGGCACGGATGCCGCGTCACCGCCGTCCGCTCCATACCGAGGGGTAATCCTTGTCTGTTCGCTCTGCCACCCGGGATCGTTACTCGTTCGCCAACCTCGAAGAGGCGCTGCCCCTTCCCGACCTGATCGCCATCCAGCGGTCGTCGTTCGAGTGGTTCCTGCACGAAGGTCTGGCTGAGACCTTCCGCGACATCAGCCCGATCAAGGACTTCACCGAGACGCTGCAGCTCGAGCTCGAGTTCGATCCCGACGACGAGGACCTGCGGCCGCCGCCCAAGTTCTCGGTCGAGGAGTGCAAAGAGAAGGACATGACCTTCTCGGCCCCGATCTTCGTGCGGGCCCGGTTCATGAACGCCACCACCGGCGAGATCAAAGAGCAGACCGTCTTCATGGGTGACTTCCCCATGATGACCGACAAGGGCACGTTCGTGATCAACGGCACCGAGCGCGTCGTGGTCAGCCAGCTCGTCCGTTCGCCGGGCGTGATCTTCCAGCCGGGCGAGCGCTTCCGCCTGCGCAACCTGACCAAGCACCAGCTCGTCACGGGCACGATCCATCCCTACCGCGGCGAGTGGATCGAGTTCGACGTCGAGCAGAAGCCCGGCAAGGACGTCACCGCCGGCTGCCGCGTCGCCCGCAAGCGTCGCCTCAGCCTGTTCGTCCTGCTACGGGCCCTCGGCTATGACGAGGAGAACCACCCGGGCTTCCTCCAGAAGTTCGTCAACCACTTCGACTTCCTCGAGGGGCAGTGGGAGAAGGACCGCGAGCTCGCTCCCACCCAGGACGAGGCGCTGGTCGAGATCTACAAGCGGGCCCGTCCCGGCGAGCCGCCCTCGGTCGAGTCGGCCAAGGCCTACTTCCGCAACGCCTTCTTCGAGAGCCGGCGCTACGACCTCAGCCGCGTCGGCCGCTACAAGCTCAACCGCAAGCTCGGCCCCGAGCTCGACAAGATCGAGCAGATCTTCGGGATCAAGGTCGAGCGGCCCGAGGCCGACCAGCCGGTGCTCAGCCCGGCCGAGGTCCTCGCGGCCACCACCTACCTTTTGCACCTGGTCAACGCCGAGCCCGGCTACCGACTCGATGATCAGGACCACTTCGCCAACCGCCGCATCCGCTCGGTGGGCGAGCTGATCCAGAACCAGGTCCGCATCGGCCTGTCGCGCATGGAGCGGGTCGTGCGCGAGCGCATGACCACCCAGGACGTCGAGGCCATCACGCCCCAGACGCTGATCAACATCCGCCCCGTGGTCGCCGCCATCAAGGAGTTCTTCGGCACCAGCCAGCTGTCGCAGTTCATGGACCAGGTGAACCCCTTGTCGGGGCTCACCCACCGTCGTCGCCTCTCGGCGCTGGGCCCAGGCGGCCTGTCGCGTGAGCGGGCCGGCTTCGAGGTCCGTGACGTGCACTTCAGCCACTACGGCCGCATGTGCCCGATCGAGACGCCGGAAGGCCCGAACATCGGTCTCATCGGTGCCCTGGCCACCTTCGCCAGGGTGAACGAGTTCGGTTTCATCGAGTCGCCGTACCGCCGCGTCACCAAGGGCAAGGTCACCGACGAGATCGTGTACCTGGCCGCGGACGAGGAGGAGGAGTACGTCGTCGCCCAGGCCAACGCCCCGCTGAACCCGAACGGCACCTTCGCCGACCCGCGGGTCCTCGTGCGTCGCTCACCGCAGTCGGCCACCCTGGGCGAGCTCAAGCTCCAGCTCGAGCGCGACGTGTTCTTCGGTTCGACGACCGAGATCTCGGCCGTCCCCGGCGAAGAGGTCCAGATGATGGACGTCTCGCCCAAGCAGATCGTCTCGGTCGCCACCGCCCTCATCCCGTTCCTCGAGCACGACGACGCCAACCGCGCCCTCATGGGCGCCAACATGCAGCGCCAGGCCGTCCCGCTGGTCAAGGCCGAGGCCCCCTATGTGGGCACCGGCATCGAGGCCCGGGCGGCGCGCGACGCGGCCGACATGATCATCGCCGAGGAAGACGGCCAGGTCATCGCCGTCGACGGCACCACGATCACCGTCGACTACAAGACGGCGGGCCGCAAGGTCTACCGGCTGCTCAAGTTCGAGCGCTCGAACCAGGACACCTGCATCAACCAGAAGCCCAAGGTCCGCGAGGGCGACCGCGTCAAGAAGGGCGACATCCTCGCCGACGGTCCCTCGACCGAGAACGGTGAGCTGGCCCTCGGCAAGAACCTGGTCGTGGCCTACATGACCTGGGAGGGCTACAACTTCGAGGACGCCATCATCCTGTCCGAGCGAGTGGTCAAGGACGACGTGCTCACGTCGATCCACATCCACGAGCACGAGATCGACGCCCGCGACACCAAGCTCGGTCCTGAGGAGATCACCCGGGACATCCCCAACCTGTCCGAGGAGATCCTCGCCGACCTCGACGAGCGCGGCATCATCCGCATCGGCGCCGAGGTCGGCCCCGGCGACGTCCTCGTCGGCAAGGTCACGCCCAAGGGCGAGACCGAGCTCACCCCCGAGGAACGCCTGCTGCGCGCCATCTTCGGTGAGAAGGCCCGCGAGGTGCGCGACACCTCGCTCAAGGTCCCTCACGGCGAAGAGGGCAAGGTCATCGACGTCAAGGTGTTCAGCCGCGACGAGAGCCACGAGCTGCCGCCCGGCGTCAACCAGCTGGTCCGGGTCTACGTGGCCCAGAAGCGCAAGATCAGCGTCGGCGACAAGCTGGCCGGGCGTCACGGCAACAAGGGCGTCATCTCCAAGATCCTCCCGCTCGAGGACATGCCCTTCCTGGCCGACGGCACCCCCGTCGACATCATCTTGAACCCGCTGGGTGTGCCGTCGCGCATGAACGTGGGCCAGGTGCTCGAAGCCCATCTCGGCTATGCCGCCCGCTGGGGCTGGGACGTCGAGGGCGACAAGGTCGGCGACGAGCCGATCCGCGGCGTCGAGAGCAAGACCCGCACCAACACCCCGCCGGCGACGCTCATCGCCACGCCCGTCTTCGACGGCGCCCACTGGGACGAGGAGGAAGAGGCGGGCAAGCACCCGACCATCAAGAAGATCTTCCAGAACCTCACGCCCGAGGCGACCGACGCCCGCTACGGCGACGGCGGCCGGCTCATCCAGGAGAACGGCAAGACCACCCTCTACAACGGTCGCACCGGCGAGGCCTACGACAACCCGATCACCGTCGGCATCGTCTACATCCTCAAGCTGGCCCACCTGGTCGACGACAAGATCCACGCCCGCTCGACGGGTCCGTACTCGATGATCACCCAGCAGCCGCTCGGTGGTAAGGCCCAGTTCGGTGGCCAGCGATTCGGCGAGATGGAGGTGTGGGCTCTCGAGGCCTACGGCGCCGCCTACTGCCTGCAGGAGCTGCTCACCATCAAGTCCGACGACGTGTTGGGCCGGGTCAAGGTCTACGAGGCCATCGTCAAGGGCGAGAACATCCCTGAGCCCGGCATCCCCGAGAGCTTCAAGGTGCTCATCAAGGAGATGCAGGCCCTGTGCCTCAACGTCGAGGTGCTCTCGACCAGCGGTGAAGAGATCGAGATGCGAGAGCTCGACGAGGACATATTCCGTACCGCCGAGGAACTCGGCATCGATCTGTCGCGGCCCGAACGGGGCAGCGACGAAGAAGACGCCCGCCGCCAGGCGGAGAGGGGCTGAGCACGACATGCTCGATGTGAACAACTTCGATCAACTCCGCATCGGTTTGGCCACGGCGGACTCGATCCGCATGTGGTCCAACGGCGAGGTCAAGAAGCCCGAGACCATCAACTACCGCACCCTCAAGCCCGAGAAGGACGGACTCTTCTGCGAGAAGATCTTCGGTCCGACCAAGGACTGGGAGTGCTACTGCGGCAAGTACAAGCGCGTGCGCTTCAAGGGCATCATCTGCGAGCGCTGCGGCGTCGAGGTCACGCGCTCCAAGGTCCGGCGCGAGCGCATGGGCCACATCGAGCTGGCCGCTCCCGTCGTCCACATCTGGTACCTGCGTGGCACCCGTTCGTGGCTGGCCTACCTGCTGATGGGCACCGAGGTCCGAGAGGAGCTCAAGGCCAAGCAGCTCGAGAAGGTCATCTACTTCGCCGCCAACCTGGTCGTCTGGGTCGACGAGGAGAAGCGCCACGGCGACCTGCCCAACCTCGAGGCCGAGATGATCGGCGAGCGCGAGGCGGTCGAGAAGGACCGCGAGCTGGCCATCGCCAAGCGGTTCGAGGAGCTCGAGAAGGAGATCGAGGACCTCGAGAAGGAAGGGGCCAAGGACTCCGAGGTCAAGGCGCGCCAGCGCGCCGGCGAGAAGGACGTCGCCCTCATCCGTGAGCAGTACGACCTCGAGATCGACGTGCTCGTGCGGGCCTTCGACGAGTTCAAGGACCTGTTCGCCCGCAAGATCATCGAAGACGAGATGCTGTGGCGCGAGCTGACCGACCGCTACGGCGACTACTTCGAGGGCGGCATGGGCGCCGACGCCATCGCCCGGCTCGTCGAGCGCATCGACCTCGACGAGGAAGAGGTCAAGCTGCGGGCCGCCATCGATCCCCAGGAGGGCCAGCGCCCCCTGTCGGCCCAGCGCAAGCAGAAGGCCATCAAGCGCCTCAAGATCGTCTCGGCCTTCAACCGCCGCGACGAGCACGGTCGGCGCATCAACGACCCGCGCGCCATGATCCTCGACGTCGTGCCCGTGATCCCGCCCGAGCTGCGCCCGATGGTCCAGCTCGACGGTGGCCGCTTCGCGACCTCGGATCTGAACGATCTCTACCGCCGGGTCATCAACCGGAACAACCGCCTCAAGCGACTGCTCGACCTGGGTGCGCCCGAGATCATCGTCAACAACGAGAAGCGCATGCTCCAGGAGGCCGTCGACGCCCTGTTCGACAACGGCCGCCGCGGCCGCCCCGTCACCGGGCCGGGCAACCGCCCGCTCAAGTCCCTCTCGGACATGCTCAAGGGCAAGCAGGGCCGGTTCCGCCAGAACCTGCTCGGCAAGCGCGTCGACTACTCCGGCCGTTCGGTCATCGTGGTCGGCCCGACCCTCAAGCTGCACCAGTGCGGTCTGCCCAAGCTGATGGCCCTCGAGCTGTTCAAGCCCTTCGTCATGAAGAAGCTGGTCGACGCCGAGCTGGCCCAGAACATCAAGTCGGCCAAGCGCATGGTCGAGCGTCGTCGTCCGCAGGTGTGGGACGTCCTCGAAGAGGTCATCAAGGAGCACCCGGTCCTGCTCAACCGGGCCCCGACGCTGCACCGCCTCGGCATCCAGGCCTTCGAGCCCATCCTCGTCGAGGGCAAGGCCATCCAGATCCACCCGCTCGTGTGCCACGCCTTCAACGCCGACTTCGACGGCGACCAGATGGCGGTGCACCTGCCGCTGTCGGCCGAGGCCCAGGCCGAGAGCCGGATCCTCATGCTGTCGGCCAACAACGTGCTCAGCCCGGCCGACGGCCGTCCGCTGGTCACGCCGACCCAGGACATGATCATCGGCGCCGCCTACCTCACCGAGAAGGTGACCGGCAAGCCCGGCGAGGGTCGCGTCTTCCGCAACATGTACGAGCTCGAGCGGGCCTACGAGGCCGGCGACATCGCGCTGCACGCGGAGATCGAGTACCGCCACCCGAAGCTCGTCGCCACCCCGGCCAACGGCTCGGCCGCGACCTATACCCCGACGACCGTCGGGCGGGTGTTCTTCAACGCGGCGCTGCCCGATCGGTTCGAGTTCATCAACGAGCGCGTCACCAAGCGCCAGATGGGTGAGCTGGTCGACACGCTGGCCGAGGACTACGACAAGGCCGACGTGGCCACCAGCCTCGACGCCATCAAGAACCTGTGCTTCCGCTTCGCCACCAAGTCGGGCCTGACCGTCTCGATCGACGACGTGCAGACGCCGCCGGAGAAGAAGGAGATCCTCGACCGCCACGAGAAGGAAGCCGAGAAGGTCGAGACCCAGTTCCGTCGGGGCATCATCACCGACGGCGAGCGGCGCCAGAAGGAAGTCGAGATCTGGACGACCGCCACCGACGAGGTGCGCACCGAGATGGAGAAGCTCCTCAAGGCCCAGCAGTTCAACCCCATCGACATGATGGTGGGCTCGGGAGCACGCGGCAACATGATGCAGGTCCGCCAGATCGCCGGCATGCGCGGCCTGGTGGCCAACCCTCGCGGCGACATGATCCCTCGTCCCATCAAGAGCAACTTCCGTGAAGGGCTCTCGATGCTCGAGTACTTCATCGCCACGCCTGGCGCCCGCAAGGGGCTGGTCGACACGGCGCTGCGCACGGCCGACTCGGGCTATCTGACCCGCCGTCTGGTCGACGTGGCCCAGGAGCTCATCATCAACGACGAGGACCCCTTCGGTCCTGGCCCTGATGGCAAGCCCCGTCCGGTCCGCGGCATCTGGATCGACGACATCGTCGCCGATCAGCCCGGCAAGCGCAGCTGGCTCGAGACCCGTCTCTACAGCCGGGTCCTGGCCGACGACGTCACCCTGCAGGACGGCACGGTGCTGCCCAAGGGATCGACCATCGAGGAGGAGCAGATGTATGCCCTCCGCGACGATCCCACCGTCACCCGGGTGCGCTGCTTGTCACCGCTGACCGATGACTCGGACATGGGCATCTCGGCCGCCAGCTACGGCCTGTCGCTGGCGACGGGCAAGACGATCGAGACCGGCGAAGCCGTCGGTGTCATCGCCGCCCAGTCCATCGGTGAGCCCGGCACCCAGCTGACGATGCGTACGTTCCACACCGGCGGCATCGCCGGCGGCGGCGACATCGCCGGTGGTCTGCCTCGCGTGGTCGAGCTGTTCGAGGCCCGCAGCCCCAAGGGCAAGGCCACCCTCAGCCGGCTGTCGGGCGTCGTCCGGATCGCCGATGACGAGGGCAAGGGCCGCGTCGTCACGGTCGTGGCCGACGACGGCACCGAGGAGAGCTACACGGTTCCCAGCCTGGCTCGCCTCGAGGTGTCCGAGGGCCAGGAGATCCACGCCGGTGACGCCATCGTCGAGGGCCCCCGCGATCCCAAGGAGCTGCTCGAGATCAAGGGCGTCCGCGAGACGCAGGCCTACCTCGTGATCGAGGTCCAGAAGGTGTACCGCGATCAGGGCGTGCCCATCCACGACAAGCACATCGAGCTCATCGTGCGCCAGATGACGCGACGCATCGCCGTCCAGGAGCCCGGTGACTCGGACTTCCTGCCCGGCGAGCGGGTCGATCAGAAGGTGTACACCGACACCAACCGGGCGCTGGTCACCGAAGGCAAGACCCCGGCCGAAGGTCGGCCCGAGCTCATGGGCATCACCAAGGCCTCGCTGGCCACCGACTCGTGGCTCTCGGCCGCCTCCTTCCAGGAGACGACCCGGGTGCTGACCGAGGCGGCCATCGAGTCCCGCAGCGACTCCCTGTTGGGCCTCAAGGAGAACATCATCATCGGCAAGCTCATCCCGGCGGGCACGGGCATGGGCAAGTACCGGGACATCGCCACCCACGCCCCGGACTACCAGCCGATGGAGTTCTACTCCTCCGCTGACGAGGAGCAGGACATCGCTGAGTGGTTGGCGGGACGCTCCGAAGGCGGCGAGGTCAGCGACGGCCAGGTCATCGACCTGCCCACCGCGGCCACGTGACCTGACCCAGCCCACCCAGTGGGAACGGTGCCCAGCCCGGTGGCTGGGCACCGTCGCGTCCAGACCCGCCTGAACGCTGACCAGCCCTTCGGTGGGTGGTTTGCCGTTTGGCCCTTGTCCCCCTAGCATTGACCTTCGGCCTGGGCGCACGCGCGCCCCCAGATCTGTAGTACGCGAGCGAATTTTCGAAAGGTGCCTTCGTGCCCACCATCCAGCAGCTGGTCCGCAAGGGCCGCCAATCCAAGCCGGCCAAGGGCAAGACCCCGGCTTTGAAGGGCGCGCCTCAGCGCCGGGGCGTCTGCACACGCGTCTACACCACCACCCCCAAGAAGCCGAACTCGGCGCTGCGCAAGGTGGCCCGTGTACGGCTCACCAGCGGCATGGAGGTCACCGCCTACATCCCGGGTGAGGGCCACAACCTCCAGGAGCACTCGATCGTGCTCGTCCGCGGCGGTCGCGTGAAGGACCTCCCCGGCGTGCGCTACAAGATCATCCGCGGCACGCTCGACACCTCTGGCGTGCGAGACCGCAAGCAGGCGCGCAGCCGCTACGGCGCCAAGAAGGAGAGCTGACGTGCCTCGCAAAGGTCCCGCGCCGCGACGCGAGCTGATGCCCGATCCGATCTACCACTCGGTCGTCGTCACCCAGCTCGTCAACAAGATCCTCCAGCGCGGCAAGCGCTCGACGGCCGAACGCATCGTGTACGACGCGCTCGAGATCGTGCAGCAGAAGACCGAGTCCGAGCCGATCGCGACCCTCAAGCGCGCCGTCGACAACGTGAAGCCTCAGCTCGAGGTCCGCAGCCGCCGCGTCGGTGGTGCCACCTACCAGGTCCCCGTCGAGGTCCCGCATCGTCGGGCCAACACCTTGGCCATCCGCTGGATCGTCGGCTACTCGCGCCAGCGTCGCGAGAAGACGATGGCCGAGCGCCTCGCCAACGAGCTGCTCGACGCATCCAATGCAGTGGGGGCCTCGGCCAAGCGCCGTGAAGACCTCCACAAGATGGCCGAGTCCAACAAGGCCTTCGCCCACTACCGCTGGTAGCCCCCAGAGGGCACCGGCAGCCGGCCGGTCCGCAGTGCGCACCGACCGGAACCTTCTGGTCGGTTCCGCCGCGAACGGCCACCTGCCCCTCCACCCCCAGCCTGTCGCACCCAGAGCCGGTCCACCGGCTCGCCTCCCGAAGCCGCTGACCCACGAGAAACGAAGACACGATGGCCAGGACCCACCCCCTCGAGCGAACCCGCAACATCGGCATCATGGCCCACATCGACGCGGGCAAGACCACGACGACCGAGCGGATCCTCTACTACACCGGCCGCAACTACAAGATCGGTGAGGTCCACGAGGGCGCCGCCACCATGGACTGGATGGTGCAGGAGCAAGAGCGCGGCATCACCATCACCTCGGCCGCCACGACCTGCCTCTGGAACGACCACCGCATCAACATCATCGACACGCCCGGCCACGTCGACTTCACCGTCGAGGTCGAACGGTCGCTGCGCGTGCTCGACGGCGCCGTCGCCGTGTTCGACGGCGTGGCCGGGGTCGAACCGCAGACCGAGACGGTGTGGCGCCAGGCCAACAAGTACGGCGTTCCCCGCATGTGCTTCGTCAACAAGATGGATCGCCTCGGTGCCGACTTCTTCAAGGCACTGGCCAGCATCAAGGACCGGCTCGACTGCGTCCCCGCGGTCGTGCAGCTCCCGATCGGGGCCGAGGGCCACTACAAGGGCGTCATCGACCTGCTGACCATGGAGGCCCTCGTCTGGGAGGACGAGGAGCTGGGCGCCAAGTGGAGCGTGCAGGAGATCCCCGCCGATCTCGTGGCGCAGGCCAACGAGTACCGCGCCGAGCTGGTCGAGACCATCGCCGGTGTCGACGAGATCATCCTCGAGAAGTTCGTCGGTGAGGAGGAGATCAGCGTCGACGACCTGCGCCAGGCCCTCCGCCGGGCCACGATCGCCAACGACCTGGTGCCGATCCTCAACGGCACCGCGTTCAAGAACAAGGGCGTGCAGCCGCTGCTCGACGCCGTCGTCGACTACCTGCCGTCGCCGCTCGACCTCCCTCCGACCCAGGGCATGAGCCTCAAGGGCGCCGAGACGCTCGAGCGCAAGGCCACCGACGACGAGCCCTTCGCCGCCCTGGCCTTCAAGATCATGACCGCCCCCGACGTCGGCAAGCTCACCTACTTCCGCGTCTACAGCGGCAGCTTGGCCAAAGGCGCCCAGGTCCTCAACAGCCGGACGCAGAACAAGGAGCGGCTCGGTCGCCTGCTCGAGATGCACGCCAACCACCAGCAGGACCGCGACGCGGTCTACGCCGGTGACATCGTCGCGGGCATCGGGCTCAAGAACACCAAGACCGGCGACACGCTGTGCGCCATCGAAGCCCCGATCGTGCTCGAGGAGCTCGAGTTCCCCGAGCCGGTCATCCACGTCGCCGTCGAGCCCAAGACCAAGGTCGACCAGGACAAGATGAGCAAGGCGCTGTTCGCTCTGTCCGAGGAGGATCCCACCTTCCAGGTCCGCAGCGACGAGGAGACCGGCCAGACCGTCATCTCCGGCATGGGCGAGCTGCACCTCGAGGTGCTGGTCGACCGCATGCTGCGTGAGTTCCGGGTCGATGCCACCGTCGGCAAGCCCCAGGTCGCCTACCGCGAGACCATCAGCCAGAAGGTCGACAAGAGCACCTACACCCACAAGAAGCAGACCGGTGGTTCGGGCCAGTACGCCGAGGTCACCATCTCGATCGAGAACACCGGTCCCGGTGGGGGCTACGAGTTCGTCGATGCCATCAGCGGTGGGCGCATCCCCAAGGAGTACATCCCGTCGGTCGACGCCGGGATCCAGGACGCCATGACCGCCGGCGTGCTCGCCGGCTATCCGACGGTGGACGTCCGGGCCACGCTGATCGACGGCAAGTACCACGACGTCGACTCGTCCGAGATGGCCTTCAAGATCGCCGGCACGATGGCGTTCAAGGAGGCGGCCCGCAAGGCCAAGCCCATCCTGCTCGAGCCCATCATGAAGGTCGAGGTCGTCACCCCCGACGACTACATGGGCGACGTCATGGGCGACCTCTCGAGCCGCCGCGGCAAGCTCGGTGGCATGGAGCAGCGCGGCAGCAGCCAGGTCATCAACGCCCAGGTGCCTCTGTCGGAGATGTTCGGCTACGCTACCGACCTGCGTTCACGGACCCAGGGCCGCGCCACGTACACCATGCAGTTCGATTCGTATCAGCAGATGCCGTCGAGCGTGCAGGAAGAGATCGTCACCCGCGTCCGCGGCGAGTAGCCGGCGTCGCACCCGTTGTCATTCCGCCTGAGAAAGGTTCTAGGAGAAGATCGTCATGGCCAGAGAGAAGTTTGAGCGGACGAAGCCTCATGCGAATGTGGGGACGATGGGTCATATTGATCATGGGAAGACGACGTTGACGGCGGCGATCACGAAGGTGTTGTCGGAGCAGGATCCGTCGAACAATGCGTTTACGGAGTTCGCGAATATTGATAAGGCGCCGGAGGAGCGTGAGCGGGGGATCACGATCAATATTGCCCATGTGGAGTATGAGACGGCGGATCGGCATTACGCGCATGTGGATATGCCGGGGCATGCGGATTACATCAAGAACATGATTACGGGGGCGGCGCAGGTGGATGGGGCGATTCTGGTGGTGTCGGCCACGGATGGTCCGATGCCTCAGACTCGGGAGCATGTGGTGTTGGCCCGGCAGGTGGGGGTGCCGGCGATCGTGGTGGCGTTGAACAAGGTCGACATGGTCGATGACGAGGAGTTGTTGGATCTGGTGGAGTTGGAGGTGCGGGAGCTTCTGTCGGAGTATGAGTATCCGGGTGATGATGTGCCGGTGGTGAAGGTGTCGGCGTTGAAGGCGTTGGAGGGTGATCAGGTGGCGACTGATCAGGTGTTGGAGTTGATGACGGCGGTCGATACCTACATTCCTCAGCCGGAGCGGGCGACGGAGAAGCCGTTCTTGATGCCGATCGAGGATGTGTTCACCATCACCGGGCGGGGGACGGTGGTGACGGGCCGGGTGGAACAGGGTGTGGTCCACACCGGTGACGAGATCGAGATCGTGGGGATCCGTCCCACGGCCAAGACGACGTGTACGGGTGTGGAGATGTTCCGCAAGATCCTCGATGAGGGTCAGGCCGGGGACAACATCGGGGCCCTGTTGCGGGGCACGAAGAAAGAAGAGGTCGAGCGGGGCCAGGTCCTGGCCGCGCCGGGTTCGATCACCCCCCACACCACCTTTGAGGGTCAGGTGTATGTGTTGACCAAGGACGAGGGGGGCCGCCACAAGCCGTTCTTCTCCAACTACCGGCCCCAGTTCTACTTCCGGACCACCGACGTGACCGGCCATGTCACCCTGCCCGAGGGCACCGAGATGTGCATGCCGGGCGACAACACGTTGATGACCGTCGAGCTCATCCACCCCATCGCCATGGAAGAAGGCCTCCGGTTCGCCATCCGCGAAGGCGGCCGCACCGTCGGCGCCGGCCGCGTCACCAAGATCCTCAAGTAGCGCCTCCTAGACCAACCGAGTCCGACTGCCGGTCGGGCCGACTTCCTCCGGATCCGGGGGTAGGGTTCCCCCCGAACACCACGAGAACTGAGCGAGATGGCTGACAAGCAGAAGATCCGGATCCGGCTGAAGGCCTACGACCACGAGATCATCGACCAGTCGACGAAGAAGATCGTCGAGACCGTCGTGCGCACCAACGCGACGATCCGGGGTCCCGTGCCGCTGCCGACCGAGAAGCATCGCTACACGGTCATCCGCTCGCCGCACAAGGACAAGGACTCGCGCGAGCACTTCGAGATGCGCATCCACAAGCGCCTGCTCGACATCCTCGAGCCCTCGCCCAAGACGGTCGACTCGCTCCAGCGCCTCGATCTGCCCGCCGGCGTCGACATCGAGATAAAGATCCAGCAGGCGTAGCTCCGCCGCTTCACACGATTTCGGCCCGGCGCTCCGACGGGTCCTGTCACCGAGGCGCGCCCTCCATGCTCGCTGCGCGGCGCGTGGAGGGCTTGTGCGCCTCGGCGCCACCCGTCTGTGCTTCGGGCCGAACGCGCTGCGCCCGTCGCCACGGCTGCTTCGGGCGGCAGGGGGCTTGTGCGCCTCGGCGCCACCCGCCGTCGCGTAGGCGCTCGCGGTGCAGGGTCCGAGGCCGGGTGGCGGGGTGGGGCGGCTGGTTGGACCGGTCAGTGGGCGAAGGCCACCGCGGCGGCGACGATCCCGGTCATCACGGTGATCAGGCCGAAGAACAGCGTCTTGGTCTGGGCGTTGAGGCAGCTGTGGAGCTCGGCACGGAGCTCGGCGAACTGGCGCTCGAACCGCAGGTCGATGCGTTGTTCGAGCTGCGCCAGGTCGTGCTTGGTCGCGACGTCGGCCCAGCCGACTGGCGGGAGCATCTCCATCAGCCCGTCGGCGGCGCGCTCGTCCATCGAGCGGGCCGCCTGCGTGTGCAGATGGTGACGAGTGGCCTCATCGATCGCCATTGTGCCTGATCCTTTCGAGCGTTGCGGCCGAGTCCGTCACCGTCACGCCTCGGGGTCGGGGTGGATGGCCGACGGCCACGGAGTGCCGTCGGGGAGCTGGCTGTCGTGGGCCTCTCGAAGGATCTCGATCAGGGTCCACGCCGAGTCGGCGTCGAGCAGATGGGCCAGAGCGGCGTGCAGCACGAAGACGTCCTCGGGCTCGACCTGGCGGCCCGGGAACGGTTGGTTGGCATTGGCGGTGCGCAGCAGCTGGAAGAGCGTCCACGTCGGTCGGGCTCCCATGGCGTAGGCCAGCGAGGCGTGAAGGTCGTACACCAGTCGTCGGGCGAGCATCGGCGTTCCCCTCTCGGACAGATCTCGAGTCGGCCGGGGAAGGCTCAGGTAGTCTAGCGCATCCAGGGGAACAGATGTGCGTTCAGGCCAGATCGTTCAGCCACGACTCGAGCCACGCCGGAAAGGCGATCGGCTGGCCGAGGGTCCGTCGTTCGGCTTCGACGCTAGCGAGGCGCTCGGCCAGCGCGTGGGCCACATCCGGTCGGGTGGCCAGAACGGCCGCCGGGCACTGCTGGGTCTTGATGGTGAACAGGATCGATCCGGTCGTTGGCAGTCGACGCAGCGTCTGACGCTCGCTGCGGAGCCACACCTGGTCGATGCCGCTCGGGTCGGGGGCGAACGAGTCCGCCGACTCGTGGGGCTCGGGACGGAAGAGGTCGTCGTGGTCGTGGATCGACAGGTTCCGGCGCACGACCGGGCGCTCGGGGCGCAACCGCTCGAAGAACGTGTCGACCCGGCGTTCGAGCTCACCCGGGTAGTGGGGCACGGGTCGGTGGATCGCGGCCAGCGAGTGGCCCATCTTGTCGGCCAGCCGCCAATGAGACGGGAAGCAGACCGAGGCGGCCTCGAGGCGGTAGCCCTCGGCCTGCGCCGTCATGAGGCACAGATCCTCCTGGACGAGCCGTCCGGCCTGGTCGAGCGGGTGGCGGGTCTCGAGCGGGGGTGGGGCCGCCAGATCGCCATGGCGGCGCCCCACCCACTCCGCGATGAGCTCGAGCGCCTCGCCGCCGGCCTCTTCTGAGCCGTTCCGAGCCTGGAACACCTGGTCAGGACGCTCAGCCCGCAGCTCGGCCTTCAGGGCCATCTCGGTCTCGTAGCCCTCGTCGACGATCAGCCAGTCGTCGAGGTCGAGCGGGCGCAGCCCCATCGACAGCCAGGGCGGACCCGGCTTCAGGGTCAGCTCGTCGAGCCACGACGGCGCCGAACCGGGGAGCGGAGATGAACGATCGGGACCCACCTGACCAGTATGGGCGGGCGGCTTTGTCGTCGGCCGAGCGGCCCGCTATGCTGACCCATCCGTGCGTGGGGGTCTGTGATGGCTCACGCGCCGCAAGTCCGGACCGCATCAACCAACTGACGTCTGCGGCGGCCAGCACCCTTCGGGAGGCTGGGACCCCGCAGCCCAATAGAACAGGCGCTCCGCCGGGTTTCCCGTGCGGAGCGCTCGCGTGAACAGGCACTCGGCGCCATGGCGCGCCGAGCCGCTCGGGCAAGCGACTGAAACAAGGAACCCAGCCGGTATGGCGAACAAGGCATTGGTCGGCGAAAAGGTCGGCATGACACAGGTGTGGGACGACGACAACCGCGTCGTCCCTGTCACCGTGGTCAAGGTCGCACCCATGCGCGTCGTCCAGATCAAGACCCCCGAGCGTGACGGCTACAGCGCCTTGCAGGTCACCTTCGGTGCGAAGGACCCCCGCAAGTTGAGCCAGCCCGAGGCCGGGCACTTCGCCAAGGCCGGCGTCGGCGCCGGACCCAGGCTGGTCGAGCTGCGCCTCGACGACATCAGCGAGTTCGAGATCGGCCAGGAGCTGAGCGTCGACCTGCTGGTGGCCGGCGAACTGGTCGACGTGACCGCGGTGAGCCGAGGCAAGGGCTTCGCCGGGACGATGAAGCGCCACAACTTCTCGGGTCAGAAGGCCTCGCACGGCACCCACCGCGTCCACCGCAAGCCGGGTTCGGTCGGGGCCTGTGCCACGCCGGCTCGGGTGTTCAAGGGCACGCGCATGGCCGGCCGCATGGGTGGCGAGAAGGTGACGACCCTCAACCTGCAGGTCGTCGAAGCCGACGCCGAGCGCGGGCTGCTGCTCGTCCGAGGCGCCATCCCGGGTCCCAAGGGTGGGCTGGTCATCGTCCGCGACGCGGTCAAGGCCTCGGCGGCGACCAAGGGCGGTGCCTGATGACGTCGGTCAAGGTCGTCGACGCCGGCGGCACCGAACAGGGCACGGTCGAGCTCGACGAAGCCATCTTCGGCATCACGCCCAACCTCGCGGTCATGCACCAGGTCGTGACCGCCCAGCTGGCCGCCCGGCGTTCGGGCACCCAGAGCACCAAGACCCGCGCCGAGGTCCGTGGCGGTGGCGCCAAGCCGTGGAAGCAGAAGGGCACCGGCCGGGCCCGCCAGGGCTCGATCCGCTCGCCCCAGTGGAAGGGCGGCGGCGTCGCCCTCGGCCCCAAGCCACGCAGCTACGCCCAGCGCACCCCCAAGAAGATGATCAAGCTCGCCCTGCGGTCGGCCCTCTCCGACCGCGCCGCGGACGGCAAGGTCGTCGTGATCGACACCTGGGGACTGGACGCACCGAGCACCAAGGCGGCCGCCGCCGCTCTGTCGGCGCTCGAGCTCGAGGGTCGCGTGGTGGTCGTCGTGGCCCCCGACGACTTCGTCGCCGCCAAGAGCTTCCGCAACCTGCCCCAGGTGCACCTGCTCGAGCCGGGCGAGCTCAACGCCTACGACATCCTGGTGTCCGACTTCGTCGTGTTCACCCGCGACGCCCTGCCGAGCTCGTCGGGTTCCGACGGGGCGACCGGTACGGCCAAGGCGACCCGGACGCCGGCGGCGGCCAAGCCGGCGGCCACCAAGAAGGCCACGCCGGCGGCCAAGAAGGCCACGCCGGCGGCCAAGAAGTCGGCTGGGGCCACCGAGGCCACGGCCGCGAGCCAGGCCGAGACGACCGAGGGGTCCGAGTCGGGGGAGGACAGCGACATGGCCAGCGATCTGCCCAACCGGCCCAAGAGCTCGGGAGAGGCGGCCAAGCCGGTCGATCCCTCCGAGCGGGTCAAGCCCGCCGGCGAGAAGACCGACCCGCGGTTCGAGGCCGCTCGCCTCAAGTCCGAGAAGGAAGCCGAGGTGCGCGCGGCCAAGGAGCAGGCCGACGCGTCGCGCGCCGACCAGCCCGACGAGGTCGCCGCCGAAGCGCCTGATGATGCCGGCGAGTCCAAGCCCGAAGGTGGCTTCTCGTTCAACCAGACGATCCAGCCCGATGGAGACGACTCGTGAAGGACCCCCGTGACGTCATCATCGAACCGGTCGTGAGCGAGAAGTCCTACGGGCTCTCCGATCGCGGGGTCTACACCTTCAAGGTCCACCCCGATGCCAGCAAGCCCGAGATCAGCGACGCCGTCAGCTCGATCTTCGGGGTCCGCGTCCAGAAGGTGAACACGCTCAACCGCAAGGGCAAGCGCAAGCGCAACCGACGCTCGCCCACCTTCGGCACCCGTCCTGACAGCAAGCGAGCCCTCGTGACGCTGGTCGAGGGCGACACGATCGACCTGTTCGAGGCATAGGAACCATGGCCCTCCGCAAACGCAAGCCCACCAGTCCGGGACGTCGGTTCCAGACCGTCTCTGACTTCTCCGAGATCACCAAGACCACGCCCGAGAAGTCGCTGCTCGCCCCCAAGCCCAACACCGGCGGGCGCAACAGCTACGGGCGCAAGACGGCCCGCCACAAGGGCGGCGGTCACAAGCAGCAGTACCGCATCATCGACTTCCGCCGCACCAAGGACGGCGTGCCGGCCAAGGTCGCGGCCGTCGAGTACGACCCGAATCGCAACTGCCGCATCCTGTTGCTGCACTACCTCGACGGCGAGAAGCGCTACATCATCGCTCCGGCCGGCGTGGGCGTGGGCGATCTGCTCCAGAGCGGCCAGGGCTCGGAGATCCGCCCCGGCAACGCCCTGCCCATGCGGTACATCCCGGTCGGTACCACGATCCACAACGTCGAGCTCAAGCCGGGCGGCGGGGCCAAGATGGCCCGCAGTGCCGGCGCCAGCGTGCAGCTCGTGGCCAAGGAGGGCGACTTCGCCACCCTGCGGCTGCCCAGCACCGAGATGCGCCGGGTTCCGATCGACTGCCGCGCCACCGTCGGCGAGGTCGGCAACGCCGAGTTCGAGCTCATCAAGATCGGCAAGGCCGGTCGCAACCGGTGGAAGGGCGTTCGCCCCCAGACCCGGGGCGTGGCCATGAATCCCGTCGACCATCCCCATGGTGGTGGCGAGGGCAAGACCTCGGGTGGCCGTCATCCCGTGTCGCCGTGGGGCAAACCCGAAGGCCGCACGCGCGACAAGACCAAGCCCTCGCAGCAACTCATCGTCCGCCGCCGCCGCACTCGCGGTTCGCGCCGGTAGAGGGGACACACGACATGCCTCGCAGCCTCAAGAAGGGCCCGTTCGTCGACGACCATCTGCTCAAGAAGGTCGACGCCCTGAACGAGCAGAACGAGAAGCGCGTGATCAAGACCTGGTCGCGCCGCTCGACGATCATCCCCGAGATGGTCGGCCACACCATCGCCGTCCACGACGGGCGCAAGCACGTACCCGTGTACATCACCGAGTCGATGGTCGGCCACAAGCTCGGTGAGTTCGCGCCCACTCGGACGTTCCGCTTCCACGCCGGCCAGGAACACAAGGGACGGCGTTGACATGAGCTTCGGCGTCAAGACCAACGAGCGCCCGGGTACGCGCGCCCAGGTCCGGTACGTGCGCTCGTCGGCCTACAAGGCCCGCGAGGTGCTCGATCTGATCCGCGGCGAGCCGGTGGCTCGCGCCCTCGAGATCCTCGAGTTCTCCGAGCGCGACATCGCCAAGGTCGTCCTGAAGTGCCTCGAGTCGGCCATTGCCAACGCCGAGGCCAACGACGGCCAGTCGCCCGAGGACCTCGAAGTGGCGGCCTGCTTCGCCGACGAGGGTCCCACCCTCAAGCGCTGGCGCCCCCGGGCTCGTGGTCGGGCGACGCGCATCCGCAAGCGCACCTGCCACATCACGGTGATCGTCGGGCGCATCGAGGCCGAGCGCCTCGAGATCCTGCGCCAGAGCGACTCGAGCGCCGGTCGGGCCGGGGGCCGCGCCGCCGAGGCCCGCCGCCAGCGGGTGCTGCGCAGCCGCCAGGCCAAGGCCGAGCGCAAGGCCACCGAGGAAGAAGAGCACGATCACGACCACGAGGGCCATGATCACGATCACGACGACGACACGGTCGACGCCGACGAGACGGCCAGCGCCGCGGTCGACGAGGCGGACGTGGACGAGACGGCGACCGATTCGGCCAGCCAGGTCGACGCAACCGACGAGGTCGACGAGACCGACACCGACGACGGCGCGGTGGACGCCGCCGACACGACCGACGCCGAGGTCGACGAGACCGTCACCGACGACGCCGCCGAGACCGGTGACGCAACCGACGGCGATGCCGCCGACGGAGAGGACAGCTGATGGGCCAGAAGGTCAACCCCTACGGGTTCCGCCTCGGTGTCACGACCGACTGGAAGTCGCGTTGGTTCGCCGACCGACGCCAGTACGGCGACTACATCATCGAGGACTGGAAGATCCGCGACTACCTGATGACGCAGCTCCCGCACGCGGCCATCAGCCGCGTCGAGATCGAGCGCACCCGTGACCGGCTCCGGGTCGACGTCCACACGGCGCGCCCGGGCATCGTGATCGGTCGCCGCGGCGCCGAGGCCGACCGCCTGCGCGGCGGGCTCACCGGCATAACGGGCAACAACAAGGTGCAGCTCAACATCCAGGAGATCAAGCAGCCCGAGCTCGACGCCGCGCTCATCGCGCAGGGCGTCGCCGATCAGCTGGCCGGCCGCGTCGCCTTCCGGCGGGCCATGAAGCGGGCCGTGCAGAACGCGCAGAAGGCCGGCGCCCTCGGCATCCGGGTCCAGTGCTCGGGTCGTCTCGGCGGATCCGAGATGGCTCGCACCGAGTGGTACCGCGAGGGTCGCGTACCGCTGCACACGCTGCGCGCCGACATCGACTACGGCTTTCGCGAGGCCAAGACGACCTACGGCCGCATCGGCGTCAAGGTCTGGATCTACAAGGGCGACATCCTGCCCTACAAGAGCGTGCTCGAGGACAAGATCACCCGCGAGGCGGCGATGGCCGTCGGCGAGACGTCCGGGCAGGCCCGACCCCGCAAGGTCGTGTCCTCGTCGGCCGCCGCCCGGCGCCGTCCGGCCGAAGGCGAGCCGGTCGATGCCACCGCCGAAGAGGCCACGCCGCTGTTGAAGGAAGCCGATCCCGAGCTCGAGCGTCTGTTGGCCGAGGAAGAAGAGATCGAGCGTTCGGTCCGCGATCACAGCGAGACCCCGCACTTCCGGCCCGGGGATGGTGACTAGCCATGTTGATGCCTCGCAAGGTGAAGCATCGCAAGACCCACCGCGGTCGCACCAAGGGCCAGGCCAAGGGGGCGACGTCGGTGACCTTCGGCGACTACGGGATCAAGGCCCTCGAGCCTGGGTGGATCACCGCCCGTCAGATCGAAGCGGCCCGCATCGCCATGACCCGCCACATCAAGCGCGGCGGCAAGGTCTGGATCAACGTGTTCCCCGACAAGCCCGTGACCGAGAAGCCGGCCGAGACCCGCATGGGCTCGGGCAAGGGCAACCCGGAGCACTGGGTGGCGGTCGTGCGACCGGGCCGGATCCTGTTCGAGCTGTCCTACAACGACCCGGTGATCGCCCGTGCGGCCATCGACCGAGCCATCCAGAAGCTGCCGATCAAAGCGCAGTTCGTGACCCGAGACGAGGGCTTCTGATGGCGCGCAAGAACGCGGCCGAGCTCCGTGACCTGCCCGACGCCGCCCTGGTCGAGCGCCTGGTCGAGACCAAGGACGAGCTGTTCAAGCTGCGGTTCACCCACGTCACCGGCCAGCTCGACAACTACGACCGGCTGCGCCAGCTGCGCAAGGACGTCGCCCGGGTGAACACCGAACTTCGGGCCCGAGAGATCAAGGCCCACGAAGCGCAGGCCCAGCAATCAGCCCAGACCGAGGAGACGGTGTGATGGCCGCCGACAACGCAACCGCCACCCGATCGAATCCGCGCAAGGTCCGTGAGGGGCTCGTCATCTCGAGCGCCATGGACAAGACGGCCGTCGTCGCCGTCACCGACCGCGTCCGTCACCCTCGCTACGACAAGACCGTGCAGCGCACGACCAAGCTGTTCGTCCACGACGAGACCAACGACCTCAACGTGGGTGACCGCGTCCGGGTGCAGGAGACGCGGCCGCTGTCCAAGAACAAGCGCTGGCGTGTCGTCGATGTGCTGGAGCGAGCCCGATGATCCAGCAGGAGACCCGCCTGCGGGTGGCCGACAACAGCGGCGCCAAAGAGGTGCTCTGCATCAAGGTGCTCGGTGGCTCGCGCCGCCGGTACGCCTCGATCGGCGACGTGTTCGTCGCGACCGTCAAGGACGCCATCCCCGGCGCCCAGGTCAAGAAGGGCGACGTCGTCAAGTGCGTGGTCGTGCGCGTCAAGAAGGAGAAGCGGCGGCCCGACGGCTCCTACATCCGCTTCGACGAGAACGCCGCCGTCCTGATCAACGACCAGCAGCAGCCGCGAGGCACGCGCATCTTCGGCCCGGTGGGCCGCGAGCTGCGCGACAAGCGCTTCATGCGCATCGTGTCGCTGGCCCCGGAGGTGTTGTGATGAAGATCCGCAAGGGCGACCGCGTCCAGGTCCTCACCGGCAAGGACCGCGGCAAGACCGGGACCGTGTCCTTCGCCTTCCCGGCCAAGGACAAGGTCATCGTCGACGGCCTCAACGTGGCCAAGAAGCACAAGAAGGCCGGCGGTGGCTCGCGGGCCAACCCGACGATGCAGGGCGGCATCATCGACAAGGAGATGCCGATGCCCGTGTCCAACGTGGCCATCGTGTGCTCGTCGTGCGGTCGACCCACCCGCATCGGCTACCGCTTCGATCCCGACGGCACCAAGGTGCGCGTCTGCCGCAAGTGCGGGGAGGACCTGTCATGAGCGACACCGCCACGACGACCACCCGGCCCCGGCTCAAGCAGCGCTACGACGATGAGATCAGGGCCCAGCTCAAGGAGACCCTCGGGCTGGCCAACATCATGCAGGTTCCGCGGCTCGAGAAGATCGTGCTCAACATGGGTGTCGGCGCCGCCACCGATCAGGCCCGGCTGCTCGAGGGCGCCATCAGCGACCTCGGCACCATCACCGGCCAGAAGCCGTTGACCACCCGGGCCAAGAAGTCCATCGCCGGCTTCAAGCTGCGCGAGGGCAACGCCATCGGCGCCAAGGTCACCTTGCGGGGCGATCGCATGTGGGAGTTCCTCGACCGGCTCATCAGCCTGGCCATCCCCCGCATCCGTGACTTCCGCGGCATGCCGACCGACTCGTTCGACGGCCGGGGCAACTACACCTTCGGCGTCACCGAACAGCTCATCTTTCCCGAGATCGACTACGACCAGGTCGATGTCACGCGAGGAATGGACATCACCATCGTCACCACCGCCCATACGAACGCCGAGGGTCGGGCTCTGCTCGACGCCTTCGGCTTCCCTTTCAAGCGTGAGGGGCAGCAGTAATGGCCAAGAAGGCGCTCATCGAGAAGCAGCAGCGCACCCCCAAGTTCAAGGTGCGGGGCTACACCCGCTGCCGGCGGTGTGGACGGCCCCGGGCCGTCTACCGCAAGTTCGGGCTGTGCCGCGTCTGCTTGCGCGAGCTGGCCCACGCCGGCGAGCTCCCCGGTGTCACCAAGGCCAGCTGGTGAAGGGGGGCATGCCACGATGACCATGACCGATCCGATCGCCGACATGCTCACGCGCATCCGCAACGCCAATGTGGCGATGCACGACGAGGTGCCGATGCCGTCGTCCAAGCTCAAGGAGGCCCTCGCCTCGCTCCTCCAGAAGGAGGGCTACATCGAGGGCTACGCCGTCGCCGATGACACCGACCGTCCCGGTCGTGTGCTCACCGTCACCATGAAGTACTCGCCCGAGCGGGCCCGCGTCATCTCCGGGGTCAAGCGCATCTCGAAGCCGGGTCTGCGGGTCTACACCAAGGCCGATCGCGTGCCTCGCGTGCTCGGCGGCCTCGGTGTCGCCGTTCTGTCCACCAGCCAGGGACTCCTCACCGATCGCGAGGCGCGTCAGCGCCGCGTGGGCGGCGAGGTGCTCTGCTACGTCTGGTAACGGAGTCCCGACATGTCACGCGTAGGACGCGCACCCATCCCCGTGCCCAGCGGTGTCGACGTGGCCATCGACGGCCGCGACGTCACCGTCAAGGGCCCCAAGGGCCAGCTGGCCCGCACCCTGCCCGGTGAGATCACGATCCGGCGTGACGGTGACGAGCTCGTGGTCGAGCGCCCCGACGACGAGCGCGAGAACCGGGCCATGCACGGCCTGACCCGATCGCTGGTCAACAACATGGTCATCGGCGTGACCGACGGGTTCCGCAAGGACCTCGACATCATCGGGGTCGGCTACCGCGCCACGCTCCAGGGCTCGACCAAGCTCGAGCTGGCCCTCGGCTACAGCCACCCGGTGCGTGTCGAAGCGCCCGATGGCATCAGCTTCGAGGTCTCGGCCCCGACGACCATCGGCGTCATCGGCATCGACAAGGAGCTGGTCGGTCAGGTGGCGGCCGACATCCGGGCGATCCGCAAGCCTGAGCCCTACAAGGGCAAGGGCGTGCGCTACCGCGACGAATACGTGGCCCGCAAGGCCGGGAAGACGGCGAAGTAGGAACCATGAGCACCAGCGCGAAAGAGAAACGAGCGGCACGGATCCGTCGCCACTTGCGGGTTCGCAAGAAGGTGCGCGGCGACGCGACGCGACCGCGTCTCGCCGTCTTCCGCTCGAACCGCCACATCACCGCCCAGGTGATCGACGATCGCAGCGGTCGCACGTTGGCGGCGGCGTCGACGACCGAGTCCGAGTTGCGGGCCGGCGCCACGGGCAACATCGAGGCCGCCACCAAGGTGGGGACCCTCGTCGCCACGCGGGCCAAGGCGGCCGGAATCGACAAGGTCGTCTTCGATCGCGGCGGCAACCTGTACCACGGCCGCGTCGCCGCCGTGGCGAACGCGGCTCGAGAAGCCGGACTGGAGTTGTAGATGGCCCCCAACACGAATGACGCGCAACTGCGCGAGTCGCGCGTGATCAACATCAACCGCGTGGCCAAGGTCGTCAAGGGCGGCCGGCGCTTCTCGTTCACCGCGCTCGTGGTGATCGGCGACGGTGCGGGACGGGTAGGCCTGGGCTACGGCAAGGCCAAAGAGGTGCCCCTCGCCATCCAGAAGGGCACCGAAGAGGCCCGCAAGAACCTCTTCTCGGTTCCGTTGGCCGGGAGCACGATCATCCATCCCGTCATCGGCGAGATGGGCGCCGGTCGCGTCCTGCTCAAGCCGGCCGCGCCCGGTACTGGTGTCATCGCCGGCGGCGCCGCCCGCGCCATCCTCGAGGAGGCCGGCATCCACGACGTGCTGTGCAAGTCGCTGGGCTCGGCCAACCACATCAACGTGGCTCGGGCCACCATCGCCGGTCTGCGGGCCCTCAAGCGTCCCGACGAGATCGCCCGCCTGCGCGGCCTGTCGGCCGACGAGTTCGTGCCCAAGGGCCTGCTGGCCGCGTATCGCGCCAGCGAGCGGGGCCCGTTCGTGCCCGACGAGGTGGCGTGATGGCCGAGATCAAGACCGGTGAGCTCAAGGTGACCCAGGTCCGTTCGACCATCGGGTCCAAGCCCAAGACGCGGGGCACCATGCGGGCCCTGGGCCTGCGCGGCATCGGCCAGAGCAACACCCTGCCCGACCGCCCGGAGATCCGGGGCATGATCGCCCGGGTGCCCCACCTCATCACCGTCGAGGGACTCGCCTCTGACGGAACGTCCGTCGCTGGAAAGGACGAGTCGTGAAGGTCCACGATCTGAAGCCACCGGCGGGGTCGACCCGCAAGCGCAAGCGCGTCGGGCGAGGCATCGGCGGCAAGGGCGGCAAGACCGCCGGCCGAGGCACCAAGGGCCAAGGCGCACGCGACACCATCCCGACCGGGTTCGAGGGTGGGCAGCTGCCGCTGCACATGCGGATCCCCAAGCTCAAGGGCTTCAAGAACCCGTTCCGGGTCGAGTACCAGGCACTGAACCTCGACGTGCTCGAGGCGTCGGGCCTCGATGTCATCAACCCTGAGACGCTCCACGAGAAGGGTCTCACCCACAAGGGGGCCCTCATCAAGATCCTGGGCCGTGGCGAAGTGACCCGGCCGTTGCAGGTCACGGCGCACGCCTTCTCGCGATCGGCCGAGGCAGCCCTCACCGCCGCAGGCGGTACGGTTGAGACCCTGCCGCTGCCGTGGGGCGACCGCCGTCCGCCGGCCAAGGGCAACCACCTCACCAACCGCTAGCCGCGTCCACCGCGCCGCCCCAACCCTGGCCAGGTAGTCCGACAGGAGCCCCCCGGTGCTTTCCAGCTTGCGCAACATCTTCAAGGTCCCCGACCTGCGCAACAAGGTGCTGTTCACGATCCTCATGATCGTGATCTACCGGTTCGGCGCCCACCTCCCGGTTCCCGGCATCGACACCGGCGCGCTCAAGACGCTGCGCAGCGAAGCCAGCCAGAGCGGTGTGCTCGGGTTCCTGACGCTGTTCTCGGGCGGCGCCATCACCAACTTCGCCATCTTCGCCCTCGGGATCATGCCGTACATCACGGCGTCGATCATCATGCAGATCCTCGGCGTCGTGATCCCCAAGCTCGAGGAGTGGCAGGAGCAGGGCGCCGTCGGGCAGCGCAAGATCACGCAGTGGACCCGGTATGTCACGATCGGCATCGCCGTCGTCCAGTCGACCGGCCTGGCCTACCTCTTCCACAAGGGCGGCGGGGGACTGAGACAGGGCAACACGACCGGCATCGACCTCGTGCCCCACTACAACGCGCCCGGGTCGCGCTCATCGTCCTCACCCTGACCACGGGCACCGCGCTGTTGATGTGGATGGGCGAGCTCATCACCCAGCGCGGCATCGGCAACGGCATGTCGCTGCTGATCTTCGCGTCCGTGGTGTCCACCCTGCCGAGTCAGGGCACGCGCATCCAGGCCGCCGCCGGTTGGCCGGCTCTGATCGTCACCTTGATCGTGTTCGTGATGCTGTTGGTGGCCATCGTGTTCATCGAGCAGGGCCAGAGACGCATCCCGGTGCAGTTCGCCAAACGCCAGGTCGGGCGCCGCGTCTACGGCGGCCAGAGCACCTACATCCCGCTCAAGGTCAACCAATCAGGCGTCATCCCGATCATCTTCGCCAGCTCGGTCCTCTACCTGCCCCAGCTGCTCTCGTTCGTGCTGCCCGCTGATGGTTGGGGAGCGAGCACCCAGAGCTTCATCAGCAACCACCTGTCCAATCCCGGCTCGCCCTGGTACCTGGCCGTCTACGGCCTGCTGATCGTGGGGTTCGCCTACTTCTACACGGCGATCACGTTCGACCCGGCCAAGCAGGCCGACACGCTGCGCAAGCAGGGCGGCTTCATCCCCGGCATCCGTCCGGGCCCCCAGACCGAGCGCTACCTGGCCAAGGTGCTCAACCGCATCACCCTGCCCGGTGCCGTCTTCATCGCCCTCGTGGCCCTCGTGCCGTCATGGATGTTGAGCCACTACCTGCCCGGCAACCAGGTGTCGTTCTCGGGCACGTCCATCCTCATCGCCGTCGGCGTGGCCCTCGAGACCATGAAGCAGATCGACAGCCAGCTGATGATGCGCAACTACGAAGGGTTCCTCAAGTAGTGGACCTCAAGCTCGTACTGTTCGGCCGCCAGGGCTCAGGCAAGGGCACGCAGTCAGCCGAGCTGTCCAAGCAGTACGGGGCGCCCCACATCTCGACTGGTGACATGCTCCGCGAGGCCGTGGCTGAGGGCACCGCGTTCGGCAGCCAGGCCAAGCAGTACATGGACGCCGGGGCCCTGTTGCCCGACGAGATCATGCTCGGGATCATCAAGGAGCGCTTCGCCCACTCCGACGTCATCGAGAACGGCTTCCTGCTCGACGGGTTCCCCCGCACCGTCGGCCAGGCCGAAGGGCTGCTGGGGATCACGGCGGTCGATCTGGCCGTCAACCTCGAGGTGCCCCGTGAGGTGGTGCTCGAGCGCCTGTCGAGTCGACGGGTGTGCATCAACTGCGGCGCCATCTACTCGACATCGGAGCCCCCGACCGATCCCTGGACCTGCGACGTGTGCGGGGGCGAGGTCGTGCAGCGAGCCGATGACAAGCCTGACGCCATCGCCAAACGACTCGAGGCCTACGAGCGCGACACCATCCCGGCCATCGACCTGTTCGGCGAGCGCGGCCTGCTCGAGACGATCGACGGACTCGGTCGGCCCGACGAGGTCACGGCCCGGCTCATCGCCTCGATCGATGCCCACCTGGCCCGATCGAACGACCCGGCGTGATGGCTCGGCCCCGTCGGACCCAGGCTTCGGCCCTCGCAGATCCGGACCACCGGAGGACGTGTGTCGCCCATGGTCCAGCCGTGGCGGATCCGGGTCACCAGATGAGTGGGCGGCCGGGGTGAAGACGGCGCGCACGTCGACGACGATCCGTAGCGATGACGACGTGGTCCAGATGCGCCGAGCCGGGCGCGTCGTCGCCGAGATGCACGAGTGCATCCGCCAGGCCGTCCGTCCGGGCGTCACCACCCTCGATCTCGATGCAGTCGGGCGGGACGTGCTCGCTCGCCGGGGCGCCACCTCGAACTTCCTCAACTACCACGGCTTCCCGGCCGTGATCTGCACGTCGCCCAACGACATGATCGTGCACGGCATCCCCGGTGCCTACCGCCTCGAAGAGGGCGACATCATCTCGATCGACTGCGGGGCCATCGTCGACGGTTGGCACGGCGATGCCGCCTACACGATGGGGGTGGGTCAGATCAGCAAGGCCGCGACCAAGCTCATCGAGACCACTGAGGCCTCGTTGTACGCGGGGATCGCCGAGCTCGTGGCCGATCAGCACCTGGGCGACGTCGGTGCCGCCGTGCAGGAGGTGGCCGAGGCCGCCGGCTACTCGGTGGTGCGCGAGTACGTCGGTCACGCCATCGGTCGGGCCATGCACGAACAGCCCGAGGTGCCCAACTACGGCCGCCGGGGCCGGGGCGTGCGCCTGTCGGTCGGCAACGTGTTCGCCATCGAGCCGATGGTCAACGCCGGCGGACCTGAGACCATGGTCCTCGACGACGGCTGGGGCGTGGTCACCGCCGATGGCTCGCTCTCGGCCCACTGGGAGCACACCATCGCCATCACCGATGACGGCCCCCAGATCCTGACCGTTCCCTGAGCGCGCCCGGCCGACCTGGCCCACAGCCGACCCGTGTTGGCGTAGGTCGTGGCGACCGACCACGAAGAAACATTCCTCGGCCGCGCCTCTCGTAGGCTCGACCGATGGCTGTCGAGGAGCTGTCGTTGCCGGACCGGACGGCGGCGGCCTCGCTCTGGGCCGAAGCCGACCTGACCCGCCCGTGGAACGATCCGTTGGCCGATTTCGATCGGGCCGTCGCCGGGCCGACGTCGACCGTGCTCGGGATCCGAGAGGACGGTCGTCTCGTGGGCACCGCCATGGTCGGCCACGACGGGCATCGAGGCTGGGTGTACTACCTGGCCGTCTCAACAAACCGCCGGGGCCAGGGGATCGGAGCGGCCTTGATGTCGGCGGCCGAGGCCTGGGTGGCCGATGCCGGCGTGCCCAAGATCCAGTTGATGGTGCGACACACCAACGAGGGTGTCGTCGCCTTCTACCGTCGGCTCGGGTACGAGGACGACGAGGTGACCGTGCTGTCCCGGCGGCTCAGCACCTGACCGAAGTCGCCGGTCGCTAGGGGCGCGGCTCGTCGAAGGACCAGCGGGTGGCTCCGCCGGGCTCGATCGTCGCGAGAGCGGTCGCGGTGCTCGGCGTGAGTCGATACACGAACCACGGTGGCGGCCCGGCCGACGGGGCGCTGAAATCGGCGGTGAGGGCCGTTCCGGTCTCGTCCACCCGGCAGGGCCAGCCTCCGGCCGCCCATCGGGTGGCCATGGCCGCGACCGTGGCCGGGTCGGTGATCTGCTTCGCGGTGCCGTTCACGGTGAGGTCGAAGTCCTGGGTGGCCACGCTGATCGTGGCGCGTGGGTCGCGTGCCAGGTTGCGGGCCTTGCGGGTCCGCGGCCCGGTCTCGAACCAGAAGGCGCCCTCGACCCACAGGGCGCCGACCGCGGTCACGTGCGGGCTCCCATCCTCGTTGAGGGTGGCCAGCCAGCAGGTGTGCCGGTTGGGCCCGCCCTCTCCAGGGGCTTGGGTGAACCCCTCGTCCAGGCGCGCCTCGATGGGAGCCCAGTCGAGCGGGGGCAACTCGTACAGTTCGGCCAGGTTGCGTGCGTCCATGTTGATCGACCTCCGCTTGACAGACCTCCGAAGCGGCCCGAACTCATCGGACACTTCGCCTGCCCGAGCTTCGTCGGTGCCCGGCGTCCGGCTGGTCAGGTGACGGGCTCGGAGGCGACGCCGAAGCGGTCCTGGTAGGGCTGGGCTCGCGCTCGCAACTCGTCGGGATCCAGACCGGTGTTGGCGAAGCGATAGCGAGTACCTCCGCCGCCGCCATCGCCCGGGTGCGACTCGAGGAACGTCCGCATCCGCCCTTCGGTCTCCGTGCTCAGCGCCAGTCCGAGCTGGTCGTAGATCTGACCGATGGCGCCGAACGGATCAGCCATGAAGTCGCCGAACTGCACGTCGACGGCGCGGTCGGGGGCGATCACGCCCTGATCGCGCGCCTCGATCGACCGTTCGAGGCCGAGGAACACGTCGTCGCACATCGTCGCCGCCGCGTCCGGCACCGAGGTCTCGTCGCTGGCCATCTGCCGCAGGTGCGCCGTCAGCGCGCTCACCGAGGCCACCACCTTCAGCGGATCACGATGGGTCTGGATCACGACGGCGTCGGGGTACTCACCGACCAGCGCGGAGAGGTGCCACATGTGAGCCGGCGACTTGATGAGCCACTGCTGGGGTGGCTGCTGTGACTGGAGGTGCTGGAGGAACCGCCGGTGCCACCGATAGGCGGGCGCCATGTCGGTCTCGCGGAGCAGCCAGTGGTCGTAGTTGGGCACCCGGTACTGGGTGTTGAAGATCATGCTGCGGAAGTCGCCGGCCGTGATGCGCACGCACTCCTGGGCCAGCAGGGCGCCCATGGGATGGAAGTCGCTGAATCCGGGGATCAGTGAATCGGCCATGTCCAGCTTGGCCTGCACTTGGGCGATGCGAGGATCGTTCTCGGCCGTCGCGGGATCGGGCGGGGGGAGCGGCTCGTCGACCTCCCAGCTCAAGGGCGCCCGCAGCTGCGGATCCTGGGCCAGCAGGTCATAGAGGATCGTCGTGCCGGTGCGGGGCTGGCCGATGATGACGATGGGCCGGGTGATGGGGCGGGTCGCGATCTCGGGATGGAGCCGGGCGAACTCGGTGATGCCGAGGCGGACGCGGAGGTAGTCGGCCACGTCACCCAAGGCGATCTCGACGCCCAGCTCGTGCAGCCGACCCTCGGTCACCAGGTCGTCGAGCAGCCGGTCGAGCCCCTCCTGCCAGCTGGGATCGCCGAAGTCGTCGAGTCCGGTGGCGTCGGTGGCCGCCTCGGCCAAGGCGTCTCGATCGAAGCGACTCTTGTCCACGCTGAGGCTGGTCATGGCCCTCCTTGCCCCCGAAATCGACCGGCCAACCGGTCCAGATCGGTCATTGTGCCCGCTACGATGGTTGATCACCGGATCTGGCCCGTCGACACCGGCCAGCTCATGTCATCGCCGGCCCGTGGCTGGTCCATCGCCCGTCGATCGGGAGTGCGCCGGGCCCCGGCCCGCCCCGGAGTTGGCCCGGGGGCCTTCGGGCGCTAGGATTCTCATTCGCCCCTTTGCCGCCGCGCGTCCGCGCCCACGGCAGTACGGGCGAGACCCCTTCGTCAGTCGTAGGAGAAAACCCCTGCCCAAGCCCAAGGAAGACGCGATCGTCCTCGAGGGGACGGTGACCGAGCCGCTGCCCAACGCCATGTTCCGGGTCGAGCTCGAGAACGGCCACAAGGTGCTGGCCCACATCTCGGGAAAGATGCGCATGCACTACATCCGCATCCTGCCTGGGGATCGCGTGCAGGTGGAGCTCACGCCCTACGACCTCAGCCGGGGCCGGATCACCTACCGCTACAAGTAAGTCAGCCACACCAGCCAAAGAGAGCGAGAGCCCAGGGCCACGAGCCCGGGCCCGTCGGGGAGTCCCCGGCGTTCCTGAACACCCAAGGATTCAGGCGAATCATGAAAGTACGACCAAGCGTCAAACGAATGTGCGAGAAGTGCAAGGTGATCCGACGCCACGGACGCGTCCAAGTCATATGCACCAACCCGCGCCACAAGCAGAGGCAGGGCTAGATGGCGCGCATATCCGGCGTTGACATCCCCCGCGAGAAGCGGTTGGAGATCTCACTCACCTACATCTATGGCATCGGCCGCACGATCTCGCAGCGGATCTGCACCGCCACCGACATCAACCCGAACACCCGGGTGCGCGATCTGACCGACGAAGAGGTCAGTCGCATCCGCGGGTGGATCGACCAGAACGTCAAGGTCGAGGGCGACCTGCGCCGCGAGGTGTCCCAGGACATCAAGCGCAAGATGGAGATCGGCTGCTACCAGGGCCTCCGCCACCGCAAGGGCCTGCCGGTCCACGGTCAGCGCACCCACACGAACGCTCGCACTCGCAAGGGTCCCAAGAAGACCGTCGCCGGCAAGAAGAAGGTTGGCAAGCACTGATGGCCAAGCCCACGCCCGGAGGCCGTCGCCCCCGCCGCAAGGAACGCAAGAACGTCAGCTACGGCGTCGCTCACATCAAGAGCTCGTTCAACAACACGATCGTCTCGATCACCGACCAGGACGGCAACGTCCTCGCCTGGGCCTCGGCCGGCAACGTCGGGTTCAAGGGCTCGCGCAAGAGCACCCCGTTCGCGGCCCAGATGGCAGCCGAGCAGTGCGCTCGCCGGGCCATGGAGCACGGGGTCCGCAAGGTCGACGTGATGGTCAAGGGGCCCGGTTCGGGTCGTGAGACCGCCATCCGGTCGATCCAGAACGCCGGCATCGAGGTGACCGGCATCAAAGACGTCACGCCGGTGCCTCACAACGGATGTCGCCCGCCGAAGCGCAGGAGAGTCTGATGGCGCGCTACACCGGGCCCAAGGCCCGCATCTCGCGCCGGCTCGGCACCAACATCTGGGGCACCAAGGGCGAGACCATCGCCCTCGACAAGCGCCCCTACCCGCCGGGCGAGCACGGTCGCACCCGTCGCCGCGGCAACGTGTCCGAGTACCTCCTGCAGATGCAGGAGAAGCAGAAGGCCCGCTTCACCTACGGCCTGTCCGAGCGCCAGTTCCGCAACCTCTACGAGGAAGCCAACCGGAAGGACGGCGTCACCGGCGAGATCATGTTGCGCTACCTCGAGCTGCGTCTCGACAACGTGGCCTACCGCGCCGGTTGGGCCGCCACCCGGCCCCAGGCCCGCCAGTTCGTCGGGCACGGCCACGTCCAGGTCAACGGCAAGCGGGTCGACATCCCGAGCTATCGGGTCCGCAAGGGCGACGTCATCACGCTCAAGCAGAAGTCCGCGCGAGCTGGTCGTCGATCCAGTGGAACACCGACGTGCTCGGTCGCACCCCGCCGCCGTGGCTCGAGGCCGGCGACAGCGGGTTCTCCGTCACAGTCAGCGAGCTGCCGCTGCGCGAGCACATCGATGTGCCCGTGCGCGAGCAGCTCATCGTCGAGCTCTACTCCAAGTAGTCCCAGTACACCCGGCGCCCGGCGGGGCCCGCCCGCTCACGCGCCCCACCCAGCGCCACCCTGTTCGTCCTACGGAATCAGTCGATTCACTGAGGTAGAAGCACATGCTGGTCATTCAGCGCCCGAAGGTCGAGGCTCTCGCTGAAGTCGACGGCGATCGGCAGCTCTTCGCCATCGGACCCCTCGAGCCGGGCTTCGGCCACACCCTCGGCAACTCTCTGCGGCGCACGCTGCTGTCGTCGATCCCCGGCGCGGCCGTGACCCAGGTCCGCTTCGACGACGCCCTCCACGAGTTCGACACCATCGAAGGCGTCACCGAGGACGTCACCGACATCATCCTGAACCTCAAGGACCTGGTCCTGCAGGTCTTCGTCGACGAGCCCGTCACGCTGCGCCTCGACGTGCGAGGGCCGGCCGACGCCACCGCCGCCGACCTGCAGGTGACCAGCGACGTCGAGATCCTCAACAAGGACCTGCACATCGCCACGCTCAACGGCGGGGTCGGCTGGCGGTCGACATCACCGTCGAGAAGGGTCGCGGCTACGTCTCGGCCGACCGCAACAAGACCTCGAACACGATCGGCGTCATCCCCGTCGACTCGATCTTCTCGCCGGTGCGCCGGGTGACCTTCTCGGTCGAGCCCACCCGCGTCGAGCAGTCGACCGAGTTCGACCGCCTGGTGCTCGACATCGAGACCGACGGTTCGATCTCGGCCCGCGAGGCGCTGGCCTCGGCCGGTGCGACGCTGCGCACCCTCGTGCAGCTCGTCGAGGAGATGAGCGACGAGCCCCAGGGCCTCGAGCTCGGCGAGCTGAGCGGCGCCAGCGCCGGCTCGCCCGACCTCGACCTGCCCATCGAGGACCTCGACCTGTCCGAGCGTCCCCGCAACTGCCTCAAGCGGGCCCAGGTCAACACCATCGGCGAGCTGCTCGAGAAGGGCGAGGACGACCTGCTGGCCATCACCAACTTCGGCCAGAAGTCGCTCGACGAGGTCATCCAGAAGCTCGACGAGCGAGGCCTCTCGCTCCGGAGCCGGGACTGAGTCCACCATGCCCGCCACTCCACGCAAGAGCCGCCGCTTCGGCGGCACCGCCTCCCACCAGCGGCTGATGATGGCCAACCTCGTCGCCTCGCTGATCGCGGCCGAGGCCATCGTCACGACCGAGGCCAAGGCCAAGGCGCTGCGCCCGGTCGCCGAGAAGATGATCACCAAGGCCAAGAAGGGCGGACTGCACAACCACCGCCAGGTCGTGTCCTTCATCGGTGACCGCGAGATGGCGTCGAAGCTGTTCGACGACATCGGTCCGCGCTACGCCGACCGTCCGGGTGGCTACACCCGCATCCTCAAGCTCGGTCCGCGCCATGGCGACAACGCGCCCATGGCCCGCATCGAGCTGGTCTGAGCCTCTGAGCCAGCCTCCCCTCGATCTCGATCTGCGCGATCCGCACGGCGCGGGTGCGCATGATGGTGGCCTACGACGGCATCGGACTTCCGAGGGTTCGCCGTCAATCGTGACGTGGTCACCGTCGGAGGGCGGCTGACCGAGGCCCTCGAGCAGGTGCTGGGCCGGCCCGATCGAACTCACCTGTGCCGGGCGCACCGACGCCGGCGTGCACGCGTGGGGTCAGGTGATCAGCTTCGACGTCCCCGCCGAGGTGCTGACGTGGCCGAGCTGGCCCGGTCCGTGACCAAGATCTGCGGGCCGGCGATCGTGGTGCGCGAGGCCGAGGTCGCCCCGCCCGACTTCGACGCCCGCTTCTCGGCGACGGCGCGCGGTCTACCGCTACACCGTGCTCAACCGCCCGGTCCCCGATCCGTTCCGGGCCCGGACGACCTGGCACGTCGAGGCGCCCCTCGACCGCCGGTTGCTGCGGCTGGCCTGCGATCCGCTCATCGGCGAGCACGACTTCTCGTCGTTCTGTCGGGCCCCCAAACCTCGGGCCGGCGAGCCCCCGGCATCGCTCACCCGCCGGGTCATCGACGCCCGCTGGGACGACCTCGGCGACGAGGTCCTGCGCTTCCAGATCGAGGCCAACGCCTTCTGCCACCAGATGGTGCGCAGCATCGTCGGCACCCTGGTCGAGGTCGGCCTCGGGCGACGCTCGCCCGGCGAGATGGCCGCCATCCTCCGCGCCGGTGATCGTCAGCAGGCGGGGCAGCTGGCGCCGCCCCACGGCCTCTGCCTGTGTGCGGTGCGCTACGAGCCCGATGCGCCGTTCCGCCTGTAGCGCGGGGGCCGTGGTCGCGGCGGGTCGCATTGCTCATGGCCCCGTCGTCGCGGCCATGATGGTGGCACGGTCGACTGCACCGCGCGTCGTCCGGGTAGGAGTGTGACCACCATGGCCAGCGGAAGCTTCGAGCTGCACGAGGAGGGGCTGCCCGCCGACGTCATCGAGCGCCACCGCGCCATCGTCTCGATCATGGAGGAGCTCGAGGCCGTCGACTGGTACGACCAGCGGGTGGCGGTCACCACCGACCCGAGCTCTGGCCGAGGTCCTCGCCCACAACCGGGACGAGGAGAAGGAGCACTTCGCGATGACGCTCGAGTGGCTCCGCCGCCACGATCCCAAGATCGACGAGGTGCTTGCGCACCTACCTGTTCACCGAGGACGACATCATCGACGTCGAGCACGAGGCCGAGCACGGCGACGACGGATCATCGGCCGGTCCTCGCCGAGCCTGGGGATCGGCAACCTGCGCAACGAGAGCGAGGGAGAGCTGTGAACCACCTGCGGCGTGAGCTGGCGCCCATCACCGACGCGGCCTGGACCGAGATCACCGAGGAGGCGACCCGGTCGCTGAAGCACTTCCTGGCCGGCCGCAAGCTCATCGACGTGACCGGCCCCGAGGGCTGGGACGGCCTCAGCGGTCGACCTCGGCCGGATCGAGGCCATCGAGGGACCGGCGGCCGGCGTGGTCGCCGCCCAGCGCGCAGGCGTTGCCCCTGGTCGAGCTGCGCACCCCCTTCGAGCTGAGCCTGACCGAGCTCGACCGGCGCCGACCGGGGCGCCGACCGACCTCGACCTCGACGTCGTGATCGCCGCCGCTCGGGCTGGCGGCCCGGCCGAGGACGCCGTCCGTGTTCCACGGCTTCGCCGGCGGCGGGACTGGCCGGGGTCGTGGTCGGCCAGTCCCCACGACCCGATCGACGATCGCCGACGACTACGACGACTACCCGCGCAGCGTCGGCCCGGGCGGTGGCCATGCTGCGAGCCGCGGGCGTCGACGGGCCCTACGCCATCGCCCTCGGGCCCCGCTGCTACACCGGGCGTCATCGAGACGACCGAGCACGGCGGCTACCCGGTGTTCGACCACCTCAAGATGATCCTCGGCGGGCCCGTCGTGTGGGCCCCGGCCGTCGACGGCGCCGTCGTGCTCAGCCAGCGGGGCGGCGACTTCGAGCTGGTCGCTCGGCCAGGACTTCTCCATCGGCTACGCGGGGCACCGACGGCGACCGCGTGGCCCTCTACCTCGAGGAGAGCCTGGCCGTGCGCATCAGCTCCCCCGAGGCCGCGGTGCGCCTCGCCTATCCCTGACCGAGGCGCCCTGGCCGGGCTCCGGTCTTGCCGTTCGGGGCCCGTCGACCCGTATCGTGTATGGTCGCCCTGGCGCCGCCGTTCTGCGGCGCCGAGCCGCGCACCTGACTCAACCGAACAAAGGCCCGCGCGTGCCCACGTACTCACCCAAAGCCAGCGAGATCCAGCGCGCCTGGCACGTCATCGACGCCGACGGCCTCGTGCTCGGTCGCGTCGCCACCGAGGTGGCCCGCATCCTGCGGGGCAAGCACAAGCCGACCTTCACGCCCCACATCGACACCGGCGACCACGTGATCATCATCAACGCCGACAAGATCGTGCTCACCGCGGGCAAGGCCGACAAGAAGCTGATCCACCGCCACTCGGGCTATCCCGGGCGGCATCCGCCAGCGCACCTTCGGCGACCTCATGGACCAGGCGGCCCGCCGAGGCCGTCCGCCGCTCCATCCGGGGCATGCTCCCCAAGACCCGCCTCGGCCGGGCCCAGATCTCCAAGCTCAAGATCTACGCCGGCCCCACCCACCCCCACGCGGCCCAGAAGCCCCAGCCGCTCGCGCTCGAGCACGCTCGGGCCCGCAGCTGACCCCGTCACGCGAGGATCACCTCGATGTCGAAGCCACTCATCCAGACCACCGGTCGCCGCAAGCGGGCCGTCGCCCGCGTCCGGTTCGCGTCCGGGCACCGGCATGATCACCGTCAACCGCCGCGAGGTGGCCGACTACTTCCCGTCGGAGACCCACCGCATGGTGCTGACCGAGCCGCTGCGGCTCACCAACACCGCCGAGATCTACGACATCGACGCCACCATCGACGGTGGCGGTCCCTCGGGTCAGGCCGGCGCCCTGCGCCACGGCATCGCCCGGGCGCTCGTCGAGCTCGACGTCGAGCTGCGCCCCGACCTCAAGAAGGCCGGCTTCCTCACTCGCGACGCCCGCGAGAAGGAGAGCAAGAAGTACGGCCTCAAGAAGGCGCGCAAGGCGCCGCAGTACTCGAAGCGCTGACGCGGCACCAGTTGTGTCGCTGCGGTTCGGCACCGACGGCGTCCGGGGACCGGCCGACGAGCTGACCGATCCGCTGGTCGCCGCGCTCGGCCAGGCGGCGGCGACGGTGCTCGGCCGTGAGCGCTTCGTGATCGGCCGCGACACCCGCGTGTCGGGCGCCCGCCTCGAGCGAGCCCTCGCGGCCGGAGTGGTCGCCGCCGGGGGCGACAGCCGAGTCGCTCGGCGTCGTCCCCACCCCGATGGTCGCCTAGGTGAGCGCCGCACCGGGGCGTGCCCGGAGCGGTCATCTCGGCCTCGCACAACCCCTTCGGCGACAACGGCATCAAGTTCTTCGCCGCCGGCGGGCTCAAGCTCTCCGACGCCAGTCGAGGCGGGCCATCGAGGCCGAGCTCGATCGCCTGGCTGGCGCTCGACGGGCCACGGCGCGAACCGACCTCGTCGAGATCGGCGCCAGTCGGGACGAGCGGACGGCTGATGCCGGCCGCCGACGTCGGCCCGCTACCGCCGGTCCGTGGTCGCCTCGCTCGAGGGTCGTCGCTGGCCGGGCTGCGGGTCGTCATCGACTGCGCCAACGGCGTCGGCCTCGACGTGGCCCCCGAGTGCTGCGATCGCTCGGCGCCGAGGTCGAGGTCGATCCACGCCGAGCCCGACGGACGCAACATCAACGAGGGGTGCGGCTCGACCCATCCGGGCGACCTGCAGGCGGCGGTGGTCGCGCTCGGGGCGGCCGTCGGGCTGGCCTTCGACGGCGACGCCGACCGGGTGCTGGCCGTCGACGAGCGGGGCGACCTGGTCGACGGCGACCACCTGATCGCGCTGTGCGCGCATCGACCTGCGCAAGCCGGGGCGCAGCTGCACCGACGACGCCGTGGTGGTCACGGTGATGACCAACCTGGGCTTCCGCCTGGCCATGGCCGACCAGGGCATCGAGGTGGTCGAGACCCAGGTCGGCGACCGCTACGTGCTCGAGGCCCTGGCGACCCGCGGCCTGGCCCTCGGCGGCGAGCAGTCGGGCCACGTCATCTTCCGGCGGCTGGCCACGACCGGCGACGGGCTGCTGACCGGCGTGCAGCTCCTCGACCTGGTGGCTCGGACCGCTCGGCCGCTCTCGGCGCTGGCCGGCCGCGGCCATGACCCGCCTGCCCCAGGTGCTGACCAGCGTCGAGGTCCGTCGGGCGCGATCCGGGGATCGTCGAGGCCATCGCCGGCGACATCGCCGCGGTCGAGGCCGAGCTGGGGGACCGCGGGTCGGGTGCTGGTGCGCCCGAGCGGCACCGAGCCGGTCGTGCGGGTGATGGTCGAGGCGACCGACGAGACCGAGGCGCAGGTGGCGGCCGGACGGCTGGTCGATGCCGTCCGCCGGCTGACCGACGAGTCGGCCTGACTCGAAGCGGCGAGACGGCGCTCAACGGTTCTGGAAGACCCGGATGTTCTGATAGTTGCCCCGGAAGCCCCTGGTCGCGCCGGAGTAGAAGCCGAACCTCGAAACCACCGGCTTGCCGGCCGCCGTCTCGATCGTCGTCCAGGATTCCTGAGTCGGCTCGAGCCGGGCGGCGACGACGTAGTCGTAGCCGGTGGGGTCGACGTGGGCCTCGGTCAGCTGGGAGGCGACGGTGACCCGTCCTGGGATCTTGGCCATCTCTGTGGGCAGCACGGCCAGCTCCTTGGCGATCAGGACGCGCTGGCCCGGCTGCACGTGCTCCTTCAGCCAATCGACCGTGCGGACTCGGCTGTCGACCACGTTGGCCTGATTGCGGATGTACGGGAGGCTGCCGGTGAAGAAGACCAGCGCGGCGACGGCCACGGCGATCGCGCCCGTGGCGCCGGCTCGGATCAGCGGGTGGGGCGCGAAGCGGCCGGCCACCGCCCCGACGGCGCGATCGATCAGGGTCGCCCCAGCGAGGACGAGGAACGGGACCAGTGGCAACACGTTTCGGAACGGCTGGTACGACTGGGTCAGGAGCCATCCCACGAAGGGAATCGCGAACACGAGCCAGGCCACGGTGATGCGCCGCGAACGCGGCATGACCAACAGGACGACGAGGCCGGCGAGCATGAGCCCGAACAGGACCCACCCGATCTCGCGCGCGCTGATGAGCTGGTGCCAGTAGCCCCCTGGGGTCGTCTTGCCCTTGTAGATGTTCATCTCGTAGCGGATGTCGTCCAAGACCTGGCTCGTGCTGAAGACGAGGCCGGGCATGCTCACGACGGCCGCACCCAAGGCGGCCAGCGCCGCCCAGCCGACGCGTCCGAGACGCCGGGCGAGCGAGAGGTCGCGCGGCATCAGGGCGGCGACGGCCACGACCAGGAACACCGCCCCGGACGGGTACTTCGACGTGAAGGCCAGACCGGCGGCCGCCCCAGCCAGCACCAGGCACGTGAGCCCTCGACGCTTGGAGTCGGCGTAGGCGGCCAGGAGGATGGTGAGGGCGACGAAGAACGTGGCGGGCGTGTCGACGATCACGATATAGCTGCGACTGACCAACGCCGGGGTCACGGCCGCCAACAGCCCTGCGACCACGGCGGTGCGCCGGCCCACGAGACGGGCGCCCAGGAGCATGGTCACCACGACCGTCCCGACCGCGAACACGACGTCGACCAGACGCCCGCCCAGGATGAGCGATGACGGCTCGATGACGTCGTAGTCCGTGGTTCGGTCCGTAGTCCTCGTGCCCGACATCACGCCGGTCGCACCGAAGAGCCGGAACGTCTCCGCCGTCGCCGCCGTGGCCTCATAGAGCAGCGGGGGATGCTCGTAGGGGTGGAGGAAGTGGCCCGGCTGCCACGTCTGGTTGGCGACCATGTGGGCGGCCGGGTGGAGGTAGTGGCCCTCGTCGACGTAGGTCGCGTAGGGCAACCCGCTCGCCACCGGGACGAGCCGGATCACCGCGGCGACGACGGCGATGAGCACGATCGCGGCCCCGAAGCCCCGCCTGGCGCGGCGAGAGCGGGGTTCGACGCCGGTCGGCGCCGGCGACGACGTGGGCTCGGCTGCGGCCATCTCGGCGACCTTGGCCACGGCGAGAAGCTACACGCCTACCAGTCGAGCGGGCTCGCGACAGGACCCGACGGCGTAGACTCGGGGATTCGTGACCGCCCCCGGGCGGCTCGACCTGTCCCCGCCCCCAACCGGGCCACGACGCCGATCTCGGATCCGACCGAGCGGCGGCCCGGATCTCGACCGAGGAGGGTCTGCGCTCCCATGTGCGGGATCATCGCCGTCGTCCGCCGGCCAACCGATCGGGCCCAGCCGACCAGCGCCGAGGTGGTCACCCCCCTCGAGCAGGCGCTGAGCGAGCTGCGCGGCGTCGACGTGACGGTGGCGCCGAGCCGCCTCGACGCCCTGGCCGCCGAGATCGCCGACGTCGACCGCCGACTCCGCGGCGCGGCGGGCGTGACCGCCCTCGTGCAGAACCCGGCCCTGCTCGGCGAGGTGGTGTTGCTCGCCCGCGAGCTCGCCGACCGGGTGACCCAACTCGACACCGACGTCGATCAGGTCGGGGCCGAGGCGCTGGCCGTCGACGGCGGTCGCGGGATCGAAGCGCTCAACGCGGCGCTGGTCCGGCTCAAGGACGCGGTGTGGGCAGTCGACCGGGACCGGGTCCGCACCGCCCAGCAGGTGCGGTTGCTCGTCGGTCGCGACACGAGCGACGCGGCGGTGGCGGCCTACCTCTCGATCCAGCAGGCCCTGTCGGCGCTCGATCGCCTCGAGGTCCGCGGTCGCGATTCGGCCGGTCTGCACGTGCTCGTGCGCGGCCATGGCCTCGATCTGACGTCGAGCGCCGTGGCGTCCGAGTTGGCCCGGCGGAGTGCCGATCCGCTGTTCGCCTCGGGATCGGTGCGCGTCGGCGACGGACAGCTCGGCTTCGTCTACAAGGCGGCGGCCGAGATCGGCGAGCTGGGTGACAACACCAGGGCGCTGCGCGACGCCATCAGCGACGACACCTTGCTGAGGCGGGCGCTGTCGGCACCGACGGCCGAGGCCGTCGTGTTGGCCCACACCCGTTGGGCCAGCGTCGGCATCATCTCCCAGCCCAACGCCCACCCGCTCAACTCCGAGGAGATCGGGATCGAGTGGTCGGAGTCAGGATCCAACGGCGACCCCGACGCCGAGACGGCCCCGCACCACTACCTGACCGCCGTCCTCAACGGCGACGTCGACAACTTCGCCGATCTCAAGGCCACCGAAGCCCTGCGCATCCCGCCCGAGATCACGACCGACGCCAAGGTGATCCCGACCCTCGTCTCGCGCCACTGGCCGGTGGGTCGGGCCTGACCGAGTCGTTCCGGCGCTGCGTCGACGTCCTCGAAGGCTCGGTCGCCATCGGCGCCAGCTCGGCCGACGAGCCGGGCGATGTGCTGCTGGCTCTGCGGGGCAGCGGTCAGGCCCTCTACGTCGGCCTGGCCGAGGACTGCTTCGTCGTGGCCTCCGAGCCCTACGGGGTCGTCGAGGACACCGATCGCTACCTCCGCCTCGACGGCGAGACGCCCTCCGATCCGGACAATCCGAGCGGGACGCGAGGCCAGATCGTGCGCCTGCACGGCGACGCCGCCGGCACGATCGCCGGGATAGAGCGGTTGGGATATGACGGCACGCCGCTGCCGGTCGCCGACACCGAGCTGGCCACGGCCCACATCACGACCAGGGACATCGATCGGGGCGACGCCCCCCATTACCTGCTCAAGGAGATCTCCGAGGCACCGGTGTCGTTCCGCAAGACGTTGCGGGGCAAGCTGGTCGACACCGACGGCGAGCTGGGTGTGGTCCTGGGGGAAGAGGCGTTGCCGGCCGACCTGCGAACGGCACTGCGGTCCCGGCGCATCCGTCGCGTCTTCGTCATCGGCCAGGGCACAGCGGCGGTTGCCGGCCAGAGCCTGGCCGCCGTGCTCGGCGCTGCTGTCGCCGCCGAGACCCTGCAGGTGCGGGCCATGCTGGCCACCGAGCTGTCGGGTTTCGACCTGCTGGCCGACATGTCCGACACCCTCCTGATCGCCATCAGCCAGTCGGGCACGACGACCGACACCAACCGCACGGTCGACCTGGTCCGGGCGCGAGGTGCACACGTGATCGCGATCGTCAACCGTCGCAACAGCGATCTCACCGACAAGGCCGACGGCGTGCTGTTCACCTCGGACGGGCGCGACGTCGAGATGAGCGTCGCATCGACCAAGGCGTTCTACGCCCAGGTGGCGGCCGGCTTCTTGTTGGGCATCGCCATCGCCGACGAGGTCGGTCGCGCCCCCGACTTCCCCCGGGCCGAGGTGCTCGCCGCCCTGCGAGAGCTGCCCGAGCTCATGACCCGAACCCTGGCGTTGCGACCGGCGCTGGCCGAGGCCGCCGGCCGGTTCGCGCCGAGCCGGCGCTACTGGGCCGTCGTCGGCAACGGGCCCAACCGGATGGCTGCCAACGAGGTCCGGATCAAGCTGTCCGAGCTCTGCTACAAGTCGATCGCCTGCGATGCGACCGAGGACAAGAAGCACATCGACCTGTCGTCGGAGCCGATGATCCTCGTGTGCGCGGCCGGTCTGAGCGGGTCGACGGCCGACGACGTGGCCAAGGAGATCGCCATCTACCGGGCCCACAAGGCGGCCCCGATCGTCATCGCCACCGAGGGCGAGGAGCGGTTCTCGGCGGCCATGCAGGCGGTGGTCGTGCCGGCCACCCATCCGAGCCTGGCCTTCGTCCTGGCCGCCATGGCCGGACACCTCTTCAGCTACGAGGCAGCCTTGGCCATCGACGCCCAGGCCCGACCGCTTCGCGAGGCCCGGGCCGCCATCGAGGTCACGGCGTCGGCGGCGCTCGACGACGGCGTCGATCTGCTCGACCGGCTGCGACCGATGCTCGAACCGGTCGTGGGTCGCTTCTTCGACGTGTTGCGCACCGGTGACTACGACGGCCATCTCGAGGCCAGCACGGCCGTGCGCCTGAGCTCGCAGCTGCGGTACGCCCTCGGCGTGCTGCCGCTCGAGTCCTACCAGGTCGAGCACGGCAAGGTGGCGACGCCGAGCGTCGTGGTCGAGGACCTCACGGCGTCGCTCACGCGGGCCATCGAGGAGCTCACCCGGCCCGTCGACGCCATCAAGCACCAGGCCAAGACGGTGACGGTTGGGATCTCGCGCAGCGACGAGAGCCTGCTCCAGGTGCCGCTGGTGGCGGCGGTGCTGGCCACAGGGGTGGCCCGCGACCAGCTGACGTACGGTTCGCTGCGGGCGCTGGCCACGCTCGACCCAGCCGTCGTCGAGGTGCTGGGCTACACGCGCTACCGAATCGAGGGCCGCGTCGACGACGAGCACGAGCCGGCCAGCGTCGTCGTGGTCGATCGCGGCGGCATCTCGCGCGAGTTGGTGAGCCGCACCGAGACCAAGCCCGAACTGGTCGGTACCAAGCACCGCGTCGCCACCCAGCGGCTCGTGACCGTGGCGCGCGGGCGCCGCGACGGACGCACGCTGGTGATCGTGCCCGAGGTCAAGGACAAGCAGGCGACAGGGCTGACCCTGCTCCACCTGCGATTCGAGGATCACCTGCCCCCGGCCACCATGCGTTCGGTCCTGTCGGGCTACCAAGGTCGCTTCTCGGCGCTCAAGGACGCGGTCACCGAGACCGAGCCGACGTTCCGCGACGACCTGCTCGGTGATCTGTCGGTCATCGACCTGCTCACCGAGCCCGTCAACATCCTGGCCGACCGCTGGCGCGCCGGAGCCCCGTGACCCAGCCCGCGCCGTGGGCTCCGGGCTCCCGGCGACCGGATCCCCCCGCGACGGGGCGAGATGGGTCGTCGCACCGGTGGCCGGAGCGAGATGATCGGCATCGGGACCGACCTGGTCGACCTCGACCGTTTTCGGCTGGTGCTCGGGCGCACGCCGGGGATCGTCGAGCGACTCTTCACCGACGACGAGCAGGCCTACGCCGGAGCCCACCGCGATCCGACGCAGCGCTTCGGCGCCCGCTTCGCGGCGAAGGAGGCGGCCATGAAGGCGCTGGGCCTCGGGCTCGGCCAGGTCCGATTCCGCGAGGTCGAGGTGATCCGGCTCGAGTCGGGCGCACCCGAGCTGGCCCTGCACGGCGAGGCCGCGGCGCGGGCCGCGGATCAGGGTGTGACGCGCTGGCTGATCACGATGAGCCACACCGACCACCTGGCCCAGGCCGTGGTCGTCGCCCTCGGCGACGACGCCGGCTCGGACGCCGAGGACCCGTCCGCCGAGGTGACCCAGCGAATCGTTCGTCGAGCCGTCGCCAACCCGGTGTTGATGCGCCAGCTGTCGCCGCGGAGTCCCGATCGGTGATCCCGATCCTGACCCCGGGCGAGATGGCCGAGGTCGACCGGGCCGCGCCCGAACCCGTCGACGTGCTCATCGGCCGAGCCGGCGCAGCGGTGGCCCGCACGGCCGTCGGTCTGTTGGGCGGGACCTACGGACGGCGAGTCGTCGTGGTGGCCGGCAAGGGCAACAACGGCAACGACGGACGCGACGCCGCCCGACGGCTGCGTCGACGGGGCGTGTCGGTCCAGATCGTCGAAGCCGCCGCCCCCGGCCTCATCGCCGCCTGCGATCTGGTGATCGACGCCGCCTACGGCACGGGCTTCCGGGGCGCCTACGAGTGGCCGGCCGTCCCGGCCGCCACCCCGGTGCTCGCCGTCGACATCCCCAGCGGAGTGGACGGCCTCACCGGCACGGTGGCCGGAACCGTGCCCAGGGCCCGGGCCACGGTCACCTTCGCCGCCCTCAAGCCCGGCCTGCTGTTCGAGCCGGGAGCCGGCCGAGCCGGCGACGTCGTCGTGGCCGACATCGGCCTCGACGTGAGTGCCGCCACCGCCAGCTTGGTCGAGTCGACCGATGTGGCGGGATGGCTGCCGGCGCGCCCGGCGGTGACCAACAAGTGGCGGTCCGCGGTCTGGGTCGTGGCCGGCCGCCCGGGCATGGCCGGCGCCGCCGCGTTGGCGAGCGGGGGGGCCCAGCGGGCCGGCGCCGGCTACGTGCGCCACTCGAGTCCGGGAGGTCTGGCCGGAGGCAGCCTGCCGATCGAGGTGGTGCAGGTCGAGGTGCCGCCCGCCGGTTGGTCGGAGGCCGTGCTGGCCGACCTGGACCGGTTCGGCGCCCTCGTGATCGGAAACGGGCTCGGCACCGATCCCGACACCATGGCCGAGGTGCGCGCCGTCGTCGCCGCCGCGCCGGCCCTGGCGATCGTGGTGGACGCGGACGGCCTCACGGCGCTGGCCGCCAGCCCCGCCGGTGTCGAGGGCGTGGCCGAGGCCGGTGGCGCCACGGTGGTGCTCACCCCCCACGACGGCGAGTTCGAGCGCCTGGCCGGCTCTCCGCCCGGGCCGGATCGCCTGGCGGCCGCCCGAACCCTCGCCGCCCGGACCGGCTGCGTCGTGCTGCTCAAGGGCGGACCGACCGTCGTGGCCGACCCCGCAGGGCGCGCCCTGGTCGTGGCCAACGGCGACGCCCGGCTGGCCACGGCCGGCACCGGCGACGTGCTGGCCGGCGTCATCGCCGCCCTCTGCGCCCGGGGGCTCGACGGCTTCCGGGCGGCGGCGGCCGGAGCGTTCCTGCACGGTGAGGCCGCGGTCCTAGGCTGGGCCGACGGCTTGGTGGCCGGTGACCTGCTCGCCAACCTCCCCGAGGTGCTCGAGCGGGTCGGCCACCGACGAGCCTGAGACCGACCGCCCTTCGCGCCGGTACCGCCTGTCCCTGCCTGTAGCCGACCAGATCTCCAGGAGAGCCGATGCTTCGTGACCTACCCGTGCGGGAGGTGATGACCACCGACGTGGTCACCTTCGCTCCCGCGCAGAACGTCCAGGAGGCCATGCAGCAGCTCGTCGAGCGGGGCGTCGACGCCGGTCCGGTCGTCGACGACCAGGGCCAGGTCGTCGGGATGCTGTCGACGGGCGACCTCATCGTCGAGGAGGCCCGGGTCCACTTCCCAACGGTCGTCAACTTCTTCGGCGTCAACGTGAACTGGCCGTTCAAGCACGACGACGTCGACGAGTCGCTGGCCCAGGCCCTCGGTGCGTCGGTGGGCGAGGTCATGACGGCCAAGCCGACGACGGTGACGCCCGACGCGTCGGTCGAGGACGCGGCCACGCTCATGCATGACAACGAGGTCTCGCGCCTGCCGGTCGTCGACGACCACGACGGGCTCGTCGGGATCATCGCCCGCGGCGACATCGTGCGCGCCATCGTCATGGGCACCGGCGAGGATTCGCCCGGGCCCGACGCCTGACGCGGCTCAGCCGTGCGCGCCACGAGGGCTGAGGTCGATCTGGATGCCGTCGCCGCCAACGTGCGCGCCCTCGCCCAGCTCGCCGGGCCGGCCGAGCTGTGCGCGGTGGTCAAGGCGGACGGCTACGGGCACGGTGGGATCGCCGTCGGCCAGGCCGCCCTCGACGCTGGCGCCACCTGGCTCGGCGTGGCGCTGGTCGAGGAGGGCGCCGTGCTGCGACGCGCCGGGGTCGAGGCGCCGATCCTGTTGCTGTCCCAACCTCGTCCGAGCGACATCGACGCAGCTGTCCGGTTCGATCTGCGCCTGAGCGTGTACACCGAGAGCGGGCTGGACGCCATCGCCGCCGCCGCCCGCCGGCGGGGGACCGTGGCGGCCGTGCACCTCAAGGTCAACACGGGGATGAACCGGGTGGGCGCCGCGCCGATCGACATCGCCGGGCTGGCCGGGCAGATCTCCAAGGACCCAAACCTCGAGTTCGAGGCGCTCTGGACCCACTGCGCCGTCGCCGACGAGCCGGCCAACCCGTTCACCGACGAGCAGCTCGATCGCTTCGACGAGGTGGCCGCCGATCTCGATCGCCTGGGGCTGGCCCCACGCTTGCGCCACGCCGCCAACAGCGCCGCCACCCTCGATCATCCTCGCAGCCGCTACGACCTGGTCCGTGTCGGCATCGCGCTGTACGGCATCGCGCCCGCGCCGAGCTTGGCCGACCGCGTGGCGTTGACCCCGGCGCTGAGCCTGCGGGCCGAGGTGGCGATGGTCAAGCGGGTCGAAGCCGGCGAGCGGATCTCCTACGGTCAGGCGCACGAGTTCGATCGACGCGCGACCGTCGCGACCGTGCCGATCGGCTACGCCGACGGGGTGGCTCGGCGGCTGTCGTTCACCGGCGGCGAAGTGCTCGTCGGCGGCCGCCGCCGTCGCATCGTCGGCGCCATCACGATGGACCAGCTGATGGTCGACTGCGGCGACGACGCGGTCGGGGTCGGCGACGAGGTGGTCCTCATCGGATCCCAGGGCGACGAGCACATCACCGCCCAGGAGTGGGCCGATCGCCTCGACACGATCGCCTACGAGATCGTGTGCGGCATCGGGGCCCGGGTGCCGCGCCACTACTACCGCTCGGGCGGCGTCGAGGACCAGGCGTCGGGGTGATCACCGACATCGCCGGGATCCGCGTGGGGCACTGGACCGACGCGGTGGCGCGGACCGGCTGCACGGTGATCCGGTTCCCCGAGGGCACCGTGGCCTCGGCCGAGGTGCGAGGCGGCGCGCCGGCGACCCGCGAGCTCGACCTGCTCGCGCCGCACCGAAAGGTGAACCGGCTCGACGCCGTCGTGCTGTCGGGCGGATCGGCGTTCGGGTTGGCCGCCGCCGACGGCGTGATGAGCGTGCTCGAAGGCGAAGGCATCGGCTTCCCCACCCCGGCGGGCGTGGTGCCCATCGTCATCGGCCTGGCCCTGTACGACCTGGGCGAGGGGGACCCCGCCGTGCGCCCGGGCGCCGAGCAGGGCCGGGCGGCCTGTGTCGCCGCCACCGCGGGCCCGTTCGAGATCGGGCCGGTCGGCGCGGCGACGGGCGCCACGGTCGGAGCCTGGAAGGGGCCCGAGGCGCGCCGGCGGGGCGGCCTGGGCGTTGCCACCGTGGTCGACGCCGACCTGATCGTCTCGGCCCTCGTCGCCGTGAACCCGGCGGGGTCGATCGACGACGGCACCGCCAGCGCCGGCGATGTCGACCTCTCGGCCCTGCGGGCCACGGGCGCCGCGGGCGCGGCGATGACGACAGGCGCCGGCAACACCGTGATCGGTGTGGTGGCCACCAATGCTCGCCTCGACAAGGTCGGCTGCCTGCTGGTGGCCCAAGGCGGCCACGACGGGTTGGCGCGGGCGATCTTTCCACCCCACACCTCGGCCGATGGGGACGCGCTCGTCGCGGCGGCCACCGGACCGGTCGAGGCGCCGGCTGACCTGGTCCGCACGCTGGCCTTGATCGCCGTCGAACGAGCCATCCGCAGCGTGACCGCCACCGCCTGACCCGCCGTCGAAGGGCCAGGCGCAGGTCACGCACAAGTAGCATCCCTGGGTGGCCGCCCTCGACGAACTCGCCCTGGAGGCCAGCACCTGCACCCGGTGCGCGCTGGCCGTCGGGGCGCACGCAGGTGGTGTTCGGCGTGGGTGATCCCCGATGCCGACCTCATGTTCGTGGGGGAAGGACCGGGGGCCGAGGAGGACCGCCAGGGGCTGCCCTTCGTGGGCCGGTCCGGTCAGCTGCTCGACCGGCTCATGCTCGAGGAGATCGGCATCACCCGCGACCGGGTCTACATCGCCAACGTGGTCAAGTGCCGCCCTCCCGGCAACCGTGATCCGCTGCCCGCCCGAGATCGAGGCCTGCCGGCCCTACCTCGAGCGCAGATCGAGCTCATCGGGCCCAAGGTGGTGGTGACGCTGGGCAAGTTCGCCGGTCAGCTCCTGCTCGACTCGAAGGTCGGCATCACCAAGCTGCGGGGCCAGCAGTACCCGTTCGGGCGACGCGGTGCTGATCCCGACCCTGCACCCGGCCTACGCGCTGCGGGGCGGGGGCGAGCGCCGAGGCCCAGATGCGGGCCGACTTCGTGCGGGCCAAGTTGGCCACTGGCCGCCGGCGGCGACCCCATGACCCTGCTGGCCCGGACCCGCTCGGTGTCGGACACCCAGGCCGCTGGCCGCGGCGCTGGCCGAGCTGGTGCGCCCGGGCGACGTGATCCTGTTGGCCGGCGAGCTCGGCGCGGGCAAGACCGCCTTCACCCAGGGGTTCGGCGCCGCCCTCGGCGTGACCGAGCCCATCACCAGCCCGACCTTCACGTTGGCCAGCCACTACGAGGGCCGGCTCGAGCTCAACCACCTCGACGTGTACCGGCTCGAGCAGATGACCGAGGTGGCTCGACGTCGGCCTGCCCGAGATGCTCGACGACGGCGGGGTGACCGTGATCGAGTGGGGCGACGCCATCGTCGGCGCCCTGCCCGCCGACTACCTGGTGATCCGCATCGACTACGGCGACGGACGACGACGACCGCGGCATCGAGCTCGAGCTGGTCGGCTCGCGGTGGTCGGCTCGCCGCCGCGCCCTCTCGCTGGCCCTGGCCGCCTGGCTGGTCGCCGTGCTGATCCTCGGCATCGACACGGCCACGGTCCAGGTGAGCTGCGCCATCGGCGGCCACGAGGGCGTGCTGGCCTCGACGCTGTCGGCTCGCGGGCAAGCGCCACGCCGAGACGCTCACCCCGGCCGTGCAGTTCGCCTGCCAGCAGGCCCGCATCGACCTGACCGAGATCAGCGTGGTGGCCGTCGACCTCGGGCCCGGGTCTGTACACCGGTCTGCGGGTCGGGCGTGGCCGCGGCCAAGGCCATGGCCCACGCCCTGCGGGTGCCCGATGATCGGCGTGCCCAGCCTCGACCTGCTGGCCTTCCCGGTGCGCTTCACGTCCAAGCTCATCGTGGCCGCCGTCGACGCCCGCCGCGGCGAGCTGTTCTACGCCTTCTACCGCCAGGTGCCGGGCGGCGTGCAGCGCACTCGGCGACCACCGGGTCGGCACGCCCGACGACCTGGCCGGCGAGCTGCTGGCGCTCGGGCGAGGAGTGCCTGCTGGTCGGCGACGGCGCCATCCGCTACCGCGAGGTGTTCGACGGGCTCAACAAGGTCGACATCGTGGGCGAGGAGCTGGCCTACCCGTCGGCGTCGTCGTTGGTGATGCTGGCCCACGCCCAGGCGCTGCGCGAGCAGTTCGTCAAGCCCTGGGAGCTCACGCCGCTGTACCTGCGCAAGCCCGACGCCGAGATCAACTGGTCGACCCGGGAGGGCGGATGAGGCGGCCCCGGCCGCTGCTCGGTCGACCCGATCCTGGCCACCGCCGAGGCGGCTGCCCGACGTCCGGTGATCACGCCCCATGCGCCGCCGCCACCTTCGCGCCGTGCTGCGCATCGAGAACCAGACCCAGGCCCGAGGCTGGTCGCTCGGCCTGTTCCTGGGCGAGCTGGCTCGACCCGAGGACCGCTGCTACCTGGTGGCCAAGGTCGGCTCGCAGGTCGTCGGCTTCGGCGGCATGCTCTTCATCGGCACCGACGGCCACGTGACCACGATCTCGGTCGATCCGGCCTGGCGCCGGTTGGGCATCGCCACCCGCCTGCTGGCCGCCCGTGCCGTGAGGCGCGTCGAGGGCGGCATCACGGCCGTCACCCTCGAGGTGCGCGCCCACAACCGAGAGGCCCAGGCCCTGTACCGGGCCTTCGGGTTCGCCCCGGTCGGGCGTGCGACGCAACTACTACGGGAGACAGACGAGGATGCGCTGGTGATGTGGGTGCACGACGTCGATCGACGCCCGACTACGCGCGTCGCCTCGGCGCGACTCGAGGCGCGGTGCCGCGGCGCCACCGCGGCTCGAGGGCCTCGAGGGCGTCGGACCGGTCGACCGGGATCGCCGGCTCACGTCCTCCAGGGACGGCGTCGTGACCGGCACGCGCATCCTCGGCATCGAGACGTCGTGTGACGAGACGGCGGCGGCCGTCGTGGTCGACGCCCGCCAGGTGCTGTCGTCGGTGGTCAGCAGCCAGGTCGAGCTGCACGCCCGCTTCGGCGGCGTCGTGCCCGAGATCGCCAGTCGGGCCCACGTCGAGCCGCTCACGCCGGTCGTGGCCCGCGCCCTGGTCGAGGCCGGGCATCAGCGACGACCACGTCGACGCCGTCGGCGCCACCGTCGGACCGGGCCTGGTCGGCGCGCTGCTGGTCGGGTTGAGCGCGGCCAAGGCCCTGGCGCTGGTGTGGGACGTGCCGTTCGTCGCCGTGAACCACCTCGAGGCCCACCTGTACGCCGCCTTCCTCGAGGAGCCCGACCTCGAGCTGCCGATCGTCGTGCTGCTCGTGTCGGGCGGTCACACCCTGCTGGTCCTGATGGAGGGCCACGGGCAGCTACCGCCTGCTCGGCTCGACCATCGACGACGCCGCCGGCGAGGCCTTCGACAAGGTGGCGCGGTACCTGGGCCTCGGATATCCGGGCGGCCCCGCCATCGACCAGATCGCCATCGCAGGGCGACCCCGAGGCCATCGCCTTCCCCCGGGCGATCCTGGCCGATGGCTACGACTTCTCCTTCAGCGGGCTCAAGACGGCGGTGGTCAACCACGTGCGCCGCCACCCCGACGTGGCCACCCCCGACGTGGCCGCCTCGTTCCAGGAGGCGGTCGTCGACGTGCTGGTCACCAAGGCCCGGCGGGCCGCCGCCGAGCACGGGGCCAAGGGGCTGGCGCTGGCCGGCGGCGTGGCCGCCAACTCGCTGCTGCGCACCCGCGTGCTCGACGCCGGCATGGCCGACGGGCTCGGCGTGTTCCTGCCCAGCCGCTCGATGTGCACCGACAACGCCGCCATGGTGGCGGCGGCGGCCTGGTGGCGCCTGCAGTCCGACGGGCCGTCGCCCCTCGACACGGGCGCCATACCCGGGCTGCGCCTGCCCGTTCTCGCCGACTGATCGGGGCGGTCCCGAACCTCGGGTTGCCGGATCCGTCGCGGTCGGCGTATCGTTAGCACTCGCACCGTGAGAGTGCTAACGACAGATCGACGCACACGGAGAGTCCAAACATGGCCATTCAGCCCCTCGACGATCGGATCGTCGTCAAGCCCGGCGAGTCCGAGGAGACCACCGCCAGCGGCCTGGTCATCCCCGACACCGCCAAGGAGAAGCCCCAGCAGGGCGAGGTCCTCGCCGTCGGCCCCGGCCGCCGCTCCGAGCAGACCGGCGAGATCATCCCCCTCGACGTCAAGGTCGGCGACACCGTCGTCTACAGCAAGTACGGCGGCACCGAGATCACCGTCGACGGCGACGACGTGCTGATCCTCACCGCCCGCGACGTCCTCGCCATCGTCAAGTAGGAGCTTCCACATGCCCAAGATCCTCAAGTTCGACGAGGACGCTCGTCGCGGCCTCGAGGCCGGCGTCAACAAGCTGGCCGACGCCGTCAAGGTGACGCTCGGCCCGAAGGGCCGCAACGTCGTCCTCGACAAGAAGTTCGGCGCCCCGACCATCACCAACGACGGCGTGTCCATCGCTCGGGAGATCGAGCTCGACGACCCGTTCGAGAACATGGGCGCCCAGCTCGTCAAGGAGGTGGCCACCAAGACCAACGACATCGCCGGTGATGGCACCACCACCGCCACGGTGCTGGCCCAGGCGCTGGTCCGCGAGGGCCTGCGCAACGTGGCCGCCGGGGCCAACCCGCTCGGCCTCAAGCGCGGCATCGAGAAGGCCGTGGCTGCCGCCGTCGAGTCGATCGCCGAGCAGGCCAAGGAGATCGACGAGAAGTCCGAGATCGCCCAGGTCGCGTCCATCTCGGCCGCTGATCCCGCCATCGGCGAGGTCCTGGCCGACGCCATCGACAAGGTCGGCAAGGACGGCGTCGTCACCATCGAGGAGTCGAACACCTTCGGCATGGAGCTCGACTTCGTCGAGGGCATGCAGTTCGACAAGGGCTACCTGTCGCCGTACATGGTGACCGACCCCGAGCGCCAGGAAGCGGTGCTCGAAGATCCGTACATCCTGTTCGTCAACGGCAAGATCACCTCGGTGCAGGACCTGCTGCCGGTGCTCGAGAAGGTCATGCAGGGCGGCAAGCCGCTCGTGATCGTGGCCGAGGACGTCGAGGGCGAGGCCCTCGCCACCCTGGTGGTCAACAAGATCCGCGGCACGTTCAACTCGGTCGCCGTCAAGGCCCCCGGCTTCGGCGAGCGCCGCAAGGCGATGCTGGCCGACATGGCCATCCTCACCGGTGGCCAGGTCATCTCCGAGGAGATCGGGCTCAAGCTCGAGAACACCACGCTCGACCTGCTCGGTCGGGCCCGCAAGGTCGTCGTCACCAAGGACGACACCACCATCGTCGAAGGCGCCGGTTCGGCCGACGACGTCAAGGGTCGCATCGCCCAGATCAAGCGCGAGATCGACGACACCGACTCCGACTGGGACCGCGAGAAGCTGCAGGAGCGCCTGGCCAAGCTGGCCGGCGGCGTGGCCGTGGTCAAGGTCGGCGCCGCCACCGAGGTCGAGCTCAAGGAGAAGAAGCACCGCATCGAAGACGCCCTCTCCGCCACTCGGGCGGCCATCGAGGAAGGCGTGGTCGCCGGCGGCGGCACCGCCCTGCTGCGGGCCCGGGCGTCGGTCGCCAAGACCGTCGCCTCGCTCGACGGTGACGAGGCCACGGGCGCACGCAGCGTCCACAAGGCGCTCGAGGCCCCGGCTCGGCTCATCGCCGACAACGCCGGCCTCGAGGGTGCGGTCATCGTCCAGCAGATCGAGACCGAGACCGGCTCGACCGGGCTCAACGCCGCCACCGGCGAGTTCGTCGACCTGCTCAAGGCCGGCGTCATCGACCCGGCCAAGGTGACCCGGGCCGCGTCTGCAGAACGCGGCCTCGATCGCCGGTCTCCTGCTCACCACCGAGGTCCTCGTGGCCGACAAGCCCGAGGATGAGGCCGCCGGCGGCATGCCGGGTGGCGGCATGGGTGGCATGGGCGGTATGGGTGGCATGGGCGGCATGATGTGACAGACCCGGGCTCCGGCCCGGATCACCGGTGACGTCCGACGCGACCGGCCTTCGGGGCCGGTCGTCTCGCGTCCGGCCGTTCGTCGCGTCGGCCGATGGGGCTCGTCGGGAACCGTCAGCCGCGGCGGCGCGCCGGCGTCGCTGGGCTGGCAGGCGCGCCCGCCGAAGTTGCGCCTCGAACAGATGGTCGGAGCCCGCTGACTTGTATCGTGGCTGGCCATGGACCGTCCACCGCCCGATCCGGCCAAGCTGCTGGCGTACTGGAACGAGTGGGAGCGCGGGGACATCCCGCCCGGTCGCCTCATCGCCAACCTCAAGACGGCCGGGCTGCCCGACGTCCTCGAGCAGCTCGCCACGGCGGCGACATCGGCGGCCACGCCCGCCGCGGCCCCGACGACGCCGGCCCCGCCCGCTTGAGCCAACCGGCGGGCGACGAGGCCCCTTCGCCGCCCCAGATCATCCCGAGGCCGGCCACGGCGACCGCCGGTGGGCCGGCGCCGTGGTCCCGACTGAGCGACGGGCAGCGGCGACCGACCCTGGCCGACGTGCGCCGCGTCCTGGCTTCGGCGCCCACGCCCAAGCGGTCGGCCCTCGAGGGCACGGGCATCCGGGCGTCGGCCGTGCTGGCCCCCCTGTATGAGATCGACGACGAGCTGATGGTGATCCTGACCCGGCGATCCCAGACGCTGCGCTCCCATCGCGGCGAGGTGAGCTTCCCCGGCGGAGGTTGGGAGCCGGGCGATCGCGACCTGGCCGAGACTGCCCGGCGCGAGGCCTACGAGGAGATCCGTCTCGATCCGTCACTGGCGACGATCATCGGTGAGCTCGACCACCTCCAGACCGTCACGAGCCGCTCGTTCATCGTGCCCTTCGTCGGCGAGCTCCCCGGCCGGCCCGAGCTCGAGGCCAGCCCGGCCGAGGTGGAGTCCATCCTGCACGTTCCGATCTCGGCGCTCTTGGCCGACGGCGTCTACCACGAGGAGCGCTGGGGCCTGGCCCCGCTGACCCATCCCGTCCACTTCTTCGATCTCGATCACGACCTGGTCTGGGGCGCCACCGCCTCGATGCTGCGAGGCCTGTTGGCCCTCGTCACCGGCACCTCCCCGAGGTGACCGCTCCCGCCCGCGGCGCGCCTACCAGCCTTCGAGGTGGATCACCCGGTCGAGGTCACGGCGGGGTCCGGGTTTGAAGTCGGTGCCCTTGGTGTAGGCGACGGGGATGAGAGCGCCCTGCATGATGTTGTCGGGCAGGCCGAGCAGCTCGGCCGCTTCGCGCTCCTTGATCAGGTGCAGCGTCGTCCAGCAGGTCCCGAGCCCCCGGGATCGGGCGGCCAGGCAGAAGCTCCACGCCGCCGGGAGCAACGAGCCCCAGATCGCGGCGTGCAGCATCACCGGACCCTGCTCGAAGCGGCCTTCGACGCAGGGGATGACGTGCACCGGCACGTCGGCCATGTGGTCGGCCAGGTAGGCGGCCGAGTCGACGACCCGGTGCTGGGTCGTGAGGTACTCGGGGTCGTCCTGGGGCATGCCGGCGAAGGCGGCCTCGCGGTCGCCGTAGAAGGTGTTGAACCCCTCGCGGTAGAACTCGGCCAGGGTGGCCCGCTTGGCCGGATCGGTCACCACGACGAAGTGCCAACCTTGGGCGTTCGACCCGGTGGGCGCCTGCGCCGCCAGCTCGATGCACTCGCGCACCACGTCGGGCTCGACCGGTCGGTCGAGGTCGAGCCGCTTGCGGACCGCCCTGGTCGTCGTCAGCAACTGGTCGGGATCGAGATCGAGGAGCTCAGCCATGCGCGGACCCTACCGGGACGGGCCCTCCTCGTGTCGACCGCTGAGGCTGGCCCGTGATGTCCCGGCCCGGACCGCGCTGACGACCCCGTTCGCGGGTCGGCGGGGACGGGTCGACCTCGGGCGGCGGGCCCGTCGGGCGGTCAGACTGAACGCCATGGCTCCAGCTCCCGACCCCGCCGACATCGACCCGACGCGATTCGAGACGCACTGGCACGGCGCTCGAGGATTTCGCCAGGCCTACGTGCACGAGGGTGTGGGTGGCGCGCCGGTGCTGCTGGTGCACGGCTGGCCCGAGACCAAGCGCATCTGGTGGCGGGTGATCGAGCCGCTCGCCGCCGCCGGCTTCGAGGTGATCGTCCCTGATCTGCGCGGGTTCGGCGAGAGCGAGGTCAGCCCCGACGGGTTCGGTGATGTGGCGTCGTCGAGCCACGACCTGCTGGCTCTGCTCAACCACCTCGGTCACGAGTCGGCCATGTTGGTGGGCGGCGACTTCGGTGGCCCGATCATCCAGGACATGGCCCTGCGCTTCGACGCCTTCGATCGCATGGTCCTGTTCAACTCGCCGCTGCCCTACGACAAGGAGCGGATGGCCGGCCTGCGGACCCGGCCGGTCAGCGCCAACGACTACTTCCTGCGCCAGGGAACCGATGCTGACGCGCTGGCGGCCGAGCTGGCCACGCCCGACCAGCGCCGCCGCTACATCGCCACCTTCTACTCATCGCGGTTCTGGGCCCACCCCGGCGCCTTCGACGACGCCAGCATCGCCTTCCACACCGAACCCTTCGCCGACGGGGCCAAGCTGCGCGCCTCGTTCGGGGCCTACGAGAGCGTGTTCTCGCCGGACGCGACCAGCGAGCCGGCCGTCCTGCGCGCCAATCCCGACGTGCGCACCCTGATCCTGTACGGCGCGTCGGATCACGTGATCTATCCCGACTTCGACCTGATGGCCGCCGTTGTGTTCGACGATCACGTCGGGCCCTTCCTGCTCAGGGACTGCGGCCACTTCGTGCAATGGGAGGCGGCCCATGCCTTGGCCAGCGGGGTCATCGCCTTCGGCGCCGATCGCCTGGCTCAGCGCCGTTCGTAGGCCAGCTGGCGGTGGCGCCAGGCGATGGCGCCGTGGGGTGGCGGCGATTCGACGAGGGCGGCGAGCTCGGCGGCCAGGCTGTTGAGCTCGTCAGCATCGAGCTCGGCCTCGGCCCAGGGCCCGTGACGCCACACGCCGAGGTTCATCAGGAACAGCCGAGCCACGAGGGCGGGATCGGGGGTGATCGTCACCGTCTCGTCGTGGACCCCCCCTGCGGCCTCGTCGCGGTCGCTCCACGAGTGGCCGAGGGCGCCACCGACGAGCAGGTCGGTGCCCTGGGCCGCGGACAAGGCGGTGACCAGCTCGATGTAGCGGCCGAACACGGGATGGCCCGTGTCGATGGCCACGATCTCCTCGACGAGCAGGCGCCCCCCGACGCGCACCTGGTCGAGCCAGCGTCCGAGCAGGGCGTCGGGCTCGGGCAGGTGGGCGAGGAGGTAGCGGGCGAAGACGACGTCGATCGGGCCGGCGACGGGGAAGGGCACCGAGGTGACGTCGTGCACGGCGAACTCGATGGATCCGGCGGGGACACGGTCGCCCAGCTCAGCCAGCGCTGTCGCGGCGCGGGCGACGAAGGCGGCCGAGAGGTCGAGGCCGACGGCGTGGGTCGCGCCGGTGACCGAGGCCAGGAGCCGGGTGGTGTGGCCGGGCCCACAGCCGAGGTCGACGGCCAGGACGACCTCGCCGGGCGCCGCCGCCGCGATGAACGAGGCGGTCGACGGGGCGAACACCTCGGCCAACAGCTCGAGTCGATCCCCGGCCACGTCGTTGTCGCCGTAGGCGTAGGTCGGAGGTCGCTCGGGTGCCATCGCCCCTTCTGTACCCCGGCCGGACCGACCGGTCCATGCCATTCCCGCTCGACCCCCCTCGTTCTTGTGCCGCCCCATGCGCCTGTGGGCCCACGTTGCGGCCCAGGTTCGGGTCGAGTGGCGGGGCAGAGCGAAGCAAGTCGGGCGGAGCGATACGGTCTGGGGATGCCGCAGCTCGTCTTCGAAGGCGCCACCCAACAAGAGCTCGTGTCGCAGGTGCGGTCCTGGCTGGCCTCCCTCGATGCCGACGACGAGGGCATGATCTCGGTGAGCCAGGCCATCGAACAGGGCGCCGGGCTGACCAAGGACGCCATGCGGATCATCGCCGCCGCCGCCCCCAAGCCCATCGCCCAGAACGAGGTCGTCAAGCAGCTCACCGAGATGGGCTACAAGGTCACCGATGCCACCTCTCGGCGGTTGGTCGACGGCCTCGAGACGATGGACGAGGTGACCGGCGGGGGCCTGCTCAAGGAGGTCAGCGAGCGGGGTCGCACGGTCGCGTTCCAGATGAACGCGGCGGTGGCCAAGCAGATCCTCAAGGCCCTGACAGGGCCATGATCGCTGACCTCACCGGCCCCTGATCGGGTGCTCTGGGCCCTCGGGCGACCCGGTTAGACTGACCGCTTCACCGGGCCGGAGGCAGGGGGGCTTGACGACCCTCCAGAAAAGGGGCAGTGCAGTGGCTGAGGTCGAGATCGGCATCGGCAAGTCGGGTCGCCGGGCCTACGGGTTCGACGACATCGCGATCGTTCCCGAGCCGCCGAACACGTGACCCCGAGGACGTCGACATCTCCTGGGAGATCGACGCCTTCACCTTCGACCTGCCCGCTCATGGGCGTCGGCCATGGACGGCGTCATCAGCCCGGCCACGGCCATCGAGATCGGGCGCCTCGGCGGCGTCGGCGTGCTCAACCTCGAAGGTCTGTGGACCCGCTACGACGATCCCGACTCGTTGTTCGACGGAGATCGCCGAGCTGCCGCCCGAGAAGGCGACGCTGCGCATGCAGGACATCTACAGCGAGCCGATCAAGCCCGAGCTGATCGGCGAACGCATCCGCCAGATCAAGGACGCCGGCGTCATCTCCTGCGCGTCGGTCACCCCGCAGCGCACCGCCGCCTTCGCCCAGCACATCATCGAGGCCGAGCTCGACCTGCTCGTCATCCAGGGCACCGTCGTGTCGGCCGAGCACGTGTCCAAGACGGTCGAGCCGCTCAACCTCAAGCGGTTCGTCCGCGAGCTCGACATGCCGGTCATCGTCGGCGGCTGCGCCAGCTACCAGGCCGCCCTGCACCTCATGCGCACCGGCGCCGCCGGCATCCTCGTCGGCGTCGGACCCGGCCACGCCTGCACGACCCGAGGCGTGCTCGGCATCGGGGTGCCCCAGGCCACGGCCATCGCCGACGCCCGCGCCGCGCGCATGCGCCACCTCGACGAGACCGGCGTCTACGTGCACGTGATCGCCGACGGCGGCATGGGCACCGGTGGCGACATCGCCAAGGCCATCGTGTGCGGCGCCGATGCCGTGATGATCGGTTCGCCGTTGGCCGCGGCCAGCGAGGCGCCCGGTCGCGGCTACCACTGGGGGATGGCCACGTTCCATCCGACGCTGCCTCGCGGGCGCCCGGGTCAAGACCACCACGCGTGGCACCCTCCAGGAGATCCTCGTCGGCCCGGCGCACGAGAACGACGGCCGCATGAACCTGTTCGGCGCGCTGCGGACGTCGATGGCCACCTGCGGCTACGAGTCGGTCAAGGAGTTCCAGAAGGCCGAGATCATGGTGGCCCCCGCCCTGCAGACCGAGGGCAAGTCCCTGCAGCGGTCCCAGGGCGTCGGCATGGGCCACTGACCGACCCCGAGCGTCGGCCCGCCCTCGCCCCGCGAGGCGACCGCCGAGACGGAGCACGAGCGTCATGAGCGATCAACCCGTCGAAACGATCCTCGTGGTCGACTTCGGGGCCCAGTACGCGCAGCTGATCGCCCGGCGAGTGCGCGAGGCGCACGTCTACAGCGAGATCGTGCCCCACGACATCACCGCCGCCGAGCTGGCGGCGCGCCGTCCCGCCGGGGTCATCTTCAGCGGCGGTCCCGCTTCGGTCCACGTCGAAGGAGCGCCGGGCATCGACCCGGCCGTCTACGAGCTGGGCATCCCCGTGCTCGGCATCTGCTACGGCGCCCAGCTGCTGGCCCGGGACCTGGGCGGGGTGGTCGCCAAGACCGGTCGGGGGGAGTACGGCCGCACGGACCTGACCGTGATCGACGACGTCGACGCCCGGCTGTTCGGCCCCGGTCAGCCGGGGGCGGACACGGTGTGGATGAGCCACTTCGACACCATCACGGGCGTGCCCGACGACTTCGTCGTCACGGCCTCGACGCCCGACACCCCCGCGGCCGCCTTCGAAGCGGCGGCCCGAGGGTTCTACGGGGTCCAGTTCCATCCCGAGGTGGTGCACACCCCGCACGGTCAGGAGCTGATCGAGCGGTTCGTGCACGACGCCTGTGGCTGCGCGCCGACGTGGACCATGACGTCGGTCATCGAGTCGTCGATCGAGGCCATCCGCACCCAGGTCGGCGACGGCCGGGCCATCTGCGGGCTCTCGGGTGGTGTCGACTCGGCCGTGGCCGCCGCGCTCGTGCACCGTGCCATCGGCTCCCAGCTGACCTGCGTGTTCGTCGACACCGGGCTGATGCGCCAGGGCGAGGGCGACCAGGTCGTCGAGACCTTCCAGCGCCATCAGGGGATCGAGCTCATCCACGTGCGGGCCGGTGATCGCTTCTTCGAGAAGCTCGAGGGCGTCGTCGAACCCGAGGAGAAGCGCAAGACGATCGGCGAGCTGTTCATCCGCGTGTTCGAGGAGAACGCGGGCGGGCTCACCGACGCCGACTTCCTCGTGCAGGGCACGCTCTATCCCGACGTGATCGAGTCGGGTACGTCGAAGGCGGCCAAGATCAAGAGCCACCACAACGTGGGCGGCTTGCCCGAGGACATGGAGTTCGAGCTGGTCGAGCCGCTGCGCAGCTTGTTCAAGGACGAGGTCCGCAAGGTCGGCACCGAGCTCGGTCTCCCCGACGAGATCGTGTGGCGCCAGCCCTTCCCGGGGCCGGGGCTCGGCGTGCGCATCATCGGCGAGGTCACACCCGACAAGGTGGCGACGTTGCAGCACGCCGACGCCATCGTGCGTGAGGAGATCCGCCTCGCCGGGCTCGAGCGCGAGATCTGGCAGGCCTTCGCCGTGCTGCCCGACATCCGCAGCGTCGGGGTCATGGGCGACGAACGGACCTACGGCTATCCGATCATCATCCGCGCCGTGACCAGTGAGGATGCCATGACCGCCGACTGGGCCCGGCTGCCCTACGAGCTGCTCGAACGCCTGTCGAGTCGCATCATCAACGAGGTCCCAGGCGTCAACCGCGTGGCCTACGACATCACCTCGAAGCCCCCCGGCACCATCGAATGGGAATGACCCGTCGCTGACCCCTTGAACCGATCCAGGGCTTCTGGGGATGAAATCGGCGGTGTCAGGCCCCAAATTCGTCGCCCGAACGGAGCGGAGTCGGGGCCGATCGGCCCTGGTCGGAGCAGGAATCGGTGAAGTCGCGGCCGGCGCGCGCCGATGACCCTCACTGGTCAAGGCAACAGCTGCGACCTAGCATTGCCCCCGGGGCCGTCGGTGGACTTGTTCGCTGGCGGTGGAGCGGAGAATCCCACAGTCCGGACTAGGAGTGCGTCTGGTGAGGTTCTCGGCCCGTCGATTGATGATGACCACCATGGTGGCCCTGCTGGCGTTGCCGGTCGTGGGCGTGGTCGCGTCGCCGGTGTCGGCCGACGCCATCTCGGACAAGCGCGCCCAGGCCGCCCAGATCGCGCAGCAGCTCGACCAGCTGACCAACCAGATCGACCAGCTCGGTCAGCAGTACGACGCCGCCCAGGAAGAGCTGGGTCAGGTCAACGCCAGGATCTCGGCCGCGTCCGCGCAACTGGCCCGGTCCCAGCACCAGCTCGACACCGCCCGTGAGCAGCTGGCGTCCTACGCCGTCGAGGCCTACGTGCACGGCGGTGACAGCAACGTGACCGACCTCGTGCTGAGCGGATCGGGTCCCGATGTGGTCCGCGAGGTCGCGTTCCTCAAGGCGGCGTCGGTGAACAAGACGCAGCTGATCGACGATGTCCGCTCGGCTGAGTACTCGACCCGCTCGCAGCTGGGCCAGCTCGACGCGGCCCGAACGGCGGCCAAGTCGCTGCAGGCCAAGGTGAGCGACCAGAAGGCCGAGGCGACCGAAGCCATCGCTCATCAACAGGCGCTCCAGGCGACGGTCACGGGCCAGCTCGCCCAACTCGTGGCCCAGGCCCAGGCGGCCAAGGCGGCGCTGGCCGCTCAGCAGGCGCGGGCCCGGCTCGTCAGCCAGACCACCCCCTCGCCGGGTGGTTCGACCGGGGCCCACCCCGTGACGCCGACGGGTCCCGGCCGCTCGACGCCCGACGGCCCGCCGACCACCACCGACCCGGGTCCCGTCGTGCCGCTCCCGGTCCCGCCCGGAACGCCGCCGCCCGTCCTCGGTGCCGCCGCTCGGGCCATCGCCGTGGCGCGCCAGTTCATCGGCACCGCCTATGCGTGGGGTGGCGCCAGTCCGGCGACGGGCTTCGACTGCTCGGGCCTGGTGCAGTACAGCTTCGGCCAGGCCGGGGTGCGTCTGCCACGGGTCGCCGACCAGCAGGCGGCGGCCACGCGCCACATCACCTACGCCCAGGCTCAGGCCGGCGATCTCGTCTTCTTCGACTCGCCCGATGTGGGTCACGTGGGCATCTACCTGGGCGGCGGCATGATGCTCGACGCCCCCCACACCGGCGCCTTCGTCCGCGTCGAGGCGATCTGGCGGGACAGCCTGGTCGGGTTCGGACGGGTCGTGTGACCCGACGGTCCGGCGTGGCCGCCCGGCCCCGCCCTGCCGCCGCCCCGCCCGGCCGACTGTGAGGCCGGCCCGCCCTCCGCTGGCGTGGCGCGTGGTGCTGGCCCTGGCGTTGCTCGGGACCGTGCTCGGCGTCGGGTTCACGCTGCTCGACCTGCACGCCACCCAGTCGCGCTACGGCGGGCTCATCCACACCGGTCCCCATGGTCCGGCCGCCGCCCTCCTGCGGCGGGAGCTGCCCGACGAGCCGCAGTTCGCGCTGGGCGAGCACGACGGTCCGATGTACTACGCCATCGCCCGCGATCCCTTCCACCTCGATCAGGTCAGCCACTACCTCGACCGCCCCCGCTACCGGCTGCAGCATCCCCTGCTGTCGTGGCTCGGTTGGGCCTTCCACCCGTGGGGCGGTGGCGACGCCATGGTGTGGACGCTCTTCGGCGTCGGCGTGGCCGCCGTGTTCCTGGGATCGGTCGCAACGGGTGCCTTGTCGTCGACCCTGGGCGGACCACCCTGGCCCGCGCTGATCTTCGGGATCCTGCCGGGCGCCATCATGTCGATGCGGATCACCACCGGAGACGCCCTGGGCGTCGCCCTCATGGTCGCCGCCATCGTGGTGTCCATCCGCGGGCACTTCGTCCTCACGGCGCTGTTGGCGGCGGCCGCCGTGTTGGCCAAGGAACCGGTGCTGTTCGGTCTGATCGGTGTGGCCCTCTGGCGCCGCGATCGACGAGGGCTTGGCCTTGGTGATCCCGCCGATCGTGGTCGCCGGCGTGTGGTTCCTCTGGCTTCGCATCGTGCTCGGCGCCGGCGGCGACAACGTGATGGAGTTCGGTGTTCCCTTCGTCGGGTTGGGCTCAGCCGTGAGGTTGTGGGCGACCGGCAGCGATCTCTACGCCGCGGTGGCGGCCCTCGGAGCGCTGGGCATCGCGGTCGCCGCCCTGGTGCGCAGCGGTTGGCGCCACCCGCTGGGCATCGCGCTGATCCTGCAGCTCGCCTTCATGTTGATGCTGACGCGGGATGTGATCGGGCTCGAACGCAACGGCACTCGCATGACGTTGCCGGTCCTGGTGCTCGGGCTGGTGATGCTGGTGACGCCCAAGGCCACCGAGCTGCTTCAGCGACCCGACAGAGCTTCGACCACCGGTGCCATGGCGTCGAGGGCGTCGAGTCCCAACCCGATGTAGGAGAACCCGTAGGTGTCGCGGCGCTCGAGGCACTGCTCGACGATGTGGTCGACGGACCCGACGAGGGTGTGCGGTGACGCCAGGGCGTCGAGGGGATCGAGACCGAGGAACGATCCGATGGCGACGGCAGCCGTGTCGCGATCGTCGGTGACGCGGCCGAAGTGGACGCGGACGTGCAGCTCGATGGCGTCCATGCGATCGCCGGCGGCGTCGCGGATCCAGCCGATCTTCTGGACCGTGGCTCGGTGGGTGGCCGTGGGTCCCGACCGCTCGCCGAACTCGCCAGCCCCGAGGGCCACGTTCACGCCGACGATGTCGGCGCGCGTGGCCGCCAGCGTGAGCAGCTTGTGGCCGCCACCGCCGACGAGCAGCGGTGGACCGGGTCGTTGCCGCGGCTTGGGCCGCCCATCCATGTGGACGACGTAGTGCGGTCCGTCCACCGAACAGGGACCGTCGGCCCACAGCCCGGTGATGACGTCGAGGGCCTGGGCCAACCGGGCGATGCGCCGGCCGGCCCCGTCGAACGCGATGCCGCTCTGGTCGTAGTCGTCGGCCATCCAGCCCGCGCCCAGCCCGAACTCGAAGCGACCGTCGGACAAGACGTCGAGCGTGGCCGCCTCCTTGGCCAGCACGACCGGGTGGTGGTAGTCGTTGGCATAGGTCAACGCCCCGACCCGCAGCGAGGTCGTGGCGTCGGCGGCGGCCATCAGCGCGGGCGTCGTGGCGTACTGGTCGTCGAAGTGGTCCGAGATCGTCAGCGTCGAGTAGCCGAGGTCCTCGACCTTGCGGGCCAGCTCGGGCCATCCGATCGTCGACGGCGGCTTGTTGACCTGCACGCCGAAGCGAAACGGTCGCTCAGCGCCCATGGCGTTCGTGTTCCCCATTAGCGTCTCGGCCGTGGCTGACTCCCTTGCTGATTTCACCTGTACGCCCTTCACCCACGACGGCAAGACGCGTGACGTCTATCGCCTCGGGACCGGGCCGGCCGTCATCATCATCGCGGAGATCCCCGGGATCACGCCCAAGGTCGCCGACTTCGCCCGCAAGGTGGCCGCCATCGGTTGCACGGTCGTGTTGCCGCGCCTGTTCGGCCATCCGGGTGACGATCCATCCATGGTCTACGCCCTCCGTTCGATCGGCCCGGCCTGCGTCTCGAAGGAGTTCGCCGCCTTCGCCGCCAACCGGACGGCGCCGGTCACGGTCTGGTTGCGCGCGCTGGCCGCTGACGCCCACGAACAGTGCGGCGGACCTGGCGTCGGCGCCCTCGGCATGTGCTTCACGGGCGGCTTCGCCCTCGGCATGATGCTGGATGATCATCTGATCGCCCCCGTGCTCAGCCAGCCGTCGCTGCCGATCGGCTTCACCAAGAAGGCCAAGGGAGGGCTCAACCTGTCCGACGCCGATCTGGCCCGGGTCAAGGAGCGAGCCGCCGACGGTGTGTGCGTGCTCGGCTTTCGCTTCACCGGCGACATCGCGGTGCCCGCCGATCGGTTCGCCCGCCTCCGCGACGAGCTGGGCGACAACTTCATCGGCGTCGAGATCGACTCGTCCAAGGGGAACGAGTGGGGCTACCCCAAGAACGCCCACTCGGTCCTCACCGAGCACTTCAGCGACGAGCCCGGGAGCCCGACCCAGCTCGCCCTCGACCAGGTGCTCGACTTCTTCCGCGATCGCCTGCTCGTCCCCGTGGTCTGACGCGGAGCGCCCGCCTCGCCCCGGACCCGTTCTGGTGCCGTGGCGTGACCCTGGGGGGTCGAGTTGGGGCACCGGAACGGCGGATCCGGTCGGCCGGGCGTGTCACAGGCCCCAGGTAGGGTTGGGGTCTGATGACGCCGACTCCGCCGGGGGACACCGACTCCGCACTGCCGCTGTTCGCCGGCGCGGACGAGGACGAGATCGGCGACGCCGACGGCGACATCCCGCCCGGCGGGATGCCGCGGCCCGACCTGCTCGAGGGCCTCAACCCCGTCCAGTACGAGGCCGTGACCCACGTCGAGGGGCCGCTGCTCGTCGTGGCCGGCGCCGGTTCGGGCAAGACCCGGGTGCTCACCCATCGCATCGCCCACCTGATCCGCAACGAGGGCGTGTCGCCCTTCGAGATCCTGGCCATCACGTTCACCAACAAGGCCGCCGACGAGATGAAGCAGCGGGTCGCGGCGCTGGTCGGGCCCGGTCGCCCAGAAGATGTGGGTGTCGACGTTCCACTCCGCCTGCGTGCGCATCCTGCGACGTGACGGCAAGGCGCTGGGCTTCCCGTCGTCGTTCACGATCTACGACCAGGCCGACGCGGTTCGGCTGACGGGCTACGTGGTGCGCGACCTCAACCTCGACTCGAAGCGGTTCCCGCCTCGATCGGTGCACGCCACCATCAGCGCGGCCAAGAACGACGGGCTCGACGCCGACGCCTACACGGCCCGTGCCCAGGTCATCTTCGAGCGCAAGATCGCCGACGTCTTCACCGAGTACCAGGCCCGGCTCGCCCAGCGCCGGCGCCATGGACTTCGACGATCTCCTCGGCAACGCCGTTCGGCTGTTCCGCGAGCACCCCGACGTGCTCGACCACTACCAGCCACCGGTTCCAGCACGTCCTGGTCGACGAGTACCAGGACACCAACCACGTCCAGAACGAGCTCGTCCTGCATGCTCGCCGCCGAGCACCGCAACGTGCTGCGTCGTCGGCGACTACCGATCAGAGCGATCTACCAGTTCCGAGGTGCCGACATACGCAACATCCTGGAGTTCGAGGAGGCGTTCCCGGACGCCACCGTGATCGTGCTCGAGCAGAACTACCGCTCGACCCAGACCATCCTCGACGCCGCCAACGCGGTCATCGCCAACAACCTCGGCGCGCAAGCCCAAGGAGCTGTGGACCGATCAGGGCCACGGGCGAGGCCATCGTGCGCTACCACGCCGACGACGAGGGCGACGAGAGCCAGTGGGTGGCGCACCAGATCGCGCACCTGCACGACGGCGACCACCGGTGGGGCGACGTGGCCGTCTTCTACCGCACCAACGCCCAGAGTCGGGTCATGGAAGACCAGCTCATGCGCTCGGGCATCCCGTACAAGGTCATCGGCGGCACGCGCTTCTATGACCGGCGCGAGGTCAAGGACGCCATGGCCTACCTGAAGGCGCGTGGTCAACCCCGACGACGAGGTGAGCGTCAAGCGGGTGCTCAACGTGCCCAAGCGCGGCGTCGGCGACAGCACCGTCGGTCGGCTCGACGCGTGGGCCAACGGTCAGGGCGTGGCCTTCATCGAGGCGCTGCGCCGCGCCGACGAGGCCGGGGTGACCGGGCGTGCCGTCAAGGGCATCGAGAGCTTCCTCGATCTGATCGACGACCTGAGCGCCGAGCTCGAGGCCGGCGCCGGTCCGGGCGAGCTGCTCGAGTCGCTGCTCGACCGATCGGGGTACGTCGCCGAGCTCGAGGCCGAGCACACCGATCGAGGCCGAGGGCCGGATCGAGAACCTGGCCGAGCTGGTCGGCGCCGCCCGCGACTTCGAGTCGGTCGACGCGTTCCTCGAGCAGGTCGGCCTGGTGGCCGACACCGACGAGCTCGAGCGACGACGACTCGTCGGTCGTGCTCATGACCCTGCACTCGGCCAAGGGCCTCGAGTTCCCCGTCGTGTTCCTCGTCGGGATGGAGGACGGCGTCTTCCCGCACCTGCGCTCGATCGGCGAGCCCGACCAGCTCGAGGAGGAGCGCCGCCTGGCCTACGTGGGCATCACCCGGGCCGCGCGAGCGGCTCTACCTCTCCCACGCGTGGAGCCGCACCCTCTACGGATCGACCCAGTACAACCCGCCCAGCCGGTTCCTCGACGAGATCCCCGACCGAGCTGGTCGAGCAGGTCGAGGGGCGCGACGCGGGTCGCGCCGCAGCAGCTACGGCTCGGGCGGACGTCGTGACTCGGGCTCGACCACCGGCCGCGACTGGGAGAGCCACCGCGAGCGCGTGGTCGACGCCGCGCTCAAGCCGACGCCACCGGAGCCCAGCAACGCCGATCGGCTCGGCCTGCGCGTCGGCGACGATGTTCGCCACGCCACCTTCGGCGAAGGCGTCATCCAGCGCATCGAAGGCGACGGTGACAAGGCCCAGGCCCACGTGCACTTCGCCGGAGTCGGCCTCAAGGTGCTGCTGCTCAGCTGGGCCCCCCTCGAGAAGGTCTGACAACATCATCAGGTGATCGATCCTCAGCTGGGCCCCGGGTGCGCTCGCTGACGCGGGCCCGGCTCGTCCTCGGGCACGGGACGACCCTCGGGACCCTGCTCGAGGAGCTGGCCGACATCCACGGGAATCGGCGGCTGATGGCCGACGACGACGGTCACCAGCTCACCTATCGTCAGGCGGCCAAGCGGGTCGCCCGGTGGGCCGGGGGGATCCAACGCCTGGCCGATCCGGGTGATCGGGTGGTCATCAACACCACGAACCACTACGAGCTGTTCCTGCTGTGCCTGGCCGCGTCGCGAGCCGGCTGCATACCCGTTCCGATCAACCCCCAGATGCGCGCCGACGAGGTCGCTCACGTCGTGGCCGACGCCGAGGCCCGAGCCATCGTGCGCAGCGTCCACCAGGTGGATCTCGGCGATCCGGTCACCGAATCGGTGCCGGTCGGCCCCGACGCGGTGGCCGCGCTGTTCTACACCTCGGGTACGACCGGCCGGCCGAAGGGGGCCGAGCTGACCCACCAGGGGCTCATCGGCCAAGCCACCGCCGGTGCCCTCTGGGCCCCGGCCTTGCATCGCGACGAGGCGGTGTTCAGCCTCCCGATCGCCCACATCATGGGCTTCACCGTGCTCGTCGGGATGCTGTGCCTCGGCGTGCCCGTGTACGTGCTGGCCCGGTTCCGTCCCGCCGAGGTGCTCGATGCCATCGAGCAGCGGCGGGCCACGATGTTCGTCGGCGTGCCCGCCATGTACCGGATGCTGCTCGAGGCCGGAGCCGAGGATCGGGACCTCACCTCGGTGCGTCTGTGGGGTTCGGGCGCCGACGCCATGCCCGCCGATCTGGCCCGGCGGTTCAAGAAGATGGGGGCGACGGCGACGCTGCCCCTCGTCGGTCCGGTCGGCGAGGCCACCTTCGTCGAGGGCTACGGGATGGTCGAGGTCGGCGGTGGGGTGGCGGCCAAGATCTCGCCACCGCTGATCGACATCGGCCTCGGCGACAGCCTCGGGGTGCAGCTGCCTGGCTACCACTTCAAGGTGATGGACACCGATGGAAACCCGGCTCGTCCGGGCGCCTCAGGTGAGCTGTGGGTGCGTGGTCCCGGCGTGATCAAGGGGTACTGGAACACCCCTGATTCGGTCCACTCGGTCGTGGACGCCGACGGCTGGCTGCGGACCGGTGATCTCGTGCGTCGGGGTCCACTCGGCACGGTGGTCTTCGTCGGGCGCGAGAAGGACGTCATCAAGCACGCCGGCTACTCGGTGTACGCCCGCGAGGTCGAGGAGGCCCTCGAGCGGCACCCTGCGGTCCTCGAAGCGGCTGTCGTCGGCCTTCCGGACGAGACCATGGGCGAGGTCCCGGTGGCGGTGGTGCGCCTCGACGAGGGCGCCGAGCTCACCCAGATCGGCCTCGAGGCGTGGGCGCGTGAGCACCTGGCGGCCTACAAGGTGCCCCAGCGGTACGTCGCGGTCGACGACCTTCCCCGCACCTCGACCAACAAGCTGGCCAAGCGGGAGCTGCTCGGACTGTTCTGACGCCGAGGTCTCCGGTCTCTCCGAGCGCGGCGTGACGTCAGGACTTGGGGACGCTCCCGGTCACGTGGATGGTCGTGGTCGTGCGGGGCGGGGCGGTCGTCGTGCCCCCTTCGTGGGTACCGCCGGTCGCGTCGTTCGGGTTGAGGTCGATGAAGAGCTCGCCGTCCTTGGTCACCGTCACCTTGTAGTGGACGAGGCCGGCCCCGTCGGCTGGTATCGAAGCTCCTCCGCACGGGTCGTCGAATCGACGGGTCTGGCGGTTCCAACGCAAGGTGCACGTGCGGCTGGCGCCCGGCTTGCGGGTGTCGAACGCGTACCAGCCGGAGCCGACGTCGCGGCCCAGATGTTGCAGGAAGATGTCTCGCTGGCCCCCGGACTGGTCGGGCTCGAGGATCGGGCCGCCCGTGGCGATGTCATGGGCCCGCTCCTTGGCCGACCCCAACGAGAGGTTGTCGGCGCCCAGTCGCACGGCGGTCTGGTTGCGTTCGCTGATGGACGGGATCGCATAGACGAACAGGGCGACGGCCAACCCGAGCGCCAGGACGACGCCGCCGATCGCCAGCGTGAACGTGCGGGCGTTGCGTTGGCGTCGAGGTGCGACCGGACTCATGCCCGTAGTATCCCGTGCGTGCTGCGTCCCTATCGAGTCGTCGTCGCCAAGCCGGGTCTCGATGGCCATGATCGTGGCGTCAAGGTCATCGCCCGGGCCCTGCGGGACGCCGGCTTCGAAGTGATCTACACGGGCCTGTTCCAGACGCCCGAACAGGTGGCGGAAGCGGCCGTGCAGGAGGACGCCGACGCCGTCGGCCTCTCGGTGTTGTCCGGCGCCCACCTGAGCCTGTTCCCGCGGGTCATGGCCGAGCTCGACAGCCGGGGCCTCGACGACGTCGTCGTGTTCGGCGGTGGGATCGTTCCCCCCGACGACATCGCCGTGCTCCGCGAGGCGGGCGTGGCCGCCATCTTCACGCCGGGCTCATCGATGGACGAGATCACCGCCTGGCTCGAGACCACCCTCGACACCCGCGAAACCGAGGTCTGACCCCGACCCGGTCTCATCGCGGCGGCAGATGACCACCTGTCGGGTGGCGATCTGCCGCCCGGACGTGGTTCGTCTCATCGTGGCGGCAGATGACCACCTGTGCGGTGGCGATCTGCCGCCGCGTTTGCAGGTCGGTGACGCGGCGGAGCGAGCGCAGCCGCTCGACGGATGAGACCCGGATGGCGAAGCGCCCGGAGGGAGGCTTGCCGACCAGAGGGCCAAGTGAGTCGAGGCTTTGCCGACCGGAGGGCCAGGTAAGTAGTTTCCAGCCCCGTGGATCTCCTCGAATTCCAGGGCAAGCAGTTCTTCGCCGGCTTCGACATCCCCGTGTCGGACGGTCGGGCCGTCGAAACGGTCGATGACGCCGTGGCCGCCGCCGATGCCGTCGGCTATCCGGTCGTGGTCAAGGCCCAGGTGCACGTGGGCGGGCGGGGCAAGGCGGGCGGCGTCAAGCTGGCCAACGACGCCGACGAGGTCCGGCTCCACGCCGGCAACATCCTGGGGATGGACATCAAGGGTCACACGGTCAAGATCGTGTGGATCGAGCACGCGTCCGACATCGCCGAGGAGTACTACGCCAGCTTCACCCTCGACCGGGCGGCCAAGAAGCATCTCGGGATGCTCTCGGCCCAGGGCGGCGTCGAGATCGAGACGGTCGCGGTCGACAACCCCGACGCCATCGCCAAGATCTGGATCGATCCCGTCGACGGTCTGTCACCCGAGGCGGCCCGCCAATGGGTGCTCGACGCCCACCTCGATCCCAAGGCGACCGACGGGGCCGTCGACATCCTGACCAAGCTCTACACGGCCTACGTCGACGGCGACGCCGATCTTGTCGAGATCAATCCGTTGATCCTGACGCCCGACGGTCGCGTCCATGCCCTCGACGCCAAGGTCACGCTCGACAACAACGCCGCCTTCCGTCACGAGTGGGATGACTACGAGAAGACCCAGGTACGTGACGAGCGCGAGGCAGGCCGCCTACGCCAAGGGCCTCCAGTACGTCGGGCTGGAGGGCTACGTCGGGATCATCGCCAACGGCGCCGGCCTGGCCATGAGCACGCTCGATGTCGTGAACCAGGTCGGAGGCGACCCCGCCAACTTCCTCGACATCGGCGGCGGCGCCAACGCCGACGTGATGGCCGGCGCCCTCGAGGTCATCAACGACGACCCGCGCGTCAAGTCCATCTTCATCAACATCTTCGGCGGCATCACCCGCGGCGAAGAGGTCGCCAACGGCATCGTCGAGGCCCTCGGTCGTGTGCAGATCGATGCGCCCATCGTGATCCGTCTCGACGGCACCAACGCCGCCGAGGGGCGAGCCATCCTCGAACCTCACCTGTCCGAACGGCTGCAGTCGAAGCCCACCATGCTCGAGGCGGCATCCGCCGCCGTCGAGCTCGCCAAGTAGGGGATCTCCGTGTCCATTTTCGTCGATGAGAACACCAAGGTCGTCTACCAGGGTCTGACCGGCAAGCAGGGCCAGTTCTACGGCCTGCGCAACCGTGACTACGGCACCCAGGTCGTGGCCGGGACGAGCCCCAAGAAGGCCGGGACCGATGTGGGTGGGGTCCCGATCTACGCCAACGTGGCCGAGGCCGTGGCCGCGACCGGTGCGACCGCCTCGTGCATCTTCATCCCGGCGCCGGGGGTCAAGGACGCGGTGATCGAAGCGGCCGAGGGTGGCATCACCTTCATCGTGTGCATCACCGAGGGCGTGCCCGCTCAGGACGAAGCGTGGTTCTACAACGAGCTCAAGCGCGATCACCCGAACGTGCAGCTCCTCGGCCCGAACTGCCCGGGCATCATCAGTCCGGGCAAGTGCAACATCGGGATCACCGCGGGCGAGATCGCCAAGGAGGGTGGCCCGGTCGGCATCGTCAGCCGCAGCGGCACGCTCACCTACCAGGCTCTCTACGAGCTCAAGCTGCAGGACATCGGCGTGACGACCTGCGTCGGCATCGGCGGCGACCCGGTGCCGGGCACGACCTTCATCGACTGCCTCGAACGATTCGAAGCCGACCCCGACACCAAGGCCGTGATGCTCATCGGCGAGATCGGAGGCTCGGCCGAGGAAGAAGCGGCCGAGTACATCCAGACCAAGATGACCAAGCCGGTCTCGGCCTACATCGCGGGCGTGACCGCCCCGGCCGGCAAGAAGATGGGCCACGCCGGCGCCATCGTGTCGGGCGGCAAGGGCACGGCCGCGGCCAAGATGGAAGCGCTGCAGGCCGCCGGTGTGCGAGTGGGGCGCAACCCCACCGAAGCGGGCGAGCTCATGGTCGACATCGTCCGTGATCTGACCTGACCCGCGAACTAACGTGACCCCCGGCTGACCGACCCTTCGGTCGCCAGATCCGGGGGGAACCATGCTCGCACCGCTCGCTCAGGTCACTGCTGACTCGTCCGGCGCTGCCGGCGCCGGCATCATCGCCGTCGGCGGCATCCTCTACATCGCGCTGGTCGTCCTGATCATCGCCAGCATGTGGAAGCTGTTCGAGAAGTCGGGTCAGAAGGGTTGGGCGGCGATCATCCCGATCCTCAACATCCTCGTGCTGCTGAAGGTGGTGCACAAGGAGCTGTGGTGGATCATCCTGCTCCTGATCCCGTGCGTGAACATCGTGGCCTACGTGATCGTGTACTTCAACGTGGCCAAGGCCTTCGGCAAGGGCGCCGGGTGGGGAGTCGGCGTCGTCATCCTGCCGATCATCTTCCTGCCGATGCTCGGCTTCGGGTCGGCGCAGTACGTGCTCGAACCCGATCCGCTCTTCTGATCGACGGGAACGGGAACGTGTGACATGAGCGATGTTCCTGAGGGCCCTGGCTGGTGGCAGGCGTCGGACGACCGCTGGTACCCGCCCGAGCAGTTCCCGTCGGGAGCCACACCGCCACCGCCACCGGCGGCTACGACCGCAGCCCCGCCGCCCCCGACGGGCGCGACGACGCCCGTTCTCGTCCAGGTCGGCGACATCGCCTGCACCCGTGACGAGGTCATCACGCCCAACGGGCGCCTGTCCCTGCGGCGCACCGTCTGGGTGGTCTCGAACAACACGACCACCACCGAGTCCATCCCCACCTGGGCCATCGTGATGGCCGTGCTGTTCGTCGCGGCCTGTCTGCTCGGACTGCTGTTCCTGCTGGTGAAGGAGAGGAAGACCACCGGTTGGATGTCCGTGAGCGTGCAGGGCGAGGGCACGTACTACTCGACCCAGATCCCGATCGGCTCGCTCGCGGGCGTCGCCGATGTCGAACAGCGCGTCGGGTACATCCGCGGCCTCGTCGCCGCCTTGGGTTGAGGCCACTGCGGGCTCACGGGCGAGCGTCGGCCACGGTTCTTACCCGGTTCGGCCCAGCGTTGGCGGCTGGTACCGTGCGGCGGTGCGCGTCGCGGTCCTGGCCTCGGGTAGTGGAACGATCCTCGAAGCCATGTTGGATGGCGGCATCGAGGTCGAGCCTCGTCCTCGTGGATCGACCGTGTCGGGCCACCGAGGTGGCGGCGGCGCACGGGGTGCCGGCGGTGGTCGTCGAGCGAGCCAGCTACGGCCCCGACTTCGACCGCGAGGCCTACACCGACCAGGTGATCGATGCCCTGACCGGGGCGCGGCGTCGATCTGGTGGTCATGGCCGGGTACGGCACGATCCTGGCCAAGCCCATGTTCGACACCTACGGCGGACGGATCCTCAACACCCATCCGGCCCTGCTGCCCGCCTTCCCCGGTTGGCACGCCGTCGAGGACGCCCTCGACTACGGCGTGAAGCTGACCGGCTGCACCGTGCACGTCACCACCGAAGAGGTCGACGCCGGGCCGATCCTGGCCCAAGAGGCCGTGGCCGTGCTCGATGGCGACACCGTCGAGACCCTGCACGAGCGGATCAAGACGGTCGAGCGTCGTCTGTACGTCGACACGGTGCGCGCCGTCATCGAACGGGGCGCGGTGTGAGCGCCGACCCTCAGGGACACATGTGATGACGACGATCGCGACCACGCGGGGACGATCTGACCTTCAGGCGCCCGAGCAGGAGACCATGAGATGAGAGCCCTGCTGTCGGTCTATGACAAGACCGGTGTCGTCGAGTTGGCCCAGGCGCTCGCCGATCTCGGCTGGGACATCCTCTCGAGCGGGGGCACGGCCGTCGCCCTTCGCGACGCGGGCCTCACCGTCACCGACGTGGCCGACCTGACGGGGTCGCCGCCCATGCTCGGTCACCGGGTCGTCACCCTCCATCCCAAGGTGCACGGCGGCATCCTGGCCGATCGTGACGATCCCGAGCACGTGGCCGACATGGCTCGGTACGAGATCGACGGCATCGACCTGGTCGTCGTCAACCTGTATCCCTTCTCGTCGGCACCGTCGATCGAGCTGATCGACATCGGCGGTCCGGCCATGGTGCGGGCCGCAGCCAAGAACCACGCCCATGTCGGCGTGATCGTCAACCCGGCCGACTACCAGCCGGTTGTGGACGAGCTGCGCCAGCGCGGCGGACTGAGCGACGCCACGCGGCGTCGGCTGGCTCGCGATGCGTTCGAGACCACCGCCGCCTATGACACGGCCATCCTGGCCTGGCTCGATTCGGGGGCATCGACCGCGCCGGACGAGCGGGGCGCGCCGGCGCCCGACGAGGCCGAACTTCCGCCCACCCTCAGCCTCACCCTGCGTCGCGCCCAGCTTCTGCGCTACGGCGAGAACCCCCATCAGGTCGGTGCCCGCTACACCACGATCGGCGAGAGCGGCTGGTGGGACACGGTCGCCGTCCACTGGGGCCGTGAGCTCTCCTACCTCAACGTCTATGACACCGAGGCGGCCTGGCGGCTGGTGCACTCGCTCGGTGACGATCCCGCGGCCGTCGTGATCAAGCATGCCAACCCGTGCGGCGTGGCCGTGGCCGCCGACATCACGACCGCGTACGTGCGCGCCCACGAGTGCGATCCGACCTCGGCCTTCGGCGGCATCGTGGCCGTCAACCGTCCGGTCACCGAGGCCATCGCCGAGGCCATCGCGCCCGTGTTCACCGAGGTCGTGGTGGCGCCCGGGTATGAGGGCGCGGCGCTCGAGATCCTGAAGGCCCGCAAGAACCTGCGCCTGCTCGAGGCCGAGCCTCCGGGCCCGCCGGGCCCCAACCTGCGTGCCATCGACGGCGGCTACCTGGTGCAGACCCCCGACCACGTCCGCGTCGATCGGTCGGCGTGGCAGGTCGTGACCAAGGTGCACCCCACCGACGCCCAGTGGGACGACCTCGAGCTGTCGTGGCGGGTCGTGGCGCGGGTGACGTCCAACGCCATCGTGCTGGTCAAGGACCGTCAGGCGGTCGGGATCGGATGCGGTCAGCAGAACCGCCGCGACGCCGGTCGCCTGGCGTGCGAGAAGGCCGACGGCCGGGCCGTCGGAGGCGCCTACGCCAGCGACGCCTACTTCCCGTTCCCCGACGGCCTCGACGGCGCCATCGATGCCGGTGCCGCCACGGTCATCCAACCCGGTGGCTCGATCGGCGACGCCAAGGTCATCGCCGCCGCCGACGAAGCCGGACTGGCCATGGTCTTCACGGGCGAACGCCACTTCCGCCACTGAGAGCCGAACACCGCCGCGGGTGCGGTCGGCCCCGGCCGACGGTCAGACGCCGTCGTGACGGCAGGCGTCGACGCCGGCCTGCACCAGCTGGGCCAGTGCTTTCTGACCGTCCGGATTGGGATGCACCATGTCGGCGTTGACCAAGAAGTGGCCCTGCTCGCGCTCGACCCATTCGTGTCGGTCCCAATCGATCACATGAGCGAAGTTGTGGACCAGCCAGGTGTTGATCTCGGTCGCCGTGTCGTCCATGGTGGGCGAGGGCCGGTGCGAGCTGACGGTCGTGGCGACGAGGCACGAGTGCGGGAACAGGGTCTTGTAGCGCGTCAGCGTGCGCTCGTAGCCCGCGGAGTCGGCTGCCCCCGTGTCGCTGAGGGTCACGTCGTTGGTGCCGAGCTCGAACACCACGACCGCCGGATGGGTCTTGGCCTGGGCGATGACGTCGGCTTGGGCCTGGGCGGCGGTGTAGCCGATGCGGCCGATCGTCGTGGGCTGGAAGTGGTTCGCCTCGAGCGTGGTGTTGATGTCGGTCGCCGAGAGGTAGGTGATCGAGTCCCCGATCACGCTGACATGCGGCTCGGAGGATCCGGCCGCGACGGAGCAGGCGCTGAGCGCCAACACCATGCAGGCCACTGCGGCCAGCCGCCGAGCGATCACGGATCGGTCCTGTTCTCTGAAAACTGCTGTGGACGGGGTGAGTGAGTCCGACGCCCCGGCCGCGGTGCGGTCACGGCGCGCACCTGTCGGGGTTCGGGCATCGGGGGGTGGGGTCAATCGGCGCGCGGCGGCCCCCAGCGCAGCGGTTCGAATCCAACACTCGCGAGCAGCGCCTCGGTCTGAGCCATGGGGAGACCGATGACGTTGCTGACGCTGCCGTCGATCGCCCTGACGAGTGTCGGTCCGGCGGTGCGATGGCCGTAGCCGCCGGCCTTGTCGAAGGGCTCGCCCGACGCCACGTAGTCCTCGATGGCTGCCGCGCTCAGGTCCCGGATCGTGACCGTCGAGGTGGTGACCGAGCTGACCAGACGGTCGCCGCGTGCGACGGCGACGCCGGTGTGGACCTGATGCGAGCGCCCCGACAGCCGGGTCAACGTGGCGACGGCCTCATCCACGTCGGCGGGCTTTCCTACGATGTCGCCGTCGATGTCGACGGTGGTGTCGGCGGCCACGATCACTTCATCGGCGTCGATCGCCCGTAGCTGAGCCTCAATCGCCTTCTCCCTGGCCAACCGAGCGACGTAGTCGATCGCCCGTTCGATCCGACGAGGGGTCTCGTCGATGTCAGGGACCCGCACGACGAAGGGGATCCCGAGCCGGCCCAGCAGCTCGCGCCGCCGGGGCGAGCTCGAGGCCAGCACGAGCGTGGGGCCCTCCGCCGACGGCGGGACCGGCATCGAGCTCATGTCGACCGGCGCCGGCCGTGGTCGTCACCAGGCGCCGGCTCGAGGGCCGAGGAGGACGGCGGGATCACGTCAGCCGCCGCTGGCCATGAGCGCCGCCGGGTGCAGCGGCGGGGTGGCATCGTCACGATCGTCCCGCCACCCATGGGGCAGCGTCACGGTCTGGGGTCCGGCGCGGGTGCCCCGTGGCGAGTCGGCCAGCTCGGCGGGCGCTGTGAGACCGGGGTCGAGAGCGTCGACGATGGCGACGAGCTCAGCCATCGTCGACACGAGCGCGAGTCGTTGGCGCACCTCGCTGCCGACGGGATAGCCGGTCAGGTACCAACCGGTGTGCTTGCGCATGTCGCGCAGGCCCGCGTCCTCGCCGCGGCGTTCGACCAGCAGGCGAGCGTGGTCGACGAGGATGGCTGCCACCTCACCCAGGTTCGGCGTCGGTTGCGGCGGGCGGCCGTCGAAGGCGTCGGCCAGATCGCGGAAAAGCCACGGCCGCCCGAGACAGCCCCGACCGACGACGACGCCGTCGGCTCGCGTCGTCGACAGCATGGCCATGGCGTCGGCCGCCGTCCAGATGTCGCCGTTGCCGAGCACCGGGATGGTGACGTGGCGCTTGAGCCGGGCGATGGCGCTCCAGTCGGCGCGTCCCGAGTACAGCTGGGCCGCCGTGCGGGCGTGCAGCGAGATGGCCGCCGCCCCTTCCTCCTCGGCCACCCGCCCGGCGTCGAGGTAGGTGAGCAGGTCGTCGTCGACCCCCAACCGGACCTTGATGGTGACGGGTGCGCCTTCCCCGGCCCGCACCGCCGCCGCCACCAGCGCAGCCAGCAGCCGAGGCCGAACCGGGACGGCCGATCCGCCGCCGTGGCGCGTCACCTTGCGCACCGGGCAACCGAAGTTGAGGTCGATGTGGTCGACGTGTCCGTCCGCCACCAGTCGGCGCACGGCCAGGCCGACGGCGTTGGGATCGGTCCCGTAGAGCTGGATCGAGCGGGGCGATTCGTCGGAATCGAAGGCGGCCAGCTCCCAGCTCTTCGTCCCGCCTTCGGCCAGGCCTCGGGCGTTGACCATCTCGCTCACATAGAGGCCCGCGCCGTAGCGCCGGCAGATGCGGCGGAAGGCGGCGTTGGTGACCCCGGCCATCGGCGCCAGCACGACCGGGGGCCAGATCTCGAGCGGTCCGAGGGCCAGCGGCCGAGCCGCGTCGGTGCCCTCGGGCGAACTGGTCATGCCCCCAGGGTAGGAGAGCGCGGGTCGGCCCCTGGACGCTCTCGCCCGTTAACCTTGGCGACCCATGTCGAAGATCCGCGATCTGCTGCGAGCTGGGCGCACCTACTCGTTCGAGTTCTTCCCGCCCAAGGACGACAAGGCGTCGAGCGATCTCGAGAAGACGATCGGTGAGCTCGAACCGCTGGGGCCGTCGTTCGTCTCGGTGACCTACGGCGCCGGCGGCTCGACCCGCGAGCGCACCCGGGACATCGTCATCCACATCCAGCGCGACACGGGCATCACGGCGATGGCTCATCTCACGTGCATCGCCCACGATCCAGCCGACCTCGTGTCGCTGCTCGAGCAGTACCGCGCCGCCGGCATCGAGAACATCCTGGCCCTGGCCGGGGACCCTCCTGCCGATCCGAGCATCGACGTCGGCGACGTCCGATACGCGTCCGAGCTGATCGACATCGTGCGCGGCGTCGGGGACTTCTGCATCGGCGTGGCGGCCCACCCCGAGTTGCATCCGCGCTCGAACGGCGACCGCGGCCACGACCGGCGCTTCCTGGCGGCCAAGCTCGAGCGGGCCGACTTCGCCATCACCCAGTTCTTCTTCGAGGCCGAGCCGTACCTGTCGATGATCGACGAGCTTGCCGCGCTCGGCTGCACCAAGCCGGTGCTGCCCGGCATCATGCCCGTGACCAACGCCAAGCAGGTCCAACGCTTCGCCCAGCTGGCCGGGGCCGAGTTCCCGCCGGCCCTGGCTGCTCGCTTCGACGCCATCGCCGACGATGCGGGTGCGGTGCGGGCGCTCGGCATCGAGATCGCCACGAACCTGTGCCAGCAGCTGCTCGACGCCGGCGTGCCCGGCCTGCACTTCTACACGCTCAACCGCTCGACCGCGACCCGCGAGATCTACACCAACCTCGGTCTTTGATCGGCGTCCGGCCACCGCGGCGACGTCAGCCCTTGCCACCGCCGCAGATCGGTGCATAGCCGACGACGTGCGAACCGGATGACGTGAAGCCGATCGAGCCACCAGGTGAAGGAGCCTCGATCATCGCTCGATCGGACGGACTGAGCTTCAACACGGGAAGTCCGGATGTTGGTCGCAGTCCGATTGACGCCCGCAGGATCACCCTCGACCGCAGGCGGTCGACGTAGGCCAGCGCTGGAGAGTTGAACGGCGCGCACCCGGAACACACGATCGATCCGCGCCGCCAACGCGTCGAGGTCGGCGACCGGGTACCGGCGGATCGGACCCGGCCCCGGCAGGCCGGTCACCGTCGTGACGGCGGCGCCACCGAGGAACAAGACCACGATCAAGGCGGCCCCCGCTGCCACCCGCCGCCTCGGTGTGGGCGCCTCGTCTGGTCAGCCGCAGATGCTCGACGTCGAGCATCTCAGCCGTCATGGCGTGGAGCTATCGGCGCGACAGAGTGCATCACTCGAACCATCGGCTTCATTGTCGCCGGGCACAAGCCCGAGCATTGGAACGTTGATAAATCCTGAAACTTACTGGAAACAGATGTTGTGCTGGACATACGTTCGCTGATAGCATGAGTTCCATGCGGAGCTTGGCGGCTGTGCGAACTGAACTAGCGGACCTGGCGGCCGGATTCGACGCCGGGATCCTGACCGCATCCGAGGCGGCGGCGGTGGTGTGCGAGGCGACGGCGATCATCAATCTGGCCGCGGGTGTGCGGATGGCGGCGGCGACGCGGGTGGCGCAGTCGGGGGCGTGGCGCCATCGTGGTCATCGCACGGCGGCGGAGTGGTTGGCGTCGGTGACCAAGTGCTCGGTGGCCGAGGCCATCAGTGTTCTGGAGACGGCCGAACACCTCCCAGATTGTCCGGGGGTCGAGGCCAAGGTCCGCTCGGGAGAGTTGACCGGGCAGCAGGCCCATGCGATCTCGAAGGCCGTGGCTGCGGATCCGGCCTCGGAGTCCAAGCTGCTCGACACGGCCAAGACCGATGGGATCTCCAAGCTGAGGGAGCGGTGCCGGGCGGTCGAACACGCAGCCGCCAGCGCCGCCGATGAGCGCGCCCGCTACGACAAGATCCGCCGCGAGCGGTTCCTGCGGCACTGGACCGACGACGATGGCGCCTTCCGACTGGCCGGAAAGCTCACTCCCGAAGCCGGCGCCAAGCTGGTGGGCGCGCTGGCCCCGTTCGAGAAGGCCGCCTTCGACCAAGCCCGACACGACGGACGCCACGAATCACCCGATGCCTACCGGGCTGACGCGTTGGAAGCCCTGGCCGACGCGTCCCTGGCCGGAACCAACACTCCCGACGACCAGGTCGGCGATGACGACGGCGACACCGATGGACCGCGGTCCGCCAAGGCGAAGCGACCAAAGAGCCGCAAGCCCAGCTTCACCGTGCTCGTCGACCTCCAAGCGCTGCTGCGCGGTCACACCGAAGCGAGTGAGACCTGTGAGATCCCCGGCGTCGGACCCGTCCCCGTGTCCCTGCTCCATGAATACGCCCCAGAGGCGGTGTGGCACGCCCTGATCACCGACGGCGTCGACATCCGCTCCTACTGCTCGCTCACCCGCCACATCCCCACCATGCTGCGCGTCGCCCTCGAAGCCCGCGACCGCGAATGCATCGTCCCGGGCTGCAACACCACCCAAGGCCTCGAGATCGACCACACCACACCCGTCGAAACCGGCGGCCTCACCACCTATGTCAACCTGGGCCGACCCTGCCACCGCCACCACCGCATGAAACACCAACAAGGCTGGATCCTCGACGGCGGACCCGACCACTGGACCTTCACCCCACCCAGCCGACATCCGCCCGATGATCCGGATCCCCCGTGACCGCCGAGCTCCCGGCACACGGGAGCGCCGGCGCTGGATGCGGCGCGGGTTCGCGACAAGGATGTGACCGCAGGCAAAGCAGGCTGAAACTGGAGGCGAGGATCCATGCCGGCCAACCCACCGACGCCGCCGCCGGAGCACCCGGCGGACATCCCTGGCGATGTCAACATCACCTGGGAGGCGCGCAAGCCCGAGACCGACCCGACCCTGGGCGTGGTCGTGGCGCCCGTCGCCGATCCGCCGGGTCAGCATCGCCTGGTCGCGCTCGGTGATTCGTTGGCCATGGGCTTCCAGTCGTTGGCCATCTCCAAGACCGACCAGTCGTTCCCGGCGCTGATCGCCAAGGAGCTGGGCTGGTTCGATCAGTTCCGCTTCCCGACCTATGAGGGCTATGGCGGTCTGCCCCTCAACCTCGAGCTCACGCTGCGCAACCTCGAGGCCGAGTTCGGCGACCTGAGCCTCATCGAGTCGCTCCCGGCGACGGCCTGGCTGCTGCACTGGGCCCATCAGATCGAGCACTGGTGGACGACGGGTGCCGATCAGACGTGGCGCCCGCCGCCCGGGCTCATGCACAACCTGGCCGTCTACAGCTACGCCGTGGCCGATCCCCTCGACCAGACCCTCGGCGAGATCAACAGCCACGTGACGTCGCCCTCGCACGAGTGGTTGCGCCTGACGATCCCGGAGGATGTGCCGCGGGCGGCCCAGAGGGTCATGGCCCATGCGGAGGCGACCATGGCGCCGATCGACGTCGCTCAGGCCCACGGCGAGGACGGTGGCATCGAGACGTTGCTCGTCGTGCTCGGGGCCAACAACGCCCTCGGCGTGGTGATCGACCTCGATCTGGTGTGGAGCACCGACACGCCCGATCGCACCAAATGGAGGGTCTGGACCCCGACGGACTTCGCCACCGACTGGGCCCGACTGGTCGAGCGCCTCGAAGCCATCAAGGCCCAGCACGTCGTCGTGGCCACCGTCCCCCACGTCACGATCGCCCCGCTGTTCTCGGGGGTGGGAGATCGGCTTCGCCCCGACTCGCGCTACTTCAGCTACTACACCCATGCGTGGCTGGCGTCCGAGTTCGACGTGCGCCGTGATCGCTACATCACCGGTGCTCAGGCCCGCGCCATCGACTCGGCCATCGACCAGTACAACGAGACGATCGTCGACACCGTCCGCCGTCAACGCCAGGCCGGTCGGGACTGGTACCTGTTCGAGATGTCGGGGATGCTCGACCGCTTCGCCTATCGGCGTTACATCAGCCAGCCCGACGCCCGGCCATCGTGGTGGGACGAGGTGGGCGGGCAGTACCCGGTGCCCGACGCCCTCGTTCCTCCGCAGCTGACGCCCGAGCTCGACACCGCGTTCTTCCAGGCCGGCCCCACCGGTCGCACCGCCGGCGGGTGGTTCGCCCTCGACGGCGTGCATCCGACGACGATCGGCTACGGCATGGTGGCCCAGGCGATCGTCGACATCCTCCACGGCTCGGCCGGCGTCAAGTTCTATGACGACGCCGGCGCCGAGCGGAGCGCACCCGCCATCGACTTCGCCAAGCTGCGCGACTCCGACACCCTCATCTCCGATCCGCCGCGGACGCTGGCCGACGATCTGGCCATCGTCGGCCACCTCAACGAGAAGATCGACATCCTGGCCCACCTGCTCGGCTGGCGTGGGCTGTGATGGCTCGCCGAGGGCGTGGACCGGCCCACCTGCTCGGCTCACCGCGGCCTCTGATGGCGAGAGCTAGGGCGTGAACTGAGCCTGGATCACCGTGGCGACGCCGCGGGTGATCTCGATCCACACGTACTTGGGGGTCTGGCTGTCGAGGATCGTCTGGGCCGCCGCCACGCCGGTCTTGGTGGGCCCGAGGCTGCCGGTGAACTCGCCGTTGGCGGCGGTGGCCAGCGGCACGACGGCCACGTTGGTCACGGCCTGGATCTGGTACACGTTCGAGCTCTGGTTCTTGACGTAGTAGTCGTTGGGAACCGGCGACGGCGAGCCCGCCGCCGCCTGGGCTGCCGATCCTGTGTACCAGCAGGCCAGGTCGAGGCCGACGGTGTTGGTGGCCGGGGCCACGGACTTGAGCACACCGAACCAGATCCCGTCGGGGAGCTTCGCCTCCGACGGTGGGGTGCAGCCCGAGCCGTCGGGCGAGGTCCCGTCCGAGGACTTCGGGATCGAGATCGGTGTGGTCGGCGGGATGGGTGGCGCTGCGGTCGTCGACGCGCCCGCCACGGTCGTGGTCGGGGCCCCGGTGGTCGAGGTCGAACCGGACTTGGACCCGTTCGAGCTGCACGCGGAGGCCACCCCGGCCAGGGCCAGGACGACCACGATGGCGACGAACCCATGGGCCGGGAGTCGCCTCGACCGCGCTGGGGGCGACGGCGACGGAGCAGGGTCGGGCATCACCCCATCGTGGCCCAACCGCGGCGCCGGTCCGCTCATGGTCGACGGGTCCTCCACGCCGCTCGACCCCTCATTCCGCTCAACCTGTGCCGTGACGCGCGTCCCCAGACGCACATGACGGCACAGGTTCGCCGGGGATCCGCCACTTGTCTTGAACTTGTCTCATGCCTATGCTCGAAGCATGGCCGACAAGATCACCCAGAACGCCGATGGCTCGCTCAACGTCACCGACACTCCGATCATCCCCTTCATCGAGGGGGACGGCACCGGTGTCGACATATGGCCGGCGGCCAAGCTCGTGCTCGACGCCGCCGCCGCCAAGTACGGCCGGACCATCGAGTGGAAGGAGGTCCTGGCCGGCGAGAAGGCCTTCAACGAGACCGGCGACTGGCTCCCGCAGGAGACCGTCGACGTCTTCAAGGAGTACCTGATCGGGATCAAGGGCCCCCTGACCACGCCCATCGGGGGCGGGTTCCGGAGCCTCAACGTGGCCCTGCGCCAGATCCTCGACCTGTACGTGTGCCTGCGGCCCGTCCGGTGGTTCCAGGGCGTTCCCTCGCCGGTGAAGAGGCCCGATCTGGTCGACATGGTGATCTTCCGCGAGAACACCGAGGACATCTACGCCGGCATGGAGGTCGAGGCGGGAACTCCCGAGGCGGCCAAGATGATCCAGCTGCTGCACGACAACTTCGGGTGGGACATCCGCGCCGACTCGGGGATCGGCATCAAGCCGGTCAGCGCCACCGGATCGAAGCGGCTGATCCGCGCCGCCATCAAGTACGCCCAGTCCCACGACCGCAAGAGCGTGACCCTCGTGCACAAGGGCAACATCATGAAGTTCACCGAGGGCGCGTTCCGCAACTGGGGCTATGAGCTCGTGCGCGACGAGTTCGCCGACGTCGCGGTGGGTTGGGACGACTGCGGCGGTGACCCAGGCGACAAGATCCTCGTCAAGGACGCCATCGCCGACATCACGTTGCAGCAGGTGCTCACCCGCCCGGCCGAGTTCGACGTGATCGCCACCATGAACCTCAACGGCGACTACCTCTCCGATGCCCTGGCAGCCCAGGTCGGCGGCATCGGGATCGCGCCGGGCGGCAACATCAACTACGTCTCCGGCCATGGCATCTTCGAGGCCACCCACGGCACTGCGCCCAAGTACGCGGGGCAGGACAAGGTCAACCCCGGCTCGGTCCTGCTGTCGGGTGTGATGATGTTCGAGCACCTCGGCTGGACCGACGCCGCCACCGACATCGTGACGGCCATGGAGGCCACCATCGCCGACAAGGTCGTCACCTACGACTTCGCCCGCTTGATGGACGGCGCCACCGAGGTCAAGTGCTCCGAGTTCGCCTCGGCCATCGTGGAGAGGTTGTAGTCAGGAGAAGTACACGATGGTGACGAGCTCCTCGAGGACCTCGGGAGTGAGGGCGTCGACCACCTCGAGGGCGGTCATGTTCTCGACCACCTGCGAGACCCGGCTGGCTCCGGTGATGACCGTGGACACGTGGGGGTTCTTCGTGCACCAGGCGATGGACAGCTGGGCCAAGGAGCACCCGAGACGATCGGCGACCGCACCGATCTTGCGGACCTTGGCGCTGCGACGCTCGTCGGTCAGCATCCCCCTCAACCACTCGTAGCCCGGCAGGGCGGCCCGGCTGTCGTCGGGGATGCCGTCGAGGTACTTGCCCGTCAACAGCCCGGAGGCCAGCGGGCTCCAGGTCGTGAGGCCCAGGCCGATGTCGTCGTAGAGCCGGGCGTACTCGTTCTGGACGCGCTCCTGTTCGAGCAGGTTGTACTGGGGCTGTTCCATCACCGGCTTGTGCAGGTGATGACGATCGGCGATGTCCCAGGCGGCGCGGATGTCGGCCCCGCTCCACTCAGAGGTTCCCCAGTAGAGCGCCTGGCCCGACGACACGATGTCGGACATGGCCCACACGGTCTCCTCGATCGGCGTGTTCGGATCGGGGCGGTGGCAGAACAGCAGGTCGACGAAGTCGAGTCCGAGCCGCTCGAGCGAGCCCTCGATGGCCTGGAGCAGGTACTTGCGGTTGAGGGTGTTGGCCATGTTGGGGACGTCGTGGATCCCCATGTGGAGCTTGGTGGAGATGACGTAGGACCAGCGTGGCCACTCCAGTTGGGCGATGGCCTCGCCCATGACCCGCTCGGACTCGCCCCCGGCGTAGGACTCGGCGTTGTCGAAGAAGTTCACCCCGGCGTCGCGTGCGGCGGTGAGGCACTCGGCGGCGAGGTCGGTGCCCAGCTGGGTGCCGAAGGTGACCCACGAGCCGAACGACAAGACGCTGACCTGCAGTCCGCTGTGGCCCAGGCGTCGATACTCCATGGTCATCGGTGTCTTCCCCCTGTCCGGCGGGCCGGAGCTGTCGATGGCAGTCGAGGGCACGCTAGCGACGGGCCTCTCGATCGGCACCTCGTGGCCGGCCCCGGATGCCTGGCCGGACGGGGCCGATCTGGCGCCGCGACGCGGATGGCTCGCCCGATGGGCGCGGCCCTGGTCAACCCCGGTAGCGTGGGCGGGTCCTGTCAGCCCAGCCACATGCCTGTTGCGCACACCCAGGGGGAAGTCTTGACCGATTACAGCAAGCTCTACATCGACGGCTCGTGGGTGCCGTCGACCGGGTCCGAGACCATCGACGTCGAGAACCCCTCGACCGAAGAGGTCATCGCCACGATCCCCGCTGGTACGGCCGCCGACGTCGACCGAGCGGTCGCGGCCGCCAAGGCCGCCTTCGAGACGTGGGGCGCCACGTCCAAGGAGGAGCGGGGCAAGTACATCCAGGCCATCGCCGAGGGCCTGGCCGCCCGCAGTGAGGAGATCGCCCAGGTCATCTCCGACGAGATGGGCATGCCGATCATGTTCGCCAACATGATCCAGGCCGGGCTCCCCGTCGGCAACTTCGCCGGCTACGTGCAGATCCTCGACGAGTTCCCGTTCGAAGAGACCGTGGGCAACTCGCTGGTCGTGCGCGAGCCCGTCGGCGTCGTCGGGGCCATCACTCCCTGGAACTACCCGTTGCACCAGATCGTGAACAAGGTCGCTCCGGCGTTGGCGGCGGGCAACACCGTGGTGCTCAAGCCGAGCGAGGTCACGCCGCTCGACGCCTTCATCATCGCCGAGGTGATCGACTCGGCCGGCCTGCCCGCCGGCGTGTTCAACCTGGTCACCGGCACGGGACCGGTCGTCGGCGAGGCCATCGCCGGCCACCCCGACGTCGACATGGTGTCGTTCACCGGGTCGACCCGAGCTGGAAAGCGGGTGACCGAGCTCGGCGCCGAGACGGTCAAGCGCGTGCACCTCGAGCTGGGTGGCAAGTCGGCCAACGTCATCCTCGACGACGCCGACCTCAACGCCGTCGTGCCCGGTGGCGTGACCTTCGGGTGCTATCTCAACTCGGGCCAGACCTGTTCGGCCCTCACTCGCATGCTCGTCCCTCGTGACAAGCAAGCCGAGGTCGTGGCCATCGCCAAGGCCACTGCCGAGAGCCTCAAGGTCGGTCCGGGCTCGAGCGACGCGACCCTCGGTCCGCTCGTCTCGGCCACTCAGCGCGACAGGGTCCGCGGCTACATCCAGAAGGGCATCGACGAGGGCGCCACGCTGGTCACCGGCGGGGTCGACGCCCCGGAGGGCCTCGACAAGGGCTACTTCGTCCAGCCGACGATCTTCTCGGATGTCACGCCGGACATGACCATCGCCCAGGAAGAGATCTTCGGCCCGGTGCTGGTGATCATGCCCTATGACGACGAGGACGACGCCGCTCGCATCGCCAACTCGACGATCTACGGCCTGTCCGGCGGGGTGCAGTCCGGCGACGTCGAGCGGGCCAAGGCCTTCGCGCGCCGCTTGCGCACAGGTCAGGTCGAGATCAACGGCGGCGGCTTCAACATCCAGGCTCCGTTTGGCGGCTACAAGCAGTCGGGCAACGGCCGTGAGCTGGGCAAGTTCGGTCTCGACGAGTTCCTCGAGACCAAGAGCATGCAGCTGCCCGGCTGAAGTTCCCGTCGGTCCGGCCCCCGGTCCGTTCCCTGCTGTCGGGACGGATCGGGAGCCAGGACCCTCCGCGTCCCAGCCCGGAGCGACACGATTCCTCCATTCTTCGGCGGTGCGAACCGATGAAGGAAGCGATGGTTCACACGAGAGGCCGCGCCCGGCTTCTGGTGGTGGCACTCATCATCGTGACCGCCTGCCAGCCGCTCCTGGGCGCTGTCGCGCGGGCGGACACGGCCGCGACCGACCCCACGGTGGCCCCCACCGTGCCCCCGACGACCCCTGCCACCGTCTCGCCGCCGCCGACCGTCGTGGGACCGACGGGCCCTGCGGCGCCGGGCGCCACCGTGCCCGTCACCATCCCGACGCTCGTGCCCGGCGGGGGCACCGGACCTCCTCCGCCGCCGCTGCCGGACCCGTCACCGCACATCCGCCTGCTCCTGGCCCAGATCGAGGTGGTGGACGGCGAGCAGGTGGTGACCCTGGCCACCCAGCGGCTCGGCGCCCTCGAGAGCGCCGCTGACCAGGCTGCGGCGGACGTCACCCGCGCCGACCAACGCGTCCACGCCGCCGACGCCGCCCTCGAGTCGGCCCAGTCCGAGCTGGCTTCGGTCGCCACCCTCGCCTTCATGGGGGCCGGGGGTGGAGTGCTCTCGGGAGTGATGAAGGGCGGACCCGGCGCGGCCACCCAGCAGCGCGAGATGATCAGCGCGACCATCGAGCACCACGCCGAGGTCGAGTTGGCCGCCGAGAAGGAGCTGAAGTCGGCCCGGTCGGCTCTCGAGCGAGCGCGCCGGGCGGCGACGGCGGCGGCCGCGCAGGTCGCGCTCGGCCGCCTCGACCTGCACGCGGGCGAGACCACCCTGGCCAGCGCCCGACGGGACCTGAGCGACGCCGGCCGCAAGAGCGCGACCCACTGGCAGCTGTCCATCGAGGGCGACAACGCCTTCACCGCCGCCGAGCTCAACCAGTGGTTCGCCAGCCTCGGTCGCCAGCCGAAGGCGACGGTCCCCATCGACCAGCTGACCGGCTTCTACATCTCGGAGGGGCAGGCCGAGGGCGTGCGTGGCGACATGGCCTTCGCCCAAGCCCTGGTCGAGACGGGCAGCTTCGGGAACCCCGACACCATCCTGCTCAACAACTTCGCCGGGATCGGCCATTGCGACAGCTGTGCGTCGGGCTTCAAGTTCGCGACCGCCCAACTCGGCGTGCGCGGTCAGGTGCAGCTGCTGAAGTCCTACGCCGAGAAGGACCCGCACTACGTGTACCCGCTGGTGGACTCGCGCCTGAAGGGCCCGGCCGGGTGCTGTCAGACCTGGACCCAGCTGACGCGCAGCTGGGCGAGCGACCCCAACTACGGTCCGAAGATCCTGAGCGTCTATGAGGGCATGCTCGAGTGGCTCCTGACCGCCCGGGCGGCCGAGCCCGGACCGCCGCCGCCGCTGACCGTGTCCTCCAGCCTCGTGGCCACGTCGACCACGACGTCCACCGCACCCCCGCGCTAGCTCGAGGTCTCAGGCGGTGGCCGGTTGGGTCGTCGTCGAGGCCTGGGGGATCGGATCGGTTGCCGGCGGGGGCATCGTCGTGGTCGGCGCCCCGGTCGTCGTCGGCGCGTCGGTCGAGGTCGTAGCTCCGGTCGTGGTCGGGGCCACGGGTGGCGTCGTCGGCGCCCCGGGGGCGGGGCAGGTGATCGACGTGGTCGGCGCCGCCGGCTGGCCCGGCATCCGCACCGTGCCGGCACAGCCGAAGTTCGAGTAGGTGGCGTCGTGGGTGGCGGTACCGCCGTCCTTGAACGACGACACCGACACGACCTGGCGGATGAAACCGTCAGGGTCGACCGAGATCGTGTCGACGGTCTTGACGTAGCCCTGCCGGTCGAGCACGCCGAGCGCGTCTTTGATGGTGGTGATCTCGTCGGTCGACAGGCCCGGGGTGTACACCAGCTGGTCGAGGTCGATGCCCACGGCGTACTTGGTGACGGCCACGCCGTCGACCGTGCCGTTGCCGGCGGCGGCCGCCCCGGTCACCGAGGGCTGTTCGAGGGTGAGATAGGCGTTCGGGCTGGCCATCCTGGTCATGGCCAACGCGCCCTCGCGAGGCCCGAGCGTCCCCTCCACGAGGGAGGCGAAGCCCGAGAGGGGCTGACCCGTTCCCGCCATGAGGTCACCGTTCGGAGCCAGCCCGTAGTCCGCTCCGCCCGACTCCCAGACCTGGTCTCCGTCGAGGCGAACCGACACGTCGAGCCCGGTGGGTTCGCCGCCCGTCCGGATGGAAGCCGAGACCACCATGGCCTTGGGGGCCACGTTGACCGTTCCCTGACCGGTCACGGTGACGGGCGCCTCGTGGCCGGCGGAGAAGCAGCCGCCCGGCGCGACGCTGATCGTGCCACCCAGGGCCTTGAACTCGACGCTGGGACCCGGGACGACCGTCCAGGTCGCGCCGGCGGACCCGCGGTAGGCCGGATCGAGCCCCTTGGGACACACCGTGGTGGTCGGCGTCGAGCCCAGGGTCTCGCTCATGCGATAGCGCACGTTGAAGTTGCTGGCCGCCGTGGTCTGGCTCAACGCGGCGAGGACCTGTTGCTCGGCCGCGCCGTGGCTGAGGTGCGGGTCGGGCAGGACCTTGGTGTGGCCACCGCCCCCGCTGGAGGGGCGCGAGGCCAGCACGGCGCTGGCGATGACCACGAGCAGGACGAACGCCGCCATGACGAGGGCGCCGACCTGGCGATCGCGTCGGGGCCGCCGGGGGGCTCCCCGTGAGGACGACAGGGTCGAATCGGGCTCGAGCGAGACGGCCTGGGCTCGCTTGAGATCTTCGAGCAGGTGGGTGTCGTACGAGCTCAGCTTCTTGCCGTCAAAGACCATTGCTGCCTCCCGGGATTGGCGAAGTCGCCAGAGCGGGCGGGCCGAGGCGTTGGACGTCGTCTTGGAGGTGACGTCGCAGATGGATGCGGGCGCGAGCGAGCCGGGCGCGCAGCGCGGCGGGGGAGATGCCCAGCACCTCGGCGGCCGCCGACTGAGGTAGGCCATCGACGGTCACGAGCACGAAGGCGTCGCGGACGGTAGGCGAGAGGTGGTCCAGGGCGGCCTGGATCTCGGGGGCGAGCCGTTGGGCGTCGATCAGCTCGTCGATCCGGGCCGTCTCGTCCTCGGAGAGGTGGCGACTGGCCTGCTCGCGTCGGGCCAGGGCATCTTGGCGGCCGGCGGCACCGTGGTGGTTGGCCACCTCGTGGCGGGCGATGCCCAGCAACCAGAACCGGGCCGTGTCCGGGCTGCGCGCCGCGTCGAAGCCGGCCGAGCCGTTGACGGCGGCCAGGAACGTGTTCGACACCACGTCGGCCACCGAGTCGGCATCATCGACGCGGCGGGCGACGAAGGCAGCTACCGCCGACACGTGGCGGCGGTAGAAGATCTCGAGCGCATCGGGATCGACCCGGAGGCGCAGGACCAGCTCGCCATCGCCCACACCTTCGGGCTGGTCCGCCGGGAGCGTCATGGTCATCGCTCCTTATACGCCTCGAGCGCCGATTGTGTGACAACCACCTCCAAAAGTCGTCGGAGGGGTTCGGTCGGTGACGACAACGCGGACCGCGCCGACCCCCGGAGGAGTCGACGCGGTCGACGCGGTCAGCGGGGTCGGCTCAGGGGGAGCTGGCGCCGACCCCGGGCTGGGTGGTCGTGGTCGTGGCCTGAGGGTCCGACCCGGTCGCCGCCGGGGGCCTCGTGGTGCTCGGCGCCGTGGTCGCGGGTGCCTCGGTGGTCGGTGCGGCGGGCTCGGTCGGGGCCGGAGCCTGGGTCGTGGTGGTCGGAGCCGGGCAGCTGCCGGGCGCCTGGCCGGCGCAACCGAAGTTCGAGTTGGTCGAAGCGCTGGTCACCGTCGCCCCGTCCTTGAACGACGATACCGACACGACCTGGCGGATGAAGCCCTGATCGTCGACTGAGATGGTGGCGACGGTCTTGGTCAGGCCCTGGTGATCGAGCACGCCGAGAGCGTCGGTGATCGTCTTGGTCTCGTCCGCGGTGAGCCCCGGCGTGTCGAGCAGCTGATGCAGGTCGATCCCGACCGTGTAGTTGGTCACCGCCACGCCGTCGACCGTTCCGGTGCCGGCCGCCGTCGCTCCGGTGATCGACGACTGCTCGAGGGACAGGTAGCCGTTCGGGCTGGCCATCTGCGTCATGGCCAGCGCCCCCTCGTTGCGCCCGAGCGTTCCCTCGACCGTGCTGGCGAAGGTCGACAGCAGCTGGGATGGCCCCGCGATGGCGGTGCTGTTCTCGGACACGTTGTCGCCAGCCACGCTGACGGTGACGTCGAGGCCAGTCGGCGCGCCGTCGTCGCGGATGGCGGCCGTCACGTCCATGGCCTTGGGCTGGATGGTGACCGTGCCCTTCCCGCTGGTGGTCACCGACTGCTTCGTCTCGGTGTAGCAGTGCTTGGCCCCATCGTCCGCGCTGATCTTCGGGACGTACTTGGCCCCGTTGACCACCTTCCAGGTGCCGTCGGAAGCGGCGAGGCCCGCGAGCTTGGAGGGGTCGATGCAGGTCGTGGCCGGTGGGGTCGAACCGAGCGTCTCGCTCAACTGGTAGCTCACGTCGAAGTTGCCGGCGGCCGTGGTCTGGGCGACCGCAGCCAGCACCTGCTGCATCGCCGCGCCGTGACGCAGGTGCGGATCGTGGATGGCGACCTTGCTGCCCCCGCCCCCGCCGCCGGACTGTCCCGTGGCCAGGACGGCGCCGGCCACCAGGGCCAGCACCACGAACGAGGCCATGGCACAGGCCCCGATCCGCGAGTCGCGCCGACGGCGTCGCGGTCCGCCCGATGACGGTGGAGATCCGCCGTCCGGTTCCAATGGGATGGCCTGGGCCGCCTCCAGGTCCTCGAGCAGGTGCGTGTCGAACGGGGTGAGCGACTTGCCGTCAAATGCCATGGGAGCCTCCGTGGAGTTGCAGTAGCGCCAGAGCGGTTCGGCCGAGGCGGAGTTGGGCGTTGGTGCGCAGGTGACGTCGGAGATGGATGCGCGCCCGAGTGAGTCGGGCCCGCAGCGCGGCGTGGGAGATGCCGAGGACTTCGGCGGCGGCCGACTGGGGAACGCCATCGAGCGTCACGAGCACGAACGCGTCGCGCACGGGCGCCGAGAGCCGGTCGAGTGCCGACTGGATGTCGGGGGCGAGCCGTTGGGCGTCGATCAGCTCGTCGATCCGGGCCGTCTCGTCGTCGGAGAGGTGCCGAGTGGAGTGGGCGCGTCGGGTCAGCTCGGATTGGCGATCGGCCGCGCCGTAGTGGTCCGCGATCTGGCGCCGGGCGATGCCGAACAGCCAGAAGCGAGCCGTGTCCGCGTGACGCGTCGGATCGAACCCGGCGGAGCCCTTGATGGCGGCCAGGAACGTGTTCGACACCACGTCGGCGACCGAGTCGGCGTCACGCACGCGACGGGCGACGAAGGCCGCCACCTCGGTGACGTGGCGCCGGTAGAACAATTCGAGCGCATCGGGATCGACCCGCAGCCGGGTGACCAGTTCGGCATCGCCGACGCCGTCGGGCTCGTCCGCCGTGAGCGTTGTTGTCATCACCGCTTATACGGCTCGAGCTCGCCGCGTGTGACAGCTCATCTCATCGGCGCTCATTTCTCTGAAGATCCGACGACGGCGGACCGTAGAGTCGCGTCGGTGGAGATCAGCCGCCTCGGGCCCGACGATGTGCACCGGCTCGTCGCCGCGTCAGCGCTCTTCGACCAGCCATCCCGCTATGAGTGGGCGGCCCTCTTCCTGCGGCGCGAGGGGCATCACCTGCTCATGGCTTCGGTCGAGGGCGTCGACGTCGGGTTCGTGAGTGGCGTCGAGATCACCCATCCCGACAAGGGCACCGAGATGCTGGTCTACGAGCTCGGCGTCCACGAGCAGCATCGCCGGCGCGGCATCGGGCGGGCCCTCGTCGACGGCCTACGCGCCCTCGCCATCGAGCGCGGGTGCTACGGGATGTGGGTCGGCACCGACCGCGACAACGCGGCCGCACTGGCCACCTACCGGGGCAGCGGCGCCGCCGCGCCCGAACCCTGCGTGATCCTGACCTGGACCTTCGACCGCGGTCCCGACGTCAGGCCGGATTGAGCTCGGCGATGGCGTCGGCCAGGGCCAGGGCCCGGCGGGCGTTGTCGACGTGGAGGTTCTCGACCATGCGCCCGTCGACGGTGACCACGCCGCGACCGTCGGCCTCGGCCTCCTCGAAGGCCAGGATGATGCGCCGGGCCTGGGTGATCTCGTCCTCGCTCGGCGCGAACACCCGGTTGCACGGCTCGAGCTGGCTCGGGTGGATCAGCGTCTTGCCGTCGAAGCCGAGCTGACGTCCTTGCACGCACTCGGCCTCGAACCCGGCCTCGTCCTTGATGTCGTTGTAGACGCCGTCGACGATGACCTTGCCGGCGAGCCGGGCGGCCAGCAGGCAGGCCGACAGGCCGTGGACCAGGGGAAGCCGGCCTGGAACCTGCTCGGCGTGCAGCTCCTTGGCCAGGTCGTTGGTGCCCATGACGAGCACGGTCAGCCGCTCGGACGCGCTGGTGATCTCCTCGGCGTGGAGCACCGCGACCGGCGTCTCGAGCATGGCCCAGATGGACACGCGGTCGGCCGCATCGGCGGCTTCGAGGGCGGCCTCGATGGCGTGCACGTCGGCCGCCGAGTTGACCTTGGGCACGAGGATGGCGTCGGGTCCCGCGGCGGCGGCGGCACGGATGTCGTCGGCGTGCCATTCGGTGTCGAGCCCGTTGACGCGGATGGCGATCTCGCGCGCGCCGTAGCCATCCGAGTTGGCGGCGGCGCAGACTCGATCGCGGGCGTCGAGCTTGGCGTCGGGCGCGACCGCGTCCTCGAGGTCGAGGATCAAGGCGTCGGCCGGCAGGGTGCGCGCCTTCTCGAGGGCGCGCTCGTTGGCGCCCGGCATGTAGAGCACCGAGCGGCGGGGACGGGGAAGATCGGTCACGTCAGGAACTCCTCAGAAGCCGTAGGTCGCAGCCAGCTCGGGATCGCGTTCGGCCAGCTGGCGGGCCAGGTTCACCATCACCTGGCACTGCTTGACGCTGGCGTCGTCCTCCATCTTGCCGTTGAGCATGATGGCGCCCGTCCCGTCACCCATGGCCGCGATGACCTCGACGGCGTGGGCCACGTCGGCCGGATCGGGGCTGAACACGCGCTTGGCGATGTCGATCTGCACGGGGTGGAGGCTCCAAGCGCCTACACACCCGAGCAGGTAGGCGTTGCGGAACTGGTCTTCGCAGGCGACGGTGTCCTTGATGTCGCCGAAGGGCCCGTAGTACGGCAGGATGCCGTTGGCGGCGCAGGCGTCGACCATGCGGGCGATCGTGTAGTGCCAGAGATCCTGCTGGTAGGTGGCCCGGGGTGCGTCGGGGTCGTCGGGATCGGGATCCTGGCGCACGAGGTAGCCGGGATGACCGCCGCCGACGCGCGTCGTCTTCATGCGGCGGTTGGCGGCCAGGTCGGCCGGCCCGAGCGACAGACCCTGCATGCGGGGGCTGGCGGCGCAGATCTCCTCGACGTTGGCCACGCCTCGGGCCGTCTCGAGCAGGGCGTGGACGAGGATGGGTCGGTCGAGGCCGGCCTTGGCCTCGAGCTGCGCCAGGAGCCGATCGACGTAGTGGATGTCCTCGGGCCCCTCGACCTTGGGGATCATGATGACGTCCAGCGCGTGTCCGGCTTCGGTCACCGCCGCGACCAGGTCGTCGAGTCCCCACGGCGAATCGAGGGAGTTCACCCGGGTCCAGAGCTGCGTGTCGCCCATGTCCGCGGTGCGGGCCACCTCGACCAGCCCGGCCCGGGCCGCCTCCTTGTCACTGGCCGGGATGGCGTCCTCGAGGTTGGCGAGCAGGACGTCGACCTCCGCCGCCATCTCGGGCACCTTGGCCACCATCTTGGGGTTCGACGGCGGGAAGAAGTGGATCACGCGTGACGGCCGGAAGGGGATCTCGCGGAGCGGCTCGGGCGCCCCGACGGCCAAGGGGCGGAAGAAGTCCTTCGGGTTGCGCAACGGGGCCTCCAGCGGTGAACAACCGGTGCCCGGACCAGCCGCCCGGGTGCCCGCGACCCTAGAGCCGAGCCCCCTCGGGCGCGAAATTCGGGCCCGCTCGGTCGACGGAGCGGCGGGACCGAGCGCGGCCGTCGGCGATCGGGTCGAAACTCGATTCGTCCCCCACCGCGGTCTGAGCGAGCATGGACCAGTCATGCCGCCCGACGGAGCCGAACGAGTCGCCGGCGCCAGCGTCTTCCGCCGAGGGGTGCGGATCGTGTGGCGCTACGCGCGCCGCGAACCTCGTACCTTCGCCTTGTCGGTGGTGGGTGCGGCCATGTACGCCCTGGCCGCGGTGGCGTCGACGATCGTGCTCGGACGGGTGACCGACCAGGTGATCGAACCCGCCTTCAGCCACGGGGTCGACGGTGGCACCGTCATCGGAGGGGCTCTGGCCCTGCTGGCCATCGGTGTGCTGCGGGCCGGATCGATCACCCTCCGCCGCTACTTCGGAGGTATCACCCGCCTGCGCACGCAGGCTCGATGGCGTCGCGAGATCACCAACGTCTACCTGGACGTGCCGCTCGACTACCACCGCTCGCACCCGACCGGACAGCTGCTGGCCCACACCGACAACGACGTGCTGGCCGCCACCGAGGTGATCAGCCCCTTCCCCTTCACCTTGGGCGTGGTCGTGCTCGTGGTGTTCGCCCTCGTCAGCCTGGCCCTCGTCGACATCTGGATGATGCTGCTGGCCCTGCTGTTCTTCCCGGCGCTGGTCGTGCTCAACCAGGCCTACACCAAGCGGGTCGAGGGTCCCGCCACCGAGGTCCAGGAGCACGTGGGCACGGTGTCGCGCATCGTGCACGAGAGCTTCGATGGGGCGCTGGTGGTCAAGACGCTCGGACGGCGGAGCGAGGAGATCGAGCGCGTCAGCGTGGCCGCCGATCGGCTGCGCCAGTCGCGGGTGCGCGTCGGGCGGCTCCGTGGATCCTTCGAGCCGGTGCTGCAGGGGATGCCGACCGTCGGGGCCATCCTGCTGCTGCTGCTGGGGTCGTGGGAGATCTCGACGGGCCGCATCAACACCGGTGGACTGGTCCAGGGGATCGCCCTGTTCAGCATCCTGGCCTTTCCCGTGCAGGTCGTCGGCTACTTCCTCGAGGAGATCCCTCGCTCGGTCGTGGCCACGGCGCGCCTCGACCGCGTCGCCCGCGAGGCGCCGGCCCCGGCCCCGCCTCCCGATCGCGCCGAGTCGTTGCCCGATCGGCCCCTCGACGTGACCTTCGACGACGTGTCCTTCGCCTACGAGGCCGACCATCCGGTGCTCGATCACCTCTCGCTGCAGATCGCGCCGGGCGAGATCGTCGCCCTCGTCGGCTCGACCGGCGCCGGCAAGACGACGATGTGCGAGCTGCTGGTGCGGCTGCTCGACCCGACGACGGGATCGTTGCGCATCGGCGGCGTCGACTTGCGCAACGCCGATCCCGCGTCGCTGCGTCACGATGTGGCGCTCGTGTTCCAGGAGACGTTCCTGTTCGCCGACACCCTGTGGGAGAACGTCGTGCTCGGCTTCGAGGCCGCCAACGACGACGTGCGTTGGGCCATGAGCGTGGCTCAGGCCGAGCGCTTCGTCTCGGAGCTGCCGATGGGTGTGGCCACGGTGGTGGGGGAGCGAGGGGTCACCCTCTCGGGAGGACAACGCCAGCGCGTCGCGCTGGCGCGCGCCCTGCTGCGCCGGCCGCGGCTGCTCATCCTCGACGACGCGACGTCGGCGGTCGACCCCGTCGTCGAGTCGCGGATCCTCGACGGTCTGCGGCGCGACCTGGCCACCACCACGCTCGTGGTCGCCCAACGGGTGTCGACCATCGAGCTGGCCGACCGAGTCGTGTTCCTCGACCAGGGTCGCGTGGCCGCCGAGGGCACGCATCGCCAGTTGAAGGCGACGGTCCCGGGCTACGCGCGCGATCGTGGCCGCCTATGAGACCGGGGCGTCCACGTGACGACGTGGGAGCTCGAGGAGCTCGACGACCAAGACGATGTCTCGGTGGCCGAGGCGCGGCGCCGCGCCGATGCCGCGCTGGGGTTCGGGCCTGGCGCGCTCTTCGACGACCCGACCGACATGTACATCGACGAGGTCGAGACGCCCTCGGTGTCGGCCACCGAGGTCCTGCGACGGGGTTTGGCCGTGAGCCCCGAGCTGCGGACCGGCATCGCCTTCACGATCGGGATGGCCGTGGCGACGGCGGTGGGGCGGCTGGTGGTGCCCGTCTTGATCCAGCAGATCCTCGACAAGGGGGTCAACGGCCCGGACGGGTTCCAGCCCGGTTTCGTCCTCGGCGCCAGCGCGGCGGCGCTGGTCATCGTCGGCGTCGTGATCACGCTGGCGCGCGCGACCTACATCCGACTGGTGAAGTCGGCCGAGCTGATGTTGCGCAACCTGCGCGTCAACGCCTTCGCCCACATCCACTCGCTCAGCATCGCCGACCACAACGAGTCCAAGCGCGGCGAGCTCACGGCGCGTGTGACCAGTGATGTCGAGACCATCGCCCAGTTCGCGCAGTACGGCGGCGTGGCCTGGGTCGTCGACACCGTCATCATCCTCGGGACGCTGGGCGTCATGACGATCTATTCGTGGCAGCTCACCATCGTCACCGTCGTCGCCATGGCCCCGCTGGTGCCGTTGCTGCGCTTCCTGCAGCGCCGCCAGCTGCGTGCCTATGACGTCGTGCGCAACCGGGTCGGCCAGACGTTGTCGGTCGTGTCCGAGACCGTGATGGGCGCCGGTGTCGTGCGCGCCTACGGCATCAGCGACCGGGTGCGCCACCGCCTCCAGGCGTCGATCAGCCGCCAGTACGTCGCCGAGACCCACACCGTCCGCTACTTCGCCCTGATGTTCCCGCTCGGCGACATCTTCGGCGGTCTGGCTCTGGCCGGCGTGGTCGCCGTAGGCGCTTGGTGGGGGCCTGGATGGGGCCTGCAGGCGGGCACGCTGATCGCCTTCGCCTTCCTGGTCAACCTGCTGCTGGTGCCGATCGCCGAGCTGGGCGAGATCCTCGACCAGACCCAGACGGCGTTGGCCGGCTGGCACAAGGTGCTCGACGTGTTCGACGTCCCCATCGACGTGATCGAACCCGAGCCCGGTGTGGAGCTGCCCGCCGGTGCCATCGAGGTCCGGGTCGAGCAGCTCGAGTTCGCGTATCGCGATGGCGGCCAGGTGCTGCGAGGCATCGACGTGGCCATCCCGGCGGGGACCGCGGTGGCCGTCGTGGGCGAGACCGGGTCGGGCAAGACCACGTTCTCGAAGCTCCTGTGCCGGTTGGCGGATCCGACCGGGGGCCGCATCCTGTTCGGCGGCGTGGATCTCCGTGAGATCTCGCCCACGTCACGATTCGACGCGGTGCGCATGGTGCCCCAGGACGGGTTCCTGTTCGACACCACGATCGGCGAGAACGTGCGGATGGGGCGGATCGGAGCGACCGACGCCGATGTCGGCGCCGCCTTCGTGCGCCTCGGCCTGGACTGGTGGCTCGCCCGTCTGCCGCAAGGGCTGGCGACCGAGGTCGGCGAGCGGGGCGAGAACCTCTCGGTCGGCGAGCGTCAACTCGTCGCGCTGGCTCGGGCCCAGCTGGCCAACCCCGGCCTGCTCATCCTCGACGAGGCGACGAGTGCGGTCGATCCCGAGACCGAGCGGGCCCTGGCCGACGCGCTCGGTCGCTTGGCCCACGGACGCACGACGATCAGCGTGGCCCACCGGCTCTCGACCGCCGAGGCCGCCGATCTGGTGCTGGTGTTCGCCGATGGCGAGTTGGTCGAGCGCGGCCCCCATGGCGAGTTGGTCTCGGCCGGTGGGCGCTACGCCGCCCTCTACGAGAGCTGGCTGGGCAACACCGTCACCGATCCGGTCCTGGACTGAGCGTCGTGGCTCGATCGTCGGGCCCGCACTCGGTCCTGGACGGAGCCATTGGTTGTGACGGTCCCGGATTGAAGATCGGGCGGGCCGCGTAGGTAGATTCTGGCGCGTGATCCCGAAGCCTCCCCAGGAGCGTTCTGCACTGTGAAGACCCCCGTCCGCGTCGCTGTCACCGGGGCCGCCGGCCAGATCGGCTACAGCCTCCTGTTCCGCATCGCCAGTGGCGACATGCTCGGCCATGACCAGCCGGTGATCCTCCAGCTGCTCGAGATCACGCCGGCCCTCGACGCCCTCGAGGGCGTGGCCATGGAGCTCGACGACTGCGCCTTCCCGCTGCTGGCGGGCATCGAGCAGACCGACGATCCCAACGTCGCCTTCGGGGATGTGAACTATGCGCTGCTCGTCGGCTCCCGCCCGCGCTCCAAGGGGATGGAGCGCCAGCAGCTGCTCGAGGTGAACGGGGCCATCTTCACCGTCCAGGGCAAGGCCCTGAGCGACAACGCCGCCGCTGACGTTCGCATCCTCGTCGTCGGCAACCCGGCCAACACCAACGCGCTGATCGCCATGAACAACGCGCCGGGCATCGCTCGCGAGCCGGTTCACGGCCATGACCCGTCTCGACCACAACCGGGCCATGGCCCAGCTGGCGACCAAGGTCGACGCCACCGTGAACGACATCACCAAGATGACGATCTGGGGCAACCACTCGGCCACCCAGTACCCCGACCTGTTCCATGCCGAGGTCAACGGCAAGAACGCGGCCGAGCTGGTCGGCGATCAGGCGTGGATCGACGGCACCTTCCTTCCGACCGTGCAGCAGCGCGGGCGCGGCCATCATCGAGGCCCGGGGCCTCTCGAGCGCGGCGTCGGCGGCCAACGCCGCCATCGATCACGTGCACAGCTGGGTCACGGGCACGGCCGACGGCGACTGGGTGTCCATGGCCATCCCGAGCGACGGCAGCTACGACGTGCCCGACGGGCTCATGTCGTCGTTCCCGGTGACGACGTCGGACGGGGCGTACTCCATCGTCGGTGGGCTCGACCTGGACGACTACTCGCGGGGCAAGATCGACCAGTCGGTCGCCGAGCTGGTCGAGGAACGTGACATGGTGGCCGAGCTCGGCCTCATCTGACCGGCGCCGCGGTCGGCGGCTACTTGAGGAACTTGCTGGTCGTGTTGTCGGCCAGCACCTTGCCGCCGGTCTGGCAGGTCGCGCAGTAGTTGACCGTGTAGCGCGAGTACTCGACCTCGCGGACCACGTCGCCGCACACGGGGCAGGTCTCGCCGGTGCGATGGTGGACCTCGCCGGGCCGCTCCTTCGACGAGCTCATGTCGTCACGGGTGCGCTCATAGGTCAGCGACTCGTCGATGCACGAGTGGATGGCGGCGGCCAGCCGCGCCACCTCGTCGTCGTCGAGCTTGGAGGCGTTGGCGAACGGCGACAGCTTGGCGCGATGGCACACCTCGTTGGCCAGGCGGCGACCGATGCCGGCCAGGGCCCGTTGGTCGCGGAGCATGCCGTGCAGGCGCATCGAGTGGGCCGAGCAGATCGCGCCCAGAGCAGCGGCGTCGAGGGTGTCGGCATCGGGGCCGAGCCCCTCGAGTGGTTCCTGGCCTTCGAGCTCGCCCTCGCGCACCCACACCCCGGCCCGCTTCTCGGTGCCGGCCTCGGTCAGCAACAGCGCCGGCGGTGGACCGACGTGGTCGGCATCGGCCGGCACGAACGTCCATCGGGCCAGCCCACCCCGAGGTTTGGCCGACTGCTTGTCGTCGGGTCGCAGCCGTCCGCCCTGCATGAGGTGGACGACGAAGGTGGTGGCGTCGAAGTCGGGCCAGCAGGTACTTGCCCCGCCGGCCCACGTCGTCGAGCGCCACACCGACGGCCTGTTCGGGCGGCGGGGCGAACGTCTTGAGCGCGGTGAAGGCGATCGGTCGGAAGCCGGCGAGCACCAGTCCACCGAAGTCCTGCGGTCAGGCGCTCGGCGTGGGCCTGCAGCTCGGGCAGCTCAGGCATCCGCGGCCTCGGTTCGGACCGTGGCCGCGACCGACCCTGGCGGGTAGGTCGTCGCCGCCCGCACGGACGCGAACACGTCGTCGAGCGCGAGCAGCGTGCCCTGCTGGGCCACCAGCACCCCGACGTCGCCATCCAGGCGCAGCCGACCGGACATGAAGGCCGCTTGAGCGCTCTGGTGACCGGACTGGATGGCGGCCGCCGTGGCCGCGTCGAGCGTGAAGGTGATCGACGGGTCGGGATCGTGGCCGGTGTCGACGCTCAGCTTGCCGTCCTGTACCCGCACGACCCACGCCACCTCACCCGTCGAGGCGCCGGTGACGACGTGCTGGACCACGAGGTCGCCGCCGGCGGGACCGACCGCCGCGGTCGAGGCCGCCGCTGCCATGGCGTCGATCCACTCCGCGGACAGGAAGTCGGGCATGGCGTCAAAGGCTACTGCCGCGTCGCGCGACCACCCCAGGCCGATGGGTGGGCTGGTCGGGCCGAGGTCGGGCGTCGCCCCATCGGGGCGACGACCTCATGGGGCTGGGGATGCTCGACGGGATCGCCCGCAACGCCGTTCGGTACGATCACCGGGCTGTCGCCCACCATCTCGGCACGGAGGAAGACCATGACGCTGGCCCACAAGATCCAGGGCGAGTCGATGCAGATGATCGTGTTCCAACTCGACGAGGGCCAACGCGTCTACGCCGAGGCGGGCAAGTTCCTCTGGAAGACGGTCAACGTCGGCGTCGAGACCCGGTTGAGCAAGGGCGACCCGGACGGCGCGGCGCCGGCCCCGCCGGGAGCCTCGGGTCTGCTCAACAAGGCTCTCAAGACGGGCGTCGAGATGGGCAAGCGCCACCTGGCGGGGGAGAGCGTCGCCTTCCAGCACTTCACCGCCACCGGCGGATCAGGTCTGGTCGCGTTCGCCGGCACGCTGCCGGGCACGATGCGCGCCATCGAGCTCGACGGCGTCGGCGGGTGGACGGCCGAGAAGGACGCCTTCGTGTGCGCCGAGAGCACCGTCGACTTCGACATCGCGTTCCAGGGTTCGAAGGTCGGGCGCAAGAGCGGTGAGGGCTTCGTGCTCGAGAAGTTCACCGGCGTGGGCACGCTCGTGATCGCCGGCGCCGGCAACTTCATCGAGCTCAACCCGGCCAAGTACGGCGGCACCATCGAGGTCGACACCGGCTGCGTGGTGGCCTTCCAGGACTCGATCACCTACGAGATGAAGCGCGTTGGTGCGCTGAACGCCCAGACGGTGATGGGAGCCATGTTCGCCGGCTCCGGACTCAGCGTGGCCACGCTGTCGGGTGAGGGCACGGTGATCCTGCAGTCCATGACCTATGACGGCATGGCCAATGCGCTCTTCGCCCGGAGGGGCCAGGATGACAACGTCGGCATCACCGGCGGTATCTTCGGCACTTCGAAGGGCTGAGCCGCCCGCGACGGAAGGAACGCCACCCATGGGATTTCTCGACGACGTCAAGAAGGGCGCCAACAGCCTGAGCAACTCGATCAACTCGAGTGTCAGCAACGCCAAGGCCACGCACAGCGCGGCCAACCTCCTCCACGACCTCGGCGCCCTCACCTGGGCGGCCAAGATCGGTCAGGCCGGCCCCAACGACGCCGACGAGTGGGCGCGCATCGAGGCCGAGCTCACCGAGATGGCCGCGGCCGGCCAGCCCGTCGACGTGGCCCTGAAGACCGCCGCCGCCCCGCCGCCTCCGCCCCCGGCCGCCCCGCCACCCCCGGCCCCACCCGGCGCCGAGGCTCCCGCCGCCCCCGCGCCCCCGGCCCCTCCCGCACCGCCGGCTGCTCCTGCTCCGCCGGCCGCCGCCGAGGCCCCCGTCGCCCCCGAGGCGCCTCCGCCCCCGGCTGCCCCCGCACCCGCGGCGCCGGCCCCACCGGCCGGCGGCTCCTTCACCCTCGACGACATCTAGTCGCCCGCGCCCCCTCCTCGCCCTCTGGCTCCCGCCCATCGCGGCGGCAGATGGCCACCTCGCGGGTGGTGATCTGCCGCCGGAAGCGCGGTTGGGGCGGGCTCTCGCCCATCGCGGCGGCAGATGGCCACCTCGCGGGTGGTGATCTGCCGCCGGAAGCGTGGTTGGAGCGGGCGGCTACTCGTCCAGCTCGAGGATCTTGTCGAACACGGCCAGGGCGGCGCGGAGCTGGGACAGGTCGTCCTCGTCGAGGGTGGCCAGGCGCTGGGCCAGCCAGGCGTTGCGCTGGCTGCGGATGGCCCCGAGCTCGGCCTGGCCGGCGTCGGTGATCTGCACCAGGCTCACCCGGCGATCGTTCTCGTCGCTGGTGCGCTCGACCAGGCCCGTCGCCTCGAGGTTGCCGACGATTCGGGTGATCGACGGAGGCTGCACGTTCTCGTAGGCGGCCAGCTCGCCGAGGGTCAGCGGCCCGCGGGACTCGATGGCGGCCAGGGCCGACTGCTGCGATGGGGTGATCCCCGGACTGACCTGTTGGCGCAGCCGCCGCGACACCCGCAGCACCGCCAGTCGGGTGCGCGTGACCAGGTCGTCATCGAGCCCGGGGCCGCCGTCGCGGCGAGCAGGTCGCTTCGGGGCGGGACGGGGGGTGGTGGCCATGGCGATCCTCGATCCGCAGGACGGGCGCTTCCCAACTGTTTAGCAGTGCTAACTACCGGGGTGGAGGTCGGTGCAGCACGAACCGCACGCGGGCCGTAACCTCGGCGCCCTATGAAGGGTCCGCCCTGGCCGGTCGAGGCCGTCACCCGCTCGACCCTCGAGTCCTACCTCCGGTGGCTGGACGAGCAGGCGGGCGTGGCCGGGGTCTACGAGTACGTGAGCGAGCCCAGCGGCGACGATCAGCCGGTGCTGTCCATCCGCTACATGGACTGCCCGCAGGCCGGCACCCTCCTCGGCTTCACCTTCGGCATCTCGGCGGTGGCCAACCCGCTGTGGGGCGGCCTGCGGCCGGAACTGGCCATCTGCGTCGACTCGGTTGACGCCCGATGGGCCTGGGCGCTGGCCGACATCGGCGATCGGGTGCGCAAGACATCGGTGTTCCTGCCCGGTGACACGATCGAGATCGGTGAGGTGATCAGCGACGAGTCGCCGATGGAGTCCTTCGTGCTCTGGCATCAGCTCATCACCGACGAGGACGCCATCTTCGCGGTGGACGGCCACGAGGTGGTGCTCGTCCAGGCCATCCCGCTGCATCAGAGCGAGCTCGAGGCGCTGCGTCGCCAGCCCGATCGCGCCGTCGGTGTCCGCGAGTTCCTCCGTGGCCTGGCCGACGAGGGATTGGCCGTCACCGATGTGCGCCGACCGCCGCTCGGACCCACGGTCGATCCCGACCAACCGGACAAGTTTTGAGCGGACCGACGACCGTGCGGGTGCTCAGCCACCTCGGGGGGGCGGCGGCCATCGGGGTCCCCGACGACTTGGCCGATCGGGTCGAGGTGATCCCGGTGCCGATGAAGGGACCGCCGCCCGCCGACGCGACGGGCGATGTCATCCTCACCATCCCGGGCTGGGGGGAGAACACAGGCGAGCTGTTGGGGCGGGGTGCGCGCTGGCTCCACTTCGTGGCCACGGGCGTCGACGGGGTCCGCTTCGACGCGCTGCCAGAGGGCCTGCTGATCACCAACTCCCGCGGCGCCAGCGCCATCCCCATCTCGGAATGGGTGCTGGCGACGATGTTGGCCTTCGAGAAGCATCTGCCCGAGACCTGGATCGAGGCGCCGCCCGCCGACTGGAGGGCCGATCCGCGCCTCGGCACGCTGTTCGCCAAGCGCCTCGCCATCGTCGGATTCGGGTCGATCGGTGCCGCGGTGGCCGAACGGGCGCGCCCGTTCGCCATGACGATCCGCGGCCTGCGCCGCACCAACGCGCCGCTCGGCGTCGAGGGCGTCGAGCAGGTCGACCGACTGAGCGATGCCTTGGTCGACGCCGACCACGTCGTGATCGCGGCCCCGCTCACTCCCGCGACGCGCCACATGATCGATGCCGACGCCTTCGCGCTGATGAAGCCCGGCGTCCATCTCGTCAACATCGCTCGCGGCGGTCTCATCGACCAGGACGCGCTGCGCGTCGCCCTCGACGACGGCACCGTCGCCATGGCGTCGCTCGATGCCGTCGACCCCGAGCCCCTTCCTGACGGGCACTGGATGTTCACCCATCCGAAGGTGCGTCTGAGCGCCCACGACTCGTGGAGCTGGCCCGGCGCCTACAACGTGATGCTCGAACGCTTCATCACCAACCTGCACGCCTACGTCGACGGGCATCCGCTCCCGGATCTGGTCGATCCGGCCGTCGGCTACTGACGGCAGCCGTCGAGCGGTCAGCTCGTCCGGCGGTGCGCCCGACCTACTGACCGCTGCGCAGCACGACGCCGGCCAGGTCGCCGGTGTGGTCGCCGTCCTGAAGGGCGACGCGCCCGTTGACGACCGTGGCCCGATACCCCTCGGCCCGTTGCGTGTAGCGACCGGCACCGCCGGGGAAGTCGTGCACGTACTCGGGCAGCCCGAGCTTGAGCCCGTCGACGTCGATCACGTTGAGATCGGCGAAGGCGCCGGGTTGCAGGACGCCGCGATCGGTGATGCCGAACAGCTGCGCGGTGTCGGAGGTCAAGCGGCGGATGCCCTCCTCGATCGGGAGCAACCCGCGCTCGCGCACCCACTGGCTGAGGAAGAACGTGGGTTGGCTGGCGTCCATGATCTGACCCACGTGGGCCCCGGCGTCGGCCAGGCCCATCACCACGTTGCGGTCCCCGAGCATCTCCTCGACGGCGTCGAGACGCTGGTTGAGGAAGGGGAAGTTGAGCAGGACCCGACCGTTGGTCTCGAGGGACAGGTCGATGAACGCTTCGACCGGTGAGACGCCGCGACGGGCGGCCACGGCGGCCAGGGTGTTCTCGGGATCGTGACCGTAGTCGAGGTGCGCTTCGTCGAGCACGTACACGCCCTCGAAGAACTGGAGGCCCGGCGCGTCGCGGCCGGCCTCGATCAGCTGCATGCGGCTCACCGGATCGCGTAGGACGGCCAGCCGCTCCTCGAGCGACAGCATGCGGAGTCGCTTCCACGGACGGGCGTTGTCGAACGGCGTGTGGTGCGAGAGGCCGAACAGCAGGCCGATGCCGCGGGCGGTGGTCTGGGGCCGGACGTTGGCGCCCGTGGCGTTGCGCTCGTTCACGAACTCGAGCACTCGCCGATAGAGGTCGTCGCGACGGAAGCTGTGGGCCAACCCGAACGTGCACGGCCGCCCCGTGGCCTCGGTGATGTCGGCCATCATGTCCACCTCGGCCCGGGTGGCGGTGTAGGCGTCGCTGTCGCGCTCGCCGAGACGGGGGGCGGCCTCGAACACGCCCCGGTTCCACTTCCCCATGACCCCGGCGATGGCCATCAGCTCGTCAGCCGCGGCCCAGGTCCCGGGGACCGGTCGGCCATCGGGGACGCGGTGCAGCAACGTGCGCGAGGTCGAGAACCCAAGGGCACCGGCGCCGATGGCCTCGTCGACCAGCGCGCACATGAGGGCGATGTCGTCGGCCGAGGCCGGTTCCTCGGTGAGGCTGCGCTCGCCCATGGCGTGGACGCGCACGGCGCAGTGACCGACCATGCCGCCCACGTTGATCCCCTTGGGCCAACGCTCGACGGCGTCGAGGTACTCGCCGTAGCTCGACCAGTCCCATGCCAGGCCCTCCATGATGCTGTCGGCGGGGATGTCCTCGACCGACTCCATCATCTCGGCCAGCTCTTCGCGGTCGGCCTCCTTGCAGGGGGCGAAGGTCACCCCGCAGTTGCCGAGGACGACCGAGGTCACGCCGTGCCAGCACGACGACGAACCCATCGGATCCCAGGCCAGTTGGGCGTCGAGGTGGGTGTGGATGTCGACGAACCCGGGCGTGACGATGCAGCCCTCGGCGTCGATGGTGCGGCGCCCCTCGCCATCGACCTGGCCGACGGCCACCACCCGGTCGCCATCGACGGCCACGTCGGCCCGCTGCCCGGGGAGCCCGGTCCCGTCGACGACGGTGCCGTTGGTGATCACGAGATCATGCATGCCCGAAGGCTAGTGGCAGAGCGCCACTAGAGCCCGAGCGGAAGGACCGTGCGAAGCTGGACCGGTGACAGGACCAGTGTCAGAACCAGTCGAGCTGCCGTTCGGGCCCGTCGATCCGGCCGACGAGGGAACCCATCGGGCCGGTCCCGAGGCGCTGTGGCAGGAGTCGTACTACCTCGACTTCACGGCGGCCGACGGGTCGGTGGGTGGCTATGTCCGCATCGGGCGCTACCCCAACCTCGGTCCCGCCGGCGGAGGCGTGATCTGGTACTGGGCGTGCGTGGTCGGACCCGACCGGTCGCTCGTCACCGTCATCGACAACGCCGTGCCCTTCCCTCGCCGCTACGACTCGCTCGAGCTCCGCACCGATGGCTTGTGGGCGGACCACAACGTCGAGACGCCCCTCGAGCACTTCAGCCTCGGGCTCGAGGCCTTCGGCGTGGCCCTCGACGATCCGGCCGACACGTACCACGGCCTGCGTGGCGAGCGCACCCCCCTGGGCTTCGACCTCGAGTGGGAGACCGACGGCATCCCCTTCCGGTGGCCGCAGGGACTCGATCGCTACGAGATCCCGTGCCGCGTGCACGGCGAGATCCTGGTGGGTGACGAGCGCATCGAGTTCGAGGGACCGGGCCAGCGCGATCACTCGTGGGGAGAGCGGGACTGGTGGACCCGGGGCTGGTGCTGGACCGCCTTTCGGCTCGACGACGGCACGCGCCTGCATGCCGTGACCACGCTGCCGTCGGAGGGGTTTGCCATCGGCTACGTGCAGCCGCCGCTCGGTGGTCTCGACCTGGTCACCAGCTTCGAGGCCACGCCGACCCTCGGCGCCGAGGCCATCCCGACCGAGGCGACGCTCGAGGTCGAAGGCCTGGGGCTCACCGTCGAGCCGATCGCCTGGTCGCCGGTGCTGCTCGTCGGGCCGGGCGGCGCCGAGGCCCGCTTCCCCCGGGCCATGGCCCGGGTCCGGGCGAGCGACGGCCGATCCGGCATCGGCTGGATCGAGTTCAACCAGCCCCCGACCTGACCTCCCCCGTTCCGACCTCTTCTCCCGTCTCGACCCGTCGGGGGCGCCGCGTCCGGGGGGCTCGGGGCACCCCACTAGTCTGTCCCGATGCGTTCCGCCCTGATCGCGTCCCTCGGCCTCGATCCGAACAAGATCCTCGACAGCGTGGGGACCCTCGGCCTGTTCGCGATCGTGTTCGCCGAGTCCGGCATCATGATCGGGTTCTTCCTGCCCGGTGACTCGCTCCTGTTCACGGCCGGGCTCTTGTCGGCCACCCGAAACGTGTTGTGGCCCTTCCCGGTCCTGTTGATCGGGTGCGCCGTCGCCGCCATCCTCGGCGATCAGGTCGGCTACATGTTCGGCAACAAGACCGGCCCGCGCTTGTTCTCCAAGCCCGAGTCGAGGCTGTTCAAGCGCGAGCACCTTCAGCGAGCCGAGGACTTCTACGAGCGGCACGGGTCGAAGACCATCGTCATCGCCCGGTTCGTGCCGGTCGTGCGCACCTTCGCCCCCATCGTGGCCGGCGCGTCGAACATGCGCTACCGCACGTTCGTGCTCTACAACATCGTCGGAGGCGTGGCCTGGTCGACCACGATGCTGTGCCTCGGCTACGGACTGGGCAAGAAGTTCCCGAAGATCGGCGACTACCTCGACTACGCGGTCGTCATCATCATCGTGTTGTCGCTCATCCCGATCGCCTTCGAGTACCTGCGCCAACGGCGCAAGGCCAGCAAGGCCAGCCGCACGACCGTCTGAGCCCGGCGCTCGGCGGCCGGCGGACCCAGGTCGTCGGACTCAGGTCGTCGGCGTGGTCGAAACGGGTTCGACGGTGGCCGGAAGCTCGCCGGAGCTCAGGATGGCGGCCAGGATCCGGGCCTCGTCGGGCGTGTAGTCCCCGGAGATGGTGATCTGGTCGCGCTTGAAGCTGGGGGCATCGATGGTCGGGGCGGTGAGGATGACTCCGTCGAGGGTGATGGCCACCGATCCATGGGCCGCACCGCTCAGCGCCGGGCACCGCGGTCCTGTTGCGAAGCAACCGGCGGCGATCCGATTGAACTGATCGATGCCCGAGGCGCCGGGCCGGAACACGGGTCGAACCTCCCAGGTGCGCGCCGGGCTGAGATCGGCTCTCGCCGATTCGAGCATCGAGCCGGACGCGACCTCGGGCCCGAGCTCGAGGATGGCGACGGTCCGACCCGTGGTCACCTCGTGCTGGGCCAGGACCACGGGGCGGTCCGGCTGGATCTGCCCCGGAGGGGTGACGGCCGGAGGAGCGGGCCCCAGGCCAGGAGCGTCGGGCGCACCATGGGCGGCCAGGACCGGCCGGAACCCGATGTGGCCGGCGGCGATGAGGGCGAGGGCGTTGCGCGATCCGCCCGGCACGCGCACCACGATGTCGCCTCCGGACAGCTGGGCTGACCCGCCGAGGGCGCGAGCTCGGGTCTCGAGCACCCGGGCCGTCGAGCGGCGGGTCGCGTCGGACGAGCCGGCGGCGATCACGAAGTGCTGTCCGTCCTGACTGGTGCCAGTAGATGTCGTCGAGCTCGTCGCTCCGCATCCGGTGACCACGACCGTCGCCAGGAACGCCACCACCAGCACCGCCTGGCGCCCTGTCTGCCGCACAGCGCCCGACTCTACTTCTGAGGGCTGAACTACTTCTGGCTGATCAGCTTGCGGTTCTTGATCTTGGCCTTGACGTAGTCACGGTTCATGTAGGCGATGAAGTCGATGCTGATCTCCTTCGGGCACGCCTGCTCGCATTCGCCGTGGTTGGTGCACGAGCCGAAGAACTCCTCCATGGTCTCGACCATGTTCTCGGTCCGGCTCCAGCGCTCGGCCTGACCCTGGGGAAGCAGGTTCAGGTGGGCGACCTTGGCGGCCGTGAACAACTGTCCGGCACTGTTCGGGCAGGCCGCCACGCAGGCGCCGCACCCGATGCAGGCGGCGGCATCCATGGCCGCGTCGGCCACCGGCTTGGGGACCGGGATCAGGTTGGCGTCAGGCGCCGATCCCGTGTTGACCGAGATGTAGCCGCCGGCCTCGATGATGGCGTCGAAGGGGCTCCGGTCGACCATGAGGTCGCGGATGATCGGGAAGGCCGTCGCCCGCCAGGGCTCGATGGTGAGGGTCTCGCCGTCGACGAACTTGCGCATGTGCAGCTGACAGGTGGCCGTGCCCTTCTCGGGACCGTGGGCGTGGCCGTTGATCATCAGTCCGCACGTGCCGCAGATCCCCTCGCGGCAGTCGCTGTCGAACACGATGGGCTCGCGACCCTCGGCGATCAGTGACTCGTTCACGGTGTCGAGCATCTCGAGGAACGACATGTCCTCGTTGATGCCCGCCGCGTCGTACTCCTCGAAGCGTCCGGGCGCGTCCGGCCCGTCCTGGCGCCACACCCGCAGGTGCAAGTTCATGCCGACACCCGACAGGTGGTGGGCTCAGCCTCGCGTGACAGGCTCGTCACTTGTAGCTCCTCTGGGTGAGGTGGACGTATTCGAACTCGAGCGGTTCCTTGTGCAGCGACTGGGGCGAGCTCGGGCCCTGCCATTCCCAGGCGCCGACGAAGGCGAAGTGCTCGTCGTCGCGCTGGGCTTCGCCGTCGGGGGTCTGGTGCTCGACACGGAAGTGGCCTCCGCAACTCTCCTCGCGCATGAGGGCGTCGCGGCACATGAGCTCGGCCAGGTCGAAGAAGTCGGCGACGCGCTGCACCTTCTCGAGGGATTGGTTGACCGTGTCGGCCGCGCCGAGCACGCGCACGTTCTTGCGGAACTCGTCGCGCAGCGCCGGGATCTCGGCCAGGGCCTTCTCGAGGCCGACCTTGTCGCGCGCCATGCCGCAGTAGTCCCAGACGAGCTTGCCCAGCTCGCGGTGGTAGTGATCGACCGACTTGGTGCCCCCGACGCTGAGCCAGTGGTCGATGTCGGCGGCCAGGTCCGCTTCGGCCGTCTTGAACTCGGGATCGTCGGTCGGCACCGGTTGGGTTCCCAGCAGGCCGGCCAGGTAGTCGCCGATCGTGTAGGGCAGCACGAAGTAGCCGTCGGCCAGGCCCTGCATCAGTGCCGACGCGCCGAGCCGGTTGGCGCCCTGGTCGGCGAAGTTGGCCTCGCCGATGGCGTACAGCCCAGGGATCGTGGTCATCAGGTTGTAGTCGACCCAGAGCCCACCCATCGTGTAGTGGATCGCCGGGTAGATCCGCATCGGCACGACGTACGGGTTCTCGTCGGTGATGCGCTCGTACATGTCGAAGAGGTTGCCGTAGCGCTCGCGGATGACGCTCTCGCCGAGGCGGTTGATGGCGTCACCGAAGTCGAGGTACACCGAGTTCTTGAGCGGGCCGACGCCGAACCCCGAGTCGACCATGGCCTTGGCGTTGCGTGAGGCCACGTCGCGGGGCACGAGGTTGCCGAAGGCGGGGTACTTGCGCTCGAGGAAGTAGTCGCGGTCGGCGTCGGGGATCTGATCAGGCGAACGGCGATCGTCGGGGTCTTTGGGGACCCAGATGCGTCCGTCGTTGCGCAGCGACTCGGACATCAGGGTCAGCTTCGACTGGAACTCGTCGCTGCTCGGGATGCAGGTCGGGTGGATCTGCGTGAAGCACGGGTTGGCGAAGAAGGCGCCCTTCTTGTGCGCTCGCCAGATGGCCGTGGTGTTGCAGTTCATGGCGTTGGTCGACAGGTAGTACACGTTGCTGTACCCGCCGGTGGCGCAGCACCACGGCATGGGCCGAGTGCGACGAGATCTCGCCGGTGGTCAGGTCGCGCACGACGATCCCGGCTGCCTTGCCGTCCTTGACGACGACGTCGAGCATCTCGGTCTTCGTGTACTGAGCGCACGTTGCCGAGCGAGGTCTGCTGTTCGAGCGCCTGATAGGCGCCGAGCAGGAGCTGCTGGCCGGTCTGGCCCCGGGCGTAGAAGGTGCGGCTGACCTGGGCGCCGCCGAACGAGCGGTTGTCGAGCAGGCCGCCGTACTCGCGGGCGAAGGGGACGCCCTGAGCCACGCACTGGTCGATGATGTCGACGCTGACCTGGGCCAACCGGTACACGTTGGTCTCACGAGCGCGGAAGTCGCCGCCCTTCACCGTGTCGTAGAACAGCCGGTAGATGCTGTCGCCGTCGTTCGGGTAGTTCTTCGCCGCGTTGATCCCGCCCTGGGCGGCGATCGAGTGGGCCCGCCGCGGTGAGTCGTGGAACGTGAAGACCTTGACCTTGTAGCCGAGCTGGGCCAGCGACGCCGCCGCCGAGGCCCCGGCCAGTCCGGTGCCGACGACGATGATCTCGAACTTGCGCTTGTTGCCCGGGTTGACCAGCTTCATGTCGAACTGGTGCTGATCCCAGCGCCGCTCGATCGGTCCGCTCGGCGTGCCCGCGTCCAAGCGAGGATCGGGCGGGAGGGAGGTGGGTCGATCCGTCATGGGGTCGGACTCCTCAGCTCGAGACGCCGGTGACGCCGGCCAGCGCCATGATCGGGAAGCTCACGTTGATGACCGTGATCAACGCCGCGAACCCGGCGGCGAAGACCCGGCGCGCGTTGTTGAAGCGGGGGTTGTTGAGGCCGAGGCTCTGGAACAGGCTCCACGAGCCGTGGAACAGGTGGATGCCGAGAGCGATGTTGGCGACGATGTACAGCGCAGCGACGCCCGGTCGCTTCAGGCTCTCGGTGACGTTCTGATAGGTCAGCCCCCGCGTCCAGTGCTTGACCGCGATCGGGTGCAGCCCCCAGGTCAGGTCGGCCAGGTGCCAGATCAGGAACAGCAGGATGATCGTGCCGGTCCAGCGCATCGTGCGCGAGGCGAAGTTGGCGGCCAGGTAGTCGCGGCGCGACTCGTACTTCACGTTCGCCTTCTGGTTCATCCGGGTCAGCGAGTAGGCCGAGTGGATGTGGAAGACGAAGGCCAGCGACAGACCGACGCGGAGCGATCCACAGCAGGAGGGTCCGCGGGAAGAACGGCACCAGCACTCGCGGAGGAACTCGCTGTAGGCGTTGAACTCGTCGGCGCCGAGGTACATCTTCAGGTTGCCGATGGCGTGGAAGACGATGAAGCCGAGCAACACCACGCCGGTGACGGCCATCACCCACTTCTTGCCGACGCCGTCCCGTACAGCTCGACCAGGAACGGCCGTCGCCGCCGCGGTGGCTTGCGGATCGGCTCGACGCTGATGTCAGGACTGAGCTCGGGCACCGGTTGTGTTGTGTCGCTGGTCACCTCCCCTGACAGGAACTCCACGCCTGCTGGGATCGCCGCGGTCACGACGCTCGTCGCACGGTGCGCCGGGCCGGCTGACGATCTGGTCTGGTCGGGACGCTGCGCAGCCGCCGGCGGAGCAGCTCGTGCGGCGACAGCCGGATGGCGAAGCCGCTCGCAGGGAGGCTCGCCGACCGGAGAGCCAAGGCGCTAGTGCGAGATGACCCAGGTGCCGTAGCGGGCGGTGGCGGCCAGGCCGTCGCCGGTGAGCTCGAGGTCGATGACGAGGGCGTCGTCGGTGACGGGGACATCGAAGCCGATGGTGCCGACGAAGACGCAGTCGTCGGCTGGGATGTCACCCTGCCAGGACCAGTCACGGCGGACCTCCTGTTCCCAAGAGAGATGGGCACGCACAACTATATCGCTATGAGCGATACGTGCGTCGCTGACCACGTGGACGTCCAGGGCCAGGCGGTCCCCCGGATGCACGTGGGCCGGGGGCCGGTCGGCCACGACGATGACCGGCTGGCAGGCGGCGCGCAGGGCGTCGTAGCCGGGCTTCGGGATCCGCTGGACGTCGAGGACCGAGCACGTCACCGCCGGCGAGCTGTCGGCGAAGCAGAACTGGGCGAAGCCGCCCGTGGGCCGGTACTTGAGCCGTCGGAGCGTCTCGATCTGATAGCGCAGCACCCGGCTCTGGTAGAGCTGGGTCTCCTCCTTCCAGTCCTCGTACCGGTCGAACTCGGCGGGCGGGACATAGCGGTCGAACAGGGCGCGCTGCAGCCCGTGGTGGCGCGCCAGCCTCGTCCCAGTCGAGATCGGGCCAACGCTCGGCATGCATGAAGGCGTCGGTGGCCGGGATGGCCTGGGCGCCGAACTCGCTGACGAACCGGGCCAGCCGTGGCCAGCGGGCCAAGAGGGCGGGCAGGTCGCGCTCGTCGCCGGAGTGCCAACCGAGGTAGAGGTGGGTGTCGGTGCCGTCGAGCTGGGGCGGGTGGGGGAACACGCCCGAGTGGGCCACCACGGGGCGCGTGCCGTCGTTGCGCTCGAGCACGGTCTTGATGGCGCGATCCAACAGCGTGCGGTTCCAGGTCGGGAGCGCCTGGGTCGCGAACTCCCGCGCCATGTCGGCGGCCCCCCGGATGGGGCTCGGTCGTCGACCCGGGCTCGAAGTCGAGCGCGATCGGCTCGTTGTGCCCGCACCACAGGAAGATCGAGGGGTGATGGCCGAAGTGGTCGACGGCCAGACGGGCCTGGCGGCGAGCCTGGCTGCGGACGCTGCGGCTGTAGCCCCACTGCAGGGGCAGGTCCTGCCACAGCAGCAAGCCCGCTTCGTCGGCCGCGTCGTAGAGCTCGGGTCGGGCGATGTGAGCGTGGAGGCGCAGGAAGTCGAGACCCGTGTCGACGGCCAGCGCGATGTCGCGCCGCATCTCGTCGGGGGTGGCCTCGCCGAGCGCCACGCGCGTCGGTCCCTGGTTGGCGCCCTTCAGGAAGAGGCGCTCGCCGTTGACGCGGGTGATCCAGTCGCGCGTCTCGATGGTGCGCAGGCCGATGTGGCGCCGGCGGCGGTCGCTGACCGCGCCCGTCTCGGTGCGCACCTCGACCTCGACGTCATAGAGGGGCTGGTCGCCCAGGGCGTGGGGCCACCAGCGGCGGGGTTCGGGGACGGTCACCGTCCACTCGACCCGGTTCTCGCCGGCGGCCAGTGACTGGGAGCGGTGGTGGCGGTGCTGTTGGCCCGGACCGACGAGCACCCGGCTCGCCCGGACCGGGGTCCGAAGGTCGGGCCACGATGGTCGTCACCAGCTCGACCGTCTCGGCTTCGACGGTGTCGACCACGACGCGAAGCGCCAAGGTCGCCGCCTGATCGGTGACCTCGCGGCAGAGCACCCGCCAGTGCTTGATGCGGACCATCCCCGACTGCTCGAGGCGAACCGGCCGCCAGATGCCGCCCGGGTTCCAGTCCTGGTCGAGCAGGTCCCAGTGCTGGAACACGCCGGTCAGGTTTCGCTTCGCGGTCACGTCGCTCGGTCGCGGACAGGCGACCTCCAGCGCCAGCGCATGCTCGGACCGGGCCGCGACCTGCTCACTGATCTCGAACTCGTGCGGGAAGAAGTAGCCCTCGGTGTCGCCGAGATAGGTGCCGTCGAGCCAGACGTCGCTCGTGTAGAAGATGCCGTCGAACACCAGCCAGGTACGACGATCGGGACCGTTGGGCTCGCCGGCCCACTCGGGGCCGAGCCCGAAGTCCGACGGCGTGTCGAACACCGTTCGGTAGAGCACGTTGCCATCGGTCCCGTCGAGGGCGGGGTCGGATCGCCAGTGCCCGGGTACGGTGGCGATCGGCCAGGTGCCGTCATCGAAGTCGGGATCGTGATAGTCCCGTAGCTGCGACTCATCCGCGGCGACGGCGCGCCACGTACCGGAGAGGTCGACCTGACTGCCCACCTTGGAACGCTACCCACTCGGCCATCGGGCCGGAGCCGGCCTGTTCGGTCGGGGGGCGTCGAGTTGTACCCAGATGATCTTTATCGCCTCAGGTGTCTGGTGGCCCCGCCGATAGAGGAAGTAACTACAATGACCGCGACCTATTGGACGGAAGGATAAGTCCGTGCCCGAGACATCCACCGGCCTGCAGGCCGGCGGCGGTACTGACTGGGCCGGTGCGGACGACCCGGCGGGGGATTTCTCCGAAAGGGATCTCGGCGCGCTGGTGAGTCGGGTGCAGCTCGACGAGACGCTGGCGCAGGTCAGCGACGTCGTGCTCACGGTCGCGGCCGATGCCTCGGTGGGCTATGTCAGCCCGGCGATCAGGGTGCTGCTCGGGTTCGAACAGGTCGAGGTGCTCGATCACAGCCTGGTCGAGTTCCTGCATCCCGACGACGCCGACGACGTGGTGGCCAAGCTGACACGCGGTCACGGCCACCACGATGTGGGTACGCGTGTGCTCATGCGCCACGCCAGCGACACCTGGCGCGAGGTGCTGCTGTTCGTGCACGCCGGTCCGGCGCTCGACGGCGTCGGGTACCGGGCGGTCGTGCTCCGCGACGCCAAGGACCGCGGTCACACCCTCGATGCCCTGCGCCAGCGGCTGGCGTTCGAGGATCTGCTCACGCGCGTCGCGTCGTCGTTCATCCATCGCCCGGCCCACGAGGTCGACGCGTGCATCGCCGGCGCGTTGGCCGACATCGGGACCTTCGTCAACGTCGACCGGGTCTACGTGTTCGTGAACCGTGACGATCGAGGGGTGATCGAGAACACCCACGAGTGGACCTCGACGGGTGTGCCCTCCGAGATCAAGGGCCTCGGAGCCGTCGCCCAGACGCGGGTCCCCGAGTGGATGGGCACGCTGCAGCGACTCGAACCCATCTACATCCCGCGGGTGGCCGACCAGACGCCGGCGTGGCGGAACGAGATCGACATCCTCAAGCCGCAGGGCGCCCAGTCGGTGCTGGCCGTGCCGCTGGCCGACGAGGGTCGCCTGATCGGTTTCATCGGCTTCGACCTCGTCGACCGCGAGCGCATCTGGAGCGACGACCACATCTCGGTGCTCAGCTCGGCGGCCGGCATCATCTCCCAGGCACTGGCCCGCAGCGACGCCGAGCAACGGTTCGGTCTGGCCTTCACGAACGCGCCCCTCGGCATGGTGCTGAGCGCTCCTGACGGTCGCCACATCCAGGTCAACCAGGCCTACTGCGATCTGGTGGGTCACTCCGAGGACGAGCTGATCGGGACGCCAGTGTCCGATCTGGTGCACCCCGACGACCTGCCGGCGCTGACGCGCCACCACGAGCGCGTCGATCAGCGGCGAGTCCGAGCAGGAATCGCTCGAGGTCCGGATCGTGCGATCCGACGGCGCCCTGGTCTGGCTCCGTCTGCACATCTCCGGCGTGCGGGCCCGCGACGGCAAGCTGCGCTACACGGTGTCGCACGCCGAGGACATCACCGAGCGCCATCGCCAGGAGCTCGAGCTGCAGGCCAGCGAGCAGCGCTACCGGACCGTGGTCGAGAGCTCGCCGGCGATCATCGCCCGCTTCGACCGCGACCTCCACCTCGTCTACCTGAGCCCGGCCTACGAGCAGCTCACCGGGATCTCGGTGTCGGAGGTGATCGGGCACACCGCCAGCATCTTCGGCGTGGCGGACGAGCAGCAGTGGACCCTCGCGCTCGAACGGGTCATCAGCAGCGGCGAGAGCCTCGACACCGAGTGGGAGTTCGAGGTCTCGGGCAAGCCGATGTGGTTCCAGTCGAGGGCGGTCCCCGAGTTCGACGAGGAGGGGCTGGTCGAGCACGTGCTGGTGATGAACACCGACATCACCGCGCTCAAGCGGACCGAGGCCGAGCTGGCGCATCAGGCGCTGCACGACCCGCTCACGGGACTGGCCAACCGGGCGCTGCTGATCGATCAGCTGACCCGGATCCTGGCCCGGCGCAAGCGCATCGCCCAAGCCGTCGGGCTGCTGTTCCTCGACCTGGACCGGTTCAAGGTCGTCAACGACTCGCTCGGCCACACCGCCGGCGACCACCTGTTGGTGGCGGCGGCGGCCCGGCTCAGCTCGGCCCTGCGACCGACCGACACCGTGGCCCGCCTCGGCGGTGACGAGTTCGTGGTGCTCATCGACGACTTCTCCGATCCTCGCGACCCGATCATGCTGGCGGAGCGGATCCACGCCGTGCTCAAGGAGCCGGTCGTCGTCGACGGCACCGAGGTCTTCACCACCGTCAGCATCGGGATCGCGGTGGCGACCGGACCCGACGACACGGCCGGCGGACTGCTCCGCGACGCCGACGCCGCCATGTACCTGGCCAAGGCGCGGGGCCGTGACCGCTACGAGATCTTCGACGAGAACCTGCGCACGCAGGCCACCGAACGGCTCCAGACCGAGACCCATCTGCGGCGAGCCGTCGAGATGGGCGAGATCGAGGTCTACTACCAGCCCGAGCTGTCCCTCGATTCGGGCGTCATGCTCGGATGCGAGGCGCTGGCCCGGTGGCATCACCCCGTCGGGGGCCTGCTCGAGGCCGGCGCCTTCATCGAGCTGGCCGAGGACTCGGGTCTCATCATCGACCTGGGCGCGTGGGTGCTGACCGAAGCCTGCCGCCAGGCCGGCGTGTGGCGTCGCGAGCGCCCCGACTTCCCGCTCACGATGCGCGTGAACCTCTCGGCCCGCCAGATCGCCCAGTCCGACCTCGTGGATCAGGTCGTGACGGCCCTCGAGGGGGCGGGCATCGAGCCCTCGTCGTTGTGCCTCGAGATCACCGAGACGGCGCTCATGTCCGATCCGGCCGCCGGCCTCAAGGTGCTCCAGGATCTTCACGAGCTGGGTGTCGAGCTGGCCATCGACGACTTCGGGACGGGCTACTCGTCGCTCAGCTACCTCAAGCGCTTCCCCGTCGACGTGTTGAAGATCGACCGGTCCTTCGTCGACGGGCTCGGCGACGACCCCGACGACACGGCGATCGTCACGGCCATCATCAGCCTGGGCCGGGCCCTCGGGCTGCGAGCGGTCGCCGAAGGGGTCGAGACCCGGCGCCAGCTCGACGAGCTGCGTCGCTTGGGCTGCGATCGGGCGCAGGGCTTCATGTTCGCCCGGCCCCGCCCCGCCGCTCTGCTCTGGGAGGCCGCGGAGCCCTATCCCGTGGCCGGAGATCCGATGTGAAGTCGGGTCGAGGGTCGGGTTGAGCGCGTCTGACGTCGGCGCGCAGGACGGAGGCCGTGACGGTCTCCGATTGACCCTGGCCCAGCTCGATCGACTCCTCTCCTATGTCGACGAGATCATCGTCGGCGTCGGCAGCGACGGCCACATCACCTTCGCCACCGGAGCGATCGCCCGCCTCCTGGGCCACGACCCGAGCACGATCATCGGTCGGCCGATGTCCGATTTCGTCCACCCGGACGACCTGGACGAGCTGGTCCGCCTGCTGGTGCGGTGGCAGGACCGACAGGGCAGCGGCGAGATCGATCCGACCCGTGTGCGCACGGCCAGCGGCGACTGGATCCGCATGAGCGTCGGCGCGGTGAGCGGCGTCGAGCTCGGTCCCCTCGGCGCGGTGATCGCGACGCTGCGGCTCGCCGACCCCGCTGACGAGGTCGAACAGGAGCTGCGTCAGCGACTCGTCGAGCAGGGTCGTCTCGTGCGGATCGCCTCGTCGTTCGTGCAGCTCCCGCACGTGCAGCTCGACGACGGCGTGGAGGCGGCGCTGGCCGAGCTCGGTGGGCTGTCCTCGCTCGACCGGATCGAGATCGTGCTGTTCGACGAGTCGGGCCGCAACATGATCAACACCCACGAGTGGGTGGCTCACGGCATCCCCGCTCTGCGCGATCCCGATCAGCTCGTGCCCGTCGGGCGGATCCCGCTGCTCGAGATGCTCGGCCAGCACCGCGAGGTCAACATCCCGTCGGTGGCCGAGCTCACCGACGAGTGGCACGTCGAGAAGGCGTGGTTCCAGTCCCGCGGGGTCTCCTCGGCGCTGGCGGTGCCGCTGGCCGACCAGGGACGCGTGATCGGGTTCATCGGATTCGAGGCCGTCGGTCGCGACTGGACCTTCAACGCCAGCCACGCCCTCACCTTGCGCAGCGCCGCCGGCATCCTGGGTCAGGCGTTCGCCAAGCAGGCGGCCGAGGCCCGTCTGGCCTTCCAGGGGCGCCACGACTCGTTGACCGGGCTCCCCAACCGATGGGCGTTCATCGAGGCACTCGACCGCGCTGTCGCCGCCCTGCCCGGCTCGTCGACGACCGACGAGGCCGGGCGTTCGGGCGTGGCCGTCCTGTTGTTCGACCTCGACCGGTTCAAGATCGTGAACGACTCGCTCGGACACCGCCTGGGTGACGAGTTGTTGGTGGCCCTGTCCGGGCTGATCGATGCGGCTCGCCCGCCCCGGACGATGCTGGCCCGCATGGGCGGTGACGAGCTGGTCGTGCTGGTCGAGGGCGTCACCGCTCCCGCCGAGGCGGCGGCGTTGGCCCGGCGGTTGTGCGATCTGCTGCGACGGCCGGTCACGGTCGAGGGCCACCAGGTCTCGACGACCGCCAGCGTCGGCGTCGCCCTCACGACCAACCCCACCGACAACGCCGACGATCTGCTGCGCCACGCCGACTCGGCCATGTACGCGGCCAAAGAGCTGGGTCGTGATCGGGTCGAGGTGTTCGACGAGACGCTCCGCGCCAAGGTGCGCCGTCGGCTCCAGAACGAGATCGAGTTGCGCCAGGCCCTCGACAACCACGAGCTGGTCGTCCACTACCAGCCCGAGGTCGATGTTCCCTCGGGCGAGATGGTCGCGGTCGAAGCGCTCGTGCGCTGGGAGCACCCCCGGCGCGGCCTGCTGGCCGCCGCCGAGTTCATCGCTCTGGCCGAGGAGACGGGGGTCATCGTCGACATCGGGTTGTGGGTGCTGCGTGAGGCCTGCGCCCAGCAGGTGCGGTGGCTCTCCCTGATGCCCGACCGTCCGCTGATGCTGCGGGTGAACCTGTCGGCGCTCCAGCTCGGTCAACCGGATCTGCTGCCGAACGTGGTGGCCATCCTCAAGGACACCGCCATCGAGCCGCCGAGCTTGTGCCTCGAGATCACCGAGACCGTCGTCATGGCCGATGCCGAGGCCTCGCTGCACGTCCTGCAGAAGCTCCGAGGTCTGGGCGTCGAGCTGGCCATCGACGACTTCGGGACCGGTTACTCGTCGCTCAGCTACCTCAAGCAGCTGCCCGTCGACGTCCTGAAGATCGACCGCGCCTTCGTCGACGGGCTCGGGACCGACCCCGACGATGCCGCCATCGTGCAGGCGGTGATGGTGCTGGCCTCGTCGTTGGGGCTGCGGGTCACCGCCGAAGGGGTCGAGAACGACACGCAGCTCCGCGAGCTGCTCAGGTTGGGATGCCAGCGGGTGCAAGGCTTCCTCTTCGGCCGGCCCGCCCCGCCCGACCAGATCGTGGCTCGCCTGCAGCCGGCGTCCGGGGCGGGCTGAGCCGGTAGATCCTCGCCCCGAGGGGATGAGCGGCGAACTGCGACGGTAGTCTCACAGCCATGTCTGAGCAGCCAGCCGCGTCCACTGTCGGCCAACTCCGCGAGTCGGGCTGGGTGTCACGCCCGGTCAAAGAAGAGGTCCGGGCCAATGCCGTGCAGCGCATCCGTGCCGGCGCGTCGCTCTTCCCGCGTGTGCTCGGCTACGAGGAGACCGTCCTCCCGCAGCTCGAGAACGCGCTGCTGGCCGGCCACGACGTGATCTTCCTCGGCGAGCGGGGTCAGGCCAAGACCGCGAATGATCCGGTCGTTGACCGAACTGCTCGACGAGTGGATGCCGATCGTCGCGGGATCCGAGATCAACGACGACCCGTTCCACCCCGTCTCGAAGCACGCTCGCGACCTGCTCGAGTCCGAAGGCGACGACGCGCCGGTCACGTGGGTGCACCGAGACGACCGCTTCGGCGAGAAGCTGGCCACTCCCGACACGTCGATCGCCGATCTGATCGGCGAGGTCGATCCGATCAAGGTGGCCGAGGGTCGGTACCTGTCGGACGAGCTGACGCTGCACTACGGCCTCGTTCCGCGCACCAATCGCGGCATCTTCGCCATCAACGAGCTGCCCGACCTGGCCGAGCGCATCCAGGTGGGTCTGCTCAACGTGCTCGAGGAGCGTGACGTCCAGGTCCGCGGCTACAAGATCCGCCTGCCCCTCGACGTGATGCTGTTCGCGTCGGCCAACCCCGAGGACTACACCAACCGGGGTCGGATCATCACGCCGCTCAAGGACCGCTTCGGGGCCCAGATCCGCACCCACTATCCGCTCGAGGTCGACATCGAGGTCGACATCGCCGAGCAGGAGGCCACCCCGCTGGTGGCCGAGGGCCTGAAGGTCGAGATCCCGTCCTACATGACCGAGATCGTGGCCACGCTGAGCCACCTGGCGCGCCAGAGCCCCCACATCAACCAGCGCTCCGGTGTCTCGGTGCGCCTGACCGTGTCCAACCTCGAGACCCTGGCCGCCAACGCCACTCGCCGCTCGCTCATCCACGGCGAGACCGAGGTCGTGCCGCGGGTGAGCGATCTCGAGGCCCTGGCCTCGTCGACGGCCGGCAAGGTCGAGATCGAGTCGCTCGAAGAGGGTCGCGACGAGCAGATCGTCGATCATCTGCTCCGGGCGGCGGTGCTCACCGTCTTCAAGGACCACTTCTCGCTCGAGGACTTCCGTGACGTGCTCGAGGCCTTCGACGACCAGACGATCGTGAGCGCCGGTGACGACGTCAGCTCGGCGGACTACGTGCGCCTGCTCGAGTCCATCCCGGCGCTGCGGGCCCCGTTGGCCCAACTGCTCGGCGGTGACGCCGCCACGGTGAGCCAGGCCTACAGCCCGGCGGTGATCGCCAGCGCCACCGAGTTCGTGCTCGAGGGCCTGCACCTGTCCAAGCGACTCAACAAGGAAGCCGTCGGCGCCCGCGCCCAGTACCGCGGCCGCTGACCCCGGCCTCTGCGTTCTTGTGCCGTCACGTGCCTCCATGGGCGCGCGTTACGGCACAGGTTCAGGGTGGCGTGAGCTCGCGGACGCCGTCGGCGCCGGCGACGACCACCCGCTCGACCAGCGAACCGGCGAACAGGCCGTGCTCGACCAGTCCGGGGATGGCCTTCAGCGACACCGCCAGCGCCATCGGGTCCTCGATCAGACCGAAGCGGGCATCCATCAGCAGGTTGGCGTTGTCGGTGCGCTGGGCCCGGGTCGTGACCTCTGACGCGCCCAGTTCACGCACCCGGCTGACGACGATGTCGGGGGCGAAGTCGAGGACCTCGATAGGTGTCCCGAACGCGCCGAGGTGGCTGACGAGCTTCGACTCGTCGACCACCACGACGAAGCGGGCGCTCATCTCGGCCACGATCTTCTCGCGCGTGTGGGCGCCGCCACCGCCCTTGGTCAGGTTGAAGTCGGGGTCGACCTCGTCCGCTCCGTCGATGGCGATGTCGAGGACGCCGATCTCGTCCGGCGCCACGACCCGCAGACCGAGCGACGTGGCCAGGTCGTCGGTCTGCTTCGACGTGGCGGTGCAGGTGACGTCGAGGCCGAGCTCGCCGAGGGCGACGATCGTGTAGTGGACCGTCGAGCCGGTGCCGAGGCCCACTCGCATGCCGGACTCGACGTAGGTCGCGGCCCGACGTCCGGCCGCTTCCTTCTCTGCCTCCGACGACGCCACGGCGCCGATCCTTCCACAGCACCTGGCGGTGGGAGTGCGATCAGGCCGGTCAGCCGCCGCCGGGCCGGGGGTCCGGCGGCGTGACCCGGTAGCCTCGGGGGATGATCAGGTCAGGTCGCGTCAAGTACTCCCGCTGGGATGGCTCGCAGGTCGGCTTCGAGTTCGACGCCGACGACATCTTCGGTGAGATCACCGACGACCTGCTCTACCACGGCGATCTCAACGCCGCCCTCCGGCGCATGATGCAGTCGGGGTTCCGGGACCAGAACGGCGAGCGCATCCAGGGCATCCGCGAGATGCTCGAGAAGCTGCGTCGCAAGCGCCGTGACGAGCTCGAGCGCTACGACCTCGGTGGCGTCTACGACGACATCGCCCAGGAGCTCCGCGACGTCGTCGAGACCGAGCGCGAATCGCTCGACGAGATGGCTCGAGAGGCGCGTGAAGCGGGCGAGGCCGGGGACGCGCGCCGCCAGGAGATCACCGAACAGGTCGTCAACGAACGCCAGCTCCAGCTCGACATGCTGTCGCCCGACCTGGCCGGTCAGGTCAAGGACCTGCAGAACTACGAGTTCACGTCGAGCGAGGCGCGCGAGCGCTTCGAGGAGCTGCTCGACCAGCTCCGCCAACAGCTGGCGCAGAGCTACTTCAATCAGATGGCCGGCGCCATGAGCGACGTGTCCCCCGAAGACATGGCTCGGATGAAGGACATGCTCTCCGCCCTCAACGAGATGCTCGAGCAGCGCCAGCGCGGCGAGGAACCCGACTTCGAATCCTTCATGCAGCGCTTCGGCGACTTCTTCCCCGAGAACCCCGAGAACCTCGACGAACTGCTCGAGATCATGGCCGAGCGCATGGCGGCCATGCAGGCCATGCTCAACTCGATGACGCCCGAGCAGCGGGCGCAGCTCCAGGGCCTCTCCGAGCAGCTGCTCGAGGACATGGACCTGCGGTGGCAGATGGACCAGCTCGGTCAGAACCTGCAGAACCTCTTCCCGCAGATGGGATGGAACCGCAGCTACGACTTCAGCGGGCAGGACCCCCTCGGTTTCGCCGAGGCGGCCCAGATGATGCAGGAGCTGGGCGACATCGATCAGCTCGAGAACCTGCTGCGGGGCGCGACCTCGCCCGGAGCGCTGGCCGAGGTCGACATCGACCGGGCGCGTGAGCTGCTCGGCGACGAGTCGGCCCAGAGCCTCGACCGCATGTCCGAGCTGGCCCGGATGCTCGAGGACGCCGGTCTCATCGAGAACAAGGAAGGCCGGTTCGAGCTCACCCCGCGCGGGATCCGTCGCATCGGTCAGAACGCGCTGCGCGACCTGTTCCGCAAGCTGACCAACGATCAGCTCGGCCGCCACGAGCTCGAGCGCACCGGCGTCGGCCACGAGCGCGACTACGACACCAAGCCCTACGAGTTCGGCGATCCGTTCAACCTCCACATCGAGCGCACGGTCCGCAACGCCGTGCGCCGCAGCGGTGGGGGCACGCCGGTGCAGCTCACGCCCGAGGACTTCGAGGTCGAGCGCACCGAGCAGCTGGTGCGGTCGAGCACGGTGCTGATGCTCGATCTCTCGCTGTCGATGCCCATGCGCGACAACTTCTTGCCGGCCAAGAAGGTGACCATGGCCCTGCACTCGCTGATCTCGAGCCAATACCCGAGGGACTACCTCGGCATCGTCGGCTTCAGCGAGGTGGCGCGCGAGCTCAAGGCCGAACAGCTGCCCGAGGTGTCATGGGACTTCGTGTACGGCACGAACATGCAGCACGCGTTCCAGATCAGCCGGCGGCTCCTCGCTCGCCAGAGCGGCACCAAGCAGATCATCATGATCACCGACGGCGAGCCGACGGCCCACATCACCGAGCGCGGCGACGTCTTCTTCAACTATCCGCCGGTGCGCGAGACCGTCGACGCCACGTTGCGCGAGGTCGCCCGCTGTACCCGTGACGGCATCCGCATCAACACGTTCATGCTGGATCCGACCCAGCATCTGCGCCAGTTCGTCGAGAAGCTCACCGAGCTCAACCGAGGCCGGGCCTTCTTCACGACCCCCGACACCCTCGGCGACTACGTGCTCGTCGACTTCATCGAGCAGAAGCGCGAGCTGTTGCGCGGCCGCCGGTCGGCCTGACCGACGCTCGTTCGCTCAGCTCGGGGGAGCGGCGCCGCGGAACCGCACCGCGTACTCGTTGAGGTCGACGTTGACGTCGACGAACCCGGCGGCCATGAAGCGGTCGGCCAGCGTGTCGGGGTCGAGAGGGACGCAGACGTCGCCGTCGTGGAGCTGGCGCCAGTCGGGGGTGTCGAGGCTGTCCGAGCCGGCGAACCAGGCGCCGGGCCGGAGCACGCGGCACACCTCGGCGAAGAGCCGGTCTTGGAGCTCGGCCGACGGAACGTGATGGAGCATGGTCAGCGAGACGGCCCCGGTGAAGCGGTCGTCGGCGAAGGGCATGGCCGTCGCGTCGGCTTCGATCACGTCGACGTTGGTGTCGGCCATGCGCGCCCCGAGCGCGACGGCCAAGCCGGGGTCGATCTCGACCGCGGTCAGGTGGGCGACCTGCGTGCGCAAGACGTTGGTCGTGAGGCCTGGTCCCGGTCCGACCTCGATGGCGTCGTCACCGAGCTCGATGCCGTCGAGGGCGTGGGGGATGATCCACTGCTCGACCGCCTCGGCCCATTCGGCGCTCGAGCACAGCTCGAGGTGGACCGGGTTCACGTCGCCACCTCCTCGCCGAGGGCGATCAACGGGCCCCCGCCGGGGCAGGTCACGACCAGGTCTCGGAGCCCCCACGGGCGCACGGTGATGGGTACGGCCAGAGGTATGTCGGCCCGCTCGAGTCGCGCCACGAGGGCATCGAGGCCCGACAGCGTGATGTACACCGGAGCCCCTTCGGGGATGGCCGGATCGGCCACCTCGACCAGGCCGACGACGGCGGGCCCACTCGAGACGATGGCGAAGTTGGGCGGTTCGCCCATCGTGACCATGACGTCGAAGCCGACGACGTCGGTCCAGAACGTCAGGGCGGCAGCCAGGTCGGCGACCTCGATGGTGGGGCGGGCATCGAGGTAGGTCGGCGAGTCGAGATCGGTGGCGGGATCGGCGGGCGATCGAGTCATGGGGTGAGTGAACCACGACACGGCGCCGCCCGCTTGCACGATCATGACAACTCATGTCGAGCACCCGACAAGCGCGCCTGCGCTTCATGGCCCTCGCGATGCCACGGGCCACGGGCTTCCCGCCCCATGGCCACGACACCCACCAGCTCCTGCTCGTCGACCGGGGCGCGCTGGCGGTGAGCACTGACGACGCCCAGTGGGCGGTGCCGGCTCGATCGGGGGTGTGGCTGCCGGCCGGGCACAGCCACGGGCTGGCGGCCATCGACGACGCCTTCGTGCTGTTCGCCTATCTCGGCCCGCACGTCGAGTCGGGGGCGGCGGCGGCGGGGGTGGTGGCCATCCGCCCGTTGCTCCGCGAGCTCATGGCCCGACTGGCCGAGCCGTCGGGCGTGGCCGGAACCCGGCGGCAGCGACTCGAAGCGGTGCTGTTGGACGAGGTCGCCCACATCCAGGCCGAGTCGGCGCTGGTCCCTCTGCCCCTCGACGAGCCCGCCCGCGCCATCGCCGACGGCGTGTTGGCCCATCCGGCCGATCCGCGCTCGTTCGAGGAGCTGGCCCGCGAGGTCGGTGCCAGCACGCGCACCTTGCAGCGGCGCTACCGGGCCGAGACCGGTCTCACGTTCCAGGGCTGGCGACGTCGAGCCCGAGTGCAGTGCGCCCTCGGCTGGTTGGCCGAGGGCACGCCGATCTCGATGGTCGCCCACGACTGCGGCTTCTCGTCGGTGTCGGCGTTCGTGCACGCGTTCCGCGGCGAGATGGGAACGACCCCCGCCGCGTGGCGACGCCAGCTGGACGATCCGTCGCGCTGAGTCAGATGCGCTCGAGCACCACGACCGGGATCTCCCGGTCGGTCTTCTCCTGGTACTCGGCGAAGTTGGGCATCTGCTCGGCCTGCTGGCGGTAGAGGCGCTCGCGCTCGGCGCCCTCGGGCACGACGGCGCGCGCCTGGTAGGTCTCGCCGGGGATCTCGACGGTGACCTCGGGGTTGGCCACCAGGTTGAGGTACCAGTGGGGATGGTGCGGGGCGCCACCCTTGGACGCGATGATCACGTCACGACCGTTGTCGACGGAGTGCACGACGGGGCTCGTGCGCTTCAGCCCTGTCTTGGCACCAGTCGTCGTGAGCAGCAGCAGGGGCCACCCCTCGAAGCCGCCGGAGACCTTGCCGTCGTTGGCCCGGAACTCGTCGATCAGGTTCTTGTTGAAATCGTTGACTTCGCTCATGAGGGCCGAAGCTACCGGCGCTCGGAGCCGACTCCACCGGGCCCCTGGCCGCTCCAGATGGGGAAAATCCTCAAGTTCCCCTTGCGCCGGGCCGAAACTGAGGCCATGATCACAGCGTTGTAATTACAGATGTGGTACGAGCCACTCGTCCGGGGGTGCCGCAAGGTGCTTGTGGGGAGTCGAGCTGCCCGTGCGACAAGTACGTCGCGTCGACAGCTCTGGTGGTTCGCACCAGGGCGGGGAGAAGGAGGCCAACATGCATCATGCAGCCGCCGACGAACCTGTGGAGCCATCGTGGCAGGACTACGCCAACTGCCTGGGGGTCGATCCCGACCTCTTCTTCCCCGAGAGGGGGGCGTCCACCCGCGAGGCCAAAGAGGTCTGCCGGGGTTGTGTGGTCCGCGAGGACTGCCTCGAGTACGCCTTGGCCAACGGAGAGAAGTTCGGCATCTGGGGCGGGATGAGCGAGCGCGAACGTCGCCGCATCCGCCGCCAGCGAGCTCTCGCTCGCGCCGCCGCCAGCGCCGGTTGAGCCGTTTGGACGGCTCCGGCCTGTCGTCGAGCTGACCGCGACGCGGTCAGTCGACGGTCCACCCGCCGACGGCCAGTCGGTGCTCGATGGTCTGATCCTCCGACAGCCCGAGCCGTGACCACTCCGAGGTGGGCACCCGGTCCAGCACCTCGCTCGGGATCAGGCCGACCAGCTCGGCGCGCGCGACCGTGACGGCGTCGCTCACCCGCTCGAAGATGTCGCGAGGCCCGACCGTCATCGGATCGATCAGGTTCATCGAGACCTGGACGTGGTCGCCGACCTCGAGCCCGAGGGCGCGCACGTGGGGGCCGCGGATGGAAGAGGCGACCGCCCGGGCTCGGTCCAGGTCGGGGGTCTCGAGCCAGAGGTTGTAGGCGACCAGAGGAGGGCGAGCCCCGACGGCGATGGCCCCCGCCGTGGGATGGGCCAGGTCGGGTCCGGTGTCAGGCGCCCAGTCTTCGAAGGCGTGGCGGCGGAGATCGGGCAACGTCCGCTCGGGCCCGTAGCGGAAGCAGGGCACGCCCAAGTTGGCGCTGGCCCAGGTCATGAAGGCCTCGCGTGCGGCGATGGCGTCGTCGAGCGAGGCCGAGCCGAGGGCCACGAACGGGACCACGTCCACGACCCCCATGCGCGGGTGAGCTCCGACATGGTGGCGGAGGTCGAGGGCCAGCACCGTCGCCGCGGTCACGGCGCGGGCGGCGTCCTCACCGATCAAGGTCAGCACCGATCGGTTGTGATCGGCGTCGCGGTGCAGGTCGAGCAGCTCGTGACCGGCGGTCCGCCCGATCAGCTCGATCGTCGAGAGCTGGCGGCCCTCACTGATGTTGACGACGCACTCGAGCACAAGTCGTTCCGAGTCCGAGGGTCATCGAGGGTTCAGGAGGGCAACGCCGGACCCGCCGCCGCGTCTCAGACGAGTACGGGGATGGTGACCTTGCGCTTCTTGAGGATCCGCCGGCGCTGGCGTTCGGACGTGCCGCCCCAGACGCCGTGGTCGATGCGCTGGTCGAGGGCGTACTCGAGGCACGGCTCCTTGACGGGGCAATCGGCGCAGATGCGCTTGGCTACTTCGACGCCGACGCCATCGCTGGGAAAGAACGTCGAGGGTGGCTCGAAGCGGCAGTTGCCGCCTGCCATCCATTCGGTATCCATGGGGAAACGCCTCCGTTTCTCGGTGCTGCCGGAGCCGAGGCAGAAGCAGTTCCCAGCTGACGTCCTGACCCGAATCTTGTCCCGACCACCGTACCTGTCGCGCCGCAAGCTCCCATAAAGCCCAGGTAGATTCGAGCCGTTGTCCCAACGGAAGGGGGTGGATGTGCCCGAAGGCTACGAAGGCGGTTCTCGACCCCCAGGGCCCCCGCTCGCCCCGTTGCCGGGCCCGGGCGGCTCGACGCTGGCCGCCTCGCCCCCCACCTACGCCGATCGCCCCGGATCGGCGACCCTCCAGGCCGGCCTGCCCCCGCTTGCCCAGCTCGCCGCCCCCCGACGAGCCCGATCCGAGCCGGCGGGTCCCCACCGCGGTGATGATCGCCCTGGTGGCCGCCGTCGCCGCCTCGCTGTTGACCGCGGCGGTCGTCCTGGTGCTCCGCCGAGACGACGGGGGATCCGTCTCGACGTCGTCGGCCACGACCGCGCCGGGCACCAAGGCGCCCCCGCTCGACATCCAGGCCCTGTTGAAGAAGGCCCAGCCCTCGGTGGTCTCGATCGAGACCGGCCAGCAGACGACGGCGGGTCAGACCGGATCGGCGGGTTCGGGGGTCATCATCTCGTCCAACGGACTGGTGTTGACCAACGCCCACGTCGTCGCGTCAGCGTCGACCATGGGTGTCGTGCTCTACGACGGGCGGACCCAGCAGGCCGATCTCGTCGGGAGCGTGCCCGACAAGGACGTGGCGCTGATCAAGATCCGCGGCGTCAGCCATCTCACGCCGGCGACGTTGGGCGACTCGGACCACACGCAGGTCGGCGACGAGGTCGTCGCCATCGGCAACGCCCTCAACCTCGGCGGTCTGCCCAGCGTGACGGAGGGGATCGTGTCGGCCAAGGACCGCACGATCCAGGGCTCGGGCATCACGCTGAGCAACCTCATCCAGACCGATGCCGCCATCAACCCGGGCAACTCGGGCGGTCCGCTGCTCAACAGCAGCGGACAGGTGATCGGGCTCAACACCGCCATCGCCACCGACGCCCAGAACATCGGCTTCGCCATCGCCATCGACGCCGTGAAGCCGCTCATCGAGCAGATCCAGAGCGGGCAGGGTCAGGTCACCCCTGACTCACCGACCCTCGGCGTGAACACCGTCGACGTGTCCTCGCTCACCCCTGCTGTCGTGGCCCAGTACGGGATCGTCACCTCGGACGGCGCGATGGTGGCCCGGATCGAGACCCACTCCTCAGCGAGCATCGCCGGCCTCGCGGTGGGCGATGTCATCACCGCCATCGACGGCCAAGCCGTGAACTCGTCGAGCGACGCGGCCGCCGTCGTGGCCGGCCACGCCGCCGGCGATCGCATCACGCTGACCTTCGAGCGCCGCGGCCAGATCAACAACGTCGCCGTCGTCTTGTTGAGCCGACGCGACACCGGTCATTGACCGTTCAACTCGGCCGATTCAGCGGTCCGGCACGCCGGCGGTAGGCTTGGCGGTCCACTCGAGCCAGTCCGAGAGCGAGCCGCTGATGTCCCTCACCGAGACCCCGAACGAGAACGAACCCCCCCGGGGCCACGTGAAGGTCGTCTACCTCGGCCCGGTGGCGCCCCACTGGGAGGTGCGGTCCGACTTCGGAGATCACCAGGTCATCAACGACTTCCGCTCCCGCGTCGAGTCCCGGTTGCTGCTCCTGCCGCCTCACGATCCGCAGTTCCGGCGCAACCGCGAGCGGGTCGTTCGCGATGCCGAGCGCGAGAACCTCTTGCTCGAGTGGGATCTCGGGATCCCCGAAGACGACGCCCTGGTGACGCCCAGGTGAACACCGTCGGGCGCGCTGCGGCACCCACCGACCAGTAGGCAGGGCGAGATCCTCGGCCCTTCGGCCGCTCGAGGCGCAGCACTAGAGTTGGCCCGATGAGCACCGGCTGGTTCCTCAACCGCGAGTTGTCGTGGCTCGACTTCAACGCTCGCGTGCTGGCCTTGGCCGGCGACGCCAACGTCCCGCTGCTCGAACGGGCCAAGTTCCTGGCCATATTCAGCCAGAACCTCGACGAGTTCTTCCAGGTCCGCGTCGCCGGGCTCAAGGACCAGGTTGCTGCGGGCGTGTCGACCACGACGCCCGACGGTCGCACCCCGGCGCAGCAGCTGCTCGACATACGCGATCAGGTCGAGCGCTTGGACAAGACCGCGCTCGGGGTCTTCGTCGACGAGATCGTGCCCGCCCTGCACTCGGTCGGCATCGTGTTCTCGAGTTGGGACGAGCTCGACGACGACGACCGCAAGTACCTCGACGAGGTGTTCGACGAGCGGATCTTCCCGGTGCTGACACCGCTGGCCGTCGACCCTGGGCATCCGTTCCCCTACATCTCGGATCTGTCGCTCAACCTGGCCGTCGTCGTGCGCGACCCGGTCACCCATGCCCGCCGCTTCGCCCGGGTCAAGGTTCCGCTGCTGTTGCCCCGGTTCGTCGTGATGCAGGACGGCGAGCGGTTCGTCGCCCTCGAGAACGTGATCGCGGCCCACCTCGACTCGCTGTTCCCCGGGATGGAGATCGAGGGCCACTATCCGTTCCGCGTCACCCGCAACGCCGACCTGACCCTCGAGGACGAGGAGGCCGACGATCTGCTGGCCGCCGTCGAGTTCGAGCTGCGGCGGCGCCGCTTCGGTCGGGCCGTGCGCCTCGAGGTCGACACGTCGATGACCGACGAGATCCGCGAGCTGCTCGAGCGCGAGCTCGACGTCGACGCCGAGGACGTCTACCAGAACGCCGGGCCCATCGACCTGGGCGGACTGTGGTCGCTGCACGCCGTCGACCGCCCCGATCTGAAGGATCCGGTCTGGGTCCCGATCACCCAGGCCCGACTGGCCCGCGACGACGACGAACAGGTGAGCTTCTTCCGCGAGCTGCGCAAGGGCGACATCCTCGTCCACCACCCGTACTCTTCGTTCGCCACGTCGGTCGAGGAGTTCATCCGCCAGGCCTCGGTCGACCCCAAGGTGCTGGCCATCAAGCTCTCGCTCTACCGCACGTCGGGCGACAGCTCGATCGTGCAGTCGCTCATCCGCGCCGCCGAGCGGGGCAAGCAGGTCGCCGCCCTCGTCGAGTTGAAGGCTCGTTTCGACGAGGAGAAGAACATCGAGTGGGCCCGAGAGCTCGAGAAGGCGGGCGTGCACGTCGTGTACGGCCTGGTGGGGCTCAAGATCCACAGCAAGACGACGCTTGTGGTGCGCGAGGAGCAGGACGGCATGCGCCGCTACTGCCACATCGGAACCGGGAACTACAACCCCAAGACGGCGCGGCTCTACGAGGATCTCGGCCTCCTGACGTGCGATCCCGACATCGGCGCCGATCTCACCCAGCTCTTCAACTTCCTCACCGGGTACGCCCGCGACGTCGAGTACCACAAGCTGCTGGTGGCTCCGCACGTGCTGCGACCGAAGATCGCCGCGCTCATCGCCAACGAGGCCCACTCGAGGACCGAGGGCCGCCTCGTGTTCAAGATGAACAGCTTGGTCGACCCCGAGATGATCGACGCGCTCTACACGGCATCGCAGGCCGGCGTGTCGATCGATCTCATCATCCGTGGCATCTGCTGCCTGCGGCCCGGGGTGCCCGGCCTGTCCGACAACATCCGGGTGCGCTCGATCGTCGGGCGCTACCTCGAGCACTCGCGCATCTACTACTTCGGCCATGGTGCTCCCGACGGCGAGGCCGCCTACTACATCGGTTCGGCCGACCTGATGCCGCGCAACCTGGATCGTCGGGTCGAGGCGCTGGTCCCCGTCGACGATCCGGCGTTGCGCCCGCAGATCGACGAGATCATCGACGTGGCGCTGACCGACGATGTGCTGGCCTGGACGCTCAGCGCCGACGGCACCTGGCACAAGGACGCCGGTTCGGGGACGGTCGAGACCCACCGTCGCCTGCAGGAGCTGGCGCTGGCTCGCCGTCGCCCGACGTGACGCGGCCCGGTCAGATCGAGCGCGAGGCCAAGCTCGAGGCCGACCCCGCCCTCGAGCTTCCCGATCTCGACGGGGTGGTGGCTGGCGTCTCCGCCGTGTGGATGACGGCCCGGCACCTCGATGCGACCTACTACGACAGCCGGGACCTGCGCCTCCTGACCCACGGGGTGACGGTGCGACGCCGTACCGGTGAGGGCACGCGCTGGACGGTGAAGCTGGCCGCCCCACCGCCCGGCGGAGCTGACGCGTCCGACCCCGAAGATCCGTCCCCTCCCGGGCCGACGTCGATGGTCCACCGTCGCGAGATCGACATCGTCGACCCGGCCACCGAGCCACCCGCCGCGGTGATCGAGTTGGTTGCGCCGTGGCTGGAGGCGGCGCCGCTCATGCCGATCGCCCGGTTGGTCACCGATCGGCGCCGGATCGAGCTCCGCGGCCCCGAGGGTCGAGCACTGGCCGAGGTCGACGACGATCGGGTCACGGTGCACGGGCCCGACGGACACGAGTCCGCCGGTCAGTTCCACGAGATCGAGATCGAGCTGGCGCCGGACGCAGCCGACGACCCGACCGGGCCGGTCGGACGGGGGCAACTGGTCGACGCGGTGGTGTCCCGGCTCGTGGCGGCGGGGGCGCGGACGGGCTCGCCCCGGTCCAAGGTCGACCGGGCGCTCGGCCTGCTCGGTCGCCGGTGAGCGGCCCGGCGACGATCCGAGCGGCGGGCGGCGTGGTGTGGCGCCGCGGCGCTGACGGGGACGAGGACCAGGTCCTCCTGGTCCACCGGCCGAAGTACGACGACTGGACCCTGCCCAAAGGCAAGCGTGAGCTCGGTGAGACCGACGAGCAGACGGCCCTGCGAGAGGTCCACGAGGAGACGGGTCTGGTCTGCCGGCTGGGCGAGGAGCTGTCCGAGTCGCGCTATGTCGACGGTCGAGGCCGACCCAAACGGGTGCGCTACTGGGTGATGACCGTCGAGAGCGGGGCCTTCGCGCCCAACGACGAGGTCGACGAGGTGCGATGGCTCCCTCTCGGCCAGGTGGCGGCCGCCCTGACCTACGAGCGCGACCAGCCGGTCATCCAATCGTTCGCTTCCGTTCACCTACCGCGCGATTTGTGACGCGATTCGTGGCTTGGCCATGCAGCTTTCCCCTTCCGTTCACCTCTGGTTCACCCGTTCTCTTCCTGGGGGTCATCGAGGCTTCCTACCTTGAGCGCGGTGCCGGCATCCCCCGGCGCCGTCCTGTTGAGTGTCCAAGGAGAGAGACCTCTTGAGCGTGACCAGACGTGGAACGATCGTGGCCGCCGCCCTGCTGGCTGTCCTGGCCCTGGCGGCTTCGGCCTGTGGGAGCAGCAGCAAGACCAGCTCGGGCACTACCGGTACGACCGGGGGTGGATCGAGCTTCGACTACTCCAGCCTCTCGGGCACGCTCAACGGCTCGGGATCGACGTTCCAGCAGGCGTTCGACCAGGCCGCCATCCAGGGGTTCAGCGACAAGGCCCCGAACGTCACCATCAACTACGGCGGCGGCGGCTCGGGCAAGGGCAAGACCGATCTGGCCGGTGGGATCGTCCAGTGGGCCGGCACCGACAGCCTGATCAAGCCCGAGACGCTGAACACCTACAAGGGGGGCACGGTCCTCTACTTCCCGACCGTGGCCGCTCCCATCACCGTCTCGTACAACCTGAGCGGCGTGAAGGGCCTCAAGCTGACGGCCGCCACCCTCGGGGGCATCTTCGGTTCGACCATCAAGACCTGGAACGACCCGGCCATCGCCGCTGACAACCCCAGCGCCAAGCTGCCCGACACCCCGATCACGGTCGTGCACCGCTCGGATGCGTCCGGTACCACCAACAACTTCACCCACTACCTGACCCTCGCCGCTGGGACCTCATGGACCCTCGGCACCGGTGACACGGTCAACTGGTCGACCGACTCCAAGGCCGGCAACGGCAACGCCGGGGTCGCCTCGCTGGTCAAGAGCACCTCGGGCGCCATCGGCTACGTCGACTTCGCCGACGCCAAGTCATCGGGGCTCGTCTTCGCCTCGATCAAGAACAAGGCCGGCAGCTTCGAAGCGCCCTCGCTCGCCGGAGCCACCGCCGCGGTGTCCACCGCGACGGTCGAGGACAACCTCACCTACGTCGCCCTCGACGCGACCGGCGCCGACGCCTACCCGATCACCTCGGCCACCTACGTCATCGTCTACCAGAAGCAGACCGACGCCACGGTGGGCAAGGCGCTGCAGGGTTGGCTCCACTACCTGCTGACCGATGCTCAGGCCCTGGCCGCCCCGAACAACTTCGCGGCGCTGCCGTCGAGCCTGACCCAGAAGGGCCTGGCTCAGATCGACACCATGACGGTCGGTTGAGCGCCAACCACCCAACGATGACCCGGCGTCCGACGTGAGCCCTCCCGTCGACACCGCGGTCGCCACGCCCCCTCCGTCGACCCCTGACACCGCGCCGCCCGGGCTCCCCCTCGGGCGGCGCGGTGGGCGGGGGGACCGCATCTTCCGGGGGGTGGCGCTGCTCGCCGGTCTGGCCGTGCTGGCCATCCTGGCCCTGATCACCTACTCGACCACCAAGCAGGCGTGGCCGGCGTTCACCCAGGAGGGCATCAAGTTCGTCACCAGCGACGTCTGGGATCCCGCCCAACAACAAGTTCGGCTCGCTGGCCTTCATCTACGGGACGCTGCTCTCGTCGTTCATCGCGCTGATCCTGGCCGTGCCGGTGAGCGTCGGCATCGCCCTGTTCACCAACGAGGCCGCGCCGCGGTGGCTGCGTCGACCGGTCGTGTCGGTGATCGACCTGCTGGCCGCCGTGCCCTCGGTCGTCTACGGGCTCTGGGGGATCCTGGTGTTCGCCCCGGCCATCCAGGGCTTCTACCAGAACATCGCCGACGCGGTGAAGGGCATCCCGGTGCTGGACTCCATCTTCGGCGGCAACGCCAGCGGTGAGAGCTTCATGACCGCCGGGATCATCCTGGCCATCATGATCACGCCGATCGTGACCTCGCTCAGCCGCGAGGTCATCGCCACCGTGCCGTCCTCGCAGCGCGAGGCGGCCTACGGCATGGGCGCGACGCCGGTGGGAGATGATCCGCCACGCCGTCATCCCCTGGAGCCGGGGCGGCATCGTGGGCTCGGTGATGCTCGGCCTCGGCCGGGCGCTGGGCGAGACCATCGCGGTGGCGCTGGTCATCGGCTCGACCGCCCAGATCACCTCACACGTGTTCCTGCCCGGCTACGCCGTCGCCGCCGTCATCGCCAACTCCTTCGGCGAGGCCACCGGCGTCTACCGCTCGGCGCTGATCGGCCTGGGAGTCGTGCTCTTCGCCATCACGATCCTGGTCAACGTGGCCGCTCGTTCGATCGTGACCCGGTTCGACCGCCGGTCCCAGGGAGCATGAGATGACGGCACCTACCTCGCCTCGACCCGGCGGCTACCAGCCCATCGACCCCGAGGCCGAACGCCTCCTGCTGTCGGTGACCCTGAGTCCGGCGCGGCGGTTCAAGAACCGGCTGGCCACGCTCTGGATGTACCTGTCGTTCGTGGTCGTGGTCATCCCTCTGGGTCTGCATCATCGGCTACGTGATCGTCAAGGGCATCGGCGTCATCAACGGCACGTGGTTCACCGACAAGATCTCGGTGATCCAGACCAAACCGGGCGGCGGCATGGCGCCGGCCATCGTCGGCACCCTCGTCATCACCTTCTGGGCCGCCCTGATGGCCGTGCCCCTGGGCGTGCTGGCCGCCATCTACCTCCACGAGTACGGGGGCAAGGGTCGCCTGGCCCGGCTGATCCGGTTCATGAGCGACGTGATGACGGGCGTGCCCTCGATCATCATGGGCCTGTTCATCTTCGTGATCTTCACGTTGCCGCTCGGGGCCCAGGGCCTCATGGCCTTCGGCGGCTCGCTGGCGCTGGCCTGCCTCATGCTGCCCATCGTGATCCGATCGTCCGAGGAGATGCTGCGGCTCGTGCCCGACGATCTGCGCCAGGCCAGCTACGCCCTGGGCAACCGCAAGTGGCGCACGATCCTCACCGTGGTGCTGCCCGCCGCCCTCGGGGGTCTGGTCAGCGGCGTGATGTTGGCCGTCGCCCGGGCCGCCGGCGAGACGGCGCCCTTGCTGTTCACCATCGGGGCCGCCCGCCGCATCAACTGGAACGCCTTCAGCGGGCCGAACACCGCCCTGCCGATGCAGATCTGGACCAACGCCCAGACGCCCTACCCGGCGGCCCAGGACCGGGCCTGGGGGGCGGCCCTCACGCTGGTCGCCCTCGTCTTCATCCTCACGGTCATCGCCCGTGCCGTATCCGCCCGCTTCTCCCTCAAGCGCACGTGAGGTCCTTTGTGGTGCCCCTCCGCTACCCTCCGGAACCAAGCCCGGTCCCGTCGTCGCACGGTCCGCGACCCCGCCGAACCAGCCTCGCCAGGAGGTGCTGCTAGTGGCCCCCGACCAAACTGCGGCTGACCCCGTCGTGGCCGTCGCCTCGCCCGTCTCCGAGACGCAGCCGACGGTCGAGCCGGCCGCTTCGGCCCAGCCGGTGCCCATCGTCTTCGACGTGAGCGACGTCAGCGTCTACTACGGCGGCTTCCGGGCCATCCGCGATGCCAACCTGCAGATCCGCCAGCACGAGATCACCGCCTTCATCGGGCCGTCCGGCTGCGGCAAGAGCACCATGCTGCGCTGCTTCGACCGCATGAACGACCTCATCGAAGGGGCCCGGGTCGAGGGGAAGATCCTCTACCACGGGGCCGACCTCTACGGCTCGAAGATCGACCCGGTCGAGGTGCGCAAGCGCATCGGCATGGTGTTCCAGAAGCCGAATCCGTTCCCCAAGTCGATCTACGACAACATCGCCTTCGGTCCTCGCCTGAGCGGCATGAAGGGCGACATGAACGAGATCGTCGAGAAGGCGCTGCGTCAAGCGGCGCTGTGGGACGAGGTGAAGGATCGCTTGAAGAAGTCGGCCATCGGCCTGTCGGGCGGCCAACAGCAGCGGCTGTGCATCGCCCGGGCCGTCGCCGTCGCGCCCGACGTGATCCTCATGGACGAGCCGTGCTCGGCGCTCGACCCGATCGCCACCGCCCGCGTCGAGGACCTCATGCAGGAGCTCAAGGACCAGTACACGATCGTCATCGTGACCCACAACATGCAACAGGCGGCACGGGTCAGCGATCGCACCGCCTTCTTCACGACCGAGGTCAACGAGACGAGCGACACGCGCACCGGCGTGCTCGTCGAGTACGACGTCACCGACAAGATGTTCTCGAACCCCACCGATGAGCGTACGGAGAACTATGTCACCGGCCGATTCGGCTGACCGCCCGGGCCCCGTCCGGCTGAGCTACGGAGCCGAGCTCGATCAGCTCCGGCTCCAGATCGAGGTCATGGGCTTGCGCGTCGATCAGAACCTCGAGCGCATGCGCGAGGTCCTGCAGAGCGGCGACCCCGTCCTCGCCGCCCAGGCCGTGGCCGCCGACGACGAGATCGACGCCATGAACGTCTCGTTGACCGAGCGCTGCTACGAGGTGCTGGCCCAGCAGACCCCGGTCGCCTCGGATCTGCGCCTCGTCGTGTCGGTCGTGCGCGTGACGAGCGAGCTCGAACGGATCGGCGACCTCAGCCTGCGGGTCGTGAAGGCGACGGCGGATCACGATCAGCTGACCAGCTCGCCCCGGAGCTTCGACATCCTGTGCGTCATGGCGTCCGAAGCCGTGGAGCTGTTCCGATCGGCGCTGCGGGCGTGGGCGAGCGACGACCTCGACCTGGCCACCCGGCTGGCGACGGGGCCACGCACGATGGACCTGTCCTACTCGCAGCTCGTCGAGTGCCTCGTCCGCCTCGAGGGACCATCGGCGGCCGCCGTGGCCATCCAGACCCTGCTCGCCGGTCAGGCCCTCGAGCGCATCGGCGACCACGCCGCCATACTCGGGACCCGGCTGCGCTATCTCATCACCGGTGATCCCAATCACCTGGCCAGCGAGGTCAGGCATTGACGATCCGCGCTCGGGCCACGCCCCGTGCCGAGCGGGGCCGCGTCACCACAGGAGTCACCCATGGCTGAAGTACGACGGACCTTCCACCAAGAGCTCGATCACATCAAGGGTGACCTCGTCCGGCTGGCGGCGATGGTGACCGAATGCATCCCGCGCGGCACCGACGTGCTGTTGTCGAACGACCTGCAGGGCGCCCAGCAGCTGATCGAGGACGACGACGTCGTCGACTCGCTGGCCCTCGACATCGAGGAGCACTGCTATCAGGTCCTGGCCCTCCAGCAGCCCGTGGCCATCGACCTGCGGTCGCTCATGACCGCGATCCGCCTCGTGTCCGAGATCGAGCGCTCGGGCGACCTCATGGTCAACGTGGCCAAAGGGGCGCGCCGCATCTACGGCGTCCAGTACGACCCGCGCCTGCGGGGCCTGATCGAACGCATGAGCGAGGAGGCCACCCGCCTCTTCCGGCTGTGCATCGACGCCTACGTCGAGGGCAACGCCAGCCTGGCGTCGGCTCTCGACGACATGGACGACGGCCTCGACCTCCTGCACAAGGACTACATCCAGGCCATCTTCGAGTCGCACCACGCCGGGGTGATCGATCTGCAGGCGGCGGTGCAGCTGGCGCTGATCGGGCGCTACTACGAGCGCATCGGCGACCACGCCGTCAACATCGGCGCCCGGGTCGCGTACATGGTCACCGGCTGGCTGCCCGAGCACAGCGGCGCCGCCCGGCTCGTCGCCCGCCGCGATCGGGCCGAACGCCAGCTCGCGGTGCAGATCGACGATCTCGAGATCCGTCCCGACGCCGACGACGGCGCTCCGCCCGAGTCCGAGTCGAGCACGGGACAGGGGTAGGCGAACCACCCGTGCTGGTCATCGAGGGAGTCGAGGTGGCGGCGCCACTCATCGCCGTCGTGGCGCTGGCGGCCATCGCCGCCGTGCTCGTCCTCGCCCGCCAGCTCGGCGTCCGCGGACGCGAGGCCGCGTCCGCCCGAGACGAGGTCAACCACCTCACCCGGGCAATGACCGAGGAGCGGGCCGGCTGGCGCGAGGATCGCGACCGGCTCGAGCGCGCCCTCGACGCCATCCCCCAGGGGGTGCTGATCACCGATGCCGCCGGGGGCGTCGTGTTCCGCAACCACGTGGCCGAGACCTTCGAGTCGGCCCGACACAGCGACGCCCTGGTCGAGGCGGCCATCACCGAGCTGGTGGGCGAGGCCCTCGTCGGCCACGCCGGGCAGCGAACCATCGATCTGTTCGGTCCACCGCGGCGCACCCTGGTCATCGCCACGACACCCCTCGTCGACCAGCCCGACGGCTCGGAGGGCCGTCGCGTGTTCGGCGGGGCGCTGGCCGTCGTCGACGACATCTCCGAACGCCGGCGGCTCGAGGCCACCCGGCGTGACTTCGTCGCCAACATCAGCCACGAGCTGCGGACCCCGATCGGCGCCGTCGGGCTGTTGGCCGAGACGCTGCTGGCCGAGGAGGACCCGGCGGTGGCCAACCGGCTGGCCGAGCGGATCGTGACCGAGGCCTTCCGTCTGGCCCGCACCATCGAGGACCTCTTGGCCCTCAGCACCATCGAGAGCGAGGAGTCGCCCGAACGCGAGCAGGTGCCCGTGCACCTGGTCATGGCCGAAGCCTTCGAACGGATGCGGCCGGCGGCCGAGCAGGCCGGGATCGAGATCAACCTGACCGAGCCCGATCGCCGCCTGGGCATATTCGGCGATCGCCGTCAGGTCACCTCGGCGCTGTACAACCTGCTCGACAACGCCGTGAAGTACTCCGACGCCGGGTCGGTCGTGACCATGTCGGCCGCCGGTGACGGGGTCGACGTCGTCATGCGGGTCGAGGATCGCGGGATCGGCATCCCCAAGGCCGATCTCGAACGGGTCTTCGAGCGCTTCTACCGGGTCGACCAGGCCCGCAGCCGCACCACGGGTGGCACCGGGCTCGGGCTGGCCATCGTCCGCCACGTCGCCACCAACCACCAGGGCGACGTGCGGGTGCAGTCGAGGCTGGGCGAGGGATCGGTGTTCGAGCTGATCCTGCCGTCGGCGTCGGGCCCGCTGGTCATCCCCGACGATCAGGGTCAGCTGCGCGAGGCCACACCGATCCGTGACGGCGCGCCGCGGCGCGGTGCCGAGTCGACGCGTGACGGCGACCGGCTCCGAGAGGAAGGCAGCGCATGACGCCAGCGACGTCTGTCCTCATCGTCGAGGACGAAGATTCGTTCGTCGACGCGCTGACCCTCGGGCTGTCGCGCGAGGGCTTCAAGGTGAGCGTCGCCCGCGATGGCGTCGAAGCGCTCGACATGTTCGACGAGGTCAAGCCCGACCTGGTGCTGCTCGACGTGATGCTGCCCAAGGTGTCGGGTCTCGACGTGTGCCGAGAGCTGCGGTCGCGTTCCAACGTGCCCATCATCATGGTGACGGCCAAGGGCGCCGAGATCGACACGGTCGTCGGACTCGAAGTCGGCGCCGACGACTACGTGACCAAGCCCTACCGCCTCCGTGAGCTCGTCGCCCGGATCCGCGCGGTGCTCCGTCGGCGTTCGAGCGACGAGTCCGGGATCGTGCCCATCGTGGGCGACGATGTCGTCGAGGTGGGTGATGTCCGTGTCGACCATGAGCGCCATGAGGTGTTCATCCGGGACGACGAGGTGCGCCTGCCCCTCAAGGAGTTCGAGTTGCTCGCCCTGCTGCTCGAGAACGCCGGTCGGGTGCTCACCCGCGAGACGCTGATCGATCGGGTGTGGGGGGCGGACTACGTCGGCGACACCAAGACGCTCGACGTGCACATCAAGCGCCTCCGGTCGAAGGTCGAGCCCCATCCGGCCTCACCGACCCGCATCGTGACGATCCGGGGCCTCGGCTACAAGTACGAGACTCCGCACCGCTAGAGGCGATGGATCGGGATCAAGCCGGTCGTGGTCGCCACGACCGTTTCCGGCTCCGGCGGTAGCCCTACCATTGCGCCCATGAGCGAGCCTTTCCCGCCGTCGGTGGCCCGGGATCCTCGCCGTCCCTTCGCAGCCAGTCCCTTCACCCGCCTGGCCCGGACCCACGCCCTCTCGGCGGCCGGCGACGCCTTGTTCTTCGTGAGCCTGGCCGGCTCGGTCTTCTTCTCGGTCAGCCCCACCGAGGCCCGGTGGAAGATCGGCTTGTACCTGTTGTTGACCTTCGCCCCGTTCGCGGTCGCCGCGCCCTTCATCGGCCCGGCCCTCGATCGGGCCAGAGGCGGTCGGCGATGGATGATCGTGGCCACGATGGCGCTACGGGCCCTGCTGTGCGTGCTGATCGTGCGCGACATCGACAAGGTCCAGTGGTACTTCGAGGCCTTCCTGATGCTCGTGTTCTCGAAGGCGTATCTGATCTCGCGGGCCGCCGTGGTGCCTACGACGGTCCGCACCGACCGCGAGCTGGTCGAAGCCAACTCGAAGCTGGCCCTCATCAGCGGGATGGCGGCTGTCGCCGGCGGCGGTCCAGGCCTGCTGCTGCTCAAGATCGGCGGCGACCGCCTCGGTCCGCAGCTCGCGGTCGGCCTCGGGGCCGCGGTGTTCGCTGTCGGCGTCGTGTTCGCGGCCCGTCTGCCCCGTGTCTCGGTGGCCCCCGAGCGAGCGACCGACGTCGAGAAGCACGAGCTGCGCAACGCCGGCATCCGGCTGGCCGCATCGGCCATGGCCCTGCTGCGGGCCTCGGTCGGGCTGTTGTTCCTCCTGCTGGCCTTCGCCTTCAAGAGCGGGGCTCTGCAGCCGTGGATGGTCGGTGCCGCCGGCATCGCCGCCCAGGGCGGTGTGCTGGCCGGCGCCGCGCTCGCGCCACGACTGAGACAGGCGTTCAACGAGCCGCGAATCATCATCGGCTCGCTGGCCGCCACCATGATCGGCGGACTCGTGGCCGCCGTCCTGGGTGGTGTCGTCGGGGCGATGCTGCTCTCCTTCCTGCTGGGCACCACCTCGGGGACGGCCAAGCAGTCCTTCGACGCCCTCGTGCAGCGCGATGCGCCGGACGCCAACCGGGGGCGGTCCTTCGCCCGGTTCGAGACCCGCTTCCAACTGGCATGGGTCCTCGGAGCGGCCATACCGCTGCTGCTCCCGCTGCCGTTGTTCTGGGGCTACCTGATCATCGGGGTGGCGATGGCCCTGGCCATGATCTCCTACTGGATCGGTCAGCGGCGCGTGGCACGTGGGACCTACGAGTGGGAGTCACCCGGTCAGAAGCTGGTGCGCCGGGGCCTGCGCAAGGTGCCGCCGTCCTTCGGCGCCGGCCGGGGTCGCTCGGGCGCCGAGGCGGTCGACCCGAACGACCCGACCGCGGTGCTCCCACCCCCACCCCCACCCCCGGCTCCGGTGGGCGCCGGCGTGGCCTCGGCGGCGGCCGATGGTGCCGGCCTGGCCCCGCCCCCGCCGCGCCCGCTGCCGCCGCGCCCGCCCGACGCCCCCGCCGATCGATGGTCGCCTCCGCCGGGATTCGTGTCGAGGGGCCTCAACGACGACGTCGACCCCACCATCGTCGATGCCGATGTCACGACCGCCGTGGCCGCCCCGGCGGTCTTCGACGGCGATGCCCACGAGGTGTTCGACGGAAGTGCGGACCTGGCCGCCGACGCCGTCTGGGCCGGTTCGCCGGAGGCCATCGCCGAGGGCGTCGACCCGGCCACCCAGCCGGCCCTGCCGCTCGACTTCGTCGAGCCGTCCGATCCGGATGCCACCTCGATCGACGCCGAGCCCCGCTGGCGCGACTCGAACTAACGAGTGCAGTGTCAGGCAACGTTTGCGCCCTACCACGCCGGCCACGAACGTCGCTGGACAGCGTCCTCCTCCTCGCCGCAGCTACGGCTGCGCCTTCGTCGTCCTCCTTGCCAGCAACGCCCGTGACTCGCCGTGGACAGGACGAACGTCACCTGACACGGCACTGGCTCTCCGGTCGGCGAGCCTCCCTGCGAGGGTCTGCCCGTCGCTAGTCCGGCAGGTCGATCCTGGCCAGCCACAGCCCGGGGGCGTCGACCTCGGCCGGGGTCGGGAGGTTCGCCTCGGCCTGCCAGAGCCGGGCCAGCCCCTCGCCGCCCGCCCGCTCGACCACGCCGGCCACGAAGTTGTTGCCCCGCTCGTACTGGGCCTGGCTGAGCTCGAGGCCGAAGAGGCGCTCGACGAAGCGATCGGACTGGTCGGCTTCGACCCGGCGGCGCCGGACGGCCTCGGTCACCATCGAGTACGACGACAGCAGACCCTGGCCGATGGTGTCCATGATGTGGTCGACGTAGCCGACGATGACGGTGACCAGCGCCTCGAACTGGGGGAGCAGCTGGAGCTGGGCCGGCGACTGGATGGCGCCGAGCAGGGCTTCGGGGTCACCGAACACCGACTGCAGGCCGGTGATCCCCGACGGATCGCTGAGGTCGACCTCCTCGAGGCGGCGTTCGAGTCCGCCCGAGTCGGGCTGGAAGCCGGCCAGGTAGTCGTGCAGGTAGCCGTCGACCCGGGCCCGCACGTGGGGCACACCGAGCACGGCGTGGGTGGCGATCTCGTGCAGGCACACCCAGAGGCGCAGATCCTCGGCCGGCAGGCTCCACTGGTCGCCGAACTCGTCGATGTTGGCGGGAACGATGGCCAGCTCGTCGCTCGGGGGCCGAGGGATGGGCAGGTCGTACTGGCCGAACGAGCGGCGGGCCAGGTGCCCGACCATCGAGCCGGCGGTCATGCCCAACATGGCGGGGCCGATCATGTGCATCAGCGGGCCCATCCACGCCATCGGATCGGACGCGCTGGGGATCTCGTCCATCGGCGGCGGCGTCATGTCCTGGTGCAACGACCCGGCCAGCTGCTCGAAGAGCGGCCGGTAGTTGTCGAGGGCGGCCTGGGCCCAACCCGATCGGGTCATCGGGACGACGGTGACGCCGCGGCCGGTGATCGAGGTGGACAGCCCGGTGGCGTTGGCCACCTGCAGGTCGGCCACCCGGGCCAGCTGCTCGACCTTGATGCGATCGAGCGGGTCGGGGTTGGGCTCGGGCCCGTCGCCCGGTGCGATCGACAGCGCGAGCTGGCGAGCGGCGTCCCAGTTGACCGGTCCCTGCTGCTGGAACAGCTTGGCCAGGTCGCCGAACAGCGGCATGCCCTTGAACGGGTTGTCGTCGCCGTAGGGGTCACCGCCGTCACCGGGCAGGCCTGAGTCGCTCATCTCGGCCATGGTAGGTCGCTCCCGGCGAGCTTCCGCCTCGGAGTCCCGTATCGCCGGTCGGACGAGCAGCGGTGTGCGCCGAGGGCGGGCGACGGGCAGTATGGGGGAGTGAGCCAGGTCGCCAGCGGTCGCCGCGTCGTCGTCACCGGAGCGGCCAGTGCCGTGGGTCGACAGGTGGTGGCGCTCACCCGGACCGACCCGAGCGTGGCCCGGATCGTGGCCATCGACGAGGTCGCCCCCCTGATCGTCGACGACGCGGTGGTCGAGGTCCACCGCCTGGCCCTCACCGACCCCGAGCTCAAGGCGATGGTCGCCGACGCCGACGCCATCGTCTACACCGGCTCGGGAGGAGACGAGGTCGGCCCCGACGGGCTGCCGACCAGCGATCCGGCCGGTGTGCGGGCCCTGCTCGACGCGGCGGCGTCGGCCGAGGTGACCTACCTCGTGCTCGTGTCGAGCGCCATGGTCTACGGCGCGTGGGCCACCAACCCTCTGCCCATCACCGAGGAAGCGCCCCTGCGCCCCGATCCCGGTTTCGCGTACGCCGCGGAACGGGCCGAGGTCGAACGGCTGGCGTCGGAGTGGCGGATCGACCATCCGGGTGCGGCCGTTGCCATCCTCCGCCCCGCGGTGTCGGTCAGCGCCGAATCCGAGGGCTGGCTGGCGCTCTCGCCGTGGTCGGCACGCTCGCTGCGCGCCACGGGCGCCGACCGCGCCTCGCAGTTCCTCCACATCGACGATCTGGCCTCGGCCGTCGACCATGTGCGTCGGGCGCGCCTCGATGGTCCCTTCAACGTGGCCCCCGACGGCTGGTTGTCATCGGATGCGCTCTCCGAGCTGGCCGGCCCGGTCGGCCGCCTGCACCTGCCGTCGGGCTGGACGCCCCGACTGCGAGCGTTGCGCAACCGGCTGCGGGCCCAGGGCCCGCCGCCGGGTGTGTCCTACACCCAGCATCCGTGGGTCGTGGCCAACGATCGCTTGAGGGCGACGGGCTGGGAGCCCGAGCACCACAACGACGAGGTCTACGTCGAGGCCGACCCCGGGGGCCCGCTGGCGGCCATGAGCCCGCGGCGGCGCCAAGAGCTGTCCCTCGCCGGGGCCGGTTTCGCCGTGGCCGCCCTGGCCGGCGGCGTGGTCTGGCTCATCCGCCGCCACCGCAAGCATCGGTTGTCGGCACCCGGTCCTCCCGGTCCTTCCGGTCTCTCGACGCGGCGGAGCAGAGCGCAGCCGCCGGCGGAGTGACACCCGGATGGCGAAGCGCTCGCAGGGAGGCTCCGCCGACCGGAGAGCCAAGCAAGTCGGCCAAGCTACTCATCTCGATCGATGAGGGTGGCCGTGGCCACGCGCTCGCTGCCGTCGCGGAGGTAGGTGACGGCGATCGACTGGTGGGGCTTGTCGCCGCGGAGGTGGACGACCAGGCTGGCGCTCGAGGTGATGTGGGACGAGTCGACGGCGATGATGACGTCGCCGGCCAGCAGGCCGGCGCGTTGGGCCGGGCTCTTGGCCACGACCTTGTCGACTCGGGCGCCGGTGCGACCGAGGTCGTCGACCTGGTCCGACGTCAGGTCGCTGGTCTCGACGCCGAGCCATGGGTGGGCGACGCGGCCGGTCATGATCAGCTCGTCGGCCACCTGCTTGGCGTAGTCGATCGGCGTGGCGTAGCGAGGTACGAGGGTCTGGGTACCCGTCTCGATGCTCGTCGTGGTGGGGTCGCCGCCGCCGACCACGGTGACGTGGGTCGTGCTGGCGGTGATCAGCCCGATGACCGAGCCCGAGCTGTCCACCAGCGCCGCGCCGGCGTCGTTGCTGGTGAGGTGGACGTTGGTCTGGATCATGTCGGCCAGCGTGGTGCCGTCGCCGGCGCTGATGTGTCGGCCCAGGGCGCTCACCAGTCCGACGTTGACGCTCGGCGCCGCCGGCCGGCCGATGATGCAGTCGATGGCGATGGCCGGCTCACCCAGCTGGATGTCGTCCTCGTCGGCCAGGACGGCGGTGGTCATCTGGGTCCGGTCGACCTTGACGACGGCCACGTCACTCGACGCGTCGACGCCGACGAGCTGGGCGGGAACGGTGGTGCCGTCGCTCAGCTGCACGGTCAGGCTCTTGGATCCCTTGACCAGCTCGGCGGTCGTGATCAGGTAGCCGTCGTTGCGGAAGACCACCGCGGTGGCGCTGATCGTGCCGTTGGCCGTGGTCGAGTCGACCCGGGCCAGCGCTGGGATCACCCGATTGGTGACGGACTTGAGGGAGCTCGGGGTGAAGGCCAGCGGCATGCGAACCTGCTCGATGGCGACATCGGGGTGATGGTCGTCGAGGGCACCCGTCGCGGCCAGCGCCGCCAGCATGGCGGCCGCCCCGATCAGCCCCGAGATCAGGCCGAGGGCCACCAGCCGACTGCGGCGCGGGCGGGTCGTGATGATGCGGATCGGCTGAGTGGATCCGATCTCGGACGGATGGCGCCAGAGGCGGTCATCTGGCGGCGGCGGGGGTCCCAGCCCCGACCCGTCGTCATGCTCGTCGTCGATCGACACGGCGGCCACGTTACCGACGCAGGCCTTTCGAGGGACCGCGGCCGGGAGCGACCCGGGCCGCCTCGGCCGGCGGGTCGCCTACGATGGCGGCCGTGACCGGTCCCGAGCCTGCCGACGACTGGGTCGAGCTCGTGCGCGCGCCGCTGCCCGTCGCCGAGGCGTCGGCGTGGGTCGTCCGCGCCGATTGCGGCGCCGTCGTGTCCTTCAGCGGCACGGCCCGGGACAACGCCGAAGGCCGTGACCGCGTGTCGCTGCTCGAGTACGAGGCCTACGAGGAGCAGGCGATCCCACGCATGCACGCCATCGTGGCCGAGGCCCGCCAGCAGTGGCCCGAGCTCGGGCGGGTCGCGCTGATCCACGCCGTGGGCCCGGTGGCCATCGGCCAGTCGGCCGTGGTGGTCGCCGCGTCGGCTCCCCATCGTCACGAGGCGTTCGAGGCGGCCCGGTTCGTCATCGACGCCGTCAAGGCGACCGTTCCGATCTGGAAGCGTGAGACCTGGGCCGACGGGCAGAGCTGGGGGCTCGACGCGAACGCCGGTGGCCGAGGTCGGCGACTGGCGGACAGCCACACCGAGGGCCGCGGGATGAGCAACGCCGCCTTCGTCCTGATCGCCATCGGCCTGAGCGTGGTGTTCTCGTTGCTGATCTGGCTGATCAGCCGCAAGCCGACGACGTTCATGTCGAGCATCGACGACTTCGAGCGCGAGATGAAGGCGCTGGGCCGCGACTCGGGCTCGGGTGGCGGGCGCCACCGCCGGCGGTTGCGACCCGAGCCGCGGCGCTCGAAGACCGCAGACCCGGCCCCGGCTCCCCTCATGGGTCCGGCCGGCCCGGATGCCCACGCCGACGTCTCGAAGCCGACCGAGGCCGGCGCGAGCGAGGAGCCTCGGTCATAGCCCGCGACCTCGCCATCGACCTCGGGACCGCCAACACGCTCGTGTACGCGCGTGGGGAGGGCATCGTGCTCAACGAGCCCTCGGTCATCGCCCTGAACAGCCGGACCCAGGACGTCCTGGCCATGGGCCACGAGGCCTGGCAGATGATCGGCCGGACCCCGAGCTACATCGTGGCCGTGCGCCCGCTGCGCAAGGGTGCCATCACCGACTTCGAGATCACCCAGCGGATGATCCGGCTGCTGCTGCAGCGGGTCGGGGTCAGTCGGTTCAACCGACCGAGGGTCGTCATCTGCGTCCCGTCGGCCATCACCGCCGTCGAGCGGCGAGCGGTCAAGGAGGCGGCCAAGCGGGCCGGCGCGTCCGAGGCTCATCTGATCGAGCAACCCATGGCCGCCGCCATCAGGCGCCGGCCTGCCCATCAACGAGCCGATGGGCAACATGGTCGTCGACATCGGCGGCGGCACCTCCGAGACGGCGCTCATCTCCCTCGGTGGGGTCGTGGCGTTGGAAGCCGTCCGCATCGGCTCGTTCGACATCGACGCCCACATCCAGACCTACATCCGGCGCGAGTACGGCATCGCCATCGGCGAGCGCACGGCGGAGGAGATCAAGGTGACCATCGGCTCGGCCTGGCCGACCGAGAACGAGTACGCGGCCGAGGTGCGTGGTCGTGAGCTGATGAGCGGGCTGCCCAAGACCGTCGTCCTGTCGGCCGAGGAGGTGCGCGAGGCCATCGACGAGCCCGTGTCGGCGGTCGTCGACTCGGTGGTGGCGTGCCTCGGGCAGGCGCCCCCCGAGCTGGCCCAGGACCTGATCGGCCAAGGCATGCACCTGGTCGGCGGTGGGGGCATGCTGCGCGGCCTCGACCTGCGCCTGGCCCAGGAGACCGAGATCCCCGTGCACCTGGTCGATGCGCCGCTCGAGTGCGTCGTGCTCGGCGCCGGGCACTGCGTCGAGGCCTTCGACGCCCTCAAGGTCATGTTCATGGTCTGACGCCAGCGGCGACGGTCGGGGCGCGCGACAGTCTGTCCATGGACTATCGCTGCCTGATCGTCGACCGGGACGGTCCTCACGCCTCGGTCACGATGAACCGGCCCGAGCGGCGCAACGCCTTGTCGCTGGAGCACCTCCGCGAGCTGCTCGCCGCGTTTCGCGCCATCGGCGAATCCGACGCCCGAGGGGTGGTCCTGGCCGCCAACGGGCCGGTGTTCTCGTCGGGCCACGACTTCGCCGACATGGCCGGCGCCGATCTCGACGACATGCGGACGCTGCTGCGCACCTGCACCGACCTCATGGTGACGATCCAGTCGATCCCGCAGGTCGTCGTGGCGCGGGTGCACGCGCTGGCCACCGCGGCCGGATGCCAGCTCGTGGCCTCGTGCGACCTGGCCGTCGCCGCCGAATCGGCCGGCTTCGCCGCGCCCGGGGGCAAGGGCGGATGGTTCTGCACGACGCCGATGGTGGCCATCGGCCGCACGATGGGGACCAAGCGCGCCCTCGAGCTGGCCCTGACCGGCGACGTCATCGACGCCGAGACGGCCGCCGACTGGGGGCTCATCAACCGGGTCGTCCCCGACGCCGAGCTCGATGCCGCCGTGGCCGATCTGCTCGAACGGGCCACGCGGGGGAGCGCCTCGTCCAAGGCCCTCGGCAAGCAGGCGTTCTACACGCAGATCGGGATGGACCAGCCCCAGGCCTACGCCTACGCCATCGAGGTCATGGCCGCCGCCAGCCAGACCCCGCCCGCCCGGGAGGGCGTCGATGCCTTCCTGGCCAAACGCCCCCCCAAGTTCCCCGACTGACCGTCCTCGCCCGCTCGCCCTGCCCACCCACCCACCGTTTTGGTGCCGCAAACGTGACCCTGGGGGTCACGCGACGGCACCAGAACTCGATGTACAGGGCGAGGTGCGGGAGTCGGTCAGTCGTCGGCGAGGAGGTCCTCGGCGGCCTGGCGGACCTGCCAGTCGCGATCGGACCGGGCCGTCTCGAGGGCGGCATCCACCTCGGGGCCGTCGAAGGGGGCGAGGGCGATGACGGCGCGCCGGCGCACGGTCGCCTTGTCGGTGGTGGCGGCGAGGATCGCCGGCAGGCCGGCGGGATCGCCGATGGCGCCCAGGGCGGCGACGGCCGCCTCTCGGCACAGGGCGTCGTCGTGGCCGGTGGCGATGGCGATCGAGGACGCCGAGGGCCGCCGCTTCGGGGGGCACGCGCTCGCCCGCGGCCCACGCCGCCACTTCGACGACGGCGGCGTCGCCGTCGGTCAGCAGCACCAGCCCGCTCGGCGGGTCGATCGCCCGGCCAGGTCGCGAGGATCTCGGCGGCCCGGATGCGCACCACCGGGGACGGGTCGGCGATGGCGGCGGCCAGCTCGTCGACCGTGAGGGCGCCGAGGCGTTGGAGGGCGCCGAACGCGGTCGCCCGGACCGCGGGCTCGGGGTCGTCGACGAGCTGGCGGGCGGCGCCGGGATCGTTCTCGTGACCGGCCCGCGCCGCGGTGCGTCGTCGGTGGGCCGCGGACGGCCCGATCGGAGGGTCACCTGGTTCGGGAACGGGGGCCTCCCGCGAGTGACGGGGCTCGGTTCCGTGGCAGGCTTTCCGCCGCCGTGGACACCTCGATCGACAACCTAACCGACGTCGAACCCCCTTCCGATCCCGCTGATGCCGACGCGGCCGAGCCGCTGACGCCCGAGGAGCAGCGCCGTCGCCGCCGTCGGACGCGTTGGCTCATCGGGACCGTGAGCGCCATCCTCTTCATCGCCGTCGTGTTGATCGTGGCCACCGTGGTCCACGTCCCCTATTACCTGTTGTCGCCCGGGGCGACCTACCGGACCCAGAACGTCATCAAGGTGAAGGGCGCGCCGACCTACCCGCAGACCGGGTCGATCTACTACGTCACGGTCTCGGTCACGACCCGCGAGGCCACCGCCCTCGAGTGGACCCTGGCCCATCTCGACTCGTCGATCACCATCGCCAAGGCCAGCGACATCGTGCCTCCCAACCAGTCGCCCGCCGCCAACGAGAAGCTCAACCTCGAGCAGATGGCCGACTCGAAGACGATCGCCAGCGTGGTCGCCCTCGACCACCTCGGGTACCACGTGGTGGCCAGCGCATCGGGGGCCGAGATCGTCGCCGTCGTCAAGGACTCGCCGGCGGGCAAGGTCTTGAAGGCCGGCGACACCATCGTCGGTGTCAACGGGGCGCCCATCAAGTTCGCGCAGGATCTCTCCAAGGCCATCCAGAGCCATCATCCCGGCGACGAGGTGTCCCTCGACATCGAGCCGGTCCACGGCGGCGACAAGGTGACCCGGACGGTCACCTTGGCCACCAACCCGTCCAACAAGGACCAGGCCTTCCTCGGCGTCAAGAGCCAGGACCACAACCTGCGCTACCCCGACCTGCCCGTGACGATCTCGGTGTCGACGCCCGACGTGGGTGGCCCCTCGGCCGGACTGGCCTTCACCCTCGGGATCATGGACGTGATGACCCAGGGCTCGCTGACCGGAGGCCACAAGGTGGCCACGACGGGCACGATCGACGCCAACGGCTGTGTCGGACCGATCGGCGGCATGCACCAGAAGGTCCTGGCCGTCAAAGCGGCGGGGGCCCAGGAGATGCTCGTGCCTCGCAGCGAGTACACCGAGGCCAAGAAGTACTCGGGCTCGCTGGCGGTGGTGCCGGTCGACGACATCGACCAGGCTCTGGCCGCGCTCACCAAGTTGGGCGGCGGCTACAAGGTGCTGCCGACGCAGTCCCACGACGACAAGACCGGCTGCACGGGCTAGCGGGCTCCCGCTTGTCCTCCTCCTACCCTCACCGAATCGGCGGGGGCGGCTGAGTACCATCGCCCTCGTGGCTACGAGCTCCTCAGACGGTGGTTCGGCGCTGACGCCCGACGACATCGCCCGCAAGTCCTTCTCGATGGCCCGCAAGGGCTTCGATCCGATCGAGGTCCAGGGCTTCCTCCTCTCGGTGTCGGCCGAGCTGCGCGCCGCCCGCACCGACATGCTCGATCTCGAGCGCGAGCTGCGCGCCGCCCAGGAGGACGCCGAGCGCAATCGCAACATCGACCCCGCCCGACTCACCGCCCTGCTCGGCGAAGAGACGGCTCGGGTGCTCGACGCCGCCCGCTCGGTGGCCGAGGAGACCCAAGCCAAGGCCGAGCGCCAGGCCACCCAGCTGCTGACCGAGGCGTCCGAGGAGGCCAGCCGGCTGCGCCGCGAAGCGGCCGAGGTCCTCGAGCGGCGCACGGCTGAGGCGGCGGCCGAGGTCGAGGCCATCCGCCGCGAGGGCGACGACCTGCGGGCCCAGGCCCAGGACGCCGCCGCCGCCGAGGTCGAGCGCGGGCGCCAGGAGGGCCGCGACATGGTGGCCGAGGCCCAGAGGGTGCGCGAGCGCATGCTGAGCGACCTGGCCCGCCGGCGCAAGCAGTTCCGTCAGCAGATCGAGCGGCTCCAGGCCGGACGCGATCGGCTCATGGCCGCCTACGACGTCGTGCGCGAGACGCTCGACGTGGCGACCGACGAGCTGCAGGTCGCGTTGCCCGAGGCGCGCCTGGCGGCCGAGGCGGCGGCACTGCGCGCCGGCGACGAGCTCGAGCCGACGGCCGACCAGCTCGAGCGCGAAGCGGCCGGGCTCCCCGATGTCGCGCCGGATGCGACCGCGGTCGATCCGGGGATCGACGGCGAGGGTGGTCCAGCCGACGCCGAGCCCGACGCCGCGCCGGCCGAGCCGGGCGCGCCGGTGGCGGCGAGCGAGCCGGACGAACCCGAGCCGGCTGCGGATGACGACGATGCCGCGCCGGGCGATGCCGAGCCCGAGGCCGAGGTGCCGCGGGCCCGGTCCGATTCGTCGGTCGAAGGCCGCCACTCGTCGTCGGTCAAGGTCATCCCGGCCGAGGACGAGGCGCCGAGCGCGGCCGAGCCCACCGACACGACAGAGACCAACGGCGACGCGGCGCCGGACACCGAGGCAGTCGAGGCCGTCGAGTCCGAGTCCGAGTCGGCCGAGGGATCGAAGACCACCGAGGTCAGCGGCCTGTTCGCCCGCATCCGCGAGGAGACGCTCGAGGCCGGCCCCGACGGGGTGACCATCACCGAGACCGAGACGGACATCGAGATCGTCGAGGAGATCGTGGTCGACGAAGCCGAGGTGGCCGAGCTGGCCCGCCTGGCTCGGGACGTCCAGACCGCGGCCCTGGCCGACGACACCAAGGCCGCCGACGGGGCCGAGGACGAGCCGGAGGCGGAGCCGAGCGATCCCGACCACCAGCTGATCGCCCGACGCGACGCCGCCCTGATCGAGACCGAGCGGGCGCTGAGCCGACGGATCAAGCGTGAGCTGTCCGACGAGCAGAACGAGCTGCTCGACACCGTGCGCCGCCAGAAGGGCGCCCCGACGGCCGAGGCGGCGCTGCCCGACGACGAGATCCATCGCAAGCGCTACCGCGACGCCGCCCTCCCGCAGCTCGTGGCGGCGGCGACCACGGGGGCCGAACTCGTGGACGCCGGCCGCCGCTCGTCCAAGATCGGGTCGGACCGTGGCGCGCCGCTGGCCGATCAGCTGGCGGCCGAGCTGGTCGAGCCCCTGCGCGACCGCCTCGAGCGATGCTTCGGCGAGACCGAGGGCGACAGCGACGAGCTGGCCGAGCGCCTGCGGGCTTGCTACCGCGAGTGGAAGGGCCAACGGGTCGACGAGCTCGTGTCGCGGTTCACCCTGAGCGCGGCCAACCAGGGCCTCATCGATGCCCTGCCCAAGGGGACGCTCGTGCACTGGGTGGTCGACGACGGCTCCACGCCGTCGCCCGACTGCGACGACAACGCGCTGGCCGGCGACATCCCCAAGGGCGAAGCCTTCCCGACCGGACACGTGGCCCCGCCCATCGCCACCCACTGTCGCTGCCTGGTCGCCCCCAAGGCCGACTGACGGCCCGTTCCACGAGCGCGCCCTCTTCAGGCGAGCTTCAGGTGGGTGTGCCAAGGTTTCGGGCGGAGGCGGCTGAGCGGTCGCCGATGGGGAGGGGCATCTGATGGTGCGACGGTTCGCGGCGGCGTTGGCGGTGGTCATGGTCGGGCTCTGCGTCCCGGCGGTGGCGGCCAGCGCACAGGCGCTCCCGGTGGTCAGTTGTGGTCCCGCGGGAGCGGATGTGGTCACGAGCTCACGGTTGACCACCGATCTGAACTGCGACGTCACGGTCGAGGGCTCCAAGGCCGGCTGTCGTTCTCGACCTTCGGGGGCACACCGTCAACGGGGACGTCATGGTGTCCGATCACCAGATCACCTCGCTCAAGAACGGCTCGGTCACGGGCTCGATCCTCGGCGAGCTCCAGCCGGCGGTGACCCTGGCGCATGTTCACGTCGGGGGTCACATCGGGGCGTCGGCTGCAGCCCGTTCTGCTGGATCGATCGGCCTCACGGTCACCCACAGCGTCGTTGACGGGGGGATCCAGACTCCGGTCTGCTTCGACATGACGCTGACCCACAACACGCTCGGTGGGGTCGCCTTCGTCGACTTCAACTGCGGCGTCGAGCTGTCGATCACCCACAACGTGATCGTCGGGAGTGGCATCCATGGGTCGGCCGGCTTCGACTTCCCAGATGTCGATGGCACCATCGCCAACAACCTCATCGTCGGCTCGACCGGTGCGGGGATCAGCCTGGTCAACGAACCCGGCTACGTGACGGTGGCCATCACCAAGAACGTGATCGTCGGCAGCGCCGGAGACGGCATCACCATCACCGGCTTCTTCCGCCGATCGGGGGCCGGTTCCCGACCGCGGTGACCCTGGCTCACAACACCGTGATCGGGAACGGGGGCCGGGGCATCTACATCGAGCCGGTCCCGCCCTTCAACGGCGCCATCATCGACGGGGGCCACAACCGGGCCTCGGGCAACCTGGTCGAGCCTCAATGCACCGGGGTCGTCTGCAAGCCCTGACCGGATCGCGGGCTCGCCGGCCCCGGCCGTCAGCCTCGCGAATCGACCGATCGGGGCCAGTCGTTCGACTTCGCTCACCCGCGCCTGCAAGCGACGCGCAGTCTCGTAGGCTGTGCGCCTCATGAGAGCGCCGAGTGAAATGCCGCGCCGACACCGCCGTCGTCGCACCAGTGGGCGGGGACGGGTCCTGCTCGTCGTGGGCATCGTCGTCCTGTTCCTGCTGATCACCTCGCTGCGAGGCATCGCCCGCTTCTACACCGACTACCTCTGGTTCCAGAACCTGCACCTGCAGTCGGTCTTCACGGGGATCCTGTCGGCCAAGATCGCCCTCGGCGCCATCTTCACCCTCACCTTCTTCGCCCTCTGCTTCGTCAGCCTGACCGTGGCCGACCGCACGGCGCCGACGTTCCGCCCCGCCGGTCCCGAGGACGAGCTGCTGTCGCGCTACCACGACTTCGTGGATCGCCGGGCCTGGATGGTGCGAGGCGGCGTGTCGTTGCTGTTCGGCCTGATCGCCGGCGTCGGGCAGGCCAACCTCTGGCAGCAGTGGATCCTGTTCACCCACTCGCAGAGCTTCGGGGTCAAGGACGCGACCTTCCACACCGACGTCGGCTTCTACGTCTTCCGCCTGCCGTTCCTCGTCGGGGTCACGGGCTGGTTGTTCGACTCGCTGATCATCATCCTGCTCATCACGCTGGTGGCCGACTACCTCAACGGGGGGATCCGGCCCCAGAGCCCGCTGCAACGGGTGACCCCGCAGGTCAAGGCCCATGTCTCGGTCATCCTGGCCGCGCTGGCGCTGGTCAAGGCGGTCGACTACTACCTGGCCCGCTACGCCCTCACGTTCTCGACGCGGGGCTACGTCGAGGGCGCGACCTACGCCGACGTCCACGCCTCGTTGCCGGCGCTCGAGCTGCTGCTGTTCATCGCCGTGCTGTCGTGCGGCCTGTTCATCTACAACATCTGGCAGCGCGGCTGGGTGCTGCCCGCCGTGGCCGTCGGACTGTGGGCGCTGGTCAGCATCATCGCCGGCACCGCCTACCCGGCGTTCATCGAGGCCGTGCGGGTCAAGCCGAGCGAGTCCACCCGGGAAGCGCCGTACATCAAGAACAACATCATCGCGACCCGCCAGGCCATGGGCCTCGACCACGTCAAGACCCGCGCCTATGTCGACAACAACGACCCTGACGTGGCCAGTGCGACGTTGGCGGCCAACAAGAGCGCGCTCCTGAACATCCCGCTGCTCGACGACCAGGTCGTCAAGGACACGTACCAGAAGCAGCAGGGCTACCTGGCCTACACGACCTTCAACAGCTTGATCACCGACCGCTACAAGGTGACCGGTGTCAACGGCCAGCCGACCGAGACCCAGGTGGTGGTGTCGAGTCGCGACCTCAACCTGTCGCAGGCGCCGTCGCAGAGCTGGGAAGGCCAGCACATCCTCTACACCCACGGCTACGGGGTGGCGCTGGCTCCGGCCAACTCGATGACCGACTCGGGTGGACCCAACTACCTGATCAAGAACGTGCCCACCGACGTGAACCGCGACGCCATCAAGGTCGCGATCGCCAAGCCGCAGGTGTACTTCTCGCTCGACCAGAGCGGGTACGCCATCGTCGACAGCTCCAAGGCCAAAGAGGTCGACTACCTGAACAAGGACGGGTCGCCGTCGACCTCGTCCTACAACGGCGCCGGCGGCGTCGACATGAACTCGTGGCTGCGCAAGGCCGCCTTCGCCCTGCGCTTCGGGGACTGGAACCCGTTGATCTCGAGCTACGTGACGCCCGGGTCGAAGATCCTCTACGTCCGCGACGTGCAGCAGCGCGTCAAGCAGGTGGCGCCCTTCCTGGCCTTCGACAACGATCCGTATCCGGTGGTGGTCGACGGCAAGATCGACTACATCATCGACGCCTACACGACGACCGATCACTACCCGAACGCCCAGCAGGCCGATCCCACCAACCTCGACGGCAACAGCGGGCTCAACCGAGACTTCAACTACGTGCGCAACTCGGTCAAGGCCGTCGTCGATGCCTATGACGGCACGGTCACGCTCTACGTGGTCGACAAGAAGGACCCGATCATCAAGGCCTACGAGGCCGCCTTCCCCAAGCTGTTCGACCAGGGCCTCATCCCGCAGGGGCTGAAGGACCACTTCCGCTATCCGCAGGACATCTACACCGTCCAGACCAACATGTGGGGCCGCTACCACATCAACGACCCGCAGGCGTTCTACGGCCAGACCGCCGGCTGGTCGGTCGCCCAGGACCCGGGTCGGGCCGTGGTGAACTCGCAGCAGACGACGCAGCTCAACCAGCAGGGCCAGTCCGTGCTGGCCAAGGAGAAGCGCGTCGACCCCTACTACGGCATCTTCAAGCTGCCGCAGGAGTCCCAGGCGTCCTACATGTTGTTCCGCTCGTTCGTGCCGTTCTCGGACAACGATTCGAAGAAGGTGCTCACCGCCTTCATGGTGGCCAAGAGCGACGACCTCAACGACGACTTCGGTCAACTGATCGAGTACCAGTTACCCAGCGACCAACAGGTCGCGGGCCCGGCCATCGTCGGGGCCGACATCTCGTCGAACAAGTTAGTTTCGGCGACGACGACGCCGCTCAACCAGCAGGGTTCGTCGGTGACGTGGGGCAACCTCGTGCTGTTCCCGGTCAACGACACGATCGTCTACATACGGCCGTTGTACGTGGCCGCCCAGGGTGGGACCGAGGTTCCGCAGATCCAGGCGGTGGTGGCCGCGTTCGGCTCGGGCAACAGCGAGCAGATCCAGATCAAGCCCACCGTGTCCGAGGCCCTGCAGGCCCTGTTCCCGAACGCGCCGCCCCATTCCTTCGACGACGTCGGCCAGCCCCAGGGCCAGACCGCGTCCGACACCCCGAACGGCACCAACAACCAGCCGACGACCACGACCACCGCACCGGCCACGTCGTCCTCTTCGACGACCACGACGGCGCCGACGACCAGCGGAACGGTGCCGACCAACCTGACCGTCCCCCAGCTGCTGGCCGCGGCCGCCACCCTGCTCAACAAGGCCCAGAGCGACCTCAAGACGAGCTGCGCGGCGGGTGTCTGCGATCTGAACACCTATCAGAAGACGGTGAACCAGGCGGCCGCGTACATCGCCCAGGCCCAACTGCAGGAGAACGGCTCGGCCTCGACGACGACGTCGAAGCCACCGACGTCCTCGTAGACGCGCGCGCCCTTTTCGGCGCGCCGCGTTTCTGGTTCGGCGGGGCGCGTCGATCTTTCGGCAGCGGCGTGGTGTCGAGGTCGAGGCGACGCCGGTAGGGTGCGCGCCGTCCTCGTGGCGCGCATCCGGCGCGACGGCGGGGGTGTGACTCGGAGGTGCACGAATGGCTGACGCGATCCTGACGGGAACGGTGGCGCTGGTGACCGGCGCCAGCAGCGGGATCGGCGAGGCGACCGCGTCGAGCTTGGCCGGGGCGGGTGCGTCGGTCGTCATCGCGGCGCGCCGGGTCGATCGGCTCGAGAAGGTGGCGGCCCAGATCACCGAATCGGGCGGTACGGCGCTGGTCGTCGAGAGCGACATCACCGTGCCGGACGACGCCAGTGCGCTGGTCGAGCGGACCATGGGCGAGCTCGGCCGGCTCGACACCGTGGTGAACAACGCCGGCGTGATGCTGCTCGGCCCCGCCATCGACGCGCCGCTCGAGGAGTGGGACCGGATGGTCGACCTCAACCTCAAAGCGCTCTTGCACGTGACCCACGCCGCCCTCCCGCATCTGATCGCGGCCGCCGAGGACAGCCCGCGCCGGGTGTCGGATCTGGTGAACGTGAGCTCGGTGGCCGGTCGGCGGCCGCGGGCCGGCTCCGCGGTCTACAACCTGACCAAGTTCGGGGTCGAGCGCGCTGTCCGAGGCGCTGCGCCAGGAGGTCACGGGCCAGCACGTGCGGGTGTCGGTGATCGAGCCGGGCGCCGTGTCGACCGAGTTGTCCAGCCATCTGCGGCCCGAGATCCGCGAGGCGTCGCTGAAGCGCTTCGAGGGGGTCGAGCGGCTCGAGGCCCTCGACATCGCCGAGACGATCCGCTTCATCGTGACCCGTCCCCGGCACGTGGCCATCAACGAGGTGCTGATCCGCCCGACCGAGCAGGCGGACTAGGGGCGCCGTTCGGTCGAGCGGCGGGCATCTCGGTCGTGACCGACGTGACGGATGACGAGCTGTACCGGCGGGGAGCGGCCACGCTGGTGGCGTCGTGGGAGGAGTACACGCGAGGCTCAGCGGGCGCGGCGCTCGTTCGGGAGACCGGGGTCGCGGTGGCGGTGTTCCCGAGCGAGCCCGAGCGCACGTTCTTCAACAACGCCATGTTCGATCGAGGTCTTGGGTCTCGCGAGCGAGTCGCGGCCGCCGATGCGATGGAGGAGACGTATCGCAGCGCAGCGGATCGACTCGTACGCGGCGTGGGTCCACGAGAGCGACGACGGGATGCGAGCCGAGCTGAGCGACCGTGGGTACCGGGTCGAGGAGTCCACCCTGGCCATGGGTATGTCGTTGGTGGGTGTCTCGATCGCAGTCCCCGAGGTCGAGTTCGGACCGCCCGACTGGGACGAGTACCTGCGGATCCTCGAAGTGCCCGGCCTGTTCGGTGCCGGTGACCCGAGCGCGTTCCACGTCCTGGTCGCCCGACTGGCCGGCGAGAACGCGGCCACGGCGATGGCGTATGACCGCGACGGCGACTGCGGCGTGTTCAACGTGACGACGATCGAGTCGGCTCGTCGACGGGGCCTCGGCACGGCCCTCACGGCGCGCCACCTCGCCGATGCCGTCGAACGCGGCTGCACCACCGCGAGCCTGCAGTCCACCCCGATGGCCGAGAGGGTCTACGCCGCCGTGGGCTTCCGAGACCTGGGTCGCCTCCTCGAGTACGTACGGCCGAAGGAACCGCCGCGTTGACGCGGGCCGCCGGGCCGCGCCGATACCCATCAAATTCGACGTTCTCGAGGTCGTGCGGACGAGAACGCGAGCTTCGGGCTCGCCACAGGTCCGACCAGCAGCCGGGTCGCGGCCGTCGCCGATGAATTCGAGGGCGGCGCTGGGTCAGACTGTGCAGGACCTCGGACCCAGGAGGCGGCGATGACCACGGTGCAGGTGCTTGTCGGAACGATCAAGGGTGCGTTCACGCTGACGTCGGATGCGCAGCGGGCCGATTGGGAGGTGAGCGGACCGCACTTCGGCGGCTGGGAGATCTATCACCTGGTCGGCGCCCCGAGTGATCCCACGCGCCTGTACGCCTCGCAGTCGACGGGGTGGTTCGGGCAGATCGTCCAGCGCTCCGACGACGGGGGAGCGTCGTGGCAGCCGGCCGGGAACCAGTTCGCCTACGAGGGTGCGACGGGCACGCACCAGTGGTACGACGGGACGCCTCACCCGTGGGAGTTCGCCCGGATCTGGCACCTCGAGCCGTCGCCGACCGACCCCGACGTCGTGTACGCCGGCGCGGAGGACGCGGCGCTGTTCAAGTCGACCGACGGGGCCGCGTCGTGGACGGAGCTGCCCGGTCTGCGCACCCACGACTCGGGGCCGAGCTGGCAGCCGGGCGCCGGCGGCATGTGCGTGCACACCGTGCTCATCGATCCCACCGACGCTGATCGTCTGCACGTGGCCATCTCGGCCGCGGGTGTGTTCCGTTCCGAGGACGGAGGCGAAACCTGGAAGCCGGCCAACCGCGGCCTGCACTCCGAGGGCATCCCCGATGGCGATGCCGAGGTCGGCCACTGCGTGCACCGCATCACTCGGCACCCGTCGCGACCCGATGTGCTGTTCATGCAGAAGCACTGGGATGTCATGCGCAGCGACGACGGCGGTGATTCGTGGCGCGAGATCAGCGGCAACCTGCCGAGCGACTTCGGCTTCCCGATCGCGGTCCACGCTCACGAGCCCGACACCGTCTACGTCGTGCCCATCACGAGCGACTCCGAGCACTACCCGCCCGAAGGCAAGCTGCGCGTGTACCGCAGCCGCACCGGGGGCGACGAGTGGGAGCCGCTGACGAGAGGGCTGCCGCAGAGCGACTGCTACGTGAACGTGCTGCGCGACGCCATGGCCGTCGACTCCCTCGATCCGTGCGGCCTCTACTTCGGGACGACTGGTGGCCAGGTCTACGGCTCGTCGGACGAGGGTGACACCTGGGAACCGATCGTGCGCGATCTTCCACGCGTGCTGTCGGTCGAGGTTCAGACACTGCCGTGATCCGCGTTCGCCTCCCGCATCACCTGCGGACGCTGGCGGGAGTCGGGCGCGAGATCGAGCTCGACGTGGACGACCCGCCGACGCAACGGCGGGTGCTCGACGCGCTCGAGGCGACCTATCCGATGCTCAGCGGGACGCTGCGCGATCCCGCCACCCAGCGCCGCCGGCCGTACATCCGGTTCTTCGCCTGCGAGGAGGACCTGTCGCTGGAGTCGCCCGATGCTCCGCTACCGGAGGTGGTGGCCAAGGGCGACGAGCCCCTCCACGTCATCGGCGCCATGGCCGGTGGGTGACGAAGCCGCACCCTCGTCACCGACCCAGGTCGAGGCACGATTCGGCCCGCTGAAGCGGTCGAGACTTCGCGGCGGCTACGACGCGGCGGGATGGGCCAACGGCACCGTTGCCGCCAACAACGCTCGTCTCACCTCCGCTGACCTGCCGAGGACCGGGAGCGATTGAGCGGGCCCGATGAGTCACCGCCACGGAGCACGCGTGTGAGACCCTCAGCGAGCGCTTCGGCGCGGTCGCTACGGGAGCTTGAAGGCGACGATCCCGGACGCATTGCGCACGAGGAGTGTCCCGTGGGAGACCGTGGTGGTGTACGTGCCCGCACCCGTGATGGCTATGGGCTGGCAGGTCGAAGGCACCTGGGCGGTGCAGTTGTCGGCTCCTGCGGCATCCCACGCGGTGCCCGCAGTGAAGACGAGTCCGTTGGCTACCAGCGGGGAGATCTCGCCGTGCGGGCCACTCGAGCCGGTGAACTCAGGTAGGCAGGTCTTTGGGGTGCCTGAGCATCCCTCCGAACCGGCCGCGGTCGAACGCAAACAGCGTCCCGGTTTGGTCGTTGTAGGCGTAGACCCGGCCGTTGGCCACGGCGGGAGTGCTGCTGCTCGGGTAGTTGTCACCGGTCGTGGCGGTCCACAGGGGCTGGCAGACCAGTGGCGATCCGGCGCAGTTGGCGGTACCGGTGGCGTCGAAAGCCACGAGCTCGGTGCCGTTGCTGATGTAGCCGGTCCCGTCGGTGACGTCCACGGATCCGACCGGGTTGTCGGGCAGGGTCACGGTGTAGAGCGGTTGGCACACCGTCGGCGTGCCGGCGCATCCGGTGGTGCCGGCCTCGTCGTAGACGCCGATGAATGGGTTCCCGTTCACGATCCCGCTCACCCGGCCGGCCAGGTAGACCTTGCCGTTCGCCACCGCCGGGACCGTGCCCGAAAGGATGCTGGCCGTCCACAACGGTTGGCAGACGACCGGGGTGCCCGAACAGTTGGTGACCCCATTGGCGTCGAACGCCTTGAGCTCCGTCGCCGAGAACTGAAAGTCCGAGACGAACAGGACTCCGTTGTCGACCACAGGCGGGGAGGCGGCCTGGACGGAGGCCGTCCACAGCGGCTGGCAGACCACGGGGGTCCCCGAGCAGTTGGTGACGCCGTTGGCGTCGTAGGCCAGCAACTCGCCCTTCTGGCTGCCGTTGGCTCCCTCGGAGGTCTGATAGACGACGCCGTTCGCGACCACGGGCTGAGACGGGTTCTGGGTGCCCGCCGGCAGGTTGGCGCTCCACAACGGCTGGCACACCTTGGGCGTACCCGCGCAGTTGGTCGATCCCGCGAGGTCCACCGCGATCAGGTTGTTGGTGCCGGCGGCGAAGAGCTTCCCGTTGCTGGTGACCATGCCAACCGAGTACAGATAGCCACGGGTTGTGCTCAGGGGGAAGGAGTACACGGGCTGCAGGCCGGACACGTTGCTCACGCCGATGGCGGTCTCGTCGCTGGCGTTGCCGGTGTGGGACGCGCCCCTCCGAACTGAGTCCAGTCCTGACAAGCAGTGGCCGCCAGCAGGATCGCCACCAGAGGAATCATCAGCCGTGGTAGCCGTGACCAACGAGTCATCGGGTGCCGCGTCTCAGCTGGCCAGTGTCCGCGCCCCGTCCCGTCTCCACCGTGACACCTTCGTCGCATCGAGGCTGACGCTTTAGCCAGATGAACACAACTGCACGCTCGATCAACCCAACGACTCCTCAACCGAATCGCGTCGCTGAATGCGCTCCCTGCCGCAGCGATTGGGCACTTGCGACACGATCGCTGAAGCTCACTCAGGGTTCGCAGGACGGCACTCGCGACGGCGAGGACAAACGGGGTTGGATGACCGCACGCTTCCGCGAGGAGTTGCTCAAGCGGCCCGAACCGTTCGTCGAAGTGACCGGCAGTCCCGAGCAGCGCCTGGCCACGGCGGTCGCCGCCATCGAGGCGTTGCCCAGAATGGAGATCTCATGAGCGATTCGGCGCGGATCGAGCGGGCCACGGGGGCCCTGGTCGGGGCGGTGGTGGGCGATGCCCTCGGGGCGCCGTTCGAGTTCGGGTCGCCGGGCGAGTTCTCGGCGGCCTTCCCGACACGGGTGCTGCTCGACCCTGGTGAGATGGTCGGGAACGTCACGTGGGAGCCCGCCGAGTGGACCGACGACAGCCAGATGGGGCTGCTCCTGGCCCAATCCCTGCTCGAACGCGACGGCCTCGACGAGGCCGACATCTTCGATCGCTTCCGCCAGTGGGTGGCCGGGCGACCCAAGGACGTCGGCAACCAGACCCGCAGCGTCCTGACCTCGAGCGCCGGGTGGGCCCACGCTGCCGCCGACCACTTCGTGTCCACCGGCCACGCCGCCGGCAACGGATCGCTCATGCGCACGGTCCCGGCCGCGCTCTACTTCGCCGACGCCGGCCCCGACCAGACCATGGACGCGGCCCGGCGCATCTCGATGCTCACGCACGGCGACCCGGCGGCGGGGGAGGGGTGCGCCATCTACCACGAGCTCATCCGCGTCGCTCTCGACGGCCAGGATCCGCTCGACCACATCGACGACGCGCTCGAAGCTCATCGATCCCGACCTGGTCGAGCCGTACGCGTACCGGCTCGGTCCGGACTACGACCCTCATCGCGACCAAGTCGGCAACGGCGCCGTCTGGCCCGCGCTGGCTCAAGCGGTGTGGTCGCTGCGCACAACCGAGTCATTCGAGGACTGCCTCCGCGGCAGTGATCGATCTCGGCCACGACACCGACACGGTCGCCTGCATCGCCGGCGGGCTGGCCGGTGCGCGCTACAGCATCGGCGCCATCCCCTCGCGGTGGACCGTGCACCTCCACGGCAGCCTCATCGGCCGGGCCGACAGCGGGCTCGGCCTCGAAGCCACTCGAAGGCATGGCCCGATCTCTGCTCACCCACAAGTCCGGATCGGCCGCCGATCCGCCACGCGAGCACGTCGTCGAACCGACGCTCGTCTGGGAGGACGATCTGGTCTACGCGGCCAGCTTTCCCGGGCGTGGTCAGCGCCCTCGAGGCCGGACGCCTCGCCGACGACGCGGTGATCGTGTCCCTGTCCCGCACCTTCGGCCGGCTCGACGCCCACCCGGAGCGGAGGCAGGTCTGGATGGTCGACCAGGACGGCCCCGGTCGCAACCTCGCCCTCACCGACGTGCTCGACGACGTCATCGACACCATGACCGCCGCCGTCGCAGCCGGGCAGCCGGTGATCGTGCACTGCCACGGTGGTCGCTCTCGCACCGGTCTGATCCTGCGGGCCTGGCTGCTGTCGCGACACCCGACGATGACCGTCGCCGAAGCCACCGCCGAGGTCGCCGCCCACTGGCCTCACCTCGACACCTGGAACAGACTCCTTCACCAACGCCCTCGACGTCTGGTCGGCGCGGAACTAGCCGCACGCACCGCTCCATCGGCGGGCTCGACGTGAGGGCCTGACCTCGTCGCTCGGCAGCCGACATCCGTGGTCAGCTCGGACACACACCACGTGTCAGCCACGAGACGGACGGGCGGCGAGCCACCGGCGACAGTGAGTTGGCGCCGCGATGGGCGCCACATCGGTGGCGTCGCCGGCGTCCGGATGCTTCGGGGAGGCAGACATGGTGAGTGAGCGGAATCGATCGAAGGGGGCGACGGCGGCTCAGGCCCTGTTGCCGACGGGGAGTCATCTCGACGCCTACGTCCTGGGTCGGGCCCATGCCCGCATGACGACCGGAGCGGCGGTCGCCACCGCGGCGTTCGCCGCCGTGTTCATCGTCGGACTCATGCTCGGGGTCGTCTTCATCCCCGGCGTCCTGCTGGTCTGGTTCGTCATCAACGAGATCCGACCGCCGCGCGGGCTGGCCGTCACCGATGACGGCGTCGTCCTCATGGCCCGCAGTTTCTGGCGCGGCCTGCCGTCAAGGGTCATGGCCACGGTTGGGGAGCCCCGAGTCGAGGGGACTCCCGGTGGCCGTACGACGCTGGACGTGGGACCCGAGCGGGTGACGCTGTCGGGCTCGGAGTTCGAACGTCTGGCCGGTACCGGCCGGGTGGCGGGATTTGGATCGACGGGAGGGCGGCCGTCATGACCGACTTCGGTGACATCGGCGGCACGGGATGGTCGTCGGACCGCCGCTTCGGGCCGCCCCAGCAACCTCCGACGCCGCCGCCGTTCGTGGCGCCTCGGTTCGACCCGATCGCGGCCGGGCCGTCCCAGGTCGGTCTGCCGACCCCGATCACCACCGAGGCGACCTCGGTCGACCCGACGGTGGAGGCCGCAACGGTGCCCGAGACCGAGCTCCCCGACGCTGACCAGCCGACGGTCGAGACGCGCCGCAATCCCTGGAACGTCGTGATGGTGATCGTCTGCGCGGTGCTCGTGCTCGGGGCGGCGACGTTGGCGGTCGTGAGCCGAACCGTGTTCTCGGATGCCTCACACATCCGTGGTCAGGCGGTCGTCCTCGATCGCCACACCGACCAGGTCCGGGCTCAGGGCCGGCGTGCCGATGCGCTGCGCACCAAGATCACGTCCGAGACCGCGGCCATCGACTCGACGATGACCGATCTGGGTACGGCCATGGACGCCGCCGTCGACGCCGAGAACCACTTCACCGACATCACCAACCAGGCCGCCGACCTCTACAACCAGGGCCAGATCGCGGCCAGCGTCGCCCTGCTCAAGAGCCAAGGCGATCCGGCGCTGGCCGATCTCGCCCAGAAGAGCGCGGCCGCCGACAAGGCCATCACCGCGGCCCAAGCCGCCGCCCAGAACCTGAAGGAGACGCTCCATGGATGAGTTCGTCGTTGCCCCAGTGGCTGATCCGTCCTGTCCCGCGGCCGAGGCCTCGCCGGATCCGGCCGCCATCGTGGCGTCGCCGGTGCGGCCTCCCAAGCGTCGCCTGTCGCGTTGGTTGATCGTCGGTCTCGTCGCCTCGGTGGCGTTGATCGGTGGCGCTGCCTTCCTGATGAGCCGAGCGGGCCAGAGCCACCGCGACGCCGTCGCCCAGCGCACCACGGCGGCGGCCCAACTCAAGCGAACCCGCACCGACACCGCGGAGTCGCAGTCGCAACTGGCTCACACCCAGTCCGTCGCGAGCACCGAGGACGACTCGCTGGCCACCGGGCTGGTGACGGTCCACCAGCTCGGTCAGCTCAACGATCAGGGCACCGCCGCCTCGAGTGAGGTGCTGCAGGCCGGTGAGAACGGAATCGATCCCGACACCTACAACGCCGCGATCGACAAGTCCAACACGCTCACGGACCTCTGGAACTCGACCCTGGACCAGCTGAACAAGCAGATCGACCAGCTCCCGGCCACCTGAGCGACACCGGATCGGCCTGGCGAACCGCAGCGTCGCGGTTCGCTACGGCCACTCGAGCACGGTCAGCCAACCGAGCTCAGGATCCGACGACGGGCTCGCCGTGGCCAGGAACTCCTTCTTGCCGACGTGGCTCTCGTACTGGTCGGCGAACTTGCTCGACATCCCGATGAGGCCCTCGCGGAGCGTGCCGGCCAGACCGATGCAGTCGTCGATCGCGCCGCCGATGTAGTCGTAGCCGTGGGCGCGCAGCACCCGCGACACGGGCCCGTAGCCCAGCGCGATGTTGTGGCCGGGGATGGCCAGACCCCGCCCGCCGGACTGCGCACCGCCTCGCTCGTTGTGCCACTGCACCTCGAACTGCAGGCGCTTGGCCCACGAGGCGGCGTTCCTCGGTTGCTCGAACACCAGCAGGTAGCCGTTGCGCACCGGGCGGACGACCTCGCAGCAGGCCGCCGTGCATGCTCACCTCGCGAGCGACGATCCGGTCGTAGGCGGCCAGCATCTTCAGCCAGGGATCCTGGTCCTGGTCGACGGCCGACTCCTCGAGGTCGGTGCACACGACCGCCTGGTAGGACGATCTTCGGCGCCCACGACTCCTCGGCCGACGAGAACAGGCCCCGGATCTTGGCGTCGATCAACGGGCTCAGCGCCGCCACCAGGTACGCGCCGTCCTCGGCGCTGATCCGCTCGCCGGACAGGCCCGACGAGTCCAGGCGGTACCCGCCCATCTGCTCGTCGAAGGGGCAGAGGAAGTAGTCGATCTTGAGCAAGCGCATCAGGTGATCGTCGATGCCCAGCTCGGGCGACAGCAAGACGTAGCGGATGTGCTCGGCGACGATGCGGCGCGCCTTGTCGATCGCGTGCTGCCGAGGCCGATCAGGCTCTCCTCGAGCTCGTCGCGCAGCAGACCGAGCCGCAGGACGTCGGCGTGGGTGTGCAGGAAGTAGGTGTAGGTGACGCCCTCGCCGAGGTTCTGGAGCATGGCCCGATTCACATCGGGGCTGCTGTCGCCCAGGAAGTTGGCGGCGATGACCCACACGTGGCCGCCGGGCGGAGCCGACATCTCCCACTCGCCCAGCGCCGGGATGGATCGGCTCGACCTTGGCCGGCTGGGCACCGCCGCGCCAGATGCCGAGGACCTGCTCGACGAGGGTCCGCAACGTGTACTCGTGACCGAGCGCCTCGAGGTAGTCGGTCAGCCGCTTCTGGCCGACGTGCACCGCGTAGTGGTATTCGGACGAGCGATCGACGAACTCGCTGGACCGGTACGACCAGAACGTCCCCTTGTCGAACAGGAACCACCCGCCGAGGTTGGGCCAGGTCGGGAGCTGGTCGACGGGGACCAGCGGCTCCTGGATCGTGTCGGGATCGTCCGCGTCGGCGGCCTTGGGGAAGTCGATCGAGTGGTGGACCTCGATGCCGCTCGTCGTGAGCCGACGGAATTCGGCCAGCTCAGGCGAGTCGAGGGACTCCGGATCGGCCACCCGCGGCTCGTCGGCCTCGTTCCAACTGCCGTCTGGTTCGAGCACTCCGATGACGCGTTCGAGCTCGACGACAGCGTGAGCCTGATCCGAGATCGAGTGCAGGATCTGCGCCAGGGTGGCCACCGCGTCGGGCTCAAGCTCGCCGCCGCGGCCCAGCCAGATCGTCGAGAACGAGTTGAACATCTCCTTCTGGGCCGACCCCGGCGTGTGGTAGCGGTAGGTCTCGGCGAACGCCTTGTCCTCGCGCTGAGGGCCACCGGCGAAGCGAAGGATGCGGTTGAACTTGCGGGGGAAGCGCGCCCGGCCGTCGCTGGCGGGCTCGGCCTCGCGCTCGAGCAGGTCGAAGATCTCGGCCGGATCGCGGCAGCCGTCCACGTGGACGTGGATGTCCCCGGGCACCCGGAACGTGCCCGCCGGCGTGTCCGGCGTGCGGTAGTCCTCGCGCACCGGGCTCGCGGTCGACCCGTCCGACGCGCGACGCCAGCGCCCGAGCCCGAGGTCGGGGCGACGGGGATCTGCGGGCGCTCGAACTCATCCGGAAGGTCTGGATGGCACAGCTGGAACAACCGGGTCGGCACCTCGAAGTCCTTGAGTAGGAACTCGCCCAGGTCACGCAACGACGTCGACGCCGGGAGCGCTTCGTGGACCGCCCCCGCCGTGTTTTGTGACAGGAGCACCTGGCCGCCCTGGGCGGCGGCGGCCACTCTCGCCGCCTGGTGAACCGCCAACGCCTGATAGTTGTTGTCCTCGGGGGTGGCCTCGCCGGAGTGCAGACCCATGCGCACCGCGACCGACGTTCCGTCCGCCCACGGTTCGGCCAACAGTGCCAGCTGTCCGCTGACGCAGGCGGCGATGGCCGACTTGGCGCCCGAGAACGCGAAGAAGAGACCGTCGCCCTCCGAGTCGACCTCGACGCCGCCATTCTCGCTGACCGCGGCCCGCAACAGCGTCCGATGGCGTTGCAGCAGCTCGTTGTATCGACGATCGCCCAGCGACCGGAGGAGCCGAGTCGAGCCCTCGATGTCGGTGAAGAGGAAGGTCACCGTTCCGAATGGAAGGACGCGGTTTACCTTGGAACGTCGTTTGATCATCACCCCCCCGAACTGCGCGCGACCGACGCGCGTATGGACGCCTCTCTGATCTCGTGTTCACACACCTGGATGGGCATCCACCGTCCCCGGCATGACAGGTGCCCTGCCACAATGCTGGCACACCTGGGGGTGACTTGCGCGAGGCTTTGTTCGTGCGGGGGATCGAGCGGATGGGTCGGGACTGATGGAGTGGGAGCTGTTGGCCACGCTGCCCGAGCCCGAACGGCGGGCATTGATCGCCGGAGCGCGCCGCAAGCGTTACGCCAAGGGCGAAGTGATCTTTCATGAAGGCGACCCCGGCGACACGCTCCATCTGATCGTACGGGGCCGCGTCGGGGTGCAGTTGTCGACGCCGCTCGGCGACATCACCCTGCTGCGGGTGATCGGCGAGGGCGGGTGGTTCGGCGACCTGAGCATGATCTGCCCGGCCGAGCGCAACGCCACGATCGTGGCCCTCGAGCCGGTCGAGACCTTGGTCGTGTCGCGGGACCAGGCCGACGAGCTGCGCCATCGCGTCGCCGCAGTTCGAGACGATGCTCGTCGAGGCGCTTGGTGGCCGAGGTGCGGCGGCTGTCGACGGCGTTGCTCGACGCGCTGTTCGTGCCGGTCGACAAGCGCCTGTTCAGGAGCCTGGTGCGGCTCGATGCGGTGTACGGCGACGGTTCGGCCACGACGTCGATCCCCTTGACCCAGCAGGAGATCGCGCAGCTGGTCGGGACGACTCGGCCCACGGTGAACAAGCACCTGCGCGCCGCGACCGAGGCCGGTCTGTTGGCGATGTGGCGCGGCCACATCGAGATACTCGACCTCGACGCCGTCTCCGCGAGGGCCCGGTGACCGCTTGACCCAGTCGGCGCAGTCAAGGACACACATCCATGGGGTCTCGTCGTGGACTCGATGAGCACCGAGACGCGTCGCAACCCCTGGAACGTCGTGATGGCGATTGTCTGTGCGGTCCTCGTGATCGCCGCGGTCAGCGTTCGCGATCGTGAGCCGAACAGCATTCTCGGAGACCTCGCACACACGTGCACAGACGGCCACCCTCGACCACGAGGCGCATGAGGCCCGCGCTCAAGTCGATCGTGCCGATCGGCAGCTACACAAGATCACCAGCGAGACCGCCACCGTCGACACGACCATGACCAATCTGCGGTACGTCATGGTTAGCGCCAGCACCGCCGAGAACCATCTGAACGACGTCCAGATCCAGGCCACCGACCTCTCCAAGCAAGGCCAGAGTCGCGGCCAGTGTCGCGCTCTTGAAGAGCCAGGGCGATCCGGCGATGGCCGACCTGACGCAGAAGACAGCAGACGCCGACAGGGCCGTCGCAGCGATGCAATCGGCCGCACAGCAGCTGAGAGACACGCTCGATGGATGATTTCGTCGCCTCTCCGAAGACCGGCTCCGACCCGAACCCGGTGGTCGGCACCGCATCCCAGTCGGATGTCGCCTCGGCGCCGGCGCGCCAGCCAAGGCGTCGACTGTCGCGGTGGTTGATGCTCGGCGTCGTCGTCTCGATCGCGTTGGCGCTCGCCGCCGGTCTCGTCATGATCAGCGCCGGGAAGAGCCGCCGCACCGCCTCCGACCGACTCGACACCGCCACCACGCGACTCAAGTCGAGCCGCCTGGACGCGGCCCGAGCGAAGTCGCAACTCGCTCACGCACAGTCGGAAGGACGAACGGAAGACGACTCGCTGGCAACGGTGTTGGTCACCATCCACAAGCTCGGTCAGCTCACCGATCAGGGGACTGCCTATTGGGACGAAATCGTCCAGGCCGGCGAGAACGGAACCGAATACGAAGACATCTACTCCTACAACATGCTGATCGACAAGTTCAACGCCCTCGCGGACATGCGGAACGCGACTTTCGACCAGATGGACATGCAGATCTCGCGCCTCCCGAACCTCTGAGGATGGTCGGTCACGGAGGGCACTCGACGGCGTCCTCGAGTGCCCCCGCATACCTCAACATCGCCGCCCCGTGGCCAGAGGACCGAGCGTGATAGGACCATCGCTGGGATCGTGCACCCTCGGGAGGTGAGGCATGGATCACGAGGCAATCGCTCGGGCGGTCGACCTGGCCGGGCTACCGCCCGTCTCGTTGGAGGGCGCCGAGATCGTCGGAGTGGACCCGATCCTGCGATCGCCCCACCATCTCGGCAACGGCGCGGCGGTCGCTCGCCTGCTGACCGGACTGGCCGCTCGCGATCTCTGGCAGATCCGTACCGGGCGTTCGCAGTCGATCAGTGTCGACGCCCGGCACGCGGCCGCGACCCTCACCTCGTTCGCCCATCTCGAGCCGCTCGAACCCGAGAAGATGGGCTCCGCTCGATTCGACACCCGCAACCTCCGCTTCACCCGCATCGCCGCCGCCCGTGACGGGCGGTACATCCAGCTGCACGGCTCGTTCGGCGACGGTCCGCAGATACTCGACGAGCTCGGTCTGGACGAGTCCGCGTCGACCGACGAGATCGAGGCCGCCGTCGCGGCGCGGGACGCCTTCGAGCTCGAGGCCGCGTTCATCGAGCGCCAGATCTGCGGCGGAGTCGTCTTGTCCAAGGAGGAGTGGGCGGTCCATCCCCAGGGCCACGCCCTTGCCGACCACCCGCTGGTCACGATCACCAAGATCGGCGACGCGCGGGCCGAGCCGTTGCCGCCGGGCGATCGCCCGCTCGCGGGTGTTCGCGTGCTCGACCTGACTCGGGTGTTGGCGGGACCGACATGCGCCAAGACCCTGGCCGAACATGGCGCCGATGTCCTGCACATCACGGCTCCGCATCTGCTCGGCACCGGGCCATTCGATGTCGAGACCGGGATTGGGAAGCGTCAGGCCGAGCTCGATCTCAACTCTCCCGAGCAGGCCGCGACCATGGACCAGCTGATCCGGAACGCGGACGTGTTCTCACAGGGCTACCGGCTCGGCACCTTGGCCCGCCGTGGACTAAGTCCCGAGCGACTGGCCGAGCTGCGGCCGGGCATCGTCTACGTGTCCGAGAACTGCTACGGGCACGTCGGTCCGTGGGCCGAGCGCCCAGGGTGGGAGCAGTTGGCCCAGGCGGCGACGGGCATGAGCTACCGCGAAGGACTCGCATCCTCCGCCGGCATCCCGCGCCTCGCGCCCGCCGCCGTCAACGACTACACGACCGGGTTCCTCGCCGCCTACGGCGCGATGGTGGCGCTGGCTCGGCGAGCGACCGAGGGCGGGTCGTGGCACGTGCAGGTGTCGCTGGCCCAGACAGCCATGTGGTACCAGCGCCTGGGCGACGGCAACGATGGTGCCAACGCCGACATGGGCGACCTGAGCGCGTTCAAGGCCGAGATGGACACACCTCACTACGGTCGCCTGCGCTACCTGACGCCGGCACTGACCATGTCCGAGACCCAGCCTCGGTGGGATCTCCCACCCTCGCCCAACGGCACCCACGCCCCGGAGTGGCTGGTGCGTCCCGACGAGGCGTGATCAGTCGGCGGTGAGCTTGCCGGCGATGCCCCAGCTGTCGGTCGGCACTTCCTGGATCCACACCTGGATGCTCTCGGGCGGGATCTCGTAGGTGTCGACCATGGCGCTGGTGAGGTTCTTGACCAGATCACGCTTGAGGCTGACGTCGCGGGGTCCTTGCAACACGGTGACGATCGGCATGGCCATCTGCTCCTTCGGTTGGGGTTGATGGCTCATTCCAACCCGACGAGCGACCCTGACCAAGACGCAATCACCCCGCGCTGCGATCACGCGACGTGATCGACACCTGGCCTCGGCTCAGCCGACCTCGCTCCGGCATGCCTCCAGGAGACTCATCGCCGCTGGTGTCGGATTCGGCGTGAGGGCCAGGAAGGTCGTCATCGTCAGCCCCGGGGACCGGAGGGGCCGGAACGCGATCCGGCTCACGGCCAGCAGCTCGGCCTGCGCTTCGTAGTAGATGGTCCAACTGTCCCCGCCGACCCCGATGGCGGCCAGCGTGTCCTGATCGGTCGTGAACGGCGCGCCGAGCGTCGGCTCGAAGCCCGCGTCGTGACACGCACCCATGACGAGATCGACCAGAGCCGGATTGCGGGCGCGGGGAACCAGCCTGAGCGGCAGCCGCGCCAACGAGGCCAGGTCGACCTCGGCGGCCGCGGCGAGCGGATGGTCGGCGGGCAGCGCGACCACCATCGGATCGTGCCACACCGGTTCGAGACGCAGTCCGGGGTGACTATCGACGCCCCGGACGACGGCGACGTCGAGCTCGCGATCGTGGACACGCGTCAGCCGCTGCGCCGTTGGTGCACTGACGAGCTCGACGTCGATCCGGGCTCGAGCTTGGCCAACGCGGCGAGCGCTTGTTCGAGGCGCCCACCTAGCCCGTCGCTCGTACCGACGCGCAGCATCGTCGCGCCCTCACCTGCGAACTCGGCCATCGTGCGCACCGCGTGCTCCTCGGCCTCTACCACGGCCCGCGCCTCGGGCAAGAGGCGTTGGCCGGCCTCGGTGAGTCGGACCGAGCGTGACGTCCGGTCGAACAGCTCGACGCCCAGCTCGCGCTCGAGCCGGCGCACCTGCTGGCTCACCGCCGGGCTGCACGATGTGCAGTCGCTCGGCGGCGCGACCGAAGTGGAGCTCCTCGGCGACCGCGATGAAGTAGCGCAGCTGGCGAAGTTCCATCTCGGTCCTATCGTGGACGAAGGCCCGTCAGTGTACGACCGGGCTTCGAGCCCAGCCCACCCTCCGCGTCAATCGAGCGGCGCGCCGTCGACTGGTGTCGGTGTCGGTCAGGCGCCCTTGGCCGCCAGCACGTCGGCGTTGTTGATCTCGGGCGCTTCGGCGAGCAGGCGATCGGCGTTGGCCATGAGCGCTGCCGCGATCGGGCCGCCGAGATGGGCCTGGCGCTCGGTGTCGCTCGGGAAGGCGTCGACGATCCAGAAGGTCGACGGATCAGTCTGGAGGGCGAACCACACCGGCGTGCCCGCCTCCTCGTTGGCCAGGTCGACGGCACCGGTGAGGAACTGCGACAGCTCTTGTTCGGCTCCGGGCTTGGCGACCATCTTCACGACGAGGGCGACGCTGACCATGACGGACTCCTTGGGTAGGCCACCGGACGGGTGCGGTCTGACAGACAGCCGCGGCGTGACCGTAGGGCCGTGCCTTCGCCACGACCACTTCTGCCCGAAGTCTCCATTGCCATCAGGCGAGTTGGAGCCGGTCACCGCCGCTGCTAGCCTCGCTCGCACGCCGCGGGGTGGAGCAGTCTGGTAGCTCGTCGGGCTCATAACCCGAAGGTCGTAGGTTCAAATCCTACCCCCGCCACCAACGAACCAGGTCAGGCCGGTTGCTTCGACAACCGGCCTCCTGCATTTTTGTGCCTCTTCTACACTCGGCCTGTAGAAGCGGCCTTTCGGCCGGGAAGACGCATGTTTTCCCGCCGGCACGATGCGGGTCGGGGTACCGAGGGCGCACTCGCACCAGTTGACCTTCGGGCAACCAGCCCGACTGGGATCTGAGCCTTCGTCCGGGCGTCAACGGGGCTCGAGACTCCCGTCACGATGCAGTTATGAGACCGTCTCAGAACTAGCCGTCGATGGCCGTGACAACGGCGAGGAGCTCGGCGTCGTCGATGAACTCGCAGGCGTGCTCGAGGGCCAGTCCAGCGGCTCGCGGCCGGTCGCCGGCGACGACGAGCGCGGCGATCTCGACGATCTGGCGCGCTCGTCGGGACGTGGTGCGCGACTGCTGCTGCGCTCGGGCGATGTGGTCGGTGGCCGTGGTGGTATCGCCGACACCGGCGGCCATGACGGCGAGCAAGGCGTGCTCGATGGCGAGGTGGGTCATGTGGTCACCCTGCCGGTGGGGGCTGACTCGCCGCTGACCTCCCGCTGAAAGTGGTCATTGAGCGGGGTACGGTCCAACCCATGCACATTGGGTTGCTCGGCGCCCTCGAAGTGCTCGATGACGAGGGACGCGACGTCGTCATCGCGGGTGCCAAGCTCCGTGCCCTCCTCGCCGTGCTGGCCCTGCACGTCGGGAGGGTCGTTGCGGTCGAGGTGCTGGTCGACGACCTGTGGGGCGACGACCCCCCGGCGGCGGCGCGGAACGGTTTGCAGGGTCTCGCCTCCAAGCTCCGTCGGGCCTTGGGGTCGGCCGACCTCATCGTCATGCGCGGCGACGGCTACGCCCTGGACCTGCCAACGGAAGCCACCGACATCGGCCAGTTCGAGCAGCGGGCCGCCGAGGGTCGTGCCATGGCCGCCAGCGGTGAGCTGGAGGGGGCCGTCGACCGGCTGGCCGACGCCGATGCGTTGTGGCGGGGAGCTGCCCTGACCGACTTCACGTACGAAGACTTCGCCTCCGCAGCCATCACCCGGCTGTCCGAGTCACGGCTGGCCGTGCTGGAGGAGCGCCTCGGAATCGAGCTCGAGCTCGGCCGCCACCAGCGAGTCATCGTCCAACTCGAGGACCTCGTCGCCGCCCATCCCTTGCGCGAGGGGTTCCGCGGGCTGCTGATGCTGGCTCTGTACCGAGCCGGCCGGCAGGCCGACTCCCTCCGGATCTTCCAGGAGGGCCGCCGCCTCCTGGGCGAGGAGCTGGGCCTCGAACCCGGGCCCGACCTCCGCCGGTTGGAGTCGGCGATCCTCACCCAGGACCCCTCGCTGGCCCCGACGCCAGCGCCGCTCGTGGCCCCGGTTGCGGTGGCGGGGGCCCGGTCGAGCATCCCCGAGGCGCTGACTCCGCTGGTCGGGCGCGACTCCGAGCGGAGCGACCTCGCCACCCTGATGGCCGAGGAGCGGTTCGTCACCCTCGTCGGGCCGGGAGGGGTGGGCAAGACCCGGCTCGCCCTCGAGGTCGGGCGCGCCGCGGCTGAAGATCTGAGCCTGGGTGGGTGCCTGGTGGAGCTGGCTCCCGTTGGCGACCCGGCCGGTGTCGCCCCGGCGATCGCCGCCGCCCTCGATCTGCCCGACCCGAACCGGCTGGCTGAGGTGATCGGCGACCGCGACGTGCTGATCGTGCTCGACAACTGCGAGCACGTGATCACGGCCGCCGCCGAGGTGGCCGAGGGCCTGCTGGGGCGCTGCCCGGGTCTGCGGCTGCTCGCCACCAGCCGCGAAGGACTGCGCGTCGGGGGCGAGATCATCTGGCCGGTGCCGCCACTGGCGTCCGACGACGCCGTCCACCTGTTCGAGGCCCGGGCCAGGGCCGCCGGGGCGACGACGGTGCTCGACGAGCACGATCTCGTCGTCGACATCTGCGCCCGACTCGACGGTCTGCCGCTCGCCATCGAGCTGGCGGCCGCCCGCACCCGGGCGTTCCCGATCACCCAGATCGCCGCTCGGCTGGACGATCGGTTCCGCCTGCTGACCGGTGGCTCGCGCACGGCCCTGCCCCGCCAGCAGACGCTGCACGCCGTCGTCGACTGGAGCTACGACCTGCTGTTCGACGACGAGCGGCGCGTCTTCGAGCGGATGTCGGTGTTCCCTGGTGGCTGCGACCTGGCGACCGCGGAGGTGGTGTGCGCCGATGAGGCCGTCGCCTCGGCCGACATCGCTGACCTCCTGGGCGCGCTCGTCGACAAGTCCCTGGTGGTCGCCGTGCGAGTAGGTGACGGGGTGCGGTTCACCCAGCTGCAGACGCTGGCCGAGTACGGCCGCGAGCGGCTCGCTGAGCGCGGCGACGCGGTGCGCACCCGCGACGCGATGGCCCACCACTTCGCGGCGCTGTGCGCGCAGAGCGGCGAGGCGTACACCGGCGAGGTGCAGCGGGCATGGCTGACGGCGATCGATCAGGAGCACGACAACCTGCGGGCGGCGCTCGACTGGGCCGTCGCCACCGACGACGCCGAGACAGCTCTGACGATTGCCGGCGGTGTCGCGTGGCCTCACTGGTTGACCGGCCAGGTGGTGGAGGGTCGGCGCTGGCTCGACGACGCCTTCGCGTGCGGAGGCGAGGCCCGGGAGTGCGCCCGGGCGCTGGCGCTGACCGGCCGAGGCCTCCTCGACTTCCTCGCCGGCGTCCACGAGCACTCCGATGACGACCTGGCCACCGCCCTCGAGATCTTCGAGCGCCACGGGGACGACGCGTCGAGGACGCTGGCCCATTCCTTCTACGCCGAGCAGCCCGCCGTCCTCGGCGACTTCGAGGAGGCCCGCCGCCGTCGTCAGGTCGCGCTCGACTTCTACGGCCAGTCGCCCACCGACCCGTTCGCGGTGGCAGCCCGGATCTATTCGCAGGCGAAGATGGCGATCCTGGACGGCGATCTCGACGCGGCGGAGCGCTACTACCGGACTGCGACCGAAGGCTTCATGCGCCTCGACCGGCCGGTCATGAACTCGATCTGCCTCGGGATGGTCGCCGACTTCGACGAACGGGCCGGCGACTACCCCGCTGCCATCACCACGCTGGAAGCCGCCATCGCGACCAACGAGTCCCTGCTCGGCGGGTTCACCGGCTCGCTCCACGCCCGCCTCGGCTGGGCGCTGCTCCACGACGGCCAGGTGGCGCGGGCCGAGGCGTCCTACCAACGGGCGCTCGACTCCGGCCGCCGGGTGCGCCACACCATGGTGATCTTCCAGGCCCAAGCCGGGATGGCGGTCGTGCATCGGTTCCACGCGTCGCGACGACGCCGCGCGCCGAGGCGGCGGACGAGGCGCTGGAGCTGTACCGGGCCGACGGGTTCCCCCGGCTCAGGAACCGGATCGACCCCAAGGCCGACCTCCAGTCCGCCGCCGCGGCGTGTTGCGAGGTGGCGGCCGTGGTCGCCGCCGAACGAGGAGATCCGGAGCGGGCCGCCATGCTGCTCGGGCAGGCCGACCGCCTGCGGGTCGATTCGGGCGTCGAGGTGCCGGCGTTCCAGCGCCAAACGGTCACGGCTGCCCGAACGGCAGCGACCGCGGCCCTGGGAGACGCGGCGTTCGCCGCGGCCCTCGCGCGAGGCCGCCACGAGAACGGGGTGTCCGCGGCCCTCTGATCCCCGACGCTCTGATCTGGGACGTCAGCCCCAGCGCGGCGCCAGGTCAGCGCCCTGCTGGATGGTGATGAGGTCCCCGCACGCGGCGGGGCCTCACCCAGGAGGATCTCGTGAGCGCATTCCTGTATCGCCTCGGTCGCAGCAGTGCCCGGCACCCGTTTCGGGTACTGGGGGTCTGGGTGGTGGCCGCCATCGCCATCGTCGCCCTGCAGGGCGCGGCGGGAGGCCACTGGGACAACAGCGAGCGGGTGCCGGGCGTCGAGTCCCAGCACGCCGCCGACGTCCTGAACGACCGGTTCCCGAGCCAGGGCGGCCTGTCGGCCCGCATCGTGCTCCACACCGACGAGGGGCGCCTCGACGACCCGGCCATGGCGGCCACCGTCGAGCAGGCTCGGAGCGAGCTCGCGGGCGGCGCCGACGTCGCCGGCGTGACCGACCCGTTCGCGACCGGCACCGCTGCGGTCAGCGACGACGGGCAGACCGCCTACCTCGACGTCACCTACGCGGTGGACAAGCTCACTACCGCGCAGCTCCGCGACGCGCTCGCCGTCACCGACACGGCTCGCGACTCTGGTGTCGAGGTGGAGCTGACGGGTTCGCTCGCCGCGCTCGCACAGGATGCGCCGAGCAGCGAGCTGATCGGCGTCGGCGTGGCGATCATCGTGCTGCTGCTGGCCTTCGGTTCGGTGGTGGCGATGGGGCTCCCGATCGGCACCGCGCTGATGGGCATCTTCGTCGGCGCCGCCGGCGTCGGGATCCTCTCGGCCTTCCTCGACGTGCCCGAGTTCTCGCTCATCCTGTGCGCCATGATCGGCCTGGGCGTGGGCATCGACTACGCGCTGTTCATCGTCACCCGCCACCGCCAGCACCTGCACGAGGGGATGAGCGTGGAGGACGCTGCCGGCACCGCCGTCGCCACCGCCGGCCAGGCCGTGCTGTTCGCCGGCACCACCGTGGTCATCGCCATCCTCGGCCTGTTCCTCGCCGGGCTGCCTGCGATCAGCGGGATGGGTGCCGCCGTGGCGTTGGTCGTGACCGTCGCCATGATCGCCGCCATCACGCTACTTCCAGGGCTGCTCGGCCTGGCCGGCACGAAGATCGACAAGCTCTCGATCCACCGCAAGACGTTCGTCGCCAAGGACCCGGAGCACACCTTCGCCGGCCGGTGGGCCCATCACGTCGGCAACCACGCCGCCCGCTACGCAATCGTGGGCCTGGTCGCTCTGTGCGCCATCGCCATCCCGGCGCTCAGCATGCGGATCGGCGTGCCCGACGACGGTAACGCCCCGACCCACACCACCCAGCGCATCGCCTACGACCAGCTGGCCGCCGGGCTTCGGCCCGGGGTTCAACGGCCCCATCGTGGTCGTCGTCGAGCTGCCCGCTTCGGGCGACCAGGCGGTCGTGCAGAGGGTCCACGAAGCAGTCGCGGCCGACCCCGCCGTCGCCGCGGTGACCCAGCCGATCCTCAACCCTGCGGGTGACACCGCCGTCATGACCGCCAACCCGATCACCGCACCGCAGGATGCACGCACCGATCGGCTCATCCGCCACCTCCGCTCGGATGTCCTACCGGCGACCGTCGAGGGAACCGACGCCAGAGTGTCGCTCACCGGCCAGGCGATGGTCACCGACCTGAGCGACCGCATCTCGGACCGGCTCCCGATCTTCATCGCCGCCGTTGTGGCCATGTCGTTCCTGCTGCTGATGATCGTGTTCCGGTCGGTCCTGGTGCCGCTCAAGGCGGCCCTCATGAACCTCCTGTCGATCGCCGCGGCCTACGGCGTGCTGGTCGTCGTGTTCCAGTGGGGTTGGGGGGCCGGGCTCATCGGCCTGCACGCCACGATGCCGATCAACCCGTTCCTCCCGCTCATCATGTTCGCCATCCTCTTCGGGCTGTCGATGGACTATGAGGTGTTCCTGCTCTCCAGGATCCGGGAGGAGTACGTGGCGACCGGCGACAACCATGAGGCTGTGGTGCGGGGCCTGTCCAGCACGGCCCGGGTGATCACCTCGGCCGCCCTGATCATGATCAGCGTGTTCGGGGCATTCGTGCTCAGCGACGACCCGAACGGCAAGCTCTTCGGGGTCGGTCTCGCCGTCGCCGTGCTGATCGACGCCACCCTCGTGCGCATGGTGCTGGTACCGGCCTCCATGAGCCTGCTCGGTCGGGCGAACTGGTGGCTTCCGGGGTGGCTCGACCGGATCCTGCCGCACCTCGACCTGGAGGCCGCTCCGGGTATGCCCGAGGAGCCGCGTGAACCTGATCGGGAGCGGGAGTTCACCACCGTCTGATCGCAGGCTCAGCGGCACGACCACGCCTGGCCGGGACCCGAGACGCTTCTACACTTCTTCTACACAAGGGCCTGTCACAGGCTTGTTCGAAGCGGTACGCGCCGGAAGTGCAGCGGCACGAAAGCCCAGCTCAGTGCCACTTTTCGGCACGCCGTGGTATGAGCTGGCAGACGGCTCGCCTGTCTCATAACCCGAAGGTCGTAGGTTCAAATCCTACCCCCGCCACCATGCGAAAGCCCAGGTCAGAGACCTGGGCCTTCGTCGTTGAGGCGCGTCACCGGCGACGTCTACCGGCTTGTGATCGGACGCTGTGACCTGGGGTACGCGGCTGGGCCGGTAGACGTCTACCGGTCGGCGGTGGCGACAGGTCGGCGAATCGGTCGGCGGCGGCGGCGCTCATGCCGGGGAGCAGGTGTTGGTAGGTGTGCATGGTGAAGGCGGGGTGGGCGTGGCCGAGGCGTTCGGTGACGACCTTGATGGGGACGCCGTCGGCGACGAGCAGCGAGGCGTGGGTGTGGCGCAGGTCGTGGAACCGGACCCGCGGGATGTCGGTTCGGGCGACGATCCGGTCGAACAGCTGGCTGATCGATTCGGGGTTGAGGTACCGGCCGTGCGGTGTTGCAGAACATCCAGTCGTCGGCGCCGTGGGGGAGTCGTCGCGTTCGAGCCGGCGTCGCCAGCTGCGAGGAGGTCGACGGTGTCGTGGTCGAGTTCGACGGTGCGGCGGCTGGTGCGGGTCTTGACCCCGAACTCGACGGGCCGGCCGCCGACGCTCTGGATGGTGCGGCGTGATCGACAGTCGTGTCGAGGCGTCGAGGTCGGACCACTTGAGTCCGACGATCTCGCCGCGACGCATGCCGGTGTGCGCGGCGAGGTGCAGGGCCGGGTAGAGGCGGTGGTGCGGCGGCGTCGAGGAATCGGGCCAGCTCCGAGCGGTCCAGATGCGGCCACGGCGTGCCGGACGCGGAGGCGGAGGTGCTCGTGGTCGGCGACGTTGCGGCCGACGAGCTCGCGGCGCACGGCGAGGTCGAGCGCGGCGCGGACGATCATGTGGACCTCGGCGATGGTCTTGGGCGCCAGGCCGGTTGCCGTGTGTCCCTCCAAGCTCAAGGTCGCGCCTCCGCCCTCGGTCTCGAGTGGAGCCGCATGGACATCGTGGTCACCGAACTCGACCCCACCGACGACCGCCTCGCCCCATATCGGAAGCTGGCCCGGCTTGTGTGAACCAGTGCCGCCATGGCTTCCGCCACCACGCGACTAGTCATCGACCGAAGCGGGTACGTAGTCCATCTCAGCCATGGTCCCCTTCTCGCCCAACTCTCTCAGGGGCCCGTGAGCGTGTTGCGGTCCCAGCTCCCGGCTCCGGTGGGTCGGGCATCCCCTCTGGTTTCCTTCGGGACATTGGGGTCCAGCCTGTGGGGCAGGGGACGGCCTTCGCGGTAGGCCCTCGGTCGCGCCCTCGCGCCGGTTAGGAGCACCTCGAGTACGTCCGAGGCCCTCGGGGATGCACGCGGTCGGCCGTGGCGCGGCGGCATTTCGCCGGGGTCGCTTCGTCGTCCTACCGGCTGCCGAAGAACCTCGCGGCGATCACCGCGCCTATCACCAGGATGACGATGAATCCGAGTCCGACGACCACGGTGACCCCCTCGGCTCGGTCGGTTGGGTTCACACGGCATGTGCGGGTGCCGGCAGGCGGAACCGCAGTGTGCCGTCATCGTCGCGATGACGGGGAGGTCGGTGGGTGCGATCGTGTTGGGTGCGTCCCAATCGTTCTGGGCTTTGGGGTGGGCGTGCAGCACGGTGGCCGAGATGACGCGTCATGCGCGATCGGCTATCCGCAGCTGCACGTCGACGGGCTTGTACGCGTCCCGGTTGACGATGGACACGGATCCGGTCCCGGTTTCCTCGGCGAAGGTGGCGGCGACGTCGAGGACTGGGTACATCGCCGCGGCGCCGGTGTTCATCTCGGGTGCTCGCACGGCAACCCGGAGAGCATCGCCGGCGGCGGTAGCGCGCAGCATGCGGAACGGCCAGTAGATGCTCTGGACGAGAAGGCCGTCGGGCCGGGTCAGGATCGGGGCGATGACGTTGACGAGCTGTGCGAGGCAGGCGACCTTGACGATGTCGGCGTGGCGAAGGAACGCGTGCAGGTACTGCGCGCACACGAGGGCGTCTTGGAGGTTGTAGGTCTCCTCGAGCAGGTGGGGCGCCTCTTGGAAGTCCCCACGGGTTGGCATCTCGCGGTACCAGACGTTCCATTCGTCGAACGAGACGTGGACCCGGTGGAAGCTGCGCTTGAGGGCGCTCACGTGGTCGAGCAGGCCGCGGTACTGGGTGATGATCGCGTCGAGCTCGACGCCTTGCGAGAGGAAGGACGGAGTGTCGTCGTCGTCGTTGCGGCTGTAGTGGTGGGCGGAGATGTAGTCGATGTGGTTCCAGCACTCCTCGACAACGATGCGGTCCCACTCGGGGTAGGTCGGAAGCCAGTTGGTGCTGCTGCCGCAGGCGACCGTCTCGATGGTCGGGTCGAGGCCCTTCATGAGCGACCCAGCGGCGCCGGCTCGTTCCGCGTAGGTAACAGCGGAGACGTGCCCGGCCTGCCAGGGCGCGTCCATCTCGTTGCCCAGGCACCACAGCTTCACGCCATAGGGCTCCGGGTGGCCGTTGGCCGCACGTTCGTCCGCGATGCTCGTGCCTGTCGGCATGTTGCAGTACTCGAGGAGTTCCGCTGCCTGCTTCGCGCCGGCGGTCCCCAGGTTGACCGCCATCATCGGTTCGGTCCCGACCTCCCGGCACCAGGCCATGAACTCGTCGGTGCCGAACTGGTTCGTCTCGATCGACCGCCACGCGAAGTCGGGGCGCCGGGGCCGCTGATCGAGGGGCCCACACCGTCGCGCCAGTCGTAGCTCGACACGAAGTTCCCGCCCGGGTACCGCACCATCGGCATGCGCAATGGAGCGAGCGCGTCGATCACGTCGCGCCGCAAGCCGCGTTCATCGCTCAGCGGGCTGCCAGGATCGAACACCCCCTGATAGACCGCCCGGCCCATGTGTTCCAAGAACCCGGAGAAGATCCGTTCGTCGATCGCGGCGAACGCGGTGCTGGGTGTGCAAGTCGACCTGCGCCTCGTGCACGACGTCGTCGAGGCTCGGCGATGTGGTCACGGTCGCTCCTAGCGTCGTGCGAGTGGGCACCGATTCTGTACGAGCAGAACGAGACACTACGGCGTCCACCCCCTCGGCCTCAGGTGCAATAGGGACAGCTGTCTACTCCGCCGGCCCCGTCTGTACGCGGCGCAATCTCCGACAGCGCAGAGCGGCTCTGAGGCGGCGGCGGATAAGTCCCGAAGTAGTGCGCCTTCCTGCACTGGGTGTCTCCCGTGCCTCCACGTCCCTCACCAGCGAGGGTGCGGGCTTCCGCAGGGCCTCGGGGCGCAGTCCTATCAGCGGGGCGACCAAGTCCGCTCGGTAGGTCACCATTGCCGGGACCTGCCCCCTACGCCCGCAGGGAACCAGGAGCACCGAACGGCACCTCGGCGCACCTAGCGTGGTTCGGTTCGTCCGCCGAAAGTCCCCGAGCCCACGACGGTTTCGTGCGGCTGGCGTGTCAGGCTCAGGGACGGCCGTGCCGGAGCTCGGAGGCATCGTCAACGCAATCAGGATCCGCTCCCGGAGCCGAGACGCGCCTTGAGCAGGCATTGGTGCCGGCGGGGTCGGATGGTGTGGGCGGGCCCGAGGCTGCGTGCGGCGACGCCTAGTTCACGGTGCCGGCGAGCGCAGCGGACGGAAAGCGGCGCGCATCTCTTCGGCGAAGAGCTGCGGTTCTTCCCAAGCGGCGAAGTGGCCGCCCTTGTCGACTTCGTTGAAGTAGATGGGGACGTTGGGGTAGGCCCGCTCGACCCAGCTGCGCGGGGTCCGCCAGATCTCTCCGGGGAAGGTGGTGAAGCCGACCGGGATCGAGACCGGCGTGGGCGCCTGGCCGGCCGCACGAGCGGTCTCCTGTCCTTCCTCCCAGTACGAGCGCGCCGCCGAGGCCCCGGTGCCGGTCAGCCAGTACAGCGTGATGTTGTCGACGATGTGCTCCCGGGTGAGGTTGCCCGAGGTTTGCCCGTCGACGAAGGCGCGGGCGATCTTCTGGTAGCTGTCCGTGTCGTGATCCATGATCCAGGCCGCCAGGGCGATGGGTGAGTCCAGGAGGGCGTAGCCGATCGTCTCGGGCCGGGTGGCTTGCTCCACGAAGTAACCGGTGCCCGACGCCTGGAACGTGCCGAGTTGGTCGAGGGCAGCGCGTTCTTCTTCGGTGGGTGGCGACGCGCTCAGGGCTTCGGCGTCACCCAGCGCCGGCGTGAGCAGGTTGGTGTGGATGCCGATCAGCCCGTCGAGTCCGAGGCGGCCCATCGCGTCGGTGACCTGGGAGCCCACGTCGCCACCCTGGGCGACGTACCGGGTGTAGCCGAGGCGCCCCATGAGCTCGTGCCAGGCCTGTCCGATGCGGATGGGGCCCCAGCCGAGCTCGGTCGGCTCGTCGGAGAAGCCGTAGCCCGGGATGGACGGCAACACGAGGTGGAAGGCATCCTCGGCGCGCCCGCCATGCGCGGTCGGGTCGGTGAGGGGGCCGATGGTCTCGAGCAGCTCGATGATCGAGCCCGGCCAGCCGTGCGTCATGATCAACGGCAGCGCGTCCTTGTGGGGCGACTCCACATGGATGAAGTGGATGTCCAGCAGGTCGATCTCGGTCTTGAACTGCGGCAGCGCGTTGAGTCGCGCCTCGCACTGACGCCAGTCGTACTCGGTCGTCCAGTAGCGGGCGAGCTCGCGTATCGCCGCCAACTGCACACCCTGAGACCGATCGCCCACCAGCTCCCTGGTCGGCCAGCGCGTCGCATCAATACGACGGCGCAGTTCTCCGAGCTCGCGGTCAGGAACGTCGATCCGGAACGGACGGATCGCCGTCTCGGTGGTCGCCGTCGTGGTGTCGCTCATCCTCATGTCCTCCCGGCTTGCCCTCACTGGGAACTCGACGGTGAGACTAGGCGCGTCCCGTTGACGCATCTAGGCCGCTCGCCCCACCGATCTCGCCCCTCGTATCCGCTGCAGCGTTCTCGACGCATAGCCGTCACTCGAGAGCCTCCAGCCTGCCGCCCAGCTCTGCAACGATCGTGCGGAACGTGTCGAAAGCCGGCTTCGCGGTAGTCGTCGTGGAGGATGCCGAACTGGTGGAACGGATCGGACTTCGAGCTGTCGGCGTCCCACTCCGGTTCGGCACGGTCATGCCTCGCGGAAGGGGGTGCCAGCTCCCGATCGACCCGGAACCTCGCCCGTTCGGTCAAGTGGCAACCCGTGTCGGCCATCCCACGCGGATCGTGCGATCGGGTGACCGGCTGTGGGTAGGCGTGCTGGTGCCTTGCTACCGACGGACGCTCTCAGTGTCCTCTCACAGGTCGGCGACGGGCTAGGTCGCGGACGGGCCTGGTAGAGGCGGCAAGGATGGCGGACCCGGCGGACTACGGATCCCGAGCGGGGGTGGTCAGGTCTTTCCCTCGTCGAAGGGCGCAGGAGGGCCGCTGTAACGGCACGGCCCGATGTGGGGACGGTATTGACGGCGCCAGTCCCGTACCCCTTCTTGACCTGAGGAGCTCATTCGTGAGATCGATTCGCATCGGCCTGGTTGCCTTCGTCGTCCTGGCTTTGACCGCCGTCTGGCCCGCGGTGGCGGGCGCATCCCCGCGCCCACTTCATCGCGACGGCAATCGTGGCGTCGTGTTCGTACAAACCGATGGCCTGGACGGCAACGCCGTCGTGGCCTACGACAGGGACCGCGACGGCGCGCTGACGGCAGCGGGTACCTTCGCCACCGGAGGCGTCGGTGGTCAGCTGCAGGGCTCGGTCGTCGACCATCTCGCCTCGCAAGGTTCGCTGAGCTTCGACCCGGGCTCGCGCTCGCTCTACGCGGTGAACGCCGGCAGCAACACGGTGACGGTGTTCGGCGTGCGCGGCGACCACCTTGATCGACGCCAGGTCGTCGCGCTCGGGCGGCACCTTCCCGGTGAGCGTGACGACCCGCGGTCCACTGGTGTACGTGCTGAACGCGCTCGACGGCGGATCGGTCCAGGGCTTCGTCAACGTGTTCGGCCGACTCATCCCGATCCCGGGATCGCACCGCTCGTTGGGACTCGATGCCTCGGCCACCCCCCAGTTCACCAACACGCCGGGCCAAATCGCGTTCTCGCCCGACGGCCGTCAGCTCCTGGTCACAACGAAGGCGAACGGCAACGACATCGACGTGTTCCGCGTCGATCGTTTCGGCCTGCTGTCAGCCCTCACCGACGGTCAACCACGATCCCGGCGCGGTGCCCTTCGCGCTCTCCTTCGATCCGGCGGGTCGAGTGGTCGTCAGCGAGGCCGGGACCAACTCGGTCGCCACGTTCGACCTGAGGACCGACGGCACCCTGACTCGGCTCGGCTCAGTTGCCACGGGCCAGATGGCTACCTGCTGGGTGACAGTGATCGGTCACCAGGCCTACGCCTCGAACGCCGGGAGTGGGACCGTCAGCCAGGTCGGGACCGACTCGACGCCCGCCCACCCTTCGAGCGGCACCACGGCCACCGATGGCGGGACCGTCGACGGCGCAGCCACTCCGTCGGGACGCAACCTCTACGTGCAGACCGGCGCGAACGGGATCATCGACGAGTTCCAAGTCGGCCCCCGACGGCTCGCTCCACGAGATCGGTTCGGTGACGGTTCCCGACGGCGCGGGCGGCGAAGGCATCATCGCCTTGTGATGGCCCCGTCCCCCCGACCTGTCCGTGGCCCCTGGTTCGCCAGGGGCCACGGCGCGCCCGCGGCGCCCGGAGACCTCGCGCCGGTGCCGCTCCGACGGTGACGCTCATCTCGCGCGAGGGAGGCGGCCGGTGGCGACGCCCGGCCCCGGACCGAGATGACATCGACTTGCTCGACCGGCTGCGAGCGGGCGACGAACAGGCCTTCATCGTCCTCGTGACCCGACATCACGATGCCATGGTGCGGCTCGCGTCGACGTTCGTCCCAGCCGCCGCGGCGGAGGAGGTCGTTCAGGACACCTGGCTGGTGGTCCTGCGCGGTATCGACCGCTTCGAAGGACGATCCTCCCTGCGCACCTGGCTGATGCGCATCCTTGTCAACCGAGCCCGCACTACCGGGGCAAAGGAGCGACGCACCTCACCTATGGCCGACGTCGAGCGTGCGGTCGATCCGAACCGCTTCGACCACAACGGGGCATGGGCCGTCCCGCCGTTGCCATGGGTCGAGCAGGCCGACGACCGGCTGGCTGCCGATGCCGCAGGTCCGCTGATGCGATCGGCGCTGCACGAGCTGCCGAGCCTGCAACGCCAGGTCGTTGCGCTCCGCGACGTGGACGGGCTCACCAGCCGCGAGGTCTGCGATGTGCTGGAGATATCCGAGGGCAACCAGCGAGTCCTCCTGCACCGGGGACGCAGCCGGCTGCGCCGAGCCCTCGAGACCGAGCTGGGGAGGGCGTGACCATGGCCATCGGATCCCGACCCATCGCATGCCAGGAAATGGTCGAGCTCGTCACCGACTACCTCGAAGGATCACTCGGTCGGCGGGCCCGGCGCCGCTTCGAGGCCCACCTCGCAAACTGCGAGCACTGCACCGAGTACGTCGCCCAGCTGCGGGCGACGATCCGCCTGACCGGCACGATCTCCGCCGACGACCTCACTCCCGAGATGCGCGAGGACTTCCTCCAGCTCTACCAGAGATGGCGCGCAGAACCAGGCTGACATCCAACCGCACCCGACGGGCCAACCGCCACCATGCCCGGCGAGCGCTGACGCGCTGACGGCTGGCTACTTGCGCAACTCTCGTCACGTACGAGATCGTCGACTTCGTTCCTGGTGAACGGCGCCGGCGGCCTCCACTGGCCGCTGGACGCCGTGCTGCTGAACGAGCGTCACGTTCCCGAACTGGCCACCGTCACGGACCGCTTCGACCCGCGAATCGAGGACGACGAGTTCCCGCGTACGCAACTCCACCTGCTCACCACGGTCTTGATGCTCCGTGCGACGCGCCGCATGCGGAACCGGGCATGCTGTCCCGATGGTGACCGTCGACGAGGTCCGCGCGTTCGCCTCCGGCCTCGACCGCTCGTACGAGGCGGTGGTGCACGGTCGGCTCAAGCTGCGGGTCGGTCAGATCGTGTACGCCGCGTTCTCGAAGGACGGGCAGTGGATGGGCTTCGGCTTCCCGAAGGAGGAGCGCGACGCGCTGGTGGCCGGTGACCCCGAGCGCTTCACCCTGCCCCGCACCAGCGACCTGCGCTTCAACTGGGTCCAGGTGCGCCTGGCGACGATCGACCACGACGAGATGACCGAGCTCATCCTCGATGCGTGGCGGATGGTCGTGCCCAAGAAGGTGTGGCGCCATCACGCGATCACCCACGATCTTCCGCCCGACTGATCACGCCAAGCCGTCAGACTCGCGGCCGTCAACCAGTCCGCGGACGCTAGAACGTGAAGCGGGTCAGGCCGCCCGGCTCGGTGCCGAGCGCCACGGTCGCTGAGCGAGGCTCGACGCGATACACGTTCCACGGCGGCGGTCCGAGTGCCGGTGCGTTGAACGGCGCAGTGATGCCAGAGCCGCTCTCGTCGGGTGTCTGCCGGCCAACCGTTGTCTGCCCACGCCTTCGCGGCGCGTGCCACGAGTTCCGGATCGGTGATCCGCGCGGCCTCGCCCTCGATGACGACGTCCGCGTCGCGGATCGAGACGGCGATCGAGCAGCGCGGATCGCGGGCGACGTTGTGGCCCTTTCGCGTGCCCGCGCCTGTCTGGAACCAGTAGGCATCCTCCAGCCAGAGGGCACCGACGGCAGTCACGTGCGGGCTTCCGTCTTCGTTGATCGTCGAGAGCCAGGTCGTGCGGGCGTTGTGGGCGTCTGGAGCCGGCGCCGTTCCCGCGGCGAGCGTCTCGAGGACATGCCGCCCAGTCCACGAGCGGTAGCCCGTCCGCTGCACCCAAGTTGGTGGCCTCCATCGCGGATCCCCTTTCGTGGTCCGGCGACATCGCGTATGGCGTGTCGCCCGATCAGACGTGCCGTGCGCAGCAAGATCATCGCGCCGGCGCGCGGCTCAGCTCCGTTTGACGTCTCCGGGCGCCGTCGCCCACTCCATGTCTCGGATCGCGTAGTGCTGGGTCGTGTAGTGACGAAGCCGGTGGACGAGTCGGACGGCAAGGCCCTGGAGCAACGGGTACTTGAGGTTCATGAGGCCGGCGGTGTGATCGGCGTCAGCACCTTCGAGCAGGAACGCTCGACCTTGCAGTGTCGGACCCCGGGCATTTCCTCGTGCATCCGAAGCTGCGAACCGCACCGTCGGATCGTTGCGAAGTCGTTTGGCCTTCCCCGACGTGGCCCACGTGCGGAACAGGATCTGACCGTGGTCTTCGACCAGGTTCACCGGGGTTGGCACCCAGCGTCCGTCCCGCTTGCGGGTCTCGAGTCGCATGTTGCGCTGGCGTCCGACGTCGTCCAGTGCCTGTGGGAGTGAAGGAAAGGACTCCCGCATGCGAAGGAACTCGGTGACCCCGGCCAGCCGACCGACGAAACGGACTGGCCGAGGAACCAATCGGCGTGTCGGGTCGACGACCAGCTCGGGGTCGAGGAGGTGCAGGTCGCGACCACGGGTCACGACTTCGCACTGACCGGCGGCGAACACGTTCTTGACCCATTCGGCGTCAGAGCCGTACGTGAGCATGAACACGACCTGATCGCCCCGTTCGAACAGGTTGATTGGCGTCCGATAGCGGGTTCCTGACCGCCGGCCGACGTGGGTTAGGACGCCGAACCATGGCAGCCGGCCCGCGAAGACGCGGTTGACGGGATTGGCGATGTGGGTCGCGAAGTGCCGAGCTCGCCACAAGCGAGTCCGGTGGTTGCGCACCTGGTCGAGAGGACGGCCTTCGAGTACGGCTTTGAGTCGACGTTCGTTGCGTGGCAGCTGCTTGCGGCGTTGCGGACCGATGAGGACCGGTTCGAGCACCGATCCGATCCCGTGGCCCTCGAACGCGACCTCGATCGTCACCCGAGACCGTTCGCCGCCATCGATCGGTTCGATGGAGCCGGTGGCCGTCGTCACGAGCGGGCCACGGCCGGCGCGGACCGTCCAGCGATCGGGCGCGTGCGACTCGACGAGCTCCTCGGTTCCCGTGAAGTGCGCGAATCCCACTCGTCGAACGACTTCCGCCTTGCGGGCCTCGGACTCGAACGGTCGGGCCGAGATGGCGTTGTCCTGCCACTCGGGGAAGTGGCGGAAGTCGGTGACGAAGGAGAACACGTCCTCCGGCCGACGGGCGATCTCGACGGTCTCGGCGATGCGGGTCATGCGTCGTCCTCCTCGGTCCCTCCCGCCGCTATCTACCCACCCACGCATCTGTCGAGAGCCTCCTCCCACGACAGAATGTTGGCGACTCGACATAGGGGGAGACCATGGCGCTTCACGACATCGAACTCGAGCTACCTGCCGCCACCACGATCCGCAACGTGGATGCGGTCCTGAAGGTCCATGGCGACGGTGAGCTGATCGGAACGCTGGAGATCAGCAGAGGATCCATCGACTGGCGACCGCGGCACGGCAAGAAGGCGAGACGACTGACCTGGGAACGCTTCGATCGACTCATGCGCGAGGAGGGCTCTCCGGTGTGACCTGCGTGGAGGGCGCAGGAGGAGGGTCACGTCTTTCGGATCGCGGGTACATAGCGGCGATGGCCTCTTGACCAGCGCGAGGAGGACGACCCATGGTCAGTCTGAAGGACTACCGCTGCGGCGCATCTGCTGCAGTGTCCGACATGCAACGGGCCCGCCAGTTCTACGAACGGGTGCTCGGCCTCGTGCCGGGCACCGACACGGGTGACAACGTCGGGTACCCATGCGGCGGTGACACGCAGATCAACGTGTACCTGTCACCGAACGCGGGTGCCGCGGAGTTCACGATCGTCGGCTTCGATGTTGACGACATCGAGACGGTCGTCGCCGAGCTGACGCAGCAGGGCGTGAGATTCGAGCAGTACGACCAACCGCCGATCGTCACCGACGCCCAAGGCATCGCGCACTTCGAAGGAGACGCGAAGGTCGCCTACTTCAAAGATCCGGACGGCAACATCCTTTCGCTCGCGCAGGCGCCGAGATGACCCCACCCCGACGGCGCTCGTGCCATCCGGCGTCGTCGCGCCTGGTTCCGTGACAGCGAGGGCAATCTCGTCGGGATCGGCCAGGTGATCCGATGAACGAGGTCAGGGTGTCAGCACGACCTTGCCCGGAATGTGCTCCGTGGCCTTGGCCATGAAGGCGTTGCGCGCGTCAGCCAGCGGGTACACGGCCCCGACCTGAGAACGAAGGACGCCTTCGTCGACCAGGCGAGCGATCTCGCGGAGCTGAGCACCGCTCGGGTCGCGCACGAATCCCACGGCGCGGATGTCGTCACGATCGGTCGGCGCTGGAGCCACGACGGACACGATTGCGCCACCGGGCTTGACGATCGCCGCCGATCGGGCCAGCACGTCGCCGCCGATGATGTCGTAGACCAGATCGACGGGACCGATCGTCGTCTCCCACCCGTCCCGATCGACGGCCACGAACTCATCCGCACCGAGCTCGAGTATCTGCTCACGGGCACTGCTTCGGCCCGAACCGATGACGTGGGCGCCGGCCCAGTGGGCGAGTTGCACTCCGATCGTCCCGACGCCGCCGCCGGCGCCGTGGATCAGGACTGTCTGTCCCGACTCGAGGTGTCCGTGGTCGAACAGCGCCTGCCACGACGTGAGCCCGGCTTGCGGGATGGCCGCGGCTTCCACGAAATCGACCGTGGTCGGCTTGGGCGCCAAGCTGCGTGCTTCGATGGCCACGTACTCGGCCGCCCAGCCGTCGCGGTACCCGTCGATCAAGCCGAAGACCTCTTCGCCCACCGACACGCCGGCGGTGCCGTAGCCAAGCTCCACCACGACCCCCGACCCCTCATGGGCCGGAATTCGAGGTCCTCGGTCGTGCCCGTTTCGATCGGTCGACAACGGCCACGTCAGCTCGGTCGGCGTGAAGCTGGCGGCCCGCACCTCCACAAGCGCATCGCCGATGGCGGGCTGGGGGTTCGGAGCATGCTCGTAGACCAAACCGTCGATGCCCTCAAGGCCCTCGGGCTTCTCGATGCGAACAGCCTTCATCGGAGTCCTCCTGGTCAACATCAAAGCGGGGAGGCGCCGACCGAGAACGACCATCGGTCGACGGAACGACCGCTCGTGCCTCCTACCCATACCGACGAATGGAGATGTCGGAATCGACAGTCCCGCAGAGTCACGGGCGGCGATGAGTTCGGGCCGGCCGACCCGTCCAACTGACATGGAACCAGAGAGCGTGAGCGTGTCCACGACGATCGAGGCTGCCCCGGAGGCGGTGTTCGCCGTCTTGGCCGACCCATCGGCCCACGTCGACATCGACGGCACCGGGTGGGTCCGCGAGGCGATGGACGGCGATCGGATCACCGCAACCGGGCAGATCTTCCGGATGGCCATGTACCACCCGAACCACCCGGACAAGGACTACAAGATCGCCAACCGGGTGGAGGTCTTCGACGAGCCGCGGGCCATCGCGTGGCAGCCGGGGAGCGAGTCGCCGGAGACCGGGGAGATCAGCTCCGGCGGCTGGATCTGGCGCTATGACCTCGAGGCGTCCGGCCCGTCGGGAACGACGGTGACGCTGACGTATGACTGGTCGGCGGTGCCGCCCGAAGTGCGCGAGCACCTCCAGTTCCCGCCGTTCGAACTGGACCACCTCGACAACTCGCTGCAGCACCTCTCCGGCATCGTCCTCCGTCGCAACAACTAGGCGTTGGTGGGCTCGGAAAGAGGTGGGTGAGCCAGGACCTTCGGGACGTATTCGAGGAGTTGGATGCGACCGTCGAACGTGCGGCTGCTGCGCATCTCGAGGCCGACATCTGGATAGCCGTCGTAGATCCGCTCTTGGCCGGTGCTCCCGGTGATGACGGGGAAGACGACCACCCGGAAGCGGTCGGCGAGGCCGGCGTTCAGGAGTGAGCGGCACAAGCTCAGGCTGCCGATCGTGCGCATCGACGGGCCGTCCTCCTCCTTCATCTGCCTGACCGCATCAACGGCGTCGCCCGAAACGAGTCGGGAGTTCGCCCACGAGAGCGGGTCGCTCAACGTGCTGGAGAAGATGACCTTCGAGAAGTCGGCGAGGACGTCAGTGCCGGGCTCGCCGGCCGCGGCGAATCCCGACATGAGGCGGTATGTCTTGGCGCCCATCAGGACCGTGTATTCGGCCTCGGGCTGTTCGCCCAGCCACGTCAGGTACTCCGGTCCTTCCAGCCCCCACCAGCCCGGCCAGCCTTCGGCCGCCCCGTACCCGTCGAGCGATGTGATGAAGTCGATGAGCAGCTCAGCCATGGGCCCGGACCTACCCCGTGCCCGCCGAGGCGAGACGCGTACCTGTCCGACCGCAGGCAGCGCTGAGTCCTCAACCGCTCCCGGTGCTCGTGCTTTCAGGTCGACGTGACGAGTTGCTGGCCGCCGTCGATGTCGTAGGTCGCACCCGTGACCGCGGTGTTCGTCATCAGGTGGACGGCGAGGGCGGCGATGTCAGCCGGTCCGACGACACGGCCGATCGGCAACGTCGTGCGCAGCTGCTCGCGGCGCTCGTCGAGATCGTCGCCCAGCAGCGACGCCGACAGCGGCGTGTCGACGAAGCCGGCCGCGATCAGGTTGACCCGCACCGGCGCCAGCTCGAGCGCCAGGTTGGCGGTCATCGCCGGCCCCGCGGCGGTGAGCGCCGAGATGAGCGAGAAGCCGACCGTGGGGCGCCGCCCGCCGGTGCCGCCCATGAAGAGCAGCGTTCCTCCTGGACGAACCTTGGTCGCGGCGTGCTGGGCGATGCGCAGCGGCAGCCACAGGTGGCCCTCGACGTCGCGCCGGCCTTCGTCGAAGTCGAACTCCGCCAGCGGCGCGTAGTACGGGCCCGGGCCGGTCAGCATGCACGTGGTCGATCGGCGTCGGCAGCTCGTCGAAGAACTGATCGAGCCGGTCGAAGTCGAGGGCGTCGAAGGCATGGGTGCTCGCCTCGAGCTCGAGGCCCACGTCGCGCAAGCGGTCCGCGTTGCGCGCCGCCAGGATCAGCTCGGCGCCCTCGGCGCGGGCCCGCCGGGCGGTCTCGAGCCCGATGCCCGAGCTCCCGCCGATCACGACGACGGTCTGTCCGGCCAACAACGGGTCGGTCATGCGTCCTCCTCGAACGCTCGTCGGGGCCGACGCCGGTTCACGACGGCGCCACCGCGGCGTGCGACTGGTCGAGCTCGGCCGTGATCTGGCGATGGAGGGCCTTCACGGTGAAGGCGTAGATCTCCGAGAACGACGGGAAGGGTTGGATGGTGTCGCGCAGCACATCGATCGAGACGTGGGCGCGGATGGCGACGGTGGCCTGCTGCAGCCACTCGCCCGCCTCGGGGCCGAGCGCATACGCACCGGTGAGCCGCTCGCCGTCGCTCAGCAGGGTCAGGAAGCCCTTCGACTCGGCGTAGGCATGGGTGTAGGTCTGCATCCGGGTCACCCCCGACAGGGGAGTGGTGGCGCTGAACCGAGCCTCGCCGTCGCCGACCGCCGCCGCCTGCGGGTCGGTGAACACGACACGCGGCACGGCCTCGTAGTGGGCGGCGCGTGGCTCGCCGAGGATGTTGGCGGCGACGACGTCGCCTTGGTACTCGCCGACATAGGTGAGCGGCCAGATCCCGGTCACGTCGCCGATCGCCCACAGGTGCTCGCCGGCACGGAGGTGGTCGTCGACGGGGATGCCCTTGGGGTTGGCCTCGATGCCGACGGTCTCGAGGCCGCAGCCCGCCACGCGCGGGCGACGACCCGTGGCCACCATCAGGCGCTCGCCGCGCACCTCGGGCCGTCCTTCGAGCTCGATGACGAACTCGCCGTCTTCGTGGCGCACCGCCGTGGCCCGGGCGCTGACCGCCACCTCGATGCCGTCCTGGCGCAGCGACTCGCCCAGTGCCTCGCCCAGCGGCGCCGGCTCGCGGGGCAGCAGGTGGGCGCCCGCCTCGACGATGACCACCTCGGCACCGAGGCGGTGCACGGCCTGGGCCAGCTCGGTGCCCGCCGCGCCCCCACCCAGCACCAGCAGACGGCGAGGCACCTCCTTCATCCCCGTCACGTCGTGGGTGCCCCACACGCCGTCGAGCTCGCGCAGTCCAGGGATCGGCGGCACCACCGGATCCGAGCCCGTCGCCACGACGATGTCGCCGGCTGTGTAGCGGACGCCGTCGACCTCGACGACGCCCGGGCCGGCCAACTGGCCGGTGCCGCGGCACGAGGTCGATCCCCTTGCTCTTCAGCCACTGCTCCTGCCCCGCGTCCGAATAGTTCGAGACCATGAAGTCACGCCAGGCCAGCGCGGCCTGGACGTCGACCTCGCGCGCGCGCCTCGACGTCGAGCGCGCCCTGGACGGCTTCGCCGGGGCGCAGCAGCGTCTTCGAGGGGATGCAGGCCCAGTACGAGCACTCACCTCCGACCAACGCCCGCTCGACGATGGCGACGCGCCGGCCGCCTTCGGCGAGCGCGCGCGGCGCAGTGCTCGCCGGGCGCGCCGCCGCCCACCACGATGACGTCGTAGTCACGGCTCGTCTCGGTGTTGGTCACCGTCCACCTCCGTTGGTCCGATCACGGGTCATGGAAGACCGTCGCCAGTTGCTCAGCTCGGCGGTCGCGTCGTCTGGCCGACCTCGATCAGATGACCGTCGGGATCGCGGAGGTAGCAGCGGATCTCGGTGGCGTGCACCTTCGGAGGGCGTCAGGAACTCCGCGCCGCGTGCGCTCCACTCGGCGTACAGGGCGTGGATGTCCGCGACCCGGAGGTTGAGGAAGCTGCTGACCCGATCGAGCTCGGTCGGCGTCTCCAGGATGACGGTCGGCTTGTCGTCGGTGGGGCCGCCCCCGACGTTGATGATGATCCAGCTGTTGGCCAACGCGACGTAGGTCGGCTCACCCTCGCGGACCGTCTCACCGCCGAGCACCTCGGTGTAGAAGCGACGCGAACGCTCGACGTCGTCCGAGACGATGAAGTGCGTGACCACGATGCCTTCGGTCGGCGCGGGGAACTCGGCCATGTCGAACCTCCCGGGTCAGGCGGGCACGGGTGAGTCTGCACTGATCCCGACCCGGCCGCGTCCGATTCTCCCGAGCCGTCGGTGACCACCTTGCGGTGGGTGCCACTCGACGGTCCGCGCGCGCCCTGCGACGCGTCCGGTGCAGCGAACGCAGGACGGTGCGATGATCGCGGCCCATCGTCCAACGGAGGTGACCATGAGCACCGTCGATGCCAGCACCGAAGGCGCAACCACCGGCTCCGAGGCGGGGACCCTGGACCTGAGACTCGAGGTCGTCGTCCTGCCGGTCTCCGATGTCGACCGGGCCAAGGACTTCTACACCACGAAGTTGCGCTGTCGCCTCGATGCCGACTTCTCCGGGCCCCGACGACTTCCGGGTGGTGCAGGTGACGCCGCCCGGCTCGAAGTGCTCGATCATCTTCGGGGCCGAGCTGACGGCGGCCGTGCCGGGCTCGACCCAGGACCTGATGTTCGTCGTCGACGACATCGAGCAGGCCCAGGCCGAGCTCGCCGCCCGCGGCGTCGAGATGAGCGACGTGTTCCACGACGTCGGCGGCGTGTTCCACCACGCCGGCACCGAGGGACGCGTGCCGGGGCCCGACCCCGAGCGCCGCACCTACTCGTCGTTCGCGTCGTTCAGCGATCCCGACGGCAACGGCTGGATCCTCCAGGAGATCACGACGCGACTGCCCGGTCGGTAGCGACCGGAGAGGGGAGAGCACGCACATGGACGTCGCCGCCCTCGCGGACCTCCTCCACGAGACCGCTGACCATCACGGCGCCTTCGAGGCCGTCGCGCCGAAGCACGACTGGTGGGACTGGTACGCCGCCTACATGGACGCGCGTGAGCGCGGTGAGACGCCCGAGCAGGCGTCCGCCGCCGCTCGCCGGTACATGGAGGAGGTCCGCCATGTCTTCCTTCCCTGATCTGATGCCGCCGGACGGTCCGGGGACGGCCGCCGAGACGACTCCGACGGGCGCGCTCTCGCACTGGCAGGGGATGAAGCGCATCCTCGTCGCCACCGACGGCTCGCTCACCGCCACCGACGCCATCGGCTTCGCCATCGACTTCGCGTCCGCCCGCGACGCCGAGCTGATCTTCGTGCACGTCGTGCCGACCATCGACTTCGCCTTGTCCGCCGAGATCGACGAGCCCGGCGTCGCGCTGCCCCACGAGCCGACCGAGCACGACCACGCCCTGCTCGAGGAGGCTTCCGCCGTCGCGGCCGAGCACGGCGTGCCCGCCACGACCATGCTGCTGGGCGGCTCGACCGCGGACGAGATCGTGGCCCACGCCGAGCCGAACGACGTCGACCTCATCGTCATCGGCTCGCGCGGGCATGGCGCCGTCTCCAGCGCGCTCCTCGGCAGCGTGGTGCTGGGCGTCCTGCACGCGGCCAAGCAGCCGGTGCTCGTCGTGCGCTGCGCGGTCGGCCCGCACCCCTCGCGGGAGATCCGTGAGGGATCTGCCGGTGTGAGCCAACTGCCGATCGCCGACTACGCCCTGCTGTCGGACTGCCGGTCCGGCGCGCTCGTGAGCCGTGACGGCTCGATCGACTGGCTGTGCCTCCCTCGCTTCGACTCGCCGTCGGTGTTCGGCCGCATCCTCGACGATGCCGCCGGGCACTGGTCGATCCGTCCCGCCGACGCAACGACGCTCCGAGTCGAGCCGGCGCTACCTCGACGGCTCGATGGTGCTCGAGACGACCTTCACGACGGCGAGCGGCTCGGTCGTGCTCACCGACGCGCTCGGTGGTCGGGCCGCGACGAACGGGGTCACCAGCTCGGCGCCAACGCCGTGAACGCGGTGATGCGCCGGGTGGTCGGCGTCGCCGGGTCGGTCGAGCTGGTGGTCGACTACGCACCCCGACCCGAGTACGGGTCGGTCACGCCGACGCTCGAACCGTTCGACGGTGGTGTGGCGATGCGCACCGAGACAGTGGCGCTGACGCTGTCGTCGACGGTGCCGCTTCGACGTCGAGGCGGGCACCGCGTCGGCCCGGTTCACCTTGGGCCCGGGCGAGTCGGCCGCGTTCGCGCTCCAGTACGCCGCGCCATCCGGACGATGGCCCCGGGTCTGGACCGAGGACGCGAGATCGGCGACCGTCTCGACGACACCACCGAGGCGTGGCGCACGTGGTCGGGGCTGCACCAGAACTACGAGGGCCCGTGGGCGGACCTCGTCCACCTCAGCGGCCGGGTGCTCTACGGGCTCACGTACTACCCGACCGGGGCGATGGTCGCCGCGCCCACGACCTCGCTCCCCGAGGTGCCGGGCGGCTCACGCAACTGGGACTACCGCTACGCGTGGGTGCGCGACGCGTCGTTCACGCTCCAGGCGTTGTGGGTCGCCGCCTGTCCGACCGAGGCCAACAAGTTCTTCGACTACATCGCCCGGGCGGCCACGGCGACAGATGGACCCGAACGCCGAGCTCCAGATCATGTTCGGCATCGGGGGCGAGCGCGAGCTCCCGAGCGCGTGTTGGATCACCTGTCCGGGTGGCGGGGCAGCGCGCCCGTGCGGGTCGGCAACGGCGCGTGGAACCAACGCCAGCTCGACGTCTACGGCGAGCTGCTCGACGCCGCCTACCGCCTGCCCGAGCAGATCGACCGGCTCGGCCCGACGTCGCGCCAGTTCCTCGCCGGCCTGGCCGACACCGCCGCCAAGCGCTGGAAGGACGCCGGACCACGGCATCTGGGAGACGCGCGGCGAGCCCCGCCACTTCGTCTACTCGAAGTTGATGTGCTGGGTCGCGCTCGATCGGGCGATCGCGCTGGCCGATCGGTTGGACGCCGTCGACCGCGTCGAGCAGTGGAAGGCGACCCGCGACGAGATCGCCGACGCCATCATGACGCGGGGCTGGAACGAGGAGGTCGGCGCCTTCACCCAGTCGTTCGGCAGCGCCGAGCTCGACGCCTCCAACCTGATGATGCCCATCGTCGGCTTCATCCCCGCCGACCCACCCGCGCATGCGAGCGACGATCGACGCCATCGCGGCCCAGCTCAGCGACGAGCGCGGGTTGATCTACCGCTACCGGTGCGAGGACGGCCTCGCAGGGCGACGAGGGGACGTTCCTGCTGTGCACGTTCCAGCTGGCCCACGCCCAGGCGCTGGCCGGCCAGCTGGACCGGGCCCGTGCCACCTTCGAGAGCGCGGCCCGGTACACGAACGACGTGGGCCTCCTGTCCGAGGAGGTCGACGGCGACAGCGGCGAGCTGCTCGGCAACTTCCCCCAGGCGTTCAGCCACATCGGGCTGGTGAACGCGGCGTGGGCCATCAGCGAGGCCGAGCGGCTCCTGGGTTCCGGTGCCGTGGGATGACTCCAGGTGGGCGCGCGACGGCACTGGAACGGGGAGGGATGGGCTCGAGCTAGGAGGATTGCGACAGGATGAGGCCGCTGGTGGGCACGCCGGTGCCCGCCGTGACCAGCACATGGTCGACGGTGTCGACCTGGTTGCACGACGTGCCTCGGATCTGGCGCACCGCCTCGGTGATGCCGTTCATGCCGTGGATGTAGGCCTCGCCCAGCAGTCCGCCGCTCGTGTTGATGGGCAGCTCGCCGCCCAGCGACAGGCGCTCGACGGTGGCCCACTCCTTGGCCTCGCCCCGACCGCAGAACCCCAGCTCCTCGAGCTGCATCAGCACGAAAGGCGTGAAGTGGTCGTACAGGAACGCGGTCGAGATGTCGGCCGGCGCCAGCCCCGACATGCGCCACAGCCGGTCGGCGACCACGCCCATCTCGGGGAGGCCGCACAGATCGTCGCGGTAGTAGCTGGTCATCATCTCGCCGTCGAAGGCGGCGCCCTGGGCGGCGGCGGTGACGACGGCCGGGGCGTTGGGCAGGTCGCGCGCCCGCTCGACGGACGTGACGACCAGGGCCACGCCGCCGTCGCTCTCCTGGCAGCAGTCGAGCAGGCGCAGCACCGGCTCGATGATCCATCGCGACGCCTGGTGGTCTTCGAGGGTGATCGGCCGCTCGTAGAACCACGCGCCGGGATTGGTGGCGGCATGGGCCCGGTCGACCACGGCGACGCGGCCGAAGTCCTCGTTGGTCACGCCGTAGCGCTCCATGTACGGCCGGGCGTAGAGCGCCACCCAGGCCGCCGGCGTCATCAGCCCGTACGGTGCGTACCACGACAGCCACGGCGGCAGCGTGCCGGGGCCGGCGCCGACGGTCATGTTGCCGAAGCGGTTGCCCGACCGCTCGTTGAAGGCCCGGTAGCAGACCACCACGTCGGCCACGCCGGTGGCCACGGCCATGGCTGCGTGCATGACGGTCGCGGCCGAGGCCCCACCGCCGTAGTGGATGCGGCTGAACAGCGAGAGGTCGCCCATCCCGAGGTTGCGGGCCACCTCCATCTCCTCGTTGGCCTCCATGGTGAAGGTGACCAGGCCGTCGACCTCGGACGCCGACAGGCCGGCGTCGTCGAGCGCGGCCAGGACCGCTTCGCAGGCCAGTTGCAGCTCGCTGCGGCCCGAGTCCTTCGAGAACTCGGTCTGGCCGATGCCGGCGATGGCGGCTCGACCGCCGAGCGAGTCGCGGATGACTGTGCTCATGCGTTGCCCGTCAGCGGCAGGGTGAGGGTGGCCGTCCCGCTGACGTGCTCACCCAGGTCGTCGACGGCCAGCAGCGCCACCTCGACCACGCCCTCGTCGCCGTCCCGGCGCAGGCCCGTGACCGAGCCGGTGTAGGTCATGGTGTGACCGGGGAAGACCGGCACCCCGAGTCGGATGGACAGGTGCGTGATCCGGGCTTCGGGGCCGGCCCAGTCGGTCAGGAACCGACTGCAGTAGGCGGTGTCGGAGAGGATGTTCATGAAGATGTCGGGCGCGCCCTGCTGGTTGGCGTAGTCGCGGTCGTGGTGCACCGGCATGAAGTCTCGCGAGGCGATGGCGCCGGCCACGACGCGCGTCGGCGTCACGTCGATGACCATGGCCGGGAGCTCGTCGCCCTCCTGCAGGTCGTGCCAGTCCCGCGACTGAGGCAGAGAGCTCACGGCGTGGCCTCGGGGTCGGGTACGAACAACGGCAGGACCAGGTCGTCGTCGAACGGCTCGAACCGGACCCGCACGGCCATGCCGACGGTGACGGCCTCGGGGTCGACGTCGACGATGTTGGTCACGAGACGGACGCCTTCGGCCAGGTCGACGAGGGCCACGACGAAGGGCTCGGGGAACCAGGGCAGCGGCGGGTGATGGGGGATCACGCAGCTGTAGACCGGGCCGCGCCCCGACGCCTCGATGGTGTCCCAGTCGAGCGAGTGGCAGGCCGGGCACATCGGACGGGGCGGGTGGCGGAGCGAGCCGCACGAAGCGCAGCGCTGGATGAGCAATCGGTGCTGGCGCAGGCCGTCCCAGAAGAACTGGGTGTCGGGCGTGATGGTCGGGGCCAGGCGGGCGCTCACGGCGCCGCCTCCGCCATGGCGTCGGGGGGCCGGAACTTGAGGATGCGGAAGCGCTGCCGGCCCACCACCGCGCCGTCGTCGTCGGTGTAGGTCGTCAGCCACGTCACGAAGTAGCCCGATCCGAGTCGGGTCTGCTTCTCGGGCGACACCGACTCGAGCACCGTGTCGGCCGACACGACGTCACCGGGCTGCAGGTACCGGACGATCTCGAACTCGGAGTTCGAGGCGAGGGTGGCCAGGTACCCGGCCTCGTCGAGCACGTGCAGGACGGTGGCCGGACTCGCCCTCCACCGGTGAGCCGCCCCGCTCGGCCATGCCGGTGATGCGCGGCGTGGCCATCGTCCAGGTCTGGAGCATGAGCGGCGGGGCCACGATGCCGCCGAAGCGCGAGGCGGCCGCCGCGTCGGGGTCGGTGTAGACGGGGTTGGCGTCCTCGAAGGCGGCGGCCCAGTGGCGGATCATCGGCTCGTTCACCGGATCGGGCGCCCGGGTCGGTCCCGCGTCGGTGAGCGGCTCGCCGACGAGCGCCTGCAGGCGTTCGTCGAGCGTTGACTCGATCATCGGTTGGGCCACCCCCACGTCCGGCTCAGAACCCGGAGATCTTCGTCCGATGTCGAGAGCTCGGGCAAAACCGCACGGTGGGACCAACGGGGCATCGGGCGTGTGCTCGGTCAGCGGCTCGAGTCCGCGTCCCGACCGTCGGTGGTGACGCGGCCCTCGACCTGGTCGTCGGTGGGTCGGTCGGCGTACACCCGCTCGTTGGTCATGAGGTCGTCGGCGTCGAAGTCGTAGAGCGCCCACAGCCTGGTCTCGAACGGTCGGCCCGTCGTGGTCGGCGTGCCGCGCAGCCAGAAATGGATGAGCACGTGGTCGTCGTCGACATGGATGAGCTCGATGAGCTCGTTGCGCTGGTCGGGGACCAGCGTGCGGCCCTCGATCCAGTAGCGCATGACCTCGTAGTGACCGTCGATCACTCGCCCGTCGGGTAGCTCGTAGCGAGCGTGGCTGAACGTCGCCATCGTGCGGTCCCACTCCTGGACGTTCTCGCTGGCCATGTGCTCGACGACCGATGCCTCGCGGGCCGATCGTCTCGCCTGACTCGTCGCGTCGGCCATGGCGTCAGTCGACCACACCGGTCCGTGGATCGCCACGTCGTGCCGACCGGCCGGCCGCACCAGACGGCGCGGCGCGACCGATCAGCGCGGAGCGAGCAGTTGTCGGATGAGCTCGACGGTTCGTTCGACCGGCTGGGCGGGCCGAACCTCGGTGGGCACCATGACGCGAACGAGCACGGCGCCGAGCAGCAGGTCGAAGACGTCGTCGGGATCGAGCTCCGCGTCGACGGTGCCGGGCGGGGCGGCGGCGAGGATGGCGCGGAACTGGGGTCGCACCGAGAGGAGCTGCCACGACTCGGGTGAGCGACGGGCCTTCGCCGGCCGGGCCAGCAACCCAGGCATGGCGGCGCGGATGAGGGGCGAGTCGAACGTGGCCACATAGGCGAGCACGAACCGGCGGAGGTCCTGGCCGAGGTCGCCGGTCGGCTCGAGCCGACCTGGGGCCAGGTCGGCGAGCGCGGCCTCCTCGATGAGCTCGTAGCGCGACGACCAGCGCCGGTAGATGGCCGAGGCGTGCACGCCGGATCGCTCGGCGACGGCCTGGATCGTGGTGGCGGCGAAGCCTTGCTCGATCAGCAGGTCGCGAGCGGCCTGGAGGGCGCGGGCGTCGATGGTGTCGTCGCGGGGCCGCCCGGCGCGCCGAGGCGTCGCCGCGTCATCGGTGAGGGCCGGCGGGCTTGACTCGGTCAGAATACGGGACATAGTCTCCTGTAACCTTACTCGACCACAACGCCCAGCGACGTCGTCGGCGAGGGGCCGATCAGGAGACAGGGGGCAGCGGGTGACGGCAGGCGATGACGACTTCGGGTCGCGGTACGGACCCTGGGCGGTGGTGGCCGGCGCGTCGGATGGTGTCGGGGCGGCGATGGCCTGGGCCGCCGCTCGTCGCGGGGTGAACGTGATGCTCCTGGCCCGCCGGCGTCCCGTGCTCGACGAGCTGGCGGCGGCGATCCACACCGCCACGGGCGTCGAGGCCCGAGTCCTGGTCGTCGACCTGTCCCACGACGACGCGGCGGACCAGGTCGTCGCGGCCACCGCTGACCTCGACGTCGGCCTGGTGCTCTACTGCGCGGGGGCCGACCCGAACTACGCGCCCTTCCTCGATCAGCCCATCGACGCCGCCGTCGCCATGGTGCAGCGCAACTGCATGGTGCCGGTCCGGCTCTGCCACCACTTCGCCGCGCCGATGGTGGCGCGGGGCCGCGGCGGCATCGTGCTGGTCGGATCGGGCGCCGGCCTGGCTGGGGGACCGAACATGGTCGCCTACGGCTCTTCGAAGGCGTTCGACATGGTGCTGGGCGAAGCGCTGTGGGCCGAGCTGCACCCACGGGGCGTCGACGTGTTGAGCCTGGTCCTGGCCGTGACCGACACGCCGGCGCTGCGGCGACTGCTCGCCGCCCGCGGCGTGCTGTCCGGTCCTGACGACGCCAGCCCGATCCCCGGCGCCGTCACCGCTGAAGCCGTCGCCGACGACATGGTCGCCCACCTCGCCGACGGGCCGACCTGGTTCGTCGGCGAGATGGCCCAGATGGGCGCCGACGTGATCCGAGGCATGACCCGGGGGGACGCCGTCCGGTTGATGATCGACTCCGGCGGCGGCGTGATGGGCGGGAACAGGGAGAACCGAACATGAGCTCGCTGACGAGCGACGAGGCGACGCGATCGGCGGTGGGCGAGGTGCTCGTCCGCTACGCCACCGGGATCGATCGACGTGACTGGCCCCTGTTCCGCACCTGCTTCACCGAGGACTGCGAGGCCGACTACGGCGACATCGGCGTCTGGCACGGCGTCGACGAGATCACGGACTGGATGGCGCAGATGCACGAGCCCTGCGGGCACACCCTGCACCGGATCACCAACGTCGTGGTCAGCGCCATCGACGGCGGCCGGGTCCGGGCCCGCTGCTACGTCGACGCACTGGTTCTCGGGCCCGACAACCAGAGCGGCGCCCGGGCCAACGGCTACTACGACGACGAGCTGGTCGACACGACCCAAGGGTGGCGCATCGCCCGCCGGCGCTACACGATGGTCTTCTTCCAGATGGTCGGCGACCGAGGGACGAACTGATGCGGGCCGTCGTGTTGCGAGGCGGACAGCTCGAGCTGCGCGAGACGCCCGATCCGGTGCCGGGCGAGGGCGAGCTGCTGCTGCGCACGTTGAGCACCGCCATCTGCGCGTCGGACGTGCACTTCATGCATCACCACGACGCCGTGCCCGAAGGCGGGCCGGCCGGGATGCTCTATGACCCCGACCGCGACATCGTGCTCGGCCACGAGTTCGTCGGCGAGGTGGTCGGCCATGGCCCGGGCTGCACCGACGCCTTCGCCATCGGCTCCACGGCGACGGCCATGCCCATCCTCCTGATCGACGGTGGCCTCGGCGGGACCAAGGTCATCGGCCAGCACCCCGAGGCCCCGGGCAGCTTCGGCGAGTTGCTGATCGTCAGCGAAGCCATGGCCCGTCCTGTCCCTGAGGGCGTCGACCTCGACGCGGTGGCTCTGGTCGACGCCTTCGCCGTCGGCGAGTTCTACGTCCGCAGCTCGGCCATCGCGCCCGGCGAGATCCCGCTGGTCGTCGGGGCCGGCGCCATCGGCCTGTCGGCGGTGGCCGCCCTGGCCCGTCGCGACATCGAGCCCATCGTGGTGGCCGACTTCAACCCGCAGCGCCGCGCCCTGGCCCAACGCTTCGGGGCCCATGTGGTCGTCGACCCGGCCGAGCGCGAGCCGTTCGAGGCATGGAAGGAGCTGGCCATCGAGCGGTGGTGCACCAAGCCGGCCGTGGTGTTCGAATGCGTCGGCGCGCCCGGCCTCGTCCAACAGCTCGTCGACGGCTGCGAGATGTGGACTCGCATCTTCGCCGCCGGGGGCTGGTACACCGGCGACTCGCTCGACTGCACCGCGGCGACCCACAAAGGCGTGACCATCCAGTTCGGCGGCGGCCCTCACCCCGAAGACTGGTACGGCACCTTCGACGCCATCTGCGCGGGACGACTCGATCCGCTCCCCAGCGTCGGCGAGACCATCGGCCTCGACGGCGTGCCCGATGCCCTCGAGCGCACCCGACGATCCGAAGGGCCGCCTCGCATCATCGTCCACCCCCGGGGGGACTGACCCCGGAGGTGGACGGACGCGGTCAGGCCAGGTCGAACCGGTCGAGGTCCATGACCTTCTCCCACGCGGCGACGAAGTCGGCCGCGAACTTCGCGTCGGCGTCGTCGGACGCGTAGACCTCGCTCAGCGATCGCAGCACCGAGTTCGATCCGAAGACGAGGTCGGCGGCGGTGGCGGTCCACCTCTGGTCGCCGGTCGAGCGGTCGCGACCGTCGTACACGTTCTCGGCCGAGGCCGACGCCTTCCACTCGGTCCCGATGTCGAGCAGGTTGACGAAGAAGTCGTTGGTCAACGTGCCCGGTCGGTCGGTGAGCACGCCGAGGGTGGACTGGCCGACGTTGGCGTTCAGGGCCCGCAGGCCACCGATGAGCACCGTCATCTCGGGAGCGGTGAGGGTCAACAGGTTGGCCCGGTCGAGCAGCAGGCTCTCGGGTGGCTGCTTCTCGCCGGTGCGCAGGTAGCTGCGGAACCCGTCGGCCCGCGGCTCGAGCACTGCGAACGAGTCGACGTCGGTGTCGTCCTGCGAGGCGTCCGTGCGGCCGGGCGCGAACCCGACGGTCACGTCGTGACCGCCGGCGCGGGCGGCCTGCTCGACCGCCGCGCATCCGCCGAGGACGATCACGTCGGCCAGCGAGACCTTGGTCGACCCGGACTGCGAGCCGTTGAAGTCCTGCTGGATCCGCTCGAGGGTCGCCAGCACGGTGGCCAGCTCAGCCGGATCGTTGGCCTCCCAGTCCTTCTGCGGCGCCAGGCGGATGCGGGCCCCGTTGGCCCCACCCCGCTTGTCGGTGCCGCGGAAGCTGGCCGCCGACGCCCACGCCGTGCGGACCAGCTGGGGAACCGTCAGATCCGACGCCAGGATCGTCGCCTTGAGGGTGGCGACGTCGGCGTCGGAGATCAGGTCGTGGTCGACCGCAGGAACCGGGTCCTGCCAGAGCTGCGGCTCGGGAACCAACGGGCCCCGGAAGCGCGACACGGGACCCATGTCGCGGTGCAGCAGCTTGTACCAGGCCTTGGCGAAGGCGTCGGCCAGCTGGTCGGGGTGCTCGTGGAAGCGCTGGACGATGGGGGCGTAGATCGGATCCAGCTTCAGCGCCAGGTCGGTCGTCAGCATCATCGGAGCGTGGCGGGTCGACGGGTCGTGGGCATCAGGCACGGTGTCCTGGGCCGCGGGATCGGTCGGCGTCCACTGGTGGGCGCCGGCCGGACTGGTCGTCAGCTCCCACTCGTAGGTGAGCAGGTTGTCGAGGTAGCCGTTGTCCCACTTGGCCGGCTCGGTGGTCCATGCCCCCTCGAGCCCGCTGGTGATGGTGTCGACGCCCATGCCGGTGCCGGAGCTGTTCTTCCAGCCGATGCCCTGGGCCTCGACGGGGCAGCCCTCGGGCTCGAGCCCGACGTACTGGGGATCGACGGCGCCGTGGCACTTGCCGAAGGTGTGGCCACCGACGATGAGGGCGGCCGTCTCCTCGTCGTCCATGGCCATGCGGGCGAAGGTCTCGCGGATGTCCTTGGCCGCGGCGAGGGGATCGGGGTTGCCGTTGGGCCCCTCCGGGTTCACGTAGATCAGGCCCATCTGCACCGCGCCGAGCGGGTGGGCGAGGTCCCGGTCGCCGCTGTAGCGCTCGTCGCCCAGCCAGGTGTCCTCGGAGCCCCAGAAGATCTCGTCGGGCTCCCAGACGTCGGGGCGGCCGAAGCCGAAGCCGAAGGTCGTGAAGCCCATCGACTCGAGGGCGCAGTTGCCGGCGAAGACCAACAGGTCGGCCCACGAGAGCTGGCGGCCGTACTTCTGCTTGACCGGCCACAGCAGCCGGCGGGCCTTGTCGAGGTTGGCGTTGTCGGGCCAGCTGTTGAGCGGGGCGAACCGCTGGGCGCCCTCGCCGCCGCCGCCCCGCCCGTCGGCGATGCGGTACGTGCCGGCCGCGTGCCACGTCATCCGGATGAACAGCGGGCCGTAGTGGCCGTAGTCCGCGGGCCACCAGTCCTGCGAGGTGGTCATCACCTCGACGATGTCGCGCTTGAGCGCCTCGACGTCGAGCGACTCGACTTCGGTGGCGTAGTCGAAGTCGTCGTCCATCGGCCCGGACGACCGGGCGTGCTGGTTGAGGACGCGTAGGTCGAGCTGGTCGGGCCACCAGTCCTGGTTCGACCTCGGTCGGTGGCCCTCGGGCGTGGGGGCGGGGATGGCGGGGTTCTCACTGTCGCTGCCGCGGTCTGACACGACGGTCCTCCTCTGTCTCGCTGTTGCGTGGGTCTGGTTGGTCCTTGGTTGCGAACGGGTGCGGGTCGCGGTCGGCCCGGCCGGGTCTGGTCAGCCTGGCGCGGTGGCGGCGGCCGTGCAGTCGGGGCATCGTCCCCAGTAGATGACCTCGGCCTCGTCGATCTCGTAGCCGGCGCCGTCGGCGGCGGTCAGGCAGGGCGTGTCGCCGACGGCGCAGTCGACGTCGACGGTGCGGCCGCAGGTGCGACAGATCAGGTGGTGGTGGTTGTCGCCGGTGCGGTCCTCGTAGCGAGCCGGTGACCCGGCGGGTTGGATGCGCCGCAGGACGCCCTTGTCGGTGAGGGTGCCGAGGGCGTCGTACACCGCCTGGCGGGACACGGCGCCGATCTCGGCCCGCACGGTCTGTTCGATGTCGTCGGCCGTCCCGTGCGGTCGGGCGGCCACCGCTCGGAGCACGGCCAGGCGCTGGGCCGTCACCTGGAGCCCGTGGCTGCGCAGCAGCTCGGTCGCGTCCGTGGGCGGCGAGGTCGACATGCGGTGAGCGTAACGCCGAAGACTGGACCGAGTCCAGAACTTTGTTCAATCAAGATTCACGGGCTCGAGGATCGGGCGCCTCAGCGGCCGAAGGCCGCGATCACGTGCTCGCCGAAGGCGTGCAGCGTCTCGGGCGCGGCGAAGTCGCAGAACCACGCGTAGATGCGCTCGATGCCGCGATCGGCCAGGCGACCGAGATGATCGATCAGCTCGGGCGCGGTGCCGACGACGGCGTGCGGGCCGAAGCGGCGATGGGCCAGGTCGGCGACCTCGGCACGGTCGGCGCCGTCGTGGACGTAGGCCACGTTGAGCTGCAGCGAGGCCCGTGCCCGCCCGGCGCGGGCGCGCAGGTCATCGAGCCGTTCGAGATCCTCGAGCGCGCCCGTGTGCAGGTTCCACCAGTCCGCGTGCTGGGCCACCAGCTCGAGGGTGCGTCGACCCGTCCCTCCGATCACGATCGGGATCCGACTCAGAGGCTGAGGCATCTGTCGAGCGTCGCGCAACGTGAAGTGCTCACCCTGGTAGTCGACGCTCTCGCCCGACCACAGGGCCTCGATGATCTCGAGGCTCTCCTTCATGCGGGCGACCCGCACCGGCGCGTCGGTCGCGCCGATGCCGAACGTGGTCAGCTCGTGGGCCACCGAACCCCAGCCGAGGCCCAGCTCGAAGCGCCCCCCTGACGCGTGATCGAGCGTCACCGCCTCTCGCGCCAACATGGCCGGATGGCGAAACGAATCGCACAACACCAACGATGAGATCGTCAGCCCGGTGGTGTGCGCCGCCAACCAGGTGTTCGTCACCATCGCCTCGAACATGGGCTGGTGCTCGGCCATCGGCGGGGCGAGGTGGTCCATGCCGGCCAGGCCGTCGAACCCGGCCGCCTCGGCGGCGCGGGCCCGCTCGACGAGCTGGGGCAGGGTCAGTCGCATCTGCGGCAGGAAGACATGGAACTGCAGGCGGGACGAGTCGGGCATGGCCAGATCATGCCTGCCCGGCCGGCGCCACCGAGCCGGGAGCGCCCGCGGCAGCCCACTAGGGTGCCGGCGTGCGCGTGGACCTGATGACCGGCGGCATGCCGCTCCGGGCGATGCAACAGCTCGCTCGCGACGCCAGCGCCAGCGGACACAGCGGTCTGGTCGTGACCGAGTCGGGCCGCACCGCCTACCTCTCGTGCGCGGCCGCCGCCCTGGCGGCCGACATCGATCTGTTGACGGGCGTGGCCGTGGCCTTCCCGCGTAGCCCGATGGTGACGGCCTCGACGGCCTGGGAGCTGGCGGATGTGTCCGGCGGTCGCTTCCGGCTCGGGCTGGGCACGCAGGTGCGGGCCCACATCGAGCGCCGCTACGGCGTGGCCTTCGAGCACCCTGGTCCCCGTCTGCGGGACTACGTCGGCGCCGTGCGAGCGGCCTTCGCCGCCTTCCGCGGCGACGCGCCCCTCGACTACCACAGCGACTTCTACGAGCTCACGCTGCTGCCGGCGATCTGGTCGCCCGGGCCGATCGGCGTGCCCGATCCTCCGATCGACATCGCGGCGGTGAACCCGTGGATGCTGCGCCTGGCCGGGTCGATCGCGGACGGCGTCCACATCCACCCGCTCAACACGTCGCCGTACTTCGACGAGATCGCCCAGCCCCAGCTGGCCGAGGGCGCGCGCCGCGCCGGTCGCGACCTCGACTCGTTCGAGGTGATCGTCCCGGCCTTCGTGGCGGTCGGCGACTCGGAGGAGGAGCGGGCACCGTGGCGCGAGATGGCCCGCACGCAGGTCGGCTTCTACGGCTCGACCCCGAACTACGCCTTCGTGTTCGAGCAGCTCGGCCACGCGGGCACGACCGAGGCGTTGCGTGAGCGGCAGAAGGCGGGTGATCTGGCGGGCATGGCGGCCGTGATCACCGACGACATCCTGCGCCACTTCCTCAGCGAGGGCACGTGGTCGACGATCGGTGACGTCCTGGCCGAGCGCTACGCCGGCCGGGCGACGCGCGTGGTCGACTACTTCGCCACGCTGGCCTGGCGGCAGGATCCCGCGCACCTCGAGCGCTGGCGGCCCGTGGTGGCGGAGCTGGCCTCGATCACCTGACGGCCATGCCGGTCGGGTACCTGGTCTCCACGTTGCTCGTCGCGCTGGCCGTGGCGCTGGCGCTGTGGCCCCGCCGGACCGACGGGCCGCGCCTCACCGCCGCCTTTGCCATCGAGACCGGTGCCAACGAGCTGCCCTTCGCCCTCCTCTACCTGGTCGTCGCCTCGACGGTGCTCACCGCTGGGCAAGGCGAGCTCGACTCGCCGGTCGGTTGGGTCGGCATGTTCGTCGCGTCGGCGACGACGGCGGGGCTGGTCGTCGTCGTTCGTCGGGCGCTGGCCGCCGGGCCGGCGCTGGACCAGGCCATGACGGAGAGCCTCGGCGTTGGGGCGCGACGATCGGTCCGCTCCACTCCGTGGGGGCGGATCCTGGTGGCCCCGCTACCCATCCGGCGGCGCGGGATCCGTCGGGTGCGAGATGTCGCCTATGGCCCCGCCGGCCGCGACAACCGGCTCGACGTGTACCACCACCGGTCGCGTCCGGCCGACGGCCCGGTGCTCGTCTACTTCCACGGCGGCGGGTTCTACACGGGCGCCAAGAGCCGCGACGCGCGGCTGATCATCGACCGGCTCGTGGCTCAAGGGTGGCTCTGCGTCAGCGCCAACTACCGCCTGCGTCGCGCCGCGACCTTTCCCAACGCCCTCGTCGATGCCAAGCGCGTCGTCGCCTGGGCGCGCGCAGCACGCGGCCGACTACGGCGCCGACCCGCGCCTCCTCTTGGTCGCCGGTGGATCGGCGGGTGCCAACCTCGCGGCCATGTGCGCGCTGACCGCCGACGACCCGTCCTACCAGCCCGGCTTCGAGGGGGTCGACACGTCGGCGAGCGCCGCCATCTGCCTGTACGGCTACTACGGACCGGCGCCAGGTGGCGAAGGGGCCCGATCGTCGCCGGGCGAGCGCGTCCGTGCCGACGCCCCACCGTTCCTCGTGGTCCACGGCAGTCGCGATCCCATGGTCGATAGCGCTCAGGCTCGCGAGTTCGCGGAACGGCTCCGGGCCACGTCGCGGGCACCAGTGATCCACGCCGAGCTGCCGGGGGGCCAGCACGCGTTCGACCGCTTCGCGTCCATCCGGGGCGCGGCCGTGGCCGCGGCCATCGAGGACTTCGGCACCTGGCTGGGGGCGCGCGATCGTCTCGGGCCCTGACCGGGCGGGTGGGCGCCCATGGCGTGTGTCGCGTAGGTTGCGGCGATGCGCTTCGGACTCGATGTGGCCCAGCAACGGATGGCGTGGGACGAGGTCGTCAGCCGCGTGCAGTTCGCCGAGGAGCTCGGCTTCGACGGCGCGTGGGGCTTCGACCACTTCCAGCCCATGTACGGCGACGGACTGGGCGAGACCTTCGAAGGCATGACCACGCTGGCCGCGCTGGCGGGAGCGACGTCGCGCATCCGGCTCGGGCTGCTCGTGACGGGCGCGACCTATCGGCACCCGTCGGTGTTCGCGGCCGAGGCGTTGACCGTCGACCACGCGTCGCACGGCCGCCTCGAGCTCTCGCTCGGCGCCGCGTGGTTCGACAAGGAGCACACCGAGCTCGGCATCCCGTTCCCGTCGACGCCGGCTCGGTTCGACCTGCTCGAGGACGCCCTCGAGATCGTGACCCGGTTGTTCACCGGCGAGGTGGTCTCCTATGACGGGCGGGTCGTGTCGTTGCGAGACGCCCAGCTCCGCCCCTTGCCGGTGCAGCAACCCCATCCGCCGATCTGGATCGGCGGCAGCGGTCCGCGCCGGACGCTCCCGCTCGTCGCGCGCTATGCCGACGTCTGGCACACCTGGGGAACGCCGAACTCGCTGCGAGAGACCAACGAGCGCGTCGACGAGCTGGCGACCGAAGCGGGACGGGATCCGGCTGCGATCCTGCGAGCGAGCTCGCTGTCGCTCGACGATCTCGACACCGCGCGCAAGCACGCCGGCAAGTGGCGCGACGCCGGCTACGGCTATCTCGTCTGCGGCTGGCCCGACGCCGGTCGCGGCCAGATCGAGCGCTTCACACGCGAGGTCCTGCCCGAGTTCGCCGACTGAGCCCAGGCCGCGTCGACGCGGCAATCGAGGCCAGGAACCTACGAGACGAACTCGGCCACCCGGCGGTGGAAGCGCCACGTGTCGCCGTCGCGGTGGAGGGTGTCGTGGTAGCGACCCACCAGCTGGATCGCCCAGCCCTCCTTGCCCTGAAGGATGAAGATCACGTCGCTGACGGCGGTGGCCTCGTGATCCGCCCAGTCGGTGACGAGGGTGTTGAGCACGAGGTGGCGTTGGGGACGTCTCGGGACCCATCCGGCGTACGCGGCGCGGAGCGCGTCGAGGCCCTCGTGGGTGCCCATGCCCGGGATCTCGCAGGCGCCGTCGGGACAGAACGTGGCCACCACGTCGTCGGTCCGGCCGTCGTCGAGGGCCTGGGTGTAGGCGGCCAGGGCGGCGCGGACGCCCTCGACGACCTCCGCGTACGACGTCGCCGCGCTCACGCTCAGAAGCCGATGTCGACGACGGACCGGTCGAGCGGGTTCACGTTGATCTCGTGCAGGGCGCCGAGCAGCGTCTCGTGGGGAAGGTCGGCCAGGTAGCCGTCGACCAGCCGCTGGTAGTTCGAGATGTGACCCTCGATCTGCTCGGAGAGGCGCATGTACTCGAAGCCCCGGTTGTGCAGGCCCCGTTGCTGGCGCGGCAGGTTCGAGAAGTCCTGGGTCGGGATGGGCGGCACCCGCGGGTCGTCGCTCTCCATCGGCTCGGGCGGCTCGGGCGGCTCGGGCTCGCCACCCGCCGGGTAGCGCGTGAGCGACCAGATCTCCATCAGCGTCTCCTCCGGACCGAGTGGTCGGAAGCGGTAGGCCGAGGCGCTGCTGTACATCGGCAGGATGAAGTAGTGCGGGAAGCAGTAGCCCATCGGTTCGTTCTGCCCCTGGGCCTCGAGCTCGTTCAGGTCGGGGATGTCGTGGCCCGCGGTCCGATGCCAGTCCACGACGGCGTCGTTCAGGGTGCGATGCCAGGTGGCCATGGCTTCGGTGGGGTCGGCGGGCAGCTCGATGTCGCGCAGACCTTCGGCGATCTGCACGTCGTTGGCGTGCACCATCCCGGCCATGCCATCACTCATCGTGTGCAGGTAGCGGAGCTCGGACTCGACGAACGTGCGCGGGTCCAGCTCGCCGTTGCGAGAGGGGAACCGGCCGGGGTCGACGAGCTGGGGATGGGTCTCGATGACGTGGTACTGCTCCATGAACGCCTCTTCGGCGAGCTTCCAGTTCACGGGCAGACGGAACGCATGCCACCACTCGGCGCGCATCGACTCGACCTTCCACGCGTCCATGATGGTGGCGAAGGGCTCGATGCACTGCCGTAGCGGCGGCGCGTCGTCGTCGAGGTTGATGAACGCGCACCCACCCCACACCTCGCAGCGCACGGGCGTGAGGTCGATGTCGCCGGGCTGGAGGTTGTGCTCGGCGAAGGTCCGCGGCTTCGAGACGAACGTGTTCTTGCCGTCCAGCCCGTAGCACCACCCGTGGAACGGGCAGGTGAACCCGCTCTCGCAGGTCCCGCGACCCTCGACGACCCTGACACCCCGGTGTCGGCACGCGTTCTGGAAGGCCACGACCCCGAGGTCGTCGGTGCGCAGCACGACGATCGACTGGTCGAGGATCTCGTACTCGACGAAGTCGCGAGCGTCGGGGATCTCCTCGAGCCGACAGGCCATCTGCCAGACCCGAGGCCACAGATGGTCGACCTCGCGCTGGTAGAAGTCGGGGTCGAAGTAGCGCTCCTTGGGCACCCGGTCCCGGAGCTCCATGGCCAAGGGCACGGGAAGGGCCTGCCGCTTGTCGACGATCGCCATCCGGCTCTTCTCCTGATAGGCCTCTGCTGGCGTCCAGAGAACGACGTTATACTAATCTGCCGGTACAGTTCTCCGGTCGGCGCGTCTCGAGGATCGACACGCGGCAGACGCGGTGACCACCCCAGATCGCGGCCGCATGACGACACCCTCCCAACCCGGATCAGACGAGCGATCCCGCCCGCCCGCGGCGGAGGATCCGGTCGAGGTCGAGGTGCTGATCGTCGGCGCAGGGATCACCGGCATCTACCAGTTGTACCGCGCTCGGGAGGCGGGCTTCTCGGTGCAGTTGGTCGAGGCCGGCGACGGCGTGGGCGGCACCTGGTACTGGAACCGCTACCCCGGAGCCCGCTTCGATTCGGAGAGCTACACCTACGGCTACCTGTTCTCGCGTGAGCTGTTCGACGAGTGGGAGTGGAACGAGCACTTCGCGGCCCAGCCCGAGACCGAGCGCTACCTCAACCACGTGGTCGACCGCTTCGACCTCCGCCGCCACATCCGCTTCGATGCGAAGGTCACCTCGGCCCTGTTCGACGAGGCGACGGGCACGTGGCAGGTGACCCTCGCCGGTGGTGGCGAGATCCGGGCCCGCTTCCTGATCGCGGCGACCGGGGTGCTCTCGGTCCCGTACCTCCCCGACGTGCCCGGCCGCGACACCTTCCGCGGCGTGGCCCACCACACGGGCCGCTGGCCGGCCGAGCCGGTCGACTTCACGGGCCAGCGCGTCGCGGTCATCGGCACCTCGTCGAGCGGCGTGCAGGTCGTGGCCTCGATCGTCGACGAGGTCGAGGACCTCACCGTCTACCAGCGCACGGCCAACTGGTGCACGCCGCTGAACAACACGCCGATCGCACGCGAAGAGCAGCGGCAGCTGCGGGCCGACTTCGAAGAGCTGCGCGAGATCCTGAACACGTCGATCAGCGGCTTCGCCCACCCGGTGAACGAGCGGTCCGCCTTCGACGACTCGGCCGAGGCTCGTCACGCCTTCTACGAGCGGATGTGGAACAGCCCTGGGTTCATGAAGCTCACCAGCAACTACGCCGACCTCCTGTTCAACGAGGCGGCCAACGACGAGTGGTGTGCGTTCATCGCCGACAAGATCCGCAGCATCGTCGCCGATCCCGAGACGGCCGAGCGGCTCATCCCACGGGACCATCGCTTCGGCGAGAAGCGCCCGCCCTTCGTCGCCGGCTACTTCGAAGCGTTCAACGACCCGAAGGTGTCGCTGGTCGACCTCCGGGAGACGCCGATCGTGCGGTTGACCGAGCGCGGGATCGAGACGACCGACGGCGTGCGCGAGTTCGACATCATCGTGTGGGCGACGGGCTTCGACTTCGGCACCGGCGCCCTGAACCGCATGGGGATCAGGGGTCGCGACGGCCTCGAGCTCACCGAGCACTGGGCGGACGGCCCCACCACGTTCCTCGGTCTGCAGACCCGTGGGTTCCCGAACTTCTTCTTCCCGGGCGGACCGCACGCCGCCGCGGGCAACAACCCGCGCTACAACGGCGACCAGGTCGACTTCGTCACCGAGGTGCTCGTGCACGCGACCGAGCCGGGGCTACGACGTCATCGAGGTCAGCGCCGAGTCCGAGGAGCGATGGACCCGGATGGTCGACAAGGGCGCGACCAAGACCACCTTCGGGACCATCGGCCAGTACGTCGGGGCCAACATCCCTGGGAAGCCGAGGCGCTACCTGCTGAACACCGGCGGACGTCCGAAGCTCTTCGAGGTCATCGCCGACGTCGTGAAGACCGACTACCAGGCCTTCGAGCTGTCGAAGGCGTCAGACGGTGGCGACCGGCGTGAGCGGTGAGCCGACGATGCCGGGCAGCCGCAGCGGGGGGGCGGTGAGCAGGAAGCGGCTGCGGTCGTGCTCGCGCAACCAGGCCGCGAGCTCGTGCAGGTACCACATCTCGCCCAGCGGCACGCCGAGCTTGAACAGGCAGAGGTGGTGGATCGGCAGGAACGAGTGGCGCTCGGGCTTGCGGTCCTTGCCGAGCAGCCCCTCGACCGCGTAGTTGTCGGCGACCAGCGCCGAGATCTGCGAGTCGGCGATCCACTCGAGCAGCGCCGGGTCGCGCGCGTCGAGCCACGAGCAGGTCTGGAAGATCTCGACCGGGTCGGGGTCGCGGTTCCACTCGAGGATCCGGGTGGCGAAGCCGGTGTGCAGCAGCAGCATGTCGCCGGGCTCCACGACCACGCCGTCGGCCGCCATGATCTCCTGCAGCGTGTCGAGTCGCACGCCGCGGAAGTCGCGTCCGAGGTGGTGCTCGAGGTCGACGAGGACGCCGCGGCCCTGCACGCCGTGGAAGGCCATGTGCTCGAGCCCGAGGTGCTTGGCGAAGGCGGTGTGGCCGGCGCCGTCACCGGCGGCGTCGGGCGTGGGTCCGACCAGGTCGATGCCGGCGCGGTAGCCGTTGTAGTAGACGGCCTCCTCGACGCCGTCGCCGTCGGCGTCGAACTCGGCCCCGACGTGGGCCAGCGAGTCCCACTGCGTCGAGTACTGCAGCGAGAGCGTGACCACGTCGTCGGCCCACACGTCGACGTACTTGGGGTCGCCGAAGTCGGGCATCTCGCTCATGTGGATGTTGTAGAAGGTGCCGGCGTTGCCATCCATGTCCTCGGTGGGGGCCAGCCGGGGTGGCGGACGGCGCTGGTTCAGGATCGTGCCGCCGGGGAAGTCGAGCGGCAGGCTCAGGCAGAAGCTGATGCCGGCCTCGACCTCGCGCACGCCCTCGAGGACCTTCTCGGGCGTGATCAGGTTGATGCGGCCGAGCTCGTCGTCGTCGCCCCAGTCGCCCCACGTCGAGCCGTCCGGGCGTTGCGTCCAACGCTTGGTCACTGGCCTTCTCCTCCGCGCGGTTCGTCGTTGCAATGTACCGACCGGTTGGTCTAATGTGAAGACGTGATTCGCGCAGGGCGCGAACAGCGTTTCCGGCCGAGGAGGTCACACGGATGACGGAGAAGGACTTCGTGGTCTCGGCCGACGGGCACCTGCTCGAGCCCATCGACCTGTTCAAGACCCGCCTGCCCGAGAACCTCCGCGACATGGCGGTGTGGGAGGAGGAGATCGAGATCGAGCCCTTCGTCGAGGGCGGCGCCAGGGTGTTCCGCAAGCTGCACACGCCCGGGTTCGAGGGCTGGACCGTCTCGCGCTACCGCCAGACGAGCGGTCGCACCCCCGAGGGCGATCCCGAGATCATCCTCGAGGACATGGACGTCGACGGGGTCGACGCCCAGGTGCTGCACCCGAACCTGTCGCAGTTCGGGCTGTTCACCGACCACCACGAGATGTCGATCGCGCACGCCCGTGTCTACAACGACTACGTGATGGAGCGGTTCACGCCGTACTTCGACCGCCTGGCGCCCACCGCGCCCATCCCGCTCACCGACATCGACGACGCCGTCGCCGAGATCGAGCGCGTCGCCGCCGGCGGCTTCAAGGCCGTGCTGCTGCCCGCCATGGCGCCCCGGCCCTACTACCTGGCCGACTACGACCCGGTGTGGGCGGCGGTCCAGGCCAGCGGGATGAGCGTGTTCGTCCACACCCAGACCGGCGGCATCAAGGTCAACGACCCCGAGGCGCTCACGCTGAAGGTCATGTTGGAGAACGCCCAGCAGGTCAACCAGCCGATGACCGAGAAGATGGCGGCCAAGCGGATGGTCACCCAGGCGGTCATGCAGCCGATCGTCCCCCAGACAGCTCATCTGCCAGCTGATCGGCGGCGGCGTGCCCGAGCGCTTCCCCGACCTGCACTTCTCGCTGATCGAGTTCAACGCCTACTGGCTCTCGTCGCTGGTCGGCTCGATGGACAAGTGCTGGATCACCGGCATCGGCCAGGACCCCGACTGGTGGATCGGCGTGTGGGACGACGCCCGTCCCGACGACGACCAGCCCGGCATGGCCCAGCTGTTCCGCCTCAACGAGAAGTGGCCGTACCCGCTGATGCCGAGCGAGTACGTGGCAGCGCCAGTTCCACGTGTCGTTCCAGGACGACCCCGTGGCCGTCGCCTGCCGCCACATCACCGGGCTTGTCCACGATCATGTGGGGCAACGACTACCCCCACGCCGAGGGCACCTTCCGCGGCAGCCAGGAGCTGCTGACGACCCTGATGGCCGGGGTCCCCGACGACGAGCGCAAGGCCATGGTCGGCGGCACGCTCGGCGACCTCCTCGGCTTCGAGGCGCCGGTTCACGCCTAGGTGAGCCACGAGGTGGACGAGCACCGCTTCGACGGGCGCGTCGCCGTCGTGACCGGCGCGGGCCGCGGCATCGGCCGGGCCTACGCCCGGCTGCTGGCCGCCCGCGGCGCCGGCGTCGTCGTCAACGACCTGGGCTCGTCGATGGCCGGCGACGGCGCCGACGAGCAACCGGCGGCGCGCGTCGTCGCCGAGATCGTCGACGCGGGCGGAGAGGCGATCGCCGACGGCAGCGACGTGTCCACCGTCGCCGGGGCCGAGGCGCTGATCGGCGCCGCCGTCGAGCGGTTCGGACGCATCGACGTCCTGATCAACAACGCCGGCATCATGCGCTGGGCCGGCATGCCCGAGGTCGACGAGGACAACCTCGCCCGCCACCTCGCCGTGCACGTGGGCGGTTCGTTCAACACCACCCGGGCGGCGTGGCCCCACATGGTCGACCAGGGCTACGGCCGCATCGTGATGACGACCTCGGCGGGGCTGTTCGGGCTGCCGAACAACACCTCGTACGCGACGGCCAAGGGTGCGGTCATCGGGCTCACGCGCAGCCTGAAGATCGCCGGCGCCAAGCACGGCATCAAGGTCAACCTCATCGCGCCCGGCGGCCATGACCCGCATGGCGGGCCCAGCTGACGCCGACCCTTCGACCGATGCCGACGAGCCGACGAGCGACGCCTCGATGTCACCGGATCTGGTCGCCCCGATGGTCGCGTACCTGGCGCATGAGGACTGCCCGGTCAGCGGGGAGATCTACGCCGCCGGGGTCGGCCGCTTCGCTCGCATCTTCATCGCCTCGACCGAGGGCTACGTCGCGGCGACGGCGGACCCGACGATCGAGGACGTCGCCGAGAACTGGGCGCACGATCAACGACGAGAGCGGGTACTACGTGCCCGCCGACCTCATGGCCTGGTCGGCCGCCTTCATGGCCCACCTGCCCACGGAGCACTAGACCCATGGACTTCTCGCTCAGCGAACCCGAACGTGAGCTGGTCGGGCTGTGCCGTGACTTCGCCCAGAAGGAGATCGCGACGCGCGCGCCGATGGCCTGGGAGGAGGCACGGTGCCCGACCGATCTGCTCCGCGAGATGGGCGAGCTCGGTCTGCTCGGCATGCTCATCCCCGAGGAGTGGGGCGGCATCGGCATGTCGACGGTGGGCTTCGTCGCGGCGATGGAGCAGATCGGCCTGGCCGACCAGTCCGTGGCCGCCGCGTGGCAGGCGCACGTGACCATCGGCTCGTTGCCGCTGTTCCTGTTCGGCAACGACGCGCAGCGGGAGCGTTGGCTGCGACCGTTGGCCGAGGGTCGCGCCCTCGGCGCCTTCGGTCTGACCGAGCCCGATGCCGGCTCCGACGCGCGCGGGATCCGCACGCGGGCCGAGCGGCGCGACGGTGGCTGGCTCATCAACGGTCAGAAGACCTTCATCTCCAACGCCGGCACGGACATGTCCTTCGGGGTGACGCTGCTGGCTCGCACGGAGTCGTCCTCGCCTGAGTCATCCGGGGCGGACGGCCCCAGTCCGAGGTTCGCGAGCTTCGTCGTCGAGAAGGACACGCCCGGCTTCACCATGGGTCCGAAGATGCGCGGCATCGGCTGGAAGGGGCTCGACACCCGCGAGCTGTTCTTCGACGACGTCTGGGTTCCCGACGATCACCTGGTCGGTGATCCGGAGATGGGACTGGGACAGTTCCTCGGCACGCTCGAAGTCGGGCGCATCTCGATCGCGGCGCTGTCGCTCAGCCTCACCCAGGCCGTGCTCGACCTGGCCACCGACTACGCCCGCCAGCGGACGCAGTTCGGCCAACCCATCTCGAAGTTCCAGGCCGTGCAGTTCAAGCTGGCCGACATGGCCACCGAGCTCGAAGCGGCGCGGTGGCTCACCTACCGCGCCGCCTACCTGCGCGACACGGGCCAGCCCTTCCTCAAGGAGGCGTCGATGGCCAAGCTGAAGGCCAGTCGGCTGGCGGTGTGGGCGGCGTCGGAGGCCGTGCAGATCCACGGGGGCGTCGGCTACATGCTCGAGTCGCCCGTCGCCCGCTTCTACTGCGACGCCAAGGTGCTGGAGATCGGCGAGGGCACCAACGAGATCCAGCACGTCGTGATCGCCCGCACACTGGGCTGCTGATTCGGCCACGAACCCCAGGTTGGTGACCGGCCGAACTAGCTGGCGGCGAGGCGGCGGATGGCTTCGGTGATGTCGTCGCGATCGGGGAGCCACACCCGCTCGAGGTCGGGCGCGTAGGGCGGCGGAGTGGCCGCGGCGCCGATGCGTTCGATCGGCGCGTCGAGATCCCAGAAGGCCTCGCGGGCGACGGTGGCGGCGATCTCGGCGCCGATGCCGAAGGGGACGACGGCTTCGTGGGCGATCAGGAGCCGGCTCGTCTTGTGCACCGACTCGAGGATCGGAGCCATGTCGAGCGGCGCCACGGTGCGCAGGTCGATCACCTCGACCGAGATGCCCTCGCCGGCCAGGGCTTCGGCGGCGGCCACGGCCTCGTGGACCATCCGCGAGACCGACACGACGGTCACGTCGGTGCCGGGGCGCACGACGGCGGACGTGCCGATCGGCAGGATGTGGTCGGCCGGCGGCTGGGGTCCCTTCATGCCGTAGAGCAGCCGGTTCTCGATGAAGATGACCGGGTTGGGGTCCTGGATCGCGGCGCGGAGCAGGCCGTAGGTGTCGGCCGGGGTCGAGGGCATGACGACGGTCAGGCCCGGGATGTGGGCCAGCAGCGCCTCGAGGCTCTGGGAGTGCTGGCTGCCCGAGGACCGCCCGGCGCCGAACTGGGTGCGCACGGTCAGCGCCATCTCGGCCGCCCCGCCGGTCATGAACGGCATCTTGGCGGCCTGGTTGAGCAGCTGGTCGAGGCAGACGCCGACGAAGTCGAGGTACATCAGCTCGACGACCGGGCGCATCCCGGCCATCGCCGCGCCGACGCCGACGCCCATGATCGCCGTCTCGGAGATGGGGGTGTCGCGGACGCGATCGCCGAACCGATCGTGAAGCCCTCGCGTGAGCCCGAACACGTTGCCGCCGGCGCCGACGTCGATGCCGGCGACGAACACCCGGTCGTCGGTGGCCAGCTCGGCCTCGAGGGCGGCGTGGATGGCGTCCATGGTGCGAAAGACCGGAGCGTCGTCGGCCACGGGGGCGGGCTCGGCGCGGTCCGGCCTCGGACGGATGACGAAGTGGTGCAGCGTCGTCGGGTCGGGGTTCGAGAACTGCCGGGCCTTCTCGACGGCCTGGTCCAGCTCGTCGGCCACCGACGCCTCGATCGAGCCGATGGCGTCGTCGCTGATCCCCGCTGATCGCAGCGCGGCCGCATGGACGAGCAACGGGTCGCGCTCCTGCCACGCCTGGAGCTCCTCCGCTGACCGGTAGCGCTGGGGGTCGCCTTCGTAGTGACCGTGCCACCGGTAGGTCGTCGGCCTCGACGATGACCGGACCGCCGCCGTCCCGCACGGCCCGGACGACCTCGTCCATCGCCGACGCGGTCGCCACGACGTCGTTGCCGTCCACCGCCACGTACCCGACGCCGTAGCCGGCAGCCCGCTGGCTCGAGCGGTGCCGACCGCTGCGTCGCGGCCGGTGAGAACTCGGCGTAGCCGTTGTTCTCGCAGAAGAAGATGACCGGCAACCGCCACACCGCGGCCAGGTTCACCGCTTCGTGGAACGCGCCTTGCGCCACGGCGCCGTCGCCGAAGAACGCCACCGCGACGCTGCCGTCGTGCCGGAGCTGCGCGGCGGTGGCCGCGCCCACCGCGATCGGCAGGCCGGCGGCCACGATGCCGTTGGCGCCGAAGATCCCGATGGTCGGATCGGCGATGTGCATCGAGCCGCCGCGGCCGCGGTTGGTGCCCTGGTCCTTGCCCATCAGCTCGGCGAACATCCCGAGCGGGTCCAGCCCCTTGGCCAGGCAATGGCCGTGGCCGCGGTGGGTCGAGGTGATGACGTCGGCCGGGGCGAGCGGCCAGCAGGCGCCGACGGCCGTGGCCTCCTGGCCGATCGACAGGTGGACGAAGCCGGGCACCTCGCCGGCCCGGTAGAGCGGGGCGACGCGCTCCTCGAACCGACGGATCAGGACCATCCGCCGGTGCATCTCGAGGAGATCGGCGTCCGAGAACACCGGGGGTGAGGATAGGTCGAGGGTCACGAAGCGTGTACTGTACTGGTCGGTACAAGAAACCGGAAGAGCGTCATGGTCGGACAGATCGAGATCCCCGATTCCTTCCCGGGGGCGGGTGACGTGGAAGGCCGTCGCGTCGTGATCACCGGCGCCAGCCGCGGACTGGGCGAGTTGCTGGCCCACGCCTTCTCGCGAGCCGGCGCGTGCGTGGCCCTGGTGGCCCGCACCGAGGGCGACCTCAGGGCCGTCGCCGATGCCGTGCGTGGCCCGGCCCTCGTGTTCAGCGGCGACGTGACCGACGAGGCCTTCAACGAAGCGGTCGCCGACGCCACCGTGGCCGAGTGGGGCGGCGTCGACGTCTGGATCTGCAACGCCGGGATCTCGCCCATCGTGGCCGGACCGCTCGAGATCGACCCGTCCGTCTGGCGCGAGGTGCTCGACGTGAACCTCACCGGGGCCTTCCTCGGTGCCCGCGCCGCGGCCCGGGTCATGGGTGACGGCGGGCGGCTGATCTTCACCGGCTCGGTGCTGGGCGAACGGCCGCGCAAGGGGCTGTCGGCCTACAGCGCGTCGAAGGCCGGGCTGGTCGGGCTGGCCAAGGGGCTGGCCCTCGACCTGGCCCCGTCGGGCATCACGGTCAACGTCGTCGCGCCCGGCTGGTTCGACTCGCCGCTGGCCGAGGGATGGATGAACAACGCCGAGCTCTCGGACTCGATCGTCGGCCACACCGCGCAGCGCCGCTGGGGCCGGCCCGCCGACCTGGCCGGCGCCTACCAGTTCCTGGCCTCCGAGGCGGCGGCGTTCGTCACCGGTGCGGTGCTCAACGTCGACGGCGGCTACCTGCTCGTATGACGTCGACTCGGAGGACGCCATGACCGAACCACGACGGGTCATCGCCATCACCGGCGCCGGCGGCGCGCTCGGCGCCGCCATCTCGCACCAGCTGGCCGGCGAACCGGACACCGATCTGGTGCTGAGCGACGTCAGCGCGCCATCGCTCGAGGCGACCGTGGCCGCCCTGCCCGACCTCAGCGGCTCGGTCGAGACGGTACTGGCGGACGTGAGCGACTTCGAGCAGGTCGCCGCGGTCGTCGACCTGGCCGTGGCCCGGTTCGGTCGACTCGACGTGCTGATCAGCAACGCCGGGGTGCTCTCGCCCAACGGTCGCATCCACAACCTGGCCACCGAGGACTGGGAGCGGGCCTTTCGGATCAACGTGCTCGGTGCCGTCAACGGCATCCGGGCCGCGGTGGCGGTCATGCGTCCGCAGCGCTCGGGCTCGATCGTGCTGACCGCGTCGGTGTCCGGGCTCACCGCCTGGTCCCACGCCGCGCCCTACTGCGCGACCAAGGCCGCGGTGATCCAGCTCGCGAAGGTCGCGGCCGTCGAGTACGCCCGCGACGGGATCCGCGTCAACTGCGTGTGCCCGGGGACGTTCCTGTCCGCGATCCACGACGATCTTCCGCCCGAGGCCCTCGATGCCGATCGCGGCCCGACATCCGCTCGGGCTCGGGATCGGCCGCTGACCTCGTGGGCGCCTACTCCTACCTGGCCAGCGACGCGTCCCGCTGGACGACCGGATCGGCGATGGTCGTCGACGGCGGCTACTCGGCGCCCTGAGCGCGTCGTGGGCGCCGCTCGGCCGGCAGGCGCTCGATGCCGCGCGTGAAGATCTCGGCGAACGGCTCGGCCACGTCGCGGGCCGAGAGCCGACCGCCGGCCTTCAGCCACAGGTAGGTGTAGTTGTGCATGCCGAGCCAGGCCCGGGCGGTCAGCCACGGGTCGAGGTCGCGGAAGTCGCCCGAGTCGACGCCGGCGGCCAGGACCGCCTCGACCCGCCGCTCGTACTCGCGCCGCCGCTCGCGGAACTGGGCCGCTCGCTCGCCGGTGAGGGCCGGGAACTCGTGGAGGAAGACCCAGACGTGATCGGGGTAGCGGTGGATCACGTCGAGCAGCTCGTCGCCGAGCATGGCCAGCTGCTCGGGCGGCGATCCGCCCGCCTCGGCGACGCGATCGGCGCCGAGCATCACCTCGTCCATCACCCGGTCGTGGATGGCGGCGAGCAGCGCCTCCTTCGAGCCGATGTAGTGGTAGAGGGCGCCCTTGCCCAGGTCGTTGGCCTCGCACAGATCCGTGATGCTCGTGGCGTGGTAGCCGCGTCGAGCGAACTGGACGGCGGAGGTGTCGACGATCGCCTGACGGCGCGCCTGCCACTTCGGGCTGCGTCGAGGACCGTCGCTCGCGTCCGTCCGAGGCATGACGGCGACGCTACCGGACCAACCAAGGTCGATCCGAGGGTGAGGGCGCAGCCGTGACGGACACCGATTCGCATCCCGTCGACCTGAACTGGTTCGCCGTGTTGGCCCACCACGCGACCCGGACACCCGATCGTGCGCTCACGATCTTCGAGGGCGAGACCATCACCTACGGCGAGATGGCCACGCGCGTGGCGGCCCTGGCCGGCGGCCTGTCCGAGCGCGGCGTCAGTCGCGGTCAGGTCGTGGGTCTGCTCTCCTACAACTGCCCCGAGTTCCTCGAGACGCTGTTCGCCGCCAACTACCTCGGCGCGATCGCGATGCCGATCAACTGGCGCCTGGCCGCGCCCGAGGTGCGGTACATCCTCGAGCACTCCGAAGCTCGCGCGCTCGTGTGCGACGAGTCACTGGTCGATCTGGCCAACGACGCGACGGCGGGGATCGAGACCACCCTGCTGCGGGCCTGCGTCGCCCAGCCGGCTCCCGAAGGATGGACGTCGCTCGCCGACCTGCGCGCCATCCCCGGCGACCTGGCTCCGGCTCGCACCTCGGCCGACGACATCCACCGCCTGATGTACACGTCGGGCACGACGGGGCGTCCCAAGGGCGTCATGATCACCCACGCCAACCTGGCGTGGAAGAACCTGGCCCACATCGTCGAGTTCGGCTTCACCAGCGCCGACCTCGGGCTGGCCTGCGGGCCGCTCTACCACGTCGGTGCGCTGGATCTCACGACCACCTCGCTGATCGCGGCGGGGGCGACGACGATCATCCATCGTGGCGTTCGACGCCGCCGCCGTCGTCGACGAGCTCGAACGCTCGCGGGTGACCACCGTGTGGCTGGCGCCCGCCATGGTCAACGCCATCATGGCCCTGCCCGACGTCGAACAGCGCGATCTGTCGTCGGTGCGGTTGATCATCAACGGCGGCGAGAAGATGCCGATCCCGCTGATCGAGCGGATCCAGCGCACGTTTCCCTCGGCCTGGTTCGCCGACGCCTACGGTCTCACCGAGACGGTGTCGGGCGACACCTTCCTCGACCGCGACAGCATCGTGACCAAGCTCGGCAGCGTCGGTCGGCCCTGTCTCCACCTCGAGCTCGACATCTGGGACCCCGATGGCCGGTCGGTGCCCGCGGGCGAGCCAGGCGAGATCGTCATGCGGGGTCCCAAGGTGTTCAAGGGCTACTGGCGCGACCCCGACGCGACCGAGGCCGCCTTCGCCGGCGGCTGGTTCCACACCGGCGACATCGGCGTCCGCGACGACGACGGCTACCTCTTCATCGTCGATCGGCTCAAGGACATGATCGTGTCGGGCGGCGAGAACATCGCCGGTTCTGAGGTCGAACGCGTGCTCTACGAGCACGATTCGGTGCTCGAAGTGGCGGTGGTGGGCCGGCCCGACGATCGCTGGGGCGAGGTGCCGGTGGCCTTCGTCGTCCTGCGCCCGGATGCCGCTTCGGCCACGACGGCGGACGCGCTGGTCGAGCACTGCCGAGCCCACCTGGCGCGCTACAAGGTGCCCGAAGGACATCACCTTCCTCGACGCTCTACCCCGGAACCCGTCGGGCAAGGTGCTCAAGCGCGAGCTGCGAGGCAGCTGAACCGGCCGATCCCAGGTCGAGCCCGCAGTGAGCCCACGCGAAGAACGGTCAGTCCACGACCTTGATCGCTTGCTTGGGGCACACCCGCACGGCCTGCTCGACCTTGGCCCGGAGCTCGGGCCCCGGCGTCTCGTCGAGGACGTAGAGGAAGTCGTCGTCTCGCACCTCGAACACCTCGGGTGCGGCGGAGACGCACAACGCGTTGCTCTCGCAGAGGTCGAAGTCGACGACGATTCGCATCAGTCCACCCCCGCTGTCTGCGACTCGTCCTCGATCGGCGTGAACTCGAGATGGAGCTCGTTCAGGCCCCGCAGGATCCAGGTCGGCTCGTAGCTGAAGCGACGGTCCGTGGGCGGGCCGTGGTGCTCCTCGGAGAGGCGGATGTCGCGGGTGCGGTGCAAGATGCGCTCGAGGCTGATGCGGCCCTCGGTGCGGGCCAGGGGGCCACCGGGACACGAGTGCGCGCCTCGCCCGAAGGCGATGTGCTCCTTGCCGTTCGGGCGGTCGATCTGGAGCTTCTCCGGATCCTCGAATCGCCGGGGATCGCGGTTGGCGGCCCCGTTGAGCAGCATGACCGGCGTCCCGGCGGGGACGTCGACGCCACCCACCGTCGTGGTGCGACGGGCCAGCCGGAAGTCGGCCTTGACCGGGCTCTCGAGGCGCAGCACCTCCTCGATGAAGTCGGGTATGCGCTCGCCGTGGTCTCGCAGCTCGTCCTGGAGCTCGGGGTACTCGCACAGGTAGCGCAGCGCGGTGGCCAGGAGCTTGGCCGTCGTCTCCTGGCCGGCGGCGAACAGGAACGTCGCGCTCCGCACGACGGCGATGACCTCGGGAATGGATCCGTCGGGGTAGGTGGCCAGGGCCAGCTGGGTCAGCACGTCGTCGCGAGGCTCGCGGCGGCGGTCCTCGACATAGGTCATGAACCAGTCGTCGAGCCACGACAGGGGGTTCAGCTCGCGCTCGCGCTCGTCGTAGCCGAGCTGGCCAGGAGGCCGGCCGAGCCCGAAGCCCGAGCGGAACAGCTGGTGCTCGGACTCGGGGACCCCGAGCAGGTCGGCCACCACCATCATGGCGAAGGGCTGTGAGTAGGCGCCGATGAACTCGCAGTGCCCGCTGGCCAGGAACTCGTCGAGCTGGCGGTCGGCCAGGCGCCACACGAAGGCCTCGTTCTCCTTCAGGCGCTTGGGTGTGATGAGCCGCATCAGGAGCGCGCGCTCCCGGGTGTGATCGGGCGGGTCCATGGTGACCATGTGCTCGTGCATCGGCAGCTGGTCGCGATGGCTGTCGATCAGCTCGCCGATGTCGTCGCCGACGAGGGGCACCGAGAACTGGGCGAACGGGCCCACCACCGAGTTGCACGACGAGAAGGTGTCGATGTCGCGGTAGACCTCGGTCGCTTCGTCGTAGCCGGACACGGCGACGACGTCGTTGCTGATGTGGGTCACCGGGCACTTCGACCGCAGGTGCTCGAAGTACGGGTAGGGGTCCTCCAGCAGCGCCGGGTCGGAGAAGAAGTCGGCCGTCTCGAAGTCCGTTGTCACGAAGCCCATCCCTCCTGTGCTGAGCGATCGCTCAACATCCGTTCGGGCCCGATGCTGCGTGATTCCGTGGTGGATGTCAATGGGAAGGTGGAAATGGCGTTTCTCGGGGGCGAGAGCCTAGTTTGCGGCTCCACCGCGTGCGGTACGATCGGCGGCACGGACCGCCGGCCCGAGGGCGGCAACCACCACGAGCGCGAGGGGAAGCAAGGCTGATGGGAGTGGAGCTCAAGCCCGGGGCACGGCTCCGTTCGGCCACCTGTGACGCCGAGGTCGTCGTCGTCAAGGCGCCCGCCGGCGAGGTCGATCTGCGCTGCGGGGGCCACCCCCTGCTCTCCCTCGACGAGGACCGTCCGGCGGGACTGGTCGCCGAGACCGACGCCGACGGCGGCCTGCTCATCGGCAAGCGCTACACCGATGCCACCGGTGAGCTCGAGATCCTGTGCACCAAGGCCGGGACGTCGTCGTTGACCCTGGGCGACGAGGTGCTCGCGCTCAAGGACGCCAAACCGCTCCCGTCGTCTGACTGACTGACCATGCACCTCGGGATGCTGCTGCAGATGGCGGCGGACGGCATGGGCGAGAGGACCGCGCTCGGCTCGGGCGACGGGCGGCATCACCATGGCCGACCTGGCCGCCCGCGCCGGTCGGGTGGGCACCGAGCTGGCCGACACGCCCGGGCGATCGGGTCGCGCTGGTCGACCTCAACTCCGAAGCGGTGCCGATCGCCTTGTTCGGTGCCGCTCTGGCCGGCAAGCCGTTCGTGCCGATCAACTACCGCCTGACCGACGAGCAGCTGCGCGACCTCGTGCGCCGAACCGCGCCGGCGATCGTCATCGTGGGCGACGGCATCGCCGAGCGCCTCGGCCCGATCGAGGGGATCGAGTTGGTGACGCGCAAGGAGCTCCTCGCGTCGTCGGCGACGAGCGATCGCCGCTCGCCGATCCCTATGCGGGGACCCCGATGCCATCGCCGTGCTGCTCTACACGAGCGGCACCACCGGCGAGCCGAAGGCCGCCGTGCTGCGCCACCGCAACCTCGCCTCGTACATCATCTCGACGGTCGAGTTCGCAGGTGCCGCCGACGACGAGGCCGCCATCGTCAGCGTGCCGCCGTACCACATCGCCGGGATCTCGTCGGTGCTGTCGTCCACCTACGTCGGGTCGGCGCGTCGTCTACCTCGAGACCTTCGAGCCGCGCGAGTGGGTCGACCTGGTGCGGGCCGAGCGGCGTCACCCACGCCATGGTCGTGCCGACGATGCTCAACCGCATCCTCGACGTCGTCGACGCCGACGGCGAGGGCCTCCCGTCGCTGCGGGCGCTGTCCTACGGCGGCGGACCCATGCCGCTGGCGGTCATCGAGCGGGCCATGGCCCTGCTGCCCGACGTCGGCTTCGTCAACGCCTACGGCCTGACCGAGACGTCGAGCACGATCGCGCTGCTCGGTCCCGACGACCACCGCGAGGCCATCGCCAGCGACGACCCGGCGGTGCGCGCCCGCCTGGGCTCGGTCGGCCGGCCGCTGCCCGGCGTGGAGGTCTCGATCCGCGAGCCGTCGGCGGCGAGCGCCGTCGACCCGTGCGAGCCCGGTGAGATCTGGGTGCGAGGCGAACAGGTGTCGGGCGAGTACCTGGGCCGCGACGACGACGCGAGACGACGGCTGGTTCCACACCCGCGACGCCGGCCACCTCGACGACGACGGCTTCCTGTACGTGCAGCGGTCGGCTCGACGACGTGATCGTGCGCGGGCGGCGAGAACCTCTCGCCCGGCGAGATCGAGCTCGTCCTGATCGAGCACCCAGCCGTCGACGACGGCCGCGGTCGTCGGGCGTCCCCGACACCGAGTGGGGCGAGAAGGTCGTCGCGGCGGTCGTGCCGGTCGACGGGCGCCGAGGTCAACGAGGACGAGCTGCGTGACTTCGTGCGGGTCCAGGCTGCGCTCGACCAAGACGCCCGAGCGCATCGACATCCGCCCGGACCTGCCCTTCAACGAGACCGGCAAGCTGCTGCGCCGGGTGCTGCGCGACGAGCTCAGCGACAAGTTCGCCTGATGATCCGGTGGGGCGTGATCGGACCGGGCTCGATCGCCACGGGGTTCGCTGACGCCATGACGATGGTCGACGACGGCGAGATCGTGGCCGTCGCGTCGCGCTCGATGGAGCGGGCGGTGGCCTTCGGCGACCGCTACGACATCCCGGCCCGCTATGGCGACTACGCGTCGATGGCGGCCGATTCCGACGTCGACGTCGTCTACGTCGCCACGCCCAACTCGCGACACGAGCAGGACACGATCGCCTGCCTCGAAGCGGGCCACCACGTCCTGTGCGAGAAGCCGCTGGCCCTCGACGCCGAGCAGGCGCGTCGGATGACGGCACTGGCTCGGCGCCAAGGGCTCTTCCTCATGGAGGCGATCTGGAGCCGGTTCCTTCCGGCCTACCGGTCGTTGGTCGAAGTCATCGCGGCGGGCCGGATCGGCGAGCCGTTGCTGGTCGAGGCCGACTTCGGGTTCCGCCGCCCGGTCGATCCCTCCCACCGCCTGTTCGATCTCGGGTTGGGTGGCGGCGCGCTGCTCGACCTCGGCATCTACCCGATCCAGCTGTGCTCGCTCGTGCTCGGCGCCCCCGACCACGTCGTCGCCGAGGGAATGGTGGGCGACACCGGGGTGGACGACCAGGTCGCCGCCATCCTGCGCCACGCGGGCGGCCGGTTGGGCGTGGTGAAGGCGGCGATCCGGGTCAACATGGCGTGCACGGCTCGGATCTCGGGTACCGAGGGGTGGATCGACCTCCCGCCGATGATGCACTGCCCCAACTCCCTGAGCGTCACGACGCCCGCCGGTCGCGAGGCCGTCGACGCGTCCTATGCGGGCAACGGGCTCCGCTTCGAGATCGCCGAGGTGCATCGCTGCCTGGCCGCGGGCCTGACCGAGAGCCCCGACATGACCCTCGACGAGAGCATCGCCCTCATGGCGACGCTCGACGCCATCCGGGCCCAGATCGGTGTGGTGTACCCGGGGGAGTGATGGTCAGGGCTCGCCGCGCCAGCGCCGCCGCAGGTGATGGGCGGCCGCCTTCGGACGGCGATCGCGGGTGAAGACGCCCTTCTTGTTGCCTTCGACGCGCATGAACGAAGGCGCCGTGGCGAAGTCGGCGAAGTTCCACACGTGCTCGCCCACGACGGCGTCCACGCGGTCGAACACCTCGTGGTACGTGTCGAGCAGCGCGGCCTGGTACTCCTCACTCCAGACCACGGGCTCCAGCGTGTGCAGCCCGGGCATGGCGTCGGCTCCGTACTCGGTCACGATGATCGGCTTGTCGTGGCGGTCGGCCCACGCTCGCAGCTCGCCCTCGAGGGCCCGGCCCGCCGCCGCCAGATCCCCGGGACCGACGTACCAGCCGTAGTACCGGTTGATCATCACGACATCGGCCAGGTCGGTGACCAGGCAGCGATCGGGTGGCGCCAACATCACGTTGACGAAGCCGACGGGCCGGCTCGGGTCGGCCTGTCGGGTGACGGTGAAGAGCGGCTCGAAGTACGCCCGCGAGGCATCGCTGTGCGACTCGGGTTCGTTGGCGATGCTCCACAGCACGACGCTCGGATGGTTCTTGTCCCGCGCGACCAGCTCTTCGATGGCGCGGCGGTGCACCTCCTGGGTGGCCGGGCCGATCGTCTCGTCGCTGAAGGTGGTCCTCGGGCCGCCCAGGAACATCCCGCCGCCGATCCCGAGGTTGAGGCCGACGGCGGCTGTCTCGTCGATCACGACGAGACCGAGGCGGTCGGCCAGGTCGAGGACCTCCTCGGCGTACGGGTAGTGCGAGGTCCGGAACGAGTTGGCTCCCACCCACGACAGCAGCTCGAAGTCGTGCACCATGGCCACGTCGTCATGGCCCTTGCCGTGCACGTTCAGATCCTCGTGCATGCCGAAGCCGCGGAAGTAGAACGGTTCGTCGTTGATCAAGAAGCGGTGCCCGTCGACGCGGACGGTCCGGATGCCGACCGGCGAGCGTGTAGCGGTCGACGAGCCGATCTCCGTCGACCAGCTCGACCTCGAGCTCGTAGAGATATCCGCGGCCCGGGCTGCCACCGCTTCGGCTCGGGGACGCGCAGCTCGGTGTCGGGCCCGACGGCCTCGGCCACGATCTCGCCGACGGCGTCGCGCAGGTGCAGTCGCACCGACGCACCGGGCTCCGCCTCGACGACGGTCGAGCACCGCACGAGGCCGATACCTCCGTCGATGGCGGTCACGACCGTGACGTCGGCGATGTGGGAGCGCGGGGTCGAATGCAGCCAGACGCTGCGGTGCAGTCCGGCGTAGTTGAAGAAGTCGTGGTAGTAGCGCTGGCGGCGCGAGCCGTCGTCGGTGACCTCGACGATCCCAGGCGGGATCGACTCCCACGTCAGCTCGTTGTTGACGACGACGGTGATGCGCAGCTCCTGTCCGGGCGCCACCAGGTGCGTGAGGTCGGCCTCGAACGGCGTGTAACCCCCTTCGTGTTCGGCGACCGCGACGTCGCCGACCCACACCGTGGCCCGGTGCGTGGCGGCATCGAAGCGCAGGACGACGCGGCTCGCCGTCCCACCCCCGGGGGACGAACACGGTTCGCTGGTACCAGACGTCGCCGACGTGGTCGTGCACGGGCGGGTCGGCGAACACGTCGTTGAAGCTGGCCGGGACGGCCATGGGCGACGCGTCGACCAGCGGCCGCCCGCCACCAGGATTCGTCGCGGCCGACGCCGTCGGTGTCGACCACGAAGTCCCAGATCCCGTCGAGCTTCTTGGCCTCGCGCACCCCGTTGTCCTGAGGTCTCAGCATCGGCCGCTCCTTGGTGTGGTCGTCAGTCTGGTCCACCGCCCGTCGGTGAACCGATGCCGTCGGGGACATCGGCTCACAAACGTCTCGGTGAACCGACCCACGTCGAGGACGTCAGCTCTCAAGCATCGTCGGGCTGACGTGGGCCAGGCAGAAGGCCACGAGGTGGTCGATCTCGGCGGGCGTGGGTCGAGCGTGGTGCCACAGGTGCTCGCTGAGCTGACCGACGATGGCGTACGCGATCAGCGACGCGTCGAGCTCGGGATCGGCACTGCCGAGCTCGGCCAGCGGCTCGTGCAGCAGGGTGGCGAGTGGGGCGCTGGCCGCCGGGGGCGGCGAGGCCAGGACCCGGCCGAGGTTGCCGGCGTTCCACAGCACGGCGAGGGTGGTGGCGGCGATGTCGTCGTCGGCGGCCTGCGACAGGATGCCTTCGACCCAGCGCCGGACCTGGCCCGGCGCCGTGGCCTCCTTGGACATCAGGTGGGCGAGGTAGCTGCGCAGCCGTTCGGCGCCGTCGTCGAGGATGGCGGCGACCAGCGCGTCCTTGGACGCGAAGTGCCGGTAGAACGCGTCGTTGGACAGGCCGGCGGCGGCGACGATGTCGGCGACCCGAGGCCGAGAGCTGGTCCCGCACTCGCGCATGACCTCGCGTCCGGCGTCGAGCAGCCGTCGCACCTCGCTCGAGTAGTCGGGCCCGCGGTTGACCAGCGTCTGGCGGGCGATCCGGGCCGCAACATCGTTCTGCTCGTCCGCATCTACATTCTGCATAGGAAGAATGATATTCTAGCGCTTGAGGAAGAGGGGAGCCGGCATGGCATGGGATTTCGAGACCGATCCTGAGTTCCAGGAGAAGCTGGACTGGGCCGAGGTGTTCGTCCGAGAGGAGGTCGAGCCGATCGACATGCTCTGGCGGGGCCTGGAGTTCACCCCGCCTGACCCGACCCTGCGCAAGATCATCGACCCGCTCAAGGATCAAGTGCGGGCCCAGGGCTTGTGGGCGACCCACCTCGGGCCCGACCTCGGCGGCCAGGGCTACGGGCAGCTCAAGCTGTCGTTGCTGAACGAGATCCTCGGCGGTTCGTCGTGGGCGCCGATCATCTTCGGATGCCAGGCGCCTGACACGGGCAACGCCGAGATCATCGCCCACTACGGCACCGAGCCGCAGAAGCAGCGGTACCTGCATCCCTTGCTCGAGGGCGAGATCTTCTCGTGCTACTCGATGACCGAACCGCAGGGCGGTTCGGATCCGGCGCTGTTCAAGACCCGGGCCGTCCGCGACGGCGACGAATGGGTGCTCAACGGCTGGAAGTTCTTCTCGTCGAATGCCCGGACGGCGTCGTTCCTGATCGTCATGGCCGTGACCAACCCCGACACGAGCGCCTACGAGGGCATGTCGATGTTCCTGGTCCCGGCCGACACGCCGGGCGTCGACATCGTCCGCAACGTCGGCCTGGCCGGCGAGGCCGAGGGTGAGGGCTCCCATGCGCTGATCCACTACAACGACGTCCGCCTGCCGGCCGAGGCGCTGCTCGGCGGAGAGGGCCAGGCCTTCGCCATCGCCCAGACCCGCCTGGGCGGCGGGCGCATCCACCACGCCATGCGAACGATCGGGATGGCCCGGCGCGGGCTCGACGCCATGTGCGAGCGCGCCCTCAGCCGTGAGGTGCAGGGCGGCCGGCTGTCGGACAAGCAGTTCGTGCAGGGCTACATCGCCGACTCGTACGCCCAGCTGATGCAGTTCCGCCTGTTCGTGCTCTACACCGCGTGGTCGATCGACAAGCACAACGACTACCTCAAGGTCCGCAAGGACATCGCCGCCATCAAGGTCCTCATGCCCGGTGTCCTGCACGACATCGCCTGGCGGGCCATCCAGATCCACGGCGCGCTGGGCGTGAGCAACGAGATGCCGTTCCACTCGATGATGCTCGGGGCCAGCGTGATGGGCCTGGCCGACGGTCCCACCGAGGTGCACAAGGTGACCGTTGCCCGTCAGGTCCTGCGCGACTACTCGGCGTCCGACGACCTGTGGCCGACCCAACACCTGCCCAAACGACGCGAGGCCGCTCGCGCCAAGTTCGCCGACATCCTCGAACACGAAGTGGGGAACTTCTGATGATCGACGTCCACATCCTCGAACACGAAGTGGGGAACTTCTGATGATCGACGTCCAGATCCTCGAACACGAAGTGGGGAACTTGTGATGATCGACATCGAACGTCTCGCGGCGTGGATGGACAGCCAGGGTCTGGGCGTCGGCCAGCCCGTGGAGCACCAGTTCGTGTCGGGCGGCACGCAGAACGAGATCTACGAGATCACGCGGGGCGACGTCCACTGCGCCCTGCGCATCCCGCCGCCCGAAGCTCCCGAGACCCGCGACGCCGGGATCCTCCGGGAGTGGCGGATCATCGCCGCCCTCGACGGCACCGACGTCCCCCACACCGCCGCCATCGCGTCGTGTGAGGACCAATCGGTCCTGGGCCGCGCCTTCTACCTGATGGGCTACGTCGACGGTTGGTCGCCCATGAACACCGACGGCTGGCCGGCACCGTTCGACACCGACATCGAGGCTCGCCAAGGCCTGGCCTTCGAGCTCGTCGATGGCATCGCCCGGCTGTCCAAGGTCGACTGGCAGGCCAAGGGCCTGGACGACCTCGGCCGGCCCGACGGCTTCCACGACCGGCAGGTCGACCGGTGGACGGCGTTCCTCGAGCGCATCAAGGGCCGCGAGCTGCCGGGCTTCGACGTGGCCGCCGCCTGGCTGCGCCAGCACCGACCGCTCGACTTCATCCCGGGCATCATGCACGGCGACTACCAGTTCGCCAACGTGATGTACCACCACGGCGCGCCGGCCCGCATGGCGGCCATCGTCGACTGGGAGATGGGTACGGTCGGCGATCCCAAGCTCGATCTGGCATGGGTGGTCAACAACTGGCCCGAGGATCCAGGAGCCGAGGGCGGGGGGATCAGCTACGTCGACATGAAGGGGATGCCGCCGCGCTCGGCCGTCCTGGATCGCTACGCCGAGGTGTCGGGCCGTCAGGTCGACGACATCGACTACTACTGCGTGCTGGCCAAGTGGAAGCTCGGCGTCGTCCTCGAACAGGGCTACCAGCGCGCCGGGGACAACCCGACGTTGCAGAGCTTCGGCCCGGTGGTGCTCGACCTCATGCAGGGCGCGGCCGAGCTGGCCGAGTCCACGGACTACGACTCGTGACCGGGTCTTGACCAGTGCTCGTCGCCGAGCGTCGGGGCGCCCTGTCGATCCTGCAGTTGAACCGTCCTGATGCCCGCAACGCCCTCTCGTCGGCGCTGGTCGTCGCCCTCGGCGCCGCCATCCTCGAGGCCGAGTCCGATCCCGACATCCGGGCGGTCGTGCTCACGGGCACCGGCGACCGTGCCTTCTGCTCGGGCATGGACCTGGCTTCCTTCGCTGAGGGCGAGACCCCCGGCGCCGGCGGCGAAGAGAGCATCGCCGGGTTCTTCAAGCTGCTCCGGGGCGAGGTCGAGGTGCCGGTCGTCGGCGCCGCCAACGGGTCGGCGGTGGCCGGGGGCCTCGAGCTGCTGCTCGGATGCGACGTCGTCGTCGCCGCCCGCGGGGCGCGGCTCGGCTTGCCCGAGGTCAAGCGCGGGCTGTTCGCCGCCGGCGGAGGCACGTGGATCGGCACCAGGATCCCCCTGGCCATCGCGCTCGAGATGGCCCTCACCGGGGATCTGATCGACGCCGATCGAGCCCTGGCCATCGGGCTCGTCAACGCCGTCGTGGACCCCGAGGACGTCCTGGCCACGGCCGTCGAGCTGGCCGAGCGGATCGCCGCCAACGGTCCCCTCGGCCTGGCCGCCACCAAGCAGCTCGTGCGTCTGGGCGTCACCGATCAGGCCGCGGCCCAGGAGCGTCTGGCGGAGTGGCAGGCGATCGTCTTCTCCAGCGAGGATGCCAAGGAGGGGGCTCGGGCCTACATCGAGAAGCGGGCGCCCGTGTGGCGGGGCCGCTGAGGTGCGAGCCGCGGTCTGCCACGCCTACGGCGCGCCCGAGGTGGTCCGGGTCGAGGAGGTGCCGTCACCGCCGCTGGGTCAGGGGCAGGTGCGCGTCCGCATCGGCGCCGCCGCCGTCAACTTCCCGGACGTCCTCGTCGTCGCCGACCAGTACCAGGTGAGCGCCCCGACTCCGTTCGTGCCGGGCAGCGAGTTCGCCGGCGTGGTGGCCGAGATCGCCGACGACGTGGACAGCGTGGGTCTCGGCGACCGCGTCACGGGGACCGCGTTCGTCGGCGGGTTCGCCGACGAGGCGGTGGTGGCCGCCGGCCGCCGTGCGCCCCGTTCCGGACGGGATCGACGACCGCCACGCCGCCGCCTTCGGAGTGGCCCACCGCACGGCCTACCACGTGCTGCGATCCGTGGCTCGTGTGCAGCCCGGCGAGGAGCTCATCGTCCTCGGAGCCGGCGGCGGGGTGGGTCTGGCCGCGGTCCAGCTCGGCGTCCACCTGGGCGCGACGGTGACGGCGGTGGCGTCGTCGCCGGCCAAGTTGGAGGCCGCCCGCGAGCACGGGGCTCGTCATCTCATCGACCATCGAGCGGTCGACCTGCGAGCGCAGCTGCGCGAGGTCCTGCCTGCGGGGGCCGACGTGGTCGTCGATCCTGTCGGCGGCGATCTCAGCGAGCCGGCGCTGCGAGCGTTGCACTGGGGCGGGCGCTTCGTGACCGTCGGCTACGCGTCGGGCACGATCCCACGCATCCCGCTCAACCTCGTGCTGCTGAAGGGCAGCCAGATCCTCGGCTTCCAGTTCCGCGACTTCGCCGAACGTGCGCCCGACGAGATGGCCCGCAACGACGATGAGCTGTGGGCGCTGCTCGCCGAGGGCCGCATCGTCCCCCACATCGGAGCGACGTTCGACTTCGACGACGTGGTCGCCGCCTTGCAGCTCGTGGCCGGCGGCCAAGCCGTCGGCAAGATCGTCCTCGACATGACCACGAACCCTGGAGGCCAGTAGGTGGAAGACGAAGGTGTGCTCGACCCGTGGGTGTCGGAGTGGATGGCGGCCAACCCCGAACGGTCCACCCCCTTCGAGGATCTTTCGCCCGAGATGCTCGAGTTGGCGCGCGGTCCCCACGGCTTCCCACCGACCCGCGAGATCGCCCACATCGACGACGATCTCGTCGACGGCGTGCCGGTGCGCATCTATCGCGGCGAGGGCTCGCCCACCGGCACCCTCGTCTACTTCCATGGCGGTGGCTTCGTCATCGGCAGCATCGGGCTCATGGACAACGTGGCCCGTGAGCTGACCCACGCCACCGGCGCCGTGGTGGTGTCGGTGGGCTACCGGTTGGCGCCCGAGCATCCGTATCCCGCCGGGCTCGACGACTGCGAGGCGGTGACGCGGTGGGCGGGCGCCAACGCCGCGACCCTCGGCGCACCGACGGGGTCGGTCGTGGTGGCGGGCGAGAGCGCCGGCGGCAACCTGGCCGCCGCCCTGGCTCTGCGGTTCAAGGAGGCGGGCGACACGGCGTTGGCCGGCCAGGTGCTGATCTACCCGGGCGTCGCGGGACGGGTGCAGTACCCGTCCAAGGAGCAGTTCGACGGGCTCATCATCAGCCGGGTCGCCGGGGAGCGGTACTGGGCCGCCTACAGCGGTGGCCGCGACCTGGACGACGATCCCTGCGCCGTTCCTCTGAGCGCCCCGAGCCTGGCCGGATTGCCTCCGGCACTGGTGGTGCTCGGGGGGTGCGATCTGCTTCGGGACGAGGGTAGGGCCTACGCGGCGCGGCTGCGGGACGACGGCGTGGCCGTCGACGAGGTGTGCTTCGCCGGCCAGCCCCACGGATTCGTCAACTTCGGCTTCCCGGCGGCGGGCCTGGCCTTCGACCACATCGGCGGCTGGGTGCGCCGGACGTTCGCCGGGGCGAACTAGTGGCCGACGAGCTCGGCACGACGGCGCTGCGCTTCGAGCGAGAAGGGTCGATCGCGTGGTGCGTCATCGACCGACCGGCGGCCAGGAACGCGTTGACCCCGGCCATGTACTACGGGATCAAGCGGGCCGTGCGGCTGGTGAACACCGATCCCGACCTCGCCGCGCTGATCATCACCGGGGTCGGGGACGTGTTCGCGCCCGGTGGCGACCTGGGCGGTCGGGCCGAGCCCGGCGAGTCGGTGCCCGACGAGGTCGGCCTCGACATCCTCCCGTTCCTGACCATCCGGGACAGTCGGGCGCCGGTGATCGCAGCTGTCAACGGCATCTGCCAGGCCGGCGGCCTCTTGATCGCCATGTTGGCCGACATCGCGGTGGTGAGCGATCGGGCGACCTTCCGGGTGCCCGAGCTGTTGCGGGGCATCCCCGACGCGACCTACGCCGCCGTCCTGCCGGCCCACGTCGGCGTGGCGGTGGCGCGGGACCTCCTGCTCTCGGCGCGCGGCTTCGACGCGGCCGAGGCCCAGCGCATCGGCCTGATCTCCCGGGTCGTGCCCCACGACGAGCTGCGAGCGGCCGCCATCGACGCAGCGCGACAGGTGCTGCGGACGGCTCCATCGGCTCGCGCCCACGTCAAGCGCATGCTCAACGAGCGCTACGGCCTCGTCGACTACCAGACGATGTTCTGGGCCCTCGACGAGTCCGACGAGCCCCGCGAGGGGATGGCGGCGTTCATGGAGAAGCGCCCGCCCCGCTGGATCCCACCCGACCTCCAATCCTGATCGACCGCCCGATCGACCAGGTCGGGGTCCGACCCGATCTCCCGTCCTGATCGTCAGATGATCAGCGAGTCGTGGCCTTCCCAGTACTGCACGCGGAGCTGGCGCTTGTAGAGCTTGCCGTTGGGATCGCGCGGCAGCTCGTCGACGAAGTCGACGCTGCGAGGGCACTTGTAGGAGGCCAGGTCGGCGCGGCAGTAGGCCAGGATCTCGGCCTCGAGCTCGGGACCGGCGGCGGCGGGATCGACCAGCTGCACGACGGCCTTCACCTCTTCGCCCATGTCGGGGTCGGGCACGCCGATCACGGCGACATCGACGATGGCGGGGTGGGCGGCCAGCAGGTTCTCGGCCTCCTGCGGATAGATGTTGACCCCGCCGGAGATGATCATGTGGGCCCGGCGATCGGTGAGGTACAGGTAGCCGTCCTCGTCGAGGTACCCGATGTCGCCGAGGGTGCGCCACCCCTTGTCGTTCGAGACCGAGGCCGTCTTGGCCGGATCGTTGTGGTATTCGAACGGTCGGCCGCCGGCGAAGTAGATGGTGCCGGGCTCGCCCGGCGGCAGCTCCTCCCCGTCGTCGCCCAGGATGTGGCACTCGTCGAGCGGTCGGCCGACCGAGCCGGGGTGGGCGAGCCACTCCGGCGAGGTGATGTAGGCCGTGCCGATGTCCTCGGTGCCGGAGTAGTACTCGTGGAGGATCGGGCCCCACCAGTCGATCATCTGGCGCTTCACGGCGATCGGGCACGGGGCGGCCGCGTGCATGGCCACCTGCAGGCTCGACACGTCGAAGCGCTCGCGCTCGCCCGGCGGCAGGCGGAGCATGCGCACGAACATCGTGGGGACGAACTGGGCGTAGGTGACGCGGTGGCGTTCGATGAGCTCAAGGCAGATCAGCGGATCGAAGCGCTCCATCACGACCACCGTCGCGCCGAGCCGTTGCATCGACGCCGAGTAGACCAGGGGCGCGGCGTGGTAGAGCGGCGCGGGGCTGAGATAGACCGACCCGGCGTCGGCCCCGTAGCGCACGAGGGCCTGGGCCACCATGACCGGCTTGGCCGAGGGATCCCCGAAGGGCGTCTCGGGCAGCTCCTTGCGCACGCCCTTGGGCCGCCCGGTCGTTCCCGACGAGTACAGCATCTCCCGACCTTCGGTCTCGTCGATCGGCTCGGTCGGCGCCGTCGCCAGCACGTCGTCATAGCGCTCGAAGCCCGGGAGGTCGCCCACGGCCGAGATCTCGATCGACAGGCGCGACCTATCGAGGCCGGCGACGACCTCGGCCATGGCCCCAGACGACACGAGCGCGGTGGCGCCGCAGTCGTTGAGCACGTACTGCACCTCGGCCGGGTGCAGATGGCTGTTGATGGCCGTGTAGTACAGGCCCGAGCGCTGCGCCGCCCACACGACCTCGAGGAAGGGTCGGTTGTTCTCCATGAGGATGGCGAGGTGATCGCCTTCGACGAGCCCGCGAGCCCGAAGGGCGCGAGCCAGCCGGCTGGAACGGTCCTCCAGTTCGCCGTAGGTGGTGATCTCGCCCGTCGAGCCCATGATGAGGGCGGGGACGTCCGGCGTGCGTTCGGCGTGCCAGGTCGGTGTCATCGGTAGGGCGTTCACGGGGACCTCTCCATCACGTCGAGCGCTCAGAGCGCGAGCAGGGGTGGCAACTGTCGGGTGGTGAGCAGCTCGTCCCCCAGCGCCTCGGTGAGCGATGCGGAGGTGCCGAACAGGCCGTCGAGCACGAACGTGCGACGGACGTGGCGGTGCAAGGGATGCTCGGTGGTGAAGCCGATCCCGGCCAGGACCTGTTGGCAGTGGCGCACCGTCGTGCGCGCCGCGTGCCCGGCGACGGCCTTGGCCATGGCCGCGTTCTCCGACGAGCGATCGAGCCACGCCGCGTCCAGCACGGCGTCGGCCATCTCGATGGCGACGAGCGTCTCGGCCAACCGATGGCGGACGGCCTGGAAGGTGCTGATCGGACGATCGAACTGGATGCGATCGAGGGCGTGCTCGCGAGCCAGCTCGAGCATCCTCCGGGACGCGCCGACGAGCTCGTGGGCCACGGCCATTCGGGCGAGGGCCACCGCCTCGGCCCAGTGGTCCGGGCCCAGTGGCTCGTCGCCGTCGATGGGGGCGGCCGTCGCGGTCACTCCGACCAGACCGAGAGTCGGATCGATGCCGGCAACCGGGTGGAGCTCGAGCGCCGACGTGGCGATGGTGGCGGCGACGATCCGTCCGTGACCGTCAGTTCCCACCACCAGCGCCGCCTCCGAGCCGGTCAGGCCGGCGTCTGAGAGGCCGCGCACGACCAGGTCGTGACCGTCGATCCGGCCGGGTGGATCCCATCGTCCGATGGTCGGGAGCACCACCGAGCGGGAGCGGTCCCTCGTCAGGCCGAGGCCGCGGGCCAGGACGGAGCCGATGGCCGAGGAGGTGACGTTGGCTCCACCCTGCAGCTCGAACAGGGTCGAGATGGCGGCCCGCGGGTCGTCGGCCAGTGCGTCGGCCCAGCCGATCTCGTCGAGGGTGGCGTCGAGCGCTGCGCCGGTGTCGCGCTCGGTCGCGTGTTGGAGGCTCCGCTCGAACAGGGCGCGGTCGTCGTCGTCCATCAGCGATCTGGTCCCAGGTCGAGCAGGCGTCGAGCCACGATGTTGCGCTGGATCTCGGCGCTGCCGCCGTAGATCGAGGCGGCACGCGAGTACAGGAACTCGGTGCGCCAGCGTTCGCTGGCCGGGTCGTCGCCCACCAGGACCTCGGGGGCCAGCGCGTCGGCGACGAGGTCGAACACCGCCTGTTCGGTCGTGGCCAGGAGGATCTTGTCGATCGAGGTCTCGGGACCGAGGTGATCCCCGTCGGCCATGCGGTGCTGGGTGGCGCGCGAGCGGGATCGGAAGGCGTACAGCAGCTGGGTCACCTCGCCCAGCCGGACCGGGTCGAGGGCTCCGGACGGCGCGGTGGCGACGAGCTCCTGGAGCCGACGATGCAGGTACGCGGCTCGGTGCCACAGCGACGTGCTGCGCTCGTAGGGCAGCAGATCCATGGCCACGGCCCAGCCGTCGCCTTCGTCGCCGAGCGTGCGGCCGAACGGTACGACGACGTCGTCGAAGAACACCTCGGAGAACTCGTCGGTGCCGTGCATGGCTCCGATGGGGCGGACCGTGATTCCGGGCGAGTCCATGTCGACGAACAAGGCCGTGATCCCCCGATGCGCCGACTCCGGCGTGCCCGTGCGGGTCAGCAGGACGCAGCGCTGGGCGTACTGGGCCAGGCTGGTCCAGACCTTCTGCCCCGTGACCCGCCAGCCCGCGTCGCTGCGTCGGGCCGCGGCACGAGAGCGATCCCAGGTTGCTCCCGGTGCCCGGCTCCGAGAAGCCCTGGCACCACGTCTCGTCGCCCCGCAGCAACGCCGGCACCATGGCCGCCGCCAGCTCGGGCGGGGCGTAGTCGATCATCGTGGGGGCCAGGACCTCGGTCATCGAGTACAGGCCCGGCTCGACGAGATCTCGCGCCGTCAGGGCCTCGCCGAGGTAGGCGCGCATCAGCGTCGTCCCTCCGAGCCCCCCGACGCGCTCGGGCCAGCCGCGGCGCATCCAGCCGGCGTCGTAGGTGAGGCGCTTGACCTTGGACACCTGGGCCATCTGCTGGTCGAGCGTCCCGCTCCCGGCATAGGCGACGGCGAGGGCATCGTCGTGATCGGCGAGCCAGGCGTCGAGCGCGCCCCGGAACTCGTCGAGGCCGTCGGCCGCGCCGGCGGCTCGGGTCATGGAGCGGTCGGCTGGGGACGAGTCGGATCGTGGGCCCGACCCGAGTCGCGCACCCCGCTCTTGCGCAGGAAGGTCATGGACCGCGTGTGGAGACGCCAGCCGTCCGCCGTTCGGCGGTACGTGTCGGTGTAGTAGCCGATGCGCATCTCGTGATCCTTGTGGTCGACGAAGCACAGCGGCTGCTCGCCCGTCCCCGCGTCGCCATCGAGATGGAGGACGGGCGGGCCGACCAGGAACAAGCCCTTGGGCGCGGCGGCGACCAATGTGGGGAAGTCGGCCAGCGGGTAGGTGTCGCCGAAGGCGCTGTAGGTGCCGTCGGGGGTGAAGACCTCGATCACCGAGTCGACGTCGTCCTTGGTCATACCGACCGCGTACTTGGCCAGCAGCTGCTCGAGCTCGATGACGTCGGCGAGGGGCAGGTCACCCACGGTTGGCCCTCCTCATGGTCGTCCTCATGCTCGTGCCGGTCCCAGGACCCGCCCTGCCGGATGACGATAACGAAGTTCTCCGCTGATGACAATGGGGCTGGCGAAACGGGGGAGGCCGTGGGATAGTGGCTCGACGTTTCGTCCGATCGGGAGGGTGATCTTGGGGGAGGCCAGCACCATCGTCGGGGACCCGTGGCCACGACGATCGGTGCCCGAGGACCTGGCCCAGCGCTACCGCGACGCGGGCTGGTGGAACGACGCCACCCTCGGCGACATGGTCGCCCACGGCCTGGGCGGGATGGCGACGGCGGGGTTCCGAGTCAGATCCAAGGTGCACCCCTGGCAGGGCACCTTCGCCGAGGTCGATCGCTCGGCGCGGGCCCTGGCCGGCGCCCTGGCGGCCAACGGGGTCGGGCCGGGAGACGTCGTCGTGTTCCAGCTCCCGAACTGGGTCGAGGCGGGCGTCACCTTCTGGGCCGCCGCCTACCTCGGCGCCGTGGTGGTGCCCATCGTGCACTCCTACGGCGCCAAGGAGGTCGACCACATCCTCCGCACCGTGGCGCCGAGCGTCGTCGTCACCGCCGATCGCTTCGGTCACAACGACTTCCTCGAGACCTACGAGTCGCTCCTGTCGAGCGTCCCCGATGCGCGGTGGCTGGTGGCCAGGTCCACGTCGGTCGGCGCCCTCCCGGGCCGGGCGTCCGACTTCGCGTCCTGGATCGGTGACGACCCGATCGCCGGACCGCTCGCGGTCGACCCGGACATGCCGGCCATCGTCGGCTTCACATCCGGCACCACCCGCGACCCCAAGGGCGTCGTCCACTCGCACCGCACCATCGGGTGCGAGACGCGCCAGCTCGACTACATGTTCCCCAAGGGCGGTCCGCCTCAGATCACGGGAGCCCCGGTCGGTCACTTCATCGGGATGCTCAACGCCTTCCTGGTCCCCCTGCTGCGCGAGCGGCCGGTCAACCTGATCGACGTCTGGGATCCCGCCGATGTGCTGGCCATGATGGTCGAGGAGGGCCTGGGCGTGAGCGGCGGCGCCACCTACTTCCTCACGAGCCTGCTCGACCACCCGGACTTCACCGACGAGCACCTGGCCCTCATGCCCTTCGCCGGTCTCGGCGGCTCGGCCGTGCCCGTCGCCGTCACCCAGCGGGCGACGGACCTCGGGATGAAGGCCTTCCGGTCCTACGGGAGCACCGAGCACCCGTCGATCACCGGCTGTCTCATCGACGACCCCGAGGTCAAGCGGCTGACCACCGACGGCCACGCCCTTCCCGGTGTCGAGCTGCGCATCGACGCCGACGGGCAGATCCTGTCGCGGGGTCCCGACTGCTTCGTCGGCTACATCGATCCCGTCCTGACCGCGGCCGCCTTCGACGACGACGGCTGGTACCGCACCGGCGACGTCGGTGTGCTCGACGACGAGGGCTATCTGACCATCACCGATCGGATCTCCGACGTCATCATCCGCGGCGGCGAGAACATCAGCGCCGTCGAGGTCGAGGATCTCATGCTGGGCCTGGCCGAAGTCGCCGAGGCGTGCGTGGTCGCCGAACCCGACGCCCGTCTAGGTGAGCACGCCGCCGCCATCCTGCGCGTGCGCGACGGCATGGCGGCGCCGACGATCGACGAGGTCCGTGGCCACCTGGCCGCCGCGGGGCTGGCTCGCCAGAAGTGGCCCGAAGCCATCTATCAGGTGGACGAGCTGCCCCGAACGCCGTCGGGGAAGGTCCAGAAGTACCGACTCCGCCAAGAGCTCCGCGACGGGCGGCTGCTCGGCTCGACCACCGCGCCGGCGGGCTGAACCCACCCACCGAGGCGACAGGACGGGCCGGTCGAACGGCCCGAAGACGTTGAAGGAGAGCGCATGACCGCACTGACCACCGAGAAGCTGGGCGACACCGTCGGCGCCGCCGTCGTCGGCGCCGACTGCGACCGTCTGGTCACCGACGACGGCGTCGGAGCATGGTGCCTCGAGGCCCTCGAAGCCAACGGCGTCCTCGTGTTCAAGGGGCTCCACATCGACGACGAGGCGCAGGTCGCGTTCAGCCGCAAGCTCGGGCACGTCGAGGTGTTCCCCAACGCCGTTCCCCCCGAGATCTTCAGGGTGACGCTCGACCCGAACAAGAACCCCGCCGCCGCCTACCTGCGCGGCACGTTCGACTGGCACATCGACGGCTGCACCGACGACGTTCCGATCATGGCCACGATCCTCGCCGCGCACGCCGTGGCCACGACGGGCGGCGAGACCGAGTTCGCCAGCTCCTACGCCGCCTACGAGAACCTCTCCGCCGACGAGAAGGAGCGGGCCGAGTCCGAACGCGTCGTGCACACGATCGAGGCGTCCCAGCGGATGGTGAACCCCGACCCGTCCGCCGACGAGCTCGCGATGTGGCGGTCCCGTCCCCCCAAGGAGCACCCTTTGGTGTGGAGGCACCGCTCGGGTCGGCGCTCGCTGGTCCTGGGCGCGACGGCCGATCACATCGTCGGCATGGACCCCGATGAGTCACGGGCGCGCCTGGACGACCTGCTCGAGCGCTCGACCGCACCGGATCGCGTCTACCGCCACGAGTGGGAGGTCGGCGACCTGGTCATCTGGGACAACCGAGGGGTCATGCACCGCGCCCTGCGCTACGACGCCGCGTCGCCTCGCGACATGCACCGCACCACCCTGTCGGGCGACGAGTCGATCCAGTGAGCCCGGATGCCGCCTCGCCTCGGCCCGCGCCGACGGCCGTCGCCGCCGACGCGCCACGTGTCGCGCCGCTGGCGCCGAGCGACTGGCCCGACGAGATGCAGGGCGCGTTGGCCGCCATCCGGCCGGCCCACCCCCGCCATCCGTTCCCGTCGCGGGACCCGGGGCGCCCCAAGGGGCTGAACGTGCTCGGGACGCTGGCCCGCCATCCGGAGCTGGCGCAGGCCTTCCACACCTACAACGGCCATGTGCTCTTCGCCACGACCCTGTCCCCGCGCCAGCGCGAGCTGCTGGTCCTGCGCGTGGCCGCCGTTCGCGACGCCGCCTATGAGTGGCGCCAACACGTCGTGCTGGCCGTCGGATGCGGGGATCACCGAGGTCGAGGTGGCCCGGATCGCGGAGGGGTCCGACGCTCCCGGCTGGTCGGCCATCGACCGGGCCATGATCCGTGCCGTCGACGAGCTGCTGGCGGACGCCAAGATCGCCGACGACACGTGGGCCGGGCTGGCCGCCGAGCTCGACGTCCAGCAGCTGATGGACCTGGTCTTCACCGTCGGTGCCTACGACGTGTTGGCCATGGCCTTGCGGTCCTTCGGCGTCGTGCTCGACGACGACCTCCTCTGACCTGTGAAAACGCCCTTCTCTTTTTGTGAGATCGCTGCTATCGTCTGGGCCGACGGCCGAACGGAGGAACAAGCCCATGCCGCATTTCGCCAAGCCGGCTGAGGGGAGCTGGACCGAGCACTACCCCGAGCTGGGTACGGCCCCCGTGGACTACGAGGATTCGATCTCGCCCGAGTTCTACGAGCTCGAGCGCGAGGCCATCTTCGCCAAGACGTGGCTGAACGTGGGCCGCATCGAGGACCTGCCGCGGACGGGGAGCTACTTCACGCGGGAGCTCGCCTGCGCCGCCACGTCGGTGATCCTGGTGCGGGGCAAGGACAGCGAGGTGCGTGGGTTCCACAACATCTGTCGCCACCGCGGCAACAAGCTGGTGTGGAACGACTTCCCGCGCGAAGAGACGAACGGCACCTGCCGGCAGTTCACGTGCAAGTACCACGGCTGGCGCTACGACCTCGAGGGCGCGCTGACCTTCGTCCAGCAAGAGGGCGAGTTCTTCGACCTCGACAAGGACGACTACGGCCTGGTCGCCGTCCAGACCGAGGTGTGGGAGGGGTTCATCTTCGTGAACCTCGACCCTGACAACACGACGTCGGTGCGCGACTACCTGGGCGGTCTGGGCGCGGGGATCGAGGGCTACCCGTTCGGCGAGATGACCCAGGTCTACAAGTACCGGGCCCACGTCGGGAGCAACTGGAAGCTCTTCATCGACGCCTTCGCCGAGTTCTACCATGCGCCGGTTCTGCACGCGAAGCAGGCCACCGACGAGGAGTCGCGCAAGCTCCAGGGCTATGGGTTCGAGGCCCTCTCCTATGCCCTCGACGGCCCGCACAGCATGGTGTCGTCGTGGGGCGGCATGGCCCCGCCCAAGGACCTCAACATGGTCAAGCCCATCGAGCGGGTCCTGCGCAGCGGGCTGTTCGGGCCGTGGGATCGGCCCGAGATCGAGGGCCTCGATCCGCTGCCCGAAGGCCTCAACCCGGCCCAGAGCCCGACGTGGGGCATCGACTCGTTCGTGTTGTTCCCCAACTTCATGCTGCTGGTGTGGGCGCCGGGCTGGTACCTCACCTACCACTACTGGCCGACGTCCTACAACACCCACATCTTCGAGGGGAACCTGTACTTCGTTCCGCCCAAGAACGCCACCGAGCGGCTCCGTCAGGAGCTGGCCGCGGTCACCTTCAAGGAGTACGCCCTGCAGGACGGCAACACGCTCGAGGCGACCCAGATCATGATGGAGTCCCGGGCGGTCACCCAGTTCCCATTGGGCGACCAGGAGATATTGCTGCGCCACCTCCACAGGACGGCTCGGCGCTACGTCGCCGACCACACCCACTCCGAGACGCCCGTGCAGATCTCGGCCGTGTCTTGAGCGAGGAGCGCTCCATGACCAACGTCCTTCCCTCCGATTTCGTCGATCTGGAGCCGTTCTCGGCCTGGTGCCTGGCGTCGGAGGCCGACCGCTACGCCAAGCGCCTGTCGAGCTCGATGGACGAGCTGCAGGCCTTCTACGATGCCGCCTTCCCCCGTCTCGAGGCGGCCATGGCCTACCTCGACGGGCTCGAGCTGGACGCGCTCCCCGACGACGCCCGTCGGCTGCTCCTGCTCTGCTACTCGCTGATCAACGTCTCGTTCCCGGTCGAGGTCTGGCGCCAGGCCAGGGTCCCCGACAGCGGTGCGGCCAGCATGGACGCCATCGTCGAGCCGGCCGTCTGATCAGGGCCGCGGTCCACGTGGGGACTCCATCGATCAATATGTGAAAGACGCATTCTCATATCTGAGAGTTCTTCTTGCACCAAGTGAACATTTCTTTCTACAGTCGTCGGGATCCGTGCCGGCGCATGATTGTGGGGGCCCGTGAACAACGGGGTGAAGGTCCTTCGGGGGATGATGCCTGACATCGAGGTCCGACCCCGCGCCACGGGGTCCGGTCGCGGATGAGCGACCTGACGAGCGCCGGTCTGGCCCAGGCCGTTCTCGACGCCGAGGCCGAGCGCCAGGAGCGCCAGGCCGAATCGTCCCGCGAGACCCTCTTCGCCGACGACCTGCTGCCCGGGGTCGGTGATTCCCAGCTCAGCCTGTGGGAAGGCGTGAAGATCGGCGGCGTCTTCACCTTCGTGATGCTGGTGCTGCTGCAGTCCTTCGACGAGCTCGAGAACGGGGTGTTGTCGGTCCTGGCCCCCAACATCCGCGACACCTTCCACATCAGCGACGGCGTGGTCGTGTTCATCAGCGCGGCGTCGGGAGCGTTCCTCGTGCTGGGCGCCCTGCCGATGGGCTGGCTGGCCGATCGGTATCGCCGGAGCACCATCATCGGATGGGCCACCGCGGGCTTCGCGGCGACGGTGTTCAGCTGCGGGCTGGCCATCAACGCCTTCGCGCTGTTCATCGGTCGCTTCGGGGCGGGCGTGGCCAAGTCGAACAACCTGCCCGTGCAGGGCTCGCTGATCGCGGACACGTTCCCCATCGGCATCCGCGGCCGGGTGAGCGCCGTGATCTCGGGCGCGGCCCGACTGGCGGCAGTCCTGAGCCCCGCCCTGGTGGGAGGCATCGCCGCGCTGGCCGGCGGCGTGGCCGGGTGGCGATGGGCCTACTTCCTCCTGGCCATCCCGATGATCCCGCTCGCCATCCTCGCCTTCCGGATGCCCGAGCCGACGCGCGGCCAGCACGAGATGCTCGACGTCCTCGGCGAGCTGGTCGAGGACGTGAAGGCGGCTCCGATCTCGGTCGAGGCGGCCTTCGCCCGACTACGGCGGATACGTACGTTCAAGACCACGCTGGCGGCGTTCGCCGCCATCGGTTTCGGCCTGTTCACCGTGCCCGTCCTCCAGAACCTCTACCTCGACGACCGCTTCCACCTGGGCACGTTCGGGCGCGGGGTGGTCGGCAGCGTCACGGGCGTCGGTGTCCTCGTCGTGCTGCCCTTCGCCGGCAAGCGCTACGACTCGCTCTACCGCCGTGACCCGGCCCAGGCGCTGCGCCTGCTCGGCATCCTGATCGTGCCCGTCGCCTTCCTGCTGCCGGTGCAGTACTCGATGCCCAACCCGACGTTGTTCGCGGCCGTCGGGATCGTCACGAACGTGCTGCTCATCACGTCGTTCACCATGGTCGGTCCGGTGCTCCAGTCGATCGTCCCCTACCGGCTCCGCGGGCTCGGGCTGGCGCTGGGCGCCATCTACGTGTTCTTCGTGGGGGCGGTGGGTGGCGCCCTCCTGGCCGGCTTCCTGACCAACGCGCTGGGACCGAAGGCGGCGGTGCTGCTGCTGGCCATCCCATCGATGCTGCTCGGCGGGTTCCTCGTGGTCCGCAGCGCCTCGTTCATCAGGAACGACCTCTCCCTCGTCGTGGCCGAGCTGCGCGAGGAGCTCGACGAGCACCAGCGCCAGCGCCAGGACCCGGAATCGATCCCGACCATCCAGGTCAACGCCATCGACTTCGCCTACGGACACGTGCAGGTGCTCTTCGACGTCGGCTTCGAGGTCCGCAAGGGCGAGGTCCTGGCGTTGTTGGGGACCAACGGCGCCGGCAAGTCCACGATCCTCCGCGTGATCGCCGGGCTGGGCACGCCGTCACGCGGCGTCGTGCGCCTCGACGGCATGACGATCACCTACGTCGCGCCCGAGCAGCGCGTCGGGCTCGGCATCCGCCTCCTGCCTGGCGGCAAGGGCGTGTTCCCGCAGATGACCGTGCGCGAGAACCTCGAGATGGCCGCCTACATCTACCGCAACGATTCCGACGATCGCGACCGTCGCATCGCCCGGGCGCTCGACCTGTTCCGCGACCTCGCCGATCGGCAGGGTCAGATGGCCGCCTCGCTGTCCGGGGGCCAGCAGCAGATGCTGGCCCTGGCCATGACCCTGCTGCACGACCCTGACGTGCTGCTCATCGACGAGCTCTCGCTCGGCTTGTCGCCGATCGTGGTCCAGGAGCTCATAGGGATCGTCGAGCGGCTCAAGGCGGAAGGCATGACCATCGTCATCGTCGAGCAGTCGCTCAACGTGGCCCTGGCCATCGCCGATCGCGCCGTCTTCATGGAGAAGGGCCAGGTCCGGTTCGAGGGCCAGGCCCAAGAGCTGCTCGAACGCGACGACCTGGCTCGCGCCGTCTTCCTGGGACCCGACGGCGGATGAGCGTCGTCGTGGCCACGCTGGTCACCCAGCAGGTGCTGTTCGACGGGTTCGTCAACGGCCTCGTCTTCGGCCTGCTGGCCATGGGGATCGTGCTCGTCTATCGAGCGACCCGGGTCATCAACTTCGCCGTCGGCAACATGGGCGTCATCGGCGCCGGTCTGATCGCCCTGCTGGTCGTGCAGTACCACGTGCCGTTCTGGATCGCCGTGGTGGTGGGCCTCGCCGCCGGCACCCTCTACGGAGCGGTCGTCGAGCTCGTCGTCATCCGGCGGCTCTTCGACGCGCCTCGGGTCATCGTGTTGGTGGCGACGATCGGGATCGCCCAGCTCTCGTTGGCCATCCTCACGGCGCTGCCCAAGATCACCGCCCCCGGGGCACCCTTCCCCCAGGCCATCGGCTCGACCCACACCATCGGTTCGGTCGAGATCTCCGGACCCGAGCTCTCCATCCTGCTCGTCGTCCCTGTCGTCGCGCTGGTCCTGGGGTGGTTCCTCAGCCGGACGACGATCGGCAAGAGCGTCAAGGCCTCGGCCGAGAACCCCGATCTGGCCCGGCTGTCGGGGATCAGCCCCAAGCGCGTCTCGACCATCGTGTGGGCCATCGCCGGCGCGTTGGCCACGCTGTCGCTCTGCCTCATGGCGTCGCAGTCCGGCTCGGCCCAGGAGCTCGGCATGCTCGGGCCGGCCACGCTCGTGCGGGCGCTCGCCGCCGCGGTCATCGCCGGCATGACCTCGTTCTGGCGGGCCTTCGTCGCCGGCATCCTGATCGGGCTCGTGCAGGCCTTCATCGGCTTCAACTACCTCGATCAGCCCGGCCTCATGGACTTCCTCGTGCTGGTCTGCGTGCTCATCGCCGTCTACTTCCAGAGCCGCCGGGTCGGAGGCGAGACCCAGACGGTGTCGTTCGTGCCCAAGCGCCGACCGGTGCCCGAGCGGCTCCGCAACGTGTGGTGGGTCCGGAACCTGGACCGCGCTGGTCTGATCGTGCTCGGCCTGGTCGCGGTGGTCGTACCGATCATCGTGACCCAGCCCTCGCGCCACCTGCTCTACACCACCATCCTCGTGTTCGCCCTGTGCGGGCTCTCGCTGACCGTCCTCACCGGGTGGTTGGGTCAGCTGTCGCTGGGCCAGATGGCCTTCGCCGGGATCGGCGCGTTCCTCGCCGCCGCGCTCAAGCGGGGCCTCAACTTCGACATCGGATGGGGCAGCTCGCATCTGCTCTCGGCGGGGATCCAGCCGATGCCGTTCAGCCTGGCGATCGTGGTGGCGGCGCTGGCGACGGCGGCCCTGGCCGCCTTCATCGGTCTCGGCGCGCTGCGCGTGCGCGGCCTGTTGTTGGCGGTGAGCACGTTCGCCTTCGCCGTGGCCGCCAGCCAGTACATCTACAACCGGCCGATCCTCAGTGAGGGCTCCTCCGTGCCGGTGCCCTTCACCCGCACCGACCTGTTCGGGCTGGACCTCCAGAGCCAGCGGACCTACTACTACGTCGTGCTCGGGGCGCTGGTCCTGGTCACGGCGGTGCTGGCCCGCCTGCGCCGGACGGGCGTCGGCCGTACGACGATCGGGGTCCGGGACAACCCGGCCAGTGCCAGCGCGTACACGGTCGGCTCGACGCGCGTGAAGCTGCGCGCCTTCGCGCTGGCCGGCGGCATCGCCGGACTCGGCGGGGCGTTGCTCGGCGGCGCGGTCCAGCAGGTGCCGTTCGACCGGTTCTTCACGGTCGAGGACTCGCTCGTGCTCGTGTCGATCGTCGTCATCGGTGGCCTGGGCTCGGTGGCCGGTCCGATCCTCGGTGCGTTGTGGGTCGTCGGCCTGCCCGCCTTCTTCCCCAACAACGACCTCGTGCCGCTGCTCACCTCGAGCGTCGGTTTGCTCGTCCTGCTGCTCTACTTCCCCGGCGGCTTGGTGCAGATCTTCTACTCGGCTCGCGACGCGTTCCTCGGCTGGGTCGACGGGCGGCGCGAAGCGGTGCCGGCCGTCGCCCGCGCCGCGCTCCCGGCGCCGCAGGTCCGAACGGCCAGGAGCGCACCCGAGGCCGGTGTCCCCGCCCTGCGCACCGACGGGGTCAGTGTGCGATTCGGCGGCAACCTGGCCGTGGACGGCGTGAACATCGAGGTCGGGCAGGACGAGATCGTCGGGCTCATCGGGACCAACGGCGCCGGCAAGTCCACGCTGATGAACGCCGTCGGTGGGTTCGTGTCCTCCCGCGGGGTCGTCGAGATCTTCGGTGACCGCCAGTCGTCTTCGGCCCCCGTCGCTCGCGCTCGGCTCGGCCTCGGCCGGACCTTCCAGGCGGCGACGCTGTTCCCCGAGCTCTCCGTGCGCGAGACCGTGCAGGTCGCCCTCGAGGCCCGGCGGCGCACCGGCCTGCATCGCGGCGGCGCTGTGCCTGCCGCGCTCGGTCAAGCTCGAGCGCAAGCGTCGGGTCGAGGCCGACGAGCTCATCGACTTCCTCGGTCTCGGCCGCTATGCCCAGGCCTACATCTCCGATCTGTCGACCGGCACCCGCCGGGTCGTCGAACTGGCGGGCCTGCTGGCGCTGGACGCCCGGCTCCTCTGCCTCGACGAGCCCACGGCGGGCCTGGCTCAGCGCGAGACCGAGGCCTTCGGGCCGCTGATCAAAGAGATCCGGCGCGAGCTCGGAGCCGCCGTGCTGGTGATCGAGCACGACATGCCCCTCATCATGGGCATCAGCGACCGCGTGTACTGCCTCGAGCTGGGCCGCACCATCTGCGAAGGGGCTCCCGAAGAGGTGCGACGGGACGCGGGCGTCATCGCCAGCTACCTTGGCACCGACGAGCGCTCGATAGCGCGAAGTGGGGCAACCGCGGTCGCGACCGCAGCGGCATCGGCACATGAGGGCAGCGTCGATGCGTAGCGCCCCGTACGCCGTCGCGCCCCGATCTCTTCCCGTCCATGCAGTCGCGGGGTGCGTCCCCGTCCTATGAAAGAAGGCGAGATGCGCAAATATCTGGTTGGGGCCCTGGTCCTGATCTTCCTGGCCGCTGGGTGCACCTCCGGCAAGACGACCAGCGCGGGGGGCACGAGCACCTCAGGGACCTCCGGCGGGTCCAGCGCGGAGGCGTCCCGAGCACCGGGGGTGACGCCGACGTCCATCAAGATCGGCGTGACCTACGTGGACGAGGAGGCGGTGAAGGCGTCCGGCCTCGACCTCAACCTGGGTGACTACCAGAAGAGCTACCAGACCTTGATCGACAAGCTCAACGCCGCCGGCGGGATCGACGGCCGCAAGATCGAGGTCGTGTTCGCCCCGATCAACCCCATCGGTACGGCTCCGGCCGATGCGGCGTGCCTGAAGCTGACCCAGGACGAGAAGGTGTTCGTCGCCGTCGGCTTCTTCCTGAACAACGCCGTGCTCTGCCCGGTCGAGACCCAGAACACCGCGGTGATCGGCGGGGGCCAGACCCCGGAGCTGATGGCCCGGGCCAAGGCTCCCTGGTTCACGACCAACCCTGGTTCTGAGGTGCCAGTAGCCGTCGTCAACCTGTTCCACCAGAAGAAGCTGCTCGAGGGCAAGGTCGCGGTGTTCGCCCAGGTGGCCGATGCCGACCTCATGAACAACCAGATCCTCCCCGAGCTCGAGAAGCTCGGCGTCAAGCCCGTGGACCACGCCATCCTCGATGCCCCCGCCGGTGACACCGCGGCCATCACGTCGGGCACCCAGACCATCGCCCAACGGTTCAAGGCCGAGGGCGCCACCAAGGTCCTGCTCGTCGGCCCCAGCTCGGCCGATTGGTTCCTGGGGATGCAGGACCAGTCCTACCAACCCCAGCTCCTCATCTCCGACAGCACGGGGGTGAACGCGTTCCTCTCGAATGCGGCGACGCACAACACGTCGCTGCTCAAGGACGCGGTGTCGGGCAGCACGTACGGCCCGGACAGCTGGTCGTTCGACGAGCCGAACATGAAGAGCTGCCTGGCGACGTTGAAGGCCGCCGGCATCGACGTTCCCCGTCCGGACCCGAAGGATCCGAACCAGAAGGCCTACACCGGTCCCCAGGACGCGTGCGTGAACCTCGCCCTGCTGAAGGCGATCCTCACCAAGGCGGGCAAGGACCTGAACTACGCCACCTTCCGAGCCGCCGGCTACTCGCTGGGCAAGGTCAACCTCCCCGGCGATCCGTCACCGCGCACCTTCGGGCCGCCGCCGGCGACCGACGGCGCCCCCCAGCCGTTCCTGTCGGACTGGGATGCCGCGAAGAAGGCGTTCGTGCCCCAAGAGAGCTGAACCAACCCGCGACGACGCGCCGGCGCATCGTGGCGCCGGCGCCCGTCGTCGTCGCGACGCCCAGGAGAGGTGAGCGATGTCCGCACTGAGACAGGCGATGGGGTCGACGGACCCGACGTACACGACACCGTTCGTCGACGTCGACGAGTGGCGCGACGAACCCGTTCGGCACCGCTACGTCCACGGCGGGTACGAGGGCACCGACCTGTTGTTCTCGTTCTACTTCCCGCCCGCTGAACGCTACGAGGGGCGCTTCTTCCAGCCCATCATGTTCATGTCGGGGACCGAGCACGCCGCGGGCAGCGGACTGCTCGCCGGGATGGGGGCCACGATCGGCTTCGCTGTCGACAGCGGTGCCTATCTCGTCGAGTCGAACCTCGGTCGGCGCACGCCCTTCCCCGGTGACGACTCGACCGTCACCGGGTTCCGGGCCAGCGCGGCGACGGCTCAGTACTCGCGGGTGCTGGCCGCCGAGATGTACGGCGAGCACCGGCCCTACGGCTACTGCTTCGGCGGCAGCGGCGGTGGCTTCAAGACGATGAGCTGCCTCGAGAGCACCTCAGGGGTCTGGGACGGCGGGGTGCCGTTCGTCATCGGCAGCCCCCAGTCCATGCCCAACGTCTTCGGCGTCGCGGGCCATGCGATGCGCGTCCTGCGCTCGAAGATCCCGGCCATCATCGACGCCGTCGAGCCCGGCGGCAACGGTGACCCCTACGCCGGGCTCAGTGCCGAGGAGGCCGAGGCTCTGGCCGAGGTGACACGCCTCGGGTTCCCGCCCAGGGCCTGGTTCGCGGCCGAGACGATCGACCGCAGCCACGCCGCCATCTGGTCGGTCCTGGCCGACAAGATGATCGGGTACGACCCCGAGTACTTCGAGGACTTCTGGACGGTCCCTGGCTACCTCGGCGCTGACCCGCCCGCCTCGCTGGTGGCGGCGCGCGTGCAGCACAAGGCGACGGTGGCGCGTCCGGTGATGGCCGAAGAGGGAGCCGAGCTGGGCATCCCGATGCCGCTCGCCATGCCCCGCGGGGCGACGACGGCCGACTTCCCCGTGGCCCTCCGGATCGAGGGGCTCCCCGATGCCGACCTGCGGGGGGCGATGTTGACGGTGACCGGCGGCCACGCGTCCGGCCGCTTCATGTGGGTCGTCGGCGTCATGGACGACCTGGTGATCACCGGCGCGGGAGAGGACAATTTCGCGGGCCTGTCGGGCATCGAAGCGGGCGACGAGGTGCTCATCGACAACTCGCACTACCTCGCCCTGCAGACCTACCACCGCCACCAGGTCGATGCCGACTACCCCGAGTGGGACCAGTTCTGCGTCGGCGGCCGTCCCATCTACCCCCAGCGACCGCTGATCGGCACGCGCTTCGCGCGGGGCGGGGCCGGGTCGGTCCAGAGCGGTCGGTTCGCGGCGAAGGTCATCATCGTCGAGTCGCTGCTGGACGAGTCCGCGTACCCGTGGCAGGCGGGGTACTACCACCGTCTGGTCGAACGGTCGCTGGGACCTTCGATCGACGACCAGTTCCGGGTCTGGTTCACCGACCACGCCATGCACATGGCTCCGACCGTCGGGCCGGCTGATCCCCGGCCGGTGAGCACCACGCGCATCGTCAGCTACGCAGGAGTGCTCGAGCAGGCCCTGCGAGACGTGGCCGCGTGGGTCGAGACCGGCCTGGCGCCACCGGCGTCGACGACCTACGAGGTCGTCGAGGGCCAGGTGATCGTCCCGCCGGAGGCCGAGGCCCGCAAAGGCGTGCAGGCCACGGTGGCGGTCACGGCCAACGGGCGCGACCGGGCCGACGTCGCCGTGGGCGAGTCGGTCGACTTCGTGGCCGTCGTCGAGGCGCCTCCTGGCGCCGGCACCATCGTCGGGGCCAAGTGGGACTTCGACGGGTCGGGCGACTATGCCGTCCAGACGCCCGGGCTCGATGGCTCGGCGTCGCGACTCACCCTCACGACCACCTTCTCGTTCACCGAGCCGGGCACGTACTTCCCGGCCCTCCGGATCAGCACGCAGCGGATGGGAGACGTGGACACGCCCTATGGCCGGATCCACAACCTCGGCCGCGTGCGCGTCGTCGTCGAGTAGTCGTGCGGATCGGCGTGATGGTCGGCCCCGAACGGGGCCGCTACAGCACCAAGGTCGAGCGCATGCTGGCCGATGCCCGATGGGCCGAGGATGCCGGACTGGCCTCGGTGTGGGTGCCGCAGATCCCCGACGAGTTCGATGCGTTGACGGCGGCCACGTTGATCGGGACCCAGACGACGCGGATCGAGATCGGCACGGCCGTGGTGCCGGTGCAGCCGCGGCACCCGATCGCGCTGGCCCAGCACGTCCTGTCGACGCAGACGGTGTGCGACGGCCGGCTCACGCTGGGCCTGGGCGTGTCGCACCATTGGGTGATCGACGAGATGCTGGGGCTGGCCTACGAGCATCCGGTGGCGACCATGCGCGCCTACCTCGACGTGCTCGACCAGGCGCTGGCCGGACCCGGGATGGTCGACGTCGAGAACGATCAGTTCCGGGTCCACAACCCGATCGACATCACCGACGTCACGCCGACGCCGGTGATGATCGCCGCACTGGGCCCGATGATGTTGCGCCTGGCGGGCGAGCGCACGGACGGCACCATCCTCTGGCTGGCCGACGAGCGCGCCATCGGCTCGCACGTCGCCCCGACGATCACAGACGCCGCGGCGGCGGCCGGCCGGCCCGCGCCGCGGATCGTGGCCGGCGTGCCCGTGTGCCTGTGCCGCGACGACGAGGTCGACGTCGCCGTCGAGCGGGCCAACCGGGTGCTCTCCGAGGCCGAGGTGTCGCCCAACTACCAGAAGCTGCTCGATCACGGCGACGCCCGATCGGTCGGCGACATCCTCGCCGCCGGCTCGGAGTCGTCGATCGAGAAGCGCCTTCGTTCCTTCGCCGACGCCGGAACGACCGACGTATCGGTGCGCGTCGTGCCGATCGGGGACACCCGGGACGACAAGCTGGCCTCGTCGAAGCGCACGCGGGACTACCTCGCCTCGCTGGCCGGGTCGGTCTGAGGGGCGTCGTGGAGGAGTCCGAGCAGCTGCGAGCGGCCCGGGCCATGCGGCGGGCCATGTTGGGTGACGCCTACGTCGATGCCGTGACGGCCGACACCGATCCCGTCGCGGTCGAGTTCCAGGACTACCTGACCACCATGGCCTGGGGCGTGTGGACGCGCGGCGGCGCTCTCTCCGCTCGCGATCGCAGCCTCCTGGTGATGGCCATGACGGCCGCGCTCGGGCGCATGGAGGAGTTCCGGCTGCACGCCGGCGCCATGGCTCAGACCGGCGTCACCGACGACGAGCTCGACGAGCTGTTGTTCCAGATCGCCGGCTACTGCGGGGTGCCGGCCGGCATCGCGGCGCGACGAGCGATCGTCGCCATGCGGGCCGAACGCGATGGCTGAGACGGCCGACGGCAACGTCGGCCATGTCAGCGGCGACGGCAACGGCGACGTCGGCAGTGTGAGCAGTGACGGCGATGGCAACGTCGGCAGTGTTGGCGGCGACGGCACCGTTGGCTTCGTAGGTCTCGGTCACATGGGCGCGGTGCTGGCCGCCAACCTGGTGGCGGTCGGGCACGGCGTCGTGGCCCATGACCTCGCTGGTCCAGGGCGGGCCCCCGCGGGGTCGACGTTCGCGTCCGACGTGGCCGAGGTGGCGCGCCGGGCCGAGGTGATCGTGCTGAGCCTGCCCGACGGCGATGCCTCCGAGGCGGTGGCCCGCCTGATCGTGGGCACCGATGATCGCCGCGCCGCCAGCGTGATCGACACCTCGACGATCGGTGTGGCGGCGGCCGAGACCATCGCCGCCCTGCTGGAGGCGGCCGGTCTCGACTACGTCGACGCACCCGTGTCGGGCGGCGTGGCCGGCGCCCGCGCCCGCACGCTGGCCGTGATGTACGCCGGGCGAGACGCCGCCTGCGTCCGCGTCGAACCGGTGCTCGCCGCCCTCAGCGACCGGCGGCGCCGCGTCGGCGACCGGCCCGGGATGGCTCAGGCCATGAAGCTGGCCAACAACTTCCTGTCGGCGACGGCGCTGGCGGCGACGAGCGAGGCCATCTCCTTCGGGCTCTCGGTCGGGCTCGACATGGCCACCATGTTGGAGGTGCTCGACGCGTCGAGCGGCCAGAGCGCGGCCACTCGCGACAAGTTCCCGAACCACGTGCTGACCGGTCTCTACGGTGCCGGCTTCACCAACACGCTCATGACCAAGGACGTCCGCTTGTACCTGCGAGAAGTCGCCGAGCGGGGCGGGGCGGCGTCGATCGGCACGGTCACGACCTCGGTCTGGGAGCAGTTCACCGCCAGCGAACCGGGCGCCGACTTCACACGGATCTACCCGTTCGTGGCCGGCTCGTGACGGCGGTGTCGGGTCGCCTCAGCGAGGCGACTGAGGCCTGGTGGAGCTATGACCGCCCACCCACCCATCAGGTCCACACCACGTTGATCGAGGTGCCGACGCGAGATGGCGTCGTGCTCGGCGGCACGCTGAGCCGACCCGGGACGGCTGACGGACCGGCGCCGGGAGCCTTCCCCGGCCTGGTCGTCGAGGTCACCCCGTACGCGGTGATGGCCGATCTCCACCTTGGCGAAGCCAGCTACTTCACCGAGCGGGGCTACGTGACCCTCATCTGCACCGTGCGCGGAGCGGGACGTTCGGGGGGCCAGTGGCAGCACGCGTTCTGGTCCCAGGATGGTCGCGACGCGGCCGATGCCGTGGAGTGGTTGGCGGCCCAGCCCTTCTGTGACGGCCGGGTTGGCTCGTTCGGCGAGAGCTACGGGGGCCAGACGAGCTATGGCGCCGCCGTCGAGCAGCCGCCCCACCTGCTCGCCATCGCCCCGATGCAGGCACCGGCCAGCCTGTACGACGACGTCATCTATCCCGGTGGCATCAAGTCGACCGAGGGCGGCGTGATCGACAACTGGCCGCCCATCGCCGAGATCATCACCGGCGGAGCCGTCGATCAGGTCACCGAGTTCGCGGCCAACCGGCTCCATCCCACCTTCGACGACTACTGGCAGGACCGGTCGCTGGCCGGACGCTACGACGCCATCGAGGTTCCCGTGCTGGCCATGGGTGGCTACCAGGACAGCTACTTCCGAGCGGGCACGATGGCCAACATCGAGGGCGCACTCGATCGCACGTGGGCGATCTACGGGCCGTGGCCCCATCTGCCTCCGGTCGAGATCGCCGTCGGCTACTCGGCTCCGGATCCCCTGCCCGGCGGGGTGCTGTTGGCCTGGTTCGACCGGTGGGTGATGGGCCGGGTCGACGTGCCCATCCCCGATCAGCCGACGTTCGTGAGCTTCGAGGGTCCGGTGGGTGCCGGCCGCGGGTGGCGAGAGCTTCCCGGCTGGGACCCGGCCGGCAGCCATGCGGCCACCTGGGTGCTCGGCGCCGACGGCCGGCTCGGCCTCGACGCCGAGCCGGGCGGGGCCGTGGTCCTCTCCGAGCCGTCCGAGCCCACCGATCCGAACGGGTCGGTCACCTTCACCTCGGCCCCGCTCGCCGACGACCGGGTGCTGGTCGGTCGGGCCACGCTCGATCTGGTCGCCACGCTGTCGGCCGGTGACGCCCATCTCTACGTCGAGCTCGTCGACGTCGATCCCGACGGGGAGGAGGGGTTGGTCAACGACGGGTTCCTGGCCGCCAGCCATCGCCGTTCCCACACCGAACCGGAACCGGTCGCCGTGAACGAAGCGATCGAGCTCCAAATCGCCGTGCGGCCCGCCCATCACCGCTTCGTCGCCGGCCACCGCGTCCGCCTGTGCATCTCGGGGGGTGGGAGCGACCGCCTCACCCCGCCACCCGAGCCCGTCGACGTCGTCATCGAGACCGGGACCTCGACCGTGCGCCTCCCCGGCTTCGCGTCGAGCTAGTCATCCTCCTGTCGGTAGATCTGGCCGCCCTTCATCACGAAGCGGACCGACTCGGTGACGGTGATGTCGGCCAGCGGGTCTCCGGGGACGGCGATGATGTCGGCGAGCAGGCCCTCTTCCAGGCGGGCCCGGTCGTCGACGTCGATGAGCTCGGCGGCGACGACGGTGGCGGCGCGGATGGCCTGAAGCGGGGTCATGCCCCGGTCGACCAGGGCGATGAGCTCCTTGGCGTTGCGGCCGTGGGGGATGGCGGGGGCGTCGGTGCCGCAGGCGACGCGCACGCCGCGCTCGATGGCGTGGCTGATGGTCTGACGCGCTCGAGGGAACACCTCGGCCGCCTTGGCTTGCAGCTCCGGGGCGGCATGAGAGGTATCCATCCCGTCGGCCAGGTAGGTGGTGGCCACCAGGAACGTGCCCCGCTCGACCAGCAGGTCGATCGTCTCGTCGCTCATGAGCGAGCCGTGCTCGATGCAGTCGAAGCCGGATTCGACCACGACGCGCGCCGCTTCGTCACCGTGGCAGTGGGCCGCCACCTTGAGTCCGGCCCGATGGGCCTCGTCGGCGATCGCCTCGAGCTCCTCGCGCGAGTACTGGCGGGCGCCGGCCGGGCCGGTGTGGGACATGACCCCACCGGACGCGCTGACCTTGATCACCCTCGCCCCGTACTTGATCTGGTAGCGGACGGCCTTGCGGACCTCGGCGATCCCGTCGGCGATCCCCTCCTCGACGGTCAGGGGCAGGACGTGGGGGGCGAAGGCCTGGAACATGGTCGGGTCGAGATGACCGCCGGTCGGGCTGATGGCGTGGCCGGCGGGGACGATGCGCGGGCCGTCGACCCAACCCATGTCGACGGCCTTCATGAGGGCCACGTCGAGCAGGAGGCCACCGGTCTGGACGAACAGACCGAGGTTGCGGACGGTCGTGAAGCCGGCCCGCAGCGTGCGACGGCCGTTGGCCACGGCTCGCAACGTCCGGATGGCCGGATCCTCCTGGACCGGGACCAGGGGGCTGGCGTGGTTGGGCCCGCCCATGAACAGGTTGACCTCCATGTCCATCAAACCCGGCAGCATGGTCACGTCGCCCAGGTCGATCTCCACCGCGTTGGCGGGAACCGTCTCGGGCGCCACGGCCACGATGCGATCGCCGTCGACGAGCAGATCCCCCGGCTCGACCAGCACGCCACCCGTGACGTCGAGCATGCGGGTGCTGACCAGGTGGATGGGCGGTGGGGGCGTACGGGGTGGTCGGGCCATGCCGGGCTCCTTCGGTGGGAGAGCGAGAGTATCCTCTGGATATGGCATTTCCGATGGACGCGAGTCACATTATCGCATTCCGGTATGCTGCGGATGTGAGCGCGAGATCTGTGCGGTGCCGGGCCGAGGCCGGTCGGCGTGGCTGACCACGACGACGTCCTGCGTCAGCACGGCTACCACCCCATCGCGGTCAAGCAGGTGGTGGCCGAGACCGACGACACCCGTTCGTTCGTGCTCGACGTACCGGACGAGCTCCGCGACACCTTCCAGTACCGGCCCGGCCAGTTCTGCACGTTCCGCGTGCGGATCGGCGGGGACGAGCTCACCCGCTGCTACTCGATGTCGAGCGCGCCAGAGACCGGCGACGACCTCACCGTCACCGTGAAGCGCGTACCGGGCGGCGTCGTGTCCAACTGGTTCAACGAGCAGGTGGCCGCCGGCGACGTCCTCGAGGTCACCAAGCCGGCGGGCACGTTCTGCGTGCGGCCCGGCGATCGGCCGATCATGGCCTTCTGCGGGGGGAGCGGGGTCACGCCGGTGATGTCGATCACCAGGAGCGTGCTCGCCGCGTCGACTCGGCCCGTCCACCTGCTCTACGCCAACCGCGGTGCCGGCTCGGTGATCTTCGACGAGCCGTTGCGGGCGCTGCAGGCGCACCATCCCGAGCGGCTCGCGGTTCGTCACCACTACGACTCCGACGGCGGGTTCGTCGACGCGCCGACCATCGTCGACTTCGTCGACGATCGCGTGGACGCCGACTTCTACATCTGCGGGCCCGGGCCCTTCATGGATCTCGTCGAGGCGACCCTTCTCGGGCTGGGCGTCGATCCCGACGCCATCTTCATCGAGCGCTTCGTGACCTCGGCCGCGGCCGGCGGATCGCTCGACGAGCCCGATGTCGCCGACTCGACGGGGACGTCGCCATCGACCCGGGGCGCCGACCGCCGCTGGTGCGACCGACTGTCCCCAGGTCGATCGTGTTGATCCTGAAGGGCCAGACCCACGAGATCGCGTACCACCCCGGCGACACCGTGCTCGAGACGGCCCGCCGGGCGAACCTGCCGGCGCCCTACTCCTGTGAGGCCGGCAACTGCGCCACCTGCATGGCCCTCGTGAACGAGGGGGCGGTGACCATGCGGGTGAACAACGCCCTCGAGCCCGACGAGGTCGAAGAGGGGTGGGTCCTGACCTGCCAGTCCGTGCCCACGAGCGCCTCCCTGACCATCGAGTACGAACCGTTGTGATCCGCCGCCTGACCCCGAATGGTGAAAACATGGTTCTCTTGACTAGAGAACCCTATCTTCGTAGGGTGGGCGCAGGGGTGACGTCGACCCGGTACCGGGCCGCGGCCGGCGTCTGATCCAAGGAGGACCGATGTCCACTGGTGCCACCAAGTCCGGACCCACCGTCGCCGTGACGATCACCGGGCTGGCCGGCGCGGACCTCCTCGATCCGGAGGTGGCCGACGGCTGTCGGATCGCGCTCGAGCGCCACGGCGTGGTGGTCTACCGCGAGGCCGACCTCGACGACGACCAACTGGTGGCCTTCAGTCGGATGCTCGGCCAGGTCCTCCCGGTTCCCCATGGCGCGGTCGAGGGTCATCCCGAGGTCGCCCCGGTGACGCGTGACCGATCGAAGGACGCCATGGCGTCCTACCGCCGCGGCACGTTCTTCTGGCACATCGACGGAGCCAACGATCTGGTTCCCAACAAGACCACCCTGCTCACGGCCAAGCAGATCTCCGATGACGAAGGCGACACCGAGTTCGCCAACACCTACGCCGCCTATGACGCGCTGTCCGATGCCGACCAGGCCGAGCTGGCCGACGTCCGGGTCGTGCACAGCTTCGCCGCTTCCCAGCTGCTCGTGCACCCTGATCCGACTCCCGATCAGCGCGCCATGTGGGACAAGGTCCCGTCGAGGGAGCACCCGTTGGTGTGGACGCGCCAGAACGGCCGCCGGTCGTTGCTGATCGGCGCGACCGCGGGCCAGGTGGTCGGTCGATCCGCCGATGAGAGCGCGGCCCTGCTGGCCCGTCTGCTCGACTGGTCGACCCGGCCGCAGTTCGTCCTCCGCCACCACTGGCGGCGCGGTGACCTGGTGGTCTGGGACAACACGGGGATGCTGCACCGAGCCCAGCCCTACCGCTCTGACTCGCCGCGCCTCATGCACCGAACGACCATCGCCGGCGAGGAGGCCATCGCATGAGCACCCGACGAGTTGCCATCGTGACGGGCGCCGGATCCGGCATCGGCCGCGCCATCGCCATCCGGCTGGCCACCGACGGGCTGCTCGTCGCCGTGCTCGATCTCAACGAGGATGCCGCAGACAAGGTGGTGGCCGAGATCTCCGAGCAGGGGCTCGAGGCGGTGGCCTGTGGTGGCGTCGACGTCTCGGACCGCGCTCAGGTCGACGCCGCCGTCGAGCGGGTCCGAAGCGAGGTGGGTGCGCCGCTCGTCCTGGTGAACAACGCCGGGATCACGGGCTTCAAGCGGTTCATCGACATCACCGACGAGAAGTGGGACCGGATGATGCAGGTGAACCTCAACGGTCCCTTCTATTGCACCCAGGCCGTCGTGCCCGACATGGTCGAGGCCGGCTGGGGCCGCATCGTCAACATCTCGTCGTCGAGCGCCCAGTCCGGCCAGCAGTACATGGCCCACTACGTGACCTCGAAGGCGGGGCTGATCGGTTTCACCAAAGCCCTTGCCCTCGAGCTCGGGCCCGACGGGATCACGGTCAACACCATCCCGCCCGGCTTCGTCGACACGCCGATGCTCCGCAGCTCCGAGGAGCGGGGCCTGCTCGGCGGGACGCTCGAGGACCACGTCGAGCGGACGCCGGTTCGGCGCGCCGGGCTGCCCGACGACATCGCCAACGCCTGCTCGTTCCTCGTGTCGGAGCAGGCCAGCTACATCACCGGCCAGGTGATCGGCGTGAACGGCGGCCGCAACACCTGAGCGACGAGGCCCCGCCGGCACATTCCTTCTACACTGGCGAAAATACCATTCTCGGGAGATGACATGCTCGAAACCGACGATCTCATCCTCATCAGCGTCGATGACCACATCATCGAGCCGCCCGATCTGTTCGTCCACCACCTCGACGCCAAGTACCAGGACCGGGCCCCGAAGCTGATCCGCAACGACGAGGGCTCCGACGTCTGGACGTTCGGGGACATCGTCATGGAGACGGCCGCCCTCAACGCCGTGGCCGGCCGGCCCAAGGAGGAGTACGGCCTCGAGCCCCAGAGCCTCGACGAGGTGCGACCCGGCTGCTACGACGTCGACGAGCGCGTCAAGGACATGGACGCCGGCGGCGTGCTGGCCTCGATGAACTTCCCGTCGTTCCCGACCTTCACCGCCCGCGTCTTCGCATCAGAGGATCGCGACCTGTCGCTGGCGCTCGTGCGGGCCTACAACGACTGGCACATCGACGAGTGGTGCGGCGCCCATCCCGGTCGGTTCATCCCGATGGCCGTCCCGGTCATCTGGGATCCGCAGGAGACCGCCGACGAGGTGCGGCGCACCGCGGCCAAGGGCTGCCACTCGCTCAGCTTCACCGAGAACCCGGCCGCCCTCGGCTACCCGAGCTTCCACGACGAGTACTGGGACCCGCTGTGGCAGGCGTGCTGCGACACCGGCACCGTGCTGTCGATCCACCTCGGCTCGTCGGGACGGCTGTCGGTCCCGGCCGTCGACTCGCCGCCCGACGTGATGATCACGTTGCAGCCGATGAACATCCAGTCGGCGGCGGCCGATCTGCTCTGGTCGCGCGTGCTGAAGAACTTCCCCGACCTGCGCGTCGCGCTGTCCGAGGGCGGCACGGGTTGGGTCCCGTACTTCCTCGACCGGGTCGACCGCACCTTCGAGATGCACCGGGCCTGGACGCTCCAGGACTTCGGTGGCCGGCTCCCGTCGGAGGTGTTCCGCGAGCACTTCCTCACCTGCTTCATCAGCGACCCGGTGGGTGTCGAGCTGCGCCATCGGATCGGCGTCGACAACATGGCGTGGGAGGCCGACTACCCCCACAGCGACTCGATGTGGCCGACGGCGCCCGAGGAGCTGAACGCGGTGTTCGTGGCCAACGACGTGCCCGACGACGAGATCGCCAAGATCACCCACGAGAACGCCATGCGCTGGTACTCGTTCGATCCGTTCGTCCACGTGCCCAAGGCCGAGGCGACGGTGGGCGCGCTGCGCCGGCGCGGCGCGGGCCACGACGTGTCGATCATGTCGCGCAGCACACGGGTGCGCACCCCCGACGAGAAGCTCGAGGGGTTCCGCCGACGGGCGCGGGCCGCGGTCGCCGCCGCCAACAGCTGACCGGCACCAGAGCGGGCCGTGCTCACCCGAGCCGTCGCCGCCCCGCCGGGTGAGCTCGGGCGCCGGCGCCTCCTAGCGGTGGGCCGATGGGGTCGACGGATCGGCGGTGGTGGCGCGCAGCCAATCGCCCAGCGCGGCGCCGGCGTCGAGCACGTGGGCTTCGGCGATCGTGCGGGCCGCCGGCGCGTCGCCGCGGCCGATGGCCTCGAGCAGCGCCGCGTGCTCGATCCGGCTGCGCCGCTCCTGTTCGGGGAACAGCTCGAAGTAGCTGTCGGGCACCACCCGCACCGCCTGGCGGAGGTAGGTCAGCAGGCGGGGCGAGCCCGAGGCCAGGTTCAGGGCCCGGTGGAAGCGCCGGTTGGCGGCCACGACGTCGGCGTCGCCGTCGATGGCCTCGGCCAGCGCGCGCAGCTCGACCAGCTGGGCCTCGGTGATGCGGGTCGTGGCCCACTCGGCCGCCTTGCCGGCCAGGGCGGCCAGCACGGCGAAGTTGTCGACGGCGTCGTCGGGCGTGATCCCGACGACGGTGATCCCGCTGCGGGGGGTCACCGTCACCAGTCCCTCGTAGGACAGCTCGAGCAGCGCCTCGCGCACCGGGGTCCGGCTGGTGCCGAACTCCTCGGTGAGCTCGTCGAGGTCGAGTCGCGTGTCCCGGCGCCAGCCGCCCGGTGAGGATCCGGTCGCGCAGCTCGCTGGCGGCCCGGGCGCGGACGGTCCCGCCGATCGATCGGGACGCGCCCCGAGGGGCAGGAGGGGTCGTGCGATCGGCCGTCCGAGACCCGGACTTGAAATCTGACATATCACATTCTTAGATTTCAGATGGGTCCATGGGCAAGGAGCACACATGAGTTCGTCGAAGCAGATGTCGCTGGTGGGGTTCATGCAGGCGGGCAACACCACCGTCTACGCCGGCTCGTGGCGCCATCCTGCCACCGAGCACGGATTCCTGACCGCGAGCTACTACGAGAAGCTGGGTCGCACCCTCGAAGAGGGCTGCTTCGACATGATGTTCTTCGACGACCGGCTGGCCATGCCGGGCATCTACGGGGGGTCGGTGGCCGAGGCCGTCCGCCACGGCGCTCGCCCGGTGAAGCTCGACCTCAGCATCGTGCTCGGCGTCCTGGCCGCCGCCACCCGCTCGATCGGCCTCGGCGCGACCTACTCGACGACCTACTACTCGCCGTTCCACGTGGCCCGCACCTTCGCCACCCTCGACCACCTCACCGGCGGTCGGGCGGCGTGGAACGTCGTCACCTCGGTGAACGACAGCGAGGCCCAGAACTTCGGCGTCGATCACGTGCTCGGCCACGACGAGCGCTACGACCGCGCCGACGAGTTCCTCGAGGCGATCGCCGCCCTGTGGGACACCTGGGAGGACGACGCCCTCGTCCTCGACCGGGCCAACGGCGTCTTCGCCGACCCGACAAGGTCCACGAGCTCGACTACGACGGCGAGTGGTTCAAGGTCCGGGGTCCGCTCACCGTGCCGCGCTCGCCCCAGGGTCGCCCGGTGCTGCTGCAGGCCGGGTCGTCGGGTCGGGGCCGCGACTTCGCCGCTCGCTGGGCCGAGCTCATCTTCACCGGCGACCCCGGCATCGACGTCGCCCGGTCGCACTACAAGGACCAGAAGGAGAAGCTGGCCGAGGTCGGCCGCGATCCGGACGCGGTGAAGATGCTGCCGATGGCCTACACCGTCGTGGGCGAGTCGACCGCCCAGGCCCAGGAGCGCGAGCAGGTCTTCCTCAACGACCTCGTCGACCCGATGGCCTCGCTGACGCTGCTGTCCGAGCTGATGAACTACGACTTCTCCGGGCATGAGCTCGACGCGCCCATCACCGACGAGCTGATCGAGTCGGTGTCGGGCATCCGGGGACTGGTCCAGAACATCCGCACCGCACATCGGCGGCGACGGTCACCCTGGCCGACCTGGCCGGCCACCGCGCCACGCTGCTGCAGGGCCCCCGCTTCGTCGGGACCGGGCCCGAGGTCGCCGATCAGATGGAGGAGTGGTTCAACACCGACGCCTGCGACGGCTTCGTCATCGCCGCCACGCACTCGCCCGGTGCCTACGAGGACGTCGTGCGCCTGGTCGTGCCCGAGCTGCAGCGCCGGGGCGTGTTCCGTGACCGCTACACCGGCGCCACCCTGCGCGAGAACCTCGGGCTGGAGCGGCCCGAGTGCGGTGCCCATGGCTGACGCACCTGGCCCGCTGCGGGGGCTGCGCGTCGTCGACGCGGCGACGCTGGTCGCCGGCCCGATGGTCGCCACCGCCCTGGGCGAGTTCGGGGCCGAGGTCATCAAGGTGGAGCAGCCCGGCTCGGGCGATCCGATGCGCACCTGGGGCGACCGCAAGGACGGCATCGGGCTGGTGTGGAAGAGCGTCAGCCGCAACAAGCGCTGCGTCACCCTCGACCTGCGCCAGGCCGAGGGCCAGGACCTGTTCCACCAGCTGCTCGACCTCAGCGACGTGCTGATCGTGGGCAACCGGCCCAGCGCCCTCGAGCGCTGGGGCCTCGACTACGAGTCGGTGCACGAGCGGCATCCGCAGCTGGTCATGGTCCACATCAGCGGCTACGGCCGCGGCGGACCCAACAGCGACCGGCCCGGCTACGGCACCCTGGCCGAGGCCATGAGCGGGTTCGCCCAGGTCACCGGGGAACCCGACGGGCCACCGACCCTGCCGCCGTTCATGCTGGCCGACGGCGTGGCCGCCCTGGCGGCCACCTGGGCGGTGATGATGGCGCTGTACCACCGCGACCTCCACGGCGGCGGAGGCCAGCTCATCGACGTCAACCTGATCGAGCCGCTGGCCCGCCTGATCGAGTCGTCGACGCTGTCCTTCGACCAGCTCGGGATCATCCCTGGTCGGGTCGGCAACCGGCTGCCGGCCAGCGCGCCGCGCAACGCCTACCGCACCGCCGACGACAAGTGGCTGGCCATCTCGAGCGCGTCGCCCACCATCGCCGTCCGGGTCTACCGCGCCATCGGCCGACCCGATCTGGCCGAGGATCCCGACTACGTCGATCCGGTGCGGCGCCAGGCCCGCGGCGAGGAGGTCGACGAGCTGGTGGCGACCTGGGTGCGCGAGCGCACCCTCGACGAGGCCATGAAGCTCTTCCTCGAGGCCGAGGTGGCTGCCGCCCCCATCTACGACGCCGAGCAGCTGCTCAACGACGAGCACCTCGTGGCCCGCGGAACGTTCCGGAGCCTCGACGATCCCGACCTGGGCCGCGTCCGCGTCCAGGGTCCCGTCGCGCTCCTGAGCGAGACGCCGGGACGGATCGACCACCTCGGTCGCGCCCTCGGCGCCGACAACGACGCGGTCTACGGCGAACTGCTCGGCCTCGCCCCCGATCGTCTCGCCGCCCTGCGGGCGGCCGGCGTCATCTGATGACTCGACCACGGAGGCAACCGTGCACGAACCCCGGGCCCGCCGATCGGAGCTGGCCACTCCCGCCAGCAGCGAGCGCATGTGCGAGAAGGCGCCCTCCTCGGGCGCCGACCTCGTGTTCCTCGATCTCGAGGACGCGTGCGCGCCGCTCGTGAAGGAGTCGGCGCGGGCCATCGCGGTCGAACGCCTTGACCGGTCAGGACTGGGGCCGCACCGTCCGCGCCGTGCGCGTGAACGGCCTCGACACCCCCTGGTGCCACGGCGACGTGGTCGAGGTCGTCACCGGCGCCCGCGAGTCGCTCGACGTCATCATCGTGCCCAAGGCCCGCACGGCGCGAGACGTCTGGTGGTTCGACGTGCTGCTCACCCAGCTGGAGGCGAAGCTGGGCCTGGACAAGCGCATCGGCCTCGAGGTGCTCATCGAGGAGGCCGAGGGGTTGTCGAACGCGGCCGAGATCGCCAAGTCCAGCGATCGGCTCGAGGCGCTCATCTTCGGTGCCGGAGACCTCTCTGCCTCGATGCACGCGCGCGTGGACGGCAACTTCGATCCCGTCACCGACTACCCCGGCGACTTCTGGCACTTCGCCCGTGTCCAGATCCTGGCCGCGGCCCGGGGCGCCGGCATCGACGCCATCGACGCTCCCTACCCCGCCTACCAGGACCCCGACGGCTACCGACGGGCGGCCGAGCACGCCAGCCTGCTGGGCTACGACGGCAAGTGGGCGATCCACCCCAGCCAGATCCCGATCGCCAACGAGGTGTTCGCCCCGACGGCCGACGAGATCGCCGACGCCACCGAGTCGCTCGAGATCTACCGTCGATCCGAAGCCGAGGGCGTGGGCGCCATCGGCCGCGACGGTCGGCTCGTCGATGCCGCCCACATGCGGTTGGCGGCCAACGTGTTGCACCGGGCCGACCTGGCCCGCTCCGAGCAGGGAGACGCCTGAGCCATGTCCGATCCGACGACGACGCCGACCTACCGGGTCGTGCAGTGGGCGACCGGCAACATCGGGTCGCGCTCGCTGCGCCAGGTCATCGAGCATCCCCAGCTGAGCCTGGTCGGCCTGTACGTCACGGCACCGGACAAGGAAGGGCGAGACGCCGGCGACCTGTGCGGGCTGGGCCCGACGGGCATCGCGGCCACGCGCGACGTCGACGAGGTCGTCGCCATCGAGGCCGACTGCGTGCTCTACATGCAGCAGGGCGTCGACTTCGACGTGATCTGCCGGCTGCTCGCATCGGGTCACAACGTGGTCGCCACCGCCGGCGAGTTCCACCACGCCCCGAGCATGGACCCCGCCATCCGGGCTCGTGTCGAGGCGGCGTGCGCGGAGGGCGGCACCTCGATCCACTGCACCGGCAGCAGCCCGGGGTTCATCTCCGAGGCCGTCCCGATCGTGCTCACCTCGCTGCAGCGTCGGCTCGACCGCGTGCGGATCGAGGAGTTCGCCGACCTGTCGAGCCGCGACTCGCCCGTGCTGCTGTTCGACCTGATGGGCTACGGCAAGGACCGCGAATCGTTCGACCCCGGGCGCTGGGCCCACGGGGCGGCGTCGTTCGGCCCGTCGCTGCGCCAAGTGGCCGATGCCGTCGGCCTGCCGCTGGACTCGGTCGAATCGAGCGGCGAGGTCGCGGTAGCGACGCGCGACATCGAGATCGCGGCGGGGACGATTCCCGCCGGGACGGTCGCCGGGCAGCGCATGACGGTCTCGGGGCGGCGCGACGGTGAGGACCTGATCAGCTTCAGCGCCACCTGGTACTGCTCGACCGACATCGACGCCGACTGGGAGTTGCGTGGGGGAGGGTGGCGGGTGCGCGTCGACGGCGACTGTCCCCTCGATGTCGAGATCCGATTGGCCGTGCCGCTCGAGCGCATGGCCGAATCGACCCCCGGCTACACGGCCAACCGCGCCGTGAACGCGGTGCCGGTCGTGTGCGAGGCCGCGCCCGGCATCCGCACGACCGCCGAGCTGCCCCAGATCGTCGCCCACCTGGGTGGGGGATCACCGGCGTGAGGCCGCTCCCGGAGGTGACCCCCTGGACCGGTTGGTTCTGGACCGGCGGGGCCGACGGCCAGCTGCGCATCCAGGGCTGCACCGACTGCGGTCAGCTCGTGCACCCACCGGTGCCCATCTGTCCGACGTGTCGCAGCCGCTCGTCGACGCCCACCGTGGTCTCGGGCCGGGCGACGGTCGTCGGCTACACGGTCAACCGCCATCAGTGGCTGCCCGACATGACGCCGCCCTACGCCATCGCGGTGGTGGCGTTGGCCGAGGACCCCCACGTCCGTCTCACGACGAACATCGTCGGGTGTGATCCCGACGACGTGCACATCGGTCAGCCGGTCATGGTCCGGTTCGAGCCCCACGACGACGTGTGGCTGCCGATGTTCGAACCGACGGGCGAGGCCGACGCGACCGACCCGACCGAGCCCCCACTCCGTCCGGAGCCGACGGCGCCGGTCAGCGGCGAGCGGTTCGAGCACCGGGTCGTGCTGTCGGGCGTCGGGCGATCGGCCATCGGCCGACGCCTCATGGTGGACCCGCTGTCGTTGACCGTGGACGCCTGCGTCGAGGCGGTGGCCGACGCCGGCCTGACCTTCGACGACATCGACGGCCTGTCGACCTACCCGGGGTCGGCCGGGATGGGCATGAGCGAGGGCGGCGTGACGGCGGTCGAGGAGGCGCTGCGGCTCCACCCCACCTGGATCAACGGCGGCGGCGACCTCCCCGGGCCGGGCGGCGCGGTCATCGCCGCCATGCTGGCCGTGTCGAGTGGCCTGTGCCGTCACGTGCTGTGCTTCCGCACGGTCTGGGAATCGACGTTCGCCAACCTCGGCCTGGCCGCGGGCGCCGGGGGCGGCCGGGCATCGGGCTGGCACCAGTGGCAGGCTCCCTTCGGGGCCATGTCGGCGGCCAACTGGATCGGCGCCAACGCCAACCAGTACCTGCATCGCTACGGCGCCACGCGCGAGCTGCTCGGGCTGATCGCGCTCAACGGTCGGGCCAACGCGGCGCGCAACCCGGCGGCCATCTACCGCGACCCGATGACCATGGACGACTACTTCGCGGCGCGGCCGATCACGACGCCGTTCGGCCTGTACGACTGCGACGTGCCGTGCGACGGCTCGATCGCCGTCGTCGTCTCGGACGCCTCGGTCGCCGGCGACCTCCCCCGCGCCGCGATCCGCGTCGAGGCCGTCGGCACCCAGATCCTCGAGCGTGTCTCGTGGGACCAGGGCACCATCACCCACGAACCCCAGGTGCTGGGCCAGGCCGCCCATCTCTGGACCAGGACCAGCCTGCGCCCCGACGACGTCGACCTGGCCCTCGTCTACGACGGCTTCACCTTCAACGCGGTGTCGTGGATCGAGGCGCTCGGCTTCTGCGAGCTGGGGGAGGCGCAGGACTGGCTCGACGGCGGCCGTCGGATCGCCCTCGACGGCGAGCTGCCCGTCAACCCCCACGGCGGCCAGCTCAGCGAGGGCCGGACCCACGGGTTCGGCTTCCTGTACGAAGCGGTGAAGCAGCTGCGCCACGAGGCCGACGAGCGTCAGGTCGCGGGAGCGGCGACGGCGGTCGTGACGACCGGGGGCGGGACTCCTTCGGGGGTGATGCTGCTCCGGCGAGACGGATCGTGAGCGGCGGCCTTCCGCGGGCGGGCCAGACCCATCCGGATCGCGAAACCTGACGCCGGTGTCATAATGCGGGCTCCGGCAAGGGGGACTCGTGGGCGAATTCGAGACGCTGTTGTACGACGAGCGTGACGGGGTTGCCTTCGTCACGCTGAACCGGCCGGAGGTGCACAACGCCTTCAACCGCCAGATGCAGGGCGAGCTGCGCCAGCTCTGGACGGGACTGCGCCACAACGGCGACGTGCGGGCCGTGGTGCTGACCGGCGCGGGCGAGCGGGCCTTCTGCGCAGGCATCGATCGCGGCGAATCGATCGAGGAGTACGTCGAGCGAGGCGGGGCCCGCGCGCCCGACGCCGGGGGCTTCTCGAGCGGGGTGATGTTCGACGACATGGGCGCCAACATCTGTCCCAAGCAGAACGATCTGTGGAAGCCGGTCGTCGCGGCCGTGAACGGGATGGCGTGTGCCGGGGCGCTGTACATCCTGGGCGAGTGCGACATCCTTCTCGCGTCGGACAACGCCACCTTCTTCGATCCCCACGTCACCTACGGCATGGTGTCGTCGTTCGAAGCGATCCACCTGCTGCAGAAGCTCCCACTCGGCGAGACGCTGCGCCTCGTCCTGCTCGGGGCGCACGAACGCATGTCGGCCCAGCGCGCCTTCGACGTGGGCCTCGTGTCCGAGCTGACGGCGCCGGCGGACCTGCTGGACCGAGCCGAGTGGGTGGCCCGCCAGATCGCCAGCGCGCCGGCGGCGGTGATCGAGGCCACCTTGCAGGCCGTGTGGACGGGCCACGACATGGGCCGGCGCCAGGCGCTGACTCAGGCGCACGCCTTCGTGGCCATGGGCACCGCGTACGACCAGATCGCGGAAGGCCAGCAGGCCTTCACGGGTGGCAACCGGGTGGAGTGGCAGTTGCGGTGAAGCGGCCTGGGGTGACCGCGGCCGATGGGCGATCCGTCAGCGGAGCTGCCAGTCGATCCGCTGGTTGCCGCTGAAGGCGGCTTGGCCTTCGGCGACGTTGTCGTAGTTGGTCCCCAGCGCGACAAAGGTGTGAGCCAGGGCCAGCGCGTCGCGGCGACCCTGGTCCTGGCCGGTCCACACCGCCTGGAGCGTGGCCTGGATGACCGAGGGCGGGGCGCTGGCGATGGCGGCGGCCACCCAGGTCGCCCGTTCGATGAGATCGCCCGGCGCGACGATCTCCGAGATCAGTCCGACGTCGTAGGCGCGCTGGGCTGACATGCGTTCGTGCGCCCCGAGCAGGACGAGGCGCAGCGTCTCGCCGAGTGGGAGCTTCTGCAGCAGGTGGATCGCTTCGAACGACGACACCATGCCGTAGGTGACGTGGGGATCGAAGAAGGTGGCGTTGTCCGACGCGAGAAGGATGTCGCACTCGCCCAGGATGTACAGCGCCCCACCGCACGCCATCCCGTTCACGGCCGCGATCACCGGCTTCCACAGATCGCACTGCTTGGGGCACACGTCGACCCCGAGGTCGTCGAACATGATCTTGCCGGCCACATGGCCGACGCCGCGACGGCCCTGGCCTCCGTCGGCCACGTACTGGGTGATGGTCTCTTCGCGATCGATGCCTGCGCAGAAGGCCCGCTCGCCCGCGCCGGTCAACACCACGGCCCGCACGTCGTCATTGGCGCGCAGACCCGTCCAGATCTCCCGCAGCTCGCTGCGCATCTTGGCGTTGAAGGCGTTGTGCACCTCCGGCCGGTTCATCGTCACGAAGCCGACCCCGTCGCGCTCGTCGTACAGCACCGTCTCGTACTCAGCCACGGGAGTCCTCCTGGTTGGTGGGCGCCGTCAGGGACGGAGCCGGTCCATGCGATCAGCTCTCGTCGCGCGCCGCAAGGTGGGCGTCGACCTGGCGGCGGTAGTCCATCGTCAGGAGCTCGAGGATCTGGCCGTCGGGATCGCGGATCATCACCGCGTTCGGGAGACGGGTGACCACGGTGCCCCCCTGGGCCTCGGTCCGCCGCGTCGCCGCCGCCAGGTCGTCGACCGAGATCGACAGGTGGGTCAGGCCCGGCTCGTTGAACACCCGCTCGGCGCGCTCGGGGTTGTCGTCGCGGTTGAACTGCATGAGCTCGAGCACGAACGAACCCAACCGCAGATATGCGACCTCGAGACCGAGCGGCCCCTCGATGCCGAGGAGCTCGCCGGCCGGACCCTCGGGCATCCGGAAGCGGCGCTCGACGGTGAACCCGAGCGCGACCGTGTAGAAGGCGATGGCCCGTTCCAGGTCAGCGGTGGCCTGGCCGACGTGGTTGACGATGGACTCGTCGTCGCCCTCAGAGGCCATCGACGAGTCCGGTGGGCGAGCTGGACGTCAAAATCGGCCCAACAGGAAGTTGACGGCCGGCGTGGCCTCCGGGAAGGTCTCGGTCACGCCCGACGCGAAGTACCCCATGTCGGTGACGACGGTGATGCCGCTGATCGACCGGGCCGCCTCGCTGCAGAGGTAGACGAGCGGGTAGGCCTGCTCCAACGGGCTCGAGGCCTCGACGCCGACCTCGGCTCGATAGTCCGCGCCGAAGCCCAGCCACATCTCCTTGTTGGCCTGGGCCAGCGGGGTGTCGGTCGGGCCCGGGGCAGATGGCGTTGATCCGGATGCCCCGCTTCATGAGCGGGAGGGCCTGCGTGGCGACGTAGGCGCAGATCGCCTGCTTGGTCGAGAGGTAGTCGGCGCCGCCGTTGGCGGCGATCCACTCGACGGCACTGTCGAAGTCGGGCGTGGCCAGGTAGGTCTTGATCCGGTCGAGGTTCGACTCCCACCCGAGCCCCGCGGCCGAGGAGATGAATCCGATGGCCGAGCCGCGCGAGAGCATGTCGTCGGCCAACAGGCGGTCGATCAGATGGCGGTGACCGATGAAGTTGATCTTCTCGATGCCCGGTGTTCCGTCGGCCACTCCGGCACACGAGAGCAGGGCGTGGACCGGGCCGCCGCACTCGTCGACCGCGGCGTCGATCGACTCCCGCTCGGCCAGGTTCACGTGGATGGCCTTGGCCCCCGGCAACGACACGTCGGCGTAGTCCATGACCACGACGTCGGCGCCGGCGTCCACCAGCAACTCGGCCGCCGCCGCGCCCATGCCCGTCGCCCCCCCGACGACCACCGCCCGCTTGCCGTCGTAGCGAAATGCATCGAACAAGGTCATGTTCAGATCTCCTAGGAGTTGGTAGGTGGCCGACCGGTGATGGTCGTCAGGCGACGACGCCCCGGACCTTGAGGTCCAAGATCGCGTCCCATGTCGAGCCCCAGCTCTTCGAGGATGGCGTCACCGTGCTCGTTGAACTCGGGGGCCCGATGGGTGGGGGCGGCCTGTTCGTCGAACTGAACGGGCGCCGCCGCCATCTGGAACGCGGTGCCGGCCGAGGTCTCGCAGTCCTGCACGTAGCCGTTGGCGACGGCTCTGCGGGTCGGCGGCGGCCTCGAGCGTGTCCTGCACGACGGCCCACTGACCGCTGAAGTCGGCCAGGTTCACCCGCCATTCGGCCAAGGTCGCCGATGCGAACACCGGCTCGAGGATCTCGGAGGCGGCGACGTTGTTCGTCAGCAGCGACACGTGGTCGGCGAACCGGGGGTCGGCGGCCAGCTCGGGCCGGCCGATGGCCTCGCACAACGGCGCCCAGTACTTGCCCGCCTGCAGGCAGGTGAACCACAGGACCCGACCATCCTTGGTCTCGTACGTCCGCGACAGCGGGTTGGCACCGACCGAGTCGGCCGGTGGGGGCGCCCACGGCTTGTCGAGGGCGAGGGACAGGGCCAGAGCCTGCCCCATGGCCCACAGGCCGGTGCCGAGCAGGGACACGTCCACGATGGTCGCCTCGCCCGTGCGCTCGCGATGGAAGAGGGCGCCCATGATCCCGCCGGCGATGGTCATGGCGCCGATCGAGTCGCCGAACCCGGGGGCGGGCGGGATCGGCACCAGGTCGTACTCCGGGCGGTAGGCGCCCGCGGCCACCCCGGAGCGAGCCCAGAAGGCCAGTGCGTCGTACGAGCCCTTGTCGGCGTCGGGGCCGCGATCGCCCTGGCCGGTGCCGCGCACGTAGATGATGTTCGGGTTGTGCGCTCGGATCTCGTCGACCTCGACGTGGAGCTTCTGGCGGACGCTCGGCAGCTTGTTGGTCAGGAACACGTCGCTGGTGGCGGCCAGCCGGTAGAGGATGTCGAGCTCCCTCGGGCGAGGTCAGGTCGAGAGCCAGGCTCTTCTTGCCCCGGTTCGAGTGCTCGAGCAGCACGTGCACGTTGTTGGGCACCAGGGCCATCCCCGTCGACGCCAGCCCGCGCATGGCGTCGCCCCGCTCGACGTGCTCGATCTTGATGACTTCGGCGCCCCAGTCCGACAGCAGGGCCGAGGCGGCCGGCACGAACGTGTGCTCCGCCACCTCGAGGATGCGCACGCCTTGCAGGATCGCGGTCATGTGGCACCGCCTCCGATCAGGATGCGCACGCGCTGTGGCAGGATCGCGGTCATTTGCGACTACCTCCGATGGTCGTTCGGATCAGGATGTCGCATTGCGCGGGACGTCGCGGAACGAGACGTCGCGGTCGAGGGTTCGCTCGCGCGGCATGCCGAGGACCCGCTCGCTGATGACGTTGCGGGCCATCTCGGTGGTGCCGCCGCCGATGCACGACACCTGGCGCATGAGGAAGTCCAGGCCGCAGCCGGCGAGGGCGCCGTCGTCGTCGGTCCAGGCCGCCGCCGTCGGCCCCGGCCAGCTCGAAGGCGATGGTGGTGGTCCGGGCTCGTGATCACCCCGTTGAACAGCCGGCCGATGGCGGCGGACTGGTCCGACATGGCGCCGGTGGTCATGCCGTGGCCGATGCGCTGCTGCAGCGCCCGGTCCGACCACCTCGAGCATGCGGGCCTCGCCGACCAGGTCGCGGACCCGTGGGTCGTCGAGCCGACCGCCGGTCGCGGGCGATCTCGGCTCACCATGGCCGCACCGAGTCCGCTGTGGCTCTGGCTCGGCGGCTGGGTGACGTAGGGCGAGTTGTGGAGCATCCGCTCGTGGAACATCCACCGGATGCCGACCGTCCAACCGTCGTCGACGTCGCCGATGCGGTCGCTGTCGGGCACCCGCACGTCGGTCATGAACTCCTGGCAGAACTCCCTGCGAGCCGTTGAGCATCTCGATGCGGTGGACCTCGATGCCGGGCTGGTGGATCGGGAGCATGAAGACCGATGAGGCCGCGGTGCTTGGGCACGTCCCAGTTGGTGCGGGCCAGGCACAGCCCCCAGTCCGACCACCACGCGCCGGTCGTCCAGACCTTCGACCCGTTGAGCACCCACTCGTCGCCGTCGCGCACGGCGGTGGTCAGGGCGCCGGCCACGTCCGAGCCGCCGCTGGGCTCGGAGAGGAACTGCATCCAGAGCTCCTCGCCCTTCAGGATGGCGGGGATGTGGCGCAGCTTCTGCTCCTCGGTGCCGAAGTCGAGCAGCACGGCCGCGCACGGCGAGATGGTCGGCGCCTGGAACCGGCATGGGGTACTCGTAGCCCGACAGCTCCTCGTTGAGCGCCTGCTGGTGGGCCGGTGGTCAGGCCCTGGCCGCCGTAGTCGGCGGGGAAGCAGATGCCGGCGAGCCCGGCGTCGAAGAGCATGCGCTGGACCTCGCGGTCGCGCGGCGACCTCGGCCAGCTCCTCCTCGTCGCTGCGTTCGGTGCGCAGCATCCCGCCGTCCGGCGCCGGGGTCGATCGGCCGAGGTTGGCCGCGGATCCAGCTCCGAGCCCGGGCCGGAAGGCCTCGACGTCCTCCGTTCGTCACGTGTGTCCATCGCTCGTCGGCGATCATGCGGCGTCCTGTCCCGCTCGACGATGTCGGCGATGCGGCGCCGGTGATCGGCGGGCGTGCCGTAGAGCGGACCGGTCGACGGTGTGGCGCCGCAGGTAGAGGTGGAGGTCGTGTTCGAAGGTCACGCCGATGCCGCCGTGCATCTGGACGCAGTCCTGCATGAGCTCCGAGCCGTACTGGCCGATGAAGGCCTTGGCCGCGCTGACCAGCTCGGCGGCGTCCGGCGAGCCGGCGGCGACGGCCGCGGCGGCGGCGTCGCTGATGGCATGGCTGGCCTCGAGCCACGTCTTCATGTCGGCGAACCGGTGCTTCAGCTCCTGGTACGAGGCCAGCGGTCGCCCGAACGAGTAGCGGTCGAAGGCCCACTCGACGGTCATGTCGAACGCGGTCTGCATGGCGCCGACCGACTCGGCGTTGACCATGACCAGCGCCAGCTGGAGCTGTCGTTCGACCTGCCTCGGCGGCCTGGCCGACCTGGCCGACCACGGCGTCGGCGGACAGCCGGACCTCGTCGGAAGGTGACCTCGGAGAACCGACGGGTCAGGTCGACGGTCGTCATGGCTTCGATCGTGAGGCCGGGGGTGTCGGTCGGCACCAGGACCTGGGTGAGCCCGTCGCCGGTCCGACCCGTGACCAGGAGGTGGCTGGCCCGGTCGGCCGACTCGACCGGTCGCTTCACGCCGTTCAGGACGACGTCGGAGCCGTCCACCCGGATCTCGAGGGCCACGTCGCCGAGCCGGTCGTTCGGTCGCGGCTCGCCGAAGCACCACGACGCGATCGACGTGCCGGCCAGCAGCCCGGCGAGCAGGTCCGCGTGATCACCGGCCGCGGTGTCGCTCAGCGCCGAGGCCACGATGTTGGTCGGCACCAGCGGACCGGGTGCGGCGTGGGCGCCGAACTCGTGGGCGACGAGGGTGAGGTCGCTGAGCCCGTCGCCGCTGATCGAACCTCCGCCGTTCTCCTCGCTGACCAGCAGCGAGGTCCAGCCGAGCTCGGCGCCGCGACGCCAGTAGTCGGCGTCGAAGCCGGCGGGATCGTCGCGGAGGCGACGCAGCTCGGCGACGGGGACCTGCTCGCGCGAGGAACCTGGCCGTCGTGTCGCGGAAGAACTCCTGGTCCGAGCTCAGGTCGAGGATCATGGGCGGGGCCGGGCCCCCCGATCGGGCGGGCGGAGGCCGCGGCGAGGGGTCGCCATCAGGGGCTCGGCCACGCCAGCGACTTCACCTCGAGGTACTGGTCGAAGCCGGGGGTGCCGTTCTGGCGTCCGACCCCGCTGTCCTTGAAGCCGCCGAAGGGCACATCGGCGCCGTAGGCGATGCCGCCGTTGACGTTCAGCGAGCCGGTCCGGACTCGTCGTGCGATCGACATGGCCCGCTCGAGCGAGTCCGAGTAGACGGCTCCGCCCAGCCCGTAGGTGCTCTCGTTGGCGATGCGCACGGCGTCGTCGTCGTCCTCGAAGGCGATGACCACGAGCACGGGCCCGAAGATCTCCTCCTGGGCGATGGTCATCGAGTTGTCGACGTCGGTGAACATCGTGGGCTCGACGTAGAAGCCCTTGGGCAGATCGGCCGGGCGCCCACCACCGACCGCGAGCGTGGCCCCCTCGTCGACGCCCTTGTCGATGTAGCCCATCACCCGGTCGCGCTGCTTGGCGTTGATGAGCGGGCCCATGATGCACGTCGTCGCGCTGCGGATCGCCGTAGGGCACCATCCCCATGTAGGTCTTGAGCTGCTCGACGCCCTCGTCGTAGCGCGAACGGGGGAGCAGCATCCGGGTCGGGATGGCACATCCCTGGCCGGCGTGGGTGCACACGGCCAGGCCCATGAGCATCGCTCCGGAGAAGTCGGCGTCGTCGAGCACGATGGTGGCCGACTTGCCGCCCAACTCGAGGAACAGCCGCTTCATGGTGGCCGCGCCCTTCTCCATGATGCGCTTGCCGACCGCGGTCGAACCGGTGAAGGAGATGAGGTCGACCTGGCGCGACAGCGTCAGCTCCTCGCCGACCATGTGGTCCGACGAGGTCACGACGTTGACGCACGCCGGCGGGGAAGTCGGTCCGCTCCGGCGACGAGCCGGCCGATGAGGTTCGCCGTTCCACGGCGTGTCCGGCGCCGGCTTGAGCACCACGGTGTTGCCGGTGGCCAGGGCCTGGGCCAACTTGTTGATGGTGACCTCGAACGGGAAGTTCCAGGGGGTGATGGCGCCCGACCACGCCGACCGGTTCCTTGACGATCAGGCGCCGGCTGTTGCCGCCCTGCATGTCGACCACGTCCCCGAGCGGGGTCTCCCACGCGAACTCGTCGATGAGCTTCGCCGGATAGCGAAGGGCGTCGCCCAGGGGCGCGTCGAGCTGCGGACCCTTGGTCAGCATCCGGGGGCAGCCCACCTCGAGGATCAGTTGCTCGCGCAGCTCTTCCTTCTCGGCCTCGAGCGCATCTTGGAGCTGGAGCAGGCAGCGCTTGGCGCAGGGCGCGGTTCGTCGACCAGTCGGTCTCGTCGAAGGCCCGGCGAGCGGCGGCGATGGCGCGCTGCATGTCGCCGGTCGAGCCGTCGCCGACCTCGCCGATGACCTCCTCGGTCGCGGGGTTGACGTTGGCGAAGGTGGCGCCCGACTGGGCCTCGACCAGCTTGCCGTCGATGAGCATCCGGGACTCCGGATCGATCGTCTGCGCCGTCACTCGGCTCTCCCCCTCGGGCGCGGCGGCGCGGAGCCGTCGCTGATATTGACGTTGTTATCTTGCGAGAATACCATTATCACACTGGTGAGCAACCCACCATCGCGCAACTTCGAAGGGGATCTCCATGCTGTTGGACCACGTTGAGTACGACGTCGACGACCAGGTGGGGGTCATCACGTTGAACCGACCCGAGGCGGCCAACGCGCAGAGTCCGAAGGTGCTCGCCGAGCTCGACTGGGCCTGGCGGCAGGCGGATGAGGACACGCGGGTGAAGGTGATCGTCCTCAAGTCGAACGGAAAGCACTTCTCGGCCGGCCACGACATGTCATCGACCGACAGGCGCCCCGGTGACGTCGCGGCGGACGTCTCCACCCCCGAGGCGCACTACGACTGGGAGACGCGCACCTACCTCCAGTACGCGAAGTCGTGGCGAGACGTTCCCAAGCCGTCGATCGCCGCGGTGCAGGGCAAGTGCATCGCCGCCGGTCTGATGTTGTGCTGGCCGTGTGACCTGATCGTCGCCGCCGACAACGCCGAGTTCTCGGACCCGGTGCTCTTCATGGGCATCTGTGGCGTCGAGATGCACGCCCACACGTGGGAGTTCGGTCCCCGCAAGGCCAAGGAGCTGCTCTTCACCGGTGACTCGGTCAGCGCGGTCGAGGCCCAGCAGCTCGGCATGGTGAACAAGGTCGTCCCGCTCGACGAGCTGGTGCCGGCCACGATGGAGATGGCGCACAAGATCGCCCGAGCCGACGCCTTCGCCCTCCGCATGGCCAAGCGAGCCGTCAACCACACCCTCGACATCCAGGGCTTCTCCACCGCGATCGACTCGTGCTTCGACATCCACCACTTCGGCCACACGCGAGCACGGGTGGTCACCGGCGGGATGCCATCGCTCGCCGGTCTGTCCTCGATGAAGCAGAAGGGCAAGGGCGAGTGAACCTCGCCGGGCGCTCGGCGATCGTCACGGGGAACATCCGACTCGACGGCGCCCTGCGCTTCACCGCCAAGTAGACGAGCGCCGCGATGTTCACGATCGACTCGCTCACCGACGCGCTCACGTTGGAGGCCACGGGTCCCGATCGGTACTGCGCCCCGAACGTGACGTCTCCTCACGGCGTGGTCTTCGGGGGTCAGCTCATGGCCCAGTCGGTGATGGCCGCGCTGGCGGGCACCGACGCCATGGCGGTCAAGACCTTGCACACCGTGTTCGCCCGCAGCGCGACACCTGACCTCCCCGTCGACATCACCGTCGAGCGGACCCACGGGGGCCGGACCTTCGCCGGCAGCACGGTGACCATCAGCCAGGATGGGCGACTGCGCACGAGGTCGCTCGTCCTGCTCCACGCCGACGAGGACGACCTCATCCGCCACGCCGTGGCGCCGACGACCAGATCGGATCCCGACGACCACCAGCCCGTCGACGTCGACGCGGGGGCGTGGGAGGTGCGGATCGTGGACGGCGTCGACATCAGCGACCCCGACCTGGTCGGGCCGGCCGAGCTCGACGTGTGGACCCGCTTCGTCGGCGCTCCCGCCGATCCCGCCGTCAACCAGGCCCTTCTGGCCTTCGCCACCGACGGGTTCCTCATCGGCACGGCCATGCGTCCCCACGCCGGCGTCGGCCAGGCTCAGGCCCACCGCTCGTTGTCGACGGGCGTGATCAGCCACACGCTCACGTTCCATGAGCCCTACCCCGTCCGGCGAGTGGTTGCTGATGTCACACGAGAGCCCCTACGCCGGCCACGGTCGCAGCTACGGCCGCGCCGATGTGTTCGGGCGGGACGGACAGCTCGTGGCCTCGTTCGTGCAGGACGCCATGATCCGACCGCTGTCCAATCCGGGCACGGGTGTCCTGTGACGCGCCGTGCGGCCCGGCCGACTCTCGCCGGCGCGGCGTGATGCTCTTCGGCCTGCGCTTCGATCTGCGCAACCCCGAGTTCGCCGGGGTGAGCGTGCAGGAGCGGTACCAGGCGGCGGTGGACATGTGCGCGTGGGCCGATGCCCGAGGGGCCCTGTTCGTGGGCCTGTCCGAGCACCACGGATCGGATGACGGCTACCTGCCGAGCGCCCTGCCGATGGCGGCCGCCATCGCGGCGCGCACGACGACGCTGCGCATCGGCATCAACGCGCTGATCGCGCCCTTCCACGACCCGATCCGGCTGGCCGAGGACATCGCCGTCGTCGATCTGCTCAGCGGCGGTCGCCTCGACGTCACGATCGCCGGCGGCTACCTGGCCGACGAGTTCGCCATGTTCGGCGTGTCGCTGTCGGATCGTCCGGCGCGCGTGCGCGAGACGGTCGCGACCCTGCGGGCGGCGTGGACCGGCAAGCCGTTCGAGTACCGCGGTCGTACCGTGCAGGTCCTCCCGACCCCGGCCCAGCCCGGGGGACCGAAGATCGTGTTGGGGGGCTCGAGCGAGGCGGCCGCTCGGCGCGCCGCTCGCATCGCCGACGGCTTCATCCCTTCGACGTCGAGCTGCTGGGAGTTCTACCGCGATGAATGCCTGAAGCTCGGCCAGCCCGATCCCGGGCCGGGATTCACCATCGACGGCGCCGTCGTGGTCCTGGCCGAGGACCCCGAGGCGACCTGGCCCGTCGTCGGGCCCTACTTCCTCCACGAGGTCAACGCCTACGGTGCGTGGCAGGCGACGGCCGACGTCGACGCGATCTACCACCCTGTGGCCGACCTCGACGAGCTCCGCGCCACGGGCCAGTACCGGATCCTCACCCCGGACGACTACGCCGCCGAGCAGGCCGGGGCGGACATGGCGTTCGCCCTGCTGCACCCGATGGTCGGCGGCATCCCGCCCGCCCTGGCGTGGGAGCACCTCCACCTGTTCGAGGAGTCGTTCCTCTAGTACCGCCTCAGCCCATCTGGGCGACGGCGGCGCAGGCCCCTCCGTCGGCGAGGACGTCGATCCCCGTGACGAAGCTGGCCTCGTCGGAGAGCAGGAAGGCCATGACGGCGGCCATCTCGTCGGCTCGACCCGAGCGCCCGAGCGGGGTCATCTCCTCGAGCATGCGCATGCCAGGCTGGCGCTCGAGCTCGCGGCGGCCCATGGGGGTGTCGATCGTGCCGGGTGAGACCGAGCAGATCCGCGCCCCCGAGGCCCCGAACGGACCGGCTTCGCGCTGCACCAGACGTTGCACCCCCCGCTTGGCCCACGCGTAGGCCATCCCCGAGTCCTGTCCGGCCTCGCCCGCGGCGGCCCGGTAGTCGTCGAGGAAGGTCGGGCTGAGGGGCGCGTCGATGACGGCGTCGATGGCGGGGTCAGCGTGCCCCGCCACGAGTTGGGCCGACATCGAGGCGACGCACACCATGGCCGTCCCCGGTCGTGACCAGTGGCCGCAGGGCCTCGACCAGCAGGGCCGTTCCGACCAGATCGACCACGAGCATCTGCTCCCAGCCGGCCATGGTCGGCGAGATGCCCGCGGCGTGGGCCACTCGGCGCAGCGTCCCGTACCCCTTGGCCCGCTCGGCCAGGTGGGCGACGGCGGCCGCGTCGGTGATGTCCATGGCCACGGGCTCACAGCGCGTCGCCGCGCCGCTGAGCTGGTCGGCCAGCGCGGTGGCCGGGCCCTCGTTGCGGTCGACGAGCACCAGGACGTCGACCGTTCCCACCAGGCGGTGGGCGCACGCCTCGCCGATGCCGCTGGACGCGCCGGTGACGACCCCGACCGTTGTCATCCTCGGGGCTTGCTCACGCGGGGGGCCGGGGCAGGACGCCGACGACGGGGATGCTGGCGCTGGCGCCGCAGCGCAGGACCGTGTCGAGCACCCGGATCAGCTCCTCGACGTCCATGAGGGAGCCGGCGATCAGATGGCGTTCGATCCAGACCTGCGCCACCTCGGCCATCAGGTCCATGTCCCAATCGGCGTTGAAGTGCGACATGGCGTCGCCTTCGCCGCCGGCGCAGTCACCGACGGTGACCCGCGTGAACCCGACCTGGGGGTGCTCGGAATGCCAGGCCTCGACCAGCTTGTTGAGCGCCGCCTTGCTCACCGCGTACGCGCCCAGGCCCGGCCAGGGCGGGGTGTCGGACGCGCTCGTCGACGACAGGTAGGCGGCGGCCCCGCTCGACGCGGTCAGGTGGGGCAGGGCGGCGGCGGTGATGCGGGCCGCCCCGATGACGTTCGTGTCGAAGATCCGCCGCCACGTCTCGGCGTCGACCTCGGCCAGGCGACCCAGTGGACCGATGCCGCTCGCGTAGACGAGGGCGTCGATCCCACCGAGGCCCTCGGCCGCCTGCTCGATGGCCGCGGCGCACGACTGCTCGTCGGTCACGTCACAGGTGATGGCCAGTGCGTCGGGTCCGGTCTCGGCGGCCGCGTCGGCGAGGCGATCGGGCCGCCGGGCCATGAGGGCCACGTGCGCGCCCCGCTTCCCGAGTCCGACCGCGATGCAGCGGCCCAGACCGCTCGTGGCTCCGACGACAACGGCTTTCATGGGTACGACCTTTCGTGTGGGGATCGGTGCTCGGGGTCCGACGTCAGCTCGTGAACACGGGCAGGCTCTCCCAGCCCCGCACCGTCGAGGTTCGGGCCTGCTTGGCGTTGGCGGTGTCGACCTCCCAGGTCGGGAAGCGGGCCAAGACCTCGTCGAGGGCCACCCTGGCCTCCAACCGGGCCAGCGCGGCGCCGAGGCAGAAGTGCAGGCCGTAGCCGAACGACAGGTGGTGGTCGATGCGGCGCTGGATGTCGAAGCGGTCGCCGTCCGGGAACTTCCGGTCGTCCCGGTTGCCCGAGCCGTTGAGCAGGAGCATGGCGCTGCCTTCGGGGACCACCGTCCCGTGGTGCTCGACGTCGTGGGTCACGTAGCGGGCCTGCACGGGTGACGGCGCCTCGAAGCGGAGGACCTCCTCGATCACGTTCGGGACCAGCTCGCGGTTGGCCACCACGGCGGCCCGCTGATCGGGATGGTCGGCCAGCACCTTGCCCGTCCAGCCGATGAGGCGCGTCGTGGTCTCGTTGCCGGCCGCGGCGATCAGGTTGACGTAGCCCAGGACCTCGGCCCGGGTGAGCCGCCGCGTCTCGCCGTCGACGTCGGTGTACTCGGCCTGCAACAGCTCGGTCATCAGGTCGTCCGAGGGATTCGAGGCCCGCCAGTCGATGTACTCCTCGAAGCTGCTCGTCTGGCCGACCGTGTCGAAGTGCGAGGTGTCGGGCATGGATCCGTCCTCGAGGCGCAGGCCCTCGTCGATGTGGTCGCGGATCGCCTCCTGGTCCTGCTCGGGTATGCCGAGCAGCATGCCGATCGTGCGCATCGGCATCTGGGCCCCGAGGTCGGCGATGAAGTCGAACCCGCCCGAGCCCACCAGCGGATCGAGGCTGCGGGCGCAGAACTCGCGCACCTTGGGCTCGATGGCGTTCATCTTCTTCGGCGTGAAGACCCGCGAGAGCAGACCGCGATGGAGGTCGTGGCCGGGGGGATCCTCGAAGATGATCGACCCGGGCGGGATCTCCATGTCGCTCTTGATGAGCTCGAGGATCGTGCCGTGCGCCGAGCTGTAGGTCTTCCAGTCGACCAGGCACGGTTCGACGTCGTCGAAGCGACTGAGCGCGTAGAAGTCGTAGCGGTCGTTGTAGTAGAGCGGGTGCTCGTCGCGCAGTCGTCGCCAGAGCGGGTACGGATCGGTGTCGATCTCGAAGTCGAACGGGTCGTAGTAGATCTCGGAGCGTGGTGGTCGTCATCCTCGATCCCCCGGGGGTGTGGTCGCGCCGATGGCGCGAGCCCGAGCACCTCGATCGGCGTCGAGTGGGTTGTGGTGAGACGAGAGATCTGGTCGACGGATGGGCTCACGGCGCCGCCGCCACCGAGATCGACGTTGCAGCTCGAGCGTAGCCCTCCGATGCCGGCTCGCCCGGCTCGACGCTCACGGCCGATGCCGCTCGGCCGGCGATGCCGGCATGGCCGGTGTGGGGCCCCAGATCCCGGCGACTTCGATGCTGTCAGGCGCCTGGTTCAGCCCGCATCGAACGCAGCCGGTGCCGGTCAGCCGTCGTCATCAAGCCATGATCGGGCAGCGTGGCCTGGGCGAACTTCGAGAACGAGATGGGCGCGCCCATCTCGGCGGTGATGAGCTCGGCCATCTCGCGGCGGCGCTCGCCGTAGAGCGCCGCCAGTCGCCGCACGGCGTCGATGCGTTCGGCCGGGTCGAGCCGGGGCCACGGGCCCTCGTCGAAGGCGACCCGCGCCGCGGCAACGGCCCGATCGACGTCGCAGGGCCCGGCGGCGGCGACCGTGGCGATGACGGCTTCGGTGTGGGGCGAGACCACCTCGATGGCGTCCGGAGTGGTCGGGGCCACCCAGTCGCCGCCGACGTACAGCAGATCTTGCTGGCCCATGTGGCCCCCCTGGCAGCTCACGACGAGCGTTCGATGGCGAAATCAACGTTACTGTAGACCAAGAAGCAGATTCTCACTGGCGGGATCCTTCTAACAACGGTACTCTCATCTGAGAACAGGACCGTTCTCACACTCGAAAGAGGGTCCCATGGCGACGCGAACGCTCGACATACCGGTCTTCGATGCCGACAACCACCTCTACGAGACGCGCGACTCGTTGACCAAGTACCTGCCCGAGCGCTACCGCCGCGTCATCGACTACGTGGACGTGCGCGGCCGGACCAAGATCGTGGTGCGGGGCCAGATCAGCGAGTACATCCCGAACCCGACCTTCGAGGTCGTCGCCCGGCCGGGCACCCTCGAGGACTACTTCCGCAAGGGCAACCCCGAGGGCAAGGACCGCCGGGCGCTCTTCGGCGAGCCCATGAGGTCGATCCCGGCCTTCCGGGACCCGGTCGCACGCGCCGAGCTGATGGACGAACAGGGCATCGACCGTGCCCTCATGTTCCCCACCCTCGCCAGCCTGGTCGAGGAACGCCTGCGGGACGACCCCGAGGCGATCCACGCCGTGATCCACTCGCTGAACGAGTGGATCCACGAGACCTGGTCGTTCAACCACGAGAACCGGATCTTCACCACGCCGGTGATCACCCTGCCCATCGTCGATCGCGCCATCGAAGAGCTCGAGTGGGTGGTCGAGCGGGGGGCGCGTGCGATCTTGATCCGTCCGGCTCCGGTTCCGGGCTTCCGGGGCTCACGTTCGTTCGGGCTGCCCGAGTTCGATCCGTTCTGGCAGCGCGTCGTCGATCTCGACGTGCTCGTCACCATGCACGCCTCCGACAGCGGCTATGAGCGCTACGCCAACGACTGGGTGGGCAACAACAGCGAGATGCTGCCGTTCCAGCCCGAGGCCTTCCGCATGCTCTCGGCGTGGCGGCCGGTCGAGGACGCCGTCTCGGCGCTCGTCTGCCACGGGGCCCTGTCGCGCTTTCCCGCCCTCAGGGTCGCGGTCATCGAGAACGGCAGCGTCTGGGTCGAGCCGCTGCTCAAGTCCATGGCCGACGTCTACAAGAAGATGCCGCAGGACTTCCTCGAAGATCCCGTCGAGGTCATCAAGCGCAACATCTACATCAGCCCGTTCTGGGAGGAGGACCTCGGGGCGCTGGCCGAGCTCATCGGCGTCGACCACGTCCTGTTCGGATCCGACTTCCCCCATCCCGAGGGCCTGGCCGACCCGTCGAGCTACATCGACGAGCTGGCTGGTCTGCCCGAGGAATCGGTGCGCAAGATCATGGGCGGCAACATGGCTCGACTCATGAACGTCGACGACGCCGTCATCAGGTCGTGACCCGGTCCCGCGGCCGCGGGTGGGAGAGCATCCCGGCGATGATCGCCGCCTCGGCCGAGCGGTTCGCCGACCGGCCCGCCGTCGTCGACGGTGACACCCGGTTGTCGTATGCGGAACTGCTCGACCAGTCCCGTCGCTTCGGGGCCGCCCTCGTCGCATCGGGCATCGAGCCGGGTGATCGCGTCGCCATCTGGGCGTTCAACAGCGCCGAGTGGATCGTCGCCGTGCTCGGGATCTTCCAGGCGGGCGCCGTCCTGGTGCCGGTCAACACGCGCTTCAAGGGCGCCGAGGCGGCCGACATCCTGAGTCGCAGCCGGGCCCGGGCGTTGGTGACGGTCACCGACTTCTTGGGGACCGACTACGTCGCCATGCTCGCCGACTCGGGCGTCGACGCTGCCCGAGCTGGCCACGGTCGTGGTCGCGTCCGGGCCGACGGCGGCCGGCACCGAGTCGTGGGCCGACTTCCTCGCTCGGGGCACCGAGGACGGGCGGGCCGAGGTGCTCGACCGCAGCGTCGCCGTCGGCGCCGATGATCCCTCCGACATCCTGTTCACCTCGGGGACGACGGGTCTGCCGAAGGGGGTCGTGCAGACCAACGGCCGGACCTTGCTCGTGGCCCAGGACTGGGTGGCCATGACGGGGCTCGACTCGGCCGACCGCTACCTCATGGTGAACCCGTACTTCCACATGTTCGGGTTGAAGGCCGGGATCCTCGCCGCCGTGTGCGCCGGGGCCACGATGCTGCCCGAGGCCGTGTTCGACGTCGACCGGGTGCTGGCGCGGGCGGCCGAGGAGGAGGTCACGGTGCTGCCGGGACCACCCACGCTGTACCAGAGCATCCTCGACCATCCCGATCGTGATCGCCACGACCTGTCGCGCCTGCGCGTGGCCGTCACCGGCGCCGCCGACATCCCCGTCGAGCTCATCCGCCGGATCGACGACGAGCTCCCGTTCACCACCATCGTCACGGGCTACGGGCTCACCGAAGGCGGGACGGCGTCGGCGACCTCGCCCGCGGACGACGTCGAGACCATCGCCACGACCGTCGGGCGGCCGCGCCCGGGGTTCGAGCTGCGCATCGTCGACGGCCAGGGACAGGACACGGTCGACGGGGAGCCGGGCGAGATCCTGCTCCGCGGCGGCAGCATCATGTCCCACTACCTCGACGATCCCGAGGCGACGGCTCTGGCCCTCTCGGCCGACGGATGGCTGCGCACCGGCGACCTCGGTCTCGTGGATCCGGCCGGCTGCCTGCGCATCGTCGGTCGATCGAAGGACATGTTCATCGTCGGGGGCTTCAACGCCTACCCGGCCGAGATCGAGAACGGCCTGTTGCGCCACCCCGATGTGCAGCAGGCGGCGGTGATCGGCATCCCCGACGAGCGTCTCGGTGAGGTCGGCATGGCCTTCGTCGTGCTCACGCCCGGCGCGTCGACGACCGGATCCGACCTCATCGAGTGGAGCCGCACCGAGATGGCCAACTACAAGGTTCCCCGCGCCGTCGAGGTCGTCGATGCCCTCCCGGTGAACGCGACCGGCAAGGTGGTCAAGGAGGACCTGCGCCAGCGGGTGGCCGACCAGCACGCCTCCATGCCGGACTGACCCGACCACCGTCGGCTTCTTGCGGCATCTGAGGGCGTCGTACGCCCCTCATCGCCGCCAGAACGTGAGGTCCATCACGGGGTGGCCTGGTCGCGGCGTGGTCCCTCGATGTCGGTGAGGTAGCGCTCGACGAGCGCGCGCGTCTCGCCATGGCCGAGGCTCATGCCGAGACCCTCCTCCATGTTGACGATGACCGAGACCGCCGTCATCAGCACGAGGGCGGCGACGGGCGGGAGGTCGTCCGGGTCGAGGCCGCGGCGGGCGAGCTCCGGCGAGAGCGCCTCGACCTGCTGCTGGCGGAACCGTTCGCCGTAGGCGGCGATCTCGGCCCGGATGGTCTTGCGGTGGTTGGCCAGGGCGGCGAACTCCACGTTCAAGGCGTTGCCGGCCGGATCGTTGCTGAAGGTCCACAACGCCCACAGCGGCTGGTCCGAGGCCAGAGCCTGGGCATGGCGTTCGAGGTTGAGCTCGGCGCCGCGGCGGAACACGGCGAGGAAGAGGTCGTCCATCGTGCGGAAGTAGTAGTGGACGAGCTGAGGTTTCAGCCCGGCGCGCGCCGCGACCTTGCGCGAGGTCACCGACGCGTAGCCCTCCTCGAGCATCAAGGCCAGCGCGGCATCGAGCAGCGCCGCCCGGCTCTTGGAGTCCTCCGCTCCGATCCTGCGTTCTGAGGCCATGTCCCCGCCATCCTCGCGTGGCTGAGCGGTCGCCGTTGTGGGGCGGGCGACAACTCAGGACGCGGCTACCTCGAGGAGCATGTCGGCGACGACGTCGGCCTCGGTGATCATGAGGTCGTGGCCGGTGTCGATCTCATAGGTCGCGTCCGCGGCCAGCTGGCGGGCCAGCGCATCGGGATCGGAGCTGCGCAGCGAGGCCGTGCAGTTGATGTTCGTCCGCCGGATGCTCGTGACGGCGGCCTCGTCGTCGAGTCGCAGTGCCTGCTCGAAGCACTTCCAGGGGTGGGGGGTCAGCTTGTCCTGCATCCAGGCCAGGTCGTCGGGATCGGTCACCCCGTAGAACATGCCGGCGTCGGCGATCGGCCAGAGCACCAGCTCGACGCCGTCGACGACCCGGGAGTCGCTGCGGGCCAGCGCCATCATCCCGCCGGACACGTCGACGAGGGACTCGCCGCTGGCCGGGTGGGCGGCGTCGAGGTACACGAGGTGCCCGATCCGGTCATGGGCCCGATCGGCCACGCCGGTGATCACCATGCCGCCGTAGCTGTGACCCACCAGGATCACGTCACGCAGATCCTCGTAGCGAAGGACGCCGACGACGTCGGCGATGTGCAGGTCGAGGTCGATACCGGGGTGGAGCAGGTGGGCCCGCTCGCCCAAGCCGGTGAGCGTCGGCGTGAACACCTCGTGGCCGGCCGCTCGCAGCCGAGGGGCGACGCGCTGCCAGCACCATCCGCCGTGGCCTCCACCATGGACCAGGACGAAGGGGCGAGCGCCAGGGGCCATCCGGAGAACACTACATTCCGCAGCTGTTGACGTCGATCTCACAACAGAGAAGTATGTTTCCGTGGGGATCGACCTGATGCACCATGGGCTCGAGCGGGCCGCGGCGTGCTTCGGCGACCGCCCCGCCATCTGGGCCGGCGATCAGAGCTGGTCCTTCGGCGATCTCGAGGCGCGGAGCCGCGCCTTCGGCTCCCACCTCGCCGCCCATGGCGTCGCCGCCGGGGATCGGGTCGCGGTGATGACGTCGAACCGGCCCGAGTTCGTCATGGCCGTCCACGGCATCAGCCGGGTCGGCGCCGCCGCCGTGCTGCTCAGCCCGGCGTGGAAGGCGGTGGAGGTCGGCCACGCCCTCGAGCTCACCGCACCGGTGCACGCCGTGGCCGACGGGGCGGCGGCGACGCTGCTCGGCGAGCACCTCGGCGCCGGGCTCGTGACCGATCTGGACGATCCCGCGACGGCCGAGGCTGCCTTCGCCCGCCTTGGCGGCGGCGACGCTCCGCCGGTCGAGGTCGGTGACACCGACGAGGCCGTCCTGGTGTTCAGCTCGGGGACCACCGGCCTGCCCAAGGCGGTTCGCCACACGCACCGCTCGATCGGTCACGCGACGACCAACTGGTGCCAGGCGCTCGGCCTGGGACCCGACGATCGCTTCCAGGTGGCCACGCCGCCGTCGCACATCCTCGGACTGCTGAACCTGCTGGCGGCGGCGTCGGCCGGCGCCGGCGTGCGGTTGCACCCCCGCTTCGACCTCGACGAGGTGCTGCGCCGCATCGAGGCGGATCGGATGACCTTGGAGATGGCGGTCGCGCCCATCGCGCTGGCCATGGCCAACCATCCTCACCTCGAGGACTTCGACCTGTCGTCGTTGCGCTACATCATGTGGGGAGCCACCCCCGTGAGCGAGAGCGTCGCCGCCGTGGTGACCGAGCGCACCGGAGTGCGCTGGCTGCCGGCCTATGGGGCCAGCGAGGTGCCCGTCATCGCTGTGAACCCGATCGACGATCCGAGCGCGTGGCGGCTCGATTCGGCGGGGCTGGCCCCCGATGGCGTCGAGCTGCGCGTGGCCGACCTCGACAGCGGCGCCGTCCTGGCGTCGGGCCAGACCGGCGAGATCCAGGTCCGGAGCCCGTCGGTCATGGCGGGCTACCTGCCCGAGGAGGCGACCGCGGAGGCCTTCGTCGACGGCTGGTACCGCACCGGCGACGTCGGGTGGTTGGAACCCGAGGGCTGGGTCCACCTCACCGACCGGTCCAAGGAGATGATGAAGGTCAACGGCTTCCAGGTCGCGCCGGCGGAGATCGAGGGGGTGCTGCACGGACACGCGGCCGTCCTCGACTGCGCCGTGTTCGGCCTGGCTGACGAGCGCGCCGGTGAGGTGCCGGTCGCCGTGGTGCAGCTCGATCCCGACCGACCTTTGGCCGAGGGCGAGCTCGAGGAGCTCGTGGCTTGCTCGCTGGCCACCTACAAGCAGGTGCGGCACGTGGTCGTCGTCGATGCCATCCCCCGACTCCCCTCGGGCAAGGTGCTGCGCCGGACGCTTCGCGACGAATGGACTCCGGTGCTGCTGACCGCGCGGACGGCGCGCTGATGGACGTCCGGCTCTCGCCCGAACAGGAGGCGCTGCGCGACTCGGCCGCCCACGTCGTCGACGCGCTCGGGCCGCGCCTCGTCGCCGCCCTCGACGATCTCGAGCGAGCCGAGAAGCTGGATGCGGCCGTTGCCGCGTCGGGGTGGCGCGAGCTGCGCGTCGCCGAAGCGGGGGATGCACCCCTGGCCTCCGGCGTCGAGGTCGCCATCGTCGCCGAGGAGCTGGGCCGGGGGTTGGCCGACGCGCCCCTCCTCGGGCCGACCCTGGCCGCTGAGTTGCGGCGACTGGCGGGAGCGCCGGCCGCGGGCCGACTCGAGACCGTCGTGCTCACCTCGTCGCTGGGCGCGCTGGCGGTCGCGGTCGACGGGGTGGTGCCCGCCGGCGCCGTGGCCATCGATGCCCACGGCGCCACCTCGGCGCTGGTGCTGATGCGCACCGGCGAGGGCGACGTGTTGGCCGAGGTCGGTCTGGCGACGGCCGAGGTGCGCACGGATCTGACCCGACCCGGGGCCCGATGCGATCCGGCGTCGTCGGTGACGCCTCTGGGTCCGCCCGACCGGCTGCTCACCGCGTCGGACCTCGACCGCTGGACCGCCCTCGCTCTGGCCACGACGTGTGCCGATCTGGTGGGGACCATGCGCGGGGTGATCGACCTGACCGTCGAGTACGCCAGCTCGCGCCGCCAGTACGACCGGCCCATCGGCTCGTTCCAGGCGGTGCAGCACCTGCTCGCTGACGCCTTCGTGCTCATGGAGGGCTCGCGCAGCACAGCTCGCCACGCCGCCTGGGCCGTCGACGCGCTGGCCCCCGACGACGCGGTGGGGGCGGCGGCGGTGGCCAAGGCCTACTGCGCGCGCGCGGCCCGAACGGTGGGCGAGACGGCGATCCAGGTGCACGGCGGCATCGGCAACACGTGGGAGTGCCTGGCCCACGTCTTCCTGCGGCGGGCGCTCCTGTCGAGCGAGGTGCTGGGCGGCGTCGGGCCGAGTCTCGAACGCGTGCTCTCCCATCGTGGCGTCGGAGGTGGCGATGGACTTCGGTGACTCACCCGAGGAGGCCGAGTTCCGGCTCCGCCTCCGGGCCTGGCTCGAGGACAACGACCCGGGCCTGCCCGCCTCGTCGACCGACGACGCCTACTGGGCCGGTCAGGCGGCCTGGCACCAATCCCTCTACGACGGCGGCTTCTTCGGCACGACGTGGTCGACCGCCATCGGTGGGCAGGACCTCCCGAGCGTGTATGACGTCATCGTCGACGAGGAGCTGGCGGCGGCCGGCGCGCCGCCCCGTCCGAGCCTCGGCTACCTGGTCGAGGGCATCCTCGAACATGGCAGCGACGACATCAAGGGGCGCTTCCTGCCCGGCATCGTCAGCGGGCGCGACCGGTGGTGCCAGGGGTTCAGCGAACCCGACGCCGGCTCCGACCTGGCCTCGCTGCGCACCCGCGCCGATCGCGACGGCGACGAGTACGTCCTCACCGGCCACAAGGTCTGGACGAGCTACTCCGACGACGCCGACTGGTGCCTGGTGCTGGCCCGAACCGATCACGACGTGGCCAAGCACAAAGGGATCTCGGCCTTCGCCGTGCCGATGCGTCAGCCGGGGATCGAGCAGCGGCCGCTGCCGATGATCAACGGGATCACCAAGGAGTTCGGCGAGGTCCTCTTCGACGGAGCCCGGGTGCCGGCCGCCAACATGATCGGAGAGCCGGGCGAGGGGTGGTCGTTGGCCATGACGGTGGTCAGCCACGAGCGCGAGCCCCACGAGCTGGGCTTCGCCGGCCGATACACCAAACTGGTCAAGGAGCTGACCAAGCTGGTGGCCGACGACCCCACGCGCTACGGCCACGAGCAACTCGGCCAGCTCGGGTGGGCCATCGTCGAGGCCGAGATGCTGCGCCTGCACGTGTGCCGGCGGCTGTCGGATCGACTGGACGGGATCTCTCACGGCCCGGAGGGCTCAGTGGACAAGTTGCTCATGACCTGGACCGAGCAGTCGGTCGGCCACGCCGCGCTGGCTGTGGGCGGCGCCGGCTTCGACGGCGGGGACGACACCTGGTTGAAGGTCTATCTCTACAGTCGGGCCCAGAGCGTCATGGGCGGCACGTCCCAGATCCAACGCAACCTCGTCGCCGGGCGCATCTTGGGTCTGCCCGCCTCATGAGCGCCTACGACGTCACCGACGAGCTCGAGGTCGAGGCGGACGGGCCTGTCCGGGTGATCCGCCTCAATCGCCCCGAGCAGCTGAACGCCACGAACCACGGTCTGCACCAGGGGCTGGCCGAGCTGTTCCCCCAGATCGACGCCGACGACGAGGCTCGCGCCGTGGTGCTGACCGGGAAGGGGCGGGCGTTCTCGGCCGGCGGCGACTTCAACTACCTCGACGAGCTGGCCTCCGACGCCGCCCTCCGGCGCCAGACCCTCGCCCACGGCCGGGCCATCGTCACCGGCATGGTCCAGTGCCGCGTTCCGATCGTGGCCGCGGTCAACGGACCGGCCGTCGGCCTCGGCTGCAGCCTGGTCGCCCTGTCCGACATCGTGTTCATGGCCGAGAGCGCCCACCTGGCCGACCCTCACGTGATGCTCGGGTTGGTCGCCGCCGACGGCGGCCCGGTGACCTGGCCCTTGCTCACCAGCCTCCAGCTGGCCAAGGAGTACGCCCTGACGGGTGACCGCATCCCGGCTCAGCGGGCGGCCGAGATGGGGCTGGCCAACCACGTCTGCGCCGACGGCGAGGTGCTGGACCAGGCCATCGCCTGCGCCCATCGGATCGCCAAGCTGCCGCGACGGGCGGTGGAGGACACCAAGCGCATCCTCAACCTCCACCTCGAGCGGGCCGTCGTGGCCACCCTCGACTTCGCCCTCAGCGCCGAAGACCGATCGTTCACCTCACCCGAGCTGAGGGCGAACCTCGACCGCTTACTGGCGCCGAGCCCCGCGCCGGAACAGGAGTAGCCGTGCCCGCCGCGCCCGCTTTGAACCGATCCGACCACGGTCGTTCCGCCTGGCCGCGGAACCGTCCCTCTCAGGAGAGAACGCCGTTGTCGCCCCGCTCAGAGACCCAGGTTCTGGGCCCCGCCCGAGTAGGCTGCGAACGATGACGAAGGACAAGTCGGCGGTCGACTCCGAACCCGCGTCCGCCGAACCGGCCGTCAGCTGGCGCGAGCTGGCGGTGGCGCGGTCGCTCGACTCGGCCCGGGTCCGGGCCGAGAGCCGCGTCCAGCGGTTCCTCGACGCCGCCCTCGAGCTGATGAACGAAGGCGACGCCGGCAAGGACTTCACCGTCCAGGAGGTCGTCGAGCGCTCGGGCCAGTCGCTGCGGAGCTTCTACCAGTACTTCGGGGGCAAGCACGAGCTGCTCCTGGCCCTGTTCGAGGAGTCCGTTCGGTCGACCACCGACCTGCTCCGCGACAAGATCGCCGAGGAAGACGACGCCATCGGCCGCCTGCACCGCTTCGTGGTCGAGTACTACCGGATCTGCCGTCCGGCGCCGCGTGGCGGCGCGGCGAAGAAGCCGGGGGTGACGACGCCCGCCATCATCGACTTCGCCCAGCAACTGCTGACCGCCCACCCGACCGAGGCCGCTCTGGCCTTCGCGCCCCTCGTCTCGTTGTTCGGCGAGCTGCTCGACGACGCGGCGGCGACGGGAACGATCCGCGACGGGCTGCGCCGAAGCCCGATCGCCGGCGTGGTCCTCGAGGCGATCATGTTCAACGCCTTCTCGGCCACGATCGGCGGCACGCCCCGCAACTCCGAGGTCGTCGACCCGGCCGAGCAGCTCTGGGACCTCTTCCTCAACGGCATAGGCGTGCGGCCTCCGACCTAGTCGTGACCGGCATCGCCGTGGTGCCTTCGACCCAGTCGAGATGGCCTCGGATAGGGCCTTCGCACTAGTTGTGAGCGGTTCTTCCGAACTTACGTAGTCACATTCTCAAAACTGCTCAACTCCCCTCCGGTCGCGTCCGATGGCTAGCCGTCAGGCTTCGTCTACCCAGGGGTGACCAGTGAGGCCGAACCAGATCGTTTCCTCGAGGATCCAAGGACGGCGGACCAAGATGTTCGCGGCCATCACGTTGGTCGTGGCTCTGGCCGCGGCCTGCGGAACCGCCTCGGCCTCCAAGTCGGCCAGCACCACCGTCAAGGCCAACGTCAAGCCGCACAGCGGCGGCGGACTCGTGGTCGGGATCCGGGCCGAGACCAACGGCTGGAGCCCGGCCCTCGACCAGTTCGCCGACACCGGCGCGCTCGAGGTCTCGACGGTGCTCGAGCCGCTGGCCACGACCGGCGCCGACACCGGGGCCAAGCCCTGGCTCGCCAAGAGCTGGTACCCGAACACCACCTTCGACCGCTGGGTGATCGACCTCCAGTCCGGCGTCAAGTTCCAGGACGGCGAGGACTTCAACGCCGACGCCGCGGTCCTCAACCTGAACACGTATGTGAACGGGCCCCTGACCGGCCTGCTCCTCAAGCCCATGGTCGCCGGAGTGAAGGCCCTCAGCCCGACGAGCGTCGAGGTGGACCTGACCCAGCCGTGGGCCGCCTTCCCCAGCAGCTTCCTGACGAGCGTCCCGGCGCTGATGATGGCGCCGGCCATGATCAACTCCGCCAACGGCGGCGTCGACCACCCGATCGGCACCGGCCCGTTCACCTTCGAGAGCTGGACGCCCGGTGACACCTTCACGGTGAAGAAGAACCCGACCTACTGGGGCGGCCTCGACGCCCACGCCAAGGTCCGCACCGGCCAGGGCCTGCCCTATCTCGACCGCCTGCAGTTCAAGGTCATCCCCGAGGACGCGACCCGCACGGCGGCGTTGCAGAACGGCGACATCAACATGCAGTACACGGCCAACGTCGCCGACGCGACCAAGCTGGCCGGCACCTTCACGGTGCTCAAGGACTGGGACAGCGAGAAGGCCTTCATCATGCCCAACACCGCTCCGGTGGTGGACGGCAAGCCCAACCCGTTGAACAACGTGCACGCCCGGGCGGCCTTGGCCTACGCCACCGACACCGCCGCGATCGCCAAGTTGATCGGCACCGGCGTGCACATCCCGACGTCGCCCTTCTCGCCCAACAGCCCATGGGGCCTGCCCAGCTCGCAGAACGGATATGTCAGCCACGACCTCAGCCAGTCCAAGGCCGAGGTGGCGAAGTACGACCAGGCCACCGGCCAGACGGGTCTCTCGGTCACCCTCTCGGGGCTGCCGACCGTTGACGATGCCAAGATCCTCCAGGCGATCCAGGCGCAGTGGAAGCAAGCCGGCATCACCGTCAACATCGTGACGCTCGACCAGACGGCCTACATCACCAAGATCGCCACCGGTGACTACCAGGCGGCGTTCTTCCCCGGCGGCAACTACGGCTTCCCGGATCCCGACGAGGACTACAGCTTCTGGTCCTCGAGCACGGCCAAGGGCGTGGGCAACATCAGCATCAACTTCACGCAGTACACCACGCCGGCCATCGACAAGGATCTGAACACGGGTCGTCAGAGCGGCTATCCCAACGTGCGACGGGCGGCCTACCAGGACCTGGCCAAGCAGCTGAACGCCGGGTTCGACAACATCTGGATGTTCTCGACGCCCTACAGCTTCATCGCCGAGAAGAAGGTCCAGGGCCTCGATGCCCCCGGCGGGCCGTCCACCATCGCCTTCGGCAACTTCCAGCCCAAGACCTGGTGGGCCACCGTCTGGCTCCAGAGCTGACCCCGCTCCGACGCCGGTCCGCACCTCAGTCGTAGCCGGCGGTCACCTCGTCGACCAGACCCCACCCCAGGGCGGTGTGGGCGTCGATGGGGCGACCGCTGAGCGCCAGCCACGCCGTGCGCTGGCGGCCGATCCGCCGCGGCAGGCTGTAGGTGCCGCCGGCACCGGGGATGAGGCCGAGCGCAAGTTCGGGCAGGGCGATGGTCGTGTCGGGTGCGGCCACCACGCGGCCGGCGAAGGCCGGTAGCTCGATCCCCGATCCGAAACAGGCTCCGTGCAGCTCGACGGTGACGCGATCGGCCACGTCGTCGACGACGCGGCCGAGGCTGCGGGCCAGTCGCACCATGTGGCCAGTCGCCGGGTCGGGTCGCGACCCGAACTCGTCGAGGTCGCCGCCGCTGCAGAACGACGGGCCGGCGCCCCGCCACCTGACCCTGAGCGCGGGGTCGGCCAAGCGCGACCAGCAACGCGGCCCAGAGCTCGTCTCGCATGCGGGCGTCGAGGGCGTTGCGCGTCTCGGGCCGGTCGAGCGTGATCTCGATCGTGTCGTCGACCCGCTCGACCCGCACCGACGGGCGGTCGGGTGGCGGTCGGTGCCGGACGGGCCGCGAAGCCCGCCAGCGGGCGAACTCGGGCCCGGCCTGCAACGCCGAGTAGACGGCCGACTCCGCGGCCAGGCCATCCCCGATGCTCCGCCCCTCGCTGCCGCGCAACAGCAGTGCGAGCGCGGTGGCGGCCTGCGGACTGGCGGCGAAGCCGTCGATGACGGCGTCGAGAGCGCCACCGCTCGCCGCGACATCGGCGATCGCTGACGCCGGACCCAGTGCGGCTGGCTCTCCCTCGACGGCGACGACCGCGGGCAGGCCGGCCACGGCGCGGACGAGCTCGTCGGTCACGGGCGTGGGGTCACCGGGACCGGACAGGCCGGTCACGACCACGAGCGCGCCGTCGGCCCCGCCGATGTCGCGTCGCCGCACTGGCGACGCGACGACGTCAACGAAGTCGGTCCAGTCGAGCCGCAGCACCGTGATGGGCGTGAAGGTAGCGTGCGGTAGGAGCTCCGACAAACATGCGATCGCGCCGTGACCTCACCATCGCATGGGCCCGCAGCGGGGCCATGGCCCTGTCGGGCGACCCGAGCGCCGCTCCGCTCGGACCGCCGGCCGAGCTGCCGGCCCGCCTGGACGACCGTTGCCGATCGGTTGGCTCGGACGACGGCCCACATCGGGACCGAGGTGCGCGTCGATCCGTTGGCCTTGTTGACCGAGCGCGCCGCGCTGGCCGGGCTGACCCGGCACGGCACCACGAGCTGCGGCGGGGCGACGCGGCTGCTGGCGGGGCGCGACGGCTGGCTCGCCGTCTCGCTGGCGCGGGTCAGCGACGTCGAGCTGGTGCCGGCGTGGCTCGAGCTCGACGCGGGGACGATCGGCGCGACCGCCGAGCCGAGGCCGGCCACGGATGCGACCTGGTCGGTGATCGCCGCGGCCGTGCGCGACCGCGCCGTCGGCGATCTCGAGGCTCGGGCCGCCTTGCTCGGCCTGCCGGTGGGGGCCCTGCCGGACGCGCCTCGGACGAGGACGATCGCACCGGAACCGTTCGCGGCCCTCCCGGTTGGCGTCACGGCCCTCGGCTCGGCGCCGCCGCGTTCGCTCTCGGGTCTCGTGGTCGTCGACCTGTCGTCGCTGTGGGCGGGACCGCTCTGTGGCCGGTTGCTGGCTGACGCCGGTGCCGAGGTCATCAAGGTCGAGTCGTGGTCCGCGTCCCGACGGGGCCCGCGACGGGCCACCTGCCTTCTTCGACCTGATGAACTCGGGCAAGGCGTCCGTCGCCCTCGACCTGACCCAACCGGACGGCCGGACGCAGCTGGCGACGTTGTTGAGCCGGAGCGACGTGGTGATCGAGGCGTCGCGCCCTCGGGCCCTCGAACAGCTCGGAATCGAGGCGCGGCACGTGGTCAGCACGGGCCCTCGCGTCTGGGTGTCGGTCACGGGCCACGGCCGAACCGGCGCCGGCGCCGACCGAGTGGCCTTCGGCGACGATGCCGCCGTCGCCGGAGGACTGGTCCTGTGGAGTGAAGGCCAGCCCTACTTCTGCGCCGACGCCGTCGCCGACCCGTGTTCGGGTCTGGTGGCCGCCGCCGCGGTCGTCGAAGCGATCGGGACCGGCGGCCGGTGGCTCATCGACGTGGCCATGGCCGATGTGGCCGCCCACCTGGCCGGGCCGACCCTCGACGCCGGCGGCGAGGACCCCTTCGAGCCATCGCGGCCGGCGATCCGCGCGCCGGCCCGGGCGTTGGGTGCCGACAACGCTCGCGTCCTCGGCGATCGCACCACGCGGCGATGAACGATCCGCCACGCGCCCTCGTGTTCCACGACGTCGAGGTCGACGGCCGGCGCGTCGACGTCGTCGTGCGCGACGGCGTCGTGGCCGAAGTGGCGCCGCGTGCGAGCACCGAACCCGGTGCCGAGGTGATCGACGGGCGCGGTGGCGCGCTGCTGGCCGGGCTGCACGACCACCACCTCCACCTGGCGGCCATGGCCGCCGACCGCGCCTCGGTCAAGGTCGGTCCGCCCGCGGTCACGGACGCGTCCGACATGGCCGCCGCCCTGCGATCCGCCGTCGAGAGGCTCAGGCCCGGCGAGTGGTTGCGAGCCACCGGCTATCACGAGCGGGTGGCGGGGGAGCTCGATCGCTACGCGCTCGATTCCATGGTCGGCGACCGGCCGGTGCGCGTGCAGCATCGGACCGGCGCCATGTGGGTGTTCAGCTCGGCTGCGGTCAACGCCGCCGACCTCGACGCGGCCGATCATCCCGGCATCGAGCGCGACGGCGATGGGCGGCCGACCGGCCGGGTCTTCGGCGCCGACCGGTGGTTGCGTGCCCTGATGCCGGCTCCGCCGGAGGTCGACCTGGCCGCGGTCGGCGCCGAGCTGGCCGGCTACGGCGTCACTGGGGTCACCGACGCGACCCCGACCGACGATCTCGGCGACCTGGAGCTGTTGGCGGGCGCCGCGGCGCGGGGCGAGCTGCCCCAGCGCGTGGTCGTCACCGGTGCGGTGGGGCTGGCCGCCGTGACTCCGCCGACGCCGCTCGATCAGGGGCCGGTCAAGATCGTCGTGGCCGATCACGGGTTGCCCCCACTCGATCAGCTTGCGGCCGGCATCGCCCGGGCCCATGCGGCGGGTCGCACGGTGGCCATCCACCTCGTGACCCACGTCGCCACGGTCCTGGCTCTGACGGCATGGCAGGAGGCCGGCGTCGAGCCGGGTGATCGCATCGAGCACGGCTCGGTCATCACCGAGGACACCGCGGCGGTCATCTCGGCTCGCGGGCTGATCGTGGTGACCCAGCCGTCGTTCGTCTTCGAACGGGGCGACGACTACCTGCGTGATGTCGACCCGGCCGATCAGCCGTACCTCTACCGCTGCGCCACGCTCGGCCAAGCCGGAATCGGCGTCGGCGGCAGCACGGACGCGCCCTACGGCGATGCCGATCCATGGCGAGCCATGAGGGCGGCGGTCGAGCGCACCACCAGGGCCGGTCAGCCCCTCGGGCCCGAAGAGGCGGTCACGCCCGGGCGCGCCCTGGATCTGTTCCTCGGACCGCCCGAATCACCGGGTGGTCCGCCGCGGCGAGTCCGCGTCGGTCAGGCGGCCGACCTCTGCCTGCTCGCCGTCCCTCTCGCCGAGGCCCTGGTGGCCCTCGACGCCGACGCCGTGCGCATGACCTTCCGGCGCGGCCGGTGCGTCTTCGAGCCCTGAGCTACTTCGGAGCGAAGCGTTGGCCGGCGTCGAGCCGGATGGTGCCGCCGTTGAGCATCGGGTTGTCGACGATGGCGAGGGCCAGCTTGGCGTACTCGGCCGGTCGCCCCATGCGCTTGGGGAAGGCGGCGTCCTTGGTGAGCTCGTCCGCGAACTGGTCGGGGATGCCGGCGGTGATGCCGGTGCTGAACAGGCTCGGGGCGATGGCGACGACGCGGATGCCGAGGCTGCCGAGGTCCCTGGCCATGGTCAGCGCCATCCCGGCGATGCCGGCCTTGGCCGCGGTGTAGGCCACCTGCCCGATCTGGCCCTCGAAGGCGGCGATCGACGCCGTGTTGATGATCACACCGCGCTCGGCGTCCTCGGGTTCGTTGGTCGACATGTGCCAGGCCTGCAGCCGGTTGAGGTTGAAGGTGGCGATGAGGTTGAGCTCGATCACCTGGCGGAAGTCGTCGAGGGGATGCGGTCCCTGCTTGGAGAGGGTCCGCTTCCCGATGCCTCCACCGGCCGTGTTGACGGCGATGTGCAACCCGCCGAGCCGATCGACGGCGTCGCCGAGCGCCAGCTCGACGCCCTCGGCGTCGGTCACGTCGACAGGGTGGAAGCTGCCGTCGAGCGCGGTGGCCACTTCGGCGCCCGCCGAGCTCGGGAGGTCGAGGATCGCCACCGATGCACCTCGTTCGTGCAGGAGCTCGGCTGTGGCCCGAGCCATTCCCGAGGCGCCCCCGACGACGACCGCCTTCTTTCCCTTGACCTCCACGTGGCTGATCCTCTCTCTGTGTCGACTGTTCTCGCCTAAAGCTAGTGCTGTGCGAGCCGGCGTGATTCTCCGGTCGCGAGGTCGACGGTCACTCGTGCACTACCTGAACTCTCGGCGGTCGGCGCTCGGTGAAGGCGGCGACCGCCTCCTTGTGCTCGGATGTCTCGTAGCCTTGGACGAGCAGGCGGAGCTCGCGGCGCTGCGCGGCGGCGGTGTCGGTCTCGTTGGCGTTCTCGGTGAGCAGCTGCTTGATCCAGCTCAGCGCCTGTGGGGGGTTCTCGGCGTAGGAACGAGCGCGGGCCATGGCGACGGCGAGTGTGTCGCCGGCCGGCGCCAGCTCGTCGGCCAACCCGAGGGCGACCGCCTCCAGGCCGTCGACCGTGCGGCCCGACAACATCAGGTCCGACGCCGCCCCCCACCCGCAGCGCAGCGGCAGGTACATGGTGCTGGCCAGCTCGGGCACGAGCCCGAGCTTGACGAAGCGGATGCTGAGCTTGGCGTTCTCGTCGGCCACGATGCGGTCGAAGGGCAGGATCATGGTGAGCCCGACGCCGATGCACGCGCCGTTGACGGCGGCGACGATCGGTTTGGCGGATCGGATCAGCTCGACCCAGTCGCGCGTCTGGCTGGGCACCGCGGCCGTGGTGTCGCCGTGGATCTGCGCCCCGAACACGGCACTCATGTCGGCCCCGGCGCAGAAGCCGCGCCCGGCCCCCGTGACCACGACGGCACCCACGTTGCCATCTGCGTCGGCTGCTTCGATGGCGTCGCTCAGCTCGGCCCCCATCCGGGGCGTCCAGGCGTTGAGCTTCTCAGGACGGTTGAGCGTGAGCACGACGATCTCGTCGCGCTGCTCGCGCACGATCTGTTCGTAGTCCACGCTGCACCCTACCGATCGACCTGGCCGTGGGCCCGCTCGATGACGGCGTCGCGGTGGCCGGCCAGGCTCGTGGCGCGCCGATCGGTCGACGACCGCGCCCCGAAGGAGGCATGGATGCGTCGGGCCTCGTCGATGGCACCCGATGACTGGCGCCAGTCGTCCCGCAGCAGGGCCACCATGGCCGGATCCTGCTCGGCGATGGAACCGGCCAGGACGAGCGCGCGCGGCAGGAGCTGGTCGTGGGGCACCACCTCGTTGGCCAACCCGACGCGCAGGGCGGTGGCGGCGTCGATGAAGTCGCCCGTGAGCGACATCTGCCGCGCGAAGGCCAGACCTACGCGACGGGGGAGGTCGACCGCCACGGGACCGGGATAGACCCCGACCCGCAGGTGGGTGTCGGCGAAGCGAGCCCGTTCGGACGCGACGATGAAGTCGGCGGCCAGCGCCAGCTCGAGTCCGCCCGTCACCGCCGCGCCGTTGACCGCGGCGATGATCGGTACCCGCGACGCGGCCACGGCGTCGAGGAACGACGGCAGCTCGGCCAGATCGTCGACCCCGAGGTCGCGAAGGTCGAGCCCCGCGCAGAACGCCGGGTCGGCACCGGTCAGGACGATGGCCCGGCTGGTCTGGGCCGCATCGACAGCGGCGATGGTGGCCCCGGCCAGGGCTGCGTTCATGGCGTTGCGGGCCTCGGGTCGATCCAGGGTGAGCACGGTCACCCCGTCGCTCGCCCGCTCGATGGCCACCAGATCGGTCGTCGACATCGACCGGACCCTAGCGGTCCGCCATCATGGGCCCATGAACGTCGAGGAGCTCTGCGCTGACCTGCGAGCCGAGCGGGACGACCTGCTGGCCCTCGTCTCATCCCTCGACGAGGACGGCTGGCATCGCCCCACACCGGCGCCGGGTTGGTCGATCCTCGATCAGCTCGTCCATCTGGCCTGGTTCGACGACGCCGCCCGCCAAGCCATCGACGACCCGCAGGCCTTTCGCGCCCATCGAGCACAGGTCCTGGCCGATGTCGACGCGTTCGCGGCCACGGTGACCGACGCCAACCGCCACCGCTCAGGCGTCGAGGTCGAAGCGTGGTTGTACGACGCCGGCGATCATCTCGTCGCCACCGCGTCGGCCGCCGATCCCGCGCTGCGGGTCCCGTGGTACGGCCCCGACATGTCCGTCGCCTCGTGCATCACGGCGCGGATCATGGAGACGTGGGCCCACGGCCAAGACGTCGCTGACGCTCTCGGCGCGGCGCGGCGGTCGACCGACCGGCTCCGCCACGTCGCCTTCATCGGCTGGCGAGCGCTGCCCAACAGCTTCGTGGCCCACGATCTGACCGTCCCTGCCGAGCCCGTTCGCGTCGAGTTGGACGATCTCGTCCTGGGCCCCGACGACGCGACCAACGTCGTGCGCGGGTCCCTGGTCGACTTCTGTCTGGTGGTGACGCAACGTCGCCACCGAGACGACACCGATCTGGTCGCCACCGGCTCGGTCGCCGACGAGTGGCTCAGCATCGCCCAGGCCTTCGCCGGTCCGCCCGGGGCGGGTCGACAGCCGGGACAGTTCGAGTCGACCTAGGGCGGCCTGACCTGACGCGGCTCGCGTGCCGACCCTACGGCGGATGGCTCTCACTTGCCGTTCATGTGGTGTCGGTACGGTGCCAGCGGTGCTGACGTGATCCAACCCGACGACCCCACGAACAAGCAGAGACCCGTTCGCGGCGCGGGGCTCTCGGCCGTGGCCGGGGGCACGATGTTCGTGCTGGCCTTCCCGGCTCTGTTCTACGGGCTGGCCAGCAAGCCGATCGCGTCCAAGATGGTGTTGCTGGGTCTCGTGCTCGGTGCGGTGGGCGTCGCCCTGATGGCCCACGCCGCCGCCCTCGATCGGTCGTGAGCCGGCCGTGGTGGGTGGGCCCGCCGTCGAGGCGCGCGCGTCCCCTGTCGGCGAGCGGGTCAGAGCCGACAGGAGACGCACTACGGCCCGGCTCGCGCTGGACGGGACAGTACGAGGGACCGCGAACGGTTCGGGCCAGCGGGCTCCGGCTCGCCGCGACCCACGGGTGGGGTCGAAGTGGGACCGAGCCGGCTCCCGACCGGGTCGACGTTAGGCACGGCTTCGTGAGCCGAGCGGTCTGGTCGGGTTAGGAGTTGGCAAAGTCTCGCGTTCGGTCCGGAAGCGGCCTCGTTGCGACGGCATCGATGGGAGAGACTCCGAGGGATGACCGGATCCCTCGCCACCGATTCGACGGTGGCGTGGTGATGCACGTGTTGCTCGTCGAAGACGACGATGCCATCGCCGGACCTCTGATCAAGGGCTTGGCGCGTGAGGGATACACCACCGAGCGCGTGGCCACCGGTGCGGCCGCGCTGACGGCGGCCCCCGGTGACGTCGTGCTGCTCGACCTCGGCCTTCCTGATGTCGACGGCTACGAGGTCTGCCAGATGCTGCGGGCCCGGTCCGAGGTCCCCATCATCGTGATCACGGCGCGAGGCGAGGAGTCCGATCGCGTCGTGGGGCTCGAGCTGGGTGCCGATGACTACCTGGTCAAGCCGTTCGGCTTCCGCGAGCTGGTGGCGCGGATCCGCGCCGTGACCCGCCGGGCCAACGCCGGCCGGGTGCGTCCCGTCGAGTGCACGACCAACGGTTTGCTCGAGGTCGATCGTCGGTCGCGCCGGGCGCGAGTCGACGGTGACGAGCTGACCCTCACGCGCAAGGAGTTCGACCTGTTGGCGCTGTTGGCCAACGAACCGGGGACGTTGTTCTCGCGCGAGGAGATCCTCGAGCAGGTATGGGATCCGCACTGGTATGGCCCGACCAAGACCCTCGACGTGCACATGGCGTCGTTGCGGCGCAAGCTCGGTGATCCCGCCATGATCGAGACCGTGCGCGGGGTCGGCTTCCGGATGCGCGACGACCGATGAGGACCGAGATCCTTTGCCGAGACTTGTCCCGAGCCGCGGCATCCTCGAATGGTCCACAATCGACAATGCCCAAATGGAAACGGGTACGCCACGACGGCGTCAGGTCGCGCCCGTCCGGCCCCACCGGTGGCGGCATCGGCTCCTGGTGGGGACCGGGGCGCTGGTCGCCATCGTCATGCTGCTCGTGAGCGTGCCACTGGTGGGTGCGTGGCGGACGCCGGGAAACGAGGCCTTCTCGGCCAAGGTCGCCGACTGGCTGCGGGGCCACGACGCCGCCTTCCTCGTCGACCCCGTCGAGCAGTGGTACTACACGCGCCAGACGCCCCGCGCCGGCGGCCGACCGAAGCGTCTCAACGGGGTGCCCGCGCCGGCGCCGGGCCCGATGCCGATCACCGCACCACGGCCGAATGCCCATCTGCGGCCCCCGGCCCCGATCCCGCTCCTCGTGTCGCCGGCTTTGCCTGGTGAAGGGGTGTGGACGCCGACCGGTCCGCCGATCGACGGGGCGCCGGGCATGTACGTGGCTCAGCTCCGCGCCGACCGGACCTACACCAGTCAGATCACCAGCGCCGTCTGGATCGATCCGACCCGGCTCCGCCTCGACCTCGTACCCGGTGCCCGCGAGCCCGGTGGGTTGTGGCCGACGACGCCGTTCGTGGCGGCCGCCGACCTGCCCCACGTCGTGGCCGCCTTCAACGGAGGCTTCCGCTTCCAGGACGCCCGTGGCGGCTTCTACCTCGACGGCCGGGCTGCGGTGCCCCTCCGTCCGGGCGCGGCTTCGGTCGTGCTCTACTCGAACGGGCGCGTCGATGTCGGGGTGTGGGGCCGCGACATGGCCATGACGCCCCAGGTGCACGCGGTGCTGCAGAACTTGGTGCTGCTCGTCGACCACGGCCAGCCCGACCCGAGCGCCAGCTACACCGACACCAAGCTCTGGGGCCACACGCTCGGGGCCAACACCGTGGTGGCCCGCTCAGGGGTGGGCATCACCGCGAGCGGCGCCCTCGTCTACGTCGCTGGTCCCGCCCTAACCGCGCGGTCCCTCGCCGAATCGCTCCAGCGCGCCGGCTGCGTCCGCGCCATGTCGCTCGACATCAACCCCGAGTGGGTCACCTTCGACCTGTACCAGCACCCCAACCCGGCCAACCCCTCGGTCGTCGTCGGCGCCAAGCTCTACCCGCAGATCCAGCGCAGCGCGCGCCGGTATCTGCCGCCGACGCGCGAATCCCGCGACTTCTTCACGGTGGTCGGCCGATGAGTCGGTCGACCAGCGACGACTCTCGCCGCCGTCCGACCACGCCGCGGCTCCGGGTGCCAGAGATCGCCGCCATGTTCTGGGTGATCAAGAGCCTCACGACGGCGATGGGCGAGTCGACGTCGGACTACCTCGTCCACACCCTGCACCCGGTACCGGCCGTCCTGATCGGGCTCCTCGGGTTCCTCGTCGCCCTTCCGCTGCAGTTCGCGATGCGTCGCTATGTCGCGTGGACCTACTGGTTCGCGGTGGCGATGGTGGGTGTCTTCGGCACCATGGCGGCCGATGTGCTCCATGTCGGCTTCGGCGTGCCCTACGCCGTGTCCACGGCGCTCTGCGCCGCCGCCCTGACGGTCGTCTTCGTGACCTGGCAGAGGACCGAGGGAACGCTGTCGATCCACAGCATCAACACGACCCGGCGCGAGGCCTTCTACTGGGCCACCGTCGTCAGCACCTTCGCCCTCGGTACGGCGGCCGGCGACCTGACGGCCACGACCCTCGGCCTCGGCTACTTCGGCTCGATGGTGCTGTTCGCCCTCGTGATGGTGATCCCGATCGTCGGGTACCGACGCTTCCGGTGGAGTCCGGTGCTGTCGTTCTGGTTCGCCTATGTGGTCACCCGGCCCGTTGGCGCGTCGTTCGCCGACTGGCTCGGCAAGCCCGTGAGCTCGGGCGGGCTGGGCTTGGGCGCCGGCCGGGTGGCGCTGGCCCTCTCCCTGGCCATCGTCGGCTGCGTCACCTACCTGGCCGTCACGCGCCAGGACGTGCAGGACGCCGACGTGTCGAGCGCAGAACCGTCTTGATCCGGCGGAGGAGCGTCGCCTTCGACGGCGAGCGTTCGACGAACGAGAACAGCTTCCGGCCCGGCACCAGGGCCTGGGGTTCGCCGACGTAGCAGTTGACGCCAACCGCCTGGAGTTGGCCGAGGGGCGCCACGAACTTGATCTCAGCGAGGTCCTGCCCCTGCAACCACAGCCGTATGCGAGGCGTGAGGTCGGGCAGGCGACGGCTTCGGGTCCAGATGACCGTCGCCCCCGGGGTGCACAGCTGGGGGAGGGCCGTGATGAGCTTCTCGACATCGGCGTCGCAGATGTTGCCGAGGACACCGCACACGAGGATCAAGTTGGCCGGCGCGCAGTCGAGGTAGGCGTCGGTCAGCGAGGCGTCGCCGCACACGACCTCGAGGCGTTCGGCGCCCAGGGCGCGGGCCCGATCGCGTGCGGTGGAGGCCAGGTCGGGATCGAGCTCGACGAGCCGGCCCGTGACCAGCCCGGGGTGGGGATGGTCGGCGAGGACGCCGAGCAGGTCGCGGCCCTCGCCGGCGCACATGCTGATGACGCGGAAGTCCGGGCCGGGCTCGGACGGCAAGCACGATCGGATCTCATGCTGCACGGTTGCGAGTCGTTGGGCCAGGTTCGAGTCGAGGTCCTCGTAGTGCGCGTGCCATCGCTTCCAGTCGCGACCCGGCGCCATACGGCCATCTTCACGCCAGCGCGTTCGGCGCACCGGCCCGTCTCGGCAAAGTCTCGGCAAAGTCACGCTCGGCGGTCGGTACTAGGTTCGGGTGTCAGTAGGTCTGACAGAAGCGGTCTTCGCCGACGCCGCCCAGCCCGGGGGTTTGAGCACGATGAGCAGCTACGAACAGTTCGACGGCACGATCGGATCGACGCTGGTCGACTCGACGCCGTGGTGGCCGACCCCGGCCCATCCTGGACCCGACGCCCCGAACGTCGTGGTGATCCTCATCGACGACCTCGGCTTCGCTCAGTTCGGCTGCTACGGATCCGACATCGAGACCCCCAACATCGACCGACTGGCGGCCGGCGGCCTGCGCTACACCAACTTCCACGTCACACCGCTGTGCTCGCCGACGCGCGCCTCGTTGCTCACCGGCCGCAACCACCACACCGTCGGCATGCGCTCGCTGGCCAACTTCAGCACCGGGTACCCGAACATGCGCGGCCACGTCAGCAACCACGCCGGCACCATCGCCGAGGTGCTGCGGGGTGAGGGCTACACCACGTTCGGGCTGGGCAAGTGGCATCTGTGCCAGATGGAGGACGCCTCGGCGGCCGGGCCCTACGACCAGTGGCCCTGCCAGCGAGGCTTCGACCGCTTCTACGGGTTCCTCGAGGGCGAGACCGACCAGTTCGCGCCGGACCTCATCTACGACAACCATCGCGTCGAGCCTCCCCGGTCGGTGGCCGAGGGCTACCACTTGAGCGAGGATCTGGTCGATCACGCCATCGGGTTCATCCACGACACCAAGTCGATCCGGCCCGACCGCCCCTTCTTCACCTATCTGGCCTTCGGCGCGACCCACTCTCCCCACCAGGCGCCTCCCGAGTACCTCGACAAGTACCGGGGCCGCTACGACGCCGGTTGGGATGTCGCCCGCGACGAGTGGTTCGCCCGCCAGAACGAGCTCGGGGTCGTTCCGCCCGACACCCAGCTGGCGCCGCGGAACCCGGGGGTCGAGGCGTGGGACGACCTGCCCGACACCCATCGCCGTCTCGCCTGTCGGCTGCAGGAGGCCTTCGCCGCCTTCCTCGATCACACCGACGCCCAGATCGGTCGTCTGATCGACGCCCTCGACGTTCTCGGCGAGCTCGACAACACGCTGGTGTTCGTCCTGTCCGACAACGGCGCCAGCCAAGAGGGCGGTCCGTTCGGGGTGCTGCACGAGATGAAGTACTTCAACTTCCTCGTCGAGACGCCTGACGAGGCCGTCGGTCGCCTCGACGAGATCGGCGGCCCGAGCAGCCACTCGAACTATCCGTGGGGGTGGGCCCAGGCCGGCAACACGCCGTTCAAGTGGTACAAGCAGAACACCCACGAAGGTGGCGTCCATGTGCCCCTGGTGGTGCACTGGCCGGCGCGCATCGGCGCCACGCCGGCCGGCGGGCTGCGCCGCCAGTTCCACCACGTGAGCGACATCGCGCCGACGATCTACGACGCCATCGGCGTCACCCCGCCCGACATGCTCCGCGGCTACGAGCAGATGCCGGTCACCGGGACGTCGCTGGCCTACTCGTTCGACGCACCCGGCGAGCCCAGTCACAAGCGCGTGCAGTACTTCGAGATGATGGGCCATCGAGCCATCTACGCGGACGGGTGGAAGGCCGTGACGCGCCACCAGTCCGGCACCTCGTTCGACGACGACCACTGGGAGCTCTACCACGTCGACCAGGACGCATCGGAGTGCAAGGACCTCGCCGACACCCGAGCCGGACAAGTTGGCCGAGCTGATCGACCTGTGGTGGGCCGAGGCCGAGGTCCACGGCGTGCTGCCCCTCGACGATCGGCTGGTCGAACTGTTCGGCGCCCGCTTCCGTGACGCCTCGCCGCACCGAGCCGATCGCCGCTACACCTACCGGCCGCCGATGACGGTCATGCCGTCGCAGGCGTCCGCGGGAATCGGGGGGCGCAGCTGGGATCTCGACGCCACGATCGATCGGCCCGCTGGTGCCGGCGGTGTGCTCTACGCGACGGGCAACGAGAACTCGGGGATCACGGTGTTCGTGCAGGACGACCATCTCGTGCTCGACTACAACGCCTTCGGCGATCACCAGATCGTGGTGTCCGACGCCGCCGTACCGGTTGGTCCTTCGGTCGTCGGCGTGCGGTTCCGCCGGGGCGACGACGGCGGGCAGGCGACCCTCGTCGTGGCCGGCGCCGAGAGCGGATCGGTGCCCGTGCCGTTCGTCATGCGCATGATCTCGAGCACCGGGGCCAGCGTCGGGCTGGACCATGGTTCCCAGGTGAGCGATCGCTACTCGGGTCCGTTCCCCTTCGAGGGCACCCTCGAACGCGTCGACATCCAACTGCAGTCGGTCCGCCCCGCCGGCGGCGACGACACGGCCGAGACCGCGGCCCGCTCGTCGATGTCCCGGCAGTAGCCGGGCCGCCTCGTCAGGCCGTCCCGTTGAGGGTGGCGAGGGGCGGGATCGCGGCCGCCGCCTGAACCTCGTTGATCGCGGGCGGATCGGGGGCGAGCGGTCCGCCGGCGACAGGGGCGACCCAGATGTGCATCATCGGCCGGGTCGTCGTGTTGATGCTCCCTGCGGCACAGGCACCCTGGGTGTCGTTGCCGACGACCGAGCTGCCGCTGAAGCAGAGGTCGTCATGGAGGTGCCACTGGGTCAGGCACCCGCCGGGCTGAGGCGGATGGGCCGTGTCGGTCGCACCCGAGAAGTAGAGCGCGGCGCTCAGCACCGCCCCGTGGTTCGTGTTCACGTAGACGAGGGCGGGCACCGCGGCGGGGTCGAGCGGTGATGCGCTCCGGGCGATGGAGTAGTTGATGTAGTGCACGACCTTCCGACCCGTGGGCGTGATGGGCACGTACCCGGCCGCCTTGGCCACGGTCAGGCTCGTGTAGGGCGCCACTGCGGCCATGGTCTGGTCGACGAGGTCGACGGCGGACTTCTGCTCGGTCGCCGTCGGTTGGGCCGTGCACGAGGCCGGAACCATCTCCATCCCCGGTGCCATCGACGCCATCGAGCTCGGCCAGACGATGGCCCCGGCGGGCGAGTCGGTCGCCAGCGACAGCGCCTTGGTCGTCGCGTTGGAAGGCATGCTCATGCCCGGCATGGCACCGTTGCCGGCGTTCGCCCCGGCCTTCGTCGTCGGCGACGCCGAGACGCTGTCGGTACCCGACGTCGAGACGTCGGCGATCGCCGATGTGCCCAGGAGCACGACGAGGGCCAGCGGCACGGCCGCGGCCATCGCCCACCGTGAGCGCGTGGCTGGAGCGGTCGTCGTGGCGGGGACGAGCAGGATCAGCGCCCCGGCCAGTTCGATGGTGGTGGTGATGATCCCGACGGCGTCGGCGTCCTCCCAACCCATCAGGATGTAGAGGACGTAGACGGCGGCCGTGCCTCCGAGCATGGCCAGCGCGACGACCCTCCAGTAGCGCCGATCCAGGAACGTCCACACGCCGACCGCCACGAAGCCGACCGTGTCGATCACGAACAGGGTGGCGGTGGTCCGCTCGTCGCCCCAGTGGGTCGGCACGAGTGCGAGGTGGACGACGGCGCCCACGCCGAGGGCGAAGAGGGTCAGCGTGGCGACGGGGGACAGGACCCGCCGGCGGTGATCAGCGGCCTCGGCCCACCCGACGCCTCGTCGGGACAACGACCCGACGAACAAGATGCTCGCCCCGACCACGAGGGGGAAGACCACCAGGGCGATCAGACCCGGCAGGTGCTCCGAGGGCACCGACAGGATCCCGTTGGCGCCGGTCATGTCCATCTTCATCTCACGCACACCTCCGTGATCTCGGCACGATCCGACATCACTCGAGGCACCGTAAGCCCGAGGTGTTAGCCAATCATGACGACCTGATCAGGAGGTCGAGCGGCGACGATCAGCTGAGCTGGTTGGCGCCGCTCTTGCGGACGAAGTCGTTGACCTCGTAGTAGGCGTCGATGGACTCACCGGCGTCGCCCCAGTACCCGTCGATGACGTCGTATTCGATCTCGCGCCGGTCGACGAAGTAGTTGTTCACATCGGAGATCTCGAGCTCGCCTCGGGCCGAGGGCGTGAGTGTGGGGATGACGTCGAACACCGACGGCTCGTACATGTACACGCCGGTGACGGCGTAGGGACTCGGCGGATCCGACGGCTTCTCGATGATCTCGGCGATCGTGTCGCCTTCGAAGCGTGGCACCCCGAGGTGCTGCAGGTGGCCTGGCTCGGCCAACTTGGCCAGGACGACCCTGGCGCCCTTCTCCTGCTCGCCGAAACGGCGGATGCACGGCTCGATCGACCGTTCGAACAGGTTGTCGGCCAACATCACGATGACCCGATCGTCGGCCACGAACCGTTGGGTCAGGCCCAGCGCCTCGCCGATCCCACCCGGGCGCTCCTGGTAGGCGTAAGTGAGCACGTCGAGCCCCCACGCGTGGCCCGTGCCGAGCAGCCGGAGGAACTCGCCGGCATGGGTCCCGCCCGACACCAGCATGACCTCGGTGATCCCGGCCTGCACCAGCGCCTCGATGGCGTAGGCGACCATCGGCCGGTCCCCGATCGGCAGCAGGTGCTTGTTGGTGATCTGGGTCAGCGGGTGGAGCCGGCTGCCCGTCCCGCCGGCGAGGATGACACCCTTCATGCGCACGTGTCCGTCATGGGGGCGGAACTTACGGGGGACCAGCTAGCGCCGCAAGCGGGGTGAGCCCGAAAACGGCGAGGGCCCCGCCGGTCCGTGGTGGACCAGCGGGGCCGACGCCCTCGGTTCAGGCCGACGGGATCTCGACGGCGGCGAAGGTCCACCGATCCATCGTGAATCCGGTGTCGCTGAGGGTGACCGCCGTGCCGGCCGGCACGGCCGCGTTCAGCTGCTGGGTCCAGAACGAGTCCAGCACCCGGCGATCCCGGAACCCGTGGACGAACGACTGGCCCGCGCCCGGCACGGGGCTGGCGGCGTTGGTCCAGTCATGCGCGGCTCCCCACACGAGCGAGCTGCACGCCGTGGTGGTGAGCCCGACGGTGGCCGGACCGTTGACCGCACCGGCGGCGGCGACCGCTCCGACGTGGCCCGCGGCACCCTTGAACGCAGCCAGCGTGATCGAACCGTCGAAACCCGGTTTGGCCAGGGCGGCCGTGACGTGGATGTTGACGACCTTGCGAGTGGCGAAGGCCTGCCACACCTCGGTCGTGCCCCAGGTCGAGTTCGAACGGGCGGCCAGGGTCCACGTGAGCCCGCCGCCGCTGACACCGGCGATCGACTGCGTCGGAGCGAACGGACCGTCGGCCTCGATGAAGGCCAGGACGAGCTCGTTGGTCCCGGTCGTGTTGAACTTGGCCGAGGTGAACGAGCCGGCGGCCGTGGTCTGATCGGCCGATCGGACTCGGTCGAGCACCGGTGCGGTGCAGCCGGCGGGCGGGGTCACGGTGATGGACACCGTGGCCGGTGCCGAGCTGACGTGTCCGTCGTTCGTTGTGAACGTGAACGAGTCGGGCCCGGTGTAGCCCGCCGTGGGCGTGTAGGTGAGGTTGGCGCCCGTGCCGCTGAGCGTCCCGTGCGCCGGCCCGGTGCCGACGGCGAAGGTGATGGCGTCGCCGTCAGGGTCCGACCCGGCCAGGGTGACGCCGACCGGGGTGTTCTCGGGCGTGGTCACGCTCTGGGAGGTGGCGGTCGGCGGATGGTTCACGGGAGGACCACCGGTGACCGTCACCGGCGCGGTCGGCCCGGTGCCGACGACGGTGAAGCTGCCGGCCGTGCCCTCGGCATCGTCGTTGTAGACGCCGGGCACGTTGGACACCGTCACCCCGAAGTGGATCGACGCGGTGCCGCCACCCGGAACGGTGATCGGGCCCCACGTCAGGTTCTGACCGTTGACGGTCGGGTTGGCCGTCGTGGCTCCGGTGGTGGTCCCGGCCCGGTAGCTGAACCCGGCCGGCAAGGTGTCGGTGAGCGTGTCCAGCGTGACGTCACCCGGGTTGTCGTTGGTCGCGGTGATCGTGTAGCCGTCGTTGGTTCCGGCGGCGGCAGTCGAGGTGTCGGCCGTCTTGGCCAGGGTGACCGGCACGTTGCCGACCGGTGAGAACGTCACGATCGACGAGAACGCCTTCGAGGCTCCGGCGGCCAGGCTGACGTTCCACGACAGGCCGATCGAGTTGTCCTCATCCGTCGCGCAGTCGCAGGTGTTGGGCAGGGGGCTCTGCGAGCCGATGTCGGCTCCACAGCGTGTCGAAGAAGCCCTCGAAGTGGCTGCTGCCCCCGGTGAGCGGCAGCATCTGCTCGATGCGGCTGCCCGGGGTGAGCGCGGTCGCGCAGGTGATGGCGCCCGTGCCGGCGTCGAAGATGCCGAACCCGAAGTCGGAGTTCTGCAGGAAGCAGTCGCCGCCGCGATAGAGGACCGCGTTCTGGGCGCTCGTTCCCTGGTTCGTGACCTGCACGTCGTTGCGGTAGGACTCTTGGCCGACGACATAGGTGTCGGTCTGGGTGACCTGCAGGCCCGTCGCAGCCGCGGCCACGACGGTGACCACCTTGAAGGGATTGGCCGTGGTGCCGGCGCCGGTGACGGGCGTCTGGCTCACCGCGGTCCAGGTGGTGCGCGGGCTGGCACTGCCACCCGCGGGGATGCTGGCCGGGCCGTAGAGCGTGCCGGCGGTGGCCAGCAGGGTCGCGCAGGCCGTGTTGCCGAACCACTCGCCGTCGGCGTCGCCGGTGTGGTTCACCGAGCAGTTGAGATCGGTGCTGTTGCCGATCGCCGTCAGCGGTCCCGCTGAGGTGATCGTGGTCGTGGCTGCGTTGGCGGCGGTCGGCGCGATCAACGCCCAGACCGGCACCAGCACCACCGCCAAGACGGCGGCAGCAAACCCGCTCCGCATTCGCTTCATCGATCGCTCTCCTCAGATGCTCGATGGTCGACCGGTCGACCCAAGCGCGCCGATGGTGTACCCCGCTGCAACCTCAGCCCTCACCACCGTGGCCCGCTGGCCACCGTCCGAGTCGTCCACGCGTCAGGCCGCGGAGACGACCGCTGAAGCGTAAGCAGGGACAATCAGCGGTGCAACAGATTGTTCCTGAAGATTGCTTGAAGCTGTCTCGTCGATCAACCCTCGTCGGCCTGGTGGTCAGGCCGGTGCTGACGACGGATCTCGTCGTTGGTCAGGCCGCTCTTCACCGACCGGGGGTGGTCGTCGGGATCCCATCCCGCGATGGCGTGGTCATCGTGCTTGTGCAGGAGCAACCACTGCTCCTTGTCGGTCTGGGGACCGCGGCGGATCAGCACGAAGCGCCCGCGCAGCTTCTCGCCCTCGAGATCGAAGTGCAGATCGCCCTCGGCGACGGCGGTGAGGGCATCGTCGGTCCGGGCCAGAGTCCAGGTTCCCCAGTCCCACACGATCACGTCACCCGCGCCGTAGTCGCCCCGACCGATGACGCCCTCGAAGTCGAAGTGGTCGAGGGCGTGGTCCTCGACGTGCACCGCCAGCCGACGGGCGTCGGGATCGAGAGTGGGCCCCTTGGGCACCGCCCAGCTGATCAGCACGCCGGCCGCTTCGAGCCGGAAGTCGTAGTGACGAGTCCGGGCGCGATGGCACTGGACGACGAAGCGATGTCCGGGCGGTGGGCTGGTGCTCACACGCCGAACAGACCCCTGAGGTAGGCCGCTTGTCCGGCGTGTTGGATGTCGTCGTCGGCGATGCTGATCAATCGGACCCCGAGGGTGACCGGCGGATCCCACCGTCGGTCGACGATCCGATCGAGATCCTGGGGCGTGAGCTGGCGCAGGAGCACCATGGTGCGTGCGGCCACGGCCTCGTAGTACTCGACCAGCAGCGGCCATCCATCGGGACGCACGGCCACGATGTCGTCGGGACCGTGCCCGAAGCCCGGTGTTGTCGGGGTCGGGCTTGAGGCCGAAGCGGGCGGCCCAGTCGGCGCCGACCCAGACCTGGTCCTCGTCGAGCAGATCAGAGACGTGATGGTCCTGCACCCGGGTCAGATGCCAGACGAGCCAGCCGATCGAGTTCATGCCCGGACCGGGCGACCTCGAGAGGACGTCAGCGTCGAGCCCCTCGACCGCATCGGCGACGTGCTCGGACACTCGCTCGAACAGATCGATCAGCAGCGCACGCTCGTCCATCTCGACTCCTGTTCGCTCACGCGGGGATGACGCGACGACGGTACCCACCTGAGGCCGCAGTCAGTCGGGGTTCGTGACCATCGGCCGCGGGTGCGAACGGTGCAGCAGGAACGGCGTGATCATGATGATGGCGAACCCGACGACCATCACGCCGACATAGAGCCAGGTCTGATCGATCGACAGGTGGTCGGCCGGCACGAAGCCCAGCACGAGCGTGAAGAGGGCGCCGAGGATCCCGATGCCCACGATTCCGTACAGGCCGACGGTGCCACCCGGGATGCGGAAGGTGCGAGGCGTGTCGGGCTGGCTCCGGCGCAGGCTGAGCACGGCCGCGTACATGAGGAGGTACATGATGATGAAGGTCTGGGCCACCAGCGCCGTCAACATCCAATAGAAGGTGTTGATGCTGTTGACGAACAGCATCAACAACGTGATGGCCGTGGCCAGCACGGCTTGGAGCAGCAGCACCGAGACGGGAGCGCCTCGCCGGTTCGACCGGCCCCACCACGGGGCGATGTTGCCTTCGACGGCGACGTTGCGCATGCCCAGTGCCGGCCCCACGGCCCACGCCGTCAGCGATCCGATCACGCCGACCAGGATGAGCACACCGACCGGGCGGACGGCCCAACCGATGCCGAGCTCGTCGAAGAACTTGGTCAGCGCCTGCATCACGCCGCCGCTGAGGCTCACATCGCTGCGGGGGACGACCAGCGCGATGGCCAGGCTGCCGAGGATCGACAGCGTGGCCACGATGACCGCCGCGCTCAGCACCGCGATCGGATAGGTCCGCTTGGGGTTGTGCGTGTCCTTGGCGTAGTAGCCGCCGATCTCCATGCCGGCGAAGGCCACGACGATGCCGGCCACGTAGACGAGGCTCTGCAGGCCGTGCCACGGCGGCAGGAGCTTGCTCGGGTGGTACGGGATCTGCGACGGCTTGCCCGACGCGAGCCACCAGCCGCCCAGACCGATGATCAACATGGTCGGGACGGCCGTGCCGACGAAGCTGAGGATGCCTGTCCAGCGCGCCGACTTGAGCGATCCGGCGAAGGCGAACAGGGTGGCGCCCCAGAAGATGACCAGCATCACGGTGACCAGGAAGGCCTTGTTGGTGGCCAGCGACGGATCGAACACGTAGGCCGCGGTGGTGGCGAGGAAGAGCAGCACCGTCGGGAACCAGACCACGTTCTCGGACCAGTCGCACCAGACCGCCAGGAAGCCCCACTTGCTCCCGAACGCTTCGGTGACCCACGAGTAGACGCCGCCGTCGCCGGGCCAGGCCGTGGCCAGCTCGGCCGACGTGAAGGCGACCGGGATCAGGAAGGCGATCACGGCGATGCCGTACATGAAGATGGCGGCCCAGCCGAAGGTGGCGGTGGTGGGCAGGTTGCGGATGCTGTCGGTGGCCGACAGGATCACCAAGCCGAGACCGATGACCCCGAGGGAGCGTCCGACCTTGCGGGTGGGCCGGATGTGCTGCGCGTGCGATCGGCTCACGGCGATGCCTCGTCGGTGGCGACGACCTCGGCCGCGGGATCGGGACCGTGCGACTCGAGCAACTTGCCGACGACGGGGATCTCGACCTCGCCCTCCGCCGTTCCGAGCGCCAGCGCCTCGCGGCCCCGACGCGCCCGGGTGTCGCTGACCACGAACCGAGCCCGCCAACGCGGGTCGTACTTCTGGTTGAACTTCCACAGCGACTCGATCTGCATCGAATCGCTGAAGTGGTGCAGCGTCTTGCGCTCGATGTTGCCCCACGGCCCGGTGCCCATCTCCTCGGCCAGCACGGCGCGCATGGTCGCGAAGTTCAGGCCCAGGCCGTTGAGGCCCTGATCCTGCATCCAGACCAGCGTCTCGATGATGACGAAGTCGGTGAGGCCGTTGGGCTGGTCGGGGTCGGAGCTGTGACGCATGACGTCGAGCGAGAAGCCGTTGATGGCGGCGGCCGGCACGTATTGGTTGAAGGCGCGAGGCACGCCGTCGGGATCGAAGCACACGACCAGCAGCAGGCCGACGTCTCTGGGATCGAACATCCGGCTCAGCGTCATCGAGAAGCCCCGCTCGACCTCGCCCTGGCGCGTCTCGGTCATCAGCGCCAGCAGTTGGGATTGCAGGTCGGGATCGAGGGCGGCCGGGTCGTGCATCTCGACGCGGTAGCCGGCCTTGGCCACCCGGTTGTGGGTGCCCCGGATCGACTTCATGGCCCGGCCCTTGAGGGTGAAGCCCTGGGCATCGACGATGGCTTCGTCGCCGATGTAGATGTCGCGCATGCCGGCGGCTCGGTAGATGGGCAGCCACGACTCGGCTGCGGCCAGCACCGCGACGTCCCACCCGTTCTGGTGGGCGAAGTCCATGGCGTCGGCCCAGGCCGAGACCCGTTGGTCGGGTGGCCCGATCGGGTCGGGCGACACCAGGAAGACGCGGTCGATCACGCCGTACGCGACCACGCTGTCGCCGCTGAACAGCCACTGCTTGTCGTCGCGGAGGGCGAAGTAGTCGAGGGTGTCGCCGCCGTGCTCGTGGACGATCTGGCGCGCCCGCTCGAGGTCGGCGGCGTGCTCGGCCGGTGACGGGGTGCGCACGTGGGCCGGCCGGGCGGCCAACAGGACGAGCAGCGCCGTCAGGCCGAGCGCCAGGGCGACACCCAGGCCGGCGACACGGTGATCCTCACCGAAGATGACGGCCAGGGTGGCCGTGAGGGCCACCGCCAGCAGGGCGACGGTGATGGCGCGGGCGACGAAGCGGTTGGTGCCTCCGGGCACGACGTCGAACCGGTCCCGCTCGACCACCAGCCACAGCAGCAGGAACAGGCTGAGGATGGCTTGATCGATGTAGATGCCCTTGAACAGCAGAGCCAGCCCGCCGGCCGCGACGAGCACGACGGCGGCCAGCCAGACCCGGCGATAGCCGCGGCGCAGACCCCGCGCCAGGCCGATCTCGGCCAACCCGACGAACACGGCCAGCACGCCGGCGCCGCGCGGGACGCTCAGCGGCAGCTTGTCGTGCAGCTGCGTCAGGCGGCTCCCGACCGACGGGATGAGGGCCGAGGCCACGTTCAACAGGCCGGCGATGACCATCAGCCCAGCGGCGATGCGCCGAACCCGACGGCGATGGGCGAACTCGCCGAGAGGAGCCTCGTCGACCGGCCAGATCGGACCGTCGGGCAGCGATCCCACCACCGTCGGGGTCGTCGGGTCGCCGGGATCGGCCTTGGTCACCAGCCGTTCGAGCCACGTGACCGGAGGTTCGGGCTGGTCACAGACGACCAGTCGCACGCGCAGCACGTCGGCGGCGTCGAGCTCGACGCGAGAGGCGCGGCGCAGCGACGTGAACGGCGGCGGCACCCCGAGATGGGTGGCACGTGCCGTGACCGTCTCGACCGAACAACCAGTGTTGGCGTAGAAGCCGGTGCCGATCGTCGACAACTCGGGTTCGTGGGTGTGGCCCGAGATCATCCCGGCGTAGCCCAGGGCGACGAGCCGCGCCGCTTGGGTGCGAGCCGCGCCGTTGGCCGCACCCAGGGTCGCCGACTCGCCGAGCTCGGTCTCGGCCAGGATCCGCCTGACGTGCAACAGGCTGGCCGCGGTGGCCAGCGCGCCGACGACGATCACGACGACGAGCGCGATGCCGAGACCGATGAGCCATCCCGTCGCGTTGTGGTGGCTCAGCAGCCGGCCGATGCCGGGTACGAACGAGACGAACCGCAGCAGCACCGCGGCCACGAACGGCACCAGCAGCCACCAGAGTCGACCGATCACCGACCGGTACAGCAGGCGCGAACCCACGAACTCGGGGAGCTGGCGGGGATCGTTCAGCCACAGCAGACCGTCGAGCAGCCCGCCCGGTCGCGCCGCGGTGGCCTCGAGGTCGGGCAGCACCTGGCGCACGACGTGGTGGCCGAAGGGCGTGTCGATCGGCGAGCGGGGATCGATGAACGTGTTGTAGGGGTCGTACTGGTTGCCGTGCTCGACGCGCACGCGGTCGGTGCCGTTGCCGGTGGTCATGACGAGGTCGACGGCCATGGCGAACTCGTCGACGGCCAGGCGCGTGCGTAGCGTGTCGACGAGGTCGGCGTCCCACGCGATCTGCCCGTCGTGGTTGCCCGGCAGCACGACGACCCGGTGGTCCTTGACCCCGGCGAAGGCGACGATGGCGGCGACGAAGTCACCGAAGGCGTCGAGGATCGGGCCGATCGTCGGATCCTGACCGTGCAGCAGTTCGAAGCCGTCGCCGGCGATCACGAACACGCCAGGTCCGTCCCACGCCTCCAGCACCTTGATCAGCTCGGTGGTCGCCGCCGTCGCCGCCGCCGTGGGCTCGTCGGTCAGGTGCAGGTCGCTGACCAGCACGACCTTGCCTCCGGCGGGCACCGCGATCTCCACCTCGTCCGCCAGGAGCGGCGGCTCGGTCGGTGTGATCGGAGCGACCGAAGACCCGCCGGGTGCCTCGGCTTCGTCCTCGCCGTCCTCGTCGTCGTCGAAGTCCGCGTCGTCGACCGCGGTGGGGACGAAGACCCGATCGGGACCGGCCCCGGCGGCACCAGGCGCTTCGTCGTCGGTCACGACGACGGTCCCGGTCGGGGGCGGAGCAACGGGAACAGGATGACGTCACGGATGGCCGCCACCTCGGCCAGCAGCATCACCAATCGATCGACGCCGATGCCGATGCCCGATGTCGGCGGCAGCCCGTACTGCAGGGCGCGGACGAAGTCGGCGTCGGCCGGGTGGGCTTCGAGGTCGCCGGCCGCGGCCAGCGCTCCTTCGGCGGCGAACCGCTTCTCCTGGTCGTCGGGATCGTTGAGCTCGCTGTAGCCGTTGGCGAACTCGCGACCGTCGATGACCAGCTCGAAGCGTTCGGCCAGGGTGGGATCGCTCGACCGTCGCTTGGCCAGCGGCGAGACCTCGACGGGATAGCCGCACACGAAGACCGGTCCGACCGTGTTGGCCTGGAGGATCTTGTCGTAGATCTCGAAGATGAGCTTGCCCGAGCCCCAGCTGTCCTTGTAGTTGACCGACAGCCCGTCGCACACCTGGCGGGTCTCGGCCACGGGAGTGGTCGGGTGCAGCTCGGTGCCGACCCGTTCGGACACGAGATCGAGCAGCTCGCGACGTGGCCAAGGCGGGGTCAGGTCGACGGGGTTGCCGCCGGCGGTGACCGACAGGCCGCCGATGGCCGCCTGGGCGCAGGCCACGATCAGCCTCTCGGTCAGGTCCATGCCGTCGTGGTAGTCACCGAAGGCGCGGTAGGCCTCCATGGCCGTGAACTCGGGGCTGTGGCGCGTGTCGATGCCTTCGTTGCGGAAGTCCTTGCCGATCTCGAAGACGCGCTCGTATCCACCGACGACGAGACGCTTGAGGTAGAGCTCGGGGGCGATCCGCAGGCTGAGGTCGGTGTCGAGGGCGTTGCTGTGGGTCATGAAGGGGCGGGCGATGGCCCCGCCGGCCTGGGGCTGCAGGATCGGCGTCTCGACCTCGACGAAGCCCTCGGCTTCGAGCTCGGCGCGCAGGCTGGCGATGGTGGCGAAGCGCACGTCGAACACCTTGCGCGTCGACTCGTTGGCCAACAGGTCGACCTCGCGCTGGCGATATCGGGTCTCGGGGTCGGTGACGCCGCGCCACTTCTCGGGCAGCGGACGCAAGGTCTTGCACAACATGGTGAGGGTCGTGACCTGGATCGACAGCTCGCCTCGGCGGCTGGTGATGATCTCGCCCTCGGCGCCGATCCAGTCGCCGATGTCCATGTTCTCGAGCACGCAGGTCGTCGTGGCATCGAGGGCCTTGCGTTCGATCAGCAATTGGATCGTGCCCGTGTGATCCGTCACCGTGGCGAAGATCAGCTGACCGTGGCCCCGCACGGCCGCCAGTCGCCCACCCACCTGGGTGCGATCGCCGGTGTGGGCGTCAGGCGCCAGATCGGCGTAGGTGGAGTGCAGGTCGGCGGTCAGCGCGGTGCGCTCGAAGTTCTCGGGATAGGGATCGATCCCGACCGCGACCAGGGCCTCGACCTTGGCGCGCCTGGCCGCCTGCTGGGCCACGAGCCCACCGGCCGCGGCGTCGGGCTGGTCGTCAGGGTCAGCACTCATCGGAAACCTCGATGTCAGAGTCGGTGCAGTCAGGTGGGTCGGGATCGGATGTCGCGGTCGGGTCGGGGGTTCATCGTGCCCCCTGGCGACACACGGCGCTCATGGTTCTGGGCTTGGGCGTCAGGTTCAGGCGCCAGGACAGCCACGGCAGCGAGTCCTTGAACGCCTGCTCCCAGGTGTCGAAATCGTGCCCGCCTCCTGGTACGACCCGCACGCACGTGTCGATGCCGGCCCGGCGGGCCAGCGGCGCCATGACCTTCTGGGCGATGTCGGCCTCGCTGTCCTGGCCGCCCACCTCGAACCAGCCCGCCATGCCGGGGAACCGCTTGTCCTTCAGGATCAGACGCGGGTCGTGGGCGTCGTAGTCGCCACGATTGCCGTCGAAGAGACCCTTGACGGTCTCGACGACGTCGAGGCCCTCGCCGATCGACGGTGCCTGGTAGCCCGAGTAGTCGCCGAAGGTCTGGTAGATGGTCGGGTTGCGCACGGCCAGCATGATCGAGCACGTGCCGCCGGCCGACAGCCCGGCGACGGCCAGCGAGTTCGGTCCGCTGGCTGCGCCGAACTCCTTGCGGGCGAACGCGGGCACGTCCTTGGTCAGGTAGGTCCCGACGTGACCGAGATGGCTGTTCACGCACTCGGTGTCGCCGGTGAACGAGCCGTTCGGGTCGGGCATGACCAGGATCGGGCTCGTGCCGCGGTGCTCGTCGGCGAAGGCGTTCGACGTGCGGTCGGCACGAGCGCCCCGCGTCCAGTCATAGGGGTATCCCGGCGTGCCCTGGATGAGCTCGATCACGGGCAGCGAGGGACGCGGCGTCCGGAACCACACCGGCGGCAGGTAGACGTAGGCGTCGCGGGCGTGGAAGCCCGACAGCTCGCCGGGGATGGCGATGCTGAGCGTGAACCCCTCGGCGGGCAGATGCCCCGTCTTGCGGGTCTCGGCTCGGATGGCGTCGAGCTGAGGCAGGCTGACCTGGTCGGCGGCCACGTAGCCGAGCAGCGATCGCACCGTCGGGTAGTACTGGTAGTTCTCGTTGATCAGCGTCAGCGCCATCGCGAAGGTCAGCAGGATCGACAGCAGCGACACCACCCGACGCCATGGGTGCGCGGCGCGCCACCCGATGATGCAGATCGCGATGGCCAGCACCACCAATCCGACCCAGAAGTAGTACGAGTTCGGGAACTGGTAGGGCACCAGAGCCAGGCCGTCGTCGCCCAGCGCCGCCAATCCGACGATGGCGAGGGTGACGGGCACGCCGATGAGCAGCTGGCGCTTCCACGCCGGGTTGAACCAGTCGAAGGCGAGCACGACCGAGCCGAGGCCAAGTGCGACGATCAGAGTCGGCAGCCATCCGTTGATCAGCGAGATCAGCGCCAGCACGCAGGATCGTCTCCTCGGTCCACCCCGCTCGGCGCGGAGATCGACCCACTCGACTCGCTCGTACGCCCCCTGGGACTTGAACCCAGAACCTGCGGATTAAGAGTCCGTTGCTCTGCCATTGAGCTAGAGGCGCCAGAAGAACGGCACCTTAGCAAGCCCGAACTCGCTTCGATCAGGCGTCGCGAGGCGTGCTCGGGGTCAGGTCGGCGGCACCCGGGGGACCGGCCCGACCACGCGCTGAGCCGCTGTCGGGGTCGGTGTCGAAGGTCAGCGCGATGGCGGCGCCCAGGGTCAGGACGAAGCCGATCACCGCGACTCCGGCCAGACCGGCGCGGGCGTGGTCGCCGAGGACGAGCAGCCCGATCAGCGACGGAACCAGGGTCTCGAGCGCGTATTGGCACGCGGTCGCGATCGTCACCGAACCTCGCTGCAGCGCGGCGGCGTAGAGCGAGATGCCGAGCGCGCCGAAGGCGAGCAGCGCCCAGGTCAGCGGGTCGCGCGGCAGGGCCGACAGGTGGACGTGGGATTCGAGGGCGCGGGCGCACAGCGCGGTGCCGCCGAAGGCGAGACCGGACAGACCGCCCAGCAAGGCGCCGGCGCGGTCGCCGGTGCTCGCGCGAGCAACCAACATCCCACCCGCGGCGATGGCCACGACGCCGATCCACATGGCCACACCGAACCAGCTCGGAGCCGATTTGGGCTTGTCCGGCAGGCGGCGGTCGCGGCCAACGCGATCAACCCGACGCCGAGGGCCCCGAGGATGGCCAGTTGGCGGTGCGTCGGTCGCACCTTGGTGATCACCGACGACAGCACGACGACGACGCCGATGCTCCCAGCAGCAATCGCCTGCACCGCGAACAGCGGCAGGCGCAGCAACGCCAGCAGCGAGAGGATCCACCCGGCCAGATCGAGCCCGAGCCCGCCGATGTAGGGCAACTGCGTCGTGACCCGCACCAGCAGGCGCGCGTCCAGCTTGGTGTCGGCCTCGATGCGTTTGGCCGCGATGTCCTGCAGGATCGAGCCGACCCCGTAGCAGAGCGCACAGCCGAATGCCGCCAGGTACGCGAGGGCCATGGCCGTCAACGCTAGTGGGGTGTCAGGACCACCAACCTCGACGTAGCGACAGGAGGTGCTCGGCCTGGTCGGCCAGATCGTGTTGCAGGAGGGACTGGCGCATGAGGTGGCGTTCGGTCCAGATCAGACCGAGGGTGTAGGCCAGGGCGTCGGTCCGGCCCTGGTCTCGGGCCTCGTCGAGCGCGGCGGCCATCAGCGCGGTCAGGTCCGTCGTCGCCGGGGGATCGGCGATCCCGGAGTGGCGCGACTGGAACGCCACCGTCACCTGCTCGTACCACCGGTGCGAGGCCAGGGCGGCATCGTGCAGGGCACGACCGGCCCTTTCGATGGCCCCGGCGCTCGTGGCGCGATGACTGGTCGCGTCGCCGTCGCGCAGCGAGGCCAGCGAATAGGCGGCGAGACGGATCCGGGTCGTCCCCGAGACCAACCGGTTGGCGACGTCGAGTCCGACGCGCTGGACGGCCCGCTCGGTGACGAACAGCCGGAAGGCGTCGTCGAGGCGGCGATCGGCGGTCAATGCCTCGAGATGGCGACGGTGGAGCACGTCAACCGGCTCGTCGGTGACCGTCGTCATCGTCGCCCCGTCGACGGCGGCCAACAGGTAGCCCGACCCCGTCGAGAGCGCGTCGCCGAGCGCCCCCCCGAAGGCCCCGGACGCGCCGCGCGGCCAGCACAGCAGCCCGACGACGACGCTGATGGCGCAGCCCAGCGCGACGTCCTCGACCCGGACCAGTCCGACGTGCCAGCCCGTCGGTTCGATCAGGTTGAACAGGATCACGACCACGACCGTGAAGCCCGCCTGACCGGCCGCGAACGAGACCAGCACGGGGGCGACCGTCGCGGCCAGCACCGCCACCGGCAAGGCCACCCAAAGGAGCACCGGGTGGTGGCCGATCCCGACCAGCACGACGGCGGCGATGACGAAGCCGGCGAAGGTCCCGACAAGGGCGCGCAGGGCGCTGGCACCCGTCCCGACGGCGTTCGACCGCAGCACCGACAGGGTCCCGAGCACGACCCAGAAGCCGTGCTGGATCGGGAACGACTTGGCCACCGCGACGGCCAGGGCCAGACCGAGAGCGCCTCGGGCCGCCGAGCGGAACCACACCGATCGCACGCTGGCGAAGCTCTCGAGCTGGGTCGCCGGCGTGATGGTGAACGTGTAGGCGTGCCCCGCGCCCGGGGAGGTCTCCAGCTCGGTCGTCGCCGAACCGATCTGGTCGATCTGGTCGATCGTCTCGATGGGCAGGTCGAGCCCGGACGCCAGCAGGATGTGGCGACCGACCAGCTCGGTGGCGTTGGCCACCCGTCGGGCGTTGAGCGACGCACCGACCGCGACGACCAGCTCGGGACTGGTGGGCGCCGATGTCGCCGTCGTCATGGCGGCGCGGGTGAACTGGGTGCGGACCGCGACCATCAGCGACCGGCGCGCTGATCCGAGCTCGTCGAGGGCGCCGACAACGGCGGCCACGGCCGCGTCCTCGACGCCGTGAGCGTGGCCGGAGGTCGCCAGCAACTCGGTGGCAGCGTCCAGCACACGATCGGCGGCCAGCCAGACGGCGCGGGTCTGGTCGGGACAGAACGCGTCGTTGATGGTGTCGTGATCGGAGTCGGCGCTGCTGGCGGTACGCAACCACTCGAGGTCGTCTACCAGCTTGGCCAGCGCCAGCCCGCGGCCGGCCGACGTCGTCGGTCGGTAGGGCGTCGACTCGAACTGCCACTGCAGGGCGGCGACCTTGGCGCGCGCCGATTCGATGGCTGTGGCGATGTCGGCGCCGACCGGGTGAATCGCGGCCCGAGCGACCAGGATCCGATGCACGGCGTCGATGGCGTCGCCCATCGACGCCCGGAGGCGGTCGTGCCACCGGGGCGGCCACACGAGCATCTGGGCCGGGATGGCGACGACGACGGCCAGCAGCCATCCAGCCAGGCGATCCGACGCGACGGCGCCAGTAGCCGAGATCGACACCGGCAGGATGAACGTCAACAGGGCCGCGGTCGTCGTCATGGCGGCCAGCGGGCTCATGGCCCCGGCCAGCAAGAGGACGAACCCGACGACGGCCATGACCGCGGTGGCCAGTACCGCTTGGCGCGCGCACAGCGTGCCCAGAACGACCAACACCGATCCGGTGACGGCCAGGCCGACCAGCGCCGTGAGCCGGGACCGCGGCGATCCGCTCACATCGGTGAGCACCAGCAGCGCAAACGACCCGAAGGCGGCGAAGAGCCCGATCTGTTCGTTGCCGATGACCTTGTCGGCCAGCACGAAGACCAGCGGCATCAACACCGCAGCCCGGATCGCCTTGTGGATCGTGGCCAGGTCGGGGTCCAAGCGCTGGACCCGTTGCCGCCAGCTCGCGGTTGGTTGCGTCGGGCCCTCCTCGTAGCTCGATCCTCGGGCCGTTCCCAGCGTGACAGATGACAGCGAGGGCGGGGCGCCTAAGCTCCCGCGACACTCTGACGGGGGGTTCGAGAGCCATGATCAACGGGACCGACACGGCGACCATCTACCTGGTGCGTCACGGGCGCACCGAGCTCAACGCATCCGGGCACGTGCGCGGCCGACGGGCCGATGCTCCCCTCGACGAAGTCGGCCATGAGCAGGCCGACACGCTGAGCCGCCAGTTCGCGCAGTTCACCGTCGGGGCCGTCCGGTCCAGCCCCTTGCAGCGGACGATGGCCACGGCAGCCGCCATCGCCCGTCCCCACGAGCTCGACGTGACCATCGACGACGCCATGCTCGATCGTGACTGGGGCAAGTGGAGCGGCGAGATCGAGGCGCACGTGGTGGCCGAGTACGGCTCGCTCGATCGGGCGCCCGGCGTGGAGCCGACCGACGAGTTCACCGAGCGCGTCGTCGGGCGGGTCGACGAGCTGGGGCGTTCCGATCTCGACGGCCCCCTCGTGCTGGTCACCCACGACGCCGTTATCAAGGTGGTGCTGGCGGCGTTGTCGGCCAACATGCTCGACAACCCCAACCTCATCAAGCTGCACACCGGTTGTTGGAACCAGCTCGAGCGCAAGGGCGACACCTGGACGGCGCTGGTCGTAGACGCCACGCCCTCTTGATCAGCCGTCGGCATCTGGTGACGACCTGCTGAGGGGGCTCGGTAGGGTCGGGGCCGTGAGCGCCCGGACCGAGACCCAGGCCGTCGAGACCGATGTCGCGCCCGCCGCCATCTTGGCGGTGCTGGCCGACCCGCTCCGGGTGCCGGACTGGGCGCCGGGCTTCGCCGACTCGGTCGCCGGCGACGACGTCGAGGGATATGTCCGGACCAAGGACGACGAGACCTTCGCGCTGTTCGTCGTGACGACACCCGGGGCCGGGACGGTTGACGTCCTCCGCGAGATCGCCCCAGGTGAGACGGGCGGCGCCTACCTGCGCGCCATGCCCCGGCCCGGAGGCGGGAGCGTCGTCACCATCACGGTGCCCGTCGCCCCTGGCGTCGACCGGGCCGACGTCGTCGCCATCCTGCGCCGCGAGCTCGATGCGATCGTGGGGCTGGCCGCCTCGTCCTGACGGCACTCGGAGGCGAGGCATCGAGGTACGCGTCGAGCGGTGCTCCGGAGCGAGCTCGACCGCCGAACGGCGGCCTTGAGCCGACTTTTGACGGGTTGATCTATGGACCTTTGGCCACTATGTCGCGCCGCCACATAGCCGCAAGCTTGCCGTCTCTGACCCGTAACAAGAGGAGATCCCATGGCTGGATTCAGGAGCACGTTGCCCGCTCTCGGTGGGCATCGGTCCGTTCGGCGAGCGCTGGCGGTCGCCATGGTCGGCGCCACGATCACGCTCGGCGCTGGAATCGGCGCCAGCCCGGCCGGGGCCGTCGCCTCGTCGGGTAGCGGGTGCGCGGCGGTCAACATCATCGCCGCTCGGGCGACCGGTGAGGCGCCCGGGGCCGGCATCATCGGTGCCCTGGTCACGCTGGTGCAGAACGCCTCGAAGCAGACGGTGAGCACCGCATCGGTGAACTACCCGGCTGCGCTCCTGACCTACGCCAACAGCACGGCCCAGGGCGACTCGGCCCTGAAGTCCCAGCTCACCAGCCAGGAGCAGAGCTGCCCGAACCAGAAGCAGGTCCTGGTCGGCTACTCCCAGGGCGCCCAGCTCGTCGGTGACGTGCTCGGCGGCGGCGGCGGCGGCGTGCTCGGGGCCACCAGCGCACCCGTCAGCAGCGGCGGTGGCGGCCAAGGTCGTGGCCGTGATCCAGATGGGCGATCCCCGGCACCTGCCGAACCAGTCCTTCAACGTCGGCACCGGTTCGGGCGCGACCGGCCTGTTCCCGCGGGGGCCAACCAGTCGCTGGCACCGTTCGCCGCCAAGATCCAGTCCTACTGCGACACCGGCGATCCGTTCTGTGCCGGTGGGGCCAACCTCGGCGTCCACCTGAACTACACCAACAAGTACGACAACGCCGCCGAGTCGTTCATCCTCGGCAAGATCGGCGGCTGATCCGCCCGTCGGCCGACCACGACCGACAGACCCGGTGGGCGCTCTCGAACACGAGGGCGCCCACCGGCGCGTCTCGAGCGTGGCGCGGTCGGGGTCAGGGATTGATGTTGAGCGACACCGCCCAGCCCGCCTCGCTGAGCTGGTCCTGCGTGTAGGCCACGCTGCCCGTGTTCCCGACCTGGACGTTGTAGGTGCTGGCGTCGGGCACGTTGCGGACGAAGAAGGTGAACTCGCACCCGGTGGTCTTCGATCCGGGCATGCGCTTGGCCGCGCCGAGCGTCGCCGACCCGAGCAGCTCCTTGTGCTCGTTGGTGATCTTGACCGTGGTCCCGACGTTCACGTCCGGCGCGTCCGCGGACAGCACGCAGTTGCCGTTGGCCGTGTTGGCCTTGGGGTCGTGCACCGAGATCACGCCGGTGATGGTGTGCTTGCCGCTGGCGGCTCCGAAGGTGAGGGCCAGGCCTACGCCGATGGCCAGACCCACGAGCGCGATGATTCCGACCGTGAGCACCACGCGGCGATTCGACTGAGCCATCTCACCCTCTCCGACCGCGGGGATCGCCGTCGAGCGAGCGTAGTCAAATGACCAAGTGGCCTCGGTCGCAGCCCCGCTTCAGTGCAGACCGCTCTCGCCGCTCAGTCGCTCGATGAGGTCGTTGGCGGCGTAGCGAGCGATGAGCCCGTGGAGCAGGTCGAGCACGGCGGGCTCACACGACGACCGGGGGTCGGCATCGACTTCGGCCGACACGATGGTGATCTGCGTGTCGGCGTCGCCCTGGATCCGCAGGCCGAGCGTGCCCGGCGGCGGGTCGAACTCGTCGAGGAGATCGGCGCCGAGGTCCTGGCACACGTCGGGATCGAGCCCCGTGCCGAAGGCGTAGACCCAGCGGTCGAACAGCGGGAGGCGCACGATCCCGCTCGGCCACACCATGCCGCCCACCGTCGCCCGCATCTCGACCACGACGTTGGATCCGACCCCGAGGAAGGTCATCTCGCGCCCCGTCAGATGGTCGGACCACGCCGCCGCCACTCGCTGGCGGAACGAGCAGGGGTGCACGGCCAAGGCGGCCTCCTCGGGCGCCGGCGCGGGCGGCCACGCCACCTCGACGAGCAGCCGGTCGGCATCGAGGACCCGGGTCGACAGGGCCGGGAACTGATGGTTCATGGTCGCCGCGATGCGGATCGCCTCGAACCCCGATTGTGTCATCACGTCATCGTCTCCAGTTCGGCTCGACGCATCGCTCATGGTTCGGCCACCTCAACCCAGATGGCCGCCACCCCGGCGCACCGCGGACAGCGCCAGTCGGATTCGCGGGCGACGCGGCGGGCCAGTGCGCCGTAGACCGACGAGTGGTTGACGGTCCGACACCGCGCACAGCACCGGACGTAGAACGTGACGCTCCGGTCGCCGTCTCCGATGACGGCGCGCCGAGCCGGCTCGACGTTTCCACTGGCGGCGTCGCGATCACCGACATCGTCCACCCCCCCGAGCGTTCCGGCGGAGCCCCCAGGCATTTCCACCATGTCGATACATTAGGTTTCCCTAACTCGCGTCGTCAAGGAAACTTTGACCCAAATCGCGGCCTGAGGTCCGCTCATGTTTCTATCAACTTACCGTGTATTTGCGTTGTTGTCGGATGTTCGGGGCGGATACGGTGGTACGCATGTTCGATATGGCGGACCTCGAGGATCGGTGCCAGAAGGCGGCGCTGGAGGACCTGACCTTCGCGTCGGACGGCGAGTTGCTGTCGGGCGTGAAGGGTCTGGCTCGGGCTCGGGCCGGTCTGGATGCGGCCGAGGCTCATGTGTTGGCCGAGCTCGAGAGCCGGGGGGTGTGTGATCGGGATTTCGGGGTGGGGACCGCATCGTGGGTCGCAACCGAGACGGGTGCGCCGCGGGCTGCGTGTCGGGCTGCGGGTGCGGTTGGGGACCCGACTGCGCAAGCTGTGGGCGGTCGACGCCGCGTTGTCGCAGGGCCGCATCGGTCTGGCCCATGCCAACGCCCTGGGCGACGCGGTGGCCAATCCTCGGGTCGGGGACCTGATCGCCGGATCTGGAAGCCGAGTTGGTGGAGGCGGCGCAGCACTGCCCGTTCGAGATCTGGAAACGAGACCTGACCGTGTTGGTCGAACTGTTGGATCAGGACGGGGGCTATGACCCGAACCAGGACCTGGCCGCCAACACGTTGCACGCCAGCCTGGTCGGCGACGCCCGCCTCGTGATCTCCGGTGAGCTGGTGGGTGAGAACGCCCTGGTCGTGGCCCAGGCCCTCAACCTCAAGGCCGACGAGCTGGCCCGCCGGTACCGCCACGACCACAACCAGAGCGACGACGTCGACATGCCCGCCCGTTCCACGCTGCTCGCCCTGGCATTGGCCGAACTGTGCCGGGCCGGACTGGCCACCGACCCCGCCACCACCCGAGCCCCCCACCCCGACGTCACCCTGGTCATCCGCACCCAGAGCTCGCAGACCGGACACGACGAAGCGTCGCAGGACGACAACGACGACGACTCCGACGACGGGTGCGACGACGAGCCGGACACGCCCCACGGCTCCGCACGAACCCCGTCAGCTACGTCCTGCCGGACTGGTTCGGCGTCGACGATCCGGCCCGGGTTGTTCACCGTCGACGGGGATCGGCTCACCACCCTCGAGCGCTACCAACACCTGCTGTGTGACGCCGGCGTCACCACGCTCATCGTCGACGCCCTCGGCGTGCCCCTCGACTTAGGCCAGACCGTGCGGCTGGCCACCCCGGCCCAGCGCCGGGCCCTGGCCATCCGAGACGGCGGCTGCGTGTTCCCCGGCTGTGACGCCCCCGTGTCATGGTGCGACGCCCACCACGTCGACTGGTACGAACACGGCGGCCCCACCGACATCGCCAACCTCGCCCTGCTGTGCCGCCGCCACCACGGCATCACCCACCGCCACGGCTGGACCATGACCACCACCCCCGACCAACACTTCACCTGGACCACCCCCAGCGGCGTCACCCTCCACAGCCAACGCCACCTCGGCCGACCACCACCCGGCCCCTGAACACTTGCTGATGGACGATCTTGCGAAAGAGGGGTGCCGGCTCGTCCGTCGTGGTCGATCAGGCCCGACCGACCCGCTCGCGCAGCGGCTCGCGCCATTGGTCAGCCAGCGCGGCGTGGTCGGCCAGCGCCTCGACCCGTTTCCGGTCGCTCAGGTGTCGGTCACCCATGGCTTCATGGGCGTCGGTGATGGTGAGCGCCGCGGGATCGCGGGCGACGACCTCGATGGAGGAACCGACGGTGACCTCGCCCGGCTCGAGTACGCGGAGGTACCAGCCGGTGCGCCCGGTCGCCCGCATGCGAGGTCCGACGTCGGGGCTCTGTCGGTGCAGGGCCAGCTTGAAGCACGGCCATCGGGGCTGGGCGACCTGGAGCACGGCGTCGTCCCACTGCCACAGGTCGCCGATGGCCACGTCGCTCTCGAGGGCCCCGCGGGTGGAGAGGTTCTCGCCGAACGGGGCCGGTCCGAGTGTCTCATCGAGCTCACTGGCCCAGTCGGCCAGATGCTCGGAGGGGTAGGCATACACCGCTTTGTCGGGCCCGCCGTGGACGCTGAGATCAGCCTGGCCGTCGCCCGACAGGTTGACCGTCGAGAGCCAGAGCCGCGTGCCCGTCGCCACCGGTTGCTTGGCGATGCCGCTGTACACGCGCTGGCCGCGGTGCTCGGCCAGCACCATCGGCGTGGCCACGTTGACGGTGACGATGTCGATCATCGGACCGACGGTGAGGGTTGGAGCCACTCGATCCAGGTTCCGTGGGGGCCGGATCGGGCCAGGGCCCGCGGGCGTTGACCGGCGACGGCGAAGGGCACGACGCCGTAGACGAACGCGATCGGTTTGCTCGCGGCGGGCGGGGCGACGAGGTCGGGCACGAGGCCGGACGCCTCGCCCGACACCCGCCACAGCGGCCGGTTGCGCGACATGTCCTGGAGCAGCCCCGTGAGCGCGGCGGGGTCAGGAAGGTAGGGGAGGACGGCCGTGTGCACGATGCACAGCGCCGCGTCGGCGGGCGCGCTCTGCACGACGGCTGGCAGCGACTCGATGGCGTCCCCGGCGATCAGCACCGGGGGATCGAGTCGAGCGATCGAGACGGCGTGGTCGAGCAGGTGCTGGCGATCCGTCTGTTCGGGCCAGATGCATGCCCGCAGCCAGCGGACGGCCTCGTCGTCGGTGACGTCGACCGGCAGGCGGTCCAGCCCGCGGCGCCAGGCGACCTCGGGCACCTGGAGGCCAGGAGCCGGGGAGCCGTCGACGCGGGGTCGCAGGACGACCGTCGAGTCAGCCGGTCCGCTTCCGTTGCCGCCCCCGTAGTCGTAGCGATAGCGGTCGAAGAGCAGGTTCAATCCGGCGCTGGAACCGACTTCGATGACGGCCAGCGGCCGGCGTTCCGCGGCGGCCACGGCGGCCAGGCACGGGAGCAGTGCGGCGCAGCGACCCACCTCGTTCGTCTGGACGACGTGGGTGGCGACGAGGGCTTCGACGTCGGCGCGGCGATCCAGGCTCCACTCACGAAAGCGCGGGAACGGATCGGCCCCGAACGCGTCGATGGGGTCGGAGCCGTCGGCGAGCAGCAGGTACTGCACAGCGGCGAACAGCAGGTGGGGAAGGCGGTCGGTCGGTCCGGCGGGCCGGAGCAACGACAACAGCTCTGGGTCATCGGCGGCGTGAGTGGCCAGCGTGGCGTACAACGGCGACGCGTCCCCGAAGTCGACCTCGGCCAGGACTCGGAACAGATCGGCCACAGGCTCGAGGTCGAGGCTGGTCATGGGCTCTCACGATACGGGGCGGGCCCCTAGGTGGGCGCGACTCGTTTCGATCGTCGTCGGGCCAGCGCGATCACGAGGGCGGACGTCGTGGCCACGGTCCCCAGCAGCATCGGCCAGGGGAACGACGACGGGGGCGCGTCGGGCGCAGGGTCAAGCGACGGTGCGGTGACGCGTGGAGCGGCGGTCGTCGTGGCGTAGCGCACGGGCTGCGGGCTCGGCACGGTCGGAGCCGTCGGAGCCGTCGGAGCCGTCGGAGCCACGACCGGGTCGGGGCCCAGGCCCTCGATCAGGGCCGGGCCGAGGGCGGTCATGCGGATGTGGCCGACGTGCAGGTCGCGCACGCCGCCCGACGGGGCGCCGACCTGGGCCGCCGTCCAGCCGCTCCACGCGATGCCCGTGCGACCATCGGGCAGGGCGAAGGTCGACAGGCCGCCGTCGCCCACCGCCCAGGTGTCGGGCTCGATCGGGCTCGTCGTCGTGACCTTGGTGCACGGTCCGGCGGGTGCGGCGCAGGTCGCGTAGCCAGTGGCGTAGTCGGTCCGATCCCAGCTGCCGCCCGAGTAGAAGAGGTACAGCGTCCCGCCGAGGGCGACGAGGTCAGGGCTCTCGACGATGCCGTGCTCCCACTTGGCCGTAGCCGTGAGCAGCCGGGTGGGCGAGCCCACCGTGGCGGCCCCGTTGGCGGCGAGCGGTTGGGCCCACAGGGCGACGGCGTGGCCGTTGCTGTTGCCGTCGTTCTTCCAGACGAGCCAGCGGGTGCCCGAGAGGTCCGTGTAGGTCGACGGATCGATGTCTCCGCCGAAGCCGGTCTGGCACACGAGGGGCTGCGCCGCCGGCGATGTGTAGGGGCCCCAGGCGACGGGGGCGAGGCCCACGCCGATGCACTCCTGGCCGGTCGCGGTGCGGGCGGCGAAGTAGAGCCGCCATGTTCCGTCGGCGGCCTGGACGACCGAGGGCGCCCAGGTGTCGTTCGGGGTGGCCCACGGCGGCAGGACGGGGAGGGCGTCGCCGGCGTTGGCCCACTTCTGCAGGTCGACGCTGAAGCGCATCGGGACGTTCTGGCTGGCCGCGCCCCCGGCGAAGTGCTGGGTGGCGTAAGCGATCCACCACACGCCGGCGTGCACGACCGCGGGATCAGCGAAGGACTGCTGATCGACGGGGATCGGCGGGGGGGCCACCGTCGTGGTCGGGCTCGGGGTGGCCGTCGTCGGGGTCGTCGTCGTCGGGGTCGTCGTCGTCCGGGTGATCGTCGGCGGGGGCGGCGCCGTCGGGGTCGAGGTCGCGGGCGGCTCGGTCGCATCGGCTACCCGGGCGCCGAGAACGGCGACGAGGACGAGAGCTGCCGCCGCCGCGATCGACGCCGCCAGCCGTCGCCGGGTGCAGTCGGTTCGGGCGCCGGCCGGGGGGACCAGCGGAACCATCGCCGCCAGTCAACGCCTCGAACCTGAGAGCACGGTGAGCAAAGGATGAGCGAATGCCGAACTCCGGGTGACGACTCAGCGCCAACCGGGACCGAATCAGGTCGTCGACGGCGTGGGTTTGGCCGGGTCCGGGGTCTGGCCCGCGCCCTTGAGGGCGACACCCCGGCCGATGAGGTCGAACCAGAACGGAGCCCCGAGGCTGATGGCGAACGCCCCCAGGATCAGCCCGAGGAGCTTGATCACGTAGTCACCGAAGTGGCGGACACCTCGGTTGTGGAACCACCCGCCGACGCCGTTCGTGCAGACCACGACCTTCGTCGACGAGATCGCGCCCTTGCTCGCCGTCGCCGCCGCCTTCGGCGTGCAACCGGCTACCCAGAACAGGCCGAGCTGCGAGCCGGGCAGGCTCGAGATGGCGTTGATCCCGCACTCGAGCTGCGAGCTGCCGGCCGGGCACGCCTTCGTGTTGGTCGCGTCCGTGTTCAGGACGGCCTGCACCTGCGCGTTGTCCACGACGGTCCGGGTCAGCGAGATGGCGTCCACGTTCGCGATGACGCAGACGAGCAAGCCCACGAAGAAGAGGATCCACCGCGTCTTGCGCTTGTACCAGCCGGAGACGCGCTCCATGTAGCTGTCGTACCACCTGGCCAGCTCGTGTTGGACCTTCTCGACGTCGCCACCGACATCGGCCCAGATCTTTCGAACCACGTTGCCCAGCGCGCCAGGCAGGTTGGCCAGTTCGTCGGGTATGGGCGGAGGTGGCGTGGCCGCGTCGCCCGCGTCCTTCACCAGCTCGGCCTTGGTGGTCAGCGTGTCGGGGATCCGCCCTACGACCGACGCGGCGAACAACCAACTCGGGATGTACGACGGCACATCCTTCTTGTTGACCGTCTTGTCAGACTCGTTGCCGTCGGGCACAGCCGATGCCTTCTCCTTGCCGAGCGGCTTGAGCACCGAGGAGTTCAAGATCTCCGCCGCTTCGCCTTCGCCCAGCCTCTCGAGTGCGGTGATGAGCGTCTGGCCTCGCAACTTCAAGGACGAAGCGATGACCTCCTGAAGACCTGACGCCAGCAGAGCAAACGCGGCGAAGATCACCGCCATGCCCAGCGCCGCGCCAAGGATCGAGCTGTTCATGACCAACCCCCCACTTTCCCGCTGGGCGGACCCCCACTAGCCCGCCGCCGTGAGTCTGCCACATCGCCTCGAACGATCGAAGTGGTCGTCCGCCACATCAGCGAGCCGCGCTCGACGCCTACGCGCGGGGAAGCTGGTCGTCGCGTTGCAGTACGTAGTTGCGCACGACGGATGGAACGCGGATCCGATCGTCGGTCTGGTTGATGTCCTGCAACTCGTCGAAGGCGGTGTCCGGCGACTCGGTGAGGAGGGCGAGGTGGTCGAACAGCTCTTGGTGCTCGACGCTGATCGTGTCCTCCGGTCCTGGCATCACGCCCCAGCCGTCCCACGGCAGCAGTTCGACGTTGGCCAGGGCGGCGGCGTCGCGCATGAGGTTGCCGGCGATCCACCAGTAGCCGGCCTCGTTGGTGAACGTGAGCCCGAAGGTGTCGGGATCGGCTTGGCCGGCGCGGCACTGGCTCCAGGCGTCGCCGGCGACGAGGAACCGATCGCGGGGGACGTCGGTCGGCTCGAAGTCGATCGGGAAGAAGGCCCGTTGATGCCGATCGAGCTGGGCGTCGGCCAACTTCCAGCGCTGTTGGTCAGCGTCCCAGTACTCACAGACCCAGTGGTCCTCGAAGCGACCGTCGTTGAAGTAGCCACCGAAGCCGCAGCGCGCCCGGGCCGGCGTGCCCTTGGCTCGCAGCGCGGCGACGGCCAGCACGGTGAAGTGTCGGCAGTTGCCGGCGACCCGGTCGGCTGCCGGTCGCTTGTCCCCGAGCGGACGATCGTCGCGGGCCAGGACGGCTTCGAGGATCTGCTCGACCGGGCGCAGGTGCACGGTGGCGCGGTCGTCGTCCGACAGCGTCACCCCGTACGCCTCGGCCATGTGCTCGTGGACGAGCAGTCCCTGCGCGACCTTGGCGATCCCGCCGATGTCGCTCGGCAACGGGTCGAGGAGGGAGGCGTACCGACCCGGGTCGGTCATCATGCCCGGCTCCGTGTAGTAGGCGAGCGTGGCCCGGTCATCGACCTGCATGGGTCCTCCTTTGCCGCCGGGTCCGACCGTAGCCCGGGCCGGCCCGGTTCACATCGGCGGGATCAGGTCGCTCCAGCGGTCGAGGATCGAGGTGTCGCCGAGCACCTCGACGTCGGCGGCATCCGGCGTGAGGCGACCCCAGGCGACCAGGAGGACGCCCTCCGCCGGGCCGCGCAGGGTGAGCGCCGGGTCGTCGCCCTCGCGGCTCACGATGCGCCGGCCTTCAGCCGGCAGTTGCAACAGCCAGCGGTCGACCGCGTCGGTGGTCTCGAACTCGATGGACGGACCGGCGGGCGAGCTGGCGGCACTGCGGCCGGCGCCGACGAACACCTCGAGGTATTCGTCGATGCCGTCGGCGGCGACGGCCGGGTCCATCGGCGTCGAGGTGACCCCGGCACCGTCCTCGGCGTCCCAGCGGTGCACGAGCGTCTCCTGCGCCATCCGTCGCTGCCACCAACCGACGTGGCGACCCTCGTCGTACCACGACCAGCACTCGTCGTGGGGATCGACCGTGTGGAACTGATCCACGAGGGCGGCCGTGCCCTGCCGGCACCAGTCGGCGAAGCCCGGGTCGCGCTTGTCGGGGACCTCCAACGAGGCGAACAGCTCGAAGCCGTTGGCCGGGCGACCGGCGATGACCTGGGCCAGGACGTGATGAGTGCCCGCCACGTGGCGGGCGACGGTGGCGACGGTCCAGCGTTCGGACCAGGGAACCCGGCCGTCGGGGTTGGCCTCGAACGCGGCGACGAGGCGCGCCGACTCGTCTTCGACGACGGCGACTTGGTCGATGGTCATGGGATGCTCCAGAGGCGAGGGCCGATCCACGACACGGTACGTTGACGCCGTGATTGGCGCATCGGTCCGACGGCACCGATTCGCGTCGGTGCTGGCGATGGTCGTCGTGGTCGGGTTGGCGGTGGGGTCTGTGGAACCCGTCCGAGCTGACGAGGCTCGAGGCCATCGAGAGCCGCAACCCCACGGGGCAGAACCTCGGCTGGGCCTTCGACCTCGTCGGCTGAGGACCGGAGCGCTTGACGCCATCACGGGGGGGAACGAGCATTCGCCTCATGCGTCGACGCCTCTTGCCCCTGTTCGCCCTGCTCGTGGTCGTGGCCGCGGGATGTGACTGGCCGACCGTCACCCCGCCGGGCGACGGCGTGGTTCGTTATCGCGACCCCGTGTTCAGCGCGGTCACGGTGACCAACGGCGTGACGTTCGGCAGCGCCGTCAACTCGGTCGGCCAGACCATCACGCTGCAGCTCGACATGTACCAGCCCACGGGCGACACCGTCACCAGCCGACCCGCGATCGTGTGGGTCCACGGCGGCTCGTTCCACAGCGGGAACCGGACCTCCGCCGAGCTGGTCGACGAGGCGAACACGTTCGCGAAAGAGGGATACGTCAACGTCTCGATCGACTATCGGCTCGAGTCGCCCGGCTGCACGGGCAACGCCTCCAACTGCATCGTGGCCATCCAGGAGGCCGCCGCTGACGCCCAGACCGCAGTGCGCTTCCTGCGCACGCATGCCTCGACCTACGGCATCGACCCGACCCGCATCGCCATCGGTGGCTCGTCGGCCGGAGCCATCACGGCACTGAACGTGGGCTACTCGTCATCTGAGGATCCGTCCGCCGCGGTGCGAGCCGCGGTCTCGATCTCGGGGGCGCAGGCTGTCGTCGGCACGGTCTCGGCGGGCGATGCACCGGCCCTGGACTTCCATTGCACGACCGATCCCCTCGTGAACTACCAGGCCGCGGTGAACACGCAGAACGCCGCCCACGCGCAGGGCCTCGACATGTTCCTCGAGTCCTGGGACGAGACCTGCCACGTCCCCTATGCCGAGCATCGCCAACAGATCCTCGATCAGACCCGGAACTTCCTGTACTGGGAGATGCATCTGGGCCAGGCGGCGGCCTAGCCGCGCTCGGCCGTCCTCAACCAGCGCAGATGGCCGCGTCGTGGCATGGAGGCGGGTCCGCTGCCAGAACACATGATCGGCTATCCATCATCTGGTATGATCATGCCATCGGAGCACACCAACCGACTGGTTCCTTCCCCGGCTTCCCTCCCGCACCATCGAGAGAGGAGACCACGTGGCGGACGAACGACGACGCCATCTGCTGCACGACGAGCTCGGCCAGCTGCTCACACCCCCTGCCCTGGACGAGATCATGAGCTACCTTCCGCCTGTGGGTTGGGCCGATGTGGCGACGAAGGCCGATCTGGGGATGATCCGCAGTGAGATGGACGCACAGCGCGCCGAGCTGCGCGGCGAGGTGGCCGAGCTGCGGGCCGAGGTGCGAGGCGGCTTCGCCGAACTGCGGGGCGAGATGGCCTCGCTGCACGGTGCCCAGGCCGAACTGCGGCGCGGCCAGGTCGAACTGCGGGGCCAGATCGAGGAGCTGCACGGCGGCCAGGTCGAACTGCGGGGCCAGATCGCGGAGCTGCACGGCGGCCAGACCGAACTGCGGGCGGGCCAGGTCGAACTGCGGGGCGAGATGGTGGCGGCGATGGCCGATCTGACGGTCGAACTGCACGGCGGCCAGGTCGACCTGCGGGCGGGCCAGGTCGAACTGCGGGGCGAGATGGTGGCGGCGATGGCCGATCTGACGGTCGAACTGCACGGCGGCCAGGTCGACCTGCGGGCGGGCCAGGTCGAACTGCGGGGCGAGATGGTGGCGGCGATGGCCGATCTGACGGTCGAACTGCAGCGGTGGGTCGTGATGGCCCTGATCGCGTTGACGGGCGTGTTCCTCGCCGTCGTGGCCTTGCTCAACGCCGTGCAGCGCTGATCCGAGCCGCCGGCTGATCTCGCCGTCTCGGGTCCCGCTCGCGGCCTCGGATGCTGATCTACTGGGTGGACCGACACGGCCGACTCCGGAGCGCGATGGACAAGATCAACGACGTGGTGGTCGTCAGCGCCACCGACCTGGTGGCCCACCTGGCGTGTCGCCACGTCACCTGGCTCGATCGGCGGGCCGCGGCCGGCGAGATCAACAAGCCGCTGCGCAACGATCCGATGCTCGAGCTGCTCCAGGATCGTGGACTCGCTCCACGAGGCCGCCTACCTCGAGCACCTGCAGCGGCGAGGGCGCGATCGGTGGTCGAGATCGCCGATCCGGCGGGTGACGGCGTCGCCCCGGTCCGATCGAGCGGTGCCCCTGATCCAGCGCGACGCCGAGACGGTGGCGGCCATGGCCGCGCGTGCCGACGTCATCTACCAGGCGACGTTCCTCGATACCGACGACCGTGCCGTGGTGGCGCGGTCACGCCGACTTCTTGCGACGGGTGGCGACAACGAGCGACCTCGGGGGACTGGGCCTACGAACCCGAGGACACCAAGTTGTCCGCGATCGGTGAAGGCATCAGCCGTGCTCCAGCTGTGCTTCTACGCCGAGCAGGTCGAGCGCTTCCAGGGCACGGCGCCCGATCAGGTCCATGTGATCCTTGGCGGCAACGAGCGGGTGTCGGTGCGCCTGCACGAGGTGTCGGCCTACTACCGGTCCGTCAAGGCACCGGTTCCTCGGCGCTCTCGGCGACCGCGGTCGAGCCCTACCCGCTGCCGTGTGACCACTGCGCCATCTGTCGGTGGGCCGGCCGCTGCCATGGGCGCTGGGACCGACGACGACCACCTCAGCCGGGTGGCCTTCATCGCCGGTGAGCAGACGCCGCCGACTCGAGCTGGCCGGCGTCCCGACCCTCACCGCGCTGGCCCAGCTGCCTGCCGATCGGGCCGTCACCGGTCTCACCGGCACCGTCACCGAACGACTCCGCACCCAAGCTCGGCTCCAGCTCGAGAGCCAGCCCGGCCAGCCGCCGCTGGTCGAGCCGGTGCTGCCCATCGAGGCGGACATGGGACTGGCCGGACTGCCTGCGCCCGATCCCGGCGACCTCTTCTACGACATCGAAGGCCACCCCTACGTCGGCGATCACGGCCTCGAGTACCTCCACGGCCTCGGATGGGAGGCCGAGCCGGGCGAGCTGCACTTCGAGGGTTGGTGGGCGCACACGCCTCTCGGTCGAGCGACTGGTGTTCGAGCAGCTGATCGACTGCATCGTCGACCGGCGCCGCCAGTACCCCAACATGCACGTGTACCACTACGCGCCGTACGAGACGACGGCCATCGGCAAGCTCATGGGCCGCTACGGCACCCGCGAGGACGACGTGGACGACCTGCTGCGCGGCGACGTGTTCGTCGACCTCTACCGGGTCGTGCGCCAGGGCGTGCGCGTGGGCGTCGACTCGTACTCGATCAAGAGACTCGAACCGCTCTACATGCGCGCCGCGAGAGGGAGACATCGGATCGGTGGATCGAGCATCGTCGAGTACGAGCGCTGGTTGCACACGCAGGATCCAGCAGATCCTGGTCGACATCGAGGACTACAACCGCGACGACGTCGAGTCGACGTGGCGACTGCGGGGATGGCTCGAGGGCCAGCGCGCTCAGCTGATCGAGTCGGGTGAAGACGTCCCCCGTCGGTCGAACCCGCAGCCGTCCGACATCGAGCTGGTCGACCCGGAGCTGGCCGTGCTGATCCACCGGCTCACGGCCGACCGCGAGCAGGTGCTCATGGCCCAGGCCGAGCACTCGGCCGATTCGGACCTCCCCGCGCCCGAACCGTCCGACGACCAGCGGGCCCGGTGGCTGACGGCCGATCTACTCCAGTGGCACCGGCGGGAGGCCAAGCCCGAATGGTGGCAGTACTTCGATCGGGTGCTGCGCTACGAGGACGACGATTTCGTCGACGATCCCGAGACCATCGGCGGACTCGTGCTCGAGGGCGAGGTGGGCAAGGTCAAGCGCTCGACGATCTGGCGCTACCGCTTCGATCCCGGCCAGGACTTCAAGCTGTCGGTCGGCCACAAGGTCGTCGATCCGCGCGGGTGCGTTCCGAGAGGCTTCGGGGCCGAAACGACACGGGCAACGCCGGGACGGTCTGCGCCATCGACGGGCGCGACGGCACCGTCGAGCTGACCCGCGGCAACCAGACCACCATCGTGCATCCGGTCGCCATCATGCCGGGCGGTCCGCTGCGGTCCCCCCTGGCAGGAGGCGTCGCTGCAGCGAGTCGCCGAGGCGCTGCTCGATCACGGCGTCGACGGTCCCGGACCGGCCATGTCGGCGCGCCAGCTGCTCGCTCGCCGGCCGCCTCGCCTGTGGGCCAAGCCGCCGGCCGATGCGCCGCTGCAAGACGACGGCGAGACCCCGCTCGACGCCACGGTGCGCCTCGTGGCCGACCTCGACCAGTCCTATCTCCCGGTGCAGGGTCCACCCGGGGCCGGCAAGACCTACACCGCGGCCCGGGCCATCCTCGAGCTGGTGGCCCAGGCGTCGCACGGTCGGCATCACCGCCTTCACCCACAGCGCCATCGGCACCCTCGTGCGGGCCGTCATCGCCGCGGCCGAACAGGCCGGGACGAACGGTCGCCATCGCCCAGAAGATCACCGACGATGGTCATGGCATCGACCACCCGTTCGTGTCGACGTTCAAGGATCCGGGCGACCTCGTCGGCGACCTCGACGCGTTCGACATCGTGGCCGGAACGACGTGGTTGTTCGCTCGCGACGACATCGTCGACGCCCTCGACACCCTCGTCGTCGACGAAGCCGGCCAGCTCTCGCTGGCCAACGTCATCTCGGTGGCGCCCGCGGCCCGCAACCTCGTGCTGGTCGGCGATCCCCAGCAGCTGGCCCAACCGTCCAAGGGTGTGCATCCGGACGGCGCCGGTGTGTCCGCCCTCGAGCACATCCTCGACGGCGAAGCGACCGTGCCGCCCCACCTCGGCGTGTTCCTCGACCAGACCTGGCGCATGCACCCCGCGGTCTGCGCGCTTCATCTCCGAGCAGGTCTACGACGGCCGCCTGCACAGCCGGCCCGAGACCGTGGGCCAGACCATCGCCGATGGTCGGGTTGTCGACGGGGCGGGTCTGCGCTGGCTGCCGGTCGTCCACGAACGCAACCGCACCTCGTCGGTCGAAGAGGCGCGGGCCTTGCGCGAGGTCTACGACGCGCTGGCCGGTCGCCAGTGGACGAACGAGAGGGGCGAGGTGGCCACGATCGGCGCCGATGACATCCTCGTCGTGGCGCCCTACAACGCCCAGGTCCACGAGCTGGCGACGCACCTGCCCGATGGGGCCCGGGTCGGGACGGTCGACAAGTTCCAGGGCCAGGAAGCTGCGGTCGTGCTGGTGTCGCTGGCTGCGTCGAGCGCCCAGGACGTGTCGCGTGGCATGGAGTTCCTCTACAGCCGCAACCGCCTCAACGTGGCTGTCTCCCGCGCCAAGGTGCTGTGCGTCGTCGTGGCCAGTCCCGACCTGCTCGGCGTCGAGTGCCACACCGTCGAGCAGATGCGCCTGGCCAACATGCTCTGCCGCTACGTCGAGCTGGCCGACCCGATCGCCTAGCCCACACCCAGCCGGATCACACGCTCAGGGCGTGCGCCCGCACCAGGCGACGAGGCGGTCGATGAGGGGTACGTCGGCGGGGACGTCGACGGCGGCGGCGAAGGGTGCGCGCCAGGGGAAGTCAGACGGGAGGGTGGCCCTCAGAGCCTCGAAGGACTCGATGCGGGCTTCGGCCGGTAGGGCCTGGCGGATGGCCACGAACGAGACGGCCACCACGTCGGGGTCCCACACCGGCTGCTGGCCGGTGGCCCGGGCCAGGTCCCACGTGTGGACGGTGACCTCGCTGGTGTAGGTGCGCAACATGTCGGCTCCGCTCATGGTCGTCCACGGCAGCCGGACGTCGCGGTCGAGGACCTCGTCGGCGCTCCAGGCGGGCGGGATCTCGTGGGCGGCTGCGGTCCAGGCCGGCAGCCAGGCGTCGTCGGCGAGGCTCATGTCGACGTCGGGCCAGGCCTCCGGCGCCAAGCCGCGCCCGGAGGCGGCGACCCGTCGCAGGACCATGACGAGGTGGGCGAGCAGCACCCGCACATCCATGTCCGGGCAGGGGGTCGGAGCCGTGAGCTGGTCGGGCACGACCTGGGCGATGACGGCGGTGGCCAGGGCCACGGACCGGGCGAAGGCGCTGCGGGGATCGTCGAGGCCGAACGGCGCCTCGGTGGTCGGCTGGGATCGGGTGAGGTTCGTCATGGGACGAGCGTGCGCCCCGAACCCGGTCACCCTCTGACCTGTTTCGCGGCGCGTCTAGGAATGGCCCGACTCGCGCAGCGTCACGCTGATGCGTCCGTCGAGGTCGACGCCGGGCGGGGCCGTGCCGGCCCGGATCTTGGGCACCCCGTGGTAGGCGAGCCGCGCGGGACCACCGAACACGAGCAGGTCGCCGCTGGCCAGTTCGATGTCGCGATAGGGCCGGGTGCGCGTCTCGGTGTTGCCGAGGCGGAACACACAGGTGTCGCCCAAGCTGATGGTGACGACCGGCGAACCGTTGGCGATCACCGACTCACCCTCGCCGTCGTCCTGGTGCAGTCCGAGCTTGGCGTCCCGGTCATAGAAGTTGACGATGGCGGCGTCGTAGGCGGCGGGCTCGTATCCGGTCGTGCGACAGGCCGCCGTGCCGAGTCGCCTGAGCAGGTCGGGGAAGGGTTTGACGGGGGCGCCGTCGTGGTCGTCGCACGTGCGGCTGTAGCGGTACGGGTACCAGTGCCAGCCGAGGCACACCGCCCTCGTGGTGAACGGGGCCCCATTGGGCATGCGTGGCCGGCGCAGGCCCGCCGGAGGTCGGGCCCAGGCGCGGCAGGCGTCGAGCAGCTCGCGCTGGTCGGGCAGCGACAGCCAACCGGGCACGCACACGGCGCCGGGCGCGAGGTCGACGGCTGTGCCCGATCCGAGAGCCGGGCCGGCGTCGAGGGGCAGACGGGGCTGGCTCACGACGCCGAGCCCTGGGGGTCAGAACGGATCACCCCACCAGTCTGGGGGTCGCGCCAGGCGATCGCTGGCAGGTATCCGACATCGACGCCGGGGCTTGATCAGGAGCGCTTCTTGGCGGCGGGCGGCCGGTAGGTCAAGCCGCGAGGAGCGGCCCCGCCCACGGCCTCGGTGAGCTCGAGCGTCGTGACCCTGCCCTCGTCGTACCAGCTCTCCTTGCCCTTCAGCAGCGGCGACTTCGAGGCGGCCCGAGCGGGGTCCGAGGTGCGGCGCCGGTGGTCGGGCTGGGTCACGAGCCACATGCCGTGATCGGCCTTGGGCGCGGTCTTGGGCACCTTGAGGGCGGGGGCACCGTGGGGCGGATGAGCCGGATGGATCCGGATCGTGTTCCTCGTGTCGTTCGGCGTGGCGATGATCGTCGTCACCTGCCCTTCGTCGCGATGGCGGCGGTTGCGCCGCCACGTGACCCAGCCCTCGAACCAGGGGTTGCCGCACTTCCAGAAGACCTCGACATCCCACTGACGCGTCGTCTTGGCGGGATCGGCGCCGGCGTCGATGCCGATGGCCACTTCGATCGTGCGGATCAGGGTCTCGCGGAGCACGCTCTCGACGTCGCCGTAGTAGTCGGCCCAGTAGCCGGTCCTGGTGTGGCGAGGTCCGAACGGCGGCTGCGGATCCCATTTTCCGGTCTTCTCGTTCTCGGTCTTGCCGAACCAGTACTCGTTGAGGCGGTCGTCGAGCGGCTCGGGTGTGCTGGCATCGACCTTGATGTTGGTCGAGTCGACGACGCCGATGTCGGTCAGCGGCACGCCCTCGCGCAACAGCACGAGACCGGCATGCAGTCGTTGGACTTGGTCCGGGTTCTCGGGATTGAGCAGGTTCTCGAGCACAGCCAGAATCGGACCCTTGCTCAGGGTGTAAGGCATCGGCATCGTTCGCACCCCCCGTGCGTTTCGTCCCACCCCCGCAGGTGAGAGCCCCCCACAGCTAAGCGCGGGGTGGTGTCGGTTGTCCACCAAGTGCGTCGTCGCGTCGAGCGAGCAACAACCGCGTGCGACCCGGGATGCCCTTGAGCTCGGCATCGGCATGGCGGGCGAATCGCAGCGTGGGGTCGGCCACCATCGCCGACACCTCCTCGGCCACGAGGACCTGGCCGCTCGATGCCTCATCGCAGATGCGCTTGGCCCGCGTGACGGCGATGCCGAACAGGTCGCCACCCTCTTCGATGGGTTCGCCCGCGGCCAAACCGCATCGGATCTGTACGGACAGCCCCGACTCGGCGTGCAAGAGCCCGGTCAGGTGCTCCTGCAGCCCGAGCGCGCAGCCCACGGCTTGGTGAGCCGACGCGAACCACGCGGCGACGCCGTCCCCGGTGTGCTTGAACTCGACCCCACCGTGATCGCGCAGCGCGTCACGGACGACCCGGTCGTGCACCCGCAGCAGCTGGACGTAGTGCTCGTCGCCGGCCGCCAGGTTGAGCATCGTCGAGTCGACCAGGTCGGTGAACAGGATGACCTTGAGCGCCCGGGGCGTGCCATCGGGCCGACCTCCGAGCTGGTGCTCGGCGACCCGCAGCAGCGGGAGCATGCCCAACCGGTCGAAGGCCATGGCCGCCGCCGCCAGCAGCAGCTGGGCCGTGTCCTCGTCGTCCCCGGCCCCGCGCCCCCGCCGTAGGAGCGCCTCGTCGAGATCGCAACGGGCCGCCTCGGCCTCGGCCCCCGCCCGCTGGGCCTCGTCGCGCGCCACCGCGATCCACCGCAGCGCCTCGGTGGGATCGTCGCGGCCGATGGCCACGCCACACAGCCGCGACACGAGCGACAAGTTGCCCGGCATGAAGCGAACGCCCCGGCGATGCAGATCGACGAGGCGAGGGCGCGCCGCCGCCAGCAGGTCATGATCGCCGACCGTCGCCCCCACCTCGACCTGGGCCATGAGCTTGGCGCCGTGACGCAGCCCGACAGGGTGGTCGGGCACCGCGTGCCACGGCCGATGATCGAGGGCGGTGAGCGCGGCGGCGCGGTCATCGACGAGGCAGTCGACCAGGATGTCGAGCTGATCCGCGAAGCGCGTCGCGCCGCGCTCGCGCCAGTCGGCCAGCGCTTCGTGCGCCCCGCCCACGTCTCCTCGCATGGCTCGGGCGATGGCCAGCGCCGGGCACGCGACCAGTGGCGTGAAGGCGTAGTCCGATCGTCGGTGCCGTACGAGCGCTCGACCGGCGAGGGCTTCGGCATCGCCGAATCGACCCTGGGCGCCGGCGATGTTGGCGCGCCACGCCGCCACCAACGAGAGCTCGGCCCAGTCGTGGGTGGCGTCGGCCAGCGGCTCGGCCTCGATGGCCGCGGTCTCGGCCTCGGTGAGCCGGCCCCGGATCCACAACGTCGACGGCAGTCGCGCCCGCGCCCACGATCCGTAGGCGGCCCCACCAGCCGCGTCCGCGTGCACGATGCTGCGGGCGAAGCAGTCGTCGGACTGGTCGAGGTCGAGATGGCCCTGGTGCAACAGGCCCTCGGTGAAGCACACGAAGGCGATGAGCAGATCGTCGCCGGCCGCCTCGGCCAACCGCCTCGATTCGTCCGCGTAGTCTCGGCCGCCGGCGAACTCGAACGCGGTGAAGTGCACCTCGGTGAGATGGGCGAGTGCCCGCGCTCGCAGCGTGGGCACCTGGCCCTCGGTCGCGTCGAGGAAGTCCTCGAGGTCGCGGGTCGAGACCCGGCTGCCACCCGGGGCCACGCGGATGCGGCTGTGGCTCAGCTCGGCCAGAGCCGCGCACCAGGCTTCGAGGTTGCCGAGTTGGCGCGCCAGGTCGACCGCGGCCATGCCGAAGCGCTCGCAGCCGTGGAAGTCGTGATAGGCGGCGCACGCCCCGGCCGCTCGTTGGTAGAGGTCCAGGCGGGTGGGCGGCGCGAACCCGGAATCGACGCCATCGTCGAGGGCCAGCGCGAAGCCGGCGGCGGCGTCGCCCCATGCCCCCAGCTCGATGGCCTGCTCGGCCGCCTCGACCCCCCAGCGCCGGCGGTCCTCGGCGGCGGCCAGTTCGCCGGCGGCACGCAGGTGGGCGGCGATCTCGACGGCACCGTTCGGCTCGAGGGTGGCCAGCGCGGCGGCGATGTCGAAGTGGAGTCGGCGCCGCCGACCCGGAGTCAGCCGTCGGGTCAGCGCCGCCGGCACCAGTGGGTGGTCGAATCGGAACCGGGGCCCGTCGATGTGGCAGACGCCGCACTCGTCGGCCTGGCCCAGCTGTTCCTCGGTGTCGTCGGTGCTCATTCCGACGACACGGGCCAACACCTCGATCGGGGCCCCGTCTCCCAGGACCGCGGCGATGGCCAGCACCTCGCGCGCGAGCGGGCAGGGACTCGAGTTGCAGGTCGACGGCTTCGTCGAGGCCGCCACGAGTCAGCTCGGCCGACGCCAGGTCGGCGACGACGACGCGCCGGTCGACCCGCGCGCTTCCGGTGTCGAGCAACTGGTTCCAGAGCAGTCGAGCGAACAGCGGATTGCCGTCCGTGCGGCGCATGATCGACCACAGCAGCGGCGGGGACGGCGGCGCCGGACCCAGCATCGTGAGCATCTCGTTGAGGCCGAGCTCGCCCAGCCCGCCGAGATCGAGCACGGCCGCTCCCTCCTCGCCGGCCAGGCGCGTGATGGCGGCGCGCGTCGTGAGCCGCCCCGGCGTGCGGCGTACCGCGACGACGGTGAGCAGGCGCACGGGCGCGCCTTCCGCGGCGTGAGCGGCCGCCGCGGTGAGATGGGTGAGTAGACCGGCGCTGGCCTCGTCGAAGGCATGGGCATCGTCGACGACCAGGAGCACGGGACGCGAGCGAGCGGCACCGAGCACGAGACGTACGAGAGTCAGGTAGCGCTGCGTGTCGTCCGTGCCGCGTCGCCCGCGTGACCCACCCCGAGCGTCGACATCGCCGACCGCGGCCAGCGCGGCCAGTGCCTCGAGATCCACCGGGCTGAGGTCGGCGCGCCGGCCGGCCAGGGCCTGGTCGATGAGGGGCAGGAGCATGGTGAGCATGGGCAGCAGCGGCGGACCGACCTCGGGCTGGCCCATCGTGCGCAGGACGCGCATCCCCCGCCGCTCGGCGCGCTCGGCCACGGCCCGGACGAAGCACGACTTGCCGACACCCGGATCGCCGCGCACGATCCCGATCCGCGGGGTGCCTTCGACGGCCAGATCGATCCACCGCTCGGCCACCGCCAGCTCGTCGGCCCGCCCGACCATGGACGCGCCAGGGCGACGAACATCGGGGATTGCTCCGGCCATGAAACCCCCTCCCGTCGGGCCTGGGTCCATTGTCGCGACGACAGGCACTCTCCGTCACATTCATTCTGTTCGGCGGCCCGGCCCGGCGGCCCCGCGGTGGCGTCGGGAGCCCGCCAGGAGCACTATGTAGCCACCTGTGCCAAATGACCCCCTTTGGTCAAGATTCCTCGAATTGGGACGACATTCTCGATATGGGCTACACGCGGTTCGAAGCTGAGCTGGCGGACACCGCGTTCAAGATCCTGCTGGCCCAGAACCCCGAGGCCCGGGTGGTCCCTCTGAACGCTGAGGGTGTCATCGGCGAGATGCCCGAGACGCTGGCCGTCAACCCCGAGCACGTGCTGCTCGACGTCGGCGCGCTGGCCCTCGTGGTCCCCGAAGACCGGGTGCTGGTCATCGAGGCGTGGGAGACCCTGCTCGACCGCGGCACGTCGCTCGTCGAAGTCCACCTGGCCAGCGATCCTGAGAGCACCGTGCTGCTCTACCACTTCGATCTCCGCTGGCAGCACGACGCCATCATGTGCGTCCTGGTGCCGCTCCGCGCCGACCTCGACGACGATCTGTTCGAGCCCACCCACCCCGCGCCGGCGCACCCCAAGCTGGCCAACGTCCACAAGGACGGCCAAGCCAAGATCATCGCCATCGACGAGGGCACCACGTCCATGCTCGGATGGACAGCTGACGAGATGATCGGCCGGCGTTCGCTCGAGTTCGTCCATCCCGAGGACCACGAGCTGGCCATCAACAACTGGATGGAGATGCTCGGTCGGCCCGGGATGGCCTATGGCGCCCGCGTCCGCCACAGCCACCGCGACGGCTCGTGGGTGTGGGTTCAGATCATCAACCACAACACGCTGCGCGACGAGGGCGGGGTCGTGGTGTCCCAGCTCATCGACATCTCCGAAGAGATGGCCGCAGTGGAGGCGTTGCGGGCACGCGAGCGCCTGCTCGACCGTCTGGCCGAGGCGCTGCCTGTCGGCCTGTTCCAGATCGACCTCGACCGCCACATCAACTACAGCAACGAACGGCTCACCCAGATCCTCGGACGCGATCCCCGCACGGTGCAGGCGCTGAAGGGCGTGCTGATCGAGGACGATCGGGTGATGCTCGACGCGGCCATCGAGGCGGTGATGACCGAGGGCGTCGACCTCGACATCGAGGTGCACTTCACCCACGACGACCACGAGCGCGACCGGGTGGGAGCCGTCATGCTCCGCGCCCTGACCGACGATCGTGGCTCGGTCATCGGCGCAGTGGCCTCGCTGGCCGACGTGACCGACAGCGCGTCGATGCGCGTCGAGCTCGAGAAGCGGGCGACCTATGACGAGCTGACCGGCTGCCACAACCGGGCTTCGATCCTCGCCGAGCTGAACTCGGCTCTGGCCGGCCACCCGACGAGCGCCGGGACCGCGGTCGTGTTCGTCGACCTCGACGCCTTCAAGCCGATCAACGACGAGCTCGGCCACGCTGCCGGCGACGAGCTGCTGACCGTCGTCGCCCAACGCCTCCAGTCCCAGACTCGTGAGCTGGACACCGTCGGACGCATCGGCGGTGACGAGTTCCTCATCGTGTGCCCCCGCGTCGGGAACGGCGACGAGGCCATGCTCATCGCCCAACGAGTTGCGGCATCGGTCAGCGGCGAGATCGCGCTCAAGGGTCGATTCGTCGAGCCACAAGTGAGCGTGGGTGTGGCCTGGACGGACCACCCGGTCGAGGCCGACACGCTGATCGCCTCCGCTGACACGGCGATGTACGAGTCCAAGCGCGTCGGCCGCGGCGAACCCGTCTACTCGGCCGTCGGGTGCCCAACCTGAGGGTGGCTCCGGCTCAGGCGCGGCGCTGGGCCCCGACCAGCACGACGACGAGCACGGCGGGCACCGAACCCCGGTTGCGCCACGCGTGTCGGGTGCCGTTCTGCACGACCGTGTCGCCGGGGCCGAGGTGCACCTCGACTCCGTCGTCGAGCTCGAGCACCACCTCTCCGGAGACGACGTACTCGTAGTCGACGGTGTCGGTCGTGTGCATCCCGGGATGGTCGGGTTCCATGTGGGCCGCCATCCCGGGCAAACCCAACTCCATCTGGGCCAGCGCGCCCTCGAGATCGATGTCACCAGGCCCGGCGGCCGAGTCGGGCGGCACGGTGAACAGCCCGAAGCGGAACCCGTCGACCGGCGGGAAGTAGGCGGCGGCCGGCGGCGCGCTCCCGTCATCGGGAACGGTGACCGTCGAGTCGGCGCCCCAGAGCCGGTGGAACTCATATCCGGGCAGCAGGTCGAGCTCGATCGGCGCCACCTCGTCGTCGCTGGCGACGACGGCCTTGCCCTCGCTCGAATGTCCGGTCACCACTCGTCGGACCTTCATTCGTCATCCCCCTTGGTTCGGCGACGTCGGGTCACGTCTCCTGCATGGCTCGCGATCGTTCCGATGCTGCGACCCACTCGGCGACGATCAGTGCGTCGTGGCGAGCGTGAGCGTCGTCGAGCACAGCGAGCAGCTCGGACTCGCGTCCTCGAGCGACCTCGAAGGGCCCGCCTATGAACTGATGGCTGGAGCCATCCGGAACGGCACGACCGCACACCAAGGCCGCCGGCCGCGCCAACCGGGCGAACACGGGGTCCGAGACGTCGAGTCGCTCGTCGCTGCGCAGGTCGCGCATCGTGACGACGTCGGCGTCGACCGCTTCGACTTCGTACACCGTGCGGGCCACCCCGACCCAGGAGGCAGCCAGGTCGGCTTCGTCGGCGGGCAGGATCGATCCCCGCTCGGCCAGGAACTGTTCGAACCATCCGCCCTCGGTCAGGACGAGGTCCATCACCAGCGGATCGGCGTAGGCCATGGCCACTGAGGCGTCCTCGGCGGGATCGACCGCTCGGGCGATGGCCACGTCGACGACGTCGGACCGTTCCTGGCCGCCGCGGCGCTCGACGAAGGCGCTGGCCTTGTGGGCCAGCCAGGGCACGCGCGCCGCCAGCGGCGCCACCTCGGTCTGGCCGAGATGGCACTGCTTGAACTTGCGGCCCGATCCGCACCAGCAGGGATCGTTGCGCCCGAGGTCGTGGGCCTGATCCAATGCCGCGCTCACGAAGTCGAGGTCGCCGGCGACCGCCTGGTTGTCCTCGAGGCTGCGCCACAGGTGGGCGGCCTTGGCCGCGTCGCCGCGGTCCGACGCGTACCAGGCCAGACGATCGACGGCGGGCAGGTAGGTGCGATCGGCGGCGAGCGCTTCGCTGAGCGCCGCTTCGGCGCCGTCGAGATCGCCCCGACCTTCGGCCACGAAGCTCTTCAGCCAGAGGGCGATGGCCCGCTCGTGGTCGTGGGTCGCCGCCGCCAGGGCCGCGTCGACGAAGGGCTGAGGATCGATCTGGCCCAGTCCGGTCGCGGGCGGGTGGAACAGCTCTTCGGTCACGACCGAGAGCCGTTCGAGATCGTCGAGCACACGCCACACGTGGCGCCAGGCTGACCTGTCGGCGTCGTCGCCATCACCCGCAGCTGGTGCCCGAGCCGAGGCCAGGCCGTCGGCCTGCTCGAGCACGCTGAGCACTTTCTCGGCGTCCTGGTGGTTCGAGGGCAGGCGCCGGAAGACCCGCATCTCGCGTGCGAACACGGCCGCGTTGTGCCACACGCGTTCGTCGTCGGCCACCTCGATCCCGCGGACCTCGAGCCCCGCGGCCTCGGCGACCTCGCTGAGCGGCGCCCCGGGCTCGTCGAACCAGGATCCTTCGAGGAGCATCGTCGCGATCAGCTCCTCGGACGTCACGGGCAGGTCGAACTCGTCGACGTCGCGGTCGTAGGTGGCGCGCAGGGCGGCGACGAGGGCGGGATCAGGCGGGCCCGGGTCGTCGATCACCGTCGCCTCGACGGACCCGTCGATGCTGACGCGGACCGACACGACGGCGCCGTCCGAGCCGGCCTGGCGCCAGTCGCCACCGAAGGCCCACCCGAGCGGCCCGTCGTCGGGGCTCGTGAGGTCGACCTGGTCCTCGCCGTCGTGCAGGTCGGAGCGGCGGCGATGGATCCACAGGTCGAACCCGGCGTCGATCCGCCCGCGCTCGACCTCGGAGGCCGTGAGCCGGTGGGTGAAGACCTTGCCGGCGAGGGAGGAGGCCACCTCGACCAGCCCGGCACCGGCCACGACCAGCGGGCCCCAGTTGGCGCTGGCGTCATCGACGATGTGCTCGACGGTCGTGCGCAGGCGGTCGGTGGCGTTCGCCGATCCGACCAGGGCGGCGATGGTCTGCTCGACCGCTGACTCGATCGCGATCCCAGGCTGGTCCCGCACCGCCGCGAGCAGGGCCGTCTCGATCTCGACCTCGGTCGGCTGCGGGAGCGCGTCGAGCGCGTCCCGATAGGCGGCCGCGTCGACCGCCTCGCCTCGCTCGAGGGCGGCCAGCAGGTGAGGTGAGAAGGCCGCGGTGATCTGGGTGAGGATCTGCTCGCGCGTCAGGCCGAGCGCGGCCAGACGCGTCGCGGTCGCCCACGTCGCCGGCGGGTCGTCGAACAGCAGTTGGTAGGCGACGGCCTCGTGGCTGGCCCGGCTGAGCACGTCGGCGCCGGCGTCGAATGTGGCGCCCACCAGCGCGGCGCGCGTGTCGGCGTCGGTGAGGTCCTGGGTGTCCTGGTCGACGGTCCGCCCGAAGACGAGGTTCATCCGCTCGTCATCCATCGGTGCGACCTTACCCAGCGCCGAGCGGCCAGGCTTCGGCGAACGGCTCGTGGCTAGCGGCGCGTGAACCGGCGTCTGGGACCGACCAGGCGCGGCGACCGGTGAGGGAGACCGAAGCCGTCGGCCAATGAGGTGGGGATGGCGAACTGGGCCCCGCTGCCGGGATCGACGTAGCCCTCGAGCGCCTTCCACACTCGCAGCCCCACTTTTCGAGACAGCCAGGCCACACCGGGCACCGCCTCGTCGGAGAATCCGGCGACGGTGTTGGCCAGGCGCGCGGGACCGAACAGCGCCTTGGTCCAATCCGATGGGTCGATCCCGAGGATCGTGGCGACCTCGTCGCCGGCCAGATAGCGGATCGCCGACGGGGCCAACCCGTCCAACGCCCGGTAGGGGATGAGCTGGCGGATCATCTTGACCAGTGCGCCGGCCAGCTCTCGACCTTCTACGGTCGGCGCGTACTGGCGGCGCCGTATGGCGTCGAAGCTGCGCTCGGCCTCGACCGCGTCGAGGGGCAACAGGTCGGGCGCCACGCCGAGGACGTGGCCGGCCACGCACCATGTGTGGAGGTAGGCCGCCGCCTCTTCAGCGCTGACCGGAACCCCACAGCGCCGGAGGGCCTCGATGGTCGTGAGCGAGAAGGTCCAGAGCGTGCCGAGCAGATCCTCCTGGTTGAGAGGTCGGCCCCAGCGAGCGGCGTCCCATGGTGCGTTGGTCGGGTTGTCGTGGGTCGGTGCGCCGGGGTCGCTCTCGATCAGGTGGCGCACCGCGGCGTGCATCAGGCGGACCTTGCGCAACTCGGTCCAGCCCGTCGACCCGGGTTCGAGGCCACCCGGCTGCATCACGTCCATGACCAACTGCGCCGTCTCGACCACCCGACGGTCGGGCCCGGTGAGCATCCGGCCGGTGCGCTTGAGCGCCTGCACCCCGTTGCCCGCGGCGTATCCGGCGGGCAACGACGCGCACAACAGGGTCGACCCGATGACGAGCCACCACTCCTCGAAGAAGTTGCGGGCCACCTCCATCTGCCGCGGATCGCACCACGTCGGGAGCGGAGGCCGCTCGTTCAAGAACGCCGTCACCGGACCGTCGGCGTCAGCTGGGTCAGCCCGGGCGATCGACCGCAGCGTCAGGACGGTGCCGGCGTGGTCGCCCGGATCGAGATCGCCCATCAGCGCGACGGCGACGGCGTCGGCCTCGGGATCGCCGACCTGCCGCATGGTCTCGAGGGTGGCGTCGTGCCACGCCGCGGCTGGTCCCACCCGAGGTGTCGGTGGGCGACCGTGGAGCCAGTCCTGGCGCCGGCCCTGCACCTGCCCGCTCTCGCGGACGATGACGTTGGCGGCGTCGAGCCCCGACATGACCGCGGCCTCGACACACCCGACGTCGAGATCGTTCTTGGTCCAGTCGCCCGCCAGCACGAGGTTGTCGTAGCCGGATTCATCGGCGCGGAGCCGGTACTTGACCAGCGACGAGGGGCTCAGCACGTAGCGCTCGGATGGCGACGAGTTGAGCCGCACGTACTGGGTGGCCAGCCGGTCGGCGCCGACGAGGGCTCGGCCGGCGACGGATGCGGCCGGCGCCGGACCCGAACCGGGTGCGGTCGGGCTGGCCAGGGTGGTCCAGTCGAACGAGCCACCCGACGCCGCCCCCGGCCACAGCGTCGCGATGTTGTCCTTCAGGTAGGCCTCGACGTCGGCCACGACCTCGATCGGGGCGCCGCCCGCCTGGGCCGGGTTCTCGGGCCGCGCCGCCGGTGGCATCGCCGCGGCCCTCGCGCCGGCGGGGCCCGACGGGGCGGGTGGGTCGGGGCTGACCCCGCAGAAGTAGCCCACGCCGCGCACGTTGGCCGAGGCCGGCCAGTCCTCCCATTCGAGCAGGTGGGACATGTCGCAGTAGGTGTCGAGGGGCTCGACATAGGTCGACGAGAGGGTGCCGCCGTGGGACCAACCCAGATCGGCCACCGGCGCCGTGGTCCACAGCTGCACCGACTGGGTCATGGTGGTGCGCGCCGAGGCGATCATCGTGGCGAAGGCCGGATTGGTCTCGTCGGCGATGAGCTCGCCGCAGATCGGAGCGAGGGCGCCGACGGGGATGGCCAGCACGGCGATGTCGAAGTCCCGACCCGCTTCGAGGACCTCGGACTGGGGCTCGGTCGGGTCGTGATCGGCATCCGGTGGCGGCGTCACCGTCGACCACACCCGCATGCCACCGACCTCGCGCAGCGGGTCGAACCCGTCGGCCGGTCCCGGCTCGCGCTCCATCTTGATGCGCCGGATGGCGCGCGGGTCCTTCGCGTCGGGGTCGATCTCGATCGACGTCACGCGGCGGAAGAACTTGAACGTCACTCCACGCTCTTGCAGGGCTCCGTAGATCGGGGCGATGACGGTCTCGCCCATGCCGGCCCGGAGCTTCCACACGAACGCGCCCTTGTAGCCGTACTGCTGGCGCAGGATGGCGTGCAGCGAGCTGCCGGCCGCGATGTCGGGCTTGTCGGTCGAACCGTCGAGGAAGGCGAAGGCCCCGTCGTACCAGGCCCGCACCCATGGGCTCGCCAGCGTCTCGTCGGACGCGCCGTGACGCTTCAGCCAGTGGTGGAAGTCCTCGTCGTTGAGGGCGTCGAAGCCGACGGTGAGGACGTCGTCGACGAGGAATCCCACGATCAGCGTCAGGCCCAGGTCGATGTTGGTCAGGCGGTGACGGATGTCGGCGTCGCCGAGTCGCGGTCGTGCCCCGTGCTCCCACAGCCATCGTCGGGCCCGCCGCAGGCAGGCCAGCAGCCACCGCAGTCGCCCGGTCTGTCCGGTGCGCGGCGATGACAGAGCCGAGGTCAGTCGGCGCGCCGATGCTTCGAGCACGGGGAGGCCGATGCGAAGTGCGACGCCCTGCTTCACCTTTTCCGCCGGCGAGCGGTCGGGCGAGCCTCCGCTGGTCGGAGGGACGGCGCGTCGCGAGTCGGTGACGTGGTCGATGACGGCCAGGATGACCCCGTCGAGCCCGGGCGGAGGGCCCGGGTCGCCGGGCTGGCCGCGGTGGGGCGGGGCGTGGAGGATAGCCGGCACCCACGATCCCATGGCGTTGTCCCACAGCACGACCTCGTTGCTCGGGATGAAGGCGCCCTCGACCGTCGTGAACGGGGCGTCGGTTGGCCACGGGTAGTCCTCGTAGCACTCGCGGAGCATCCGGAACGCGTTGTCGTAGGAGCCGAACCACACGTGCAGGCCGTGCTCCTCGATGCGGTCATGGTGATCCGGGTTGCGGCCGCTGGCGCACTTGCCCCCGACTCGCCAGCCCGACTCGTAGACCGTCACCTCGTAGCGCGCCTTGCGCTCTGGGGTGTTGGTCAGCCCATGGGCCGTGGCCAATCCGGCCATCCCTCCGCCGAGGACAGCGACTCTGATCCGTCGGGTCACGGCGGGGCTGGTCTCCCGACCGACGCAGAGGGAGCCGGCCGAGCCGCCGCCGCGCTCGTCTCGGTCAGCAGACGTTGGGCACGACGGCCGATGCCGTCCCAGCCATGCTCATCGCACAGCGCACCGACCTCGGCGGCGATGGAGGTTCCCCGGTCGCGATCGCCGGGTCCTCCGCGTTCGATCGAGGCCCGGGCTGCCGCCAGGCGCGCCCGGGCCAGCATGAACGGCGATCGCAGGCGCTCGGACGTCACCGCGGCGCCGGCGGCGTGACGATCGGCGTCGTCGAAGCGGCCCAGGGTCGTCGCCAGCTCGCACAGGCTGATCTGGATCGGGGCGCCCGGGTTGATCCCCGTCGTGGCGACCTGTCCGGCCCATGGTTCGAGGTGGCGGTAGAGCACGGCGGCATTCTCGACGTTCCCGAACTCCGATGCCAGTGCCGCGTAGGTGCCCATGCCGGTGAGCCAGGTGTGGTCGTGGGGGAGCTCGGTGAACCCCCGGGCGGCGGCGGCGTCGAATCGGGCCTCGGCGCCGGCCAGGTCCCCGGTCTCGACCAGGGCGTGGATGTAGGCGACCTCGAGCACGGGGATGCCCGGGTTGGCGGCGATGGCCGCGCTCAGGGGCTCGATGACCTCGTCGAGACGACCCTGGGCCATGCGCAGATCGAGCAACTGGGCGCCGAAGACCGTGGCCGCCTCGGGCTGGCCGCTCGTCCGGCCGAGCTCGAAGGCCTCGGTGGCCAGCTCCTCGGCCAGGTCGAGATCGCCGTTGAGCGTGGCCTGCCAGGTCAGGTTCCAGATCGACACGATGCGCATCCACGGCCGACCCACCTGGCTCGAGATCGCGGTCATCTCGGCGATGGCCCGGTCGATCGTCTCGCGGTCGCCCGACTCGAGAGCGACGATGGCCTGATAGCCGGCGGCGTTGTGGGTGAGGGTCAGATGCGAGAGCTCACGGGCCAGCGCGACCGCTTCGGCGGCCTCGGCCCGCCGGACCTGCAGGGTCTCGGGGAACCGGATCGCGGTCTGGCGCTGCAACAGCACGTGCAGGAGCGTGGCGGGGTCGTCGAGCTGGCGGGCGACGGCCAAGGCATCGTCGCTGAGCTGCTGGCGCGGCCTCGGGTTGTGCTCGAAGGTGAGCTCGACGGCCAGGTTGGCGATGAGCCGGGCGCGCCGAGCCGAGACCTCGGGGCCGATGGCTTCGAGGGCCTGGCGCAGGCGTTCGGTCCGGCCGCGGTCGACGACGCCGGCGGCGCTGTAGAAGCCGCGGCTGTCGGCGAGCACCGCTCGCACGAGCAGGTCGGCGTCGTCGGAATCGCCGGCGATCTGGGCGGCTCGTTCGAGCGTGCCCCGGTAGCTGCGATCACCCGATTGGCGCTGCGCCACCCCGAGCCCGATCAGGACGCTCCCGATCTCGTGGGGGTCCGAGGCCGGTGGCTCCTCCGACACCGAGAGGGCGCGCTCGTACCACGTGGCCGCTTCTTCGGGCGCCAGGTCGTCGAGCAGCGAATCGGCGGCCAGCCGGCTGTAGTAGAGCGCCTTCTCGCGTGCGACGGGCCGGGGGGCCCGGATCCAGTGCGAGGCCAGGCGGGTGAGGTCGCCGGTGGCGTCGAGGCCCTGGTGTTCGAAGGCCTCGGCGACCTCGAGGTGGAGATGGCTGCGCCGAGCCGGTCCGAGCTGCTCGTAGACGGCGCGGCTGGTGATCGGGTGGCGGAAGCGGTAGCGACCGGGCGGCCCCTCGGGTGGCTCGACGATGAGTCCGGCATCGCCCGCCCGCTCGAGGGTCTCCAGCAGCTCGCGGTCGGCGATCCCCGAGACGGGACCGACGACGCTCATGTCGAACTCGTCGCCGATGACCGAGGCGACGCGCAAGGCCTGGGTCACGGACGGGCCGAGGCGGGCCAGACGTGAGCTGATGACGTCCTTGACCCCGTCGGGCAGCCGGCTGATCGACCCTCGTCGTCCGAGCGAGATGTCGCCGGACCGGTCGTCGAGGATGGCGCCGGTCTCGACCAGGTGGCGCAGCACCTCGAGGGTGAAGAAGGGGTTGCCGGCCGTCTCGTGGTGCAGGGCGGCGGCCAGGTCATCACGGGTGTCGGGCGATGGGCGGTCCGAGGTGAGGGCGATGAGGGTCGAGACCTCGTCGAGGTCGAGCCCGTCGACCGCCGCTCGCGTCACGCCCGGCTGGCCGTAGAGCACGGTGAGCAGCCGGCCCAGCGGATGGTCGACACCCGTCGGCGACGTGCGATGGGTGCCGATCACGAGGAGCTTCTCGGTCGAGGTCCGCTCGACCAGCTGGCGCACCATCTCGAGGCTGGCCGAATCGGCCCAGTGCAGGTCCTCGAGCACGAACACGACGGGGCGCTCCGACGCGGCGGCGGTGACCACCCGCACCATCCTCGAGATGAGCAGGTAGCGCTCGGTCTCGGGGTCGGCGCGCGAGTGCTCGCGGGGGAGCTGCTCGTCGAGCGGGCTGGCGTCGAACACCTCGGCCAGGGCGTTGACGAACAGTCGGTACGGCGGACCCGTGCTGTCGGCCGCGTCGCCGAGCAGCACCACGGCCCCCTCGGCGGCGGCGTCGGCCGCCAGCCGCGACGCCAGAGTCGTCTTGCCGATGCCCGCCTCGCCTTCGAGCAGGACCACCTGGCGCTGACCGCCCTTGGCCGCCTCGAAGGCGGCGTGCAACAGCTCGCTCTCGTGCTCGCGGCCCACGAACACCTGGTTGGCGGCGGCGGCGAGACGGGGGGGCACCCGCCCGGCATCGCGGGCCAGATCGACCTCGAGCGGGGAGTACGGGCCGATGACGTCGGCCGGATCGAGGCCGATGTCGGGGTCGGGCTCGACGTAGTCGAGGTGGGTCTTCTGCAACAGGATCGCTTCTTCGAGGGCGGCCAGCTCGGCCGATGGCTCGATGCCCAGCTCGTCGCCGAGGGTGACCCGCAGGCGCGAATAGGCGCGCAGGGCGTCGGACTGGCGCCCACACCGGTAGAGGGCGAGCATCAGCTGGGCCCACCGGCGCTCGCGCAAGGGCTCGGCCGCCACCGACGCTTCGAGCTCGGGCACGGCTTCGACGTGGCGGCCGACGGCGAGCTGCACGTCGTTGAGGTCGTCCTCGACGTTGCGACGGAGCTCTTCGAGGCGAGCCACTTCGGCCATTCCGACCGGCTGCTCGTCGAGATCGGGCAGCGGGGGACCGCGCCACAGGTCGAGGGCGGCGCGAAGCGGCCGTTCGGCGTTCTGGGGCTCTTGGCGCTGGGCCAGCTCGCGGCCTCGGGCCGCCAGCCGTTCGAACAGCGGGACGTCGACGGCATCGGCGGGCAGGTTCAGGCGGTAGCCCTTGCCGACCGTGTCGATGCTCCCCACCGGCAACTGCCGACGAAGGGCGACGATGTAGGTCTGCAGGGTCTTGCCGGCGGACCGGGGCGGATCCTCACCCCACAAGGCCGACGCCAGCTCGTTCACGGTGACGACGCGTCCGGTTCGCAACCCGAGGACGCAGAGGACCGCACGCGCCTTTGGGGGCCGGACCGCTATTTCGGCGTCTGCCATCAGAACCCGCACTGGCCCGAGCAGCTCGAGCTGCATCGCCGAAGTATAACGAGGCCAGGGTCGGGCCTGGTCCGTGGACCCCCCACGTTCTCCATGCCTGGCGGGGCATGGTCACTCGATCGGTGGGCTCCGGCCATCGGGCCGGTCCCTGGCCCGCAGTCGAGCTCGCGAGGTGTCGGCCGTCTCAGCCGCCTCCACCGATCCTCGACCAATCCTCGACCGGCGGGGCGCATGGTGGGAAATGACAGATGGGACCCACCGGATCGGCCGCTCGGCTGGTCGGTCTCCCACCGATGCGAGAGGCTCGCCCATGAACCCCGCCGTCATCGTCGCCGCCGGAATCGCGGTCTGGTTGGTCACTGCCTTCGTCAAGCGCGAGCACTGGCCGAGCGACGTGAACCTCCTCGTGACCATGGCCGTCGCCGCCATGGCCGGCCTGGCCGTCGTCGGGGGCCAAGACGTCTGGGCCGCCACCCCCCTGTCCTGGAGCCACTGGACGCAGAACGCCAGCGCCAGCTTCGCCGTGGCCACCTTGATCTACGGCGTCCTGACGGTCCGAGTCCCCGGTCTGCGCCAGGCGGCGCAAGGGATCGCACGGTTGACGTCGTCGCCCTCAGCGTTGTCGGCGGCGGCGTCCGCCTTGCCCTCCACCAGCTCGCCGTCGGTGACCGCGACCCCCGCGACCCCACGGACCGGCACCTCGACGAGTGCCGTGCCCTCGGCATCGTCGAACGGCACCCGACAGGTGGAACCCCCCGTCATGGCCATGGCCGCTTCGGCGCCGGCCCCAACTTCGACACGCGCGCCTGCACAGGCCTCCCCCGCCGCAGTGGGGGCGCGCGTGTCGCCGTCCTCCCGTTCGACCCGGCGCGCCACCGAGCCCGCGTCGATCTCGACCCCGTCGCTCAGCTCGGCCTTGTCGGCCCTGTCGGCTCTGGTGGCGTCGGCCCCCGGACCGGTGCCGGTCGACGCCGGGATGCGGGCATCGGGGGGGCCGGTCATCTCCGGTCCCATCCCGGGCACCCGCCGATCCGAGCGAGCCGTCCGAGGCCGGGCCCTCGGCCAGTTCCCTCCCCTCCAACCAGGCGCATGATCCAAGTACTCGGGGCCCGAGTCCTCCGCTGGCTGGCCAGCAGGCTCGATCCCGATGGCGACCGCAAGGGCGAGGCGGTCGCCGAATTCAACGGTGGCGGGAGTGGCGAACGCCGTCGCCGGCAGCGCGAGAGGGCGCACTGCCGGCACGGCGTCGCCGAGGTCACCGGTGACCGGGTGGCGGACCAGGCGGTTGCCACCCGGCGCTGGTGATCCTTCGACCGAGGCCGATCGTGGACGTGGCCGCCTCGGGACGTCAGTGTGGTCCCATGGATCCGATGACCGTGCTCATCGAGCACGGCATGCTCCTCGAGTCGGCTCGCGGACCGCTCCCCAACGTGGCGGAGCTCATCGCTGGCGAGCCGATCCGGGGAAGTTGGTGGGGCCACGCCGCGGGCCACGCCATCTTCGAGGAGCTGAACGTGCTGGCCGACTCGCCCGACGTGGTGCGGACCCGCCTGGTCAACGGCAAGGTGACGCTCATCCATCGCCGGCTCTGGCCCGCTCTCGTGCGGGTGGCCGAACACCTCCCGACCGAGAGGATGGCCGCCCTCCACGAGGAGCACGGATCGAGCGGTGCCCACCGCCTCGATGAGCAGCCGTTTCCCGACTGGGTGCCCCACGACGTGGCCGACTCGGCCCGGCAGCTGTCGGTCGAGGAGGCGTGGGCCCAGATGCCGGCCTGCCTCCGCCCCGCGGACTGACTAGCGCTCCACGAGCAGCTGGGCGCAGGCGATGTCGGCGAACCACGCCTCGAAGCGCTCGGGGGTCCAGCCCCGCTGGCCGACGAGCAGCAGCCACACGTCGGGGTGGTTGAGCGTCCACAGGATGTCGGAGGCACGGGTGACATCGAGGCCGGGCCGTAGGCCCCGGTTGCGGTGCAGCGCCTTCACGATCTCGCGCTGGTTGGCGTAGAAGTCGGACTGGATCAGGCTCCAGAGCGCGGCGCTGTCGGCGTCGACGGCGGCCGCGTTGCGGATCACCTCGAGCAGCCGGCCGATCCGACGTTTGACCACCACCGAGTTGTGGGCCGTGAGCCGGAGCTGACGTTCTGGGTCGCGCTCGGCGATGACCTCTTGGTACCACGCCCGTTGGGCCACCGACGCGTCGTCCTCGTCGCCTTTGAGCAGCAGATCCCACAGGGCCCGCAGCAGGCCGCTCTTGGTGGCGAAGGCGACGTACACGGTCTTCAGGGCGACGCCCGCCTCGGCCGCGATGGCCTCCATGGTGGTGGCGGCATAGCCCTGCTCCTCGAATCGCCTCTGGGCGGCATCGAGGATGGCCCGGCGGGTCGCGGCGGCCTGTTCCTGGCGTCGGGGCGAGTGATAGGCGCGCCTGGGGTTGTCAGATCCAGCCATTTGGGTATTCTACTGAAGAATTCATTACTCTTAACATGTATTGAATATGCAGCGAGACCAGCTTGGAGCTGGAAACCCATCCCAGGAGGAATCCCATGGAAGCCATCGACACCACCGCCAGGACCGGGACGGTCGGCCAGGACGAAGATCGGGATCGGCGCAACCACGTCCATGCCATGTGGGCCGCCGTGGCCCCGTCGTGGCGCGACTACGCCGAGGACGCCGACGCGCGCGGCGCCGCCATCGCCGAGCGCATGCTCGAGCTCACGGCACCCCAACCGGGCGAGCGTGTGCTCGAGTTGGCGTGCGGCCCAGGCGGGCTCGGCCTGGCGGCCGCTCCGCTCGTCGGGCCGACCGGCGAGGTGGTGGTGTCCGACGTCGTTGCCGAGATGACCGAGATCGCCGCCGATCGGGCCAGGGCCATCGGGCTCGCCAACGTGCGCGCCCGAGTGATCGACCTCGAGGAGATCACCGAGCCCGACGGCTCGTTCGACGTCGTGGTGTGCCGCGAGGGTCTGATGTTCGCCACCGATCCGGCGCGCGCCGTGATCGAGATGGGCCGGGTGTTGCGACCCGGCGGACGCTTCGCCATCGCCGTCTGGGGTCCGCGAGGTGACAACCCCTGGTTGGCCGTCGTCCTCGACGCGGTGAGCGAGCAGTTGGGCACGCCGGTCCCCCCGCCGGGGATGCCGGGGCCGTTCTCGCTCGGCGATCGGGCCGCCCTCGAGCGGTTGCTCGTCGGCGCCGGTCTGGCTGGGGCGGTCGTGCGCGAGCTCACGACGCCGTTGGGGGCGGCGTCGTTCGACGAGTGGTGGACGAGGACCGCGGCGCTGGCCGGTCCGGTGAGCAAGCTGCTCGCCTCCCTGCCCGACGAGGCCCTCGGGGCGCTCCTGGCTCGGTTGCGCGAGGCGGTCGAGCCCTTCCGTGAGCCGGTCGGTTACACCTTCCCGGGCGTCAGCCTGGTGGCTTCAGGGCACCGATCCTGAAGGGTCGAGCCCGGCGCGAACCGCCGAGGTGACGGGTGCCGTTCATCCGCCCGTCATCTCGGCGAGGGGGCAAGGCCATCTCGGACCGGCATGCTGGTGGGGTGACCATCGAGCTCGATCATCCCGGCCGCCATGTCTCGTTCGACGCGCTGTTCAACGTGCGCGACCTCGGCGGGTACGCCACGACCGACGGCCACCGCACACGGTGGCGCATCCTCTACCGGGCCGATGGCCTCAACCGGGCCCAGGGCCATGACCTCGAGCGGTTGGCGGCCATGGGGCTGCGCACCGTCGTCGACCTGCGCACACCGGGGGAGCGGACCGAGCGGGGGAGCTTCCCGGTCGACGCGCTCCCCGTCGACTACCACCACTTCCCGGTGCTGCAACAGACGTGGGAGGGCCAGACCCTCGACGCCACCATCGAGGGCGCGGCCTTTCTCACCAGCCGATACGAGGAGATGCTCGACGAGGGCGCGAGCGCCATCGCCGACGCGCTGGGGGTGCTGGCCGATCCACGGGTGTACCCCGCGATCTTCCACTGCGCGGCGGGCAAGGATCGCACCGGGGTGCTGGCGGCTCTGGTGCTGGGCCTGCTGGGCGTGCCCGACGAGACGATCGCCGCTGACTACGGGCTGAGCCGGGTCGGCATGAGCGCGATGGTCGAGTGGGTCAGGATCAACCGGCCCGAGGCGCTCGACTCGATGCTCGACCAGCCAGGGGTTCTGCTCGAGGCGCCGCCGGTCGCGATGCGGTCGCTGCTCGACGGGGTGAGCGCCAGCCACGGATCGGTCGAAGGCTACGCCCGCTCGATCGGCGTCCCGAGCGAGACCATCGACGCCCTCAGGGCCAACCTGCTCGACTGAGCGGGCTCAGCGGCGGAAGCCGCCTTCGGCATCGATGATCTGGCCCGTGATCCGACGAGCGTCGTCGCTCACCAGCCAGGCCACGACGGCGGCGGCGTCCGAGGGCTCGTTCCAGCGGCCGTCGGGGAAGCGGCGGGCGATCGCGCGGTGCAGCTCGCCCGTCACCCAACCCGTGTCGGTCGGACCCGGGTTCACGGCGTTCACCGTGATCGCTCGACCGGCGAGGGCGGCGGCCAAGCTCATCGTCACCTGGTGGATCGCACCTTTTGACAGTACATATGGCAACTCCTCGGGCATGGGTCCCAGATCCTGACCCGATGTGAACAGCACGATGCGTCCACCGCGGCGGCCATCGTCGTGGCGGGCGGCGAACGCTTGGGCGAGCAGCACCGTGGCGCGAGCGTTCACCGCGAACGAGAGGTCGATCTCTTCCGCGGTCAGGTGGATCAGATCCTGCGATGAGCTGCGGGCGTGGTTGGCGACGAGCATGTCGATGGCCCCGAAGCGGGCGATGGTGGCGTCGACCAGGTCGGCCGGGGTCGACCGATCGGCCAGATCGAGCTCCAGATGGTCGACCCGCTCGGCGTCGTGTGAAGCGCCGAGCGCGGCGGTCAGCGCCGCGGGGCCCTCGGGATCGGCGCCCCAGGCCTGATCGCCGTCGTGGACCGCCCACGATTGGAGGAACACGGTGGCCCCGTCGGCCAACAGTCGATCGGCGATGGCGAACCCGATGCCGCGGCGACGACTGACGCCGGTGACCAGCGCCACCCGCCCGACCAGCGGACGCGGCCCCTCCGGTGACATGGCGGCACGGTAGCCGCGGGGCCGTGTTGTGGGTCGGCCCACTTGGTGCGATGTTGGACGCGTGAGCAGCGGCCGACCGTGGGGTGAGCAGGACGGACCGCCGACCACGCCGCCATCGGGGGAGTCGACGGTTCCGACGCCCGATCTGGCCATCACGCCGCCCGCGGGTGTGCCGGTCGCGGCGCCGCCCGTTCCCCCGACCGCGCCTCCGCTCGCGTGGCCGCCGATCTCGCCCGGTCCTCCGGCGATCCCGCCCTGGCCGCCGACGGCTGTCACGCCGACACCCGGACCGACCCGACGCAACCGCTGGAACATCCTGCTGGTGGTCATGATCGTGCTGCTGCTGGCCGGAGCCGGCGTCCTGGTCGCGGCCAGTCGCCTCGCCGCGTCCGACACCTCGGCCGCCAACGCCCAGGCCGCGAGCTTCGAGCAGCATCGGGCCGCGCTGGTCGCCCGGGCCGACCACGCCGACCAGCACCGCCATGACCTCACCGCGGCCGCTGGCGCCGTCGGCACCGCCTTCGACCAGCTCGACAACGCCCTGAGCGCGGTCACCGACGCCCAGAACCATCTGGTCGACATCGAGGACCAGGCGGTCACGCTGCACGATGCCGGCAACACGGCGGGCGCCTCACAGCTGCTGACGACCCAGGGCGATCCCGCCCTCGCCGATCTGGCCCGCCGATCCGTCGCGGTCGACCAGGCCATCGCCCAGGCCCAGGCGGCTGCGCAGCGGTTGCAGAAGGCGCTCCATGGCTGAGCCGACCATCCCCGCCCCGCCCCCGCCGTGGGTGCCCGCTCCGGCTCCGATGCCGGCTCCGTCCTCGGCCCGGGGCGCATCGTCGGCTCCCCGCGCGCCGCGTCGGCTCTCGCGCGTGGCCCTGGTCGCCGTCGTGGCCTCGTTGGGTTTGCTGATCGGTGCCGCCGCGCTGGCCAATCGGGCCGGCTCGGATCGTCGCGCCGCTCTTGCCCATCGCGACCAGGTCCAAGCCCAAGCCCAGGCCCAGGCGGTCACGACGGCTCGAGACGAGTCCCAGCTGGCCACCATCCAGGCCGAGATGACCCACCTCAACGCCGCGCTGGTGGCGCCGCTCGCCACGGTGGCCGACCTCCGCCAACTGGTCGACCAAGGGCTGACCGCCGCCCAGGACGCCCATCAAGCGGCGCTGGCCGGCAACGTCGCCGACTACAACGCCGCCATCGACCGGGCCAACGCCGTCACCGGGCAGTTCAACGCCGCCTCCGCCCGCCTGTCCGACGAGCTCGACCAACTCCCCTCGCGCTGAGGCGCCGCCCGGCCACTAGCGACAGGCCCGGGCGAGGGCCTGGGCCAAGGCCCCTTTGGGGCGCACGGTGATCATGTCGAGCCCCAGCCACCTGCGCAGGGCGTTCAGCTCACCGGCGGCGGCGGCGGCGACCGCGCCGGGGTCGGGTCCGGGTTCGACGTGGGCCGACGCCACCCGCAGCGTCGAGGACCGGCGGTCGGCCTTGAGGTCGAGGCGGCCGACCAGAGCGTCGCCGACGAGCAGAGGCATCACGTAGTAGCCGTGGCGACGATCCCGTTCCGGGACGTAGACCTCGATGCGGAAGTCGAAGTCGAACAGGCGTCGCGTCCGCTCGCGGTCCCAGATCAGCGAGTCGAACGGTGACAGCAGCGTGGCGTGATCGCGCGTGGGCGCCTTGATGCGGGCGTCGGGCGGCGTGTAGGCGGGCTCGGGCCAGCCCTCGACGGTCACCGGCGTGAGCCCTCCCGCCTCGACCAGCTCGGCCACCCGCGGTGCGGCCTGCTTGGGCTTGATCCGGTAGTAGTCAGCGAGGTCACGGGTCGTGCCCACGCCGAGCGATCTCGACGCCAGGGCCAGGAGGCGTCGGTGGGCCTCCTCGACCGGCGGGGTCGGCTCGGCCAGCACGGCCGCGGGGATGACCCGCTCGGGCAGGTCGTACACGCGCTCGAAGTTGGGGTTGCGCCACCCCGCCAGGTCCCCCCGCGCGAACAGGAACTCGAGAGCCTGGCGACCGAGGCCGCGCCGCTCCCACCACTCGCCGTCGCGCCGGCGCGGATCCGTCAGCTGGGACGCGGCCAGCGGGCCGCGGTCACGGACCTCGTCGAAGATGGCGGCGATGTAAGGGGCGTTGGCCTGCTCCCAGGCGTGGCGTCGGGCGGTGTACAGCGCGCTGTCGCCGTAGGGGCCGCTCTGGCTCATGCGCCAGCGGAACAGAGGTTGGTGGACCGTCGGCAGCAGCGATGCGGCGTGGCCCCAGTACTCGAACAGCTCGCCGCCGGGACCCGTCAGATCATGCAGTCGCGCGACGGGATAGGACCCGAGCCGGCTGAACAGCACCAGGAACTGCGTGCGCTCGACGACGTTGATGGCATCGAGTTGGATCGTGCCGACGGCGCTGATCGCGCCGCGCAGATGGCGCCGCCCGATCGGTCCGGCCGGTCGCGTTCGACCGAGACCTTGGGCATCGATGGCGAGCGCTCGCGCGTCGGCGGCCGAGAGGGCGCGATCGGGTCGCATCGGATCCTCCTCGCCAGCGATCGGCGGAGATCGTCAGGAGAGGGTGGCCCAGAAGGCCTCGAGGGCGGCGGCACCGGCGGCCGGGTCCTGGAGCATCCACCAGTGACCGAGCGATTCGAGGTCGGTGACGCGAGCGCCGGTGGCCTCGGCCGCGGCGCGCGCGCCGTCGGCCGAGAGGAACGGGTCGTCGGAGGGGATCGTGACGCAGCCCGGCGGCGCGATGTCACGGAAGTCGGGAGCCCACTCCTTGCCGACGTCGAGGGCCGAGCGGTAGAGGGTCAGGATGCAGTCGACCATCGTCTGGTCGACCCAGCCGCCCATGTTCACAGCCTGATCGGCGGGAACGCCGAGCGTCTCGTACACGACGGCTCGTTCGGCAACGGTCGCGGCCAGCTGGCCGGCGAAGAAGTCCTCGCCCTCGCCGGGCGTCTGCCAGATCTTGGCGAAGTCGTGCCATTCGAAGTCAGCGGTCCCGATGGCGGCGCAATCGGTCACCCACGACCGCACCAGCTCGGGTCGGGTGCTGACCAGTCGAACGGTGAACCCACCGCCCCAGTCGTGGCCCACGAGATCGACGGGTTCGCCGATGGCGAACAGCTCAGCGGCCAGCCAGTCGACGTAGTCCTCCTTGGTGGCACCGAACCCGGCCGGGCGCGCCGTGCCGAATCCGGGAAGCTGGAGGGCGACCACGTCGGATCGCGTCAGGTGCGACCGCAGGGGATCCCACACCGCCGACGTCTCGGGGACACCGTGGACGAGAACGACTGGCATCGGACCTCCTCAGATCGCCGAACGGGTGCAGCCTTGCAGCTTTCCCCCGGCCCGTCTCGATCGCCGCGGGGGACTAGTTGACCGAGAGCGTCATGGGATCGACCGTGGTGCGACCGTGGTCGCTCACGCTCTCGGTCCACGTCAGCCCGTCCCAGTAGCGCAGCTCGTGGCGATGGAACGGATCCGGCGCCCACGACGCGCCCGGCGACGCCATGGCCGCTTCTCGCAGCCCGCTGGCGAGCAGGTCGACGATGCGCTGGTTGCGGGCGCCGTCGAACATGGCCCACGGCAGCACCGGCCGGCTCTCGATCGTGTAGGTCGTGCCTCCTTGGACAGGCCCGAGCCAGATGGTGACGATGGATCCCCAGCTCAGCATCGAGACCGGCGTGTAGCCGCGCATGCGCTCGCGGCGCAGTGGCCCCAGCGGTTTGACGTGCGCCGCGACCAGTGTCTGGTCGACCAGGGCATGGGCCACGTCGATCGCGACCGGCACGAAGCCGCCGTCGTGGCGGACCGACAATCCCGATCGGGGGCCGCGCTCGTCCATCGGTGCCTGCGCGCGTCGCCGGTGCACGAGCAGCGCCAATCCTCCGAACACCAATCCCCCGAGCACGGCGGCGAGCCACCAGCACCGTGACGAGAGCCCCCAACGCCCCCAACATCGATCCCATGAACTGAGTATGACATCCGCTCGGGCGAGCGGGCCCGTCGAAACGAGGGCGCCGCCCGCGCTCGGGCGGTCCCGTTCCACGACCACCGGTAGGGTCCGCGTGGATGGACGAGCACTACGACCGGGCCTACTTCGACCACTGGTATCGATCCCAGGGCTTCGACTCGCCGGCGCGGCTGCGGCGGAAGGTGGCGATGGCCGTCGCCGCGGTCGAGTACCTCACCGACCGGCCGTTGCGATCGGTGCTCGACGTCGGCTGCGGGGAGGGCGCGTGGCAACCAGCGCTGGCCAAGCTGCGGCCCCGCGCCCGCTACCTCGGGATCGATCCGAGCCGCTACGCCATCGAGCGCTATGGGCGTCATCGTCACCTGCGGTCCGGCACCTTCGGCGAGCTGGCCAAGGCGGTGCCGTTGGCGGAGGGCCCCTTCGATCTGGTCGTGTGCATCGATGTGCTCGGCTATGTGCCCGACGCTCAGATCGCGCCCGGGCTGCGGGCTCTGGCCGCCCGGCTGGACGGCCTGGCCCTCATGGAGGTGTTCACGTCGACCGACGACTTCGAGGGCGACCTGGCGCGCTACCAGCGGCGCGCGCCGCATCGCTATCGCCGCTGGCTGTCCGAGGCCGGCCTGGCGCGTGTCGGGCCCAACCTGTTCGCCGGCGCTGCGCTCGTGGGTTCGCTGAGCACGTTCGAATCACCGATCGAGTCGTGATCCACTGAGGCGGTGGCTACTCGGCGCGTTGTAGGACGGCCGGTGGGGTTCGGGCCGCCATGATGGCCGGCCCGGCGGCGATGAGGTTGGCCAGGACGATCGTGACAGGGATGGCGAGCAGCACCGCCAGCACGGGGGTCGTGGCCGCTGGGTCCACGCCCAGCTGGTTGGCGAACACCATCCAGGCCAGTCGGCCGAGAACGATCCCGACCGGGACGCCGATGAGCAGCGCGACCAGGGCCATGGTCGTGGCCTGCCACGCCGTGACCGCTGACACCTGAGCGCGCACGAAGCCGAGCGTCTTGTACATCGCGAGGTCGCGGCGACGGCGGCGCACCGACGAGACCAACACGTGTCCGAGGGCGCCGATCGCCATGACCGCGAGGGCGGCCGACAGCAGGACGGGCGTGCTCCGGATGCGGCGGTAGTTGCTGATGGTCCCGGGCGGCTGGGGCCCGATGGCGCACTTCAGGTTCCCGCCGCAGAACTCCAGGTTCACGAACTGGTGGCTGAGCCGTGCCTCGGCCGCCGCCCGGTCGACGCCGGGCTTCAGTTTGACGAGGACGTAGGAGTACGGCGGGTCACCCGGAGTGGCCAGGGCGTGCGGAGTGACGGCCGCGCCCTCGCCGAGGTCGGTCTGGTCGAAGCTCCCCGCACCCATCTTGGGGAACACGGCCCGCCCGACGATGTGCATCGAGCGATCGATCCCGTTGAGGTTCACGGTGATCTTGTCGCCGACGGACCGGTCGATGCGCCGGAGGGTGCGGCTCCCGAGCACGATCTCGTCGTCCCGCTTCGGTGTCTGTCCCTCCAGCAGGGTTGGCCGGATGCCAGCCCTGCGTCGGATCGATGCTCATCGCCGCGACGTCTCGACCGTGGATCACGACGTCGCCGGCGCTGGCACCGGCCACGGCGGCGACATCGGGATCGGATTTCAAGGCCTTCGTCGCTTCGGGGATTCCGCCGGGGAAGAAGCCGATGCCGGCGCGGATGTCCCAGTTCCAGCCGTAGAGCTCGGGGGTCGACACCAGCCGGTTCAGGTTGCCGGTGAAGGTGAAGGCGGCGACCACGGCGGCGATGGCCAGGCCGGCGGTCACCAGTGCCCCCCTCACCGGGACGCTGGTGCGTCCTCGTCCGGACTGGAGGGCGGCTCGGATGCCGATGAGCGACGTGACGGGGAAGCCGGCCCCGGCCAGCGTGGCCAGGCGGAGCGGACGGCGGGCTGCACCGAGCTGAGCGGTGGCGGTGAGCTGGTCGCCAGCCACGCCCACGGCCCGCCAGGCCGGGATGGCGGCCAACCCGACGACGAGGACGACCAGCGCGATGAACCCGATGCTGAGCATGGCGAAGTTGACGGCGAGGCCCGGGTTCGGTTCGGCGAATCGGGCCGGCCCGATGGGCATCAGCGGGGACGCCAGCGCGGCGACGACCACGGCAATGACCCCGCCGGTCACGGAGACGGCCGCGACCTTCACCAGCGGGGTGATGAACAGATCGCGCTTGGACATCCCGAGGGCGCGCAGCGATCCGTAGTCGGTGGATCCGACATAGATCTGACGGCTGATGACCTGGCTGATGACCAGGAGGAAGGTGGCGGCCGCCAAGCCGGCGAAGATGGCGAGGGCGAGGGCCTGGGGCTCGATGCCTCGTTGGACCTGGCTGTTGCGCTCGGCCCGGCCAGAAGTCAGTTGCTGACCCGCCGGTTGCCCAGCCTTCGCGAGCAGGTCGGCGGCGCCGGCGTTGAATCCGGCGACATCGGCCTCACCGTGGTGGAACCGGTAGGCATAGAAGCCGTACTCCATGACGGATGCTTCGTGAGCATGGAGGAACGCGGGAGTGAGGTACAGGTACGCGTTCGAGTCGTACTCGGCGGTCGGTATCACCTCGTTCGGATACACGCCGATCCCGACCACCTTCAGGTGGACGCGCTCGCCGATCCTCGGGATGTCGCTCAGCTGCAGGTCGCCACTCAGCTGGTTCGCGGACTTGAGCACGTACCAGTCGAGGGTGCTGCCGACATGGAGGTGCCGCTGTCGAGCCATGGCCTGGTTGATCAGGACCTCGTCGGCGCGACTCGGGTCGGGTCGTCGTCCAGCCAGGATGTTCGGGCGGTCGACGGTGCTGCCGTATCGATCGTCGACGCCGGCAAAGTGGTATGGAGCCGGAAGGGTGCCGTCACCGGGGACGATGACGACCGCGGCGATGCGGGCCGAAGCGGCCACTTGTGGGAGCTCGTCCAGCTGATCGGCGAAGGCCGCCGAGTCGTGATCGGTGGGCGCGCCGAGTCCGACGTAGGCATCCTCGGCGTGGCTCGCCTTCAGGAACCTGGGAAAGGCGGTCTGCGTCCGTCGAGCACCGGAGGCCGTGGCCAGCACGACTGCTCCGCCGAGGCCGATGGCGAGGCTCAGTCCGATCCAGGACCACCACCGGCGCCGGAGATCAGAACGGAGTCGGGCCCCCACAGCTCGCATGATGAAAGTGTGGTCGACCCGGTTCGGTCGAGACAGGTGGCCTTCACCTGCGAGATCAGGGGGTGGTACCACCCCCGGCCGAAGGCGACGCAGACACCGCCAGCAGCAGCTGGGCGAACTCGGCGCTGATGGCGCGGTGATCGGGCCCGCCCGGATCGAGCTCGCTCTGCAAGGCGATGCCGTTGGCGATGGCGAGGATCAGCCCGGCCGTCGCCTCGGGGGTGACCCACGCCGGCACGACGCCCTGGCGTTGCAAGTCGGTGATCGAGTCGCCGAGGCGGCGGCGCAGCGACTGGTACAGCTCGAGCGCGCTGCGTCGATAGCGCTGGTCACGAACGGCGAGGAGCAGCGCTTCGAAGTACACGACCGTGTCCTGGCGCGAGCGCTCGAACTCCTCGCTCAGCGCCTGCACCACTGCCAACAGCTGCGACGCCGGGGCGCCCGGGGTGTCGAGCAGGGCCAGCGCCGGTTGGACCCGGCGCTCGAGCTCGCCGAAGAGGGCCTCGGCGATCAGATCGTCCTTCGACCCGAAGTAGTAGGTGATGGCGGCCAGGTTGGCGCCGGCCAGAGCCGTGATCTCGCGCGACGTGGCGCCGGCCAGACCGTGGCGGCGCACGCAGGCGCGGGCGGCCTCGAGCAGGTTGTCACGGGTGGCGTTGGTGGAGCCCGGGGCCGATTGCCGCCGTTTGGGGTTCGTACTCATACGTATGTATGATAGCCCTGTGACCAAGGCCGAGCTCGACATGGCGGGGGTGAGGGCCCGTCCCGTCTGCCCGCTGTCGGTGCCCGAGCCGCGCATGATGCATCGATGGGACGAGCTGACCTTCCTGCACTGGCGCTACGACCCAGAAGTGGTCCAGGCCCTGCTGCCGGCCGGGCTCACCGTCGAGACCTTGGGTGACGCGGCGTGGGTCGGCCTGATCCCGTTCGCGATGCAGGTGACCTGGCCCGGACGGGGCCCGGCGCCCTGGCTGTCGCGGTTCTGCGAGACCAACGTACGGACGTACGCGACGGCGGCTGACGGAACGACCGGCGTCTACTTCCTGTCGCTCGACGCGGCGCGGCTGGCGGCCGTCGCCACGGCCAGGAGCGTCTTTGGTCTGCCCTACTTCTGGTCGGCCATGCAGATGAGCCACATCGGCTCGGTGATGTCCTATCGCTCGCGACGGCGCTGGCCCGGGCGGTCAGGAGCGCGATGCGATGTCGTCGTCGACATCGGCGAGCGGTTCGCCGACGACGAGCTCGGCGACCTCGACCACTGGCTCACTGCTCGCTGGCGGCTCTTCATCGACACGCCCCGGACCATGGTGGGCATGGACGCCGAACATCGGCCGTGGCCGCTCTGGCGGGCCGAGGTCGTGCACCTCGATGAGGACCTGACGCGAACGGCCGGGTTGCCGGCCCCCGAGGGTCCGCCGCTGGTCCACTGGTCACCCGGCGTCGAGGTGCGCATCGGCCCCCGCCACCCGATCGTGCCGGCCGTGGCATCGCTCCCGGCATGATGGGTCGGTGACCAGCAGCGCCGAGGAGTCCGTCGCCAACGCGCACGCCTGGTTCGAGGTCAACAGCGGCTGGGCGCCGCCCGACCTCGACACGCTGGCCGAATGGACCGCCGACGGGGTGAGCCGCTGCCCTGACGAGTGCCTCGTCGCTCCCGACGGTTGGTGTCGACACGGTCTGGCCTCGTGGTGGCTGATCCTGCGCTCGCTCGACGAAGCGGTCCCGGCCTGGACGGCACCCCCATCCGGACCGGACCCCGACCTGGTGCCCCACCCGAGCCGGCTCGATCCTCGGCGCGACGACTACGAGGCGATCATGACCGCCCATCGCGCTGCGGTCGACGCCGGTGAGCCGGGCTACGTCGATCCGGCGACCTCGCTCTATGTGATGACGGCCCGGTACCACCTGGACCGGGGCTCGTGCTGTGACCAGGGATGTCGGCATTGTCCGTACCTCGCCCGCTGAGAACGGCGTGCGGGCGCGGTAGCTTCCAGTGCGGAAGGCCGGAGGCCACGATGTCGAGGAGCCCTCATGACTGATCAGGCCCGCATCAACATCGGGGTGCTGCGCGCTTCGCAGGATCGGCTGGCCGCCCTCCTCGGCGGACTCGACGCCGACGCCGCGACCGGTCCCTCGTACTGCTCGGACTGGACGATCGCCCAGGTGTGCTCGCACCTCGGCAGCGGCGCCGAACTGCAGATGTCGTTCCTCGAAGCGGCGCTGGCCCACGCCGAGCCGGCACCCGTCGAGAGCTTCCAGCCCGTGTGGGCGAAGTGGGACGCTCGCCCGCCCAGCGAGCAGATCTCGGAGTGCATCGCCGTGAACGAGGCCCACGTCGAGGCGTTCGAGGCCCTCTCGGACGCCCAGCTGGCGGATGCCCACATCGCGCTGTTCGGGGTCATGGAGCTCGACGGTGGCGGTCTGGCCCGTTTCCGGTTGGGCGAGCACGCGGTGCACTCGTGGGACATCGCCGTCGCCCTCGATGCCACGGCTCGAGTCGCCGGTGACGCGGTCGAGATCCTCATCGACGTCGTACCCGAGCTCGTGGGCTTCTTCGGCAAGCCGCAGGGAGGCGAGTGGGATCTGCTCGTGCGGGGCACCGACCCGACGCGAACGTTCCTGCTCGGGAGTCACGACGCCATCACCTTGGCGCCGATCGACCCGGATTCGGCCCCGGCGACCGACGGCGAGCTGCAACTGCCGTCCGAGGCGCTGCTCCGGCTCACCTACGGTCGTCTCGATGCGGCCCACGCCGACGGAGTGGTGCTCTCGTCGGACAAGGTGGCGCTCGATGACGTGCGTGCCACCTTCCCCGGGATCTGATCAGCGCGGTCATGGCCAGCGCCCAGCGACGGACCATCTCGCGGTTCGTCCGGGCGGCGGTCGACGACGCGGGCGATCAGGTCTGGTTGGTCACCGAGTCCGGTGAGCTGACCTACCGCGAGGCCCAGGCGCGGATCGAGCGCGCCGCCGAGCGCGTTGCGGGCCGCCGGAGTGACGACGGGCGATCGGGTCGTGGTGACGGCCCGCAACGACGAGCGCTACCTGCTCGCCTGGTTGGCGCTGATGGAGGTGGGCGCCGTCCAGGTGCCGGTGAACCCCCAGAGCTCGATGAGCGAGTTGCGAGGGTTCGTCGACCAGGTCGATCCGGGGGCCATCGTCAGCGACCCGGGCCTGGGGTCGGTCGTCGACGCCGCCGTCGGCGACCGCACCGTGTCGCGACTCGGGATCGACGACCTCTTCGAGGCGGATCCCGACGATGCACCTCCGGCCGACCTCGACGAATCCGACGTCGCGGTGATGATTCCGACGTCGGGCACGACGGGGCGGTCCAAGCTGGTCATGCAGACGCACCTGGCCTACGTCATGGCCGGTGAGGGGTTCCCCTACTGGATGCAGCTGACCAGCGCCGATCGGCTGATGACGTCGTTGCCGTTGTTCCACATCAACGCGCCGGCCTATTCGACGCTCGGATCGGTCGCGGCACGCGCCAGCCTCGTGGTGCTCGGCGGGTTCTCGGCGCGGGACTTCATCGATGCCGCACGGCGCTTCGGCGCCACCGAGTTCAACTCGATCGGCGCCATGCTCGAGATCTTGATGCGCCAACCGCCGCGGCCCGACGACGCCGACAACCCGTTGCGGCTCTGCTACACGGGACCGTCACCGGACGAGGACCGCCACCTCGAGATCGAAGCGCGGTTCGGCTTCGAGATCGTGTGCGGCTACGGGATGTCCGAGACGCCCTACGGGCTGATGTGGAAGCCCGGCACCCGCCCCTACGGCTCGCTCGGCTCGCCCCGCCAGCATCCGGTGCTCGGCCACGTGAACGACGCCCGCGTGGTGGACGACGAGCGCGAGGTCACCGTCGGCGAGGTCGGCGAGCTCGAGCTGCGCAACCCGGCCACCATGCGGGGGTACTTCGAGATGCCCGACGAGACCGCCGCCGTGTGCGACGGCGACTGGTTGCGCACCGGCGATCTCGTGCACGTCGATGCCGATGACACCTTCACGTTCGTCGGTCGCAAGAAGGAGGTGATCCGTCGCCGCGGCGAGAACCTGTCACCGGCCGAGGTCGAAGCCGTGCTCGAGCAGCATCCGGCCGTCGCCGAGGCCGCGGTGATCGGCGTGGCCTCGGATCTGTCGGAGGAGGATGTGAAGGCCTTCGTCGTCGCCGTGCCGGGCGCGGTGGTCGACCTGGGCGAGCTGCACGGCTTCGCCCTCGAGCACCTGGCCAAGTTCAAGGTGCCCCGCTACTTCGAGATCACCGATGAGCTGCCGCGAACGGCCACGCAGCGGCTGGCCAAGCACCAGCTCTCGCCGGATCGCAATCCCGACGAGATCGACTTCGAGAGCGGCACCGCCCGCGGGACGGAGGGCCGATGAGCGGCGAATGGCTGCACACCTGGATCGGGTCATCGGACCGCGAGCGCATCACGCTGGCCGGGCGGGACCTCCCGACCGAGATCATGGGCCGGCTGACGCTGACCGAGCTGGCCTTCCTGCTGATCACCCGGCGCGAGGCCACCGCCGGCGAGCGCCGACTGCTCGACGCCGTGCTCGTCTCGCTCGCCGATCACGGACTGACTCCGAGCGCGCTGGCGGCCCGGCTGACCTACACCGGCGCACCCGAGTCGATCCAAGGGGCGGTGGCGGCGGGTCTGCTGGGCGCGGGCAGCGTGTTCCTGGGTCCGGCCGGCGACACCGCCCAGTTCCTGGCCGATGCGCTCGCCGGTCACCGTCCGGACGGTCCCGTCGACGACGCCACGCTGCGCTCGATCGCCGACGCGAGCGTCACCGCCTGCCGCCAGGCCAACCGCCGCGTTCCGGGTCTCGGCCATCCGGTGCACCGCGATCAGGATCCGCGTACCGCCCGGCTGTACGAGCTGGCGGCCGACGAGGGCCCGGTGGGTCCCCATCTGCGCCTCCTGGCCATGGTCGCCGAGGTGCACGAACGCGAGACCGGCCGCCACCTGCCGGTCAACGGTGCCGGGGCGGGCGGCGCGCTGCTGGTCGACGTCGGCCTGCCCCCGTCGAGCGTTCGCGGGTTCGTGCTCATCGCCCGCACCGCCGGATTGGTGGCCCATCTGGTCGAGGAGGCCGACGAGCCCATGGGCATGCCGCTGTGGCTCGAGGTCGAGGCCCGGGCCCAGGCCCACGAGCGCGACTGATGCAGCGGGTCACGCCCCGAGCGTCAGCGGATCAACGGACGGTCGAGGGCACCTGGGAGACGGTGGTGGGCGCGCCTTCCCGGATCCGCTTGAGCTTGTCCTCGCCGGGGGCGCGCTCGCCGTCGGGGCTGGGGAGACGGAAGTCCGTGTAGAGCACGCGACGCTCACGGCTGACCGGTGGCTGGCTCATGTGCAGCGTGCAGCTCAAGTGGATCGTGACGTCTCCGGTGGCGGTCGGCAGGTCGATCTGGGGGAGGTCGAGGCCGCGCCGCACGAAGGCCGGCTGGATGAGGGCGCGATGCGATCCGGCCACAACGCGCAGCTGCCCGGACTCGGCGTCCGCGCCGGTCACCGAGATGCCGACCGTCATCGAGCAGCACCGATACGAGTGGCTACCGAGGCTGCAGTCCTTGTGCCACGGGACGTCGGAGATCCCGCTGACCACACCGATCGGCTTGACCAGCGCCTCGACCAGGTTGCGGTTGCCGCCCGGCTTGCCCAGGCGATGGCCGTCGTCGGTGAGCCGGGTCAGGCCCGCGAGCCGATCGTCACCCATCAGCGCCGCGGTGGCCGGGGACTCGTCCTGGAAGTACTGCATGCGGACCAGCCGGTCCTCGCCGTCACCGGTGCGGGCCCACCACGACCGTCCGTCGTCAGGCGCATAGCGATCGGCGGCCTCATCCATCTCCGCTGACACGGCCGCCATCTCCGACGGTGCGAAGACTCCGGACAGGTGCAAGAAGCCGGCCTCGGCCAGGAAGTGGGACTGCTCGGCCGGATCGTCGTCGACGCGGAACGCCCGGTGCAGGTCGAGCGGCGCGCCGTCGAGGTCCCGGAAGTCCACCGCTCCAGTCGTGTGCATCGGGCGGGCGTCGAGCAGCGATCGCAGCACGACCCACCAGTCGAGGAAGTCGTCGAGGCGCCCGGCACCCATGTCGAGGTCGCCGCCGGTGAAGAAGCCCATGGGCGTGCGCAGGTCGCTGACCAGGTCGCTCAACCCCTCGGCGTCGAGGCGGACCAGGGCCGGAGCGTCACCCCCGTCGACCACGGTGAAGCGCCCACCGTCGAAGGCGAGGGTCCACGCCCGACCGTCGACCTCGATGGCGAAGGGACGCAGGCCGAGCTCGGTCGCGCCCGGCGCGGCCAGCGCCGAGCGGTCGGCGATCAGCGCTGGGAGCTCGTCGCCGAAGAACGAAGCGGCGTCGACGGTCCGGGCGTCAGCGGCCCGGCGGGTGCGCACATCGACAGAAACCATCCAGGAATGGTGCCCCAAACGCCTCGGTCGTGCCGCTTGGCCCCGATTCGTCGCCGATTCTGTGCCGATCGGCCGGCGGCACGGGCTAGGACGCGGGATGCTGGGCGGCGACGTCCTGGCTGGCGTGCGGGGGCGCCGCCGCGGCCTCGGGCCCGGGCTCGATCGTCGTGGCGTCGGTCGTGAGGTTGATCAGCGCCGCGGTCGGGATGAGCCCGGTGATGGTCGTGCCGCGGCCCGGGGCCGAGCGGATGTGGAGCTCGCCGTCGAGGGCGGCGAGCCGGTCGGCCATGTTCTGCAGCCCGGAGCCCCGAGCGGCGTTCGGATCGAACCCCGGCCCGTCGTCGGCGACCGAGAAGCGCAACGAACCGTTGATCCACGAGAGATCGATGTTCACCTCGGCGTCCGGCGCGTACTTGCCGACGTTCTGCACGGCCTCGAGGCAGCAGAAGTAGACGGCCACCTCGATGTCCTGGGGATAGCGCTCGATCCCGAGGGCGTGGATGCTCACCGGCACCACCGCCTTGGCCGTCTGGGCCTCGAGAGCAGGGACGAGGCCCGCGTCGGCGAGCAGAGGCGGATAGATGCCGCGGGCCAGGTCGCGCAGCGTTCCGAGGGCGTCGTTGGCCTCGCCGCGGAGGTCCACCAGCAGGGCCCGCACGCCCTCGGGATCGCCGTCGAGCATCCGCTCGGCCAGACCGAGCTTGATGGCCAGCGCCACCAGCTGCTGCTGGGCGCCGTCGTGGAGGTCACGCTCGAGACGACGGCGTTCGGCGTCGCCGGCGGCGACGATGCGATGGCGCGACGAGCGCAACTCGGCGATCAGGCGGATGTTCCGCAGCACCAGCCCGGCTTGCCGCGACAGGTCGACGACGAGCTTGGTCCGGGCCGGATCGAGGTGATCGCCCGACCCCATCTCGACCGACACCGCTCCGAGCAGCTCGTCCAGGTGGCGTACGGCGAAGAACGTCTCGTCTGGGTCGTCGGCGGGGAGCACGTCGTCACGGATGGGGATGACATCGGTGCGCCCGGCCGCGTCGGCGTCGGGCCACGACGCGGAGCGGTGCAGATCGCCGTCGAGCTTGAGCCACACGGCGGTGCGGCGGGCGCCGAGGCCTTCGCCGATGACGGCGGCCAGCTGCGGCAGGGTCTCGTCGGCGTCGCTGGTCGTCGACATGCTGGCCGAGAGCGCCGACAGGGCTTCGTAGGGCGTGGCCCGGTCGCCGTAGACGATGCGGTTGGCCAGTCGTTGGGCGCGCAGGCGCACAGGTTCGAAGGCCACCGCAACGAGCGCCGTCGCCACGATCGAGAGGCCCGGTTTGGGGTCATCTGACAGCCCCAGCAGGGCTCCGAGGCCGACGACGACGGCCACGTAGACGGCGGTGACGAAGACGGCGAGCACCCCGAACACGACGGTCTTGTTGATGACCAGGTCGATCCCGTAGAGGCGGTACTTGAGCACGGCGAAGCCGGCCGAGATCGGGATCAGGATGCCGACCGCCAGCACGACGCTCTCGAGCCAGTCGATGCGGGCGCCCAGCCCGCGCAGGATGGCGACGGTCAGGATGGCGAACACGGTCACGGCCGCCGCCCACGTCACCCACTTGATCTGCTGGCGCTGCTCGGTGTCGGCGACGCGAGCCCGGACGATCAACGAGACGACGGCAGGCACGCCGGCGACGGCCAGGGCCAACACGTTGACGAGCTTCAGCGTGTACGGCGAGAAGCCGAAGCGGATGACCCCGTACGGGTTGTCGGCGAACGTGTAGTTCTCGAACCGGCCCTTGGCCAGAGCGGTGCTGACGATGACGCCGGCGCACACGACGATGAGCAACCAGACCGCGGCCCGCCACCGGCGAGACAGCAGTCGACCGGTCGGGAAGACAAGGAACGCGATCCCGGTCAGGGCCCAGCCGACCGCCCATATCCAACTGGCCACCCAGGCCAGAGCGGATCCACCGGGGAAGGCGCCAGGGTGGGTGCGCAGGGTGTAGATGGCGACGCCGTCGGCCAGGACCCAGATGGCCATGGTGGCGCCGATGGCGATGAACAGCCAGCCGATCGGGTTGTCCGGGCGCCGCCTGGCGATCAAGGCCCCGACGATGGGCAGGGCCATGAACACGACGGCGGTGGCCGTGGTCGATCCCCGAGAGCCGAAGTCGACCACCACGGGGGTCGACCGGGTCAGGAGCTCGAAGGTCAGTCCGACGAGCGAGCACAGCGTGCACAGCCCGGCCAGCACGACGGCGACGACCGCGCTCGGTCCCTCCGCGGTCCTCGTCGTGGCTGCGCTCGCCTCGGCCATCCCCCACATTGTGCCCACCACGGCGGGTGGCCGCCCGAACCCCCTAGGGCGACGGATGTCCGCCCGTCCGGGACGCCAGCGGTGGCGGACTCGACGCGTCCAGCGCGACCTCCACCGTTCCGGTGCCGTGGCGTGACCCTGGGGGGACAGGTTGCGGCACCGGAACAGGCGCCGGGCCGGGTGCGGGGCCGGGGTGGTCGTCGTCGGGCAGATCGAGATCGGCGACGAGCGGCACCAGCCCGGCCCGGGCCAGGCGGCCCCGGACGGCTCGATCGAGAGCCATGGCGCCGATCAGGATGGCGACGGCGACGACCCCGTCGAGCCACCAGTGGTTGGCCGTGGCCACGACCACCAGCGCCGTGAGGACGGGGTGGGCCAGGACCAGCCAACGCCAGCGGCTCGTGCTGGCGGTCACGACGACCAGCCCGACCAGCACCGCCCACCCCACATGCAGCGACGGCATGGCCGAGAGCTGATCCGACGCCCCGTGGCCGAGCGCGGTGTACACGGACTGCCCGTAGAGGTGTCCGGTGTCCACGAAGCCGAGCGAGGTCAACAGGCGGGGTGGCATCACGGGGATGAGTTGGATCAGCAGGCAGATGCCGGTCAACAGCGCCAACGTGTTGCGCACTGCGGGATAGCGCTCGCGGTGGCGGACGAACAGCCAGATCAACAGGGCGATGAGCGCCGGCACGTGCACGACCGCGTAGTAGATGTTGGCCGCCTGCACGAGCCACTCGTGGGGGAGCACCGCCCGTTGGATGGCCAGTTCGCTCGGCAGGTGCAGGGCCTGCTCGACATGCCAGATCCAGCGACCCCGCGCCTCGGCCCCGTCCGTGTGCAGCACGGACAGCTCACCGGCCACCCGCCACAGCGAGTACAGGACCAGCACCAACGCGATCTCGCGCGCGAAGGGAAGGGCGGCCTTGAGGGACGGCCGTTGGGGCCGGGCCAGCCAACCGACCGCGGCCAGCACCACGGCCGCGAGCAGGGCGTAGGGCCAGGGAAGCCACATGTCGGCGGGATGCTCCTCTCGGCGGGCCGGGTATCCGGGATCTCCTTCCGACTCTACGAGAGCGCGTCATGTTCGTTTCGCAGGATCGTCACAGGGTGCTCCCAAGCGCGCTCCGGCGAGTGTTATAACGTCGTGCTCGCTGGCCGCTGCGGCCGGCTGACCTGGAGGGATTGCCCGAATGAACCAGCACACCAGTGCACTGACGTCCAGGCGGACCAAGCGGCGGATCGGCATCACGTGGGCTGCGGTGGCCCTGACGGGAACCATGTTGGTTCTCTCGGCCTGCGGCAGCAGCTCGAAGTCGACCAGCTCCTCAGGGGGCACCACCGGCACCACGGTCGAAGCCGTCCCGACGGCCACCATCCCGACCGCGCCCAAGGACGCGGCCCTGGCGGCCATGGTCCCGGCCAAGCTGACCCAGGCCGGCAAGGCCGTGGTCGCCACCGACGCCTCGTACGCGCCGAACGAGTTCTTCCAGCCCGGCAGCACGACGGCCATCATCGGCATGGACATCGACCTCGGTCACGCCATCGGCAAGGTGCTCGGCGTCCCCTTGACGTTCACCAACGCCGGGTTCGACAGCATCATCCAGTCGATCGGCACCCGCTACGACGTCTCGATGTCGTCGTTCACGATCACCGCCGAGCGCCAGAAGCAGGTGTACATGGTGAGCTACTTCACCGCCGGCGACGTCGTTCATGGTCAAGAAGGGCCAGAACTCCGACCTCACCACCCTCGACGGCCCTGTGCGGCAAGCACGGTCGGCGTCGAGAAGGGCACGGTCGAGCAGACTGACGCCACCGCCCAGTCCAAGAAGTGCAAGAGCGACGGCAAGACGGCCGTCACCATCGCTCGCCTTCCCCGATCAGAACGGGGCCAACCTGGCGCTGACCAGCGGCCGGGTCGACGTGGTCATGGCCGACTCGCCGGTGGTCGAGCCTACGCCGCCACGCAGTCCAACGGCAAGCCTTCGAGGTCATCGGCGACCCGCTACGGCGCGGCGCCGTACGGCATCGTGCGTCCCCAAGAGCACCGACTACAACGGTCTCGACACCGCCATCCGGGTGCGCTCAAGAACCTCAACGACAGCGGTCTCTACCAGAAGATCCTGGCCGAAGTGGGGCGTGCAGGCCGGCGCGATCACCGACTTCCAGATCAACCCGCCCGCGGCGAGCTGATGCGAACCAGGCCCTAGGCCACGATGGCCACCACCGAGGACGACGTCATGGCCGGTGGCGCGAGCCGGCCCGACGAGATCCACGCCGTCCCCGTCCGCCACCCGGGACGGTGGGTGGCAGCGGTCATCATCCTGGTGCTGGTCGTCCAGTTCGGGCACTGGCTGATCACGAACCCGACGTTCCAGTGGGACGTCGTCGGCGACTACCTGTTCAACAACCACGATCCTGACCGGGCGTCGAGCACACGCTCGAGCTGACCGTCATCGCCATGGTCATGGGCATCGTGCTCGGGCATCGGCCTGGCCGTGATGCGCCTGTCGAAGAACCCGATCGTCTCGGGCGTGGCGTGGGTCTACATCTGGTTCTTCCGCGGCACGCCGGTGCTGGTGCAGCTGCTCTTCTGGTTCAACCTGCCGGCCGTGGTCGACTCGATCTCGCTCGGCATCCCGTTCGGCCCGAGCTGGTTCGCACACCGACCCCAAGACCCTCATCACCCAGTTCGTCGCGGCCTGCCTCGGACTCGGGTCTCAACGAGGCGGCCTACATGGCCGAGATCGCCCGGGCCGGCATCCTGTCGGTCGACGAGGGCCAGGTCGAGGCGGCCTCGGCGCTGGGCATGAGCCGCACTGCAGTCGATGCGGCGGATCGTCCTGCCCCAGGCGATGCGCGTGATCATCCCGCCGACCGGCAACGAGACCATCTCGATGCTCAAGACCACCTCGCTGGCGTCGGTCATCGCCTACACCGAGCTGCTCTGCACGGCTCAGATCATCTACGGCACGCACCTTCCAGACCATCCCGCTGCTGATCACGGCCAGCATCTGGTACCTGTTCCTCACCTCGATCCTGACCGTCGGCCAGTACTACCTCGAGCGGCGGTTCGCCCGAGGCGCGCTGCGCGAGCTGCCCTCCGACGCCGCTTGCAGAAGCTGCAGGATGATGGGGCTGCGCAATCCCGGAGGAGCAGCCGAGCTGTGACCGATGTCGGCCGCCGCCGATGGTCCAGGCCGAGGGGGTCCACAAGAGCTTCGGGCGCCTCGAGGTGCTCAAGGGCATCGACCTCGAGGTCAAGCCCCGCGAGGTGTTCTGCCTGATCGGCCCGTCCGGGCTCGGGCAAGTCGACCTTCCTGCGCTGCATCAACCACCTCGAGAAGATCAACAGCGGCCGCCTGTCCGTCGACGGCGAGCTGGTCGGCTACCGCGAGCAGGGCGACAAGCTCTACGAGCTGCGCGACAGGGAGGTGTGCGCCAAGCGCCAGGAGATCGGCATGGTCTTCCAGCACTTCAACCTGTTCCCGCACATGACCGCGCTCGACAACGTCATGGAGGCGCCGGTCCGGGTCAAGGGCGAGAACAAGGCGGTCGTCCGCGAGCGGGCCACGCCCTGCTCGACCGGGTCGGGCTCGCACGACAAGGCCGACTGCTACCCGACGCAGCTCTCGGGCGGTCAGCAGCAGCGGGTGGCCATCGCCCGCGCCCTGGCCATGCAGCCGAAGCTCATGCTCTTCGACGAGCCCACCTCGGCCCTCGACCCCGAGCTGGTCGGCGAGGTGCTCGACGTCATGCGCGCCCTGGCCGAGGAAGGCATGACCATGATCGTGGTCACCCACGAGATGGGCTTCGCCCGCGAGGTCGGCGACGCGCTGGTGTTCATGGACGGCGGCGTCGTCGTCGAGGCGGGAACGCCCCGCGACGTGATCAGCAACCCCCAGCACGAGCGCACCCAGCTGTTCCTCTCGAAGGTGCTCTGAGCGGAGCGGTCCGATGGGTCGACAGGCGAACGGTACGATCCGGCGGTGACGATCCGCGTGGCGGTGGCCGACGACTCGTTGCTCGTGCGTGAGGGCATCGCCAAGTTGCTCGAGACCGAGCCCGACATCGACGTGGTCGCCCTCTGCGTCGACTACGACGAGCTCATGGCGACGGTCGACGACGTCGGCCTCGACGTCGTCGTGACCGACATCCGCATGCCGCCGACGGGCACCGACGAAGGCATCCGCGCCGCGACGCAGCTGCGCGACTCGCATCCGTCGGTCGGCGTGGTCGTGCTCTCGCAGTACGTCGAACCGGCCTACGCCGTCACGTTGCTCGACGCCGGATCCGAAGCCCGCGCCTATCTGCTCAAGGAACGGGTGTCGGACCCGGCGCAGCTCGCCGAGGCCGTGCGCACCGTCGACGCCGGCGGATCGGTGATCGATCCCAAGGTGGTCGAGGCTCTGGTCGATGCCCGGTCGCGCCCCAAGGAGTCGCCGCTGCGGTTCCTGACGCCTCGCGAGCTCGAGGTCCTGGCCGAGATCGCCCAGGGCAAGAACAACGCCGCGGTGGCGGCCGCCCTCGGGCTGTCCGAACGCGCCGTCGAGAAGCACATCAACTCGTTGTTCTCGAAGCTCGGGCTGAGCGAGGAGCCCGATCGTCACCGCCGGGTGATGGCCGTGCTCGTGTACCTGTCCGAGCAGCCGGGGCGTCCGGCCGACCGGTAGTCGCGGCCCGTCGACCGGGGGTCGCGGAGGGGGTAGGCCAGCACCCCTGCGGATGGCAGGCTCGCATCCTGGGCCGGTCCGCGGAGCGGCGCGACACTCGTTCGGTAGCCCCAGGAGGCTGTCATCGAGACCGAGACCGAAACCCAGACCGAATCCGTCGCCGTGCTGATCGTGGACGATCAGGCGCCTTTCCGCGCCGCCGCCCGGATGGTCATCACCGTGACCCATGGTTTCGACGTCGTGGCCGAGGCCGACTCGGGTGAGGCCGCCATCGACCAGGCGCGGGCCACGTCGCCCCAGCTCGTGCTCATGGACATCAACCTGCCTGGCATCAACGGGGTCGAGGCCACCCGTCAGATCCTGGCCGAGGCCCCCGACACCGTCGTGATCCTGCTGTCGACCTATGACGCCGGCGACCTGCCCGCCGACGCGTTGTCCTGCGGGGCCGCCGCCTACGTGCACAAAGAGGACTTCAGCCCGGCCGAGGTCCAACGCGTGTGGGCTGAGCACACCGGCGCCTAGCCCGCGTCCCTTCGGCTTCTGGCGGTGATGGAGGGCGTGTGACGCCCTTCATCGCCGCCAGAACACCGGGCGCGCGGGTCAGGCATCGTCGCCGGGGAGCGGGATGCGGCCGGCGATGGTGGTGCCCTGGCCGGGAGCGGAGGTGACGGTCAGCTCGCCGCCGACGGCGCCGAGGCGGTCGGCCATGTTGACGAAGCCGTGGCCGCTCCCGCCGACGCTCGGGTCGAAGCCGGCACCGTTGTCCACGACCGAGAAGGCCAGGACCCGCAGGTCGTTCTCGTCGGTCTCGACGATGCGGACGGTCAGCTCGGCGTCGGGCCCGGCGTGCTTGCCGGCGTTCTGCATGGCTTCGAGGCAGCAGAAGTACACCGCCGTCTCGATGCCCTCGTCGTAGCGGCCGGTGTCGGTGGCCTCGACATAGGTCGCCAGCACCGACCGGTTGGCCGCCGTCTGCAGGGCCTCGAGGAGTCCTCGATCGCGCAGCAACGGCGGGTAGATCCCGTGGGCCAGCTCGCGCAGCTCGCCCAGGGTGCTCTGCACGTCGGACCGCAGCTCTTCGAGCATCGTCGCCGCCGTGACCGGATCGGACTCGAGCAGCTGGTGGGCCAGGCCGATCTTGACGGCCATGGCCACGAGGTGCTGTTGGGCGCCGTCGTGGAGGTTGCGCTCGATCTGGCGCCGCGAGTCATCCGAGGCGGCCACGATGCGTGCCCTCGACTCCCGCAGCTCCTGGTTGCGCTCCTTCAACTCGTCCAACGACTCCTGCAGGGCCGAGTCGAGGCGCACGTTGTGCAGGGCCAGTCCGACCGGCCGGGCCAGCTCGGCGAGCACGCGGTCGTCCTCCTCGGTGAAGGCCAGGGCGTCGGCGCCCCGCTCGACGACGATCAAGCCCAGCAGCTCACCGAGGTGGCTGATGGCCACGATGCGCACGATGGCCGACTCGCGACCGGCCATCAGCTCGGGGATCCACACCTGGGCCCACGCCTGGCCCGACACGTGGGAGCGGGCCACGACGGTCAGCTCCTCTCCGGCCAGCACCAGACGATGGGCGCCCCGATCGGGCACCGAGGCCACGCGGTCGAGCACGCCGTCGGTGCCGGTCCAGATCTCGGCGCCGGTGAGTCGGAGGCTCTTGTGCAACGACTCGGCCAGCTGCAGGAGCAGTTCGTCGAGCGGGATGGCGCGCGACATGCGGCCCGCGAAGGTGCGCAGCGGCTCGTCGGGGGCCTGACGGGCGCGGTAGACGCGTTGGTTCGCCACCTCCTCGAGACGGCGCCGCGCGGGGATGGCCAGCAGCGCGGCAAGGGCGGCGGCCGACATCGACAGAACGAGGATCTCGCGGTCGCTCGTCGTCGGGACGTGGCCGAGCCCGATCACGACGAGGAGGTAGACGGCCTCGACCAGGGCGACCAGGCCGGCGATCACGATGGTGCGGACGAGCAGGCGATCGACGGCGGCCACGGCGGCGTCGAAGGTGGCGGCGACCAGCGCGACGGGTACCAGGACGCTTGCCCCCATGGCCGCGAGCTCGGGATGGCGGGGGAAGCCGACGATGGCATCGAGGCCGAGCGCGGCCAGCGAGATGGTCGCCGCGACCACGACGGCCCATCCGAGCCACTGCAGGCGGGCCCGGTCGGTGGGGGTCGCCTCTCGGCAGCTCACGAGGTAGCCGACCAACCCGATGGTCCCGAGGAGTATGGATTCGATCACGACGGGCCACACCGGGATCGACGGGCTCTTCGGCTGCAGCCCGACGGCCGTCACGATGGCGGCGAGGACGGCCACTGCCGCGGCCACGCGTCGCCACCGCGTGACCAGCCGACCATCAGGCGCGGCCAACAGCACCGCCGCGGCCAGAGCGGGCAACGCGGCGACGGCGATGACGGACTGGCCCGCCGTCCCGGCCAGCGCCACGGCGACGAGGGCGACGAGCAGTCCCATCGGCTCGGTCGGTCGGCGCACCACCAGCGCGAGGGCGCCGATCACCCACAGGGCGGCCACCACCGCGGTCGTGACGGCGCCGGCTCCGTGGTGACCGCCGATGGCCAGTCCGGCGACGACCAGGGCGACCACGGAGACGACGGCCGCGGCGATCCGCACGGGCCAGGGGGACGCGGGCGACCGAGGTTCGATGCGCTCGAACGTAGGCGAGGCAACGGCGTCGGTGACGGTCGACATCGCGTTACTCCGTCCTCAGGGCGGTGCCCGGTGAGCGAGCAGCGCGGATGCCGGGGACCAGCCCGACCAGGTTGGCCAGGCCCAGGACGATCACGCCCACCACCACCAGCGCCCCGGCCGACACGAGGGGCACGGCCACGGTCCCGAGGCGCTCGGCCAGCAACGTCCAGCTCCAGCGACCGCCGATCAGACCGAGCGGCAGGCCGACCATGAGCGCGATCACGGCCACGGTGGTGGCCTGCCACAGGACCGTCCGCAGCACCTGTCCGGTGGTGAACCCGAGGGTGCGCAGGACGGCCAGGTCGTGGCGGCGGCGGCGCACGGCCACCACCAACGCGTTGGCCACGGCCGCACCCAGCAGCAGGGCGACGAGCATGGCCAGCAGGGTCGGGGTCGAGCGCAGCTGCTCGAGGCTGATGACCCCCGCTGGGCGGTTCACGGCGTCGAGGGGCAGGGGTACGTCGGTCGGCGAGATCGACCCGATGGCCCGGTTGAGCGTCGCGGCCGAGTGCCCTGGCTGGTACCGGAAGATGTACACGTCCTTGTAGTAGTTCGAGCTGTAGCGCTTCCAGCCGGCCTCGGTCAGGAGGGCGCCCACGCCGAGCCCGGCCTTGTCCGAGCCGGGGTAGGGCGCCAGGCCGGGCAGCACGGCCCGGCCCACGACCCGCACCGGCCGGCTCGGCCCCGTCTCGCCGACGGAGAGCGGAACGGTGTCGCCGATGTGGACGTGGAGCCGATCCATCGTCGTCTGACCCAGCGCGACCTCGTCCACGCCGTCGGGGGCCCGGCCGGCGACGATGGTCGGATGCACGGGTCGACTTCCGAGCGCCACCCCCATGCGCCGGGATGGCGGCCGCCCCCGAGCGGATCTCCCCGACGCGCAGCACCGACGACGCCTCGACCGATCCGGACCGGTCGGCCTGCCTGGCGAAGTCGGCCTCCTTGGCTCGTAGCTGTGCGTCGGTGAGGTCGGCGTGTTGGCCAGCGTCGTGAGGTTGTCCAGCTCGATCTGCGCGTCCCACGCCGAGCCGTACAGGCCGAGGGGTCGAGGTCAGGTGGTCGAGGCTGGCCGAGAACACCGCGACCGCGGTGACCAGCGCAACGGCGGTGGCCGCGGCCAACAGCGTGGTGCGGACCGGCACGGCCGTGCGGCCGGCGCCGGGCTCGAGCCCGAACCGGATGCCGACGACCGCGGCCAGCGATCCGCCGGCCCCGGCCACCGTCGCCGCCGTGCGCGATCGGGTGGGGATGCGTTCGCCGCTGAGCACCCGCGACGAGCGCCAGGCCGGGATGGCGGCGATCAGCGCGCCGACCGCGATGGTGCCCAGGCCGCCGAGGAGAAGGACCGGCCAGTCCAAGGCGACGCCGGGGTGCACCTCGGCGATGCCGACGACGCCGACGGGCGCGAGGGGCGAGCTGGCGATGGCGATGACGACGGCCAGGACCGACCCGACCACCACGGCGACCAGCATCTTGGCCATGGCCTCGGCCATGCGCCCGGGTCGGGTGCTGCCCATCGCCGCGAGGGTGGGGTTGTCCCGCGGCGTCGATCTGCAGCCGGCGCGACACGGCCTGACCGACCACGACCAGCCCGAGCAGGAACGTCAGCCCCGCGAAGGCCTCGAGGGCGAGCACCTGCGGGTCGGTGGCGTCGGAGACCTCGTTGGTGACGGCGGCCGCCCGCTGGAAGGCGATGGACTCGGCGTTCGGGCCGGTGGTCGGGACCAGGGCGCGGACCTTGGCGGTGAAGGCGTCGACGTCCGTGCCGGGCTTCAACTTCACCATGGCCCCCCAGTAGGGGCTGTAGGCCTGCGGGTGGGCGGCCGCGAACGCCGGGGTCATCATGAGCGAGGCCGGCGTGTAACCAGGGTCGGACACCACCCCGTCGGGGAGCAGGCCGATGCCGTCGATCCGCGCCGAGCCCCGGAGGGCGGCGGCGCGGATGGGTCAGCGCCGTCACGAGGGCCGGGGCTGGGTGAGCCGTTCATGAGCGCTTCCCACTGCGGCTGGGTGATGACCGAGTAGGTGAAGGTCTGCCCGACCTTCAGGTGGTGCTGGTCGGCGAAGGTGCGCTCGACCCAGACCCCGTTCGGGTCGTCAGCGGCGGGCTGGCGGCCGGCGATCATGAGGGGACGACCGATCGTGTGGGTCGCGTCCTTGTCGGTGTAGATCATCGGCGGGAACGAGAAGGAGTCGTTGAGCGACTTGGCCAGCGACGGGTACATGGCCACGCCGTTGATGCGGGCGATGGCTTCGACTTCGGGCAGCTTCCGGAGCTCCGCCATCGTCAGCACGCTCTGGGCGCCGTCGTTCGGGTTCACCTCGACGTCCCACGCGTTGGTGGCCCGGCGCAGGCGCGAATAGGCCGAGTCGGTGCGGCGGGCGGCGGCCAGGCTGGCCAGCACGGCGCCGCCCGCCAGACCGACGAGCAGGGCGATCACCACGAGGGACTTCCACCCCGTGCGCAGGTCAGCACGGAGGCGGTAGAGGAGGGTGGCCAACGAGGGAGCTCGGCGTCAGGCGCGGCCGTCGGCCGGGCTGACCAGCTCGGTGGCCTCGCCGGCGGACGGTGTAGGTGTGGCTGGCCTGTCGACCTCGGTCTCGGCCTGGTGGACGGCGGCTTCTGCGTCGCCGACGCCGGCAGAGGACGTCTCGATCTCGCCGTCCTCGATGCGACCGTCGCGCATGTGCACGATGCGGCTGGCGCCAGCGGCCACCTCGTCGCTGTGGGTCACCATGACGATCGTCTGGCCGTCGGCATGCAGACGACGGAACAGCTCGAGCACCTCGCGACCCCCCTCGCGTGTCGAGGGCGCCGGTCGGCTCGTCGGCCAGCAGGAGCGTCGGCTGGTTGGCCAGTGCTCGGGCGATGGCCAGGCGTTGGCGCTGACCTCCCGACAGCACGGCCGGCACCTCGCCGGACTTGTCGCCGAGCCCGAGCAGGTCGAGCAGGTCGCGGGCCTGGGTTTCGGCCGCCTTGCGTCGCTTGCCGGCGATGATGGCCGGCAGGGCGACGTTCTCGAGCACGGTCATGCCCTCGAGCAGGTTGAAGAACTGGAACACCATGCCGATGTCGTGGCGACGCATCCGCGCCAGCCAGTCCTCGTCTCGGCCGGTGATGGTCTGGCCGCCGAACACGATGGTCGCCTCGTCGGCCAGATCGAGCCCGGCGACCAGGTTCAGCAGCGTCGACTTGCCACACCCCGACGGGCCCATGATGGCGATGAACTCGCCGTCGGCGACGTCGAGATCGGCGCCGCGCAGGGCCCGGACGGGTGCCAGCTCCGCCTCGAAGGTCTTGCGGACACCGCGCACGCTGCAGGATCGGATCGGCAGTCAACGGGGTACCTCCACGGTGATCATCGTGATTCGGTATGGGGTCAGGACGCCTTCTCGGCCCTTGACGGTCGTGGGACCCATGGGTTCGGTCTCGACCGGTTCGGACAGGCTGGCGATGGTGGCGGCGCTGCAGACCGTGGTTCCCGCGGGGCGGGCCAGGTCCTGCAGGCGCTGAGCGAGGTTGACCGTGTCGCCCACCAGTGTGTATTCGAGGCGCTCCTCGCTGCCGAGCAGGGCGGCGGCGACGTCGCCCGTCGACAGGCCGATGCCCAGGCCGAAGGCGGCCAGGCCTTCGTCGTGCCAGTGGCGATTGACCTCTTCCTGACGGCGGTGCATGCCGCTGGCGGCGCGCACGGCCCGGTCGGCATGGTCGGTCTGGGGGAACGGTGCGCCGAACACCGCCATGACGGCGTCGCCCACGTACTGCATCACGGTGCCGTCCTCGTCGAGGATGGCGGCGTTCATCTCCTGGCGATGCGTGTTGAGCTGGCCGGCCAGCAGGGTCGGATCGGTCGTCTCGGCGATCGCGCTGTAGCCGCGCACGTCGGACATGAGCACGGTGACCTCGAGGCGCTCGGTGCGCCCCGCCGCGTCGCGGTCGTCACGGAGCTTCTCGGCCAGGCCGCCCGGCAGCAGCCGGCTGAGCGTCTCACCTTGCTCTTCGCGATCGACGATGGCCTTCTGCAGCAGGCGCAGGCGCCGAAGCGCGCCCTCGCCTCCGGTGGTCGCCCCCTTGGCCAGCTGCAGGAAGAGCGCCTCGATCGCCGTGTTGATCGCCTCCGGCGTCGTGTGGTGTGACGACGCGATGGCCTTGACGGGCCGGCCCTCGGCCACCTCGCGCAACAGCGCCTCGTCCTGGGCCGACAGCTCGCCGTCCTCGCGGACCGGCGACACGAGCGCCTGCACGATCTCGGGATCGAGCATCGAGCCCCCCGTCGCCACCTCGCGCACCGCCTTGGCCAGTCGGTTGCCGTCGCTCACCCGTTCCTTCAGCAGGTAGGCGTAGCCGGCCGCGCCCTGCTCGAGCAGGGCGATGGCGTACTCGGGCTCGTCGTACTGCGACAGGACGACCACCCCCGTGCCGGGATGGCGCTTGCGCACCTGCTTGGCCGCTTCGATGCCCTCCTGCTGGAAGGTCGGCGGCATCCGGATGTCGGTCACCACCACCTGCGGGTTGGTCGCCTCGGCCCCGTTCACCAACTCGTCGTAGTCGGCCGCCACGCCGACGACCTCGATGTCGCGCTCGAGGGCGAGCAGAGCCCGTACGCCTTCACGCACCAGCAGGTTGTCGTCCGCCAGGAAGACGGTGATACGCCCGTCGCCGGACCCAGACTTCGATTCGGTGTCGTCCACCCGTGCATCAGACCTCGGATTGCCGCTACTCGGAAAGGGGGACAGGATCCCACGCGCGGGTGGTGTTGGCACCACCACTGCCACCGAGGCCTGCGCCCTTGGGGCGATCGCGTCCGGATCGTACGCTTGGACCATGCGATACACCTCGTCAGTCACCTCCGTGTCGTGGATCCCGTCTGAGGCTGTCCGCGGCATCAGCAAGCCCCTGTTCCAGATCGGGTTCACCCACTACGACGAGCCGCCGCCCGACCGGATCGACCACGACGGAGCCCTCGAAGCCTGGCGCGACGAGGACCGCTTCCGGTTCGCCAACCGGCTCGACGTCTGGGTCGACGTCGAGGACGGCCAGATCGTCGATGCGGGCTATGCCAACGGTCCGGCCTGCGGCGGGATGATGGGGTCGACGACCATTCGCCTCGGCGGGGCCGACGCCACCTTCGCGGCCGTCGGGCTGCCCGACATCCGCCAGCCCGTCGTCCTCGACGGTCGCACGGCCACCTTCACCCAGACGGCCGGCGGCCGCACCGCGGTGCCCGCGCCGCGCCACGTGAACCGCCCGCCGTTCGTCGTGTTCTCGCCCCCGGCGGTGTGGACCACGCTCTCGCTGACCATCGACGCCGAGGGCCACTCGTCGTTCGACGTCGCCGGCGCCTCACGCTTCCCGCGGCACTGGATCTATGACGCCGACGGCGCCCTCGTGGCCAAGGCCGGGCTCACCGACTTCAACAACTGGTACCACGGCCAGGTCGAACGCAACACGCCCTGGGGTGACGAGGACACGCCGGCCCTCGTGACCGCCGTCGAGTCGGCCCTCGAACGCGAGCTGTCGTCGACCATCATGCGGTCAGGAACCAAGCCCAAGATCCGCAAGATCAAGACCGGCCTGGCGCTCACGACCCAGGGGGCCGCGGGCGACGAGCTCTACCTGTTGCTCGACGGCGTGCTGGCGGTGGACGTCGACGGCGAGGTGGTCGCCGAGGTCGGGCCGGGCGCCATCCTGGGGGAGCGGGCGCTGCTCGAGTCGGGTACGCGCACCAGCACGCTGCGGGCGCTCACGCCCGTCCGCGTCGCCGTCGCCCGCCGCGACGACATCGACGTCGCGGCGATGGCCGAGCTCAGCGCGGGACATCGGCGGGAGGCCGAGCCCACCTCGTGAGGGTCACCTTCCTCGGGGTGCGCGGCTCGACCCCCGCGCCGGGCCCCGACTTCTGCCGGGTCGGGGGCAACACCTCGTGCATCGCCCTGGCCCACGACGGCGACGTCCCCCGGCTCGTGCTCGACGCCGGTACCGGACTGCGACGGCTGACCCGATTGCTCGAAGGCGCGCCCTATCGCGGCACGATCCTGCTCAGCCACCTCCACTGGGATCACCTGCAGGGCCTGCCCTTCTTCGTCGCGGGCGACCGCGACGAGGCCGAGGTCACGCTCGTGATCCCCGAGCAGGGCGACCCGATCGAGGTCCTGGGTCGAGCCATGTCACCCCCGCACTTCCCGATCGGTCCCGACGGGCTGCGCGGCGCCTGGACGTTCGAATCGGCGGCGCCGGGAACGCACCAGATCGAAGGGTTCGACGTGCTCGCCCTCGAAATCGCCCACAAGGGCGGTCGCACGTTCGGCTACCGGGTCAGCGACGGGCGTTCGTCGCTCGCCTACCTGCCCGATCACGCCACGGTCGATCCGGGCGACGACGAGTTGGCGGCCAACGCCGCCCGCCTGATCGACGGCGTGGACATGATGATCCACGACGCCCAGTTCGTCGATGACGAGCACGCCATGGCGCTGGCCTACGGTCACGCCACCATCGAGGCGGCGATCGCGCTGGCGACCAGGGCCGGCGCGGGCGAGCTGATGTTGTTCCATCACGGTCCCGATCGCACCGACGATCAGGTGGCCGAGCTGGTGGCCGCACACGACGGGGCCGGTCTGGTGGTCCGGGCCGCGACCGAGTCGACCGTGCTCTCGCTGCCCTGACCGGCGCTGGAGACCTGTCCTCGGGGCCCGATGGGGCCAGTTAGTGTCGGGGCAGCCGCCTGTGGGGGCGGCCCGACACGGGGGATGCTGATGATCGAGACCGGGGCCCGCACCCGAGTGCTGGGGATGACCCTCGCCTTCGTGCTCGTCGTGGCGGCGTGCAGCTCGTCGGGCGGATCGAAGAGCTCGTCGGGCACGTCCGCCGCCGGCGATCAGACGACATCGACGGCGGCCAAGACCCTCCAGATCCTGGTCACCAACGACGACGGCGTCAGCGCGCCCGGCATCGACGCGGTCGTCGAGGGGCTCAAGTCGCTCGACGGCGTCAAGGTGACCGTTGTTGCGCCGCTGACCAACCAGAGCGGGAGCGGCGGCAAGACGACCTCAGGCCCGCTGACGGTGACCGATGCCAAGACGGCCAGCGGCTATCCGGCCAAGGCGGTGGCCGGGTACCCGGCCGACACGATCACCTGGGCCGTGACCGACAAGAACGTCTCACCGCGCCCCGATGTCGTCGTATCAGGGGTGAACTTCGGCCAGAACATCGGCCCGCTGGTCGACATCTCGGGCACGGTCGGCGCCGCCCGGGCCGCGGCCGCTCAGGGCATCCCGGCTCTCGCGTCGAGCGCTGGGCTCCCGCCGCCCGGGGTCACCAATCCCGACTACCCCGAGGCCGTCAAGCAGGTCGAGGCCTGGATCACCTCGAACCGGGCCGGCCTGCTCGGGGGCAAGGACTCGTCACCGGTCCTGCTCGAGAACCTCAACGTGCCGACCTGCGCGGCGGGCCTCTCGCCTCGCGGCCTGGCCAAGGTCCCGACGGCGACGAGCGCCAACGGGCTCGACGTGACCAAGACCGACTGCTCGTCCACGGCCACCAACCCGACCGACGACGTGGTCGCCTACACCGAAGGGTTCGAGCCGTTGTCCCCGCTGTCGCTGACGCCGGCCTCGTCGAGTGGCTGAGCCCGAGGGTCGGGACCCGAACCAGTGGATCGCTGATTTCGCCGCGGTCCTCGGCGTCGACCCGCCCGATCCCGAGACGGTCGCGACACTGCTCGAGCTGGCCGGCGTCGCGGCTCACGCGTCCTACCGGACGGCAGCCCCCATCGCCTGCTACCTCGTCGGCCGGGCCGGCGTCGACGCCGAGACGGCACTGGCGCGCGCCGACGACGTCTGAGACGCTCGGGCCGACGTCGCCTAGGGTCAGCGGGCATGACAACTGTTGACCTGCATCCCCGCGATGAACGACCTGAGACATCGGGCATCGACGCCGATGCGATCCGCTTCGACGATCCGCTCATGTGGGACGACGCCGAGGCCGTCTTCGCCGCGCTGCGGGCCAACCGCCCCGTTCCGTGGTGCGACGAGCCCGAGATCCCGGGGTTCCCGACCGGCCCCGGCTACTGGTCGCTGACGCGGTACGCGGATGTGATCGAGGCGAGCCGCAATCCCCAGCAGTTCGTGTCGGGTCGCGGCACCAACATCCCGGATCTACCTATCGAGATCGCCGAGTTCTTCGGTTCGATGATCAACATGGACGCGCCCCGCCACACCCGCCTGCGCCTCATCGTCAACCGCTCGTTCACGCCGCGCCAGGTGGGTCGCATCGAGGACCAGGTCCAGCAGAAGGCCGCCGCCATCATCGATCGCGTCGCCGGGCTCGGTGAGTGCGACTTCGTCAGCGAGATCGCCGCCGCCCTTCCGCTCGAGATCATCTGCGACATGATGGGCGTGCCGCCGTCGAGCTACCGCCGGGTGTTCGAGCTGACCAACATCATCCTCGGAGCCGGCGATCCCGAGTACGCCCCCGACATGCTCTCGATCATGAACGCGGCCGTCGAGCTGTCGCAGATGGCCCAGGAGATCAGCCGGGCCCGACTCGACGAGCCGACCGACGACCTCACCTCGGCGCTGATGCACGCCGAGGTGGCCGGCGAAGACGGCGAGGTCCATCGGCTCAGCCCCGAAGAGCTCGGATCGTTCTTCATCCTGCTCGTGGCGGCCGGCAACGAGACCACCCGCAACGCCATCAGCCACGGGATGTACGCGCTCACGACCCATCCCGAGCAGCGCCAGATCCTGGCGGACGACTTCGAGGCGGTCATCCCCACCGCCGTCGAGGAGATCGTCCGTTGGGCCACGCCGGTGATCCACTTCCGGCGGACAGCGGTGAACGACTGCGTCATCGGCGGCCAGGAGGTCAAGGCGGGCGACAAGGTCGTGATGTGGTTCCAGTCGGCCAACCGGGACGAGGACGTGTTCACCGATCCGTACGTGTTCGACGTGGCGCGCACGCCCAACGAGCACGTCGGCTTCGGCGGCGGCGGTCCCCACTTCTGCCTCGGAGCCAACCTGGCCCGACGCGAGATCACCGTGATGTTCGCGCGAGATCTTCACCCGGCTCCCCGATCTGCAGATCACCGGCGAGCCCGACTTGTCTGCAGTCGGCGTTCATCCACGGCATCAAGCGCATGCCCTGCGCGTTCACACCGAGCTGAGCCGGGCGGGCATGACCACCGACGAGCGCGACGAGCGCTACCTGCGGCGCGCCTTCGCGCTGGCGACCGAGGCGCGCGACGGTGGAAACCATCCGTTCGGCGCCCTGGTCGTGGCCGCCGACGACACCGTCGTGGCCGAAGCTCACAACTCGGTCGTGACCGAGCGAGATCCCACCGGCCACGCCGAGACCAACGCCGTTCGCCGCGCCGGCCCGGTCGGCGCCGACCGCGACCGCGGTCTGGCCGACTGCACCCTCTACACGTCGACCGAGCCCTGCGCCATGTGCGCCGGCGCCATCTACTGGTCGGGGATCGGTCGGGTCGTGTTCGGGCTGGCCGAGGTCGACCTGCTCGAGCTCACCGGCGCCCATCCCGACAACCCCACCCTCGACCTGCCCTGTCGCGAGGTGTTCGCCCGCGGCCCGCGCCCCGTCGAGGTCGAGGGCCCGAGCCTCGAGCCCGAGGCCCGCCAGGTCCACGCCCACTTCTGGAGGTGAGGTCGGGCTTCTGGCGGCGATGAGGGGCGCAGGGCGCCCTCAATCGCCGCCGAAAGCCGAGGCGCCGGGCGGAAGGGGCGATACACGGTCGGGAGCGCGGGAACCAGGGGCGGGGCCTGGTCGTCGGAACCCTCGATGCTCGGTGGCGGGTGTCCGCGGTGGCCGATGACCGGCCGGGAGGATCCAGATGAAGCTGCGACCGATCACGGTGATGGCGGGCCTGGCGGCGGTGGCCCTCGGGGCGGCCGGGCTGATCGCCTGGCGGGGCGATGGGGGAGGCCAGGTCGTCCAGCCGATGGCCTTGCCCATCGTGGTCGGGCCGTCCGCCCGAGCCACCGCGACCACCATGGCCGGGGCCCTGTCGGCGGCCGGACCCGTCACCTATGTGGCCGGTCCTGATCTGGCTCCGCTCGATGGATCGGCCTCGGCCTGGCGCGTGAGCAGCGCCCGCCCGACCGAGGCCGAGGTCGCCCGGCTGGCGGCGGCGCTGGGGTTGACGGCGGCGCCGACGGCCACCGCCGACGGCGGTTGGTCGGTGTCCGGCAACGACACGGTCCTGGTCGTGAGTCGCATCACCGGCCTCGGTGGTTGGGTGTGGTCCTACTCGCCCGAGGCCACGATCGCCGGGGGCACCAGCTCGAGTCCGGTGACGACCGTGCCCGGCGACATGTCCTCGGACCTCTGCCGGCCCCCGGCCACCACCATCCCGCCTGGTCCCTCGAGGGGCTCCGGTGGGGCACCCGGGGCGGTCAGCACCTGCGGATCGACGGCGCCGACGCCACCGGTCGGAGTCCCCGACGAGGCCGCCGCCGAATCCGCGGCCCGAACGCTCTGGTCTCACGCCGGGTTCGACACGACCGGTTGGAAGGTCACGTCGACGGCCGACGAGTGGTCGGCTCAGGTCACGGCGGCTCCCGTGCTCGACGGCACGCCCGTCGAAGGCCTCGACCTCACTGTCTCGTTCGGCGGTCAAGGTGCGATCGAGCAGGCCTCGGGTTGGTTCGGCGTACCGGCGCCGGCGGACACCTATCCGCTCATGGGGACGACGAAGGCGATCGCCGAGCTCAACGCCGGCCACACCGTCGGGGGCATCGAGCCGATGATGGCCACGGCCACGGCTCCGCCGACGACCTACGCGCCGGCCGTCGACGACCTACAGCGTCGACCACCGCCGACGACCCGATGCCCGGTCGACGAGGGCTGCGTCCCCTGCCCGGCGACGGCGTCGTGCTCGCCACCCGTGACGGCCCCGGTGACCGTCGAGCCTCTGGGACCGACCGTCACCTACGCACCGGTGACGATCACCATCGACCGCGCCGAGCTCGTGCTCGTCGCCGAGCCCGGGACCGACGGGGCGGCCTGGCTCGTGCCCGCCTACCGCCTGTCGTCGTCGGCGACCGGCGGCTCGTGGACCGTACTGGCCGTCGACCAGTCCTACATCGCCCCGGCGGGGCCGCCCACGACGGGTCGTTCCTCGGCGACGACGCCCGGCTCGTCGGTCGCCAACTCCGGTTCGGTCGCGCCGCCGTCCGCGCCGGACGGACTCGGGGCCGGGCCGGGACCGGGACCGGCGGTGACGACCACATCGGTCACGAGCCAGCCGCCGCTGAAGCTCTGATGCGCCTGATCCGGCTTGCGGTGGGGTGGGATCGCTGATCGACTGCCTCGATGATCGACCTCTCACGCGACTCGGCCTCCGACGCCGTCGCCGCCCTGGCCGGCGGCTCGATCGGGAGCGAGGAGCTGCTCGACGCCCAGCTGGCCCGCATCGACCAGCACAACCCGGCCGTCAACGCGGTGGTCGCGTTGGACGTCGAACGCGCCCGCGAGCGGGCCCGGGCGGCCGACGCCGCTCAGGCCAAGGGCGAGTCGTGGGGTCCGCTGCACGGGTTGCCGATGACGATCAAGGACAGCTACGAGACCGAGGGGCTGGTCACCACCTCGGGCGCACCGGAGCTGGCCGACCACATCCCGACGGTCGATGCCGATGCCGTCGCCCTGCTCAAGGCGGCCGGAGCCATCGTGTTCGCCAAGACCAACCTGCCGCTCTACGCCGGTGACTTCCAGACCTACAACGACGTCTACGGCCTGACCCGCAACCCCTGGGACCTCGACCGCTCGCCGGGCGGCTCGTCAGGCGGTGCGGCCGCCGCCCTGGCCACCGGCATGACGTTGCTCGAGCTGGGGAGCGACATCGGTGGCTCGATCCGCAACCCGTCGCACTACTGCGGCGTGTTCGGTCACAAGCCGACGTGGGGCGTCGTGCCCGAGCGCGGCCACATCCCCGGTCCGCCGGGGACGTTGGCCAACACCGACCTCAACGTCGTCGGTCCGATGGGTCGATCCGCCGCCGACCTCGAGTTGGGGCTCGACGTGCTCGAAGCCGATGTGCTCGGGGTGCCGGGCGCCCGCCTGCCCGCCGCCCGACCGGACCTGAGCTCGCTCGCCGATCTCCGCGTCGGCGTGTGGCTCGACGACCCCTACGCGCCCACCGACGGTGCCGCGCTGGCCGTGCTCGAATCGGCGGTGGCCGCTCTCGCAGGGCGCCGGCGCCAAGGTCGTCGAGGACGCTCGGCCGGCCACCTCGCTCGAGGAGATGACGGCGACCTACCTGACCCTCCTGACCTCGATCTTCGGTGCCGCCTACTCCGACGACGTCCGGTCCTTCCTCGACGAGGTGGCGGCCGCCACCGACCCCGAGGATCGGTCAGTCGACTCGGTCATGGCCAGGGGCCTGGTGGCCAGCCATCGCAGCTGGCTGCGGGCCAACGAGCGCCGCCACCACATCCAGCGGGAGTGGGCGCAGCTGTTCGCCGATGTCGACGTCATGTTGACCCCGGTCACGCCGGTCGCCGCCATCCCGCACGACACCGAGCGCCCGTTGAACGAGCGGAGCATCGAGGTCAACGGCGCCCTCGCCACCTACATGAGCCAGCTCGTCTGGGCCGGGCTGGCCACCATGCCGCTGCTGCCGGCCACCGCCATCCCGGCCGGACGGACCGGGGCCGGTCTGCCGGTCGGGTTGCAGATCATGGGTCCGCGCTACAGCGATCGCACCAACCTGCGCGTCGCGGGCTGGGCCGAAGCGGTCCTCGGCGGGTTCACGCCGCCGCCTGGAGCGTGAGCGTGCCCACCAGCCCGTGCGTCCGGTCGACGTGACGATCGGCCGGCACCCGTGACCGAGAGCTACGACGCTGTCGTGGTCGGCGCCGGTCCCAACGGGCTCACCGCGGCCGCAGTTCTGGCCGACGCCGGGTGGCGGGTGCTGGTGCGCGAAGCGGCGTCGACCGCGGGCGGGGCACGCGCTCGGCCGAGCTCACTCGGCCGGGCTTCGTCCACGACGTCTGCTCGACCGTGCACCCGTTGGCCTTGGCCTCGCCCGTGCTGCGATCGTTGCCGCTGGAGGCGCACGGACTCGAGTGGCTCCACCCCGACGCCGAGGTGGCCCACCCACTCGACGGCGGCCGCGCCGGAGTGCTCGAACGATCGGTGGTGCGCACCGCCGACGGCCTCGGCGGCGACGGCTCGTCGTATCGGCGACTCATGGAGCGGTTCGTCGAGGATGGTGATCACCTCGTCGCGGCCACCCTGTCGCCGCTCTCGATCCCGCCGGTCTCCGCCATCGGCCCGTTGACCCGCTTCGGCTGGGCCGGGGTCCGCCCCCTGGCCTCGCTGGCCCGCTCCCGATTCGACACGGACGAGGCTCAGGGCCTGCTGGCCGGGCTGGCCGCCCACTCGATGCTGTCGCTGCGCAGCCCCGGCACGGGTGGGTTCGGGCTGTTCATGGCCACCCTGGCCCATCTCGTCGGCTGGCCGGTCGCCGGCGGAGGATCGCAGTCGATCGCCGACGCGCTCGTGTCGCTGGCCGAGGCTCGCGGCGCCCAGCTCGAGCTGGGCTCACCGGTGACGACGCTCGACGAGCTGCCCCCGGCCCGGGCGACCCTGCTCGATGTCACCCCCCACCAGATGGTCGAGATGGCCGGTGATCGCCTGAGCTCGCGCTATCGCCGCCGCCTGGCCCGCTTCCGTCGCGGACCGGGCGTGTGGAAGGTGGACTGGGCGCTCGACGGTCCGATCCCGTGGACGGCCGAGGCCTGTCGCCGGACGGCCACCGTGCACCTCGGGGGCACGCTCGCCGAGGTGGTGGCGGCCGAGGACGAGGTCCAGCGGGGTCGTCATCCGGAGCGACCGTTCGTGTTGGTCGTGCAGGCCTCGGTCGTCGATCCGAGCCGGGCGCCGGCTGGCCAGCAGACCGCGTGGGCCTATTGCCACGTGCCGAACGGATCGACCTTCGACATGACCGACCGCATCGAGCGCCAGCTCGAGCGGTTCGCCCCGGGCTTTCGCGACCGCGTGCTGGCCCGCCGGGCCATGAGCCCTCAGAACCTGCAGAGCTACAACGCCAACTACCTCGGCGGCGACATCAGTGGAGGCCGGGCCAACCTCGTCCAGCTGGCGGCCCGCCCTGTCCTGGCCCGCTCGCCCTGGCGCACACCGGTGCCGGGTCTGTACCTCTGCTCGGCGTCGACGCCACCGGGACCGGGCGTCCACGGGATGTGCGGATGGCACGCGGCGACCACCACGCGGCGCGATGCCGGAGACCTCATCGAGGGGTCCGGACCGGCCTGAGGACCCGTCGTCCAAGTGACGGCGACGTAACTTAGTGGGCCGTCGGTCCCATGAGATTCAACCCCTCCAGGTGGATTCTCCGCCCTTTCCGTACCCCGACGTGACTCGTTTCACAACGAAACCGCGGCGGTGAAGTTGCGATTGGGTAACGGATTGTCGAAGGTATGAGGCCGCAAGCAACCCCTCACCGCCCGTCGTGGGCGAAAGGCAGAGTTCCTGTGACCCCCCACCTTCCGTTTCGAGAACGTCGCCGCGCGTCGTGTCGCCGAGCTCACGCTCGCTGCCGCGGTCGCGCTCAGCGTCATCGCCATCCCGCAGCTCCTTCCCGGCCAAGACGGCCACTCCGCCCAAGCCGGTGCGGTCGCCACCTCGACGACCCACCCCCGCACCACATCGACGACGGCTGCCAACCATGCGCCCGTCGGTGTCTCGGATCCGACCAAGCCGGTCACCGTCGCCGACGAGCAGGCGTTCCGCCAGCTCTGGTCGACCGATCCCGCCTTTCGCATGAGCGTCGCCTACGCCAAGGCCACCCCGGCCGAGCGCGCCGCGCTCGACGCCTACTTCAACCCGCCGCCCCCGCCGCCGGCGCCCCCCGCTCCGCCGGCGCCCGCGCCGGCCCCGGCCCCGGCTGCGCCCCGCGTGTCGGCCCCCGCCCCCGCCGTCGCCGGCGGCTCGGTGTGGGACCGGATCGCCGCCTGCGAGTCGCACGGCAACTGGGCCACCAACACCGGCAACGGCTACTCGGGCGGCCTCCAGTTCAGCGCCAGCACCTGGAACGCCTACGGCGGCGGGCAGTTCGCCCCGCAGGCCTGGCAGGCCAGCCGCGAGCAGCAGATCGTGGTGGCCGAACGCATCCACGCCTCGCAGGGCAGCTACCGGGCGTGGCCCGTCTGTGGTCGCCGGGCCTGAACCGGCTCACCTCGAGCAGTGCCACGGGAGCGGGATCCTCACCAGGGTCCCGCTCCCGTCATGTTTTCATGGCTCGAGGGGTAGTCTCCCCGTGGCTTCGCCCCCAGCAGCAGCAAGCACCATCCACGAGAGGATCCCGGAATGGCCTTTGAACTTCCCCCGCTTCCGTACGCCCAGGACGCGCTCGCTCCGTACATCAGCGCCGAGACGCTCGAATACCACTACGGGAAGCACCACCAGACCTATGTGACCAACCTCAACAAGTTGACCGAGGGCACCGACAACGCCTCGAAGTCGCTCGAGGAGATCATCGCCGAGGCCGACGGCGGCCTGTTCAACAACGCCGCCCAGGTCTGGAACCACTCGTTCTACTGGAACTGCATGGCTCCCGGTGGCGGCGGCGAGCCCAGCGGCGCGGTGGCCGACAAGATCAACAGCGCCTTCGGCTCCTACGCCGACTTCCGCTCGCAGTTCGCCGAGGCCGCGACCACCCAGTTCGGGTCGGGTTGGGCCTGGCTGGCCGATGACGGCAGCGGGCTGCAGATCATGAAGACGGCCAACGCCGATCTGCCGCTCAAGCACGCGGCCAAGGCCGTGCTCACCATCGACGTCTGGGAGCACGCCTACTACATCGACTACCGCAACGCCCGGCCCAAGTACATCGACACGTTCCTCGACAGCCTGCTCAACTGGGACTTCGTCGCCGCCAACCTCAGCTAGCTCCTCGCCGCTGGGTGTCCACGGACTCTGGTTTTGGTGTCGCAACCTGACCCCGTAGGGTCAGGCGACGGCACCAGAACCGCGGTGGTGGTTCTCGAGAAGTCCCACTCGGCCTACTCGGCGGCGAGGGTGACCTCGACGGAGGGGTCCTCGTCGTCGTCGATCTGGATGAGCTCGACGGTGGCGACGGCACCCGCGTCGCGGAGGTCGCTCAGGGCGCGGGCCAGTGCCGCCAATCGGGTCTCGGGTTCGCGGACGACGATCTTGTCGACGCCGACCCGGAGCGATCGCTTGGCCTCGGTCTTGGCCCGGCGCACCTCGCCCAACACGTCGGCGGCCACGTCGAACACCAGCGGGGACTCGTCGCCGGCGTACTGACGCAGCTCGTCGTCGGTCGGCCAGGTCGCCCGGTGGATCGAACCGTCGAACCACCACGACCAGACCTCCTCGGTGACGTAGGGGAGGAACGGGGCGAACAGCCGCAGCAGGGTCGAGAGCGCCAGCTGGAGGGCGGCCTGGGCCGAGACGGCCACCTCCTGGCCCTGGGCCTCGTAGGCCCGACCCTTGACCAGCTCGAGGTACTGGTCGCAGAAGCGCCAGAAGAACGCCTCGGTGCGCTCGAGGGCGCGGGCGTAGTCGTACTCGTCGAACGCCTTGGTGGCGGTGTCGACCAGTTCGGCCAGCTCGGCCAACATGGCCCGATCGAGGGGCTGGGTGATCATGGCCGGCGCCACCGCGTTCGAGCCGCCCAGACCGAGCGCGAAGCGCGAGGCGTTGAGCAGCTTGATGGCCAGTCGCCGGCCGACCTTCATCTGGCCCTCGTCGAAGGTGGTGTCCGTGCCCGGGCGGCCGTTGGCCGACCAGTAGCGCAGGGCGTCGGCGCCGTACTGGTCGACGAGGTGCATCGGCGTGACGACGTTGCCCTTGGACTTGGACATCTTCTTGCGGTCGGGATCGAGGACCCAACCCGATATGGCGACGTTGGCCCACGGCAGCTCGCCGTGCTCGAGGTGCGAGCGCAACGCCGTCGCGAACAGCCACGTGCGGATGATCTCGTGGGCCTGGGGGCGCAGGTCCATCGGATAGGTGCGCTCGAACAGGTCGGGATCGTCGACCCATCCCGTCGCGATCTGCGGGGTGAGCGATGACGTGGCCCAGGTGTCCATGATGTCCCGATCGCCGACGAAGCCGCCGGGTTGGCCGCGCTGGGACTCGTCGTAGCCGTCGGGTCGGTCGCTCGACGGGTCGACGGGGAGCCGGTCCTCCGATGCCAGGAGCAGGTTCTCGTGGTCGACGTGGCCGTCGGCGTCGAGGCGGTACCAGACCGGGAAGGGCACGCCGAAGAAGCGTTGGCGTGAGATCAGCCAGTCGCCGTTGAGCCCGTTGACCCAGTTGTCGTAGCGCACCTGCATGTAGGCCGGATGCCAGCGCCAGCTCCTTGCCGCGGCGCAGCATGGCTTCGCGCAGGTCGCTGTCGCGGCCGCCGTTGCGGATGTACCACTGGCGGCTGGTCACGATCTCGAGCGGGCGGCGGCCTCGCTCGTAGAACTTGACCGGGATGGGTGATCGGTCGGGGATCGCCGTCGAGGTCCCCCGACTCTCGCAACATGGTGACGATCTCTTCGCGGGCCGAGTGGATCGTCTTGCCCTGCAGTCGGGCGTACTGGTCGACGGCGCCGTTGGCCGATCCGGCGATGACGTCAGGGGCCGGACCGATGCGACCTGCGGTGTCGACGATGTTGCGCACCGGCAGCTGCAGCTCGCGCCACCACGTGACGTCGGTGATGTCGCCGAACGTGCAGATCATGGCGATGCCGGATCCCTTCTCGGGATCGGCCAGCTCGTGCGCCCTGACCTCGACCTCGACGCCGAACAGCGGCGTGCGGACGGTCGTGCCGAACAGCGGCTGGTAGCGCGCGTCGTCGGGGTGGGCGACCAGCGCGACGCAGGCCGGGATGAGCTCGGGTCGGGTCGTCTCGATGTAGACGGGATCGGCGCCGTCGCGCCCGGAACGCGATCCGGTGGTAGGCGCCGGCCACGTCGCGGTCCTCGAGCTCGGCCTGGGCGACGGCGGTGCGGATCGTCGACGTCCCACAGCACCGGCGCCTCGGCCTGGTAGGCCTCGCCGCGGGCCAGGTTGTGCAGGAACCCGCGCTGGGCGACGCGCCGGCTGCGCTCGTTGATCGTCGTGTACTTCATGTCCCAGTCGACCGAGAGGCCGAGGCTGCGGAACAGGGCTTCGAAGGCCTGCTCGTCGACGTCGGTCAGTCGTTCGCAGAGATCGACGAAGTTGCGGCGGCCGATCGGCCGCGCCGGCGGTGTCTTCTTCGGAGGCGTGTCGGGCGGCTCAGGAGCCACGAAGTCGGGGTCGTACGGGAGGGACGGGTCGCAGTTGACGTTGTAGTAGTTCTGGACTCGCCGCTCGGTGGGCAAGCCGTTGTCGTCCCAACCCATGGGGTAGAAGACGGCCCGGCCTCGCATGCGCTGGTAGCGGGCGATGAGGTCGGTGTGGGTGTAGGACAGCACGTGCCCGACGTGCAGCGAGCCGCTGACCGTCGGCGGCGGCGAGTCGATCGAGTAGATCTCGGCGCGGCTCTTGGTGCGGTCGAAGCGGTAGGTGCCATCGGCGTCCCACACCTCGCCCCACTTGGCCTCGAGACCTTCCAGCCCCGGCTTGTCGGGAATGGTCCACGGGGATCGGGGCAGGGGGTTGGCGGCATCGCTCATGGCCCAAAGGTAGTGGGCGAGTGCGGCCTTCCTCGAAGCGATACTGGCTCGGCCGCTCGCGGCGCCCCAGGTAACGTCGCCGCATGCTCAAGTTGTTCGACACCGCGCGGGGACAGGTCGTCCCCCTCGAGACCCGAGAGCCCGGCAAGGTGTCGATGTACGTGTGCGGCCCGACCGTCTACGGACCGCCTCACCTCGGCCACGGCCGGTCGACGCTGGTGTTCGACATCCTGCGCCGCTACCTCGAATGGAGCGGCTTCGAGGTCGACTACGTCTCGAACATCACCGACATCGACGACAAGATCATCGAGCGGGCCAACGCCGAGGGACGCCCGGCCGACGAGATCGCCCGCAAGTGCGAACGCGTCTGGTGGAAGGCGATGGACATGATCGGCGTCGAGCGTCCGACCCAGGATCCTCATGCCACCGCCTACGTCGAGCGCATGGTCGACACGATCGGTGCGCTGGTGGATGCCGGCCAGGCCTACGAGACGTCGCGACGGCGTCTACTTCGTGGCCGAGTCGGTGCCGGACTACGGCCTGTTGGCCCGCCAGTCGATCGACAGCCTGCAGGCCGGCGCCCGCGTCGAGGTCGACGACGACAAGCGCTCGCCCATCGATTTCGCCTTGTGGAAGAAGGCCAAGCCGGGCGAGCCGTCGTGGCCGTCGCCCTGGGGCGAGGGCCGACCCGGGCTGGCACACCGAGTGCGTGGTCATGTCGCTCGACCTGCTGGGCGACAACTTCGACCTGCACGGCGGCGGCCAGGACCTGGCCTTCCCCCATCACGAGAACGAGCGGGCCCAAGCGGTCGCGCTCGGTCACACCTTCGCCAACCACTGGATGCACCACGGCTTCGTCGAGATCGACGGCGAGAAGATGTCCAAGAGCCTCGGCAACTTCACCAACCTGCTCGATCTCATCGACTCGAACGATCCGCGCTCGTACCGATTGCTGATGCTGCGCAGCCACTACCGCAGCCCGATGGAGGTCACCAAGGCCAACGTCGACGACGCATCGGCGGCCTTCCGGCGCCTCGACACGTTCGTGCGGCGGGCCGGCGAGCTGCCCGAGGGTGAACCCGACACCGACGCCCTCGACGAGTTCCGCCGGTTGATGGACGACGACCTCAACACACCGGGCGCCGTCAGCCTGCTGTTCACACTCGTGCGGCGGGGCAACCAGGCCCTCGATGCCGACGACGACGCCGACGCCGCGACCGTCGTCGCCACCGTCCGCCAGATCGCCGAGGCCGTCGGCCTCGAGCTGGCGCCGCCCCCACCGGCGGGAGGCGACGACGCCTCGGAGGCCGGAGGGGTGTCGGACGAGGCTCGAGCGCTGGCCCGCCAGCGCGACGACGCCCGGGCGGCCAAGGAGTGGGCTCGCGCCGACGCGCTGCGCGATCAGCTCGTCGAGCTGGGGTTCGTGGTCGAGGACACGGCATCGGGGACCGAGATCCGTCGGGCCTGACGGGCCACAGATGTCATCCCTGATTTGACCGAGGCCCCCCGGTCACGTTCGCTACTGACGTGGCCCGATCCTCGACCAGTCGACGCGCCGGGCGCGGGCGCCGCGGCGGCGAGCGTCAGCCTCTGCCCAAGGGGTTCGGCACCATCTGGACGACCGTCGCCATCGACCTGATCGGGTTCGGCATCGTGCTGCCGATCCTGCCGCAGTACGCCGAGCGCTTCGGGGCGTCGGCCACCGTGACCGGCCTGCTGGTGGCCTCGTACTCGCTGGCCCAGTTCGTGTTCGCACCGGTGTGGGGCCGGTTGTCGGATCGGTTCGGGCGCAAGCCGGTGCTCATCGTCTCGCTGCTCGGCACGGCCGTCGGCAGCCTGCTGACCGGCATCGCCGGGGCCATCCCGCTGCTGTTCGTGGGCCGCCTGGTCGACGGGGCATCCGGGGGCAGCGTCTCGGTGGCGCAGGCCGCGGTCAGCGACGTGTCCGAACCCAAGGATCGAGCGCGGCTCATGGGTCTGCTCGGTGCCGCCTTTGGGGTCGGCTTCGTCGCCGGGCCCACCATCGTGGCCATCGGGGCGCCGCTTCGGCGCGCGCGTCCCCTTCTACATCGCCGCCGCCATCGCCTTCGTCAACGCGCTGGTCGCCATCCGTCGCCTGCCCGAGACCCATCCCCGCACCAGGGCGACCGCGGGTGAACCCCAGTCGGCACCCGACGACCGCGCCACTCGCGCCGCTCGCCAGCTCGAGGTGGCGGCCGAGCTCGAACGGGCGGGCGCCCTCGACGGTCCCCAGCCCGGCAGCCCCTACGACGTCGCGCCGTCGGCTCGATCGACGAGCGAGTCCCCGTCGGCCACGACCGCGGTCGATCGCTCGGGCATCCTGCGTCTGCTGCTCGTGTCGTTCGTGGCCATGGTCGCCTTCAGCGGCTTCGAGGCCACGTTCTCGCTGTTGACCAAGGACCGGTTCGGCCTGAGCGAATCGGGCACGGGCGCGGTGCTGGCGGTGATCGGCCTCGGCCTCGTCGTGGTGCAGGGTGGGCTCATCGGGCGCGTGAACGAGCGCCTCGGCGACCTCGGGACGCTGCGCGCCGGACTCGTCTTCAACGGGGTTGGCCTGGCCCTGTTGGCCATCGACGGAGGGTGGGGCGTTCTCACCGCCGCGCTGGCGCTGCTGGTGCTGGGCCAGGGCCTCATCACGCCGACGCTGTCGTCGGCGGTGGCCGGGCGTGCGGGCGACGAACGCGGGGCGTGGTTGGGCTGGCAGCAGTCGGCCGGGGCGCTGGCTCGGGTGGCGGGCCCCGTTGCCGCCGGTGTCCTCTTCCAGCACATCGGGCTGGGCGCGCCCTACGTGGCCGGGGCCGTTGCCGTGCTGATCGCCCTCACCTTCGTGCCCGGTGCTCGGGCGGTCGAACGTCACTGAACCGCCACGCCGGGGAGGTTGTCAGCTGAGCCTCGTCCGTACTACGGTCGTTGTTACCAGCGGGTAACTTGGGCCTGGCGGGCCCTCCCTGCGGACCTCTCCGATCCCGCCTCGACGTTGGGAGCTCACATGTCGGACATCTCGTTCCAGCTCAACGAGGACCAGCTCACCCTCCAGAAATGGGTTCACGACTTCGCCGAGGACACCATCCGCCCCGTCGCCGCCGAGTGGGACGAGCGCGAGGAGTTCCCGTGGCCGGTCGTGCAGGAGGCCGCCAAGGTCGGACTGTACGGGCTCGACTTCATGGCCAACGCCATGCTGGGCGACCCGACCGGGCTCACGCTGCCGGTGGCCATCGAGGAGCTGTTCTGGGGCGACGCCGGCATCGGCTTGGCCATCATGGGCAGCGGGCTGGCCGCGGCCGGCATCATGGGCAACGGGACACCCGAGCAGATCGGCGAGTGGGTGGCCCAGTGCTACGGCACCCCCGACGACGTCAAGCTCGGCGCCTTCTGCGTGAGCGAGCCCGACGCCGGGTCGGACGTGTCGTCGCTGCGGACCAAGGCCGTCTACGACGAGGCCAAGGACGAGTGGGTGCTCAACGGCACCAAGGCGTGGATCACCAACGGTGGCATCGCCGACGTCCACGTGGTCGTGGCCACCGTCGACCCCGAGCTGCGTGGTCGCGGCCAGGCCAGCTTCATCGTCCCGCCCAACACGCCCGGGCTGTCGCAGGGGCAGAAGTACCAGAAGATGGGCATCCGAGCGTCGCACACGGCCGAGGTCGTGCTCGACGACGTGCGGGTGCCGGGCAGCTGCCTGCTCGGTGGCAAGGACAAGCTCGACGAGAAGCTGGCCCGGGCGCGCGAAGCGCTGGCCAACCCGTCGGTGCACAGCGGCAAGCAGCCGGCCATGGCCACCTTCGAGGCCACCCGGCCCGCCGTCGCCGCCCAGGCCGTCGGCGTCGCCCGTGCCGCCTACGAGTACGCGCTGCAGTACGCGACCGAGCGGGTCGCCTTCGGCAAGCCCATCGCCACCCACCAGGGGATCGGCTTCATACTGGCCGACATGGCCACCGAGATCGACGCCGCCCGCCTGCTCGTGTGGCGGGCCGCCTGGCTGTCCCGCAACGGCGCCTACAAGAACGCCGAAGGTTCGATGTCCAAGCTCAAGGCCGGCCGCACCGCGGTGTGGGTCACCGAGCGGGCCATCCAGATCCTCGGCGGGTACGGCTACGTCCGCGAGTACCCCGTCGAGCGGTGGCACCGAGACGCCAAGATCTTCGACATCTTCGAGGGCACCGAGCAGATCCAGCAGCTCGTGATCTCCCGAGCCATCACCGGCCTGCGGGTCGAGTAGCTCTACCAGCGCTTTCTGGGTCGACAGCGTCGACGCCTCGTGCGCGCAGCACTGCGTCGGTCGATCGCCCGCCGCGCCGGCGCTGTTGCGAGAGGTGCAGTCGTTCGTTGCCCACCTGGCGCGACCCGGCCAGATCCGGCGCCTACGTAGGCTGGCGGCCATGGCAGTCCTGCGGCTGGACAACATCGGCATCGTGGTCGACGACCTCGAGGCGGCCACCGCCTTCTTCGTCGAGCTCGGCCTCGAGGTGGACGGTGAGGCGTCGGTCGAAGGGCCGTGGGTCGACCGCTGCATCGGGCTGGACGGCGCTCGGGCGGACATCGTGATGGTGAGGACGCCTGATGGCCACAGCCGGCTCGAGCTGACCAAGTTCCACTCGCCGACCGCCATCGACCCCGAGGCGAGCGCCCCCGCCAATGCGCTCGGCATCCGGCGCATCATGTTCGCGGTGGATGACATCGATGACGTCGTGGCGCGCCTGCTGGGTCACGGCGGCGAGCTCGTCGACGAGGTGGTGCAGTACGAGGACCAGTACCGGCTCTGCTATCTGCGCGGCCCTGGTGGCATGATCGTCGCCCTCGCCGAACCGCTCCGCTGACGGCCCCCGCCGCACGAGCCCACCCCGGATCAACGTCGTGTCCGACACGACCGGCCACGACGGTCCAACCTCCGATCGCCACGACGACGTGTCGACACCTGGACCAGGGTCAGGGGGACGATCCGACGGGCGAGTGAGTCTGGCCCGAGCGTGCTCGTGGTCGGGCCTGCTGCGCCACTCACGATCCGTGCCGAGATCTTGCGCGCGCCGCCGTTGTGTGCGAACATACAACCAAATGGTTGTAGATCAGGCATCCGACGCTGGGGTCGACCGCATCTTTCACGCCCTTGCCGACGGCACTCGGCGCGACATCCTCGCCCTCGCCGTCGGGGGCAGGTACAGCGTGTCGGCGTTGGCGAAGCGCTACCCGATGAGTTTCGCCGCCGTGCAAAAGCACGTCGCCGTGCTCGAAGGTGCCGGGCTCATCACCAAGGAGCGACGGGGCCGCGAGCGGCTCGTGCGCACCGACGTCGACACCGTCCAGAGGGCCCGGGTGCTCCTGGACGGCATCGAGGAGCTCTGGCGGGCGCGGGTGGACCGGATCGACGACCTCCTGGCAACCGAGAAGCGAACCACTGGAGGCAAGCAATGAGCGTGACCAGCGTCGAGAAGAACCTCGAAGCTCTGACCATGACGGTCACGGCGGACCTCGATGCCACCGTCGAGCGGGCGTGGCAGCTGTGGGCCGACCCCCGCCAGTTCGAGCGGTGGTGGGGGCCCCCTGGCTACCCGGCGACCGTGGTCGACCACGACCTGCGGGCCGGTGGACGCATCACGTTCTTCATGGCCGGGCCCGAGGGCGAGCGCCACGACAGCACGTGGCAGGTCATCGCCGCCGACCCGCCCCGTCACCTCGAGCTGCGCGATGCCGACGTTGACGACGACGGCCGCCCGAACGACGGGAACGCCATGACGGCCATGATCATCACCATCGACGAGCGCGACGGCGGGGGAGCGGTGATGGCGATCCGCACCAACTTCGACTCGCTGGCGGGCATGGAGCAGGTGCTGGCCATGGGGATCGAAGAGGGCATGCGCATCGTCTTCTCGCAAATCGACACCGTCCTCGCCGGCACGCCTGCGTGAAGGGCTGACACGGTGGCCGGGCGGGAACCCGGCCACCGGGTCAGGTCGTCGCATCGGATCGAGGTGAGCGCGAGGAGACCTGACAACATGGTCGAGGCGCATCTTCCAAGGGGTCCACGTGAAGTTCGGAGCTCATCTGCCGCTGATGGACTTCGGCGGCCATCCATACACGATCGAACATCTCGTCAGCTACGCGCAGCGAGCGGTCGAGTTGGGGTTTGAGACGCTCTCGGCGAACGATCATCTCGTCTTTGCCTCGCCATGGCTCGATGGCCCGACCGCGTTGGCGTCGGTCATCGGTGACTCCGGGTCGATGACACTTGCGACGACGGTGTCGCTGCCCGTGGTCCGTGGCCCAGTGCAGGTGGCCAAGGCCATGGCGGCGATCGACCGGCTCTCCGGCGGTCGGGCGGTGGTCGCGGTAGGGGCTGGTTCCTCTCCGCGTGACTACGAGATCGCGGGCATCGACTTCCGCGAGCGATGGAAGCGCCTGGACGAGGTTGTGCAGACCATGCGAGCTCTCTGGAACGCGGACCCGGAGCCGTTCGTGGGCCGCTTCTACTCGACTGAGGGCATCGAGTTGCTGCCGAAGCCCGCACAGCTGGGCGGTCCACCGATCTGGATCGGGAGCTGGGGATCGGACGCCGGCCTGCGTCGCACCGCCCGCCTGGCCGACGGCTGGCTGGCATCGGCCTACAACACCACGCCGGCCGAGTTCGCTGTGGCTTGGGACGCGCTCCGCCAGCTCCTCTCCGACGAGGGCAAGGACCCCGACGCCTTCCCGAACGCCCTGGCGACCATGTGGTTCCACATCACCGACGACCCCGACGAGGGCGACCAGATCTTCCGGCAACGGCTGGCACCGACCATCCACCGGCCCGAAGCGATCCTCAGGGAGCGGCTCCCCGTGGGTCCCGCGGCCGCCTTCGCCGACAAGCTCTGCGCCTTTCGGGACGCGGGCGTCCAACAAGTGCTCATCTGGCCGGTCACCGACGAGGTGCGCCAACTCGAGCTGTTCTGCGAGCACGTGCTCCCCCTGGTCACCGACTAGGTCAGCCAGAACCCGGCCACTCGCCGGCTCTGCTCTCGCAGGTCCGGTTGGGGCGCATGGCCCGCCACCAGCGCAGGGCGCCACGGAGATGCGAGGATGGGAAGGTGACCTCTGGCGCGGCTACGGCCATGCAGGCCGGTGAATGGTGGTTCGGCCTCCTCTCCGGCAACGGGCCCGAAGCCGCCAGGGAGCTCTGGCGGGTGACCGATCCCGATCTGCGACTCACCGCGGCCCAGATCGTGCTCCTCCAAATGGGCAGCACCGACGATCGGCTTGCGAAGATGTGGGCTCAGGACGATGTTGGCCCTGAGCCGGCGTGGCGCCAGATGGTCGAAGCACAGTTCGTCACCTGGCAGGTCCTCCTACCCCCCTGGCTTCGCTCGCCGTCGTGGGGCATGGTCGACGGCGAGGACGTAGCCCTGGGTCCCGATCTCGAGCTCGCGATCGCGTGCCCGCTCCACGATCCCGGCGTCAGTCAGAACATCCCGCCTCACGCGACGCGCGAGGCGTTCTCGGCCGTGGCTCGACTCCGTGACGACGGCTGGCGGGTCGCCGGCATCGGCTCGCAGCTGGCCGTTCCCGGAACTGGTCTGGAATCGTCTTCAACGTGGCCGTCGAGCGTCGATGTCGGACACATGCGGGACACGCGCGGGGCGGACTGAGAAGACGAACGTGGCCGCGACCTCGACGTCGCGCACACACACACAGACACACCGGCACATCGGCGTGCACCCGAGCGCCGGTCGCCGCCGTCGGCGACCGCTTGGTTCACCGCTCAACGTCGGATCAAAGCCCCCATGCGCTCGCGTTCGGTCCAGACGACCCAGGCCAGGCCGCCACCGACAACGGCGAGAACCAGCGCGCATTGGATGACCGAGCTCCAACCGTTCGGCCACCCCGAGCTCGAATCACCGCCGATCGCGACCTGTAGGGAGACGACGAGCCCGAACAGCGCCACCCCCGCGGCCGGCGCGAGCGCGCAGAAGAGCACCAGCTTGCCGGTCGATATCCGTTCCGGATCTCTTTCCGATTCGTCCACGCTCAGCCGTAGACCACCTAAGCGAAACGCCCGCTTGGCCATGCCCGCAGATCATCGAACGACGCCATGTCAGCACTCTAGTTGGGGGTGGAGTGCCCGCGTCTCCGGGACTTCGATGGAGACGTGATCGAGCTGATCCACGGCGAGCAGCTCACGCTGATCCCGCCGCTCTGGGCGGCGCAGGCCGTCAGCCCAGCGGCTTCACCATGATGAGGCAGGGGTTCTCGGCATCCCAGATGTCGCTGCGCTCCTCGAGCGGGATGAACCCGATCGCTTCGTAGAAGGCACGCGTCCGTTCATACGCCGGCGAGGGCGCGGATGGGCCGCGCGTCTTGACTTGAAGCAGGAGCACGCCCCGGTCTCGCAGGTCCCGTTCGAGCTGGGCGAGCATTCCCCGGCCGATGGCCTGCCGGTGGAGGTCACGGCGGACGGCCAGCACCTCGATCTCGGCTGCGAACGGGTTGTGATGCCGGACGACGCAGACGCCTACGACCTCGCCGTTGCGTATGGCAGCCAGACTCGGCAACGTCCGCGCCGATTCGACGTAGTCGGCGACCGACGCCTCGATGCCGAACCACTCCGGGAGATCACCCAGGAGCCGCTCCAGGTCGTCCGGCCACTGGCCCGCGATGACCTCCACGTCCATCGAGCCACTACGCCTGGTCACATCGCGTGGCGAGCGCTGAACGGGACCTCGGCGCTCATGAGCGGCCCCCGAACCGCACCTCGGAGCACGACAGGTCAGTGCCGCTTGCGGCCATGCACGCCGAGCCGGCGACGACGAGTTGAGCCCGCGTACGCTCCGTACATCGACTCGGCGGTCCGGTCCGTGCGGCGGCTGAGCCAACGCGTGTTCAACCCCACGATCGAGACGAACCCCCAGATCGCGAGCAGGACAACAACGACGAACCCGATGTCGATGAGCATGACGACCTCCAAGCCTTCTCTACCCACCGGGCCACCGATCCGCCCCGAGCCCGGCTTCGTCCGTCCCCGACCAGTCGGCCCGTCGGCTTGCTGCCCATCGACGGGTTGGGCGCGCCGGCGGCCTAGGACTGCGACTCGAGTCGGCGTTTGAGCTCCGGCGTGTACCCGCGGTGGCGGAAGGGGGCCACCCATCTGAAGGTGCTGAGCACCGGCTTCTTGCACCAGCAGTCATCGGAGCATCCGCATTGGACTGCGCCCATGCCTTCGACGAACCGGCCGATCACCGCGAACAGCAGGTAGATCCCGGCTACGCCCACCAAGACTCGCTTCATGGCCGGAGGGTACCCCTGCCTCAGTCGCCGGTGTCGTCGTGGCCATGCGCCCGCGGTTCGCTCGGAATCGCCAGCGAGGGCAGGTGCCGACAACAACAGTCCGGCTTTCGGCACGGGACGAGCCGGACGCCCAGTTCGACGACGCACCCGCAGTCAGCGCACTCGATCTCCACGAGGGCGAGCGTAGGCCCGCCATCCCGAACGGAGCCGACGGCACAGCGCCGGCGCGTCAATCCGGCGTGGTCGAGGGAGCACCGAGCTCGCGCAACCAGGTGATGACGTTCTCTTGTTGGGTGCTCGTGCCGGTCGCGGCATCGAGAGCAGTCCCCTGGGCGTAGTCCGGTTCCCAGGTGAGATCTGCGCCCCGACCGAGGAGGTCCTCGGCGGTTCGTCGCTGGCCTGCTCCACAGGCGTGCCAGAACGCTTGGGACACGTCGTCGGGGTCGGCGTCGGGACCGAGCAATTCGTCGACTCGGTGCCGCATGCCCATCGCCGCGGCGACCCAGGCCTTGTCGACGGCGGCCCCGCGGGCGACCAACAACCGAGCGACATGCCAACACCCGTATCCGACCGCGTTCTCGAGTGGCGTGCCGATCGATCCATTCGGTGTGTCGAGGTCCGCACCCCTGTCGATCAAGGCCTCGGCCACTTCGACGTCGTCGCTGCTCGCGGCATAGTGCAGAGGCGTCTCCGAACCGGGGCCAGGGACCGGTGAGCCGCCTCCCGTCGTGAGCGCGTTCGGGTCGGCGCCGGCGTCGACCAGCAGATGCACGATGTCAGCCCCGTTGGGGAAGTAGCCCGGCCAATCGGTGACGAAGTGAAGCGCCGTGCTCGTACCGCCCCTGGCCTCGAATCTCGCCCGGGCCAGGACAGGGTTCTCGGCCAGGAGGCGTCCCACCAGGTCATCATCCCCGCTGTGCACGGCGATCAGCAGCTCGACCGCGGTCGGGTCATCCCCCGGAATGACCGTCGTCGTCCGCTCAGCCATGACCGCGATGATCGCACGGGAGTGCCGTCCCGAGTCCGCGCACGAGCGCAAGTAACGCAAGCTCAGGGGCGTCCTAGGGCCCGTTCGGGGTCTGGCGCGCCAGCCGGCTGACCCCAGCTACCGGCTAGATGTAGTTGCGAGGGCCTAAAGCGCCGCCTCTGGAAGGATTGGTTCGAACAGCTCGATTGGGTTTCCGGACGGGTCCTCGAGCAGGATCTGCTTTCCGCCGACTCCCGTCACCAGCTCACCGCGGAAGTGAGCGCCCGCACTCTGCAGGTCGTCGACCAAGGCTGCCAGGTCAGACACTTCGAGCGAGAACCGATTCCACCCTCCGGGTTGGGGCAGTGTCCCATCGGGCATGGCCTGCCCACCCCCCGGTCCGCCTCCGGGGGCACTGAGGAGGAGACGTAGATCGTCTCGCGACAGCATGGCGAACGCTGGCGCAGGGTGCATGTCCTCATGGAAGCCGAGGTACTCGCAATAGAAGGCGATTGCCTCATCCACATCGCTCACGATGTAGCGGACGCTCACGGTTGCCATGGCACCGACCTCCCGTCGCTCCCTGGGTTCGTCCGACGCTACCGCCATGGGCCGACCGGTAGGCCAGGTCGCCACAGTCTGAGTGGCATTCCGCTCTTCCCCCAGCGCGAGCACCGGTAGATCTCGAACTCGTCGAGACCCACACCTTCAGGTCGAGACTCGTCTACCTCTGCTACCGCGTGGCGCGCTAGCCGACGGCTTCTGCCATCTCTTCCAGCTCCAAACCGAGCGGCAGGTAGGGTCGCCTCGTGAACCTCGTTCGCATCGCTCGTTTCGAGTGCCGAAGGCATCTGTCTCGTGGCCGAGAAGGCCACCGGTGGGTGTTGAGATGACGACCGGCGCCAGCGACATGGAACGTGTGCTCGGGATCGGTGGGTACTTCTTGCGGGCCTCCGACCCGGCAGCTCTGGGTGCCTGGTATCGCGAGTGCCTCGGCCTGGACGCCGATGAGAACGGCCTGTGGCGGACGGAAGTAGGGCCGACCGTGTTCGCGACGTTCGAGTCCGAGACCGACTACTTCGGTTCGCATGCCCAGCAGACCATGCTCAACTTCCGGGTGCGCGACCTCGATGCGATGCTCGCGCAATTGCGCGCCAAGGGAGCAGACGTGGTTGACGAGACTCAGGACATGGAGGGTGTAGGTCGATTCGGCTGGGTCGTCGATCCCGAGGGCAACCGGGTCGAGCTGTGGCAACCCGCCTGACCGAACGGCCTATCGGCGCTTGCCTCGTGGCGCCGAGCCTTCTCCTCGAATGTGGGCGGAGCGGGTTTAGGGCTCGACGCCCAAGACGGACCAGTCGGACGGCGGTTTGCTCGGCGTCACGGCCAGCAGGACGCGATTGTCCGCGATCAGCGACGCGGCGAGTTCTTCGTCGGTGCCCACGGCCATGGCGTGCTTCTCCCGGATGGCGCGGTCCATCGAGAGGTTGCTCGAGATGTCCTCGAGGATCTCCACGGACCCCGACACCCGGGCGTATCGGTGGCCGGTGGCGTCGTCGATGATCAGTTCGACCCTGGGGTCACGGGTGAAGATCTTGTACTTCACGCGGTCTCGGGTCGTGCTTATGAAGAACCGCCCGCCGTCCCAGAAGAACAGGTTGGGCGACAAGTGCGGACGGCCATCCCGCTTCACCCCGGCGACGATGATGTTGCGGGGTTCGGCCAGGAAGTCGGTGAGGGAGGACATGCCCGCACGGTAGCGGTGGCCTGCTCGCTGCGGGGCACGTCCCTCGCCGACCCACGTCCGATATCCGGCTAACACGTCCGCCGCGACCGTGGGACCATGCCCACCGACAGGCCGCGTCGGCGTGACCAGCACGTCCGACCCGGCCGAGGAAGGCAGGGACGGTCATGGCGCAGGTTTGCGTGGCTGGGAATGCCGAGCTCTGGGGCGTTCGATCATGAGCGACCCGCGCGACAACCACCTGGAACGCCAGCTGCAATTCCTCCGAGCGCTCGTGGAGGAGAACGCATCGATCGGCGGTGACGTCCTGGAGATCCACCAGCACACGTGGGTGATCCACGGTGTCATCCCCGTTGACGGCGAGGTGCTCATGGCCGAGTTCGAGACCTACGACGACGCGAAGCGCGTGCTCGAACAGGTCGTTGGGCGAGACGATCCCCGCGACCAATCGACGGCTCTCAGTTCCGGACGGTGACGCACGTCCCGACGCTCGAGGCGCGGTTCCCCGCCGGGTCGACGGCGACGCTCGTCAACGGCAACGCACGGAACCGCACCATTGGAGTGTCAGCTCATCAGAGCAGACCGTCTAGGCCCGCACCCTGCTCCATGGGGGTCATCTGCGATGCTGACAGCCGTGGAGGTGACCGAGGCGGTTGGTGCCGCGCTGGCCAGGCTTGACGAGGCCGACCGGCTCGGCGCAGTCGTGTACCGGGACGATGATGCGTCGCGGGCGGCGGCGACCGCCCTCGATCACGCCGAGACGAGAACCGAATGGACCGGCCGCACCATCACGGTCAAGGACTGGATCGACGTCGCGGGGCTCGTCTGCGAGGGCCAGTCTGACCAGCGCACTGGTCGTCGCCCGCCGCGCGATGCCACTGCCGTGGCTCGCCTCCGGGATGCCGGGGCCATCGTCCTCGCCAAGACCCAGCCGGGCGCCGACCACCCGATCCATGGCCGATGCACCCACCCGCTCATCGCCGAACGCAGCCCCGGGGGATCGTCGAGCGGCGAGGCCGCGCTCATCGGGTCCGGCGCCTCGACCCTGGGCCTCGGCAGCGACTCGGGAGGAAGCATCCGGCTACCCGCAGCCTGGTGTGGGGTGTTCGGCCTCAAGCCGTCACTGGGATTGGTGCCGAACACCGGACACTTCCCCCGGGTCGGTGGTCGCCACGACGGCCGTACGGTGATCGGTCCGTTGGCTGGGTCGGCCGCCGACCTCATCGCCACCCTGTCGGTGATCGCCGGCCCGGATGGCGTCGACCCGGACTGCGTTGCGATGGGCGTCGGCGATGCCGCGTCGGTCCAGATCAGCGGTCTGCGGGTAGCGGTGATCGACGGAGGATCGGCGTGGCGTCCCGCGCCCTCCACCGGCGAGGCTGTCCGCCGAGCACTGGACGCGCTCGAGGCATCCGGCGCGGTCATCGTCGACGAGGCGCCGCCGGTGGACCTCGACGAGTCGCTCGACATCACGAATCGATACTGGGAGCGCTCGATGCTCAGCGGCGCCGACGCCGACCGGCAGCTGCGGGACTGGGACCGCTTCAGCGGTCGATGCGTTCGAGCGTCGTCCGCCTTCGACGTCGTGGTCAGCCCGACCGTGCGGGATGTCGCGCCGCTCGCCCGACCGATGACGGGCGAGGACTACATCTACACGTTGCCCTGGAGCCTGACCGGGTGGCCCGCGGTCACCGTCCCGGCCGGCACGGACACGGCCACTGGACTCCCGTTGGCGGTGCAGGTGGCGGCGCCGCGCGGGAACGACCACGTCGTGCTGGCGGTTGCCGCGTGCCTCGAGCGGATCTCCCGTTCTGGCGGCGATTGAGGGCGCTCCACGCCCTTGGATGCCGCCAGAACGGCAGTAGGCGGAAGGGTTCGCTCGGCGGCGATGTCGAGATCGAGGCTCCCGCTTCGACGTATCCGTGAGGCGCCGCACTGACGCCCCACGGATCAGGAGGAGAGGACCATGTCGAGCTCGAGGATCCCCAGATCAGGTCTGCTCAGGATCGGATCAGCCGGCGCCGTCGTCGCCGCGGCGGTGAACGCGGCCATCTACGGCCTCGGCCGGGCGGCGGGTGTCGCCTACGTGGTGACGCCCACCAGCCGCGTCAGTGTCGTGGATGTGGTCGTGCTGTCGTTGGTGTGGTTCGCCATCGGACTGGTGGCTGCCGCCGTGGCCACCCGCTGGGGCGGACGGGCCGTCCGTGTGCTCCAGATCGTCGGGACGGTCGTCGCCGTCGCCAGCATCTCGACCGACCTCACGATCGATGGCACGACTTCGGCCAAGGCCACGTTGGCATTGATGCATCTCGTCGTCGGTGCGGCCTATGTGGTCAGCCTCGAGCGGTTCCTGCGAACCGTCCCGTCAGATGCGAGGGGCGTCGTCACCGACGGAGTCGGTACGACCGTCATGGGTCGCGCCTAGAGGGGCCAGACGCCTGGGTGGGTCACGGGCGGGCTGTTCCCAAAGATCGGGTTCGGTGACCCGAGCGGTATGCGAGGGATGAGAGAGACGTCGACAGTGGTCGACCCGCCCGCCGTCAACGTGAACGACGTCGCGTGGGACTGCTTGAGCGCTCCTGTCGCCCATTGGATCGGAAGAACGTTGGCCGGGTCGCTGAACCTGATCTGGTAGACGCCCGGCAAGACGACGAAGGTGTAGGAACCGTCGGCGGCGGTCACCGTCTTGGCCGCGAGCGTGTCGGTGCCGGTGACGTAGATGCGCACGTCTATGCCCGCCAGCGGAGTGCCGTCGGTCGCGCTGGTCGCCGTGCCGTGCACGACGGCCGCCGCCGGGGGAGAGACGTCGACCTCGGTGCTGGCTCCGGCGGTCACCGTCACTGCCGGCGCTACCGACCGGTCAGCCACCCCGCCGTTCCAGACCGTCACCGTGCCCTGGGACGGATCCGTGAACAGGACTTGATAGGACCCTGGCGCCAGGCCGCCGACGTCGTAGGTGCCGTCGCCGCCAATGACCTTCGCCACCTGCGATCCGCCCACCAGGTAGACGCGGACCACCTCACCGTTCACCCCATCGGTGCCGCTGATGTGGCCGGCGGCGACCAGTGCGGCATCGACGGTAACGGCCGTACCCGGGGTCACGACCACCGGTGCAGCCGCCGCCTGCGAGGCCGCGCCCCCGTTCCAGGCCAGCACGACCCGGCCCGCGGCGTCGCTGAAACGCAGGTTGTACGAGCCCGCGGCCAGGCTCGGAAGTCCGTAGTGGCCGGCCGAGTCGGTCTGGGCCTTGGCCGCCAAGGTGGTGGTTCCCGAGGCGTAGGCCCGCACATCGATGCCGGCGATGGGGGAGCCGGCGCTGGTGACGGTGCCGGTCACCCCCGGCTGGCACATCCAGGTGACGCGGTTGCTCATGGGCGACAGTCCGTCGACGTTGGTCGCCGCCACGGTGTAGCTCGACGGAGCCGGGGCTGACGTGTCCGAGTACGCCGTACCCGTGACCTTGGCGATCATCAGGCCGTTCCGGAACACGATGTAGGCGTCCGGTTGGGCCAGCGCCGTGGGCGGAGATGCGGTCCAGCGCAGCAAAGGTGCCGTACCGCAGGCGGTCGTGATGCGCAGGTTCCGGGGTGCGGCCGGCGGCGAGAGCTTGACGAAGGTGAAGTAGGCGCCGAAGGTCGTGTCCGTCGCCTGGGGGAATCCGCTGTCGGGCACGGTGCCCTCGCCGACAACCTCGCCGGCGTCGTTGATCCCCTTGGCGTTTCGAGCCCCGGCGATGATGGCGAAGGAGCGGTCGGCCGGGTTGTAGACGTAGGCGCCGCCGTCGGCCGACCCGACCACCACGCCGTTGTCGTTGACGGCGCTGGCGCCGGCATTGGTCACTCCGGGAGGCAGTCCGATGTCGGTCATGACATGGGTCGTCGTGTCGTAGGTGAACGGATGGACGGCGCCACCGACCACGGTGCTGTCGCCGACGACGAGGCCGTGCACGTTGACAGCTCGGGCGACCGAGCTGGTGCCACCGGGCAGCGTCCCGATGTCGGTCATGGTGGCAGTGGCCATGTCGTAGACGAAGGCATGCGTGGTCGTACCGCCGTGCCCGTCGCTGGTCTGGCTGTCGCCGACCACCAGGCCCGAGTCGTTGACGCCGAGGGCCTCGGACGTGGCGCCGCCGGTCAGCGTGCCGATGTCGATCATGTCCATCGTGGCCAGCCGGTCGACGAAGGCGTGGGTGATGCGGCCACCACTGCCGTTGTCCCGATCACTGCGGCCGACCACGATCCCGTTGTTGTTGATGCCGGTGGCCGATGAGGTGTCGCAGTTGAACTCCTCCTCGTCACTCAGTGTGCATGGGCGTTGGCCGATCGTGCCCAGGTCGGTCGCGCCGCCGCCAGGACCCCAGACGGTCGCGGTCCCGGGGGAGTCGTCGCCGGGAACGTTCGTGGCCGAGCCGACCGCCTGACCGGCATCGTTCAGAGCTGTCGCGTTCGAGAGGTCAGAGTCGATGTCCAGCGGCTGCAAGTCGGTCGTCGAGGTGTTGGTCGGATCGGTGACATACCCGTGCGGCCTCTCGTCGTCGCTGGCATCGGAGGACGTGCCGGCGATCGCTCCGCTGTTGTTGACCGCGTTGGCGGCCACGGACAGCCCTGCTTCAGGGAAGTCCAAGGTCCGGACCTCTTGCAACGGCTGAGCCGCGACGGCCGAGGAGGTCGTGGCGGTCAGCACGAGGACCAGTGGCACCGCAACCGCGGCGGTCGTGAGCAACGACAGGACCTTGCGCATGGCGCGAACCTCCCAAGTGAGTCGCCGCGCGCCGCCGACATGCCCAGGTCCCCCAGCTGCACCGGTGGACGACCGAATGCACGCTTGTCCCCAAGAGGGTACCGAGGCGGCCTCGGTCCGTCGATGGGGATGGACGAAGGGACCGGGTCAGATCACCGCCTCGAGGTCGGCGAGGGTGGGAGACCACGAATCGGGATCGGATGGGGGAGCGTCACCCGCGCCATCGAGGGCCCAGGTGCACAGCCAGGACCGGCCGCGGTTGATTCGAGGCGGTCGGGTGCGGGCCGCGACGTCCAGGACGACGGGGGTTCGTTCGCTTCGAGCCACCGATGCCAGGAGCTGAGCCTGAGCGCGCTCGGTTCCCCAGCCGAGCACGCGGACCAGCACCCGCGCCGGTCGCTTGGTTTCGACTCGATAGACGATGGCGGTCGGCGAGTCGGCCTCGTCGAGGACGGCCGCTCGGTACTCGTAGCCGGACCGGGGGTCGAACCGCCAGACCAGCGCCTCTGGCGTCCACGCTGTCGAGACGGCCGTGGCGTCAGCCGCGGGCGGGTAGGTCGACCCGGCCTCGGCCACCGACGTCATGGTCAGGCGCGCCGCCCGGAGTCCGGCGGGGACGGCCAGCGAGTAGGCGTGGCCGACGGCGACGACATCGGCCCCCGCCTTGGCGCATCCCGCCGCCGACGCGTCGTTGGCGACGCCAAAGGCCAAGGGCCGCCCGGCCGCCCGCTGCTCGTCGACCCACTTGGTGACCATGGCTTGGAACAGGCCGCGACGGCGCGCGCGCTCGAGCGTCCCCCCGTCGACGATCCGGCTGACGGTGTGGGTGCCACCCGCGTGCACTCGCCACGGGAGGCACAGCAGGATGGCCGCCGGGCCGGCCGAGTCGACAGCGACCACCCCATGCGACGAGCCCCAGACCCCGTCGACGTTCTTCCAGTGATAGCGCTGCGGATCGACCGAGAGGCCGAAGCAGGCGCCGAGCAGCGCAACCTGTTCAGCTTCCGAGATCGAGTCGAGCGGCGCCAGATCGATCCCGGCGGGAAGGGTGGACACAGGTCACCTCGTCTCGCGCACCGGACGGCGCACGACCCGAGAGACCTGCTGCTGTGAGCGATACAGCGTCGAGTGGCTGCCGGACACGATGGCGCGAAAGCGCGACAGATCGGCCTGCGAGTCGATGCGCAGCCGTGACATGCGCAACGGGTCGGCGCCGACATCGGCCAGCCGGTGGTCGAACAACAAACCCAGCTCGTAGCCGAGTCGGCGCAGCTCGGCGTCGACCGGCGGTGAGAAGTTGCCGTTCGGGTAAGCGAACAGATCGGGAGGACGGCCCGTCAGCTCGTGCAGACGGTCGTGGGCGCGTCGGATCTGCTCGCCTTGGGCGTCGGGCGAGCATCGGTCGAGGCACGGATGGTCCCAGGAGTGGTTCCCGACGTCCTGACCGGCGTCGAGCCAGGTGCGGAGATCGTCGGTCGTCAGCTGTCGCGTGCGCAGCTCGCCGTCGACGGCTTCGACATTCTGCCTCAACTCGGCGACCTCGGTCCTGCGCTCCTCGTCACCGGTGCGCTTGAGGCGAGCGAGGGTCGTACCGTCGCTGACCACCCCTGTCGCGATGGCCTGGTCGATGACCTCCCACCAGAACGGCTCGGTCGAGTCGACGAGCCCGGCGACCACGAACAGGGTCGCCGGCACCCCGTAGCGGGTGAGCACGGGCAGGGCCTGGTCGACGACATCGGGCCGGCCGTCGTCGAAGGTGACCCACACGGCTCGGTCCGGCAGGGCGGCCCCACCGGACACCGCGGCGCGCACCGTGGCGGCGTCGACGGGCTGGTACGCGGCGACGAGGTGCGCCATCTGGCGGTCGAACGACAGCGGATCGTCGACCCCGTGATAGGCGAGCACGCGCAGCTGGCGACGGGTCATCGAGCGCGCCATTGTCGACACGTATGACGAGCCCAAGACCGCCGTGCTCACCTCGGCCCATCGGCTCATCGCCGTAACCTAACCGGCCGCAGTAGGCGCGCCGGTCGGCTCATTGCAGGTAGCTCTGGAACCAGTTGATGCTCGGGTCGAGGGCCTCGGGCCGCAACTGCTCGGCATGCCGCTTGCCGGGGATCGACACCGCCTTGCTGGGCACGCTCTTGTCGCTGAGGGCGCGGGCCATCCGCTCGGACTGGTCGAACGGCACGTAGTCCTCGGTCGCAGCGGTGAGGTACATCGGCGCGGAATCAGCCGTGACGTGGGTGATGGGCGACGCTTCGGCGTAGCGCTCCGGGCATTGGGCCTTGGTGCAGCCGAGGTAGTCGGTCATCAGGTAGGGCGCCAGCGCGCCGATGCAGAACGTCTGGCCCATGCATCCCGCCGGTGGGTTCTTCGGATCCGTCTTGCCGTCCAGCGGCGCGAGGCTCGAGAGGTCCGAGATCCCCGACCACGACACCACCACTCGAACGGGATGAGGGATGGTCGCGATGTCGCGCTCGACGCCGAGCATCATGGCCAGGTTGCCACCCGCCGAGCTGCCGTAGGCGCCGACGCGGCTGGGATCGACGCCCAGGTCGCCGGCGTGCTCCTCGACCCAGCTCACCGCCTTCTCGCAGTCCTCGAGCTCGGCTGGGAAGCGGTGGCCCGGCGGCGGCAGCGAGTAGTTGATGTTCACGGCCACGAAGCCGGCGGCGGCATAGCCCTCGGCCGTCCCGTCCAACTCGCTCTTGTCGCCCTGGTCCCACGAGCCGCCGTGGATCATCACGATGGCCGCCCGGCGCGCCCCGGGGCCCGGCGAACCGTCGGGTCGGTAGATGTCGGCCACGAGGACCTTGCCGTCGCGGCTGCCGTAGGCCACGTCGTGCTCGACCGTGAAGGTGTCGTTGGTCTTGGGACTGCTGCATCCGACGACGGTGGACGCGACCGCGAGCGCGACGACGAGACAGGCGGCCCGCGGCACCAAGTGCATCGCGCCGAGGGTACTGAGGTGAGTCGCGCCGAAAGCGGCACCACTGCTGCCGGGGCTTCGCCGGCCTGCTCGTCGGCGACCACCTGTAGGACTTCCGCAAGGTTGGCTGGTAGTCGGCCGTTGGGGCCCGTCGGTGTGCGACCATCGTCAGATGGGATCGTTCGGCCACCCCGAGTCGCCCCCGCGACGTTCGCCCTTCCCCCCGATCGCGGACTACGGCTTCCTCTCCGACTGTGAGACCACCGCGCTCGTCGCCCCGAGCGGCAACATCGAATGGTTCTGCCTGCCGCGGCTCGATTCACCGCAGTGTGTTCGCGACCATCCTCGATCGCCATGCCGGCAGCTTCCGTCTGAGCCCCGACAGTGTCGAGGTGCCGTCGGCGCGCCGGTACCTGCCGGGGACGATGATCCTCGAGACGAGCTGGCACACGCCCACGGGCTGGGTCATCGTCCGCGACCTCCTCGTGATCGGGCCGTGGCACCACCTCGGCGACGAGCTGTCGAACTCGCACCGCCGCGTCCCGACCGACTACGACGCCGACCACGTCCTGTTGCGCACGATCCGCTGCGTCAACGGCGAGGTCCAGATGATGTTGGACTGCGAGCCCAAGCCTGACTACGGGCGGGGCCCGGTCGAGCTGGGAGTACACGGACCGGGGCTACCACCAGGGCGAGGCGACGGCGCCGGGGATCGATCTCCATCTGCGGTTGACGACCGACTTCTATCTCGGCTTCGAGGGCGGACGGGCCAGCGCTCGCACGCTCATCCGCGAGGGCGATCAGCACTTCTGCGCCCTCTCGTGGACCGAGCACGAACCGCCCTACACGTTCGAGGAGGCCTACGAGCGGCTCGTCTGGACGGCCCACCACTGGCAGCACTGGCTGGCGCGGGGCAGCTTCCCGGATCATCCGTGGCGCGGCCACCTCGAGCGCAGTGCCCTCACGCTCAAGGGGCTGACCTTCGCGCCGACCGGCGCACTCGTGGCCGCGGCGACCACGTCGCTGCCCGAGACGCCAAGAGGCGTGCGCAACTACGACTACCGCTTCAGCTGGATCCGCGACTCGACGTTCGCGCTCTGGGGTCTGTTCAGCCTGGGCCTCGACTGGGAGGCCGACGACTACTTCTACTTCATCGCCGACCTGGCCGAGCGCGACCCCGAGCTGCAGATCCTCTACGGCGTCGGCGGTGAGGATCAGGTCGCCGAGATCACGCTCGATCACCTGACCGGATACGACGGAGCGCGGCCGGTCCGGGTCGGCAACGCCGCCCACGCCCAACGCCAGAACGACCTGTGGGGCGCGGTGCTCGAATCGGTCTACATCCACACGACGTCGACCGACCGGCTCGACGACCGGATGTGGCCGATCCTGCGCCGCCAGGTCGAGTGCGCGCTCAAGTACTGGCGCGAGCCCGACTGCGGCATGTGGGAGGTGCGAGGCGAGCCGAAGCACTTCACCTCGTCCAAGGTCATGTGCTGGGTCGCTGCTCGATCGGGGCTCGAAGCTGGCCGAGCTGCGGGACGAGGTGAAGCTGGCGGCCGAGTGGGCCACGGCGGCCGAGGAGATCCACGCCGACATCTGCGAGCACGCCGTCGACGTCCGTGGCGTGTTCACCCAGCACTACGACACCGACGAGCTCGACGCGTCGATCCTGCTGATGGTCATGCTCGGCTTCCTGCCTCCCGAGGATCCCCGGATCCGAGCGTCGGTGCTGGCCATCGCCGACGAGCTGACCGAAGAAGGGCTCGTGCTGCGCTACCGCGTCGATGAGACCGACGACGGCTTCGTCGGTCACGAGGGAGCCTTCACCATCTGCTCGTTCTGGCTCGTGTCGGCCCTCTCGCTGATCGGCGAGCATCGGCGGGCGCGGGTGCTGTGCGAGAAGTTGCTGTCGTTGGCCAGCCCGCTCCAGCTCTACGCCGAGGAGATCGACCCCTACAGCGGTCGCCACCTCGGCAACTTCCCCCAAGCGTTCACCCACCTGGCGCTGATCAACGCCGTCACCCACGTCGTGCGCTCCGAGAACGAGGCCGAGTTCTACGCCGATGCCGCCGCCGAGATCCCGGGGCCACCGCCCCGATAGGTCCGATCGCCTCGTCTGCCCGGGCGGTTGCCGGCTTTCGGCGGCGATTGAGGGCGTTCCACGCCCTTCATCGCCGCCAGAAGCCGAGGGTGGTCGGGGGACGCCGGTACGGTTTGGTCATGGCCGCGAAGGGGACAGGCAAGGGCGCCGGGTCGCGCCAGCAGGCCGCGGTGCTCGAGGTGGCCGGTCACACCGTCGAGGTGACCAGTCCCGACAAGGTCTTCTTCGCCGAGCGCGGCGACACCAAGCTCGACCTGGTCAACTACTACCTCGAGGTCGAGACGCCGCTCATGCAGGCCATGGGCGACCGGCCCGTGCTGCTGCAGCGCTTCCCGGACGGGGCCGGCGGCAACTCGTTCTTCCAGAAGCGCGTCCCGGCCAAGCGACCCGACTGGCTGGCGACGGCCACGGTGTCGACGCCCAACGGCACGACGTCCGAAGCCCTGGTCATCGAGGACGTGGCCCACGTGATCTGGGCCGTCAACCTGGGCTGTCTCGGCTTCCACGTGTGGCCGTCGCGGGCATCCGACATCGACCACGCCGACGAGCTGCGCATCGACCTCGATCCGACTCCCGGCGTCGTGTTCGAGATGATCCGTGAGGCGGCGCACGAGGTGAAGGCCCTGCTCGACGAGCTCGGTCTGGTCGGGCATCCCAAGACGAGCGGGAACAAGGGCCTGCACATCTATCTGCGGCTGCAACCTCGATGGGACTCCTATGAGGTGCGCGCCGCGGCGGTCGCCCTGGCGAGGGAGCTCGAGCGACGCCGTCCGGACCTGCTGACCGCGGCGTGGTGGAAGGAGGAGCGCGGCCAGCGGGTGTTCATCGACTTCAACCAGAACGCGCCGCACAAGACGATCTTCGGGGCGTGGTCGGTTCGCGCCCGCCCCGGCGCCCAGGTCTCGACGCCGATCACGTGGGACGAGGTGGCCACCGTCCATCCCGACGAGCTCACCATCGCGACCGTCCCCGACCTGGTCGCCCGACGCGGCAACCCGTGGGCTGACATGGTGGATGATCCGCAGTCGATCGAACCCCTGCTCGAGTGGTCGGACCGCGACATGGCCGACGGCCTGATGGATGCTCCCTGGCCGCCCGTCTATCCCAAGCAGCCGAACGAGCCACCACGCGTCGCCCCCAGCCGGGCCCGCAAGCCCGACGCCGCCGACTGACCGGCGCTAGTCCAGGGGCAGGGTGGGGATGGTGAAGGACGGGTGCTCGACGCCGCCGTCGATCTCGAAGACCTTGCCGGTGACCCACGACGACGCCGGCGAGGCCAGATAGACGGCGAGCGCGGCGATGTCATCGACCTGACCGACGCGCCGCAGCGGGGTGTTGTCCTCCATCTCCCGGCGGATCGAGTCGTCGGTGAGCACCGTGGCCAGGGCCTCGGTCTCGACCCCGCCCAGCTCGAGTGCGTTGATGCGGATGGTCGGGGCCAGCTCAGGAGCCATGTTGCCGCGTCATGAACGACAGGGCTGCCTTGCTGGTGCCGTAGGCGGTGAAACCAGGCTGGACCATGCTCCCGGCGCGCGACGAGATGTTGATGATCGTGCCCCCGTCGCCCGACTCGACCATCTTGGGCACGGCGAACCTGGTGAGCAGGAACGCCGAGGTCACGTTGAAGCGAAACGCCGCCTCGAAGGCCCGTTCACTGGTGCGCAACAGCGGTTGGGGCGGCCACCCACCGGCGTTGTTGACGAGGATGTCGAGGCGGCCGAACTCGGCCATGGTGGCCTCGACGAGGGCTTCGAGCTGAGGACGGTCGGTGACGTCGGTGGGGACGACCAGCGCTCGGCGTCCGCTGGCCCGGATCTGCTCGGCCGTCTCCTCGAGCTGGTCGACGGACCGAGCGGCGCAGACCACGTCGGCGCCGACCTCGGCCAGGGCGATGGCGATGCCGGCGCCGACCCCGCGGCCGGCGCCGGTCACGATGGCTACCTTGTCGGTCACCTTGAATCGATCAAGGATCATGGCTTCCCCTTCGTTGGTGCGATCCAGCGGGGGAACCGTAACGGGCCTCGACGGTGGCATGCTCAGCGCTCGCCATCGCCAGGCTTTCAGCAGGTTCAAGCGAGGGGGAGCGCCGTGTCGTACCGCGTCATCCAATGGGCCACCGGCAACGTCGGTCGGGCCGCCATCGAGGGCGTGCTGGCCCATCCAGACCTCGAGTTGGTGGGCGGCTTCGTGTACAGCGACGACAAGGTGGGGCGCGACCTCGGTGAGCTGGCCGGGATCGCCCCGATCGGCCTGACGGCCACCAACGACCGGGCCGCCATCCTGGCCCTCGACGCCGACTGCGTCGTCTACAGCCCGATGCTGCCCGACACCGGCGACGTGATCGCCCTGCTCACGTCGGGGAAGAACGTCGTCACACCCGTCGGCTGGGTCTATCCGTTCAAGAGCCACGACGTCGCCGCGGTCGAGGCGGCTTGTCGAACGGGTGGCGTCAGCCTGCACGGCTCAGGGATCAACCCCGGTGGCATCACCGAGCAGATCCCCCTGCTCTTGTCGGCGTTCTGTCGCGACATCCGCCACGTGCGCGCCGAGGAGTTCTCCGACATCCGGACCTATGACACCGAGTTCGTCGTCCGTGAGGTGATGCTGTTCGGCAAGACCCCAGCCGAGGCGGCCGCCAGCCCCATGCTCTCGCTGCTCGGTGACGGCTTCTGCCAGTCGATCGACATGGTGGCCGACGCGCTGGGCGTGACCCTCGATCTCGACAAGCGCACGACTCACGAGATGGCCACCACGACCGTGGCTCTGGACACGCCGGTCGGGGTGATCGAACCCGGCATGGTCGCCGCCCAGCGCTTCACGTGGGAGGGCCTGATCGACGGCCGGTCGTTCATGACCGTGCGCGTCAACTGGTTGATGGGGGACCGCAACCTCGAGCCGGCCTGGACCTTCGGTCCTGAAGGCGAGCGCTTCGAGGTCGAGTTCGACGCCGATCCGCCGTTGCGGGCCAGCTTCCACGGGATGCATCCGCCCGATGTCGAGACGGCCGACCTGGCCAACAACGAAGGCATCCTGGCCACGGCCATGCATTGCGTGAACGCGGTGCCCTACGTCGTGGACGCGCCGGCCGGCATCCGCACCTACCTCGACCTGCCGTTGATGCCCGGCCGAGCCCGAGGCGCCAGCGCGGGTTGAGCGGAGCAGCCGGTCGGCCCGATCAGCCGGGCACACCGAGGGCGTGGCCGGCGACCAGGCTCACCCACTGATCCCAGAAGGGCTCCGGATAGTCGTGGCCCATGCCCTCGATCTCGACGTAGCGCGCATCGGGGATGGCCTCGGCGGTGCGGCGACCGCCGGATGGGTCGATCAGCTTGTCGGCTGACCCGTGGATCACCAAGGTCGGCACTTCGACCCGGCCCAGCGCCTCGGTTCGGCTGCCGCCGGCCAGCACGGCGTGCATCTGGGCGCCGACGCCTTCGGGCCGGAAGGCCCGGTCGTAGGCCCGACCCGCGGCCGCGGTGTGCTCGACCTCGTCGACCAGGCCCGGACTGCCCCAGATCCGCAGACCGGCGAGATGACCTTGGATGTACTCGTCCCGGCTCTGGGCCGGCTTGGCCATCAACCGCTGGCGCGCTTCGTCGCTCGACTGGCCGACGTCGGGATCGCCCGTCGTCGACATGACCGACGTCAAGGTGCGCAGACGCTCGGGGTGGTCGATGGCCATCGTCTGCACGACCATGCCCCCGAGGGACAGACCGAGCACGTGGGCCTGGGTGATCCCGAGCGAGTCCAGCACCGCCAGCCCGTCGGCCGCCATGTCGCTCAACGTGTAGCCATCGGGGTCGGGCGTGTCGGGACCGGACAACCCGAGCCCGCGGTTGTCGAAGCGGATCACGAAGAAGCCGGCGGCGACGAAGCGCTCGCACCATGCGTCGCGATAGTTGATGCTCTGGCTGCCGAGTCCGTTGACCAACAGGAGGGGCTCCCGCTCGGGCTCACCGAAGGTCTCGTACCAGATCGCGACGTCACCGTTGTGGGCGTAGGCCATGCCGCAGTCTCCCCGAGGGTCGAGCGTCGGGCAAGCGCAGCCGATCGCGGCAGACTGGAGCGCCATGGGGGCATGGTTGTGAGCCACGCGGCCGCCTCGTTCGCCGACCGGACCGAGGCGGGGGCGCGGCTGGGCGAGCGCGTCGTCGAACGAATCGACCGGTTGGATCGCCGATCGGGATGGCCGGGTCGCCATCGCGATCTGGGCCAGGGCGTCGCCGTCCTCGGCCTGCCTCGAGGCGGAGTACCCGTGGCCTTCGAGGTGGCCCGGGCGCTCGAGGCGCCGCTCGATGTCGTGGTCGTGCGCAAGCTCGGCGTGCCCAGCCAACCCGAGCTGGCCATGGGCGCCATCGGCGAGGACGGCGTCCGGGTGCTCGACCGTCGTGTCGTCGCCGACGCCCACGTCACCGAGGCCGACATCTCCGCCGTCGCGGCGCGCGAGCACGAGGAGCTCGAACGGCGGGTCGCGCGCCTGCGACGGGATCGCCCGCGGCTGGCGGTGGCCGATCGGCTGGTGGTGATCGTCGACGACGGCATGGCCACGGGCTCGACGGCGCGCGCCGCCTGTCAGGTGGTCCGTCAGCTGGGCGCGGCGTTCGTGGTGGTGGCGGTGCCCGTGGGATCGGCCGACACCGTGCGGCGCCTGCGCGAGGCCGACGAGGTGATCTGCCTCGTGACACCCTCTCCGTTCCGGGCCGTCGGCCTGCACTACCGGGACTTCACCCCGACCACCGAGGCGGAGGTCATCGCGTTGCTCGATCGAGCATCGGATGGTTAGTCGGCCACCGGCAGCCACAGGCTGTGCGGCCCGGCCCTGCCATTTCGGCGGCGATTGAGGGCGCTCTGCGCCCTTCATCGCCGCCAGAAGGGCAGTCGGTCGGATCCCGACGTCGTAGTGTCCGTCCATGCACGACTCCGTCACCGTCCACATCGCGGCCCCGCCCGAGCCGATCTGGGACCTCGTGAGCGACGTGACCAAGATCGGTCGCTACAGCCCCGAGACCTTCGAGGCCGAGTGGCTGGACGGGGCGACCGGTCCGGCCGTCGGCGCCAAGTTCCGCGGTCACGTCAAGCGCAACGGCAAGGGTCCCATCTACTGGACCACCTGCACCGTGACCGCTAGCGATCCCGGCCGTGAGTTCGCCTTCGGGGTCGGGTCGAGGGACAAGCCGCTGAACGTGTGGCGCTACCAGCTCGAACCGGTCGGGGACGGGACAGACGTGACCGAGTCCTTCCATCTCGCCGAGACGGCGCTGTTGCGCCTCTACTGGGCCGTGCTCGGCTGGGCCCGCGGCCGCACGAACCGCAACGGCATGCGGACCACCCTCGAACGCATCAAGGCCGAGGTCGAACAGCACTCGAGCGACGCTGATCCCCACTGAGCCCTCTCTTGATCCCTACCCGCCCGACTGAACCTGTGCCGTAACGTGCGCCTGGGGACGCACATGACGGCACAGGCTCGGATGGGCTGGGCGGTCCGATCGGGCGGGACTGAGGGACTGAGAGGAGAGAGGTCGTGGACGTGCGCCGCGTGGTGACGGGTCGAGACGCCGACGGCAAGTCGGTGTTCGTGTCCGACGAGGTCGTCGAGCCGGTGACCCTGACCATGGTTCAGGGCACCGAGTGGCATCGGCTGTGGGGGAGCGACCATCCACCGATCCTGCCGACCGACGGCGCGCCGCCGGACCAGCCGGCCTACTTCCCGCCGGCGGGTGGCTACCGGTTCGGGCTGTTCACGTTGGCGCCGGAATCGACGCCGGTACCCGAGGACTTCGACCTGGCCGCCACGATGGCCGAGGCCGACGAGAAGCTGCCCGGGATGTACGAGAGCAACGAGGCGGACGACCCCGGGATGCACACGACCGACACGGTCGACTTCGAGCTGATCATCTCGGGTGAGGTGTGGCTCGAGCTCGACGACGGCGAGGAGAAGCGGCTTCGTCCCGGCGACACGCTGATCCAGAACGGGACGCGCCACGCCTGGCACAACCGGTCGGACGAACCGTGCGTGATCCTCGTCGTCCTGCTGGGCGCGGAGAACCGACCGAGCGGTTGACGACACCGCCAGCGTGGATGGCTGACCACCGCAGCGGTGGCTGACCATCCAGCGTGGATGGCTCGCCGCAACTACGGGCCCGAGAACATCGCCGCGTCGGACGCCCGGCCGAGGGCGGGCGGCGGCTCGTGGTCGTCCTCGTAGCGGGTCAGCTCGGCTCGGCCGACGACGTGCCAGTGCACCTCGTCGGGTCCGTCGGCCAGGCGCAGGGTCCGCTGCCCGGCGTACATGCGGGCGAGAGGGGTCCACTGCGACACGCCGGTGGCGCCGTGGATCTGGATGGCCTCGTCGATGATCTGGCACACCCGCACCGGCACCATGGCCTTGACCGCGCTGACCCAGACGCGGGCCTCGGCGTTGCCCAAGGTGTCCATGGCCTTGGCCGCGCGCAGCACCATGAGGCGCATGGCCTCGATCTCGATGCGGGCCTTGGCGATGACCTCGGTGTTCTTGCCGAGCCGAGCCAGCGGCTTGCCGAACGCCTCGCGGTTGAGCCCGCGGCGCACCATGAGCTCGAGGGCCCGTTCGGCGGCGCCGATCGAGCGCATGCAGTGGTGGATGCGGCCCGGGCCCAGCCGGACCTGCGAGATCTCGAAGCCACGGCCCTCGCCGAGCAGCAGGTTCGACGCCGGCACGCGCACGTTCGTGAACCGCAGATGCATGTGGCCGTGGGGCGCCTCGTCCTCGCCGAACACATGCATCGGTCCGAGGATCTCGACGCCGGGTGTGTCCATGGCCACGAGGATCTGCGACTGCCGGCGATGCGGCGGCGCATCAGGACTGGTCTGGACCATGACGATCATGACCTTGCAGCGGGGATCGCCGGCGCCCGAGATGTAGTACTTCTCGCCGTTGATCACCCACTCGTCGCCGTCGAGCACGGCCCGGCAGCTGATGTTCTTGGCATCCGACGAGGCGACGTCGGGCTCGGTCATGGCGAAGGCTGACCGGATCTCGCCGGCCAGCAGCGGCTCGAGCCATTGCTTCTTCTGCTCGGGCGTGCCGACTCGCTCGAGGACCTCCATGTTGCCGGTGTCGGGCGCGCTGCAGTTGAGGCACTCGGACGCCAACGGGTTCTTCCCGAGCTCGGCGGCGATGTAGGCGTAGTCGAGGTTCGACAGCCCCTCGCCCGTCTCCGCGTCGGGCAGGAAGAAGTTCCACAGGCCGTTGGCCTTGGCCTTGGCCTTGACCGAGTCGAGCAGCTCGAGCTGACCCTCGCCGTAGCCCCAGTGGTCGGCCCGGCCCTCGCCCAGCCGGTAGAACTCCGCGGTGATGGGTTCGATCTCGTTGGCGATGAACGACTTCACCGCGTCGTAGAGCGGCACGGCCTCGACGGACATGGCCAGGTTCATGGCGTCGTCGGTGGGCGAGCCGGAGTGCATTCCAGGAGCAGGCATGGCTCTGATCCTAGGGACGATCGAGCTGGCCGTGACCAATGACACTTCCGAAACGGTTGTGTTTCGGAAGTCGTCCCGGCATTATCGAAACGAAGGTGTTTCGTTTCGAAAGGATCAGGTCATGGACGCAGAGACGGTGTTCGCTCGGCGGTGGTGGACGTTGGCAGTGCTCTGCTTCTCGCTGCTGGTCATCGGGATGGACAACACGATCCTCAACGTGGCCCTCCCGACCATCCAAAAGGACCTTGGCGCCACCGCCAGCCAGCTCCAGTGGATCGTCGACTCGTACACCATCGTCTACGCCAGCATCCTGCTCACCACCGGCAGCCTCGGTGATCGGTTCGGTCGCAAGCGCCTGCTCACCCTCGGTCTGATCGTCTTCGGCGTCGGCTCGGTGGCCTCGGCCTTCTCGGCCGACGCCGGCCAGCTCATCGCCTTCCGGGCCGTCGCGGGCACTGGGCGGCGCGATGATCATGCCGGCCACCCTGTCCATCCTCACCAACGTCTTCCCGGCTCGACGAGCGGGGTCGGGCCATCGGCATCTGGGCCGGCGTGTCGGGCATCGGCATCGTGGTCGGACCCCTCGTCGGCGGCTGGCTGCTGGCTCGCTACTTCTGGGGTTCGGTGTTCTTCGTCAACGTGCCCGTGGTGATCGTGGCCCTCATCGGCGGCCGCATCTTCGTGCCCGGAGCAGCAAGGACCCCGACGCCCCTCGGCTCGACCCGGTCGGCACCGTCCTCGGCTCGGCCGGACTGGGCGCGCTGCTCTACGGGATCATCGAGGCGCCCGCCCAGGGGTGGGGCGACCCGACGGTCATCGGCGGCTTCGTCGCTCGGCCTCGTCCTGCTCGTCACGTTCGTGACCTGGGAGCTGCACTCGCACCCACCCGATGCTCGAGGTCCGCTTCTTCCGCAACCGCGCGGTTCAGCGGCGGCCAGCATCGCCGTCACGCTGATCTTCTTCGCCATGTTCGGCTCGATGTACTTCCTGACCCAGTACCTGCAGTTCGTCCTCGGCTACACGCCGATGGTGGCCGGAGCCGCCCTCATCCCCCTGGCCGGCGCGATGATGATCGTCTCGCCCAACACGGCCAAGCTCACCAAGCGACTGGGCACCAAGATCCCGGTGGCGGCGGGCATGGTCATCGTCGCCCTGGCCCTGGCCCTGATGTCGCGGATCACCGTGAGCGACGAGCTACTGGTTCGTCGGCGCTCGTCCTGCTCCTGCTGGGCATCGGCATCTCGACCGCCATGGCCCCGGCCACCGAGTCCATCATGGGCTCGCTGCCGCCCGGGCAAGGCCGGCGTCGGTTCGGCCATGAACGACACCACCCGCCAGGTCGGGGGCGCCCTCGGCGTCGCCGTGCTCGGCAGCCTGACCGCGGCCGCCTATCACGAGCAGTTCGGCGCCACGAAGTCCGTCGCCGCGCTGCCGCCGGCGGCCGCCCACGCCGCTCGAGACTCGATCGGCGGTGCCGTCGAGGTGGCCGAGCACATGGGCGCGGCCGGCCAGCAACTGGTGGCCGACGCCAGCGCCTCGTTCGTCCACGCCATGTCGACCACCCTGCTCATCGCCGCCGTCGTGGCGCTGGGCGGCGCGGTCGTGGCCTTGATCTTCCTGCCTGCCCGTCCGCCCGACGCCGCGCCCGAACCCGACCTGGTCGACGAGATCGCCGAGGAGCGCGAGGCCGACCTGGTCGCCCAAGCCGTCGGGTGATCGGCAACGCCCTACGAGGTCGTCGCGGCGCCTGGCCGAGTCGGGTGGAAGGATGAGCGTCACGACCCGCTCGACCACCCGGGCCACCCCGGCCCCTGATCGCCCGGCCTCCGCGGCCGACGCCGGTCCCGCCGCCAACGCCGGCGCGACGGCCGAGGCCGCCCGCGCAGCGTCGAGGCCGACCTGGCCATCGCCCAGGCCACCCTCGAGCTGCTCGTCGAGGAGGGCTACTGCCGGGCTGACCATGGCCGCGGTCGCTCATCGGGCCAAGGTGTCGTCGGCGACGCTCTATCGCCGGTTCCAGAACAAGGAGGAGCTGGTGGTCGTCGGCCATGGCCGAGGCGACCGAGGAGCATCGGATCCCCGACACGGGCTCATTGGCCGGTGACATCCACGCCTTGCTGTCGAGCCTCGTCGAACGGTTGAGCGGCGAGTCGGCCGGACTGGCCGAGGCGCTGGTCGGCGAGGCCGTCCGCAACCGACGCCTTGGCCGAGGCCCTGCGCGAGCGCTTCTACGACAGCTACCGGCGCGAGCTGACTGGGGATGCTCGACCGCGCCGTCGGCCGGGGCGAGATCGCCCCGCCCGGAGACCTGTCGCTGGTGTCCAACCTGTTGATGGGTCCGCTCTACTACCGCTGGCTGGTGGCGCGCGATCGAGCTCACCGACGCCCTGGTCGACGAGCTGACGCCGATGCTGGTCGCGGCGCTGGGCGCCAAGATGCCGCGACCACGTCGCTCGAAGAACTAGCAAGGGTCCATGACCTACCTGCTGATCCACGGGGGCGGGAGCACGGCTCGGTTCTGGGACCGGCTGGTACCTCGGCTCGACGAACCGGTGTTGGCCGTAGATCTGCCCGGTCGCAACGCCAAGCCCGCCGACCTGCCGACCCTCACCGTCGACCAGGAAGTGGCGTCGGTCCTGGCCGACGTCGAGGCGGTCGGCGGGGCCGATCCCATCGTGATCGTGGCCCATTCGTCCGGAGGCCTGACCGTGCCGGGCGTGGTGGCCCCCCTGGGATCTCGGGTGAGCCATGTCGTGCTCAACGCCGCGTCGGTGCCACCCGAGGGCGGCTGCGGGCTGGACTGCATGAAGCCCCGCCACCGCGAGGGAGTCGAGCTCGCGGCGCAGTTGGCCGAGGACGATCCGTCCATCATGAAGACGCTCGGGCCGCCGGCTGATCCCGAGCAGTGGCGCCGCTCCTACGGTGGCGATCCGCTCGATGACGAGACGCTGGCCTTCGTGGTCGATCCCGTGAGGTGTGTGCAGGACACGATCAACCACTACTTCCAGCCGGTGCACTGGTCCCAAGCCGGCGACATCGACGTCACCTACATCCTCAACGAGCTCGACGGACCCATTCCTGCGACCCTCCAGGACGAGATGATCGCCCGCCTCCCCCATCCACCCACGGTCATCCGCCTCGACACCGGACACATCCCCGCGATCACCGCCCCCGAGCTCATCGCCGAGCTGGTCACCTCCGTGCCCTCCCGCCGAGAGAGAGGCCGGGCATGACGACGGGAGAGAGCACGGGGGCGCGGTCCGCGTCGATCGAGCGCGACGGGGTGCGGATCCACTACGAGGTCCGCGGGTCGGGGGGCGTGCCGATCCTGTTCACCCATGGCTTCGCGGCATCGTCGGCCATGTTCGCGTCGACGGCCGCCGCGCTGGCCCGAGACGGCGAGGTCATCACCTGGGATCTGCGCGGGCACGGCCAGAGCGACTACCCGGACGATCCGAGTGCGTACTCCGTCGCCCTCACGGTCGAGGACATGGTGGGGATCCTCGACGCGACCGATGTCGATCGCGCCGTCATCGCGGGGCACTCGGTCGGGGGCTTCGTCAGCCTCGAGTTCCTGCTCGCCCATCCCGAGCGGGTCGAGGGGCTCATCCTGATCGACACCGGGCCGGGCTATCGCCGTGACGACGCCCGAGCCAAGTGGAACGACATGGCCGAGGCCTATGCCGCATCGTTCGAAGATCGGGGACTCGACGCGCTCGGCGACAGCGAGGAGCTCGACGCCCACGCCCATCGCGACGAATCGGGACTCATCCATGCGGCGCGCGGCATCCTCGTCCAACGCGACGCGAGGGTGATCGAGGCGGTGCCCGACATCGCGGTGCCGACGCTGGTGATCGTGGGGGAGCGCGATCGCGGGTACCGCCAGTCGGCGGACTACTTCGCCGCCCGCATACCCGGCGCGCGCCTGGTCGTCGTCGAGGGAGCTGGTCACGCCCCCAACGTGTCGAGGCCCGAGGTCTTCGAGCAGGCCGTCCGGGACTTCATGGCCGGGTTGGCGTCGCCATGACCCCACCGGCCGATCCGACCGACGCGAGCCGCGTAGGAGACGTCATGGTCGACGTCGGCGACGACCACGTCGCGAACGTCGAGATCGATCGTCCGCCGAACAACTACTTCGACGCCGCCCTGATAGCCGACCTGGCCACCGTGCTCGAGACCCTCGACGAGTCGGACTGTCGGGTCGTGGTGCTGGCGGCCAACGGCAAGCACTTCTGCGCGGGGGCGTCCCTGGGCGGTTCGGGCGATTCGGGAGCGATGGGCGCCGCCGGTCGCCATCTCTACGACGAGGCCGTGCGTGTCTTCGCGTGCGAGCTGCCGATCGTGGCCGCCGTCGGCGGTGCCGCCATCGGAGGCGGGCTCGGGCTGGCACTGGCCGCCGACTTCCGGGTCGGCGCGCCCGAGACGCGCTTCAGCGCCAACTTCGCCCAGCTCGGCTTCCACCACGGGTTCGCGACCACGATCACGCTGCCGGCGGTCGTCGGCCAGCAGCGTGCCGCCGAACTGTTGTTGACGGGCCGTCGCATCGACGGCGAGGAGGCCTTTCGCATCGGTCTGCTCGATCGCCTGGTGCCGGCCGATGAGATCCGCGGCGCGGCGCTCGCCCTCGCACGCGAGATCGCCTCGAGCGCGCCGCTCGCGGTGCGGAGCATCCGCCAGACGTTGCGCACGGGCCTGGTCGACGAGGTGCGGGCCGCCACGGATCGTGAGAAGGCCGAGCAGGACCGCCTGACCCGCACCGCCGACTTCGCCGAAGGCGTCGCCGCCATGGCCGCACGGCGCCCGCCGAGGTTCGAGGGTCGATGAGCACCCGGTCGCTCGACGACGTCCAGGCCGAGGCCCGAGCCTGGATCGCCGAGCACTGGGACCCGGACCTGGCGTTGCGGGACTGGCGCATCCGGCTGCTCGAATCCGGATGGGCGTGTCCGTCCTGGCCCGTCGAGTGGCACGGACAGGGGTTGGCCGTCGCCGCCGATGCGATCGTGGCCGACGAGCTGGCCGCTCTCGGCGCCATCGGGGTGCCCGGCGGGGGTGGGATGGGCCTGGCCGCCCCGACGATCCTCGAGCACGGCTCGGACGACCTGAAGCGGCGACTGCTCGCCCCGATCGTGATCGGCGACGACATGTGGTGCCAGCTGTTCAGCGAGCCGGGCAGCGGATCGGATCTGGCCGGCCTCACCACCCGGGCCGAGCGCGACGGCGACGAGTGGATCGTGAACGGTCAGAAGGTCTGGAACACCAGCGCCCACCACGCCGACTTCGGCATGCTCGTGGCCCGCACCAACTGGGATGTCCCCAAGCACGCGGGGATCAGCTACTTCGCCCTGCCGATGCATCAGCCCGGCGTCGAGGTGCGACCGTTGCGACAGATGAACGGCTACGCGTCGTTCAACGAGGTCTTCCTCACCGATGCGCGCGTGCCGGCGGCCAACGTGGTGGGCGAGGTCGACGGTGGTTGGCGCGTCCGCGCTGGCCACGCTGGCCCACGAGCGTCGGCTCGGCCCCGCCTTCGCCAAGCGGCCACCCGTGACGGCCACCGGGCGAGCGGTGCGTGAGGCCCAGGCCGAAGCGGCCGAGGCCTTCAAGCCCTACGTCTGGTATCCCCAGCGCGCCGGTCGGCCCGATCTGGTCCGCGAGCTGCTCGAGGTCAGCCCGCGCCGACACGATCCGCTGATCCGCCAGGAGGCGGCGCGCCTGTTCAGCCTCGTGCAGGTGTCGCAATGGACCTCCCGGCGCGCCACGGCCGCTCGGGCGCTCGGTCGGCCCCCGGGCCCCGAGGGCTCACTGGCCAAGTTGCACGGGAGCGCCATCGCCAGGGCCTCGGCGCGCGTGCACGCGATGCTGGCAGGTGCCGACGCCATGTTGAGCGGGCCCGACAGCGCCGTTGGTGGGGTCATCGCCGAGATCCTGGTCTCGGTGCCGGCGGTGTCGATCGCGGGCGGGACCGATGAGATCCAACGCAACATCGTGGGCGAGCGCGTGCTCGGTCTGCCCAAGGAGCCGCAGGTCGATCGTGACATCCCCTTCCGGAAGGTCCCCAAGAACAGCTCGATGACCTGACCGAGCCCTTCCGGCACAGGTTCGAGGGGAGCCGGGAAAATCGGGAACCGCGTGCTGGTCGCGGGCAAGGAACGGGTGAAGGGTCAGTTCGACATCGAGGCGGCAGGCGCCGCCCGGCGGATCAGGGGCGAAGGCGAGACGACGTGGATGACACCGGCGGACCTCCCGCGCCGCAGCAACGGACGCAGGGACGTTGGGTGAGCCTGCGGCCGATACGGGCGGCGGACTACGAGATGATCCGGCTGGCCGAGCTGTCCGACGACCTGGGCGTGCGCTGGCGCCATCGCGGCGCGACGCCGAGTCCCGAGGCCTTCGCCCAGCGCCTGTGGGCCGGTGTGCTGGCCCAGTACCTGGTCGTGGCTCACCACGACCAGCACGTCGTGGGACTCGTCAGCGGGTACAACGCCGATCTGGCGTCGGGCACCTGCTGGGTGGGCTTCGCCCGCTTCGACGACGCCGAGCACTCGCCCTTGTTGGTCGAAGGCGTCGTCTTGTTGGTCGACCACCTCTTCGCCCACTGGCCCTTCCGCAAGCTCTACGGCGAGACGATCGGGTTCAACCTGGCGTCGTTGCGCAACCCGTTGTCGCGGCTGCTGGTCGAAGAGGGCCGCCTGCGCCAGCACATCTTCGCCGGTGGCACCCACTGGGATCTCCACTACCTGGCGCTGTACCGCCCGACCTGGGACGAGTGGCGAGGCCGCCTACTGCCCCGGCGGGCCGGCGACGCGGTCGGAGCACCGCGGTGACGGGGCTGGCCGTGGCCGCGAACGCGGCGTCGCTCACCTTCGAGCAGTTCGTCGCCGCCATCGCCCGGGCTCTCGAAGACGACCAGGATCGATTCGATGCCACCACTCCGCTGATGGGCGGGGTCTGTCGGGACGAGCTCGACCTCCTGGTCGTGTTCGCCTGCTGCGATCGGTGGCTCGCCGGCTTCGCCCTGCCGGACCAGCTGACCCTCGCCCACGCCAACCTCGGCGACGTCCACCACTACCTCCTGGCCCACGCCGCCCACCGAGTCCAGGACTGCCCGTCACCATCGCGGCCCGATCGCCGGTGGTCGAGATGAGCGCGGCCATGATCGCCTTCGACCGATTCGCGGCCGCGGTGGCCGAACGCTTCGGTTTCGAGGCCGACGACCTCGTCGCCGGCACGGGTCTCTGGGACGAGCTGGGGCTGGACTCCTTCGACGCGCTGGGGCTCACCATCCTCGTCGAGGAGGCCGCCGACGTGATGTACACGCCCTTCGACATCCCGGTGCTGGTCACCGTCGGCGACGCCTACCGCTACTACCAGTCCCTCGTCGTCGCCCGCATCGAGGCTGAACGATGAGCGCCACGCTGTCGTACGCGGCGCTGGCCGAGGCCGTCGGGCGATCGCTCGGCGAACCGGCTCACTCGACGCTGGCGTCGATGCGCGAGCCGCTCGAGCTCATCTTCGACGACCTGGCCCGCGTCGCGCTGCGCCCCGAGGGTCGCCGTATCCTCGCCGCCGAGATGGGCCATGCCGTGGCCCAGCGGGCCGCCCTCGATGCGCCCGGCGCGGCTGCCGGTGACCTCCCCCGGTCGCCGCGCGGCGAGGTCGTGGTCATCACCGGTAGCCCGCGGACGGCATCCACCTTCCTGCACCAGCTCATGGCCCTCGATCCCCGTACGGCCACGCCGACGCTGGCCGAGGGGCTCTCACCCACGGCCGATCCGATCAGCGCCACCGCCTACGCCACGAGCTGGCTGAGCGTGCTGGACCGGCTCAGTCCGGGGCTGCTCGACCTGCACCCGATGAGCCCAGGCGGCCCCGACGAGTGCATCACGGCCATGGCCACCTCGTTCGTGAGCGAGCGCTTCCTCATCGCCCACGCCCTGCCGAGCTACGGCGAGTGGTTCGACGGTCACGACCACGTCGACACCTATCGCGGCTACGCGTCGCTGCTCGCCCAGCTGTATGGCGACCAACCCCGGCTGGTGCTCAAGGCGCCGGCCCACCTCGCTCGCCTCGACGCCATGGCCGAGGCCATCCCCCAGACCCGATACGTCATCCTGCACCGCGACCCAGCCGCCGTCGACCTGTCCTTCGCCCGCCTCGTGATCGCGGCGCGCCGAACCTATGTGGACGACGTCGACGAACGGGCGGCGAGGCGCGAGTGGTCGACGCGGCTCGACCGCGCCCGCCGGTCGGTGCCGTCCTGGGCCGAGGCGACGAGTCACGCCGTGCTCCACTGCGACTTCGCCGAGGTCGTGTCCGAGCCGGTCTCGGTGCTCGCTCGGATCTATGCCTGGCTCGGCTGGGACTTCGCCGAGGTCCGCACCGGCATCGAAGCGGGCGCCATCGACCTGGCCGCCACCAACCGGTCCACGCCGACTGGGCGGATCCGGACATGACCCATCTGGCCGATCAGCTCGACGACGCCGCCCTCGGGGCCGGCGAGGTCCTGTTCGCCTCCTCGGGTCGGGTCGTCGCCGTGGCCGAGCTCTGGCGTCGGGCTGGGCGGGCCGCGGCCGCCCTCGACGCCATGGAACCATCAGGCGGAACCGTCGCCATGGCCCTCGAGGCCGGCCCCGATGCCCTCGTCGCCTTCCTGGCCGCGTTGCGGGCCGGTCGCCGGGTCGTGTCGCTGCCGCTCCCGTCGCGTGGGGCGCCGGTGCCGGTCTATCTCGACCTGGTGGCGCGCATCCTCGACGACAGCCGGGCCCGCCTCCTGCTCGTCGACCCCGCCCGGCTGGCCGGGCTGCCGCCCCTGGGGATCGGCGTGTCGTCCTTCGACGCCCTCGGCGCGTGGCCGGCGACGGCGGGGCGCTCGGCGTGGGCCGGTGGGCGCGGCGATGCCGATCAGTTCGAGCTCGTGCAGTTCTCGTCGGGTAGCACGTCCGAGCCCAAGGGCATCGTCTTGGACGGTCGCGCCATCGGCGCCAACGTCGCCGCCATCATCGACCGGCTCGAACCACAGGCCGGCGACGGAGCCTGCTCATGGCTGCCGTGGTCTCACGACATGGGGCTGATCGGCATGGTGCTCACCGGGCTGGTGGCTACTGGACCCCGCCACGCCGGAGGCGGACGCCTCACCCTGCTGCGGCCCGAGGCGTTCGTTCGTGATCCGGCGATCTGGATGCGGTGCGTGTCCGAGCAGCGGGCCACCATCACCGCCGGGCCCGACTTCGCCTATCGGTTGGCCACGCGCCGGGCCGACGGGTCGCTCGACCTGCGCTCGCTGCGGTGCGCCATCGTCGGAGGCGAACCCGTCGACCCGTGGACGCTGTGGGGGTTCGTAGCCCGCCACGCCGGCTCGGGCTTCTCGTCGGCCGCCTTCTGTCCGGCCTACGGCTTGGCCGAGATGACGCTGGCGGTCACCATGGCCCGACCGGGCCAGCTCGTCTGGACGCGCTCGGTGGACGGCGCCGAACCCACCCCGTCGACCGCGGCGACGGGGGCGACGGCGCTCGTGTCGTGCGGTCGACCCCTGGCCGGATACGAGGTGCGAGCTGGTCGGGCCGGCCAACCCGCGCCGATCCTGGTCCGTGGGCCGTCGGCGGTCAGGTCGTACCTGGGCACGCCCGGCCGGCTCCCCGATGCGGACGGCTGGTTGGCCACCCACGACATCGGTGTCGTCGAGCGGGGTGAGCTCTTCGTCCAGGGTCGGGTCGACGACGTGGTCGTCGTCGCCGGTCGCAACCTCCATCTCGGCGACATCGACCGATCGTTGCGCGCCGCCGCCGTACCGGGCGTGGCCGCCGTGTACAGCTGTGCCCACCCCGCTGGCGGCTACGCGGTCATGGCCGAACTGGTCGAGGCCAGCGTCGCCCCCGACGCCCTGGTGGCATTGGGACGGGCGGCGATCGGTCCCCTCGGCCCGGCGCCGACCGAGGTCGTGGTGGTGGCCAAGGGCGCCCTGCCCCGCACCGCCAGCGGCAAGCCCCAACGTCGTCGCGCCGCGGCTCTGCTCGACCCGTCCTCGACGACCGCCGTGCTCGGGCGTCGTCGCCGCATCGTCGATTGATCGACTGATCGCCTGATCGCCGCGTTCAGCGATGTTCGACCTGGGCGCCGAGTCGACGGCGAGCTCGGCTCAACCGCGATTTGACCGTGCCGGCGGCCAGGCCGAGGGCGGAGGCGATCTCGGAGTTCGTGTGTCCGGCGCCGCACAATTCGAGTACCTCACGATCGAGCGGCGCCAATGTGTTCAAGGCGACGGCGACGCGTCGAGCGACCACGCCGGCGTCGACGCGAGCGACGATGGCCATCTCGTCGATCTCGGCATGGGCGGGCGCGACGAAGGTCGGCGTAGGCGCGTTCTCGTCGCGCCGAGGTCCGCCAATGACGGCGGGCCACATTGCGGGCGATGCCGAACAGCCATGCGACTGGCTCACCCCGATCGGGATCGAAATGGCCCCGAGCGGCCCAGGCCTCGGCCAGGACCTGGGCGACGAGCTCTTCGGCGTCGGTCGATCCGACGCGCCGAGCGAAGAACAGCAAGAGCGACGACCGATGGGTGCCGTAGAGCTCGGCGAAGTCGAGTCGGTTCTTCGGATCCACGCCCGCTCTTCGCCTCCCAGGTCGTATCCAGCCAGATGCGGTCGCCGGCTCGACGGTCCAGCCCCGCCTCGGCGGCCGTCGCTACGGTAGGCATGAATACTAGCAGATAGCGTCGAAAACGGGTGGATGGCGACACGAGCAGGGCTGCTACCCCGAACAGGTGATCGGAATGGGCTACGCCGGCGCCCGGCCGAGACCGGTGGTCGGCGCGGGGAAGGAGCCGCCTCCGCCGGACGACCCCTTCCGCGCCTTCGCCGCCCGCATCGCCGTGTCGGACGAGTTTCCCCGTGTTCACCGCCGTCATCGAGACCATCGACAGGGCTGCGTCGCGGCCGCGATATTCCACACTCGTCTACAACACGTCACCGGGGGCGACCCCCATTGGAGTATTGACGGCCTGATGATGGGGTGGTCGGGTCCGGCGCGGTAGTGGCCGATACCCCATACTTTCGGAGAGCACATCTGCGGACCGCGTCCTCGGCGCGACCGGTCGCGGCTCGCGAAAGGCACTGCGACATTTGCTGACACTTGTCTCGCCGCCAGCGATCCGCGCGCGGAATGTCCTGGTCGTCCATCACGGTCGAGCGCGGCCGGTCCGGTAGGCGTATTGTCGCGGTCGCGGGATCCTGCTGATCCCCGCGGCAAGGGGGAACATCGTGGGGGCGTCTCGAGACGCAGCCACGGCTTCCGAGTGGGGGCTCGTAGGCAGAACCGACGACTTGGCGGCGTTGGACGCGGCGGCCGAGCACGCTCGCGCCGGACACTCCACCGTCGTCGTCATCACCGGCGAAGCAGGCATCGGCAAGTCGCTGCTGCTCGGCACGTCGCTGCGCCGGCTCGAGCGCAAGGACTTCCGCGTGCTGCCCGGGCGCGCCGAACGGATGGAACAGGGCATCGCCTACGCCAGCCTCCGTCAGGCCATCGATTCCATCCCCGTCAGCTGGCCGACGCCCGTGGTCGAACGCGCCGCGCAGCTGCGAAAGGTCCTTGATCGTCCCGGCTGGTCGAACATCACCCATCCGTCCTTCGAGGACGTCTACTGGGCCGTCACCCGGCTCTTCGTCGAGCTGTGCCGGCTCGGTCCCGCGGTCCTGGCCCTCGATGACCTGCACGTGGCCGACGCGGACACCGTCAACCTGCTCGCCCTGCTGGCTCGGCGCCTGCGCGGCGCGCCGCTGCTGATCGTGCTGAGCCGGCGCAGCGATCCGCCGGCGGGATCGATCCAGGCCATCGATCAGCTCGAGAGCGCGCTCGACGGTGAGGGCGCCCTGGTCCACCTCCCGCTCGGTCCTCTCAGCGCCGTCGACATCGAGGCGCTCGTCGAATCCGTTCTGGGCGCGCCTCCCGACGCCGCGCTCGTCGGTCACGTCACGCGCCGCAGCGGGGGCAATCCGTTCTTCGCCCTCGAGACCTTGCACGCGCTGCAGAGTCGCGGACCGGCCACCGAAGCTGATGCCGGCGTCTACCGCAGCGAGCACGTGGCCGAGCTGACGCCCATCCGCCGTCGCGCCATCCTCGATCGCATCGTGCCCGTCGATGACGCGGCGCGATCGGTGGCCATGACCATGGCCGCGTTCGGTCACCTCAGCATCGAGGAGCTCCCGCTGCTGAGCGACATCGCCGAGCTCGATCTGGCTGTGGTCGAGCACGGCTTCGATCAGCTCTTCGAGGTCAACGTCATCTGTCGGCGCGACGACGGTGGCTACGGGTTCACGCACGATCTCGTGGCCGAGACGCTCTACGAGCAGCTCGGACCGGCGGCGCGCCGGCGCCTGCACGCCCGCATCGCCGAGGGCCTGAGCTCGTGTCGTGACCGGGGCTTGGAGGTCGATGTCCTGCGGCTGGCCAAGCATCTCGACCGCAGTGCCGAGCCCGGCGATGTCGCCGCCGCGATGGGGATCGCGGCGGCAGGAGACGAGGCCCGCGGCCGGGCCCCGCGGTCGGCGGTGCGCTGGTACCGGCGGGCTCTCAGCGTCCTGCCCGTGACCGCGCCCGAGCGCGGTCCGATCCTCGTGCATCTGGCTCAGGCCCTGCTGTGGGCGGGTTCGCCGGCGGAGTCGGCGACCGTGTGCCGCCAGGCTCTCGAGCTGCTCACCCGGCCCAAGCACCGCGAGCGGGTGATCGCCATCCTGGGCGAGATCGCCGCGGTCTCGGGGCGCCAGGCCCAAGAGGAGGTCATCGGCTACATCGACGACGAGATCACCTCGCGTGGCATCCGCGGCCGCCTGCTGGTGGTGCGCGGGACCCAGCTGACCGAGCTGGGTCGCTATCACGAGGCCATCGCCGACGCCGAGGCCATGGTCGCGGCCGTGCCGCCGTCGACCTGGACCTCGATCCAGGCGCTGTTCCAGTTGGCGCACGTGGCCCACTGCCGCGGCCGCGTCGATCTGGTCCGCAAGTACACCGCGCGCCAGCTCGACGAGGTCGCCCATCTCTCGGCTGCCACGCGCGCCTACGTCGCGGCATGGGGCGCGTTCCACTTCGCCGCCCATGCCCAACTCGACGAAGCCGCCGAGATGAAGGCCAAGGTCGTCGAGATCACCCGTTCGGGACCATCGCTGCGAACGGGCACCGTCCTCGCCGATCTCTTCACCGGCTGGTTCGCGGGCGAGTGGGCGGCGACGCGCCAGATGGCCCGCCAGGCGGCCGACGAGTTCCGTCAGCTCGGCCACTTCACCTCCTACGCGGCCAGCGCCTACGTCGACGCCGAGATCAGCACCGACCAGGGTGACCCGGGCCCAGCGCTGGCCCTCGAGCCCGACGAGCACCCCCTCGGCATGGCCACCGCCGGTCTGCTGCTGACCGCCAAGGCCGGGGGCGAGCTTGCGGTCGGCCACGTCGAGGCCGCCCGGGCCCTCCTCGATCGGGCCCTTGGCCTGCCCCCTGGTCCGGGGACGGTGCGCAGCCGTTGGCGGCTCATCGAGGCTTGCCTGGCCGCGGGCGACCAAGTCACGGCCGAGGCCGCCCTCGACGAGATGGTGGCCGACGTGGCCGCGATGGATCGTCCCCTGGCCGAGATCATCCTCGTGCTGTGCCACGAGCAGGTCACTGGCGGCGGCGATCTCGTCCACGGCCTCGAGCTGGCCCAGACGATGCGGCTGCCGTTCTACGAAGCCCGGCTGCGGCTCATGCTCGGCCGGCGCGACGTTGATCCGGACGAGCACCTGCCGGTGGCGCTGACGCTGTTCGACAAGCTCGAGGCCATGCCGTGGCGCAGGTCGGTGGCGACCGAGTTGCGTCGCCACGGCCTGCCCGTCCCCCGGCGCTCGAATCCTCCGGGCGAGCTCACCGAGGCCGAGCGGGCCATCGCCTTGTTGGTGGCCGAAGGGCTCAAGAACCGCGAGATCGCCACGCGCCTCTGCTACAGCGTCAAGACCGTGCAGGCGTACCTGTCGAGGGTCTACGAGAAGCTCGGAGTGCGCTCACGCGTCGAGCTGACCCGGGTCCTGCACCAGCAGGAGAACGAACAGTCGACGGTCTGATCGAGTCGCGACGCACGACCCGCCATCAGAACAGCCGCACGGCGAGATACACGGCGGCGCTGGCACCGACGAGGCTGACGACCGTGCGCAGCGCCGCGGCCGAGATGTGCCGGGAGAGGCGGGCACCGATCGGGCCGCCGATCGCCGTCGACACGGCGAGGATCAGCACCGCCGACCAGCGCACGGGCGCCACGAAGGCGAACAGGACGCCGGCGATCCCGTTCGTGACGAGCTGCAACATCTGCTTGGTGGCGTTCAGCCGTTTGGCTGAGTCGTCGACGAACACTCCCAACACCGCGAAGAACAGCACACCGATCCCGGTGCCGAAGTAGCCGCCGTAGACGGCGATGGCCAGGATGGCCAGCCGGAGCGGTCCGTGGCGCTGGCCGTGGGCGCTCTGGGCCCACCGGGCCAGCATCGGCTGGGCCGCGGTGATGCCGCTGGCCAGGAGCAGGAGGGCAGGGGCGACCACCTCGAAGGCCCGGGCGGGGAAGGCCAGGAGCAGGACCGCACCGGTGATGGCGCCGAGGGCGGCGATGGGCAACAGCTGGCGCAGCCGCTGGCGCTGGCCTCGGAGCTCCTCGCGGAAGGCCACCGCCCCCGAGACGTTGCCGGGGAACACGCCGATGTCGTTGGTGACGTTGGCCGACAGCGGTGACAGGCCCACGGCGATGAGCACCGGGAAGGTGATCAACGAGCCGGCGCCGGCGATGGTGTTCACCGCGCCAGCGGCGACACCGGCGGCGGCCACGGCCGCGAAGTCGGCGGGAGTCATCGGGGCAGTCTGGTGGGTCTGGTGGCGGGCGGGCGCATTTTGGGTCGACGACGTCGGTTCAGCGGGTTGGACCGTTCGCCGACACGAGCGGGACCACGTCGCCCAGCGCCCCGATCTGGTCGCGGATGGCGCCTGGACCGATTCCGGCGGAATGGAGGCGCAGGTTGAGGGCGTCGGCGCCGGTGGCGTCCAGGGCGGCGGACAGCCGTGCGGCGACCGAGTCGGCATCGGTCCCACCCAGGAGTTGATCGCCCTGCCAGTGAGACTGAGCAGCCGGGTCGGCGTAGCCGCGGTACAGATCGACTTGGCGCTCGACCTGCTCGGTGGGCGGCGGGCCGATCCACACCCGTCGGATCAGGACGCAGGCGCCGACCCCGCCGGCCGCTCGGTAGGCGTCGATCAGGGTCCGAGCCCGTTCCGGGGCCGAGAGCGAGTCGAGCAGCAGTCCGGCGCCTAGCCGAGCGGCACGGCGAACGGCCGTGACGCTCATCGCCGCGCTGAGCATGGGCACCGGGTGGTCGGTGCAACGGGCGATGGCGGCATCGCTCCCCAGCCGACCTGGATCGGTCCCGTCCAACGCCGTTGCCAGCGCGGTGAAGGCGCGGTCGAACCGATTGGTGAGGTCGTCCTTCGTGAGCTCCATGATCTCGAAGTCGTCGACCAGCGATCCGGCGGCCACCCCGACACCGACGCGCCCCGGGAATCGAGCGGCCAGCCAGGCGATCTCCTCGGCGACCAGAGCGGCCGGGCGCAGCGGGAGCAGCAGGGGGCACGGCGCCGCCCAGCCCGTGGGCATGGCTTCGAGCAACCACCCGGCGCTCTGGATCGGGTTGGGCACGTATCCGGCGAAACCGCCGTGGTGCTCGCTCGTCATCACGCCATCGAAGCCGGCGGCCGCGGCCATGGCCGCCTGGGCCCGCATCTCGGCGACGATGCCGGGTGCGTCCAGCTCGTTGTGGGGGTACAGCCGCAGCGAGATCGACCCGACCGACAGCGGTGAACGGAGCTCCACCGCCGAAGGCTACGGCCATACTGGGGCCATGCCCGGCATCGTTTCGACCCGTGACGCGCCGCCGATCCTGGGCTCTCCCCGGCGGCGGCCCGGATCGGTCGAGATCGTGAGCTACCTGGTCAAGGAGCTGTTCGCGACGTTGCAGGGTGAGGGGGCCAACACCGGTCGGGCCGCCGTCTTCTGTCGCTTCACCGGCTGCAACCTGTGGACGGGCCACGAGCGCCACCGCTCCGGGGCGGTCTGCCAGTTCTGCGACACCGACTTCGTCGGGACCGACGGCCCGGGCGGTGGAAGCTTCGCCACGGCCGACCAGCTGGCCGACGCCGTCGTGGCGACGTGGCCCGGACCAGTCGACGATGCGACCCCGCCCCCGTTCGTCGTGTGCACCGGGGGCGAGCCGTTGCTCCAGCTCGACGACGAGCTCATCGGCGCCTTCCACGATCGGGGCCTCGTGATCGCCATCGAGACCAACGGCACCCGACCCGTGCCGGTCGGGATCGACTGGGTCTGCGTCAGTCCCAAGGCCATGGCCCCGCTGGTCGTCGAGCGCGGCGATGAGCTCAAGCTCGTGTTCCCTCAGCTCGGAGCCGACCCATCGCGCTACGCGGAGCTGGAGTTCGACCACTTCTTCCTGCAGCCGATGGACGGTCCGGATCGGCAGGCCAACACCGCCCGGGCCGTGGCCTACTGCTTGGCCCACCCGCAGTGGCGCCTCAGTGTGCAGACCCACAAGCAGATCGGGATCGCCTGATGGAGATCTTCAAGGACTTCACCTTCGAGGCGGCCCACCGACTGCCCAACGCACCCGACGGGCACAAGTGCGCCCGACTCCACGGCCACTCCTTCCAGCTCACGGTCCACGTCGAGGGCGAGGTCGATCCGCATACCGGCTGGGTCGTCGACTTCGCCGACATCAGCGAGGCGGCTCGCCCGATCGTCGACCAGCTCGACCACACCTACCTCAACGAGATCGACGGCCTCGAGAACCCCACCAGTGAGCGACTGGCCCGATGGGTGTGGGACCGACTCGAGCCGTCGCTCCCGCCGCTGTCGGCGGTGACGATCCGTGAGACCTGCACGGCCGGGTGCACCTACCGGGGCGAGCCCGAACCTCGGTGAGCAGTACGCGGCTGGGACGGCTCGGCCCAGGTCGGACCGGTCGGCTCAATCGCGATCTGAGGGCGGGTCCGGAAGGCCGAGGAACTCCTCGCGGCTGTGCACGTAGGTGTCGGTGTCGTTGACGATGTCGTCGGCCAGCCGCATCACCTCGTCGGGCGTGGGCGGACGCAGCGGCGCGCGCGCCGTCTTGCGCACGTTGGACATCGACATGCCGGCGCCGATGGCCACACCGGCCACGGGCACGAGCGAGCGCGAGAAGCGGGTGGCGGTCCGCTTGATGATGACCTCGCTCATCCAGGCCGCCGCGTCTCTCGCCAGCGCGGGGCTGGCCCGTCGACCGACCGAGCTGGCGTAGCCCGCGGCCTCGGCCAGATCGGTCACGACGAGGTCGGGGTCGGGCGATCGACCGGCGCGCTGGTAGGCCCGGGTCCGCGCCGAGGCGGCGACATAGGTCTCGAAGACCTCGCCGACGACGGCGGTCAGGATGGCGACCGCGGTCGCGGTCCCGACGCTGCCCACCACGGCCAGCTCCTCGGCCGCCGCCGCGGATGCCCCCCCGACGCCGGCCAGGGCCACGTGCCGGCCCGCCTTGTCGTTCGTCATCGGGTAGTGGACGCCGGCCATGATGATGACTCGCTCGGCCTGGAGGATCCGGTCGCTGACCCGTCGCAGCACGCGCTCGACCGATCCCGACGACAGCCCGCGGAAGCGTCGGATGCCGGCGACCTCGTCGTAGACGTCGGCGACCAGCCCGTTCCAGAGATGCTCGAGCTCGTCGTGCACCGGCGCCGGCAGTCGATCGCTGCGGAGGCGTCGGGGGGCAGCCCGGTCGAAGCGGACCCGTTCGGCGACCGCCGGCGGCAGGTCGCTCAGCTCGAGATGGCGGACGGGCACCGAGCCGGGCGAGTCGCTCGCCGCTGGGGGAGGAGGCAGACCGTCCACCCCGCGACCCTACCGGTGCCCACCCGGGTCCGGCGGTGCACCGCCGGGGCGCGAGCCGGGTGGTCTCTCCGGTCTCTCGTCGCGGCCGGTCACCGGTTTCGCGCCCGCGGTCGGGCCCGGGCATACTGGGCCGGTCCTGGCCGGAGCGAGACACGCGGAGGGGGAGTCGAGTGGGGGGCATGCGCGGCGCCGCCGCATTTGTGGGGGTCGCCGACGCGGTGTCGCCGACCGGCGAGCTGGAACTGACCGGCCGGGCCCTCGAAGCCTCGGTGATCAGCCAGGCCCTCGACGACGCCGGGCTGACCCTGGCCGACGTCGACGGCCTCTGCCACGCCGGTTCGTCCATGCAGATGGCCGAGTACCTCGGGATCCATCCGCGCTTCACCGAGTCGACCCAGACCGGCGGCTCGAGCTTCGAGGTGCACGCCGAGCACGCCGCCGCGGCCATCGCCGCCGGCCTGTGCGACGTGGTCGTCGGCGTGTACGCGGCGACGCCCCGCAGCGACCGCAAGCGCGACCGCCCCCAGTTCCGTCCGAACTTCGGCGGGCCCAACCCCATGCTCGAATGGGAGGTGCCCTTCGGGATGCGGATGCCGATGGGCCCCTACGCCATGGCCGCCAACCGGCACATGGCGAAGTTCGGCACGACGTCCGAGCAGTTGGCCCAGATCGCGGTCAGCACCCGGCAGTGGGCCACCATGAACCCGCGAGCGCGCTATCAGGATCCGATCACGATCGATGACGTCCTCGCCTCGCCGATGCAGAGCTCGCCGCTGCACCTGCTCGACTGCTGCCTGGTCACCGACGGCGCCGGTGCGTTCGTGATGACCAGCGCCGAACGGGCCCGTGATCTGCCCCAGCCTCCCGTCTACGTGCTCGGGGCCGGCACCTGCCACGACCACGGCATGATCAGCCAGATGCCCGATCTCACGACGACCCCCGGCGCCGTCTCGGGGCCGAACGCGTTCGCCATGGCCGAGATCAAGCCATCCGACGTCGACGTGCTCATGGGCTATGACAGCTTCACCATCACCGCCCTGTTGCACCTCGAGGATCTGGGGTTCTGCGCCAAGGGCGAGGGCGGTCCCTATGTCGAGGACGGTCATCTCGGTCCGGGGGGGACGCTGGCCATGAACACGAACGGGGGCGGGCTGTCCTACACCCATCCGGGCGCCTACGGCATGTTCCTGATCGTCGAGGCCGTCCGCCAGTTGCGGGGTGGCCTCGGCCAGCGCCAGGTCCCCGACGCCCAGGTCGCGGTGGCCCACGGCTCGGGCATGGTGCTGTCGTGCATGTCCACCCTCGTGCTCGGCACGGAGGCCACGCGGTGACCCCGCCCGGCGAGACCGACGCCCGCCCGGCCCGCATCGAGCCGCCGGTCACCGAGGCCAGCGAGCCGTTCTGGGAGGCGACGCGACAGCACGTGCTCAGCCTGCCGTGGTGTCTCGAGTGCGGTGAGCCGTTCTGGTTCCCACGCGAGGTGTGCCCGCGCTGTCTGGGCTCGGCCATCGAGTGGCGGCCGGCATCGGGTCGGGGCGAGGTGTACGCCGTCACGGTCGAGAACAAGCCGATGATGCTGCGGGCCGTGTTCGGCGACGAGCGCTATGCCATCGCGTTGGTCGAGCTCGACGAAGGTGTGAGGATGATGACCAACGTGGTTGGTTGCCCGGTGGATGAGATCGCGGTCGGTCAGGCGGTCGAGGTCACCTGGGAGGCGATGTCAGACGGTCGGAACCTGGCGTTGTTCAAGCCGGCGGGGGTGCCGGTGGAAGGGACCGACGTGCAGGAGACGAAGCGCACCTAGGGGGTCGACGATGAGTGGTGTGGACAGTCCTGAAACGGGCGTCGAGGCGGTCGACGAGGCCGACGCGAAGCAGCGCCGGCGCGAGCTGACCCGCAACGGCCTGCTCTTGAGCTGGTGGGCCGAGCAACAGCCCGATCGACCAGCGGTGATCTCGTCGGTGGGGACCCGGAGCTTCGCGGAGCTCGATCAGGCCGCCAACCGGCTGGCCCGCGCCCTCAGGCGACGAGGTCTGGTTCCCGGCGATGCCGTGGCGCTCATCTGCGGCAACCGCCCCGAGTTCGCGGAGGTGGTCGCCGCCTGCCAGCGCTCGGGCCTGCGGCTCACGCCGGTCAACTGGCATCTGAGTGCAGCCGAAGCCGCCTACATCGTGTCCGACTGCGGGGCCAAGGCCCTGCTGGCCGATGCCACCATCAACGACGCCGCCGTCGACGTGGCCCGCTCGGCCCCCGACTGCGCCGTTCGCCTGGCCATCGGCGGCGCCATCGACGAGCTTCGAGGACTACGTCGAGGCGACCCAGGCCGAGGACGACGGCGCCCTCGAGGACCCGGTGCTCGGCAACTCGATGCTCTACACCTCCGGCACGTCGGGCCGGCCCAAGGGCGTGCACCGCTCGGCCGCGGCCGCCTCGGCGCTGACCGCCGTCAACTTCTACGGGTACGGCGAGCCGGGCGACCTGCACCTGTGCACGGGTCCGCTGTACCACGCCGCCCCGCTGGCCTTCTCGCTGGCCATCCCGCTGGCGTTCGGGGTCGGCGTCGTGCTCATGGACCACTGGGACGCCGAAGTGGCGCTGAGGCTGGTCGAGCAGCACCAGGTGACCCACACCCACATGGTGCCGACCATGTTCCACCGGCTGCTGTCGACCTCGCCCGAGGTGCGCCAGCGCTACGACGTGTCCTCGTTGCGCTTCGTGATCCACGGGGCGGCGCCGTGCCCGGTGGCGGTGAAGCAGGGCCTGATCGAGTGGCTCGGTCCGATCGTGTGGGAGTACTACGCCGCCACCGAGGGGACCGCCAGCTTCGTCGACTCGCCGACGTGGCTCGAACATCCCGGCACGGTGGGCAGGCCGTTGGTCGAGGGCCTGGTCATGATCGGTGACGACGACGGCGAGCCGCTGGCCACGGGCGAGATCGGGCTCGTGTACATCCGAGCGCCGCGCGAAGGGCGCTTCGAGTACTACGGCGATCCCGAGAAGACGGCCGGCAGCTATCGCGGCGACTACTTCACCCTGGGCGACATGGGCTACCTCGACGAGGAGGGCTACCTCTTCCTCACGGACCGGTCCGTCAACCTGATCATCTCGGGCGGGGTCAACATCTATCCGGCCGAGGTCGACGCCGCGCTGCTCGAACATCCGAGCGTGGGCGATGCCGCCACCATCGGTGTGCCTGACGCCGAGTGGGGCGAGCAGGTCAAGGCCGTCGTCGAGCTGCAGCCGGGCGTCGAGGCCACCGACGCCCTGGCGGCCGAGCTGATCGAGCACTGTCGCGCCCGACTGGCCCACTACAAGTGCCCGCGCACCGTCGACTTCGTCGACCAGCTGCCGCGCCAGGACAACGGCAAGATCTACAAGCGCCTGCTGCGCGACCGCTACCGCGCCGAGGCCTGACCGACCGGCCGTCGGTTCTTGCGGCGATCGAGGGCGCCCGGGCCCCCTGATCGCCGCCGGAAGCCGGTCAGTCCGCCGGGAGGTCGCGCACGCGCTTGGCCGGATTGCCGAGGTAGAGCCCGTCGGGCTCGGTGTCGCTGGTGACGACGGCGCCCGCTCCGATCACGCATCCGTCGGCGATGGTCACCCCGGGCAGCACGGTCGCCCGGGCGCCCAGCCAGCAGCCGTCACCGATCGTGACCGCCAACCCGGATGCCTCGGCGCCGGCGCGTTGGTCGTGGCCTCCGAGGGCGTGGTCGCTCGTCAGGATCATCACCTGCATGCCGAGCGAGCAGCGGTTGCCGATCGTGATGGTGGCCTTGTTGTCGAGGAAGCACTCGTGGTTGACGAAGGTGTCGTCGCCGATCGTGATGTCCCACCCGCCGAAGAACACCCGGGGCATGATCCACGCCTGGCCGATCCGGGCGCCCGACCGGTTGAGCAGCCGTCGGCGCACCGGGGGCGGAACCAGCGCACTGGCTAGAACGCTGCCGCGATAGAGGTCCTCCCACAGGTCCCGCAGGCGAAGCGCGCTCGGCATGACCGACCTTAACCCGCGCCCGAGTCGGCTCGGTGCGGTCAGTGGGGCACGAGGCCGCCGTCGGCCAGCAGCACCTGGCCGGTGACGTAGCTGGACGCGTCCGAGGCCAGGAACAGCGCGGGTCCGACCATCTCGTCGGGGTCGGCGAAGCGGCCGAGCAGGCTGATCGTGCGCATGCACTCGACCACCTCGTCGGGGTTGTTGGTGATCATGTCGGTCAGCGTCGTGCCCGGCGCCAGCGCGTTGACCCGGATGCCGAGGGGCGCCCACGCCGAGGCCATCGACCTGGTGAACGAGAAGCAGGCCGGCCTTGGCCGCCGAGTAGGCTGGCCTGGGTCCCGGAGAACATGAAGGCGCCGGCCGAGATGACGTTGACGATCGAGCCGCCGGGGCTCTCGGTCAGATGCCAGGGCAGCGCCTCCTGGGCGAGGAACACCGGGCCACGCAGGTTGACGTCCATGATCTTCGCGTAGGCCGCCGGCGTGAACTCACCGAGCGGCTCGGTCAGCCCGGTGGCCGCGTTGTTCACGACGACGTCGATGCGACCGAAGCGCTCGGCGGTGCGCCGCCACCAGCGCGGCGATGGCGTCGAGGTCGCTCAGGTTGGTCGGCACGCCGAGCGCCTGGCCGCCCATGCGGCCTCGAGATGGGCCTCGGTCTCGGCGCAGGCGTCGGGCTTGCGGCTGGCCACGGTCACGTCCGCGCCGGCGGCCACGAAGCCCTCGGCGATGGCCCGGCCGATCCCGCGGGTCCCGCCGGTGACGATGGCCACCCGGCCGGTCAGGTCGAAGAGGGTGGCCAGCTTGTCCTTGTCCACCCCTCAGGTGACCTTGGAGGCGACGTCGGCCAGGAAGCGCCGGCCGTCGTCGATGATCTGCTGCTCGCCGCCGAAGATCATGAGGTCGACGATGTCGATGCCCGAGCTCGGCCTGGTCGCGTCAGGGTGTCCACGGTGTCGGCCGGGAGTGCACTGGCTGACCAGCAGCAGGTCGTCGAAGTCGCGGCCCTCCTCGTCGCAGAACCGGCGCAGCTGCTCGAGGCGCTCGGCCACCGCGCTCGAAGCCGTCGGCCAGCAGGGCGTCGCCCTTGGCCGACACGGCCCAGCCGTCGCCCCACCGGGCGGCCCGGCGCAGCGCGGCGTCGCCGTGACCGCCGACGATCACGGGGATGGTGTGGCCTGGCGCCCGGAGGCTGCGGCCCGAAGCCGGCCTCGACGTGGGAGTAGAACCGGCCGTCGTGGGCGGCGACGCCGTTGGTCCAGACGTTGCGCATCAGCGCGATGTGCTCGTCGAGCCGGGCGAAGCGGGCCTCCATGGGCACGTCGACGGCGTCGAACTCCTCGGCCATCCATCCGGCGCCGACACCGAGGATCATGCGACCGCCGGCGATGGCGTCGATGGTGGCCAGCTCCTTGGCCAGCACGACCGGGTGGCGGTAGGTGGGGATGAGCACCCGGGTGCCGAAGCTGATGGTCGAGGTCGGCCGCCGGCCACCGCGCCCATCACCGCCACCGGATCGGCGAAGGGCAGCTGCGGCGGTCATCAGGTACGAGCCGTCGGCGGTGTACGGGTACTTCGACTCCAGGTTGGTCGGCGTGAACAGGTGGTCGAAGAGCCACACCGAGTCGAACCCGGCGGCCTCGGCGGCCTGGGCGACGCGGATGAGGCCCGGCGCCTTCGGGGACGAGGCCGGCGTTGGGCAGGTGCAGTCCGAATTCCATGAACGCCGAGCCTAGAGCGGCGTCAGCGCGCGCCGCGGAGGAGCCGGCCGGGCGGTCGCCGGTGTCCTCGCCGTCGGCGAAGGTGGTGACCCCCGACTTGATGGTGGCGCGGTAGCCGGTCGCCCGCTGCACCAGGCGCTTGCCCCCGGCCGGCAGGTCGGCGACCACGACGGGCGTGTCCAGCTGGAGGTGCTCGTAGTCGATCACGTTGAGGTCGGCCGAGCATGCCCGGCTCGATCGTGCCGCGGTCGCCGAGGCCGTAGAGCCGGGCCGTGTCGTGGGTCTGCTTGCGCACCACCCACTCGAGCGGGAGCTTCTCGCCCGGCGTGCGGTCCCGGGTCCAGTAGCTGAGCATGAACGTGGGCTGGCCGGCGTCGCAGATCACCCCGCAGTGAGCGCCACCGTCGGCCAGACCGAGCGCGGCGCGGGGGTGCAGCAGCATCTCGCGGGTCGGCTCGAGGCTGCCCGACGAGTAGTTGAGGATCGGGCACGTAGAGCAGGGCCTGGCCGTCATCGGCGAGCATGGCGTCGTAGGCCACCTCGAGCGGCGAGCGGCATCCGGCGGCCGCGGCCAGCGAGGCCAGCGAGCGGTCGGGACCGGGCTCGTAGTGCGGCGGCGTGCCCGAGCACGTAGGTGGTGCGCGTAGCCCTTGTCCATGCGCTCGCCGGCTGCCGTCGCTCGGTCGGCTCCCAGGACACGATCGGCTGGCGCACCGCCGGGGTCGCGCAACGCGGCCAGGAAGTCGGCCGGTGCGCAGGTTGGCCGGGCCTTGAGCTGCTGGTAGGCCGGGATCATGTCGAACAGCGAGTAGGTCGTGTGGTGGCCCGACAGCAGGCCGGTGGCTCGACCGGCCACCTGGGGCCAGAGGTCGGCGCCCTCGTCGGCGGCCCGCTTGGACTCGTCCATCAGCTCGCGCCACAGGTCCGGGCGCGGCGTCGACCTGGAGCAGCGCGAAGGTGACCGGCCGGCCGATGGCGGCCGACAGCCGCCGCATCCAGTCGACCTCCTTGGCCGGACCGATGATGTCCTCGCCGGCCGAGCCCATCGGGGCCAGCTCGAACACGCCGGTGCCGAGCTCGCCCAGGGCCGAGCCGATGCCGAACAGCTCGTCCTCGGCCGCGTAGGTGCCCGGCACCGGCTCGCCGTCGATGGCGCGGTGGCCGAGCGTGCGCGAGGTCGAGAAGCCCGAGCGCGCCGGCCCGGATCGCCGCCTTGACCACGGCCTTCATCTCGGCGATGTCGTCGGCGATCGGCCGGCTCGTTGCGCGCGCCGCGCTCACCCATGACGTAGGCGCGCACCGCGCCGTGGGCGATCTGGGTGCCGACGTCGACGGTCCAGCGCGCGGCGGTCGAGCGCGTCGAGGTACTCGGGGAAGCTCTCCCAGTTCCACGTCATGCCCTCGGCCAGGGCGGTGCCGGGGATGTCCTCGACGCCTTCCATCAGACCGATGAGCCAGTCGTGACGATCGGGTCGGGCCGGCGCGAACCCGACACCGCAGTTGCCCATGACCACCGTGGTCACGCCGTGCCAGGCGCTGGGGGCCAGCACCGTCGTCCCAGGTGGCCTGGCCGTCGAAGTGGGTGTGGATGTCGACCCAGCCGGGCGTGACGAGCAGGCCGTCGGCGTCGATCGTCGTGGCCGGCGGCTGCGCCCCCGAGCGATCGCCCACCTCGGAGATGCGGCCGTCGTCGACGGCGACGTCGGCGGTGCGGGCCGGCGCACCGGTGCCGTCGACGACGGTGCCGCCTCGGATCACGAGATCGTGCATGGTGTGCTCCCCTTGCGGTGGAAGGCCGGACCGGTGCGGCTAGTCGCACCTCCGGCGCATTGTCCCACGGGACGTGGGCCAAGACGAGAACAGGTTCTACCATCGGGGGGTGCCCTTCGCCCCTGGAGGTCTGGCGTGAGCGTGCTCGACGACCTCGGACACCCGGTGTTCGACGCCGACAACCACTACTACGAGGCCCTCGACGCCTTCACCCGCCACCTCGACCCGGCCCTCGGCCCGCGATGCGTGCAGTGGTGCGAGATCAACGGTCGGCGCTACCACGTGCTCGGCGGCCGGGTCTCGAAGGCGGTCAGCAACCCGACGTTCGATCCGATCGCCATGCCGGGCGCCATGTACGACTACTTCCGGGGCAACCCCGACGGTCGCAACCCGCTCGAGTTCCTGGCCGCTCGGGAGCCGATCCGTCCGGCCTACCGCGAGCCCGAAGCCCGCGCTGGCCACGCTCGACGAGCAGCAGCTGGCCGGAGTGCTGGCTGTTCCCGACGCTCGGGATGATCTACGAGGAGCCGCTGAGGTACGATCCCGAGGCCGTGTGCCACACGTTCCGAGCCTTCAACCGGTGGCTGGAGGAGGACTGGGGCTTCAACTACCGCGACCGCATCTACGCCGCGCCCTACCTGACCCTGGCCGATCGCCGACTGGGCCGTCGACGAGCTGACCTGGGCGCTCGACGCGGGTGCCCACATGATCGTGATGCGTCCGGCGGCGCCGACCACCGCGATCGGTCAGCGCTCGCCGTTCGACTCGATGTTCGACGGGTTCTGGAGCCTGGCCAACGAGGCGGGCATCACCGTCGTGCTGCACGCGCGCGACGGTGGGGTGTCGTCCAACGGCTTTGCCGTCGACGGCTTCGCCGCCAACTTCTCGGGTGGCGCGTACAAGCCGTCGATCAAGTCGTTCGCCATCGAGCGGGCCATCGACGACTACCTGGTCAGCCTCGTGTTCGAGAACCATCTGGTGAAGTTCCCCAACCTGCGCATCGCGTCCGTCGAGAACGGCGCCGAGTTCCTGCCCGACCTCGTGCGCAAGGTCCGTTCGACGGCCAACAAGATCCCCGGGTACTTCCCCGAAGACCCGATCGAGATCTTCCGCCAGCACGTCTGGATCAACCCGTTCTGGGAGGACGACCTCTACGAGGTCGTCGACATCATGGGCGCCGACCGTGTCCTCTTCGGATCCGACTGGCCCCACATCGAGGCTCTGCCCGAGCCCCTCGACTACCTGCGCGAGGTCAAGGACCTCGCCGCCGACGACCGCCGCCGCGTCCTCCACGACAACGCCATCGAGCTCACGAGTCTCCGGCCCACCTGATTGCTTGGCTCTCCGGTCGGCCCGTTTGAGCCGCTGTAGGCGGTTCGAGCGTTGCCAGTCAGTCTGAGGGCGTGGGACGCCCTTCATCGCCGCCAGAAGCCCGAGACTCGGGCCACTCGGGTCAGCCGGGCCCGGGCGGGCCGAGTAGATGGCTCGGGTGCGGAAGCGCAGGGGGGTCTCGGCGTACTCCTCGAGGGCGTGGGCGATCCAGCCGGCGATGCGGGCCAGGGCGAAGATGGCCTCGATGGCGTCGGCCGACATGCCGGCCGAGAAGGCCAGCGCGGCGAGGGCGAAGTCGACGTTGGGCGCTTGGGGCGACGTCACCGCCGCCGCCGCCAGGGTCTCGTCGACCAGGCGCGTGTCGCGGGTGCCGAGCAGCGGTGCGAGCAGGTCGAGCAGGCAGCGGGCTCGAGGGTCGCCGTCGGGATAGAGGGGATGGCCGAAGCCGGGCAGCGAGCCATAGGTGGTCAGGGCGTCGCCGACGGCGTGCTCGGGTGAGTTCGCCGTGCGCGCGCGTGCACGAGCATGCGGTGCGCGGCGGTGCCGGCGCCTTCGTGGAGCGGTCCGCTGACCGCGCCGAGGCCCGCCAGCACGACGTCGTAGGGATCCGATCGGGTCGACGCGGCGATGCGGGCGGCGAGGGTCGAGCTGGCCAGCTCGTGATCGGCGAGCAGGATCAGGGCGGCGTCGAGGGCGCGGATGCGCGCCGGGTTGGGCGCGACGCGGGCCAGGGTCGGCCACAGGCGGGCCGCGATGCGACCGGGCCGCGGCGCCCCCGGGCTGTCGCGCCGGGTCCGACCCACCGCGGGCGGCAGGGCGTCGACCAGCGTCGCCAGCAGCTCGCGGGCGTGATGGGTGACCGCTTCGGGGCGCAGGTCGACCCGGAGCGGTCGCGACGAGGCCACCGCCGCGGTGGCGACGCGGATGCGGTCGGCCGGGGTCACCCGGCTCGACAGCGGAGCGGTGACGGCGCGCGCCAACTCGACGTCGGCCTCGGGCGCCGTCCAACGAGCCCGCTCGCCGAGCTGGCCCGTCCAGAGCAGCTCGGCCACGTCCTCGAACGAGCTCGTGGCGACCAGCTCGACGGCGTCGTGGCCGCGATAGCGCAGCTGGCCGTCGAGGATCTCGGTGAGCGTCGTCGACAGCACCACGTCGACGATGCCGGTGCGGCGCGCATCGCGTCGCGGCCGACCTCGACGGGCCAGGTCGTCCACCTCGGCCGGATCGAACCGGCTCGTGCGTCCGTCGTCGCCCAGCTGGCGGTGCAGCATCCCCCGGCTCACGTAGGCGTAGACGGTGGCCGGCTTGACGCCGAGCCGCTGGGCGACCTGGGACGAGGTGAGCCACGTTGATGTCATCAACGTTGAGCTTAATCAACGTTGATAACGAGGGCATCACGGACGACGATGAACCCATGACGAACGATCCCTCCCTCATCCAGGTCCCTCCCGGTCTGAAAGGGGTGGTCGTGGCCGACACCGCGGTCGGCGATGTCCGCGGGGGCGAGGGCTTCTACCACTACCACCAGTACTCCGCGGTCGATCTGGCCCGGCACTGCTCGTTCGAGGACGTCTGGCACCTGTTCGTCGAGGGGCACCTTCCCGACGACGCCGAGCGGCGTGCCTTCGCCGGCGAGGTCGCACCGCTGCGGGTCGTCCCCGGCTCGGTCGTCGGTGTCCTGGCCCCGGTCGCCGCCCTGGGCGGGCAAGGCCCACTCGACGGACTCCGCAGCGCGCTGTCGCTCGTCGCCGCCGCCCAGAAGATGCGTCCGGTGCTCGACATCGATCAGGCCGAGCAACGTCAGGACGCGCTGGCGCTGGCCGCGGTGACGCCCACCCTCGTCGCCGCCCTGCTACCAACTGCAGCGCGGCCTCGATCCGATCGATCCGCGTCCCGACCTCGGCACCGCCGCCAACCTGTTGTGGATGATCGGCGACGAGGCCCTTGATCCCGATCGCGTGCGGGCCCTCGAGCAGTATCTGATCGCCACCATCGATCACGGCTTCAACGCGTCGACGTTCACCGCCCGGGTCATCGCCTCGACCGGCGCCGACGTCGGGGCGTGCATGGTCGGCGCCATGGGCGCGCTGTCGGGACCGCTCCACGGCGGAGCCCCGAGCCGCGCCCTCGACCTGCTCGACGAGATCGGATCGGTCGATCGCATCGATGCCGTGATGATCCCCCGCATCGAGTCGGGCGAGCGCATCATGGGCTTCGGCCACGCGGTCTACCGAGGTGAGGATCCGCGGTCGCAGCTGCTCCATGAGGTCGCGGTGGCCCAGGGCGGTCCCCGTGTTGCGTTGGCCGAGGCGGTCGAGGCTCGGATCGTCGAGCTGCTGGCCGAGCGCCACCCCGAACGCGACCTGCGCACCAACGTCGAGTTCTACGCCGGCGTGGTGATGGAGTCCTGCGGCGTCCCGTCGAGCCTGTTCACGCCGGCCTTCGCCACCAGCCGGATCATCGGGTGGGGCGCCCACGTCCTCGAGCAGGCCGACGACAGCCACATCCTGCGCCCGAGCGCCCGCTACACCGGCCCCGCCGCCCCCGCTCCGCTGCCCACCTGACCGGCGCGCTTTGATCCATCGCGGCGGCAGATGGCCCCGTGTGAGGTGGTGATCTGCCGCCACGAAGTCGAGCCAACCATCGCGGCGGCAAATCGCCGCATCTGAGGTGGTGATCTGCCGCCCCGATGTGGGGGAAACGGAGCATGGAACCGAATCGGGCGCTCATCCGTCGTTGGGGATGTGAACGATGATGAGATGGTGGCGGGACCGATGATGGGGGCGAAGGGAGAGGTCGGCGTGGGACCGTCGGACGTCGGCCTCCCTGCCCCTGATCCGGCGCTCGCGGAGGCGACCCTCGAGCACGGGCCGGGCGACTTCGACGCGCTCTACCGGCGCGAGTACGCGCCCGATGTTGCGCGTCGCGTTCCTGCTGACCAACTCGAACGAGCTGGCCGAAGAGGTCGTCCACGACGCCTTCGCCAAGGTGTACGAGCGATGGGCGCGCCTCGACCGTCCAGGCGGCTATCTGCGCACCTGCGTCATCAACCGCTGCCGCGACCTGCAACGCCGCCGTCGCTTCGAGCGTGGGCGGCCGACCGCCCCCGACGAGCCCGACACGACCGAGCTCGGCGCCGACGAGGTCGTCGACGCGCTGGCCAAGCTGCCCATGCGTCAGCGGGCGGCGTTGGTGCTCCGCTACTACGAGGACCTGAGCGAGGCCGACATCGCCGAGGCGCTCGGCGTGCGACCGGGCACCGTGAAGTCGTTGGTGAGCCGTGGGCTCGACCAACTCAGGAAGGAGATCGAGCCATGAGCCCGATCGAGATCAGCGAGATCGAACGTCGCCTCGGCTCTGGCTTGAACGAACGGGCCGATCAGGCCACGGTGCCGGCCGCGGACGAAGGCCGGGCCGCCATCGGCCGTCGGGTCACGCAACGTCGGCACCGCCGCCGGGTGGTGCGGACGAGCGGCGCCATCCTGGTCGTACTGGCCATCCTGGCCGTGGGCTTCGGCGTGACCCGCAACCGCGACGACGGACAGAAGGTCGTGAGCGGACCGAACATCGACGTGCCCCCGCTGCCGCAGCTCGGCTGCCGGCCAGGGACGGGACGTCGACCATTTCCTTCCTGTGGCCCGGTACCCAGGAGGTCATCAGTGTGACGGCCGCGGCGGGTGGCGACTACCAGTTCGACGTCGTTCTGAGCGACCTGTCGCTCGACGAGGTCGAGGCCGGCCAAGGTCCGACCCGGCGACGTTTCCGAGTCGGTGACCGTGGACGGTGACAAGGCGCTTCGGCTTCCATCGACCGGTCAGCTCATTGGCCGATACGGACTGAATTCGGGCATCTACTGGAAGCCCGACGCGCATCATGTTGCGGCTCTCGATCTGGCCTCGGGACCGCCGACCGCTCCAGGCTGAACAAGACCGTGGCCGCTGGCCAACCAACTCGTGCACGGTGAGCGAGCCGACTGGTGGGAGGCGGATCGTGTCGGGATCGCCGTCGACGTCCCACGAGGGCTCGGGCCCGACTGGCGTGCACTCCAGCCCGCGGGCACGCTCGTCAACCCCGCCGCCCGTCTCGGGCTCGCCGGCGATCGCACCCTCCCGCTGCTATGAGTATCGCACGACTCAGAGCCTCAAGTCCGTGCTGGATGTCGCCGGATACACGCTCGGGACCTTCGTCCTCGACCGTACCTCAGCATCCGCCCACCACCCGGTGATGCGATGCCACTGACCTGACGCCGTGCGAGTGCGTGGTCGCACCGGGTCGTACCAGGCCGCCTCAGGGCGGTAGCGCGGGACCGTGAGCTGGGTCGAGGAAGGCATCGTCGTCCAGATCTCGTTCGCTCGGAGTCTCGGACCCGATGCACTTCTTGCCGGGTCGACCGGGCCGGCTCCCCTCGCGACCGGCAGTCATCGACGTGGCCGACCAGCTGCAATCGCTGAGCATGAGCACCTGGCGTTCGCTGCTGCTGCCGACCACCGTGCGGACCGACACGGTCACCCTGCCGGCCCGGGAACATGCCATGTGCCTCCCCGGACCTGCCCTCCGGGCTTCCGCCAGCCCTCGACCACCACCACCGGCGGCTGACGCCCAGTCCAGCAACCATCGCGGCGGCAGATGGCCACCTGTGGAGGGGTGATCTGCCGCCGCGACCTCCAGCAACCATCGCGGCGGCAGTGACCACCCGTGGTGTGGTGATCTGCCGCCGCGATGTGGGGTCGGCGAAGGCGGTCAGTCGACGCGGAGGCCGCGCAGGCCGGCCCAGGCCAGGTCGGCCACGCCCTGGGCCAGGTCGCCCGCCGGCAGATCGAGATCGGCGGCGATCCAGTGCCGGCACGTGGTCTCGGCGATGCCGACGATCCCGTAGGCGAGCAGCTGGCGGCGCTCGAGCGTCATGCCGTCGACAACGATGAGATCGGCGATGGCCACGGCGAACTCGGTCTCGACCTTGCCCAGCTCGGTCAGGAACTCGGGATCGCGCCGCGTGTCACCGGCGAACAGCACGTCGAAGCCGTGGCGCTCGCGGGCGACCCAATCGAAGTAGGCGCGAAAGCCGGCCTCGACTTGCTGGCGCGGCCCGGTCGCCGTGCCGATCGCCTTGGTCACGTCGGCCACGAGCTGACCGCCGACCTCGCGCAGCACCTCGAGGTACAGCTCGCGCTTCGAACCGAAGTGCTGGTACAGCACCGGCTTGGTCACACCGGCCGCCTCGGCCAACTCGTTCATCGACGTGCGCTGGAAGCCGCCCCGTCCGAACACGGTCAAGGCCACCTCGAGCAGTTGCTGGCGACGCTCGGCGGCCGGCAGCCGCGGCGTGCTCGAAGAGGTCGACGAGCCCATGGTTACCCGAGAGTAACAAGCGCGGGGGACTTCGCCATGTGACCGGACCCGACCCGTCCCCGCTCGATCGGGCCCCCCTAGGATGACCCGGTGCCTGACCCACCCGCCGACGGTGAGCCGGCCGGGGGAGCGCCGGTTCTGTTCGGGCGCGAGCAGACGCGGCGCCGCCTGGACCGGGTGCTCGACCAGGGCGCGGGCGCGATCGTGACCGGTGCGGCATCGGTAGGGGTCTCGGCCGTGCTGTCGGCGGTGGCGCGGGCCCAGCGCCGCCGCGGTCGGTCCGTCCGCCACGAGGTCGCCTTCGACGGTGGAACCGGGCTGGTGAACGGTGGGCTCGGCCTGGACGACGATGCCTACCTGCTGATCCTCGACGACGCCGAGCGGCTCGACGAGTCCGAAGCCGACCAGCTGCGTCGGGCGGTGCTGGCCGGGCGCTTCCGGTGCCTGATCGGGACCACCCACATCGACGAGGTCGCCTCGCCTCTGGCCTGGCTGTGGCGGTCGGGGACCATCGAGCGGATCGACATCGCTCCGCTCACGGCGACCGATGTCGCCAGCTGGGTCACGGCGCTGGTCGGCGCTCAACCCGACCCTCCGGCGGTCGAGGCGCTGCTCGGCGACAGCGGCGGCCTGCCCGGCCTGGCCGTCGACACCCTGCGGGCGCTGGCCGAGGTCCCGGTCCCGACGGAGTCGATGGCGCCGGGTCTCACCGAGTCGATGTCTCAGCCGCCGGCGACCTCCGCGGCGACCTCGGCCCCTCCGGCGACGGCGACGGCGGCGCCGGTGCGGTCCGAGGGCCTGGTCGTGCGTTCGGGCTACGCCCGGTTGACCGGTGAGCTGCCGTGTCCGCCCACGTTGCGGGATCGGGTCGCGGCCCGCGCCGCCGGTCTGTCCGAGGCCGAACGGGACGCGCTGGTAGCGGTGTGCCTCACGGGACGCCTCGACGACCCACCGCTTGGTCTGCCCATCTCCGCGGACGCTCGCGCCGAGCTCATTCGCCGCGGCCTGATCCGATCCGAGCGGACCCGCGCCGAGCGGCCCAGCCTCGTCCCCGCCGTGGGCGCCATTCGGCGGGTCGTGCTGGCCGAGCTCGGCCCGGGTGGAGTGGCGGCGGCCGCCGCCCACCTCCTCGAGACGAGCCCGTCGGCGTCGGCCGGCGAGCGCGAGCTGTGGGCGGCCCTGTGCGGCCAGCCCACCGAGGCCGTGCCGACGGTCGGGGTCATCCGCCATCTCGTCGGCGAGAAGCGGCTGGCCGAGGCCGAGATCCTGGCCACGATGGCGGCCGAGCGCGGCGATGGTGGCGCCACGATCGTGCTGGCCGAGCTGCTGGCCGAGCGGGGGGACCGGCGCGGCGCCGCTCGCTTGCTCGACGCGCTGCTCGCCCTCGGGGACCTCGACCCGGCCGTCGAGATCGGGGCGACGGCCGAGCTCACCGCGATCCTGCTGTGGGACCTCAACCACGGCGCCCGCTCGATGGCGCTGGCCCGCCGGTTGTGCGACAAGTACGGGGGACCGGCGGGGCCGGCCAGCCCCGTCCTGCTCGGGCGGTCGGTCCAGTCGGGCCAGGCCGAGGCCGCCCTCCGGCTGCTCGATCAGATGGAGGCCTCAGGGCGGGCCCACGACCACATCACCTGCTCGGCCGGCTCGCTGGCGGCGGCCCTGGCCGGGCAGTCCGAGCGAGCGATCCGACTCGGTGAGCAAGGCCTGGCCTACTGCCGGGAGCCCCAGACCGAAGGACCGGCGCCCGATCCCGAGAGCAGCATCCTGGCCCTGGTGCTGGCGCTCAGCGAGTCGGGCCGGTTGGCCGAGGCCCAGGACCTGGCCACCTCCGCTTACCAGCGGGCCCGGGGCCATCCGCCCGAGCTGGCCTGGATGGCGCTGGCGCGGGGACGGATCGCGCTCACCGGCGGCGACCTCGACGCCGCCGACGCCTACGGGCGCGAGGCCGAAGGGATCTTCGCTCACCTCGACGATCCCGCCCCGCTGCGTTGGGCCGTCGGGCTCCAGACCTTCACCGCTGGGCTTCGAGGCGACGGCGCCCGCGCCGGTGACCTGCTGGCCCAGCTGCAGTCCCTGCCGTCCACGGGCGCTCGCTTCTTCGACGCCGACATCGGTCGCGCCGGGGCCTGGGCCACGCACGCGACCGGCGACACGCTGGCCGCTCGCCGGCTGCTCATCGAGGCCGCCGCCGCCGCCGAGTCGCTGGGTTGCATCAGCCTGGCGCTCAACGCCTGGCACGACGCCGTTCGCCTCGGCGAGCGGGAGGTGGCGCCGGCGTCGGTGGCCCGGCTGGCCGTTCGGGTCGGCGGTGGGTGGAGCCAGGCTGTCGCCGCCGCCGTGCAGGCGGTCGTGAGCGGCGATGCTGTCGACTGCCTGACGGCGTCGACGCTGGCAGCCCAGATGGGTCGCCAGATCGAGGCGGCCGAGATGGCGGCCCTGGCTCTCAACCTGGCCGCTCGGCGCGGCGATCGTTCGCTGGTGCGAGCCTCGAACCTGGCGCTGGCGGCCGCCGCCATCACCTGTCCGGCGCGGTCGACGCCGCTGTTGCGTACAGCCGAGCACGTCGAGCTCACCGAGCGCGAGCGCGAAGTGGCGGACCGGGCCGCCGCCGGCGCCAGCAGCCGCCACATCGCCGAGGACCTGGCCATCTCGGTCCGCACCGTCGACAACCTGTTGAGCCGCGTCTACGCCAAGTTGGGCATCACCAGCCGAGCCGAGCTGGCCGGCGCCCTCGTGGGTAGCCGCTCGTTCGCTCGTGAGTAGTCCTACTCATGACGACCGCGCCTACCTGTGAGACCGTCGCAAGCGGATCGACCGGTGCAGTGCCGATCCTGCCCCGTGCGCGCTGAGCGATCCACCGCCTGGTGGACCGGCCGGAGTCAGGCCCGGTCGGTCCCCGGCGGTTGGGACCATGGGCGCGGCTCGCGTAGGTGACGACGGGCCGGCGTCGGGCCAGGCGTCCTCAGCTGTAGGTGATGACGGATCGGGCGACCTCGCCGGCCACCATGGCGGCGAAGGCGTCGTTCACGTCTTCGACCTGGATCTCACGGGAGATCAGGTCTTCGAGGTCGAGCTGGCCGTCCTTGTAGAGCTGGATGAGCTTGGGCACGTCCTCGTTCACGTTGGACGAGCCGTACCAGCATCCCTTGACCGTCTTGGCCAGGTACAGGAAGGTGAACGCCGCGTTCAGGTTCAAGAACACGTCGAGGCGAGGCACGCCGACCAGCACCACCTCGCCGCCGTTGCGCGTCGTGTTGATGGCCTGCTCCATCGTCGCGCCCAGGCCGATGACCTCGAAGGAGGTGTCGGCGCCGCGGCCGTCGGTGAGCTCGAGCACCTTGGCCACCGGATCGCCGTCGTCGGCCTTGATGACGTAGTTGGCGCCGAACTGCTTGGCCATGGCCAGCTTCGACTCGAACATGTCGATGGCGATGATCTTCTCGGCGCCGGCGATCTTGGCCCCTTGGATCACGTTGAGGCCCACGCCGCCGCATCCGATCACCACGACCGAATCGCCGGGACGGATGTCGGCGGTGTTCAGCGCGGCCCCGACGCCGGTGAGCACCCCGCAGCCGATGAGCGCCGCGATCTTGAGAGGGATGTCGTCGGGGATCTTGACGACGCTGATGTCGGGGACGATCGACTCCTCCGAGAACGTGCCGCAGCACGCCATCTGGAAGAGCGGCCCATCGGGTGACGAGAACCGGGTCGTGCCGTCGAGCATCCCGCCGGCCGCCTGCATGGCCGACTTCTCGCACAGGAAGCCCTGGCCGCGCTTGCAGTAGTAGCACTCCTGGCAGTTGGGCACGAACGACAGCACGACGTGGTCGCCGACGGCCACCCTCGTCACGCCCTCGCCCAGCTCGGTCACGACGCCGGCGCCCTCGTGGCCCAGGACGATCGGGGTCGGGAGGGGGATGGTGCCGTTCGACACCGACACGTCCGAGTGGCACACGCCCGACGCGCCCATCTTGATGCGGACCTCGTGGGGTCCCGGGCTGGCGACGGTGATGTCGTCACGGACGACGAGCGGTGTGTCGACACCGGTGAGGACGGCGGCCTTGGTCATCAGTTCCCCCTAGAGAGCGCGATCACGGCAGGTCCCGATGGCGACCCGTCTCGTGGAGAACGGATGCTCGCGCCCACACTGCCCCGAGGCAAACCCGTCCCCCGTGTTCCCCTCATCGCGGCGGCAGATGGCCACCTCGGCGGTGGTGATCTGCCGCCGCGATGGGGTGCGGGCGGCGGTCAGCGGCCGTGTTCGAGGTCGTCGCGCTCGGCGGCCTTGACGGCGTAGCCGAGGACGATCGACGGGGCCAGCACCACCGATCCGAGCAACAGGCACAGCTCGATGAGGTGCACCACGCCGTCGGTGAACCCGACGATGAACCCGATGGCGAAGGCGACGATGGCCAGTCCGAAGAGGGCGTAGCCGACCCGCTGACCGATCGAGACCCATCGGGCGACCCGAGCGCGTCGGCGGCGGACCGGATCGTCGGCCGAGCCATGGGTCGGACGCGAGGCCTCAGGGTCACGAGACGGCTCGGTCATGGCAACCAGCCTGCCGCATCGAGCAGCGCGCGGATCGCCTCGGCCATGGCCTCGAGCGAGAAGTGCTGGCGGGCGATCCGTTCGTTGACGTCGAGCAGGGTCGGGTCGGGATGGTCGAGCCACGCCCGCAGCGGCCCGGCGTCGTCGGCGTCGAACCACTCGAAGCCGAGGGCCCGCAGCTCGCGACCGACCGGGTAGGGCCCGACGGCGACGGGCTTGCGGGCGATCGCGGCCTCGATCGGGGGGTTGCCGAAGCCCTCCCAGATGGAAGGGAACGCGATCACGTCGGGCGCGGCGTAGAGATCGGGACCATGCGGGAGCGGCTGGTGGATGACCCGGCAGCGGGCCCGGCTCAGCACCTCGGCCAGCTCGGCGCCGTAGCCGAACTCGGCCGGGCCGAGCAGCCAGTAGGTCCCGCCCAGCTCCTCGGCCAGGCGAACGGCGGCGGGGACGTCCTTGCGACCGATGGCGCGCACGGGATGGGCCACGAGCAGCTCGTCGTGCGCCACCGCCAGGCGCCGGCGGGTCCCGTCGCGGTCGCCCGGACCGGGATCGGTGTCGAAGCCGTTGTAGATCGTCGTGGCGACCAGCCCGCGCGGCGAAGTCGGCTCGGGTCAGATCGTTGATGGTCACGTGGCGCCAGGCCGGATCGTCGGGGGGCAGCTCGGTCACGTGGGCCCAGTGCGGTCGTTGCCACGGCGGATCGTGGTGGTGCAGGATCGCCGGTCGCCCGGCCAGAACCTGAGCCACGGCGCGGGCGGCCGGTAGGTTCAGCGGGATCGTGCACAGGTTCTCGACCACCACCAGGTCCGCATCGGCGAGGGCGGCCTCGATCTCCTCGACCTCCACTGGGCTCAGGCCCTGCCCGTCGGGCGTCGCGGCGGTGGCGTTGACGGCGTCGATGCCGAGCGCCGCGACGACTCGATCGACCGGTCCCGCGCCGGCCACGCTCACGACCTCGAAGCCCAGATCGACCATGACGTCGGCCCAGCTGGCGGCGACGATCGAGACCCCATCGGTCAGGCCGAGTCGGAACGACACGAAGGCGCAGATGGGCATGGTGGGGGTCGGCTGTCAGTGGGGTGGAGCTCGCCGCCACCGAGCCGGGCCACGATAGTGCCGCGACAGCCCGCCCCCGGAACCAGTGGGGATCGAACGTCCGACCCCGGCTCGGAGTCCGACAGAGAGGCTGATCCGGAGTCGGCCGTCGACCCCGAGCAGCTTGTCGCTCGCGCTCGCCAGGTGCTCGACGCCAACTGGCGCGAGCCGGGCTTCTGCGTTCCCAACCCCACGACCTACCCGTGGCAGTGGCTGTGGGATTCCTGCTTCCACGCCGTGTGCTGGGCCCATCTCGGCCGAGCCGACCGGGCCGTCGCCGAGCTGAGCCTCGCGCTCGTCGAGGCAGGCGCCGGACGGGTTCGTACCCCACATGACCTACTGGTCCAGCTCGGGCCGGCCCGACGACACCACTCACGCCTCGTTCTGGGGTCGACCGCAGACGTCGTCGATCACCCAACCGCCGATGTACGGCCATGCGGTCGCCGAGCTGGTGCGACGGGGCGTGGCCGTGCCGGACGATCTCGTCGATCGGGCCCGTCGAGGACTGCGCTTCCTGCTCGAGGTCCGAGGCCGGGCGGGGTTCGGACCTGTGATCGTGCACCCTTGGGAGTCCGGGTGCGACGACAGCCCTCGATGGGACGGCTGGTGTCGTGGCGGATGGGACCCGGTCCGGTGGAAGCAGATCAAGGGCGAGCTGGTGGACGCCATCGGCGGGGCCGAGCCCGGTCCGGCGGGCTCGCCGACCTCCAGCTCGCGCTTCGAGGTGGCGCCGGCCGGCTTCGGGGCGTTGGTCGCGTTCAACGCCGCCGAGTTGGCCACCGTCACCGGCGATTCGGACCTGGCGACGGCGGCCGCTGGCGTGGCCCGGCTCATCGACAGCCGCTGGTCGTCCGCCGTTTCGACCTGGACCGATCACGTCGTGACCGGGCCGCCTGACTCGGCCGCGGTGCGCACCGTCGACGCGTTGCTCGGCCTGCTCGTGAGCACGAACGCCGAGGCCATCGACACGGCCTTCGCGCTGCTGGGCGATCCGGGTGCGTTCGGGGCCCGCTTCGGACCGACCGGCGTCCATCGTGACGAACCCAGCTTCGATCCGGTGGCCTACTGGCGTGGTCCGGCGTGGCCCCAGATCACCTACCTGCTGTGGACGGCGGCCCGGCGCGCCGGTGACGACCGAGTGGCCGATGCGGCCGCGCTGCGCACCCAGTTGATGGCCGGCGCGTGGCGATCGGGCTTCGCCGAGTACTGGGAGCCCGACGCTGGCCGTGGGCTCGGTGCCGGACCGCAATCCTGGACGGCGCTGGCCGCGGTGGTGGCCTGAGCGGGGCGACGGGCCCGGTCCGGGGTCAGGTCTGTGATCGGAACAGCTCGCGGACGCCTTCGTCGATCTGGGGCGTGATGACCGTCACCGGCTGGGGCTCGGGCTCGTCGTCGATCACGATCAACCGCATCGGCTCGGACAGATCGATCTCCTCGTCCGAGAGCGGGTCGTCGGCGATCTCGTCGGCCACGGCTCGGTCGAGGGCGGCCTCGAGCGGGGCCAGACTCGAGCCATCCCTGACGCCGGAGCCGGTGATGGCCAGTCCGGGCAGGTAGGGATCGCCGTCGGCGTAGGTCGGTCCGACGGGGGCGGTGGCGTCGGTGACCCGCGGCGAGTCGGCGGCCCAGTCGAGCAGGGCGCTGCGCATGCGGGCCATGACCGAGCTGGGCAGTGACGGCGACGTCGTGGCCGGCACCGGCGGGGGCGGGAGGGGGTCGGGTGGCGGGGGCGGCAGCTCAGCGCGCGTCGGGGCGGTCTCGGCGGGCGGGGGCGGGGCCAGCACGGCGGCCGGCCGCCGCCGGATCGTGGGCGCGACCGGCGACGGGGGGAAGGACGAAGCCGTAGCCGCCGGCACGGGAGCGGCAGCTACGGCTTCGATCTGGGCGGCGCTCAGTCGCACCTCAGCGGTGGGATCGCGGGTGAGCGCCAGATGGTTTCGGGGATCGGGGATGACCTCGACGATCGACCACAGCGCCGCTTCGGCGCCGAGGGGGAGACGCTCGCTGGGGTGCGACCGCTTCGATCTCGTGAACATGGCGCGAAAGGCTAAGACGGCCTGCCAGCGCACGCGCGGATGCTCGCACGGCGGTTCTTGTGCCGTGACGTGACCGTGGGAGTGCACGTGACGGCACCAGAACGGGCGGGTTAGGTTCGGGCGGTGGAGTCGGAGCTGCGATACGACGTGGTGGACGGCATCGCCCGGCTGACCATCAACCGTCCGGCCAAGCGCAACGCGCTCTCGTGGTCGGTGCTGACCGAGATGCGGGCGCGGCTGGCCGAGATCAAAGCCGACCCCGACGCGCACGTGGTCGTGCTCAGCGGCGCCGGCGACCGGGCCTTCTGCGCGGGCGCCGACCTCACGGGCATGGCCGCCGGCGCCGGTCACCTCGCCCTCCACGACAGCCGGGGCGAGCTGGCCGGCCTGTTCGCCGACCTGTGGACCCTGGGCAAGCCCACCATCGCCCGCGTGCGCGGCTACGCGCTGGCCGGCGGGATGGGCCTGGCTCTGGCGTGCGATCTGGTCGTCGCCGCCGACGACGCCGTGTTCGGCACCCCCGAGATAGACGTCGGCCTCTGGCCGTACATGATCACCGTCCCCCTCATGCGCTCGATGCCCCCGAAGAAGGCGCTCGAGTTGATGATGACCGGTCGTCGCGTCGACGCCGCCGAGGCGCTGGCCATCGGGTTCGTCAACCAGGTCGTCCCCGTCGCCGATCTCGACGTGACCGTCGACGCGCTGGCCACGACGTTGGCATCGAAGTCGCCGGCCGTGCTGCGGCTGGGTCGCGACGCGTTCTACTCGGTGTGGGACAGCTCGGCGGCCGATGCCCTGCCACTGCTGCACGCCATGCTCTCGGTCGGCTCCGACACCGAGGATGCGGCCGAGGGCATCGCCGCCTTCGCCGAGAAGCGGCCGCCGGTCTGGAAGGGTCGATGATCCACGTCGAGCTTCAGGGCCCGATCGTGGTCGCCACGATCGATCGACCCGAGCGACGCAACGCCCTCGACGGCCCTGCCCTCGACGGGCTGCTCGAAGCGCTGGCCACGGCCACCGGGACCGGGGCGCGCGGCCTCGTGCTGGTGGGCGCCGACGGCCACTTCTGCGCCGGCGCCGACCTGACCACGGTCGAGGACGAGGAGTTCGTAACCAAGCTCCACGACCTGCTCGAGGGCCTGCGCGTCGCCGACTTCCCGACCATGGCCGCCGTCGACGGTGCCGCCCTCGGCGCCGGCACGCAGCTGGCCGTGGCCTGCGACCTGCGCATCGCGACGGCCCGAGCCACCTTCGGCATCCCGGCCGGCAAGCTCGGCCTCATGACCGACCAGTGGACGGTCCAGCGCCTGGCCGGGGTGGCCGGCCAATCGGTGGCCCGAGCCATGTTCCTCGCCGCCGAGACCTTCTCGGGCGCGCGGGCACACGAGATCGGCCTGGTCACCCGGCTGGCCGAGCCCGAGGAGCTGACCGGCGACGCCGTGGCGTGGGCCACCCAGATCGCGCAGCTGGCGCCGCTGACCCTGTCGGGCTTCAAGACCGGGCTCAACGAAGCCGAAGGCGCGCTCGGCGCATCGCCCGCCTATCGCGAGGCCTTCACCACGGCGTGGGCCAGCGCCGATCTGCAGGAAGGTCTGGCCGCCTTCGCCGCCCGCCGCCCACCCACCTTCCGAGGGACCTGACCGCCCCCCAAACGCCGTCGCGTGGCTGACGGGCTCGTCTCGATACCGATCTGGCGCGCCGGGATGGCGGCCGCTACCTGGCCGTGCCCTTGGCCGATCCGCTCAGCCGGGTCCCGTCGTGGGGCACGATCAGGCAGCCGATCACGTGGCGGATGCCGTTGCCCCAGGTCGCCTGCTGCGGCAGCTCGTAGTCGATGTCGTAGCTCGAGGTCTCATAGGCCCGGCCGACGTAGGCGGCGAAGCCTCCGACGCAGTGCTGCTTGGCGAACTGCTCGAGCACCCCCACACCCGAAGGGAAGTTCGGGTCGGGATAGTCGACGGTGGCGAACACCTCGTTCTGGTGGGGGAGCGTGCAGGGGAGCAGCAGGTACACCTGGGCCGTGCTCGGCGGGGCGCCCGTCGTGCGCTTGTCGTAGCAATCCCCGACGTTCGGCACGTAGAACGAGACCTGCCGGCCGGCGGTGAGGGGCGCCTCGGTCGTCGTGGTCGGCTTCACCGTGGTCGGCGTCGTCGACGGGGCGCGCCGGCCGAGTGCGTCGAACAGCCGGCCAGGCCGCTCAGGGCGACCAGGGCGACCGCCGCGGCCACGGCCGTCAGCAGGGGGCGGATCCGGCGCGCCGGTCGACGATCGGCGGCCATCAGAACGCCCCGGGCAGCACCTTGGACGTGGCTTCGAAGGACGCGTACAGCAAGACGATGAAGACGGGGAAGCCGACCAGGTACGGGGTCCAGCGGATCCAACGCTCGGGCACGGGTTGGCCGGGGCGCTTCAACCGGCGCGACACCAGCCAGGTGAGGAACCAGACGGCCAGCGCCGCCAACCCGAACAGCGCGGCGGGCACCCGGGCCGTGTCGTCGCCCTTGGTGAGACCGGCCAGGTCGTCCTGGTTGACGTTCTGCACGTGCGGCGGCCGGGGCGTGCTCGGCGCGGGATTGCCGACCAGCGCGGCCTCGACCACGATCCGCTGGGTTGCGTAGTACTTGGGGTTGCAGGCCATCAGCGTGAGCTGGTTGTCGCCCTTGTCGGCGAGGATCTCGACCGCCGTCGGCTTCACGACCCGGTGCCCGAGGGGCGGCGCACTCGGGTCGGCCGGATCGGTCTGGGGCTTGACCTGGTAGGTGAACTGGCCCTGCAGGGTCTTGACGAAGATCTTGTCGCCTGGGTGCAGCTCGTCGATGCGGTTGAACGGCGCCTTGTAGGTGGTGCGATGCCCGGCCACCGCCGCGTTGCCGGCCTGGCCGGGCATCGGGGTGCCGGGGAAGTGGCCCGGGCCCTCGGACAGGTACTTGAGCTCGACCCCCTCGACCATGATGAAGTCCGATCCGATCCGGGGGATGTTGATCTCGCCGATCGGGTCGCCGGGCTTGGGCACGGGCAGCGATCCGTCCGCCGCCACCTTGACCGGCACGGTCGAATCCGTCTCCGGTTGGGTGGTGGTGCTGGCCGCCGCCCGGGCCTCGGCCTCGGCCTGGGCGAACTCCTTGCGCAGGTTGTCCTGGGCCTCGCTGGTGTGGATCCCGGTTCCCCACAGCTGGTACACGACGAGCAGCAGGACCAGGGCGCCGGCGCGGATCATCAGCCGACCCAGCGCTCCCAGTGCTCGTGCGAACTTCACGGGGGAACGATAGTGAGTCGAGCGTGGCCAACCCCGTCAGCTCGCACCGTCCCGGGCCTGACCTGAGCCGGCCCGGGGCATGACCGAGGGCCCGGAACTGCGGGTTGACCCGGACCGGGCCCGGGCCGTGCCTTGGTCGGCGTGGAGCGCCCCAGGTACCCTCGGGGGATCGCCACCGACCCCGCCGTCCACCTTCGTGCTGCGGTCTCGCTCCTGGGCCGCTTCCCGGCGTTGGCCGGCGTCGACCTCGACGTGGCCAGGGGTGAGATCGTGCTTCTCCAGGGCCCCAACGGGGCCGGCAAGAGCACGTTGCTGCGGACGTTGGCCGGCCTGCTCCCGGTGGTGTCGGGCACCGCCTGGGTCCTCGGGCACGATCTGACCAAGGACCGGCGAGCGCTCCGGCGCCACGTCGGGCTGCTCGGGCACGCCACCATGCTCTACGACGAGCTCACCGTCGCCGACAACGTGCGGTTCTGGGCCCGGGCCGCCCACGCCGATCCGGCCGACGCCGAGGCCGCGCTTGAAGCACTCGGCCTCGGCGGGCGCCTGCGCGACGTCAGCGTGGCCCGGCTCTCGGCCGGCCAGCGCCGGCGGGCCTCGATCGCCGTGCTGGTCGCCCGTCGTCCCGAGCTCTGGCTGCTCGACGAGCCCCACGCCGGGCTCGACGCCGACGCCCGCGACACCGTCGACGAGCTGGTGCGGGGCGCCGCCGAGGCCGGCGCCACCGTCGTGGTCGCCTCCCACGAGCTCGAGCGGACCCAGGCCCTCGCCGGTCGGGTCGTCACCATCGCCGGCGGCGTCATCGAGGGCTCGATCCCGAGCCCGACCCCTGACGCACCGGCATCCGTCGACACGGAGGGTGGATCCCTGCCGGAGCGTGGGGAGGGGAGCGATCCCGACACCTCGGTCGCCGATCCGCCGCCCGACGGGCTGGAGGTGAGCCGTGTTTCGTGACGCCCTGCTGGTGGCGGGCAAGGACCTGCGCATCGAGGCCCGGTCGCGGGTGGCCCTCAACCAGGTCGCCCCCTTCGCCCTGTTGGTGCTGATCCTGTTCGCCTTCGCCCTCGACCCCGACTCGGGCGTGCTCGACAAGGCCACCCCCGGCCTCTACTGGGTGGCCGTGCTGTTCTGCGGGCTCCTGGCCATCCAGCGGGCCTTCGCCATCGAAGCCGCCGACGCCAACCGGGACGCGCCTGCGGCTGTCAGGGCTCGAACCCGGGGGGATCTTCCTCGGCAAGGTCCTCGCCATCGGCGCCCAGCTGCTGATCCTCGAGGTGCTGCTCGGCATCGGGGTGGTCCTGCTCTACAGCAGCCACGCCACCGGGTGGTTCCTGCTGGTCGCGACGTGTGTGGCCGCGACCGCTGGCATCGCTGCGGCCGGTACGCTCTATGGCGTTCTCGCCGCCGGTCTGCGGGTTCGGGAGACGTTGCTACCGCTGCTGCTTCTCCCGGTGCTGGCACCGGTCCTCATCGGGTCGACGAGGGCGTTCCAAGCGGCACGCAATGGCACGCCGGGCCAGGGCTGGCCCTGGGTCGGTTTGCTCGGCGTGTTCGCCGCCGCTTACATCGTGTTCGGAGCCCTCGGGTTCGGATCCCTCTTGGAGGACTCGTGACCAGCCAGCGCAGCCAGGTCGCCGCCGGGGCCACGGACGCGTCCGTCGCCGCGACGACCGACGACGCCGGCCCCCGGGGCACGGGCTCGAAGGGCACCCGGATCCTCGGGTTGGTCACGCTGGCCGGCATCGCCCTCGGGGCCTACCTGGCCCTGCGCGCCAGCCCGCCCGACGTCCAGATGGGCAACGCCGTGCGGATCATCTACCTGCACGTCCCGATCGTGACCATGGCCTACGTCGGATGCGGGCTCTGCACCCTCGGCAGCGGCATGTACCTCTGGAAGAAGTCGATCTGGTGGGATGTCACCGCCGCCGCCTCGGCCGAGCTGGCGCTGGTCTTCACCGGACTCACCCTGGTGATCGGCATGATCTGGGGCAAGCCCACGTGGGGCGCCTACTGGGTGTGGGACGCCCGCCTGACCTCGACGGCCATGCTCGGCCTCCTGCTGCTCGGCTATTCGGCCGTGCGCCGACTCCCGGCCGAGCCCACCAGCCGATCGCGGCGATCCGCGGTCGTCGGCCTGTTGCTGTTGCCCAACGTGTTCATCGTCAACCGATCGGTGACGTGGTGGCGGTCGCTGCACCAGGGCACCACCATCCTGAACACCCTGCAGCCCAAGATCCACGACCTCATGGCCTTCACGCTGATCTACTGCATGTTCGTCGTGGCCCTGCTGTTCGCCTGGCTGTTGATCCACCGCTGGCGCGTCGAGTGGCTGAGCCAGCTGGTCGAGCAGTCCGATCTCGACGAGGCCATCGTCGCCCGTCGGGCCGAGGCCATCCCGAGCACCCCACCGTCGCCGAGCACGCCGAGCACGTCGAGCGGGTCGAGCGCGTCCCGCGCTCCCGCGGCGCCCAGCCGACCCGACCGGGCGCCCGCGCCGGCCGTTGACCCTCCCGCCACCGCCACGGCCACGAGCGAGACGGCCCGATGACGAACTGGACCTTCGTCTGGATGGCCTGGGCCATCACCGTCACGGTGTTCGTCGTGTACTCGGGCTGGGTGATCCTCCGCGGTCGTTCGTTGAGTCGCAAGGTGCCCCCTGAGGACCGTCGATGGATGTGATCGATCCGCCGGCCCCGTCCGGTCCGCCCGACCCGTCGGATCCGTCGGGCGCGTCAGGTGTGACGGGCCTCGACCTGTCTCCGCGTCCGGCACCGACCCGCTCCAAGCGCCGGGCCTGGGTGCCGGCGGCCGTGATCGTCCTGGTGCTCGTCGGGGCCGGCTTCGTCGTGAGCAAGGCGCTCACCTCGGCGACGCTGTTCTTCTACAACGCCGACGAAGCGGTGGCCAAGCAACCGCAGCTGGGCGTGAGCCGCTTCCGCATCCAGGGCACCGTCGAGAACGACGTGAAGCGCACCGCTGACGGCGCCGACTTCAACATCACCTACAAGGGTGTCGTCGTCCCGGTCGATCACGTGGGCGATCCGCCGGCGCTGTTCAAGCCGGGTGAGCCGGTCGTGCTCGAGGGCCACTTCGCCAGTCCGACCAGCCATGTCTTCGAGAGCGACCTCATGCTGGTCAAGCACGACGCCAACTACGTGGCCCAGAACAGCGGTCGGCTCAAGCAAGCCCAGGAGGGCGGTCAGGTCCCGCCCAAGGACTCGACCTCGACGTCCTCGCCGGGAACGCCGTGAACCTGGCGCTCGGCACGGGCGGGGTGGTCCTCGGCCTGGTGGCCTCGATGGCCGCCGTCGTGACCATTGCCGTCGGGCTGGTCCGCCACCGCCCCGACCTGGTCCGCCTCGGGCGCACCTACACGTGGCTGGTGCTCCTCGGCGCCGTCCTCTCGGTATTCGCCATGGAGCACGCCCTGCTCACCCACGACTTCACGGTGCGCTTCGTTGCCGACAACGGCAGCACCAACACCCCGCTCCTGTTCACCGTGGCCGGGCTGTGGTCGGCGCTCGAGGGCTCGATCCTCTTGTGGGTCCTGTTCCTGTCGGGCTACACGTTCGCCGTCGGTCAGAAGTTCCGGCGCCGGCTCGACGATCCGTTGGTGGGTTGGGCGCTGCTGACGATGTTCGTGGTCTGCGTGTTCTTCTTCGGGCTGCTGATCGGGCCGGCCAACCCGTTCCGCTCGTTCACCCCGCCGGCCGGCTTCAACGGTCCGGGTCCGAACCCGTTGCTGCAGAACAACACGCTCATGGCGATCCATCCGCCGATGCTCTACCTCGGCTATGTCGGGCTTCACCGTCCCGTTCGCCTTCGCCATCGCCGCCCTGGTGACCGGTCGCGTCGGTGAGGGATGGCTGGTCGAGACGCGCCGGTGGACCCTCATCGCCTGGGGCTTCCTGTCGGTCGGCATCGTGCTGGGCGCGTGGTGGAGCTACCAGGTGCTCGGCTGGGGCGGCTACTGGGCGTGGGATCCCGTCGAGAACGCGTCCTTCCTGCCGTGGTTGACCGGTACCGCCTATCTCCACTCGGTCATGGTCCAGGAGCGTCGCGGCATGCTGCGCGTCTGGAACCTGGCCCTGCTGTGCGCCACCTTCGCCCTGACCATCCTGGGCACGTTCCTCACCCGCTCGGGGGTGATCGCACAGCGTCCACGCCTTCACCCAGTCGTCCATCGGCCCGGCCATCCTGGCCTTCTTCGGGCTGGTCGTGGCCGTCACCATCGGCCTCATCGCCTGGCGCGGCGATCAGCTGCGATCGCCGGGCCGCATCGACTCGCCCGTGTCGCGTGAAGGCGCCTTCCTGGCCAACAACGTCCTGTTCGCCGCCTTCGCCTTCGTCGTGCTGCTGGGCACCGTCTTCCCGCTGATCGTCGAGGCCATCAACGGCAGCCAGATCTCGGTCGGTTCGCCCTACTTCAACCGCATGACGATGCCCATCGCCATCGCCCTGCTGTTCCTCATGGCCGTGGCGCCCGTGCTGCCGTGGCGCAAGGCGAGCGGCGAGCTGCTGCGCCACCGGCTGCTGTGGCCGGCCTGGATACGGCACCGGCGCCGTCGTGCTCGGCGTGCTGGCCGGCCAAACCGGCTTCGCCCCGCTCCTCGCCTACGGCCTGGCCGGCTTCGCCGCCGGATCGGCCGGTCGTCAGCTGGTCCTCGCCACCCGCCGCCAAGGCTGGCGCGGCCTGATCGGACGGGCCAACGGCGGGATGATCGTGCACATCGGGGTCGTGCTGATCGCGGTGGCCTTCGCCGCCAGCTCGAGCAACGTGCGCCAGGCCGAGCTCACGCTCAACCCGGTCAGACGGCCTCGTTCGACGGCCACCGGATCACCTACGAGCGCCTGCGCATCCAGATCGAGTCGAACAAGACGCTGACCAGTGCCGTCGTCAAGGTGGACGGCAACGGCCCGTACGCACCGGGCATCGCCGCCTTCCGTGAGCCCGACGGCTCGACCAACCCCGTCGGCACCCCGTCGATGTACTCGACCCCGAAGGGCGACGTGGCCCTCAGCCTGCTGGCCCTGCCCACCTCGCCGGGCGAGAGCACGATCACCCTGCGGGTGACGAGCCAGCCGCTGGTCGCGTGGTTGTGGATCGGCGGCGGCGTGATCGCCGTCGGCACGGCCCTGGCCGCCTTCCCCGGTCGCCGTCGCCGTCCGACCCAACCCGTGTCGGCTCCGGTGCCGGGTCGTCGCGCCGCGCCCCCAGGTGATGCACCGTCGAGTCCGGGGCCACCCGTGCTCGAGCCCGAGACCGTCCACGCCCGAGTCGAGCCGGCATGACCGACGTCGTCGCGTCCGGGGCCCGAGATCGAGCCGGCATGACCAACGTCGTCGAACCCCCCGAGGTCGTGGCGCGCCAAGGCGGGCGCCACATGGCCCGCACGATCGCCATCGTCGTCGGCATCGTGGTCCTGGCCTTCATCGCGCTGCTCGCCACTCGCAAGAGCGCGGACGAGCAGTCGGCCAAGTCCCAGCTGGTCGGCAAGGCGGTCCCGTCGGTGGCCGGCACGACGCTGGCCGGCACCCACTTCGACATCGATCAGCACCTCGGTCAGTGGGTCGTGATCGACTTCTTCGGATCGTGGTGCGTGCCGTGTCGCACCGAGCAGGGCGAGCTGGTGAAGTTCGCCAACGCCCACAAGGGCGACCCCAACCTGGCCATGGTCGGGATCATGTACCAGGACAAGCCGTCCGACGCCAAGGGCTTCTACCAGCGCACCGGCGCCAACTGGCCCATCCTCGACGACAAGGGCCCGACCGCGCTCAACTTCGGCGTGACGGGCGTGCCCGAGACCTATGTGGTCAGCCCCGACGGCCAGATCGTGGCCAAGTACGAGGCGGGGATCACCGCCGCCCAGCTCGACTCGACGATCCAGCGCTACGGCGGTCTTGGTGCCGCGTCGAGCGCGTCGTCCTCGTCCAGCTCGACGCCGCCGACCTCGACCACCACGCCATGACCTCCACGGCTGGTTCCGGTGCCTCGACCGAGTCGGCCCCGAACCGGGCCCGCGTCCTGCGGATCTGGGGCCCGTGGCTGGCCATGGCCGTCGTGCTGGTGACGGCCCTGACCATCGGCGTGCTGGGCTCGAGCGGTCCCCAGACCAACGCCGAGCGCGTCACGGCCATCGCCCGCACGCTCAAGTGCGAGGTCTGCGCGGGCGAGTCCGTGGCCGAGTCCGATTCGGACTTCGCCCAGCAGGCGCGGATCGAGATCGCGCGGCGGCTCGACCAGGGCCAGAGCGCCGATCAGATCCGCGCCTACTTCGTGTCCAAGAACGGCGAGAGCGTCACGCTCATCCCGAGCTCGACCGGGGTGAGCAGCCTGGTGTGGATCATCCCCGTCATCGCGTTGGTCATCTCGGCCGCCGTCCTGGTGATGGTCTTCCGCCGCTGGCAGGTCCGTGGCGACGTGCACGCCACCGCGGCCGACCGCGAGCTCGTGTCGCGCGCCTTGGGCGATCAGCGCGGGCCGGCTCCCGACGACTTCGAGGACGAAGACCCCGAGCAGGGGAGCGGTCGGTGAGCGGCCCGCGCTCGACCTCGCCCCCGGGTCGCGGCACCAAGGCGCGCGCCGCCCGGGCCGGACAGCCGAACCCGACCGGGGCCAAGTCGTCCAAGGCGGCCAAGGCCGCCACGTCGTCCAAGTCGTCGTCGGCGAGCGCGGCGCCCAAGACGTCGCCGCCGGTCCCCACGGCGGTCGACGACGATCACCCCTCCGCGCTGGTCGAGGACCGCGACTTCCTGCTGGCTTCGTTGCGCGACCTCGAAGCCGAGCACGATGCCGGCGACGTGGACGATGCCGACTACGAAGCCCTCAAGGACGACTACACGGCCCGCGCCGCCGCCGCCATCCGGGCCGTCGATGGTCAGCCGGCGCGGGCGCCCGAGGCCGCTCCGACACGGTCGTGGACGCGGCGGATGCTCGTGATGGGAGCCGTGGTCGTGTTCGCCGTCGGTGCCGGTGTGCTGGTGGCGCGATGGTCCGGTGATCGGGGGGCCGGCGACACCATCACCGGTGGCATCCGTGGCGACACGCGTGACGAGCTGCTCGAGGCGCGCCAGGACGGCGCGCAGCAGAAGTACCTCGACGCCATCAAGGTCTACGACCAGGTGCTCCAGCAGGACCCGGCCAACACCGAGGCGCTGGCCTACAAGGGTTGGATGCTGCGACTGGTTTCGATCCAGGCGACGGGCCAGCAGAAGACCCAGCTCCAGGCCGAGGCCAAGGCCTCACTCGAGCAGGCCCTGCGCACCGACGCCAAGGATCCCACCAGCCTGGTGTTCATGGCCGTGCTGCTCGGCGACCTGGGCCAGCCCCAGGCGGCCTTGGCCGACCTCGACCAGGTCCCGCCCGGTCAGCTCCCCAGCTTCATGTCGTCGACCATCGACCAGCTGCGCACCCAGCTGCAGGCCCAGCTCAACCCCGCCACCACCACGACCGCCCCACCCTGACGCCGGCGCGGACGCACCCGTCAGGCCGGGTCGCGTCGCGGCTCGTGGTACTGCCCCTTCTCCGGGAGCCCGCCGACCACCTCGATCTCCCACACCGATCCCTTCTGGCAACGGCTCGAGCCGCGGGCTCTCATCCCGATGTCGACCAGACGACGGATCACGTCGGGGATGAGATCACCGTGGGCGCACAGGGCGCGGGTCTCAGGATCGGCCAGCACGGCGGCCACCACGTCTCGGGGATCGGCGCCCTCGGCCAGCTGCGCGTCGACGGCGACCTCGAGGCCGAGCGTGGTGGCCAGAGGCTCGACCGTCTCGATGCATCGAGTGGCCGGGCTCGACGCGACCCGGGTGATGCCGCGCTCGGCGAGCAGCAGCGCGATGCCTCGCGCCTGCTCGCTCCCGCGCTCGCTCAACGGGCGGAGCTGATCGTCACCGGACCAAGCTGACCGCCGCCCGGCGTGGGCGTGGCGGATGAGGAACACGGTCACGGCGTGAGGCTACTTCGCCGGGTCGGGGCGTCCGTTGGACGGTCCCGCGTCGTCGCCGGTCGTCGGGGCCGAACCTGTGGGCGCGTTCGCGCTGGCTCCGGTGGTGGCCGCGACCGGAGCACCTGACCGGCCGAGTCGGGAGCCGGGGTCGCGCACCTGGCCCAGGTTCGACACGACCATGGCCACGATCGTGACCAGGAACACCTGACCGAAGATCGCCTCGAGGATGGCGACCGCTCGACCCGCGTCGTTGGCGGCCACGTAGTCGCCGTAGCCGACCGTGGTCAGGGTGACGTAGCTGAAGTAGACGTAGGTGAACCCGTTGATGTGGCTCTGGTTGAAGAACGGGGGGTTGAGCACGTTGATGAACCGGTAGGCGCTGGCGAAGATCAGCCCGAGGAGCAGGTAGGCGGCGAGCGACGCGGCGACGGTGTTGAGCGACACCGTCCGGTGCAGGAAGGCCCGACGCAGGATGGCCGGGAAGCAGAGCGCCAGGACGAGCGTGTACGAGCCGGCCACCAGGGCGAACAGCCACTTCGGGTCGGGCTGGGTCGTGGCGAGGGCCGACGACTTCCCGCTGAGCACCACCAGCACGGCGGCCAACAGGGAGCCGCCGGTGACGACGCTGCCGATCACCCGCAGCGTGTGCGAGACGTGGGACCGGCTCAAGGTGGTGAGGACGAGCAGCGCCAACATCCCGGCGGTGACCACCACCCCACCGGTGAAGTCGTCGTCGATGGGGATGACGATGATGGTGAGCAGAACCATGACCAGGACGATGAGGTAGCCGTCACGGCTGACGACGTCGTCGCGCATGATCTTGTAGAGCCGCTGGCTGACATCGTTCAGGTCGCCGCCCATCCCTTCCAGCTCGTCGGACACGAACTCAACGGTCGTCTCGATGTCGTCGAGGGGGTCGTCGGCCACCGCAGGAGCGTACGAGTCCGACGCCACCCCACCGCGGAGGGTCGGGAGCTGGCCGTTAGGGTGCGTCGGGTGCACGTGTCGGTGTGGGCCTGGATCCTCATCTTCGTCGCCGCGCCCGTGCTGCTGGCGCTCGACCTGTTCGTGCTCCCGCGCGGTCAGGCGGACATCGCGCCGCGGCCGGCGATGTTCTGGTCAATCGTGTGGACCCTCGTCGGCCTCAGCTTCGCGCTGGTCGTGTGGGAGCAGTCGAGCGAGGCCTACGCCATCAAGTACGTGTCGGGGTTCGTCGTCGAGAAGGCCCTGACGATCGATCAGGTGCTCGTCTACGCGGTCGTGATCTCGACCTTCGCCGCCCCCGCCGTGGCTCGGCAGCGCACCATCTTCCTGGCGTTGTGGATCGGCCTGATCCTCAAGGTGCCGTTCATCGCCCTGGGGTCGCTGTTGGCCCGCCACGGGCCCGGCGATCTGCGCTGGGTCCTCGGGGCCGCCTTCCTGGCCGGCGGCGTCGCCTTCGGTCGCCAGCGTGACGAGCCGCCGAGCGTCAACGAGAACCGCTACCTGCGATTCCTGGCGCGCCACATCGCCTTCGTCGAGCGTTGGGAGGGCAGCCGCTACTGGATCCGCGAGAACGGCGTCCGGCGATACACGCTCGCCTTCGCGATGCTGATGGTCCTGCTCACCGCCGACATCTACTTCGCGGCGACGGTGCCGTTCGCTTTCGCGGTGCAGAAGCCCGGCTTCCTGGTGATGGCCTCGAGCACGCTGGCCATCGTCGGCATCCGCAGCCTGTACTGGTGGGTCACGTCCCTCGACGTCGACCCGCGGAAGTTGAAGATCTCGTTGGGGGCCGTGCTGTGGATCGTCGGCCTCGAGTTGATGCTCGAGGTGTTCCTGCACGAGCCGACATGGGTGCTGCCGGTGCTGCTCATCGCCCCGCTGGCCTGGCCGCTGCTGTCGGCGCGCCGACGCCGCGACGCCGTCGGCGCGGATTGAGCACCGCCGGACGCCTCCGGCGTCCGAATGGCCGGTCGGCGGACGCTCACGGCTCCCGCTCGTGACCCGATCCTCCGGAACAGGGGTGTGGTCCGGGTAGTTTCGAGGGATGGCACCCCACCTCGACGGCGACCTCGGTGTCGACGTCTTGGTCGTCGGCGGCGGCATCCAGGGCCTGTACATCGCCCGGGAGCTGTCGCGGACCTACAGCGTGTGCGTGGTGTCGGATCCTTCGGTCGCCTCGTCGACCCTCGAATCGGACGGCTACCTCTCGGCGGGCTATGACGGCAACGACGCCAATCGCATCCAGCCGGCCCGCCGCGCCGCCGCCTGGTGGCGACTGTGGGCCGAGTCGAACGGCGTGCCCTTCGACGCCGACCCGGCCTGGTACGTCGTCGCCCCGCCCGATCTGTCCCGGCGGACCCGCCTGTGGACCGACGCCACCCTCTCGTCCACCCAGGTCGACGACCTCCCGCCGGTCTTCGGGGCGGGCTCGTTGTCGCGCGACATCCCGTTCCGCGTCGAGACCGACATCGTGATGAATCCGGCGACGTTGGTGACCCATCTTCGCCAGGGCATCGAGTCACGCTGCATCGACGGCGAGGTCGTCAGGTTCGGGTTGTTCACCGACGACGCCATCGACGACGTGCAGGTCCAGGTCGGCGACCAGCTCGTACCCATCGTGGCTCGCTACGTCGTCTTGGCGGCGGGCGTCGGCAACGCCGATCTGTTGACCAAGCTGGCCGCCCGCTTCTCGGACCAAGCCAAGCGCAAGGCCAGCAAGGAGCTCGTCGCCGGATGCCAAGCCGTGCGCGTCCAGTACCAGCTCGTGCTGCGCGGACCCGACCTCCCGGTGGTGAGCGGTCGCTTCGGTGACTTCGTGGTCGCCTCGCACGCCCTGATCAACTCGAACGACAACGTGTGGGTGGTCACGCCTCCCATCGACGACTCGTTGACCACGCTCGGCCCGACCAACCTGCGCTTCGAGCCCGCCATCGATCCGGGCGTGGTGGCCAGCACCGTCGAGCAGCTGCTGGCCATGAGCCCCGCGATCGAGAAGCAGGCCGCCGACCTCAGCTGGTCGGTCTACGCGTCACGCCGAACCCAACATCCGGTGCTGGCCACTGCGGACACGTCCACGGTGGCCCAGCCCGTCCCGGCCAAGATCGAGAAGTTCGGTCTCGAGTCCTTCCTCGCCGTGTGGCCGTCGCACCTGGCCTACGCCCAGTTCGTCGGCGACGCCGTGGCCGAGCGGATCACCGAGGCCCTCGGTCCGCCGGGTGACTACGCCGACGGTCTCCAACCGGCCGATCTGGGTCGGACGGCGCCGGCTCTGATCGCCCGCTGGGAGCGTCCCGACTACCAGTGGCAGGAATGGGCCACCTTCACGCGCACCTGGGGCATCGACCGCAGCTAGGCCTGAACCCGCGGCGAGGGCCTCAGCGGCTGCCGCCGAAGGGTTGTTCGAGCAGCGTCGCCCCCTCCTTGTCGAGGATCCGGAGGGTGGCCGCTCGGCCCAGGTTGGTCACGGCCACGAAGGCGCCGATCGGCGAGTCGAGCGGGCGCCTGACCTCCCCCGCCGCCGTGGCGATCTCGACCCAGGCGCCGTCGGTCCCGGCCACACCGTCGATCATGCAGATCCCCATGGGCCCTTCGGTGGCGTGGTTCTGCGTGTACATACCGCCCGTGAAGGCCTCACGTGGGCCGAGGTCGAGCCGGGCCAGCGGCGGGTCGTACCAGCCCGATCCGCCCCGCGCCCCGGTCGGGCGCCAGGCCCGCTCGACGCGCCGAAAGGGCTCGACCTCGCTCTGGAGCTGATCGTCGCGGTGGTGGCGGCTCCAGGACCAGCGCACGTGCAGCACGCCGCCGAAGCGAGGACCGGCCCAGTAGGCCACCGGGACGGACTGGCCGGGAACGACCGTCGCCGGCAGCTCGGGCAAGCCGTGGTCGAGGACCCAGATGCTCCAGTCGGTCGCCCACTCCTCGTCGAACGACGGCGGGGCCGCGCTGGGCGGGCGCGCCGGCTCGCCACCGTTGCCCTGAGGGGCGCGGGCGAAGCGGCCGCTCTCGATGGGCTCGCAGCTCCACCACGCCGGATCGCGGACCATGATGTCCCAACGAGCGTCGCAGAACCCGCAGCGCACGACGGCCCGGCCGCGCCAACCTTCGGGGTCGACCAGATCGGCGCCGCACTCGTCGCAATAGATCCGGTCCGTGGGCCCGTCCGACCCGCACGCCTCCGAGAACCAGGAGACCCACGAGTCGAGGTCCGCCGACTCCTGCCAGCGCCGCCGGGCGTTGCGCGACACGCCGAGGGGGAGGGCGCCGGCGCGTCCGGCCGCTTCGATCCGGTCGAGGAACGCGTCGATCTCCTCCGGAGGCAGCGTCCCGGCCGGGTGCAGCGCCTTGGGGCTCAGGCCGACCAGGGCGGGGGTCAGATCGAGGGTCTGGCTCTCGATGACCGCGTAGAGCCGACCCGGTTCCGGGGTGTCGTTCGGGTGTTCGGAGGACCAAGGGGAAGGGTGCACGGTTCCCCCGATTCTTACCCCGTCGCGCGCCCGAGGTCCCGAAGTCGGCCGATGACGACGGGAAGCGCGGTGACCAGAGCGTCGATGTCGTCGTCGGTCGTGGCCCACCCGACCGAGATGCGCAGCGAGCGGTGGGCGTCGACACCCATGGCTTCGAGCACGGGCGAGTCCTCGAGGCCCTCCGAGGCGCAGGCGCTGCCCGAATGGGCGGCGATCCCGTGCTGGTCGAGACCCAGCAGCACGGCCTGGGGCTCGACCCCGCCCACGCCCAGGCAGACCAGATGCGGCACCCGCCCGTCGGGATCGCCATAGATGCTGACCCCGTCGATCGCGCGGGCCGCCTCGAGGACGCGGTCGGTCAGACGGCGACTGCGAGTGGCTTCGTCGTCGAGCCGGTCGTCGGTCGCCAGTGCGGCGGCGACGGCGCCGAGCCCGGCCAGCGCCGGCACGTTCTCGACTCCGGCCCGGCGAGCTCGCTCCTGGTCACCGCCGACGAGCAGGGGTTCGATGCGCAGGCCTCGGCGCACCAGCAAGGCGCCGGTTCCCGGCGGACCGCCCAGCTTGTGGCCGCTCAGCGACATCAGGTCGGCCCCGAGCGCGTCGAAGGCGACGGGCAGTCGGCCGACGGCCTGAGCGGCGTCGACGTGGACGAGCGCACCACGTTCGCGGCACCGGGCCACGATCTCGGCGACGGGCTGGGTCGTCCCGACCTCGTGGTTGGCCCACTGCACGTGCACGAGCGCGGTGCGGTCGTCCACGGCGGCGACGATCTCGTCGGCATCGACTCGGCCGAGTCGATCGACGCCGACGACCGTGCACGATCCGCCCGCCTTCGGGGCGAAGTTGGTGCTGGCCTGGCGCACCGCTGAGTGCTCGACGGCGGCCAGGACGACATCGTGGCGTCCGGTCGCGTTCGACCGCCGCGCTGGCCCCCCGGCATCGGCGCCGATGTCGGCATCGACGGGACCTCGCTCGCCTCGGGCCAGCGCGCCCCAGGTCGCGGCCACGATGGCCTCGGTCGCCCCGCTGGTGAAGACGACCTCACGACTGCGCGCGCCGACTAGCCCCGCGACCTGATCACGCGCCTGTTCGAGAGCAACGCGCGCCGCCAGACCCTCGGCGTGGATGCGACTGGGATCGGCCGGCCGCAGTCCCTCGAAGCCCTCACCGTCGAGCACGGCGACCATCGCGTCGCGGGCCTCGGGTCGCAGCGGCGTCGTCGACGCGTAGTCGAGGTAGTGGCGACCCATCAGCCTCAGCCTCCGTCGAACCTGTGCCGGGATGTGCGCCGGTGGGCGCGCGTTGCGGCACAGGTTGGCGCGGTTGGCGCGAAGGTGTCGATCACGCCTCGACGGTGGTGACGCAGCTGTCGTCGCCCATGGCCAGCGAGGCCGCCAGGGCGGGCGCCGTCTCGCCGTAGATCGTGCTCAACATGCCCTTGACCATGCCGCGGTCGACCGCGCAGATCACGGGGTTCTCGATGGCGGCCCCGCCGAAGGGGCAGTGCTCGCTGACGATGCGCAGCTGGTTGTCGTGCTGGTCGGCGTGGGCGGCGAACCCGTGAGCGGTCAGGGCGTCGGCCACCGTGTGCAGGGCCGAGCGGAACGAGCGCTGCCCGCCCTGCGACGCGGGATCGTCGGGCGAGCGCCCGTCGCCGAGCGACGCCGCCATGAGCCGGCCGTACTCGACCCCGACCTCCTCGGCCATGGCTTCGGCCTCGTCGTGGGGGATCAGCGCCAGCGCCCGTCCCAGCAGGCTGATGAGCAGGTCGTCGTGGCGGACGGGGAACTCGATGGCCGCCGACTGCTCGCTCACGCGGTAGTGCTTCGACGGTCGGCCCGCCCCGGCCCCAACGCTCCGAGCCGTCGCCACTTCGATGTATCCGCCGCCGGCCAGCTTGTCGAGGTGATGGCGGGCCACGTTGGGGTGCAGCTCGAAGCGGCGCGCCACCTGCGAAGCGGTGACGCCGTCACGGTGCTCCCGGGCGAAGAGGTAGATCTCCCGGCGAGTGGGATCGCCGAAGGCCGAGGTGATGGCGGTGACCACCGACGAGAATTCGGTGGGCGTGAGTGGCGCCTGATCCACCTGGGTATTGTACCTATCCGCGTAGTGGAAATTCAGAAAGGCGCTCCGCAGCCCCATGGCCCTGACCGAGACCGACATCATCGAGGCCCTGCGCCCTGTGCAGGATCCCGAGTTGCACCGCAGCATCGTCGACCTCGGGATGGTGCGGGGCGTACAGATCGACGCCCCCCGGGTCGATGTGGGGATCGCCCTGACCATCGCCGGCTGCCCGCTTCGCAGCGAGATCCAGAACCGGGTCACCGAGGCCCTGACCAACCTCGACGGGCTCGACACGGTCACGATCGACTTCAGCGTGATGACCGACGAGGAACGGGTGGCGCTTCGCGAGCAGCTGCACGGCAGCCCCGGGGCCACCGCCGGCACCCATGAGGGCCACGGCCACGCCGAGGGACGCGTGATCCCCTTCGCCGATCCTGGTTCGCACACGCGCTGCCTCTTGATCGCGTCGGGCAAGGGCGGCGTCGGCAAGTCGTCGGTCACGACCAACCTGGCCGTGGCGCTGGCCCAGCGTGGTCACTCGGTGGCCGTTGTCGACGCCGACGTGTGGGGCTTCTCGATCCCGCGCATGTTGGGGGTCCACCGCCCGCCGGTCGTCATCGACGAGATGCTCGTGCCGCCCGAAGCCAACGGGGTGCGCTGCATCTCCATGGGGTTCTTCGCCGAGGAGGACCAGCCCGTCATCTGGCGCGGCCCGATGCTGCACAAGGCCCTCGAGCAGTTCCTCACCGACGTCTACTGGGACGACCCCGACTACCTCGTCATCGACCTGCCGCCGGGCACCGGTGACATCGCCCTCTCGCTGGCCCAGTTCCTGCCCCGCGGCGAGGTCTACGTGGTCACGACCCCGCAGCCCGCGGCCCAGCGCGTCGCCCAGCGCGCCGCGTTCATGGCCGAGAAGGTCCACCTCGAGGTCAAGGGGATCATCGAGAACATGGCCTGGTTCACCGGCGACGACGGCCACCGCTACGAGTTGTTCGGGGCCGGGGGCGGCCAGGCGCTGGCCGATCGGCTCGAGGTCCCCTTGCTCGGTCAGGTGCCGCTGCTCATGGCCCTGCGCGAAGGCGGCGACGACGGCCATCCCATCGTGGTCAGCCAGCCCGACAGCGAAGCGGCGCTGGCCTTCGCCGCCATCGCCGAGCGGGTCGATGTCGAGCTGGCCCCCACTCGGGTGTTCCACCCCGAGCTGAAGCTCATCTGACTCGCGCCCGGCCCGCGGCCACCGTACCTGTGCCGTCGCGTGTCCCTGAAGACGCACGTCACGGCACAGGAACGGAGCGGGGTGGGTCGCGACGGGGCGGGTTCAGCCCACCCGGAGGGGGAGCGAGCTGAGGCCGCGCAGGTTGATGCGGCCGTTGTACACGGGCTCGGCCGTGGCTTCGATGGCGGGGAACCGGCGGACCAGGCCGGTGATGGCGACCTGGGCCTCGAGGCGGGCCAGCGAGGCGCCCAGGCAGTGGTGGTGGCCCCCGCCGAAGCTGAGCTGATCGGGGGCGTCGGGGCGGCGCAGATCGAGTCGATCGGCGGTGGGCCCGAAGTGGTCGGGATCGCGGTTGGCCGACGCCAGACCCAGCACGGTCACCGCGCCCGGCTCGATCGTCTTGCCGCCGATCGACACCTCGTCGAGCGTGATCCGACGCGTCATCTGCACCGGGCTGTCGTAGCGCAACAGCTCCTCGATGGCCGGAGCGTCGAGCGTCGGATCGTCCCGCAGCAGCTGGAGCTGGTCGGGGTGGTTGAGCAAGGCCCACGTGCCGTTGCCGATCAGGTTGACCGTCGTCTCGTGGCCGGCGATGTAGAGCAGCACGACCTGGTCGACGAGCTCGTCGGGCGACAGGACATCGCCCTGGTCCTCGGCGGCGATGAGCCCCGTCAGCAGGTCGTCAGCCGGTCGGGCTCGCTTCCACTCGATGGCCTCGGTCACGAGTTGGCGCATGGCGCCGGCCGCCTCGTCGATCTCGACCAACGTCTCGACCGACGCGACGGGTTCGAGGCCGCGCACGATGGTCCCCGACAGCCGACGCAGCTCGACCGTGTCGGTCGGCGGCATCCCGAGCATCTCGGTGATGACCGTGAACGGCAGGGGGAAGGCCAGGTCGTCCATGAGCTCGAGCCCGCCGTCGGCCGCGGCTCGATCGAGGGACTCGTCGACCAGCTCCTGCACACGGGCCCGCAGGCGCTCGATCATCCGGGGCGTGAAGGCCTTCGAGACGAGCCGGCGCAGCCGGGTGTGCTCGGGGGGATCGACGTCCAACATCGATCGGTTCGGTGTCTCCGCCTCGTCGCCGAGCGCATCCTGGGCCAGCTCGGACATGGCTGTCGGATGGGCGTTGTGGTCGTTCACGCTGAGCGACGTGTCCCGCAACATCGTCCGCACGTCGTCGTAGCCGAAGATGATCCAGACGCCGATCGGGCTGTGGTGGACCGGGTCGGCCGCTCGCAGGCTGGCGTACTGCGGATACGGGTTGATGCTGAACCCGTCGGCGAAGGGGTTGTACTCGACCTGGACGTCGGCCATCTCGGCGCCTCCGATCTGCGCGTGGCTCCGAACGTACTCTCCGGCCTCTCGCCCCGGCCAATGGGGACCGCCCGCCCCGACCCTCGATAGCATGACGACGCTTCGGCCGATGCGGCCCGCCATGGCAGCACCCCCGACCCGCCGCACCGCCTTCAGGAGGATTCTTCGTGGACGTTCGCATCGGTGTGACCAACACCGTCAAGGAGATCGACATCGAGCTGGCGCCCGACACCGATCGCGAGAAGATCAAGAAGCGCATCGACGAGGCCCTGGCCGACGACGCCAAGGTGCTCTGGCTCACCGACAAGAGCGGTCGTGACATCGCCGTGCAATCGGCCAAGATCGCCTACATCGAGCTCGGTGGGGCCGACGAGTCGAGGCGGATCGGATTCGGTGCCGCCTGACCGGCTGATCCGGCCCCGTAGATGAGCGACGGGCTGGGGCTGCTCGATCGGCGGCTGCTGTTCGTGACCGGCAAGGGCGGGGTGGGCAAGACCAGCATCGCAGCCGGCCTGGCCCTCCTGGCGGCCCAGCGCGGCAAGCGCACCCTCGTCTGTGAGATCGACGCCAAGGGCGACCTGGCCGAGGCCTTCGAATGCGACGCGCTCGAGTTCAAGCCGCGCGAGCTGGCGCCCAACCTCCAGGGCATGGCCATGGACACCGAGCAGTCGCTCAAGGAGTACCTGCGGCTCCAGCTGAAGGTGCCCTTCCTCGGTCGCATCGGACCGGTGGCCCGGACCTTCGACTTCATCGCCGATGCCGCGCCGGGCGTCAAGGAGATCCTCACCGTCGGCAAGGTCGTCTACGAGACGCGGTTGCGCACCTACGACCTGATCGTCGTCGATGCGTCGGCCACCGGCCACGTCGTCGGCCAGCTGGCCGCGCCTCAGGCCATCAACGAGCTGGTGAAGGTCGGTCGCGTGCGCGACCAGACGCGATGGATGGTCGACATCCTGGCCGACGCCCGGACGACCGCGGCGGTGATCGTGTCCTCGCCCGAGGAGATGCCCGTCGCCGAGACCCTCGAGCTGGCGCAGCGGTTGAAGGTCGAGACCGACGTGCACCTGGCCGCGGTGGTGGTCAACCGCGTGCTGCCCGAGCTCTTCGGTCGAGGCGAGGAGGAGGTGTTCAACCGACTGCGCCAGCCCACCGGCGTCCGGGCGCTGGCCAAGGCGCTGGCCGCGCCTCCGCCGACGGCGGCGGCGACCACGGGGACCACGGCCACCGCCGAGGCCCCCTCCGGTGACTCGGTGCAGGCTCTGCTCGACGCCGCCCAGCTGGCGGTCACGCTGCGACGCACTCGGGCCGAGCACATGACGCGGTTGCGGGCCGAGCTCGATCCGTCGGTTCCGCTCGTCTATGTCCCCTACCTGTTCACCCGGGCTCACGGTGTCCGCGCCTCGCGGGCGGTCGCCGATGCCCTGGCCGCCGAGATCGACGACTGACGATGCCGCGATCGAGCCGAGCCGACGGGTCCAACCGCGACGCGCCCGTCACCACCCTCGAACAGCTCCTCGCCAGCAAGGAGATCGTCGTCACCTGCGGGTCCGGCGGCGTCGGCAAGACCACGACGGCGGCCGCCATGGCGGCGATGGCTGCGGGCTACCTCGGGGGCAAGGTGCTGGTCGTCACCGTCGACCCGGCTCGGCGACTCGCCACCGCCCTTGGGCTCGAGGAGTTCGGCAACGTCGAGACACGCGTCCCCGACGAGCTGTTCACCGCGGCCGGCGTCGAGCCCCGAGGTGAGCTGTGGGCGGCCATGTTGGACACGAAGGAGTCGTGGGACGACCTCGTCCGGGCCCACGCACCCGACGCCGAGACCCGTGACGCCATCCTGGCCAACCCGCTCTACCAGAACATCACCGGCAAGTTCGTCCAGAGCCACGACTACATCGCCATGGAGCGGCTCTATGAGATCCACTCGTCGGGCCGCTACGACCTGATCGTCGTCGACACCCCTCCGACTCGCAACGCCCTCGACTTCCTCGAGGCGCCCGAGCGCATGGCCGACTTCTTCAGCAGCCGCCTGCTGCGCTGGCTCATCGCGCCCTACCGGTCGCGCTTGTACAACGCGGCATCGAAGCCCTTCTACTCGATCGCCGACCGCATCCTCGGCTCGCAGTTCCTCGGTGACATCGCCGAGTTCTTCATCCTGTTCCAGACGATGTACGACGGCTTCGTCGAACGCGCTCAGGCCGTGACCCGCACGCTCGAGGATCGCCGGACCACCTTCGTCGTCGTGACGACGCTCGAGCCGTCCCCGGTGCGCGAGGCCGACTTCTTCATCGACGCCCTCACCGACCGCGACTTCGACCTCGGTGCCGTGGTGCTCAACAAGGTGCTGCCGAGCTACCTGCTCGATCGCGGAGCGACCGCCGCCGCTCGCCACATGGCGGCCGACGCCGAGACGATCGCCCAGAGCATCGCCACCTCAGGACGGGGCAAGCTGGCCGACGCCTCGATGGTGGCGCGGGTGCTGCGCGAGGTGGGGGAGAGCTTCCTGAACTACCGAGTGCTGGCCAGCCGTGAGGCCGAACAGCGCGCCGAGCTGTCGCGGCAAACCCGACCTGGTGGCGACGGTGCCCTACCTCGACACCGACATCGGCGATCTGGCCGGCCTTCTCCGTCTGGGCGAGCAGTTCTGGCGCTAGCACGACGGCGCCGAGCTCGACCCGTCCGGAGTGCGGCGCAGCGCGGCGCGCCTGAGAGAATGAACCATGGCCAGTCTCGCCGAGTTCGCTCGGGTCCACTCGCAACTCGATCGCTTCGAAGTCGACCACCTGCAGCGGCTCGTGGCGTCATGGGGTCTGCTCGCCGATCTGTGCTTCGCCGACCTCCTGCTGTTCGCGGCGGCCGACGCCGAGGAGGCGCCAGGTGGTCTCGTCGTCCTCGGCCAGATGCGGCCCCTGACCAACCAGACCTTGTACCGCAGCGACTGGGTCGGCACGGTCGTATCGGGCGACGAGCGCCCGCTCGTCGCCCGGGCCCTCCAACTCGGCGAGATCATCGACGGCGAGGTCACCAGCCAGGCCATCAAGGAACGGGTCCGGGCGCTGTGCATCCCCGTTCGGTGGCAGGGACGCACCATCGCGGTGGTCAACCGCGAGTCGGCTCCGTCGGTGCGCCACCCGGGCGAGCTCGAGCGCACCTACGTCGAGGTGTTCAACCGCTTTGCCCGGATGATCGCGGCGGGTGAGTTCCCGTTCAGCAGCGAGGAGGGGTTGATCGAGGAGGCGCCCCGCGTCGGTGACGGCGTGATCCTGCTCGACGGGTCGAGTCGCGTCGAGTACGCGTCACCGAACGCCGTGTCGGCGCTGCATCGCATCGGTGTGCATGCCAACACCGAGGGCCTGCGCCTCGGTGAGCTCGGCCTTGAAGAGAACGTGGTGCGCACGGCGTTCAGCCTGGCCGTCCCCGACACCGAGGAGATCGAGCGCGGCCCACAGGTGACCGTCCTGATGCGCTGCATCCCGCTGCTCGAGGACGGTCGGGTCACCGGGGCCGTCGTGCTGCTGCGCGACATCTCCGAGCTGCGGCGTCGCGACCGCTTGCTGGTGTCCAAGGACGCGACGATCCGAGAGATCCACCATCGGGTGAAGAACAACCTGCAGACGATCTCGTCGCTGTTGCGCCTGCAGGGCCGCCGACTCGAATCGGTCGAGGCCAAGGCGGCCATCGAGGAGTCGGTCCGCCGCATCCGTTCGATCGCGCTCGTGCACGAGATCCTGTCGCACGAGGCGGGCGACGACGTTCCGTTCGTCGACATCGCCCGACCGCTCGTTCGCATGGTCGAGGAGGGCCTGCTGTCACCCGAGTTTCCGATCGAGATCAAGATCACCGGCGATGCCGGCAACCTGCCCGCCACCGTCGCCACGCCGTTGGCCGTCGTGCTCAACGAGCTGCTGCAGAACGTCGTCGACCACGCCTATCCGGTCGAGGATCAGACCCCGCCGGTGGAACGCGACCCTGGCCACGTGCTGCTCGACCTCGACCACGATGCCCTCGAGCTGCGGGTACGGGTGAGCGACGACGGGATCGGACTGCCGGAGGGCTTCACCATCGACGCCTCGACCGGGTTGGGTCTGTCGATCGTGCGCACGCTCGTGACCTCCGAGCTCGGCGGCACCATCGCCTTCACGCCTGGTGCCGACGGCGGTCGATGGCCAGGGACCACCGTCGAGCTGCATGTCCCCCTCGGCGACGATCCGGCCACCGTCGACGGCGACCCTCACGCGGAACGGCCCCCCGGGCTGGGGGGCCGGTGAAGGATCGAGCTCGACTCGGGTCAGGCGGTGGCGCGGCGACGGTTGGCGGCGACCCACTGGCGGCGCAGCTTGCGTCGCTCCTCTTCGGAGGTGCCACCCCAGACGCCCGAGTCCTGGTTGGTGGTGAGGGCGAACTCGAGGCAGGGCGCCTTGGCTTCGCACTGGTCGCAGACGCTCTTGGCCGCGGCGATCTGATCGATGGCCGGTCCCGTCGTGCCGACCGGGAAGAACAGGTCGGGATCGGTGTCGCGGCAAGCCGCGACGTCGCGCCACTGTTCCGGGTCGATCGCCAGGGAGAGAGAGTCAGCAGAAGTGAGGGCCACTTTGCCTCCACGAGTCGGGCCTCAGTCGCGGCAGGCCCTGCCGATCGTGAAGCGAATCACATGCCACCGCGTCAAATAGACGAGAGCGTGTGGCTGGGACCCCCTGAAGGTAATGGTCCCGACCCCCGGTTTCAAGGGGTAGTCGGGGGGTTTTGGGTATGACACTTGTCTCGTTGGCCCCGATCCAAACCTCTCGTCGCCCTTCGTGGGCGCAGGCGGACGCAGCGTGATCTGGAGGCCCGACGGCGACGGCCCGAGGGTGATCGCCCATCGAGGGGCGTCGGCCGCCCGGCCCGAGAACACGGTGGCCGCCTTCGTCGAAGCCGAGCGACTCGGCGCCGACGGCGTCGAGCTCGACGTTCGTCTCAGCGCCGATGCCGAGCTCGTCGTGCACCACGATCCCCACCTCGGCGACGGGCGGGCCATCGGCGAGGTGGCCCGGTCGGATCTGCCGGCCGGGGTCCCGACGCTGGCCGAGGCACTCGACGCCTGTGCCGGCATGGGGGTGGACGTCGAGGTCAAGCACGACCGCGCCGATCGCGATCGTCGGGTGGCCCGGTCGACGGTTGTCGAGCTCGTCGCCCGAGCCGATGGCGCGGGCCCGTCGGACCACCATGGCGACGTCGGCGGTGATGACTGGTTCGACCGGCTGATGGTCAGCTCGTTCGACCGCCGGAGCCTCGATCTCGTCCACGACCTCGAACCGAGGCTGGTCACCGCGGCGCTGGCTTTCCGCGTCTATCGAGTCGACCGATGGATCGCGCAGGTGGTCCAGGCCGGCCATGCCGCCGTCAACCCCTGGGAGCGGCTCACCGACGCCGCGCTGGTGGACCGCGCCCACGCCGAGGGTCTGGCCGTGTTCCCCTGGACGGTGGATGATCCCGAGCGCATCGCCCAGCTCGCCGATCTGGGCGTCGACGGCATCATCACCAACGTCCCCGACGTCGCGGCCGCCGTCCTCGCCAACCGGTGAGACGTGGCGGAGCAGAGCGGAGCGGCGAGCGGCGTGAGACGCACATGCCGAAGGCGCTCGCAGGGAGGCGCCGCCGACGGGGTCGACGTGGCGGAGCAGAGCGGAGCCGCGAGTGGCGTGAGACCCACATGCCGAAGGCGCTCGCAGGGAGGCCCCGCCGACCGGAGAGCCAAGCAACTAGGGCATGACGAGGGCGAGGGCTTCGGGTTCGTGGCGGAACTCGAGGGTGGACACCTCGCCGAGGTACTCGCCGTCGACCTGGTACGGGAAGGGGCCGTAGCCCTCGACGCCCACCGCGGCCAGGTCGGTGCGGAAGTCGACGTTGCGGTCGTGGCGGAGGTGGTCCCCGCTGGCCAGGGCGGACAGGGCCAGTCCTGACACGGTGGCGAAGCTCAACGAGCGGACCGAGACCATGGCCAGCCCGGTGTCGAGGGTCGTGTCGGGCGACAGGTTCAACGGTCGGGTGCCGAGATAGGTGTAGGGGTTCGTGTTGAGGCACACGGCGAAGTAGACGTCGTCCACGACGTCGCGCTCGTTGGTCGCGCCGGGCCCGACCGGAAGGCGGACCGAGAACCGGGGTCGGCTGTGGTCGTAGTGGCGGAACCAGGTCTCGAACACCGAGAACAGGAACAGGGGATGGCTGGCGTAGCGCTTGAGGGCGGCACGGCGGTCGACCCTGGCGACGATGGCAGCGTCGAAGCCCATGCCGCAGTGGAAAAGGAAGTAGCGCCCGTTGACGACGCCGAGGCCGACCCGACGCACCGCACCCCGTGCCAGCCCTTCGAGCAGCACGCCGGTCGCCTCGATGGGATCGTCGGGCAGGCCGAGGGTGCGGGCGAAGACGTTGGTGGAGCCACCGGGCAGCGCGGCCAGGGCGGTGCTGGTGCCGGCCAGCCCGTTGGCGGCCTCGTTCAGGGTCCCATCGCCGCCGAGCACCACGACCACGTCGAGGCCGTCGGCCGCCGCCCCCTGGGCCAGTCGGGTGGCGTGGCCCCGCCGGCTGGTCTCGGCCAGGGTCACCTCGTGGTCGGCCGAAAGCGCCTTCTGGATCACGACCCGCCCCCGGGCGGTCACCGACGAGGCGGACGAGTTCACCAGCAGCAGCACCCTCACAGTGGGCGACACGCTAACCGCGGCCTTCGTCGATTTGGCCGGACCGCAGGACTCAGCAAAGAATGACCGCCATGAACGTTGTCGTCTGCGTCAAGCAGATCCCGGACCCGGCCGACCCGGGTGCGCTGGATCCCACCACCAAGACACTCGTCCGAGGCGGAAAGCTGATCCTCGACGAGTCCGATTCCTACGGCGTCGAGATGGCGCTCCAACTGGTCGACACAGCCGGTGGGGGCGAGGTCACGCTCGTGTCGATGGTCCCCAACGGCGAGGTCGGCGGCCTGCGCACCGCCCTGGCCATGGGCGCGGCCAAGGCCATCCTGATCAGCGATCCGGCCCTGGCCGGCAGCGACTCGCTCGGCACGGCCAAGGTCCTGGCCGCCGCCATCAAGCGGGTCGACGACGCCGACCTGGTGCTGACCGCCACCGAGTCGAGCGACGGCTACACGGGCACGGTGCCCGAGCAGATCGCCGGGCTGCTCGACCGCCCGTCGGTCACCTTCGCCAAGTCGATCGCCGTCGACGGCTCGACGGTCAAGGTCGAGCGCCAGACCGAGGCGGGCTATGACGACGTCGAGTGCCCGATGCCCGCCGTCGTGTCCGTGACCGCCGGAGTGGTCGAGCCGCGCTATCCCTCGTTCAAGGGGATCATGGCGGCCAAGAGCAAGCCCGTCGACGAGGTCAGCCTGACCGACCTCGGCATCGACACCGGCCAGGTCGGCTGGGACGGGGCCCGCCAGGAGATCACCGCCATCGACCCCGCCGAGGCCCGCCAGGCCGGCGAGATCATCGAGGACGACGGCACCGGCGCCGAGAAGATCGTCGCCTTCCTCGACTCCCTCAAGGTCATCTAGGAGCAGCTGGGACATGACACTCTCGAAGATCTGGGTCTATGCAGAGGCGGCCGACGCCAAGGTGTCGTCGACCACCCTCGAGGTCCTCACGAAGGCCCGTGAGCTGGCCGACACGGTCGAGGCCATCTACGTCGGTGGTGACGCCGACGCCATCGCTGCGTCGCTCGGCGCGCACGGCGTGACCACCATCCACAGCACCGGCGACATCGGTGACGTGCTGCCCGGCCCGCCCGTGGCCGCCGCCATCGCCGCCGCCGTGGCCACCGGGGCGCCGGACGCCATCGTGTTCGGCACGTCCTACGCCGCCCGTGACGTGGCCGGTCGACTGTCGGTCGCGCTCGACCGTCCGGTGCTGACCAATGGCACCGACCTCGGCGTCGACGCCAGCAAGGTCAACGTGACCACGCCGGTGTTCGGCGGCACGCTCAACGTGACGACCACCTTCACCGGCGCGGGTCCCGCGCTGGTCCTCATCCGCCCCAAGTCCTTCGCCGCCGAGGAGTCCGGAGGCGGGCCGGCCGCCGTCGAGACCCTGGCCGTCCCCGATGTCGGGGCGTCGAGCGGGGCCAAGATCACCGCCCGCCACGTCGAGGAGCGCGAAGGTCCGCAGCTCGAGGACGCGTCCATCGTCGTCTCCGGCGGACGAGGGCTCGGCGAGGCCGACAAGTATCAGATGATCGAGGACCTGGCCAAGCTGCTCAAGGCGGCGCCGGGCGCGTCGCGCGCGCCATCGTCGACGCCGGTTGGGTGCCCTACAGCCATCAGGTCGGCCAGACCGGCAAGGTCGTCAAGCCCGACGTCTACATCGCCGCCGGCATCTCGGGCGCCACCCAGCACATGGTGGGCATGAAGGGCTCGAAGAACATCATCGCCATCAACAAGGATGCCGAGGCCCCGATCTTCTCGATCAGCGACCTCGGCATCGTCGGCGACGTCCACAAGGTGCTGCCGGCTCTGATCGACGCCCTCAAGGCGCGCGGCTGAGTCGGCCCGGCCCGAGGGAGGGTCGACGATGGCCCGAACCTCGACAACCAAACCGGCCCGGTCGGCCAAGCTGATCTGGCGCAACTGGGCTCGCAACCAGTCCTGCGCGCCGGCAAGCGTGTCGCGCCCGCGCACCGAAGCCGAGCTCGTGGCCGTCGTCGAGCGGGCGGTGGAGGCGGGTCGGCGCGTCAAGGTGGTCGGCGCCGGCCACTCGTTCACGCCGCTGGTCTGCACGGACGGGGATCTCGTCGACCTGGCCGACTACGGCGAGGTGCTCGACGTCGATCCGGTGGCGCAGACCGCGACGGTCCAGGCCGGGATCCCGCTGTCGCGCATGAGCGACGCGCTGGCTCACCACGGGCTGGCCTTCGAGAACCTGGGCGACATCGCCTACCAGTCGATCGCCGGGGCCACGTCGACCGCGACCCACGGCACCGGCCTGCGGTTCGGCAACCTGTCGAGCCGCATCGTGGGGCTGCGGATCGTCACCGGCGACGGCTCGGTCATCGAGGCCACGGCCGACCAGAACGCCGATGTGCTCGACGTGGCCCGGGTGGGAGTCGGCTCGCTGGGGATCCTGTCGACCGTCACCGTCCAGTGCGTCCCCTCGTTCAACCTGCACGCCGTCGAGCAGGCCGAGCTGGTCGACGACGTGCTCGACCGGTGGGAAGACGAGATCGCCGGCAACGACCACTTCGAGTTCTTCTGGGTGCCGGGCACACGGTGGGCCTTGACCAAGCGCAACCGCCGGACCGCCGAGCCGGTCCAGCCCCGTCCCCGCTGGCGAGCGCTCCGCGACGACTACCTCATCTCGAACCTGGCCTTCGACGTGACGTGCCGGATCGGGCGGCGTCGCCCCGACCTCATCCCGCGAGTGGCCAAGATGATGCCGAGCACCGGCCGCTCGGTCTACACGGCGCCCAGCCACACGGTGTTCGCCAGCCCGCGCCTCGTGCGCTTCTACGAGATGGAGTACGCCATCCCGCGTGAGCACCTCGTCGAGGCCCTCAACCGGGTGCGCGAGCTGGTCGCGCGTGCTCGGGGTCCCGATCAGCTTTCCGGTCGAAGTCCGCGTCGTGGCGCCCGACGACATCCCGCTCAGCACCGCATCAGGTCGCGAGACGGCGTACATCGCCGTGCACGTCTATCAGGGCACGTCCTATGACCAGTACTTCCAGGGCGTCGAGCACATCATGGACGACTACGGCGGTCGCCCCCACTGGGGCAAGCTCCACTTCCAGACGGCGGCCACGCTGGCCCCCCGCTACCAGCGTTGGGACGACTTCCAGTCCCTGCGCGCTCGGCTCGATCCCGACGGCCGCTTCACCAGCCCCTACCTCGACGCCATCCTGGGACCGGTGGGCGGATAGTCCGGGCCATGGTCGGCGACATCGCGGCGGCAGGTGACCACCTCCAAGGTGGCGATCTGCCGCCGCGTTCGTCGGCTACTCGGCCGGGGACCCCGTCGCCGCGGCCCGCAGCACCTCGGCGCTGGGACGGACGTGGCGGTCGCGATCGATCAGGCCGAACGACACGTCGAAGCCGTGCATCCACTCGTAGTTGTCGACGCCGGTCCAGTGGAAGAAGCCGCGGATGTCGATCCCGCGCTCGATGGCTTCGGCCGTGATCTCGAGACCCTGTTGCAGGTACGCGGCGCGCTGGTCGTCATCGTCCGTGCCGATGCCGAACTCGGCGACGAGCAACGGCGTGCCCGGCACCTCGGTGTGCAGGCGATCGAGCACACGTCCGAGCCCGTCGGCCCAGATGCCGTATCCGAGCGGGGAGCGGGGTGCGTCGTCGGGATGGACGACGATCGCCCCGTCGCGAACCCCGAGGCCCATGTAGTACGAGAACCCGATCAGGTCGAACGAGCCGGCCAGGTCGGGCCGTTCGATCGGATCGCGATCGGGCACGCGCAGCACGCCCTCTCGGAAGAGCCCGAGCCCGACGTCCCAGGTCTGCTCGTCGAGGCGGCGCACCGTCTGTCGGGTCGCCTCGCTCTCGTCGTGAGGCTCGGCGGTGAGCAGCGCGAAGATCGACGACACCGGCGCACCCGTCTGCTTGAGGCGCACGGCCGCTTCCGCCGTGGCCAGGTGGATCGCCTGGGTCGCCGTCGCCCACTCGTCGCGATCGTCGTGGCCGGGCGGGAAGCCCATGCCCCGGTAGGCGGCCGTCGGGTAGAAGTTCATCTCGTTCACCGGCTGCCACCCCCCAACCAGATCACCGAAGGTCTCGGCCACGAAGTCGACGTGCCGGGCCCAGTGCTCGGTGCGGTTGCGCTCGACCAGGAAGGCTCCGTCGGCGGCGATCCAGCGCGGGAGCGTGAAGTGGTGGAGGCAGACCCACGGCGTCGACCCCCGCGTCACGAGCGGCGGCGAGGACGTCGCGGTAGTGGGCGACGGCGGCCGGGTCTCGGCGCCCGGGCTCGGGCTCGATGCGCGCCCACTCGATCGAGAGTCGATGGTGGGTCAGCCCGAGCGCCGCGTAGAGCGCGAAGTCCTCCCGATAGCGCTGGCCGAAGCCGTTGCCGTCACCCGAGGTCGGCGCCCGCCCGGCCCGCTCCCAGTCGATCCAGTCCGACGCCGGAGCCGCCCCCTCGGCCTGGGTCGACGACGCGCCCGTACCCCACATGAATCCCGTCGGCCAGTTCACCCCTGCACTCTGTCATGCAGGCGACGTCCGCACGTCCGCCCCTGCTGCAACCGACGCCTCAGACCAACGGCCAGGGGTAGCGGCGTCCCGTGTGGTCGACGGGGAAGTGGCCGTCGCGGATCAACGCGCGAGCGCGGGTCAGCAGCGCATCTCGCTCGAACGAATCGAGCAGGGCGAACAGCGGTGGGGTCAGGCCGTCCTCGACGAGCCGGACCATGTCCTCGATGAGCGCTCGGGGCACCGGCTCGCCCGCGAACTCCCAGATCACCGTGCGCAACTTGAACTCGTGGTGGAAGCTCAGGCCGTTGTCGATGCCGTAGATCTGCCCGTCCTCGCCGAGCAGGCAGTGACCGCTCTTGCGGTCGGTCTGGTTGGCCAGCAGATCGAAGGCGCAGATCGTCTTCAGCCGTTCGTGGGTCGCCTCGTCCTCGTAGAGCGTGAAGTAGTGCTGCTCGAAGTCGGCGGGGACGAACTGCTGCAGCGATCCCTCGCCGAGCGGTCCTTCGCTGCGCAGGACGGTGAGCGGGACGATGCCCCAACCGAGGGCATCGCTGAGCTCGTAGGCCGCCACCTCGCGCTTGTACAGGCCCGACGGGAAGTCCCAGAGCGGCCGTTCGCCGCGATAGGGCTTGTAGACGGCGTCGAGGGCCTCACCATCGAGGCAGGCCTCGGCCAGATAGGTGCCGTTCGAGCTCCAGGGCATGCGCCCCTTGAGCTCGAGTTGGCCTCGGACCAACACGTCGCGCTCCGGACCATCCGGAGGTCGGGGCGGCACGTTCAGTTGAGTCGGGGGCAGGCGTGCCCCTCGGGATCGATGGGTCGTCCGCACAGCGGACAGATCGGGCGCCCCGACACCACCAGCTCAGCGGCTCGGCGGATGAAGGCCGAGACCTGGTCACGCGACAGCCGGAACCGGGCGGTGGCGGTGTCGCTCTCGTCGTCGCCGAGCGCCAGCGCCAACAGATCGGGCTCGTCGTCCGCGTCGTCCTCTTCGCCCTCGGGCGCGACGACCAGTTCCTCGGCCACGAGCAGGATGCGATCGGTCGCTTCCTCGTAGGCGACGGCGAGGGCGCCGACCACCCACTCCTCGACCGCGGGCTCGATCAGGTCGAGTCCACTTGGTTCGGCCTCGGCGTCGGGGAGGTCGGCGAGGATGCCGGCCAGGTACTCGGCCAGCGCCGCGACCTGCTGCTTCTCGAGTCGTAGCGTGGCCACCGAGCCGTGCTGGGCCGCTTGCAGGAAGAACACGCGATGACCGGGCTCGCCGATTGTGCCGGTCGTGAAGTGCTCGGGCTCGTCGAACTCGAACGACGTGCTCATGAGTCGACGCTCACGACAGGCCCAGCGTGGTCAGGTCGTCGCCTGTCGAGTTGGACGTGAGCACGACGGGGCCGCCCGCGCTGTACCAGATCACGCTCACCGAGCACGGGGACACGACGATGCGTTGGAACAGGTCGAGATGGGTGCCGAGGGCGGCAGCCAACGCCGCCTTGATGGGATCGGCGTGCGACACGGCGACGATGGTCTCGCCCTCATGACGGGAGGTCAGGCGGGCCAGCGCCGAGGTCATCCGGGTCTGCATCTCGGTGAACGACTCGCCGCCGGGGAAGCGGAAGCCGCTCGGATAGCGCTGCACGGTCTTCCACTCCGGGAGGCGGGCCAGATCCTTGAGCGCCTTCCCGGTCCAGCTGCCGAAGTCGCACTCGAGCAGGCCTCGGTCGATGCGCACACGCAGGCCCAGCGCCTTGGCGATGGGCGCGGCGGTCTCTCGCGTCCGTTCGAGCGGCGAGGCATAGACGGCGGCCACCTTGTCGAGCTTGGCGATCCGGCTCGCGGCCGCCTCGGCCTGGCCGCGTCCGGCATCAGCCAGATGCAAGCCGCGGGCGCGGCCGGGGAGGGTGGTACCCGTCGACGGTGTCTGGCCGTGACGGACGAGCAGCACGGTCGTCGCCGGCACGGGCTTGGGCTTCGTCTTGGACTTGGCAGTAGAGGGCATCAGCAACGATCGGCTCGGCGGTCCTGATGGCGGTGAACGGTCACCCAGGCGAGAAGGCCACCCAAGGTACCCGTAACCTGCCGAAATGGATTCGCTCTCCGAGCTCCGCGACGAGATCGTGTCGTGTCGAGCGTGTCCCCGACTCGTTGCCTGGCGCGAGGAGGTGGCGGTCACCAAGCGGGCCGCCTTTCGGCTCGAGGAGTACTGGGGCCGGCCGGTACCCGGCTTCGGCGATCCGGACGCCTCGGTCGTGGTGATCGGGCTGGCGCCCGCCGCCCACGGCGCCAATCGCACTGGGCGGATGTTCACCGGTGATCGGTCGGGGGAATGGCTCTATCGGGCGTTGTGGCGCGCCGGCTATGCCAACCAGCCCGAGAGCACCAGCCGCGATGACGGGCTCGTCCTCACCGGCGCCTACATCACCGCTCCGGTCCGCTGTGCGCCACCAGCGAACAAGCCCACGCCGGCCGAACGCGACGAGTGCCGACCGTTCATCGACCGCGAGCTGGCCTTGCTCGCCGCCGCCCGCGTGTATGTCGCCCTCGGACAGATCGCCTACGACTCGGTCTGTCGGCTGCTGGGTGTCGAGGTGCGGCCTCGGCCTCGCTTCGCTCATGGCCTCGAGGTTCCCGTCGCGCCGAGTGACAGCTCGAGGCGCACGATCCTGTGCTCGTATCACGTGAGCCAGCAGAACACCTTCACCGGACGGCTCACCGAGACCATGCTCGACGACATATTCGGACGCGCTCGCGCGCTGGCGGCAGCACCAGGCTGACGCCGCCCGGGCCATTCGACCCACGGGGGTGTCCGGGTGGTGGTGCATCCGACTCACGGGCGCCGATGCATCCGGCTCATGGAGCCCGATTCGTCTGACCCATTTGTGCGCCTTTTGGGTCGTCGGCCTCATCCGGGGACGAGAGCACATCTCCATGATGGCCTGCATGCGAGCGAGCATCCGCCGGATCGACCTGACCCAGTCACCTGCCACCGTGGATGTGTGGCCATCGATGAACTGGATGCGGGCCGACGATCTGGAGCCCGACCCCGGAGTTGAGTCGATGGAACCGCAGAAGGTGTGTGGACCGCGGGGCCCGAACGGCCTGTGGTCGGCCATGGCCAGCGCCGTCGCCCTGGCCCGCGAGGCCTCGGCTCCGTCCCTCGAGGTCGCCGACGGCGCCTCCGATGACCAGGCCCCCGATCGTGACGCCAAGATCATCGATCTGGCCGCGGAAGCCCCCCATCTGGCCTACCTGGCCCGGGTGGCGTGCGATGCCGACCACGAGGACGCGGCCGACGCCGAGGTCATCGTGTTCGAGAACTACCGGCGACTGGCCTGATTGCTTGGCTCTCCGGTCGGCAGAGCCTCCCTGCGAGCGCTTCGCCATCTGGGTGTCACGCCGCTTGCGGCTCCGCCCTGGCGGGCTGCGCCTACCCGGACAATCGCGACCTAGCGTCGGAGCGGTGCGGAGACGCTCGCACGATGACACCCGGATGGGCGAAGCCCGTCCGGAGGGAGACTTGCCGACCGGAGGACATAGCAAGCCTCCCCGCCGACCGGAGGACACAGCAGAGCGAGTACGGTGTCGGCCGACCTGAATCGACCGTCCGAGGCCGCCGCTCCCCATGCTCGTTCCTGCTGCACCCTCCCGCTCGCGCCGCCGGGCGCCTCTGCTCGTGGTGATGATCGCGGCGCTGGCCCTGGTGGCCACCGCCTGCCACGAGGACAACACGCCCCAGCACTACAACTCGGTGACCAAGGACAACTTCGTCCAGGGCTGCACGGGCGGGGGCACGGGCACGACACTGGCGTCGACCGACCTGTGCGACTGCCTCTACAACGTGACGACGGCCTCGATCCCCGCGTCAGCCGCTGACAAGAAGGCCCGGGGTGATGGCCAGACCTTCAAGGACTACACGGGCAAGACGTTCATCCAGATCAACGATGCCCTCAAGAACGATCCGAACAGCCTGCCGTCCAGCCTGACCGACGCCTTCCAGGAGAAGTGCGGCAGCGAGGGGTACCGGGGCGCGCCGACGACCACGGCCAAGTCGAGCGGCGGACCGACCACGGTCAAGCCGAGCAACTAGCTCAGCCCGACAGGCCCGAGCGCGGCCGAGCCTCTAGGCCTTGGCCTTGGCCTTCACCTTGGGGTCGGGCAGTCCGACCCGCACGGCCGGGTTGGCCCACGTCGGCCAGCGCTCGCGGCTCTTCTCGGCCAGCTTGCGCATCAGGGCGATGGCGGCCGGATCCTCGTCGGCCGGCCGCGAGATGATCGACCCGTCGGCGATCATCCGCTTGATGATCTCGCGCCCGAGATCGGTGCGCACGATGGTCAGCGTCCAGTCGTTGTCCTTGCCGATGCCGCCGGTCGAGATGTCGGCGTGCTCGGCGGCGAAGTCAGGGCAGTGAGTTGCAGCCCTCGCGCGTCCAGGCGTGGCACTCCTTGAGGTTGATCTCGTGGTAGCCGCCGTCGCGCATCCAGATCTGGAACACGCCCTTGATGTTCATCTTGACCATGTCCTGCTTGTGCAGGCCGTACTTGGCCTCGAACAGCTCCTCGAAGATGGCGTCGTCGAAGGTCTTCGAGCAGAGCAGACCGATGTTGAAGACGATGGGCTTGCTGATCTTGCCGATCTTGCGGTGCCACATCACCGGCGGCACCGACGACTGGCAGCTCATGCCGACCAGGGCCAGCTTCGATGAAGCCCCGCTCGAGCGCCTCGGCGCAGGGCCAGCGTGTTGGCCGAGTAGGTGTAGCGGCTCCCCGCCGAGGCGAGCACCTCGTCGCGGGTGGCGGCCACGCCGGGCTTGGCCTTCCAGTCGCCGGCCGCGCCGTCGAGGAACGAGGTCAGGGCGGCGTCGATGTAGCCCTCCTGCATGGCCCAGATGAGGATGGCCGACACCAGCCCGCCGTCCTGGCCCATCCGGTGGACCATGTCGTCGCTGGCCCGGGTCAACAGGATGTCGGAGTAGATGCCGGCCACCTCGTCGGGCTGGCGTTCACGGTCGAAGAGGTGCTCGTTGGCCTCGGGCTCCCAGGCCCGGAAGCGGGGGCACGCCCGGGTGCACGAGGTGCAGCCCTTCTGGCCGTGGATGCAGTCGTCGAGGCCGAGCTCCTCCTCGAGGTGGAAGGGCTTGTAGCCGCCCTGCTCGTGGTCGTAGCCGATCACGTCGTGGGGGCACGAGATCACGCAGCCGGCGCACCCGGTGCACAGGCCGCTGGTGATGACCTCGTCGTAGAGCTCCTTCCACTGGAAGGTCCAGCGCTCTCGGGCCGGGGCCGGTGCGGTCTGGTTGGCAGCCTCGTCGGTGATGGCCATCCCCGGAGCCTCGAGATGGGACGAGCCGGATCCGGAGGCGGCCATCGGGCGGCTCGCCGGTCGAGCGCCGGCGGATTATCGCCGGGCCAGCAGGTCGGCAATCATGGGGGCATGGACCTGACCTATCCCCCCGAGGCCGAGGCCTTCCGCATCGAGATCCGCCCGTGGCTCGAGGAGCACCTGCCCGAGGGGTGGTTCGAGCCCGGCTTCGAGATGGACGCCGAGGCCAAGGTCCAGTTCCAGAAGGAGTGGACCCAGACGCTGTTCGAGGGCGGCTGGATCTGCGCCACCTGGCCCGACGAGTACGGCGGCAAGGGCCTCTCGACCATGGAGGCGGTGGTGCTCAACGAGGAGTTCGCCCGGGCCGGCGCGCCGCTGCGGGCCGACTTCTTCGGCGACACGCTGGTCGGCCCGACGATCCTGCAGTGGGGGACCGAGGAGCAGAAGAAGTTCTTCCTGCCCAAGATCCTCTCGGGCGAGATCGCGTGGTGCCAGGGCTTCAGCGAGCCCGACGCCGGCTCCGACCTGGCCGGGCTGTCGACCAAGGCCGTGCTCGACGGCGACGAGTGGGTGATCAACGGCCAGAAGATCTGGACGACCCAGGGCTTCATCGCCGACTACATCTTCGTGCTCTGCCGCACCGATCCCGACGCGTCGAAGCACGCCGGCATCTCGTACCTGCTCTGCCCGATGAAGCAGCCGGGCATCGAGGTCCGACCCATCCAGCAGATCGACGGCGCCGCCGAGTTCGCCGAGGTGTTCTTCACCGACGCCCGCTGTCCCGAAGGACAACGTCGTCGGCGGCGTCAACAACGGTTGGAAGGTGGCCATGACCACGCTCGGCTTCGAGCGGGGCACGTCGGCCACCACCGGCCACCGTCGCTTCGAGAAGGAGCTCGAGGTCATCATCGAGAAGGCCCGTGAGCAGCGGCCAGACCGACGATCCGCTCGTGCGCCAGGAGCTGGCCAAGGCCTGGTCCAAGGTGCAGATCATGCGCATCAACGGCCTGCGCACGCTCACCGTCGGTGCGTGCAGAACCGCAAGGACCTCGGCGTGGCCGCCCTCGGCGCCACCAACAAGATGTTCTGGAGCGAGTACCACCAGCACGTCATGAACCTGGCCATCGACGTGCTGGGTCCCGAGGGCCAGATCCTCACCGGCGATCCCGACGTCGAGGAGTCCGTTCCCGGCTACGGCGCCCGGCGCACCAGCGCGCACTACCCGTCGTCGGTGCTGCAGTCGTCGTTCTTCTTCTCCCGCTCCGAGACGATCTGGGGCGGGACCTCGCAGATCCAGCGCAACATCGTGGGCGAGCGGGTCCTCGGCCTGCCCAAGGAGCCGAAGCCGGCGGCGGCGACCAAGCCGGCGACCAGGGAGCCGAAGCCGGCGCGGCGACCAGTGACCGTGAGCGCAGAGCCGCAGGTGAGGAAGGTGGCGGCCGTCACCCGTCAGGGTGACCTGGTCGGCGCACGGTCCCGCTAGCCTTGCCTACTTCATGGCCCCGCCTCGATCGTCGAGCGCGCTCGACGATCCGCCCCGCCCGGCGACCGCACCCGATGCGGCCCCGCGCCGACGTCGCGGCCGCACCTGGCGCCAGCGGGTCGTGCTGGGCATCGGCATCGTGGTCCTGCTCGGCGATCCTGGCCGCCGTCGCCGGCGTCGGGCTACGGCATCTGGCGGTTCAGCCAGCTGCACAAGGAGAAGCTGAACCTGGCCAAGCGGCCTCGGCCGGCGGTCCCCAGAACTACCTGATCGTCGGCTCCGACAGCCGCAGCGGTCATCAGCAAGTACGATCCCGAACTACAAGGTGTTCAAGGGCGGCAGTCGACGCCACCGGCGGGCAGCGCTCGGACACGATCATGGTGTTGCGCATCGACCCGCAGCAAGCACACGGCCAAGCTGCTGTCGTTCCCCCGCGACCTGTGGATCCCGATCTACGGCACCGGCGGCAACCAACGCATCAACACCGCCTACAACAGCGGTCCTCAGCCGCTGATCAACACGATCGAGCAGGACTTCGGCATCCCCATCAACCACTACGTCGAGGTCAACTTCGACGAGCTTCCGCGACGTGGTCAACGCCGTCGGCGGGGTGCCGATGTACTTCGACACGCCGATGCGCGACAACAACTCGGGCCTCGACATCGAGACGGCCGGCTGCGTCATGCTCAACGGCGAACAGGCCCTCGTCGTTCGCCCGGTCCCGCGAGCTCCAGTACAACGACACCGACTCGGGCGAGTGGAAGTCCGACGGCACCGGCGACCTCGGGCGCATCACCCGCCAGCAGATCTTCATCCGCAAGGTCATCGACCGGGCCGAGCGAAGGCGACCGGCCTCAACCTCATCGCCACCAACAACCTGGTGCACAGCGTGATCAAGAACCTCAAGGTCGACAGCAACTTCAGCATCGGCGACATGCTCGTCGCTGCTGGGCGACTACAAGGCCTTCGACGCCGACAAGCTGGTCAGCTACACGCTGCCGACGACGCCCGCACGTGACCGACGGCGGGGCCGACGTGCTGCATCTTGCAGACGGACGAGGCCCAGCCGATCCTCGACGTGTTCCGCACCAAGGCCTCGACGCCGTCGAACGTGAAGCCGTCCGAGGTCACCCTGTCGGTCGAGAACGGCGGCGGCGTCACCGGTGAGGCCGGGAAGACGGCCACGGCAAGCTCGGTCAGTACGGGTTCACGGTCACGAGCACGGGCAACGCCGACGCGACCAGCCAGACGACCGTGTACTACGGGTCGGGGGCCGAGAGCCAGGCCCAGCTGGTCGCCGCCTACATGGCCGGCGGCGCGCAGGTGATGCAGGACTCGAGCTTGGCGTCGGGCCAGGTGCGCCTCGTCATCGGGGCCGACTTCCAGGGTGTGTCGAACCCGTCAGCGGCGGCCACCTCGGGTGCCGGCTCGACCGGTTCCACCGGATCGACGGGGACCTCGACGACCACGACGGCGCCGATCGGGCGTTCGCCCGGTGAAGCGCCCAAGGGCGTCTCCTGCGGCTAGTCGGGCTGACGCCGACGACGGCCTCGAGCAGGGGCCGCCACTCGGCGGGCGGGCGGACCGTCGCACCCGGGACCTTGGCCGCGTCGTCGGCCCGGCGCAACGCGACCAGAGCGGCGCACTCCCGGCGACGTTCGAAGGCCTCGACCTCGGCCGGCGTCATCGAGCCGCCCTGGCCGACGAGGGTGAAGGTGGTGTTGGCGCTGAGACCATCGGCGTAGCTCGGCTCGACGGTCACCAGATAGCGCTTGGCGTCGGTGTGGCCACCAACCAGCTCGGCGACCCTCGGGCCGAGCAGCGGACCGACCAGTGCGGCGCCGGCCGTGGCGTGATCGGGCTGGCGGATGTCGAGGGCGCTGGCCAGGTCGTGGACCAGCCCGGCCGCCACCAGCTCGACGTCGGTCGGCCCGAGGCGGTCGAGGCGCTCGGCCGTCTGGAGCAGGTGGGGCAGGGCGGCGACCACGTCGTCGCTCGCCAGCCCATCGAGGGACTCGAGCACCTCGATGATCTCGTCGACCGACGCGAACGGGGCACGACTCATCCACCCACGATGCCACGGCTCGCTCGTGGCAGGGGAACGAAACCGGGCCCCGTCGGGGCCCGCTCCAACCAGAGGTCGGAGGGGCCCCGCGTGCCCGGGGGGGTCCAGGCGCCGTGCGCAAGCCGGGGGAGACCTACGAGGCGCGGAGCCAAGCCACCCGTTGATGGAGGATCAGCCGCTCACCTGACGAGGCGACGAGGGAGACGAGCTCGCCGGCGAACCGCGAGCGCACCGGCGTGACCACGTCCTGGCCGTGGATGTAGCCGACGGTCGATCCGATCTCGATCTGGTCGGGAAGGTCCGGTGCCGCCTCGAAGACACCGGCGGCCGGGGTGACGACCAGCCGCTCGGCGGCTTCGAGGTGCTCGCCTTCGAGTTCCATGGGTCCCACCGTCGCATTCGAGGTGGTCGGGCGGGTTGCCGCCGCGTGAACCGGGAAATCCTGGTTCCTGACGTCTGGCTGAACCCACGGTGCGTTCAGGGGTTGGTGGACAGCACATCGCGTCGGCTTCTACGGTCCCTGCGGTGGGAAGCGCCAGCCGGCCCGACATCGTCCTGTTCCTCACCGATCAGCAGCGGCGCGACCAGACGGGGTACGCCGCCGCCCAGAACTTCGAGACGCCCAACCTCGACGCGCTGGCGGCGAGCGGAGTGACCTTCGAGACGGCCTACTCGGCGTCGACCACCTGCGTGCCGGCCCGCGTCGCCCTGATGACAGGCCTGCAGCCCCGCCGGGCGCCGGTCGTGGCCGACTTCCGCTCGTTGCCCGAGGACTACTGGACCGTCGGCCACGCCCTTCGTCATGCCGGCTACGCCACGGCCCTGGTCGGCAAGGCCCATGCCAATCCGATCCGCGCCGACCACGGCTTCGACACGCTGCTCACCTGCGAGCATCTGTTCCCGTTCGACTTCACCCCCGAGCGCGACGTACCAGGCGGGTTCGACCACTACCACGACTGGCTCGAACAGGACCAGGGCGTGCGCGACTGGCGGCGGCGCATGAGCACCGACACGAGCCAGCCGTCCGAGGCCTTTCCCTACGACGTCGACCTGCATCCGACGAACTGGATCGCGGCGCAGGCGCGAGCCGTGCTCGAGCAGCGCGATCCCGATCGGCCGTTGTTCATGGTCGTGTCGTTCCCGCACCCCCACGAGCCCCACAACCCGCCCGAGCCCTACGCGACGATGTTCGACCCGGCCGACAGCATCCTCCCGATCGACGGGTTCGAGGCCAACGCCGGGCTGCCGGGCGTGTTCGTCGAGCAGCTGACCCGATCCGAGATGGGTCCGTGGGGTCCCGCGCCGGTGCCCTCCGAGGAGTACCTCCGCGGGTCGCTGGCCATCGTGCGGGGGCTGGTCAAGCAGATCGACGACGGGATGGGCCGCGTGCTCGATCTCATCGACCGCGAGCGGACGGCCATCTTCTTCACCTCCGACCATGGTGACTACGCCGGCCATCGTGGTCTGATCCGCAAGATCCCGTGGATCCCGTTCGACGATCTGGCCCGCGTGCCGCTGGTCGTCAGCGCGCCCGATGCCGTCGGCGGTCGGCGGCTCGAGACGCCGGTGCACAGCTGCGACTTCGTGCTCACCAGCCTCGACTACGCCGGCGTCGACATCGACGCCGATCTCTTCGACACTCGCAGCCTGCGTCCGCTGCTGACCGATCAGGCCCAACCCGATGATGTCGATCGGACGATCCTGTGCGCGACCGAGTCGGCGTGGCCCTCGATCCGCCAGGGTTCGATGAAGCTCATCACCCGACTGCACTGCGAGCCGAGCGACTGGACGTTGCTCGACCTCGACGCCGATCCGGCCGAAACCGTGAACGTCATCGGCGAGCCTGGCTACGCCGAGTCGTTCGCGACCCTGTCCGAGCGCCTGGCGACCGAGATGGCGCGACCGATAGCGCCGCTCCCTTCGCCCGCTGAGCTGGGCCGCGACATCATCGGCGCCGCCGACGGCCGCACCTGAGCGACGCGCACGCGGGATGGCTCAGGCCGCGGTGTCCTCGGTGATCCGGCCATCGCGCAGGCGGATGTGACGGCGGGAGTGGCGGGCCACCTCGGTGTCGTGAGTGGCCACGATGATGGTGACGCCCTCGTCGAGGCTCTGCAGGTCGATCAGCTGGGCCATCACGCCTTCGGCGCTCTGCGAGTCGAGGTTGCCCGTCGGCTCGTCGGCGACGATGACGCGCGGGCGGTTGGCCAAGGCCCGGGCGATGGCCACGCGCTGCTGCTCGCCGCCCGACAGCCGAGACGGCAGGTGGTCGAGGCGCGAGCCGAGCCCGACCAGCTCGAGCAACTCGCCGGCGCGGGCCCGGCGGTCCGCCTTCGACGCGTGCCGAGGGACCATGGCGATGCCGACGTTCTCGGCGGCGGTGAGCGTCGGGATGAGGTTGAACTGCTGGAAGACGAACCCGATCTCCTCGCTGCGTATCCGCGTCAGGGTCTTGTCCGACGCCGACCCGAGCTCGTTGCCGTCGAAGCGCACGGCCCCACCCGTGGCCACGTCGAGGGCGCCCAGCAGCTGCAGCAGCGTGCTCTTGCCCGACCCGCTCGGGACCTTCGATCGAGATGAACTCGCCGCGCTGGATGACGAGATCGACCTCTTGCAGGGCGATCACGGGGACCGATCCCCGCACATAGCGCCGTTCGACGGCGCGCAGCTCGTAGAGCTGGTCGGGATCGCCCAACGACCAGGGCAGGTCGCCGGTGGTGTCGGGTTCGACAGAGGCGTCGGCCGGCGCGGCGGTCGTCGCCTCGCTCGTGGTCGTCGAGTCGCTCGCCGCTTCGTTCATCGCTGATCCCCTGGGTTCGTCGGCGGTCGTGGCCGTCTCGTCGGTCTCGTCAGGACTTTGGCCGGAGGCGCTCATCCGAGATCTCGCATGGCCGAGGCCGGGGCCAGGCGAGCCGCTCGCCAGCCACCGACGATGCCGGCCAGCAGGCCGCCGACCACCGCGGCGGCCAGGCCGATGAGCGCCGTGCCGCCGCTGATGGGAGCGGTCAAGTGGATGGTCGTCGAGGCCGTGGCGGCGGTGGCCTGGTGGAAGAGGCTGCCGGCGGTCGAGGCGCCGACCGCGGTGCCCGAGGTGGTCGAGGTCAGCGCCGGGCCCGAAGGCCCCGATGGCCGAGCAGATCCCGATTCCGACGATCACGCCCAGGATCCCGCCGAGGATCCCGATGCCGACCGTCTCGGCCACGATCTGACGCACCACGGCGCTCTTGGACCAGCCGACGGCCCGCAACGTGCCGATCTCGCGCACCCGCTTGGCCACGCTCGACAGGGTGAGCAGGGCGGCGATGAGGAAGGCGGCCAGCAGCACGATGATGGCCAGCGCCCCGCCCAGGTTCGTGGCGAGGGTGTGGGCGTTCGACAGGCTCCCGCTGACCTGGTCGGCGAGCGACTTGGACGTCAGCACCTGAGCACCCGGCAGCTGCTTCTGGATGGCGGCCCCGACGGAGCTGACGTTGGAAGAGCTGTCGACCTTGACCGAGGTCTCGTTGATGCGCCCGGTGTTGTTCGACAGCTTCTGCAGGGTGGGCAGGTCGAAGTAGATGTCGGCGGTGTTGCCCGTGAGGGTCGGGTCGACCAACCCGACGACGGTGAAGGTGGTGTCGTCGATGGTCAGCTTCTGACCGACCTTGATCTTGTTGGTGTCGGCGTAGGCGGTGTTGACGAGGATCTCGTTGGCCGGGTGGGAGCTGAACCACGAGCCCGACTTGACCTGGGCCTTGGTGATCAGCCCGACGCTGTCGTTGCTCGGGTCGACCCCGGCCACGGTGTAGGTCTTGGTCTGGGTGTCGGTCGCCGGCGGGTTGAGCACCCGCGTGATGGTCTGGGTGGGCACGACCACCTGGGACTCGTACTGCTGGAAGCGCTGGGGCAGGCACTGCGTGAAGGCGGCGCCGAAGCGACCGACCAGTCCGCCACCGCCGCCTCCGCCTCCGCCTGCGCCCTGGCGCCCGGTGCCTGCGCCGGCGCCGCCGGTGGCGCCGCCGGCACCGGTCGTCGGAGTGGTCGGGAAGGCGCCGCTGGCCTGCAGGCAGGCCCGCACCGAGGCCTGTTCGGCCGCGGTGAGCGGAGCCGGGCGGGCCACCGAGGTGATGGTCTGGCCGCCCGTCGTGAAGGTGTCGGTGTTGGCCGGCACGGTGCCCGACTCGTGGAGGGCCTGGAGGGTGAGGGCGGGGACGGCGGCCTCGACGCCCTTGACCTTCTTGATGTCGGTCACGGCCGCTTGGGGGTAGGTGATGAGGGTGCCGGGCACGAAGAAGTCATGGGTGAAGGCGGTCCCTGGCGGTCCGAGCTTGGAGAGGTCGGTCAGGATCGACGAGTTGGCGTTCAACAGGGCCGCCTGGTCGCTGGCGTTGAGCTGATCGATCTGGCTGGTCGCGCCGCCCCGACCGCCGCCGCCCGCGCCTCCGTTGCGGAAGAAGCCGCCCCCTCCCGCGCCCGCCCCGGTGCCGCCGCCGGCACCCGCGCCGCCGCCCGCGCCCGTTGCCGGTGTCGTCGTGGTCGTGGACCCCGACGTCGACCCGCCCGTCGAGGTCGGAGCCGTGGTGGCGCCGACCGTGCGGGTCACGATGATGTCGGTGCCCACCGACGACAGCGGTGAGAGCACCTTGTTCTGCGCTTGCTCGAGTCCGTTGGAGACTCCCACGATCCCCATCACCAGACCCACGCCGGCGGCCAAGCCGATCGCGGTGACGAGCGTCCGGCTCCATCGCCGGCGCAACTCGTTCCATGCGTAACTCATCGAGAACATCGGCACCTCCGCGCCAGTCGAGCGGGCGGCATCCTACGAACCCATCCTGTGAGATGGCTGTGAGGCCTCTGAGGACTGGCCGACGCCGTCGGGGCGCCCTGGGTCCGGCGTCAGTGAGCCACGGCGGGGGTATCGGTGATGGGCGGCCCGGTCGCCGACGTCCGGACCCAACCGCCGGTCGGGACGACCCACTTGCCCATCAGCGGCGTCCCGCCGGGGCCGAAGGCGATGGTGAGATCGGCAGGTCCGGGCGTGTTGGAGTTGCGAAGGTAGAAGGTGCCGTTGCGGTAGACGCCGATGGTGTCGGTGCCGTCGCCGTTGAAGTCGCCGGTGACGGGGACGTCGCCGGGGTTGCCGAAGGGGATGGTGAGATCGGCAGGTCCGGGGGTGTTGGAGTTGCGGAGGTAGAAGGTGCCGTTGCGGTAGACGCCGATGGTGTCGGTGCCGTTGCCGTTGAAGTCGCCGGTGACGGGGCGGTCGCCGGGGTTGCCGAAGGGGATGGTGAGGTCGGCCACGCCGTTCGTCAGCGAGTTGCGGAGGTAGAAGGTGCCGTTGCGGTAGACGCCGATGGTGTCGGTGCCGTCGCCGTTCCAGTCGCCGGTGATCGGGATGTCGCCGGGGCTGCCGAAGGCCACCACGGTGTCGGGCACCGAGCTCAGGATCGAGTCCCGCAGGTGCCAGAGGCCGTTCTGGAACACGCCAGGAGCGTCGGCGGCCTGGGGGTGCCAGCGACCGGCGACGGGTTGGCTGGCCGGATCGCCGTAGGTCGTGATGATGTCCGCCGCGCCGGCGCTCAGCGCGTACCGGTAGTACCAGGTGTGGCCGGGCGACACCGTCTTGCAGCCGATCAGCGGATTGGTGGTGCCCCGCCCGAGGTTGAGGGCGTAGGCACAGACCTGGTGACCGGCGTCGGAGACGGCCATGGTCGCCGTGAAGCCGTGGTTGATGTGGCCGAACACGGCGTCGGGGTGGGGTTGGTTGGCCACGGCCTCCGCCGTGAACACCCCGTCGACGTAGATGTCGACGGTCACCGGACCGTCGATGTCCTCGTCCCTGGCCCATCCCGTCACCGTCAGCTGACCCTCGGCGACCGTCGCGCTCAACACCGCGCCCGTCGGGACGTGCAGGCACGGCGCGTCGTGGAACGCAGTCGAGTTGTCGGTGGCCACCGCCGTCGTGCAGGACGGTTCGATCTCCCATGGCGGGATGCAGGTGACGAGGCGGCACACGATCGGGCCGAGGCAGGCGATGGCCTGGTTGCACTGGCCGTAGCGGAACTCGTTGCACCCGGCGCGGCGCTCGTTGCAGTTGCCGTTGGCGCAGCCGCAGCCCGTGCCCGAGCAGCTGCCGGGGCACACGCCCGAGCCTCCGCACCCGCAGCCACCACAGCCCGAGTTGCAGTCCATGTAGTAGCGCGGGCCGCCGCACATGCCGGATCCGTCGGCCTTCCACCAGCCGGCGACGGCGGTGCCCGGTGGGCAGGCGTTGGTGCCGTAGATCGAGCAGCAGAACTCGGTGAAGCCGTCACAGCAGAGCGCGCCGCACGCGCAGTTGGCGCCGACGCACGTGCAGGCGGCGGCGTAGGCCGAGGTCGGCCGGAGCAGGAACTCGGTGGGGGCGACGGTCAGCGCGCTGCCGACGATGGCGCTGCGGGCGAGGAAGCCGCGGCGATCGACCTTGTTGGCCAGCACGGCCGACAGGCGCTCGACCAGCGAGACCCGCTCGCCCATGACCTTCACGCGGCGGGGCTCCTCAGAGGCGACATCGGGACGATCCTAGGAGGACCCGGGGTCGGGCGGTGACCGCCGCTCGGACGAGCCGTCCGCCGCGTCGACGTGGTCGATGAACTGCAGGATCCGGCGATCCGTGAGCTCAGGCGCTTCGAGTGGAGGCGTGTGGGCCGTGCCCGGAACGATCTCGGCCTCGACCTCGGGAATGAGGCCACGAGCACGTTTGATGGCGCGATCCCCATCGGACATCGGGCTCCGTCCCCCGAACAGCAGCAGGATCGGCCTGGTGATCGAACGAAGCTCGTCGTCGTCGAGGAGCTCGGCGAACGGTTGCACGACTTTGAAGTCGAGGAAGCCGGAGCGGAGAACCTCGTAGATGGGCGGCGGCGGGAGGTGGCCGTTGCTGAGCACCCGCGTGAGGCGCTCGAAGGCCGGTCCGGTCCGTCTCACGCCGGCCCTGACGAACTGCAGGATGAGCTTGACCTTGCCGCGGGTGATGACCCCTGGTGGCTCGATCGCAGTCGCGCTGATGACCCGCGACGGCGATCGCATCGCCTGGTTGATGCTGATCCAGCTCCCGTAGGAAAGACCGACCAGATGGGTTCGATCGAGCCCCAGGCCGTCGACGACCTCGTCGAGCCACGCCGCCAGATCCTCGCCGCCGTGAATGCGCCGCTCCTGGACGCTCTGTCCCGCGTCGCAGATCGTGTCCACGGCATACAGGGGATGGTGACGACCGAGGTCGACCACGTTCGGCGCCCACGACGTCGAGGTCATCATCATCCCGTGCAGCAGGACGATGGGCGATCCAGATGACGAGCCACACGAGTTGACCCGAGTCGTGCCGAATCGCGTGGGCACGTCGAGGGCGATCGGTGTCACCGGCCAACTGGCCAGTGCTGAGGCGTAGGCCGCGTCGAAGCGGGCCTGCGCGTCGTCGTTGCGGAAGCGTCCGATCTTGCGATCTGAACGGGTGCCGAGGTTCGCCATCGCATCGTCCTTCCGACTCGTACACTGTAAAGTTCTTATACACTGTACGAATGCCGCCTTCTGGTCAAGCTCGGCGCCGGCGAGAGTCGGCTCAGCCGCTGTGGCTGCTGGCGGCCCCGGAGGCCCCGCCGTCCGGGTCGGCCAGGGCGGGCTCGAGTCGCGTGGCCAACCTCAGCCGGGAGCGCATCGTCGCCGCGGCCGTCGCCATCGCCGACGACGAAGGTCCAACGGCCGTGACGATGCGTCGGATCGCTCGCGACTTGAACGTGAGTCCCATGGCGCTCTACTGGCATGTGGCCAACAAGGACGATCTGCTCGCCCTGATGGTCGACGCCGTCGAGGGTGAGGTCGACGTGGTCGAGCCGTCGGGCGACTGGCGTGCGGACATAACCACCACCGCCCGCCGTTACCGCCAGGCCCTTCTCCGTCATGGATGGATGACGAGCTTCATCGGACTGCGGCGCGCGCTCGGGCCGAACGAGCTACCCCACATCGAACGTTCCCTCGCCGCCCTCGACGATCTGGGGTTGACGATTCGAGAAGCGTTCAACGTGCTCATGGCCGTCGAGACCTACTACCTCGGATTCGCGATCCGCGAACAGCAGGAGTTGGCCGCCGAACTCGCTCGTACGCCGATCGCGCCGGCTCGGCGCCGCGCCTACATCAAGGCCGAGGCCGAGCGCTTGAGGGACACGGGCCAGTATCCGCACCTGGTCGAGCTCTTCGCCGAGGGGACGTTCCTCACCCGCGACGAACGCTTCGAGTTCGGGCTGGCTCGGCTCCTCGATGGCATCGAGGCCGAACTGGCGCGCACGGCGGTCCGCCGCCGACCGTGAGTGGCGCCCTCGGCAGGACTCGAACCTGCGCTTCCGCCTCCGGAGGGCGGCGCTCTATCCGCTGAGCTACGAGGGCAAGGCAGACGAGCGTAGCGCAGGGCGTCAGGGGCTCCGGCGGGGATAGGTGGGTCCGGCCCGGTCGCTCGGTCACCGAACCCAATCGGGGCGCCATGGGGTCTCTGGGTAGGATCGCCCGATCCCGACCCTGCGCCCGTTCGATCCCCCGAGGAGATGTCCGTGATCCGCGACCAGCTCGCCGACGCGCTGCGCCGCGCCTTGGCCACGCTCGAGGTGGATCCTGTTCCGGACGTCATCCCGGTCGAGCGGGCCGTGCGTCGCGAGCACGGCGAGTGGTCGAGTCCGGTGGCGCTGGCCGTGGCCAAGGCGGCCGGGCGCAAACCCCGTGACCTGGCCGACGATCTGGCCGAGACCCTGAACGCCGACTTGCCCGACCACGTCCACTCGGTGCAGGTCGCGGGGCCGGGCTTCGTCAACTTCCACCTCGATCCCAGCTGGCTGCACGAGGTGCTCGACGAGGTGCTCGATCAGGGCGTCGATCGCTACAGCCGGCTGGCCATCGGTGTCGGCACCCGCGTCAACGTCGAGTTCGTGAGCGCCAACCCCACCGGCCCGCTCCACGCCGGTCACGGCCGGGGCGCGGCCTACGGCGACTCGCTGGCCCGGCTGCTCGAGCGCAGCGGCTACGAGGTGGCGCGGGAGAACTACCTCAACGACCGCGGCACCCAGATGGCCACGTTCGCGGCGTCGCTGGCCGCTCGCAAGGCGGGCACGGACCTGCCCGAGGACGGCTACGCCGGCGAGTACGTCAAGCAGTGGGCGGCCGAGATGCCCGACGGCGCCGACCCGGCCGAGTGGGGCGAAGCCCGGGCCATCGAGGATCACCGCCAGGTGCTCGACCGCATGAACGTGCACTTCGACGTGTGGTTCAGCGAACGCTCGCTGGTCGACTCGGGAGCGATGGACGCGACGCTGGCCGACCTGCGCAGCCACGGCGCCGTGTTCGAGGATGACGGCGCCATCTGGTTGCGCAGCACCGATTCTGGCGACGACAAGGACCGCGTGCTCGTGCGCAGCGACGGCGAGCCGACCTATCTGCTGCCCGACATCGCCTATCACCGCGACAAGTTCGGGCGCGGCTTCGACCTGCTCATCGATGTGTGGGGCGCCGACCACCACGGCTACGTGCCGAGGATGAAGGCGGCCATGGCCGCGGTCGGCCACGATCCGAGCGAGCTCGAGGTGTCGATCGTCCAGCTCATGACGCTCGTGCGCGACGGACAGGTCGTGAAGATCTCCAAGCGGACGGGTGACATCGTCGAGCTGCGCGAGCTCCTCGACGAGGTCGGGCCCGACGCCGCCCGGCTCACCTACCTGTTGCAGTCCATCGACAGCCCCCAGACCTTCGACCTCGACGTCGTCACGAGCCAGGCCATGGACAACCCCGTCTTCTACGTCCAGATGGCCTACGCCCGCATCCGTTCGATCAAGCGGGTGGCGGCCGAGCGCGGCGTCGAGCGGGTCGGCGCGGCCGATTTCGAACGGGCCCTGCTCGTGCACGAGCGCGAGCTCGAGGTGCTGCGGGTCCTGTCGGCCTTGCCCGACACCCTGGCCACGGCGTGCGCCGACCGGGCCCCGCACCGGATCGCGACGTGGGTGCGTGAGCTGGCGGGGACCGTCCACGGCTTCTACCACGACTGCCGCGTCCTCGACGACGACGTGCCGCCTGAACTGACCCAGGCGCGTCTGTGGCTGGTCGAGGGGGCCGAGATCGGCTTGGCCATCGGTCTCGACCTGCTCGGCGTCCATGCGCCCGAGTCGATGTGACGGCGTGACGATCTGGTGGCGTCGGCCGTGAGCTCGATCCCGTTCGCGCTTCTGCCCGACACCGCTGAGGTCGGGCCCGAGGGTCAGCTCATGATCGGCGGCTGCGACACGCTCGCGCTGGCCCGCCAGTTCGGCACGCCGCTCTTCGTCTACGACGAGGCCCACCTTCGGGCGCGATGCGCCGAGGCGGTCGAGGCCTTCGGACCGGGTGTCAGCTACGCGACCAAGGCCTTCCTCTGTCGGGCCATGGCTCGCCTGGCCGCCGATGCCGGCATGAACCTCGACGTGTCGACCGGCGGGGAGTACCACGTGGCCCGGTCCGCAGGTGTGGCCCCCGACCGGCTGGTGCTGCACGGCAACAACAAGTCCGTCGCCGAGCTGCGGCTGGCCATGGGCGAGCAGGTGGGGCGCATCGTCGTCGACTCGTTCGACGAGCTCGATCGCATCGAGGCGCTGGTAACCGAGGGTCTCCCCGTCCCCGAGATCCTGGTGCGGGTCACCCCCGGCGTCGAGGCCCACACCCACGAGTTCGTGCGGACGGGCCAGGACGATTCGAAGTTCGGGTTCGCCGTCGCCTCCGGCGCCGCCGGCGAGGCGCTGGCCCGCGCCTCCAAGTCACCGGCGGTCCGGCTGGTCGGCATGCACGCCCATGTGGGCAGCCAGGTCTTCGAGGCTCGCTTCTTCGAGATGGTCGTGGACGCGTTGGCCCCGTTCTTCGCCGATCACCCCCTCGACGAGCTCTCCATCGGCGGCGGCCTCGGCGTGGCCTACGTCGAGGGTGAGGATGCGCCCACGATCACCGAGTGGGCGACAGCCGTGCATCGGGCGTGCGACCGGGCCGGCATCAACGCCCGGATCACCGCCGAGCCGGGCCGCTCGATCGTCGCGGCCGCCGCCGTGACGCTCTACACGGTCGGCACCATCAAGGACCTGCCCGGCATCCGCACCTACGTGTCGGTCGACGGTGGGATGAGCGACAACCCGCGCCCCGTCCTCTACGGCAGCGGCTACGAGACGTTCCTGGCCCGAGCGGTCGCCGACGACCGCGATCGGACCGTGCGCGTCGTGGGCAAGCACTGCGAGTCGGGCGACCTGCTCGTACGGGAGGGCTCGGTTCCCGCCGACGCTGGCCGTCGGCGACATCCTGTGCACGCCCGTCACCGGGGCCTACGGCCACTCGATGGGCTCGAACTACAACAAGGTGCAACGCCCCGCCGTGGTGTTCGTCGCCGAAGGCCAGGCCCGCCTCGTCGTGCGGCGCGAGACCGTCGACGACCTGCTCACGACCGACATGGACTGACGCCGGGATCGGGTGACAGGGCGACAGGCGTTCGGGCGCTTTCACACCCTGTCTCACCCCTCCCTTCGACGTGACAACTTGTGACAACGCCCGAACGCGCGGGGAGCGGCGTCACAGGTCGAAGAGGTCTGCCCCACGCGCGTCGACCAGGTCGATGAACGACCTGTTGTCGTTGCCGAGAGGCCCCAGCGCGTGTTGGCAGCGAGCCGTGTAGGCGACCGAGTAGGCGGCGCAGGCGGCCGCCGCCCAGCGCTGCCCGCCTGTGAACGGGGCGCCGCGGGCGGCGGCGTACTCGTCGATGAAGCTCGAGATCTCGTCGGGTGTCGGGGCCTGGATCTGGTCACGCGACCAGTCGACCGGAAAGGCGTGGGCCACGCTGCCCACGGCCTCGACCTCCGGCGCCCGACCGAGGCTGTCCCAGTCGAACAGGGCCACGATCCGCGAGCCGTCGTAGCGGCAGTTCTCGGATCGGATGTCGAAGTGGCCGACGACGAGGGGCCAGTCGTCGATCGCGACGAGCCGGCGTTGGGCCTCGGCGGCCAGAGCGTCGATCGATTCGGCGCCATCGGCCGTCGCCTCGAAGTCGAACAACGGCGAGTGCGGAACGGGCCACAGCGCGGTGCTGCCGCGGCGCGGGCGCCTAGCCATGCGCAACCGCTCGTCGGACCGGAACGCGCTCGTGCGCTCGACGACCTCGGCCAGCGTCTCGGCCATGGCTCGGCGGAAACCGGGGTCGTGACCGTCGACGACGGTGGCGTCGAGCTCGACGAGCGATTCGACGATGGCCACCGAGTGGCCGATCGGTCGCGGCCCGAGTTGGGGGAGAGGCGCGGGGAACCCATGGTCGGCCAAGACCGACTGCACGGCCTGCATCGCCAGCAGGGCCTCGACCGACGGGCCGCCGGTGTCGGTCGGCTGCACGGCCTTGACCACGACGCGCCGGCCGTCGACCAGGCGAACGCCGTGCACGCTCTGGACGCTCACGGCATAGAACTCGTAGGCCTCGACGTCCGAGCCCAGCTCACGGCGACAGAACTCGTCGACGTGATCGGCCACCAGGTCGGGATCGTCGGACCCGAAGATGAGGCGATCGACCGCCGATCCGATGCCGTCCCGACGAGCGACCGACGAGGCGATGACGTCGCCCGACCCGGTCATGCCGACAGTGTGGCGGAGGCGGCCGAGCGGGCCGGGCCTTCGACGTGGTGACCGGCGGAAGGGGGTGCTGGAGGCGTCGAAGACCCGGCCCACCGCCACCGTAGATGGGAAGGGTCTGGAACACAAGGAAAATACAGGAAAGTTCTCGGCGGGGTCGGCGGGCTGAGGGGTGGGGCCGGGCCCGCCGCCTGGTCGAAGTCGTGCCGAGGGCGGTGGGCCTCGCCACTACCGTGGGGTGGTGGACGGTTCAACGGTGCGAGTGGGACTCCTCGGGTGCGGGACGGTGGGGTCGGCCCTCATCCAACTGGTCCAGGAGCAGGCCGAGGGGATCGAGTCGCGTACGGGGCTACGCCTCGAGATCGCCCGCGTGGCGGTGCGCAACGCATCCAAGGACCGCGGCGTGGACGTGCCTCGCGAGCGGTTCACGAACGACGCCGCGTCGGTGGTCACCGATCCCGACGTCGATGTCGTGATCGAGGTCATCGGAGGCATCGAGCCGGCGCGCCAGTTCATCCTCGATGCGCTCAAGTCCGGCAAGCCGGTGATCACGGCCAACAAGGAGCTGTTGGCCAACATGGGCGCCGAGATCTTCGCCGCCGCCGAGTCGTCCGGAGTCGACGTGTTGTTCGAGGCCGCCGTGGGCGGCGGCATCCCGCTGGTTCGGCCGTTGCGCGAGTCGCTGCTCGGCGAGCCCATCGACCAGGTCATGGGGATCGTCAACGGCACGACCAACTACATCCTCACCCGTATGACCGAAGGCGGGGTCACCTATGCCGCCGCCTTGGACGAGGCCCAGGAGCTCGGCTACGCCGAAGCCGATCCCACCGCCGATGTCGAGGGTCTCGACGCCGCCGCCAAGATCGCCATCCTGGCCAGCATCGCGTTCGGGGCCCGCGTGGTGGCCGGCGACGTGTATCGCGAAGGGATCTCGGGCATCACCGCCGCCGACGTGGCCTTCGCCGGGCGCAACGGCTACGTGGTCAAGCTCATCGCCATCGCCGAGAAGCTGGTCGACGGGCCCGGCGCCTTCCCGACCGAGCTGGCGGTCAGGGTCCATCCGGTGATGCTGGCCGCGACCCACCCCCTCGCGTCGGTGCGCGGCAGCTTCAACGCCGTGTTCGTGCAGGGCGCGGCCGTGGGCGAGCTGATGTTCTACGGCCGCGGCGCCGGCGGCAACCCCACGGCCAGTGCCGTGCTGGGCGATCTCATCGACGCCGCCCTCAACCTGCGCAAGGGATCGAGCGCCAGCGTCGGCTCGCTCGGCGAGGTGCGGGTGCACCCGATCGACGAGCTCGAGTCCGCCTACTACCTGCACCTCGGCGTGGTCGACCGCCCCGGCGTGCTGAGCGCCGTGGCCGGTGTGTTCGGCGACCACGGCGTCTCGATCAGCTCGATGAGCCAAGGGCTGCCCTATGTGGTCGACGAGATCGCCGAGGCCGATCTGGTGTTCATCACCCATCAGGCCCTCGAGCGCGACGTGCAGGCCACGTTGCGCGACCTGCGCGACCTCGACGTCGTGCGCCACGTGGGCAGCCTGATCCGAGTGCTCGACGACGAGACGGGTGCGCCGTGAAGTACGTCAGCACGCGCGGCTCGGCGCCCGTGCTCACCTTCGGCGACGTGTTGCTGGCCGGGCTGGCGCGCGACGGGGGCCTGTACGTCCCCGAGTCATGGCCGGCACTCGCGCCCGACCTGATGTCGCGCGCCGCCAAGGCGCCGTACGCCGACGTCGCCTTCGAGGTGATGTGGCCCTTCGTCGAAGGCTCGATCGCCGAGGACGACTTCGCCGCGCTGGTCAGCGACGCCTACGCCACCTTCGACGATCCCGACGTGGTCCCGTTGCGCGACCTCGGCTCAGGGCTGTGGCTGGCCGAGCTCTTCCACGGTCCGACGCTGGCCTTCAAGGACGTTGCCCTCCAGCTCGTCGGGCGCATGTTCGACCACGAGCTGGCCCGACGCGGCGAGCGCCTCACCATCGTCGCGGCGACGTCGGGCGACACCGGCTCGGCGGCCATCGAGGCGTGCCGTGACCGTGATGCCATCCAGATCGTGGTCCTGCACCCGGCCGGGCGGGTGTCGGAGGTGCAGCGCCGGCAGATGACCACCGTCGCCTCCGCCAACGTGCACAACCTGGCCGTCGAGGGGACCTTCGACGACTGCCAGGACCTGGTCAAGGCGCTCTTCGCCGACGAGCCCTTCCGCGACCGGGTGAGCCTCTCGGCCGTGAACTCGATCAACTGGGCCCGGGTCATGGCCCAGACCGTCTACTACGTGACCTCGGCCGCCCGCCTGACCGGTGGTTCGGCGCCGGTGGCCTTCTCGGTGCCGACCGGCAACTTCGGCAACGTCTTCGCCGGCTATGCCGCCCAGCGCATGGGGTTGGCCATCTCGCAGTTCGTCGTGGCCAGCAACACCAACGACATCCTGATCCGCTTCCTCGAGTCCTCGGTGATGGAGATGACCGACGTGGCCCCCACGCTCAGCCCGAGCATGGACATCCAGGTCTCGAGCAACTTCGAGCGGCTCCTGTTCGAGCTGTACGGCCGCGACGGGGTGGCCGTGGCCGAGACGATGCTCCGATTCCGCGCCGACGGTCGGTTCGCCATCGACGAGGATCGCATGGGTCTTCTGCGCGAGCAGTGGTCGGGCATCAGCCTCGACGACGAAGCCACGACCGACGTCATCCGCGACGTGCACGATCGTCTCGGCCTGCTCGTCGATCCCCACACCGCCGTCGGCCTCGGTGCTGCCGTCGGGGTTCGGGCCGACCCGACCACGCCGATGATCGCGTTGGCCACCGCTCATCCGGCCAAGTTCCCCGACGCCGTCGAGGCGGCGACCGGTGTCCGACCGCCGCTGCCCGAGCGGTTGGCCGACCTGTTCGATCGCCCCGAGCGCTTCGACATCGTGGCCAACGACTACGACGCGGTGCGCGCCGCCGTCGAGTCCGCCATCGGCTGAGGCCGACCGATCGGCGGCCGGCCAACCGACCAGGGATTTCCTGGCATGATGCGCCGATGAAGTACGTGGTGTGCGTGCCCGACGGATGCGCCGACGAGCCCGTCGATCAACTCGGTGGCCGCACCCCGCTCGAGGTGGCGCACCTGCCGACGATCACGGCGCTGGCGGCACGAGGTGAAGTCGGCCGGGCGGCGGTGATCCCAGAGGGGATGGCGCCAGGAAGCGACGTCGGCAACATGTCGATCTTCGGCTATGACCCGGACAAGTACCACACCGGGCGGGCGCCGATCGAGGCCGCCGCCCTCGGACTTCGTCTGGCCGACGACCAGGTCGCGTACCGCTGCAACCTCGTGACCGTCGCCGACGGCGTCATGGTCGACTTCGCCGGCGGTCATCCGACGACCGAGGTCGCCGCGGAGGTGCTCGCCGCCCTTGAGCACGAGCTCGGCGGACACGGCATCGAGTTCCATCCGGGCGTCGAGTACCGCCACATCCTGGTGACGCCGGCGGCGTGGGCCAACGCCGTCTGCACACCGCCCCACGATCTGTCCGACAAGGCCGTCGCCCTCCCGCACGGGCCGGCCGCGCCCGAGCTCATCGAGCTGATGGAGGCGTCACGGGCGGTGCTCGGTCGCTTCGACCTGCCCGCCAACCAGGTCTGGCTCTGGGGCCAGGGCTTCCAGCCGCACGATGCCCAGCTTCGCCTCGCGCTCTCGGGCTCGATGCCGCCTTGAACAGCGCCGTCGACCTGGTCCGCGGCCTCGGCGTGCTGACCGACATCGAGGTGGTCGACGTCGAGGGCATGACAGCGGGCTACGACACCGACTACAGCGCCCAGCGCGAGTGCGCCCTCGACGCACTGGCCGACGGGGCCGACCTGTTCATCATCCACATCGAGGCGACCGACGAGGCCGGTCACGCCGGCGACGTGCACGAGAAGATCCGTGCCCTCGAGAGCTGGGATCGCGATGTGCTGGGCGAGCTCGCCCCGGCTCTGGGTCGCCTCGGTCCCTGGCGCCTGCTCATGCTGCCCGACCACGCCACGCCGTTGCGGCTCAAGACCCACACCAGCGATCCCGTGCCGTACCTCTTGGTCGACTCCAAGGTCGACGGTCCGGGTGGCACCTACAGCGAGGTCGGCGTGGCCGGCGCGCCCATCGTCGCCGGCCACGAGCTGATGGAGCGCCTGATCGGTCGCTGACGCTGACCGAGGTGAGGTCAGTTCTGGATGGCCTCGTTGTGGTCGGCGCCGGCGCTGACCGTCGACCAGTTGGTGGCGGTGCCTATCCGTACTGGAGTGGGCTGGTTCGGCCCACCCCCGTTGCCGAGTTGGCCGCCCTGGTTCCAGCCCCAACACCACATCGTCCCGGCGCGGATCCCGCAACTGTGGGCCCAGCCGCTGCTGACCGTCGACCAATCGGTCGCCGTGCCGATCTGGACGGGTGCCGTCTGGGCCATGCCCGATCCGTCGCCGACCTGACCGGATGTGTTGTCGCCCCAACACCACAACGTGCCCGTGGAGCGCACCCCACACGCATGCTCGAGCCCGGGGGCGATGACCTTCCAGTTGGTGTCGGTGCCGACCTGGGTCGGAACCTGTTGAACACCGCCGACGAGTTGGTCCTGACCCCAGCACCACAGCGATCCGGGCGATTGGATGGCGCAGGTCTGGAATCCGTTGGCGGCGACCGAGGTCCACGTCACGGCCGAACCGACGAACGCCGGGGTGGGGATGGGGTTGCCCGACCCGACGCCGACCTGGCCGGACCCGTTGTCCCCCCAGCACGACAGGCGGCCCGAGGTGTGAAGGCCACAGGTGTGCTCGTAGCCGGCGGACACCTGCTTCCAGTCGGTGTCGGTGCCGATGTGGATGGGACTGGGCTGATCGCCCGTCGCCTTGTTGCCGAGCTGGCTCTCGGCGTCGGCCCCCCAGCACCAGAGCGCCCCGGTGGTCTTGACGGCGCAGGCGTGCGAGAGGCCGGCTCCCACGCTGGCCCAGTCGGTGTCGGTGCCGACCTGGACCGGAGTGGGGCGCGCCGTGAAGGAGCCGTCGCCCACCTGTCCGGATTCGTTGGCCCCCCAGCACCACAGCGTGTGGGCGCTGCGGATGCCGCAGGTGAACTGGCCGCCGCTCGACACGGCCAGCCAGTCCGAGATGGTCCCGGCCTGGATCGGCGTGTTCTGTTGCATCCCGGTTCCGTCACCGAGATCGCCCCCGGTGTTGTCTCCCCAACCCCACAGCGTGCAGCCGGTGCAGATGACGCCCAACGCCAGCACTGCGAACAACCGAATGAGACGGCTCATCGCGCTCCCTCCCCAGGCTCCGCCGCGACGCTAGTGGAGCCGATGGCGGAACGCCGCGGCGACGTCAGTTCTGGATGCCCTGGGTGTGGAATGCGCCGACGCTGACCGCTGACCAGTTCGTCGCCGCGCCGGCTTGGACCGGGGTGGGCTGGTTCGGCCCACCTCCGTCGCCGAGTTGGCCGAAGCCGTCATAGCCCCAACACCACATCGTGCCCAGCCCCACAGGCTGCAGCCCGAACACACGGCGGCCAGCACCACGGCCGCGCCCAACCCAGCAATCCGCCTCATCGCCAACCTCCCGAACGTAAGCGGCGCACGTTCGTGGCGCGGCGCCCCGAGCTCGGGGTCGAAGCGGGGAAAATCCGGAACGGTGGGCTAGGTTCGGGCCACAGCACGGCGTCGCGCCGCGATGGTGACGAGGAGCCCGATGGCCAATCGAGTCGGCGATCCGTGCTCGCGTTGACCCGCCGGGCCCGCCGCCGTCGAGCGCTGGCCCAGCCGTTCCCCGATGCGTGGCGTCAGCTGCTGGCGACCCGCCTCGTGCACTGGAGATTGCTCGACGACGACGAGCGGGCCCGGCTCGAGGACCTGGTCCGCATCTTCCTCGTGGACAAGAAATGGGAGGCGACCAACGGCTTCGAGCTGAGCGACGAGGTGCGCGTGCTGATCAGCGCCATGGCCTGCCTGCTGATCCTCGGCCTCGACTACGACTTCTATGCCGGCGTGTCGTGGATCGAGGTGCAGCCGACGACCATGACGTCGAGGGGACCGCGCCAGGTCGGCGCGGGTGGTCCGCGTGTGCCGGGTGTGGTGAGCGACACGCCGATCGGCCTGATCGGCGAGACCAGCTTCGACGGTCCGGTGTTCATCGCCTGGGACGCGGCGCGCGAGGGGCGCGGCACCCCGATCGGGGCCACAACGTCGTGTACCACGAGTTCGCCCACAAGCTCGACATGGACGACGGCACGGTCGACGGCACGCCGGTCCTCGCGTCGCCGGAGGAGCGTCAGCGATGGATCGACGTGTGCACGGCCGTCTACGACGATCTCCAGGAGGGTCGGGCCGGCGCCGTGCTCGACCCCTACGCCGGGGTCAACCCCGGTGAGTTCTTCGCCGTCGCCACCGAGGCCTTCTTCGACCAACCCCTCGAGCTCGAGCACCACCACCCCGACCTCTACGACGTCCTGCGCTCCTTCTACCGCCAGGACCCGGCTGCCCGCGCCCGCCGCTCCCCAATCAGCTGATCCGGCGGCGCGCGTGCGTGTCACGGGTCAGCTGCCCGTCGGCGCCCGCGATCTGCGCCGTTTCGGGGGAGAACCCCTCGGATCGCCGGGGTAGTCCGAATGGTCGGGAGCCAACAGGCGACGTTTGCCGGTGCCCGGTTCGAGCTGCCAGCCCTCGTAGCTCTTGAGGTCGTGGTGCGGTTCGCAATGCCACTCGAGCTCGTCGAGCATCGTGTGCTGGGTGATGGCGTAGTCCTGGCGATGATCGATCTCCAGGCGCAGCCGCCGGTCGCAGCCCAACACGATGCACTGCGGATCGCGCCACTCCATGGCCGTGCGCTGGGCGGCGGTGAGCTTGCGCCCGGCGTGCACCACGCGCTGGACGGCGATCCCGTCAGTGATGACACCAGCCAGCAGGGAGTCACCAGACTCGATCAGATCGCGGATGACCGAGGGAGCCACGGGCCCGATCCCGGCGATCTCGCACAGCTCACCGGCATGAAGGTGGCCGCGCCGGATGGCCGACCAGTCGACGCGGGCGATGACCTTTGCGGGCAGACCGACGCGCTTGGTCGTCGCGGTGTCGGCCGGGGCCAGCCCGGACTTGGACTCGTCACCTCCGATCGCGCCGGTGCCGCGGCGACGGGCGCTGGCCGCTCCGGCCATGGCCGACATCGCGTCGGCGTCGTAGGCCTCGGATCGTTCGCGCCGTCCCGCCCGACGCGCCTTGGCGAACTCGGCTTCGCGGAACGGCTTGAGTCGAGCGAGGAGCTCGGCACCGGCTTCGGGCGTGGTGGACCAGAGCAACTTGAAGGCCCCGTCGGCAGCCTGCCAATGGCGCAACGATCGAGCGGCGTGGATCCGGGCCCGGCGCGCCTCGGCGTCGCGATCGGCGGCCGCCTTGCGCCGGTCGCATTCCTCCTGCAGCTCCCGCAGCGATCGACCGCGCGCATGGGCGACCAGATCGCCGATCGAGTCGGGGTCGGCGGCTCCGGCATCAGCGACGGCGGACATCTGCCGCTCGGACAGCTCGCCTCGGCGCGCCGCCTCGCGCAGGTCGGGCTGATCCTCGATCTTGTGGGCCGTGTCGAAGAGTCGGCGGGCGTCGCCCTTGGTCGAGCCCGAGACCTGGGCGAACCAGTCGCTGGCATTCGTCGCGGCGCTGTCTCGCCACGCCTTGGTCTGGTCGACACGCCGGGCCAGATCGACCTCGGCGGCGGCCAACAACCGCTTGGTCGCGGCGATCAGTTCGAGCTCATGGGCGGCCTGGGCGCCGGTCAGGATCTCAGGCTCGAGGTCGTTGACCATGATGGCCACCGCATCTCGGATGGTGCCGAAGCTCCGCATGGAAACCATGATAACAGCGAACAACTGTACGAGACAACCTCGTGAGTAGGGACTTCTCGGACGGCGTCAACTGGTGGTTGACGCGGGGGATGCGTCAACGTAGAGTTGACGCATGACCCCCGCACCAGGACTCCAGGAGCTCATCGACGTGGTCGAGCAGGACGCCTCGACCGGCGAGCCGCTCGATCAGCTGATCGCGGCCTCCCAGACGGTGGCGCAGCTCGAAGACGTCGGTGACTCGCTGCTCGGTCATTTCGTGGATCGATGCCGTCGCAGCGGGCGCTCGTGGTCCGAGATCAGCAACGCGCTCGGCGTCAGCAAGCAGGCGGCGCACAAGCGCTTCTCGTTCGGAGCCCCGACGTTCGAACGCTTCACCCCGCGGGCGCGCAACACCCTGAAGTCGGCCAGGGCCGAGGCCGGCGCCCTCGGCCACGGCTACGTCGGCACCGAGCACCTCCTGCTGGCGCTGTTCGCCGAGCCCGAGGGCCTGGCGGCCAAGACGCTGACCGAGGCCGGGCTCGATCGGGCGGCCGTCGAGGTCAAGGTGCTCGAGATCACGCCGCGGGGCGCCGCCGATCCGTCGGAGACCCCGCCGTACACCCCACGCTCGAAGGAGGTCCTCGTCGGCGCCCTGGCCGAGGCGTTGGCGCTCGGCCACAACTACATCGGGACCGAGCACCTCCTGCTAGCCCTTTTCCGGGACGAGAACGGTGTGGCGGCCCATGTGCTCGCCGATCTCGGGATCGAGCAGGACGCGGTGCGCGCCCGTCTCGTCGAGCAGCTCGCCGATCTGGCGGGCGCCATCGGCCACGGAACTTCGCCTGCTCCCTCTCCGCCGACGCCGACGGAGCCGACGGAGCCGACCGAGTCGTCCGACTAGTCAGCCACCCGGCGTCGGGCCCAGCGACTCGAGCCAGCGGCTGATCTCGCCGGGGTTTCGGAGCCGGAGGATGTTGACGTCGGCCCAGCGCGGATCGCCCATGGCCGCCTCGTAGCGCTCGCGGTACTCGGCATGGGTCGTCCATGCCCAGCGGACGATGTTCTTGGTGGGATCCCACGCGTAGAGGTTGCTGAACGGCTCGCGGTTGCCGTTCCAGAGCTCCTCGCGCGTGAAGACGCGACGCAAGGTCCGCGTCGTCACGCGCTTCATCACCGTCCGGCGCGGAAGATCGAGCCACACGACCGTGTCGACCCGGGGCCACACCACCTCGCGCACCGACGAGTAGTTGCCGCAGAGAACCCACCCGTCGGGCGAAGCATCGAGGTGCTCGGCGACCCGCTCACGGAACACGTCGCGGGGCAGCTCGACCCAGTTCGGCTGGTGGAAGACGGCGTCGAGCTCGATGTGGGTGATCCGCAGGCGATCGGCGATCGTGCGGGCCGCCGTCGTCTTGCCCGCGCCGCTGTTGCCGACCACGATGATCCGGCGCGACGTCCGGGCGTCGCTGGCAGCGGTGGCCATGCTCGGCTCAGGAGAAGCGGGTCACGAACCCACGGCGCCGGAAGACGCCGAGCATGCGGGTGATGTAGGCCACCCCGCACAGGCTGGCCACGATGCATCCGAGCAGGGCCCAACCCAGTTGCCCCCAGGGCATGGCGCCGCCGTCGAGGAGCGTGCGCGCCGCGGCGAAGAGGTGGGTCGTGGGCAGCACCCGGGCGATCGGTTGGAGCACGGCCGGTAGGGCATCGATCGGATAGAAGACTCCCGACAACGGCATGATCACGAACAGGATCCCCCAGGCCAGCACCTCGGCGCTCTGACCGAAGCGCAGGATCAGACCGATCACGAACAACGAGATCGACCAGCCGCACACGAGCAGCAACGCGCCGATGGGCAGCAGGCCCCATCCGATGTCGAAGATGTTGAACGAGTAGAAGCCGAGGGCGGCGAGGGCCACGACGGACAGACCGATGCCGACCTTGGCCAGCCCGAACAGGGCGACGCCGGCGGCGTACTCGACCTCGCGCAGCGGGGTGGTCATCAGGTTGAGGATGTTGCGCGACCACGTCTCCTCGAGGAACCCCGTCGAGACCGCGATCTGCGACTGGTAGATGACGTGGAACAGCAGGATGCCGGCCAGCAGGTAGGCCACGCCCGCCTCGGCCTTCGTGCCCCCCTGACGGGCGATGTAGACGCCGATCGAACCGAACAGCACGCAGTCGACCAGCGGCCAGATCAACACGTCGAACCACCGGTGCGGACTGCGCCGCAGCACGTAGGCATGCCGCTTGGCCACCGCCGCCACCCTCAGCCAACTCAACTTGCTATGTCCCCGGCTCGACGACTTGCTATGTCCCCGGCTCGACTGCGTTCCGCCGGGGACGGGCTTCGCCCATCCGCGTCGCGTCGCGAGCGGCTTCGCCTCGGGCTCCGCCGGGGACGGGCTTCGCCCATCCGCGTCGCGTCGCCAGCGGCTTCGCCTCGGGCTCCGCCGCGTGGAACGGCCGCCCGTTCGTTTCGTCAGTGCGTTCGGTGCCGGCCAGCTCCAGGAAGACGTCTTCGAGCGAGCCGTGGCCGAACTGGGCGGCGATGATCTCGGGGGTTCCGTCGGCCACGACCTGTCCGCACGACAAGAACACGACCCGGCTGCAAAGCTGTTCGACCTCGTCCATGTCGTGGCTCGTCACCAGCAGGGCCGTGCCCTGCTCACGACACAGGTCGGCCAGACCGGTGCGAACGCGGTAGGCCACGTCGGGGTCGAGAGATGCCGTGGGCTCGTCGAGCACCAGCAGGTCGGGGTGGTGGAGGATCGCCTTGCAGATGCCCACCAAGGTGCGCTGCCCCGAGGAGAGCTCGAGGCACATCCGGTCGGCGAGGTGGGGGATCCGGAAGCGTTCGAGGGCGGCGTCGATGTGGGGACCGGGCTGGCGGATCCCGTAGAAGCGGGCGAACAGGTCGAGCGCCTCGCGGACGCGCAGCCGGTCGGGCAGGGGCAGGTAGCCGGCCACGAAGCCGATGTGCTCCATGGCCTGGCTGCGCTGGCGGGGGAGGGAGCAGCCGGCGATGGTCACATGGCCCTCGTCCGGAGTGATGGCCCCGAGCAGCATGAGCAGCGTCGTGGTCTTGCCGGCCCCATTGGGGCCGAGCAGCCCGACGCGCTCGCCGGCGGTCACGGTCAGGTCGACGCCGTCGACGGCGACCTCGTCCTTGTAGGCCTTGTGCAAGCCCCGCGCTTCGAGCAGATCCCCCACGCCGACAGTGTCGCCGACCCGGCGGCGACGCCCCGGCTCATTTTCGGGCACCCGGCCGCCGGGCCGGGGCCGCACCCCGCTCGGCGGGTTGCCCGCCATCAGAGCCAGCGGGTACGATGACCGGGTCGTCGACAGGGGGTCGCGGCAAGTCCTGCGACTTGGCCCCACGTCGGCTCCTCTCGCCCCTGGTCTGCGATCAAGGGCGTGATCCAAAGTTGGGCTGTCCCAGCCGGGACTGCTACTGCGGGCTCATCCGCTGTTCCGGCCAGCCACCCGAACCATCCTCATGCCGCCGCCCCCTTCGATCTGCAGGCTTCGCCGGACGCGTTCCGGTCACTGCGGATCCACCCTCATCCCCTCCACAGAAACGAGGTCGCCGTGAGCGTGGAAACGCAGCAACTCGAACGCTCAGCGCTCGAACGCAAGGATCGCGACGAGTTGCACACGATTGCGATCGCCCTCGGCGGCAAGCCGACCTCCCGCGCTCGCAAGGCCGACATCGTCGATCTCATCCTCGAGCTGGCTGGCGTCGATGCCCCGGCGCCGAGCGGTCGCGCCAGTCGATCGACGAGCGACGCAGCCAAGTCCGACGCCACGACCGGTGCCGAAGCCCCGACCGACGACCGGGCATCCGACGCCGGCGCGGACGCCGACACCGATGTCGACGACGGTTCAACCGGTCGCGCCGCCACGCGGGGCCGGGGCGCGTCGAGCGCTGGCGCGAGTGCGAGCTCGGCGACTGACGGCGACATCCGGTCGCGGCGCAGCCGGGGCGCGGCGAGCGTCGAGGTCCCTGACCAGATCTCGTCCAGTGACGGGTCGGACCCCGACGCGTCCGACGGCGATCAGGATCCGAACCGGGCCAACGGCCGGACGGCGGCGACCGGGCGCGACGACGCTTCCGCCTCGGTTCGGTCCGACCAACGTGGCCGTGAACCGCGTGGCCGTGGCGACCGCGAGTCGGGCGACCAGTCATCGACGGGGTCGGCCGCCGACCCGAACCAGGCCGACGCCAACTCGGGCGACGGCCGCCAGCCGGGCTCGGCGCAGGGCGAGGGCGAGTCGGGCAACCGCCGTCGCCGCCGCCGCGGCCGCGACCGATCCGAGCGCGGGGATCGGCCCGACCGACCCGAGAGCGAGCAGCCCTTCCAGGGCGAGCCCGTGGATGTGGAGGGCCTGCTCGACCTCCGCGACGAGGGCTATGGCTTCCTCCGCCTCGTCGGCTACCTGCCGAGCAAGGACGACGTGTACATCTCCGTCAAGCAGGTGCGGCAGTTCGCGCTGCGCAAGGGCGATCGAGTGACCGGCGCGGCGCGGCCGGCCGGTCGCAACGAGAAGAACCCGGCCATGCTGCGCATCGACGCCGTGAACGGTGTCGACCCCGAGGTGGCGCGTGAGCGGCCGAGGTTCGAGGACCTGACCCCGTTGTTCCCCGACGATCGACTGCGGCTCGAGGTGGCGGGCGAAGAGACCAACATGACGGCGCGCATCGTCGATCTGGTGGCGCCCATCGGCAAAGGCCAACGGGGGCTGATCGTCTCGCCGCCCAAGGCCGGCAAGACGACGGTGATGAAGCAGATCGCCCGCTCGATCGAGATCAACAACCCTGAGGTCCATCTCATCGTCCTGCTCGTCGACGAGCGGCCCGAAGAGGTCACCGACATGCGTCGGTGGGTGAAGGCCGGCGAGGTCGCGGCGTCGACGTTCGATCGTCCGGCCGACGAGCACACGATGGTCGCCGAGCTGACCATCGAGCGAGCCAAGCGCATGGTCGAGGACGGCCGTGACGTGGTCATCATCCTCGACGGCATCACGCGCCTGGCTCGGGCCTACAACCTGGGCGCGCCGGCCACCGGACGGATCATGTCGGGCGGCATCGACACGGGCGCCCTCTACCCGCCCAAGAAGTTCTTCGGCGCCGCCCGCAACATCGAAGAAGGCGGCTCGCTGACCATCCTGGCCACCGCGCTGGTCGAGACCGGGTCGCGCATGGACGAGGTGATCTTCGAGGAGTTCAAGGGCACCGGCAACATGGAGCTGCGCCTCGATCGCCGGTTGGCCGAGCGGCGGATCTACCCGGCCATCGACGTGGATGCCTCGTCGACCCGCCACGAGGAGCTGCTGTTCGACAACAAGCAGCTCCAGATGGTGTGGAAGCTGCGTCGCGTCCTGTCCGGTCTGGGCGAGGGCGGCGGCGGCGCCGGTCTCGAGATGCTCATCGACCGGCTGGCCTCGTTCAAGAGCAACGAGCAGTTCCTGGCCGAGGTGGGCAAGGCTCCCGCCAGCCCGTAGCCGGCCCTGGTCGGGCGCTGGATCGAAGACCGCCAGCCGTGCAGTTGATCGAAAACCGCCCACAGCCCGTACACTGACCTACCGCTCATCACCCGCTCTCAGGACCCTGGAGTCCCCATGAAGGCTGACATCCATCCCGACTACGTGACCGCCGAGGTCCGCTGCTCGTGCGGCAACACCTTCACGACGCGCTCGACCACGCCTGAGCTGCACGTCGAGCTGTGCAGCGAGTGCCATCCCTTCTACACGGGCAAGCAGAAGCTGGTCGACTCGGGTGGGCGCATCGACCGCTTCGAGCGCCGGTACGGCAAGCGCAAGCCCAAGACGGCCGCTGCCGATTCCTGAATGGCGCTGACGGCCGGCTCCGCCCGTCCGTCGCCATCACCATCGAGCCATCGTGGCGCTCGATCCTGACCGCCGGGCGTCCCTGTTGGGCGCCAAGCTGGGCGCGCTCGTCACCAACCGCTGGCCCGACTCCGAGGGTCCCGACGCCGAGCGGAGGGCTCCCGACGAGACCGGTTCGTTCGCCGGGGGCGCGACGCGACGCCGGGGATCGATCGGGTGGGTCCTCGTCGAGGAGCAGCCTGCCCGCGCTCTGGGCCCGGCCTTGGCCTGGGGCCGCCAGCGTGAGGTCACCGACCTGCACGTGCTGGTCGACGACCACGCCGGCCTGCTCGCCCGGCGGGCCGAGGCCTTCGTCGTGCCGCCCTCGGTGTGGCTGATCACCGGCGCCGAGCTCGAACCGGCGCACCCCGTCGAGGTGGCTGACCCGGTCGTCCCGCCGGCCGCGGCCATGGCTGCGGCCGAGCTCATGCGCGAGCACGGCCTCGAGGTCGTGGTCGACCACGGCGAGGTCGTGGGCGAGATCCTCGGCCTCGAGGTGGCCAGGGTGATCGTCGACGAGCAGGGTGATGCCCATGTCGAGGCCGGAGTGGGCCGCCACGACCGTGAGGCCTTCGCCATGATGAACGAGGGAGTGGCCCCGGCCGACGCGCTGGCGTCGGTCATCGCCACGGTGACCCAACATCGTCGGGCCGACGCCGAGCCCCATCCCCTCAACCGGCTGGCCGCGCCGCGTTGGCTGCGCTCGGTGCTCGTCGCCGAACCGGCGCGGGTCGGTGCGGTCGAGCTGTATCCCGTCGAGGGGGTCCTGCCCCGGGTGACGGTCAAGGACTCGAGCCCGGCTGCCGCCGTCGGCGTCGACGAGGGGGGCGAGCCCGTCGTCGTCGTGGCGTCGACCGGGATCGATCTCGATCTCGTTCCCACCGCGGCCGATCTGCGCACGACCTACGCCCCGGATGCCCGACTGGTGCTGGTCGTCCCCGAACGTGACGCCCATCCGGTGACGCACGCCCTGGCCGCCGCGTTGGACCACCCGGCCGAGGTCGTGGGCCTGCCCGGCGACTGGCGGAGGTCGGCAACGTAGGGATGGGGGGACGGCAGAGGCCCGGGCGGCGAGGACTACCCTGACCGCGTGAACAGCCGGCTCGACGATCTGGAGAGGGAGTACGAGGAGGTCGGCGCCCGCCTGGCCGACCCGTCGCTGCTCGACGACCAGCGTCGGTACAGCGACACGGCCCGTCGCTTCGGCGAGCTCGAGGCCATCGTGTCGCGGTACCGCCAGCTGCAGGCGGCCACCAGCGACCTCGAGACGGCCCGGGAGATGTACACCGACGCGTCGCCGAGCGATCGAGAGATGGTCCGGGCCGAGATCGACGCGGCCGAGACGACGATCGAGCAACTCGACGCCGAGATCAAGACGCTGCTCCTGCCTCGCGATCCCAACGACACCAAGAACGTGATCGTCGAGATCCGGGGGGCCGAGGGCGGCGAGGAAGCCAACCTCTTCGCCCGGGACCTCTTCGAGATGTACCGCGGCTACGCCGCTCGTCAGGGCTGGAAGGTCGAGGTCCTCGGGTCGAGCCAGTCCGACCTGGGCGGACTCAGCGACATCGCCTTCCTGGTCAAGGGCGACGGCGTGTGGACGCGGCTCAAGCACGAAGGTGGACCCCACCGTGTGCAGCGCGTTCCCGGTGACCGAGTCCCAGGGCCGGGTGCACACGTCGTCGGCCACCGTCACCGTGTTGCCCGAGGCCGAGGAGGTCGATGTCCAGATCGATCCCAACGATCTCGACATCGACGTCTACCGGTCGTCGGGGCCCGGCGGACAGTCGGTGAACACCACCGACTCGGCGGTGCGGATCACCCACCGGCCGAGTGGCATCGTCGTGGCCATGCAGGACGAGAAGAGCCAGATCCAGAACCGGGCCAAGGCGTTGCAGGTGCTGCGGGCCCGCCTGCTCAAGGCCGAGCAGGACCGCCAGAGCGCCGAGCTGTCCGACGCCCGTCGGGGCCAGGTCGGCGGGGGCGGTCGATCCGAGAAGATCCGCACGTACAACTTCAAGCAGAACCGCGTGACGGACCACCGGATCGACCTCGACCTGTACAAGCTCGACAAGGTGCTGGCCGGCGAGCTCGACGAGATCGTCGACGCCCTGGTCGCCGACGAGCGCAGCCGCCAGCTGCAAGACGACGACGATCGGTGAGATGGCCGACGACGACGACACGGTCACCTGGGGACAGCTGCGAGCCGAGACCGAGGGCCGGCTCCGCGGCGCGGGGATCACGAGTGCGTCAGTCGAAGCGCGCCGACTGATCGAGGAGGCGTCGGGGTTCGAGGGCGCCGAACTGGCGATCGGGCTCGACACGCCGGCCACCGTCCGGCGCGTCGCCCATCTCGATCAGATGGTCGAGCGCCGCCTGGCCGGCGAGCCGTTGCAGTACGTGCTCGGGTCGTGGGGCTTCCGCACGCTCGATCTGATGGTCGACCGTCGGGTGCTCATCCCCCGACCCGAGACCGAGGCCGTGGTCGGCCACGTGCTGATCGAGCTCGACCGGATCCGCGGGCTCGATCGGTTCCCGGCCGCTGACCGTCGTCGACCTCGGCACGGGCTCGGGCGCCATTGCCCTGTCGATCGCCGCCGAACGCGAGGACGTGCGGGTGTGGGCCAGCGATGTGTCCGTCGAGGCCATCGACGTGGCCGGGGCCAACCTGGCCGGTCTGGGCCGGCCCGCTCGTCACGTCCGGCTGGTCGCAGGATCGTGGTTCGAGGCCCTGCCCGACGAGCTTCGGGGCACCGTCGATCTCGTGGTCAGCAATCCGCCGTACGTGGGCTCGGACGAGGAGCTGCCCCCCGAGGTGGCGGACTGGGAGCCGGCCCTGGCCTTGCGAGCCGGGCCGGCCGGACGATCCGCCCTTGACCACCTGGTGGTGGGCGCACCCGATTGGTTGCGCCGCCCCGGCGTGCTCGTGGTCGAGCTGGCGCCGGCCCAAGCCTCGGCGATGGCGGCGACGGCGCGGGCCGTGGGGTACTCCGAGGTGGACGTGGTCCCGGATCTGGCCGGCCGCGACCGGGCTCTGATCGCCAGGCTCAGCTGACCACGACCCTCGTGACGAGCGGAAGCCGCTGAAGGTCGACGTTCCTGACGAGCAGGCTCAGCTGAAGGCGAGGGTGTTGAGCACGCGGTTGAACTCGGTCGTGGCCGGCGCCGCCGGGTAGATCGAGAGCGACTCGACGACGAAGAGCTCGTCGCCCTTCAGGAACATCATGGCGTTCTCGTAGCCCGTCTTCCCGGCGAACTCGACCCGGTTGATCGTGTACTGGATGGCCGGGTAGCCCTGGTAGGTGGTGTGGGTGCGGCTCTCGACGAATCCGTCCTGGGCGATCTTGGCGTCGCCGAGACGGGCGATCGTGTCCTCGGCGGTCTCGCCCGGGTTGGTCGTGACCTTCCCGTAGACGACATAGAGCTGCGTGTCGTAGTTGGGCGCATCACCGATCGATCCGAGCCATCCGGTCAGCTGGCCGTTGGCCGAGGGGGCGAAGGGCACCGACGTGGTCACCGGTCCAGGAGGGAGCTCGACCGAGAAGCCGCCTTCGGTGTCGGTGACGCGCTTCCAACCGTCCGACGCGAGCGGGACACCCGGAAGCTTGTCGACCGCCTTGTTGACCTCCGAGCTACCGGAGGTGACGTTGAGGATGATGGCGCCGGCGACCAGGACGATGACCAGCAGGACGCCGATCAGAGCGATGCTGGCCGCGCCCTTCTTCTTGACGGCGACGGGGCGCGCGACGTTGGACTGCGCCGGGATGGCCACCGAGCCGTCCATGACGTATCCGCACAGCCGGCAGGTGCCGGGCGGATCCTTGTGTGCTGCGCCACATGACGGGCATCGGTACTTGGCCATCGAGAGTGCTCCCACCCGGTCGGATGCAGGAATAATCGGCTGGATCAGCCAAAAAAGTAGTGTTTGGGGCTCGCGGTTCAGGGACCAATCGGCCCCCAGGGCGCGAACAGCAGGTGATCGGGTGCCATCTTCGACCCCGGGTCCTTCCTATCGGCCGGTTGTCGCCGCTCCTGGAGCCGCAGGTTCCTGAAGCGCCCCGGGGGCGGGCCGATCGTCGCCCGTGCTAGGCGTTCACCACCAGGATCTTGGCGTGGGCGTCGGGATGGGCCAGATCGCCGAAGGCGCCGGGCACGCCGTCGATCGGGACCGATCCGGTGATGAGGGGCGAGACGTCGACTTCGCCCTCGGCGATGCGGCGCAGCATCTCGGCGAACTCGAGCGGGTCATAGCCGAGGACGAACTGCAGGTTGAGCTCTTTGCCGATGGCCAGCATGGGGCGGACGGTGTCGGGCTGCATGCACACGCCGACGACCAGGATCTGCGCTCCCCGGGGGGCGTCGCGCATGGCCGCGTCGATCATGCCGGGGGATCCGACGGCCTCGAAGATGACCATGGGCGAGCGGGCCCCGAGGCGGCGCCAGGCGTCGATGGCCGGCTCGGTTGCGGGATCGACGACCTCGTGAGCCCCCATGGTGACGGCCAGGTCCCGCCGCTTCGGGGAGAAGTCGGCGGCGACGATGGGCTCGACTCCCGCCTGGGCCAGCGCGGCGATGACGGCCAGGCCCACCGGACCGGCACCGAGGACCACCGCGGCGTGGCCGGACTCGATTCGGGATCGGTTCACGGCGTGGAGGCCCACGGCCATGGGCTCGGTCAGCGCCGCCAGCCGAGCTTCGAGCCCGTTGGGGACAGGCAGGCACAAGAGATCGTTGAGCACCATCAGCTCGCCGTAGCCACCGGGGTAGTCGTTCGAATAGCCGACGGCGTGCACGCCACCCGGGTCGAACGTGACGGGCATCGACACCACCGTGTCGCCGACCTTGTGGTTGCCCCCGCCGGATTGGAGGTCCGAGCCGAGCTCGACCACCTCGGCCGCGAACTCGTGGCCCATGACCACATCACGCGCGAGGTCCATCATCCCCGGTACCGGCATGCCGTCTCCGGCCGTGCGGGCGGCCTCCTCGGACAGCTCGACGAGCTGGTCACCGTGGGCCAGCGCGTGCAGGTCCGACCCGCAGATGCCGCAGGCCAAGGTGCGGACCAACAGCTGTCCGTCGCCCGGCTGGGGTTCCGCGATCTCGTCGACCACGAGCTGACGTCCTCGCATGACTGCTGCCTTCATGAGCATCCCCCGATGTGAGCCGACGAGTGTGGAAGGAGGTGGGTGAGCCAGCGGAGCGCGAGCGGCCCGAACCTGAGCAGAAAGCTACTGGGCTCGGCTGTCGGCCGCCGCAGTAGCATCGCCGTGCAATCGGACGACTGGAGGGGGACCGACGATGTTCGGCAACAGGAAGAAGTCGGTCGACGGAGCCGCCAAGTTGGCCGGGGTCAGCTTCTTCGAGGGCTTCACGCCCGAGGAGCTCCAGCGGGTGGCCGAGCTGGCCGACGACGTCGAGGCCGAGCCGGGAGCGGTGCTGGTCGACCAGGGTCGCGTCGGCCTCGAGTGCTATGTGATCCAAGAGGGCCATGCCAGCGTCTACGTGTCGGGCGAGCACGTCGCCACCTCGGGGCCGGGCTCGATGGTCGGTGAGATGGCGCTGATCGAGCACAAGCCCCGCAACGCCACCGTCATCGCCGATACCCCGATGAAGCTGATCGCCTTCGACACCAAGGCGTTCAAGAAGCTGCTCGAGGAGATGCCCAAGGCGCACGACCGCGTCATGGAGACCCTCGCGGCACGCCTGCGTCCGCAGTCCTAGCCCAACCCTCTCCCCATCGCGGCGGCAGATCGCCACCTCTCGTGTGGCGATTTGCCGCCACGAGGTCAGGTGAGGCGCCGGATGTCAGGTGACGGTCACCTGGCCGTCGTCGGCGAGCTGGGCGGCGCGCCCGACGCACTCGTGGGCCTCGAGCTCGACCATGGTGTCGGGATCGGTGAGCGACCCCCAGGCGCGCCCGCCGTCGGGGGTCAACAGGGCGAGCAGGGCCTGGTCGGGGCCGCCCTCGCGGTCGTGGGTGACGGTGTAGCTCTCGATCGACACCTCCCCGGCGTAGCCATCGGCCGCCTCACGCCGGGGCGTTGCGTCGACGGCCTCCTGGAGGTCGTCGTAGCGGTAGCCCGCGGCGGGGGGAGTTGTCGAGTACACGCCGAAGGCGTGCTTGGTGGTGTAGCCGCCGTTGGCGCTGCAGAGCCCCATCGCGCCCGGGTCGTCGCGCAGCCTGCCGATCATCGTGGCGATGCCGTGCATCGGGTAGTTGTTCCAGGGACCGCCGGCGAAGCTCATGCCGCCCGTCACCGTCAGCGGGCGTTCGATGTCGAGGCCGAGCTCGGCGGCGGCGATCTGCACGGCCGACGGGAAGCACGAGTACAGGTCGATGTGGGCCAGATCGTCGACACCGATGCCGGCCAACTCGAGGGCGCGGGCGCCGGCCAACCGGATGGCGGGTGACGAGCAGAGGTCGATGCGGTTCGACACGAACCAGTGATCGTGGGCGTCGGTTCCGGCGTGGGGGAAGACCCAGAGATCCGGCGCCACCCCGAGCGAGCGAGCGGCCTCGACCGAGCACATGATCAGGCCCGCACCTTGCTCGACCTGGTTGTTCGAGTTCATCAGCTTCGTGTACGGGTAGGAGACCATCCGGTTCTGGGGGGTGGGGGTGATGATCTCCTCCGCCGTGTACTCGCGTTGGATCCACGCGTAGGGGTTCGTCGCCGCGACCTGGCTGAACCGCGCCCACAGCTCGCCGGCGCGGGTGCGCTGGGCCTCGGGCGTGCGTCCGGCGGCGGCGCGCAGGGCCACCTCGAACATCGGATAGATCTGGATGGGCAGGAAGATCCGGCGCTCGACCTCGGCCGGCGACGAGAGGGGAGTGTCCTCGCCCAAGAGGATGGTGGGCTCGACGCCCTCGGCCTGGGTCGTCCACTCGAGCGTCGCCCCTGCGCCGCGCGCCGCCGAACGGGTGCGCCACGCCTCGGCGCCGGCCAGGAGGACGACGTCGGCCCGGCCGGCCTGGATGTCGACGGCGGTGAGGTTGACGAGCGACTGGACGTAGTTGCCGCCCATGACGGTGTAGATGGTCTGCTGGGGAGACGCACCCACCCGCTCGGCGATGAGGGCGCCCGGATCGCCGTAGCGCCACGACAGCTCGCGGCTGACACGGATCGAGTCGGCCCGAGCCAACGCCGCGGTCGTGCCGGCGCCGGACTCGGCCCGCCGCAGGGCCTCGATCATCAGATCGACGGGCTCGAGCGCTTCCGCGCCCTGATCGACGCGTTGGCTCACCTGGCCCGCGCCGATGAGCACCGGAGTGCGGGGATCGAGATCGTCAGCCATGAGGTGTCTCCTGGACGAGGCCCGTGATCACGCCGGGCGAGGAGGTCGAAGCGAGGCGACCCTAGCGGGGCCCACGACGGGCGCGTGCTTCCGGACCCTCACGCGGTCGTCAGTACACTCGGGCCCATCGAGATCCTCATCGTCTGCACGGGCAACACCTGCCGCTCGCCCATGGCTGAGGCCCTGTTGCGCGGCCACTTGAGCGATCGCGGCATCGACGCCGACGTCTCGTCGGCGGGCCTGATCTCCGACGACACGCCGGCGACGGGGACGGCGGTCGACACGATGGCGGCGCGGGGCCTCGACATCGAGGGCCACCGCAGCCGGCGCATCCGCCCCGACATGCTCGACGACGCCGACGTGATCGTGGCCATGACCCGCGAGCACCTCCGCGAGGTGGCGGTCATGCGGCCCGACCTCTACGAGGTCACGTTCACGCTCAAGGAGCTGGTCCGTCGGGGCGAGGACGCCGGCCCTCGTGAGGGCGACGAGTCCCTCGCCGACTGGTTGGCCGAGCTCCACGCCGAGCGCAAGCCGCGGGATCATCTCGGGGCGGCGGCCATGGATGACGTGGCCGACCCGGTCGGCCAGGGCCCGAAGGTCTATGAGATCACCGCTGATGAGCTCGACGACCTGACCACCCGTCTGGTCGACCTACTCTGGCAGGAGGTGCCGTCGGAGGCCTCGGCCTGATCGCCGCCGTCGGCCACTCTTCCGGGCGCCGCCACCGGCGCCCTGCCGTCCTGTTGCCGCCCATCTGTCGCCATCACGAGGAGTCGCTGCGATGCCTTGGCCCACCGACCGGGATACCGGTGTCTTCGACCTGATCGGCCGCGAGCTCGAGCGCCAGACCACGACCCTCCAGCTGATCGCCAGCGAGAACTTCGCGTCGCCGGCGGTGCTCGAGGCGACGGGATCGGTCCTGACCAACAAGTACTCCGAGGGCTACCCGGGCAAGCGGTACTACGGCGGCAACGTGTTCATCGACGAGGTCGAGGATCTGGCGCGCGAGCGGGTCAAGGCGCTGTTCGGGGCCGAGTACGCCAACGTGCAACCGCACTCGGGCGCCAACGCCAACGTGGCCGTCTATCTGGCGCTGCTCGATCCCGGCGACACCGTGATGGGCATGAGCCTCGACCACGGCGGCCACCTCACCCACGGCTCGCCCGCCAACCTGAGCGGACAGCTCTACCGCTTCGTGCCCTATGGAGTGACGGCCAGCGACGAACGGCTCGACTACGACGAGATCCGCGACATCGCGATGGCCGAGCATCCGAAGCTCATCGTCGCCGGCGCGACCGCCTATCCGCGGATCATCGACCCCGTGGCCTTGCGGGCCATCGCCGACGAGGCCGGCGCGCTGCTGCTGTTCGATGCCGCCCACATCGCGGGACTGGTGGCCGGTGGCGTCCACCCCGATCCGGTGCCGCACTCCGATGTCGTCACGTTCACGACCCACAAGACGCTGCGTGGTCCCCGCGGCGGTTGCATCGTGGCCAAGGCCGAGTACGGAGCCGCCCTCGACAAGGCCATCTTCCCCGGCCTGCAGGGTGGCCCGCTCGAGCACGTGATCGCGGCCAAGGCGGTGGCGTTCCGCGAGGCCGCCGATCCGTCCTTCGCGGGATACGCCCAGCAGATCGTGCGCAACGCCAGCGCGCTGGCCGGAGCGCTGGCCGGCGAAGGGTTCCGGCTCGTGTCGGGCGGCACCGAGAACCACCTGATGCTCGTCGACCTGCGGCCCTTCGACGCCGAGCTCACGGGCAAGGAGGCCCAGGTCGTGCTCGACCGCGCCGGCATCACCCTCAACCGCAACACCATCCCCGACGATCCGCGCAGCGCGTTCGTGACCAGTGGCCTGCGCATCGGGACGCCCGCCGTGACGACGCAGGGGATGGGCGAGGCCGAGATGTCCGCCATCGCCGCGCTCATCGCCCGAGCGCTGCGCCATCGTGACGACGAGGCCGAGCTGACCGCCGTCCACGACGACGTCGTCACCCTCTGCTCGAAGTTCCCGGTGTATGCCTGATCATGCCGCCGCTGGCTGACTACGGGATCGTGCTCGGCGTGGTGGTCGTCACCACGTTGGTGCTGGTCCCGGTGGTCCGCCGGATCGCGATCAGGATCGGGGCCGTCGTGCGCCCCGACGAGCGGCGGGTGCACACCCGGCCGACGCCGACGCTCGGGGGGGTGGGCATGCTCGTCGGGTTCCTCGCCGGCATGGCCGTGGCCTGGCGGCTGCCGGCGTTCGAGTCCGTGTTCGACAACAACACCGAGCCGCTCGGACTCGTCCTCGCCGCCATCACGATCCTCGTCGTCGGTGGCATCGACGATCTCCGCGAGGTGTCGGCGCCGGCCAAGATGTCGGGCATCGTCGTCGCCGCCAGCGTCCTCGTGTTCTCGGGCATCAGCATCCTGACGCTGCGCATCCCGTTCGTCAGCACCTTCATCCTCGACCCCAACTGGTCGTACCTGCTCAGCGTGATCTGGGTCCTGGGGATGACCAACGCCATCAACTTCATCGACGGCCTCGACGGTCTGGCCGCCGGCATCGTCGGGATCGCGGCGGTGACCTTCTTCCTCTACGCCCAGCAGCTCGTGCACGAGGGATCGCTGCCGACCAACAACATCGGTCCGCTCATCGCCGTGTTGGTGCTCGGGATCTGCATCGGGTTCCTGCCCTACAACATCCATCCCGCGCGCATCTTCATGGGGGACGGCGGCGCGCTCCTGCTCGGCTTGCTGATGGCGGCGTCCACGATGGTCGTCGGGGGCCGGACCGACACGCCGGTCAGTGGCCAGACCTTCTTCTTCTTCGCTCCCGTCTTCATCCCGCTGGTGATCCTCGGGGTGCCGGTGCTCGACACGGCGTTCGCGATCGTCCGTCGGGCGCGGACACGCACGAGCCCCGCCGCTGCCGACAAGGACCACCTGCACCACCGGTTGATGCGGCTCGGGCACGGCCAGCGGCGCAGCGTGTTCATCCTCTGGGGGTGGACGGCCCTGTTGTGCGCGTTCGTCCTCTATCCCACCTACACCCACAAAGGCGATGCCATCGTGCCGTTCGGGATCGCCGCCCTCGGGCTGGCCCTCTACACGTTGTTGCATCCCGGTCTGCGCCAGGCCCGTCGATCCGACCACGAAGCGTCGGTGGCGGCCATCGGCGAACAGGCCGACAAGGCCATGGCCACGATCGAGAACGCGAAGCCCGACGGATCGGTGCCGCCCTAGTGGCGCGGGTCGATCCGGGAGAGCTGGCGGAACCGTCGACCGAGCCGGCCCCGCCCGTGCGCCAGACCCTGCTCGACGATCTCCGTGCGGTGCTCCCCTCGTGGGTCACGGCCCGGCTGCTCCTCGTCGTGGCCTACTACCTGGCCCACGGGGTGGCCGACCATGACTTCCACGGTCTCGAGCCGTTCCAGCTCAGCAAAGGGCTCGTGGCCTGGGACGGATCGTTCTACCTCGACATCTCTCATGTCGGCTACGGCGCGATGTCGCATGCCGCGCTGCGCTTCTTCCCGCTCTACCCGCTCCTCGGTCGAGCCTTGGCCCCGTTCACCGGCGGCCACACCGTGGCCCTCGTGCTCATCGCCAACGTGGGCGCGTTGGGGGCTGGGGTCCTCGTGCGCCGGCTGGTGCTGGCCGAGAAGGGCGACCTGGCCCTGGCCGATCGAGCCGTGTGGATCACCAACCTGTTCCCGGCTTCGTTCGTGTTGGTGTTCGCCTACTCCGAGGCGATCTTCCTGGTGCTCGTGCTGGGCACCTTCCTGTGCGCTCGCCGGGATCGCTTCGCCCTGGCCGGGGCCTGCGCGATCCTCGCCGCTCTCACCCGTCCGGTCGGCGTGCTGCTCGTCGCGCCGATCGTCATCGAAGCGGTGCGGACGTGGGCCACGGCGACGCCACGGGGGCGGGTCGCCCGCCTCTGGGCCGCCGTGGCGCCCCTGTGCGGATTGGCGATCTACATCGGATGGGTCGATCGGACCTTCGGTGATCCCGGCGCGCCGTTCCGCGTGCAGGAGCAGCTGCGCGGGGCCGCCGATCCACTGACCCGGCTCGTGCACGGCTTCGGGCAGGTGTTCGGCGCGCAGCGGTTCTCGGACGGTCTGCACGTCCCGTTCGCCATCGCCTTCGTGGTGCTGCTCGTCGTCGTCGCCCGCCGCTGGCCGGTCTCCTACACCGTGTATGCCGGCCTCGTGCTGGTCGCGGCGCTGAGCGCCAACAACTTCAACTCGATCGAGCGCTACGCGCTGAGCGCGTTCCCGTTGCTGTTCGCCCTCGCCGACCTCACCGCCTCTCAGCGGTCCGAGCGCCTCGCCCTGGCGGTGTGCGGCAACGGCTTCGTCGCCCTCGCCGCACTGGCCTGGCTGGGTGTCTATGTCCCCTGACGGGCTCGATCGCGACGCCGGTGGCGACCGTTAGTCTCCGTCCCATGACCAACTCTGACCTGCGGGCGCAGGTCGCCGACCTCCGCTGGTACCACACGATGGAACTGGCGCCGGGTGTGCGCACCGCCGGCGTGCACGATCCGGTGCCGGGTCTCGATCGGCTCGGGCTGCCGACCGATCTGTCCGGACGGTCGGTGCTCGACATCGGGGCCTGGGACGGTGCCTACTCCTTCGAAGCCGAGCGACGCGGGGCGACACGGGTGCTGGCCACCGACTCGTACTCGTGGGGCGGGGGCGGTTGGGGCTCCAAGGCGGGCTTCGAGCTGGCCCGCGAGTCGCTCGGCTCGGCCGTCGAGGACCGCACCATCGACGTCTTCGAGCTGAGCCCCGACACCGTCGGTCGGTTCGACCTCGTGCTCTTCCTCGGTGTGCTGTACCACGTCAAGGATCCGATCGGCGCCCTCGAGCACGTCGCCTCGGTGACTGCGGGCCAAGCCATCGTCGAGACCGAGGTCGACCTCATGTTGACGCGGCGGCCGGCGGCCGCGTTCTACCCCGACACCGAGCTGAACGCCGATCCGACGAACTGGTGGGGGCTCAATCCGAGCGCGGTGTGCGGTGCGCTGCGAGCCGTCGGGTTCAGCCGCGTCGAGGTCGTCTCGAAGCCGTCGCTCGCTCGGCGCGCCTCGGGCTGGCTCCGGCATCGGCGCGACGAGCACCGGCGCCCGCTGATGGACGCGCTCCAGCGCCATCGAGCGGTCTTCCACGCCTGGAAGTGACCGAGGGTCGCCAGGTCCGGGAGCGAGGGTGTCCTCGCCTGGAAGTGACCGAGGGTGTCGCTACCCTGGCCGGATGCGTGCTGACATCGTTCCAGGGGCCGCCTTCCCCGACTATGAGCTGAGCGACCACCGGGGCCAACGGCGCAAGCTGTCCGAGTTGCAGGGCGGCGATCCGATGGTGGTGGTGCTGAGCCGCGGCGGCTTCTGTCCGAAGGACCGTCGCCAGCACGAAGGACTGCTCGAGCTGCACCGCCAGATCGAGGTCGCGTACTGCAAGCTGGTCACGATCAGCACGGACAACCTGCTCGACACCAACGAGTTCCGCTCGGGGGTGGGCGCCCATTGGCCGTTCCTCTCCGACCCAGGTCGCAAGGTGCAGAAGGACCTGGACATCGCCGAGTACACCGATCCCCACCACGACCCGATGGTCCCGCACACGCTCGTGCTCGAGCCGGGTCTGATCGTGCACACGATCTACAACGGCTACTGGTTCTTCGGCCGGCCGTCGGTCGAGGAGCTGCGCCGCGACCTGCGCGAGGTGACCCGCAAGGTCCGACCCGACTGGGACCTGTCCGCTCCGGGCTTGCGCGAGAAGTGGGACGCCGGCGACCAGGACGGGTTCTACCCCTACGGCAAGACCCACGCCCAGGTGTTCGCCGAGCAGGACTGACCACCCGTCGTCGTTCGGCGCCCGGGCCGAGCCGGCGCCGGTGGCGTCGAGCAGGGGCGGGGCGCGGACGCGGGTCGTGGAGTTGCGGGTCGGGGACCCCACGCGTAGGTTTCAGCCGCTTCACGAGCGCCCCGGCCGACCCCGCTCGGGCTTTGGCGCGGATGGGGGAGATACCGGGATTTGCGCCCGCGCCAGCCGGTATCGTAGATTGCGAATGGATTCACAAGCCCCCTTTCGGGGCGCCCGGCTGGTCGGCACGCCGCTGGTCCCGCTGGGTCGGACTGGGCTCGAGAGGAGGTTCCGCCGTGGACCTTCGTGGTATCCGGGATGTCAACAACGGGTTCGGAGATGGTCTGGCGGCCGCCTTCGAGATGGTCGCGACGCCGGTGATCTTCGCCTTTTTCGGGTACCTGATCGACCGCTGGCTCGGGACGAGCCCCTGGTTCCTGCTCACCTTCGGCTTGTTCGTCTTCGGCTACGAGGTCTGGAAGCTGATGATGCGCTACGTGGCCGACATGCGAGAGCACGAGGCCAACGCCCCCTGGGCCCGCCGCCCGGTGGCGGCGCCGAGCGAAGGCGACGCCGCCGATGTTTGAGCAGATCGACCACACCCACGTCGAGGGCTCGCCTGAGGTGCAGATCGCCGGTGACATGGTGCGCCGGGCCCTGCCTGTCGCTCCCATCCTGGTCCTGATCTGCGGGCTGATCTGGGGCGTCGACGGCGCCCTTTCGAGCGCCTATGGCATCGCCCTCGTCCTCATCAACTTCGTGCTAGCGGCGGCGCTGCTGGCCTACGCCGCCCGGATCTCGCCGGTCATGCTCATGGCCGCCACCCTCGGCGGCTTCCTGCTGCGCATGACCCTCATCGTGGTCGCCGTGATGCTCGTCCGCCATGCCTCGTGGGCCGTGATGGCGCCCATGCTCATGACCATCCTCGTGACCCACGTCGGCCTGCTGATGTGGGAGACCCGCTATGTCTCCCTCTCGCTGGCCTACCCCGGCCTCAAGCCTGCAAAGGAGCCCGACCGGTGATCTTCGGCCTCGAATTCGAGCCTGTCAGTCGACTCGTTCAGTGGAAGACCCTCTTCGGCAGCGGTCCGTTCGCGCCGACGCGCGTGACCGTCCAGATCGTGCTGTCGGTCATCATCATCATCGTCTTCTACCTCGTGGCCAGCCGGAAGAAGGAGCTGGTGCCCAAGGGCGCCCAGAACGTGGCTGAGTCGGCCTACGACTTCGTGCAGGACGGCATCATCCTCCAGACGATGGGCGAGGAGGGACTCGGTTGGACGACGTTCCTCATGACGATGTTCAGCTTCATCCTCGTGCTGAACATCTGGGAGGTGCTGCCCGGCTTCCAGATGCCCGTCACGGCCCACATCGCCATCCCCGTCGAGCTGGCGCTGCTCGTGTGGGTGCTCTTCAACTTCGTCGGCATCAAGAGCCAGGGCTTCTTCGGCTACTTCAAGTCGATGGCCTTCCCTCCGGGTGTGCCGTGGCCGCTGTACATCCTCATCACCCCCATCGAGATCATCTCGACGCTTTTCGTGCGGCCGCTGTCGCTGTCGGTCCGGCTCTTCGCCAACATGCTCGCCGGCCACCTGCTGCTCGCCACCTTCGCCGTGCTGACCGCCGGGATCCTCTTCGGCGCTCCGCCGGTCCTCAAGATCGGTGCCGTGCTCCCGTTCGGCCTGCTCGTCGCCCTCACCGGCTTCGAGGTGCTGGTCGCGTTCCTGCAGGCGTTCATCTTCACCATCCTCGCCGCCGTCTACATCGGTGGCGCCATGCACCCCGAGCACTGATCGTCTCAGCGCCCGGAACCCGCAATCCGACCGAGCACTGAACCTCTCAGCGCCCGAAACCCCGCAATCCGAAAGACAGAAGGAGAAACCAGTGCTCAACGTGCTTGCTGCTCAACAGGCAGGCGAACTGGCAACCGGTCTCAAGACCGTCGGCGCCGGCATCGTCTACGGCGGCGCCGCCATCGGCCCAGGCATCGGCATCGGCATCGTGGTGGGCAACGCCATCACCGCCATGGCTCGTCAGCCCGAGGCCTCGGGTCCCGTGCGAACCACCATGTTCCTCGGCATCGCCTTCACCGAGGCGCTCGCGCTCTTCGGCTTCGTCCTCGCCTTCCTGCTCAAGGGTTAGGAGCCCCGATGCGCATCCGAGCACTCATCGTCGGGGGTGTCCTGGCGCTGGCCGCGATCGTGGCCATGCCCGGCATCGCCTCCGCCGCTGACATCCCGGTCCCCTCGGGGGCCACCGAGGTCCAGAAGTGCGTCATCGAGGCCGTGAACGCGGGTTCCGACGTCGGCGAGTGCAACAAGGCGCCGAGCCCGATCGTCCCCGACGCCACCGACCTGATCTGGGGCAGTGCGGCGTTCGTCGTCCTGCTGCTGGCGATGTGGAAGTTCGCCCTGCCCACGCTGAAGACGGGCATGCAGGGGCGCTCCGAGCGCATCCGCAACGACCTGGCCCGAGCCGACGCGGCTCGCGTCGAGGCCGAGGAGCTGCTCGAGACCTACCAACGCCAGGTCGCGGACTCCAAGGCCGAGGCCACTCGGATCATCGAGGACGCCCGCGCCACCGCCGAGGGGCTCAAGGCCGATCTGCAACGCCGGGCTGAAGCCGAGATCGCCGAGCAGCGCCAGCGGGCGCAGCAGGACATCGAGGCGGCCAAGGCCCAGGCCGTCGCCGATCTCACCGGTGAGGTGACCACGCTGGCCATCGGCGCCGCCGAGGTCGTCGTGCAGAAGAACCTCGATCGCCCCACCCAGGTCCAGCTGATCGAGAACTACATCAACCAGGTCGGCTCGAGCAACTAGGTCGGGCCCGGCCGACGCAGTTCACCGCCGCCGAATCCGGCGGACGAAACGCCTAAGGAGATCGGCTCGTGGCCGACGACAGCAGAACCGACCAGCGGACCGACAGCTACGCCGAGGCGCTGTACACCATCGCGGCCAACGAGCAGCAGGTCGACGAGGTCGCCGACGAGCTGTTCCGGTTCGCTCGCGTGTTCGAGAGCTCCGACGAGTTGCGCGACGCGCTGATCGACCCGCATCTGCCGGCGTCGCGCCGTCAGCAGATCGTCGAGGACCTGCTCGGTGGCAAGGCGACCGAAGTGACCACGTCGCTGATCTCGATGGTCGTCGGCGTGGGTCGGGCGCGCGATCTGCCGGCCATCATCGACCGCGTCGTCGAGATGAGCGCCCGCCAGAACCAGAAGGCGGTGGCCGAGGTGCGCTCGGCCATCGAGCTCACCGAAGACCAGCGAGCCCGTCTGACCGCGGCGTTGAGCACCGCCACCGGTCGGGCGGTCGAGATCAAGGTCATCGTCGATCCCACCGTCCTCGGTGGGGTCGTGGCCCAGATCGGCGACACCGTCATCGACGGGTCCGTGCGCCATCGCCTCAGCCAGCTCCGAGAGTCCATCTAGTACGCCTGCCATCCAGCGGCCCACCGGTCCCCCGATCGGCTCGCCGTCCCAAGGGAGAAGTCGAACCAACCCATGGCTGAACTCACGATCAACACCAGCGACATCACCGCCAGCCTCCAGAAGAACCTGGCGGACTTCAACCCCGAGGTCGAGCTGCGCCAGGTCGGGCGCGTCCTCGAGGTCGGCGACGGCATCGCGCGCGTGTCGGGCCTTCCCGACGTCGCCGTGAACGAGCTGCTCGAGTTCGACGGCGGCACCGTCGGGCTGGCCCTGAACCTCGACGAGGAGTCGATCGGCGCCGTCATCCTGGGCGACGGCGAGTCGGCGGCCGCGGTCGAGGAGGGCTCGGCCGTGCGAGCGTCGGGCCGCATCCTCTCGGTGCCGGTCGGCGACGCCATGTTGGGTCGGGTCGTCAACGCCATCGGCGAGCCCATCGACGGCAAGGGCGCGCTGGTCGGGTCCGAGCTGCGCCGCATGGAGATCCAGGCGCCCGGCATCACCGGCCGCCAGCCCGTGCACGAGCCGCTCCAGACCGGCATCAAGTCCATCGACGCCATGACCCCGATCGGGCGCGGTCAGCGCCAGCTGGTGATCGGCGACCGCAAGACGGGCAAGACGACGGTGTGCATCGACACGATCCTGAACCAGAAGGGTCAGGGCGTGAAGTGCATCTACGTCGCCATCGGCCTCAAGGCGGCGACGGTGGCCAGCACGGTCAACACGCTTCGCGAGCGCGGTGCGCTCGACTACACCGTCGTCGTGGTGGCCGCCGCCTCGGACCCGGCGCCGTTCAAGTACCTCGCCCCCTACGCCGGCTGCGCCATGGGCCAGCACTGGATGGACGAAGGCGAGCACGCCCTCATCGTCTACGACGACCTGTCCAAGCAGGCCGAGGCCTATCGTCAGCTGTCGCTGCTGCTGCGCCGCCCGCCTGGGCGCGAGGCCTATCCGGGCGACGTGTTCTACCTGCACAGCCGGCTGCTCGAACGGGCGGCCAAGCTGTCCGAGGAGCTCGGTTCGGGTTCGCTCACCGCGCTGCCCATCATCGAGACCAAGGCCGGCGACGTGTCGGCCTACATCCCGACCAACGTGATCTCGATCACCGACGGCCAGGTCTACCTGCAGGACGATCTGTTCAAGTCGGGTGTGCGGCCCGCGGTCGACGTGGGCATCTCGGTGTCACGCGTCGGTGGCGCGGCCCAGACCAAGGCCATGAAGGCCGTGGCCGGCACGCTCAAGCTCGACCTGGCCCAGTTCCGCGAGCTCGAGGCCTTCGCCACCTTCGGCTCCGAGCTCGACAAGGTGTCGGCCGCCCAGCTCGATCGCGGCTACCGCCTGGTCGAGCTGCTGAAGCAGAACCTGAACTCGCCGATGCCGATGCAGGAGCAGGTGGCCGTCATCCTCGCCGGTACCGCCGGCTACCTCGACGACATCCCCGTCAACGACGTCAAGCGGTTCGAGGCCGACCTGCTCGACTACCTCCGCGGCCGTCACAACGACCTGCTCGAGACCATCCGCACGACCGGGGCGCTGCCCGACAACGACGCGCTGGCCACCGCCGTCGCCGCCTTCAAGGACGAGTTCTCGCCGTCGACCGACACAGGGTTGGCCGCGCTCTCGACCGACACGGCCACCGACACCACCAGGGCGGCCGCGGCCGCGCCGGCCGACGAAGGGGAGTAGTCGTGGCTGGTGGTCAGGAGCGGATCCTCCGCCGACGGATCAAGAGCGTCGAGTCGACGAAGAAGATCACGCGCGCCATGGAGCTCATCGCCGCGACCCGGGTCGTGAAGGCCCAGGACCGCGCCGCCGAGGCCCGTCCGTACTCCGACGAGATCACCGCCGTCATCGCCCAGCTCGCCCGTGCCGGTGCCGCTCGGGATCATCCGCTTCTTCGGGACAACCCGGAGGCCGACGTGCGCGCCGTGGTGTGCATCACATCGGACCGGGGCCTGTGCGGCGCCTACAACTCGACCATCATGCGCATGGTCGAACGCCAGCTGGCGGCCATCCAGGCCGAAGGCCATCAGTACGCCCTCTACGTCGGGGGCAAGAAGGCCCAGACCTACTTCCGGTTCCGCAACTACCGCATCGACGAGGCCTTTCTCGGCGTCACCGACCAACCGACCTACGAGCAGGCCCGGGCCATCGGCGACGCGCTGATACCCCGGTTCATGTCCGGTGAGCTGCTGTCGGCCGACATCAGCTACTGGCGCTACATCAGCGCCGGCCGCCAGGAGGCGGTGAACCGCCGCATCCTCCCCGTCGAGATGGGCGAGGCCGCCGCGGGCGCCGAGCCCACCGGTCCGAGCGCCGATCTCGAATACGAGCCCTCGCCGAGCGAGATCCTCGGTGAGCTGCTGCCTCGGTATGTGACCAGCCGCATCTTCTCGGCGTTGCTCGACGCCTCGGCATCGGAGTACGCGGCCAAGCAGCGGGCCATGAAGGCGGCCACCGACAACGCGGAAGAGCTCAAGACCACCCTCAGCCGCATCATGAACCGGGCCCGCCAGGACGCCATCACCACCGAGATCATGGAGATCGTCGGCGGGGCCGAGGCCCTCAAGGGCGACGGGGCCGGCCAGGACCTGCTGCTGCTCGAGCACATCTCGCCCGAGCACCTCTTCGCCCAGCACCTCGACCCGACCGATCACAGCCCGAGCCCGCTCCGATGACCCGTCTCGATCGCGTCACCGATGTCAACCGCGGTCATCGCGCCGCGCCCGATTCGTTCGCCGCCACCAGGAGAACCTCCGCATGACCGTCACCGACAACCCCAGCACCGATGCCCCAGGCGCCGACGCCGCACCGCTCAAGGATGGTCGGGTCGTGGCCATCGCCGGCCCCGTGGTCGACGTCGAGTTCCCCCGTGGCGCACTGCCGGAGATCAACACCGCCGTGCAGTGGACGATCACGCTCGAAGGCCACGAGACCCTCGTCACCGGCGAGGTGGCCCAGCAGATCGGCGACAACCGCGTGCGGGTCGTCGCCCTGAAGCCGACCGACGGCCTCACCCGCGGCGCCCCGGTCACCAACACGGGTCGCGGCATCAGCGTCCCGGTGGGCGACGTCACCCTGGGCCACGTGTGGAACGTCATCGGCGAGCCCCTCGACACCGAGGGCGAGCCCCTCGAAGGCATCACCGAGCGCTGGGACATCCACCGCGAGGCTCCCGCCTTCGACGCCCTCGAGCCCAAGTTCCAGGTCTTCCCGACGGGAATCAAGGTCATCGACCTGCTGACGCCCTACCTGGCCGGCGGCAAGATCGGCCTGTTCGGCGGGGCCGGCGTCGGCAAGACGGTGCTCATCCAGGAGATGATCAACCGGGTCGCCAGCCAGCACGGTGGTGTGTCGGTGTTCGCCGGTGTCGGCGAGAGGACTCGTGAGGGCACCGACCTCCTGCTCGAGATGCGCGAGTCCGGCGTCATCGAGAAGGCGGCCCTCGTGTTCGGTCAGATGGACGAGCCGCCAGGCGTGCGCCTGCGCGTCGCCCTCTCTGCGCTCACCATGGCCGAGTACTTCCGCGACGTGCAGAACCAGGACGTGCTGTTGTTCGTCGACAACATCTTCCGCTTCGTGCAGGCCGGCTCCGAGGTGTCGACCCTGCTCGGCCGCATGCCGTCGGCCGTGGGCTACCAGCCGACCCTGGCCGACGAGATGGGCGAGCTGCAGGAGCGCATCACCTCGACGCGAGGCCGGTCGATCACCTCGCTGCAGGCCGTGTACGTGCCCGCCGACGACTACACCGACCCGGCGCCGTTCACCACCTTCACCCATCTCGACGCCACCACCGAGCTCGACCGCCAGATCGCCTCGCTGGGCATCTACCCGGCGGTGAACCCGCTGTCGTCGACGTCGTCGATCCTCGCGCCCGAGATCGTGGGCCAGCGCCACTACGAGGTGGCCCGCCGGGTGCAGGAGGTCCTGCAGCGGTACAAGGAGCTGCAGGACATCATCGCCATCCTGGGTCTCGACGAGCTCTCCGAAGAGGACCGCATCACGGTCAACCGGGCCCGCAAGGTGCAGCGCTTCCTGTCCCAGCCGTTCTTCGTGGGCAAGGTGTTCACCGGCATGGACGGCATCTGGGTCGACACCGACGACACCGTCGAGTCCTTCGCTCAGCTGGTCGAAGGCGAGCTCGACGATCTGCCCGAGCAGGCCTTCCTCAATGTCGGCGACGCCGATTCGGCCCGGGCCAAGGCCCGCGAGCTCGAGAAGAACTCGTGACCCTGCAGGTCGAGCTGGTCTCGCCCGAGCGGATCCTGCTGTCGACCGACGCCGTCGAGGTCATCGCCCGGACGATCGGCGGAGGCGACATCGCCTTCCTGACCGGCCACGCCCCGTTCATCGGCGCCCTCGACACCTGGCCCCTCGAGGTCCGGCTGACCGACGGGACGAGTGAGCGGGTCGCCGTGCACGGCGGGTTCATCTCGGTGACCAATGATCAGGTCAAGATCCTGTCGGACCTGGCCGAGCTGGCCAGCCAGATCGACCTCACCCGCGCCCAGGCGGCCCGGGACCAGGCCGAGGCCGCCGTCGCCTCGGCCGATGAGGACTCGGTCGGCGACGCCGAGGCGGCGCTGGCCCGGGCCAACGCCCGCCTGGCCGTCGCCACCGCCAAGGACTGACCGGCCGAGCGGGAACCGACCTGGGTTTCGGCGGCGATTGAGGGCGCATTGCGCCCCTCATCGCCGCCAGAAGCCCGGAAAAGGGCGGGTCTAGGCCGCGGGCTTGGCCTTGCGGGCGGCGCGCCGGCGCGGGAGGCCGAGGATGTCGCGGACGGCCGCGGTCAGCTCGGGCTGGAGCTGCTCGGGCGGCGTCTGGGCGAGGATCGTGGGGGCCCAGTCGTCGAACCCGGTGACCGCGCCGAGGGCGGCGACCATCCGGACCTGTTCGGAGAGGTCGGACGTCTGGGCCCGCACCGCCCGCTCGACGCGTTCGTGCATCTCGACGTGATCCCGGAGGACGTCGAGGCTCTCGGCCACGCTGTGGACCGCGGCTCGGTTGCGTTCGAGCAACTGGAAGAAGTCCATGTACTGGGTCATCTCGCCGATGATCCAGATCAGGGCGTCGGCCCAGTCCTCGAGCCCTTGAGCGGCCTCGAGTCGATCGAACAGCTGGCGCACCATCTCCTCGGCCGGTTCGATCAGCGCGACGAGGATGTCCTCTTTGCTCTTGAAGTGGTAGTAGAGCGCCGCCTTGGTGAAGCCGAGACGGTCGGCGATCTCGCGCAACGAGGTGGCGTCGTAGCCCTGTTCGATGAAGAGCTCCGATGCCACCTTGAGGATTCGGGTTCGGGTGTCGGTGCTCATGTGTCCAATGTTACTTGACGGCCGGCAAGTAAGTAGCTTACCGTACGGCAAGTAAGTCCTTGCCGGCCGGCAAGGAAGGACCGAGACCGCCCGGGAGATGACATGACGGATCGAGCGATGATCGAGGCCAGGGGACTGGAGAAGCGCTACGGCGACCAGCTCGCCGTGGTCGGGGTCGACCTGGACGTACCGGCGGGCCACATCTTGGGCGTGCTCGGACCGAACGGGGCCGGCAAGTCCACGACCGTGCGGATGCTGACCACCATGACCCGCCCCGACGCGGGTGCCGGCCACATCGCCGGCCTCGACATCGTCACCGACGCCCGAGCGGTCCGCCGACTCATCGGGGTCACGGGCCAGGACGCCACCCTCGACGAGATGCTCACCGGCCGTCAGAACCTCGTGATGGTCGGCGAGCTGTCCAAGGTGCGCCGTCCGCAAGCCCTGATTCGGGCCGACGAACTGCTCGAGCGCTTCGGTCTGACCGACGCCGGCGGCCGGATGGTCAAGACCTACTCGGGCGGCATGCGTCGGCGGCTCGACCTGGCCGCCAGCCTGGTCACGCGCCCGCCGGTGCTCTTCCTCGACGAACCCACGACCGGTCTCGATCCGACCAGCCGGCTGGCCATGTGGGACGTGATCCGCGATCTCGTGGCCGACGGGACGACGCTGCTGCTCACGACGCAGTACCTCGACGAGGCCGACGCCTTGGCCGACGCCATCTCGGTCATCGACCACGGGAGGGTCATCGCGTCCGGCACCGCGGCCGAGCTCAAGGCTCGGATCGGCGGTGACCACCTCGAGGTCGCCCTGACCTCGGCCGATGCGGCCGCCGTCAGCGCCCTGGCGCCTCTGGTGTCCGGAGTTGTCCAGGCGACCGACAGCGGCCGGCGGCTGAAGGCGCCCGTGGCCCCCCGGCCCGGTCTGGCCACGGCCATCATCCGGGCCCTCGACGACGCCGGCGTCTCGGTCGACGACATCCAGATCCACCACCCATCGCTCGACGACGTCTTCTTCACGCTGACGGGACGGCCGGCCGAGGGTGCCGAGGACGGCGTCGAGTCCGAGTTCCCCTCTGTCTCCGCCCCCGCCCACCAGAGCAGTGCCGATCTCCTGGAGGTCTCCGCATGAGCGTCACCACCCTCGATCCCACGGTCATGGCCGCCGCCGTGCCGGCCGACGTCCTCGCTGAGCCCGGCTGGGTCCGCCGCGCCGCCGAGTGGGGACGCGACGTCGTCGTGCTCACGCGGCGCAACCTCGTCCACGTGGCCCGCGAGCCGGCCCAGCTGTCGGACGCCACGGTGCAACCCGTCTTGTTCACGTTGCTCTTCGTCTACATCTTCGGTGCCGCCATGCGGATCCCGGGTGGCGGGGGCTACACCGCGTTCGCCATCGGCGGTCTGGTCACCATGAACCTGACGACCGCCAGCATGGGCACGGCCGTCGGGATCAGCAGCGATCTCTCGACGGGCGTGATCAACCGGTTCCGAACGCTGCCCATGGCGCGCAGTGCAATCCTCGCCGGACGCACGTTCTCCGACGTCCTGGCCAGCATCCTGTGCGCCACCATCGTGCTCATCACAGGGCTGGCCATCGGCTGGCGCGCCGGCAACGGCCTCGGGGGAGTGGTCGCCGGCCTGGCCGTCGCCGTGCTCTTCGCCTACGCCATGAGCTGGTTCACGGCGTGCATCGGCCTCATGGTCAGTGACCCGGAGTCGGCGCAGGCGGTGGGGCTCATCATCTTGTTCCCACTCGCATTCGTGTCCACGTGCTTCGTGCCGAGCCAGGGCCTGCCGCACTGGCTGCGGATCATCGCCGACTGGAACCCGGTCTCGGCCGTGGCCGGCTCGTGCCGCGAGCTGTTCGGCAACCCGAACCCGGCGGCGCTGACCCACGCGTTCCCGGCCCAGCACCCCGTGTTCATGGCCGTGACGTGGAGCGCGGTCATCATCGCCGTCTGCGCCCCACTGGCCACATCGCTGCTGCGCAAGCGCACGACGAACTGAGCCCGGCCATCAGCCCGGCTTGGTCGCCTCGATGAGGAATCGAGTGGCGTAGGTGACGAACGGACCTTCGCGTTGGATCTGATCGTGCAGGGCGCGCAGCTCGACGCGATAGCGGTCGACGGTGAAACCGGGGACGATCCAGATCACCAGGTGGAGGAAGTACACGACGGCGCCCACATCGTCGAAGACGGTCCGCAGCCGCGCTTCGCGGATGTCGTCGACCCTCAGACCCGCGGCCTCGGCTGCCCGGCGAGCCCGGTGAGGATCTCGTCGTGAGCTCGGCGGTAGCGGGCCCATCAGGAGCTCGCTCAGGCTGCGCAGGCTGTGCGGACCGACCTGCTGTGAGAAGAACCGGCCGCCGGGGCGGAGCACGCGGGCGATCTCGGTCCACCACGTCTGCACGGGATGACGGCTCGTGACCAGATCGAAGCTGTCGGCGGCGAAGGGCAGCGCGGGACGATCGTCATGGGCGCCGATCACGTGGGCGCCGCGCGGTCGAAGGCGACGAGCGGCCACGGCCAGGTTCGGAGCGAAACCCTCCGTTGCGACCATGAACGGCGGCAACCGCGGCAGGCGGGCCAGCATCTCGCCGCCTCCGCACTGGAGGTCGAGCATGCGCTCGGCCGTCTCGATCCGCTCGGCGACCTTGGCTGAGTAGTGCCAGCCCGGCCGTTCCTCGGTCGCCCGCCCCTCGAGCCAGCTGAAGTCCCATCCGTCGATCGGCGCCGCTTCGGCCTCGGCGACGAGCTCGTCGAAGGACCTGGCCATGGGGACGATCGTCGCATCCGGGGCCGTTCCCGCTGCGGGCATTTCGCCGGCGGGGCGTCAACCCCGGTCGTGGAGGATGGCCTCGTAGCGCTGGGCGGTCTGGTCGTCGAAGGCGACGAGCACCACCTCGTCGATCGCTGGCGACGTCGGTGCCGCCGCCCGCAACGTGCCCACCGCGATCTCGGCGGCCTGATCGGCGGGGAATCCGAAGACCCCCGTCGAGATCGCGGGTATGGCCACCGACCGCGCACCGACCTCGGCTGCGACCTCGAGCACGCGGCGATAGCACGACGCCAGCTGATCCGCTTCGCCGGCGTGGCCACCATCCCAGATCGGTCCGACGGCGTGGATGACCCACGTCGCCGGCAGGTCGAAGCCCGATGTGGCCACGGCGTCGCCCGTGTCGCAACCGCCGATGGCGTCGCAGGCGACGATCGAGTCCCGGCCCGGCGGCGTCGAAGATGGCACCGCAGACGCCGCTGCCGCGTGCCAAGCGCGGTGTTGGCGGCGTTGACGATGGCATCGACGTCCAGCGTGGTGATGTCACCTTGCCAGGCCCGGATCTCCATGCACCGAGCCTGCCAGAAGCGCGCACCGAGCGCGGCTCGGGTCCCGAGCCTTTCGCCGAAGGCGATTGTGACCGGTCCGTCAGGAGCGGCGAGCCAGGCGATCGGTGGCGGCGACGATGGCGTCGACCATCGCCTCGTCGGCCGTCGAGTGGCCGGCGCCCTCGACGATGACCGTCTCGCTGCCGGGCCAGACGCCGAGCCAGGTCCGACGCGGTGGAGGGGAGGCCGCCGAGGTCGAGGCGACCGTTGATGAGGACACCCGGTAGGTCGGCGAGCGTCCCGGCGCCGGTCAGCAGCTCGCCATCGGCGAGCCACATGTCGTGATGGAAGTAGTGAGCGCAGATGCGGGCCCGGGCGAGCAGGAACTCGGGGTCGGTCCACCGTCCCGACGGTGCGATCGAGGGATCGATCGATGACACCGCCCAATCCCAGTCGGACCAGGCCCGCGCCGCCTCGGTTCGCACGTCGGGATCGGGGTCCTCGAGCCGGCGCCGGTAGGCGGCGACCAGATCGCCGTCCCGCTCGGACTCGGGCACCCCGGCTCGGAACCGTTGCCAATGCTCCGGCAGCGAGTGGGCCGCTCCGCCGCGGTAGAGCCAGTCGACCTCGGATCGGCGGCCGGCCGTCACCGCGACCAGGACGACGGCGGTCACTCGGTCGCGGTTGCGCTCGGCGTAGGCCAGGCCCAGCGTCGATCCCCACGAGTGGCCGAGGACCAACCACCGATCGACGTTCAGGTGCGTTCGCAGGCGCTCGAGGTCGGCGAGCAGGTGGGCGGTCGTGTTGACCGACAGGTCGACCGCGGGATCAGCGGCATTGGGCAGGCTGCGACCACAGCCGCGTTGGTCGAACAGGATGATCCGGTAGAGATCGGGGTCGAAGAAGCGACGCGGGCCGGACGTGCAGCCAGACCCGGGCCCGCCGTGCAGGACGACCGCCGGTCGTCCACCCGGGTTCCCGCACTCCTCCCAGTAGACCTGGTTGCCATCCCCGACATCGAGGAACCCGTGCTCGTACGGCTCGATCGGGGGGTAGAGCGCAGCCACCGGTAGATCTTGGTCGATCTGACCCGTGACCGGCTCGACCCTTTGCTCCCGTCGTGGAAACCCAGAAAAAGATTCAAACTTATTGGAAATGAATGTTGTGGTGAACAGATGTTCGTTGATAGCATGGCTTTCATGCGGAGCTTGGCGGCTGTGCGAACTGAACTGGCTGAGTACGCGGCGGGGTTCGACGCCGGGCCGTTGACCGCGACCGACGCCGACGCCGTGGTGCGGGAGGCGACGGCCATCATCAATCTGGCCGCGGGTGTGCGGATGGTGGCGGCGACCCGGGTGGCGCAGTCGGGGGCGTGGCGCCATCGTGGGCATCGCAGCGCGGCGGAGTGGTTGGCGTCGGTGACCAAGTGCTCGGTGGCCGAGGCCATCGCCGTGTTGGAGACGGCCGAGAACCTGGTCGATTGTCCCGGGGTGGAGGTCAAGGTGCGCTCGGGGGAGCTCACCGGGCAACAGGCCCATGCCATCTCCAAAGCGGTGGTCGCCGATCCGTCGTCGGAGTCGAAGCTGCTCGAGACGGCGAAGACCGACGGGTTGTCCAAGCTCAAGCAGTCGTGTCGATCGGTGGAGCACGCGGCCAACGGTGCAAACGACGAGGGCCCGTCACGACAGGATCCACCGAAACCGGTTCGTTGCGGCACTGGACAGACCACGACGGCACCTTCCGTCTGGACGGCCGACTCACCGTCGACGTGGGCGCCAAGGTGCTGGGTGCGCTGGCTCCGTTCAGAAGCAGGCGCCTTCGATCAGGCCCGCCTCGAAGGTCGAAACGAGTCCTCTGACGCCTACCGGGCTGACGCGTTGGAAGCCCTGGCCGACGCGTCACTGGCCGGCACCGACGAGCTGCGACGGCGACCACGACGACGGTGAGGACGAGTGCGACGGCGGCACGACACGCGAATCGACAAGAAGGCGAAGTGGCCCAAGTCCCGCAAGCCCAGCTTCACCGTGCTCATCGACATCCAGGCGCTGCTACGAGGTCACACCCAAGCCGGCGAGACGTGTGAGATCCCCGGCGTCGGGCCGGTACCTGTGTCCCTGCTCTATGACTACGCCCCCGAGGCCGTGTGGCACGCCCTCATCACCGACGGGGTCGACATCCGCTCGTATTGCTCGATGACCCGCCACATCCCCACCATGTTGCGCGTCGCCCTCGAAGCCCGCGACCGCGAATGCATCGTGCCCGGCTGCAACGCCACCACCGGACTCCAGATCGACCACATCATCCCCGTCGAAGAGCACGGCCCCACCAGCTACGCCAACCTCGGCCGGCTCTGCCACTTCGACCACCACGACAAGAAGCACCGCAAAGGATGGAAGCTCTCAGGGGGACCCGGTCACTGGACCTTCACCCCACCGGACCAGGCACGCGACGCAGCACCCGATGGTCCGGACCCGCCGTGACCGGCGTCGACCACGAGCGACCTGGTCGCGACGGCAGGGCGCGTGCCGCGCGCCCGGGGAGAACGGACCGCGCCAGGAGGCGATGGTCAGGTGATCTTGATCTGGTCGAGGTCGGGGGCCGGGTCGGGGTAGGACAGTTCGAGCGACTCGAGCGTGTCGACCAGCACGCTGGAGATGACCAGGTTGCGATACCACTTGCGGTCGCCGGGGACGATGAACCACGGCGCGTCGCTGGTCGACGTCTTGGCCAGCGCGTCCTCGTAGGCGGCGGTGTAGTCGTCCCAGTACTGGCGCTCCTCGATGTCGCCGTGCTCGAACTTCCAGTGCTTGGCGGGGTTGTCGAGGCGTTCCTGCAGGCGGGCCTTCTGCTCGTCACGCGAGATGTGCAGGAAGAACTTGCGGATGACGGTGCCCTCGTCGACGAGCATCTGCTCGAAGTCTCGGATCTGGTCGTAGCGCTTCTTCCAGACGTGCTTGGGCACGAGGTCGTGCACTCGGACGACGAGCACGTCCTCGTAGTGGCTGCGATTGAAGATGGCCACCTCGCCGCTGCGCGGGCAGTTGTGGTGCACCCGCCAGAGGTAGTCGTGGGACAGCTCGACGTCGTTGGGGCGCTTGAAGTTGGCGACCCGGACCCCAAGGGGGTTCACCATCTTGAACACGTGCTTGATGGTGCCGTCCTTGCCGGACGAGTCCATGCCCTGCAGCACGACCAGCAGCTTGCACGATCCGCTGGCGTAGAGCAGCTGCTGGAGCCCGAGCAGGCGCTCGGCCAGCTCGTCGGTCTTGATCTTGGCCTCGTCCTTGGACGGCGCGCCCTCGGGTGGCTGGGTCGTCGCCTTGGGCAGGTCCACGCTGGTCTCGGGCTTGACCCGGAACTGGTCGGTATCCATGACCCCATCGTGGTCCAAACGCGACCCGCGCACCGCGATCAGCACCCTCGATCAGCGCTGCAGGGCGCGTCGATAGTCTCTCGCCGTGGCTCACCTCCGTCTCGGCGTCGTCCTGCTCGTGCCCTCGCCGTTGGCCGACGCCATCGACGGCCTCCGGCGGGCCTTCGGCGATCCCATGCTCGACCGGGTCGCTCCTCACATCACCCTCGTGCCACCCGTCAACGTCCGGACGGACAACGTGGCCTCGGCGCTGGCCGTCATGCGCGCCGCGGCCGCTTCGGTCGTCCCGATCGACCTGGTCCTGGGGCCCGTCACCACCTTCGCCAGCGACGAGCACGTCGGCTATCTGGCCGTCCGAGGCGACGACGCCAACGCCGCCCGGCTGGGTCGGTTGCGCGACGAGATCTTCCGGCCTCCCCTCGAACGGACCCTCGATCACGACTTCGTACCCCACGTGACCGTCACGACCGGCGGCGACGATGATCGCCTGGCCGCCGTGGTGGCGTCGGCCGTGGACTGGACGGGCGAGTCCGCTCGCTTCGAGCGGATCCACCTGCTGCAGGAGCGCCGCGACGCGGGCGCCAGCCGTTGGGTGCCGGTCGCCGACGTGGCGCTGGGCCCGAGGATCATCGTGGGTCGCGGCGGGCTCGAGCTCGAGCTGACCCCGAGCGCGCTGATCGATCCCGAGGCCGAGTCGGCGGTCGTCGCCTGGACGGCATCTCCGTCTGACCCGGCATCCACCCCTGGCCCGGTGCCGGCCGACGCCGCGGGCTCGGCTGGGGCAGTCGATTCATCGGCTGGTTCCGAGGGGCCGAGGCCGCTCGTGGTCGTCGCTCGTCGCGAGGGCCAGGTCGTCGGTGTGGTGCGGGGGTGGGCCGACGCGTCAGTCGCCGAGGTCGATTCGGTCCACCTCGCGCCCGAGGTGGGCGGCGATGGAGTCGACGACCACCTGCTGGCGGCCTGGCACTCGGCCGCCGCCGATCGACTCAGCTGACCTCGTACTGGATGGCGGCTCGGTCGGCCAGGATGGGCCGGATCAGCTCGGCGATGATCCGTTGGTGCTCGGCGTCGGCGTTGTAGGCCTCCCAGCCGGCCACATCGTCACAGTCAGCGACGGCCACACCGTCCCAGTTGCCGTCGACGAGGCCGGCGTCGAGCCCGACCTGGTAGTTCCGGAGCTCGGGGATGTGATCGGGCAGCGTGCGCAAGGCCGTGAAGATGGCCTGGCGCTGCTCGGCACTCGAGTCAGCGGTGAAGCGGAAAAGGGCGACGTGACGGAGCACGGTCAGCCTCCTCGGGTCGGTGGGTGGACGATGCGATCGGGACCGATCACAACAGGGCGCGGTAGGCGCCACCGTCGACCGGGATGGCGGCCCCGGTGACGAAGCGGGCGTGGTCGCTGCACAGGAACGCAGCCAGGGCGCCGAAGTCCTCGGGTCGGCCGACCTCGCCAGTCGGGGTGGCCGTTGCCGCGCTGGAGAGGTCACCACCGTAGAGCGAGCGCAGGCGATCGGTGTCGTGCGATCCCGGCTGCAGCGAGTTGACCGTCACGCCGTCGCCTGCGACCTCGAGGGCCAGTGTCTTGAGGAAGCCAGTGGCTCCGGCGCGCGCCGTGTTGGACAGGATGAGCCCACCGATCGGCTGGCGTACCGAGATCGAGGTGATGGCCACGACGCGACCCCAGCCTCGCTCCTGCATCGGCGGCACCGCGGCCTGGCACATGGCCACGACCGAGAGCAGGTTCAGATCGAGGGCGGGGGCGTAGGCCTCGAAGGCGGTGGTGGCGAAGGTGCCCGGCGGCGGTCCTCCGGCGTTGGCGATCAGGATGTCGACGCCACCGAAGGCGTCGACGGCGCCGGTGACCAGGTCGGTCGCGCCCTCCTGCGTGCTGACGTCGGCAACGAGGGGCACGACGGCCCCGGCGTCGAGCGCCAACTCCGCGCTCAGGGCGGTGGCGGCCTGCTCGATCCGGTGCTGATCGCGTCCGGCGATGGCCACCCGCACCCCTTCGGCGGCCAAGGCTCGGGCCGTGGCCAGACCGAGGCCGCTCGACGCGCCGGCGACTGCTGCTCGCCGACCGGCGATGCCCAGATCCACGGCGGCCACGTTACCGGGTACGGTCGCGCCGACCAGCGGCGACGAGCGAGGCTCTGGTCGGCCCCGGCGGCGCACCCGTCGAGACCGAGAAGTTGTGGTCGAGGATGTCCCAAGAGCGAGGTGATGATCGATGGAGCTGAGCCAGATCTCCACGGACGTGTACGCCTGCGTGCAGCCCGACACCGGGTTCGGCGCCGCCAACTCCGGCTTCGTGAACTGCGGCGGGGGGCTGGTGGTCGACTCGCTCTACGACCTGCCCACCACGCAGCGACTGATCGACCTGTACGCCACCGTCACGCCCGAACCGACCCGACGTCTGGTCAACTCGCATCACAACGGCGATCACTGTTGGGGCAACCAGCTGTTCGCGGGCCTGGGCAGCGAGATCATCGGCCATCGGCTGTGCGCCGAGTGGTTCGGCCGGGATGGGTCGCCCGACCTGTTCATCGCGCTGGCCGAGGCCGACACGGTCCCGGCTGCGTTCGAGCAGCTCGTGGCCGACCTGCGCCACTACGACTTCCACGGGATCGAGATGACCCCGCCGACGACGCTCATCGACGACGACACCGTGCTCGACCTCGACGGGCTGGCCGCCCACCTCCTCTACGTCGGTCCGGCCCACACGCCCGGTGACGTCGTCGTCCACCTGCCCAGCGAGGGCGTGCTGTTCACCGGCGACATCCTCTTCCACCGCTGCACCCCGATCGGCTGGGAAGGGACCTTCGCCAACTGGATCGGTGCCCTCGAACGGCTCGAGGCGCTCGAGCCGGCGGTGGTCGTGCCCGGTCACGGTCCGTTGACCGACACCGACGGGCTGCGGGGGCTGCGCGAGTACCTCGTCTACGTGCTCGACGAGGCGCGCTCGGCGTTCGATGCCGGCCTCACGACCCTCGACGCCGCTCGGCGCATCGAGCTCGGCGAGTACGGGCTGTGGACCCAACCCGAGCGCCTGGCCTTCCAGCTCGACCGCGCCTACCGCGAGTTCGACGGGGTGGCTTGGGACGAACGCATCGATGTCAATCGCATCTTCGCCGAGATGGCCGAGCTGCGCGAGCTGTACGCCTCAACCGTCACCTGAACCCGAGACGCCCTCGGCGCGCGCCAGGGCTCGACGATCGACCTTCTGCATCGGCGTGAGCGGCAGGGCGTCGACGACCCGGGCCGCTTCGGGCAGCTTGTGGGCCGACAGGCGGCTCGCGCCGAAGCGACGCAGCTCTTCGAGCGTGACCGGAGCCTTCGGATCGCGAGGGACCACGACGGCCACCCCGATCTCACCCATGACCGGATCGGGGCGGGCGACGATGGCCAGATCGATCACATCGGGATGCGAGGCCAGCACGGCTTCGACCTCGAGCGGATAGACGTTGTAGCCGCCGCGGATGAACATCTCCTTGGCCCGACCGGCCAGGTGGAGACAGCCGGCTTCGTCGAGGTAGCCGAGATCGCCGGTCAGCACCCAGCCGTCGCGGATGGTCTCGCGGGTGGACTCGTCGTCGTGCCAGTAGCCGCGGAGCTGCGTGGCGGAGTGCAGGCAGATCTGGCCGACCTCGCCCATGGCGTGGACCCGCTCATCCATCTCGTCGCGGATCTCGATGGCCACGCCCGGCCGAGGGCGTCCGACGGTGAACAGCGCCTCGTCGTCGTCGGCGTCGAACGCGGTCGCCGTGCCGATGCCGCCCGATTCGGTCGACGAGTACCGGATCGAATAGGCCGCGTCGATCCGCTTCCGCGCCTCGCGCACCAGGGCCGGGGGTGACAGCGCGCCGCCCATCACGATCGTCTTCACCGCCGAGAGGTCGAAGTCGTCGAAGTCGGGCTCGCGCAACAGCAGGGCCAGCTGAGGCGCGACCCCTCCGATGGTGGGCATGTGGTGGTCGGCGATCAGCCGCAGGACCTCGCCGGCGCGCCACCGGTCGATGAGGTGGACGGTGCTGGCGGTGCGCAGGTACCAGGGCCACTTGGTCATGAACCCGACGTGGGCCAGCTGGGTCCCCGAGAGCATCGGTGCCCCGCCGTCCCAGCGCCCGGCCGTGTCGGCCTCGGTGACGGCGGCGAGCTCGCGCTCGGTGAACATCGCCCCCTTCGGTCGACCGGTCGTGCCCGACGTCAACACGATGGTCACGAGCCGATCGGGGTCAGGGGCCAGGACGGCTGGTGCCTCGTGGTCTCGTCCCCGGCGTACCGAGGCCAGCACCGCGTCGACGTCGGTGGCCCGTTCGATCACCTCGACGGCCTGATCGGCGGGTATGCCGTCGGTCAGCTCGGGTGTGGCCAGCACGAACGTCGGCTCGACCACCTCGACCATGGCCGCCCGCTCGGGCCCGGTCGATCGAGGGTTCAGGCCCACCGTCACCGCCCCCAGCTTGGCCAGCGCCGCGTAGGCCACCGCGTAGTCGGGGGTCGACGGCAGGGAAAGGGCCACGACCGCGCCCGGTCCGACACCTGCTGCCTCCAGGCCCGCCGCCGCCTCGTCGCTCACGCGGTCGAGATCGGTGAAGCTCAGCGTCCACCCCTCGGCCGCCGCCAACGCCGGGCGATCCCCGAAGCGGCGGGCGGCCTCGGTGACCGTCGCGGCGAGCACGACTCAGCGCGACAGAGCGGCCACGCCCGCGGGGTCGAGGTACTCGTGGAGGCGAACGATGAGACCGTCCGAGACGGTGGCGACGATGCAGGCCGGCATGGCCACGGCCGTACCGTCCGGTGCCGTGCCGTGCAACACGTGCTCCTGCAGGAAGCCACCCTCGATGATTTCGCGACGCGTCACCTCGTAGCGCCGGTCGGCGAGCTTGGAGCACAGCCAGGCGAGCACGCGTAGCGATCGAGCCTTGTCCGCCTCGCGGCCGTCGAAGTTGGCCCAGGTGGTGACGTCGTCGCGGTAGCAGCGATCGACGACGTCGAGGTCGCCGGCCTCGATGGCCGTGAACAGCCGCTCGGCCAAGGCCAGGGTCTCGTCGCTGGTCATGGCATCATCCTGGCAGCTCCCTGACGGAGCGTCAGATCAACGGTGGCCGCCACCACGGCGGCCCGACCCGGCCCGCCAAGACGAGGAGCCACCGATGCCCCAGACCGTGCTCGACGGGATCGACGAAGTGAAGGCGGCGGTCGGCGCGCACCTGGGTACGAGCGCCTGGCTCGAGATCACCCAGGATCGCATCGATCAGTTCGCCGAGGCGACGGGTGACCATCAGTGGATCCACGTCGATCCTGAGCGAGCGGCGGCGGGCCCGTTCGGCACGACCATCGCCCACGGCTATCTGACCCTGTCGCTCTCGAACGCCTTCCTACCCGAGATCGTCGACGTGCGCGGCTTCTCCATGGGCGTCAACTACGGGACCGGCAAGGTGCGGTTCCCGGCCCCTGTTCCCGTGGGCTCGCGCATCAGAGCGTCGGTCGAGTTGGCCGGGGCCGACGACGTGACCGGAGGGGTGCAGACGACCATGGTGATCACCGTCGAGATCGAGGGCGGCACCAAGCCGGCGTGCGTCATCGAATCGCTCAGCCGCTATCTGACGTGACGGCGGCGCGGTTCCACCGCGTCCTGATCGCTCAAGGCTTCGCCAGGGCACCCCGAAGCACGGTTTCTCGACCCAGCGCCAGCGCCGCCGTGGTGCCTGAGTGGCGCACCACGTTCTCGGGGGTGAGCAGCAACTCGTACATCGATCGAGCGCGGCTGGCCGCGGAGGCGTCCTCGCCACGGAGGACGCCATCGCGCTCCGCGTCATCCAGGAGGCTCTGGAGCAGACGGATCTGACCCCCGAAGGACAGAGCGAGCTCGACCGAGTCGGGCGGCGATTGCCGGAGCCAGGCGAGCTGGATCTTGAACTCCTCGCTGAAGCGATCGAGCAGGTTGATGTTCACCCACATCAGACCGTCGAGCTTCTCGATCGGCGACGAGCTCGATCGCAGGACGGCGTCCCAACCACGGTTGAAGTTCTCGGCGAACGCCTCCATGATCGAGACGAGCAGCTCGTCCTTCGATCCGAAGGTTCGGTAGACGGTGCCCGTGCTCATGCCAGCGGCCCGGGCGATGTCGCGCATCGTGGTGGCCTCGTAGCCGCGTCGGCCGAACTCGGTCCGTGCCATCGTGCGCAGAAGCGATGTGCGGTCGTCGTCGTCGTCAGGTGTGTCCCAGCCGGCCATGACGGTGGACGCAGCGCGCGTGGCGGCGGACCGGTCGAGCGACGAGTTCGCAGGCGTCCGGGTGGCGACGCCGTGGAGGAAGACGCGACATTTCTCCGCCGGGAGCTGCCGGGCGTGACTTCGGTGGAAGACGCCGACGCCCACATGCAGCATGCTCTGACAGATCCGCTCGCCGAGCAGGTCGACATCGATCGTGGGCCGAATCTCGCCTGAGGTGGCCCCGGCTCCGAGGATCTCAACCATGGCCGCGCTGATGGCGGTCGGTGTCTGTCGAGCGAGGTCGACGAGGACGTCGCTCGAGGCGGTGGGAGGCTCGTACAGCGTCAGCAGCAGCGCGGCCCGGTTTCGGACCGCACAGGCGGCGATGGCCTCGCCGAGAGCGACCACCCGGTCCTCGGTCGATGGGGGCCCGGGCTCGTGCAGCGCGGCAAGGGCGTCTTTGGCCACGCGGTCGAGCTCGTCGCGATAGCGCTGGACGAGCTCGACGATGAGCGCCTCCTTCGACTCGAAGTGGTGATAGAGGCTCCCGGGCAGGATTCCGCAGGCGTCGCCGATCTCCTTCAGCGACGTCCGGATGCCTGAGGACGCGAACAGCGAGGCGGCGGTGTCGAGGATCTCCTCACGGCGCGCGCCCTCGTTGAGCATCACGAGGAACGGTAGTGGGAGCTGACGGTCACGACTCGGGGAGGTAGGTCTTCGTGGACTCGTCCCAGGTCGACAGCGTGGGTTGGGGATTCCCGTCTGACTCTGGGGGAGGACCGTAGTGCCGCGGCGTGGGATCGCCCGGCAAGCGGAACGTGCCGAGCTCGTTGCCCGCCTGGCGGAACGTGGCGTAGTTCAGCTTCGGGCCGGCATTGAGCAGGATGGCCTTGAGCAGGGCGACGTTCACGCAGGCGTCTTCCGGCGCGGTGTAGCCCTTCTGGTTCGGGTCGTTGGCGTCGGGATGGGGGATGGAGACGCCGGCGTGCTCGATGGTCTTGAAGCAGGCTTGCAGCGGTGGGTCGTCGAACTTCCATGTCGCCTGGCCCAAGGCACTGCCGACCACCGAACCCTTGAGCAGGGAGGTGTTGTGCGTCGTCGCGTTGGCGATGAAGGACTGGACGGCCGTCTCGTCAGAGATGAGCAGCTGCGGCTGGTAGGACTGGTCCGCCATCCCCAGGAACCAGTCCGCCGAGCTGGGTCCGACCAACAGCACCTTGGTCACGCCGTCGGCCTTGAACCGCTGGGCGATGGTCTGGGTGCCCGAATCGATGGCAACGGTGTCCCCGGCGGGGGCGTCCAAGATCGCCTTCTCGACCGATTTCACGCCCAGCTTGGCCAGTTCCGGCATGATCTGGTCGTTCACCAGGCTGGCGTCGGCCGAGTGGGCGAACACGCCGATCTTGCCGGTCAACAGCTTCTTCTCGTCGAACGCCTTGACCACGTTCACCGGTACCTCTGACCCCGCGTTCGTCGTGAACCAGGGGGCTTTGGCCTGGGCCAGCAGCTGCGGGGTCTGCGCGCCACCGATCACGGCGGTGTCGTGGGTCGCCACCGGGCAGACGACCGCGTCGTTGAGGAAGAACCCGACCGCCACGAACACCTTCTCGTCCTGGACCAGGTGGAGGCAGACCGCGTCGGCCGGCGCGGTGCCGGCCGGGTTGACCGGTGCAAAGACGGCCTCGAGCTTGCGGCCGTTGATACCGCCGTTGGCGTTGATCTGGCTGATCAGTGCCTGATAGCTGCGCTCGTAGTCGCCGAGCCTGAGGTCGATGCCGGACGACTTCAACGCCTCCTGGTCGACGTAGACGACCCCTATCTTGATCGTGTCAGCCGTGACGCCCGGCGACTGAGCCGTCTCGTGCGCATCCGCAGTCGTCGGCGACCCCGTTCCTCCGGTGGCGCCCTCCGTGGTCGTGCTGCTGTTGCCCGTTGTGCACGACGCCGCAAGGAGGACCGCCGCGAAGACGGAGACGGCCACCACCAGATGTCTGCGCATCGCTTCCCCTACGTTCGGGTGAGTCGAGACCGTGGACGAAGCGCGACGACCCCCGCGGCGCTCGCGACTGACTGGACTCACCTTAGAGTCGGAACAAATGTTGGGTCAACCAGTTGAACAGCGGGTGGCCGATCCGTAGTCTGGGCCCGAACATCCGTGAGGGTACGGAGCGGGGGACAGGCATCGTGACGTGCAGCAGAGACCTCGCCTCGCTCGGCCGCGTCGTCGGAGGGATCCCGCCGCTGGTGCCGAGCTCGTGACCGTGGCCGATCTGAGCCGGTTGGAGCTCCTGGCCTCCGCCATCGCCGGTACGCCCCTGTCGGTGGCGCCGGCCGAGCCCGGCCAGAGGTCGTGGACGGACGGCGCGGTGGTGTTCGTCGACGACACCCTTCGTCCCGTCGACCAGCTGCAGGTCGTCGCGGTGCAGGCGGCCCTCGTGGCGACCGGAAGCCTCGCGCCCGGCATCCTGGGTGGCCTCGACCGCCGGGGTCGGGTGGCCCAGCGGTACCTCGCGGTCGAGGGCCATCGGGCCCTGCACATGCAGGGCGGTCTTCTCCCACCGGCGGCTCGTTCGCTGATCGATCCATCGGTGGCGGATCGGACGTCGTCGCCGGCCGACTCCCTCGCCCTCGCCAAGAGCAAGGAGCCGGTCGAGGAGGCGCCGGCCCTCTTCGGATCCATCCACCCCCGCCAGGTCCGGGCCGGCGCCGCGAACACGCCCGACGACGCGGCCGCCACGCACGTACCCCGCCAGACGCGCAGAGAGATCCTGCAGGAGCTCGACGACGGCGAGGACATCCTGACCGACGGAGGATTCGACTTGTTCAACCCGGTGGGCGGCAGCGGTGCCGTCGGGCGGCTGCTCGAGCGCCTGCTCGGCCACTCCCGGTCGAAGGGCAAGGGGAGCCCCGGCGCCGAGGCGGCGACGCATCGGACGAGGCACGGTGGGACGGTGGCCAGGGGCGCGGCCGTGTCGCGGGCACGAGCCGAGCCGGCCGAGGATCTCCAGGCCTTGGCGAGGGGCGAGCTCACCTACCCCGAGTGGAACGTGTTCGCCCGGCGGTACCGGCCCGACTGGTGCACGGTCACCGAGGTCGAGCCGACCGTCGCCGCCACCGAGTTGCGCCTGGGCCCTGAGTCGGCGGCGATGCGTCGATCCCTTGCCCGCCTGGGTCTCGACCTCGAGCGCCGTCACCGCCAAGCGCAGGGTGATGACATCGACATCGACGCCACCGTCGAGGCGCGCGTCGAGCTGGTGGCGGGGTCGGCTCCGGACGAGGACGTCTACATCGACAGCGTGCGGCGGCGGCGTGACCTGTCCGTCCTCGTCCTGCTCGACATCTCAGGATCGGCCGGCGAGCCGAGCGATTTCGGAGGTTCGGTCCACGACCACCAGCTGGCGGCCGCGGCCGCGCTCATCCAGGCGCTGCACGACCTCGGCGACCGAGTGGCGCTGTATGGCTTCCGTTCGCTGGGACGCACCGCGGTCCAGGTCGTGCCGGTCAAGCGGTTCGCCGACCCGTTCGGTGCCCTGACCCTGCGCCGCATGAACGCATTGGAGCCGGGGGGCTACACGCGAGTCGGCGCCGCCATCCGCCACGCGTCGTCGGTCCTGGAGGCTCAGGGGGGCACCGTGCGTCGGCTGCTCGTCGTGCTGTCGGACGGGTTTGCCTACGACCACGGCTACGAAGGTGACTACGGCGAAGCCGATGCTCGCCGAGCGCTCGCCGAAGCTCGGCGTCAGGGAACGGCCTGCCTGTGCCTGAGCATCGGTTCGAGCGTCGACGCGGCGTCGCTACGTCGGGTGTTCGGCACGGCCGCACACGCCACCCTCCCGCGAGTCGGCCAGCTGAGCACCACCGCCGGTCCGCTCTTCCGCTCGGCGCTGCGCCTGGCCGAGGTGCAGCGGCGCAGCTCCCAACGCACCGAACGGACCCGTGAGCGGCTGCTGGTCGAAAGGAGGTCGACGTGACCGACGGTACGCGGCCCTACTACGTCCCGGTGGCGAACGAGGAGGAGGTGTTCAAGGCCGCATTCCGACAAGGTCTGTCGATACTCCTGAAGGGGCCGACGGGCTGCGGCAAGACCAGGTTCGTCGAGTCCATGGCCTACGACCTGACCCGGCCGCTCGTCACCGTGTCATGCCACGACGACCTCACGACGGCGGATCTGGTCGGGCGCTACCTCCTTCAGGGCGGCGACACGGTCTGGGTCGATGGTCCGCTGACTCGAGCGGTGCGGGAGGGGGCCATCTGCTACCTCGACGAGATCGTCGAAGCTCGCCAGGACACCACGGTCGTGCTCCACCCGCTCGGCGATCATCGCCGCGTCCTTCCGATCGACCGCCTCGGAGTGACGCTCGAGGCCGCCGACGGGTTCTGCCTGGTGGTGTCGTACAACCCGGGGTACCAGAGCGTCCTCAAGGACCTGAAGGACTCGACCCGCCAGCGCATGGTCGCCATCGAGCTCGACTTCCCTCCACCCGACATCGAGGAGAAGGTCGTCGCCCACGAGGCCGGCGTCGATCACGAGACCGCCGCGGACGCTCGTGCAACTCGGCCAGGTGATCCGGCGGCTGGACACCGCTGGCCTGCGCGAGGTGGCGTCGACCCGCGTGCTGATCGCAGCCGGCCGCCTCGTCACCGAGGGCCTGAGCGTGCGCGACTCCGCTCGGGCCGCCATCGCCGGCCCGCTCACCGACGATCCCGTCGTGACCGCGGGATTGTTCGAGCTGATCGACGCCTACGTGACCGACGGTCCCCGGTCGTGAGCCGGTGGCGTTGACCGGCCCAGGACCCTGCGGCTAGCGTTCGGAACAAATGTCAGGTTCAGGACGAGCGAGCGACTCCGGAGGGTGCGGATCGTTCGATCTGGGGGAGTGACGTGTCCTACGAGAGCCAAGCCGAGCCGATCAAGCTCGGCTACCTGTTCGACTTCAAGCTCCCCGACTCGTTTCCCGACGAGATGCGCAAGGATCTGACCCGCCCGTTCGAGCTGGTCTTCAAGGAGGGTCGGGAGCAGGGGTTGATCGACCGCCCGGTCGAGATCGTCTACCGCGAAGTCGAGGGACTTCCGAAGGGGACGATCAAGGCGGTCATCGACGCGTACGGCGAGCTCGTCGACGAGGGATGCCTGGTCGTCTTCGGTCCGGCCATCACCGACAACACGGTCCCGACGAAGGAGGCGATCGAGGAGCGGTTCCACGTTCCGGCGCTGAGCATGACGGGGACCGAGGAGTGGTTGGGGGAGTGGACGTTCGCCCTCCCGCAGGGATCGATGACCGACGAGCCGATCTTCTGGGCCGAGCTCATCGCCAAAGACGGCTACAGGACGGTCGGCGCCCTCATCGAGCAGTCCCTCGTCGGCGACTCGTACATACAGGGGTTTCGCCGGGCCTGCGCGCCGCGGGGCATCCAGATCGTGGCCGAGGAGTGGATCCCTCAGACAGGGCAGGACATCAGCCGGCAGGTGCGCGCGTTGCACGACGCGAAGCCGCAGGCCATCGTGCACTGCGGCTTCGGGTTCGGCATCGTGTTCGTGAGCAAGGCGCTCGACGAGATCGAGTGGGACCCGCCTCGCTACATGGGAACCGCCTTCCAGAACGCGTGGGTCAACCCGATCATGTGGAACGCAATCCTGGGATGGACGGGCGTGGACCAGTACGACGAGGCGAACCCGGTCGGCCAGGCGTTCCTCGACCGGTACGAGGCCGAGTACGACCGTCGACCGCCGTACTGCGTTCCGGTCATGAACCGAGACTTCGCCACGGTGTTGCTCCACGCCTTCGCCAACGCGCACCCGCTGACACCGAGGGGAGTGCGGGATGCCCTCGAGAAGGTGAAGATGATCCCGGCCGCCGGCGGCGCGCCGGGCACCTACCTGTCGTTCGGTCAGTACATCCCATCGGGGGTGGATGGGCGCCGGCTACCTCGTGGCGCGCCAGCTCGATCCCGATGGCGTCAACTCCCACCTCGTCGGACGCTTCGGAGATCGCTGATGGCGAAGACGATCGAGGCCGATGCCGGCTCGGCACTGACGACCCCGAGTGGTCCGACGGCTCCTCAGCGCCCGAGCACGCTCGGAGGCATCGCGTGGGGCGTGTTCGGGTTCGGGCTGTTCGCGTTCGTCGTCTTCGTCAGCTACAACCTGCAGTCGCCGGGTCAGATGACGGCGCGGGTCGCCAACCCCGACGTCACGGGTGCGCCCCGACCCGTCACACCTCTCTTCGGCGACACCTCGTGGCTGACCAAGATGCAGTTGGGAACGATCGCCACGCTGCTGGTCGTGGTCGTGGTCATCGTCGTCATGTGGCGTCGATATCCGCGGCACCCGGTGCTGCTCTGCGCCATCGGGTGCACCGCGATCGTGTGGATGGACCCGATCATGAACTGGGCGCCCTACGCGGTCTACAACCCGCAGCTCTGGCACCTCCCGAACGACTGGGTCCTCGTGCGGCTGTCGCCCACCGTCGAGCCGTTCGTCGTCCTCGGGTACGTGACGTTCTACCTGGGGCCGTTCTTCCCGGCGATCTGGATCCTGCGCCGGCTCCAGGCCAAGCGAGGGGTCGAGTCGTTCTACTCCCGCCACCCGTTGATCAGCCTGTCGGTCCTCGTGTACCTCATCGGCTTCGTCTACGACGCCTTGCTCGAGATCTTCTGCATCCGTGCCGGGTCTGTACATCTACTCCCAGGTGATCCCGTTCGGCTCGGTCTTCGCCGGCAAGGCCTTCCAGTTCCCGCTGCTGTGGGAGTCATCGCTCGTCACCCTGGTGATGATCCCCGCGGCGATCCTCGTGTACCGCGACGACACCGGCAAGACCGTGGCCGAGAAGCTGGCGCAACGGTTCAAGCTGTTCGCCAGGCGGCCGGCCCTGGCCACGTTCCTCATGATGTTCATCGTCCTCCAGATCGCCTACGCGGGCTATGGCCTCGGTTTCGCGGTCATACGCTGGACCAAGACGGCGACCTCGGTGGCGTGTCCGTTCCCGTATCCGGAAGCCAAGACCTACGACCCCAATGGCTTCTACGCCAAGAACGGTCAGCCGGGTCCGTACTCACCTGGCAACTGGGATCGGTGGATGTCGATGCAGCCCGACGGACGCCCGGACGTGCCCACCAACCCGGACGGTCGCTGCAGCCCCCAGAACCTCGGCAAGTAGATGACCAGCGACCTCGACACGGTCAGGGGTTGTACTGGCGAGTCGGCCGGGCGACGAGCTCGTTGATGCACACTCCGTCGGGAAGGCTCATGACGAAGGCGATGATCTCGGCCAGCACGGCCGGATCCGCGGGGTTGGCCTCTCCGGCGAAGAACGGATAGTCGTGCTGTGGAACCTCGCCGTCGATGACGAGGCCGTCGAGCGTCAGACCCTCGGTCTCGAACATGCCCGGCATGACGTGGCTGACGTTGATCCCTTCGGTCGCCAGCTCCAGGCGGATCGTGTCGAATGCCGCCTGCAGGCCCCGCTTCGACGCGCTGTAGATCGCCGTACCCGGCAGAGGCGTCACGGCCCCCGCCGAACCGACGATCACGACGTCGCGCCGGCCATCGTGTACGAAGTGGTCCGCGGCGAAGCGGACCGTCGACAGGGGCGCGAGCAGGTTGAGCTCGAACAGCTCTCGCCACAGCTCGGGGGTACCGGTCGTGATGCTGCCCACCATCATCTTGCCGGCGACGGTGACGACGCCGTCGAGGCCTCCGAGACGCTGAGCGGCGTCGGCGACCGCGGCCTCGAGCGCGTCGATGTCGGTCACGTCACACGGCATCGGGATGGCCTTGTCGCCGAGCTCGTCGTGGAGCTCGTCGAGCCGTTCCTTCCGGCGGGCGACCATCGCGACCGAGCCTCCCGAACGCGACGATCGCCCGGCAGACCTCCGCCCCGATGCCGCTCGACGCTCCAGTCACGAGCACCCGTCGTCCGCTCAGGTCAACGCCCATCCCCACGTCCTCTCACGATCTGGTCGGCTCGGGCTCGGCCACGTCCACTTGCTGGTCACATCGCCATGCTGGCGGCGTCGGTGACCCGACCATCGGTCAGGTCGAGGATCGTGTCGATGTTCTCGGCGATGTCCTCGGGGGTGATCGGATCCTTCATCAGCCCGTGGGCGTGGACGACCGCCAGGCGCGCCGCGCCCCCCATGCCGGCCTGGATGACCTCGCCGTTGAGCTCGCAGGTGTCATGGGCCAGGTACAGCGCGGCGGGCGAGCACATGTCGGGCGGCATGCTGGCGTTCACCGCCGCCATCGTCGCCTCGTCCATGTGGAACAGCTCTGCGAGCCGGTCGTTCTCCGAGGCGGACATCCGCGTGTGGGCCCGCGGGGCGATGGCGTTGACCCTGATGCCCGTGCCTGTGGCCTCGGTGGCCAGGTTTCGGGTGAGCCCGAACACGGCGCCCTTCGCCGCGCCGTAGCTCGCCAGCTGGGGGATGCCGCCCAGCATGGCCTCGGATGCCGTGTTGACGATCCGGCCGTAGCCCGTGGCGCGGAAGTGCTTCCACGCGGCCTGCGTCACGAACAACGTGCCGAAGAAGTGCACGTCCATCATCCGCCGGAACTGCTCGACCGTGAGGTCGTCGAACGGTGCCGGATCGTTGATGCCGGCGTTGTTGACCACCACGTCCAACCGGCCGAACGTGTCCAGGGCGGCCTCGACGATCGACGTTGCCGCTGTCTCCTGCGAGACGTCGGCGAAGCAGCTCGACCGCCTCGACCGCCGGCATCGCAGATCTCGGCGACGACCTCGTCGGCCGGCCCGGTCGACGCGCCGCGGCCGTCGATGGCCACGCCGTAGTCGGCCACGACCACACGAGCACCGCGCTCGGCGAACAGAAGGGCGTGCGCTCGGCCGATGCCTCGTCCCGCTCCCGTGACGACCACGACTCGGTCGTCGAACCGCAACTCATCCATCGTGGCCGGTACCCCCGAACTGCTGGAACGATTGTTTGGTTCGACACCATAGACCGCTCCGGAAGTGGGCGGCGCACGTCCGGCTCCGTGCCCTTGCAGCGTCAAGACCTTCCAACCTAAGGTTTGTTCCGCACGCACAGGAGGTTGGGCCCCGCACGATGAACGACATGCCCCAGTATCTGAACCTGATAGGCGGAGTGCTCAAGCCGGCGGGGTCAGGCGGCTACCTGGATTCGTTCAATCCGGCGACCGGTGAGCTCATCGGGCGGGTACCGGCGAGCGACCGTGACGACGCCAACGAAGCGGTCGAAGCCGCGGCCGCCGCCTTCCCGGCCTGGGCGACCACGCCTCCGGCGCTGCGAGCGAGCTATCTCGACCGGGTCGCCCTCATCTTCGAGCAACACGGTGACGAGCTCGCCCGGCTCGAATCGGCCGACAACGGCAACCTCATCGGCGTGAGCGAGCCGATGAACGGCATCGCCATGGTCGAGGTCTGGAAGCGAGCGGCCCACGAGACGGTGGCGGCGAGCACGGGGCAGAGCGTGGTGCTCGATGCGAACACGTTCGGATACACGCGCCGGGAGCCATACGGCGTCGTGGCGGCGATCGTGCCCTACAACATGCCGATCGCGATGTTCTGCGTGAAGGCTTCGATGGCGCTCGCCGCGGGCAACACCGTGGTCGCCAAGCCGCCTGAACAAGCCAGCATCGGGTTCCTGCGCCTCGCGGAGCTGATGGTCGATTCGTTCCCGCCTGGTGTCGTGAACGTGGTCTCGGGCTACGCCGAGGTCGGCGATGCCTTCGTGCGTCACGAGAAGGTCGACAAGGTCTCGATGACCGGATCGGCAGGACGGCCAAGCTCATCCAGAAGGCGACGGCGGCCACTCTGACGCCCAGCATCTTCGAGCTCGGCGGCAAGTCTCCGAACATCGTCTTCGCCGATGCCGATCTCGATGCCGCTGCCTTCGGCGTGACCATCCCGTCGGTGTTCACGTTCAACGCCGGCCAGGCGTGTGTCGCGGGCTCTCGCATCCTGATCCAGCGGCCCGTGCTCGACGACATGCTGGCACGCATCCAGGCGATCGCCGAGTCGATCGTCATCGGCGATCCGCTCGACCGCCTCACCTCGATGGGCCCTCTGATCTCGAGGGAGCAGTACGACAAGGTGGTCGAGTACCTCGAGATCGGCCAGAAGGAGGCCGACCTCGTCTTCGGCGGTCGACACGGGCCCGAGGTTGTTCCCGATCTGCCCAACGGTCACTGGGTCGAACCGACGCTCTTCCTGTCGGACGACAACTCGATCCAGATATGTCGCGACGAGATCTTCGGGCCAGTGGCCGTCGTCATCCCCTTCGACACCGAAGCCGAGGCCGTCGCCATCGCCAACGACAGCCGCTACGGGTTGGCCTCTGGGGTGTGGACCCGCGACCTCGGTTGCGCGCAACGGATGGTCCGCGACATCCAGGCGGGAAACGTGTGGGTCAACAGCTACATGCAGATCCGATTCGAGCTCCCGTTCGGGGGCATGAAGGAGAGCGGCTACGGCCACGACACGATCCTCGAATACACGCGAGAGAAGACCGCGGTCATCTCGGTGACCCCGGCCACCGGCCTCACCGGCGATTCGCCTGTCCCGATGCCGCCGACGCTGTGAGCGTCGCGGGCCCGGCGGATGGACCGGTGACGAACGCATTCGACGCCGTCGACTTCTTCGTCGACGAGTCGTTGTTCGACGACCCCTACCCCTACTTCGAGTACCTGCGGGAGACGAAGGGGCCGGTGTGGATCGACGACCGGTACAACATGGCCGTCGTCACCGGTCACGACGAAGAGGTTGCGGTCCTGCGCGACGACGCCACCTTCTCGTCGTGCAACTCGCCCGCTGGGCCGTTCGCGGCGTTGCCGGTCGAGGTCGAGGGCGACGACGCCGGACCGGTCATCGACCAGTACCGCGACCAGATGCCCATGCACGAGTACATGGTCACCATGGATCGCCCGCAACACGACGACTATCGCGGGCTCATGAAGCGCCTCTTCACGCCACGACGGCTGGCCGAGAACGAGGACTTCATGTGGCGCCTGGCCGACGAGCAGATGAGGCCCTTCATCGGTGCGGGCGAGGTCGAGTTCAGCAACGCCTACTCGTCGCCCTTCGCCGGGTTGGTCATCGCCGACCTTCTCGGCGTGCCCGACGAGGACATGCCCCGCTTCCGCGAGTACTTCGACGCGACAGCTCCAGGACGTGGGGGACAACACCACGGCCATGGTCGAGAACCCTTTGGCCTTCTTCCACGACTCGTTCGCCGGGTACATCGAGCAGCGTCGCCAGCAGCCGCGGGCCGACGTCCTGACCCACCTCGCCGAGGCGACGTTCTCGGACGGATCACGACCCGATGTCGCCACCCTGGCGCGAGAGTCGGCCTTCGTCTTCGCCGCTGGGCAGGAGACGACGGTTCGGCTCCTCACCTTCTCCCTGCGCTACATCGCCGAACACCCAGAGGTGCAGGACCGGCTGCGGCGCGAACGCGGGCTGATCCCTACGTTCATCGAGGAGATGCTCCGGTTGGAGAGCCCGATCAAGGCCCACTTCCGCATGGCCCGACGCACGACGACGGTCGGTGGCGTCAGCATCGCCGCGGGCATGACCGTCATGTTGGTGAACGGTGCGGCCAACCGCGACCCGCGCCACTTCGAGGATCCGACCGAGGCGAGGCTCGACCGGGACAACGCCCGGGACCAGCTCGCGTTCAGCCGGGGTGTGCACGTCTGTCTCGGTCAGTCACTCGCTCGCGCCGAGGGACGGGTGACCCTCGAGCGGGTGCTCGACCGGATGGCGGACATCCGCATCTCGGAGGCCGCACACGGCCCAGCCGGGGCACGACGGTGGGAGTACCTCCCGACGTGGCTCTTCCGAGGCCTGACCGCGCTGCACCTGGAGTTCACGCCCGACCGGCGTGTGACACCAGACCGATCGCAGCCGACCATCTAGCGGACGGTCCGAGCCCATTTTCTGACGGGTCGTCAGGTATAGGATCGTCGCCGCCATGGATCTGCGCTTCACCCCCGAGGAGGACGCCTTCCGCAAGGAGGTGCGCGCCTATCTCGACGAGCTCCTTCACGGCGAGTTCGCCGAGATCCGCGGTCGGGGCGGGCCGGGCGACGAGCACGCCTTCTTCGACGAGCGACTGGCGTGGGAACGCCGTCTGGGCGCCGACGGGTGGACGTGCGTCGGCTGGCCCGAGCAGTTCGGCGGTCGGGCCCTGCCCCTCAACCAGCAGGTCATCTACTTCGAGGAGTACGCCCGCGCCGGCGGTCCCGGTCGGCTGGGCCACATCGGCGAGGGTCTGATCGGGCCGACGCTCATCCACTTCGGATCGCCGAGCAGCAGCAGCGCTTCCTGCCGGCGATCCGTCGCGGTGACGAGCTCTGGTGCCAGGGCTACTCCGAACCCGACGCCGGATCGGACCTGGCCAACGTCGCGACCCGGGCCGTGCTCGACGGCGACGAGTGGGTGATCGACGGGCAGAAGGTGTGGACGTCGCTGGCCCACTGGAGCGACTGGTGCTTCGTGCTGGCCCGCACCGACCGCGACGCCCCCAAGCACAAGGGCATCTCGTTCCTGCTGATCCGCATGGACGCTCCGGGCATCGAGATCCGACCCATCGTCCAGCTCACCGGGACGTCGGAGTTCAACGAGGTGTTCTTCGCCGGGGCCCGCACGCCCGCCGATCTCGTCGTCGGCGGCGTCGAACAGGGGCTGGAAGGTCGCCATGGGCCTGCTCTCCTTCGAGCGCGGCGCATCGACGCTGGGCCAGCAGTTCGGCTTCGAGCGCGAGCTCGACGAGATCACGCGCCTGGCCCAGCGCAACGGGTCAGGATCGCGATCCGCGCGTTCCGCCAGCGCCTGGCCGACTCTGGAGCCGACTCGAGATCATGCGCTGGAACAGCCTGCGCATGCTCACCCACGCCGACCAGCCCCCCTCAGCGGTGCGGCCTACATCGCCAAGCTCTACTGGGCCCGCCTGCATCGCGACCTGGGCGAGCTGTTCCTCGACGCCGTCGGGCACCGACGGCCTGGTCGCTGCGACGGCTTCGCCCTACGAGCTGAGTCCGGCCCAGCGCCTGTTCCTCTACACCCGGGCCGACACGATCTATGGCGGATCGAACCAGATCCAGCGCAACATCATCGGCGAACGAGCCCTGGGCCTGCCGCCCGAACCGCCGAGTCTGAAGTAGGAGATCCTGTGCCCGTCCCTCCCTACGTCGAGGGTCACCGGCTGCTCGAAGGGCGCACCGTCGTGGTCACCGCCGCGGCCGGGACCGGCATCGGCTCGGCCGTGGCGCGGCGCTGCATCGAGGAGGGGGCGACCGTCCTGGTCAGCGACGCCCACGAGCGTCGCCTCGGCCGAGACGGCCGACGTGCTCTCCGAGCTGGCCGGCGCCGGGTGGTCGGTGTGCGCTGCAACGTGACCGTCCAGGCCGACATCGACGGCCTGTTCGCCCGGCGCGATCGACGAGCTGGGCCACATCGACGTGCTGGTCAACAACGCCGGGCTGGGCGGCACGGCCGAGGTGGTGGACATGACCGACGAGCAGTGGAGCCTCGTGCTCGACGTCACCCTGACCGGGACGTTCCGCGCCACCCGGGCGGCGCTGGCCCACATGGTGCCGCGAGGTCGAGGCGTGATCGTCAACAACGCCTCGGTGCTGGGCTGGCGGGCCCAGGCCGGTCAGGCCCACTACGCCGCGGCCAAGGCCGGGGTCATGGCCCTCACCCGCTGCACGGCCATCGAGGCGGCCCCGTCGGGCGTACGGGTCAACGCGGTGGCGCCCAGCCTGGCCATGCACCCGTTCCTGGCCAAGGTCACCTCCGACGACCTGCTCGACGAGCTGACCACCCGCGAGGCCTTCGGCCGTCGCCGCCGAGCCGTGGGAGATCGCCAACGTGATCGTCTTCCTGGCCAGCGACTACTCGTCCTACCTGACCGGCGAGATCGTGTCGGTCAGCAGCCAGCACGCCTAGCCGGCCGACGCGACGGAGCGGCGGCCGGGTCAGTCGTCCTTGCGGTAGGCGCGCTTGGCGGCGCCGGCCGCTCGCCCCAGGGCCCGGGCCGTGCGATCCACGTCGGCGCCGGTCGGCTTGCGGGCCGACGATCCGATCGAGCCGCGGCGGCCGCCAGGTTCTTGACCGAGTCGGGCACGGCCGGCGGGGAAGGGCGGGACCGGCCGCGTCGGTGGCCGGCTCGCGATCGGGCTCGTCGTCGAGATCGGCCGCGTCTCTGACCAGCCGGCGTCGGTCGCCGTCGGTTCGGGGCGTGGCGGGACCGATGGGCACGAGCGCCAGCCGTCGGAGAAGCCTCGGAACGTGCCGACCGCGACGCCCACCAGGCTCACGACGACGACGGCGACGGCCAGGCGCGATCAGGCCGAAGGCCACCCACCCGAGGGCGTGCTCGGACTCGACAGGGCGAACTCGGCCACGACGACGAGGGCGGTCAGGCCGATCGGCGACCCAGAACGCCCGATCGCGAGCGCACCGGGCGGCGATAGCCCCGACGCAGCTCGTCGGTCTTCGGGCGGCGTCCGCTCCCTTGCTCATCGGGCCGCACGCGACCGCGCGCGTGCGACCCGATGGCCGGGGTCGGTCCCAGGATGTGAGCCGCGCGTCAGGCTCCGGCGGCGTCGAGCGGCCGCGCCCACGGCCGCCGGTTCGCTCGGGTGGGCCTTGGCCGAGCCGCTGCCGTTGGTGGCCTCGCCCTCCCGTGAGCCGCCCTTGAGCATGGCTGCGGGCCATCTGCATGCCGGCCACGCCCTGGCTGAGCGCCTGGGCCAGCGCGTCGCTCAGGCCGGTGGCGCCGTTGAGCACGATCATCTGGTCGATGTCGCCGAACGGCTTGGCCGCCGCCTCGACGATGGCCGGCCAGTTCTCGGCCAGCTGCTGGCCGATGACCGCGTCCTGGTTCTCGGCCAGGGCGTCGGCCCGGGCCTTGATGGCCTCGGCCTCGGCCATGCCCTTGGCCCGCACCGCCTCGCCCTCGGCCAGGCCCTTGGCCTGGGTGGCGTCGGCCTCGGCCTGGCCGATGTTGCGGGTCGCCTCGGCCTGGGCGCCGGCCTCGAGCTTGCACGTGCTCGGCCTCGGCGCCGGCGGCCAGCGTGACCTGCTCGGCCTGCGGCCGCGGCCTCGACCTTGACCCGGTCGGCGTTGGCCTTGGCCTCGCAGCTCGACCTCCTGGGCCTGGGCCTCGGCGTGGGCGATGCGGGCGTCGCGCTCGGCCTTGGCCAGGGTGACCGTCTCGTAGGCCTTGGCGTCGGCCGGCTTGCGCACGGTGGCCTGCAGGCGCTGCTCCTCGCGCTCGGCCTCCAGCTCGGCCACCTTGGTCTGCTCGACCACGACCTCCTGGGTGGCCTGGGCCTCGGACTTCGGCCCGGCCTGGCGGGCCATGGCCGCGGCCTGGTCGACCTCGGCCGAGAAGCCGGCCTGCTTGACCTGGCTGGTGCGTCGGGCCTCGGCCTTGAGCGCCTCGGCCTCCTGCTCCTTCTCGGTGGCCTGGCGGTCGGCGTCGGCCTGGGCGATGCGGGCCTGGCTCTCGACCGCGGCGGCGTGGGGGCGGCCGAGGTTCTTGATGTAGCCGGTCGGGTCCTCGATCTCCTGGATCTGCAGCGAGTCGACGATCAGGCCGAGCTTCTCCATCTCGGTGCCCGACGACTCGCGGGTGAGCTGGGTGAGCTTCTCGCGGTCGCGGATCATCTCCTCGACCGTCATGTTGCCGACGATGGCGCGCAGGTGGCCGGCGAACACGTTGTGCACCCGCTGGTCCATCTGGGCCTGCTGGTCGAGGAAGCGGCGGGCCGCGTTGGCGATGGACGCGAAGTCGTCGCCGACCTTGTAGATGACGACGCCCCGGATGCCGAGCGGGATGCCCTGGTGGGTGACGCACTCGATGGCCAGGTCGGCCTCGCGCAGGTCGAGCGACAGCTTGCGCACGACCTGCACGCCGGGGAACACGAGCGTGCCCTTGCCGGTGACGATCTTGAAGCCCAGGCTCGCCTCGACGGCGTCGGGCGCGCTCTGGTGGCGCAGGCCCGAGATGATCAGCGCCTCGTTGGGCTCGGCGACGCGCCACATGGCCTTGAAGATGATGATGAGCGACGATCAGGCCGACGATCACGGCGCCGCCGATGACGTACAGGGTGGTCATGTCGTTCCTCCGTTGTCGACTGACGCCGGCCTCGTGCGGTCCTACATGGTGGTCGACGACCACAGTGCGCGGCGGGTGGTACTCGACGACGACGACCTCGGTGCCGACGGTGACGATCTCGTCGCCCGGTCGACGGCGTAGGCGTTGAACGCCTCGGTGCCGCCGCGGATCGGGATCATCACCTCGCCCAGAGCGATCCGGGCCGATGCGGCCGGTCACCCGACCGCTCTTCCCGATCATCCGTTGGTCTGCCATCGCCGTCTTCTCCGCTCCTGCTGGCCTGGGCCGTCGGGGGACGAACTGGGAGGGCAATCCTGCCACGTCCAGCTCGCCGACCAGTATGGCACAACTGCTCCATGATGCAAATACAAATATCTATGAGCAACATGACATAAGTATGCGCTTCAAGAAGCGGCGGGCGCCAGGGACGCGGCGGACCTGTCGGTGGCGATCGCCCGCGAGCGCGTCGCGGGCGGTCCGCGACAGGTCGAGGGGCGGCGGTCAGCGGGTGAGCAGGACCGACGAACCGTGGCCGAAGAGGCCCTGGTTCACGGTGAGGCCGGCGCGGGCGCCCTCGACCTGGCGGCCGGTCGGCCTGGCCCCGCAGCTGCCACGTGATCTCACACACCTGGGCCAGGGCCTGGGCCGGGATGGCCTCGCCGAAGCAGGCCAGGCCGCCGCTCGGGTTGACCGGGATGCGGCCGCCGATCTCGGTGTCGCCGTCGTTGAGCAGTCGCTCGGCCTCGCCCTCGGCGCAGAGGCCGATGTTCTCGTACCAGTCGAGCTCGAGGGCCGAGGACAGGTCGTAGACCTCGGCCAGGTCGAGGTCGGACGGGCTCGAGGCCGGCCTCCTCGTAGGCGGCGTGGGCGATGCTGTCGCGGAACGGGCGAGCCGGGCGCGCCGACCGCCGGCGGCGGAGTCGGTGGCGAAAGCCGGGAGCTCGAGCACGGTCTGGGGATAGGTGGGCGTGACCGTCGAGATGGCGGCGACGCTGCACCGGGGTCGCCGCCTGGTGGCGCCGAGCGAACTCGGTGCTGGTGAGCACCACGGCGGCGCCGCCGTCGGACGTGGCGCAGATCTCGAGCAGGTGCAGCGGATCGGCGACGACCGGCGACGCCATGACGTCGTCGACGGCGAACTCCTTGGGGTAGCGAGCGTTGGGGTTGGCCGCGCCGTGGCGGCTGTTCTTGGCCCGCACCTGGGCGAAGTCCTCGGGCGGTGGCGCCGTAGCGCTCCATGCGCCGGCGGGCGTACAGCGCGAAGTAGGTCGGATTGGTCGCGCCGAGCAGCCGGAAGCGCAGCCAGTCCGGATCGTCGGGTCGGTCGCCGCCGACCGGCGCGAAGAAGCCCTTCGGCGTCGTGTCGGCGCCGACGACGAGGGCCACGTCGCACAGCCCGGCCAGGATCTGGGCCCGGGCGATGTTCAGGGCCTGGGCGCCCGACGCGCAGGCCGCGTAGCAGCTGGCCACGCGGTTGCCCTGCCAGCCGAGCGCCTGGCTGAAGGTGGCACCGGCGATGAAGCCCGGATAGCCGTTGCGGATGGTGTCGGCTCCGGCGACGAACTGCGACGTCGTCCCACGGTCAGTCCGGCGTCGGCCAGTGCCGCCTGGGCGGCGACGATGCCGTACTCGACGAAGTTGCGGCCCCACTTGCCCCATGGGTGCATGCCCACGCCGAGCACCGCGACCTCGTGGTCGCTCATGATGGAACCTCCGATCCGGTGGCCGTCGCTGCCGGGACCTTGTCGTCGATCGGCTGCCACTTCCAGACGAGGTACTCGTGCTCGTCGTCGCTGTAGAGCGTCCCGAGCACGAGCTCGACGCGTTGGCCGGCGTGCAGGTCGGCGATGTCGACGCCGGGCACGAGCTGGCCCAGCACGACCATCTGCTCGGTCGGCCAGCTCGACGGCGGCGATGGCGTAGGGCTCGAACGGTTCGGCCGAGACGTAGGGCGGGGGCGGCTGGTACCGGTTGTCGGTGAACGACCAGATCGTGCCGGTACGGCTCAGCTCGATCTCGTCGAACTCGCGGCCCGTGCAGTCGCGGCTTGCGACAGAACGAGGTCTCGCGGGGGAAGAACACGCCCTGGCACGACGTGCACCGGCTGCCCAGCAGGGCGGGCCGGTCAGGGTCGAGGGTGAACCATCCTTCGATGGCGGGCACCTGGGTCTTGCCGGCCACGGGACCTCCCTGGCGTTGGCGGGCGAGCCCCGACACGTTAGCCGACCCGGCACGGGTTTCTGACGGGTCGTTAGGTCCACACGTGGGTCGTCCGAATCATCTGCAGACCGGATATTGCATATCTCCTACAGCGCACCCGGCGCCGCTCCGATGCCCAGTGAACCTCGATGCTCGGAGCGTGGGCCATGTCGGAGATCGCAGTGGCAGCGGCAGGACAAGACGAACGGGCGCGGGCCGCGCGCGGTGTCCGTTCGCGGCGGATTCGGACGATGGTCGCGGTCCTGTTGGCCATGGCCTTCCTGGCCGTCGGGTGTGGCACGGCGACCACCGACCACACGAGCGGCACCACCGCGAAGCTCGATGGTCGCGAGCCGGACAACGAAGTCCCGAAGAACGGTGGAACCCTGGTGGTCGCGGTCGACGCCGAGTCCGACTCGTGGAACGCCGCCACCGCCGAGTGGGCAGCCGCGGGCAGCATCGTCGGCGGCTCGGTGCTCGAGCCCTTGGCCAAGCTCAACGCCAAGGGCGGGGCCGATCCCTACCTGGCCAGCTCGTGGATCGCTGACGCCGCCTTCGACAAGTGGCAGCTCAACATCCGACCGGGGGTCACGTTCTCGAACGGTGAACCGCTCGACGCCAACGCCGTGAAGCTCAACCTCGACACCTATCAGCACGGTGCGCTGTCGGGCCAGGTGCTGGGGCCGCTGGTCAAGAGCGTCGAGGTCACCGGTCCGCTCACGGTCGTGGTGAACCTGACCCAACCATGGGCGGCCTTCCCGTCGAGCTACCTCGACGGCGGCGCCGCGCTGATGATGGCGCCGGCCATGATCCACTCGTCCGACGGCGGCGCGACCCAACCAGTCGGGACGGGCCCGTTCGTCTTCGTCAGCTGGACTCCGGGCGGCTCGTTCAAGGCCAAGAAGAACACGACCTATTGGCGCAAGGGTCTGCCCCATCTCGATTCGATCGAGTTCCGGGTCATGACCGACGAGGCCACGCGGGTCGCCGCCCTCAAGAGCGGCGACGTGAACATGATCCTCACGACCGATGCCATCGACGCCAACCGCTTGTCGTCGAGCTACACCGTCGTGAAGGACTGGACCAGCGAGCCGGTGGACGTCAAGACCAACACGGTTGCGTCGATCAACGGCGTCCCCAACCCGTTCAACAACATCCATGCCCGACTGGCCCTCACCTACGCGACTGACCAGAAGCAGGTGGCGGCCCTGCAGGGTGCCAACGTCGCCACCGCCACCGGCCCGTGGGCGCCGAGCAGCGTCTGGGGCTCGCCCGAGGACCAGAACGGCTATGTCGGCTATCACCCCGACAAGGCCAAGGCCGAGCTCCGCGAGTACGAGAAGGAGACGGGGGCCACCTCGCTCAAGTTCACGATGATCGCCGTGTCCGGGCTCGATCGGGCTCGCAACGTGCAGGCTCTCCAGGCGCAGTGGAAGAAGGTCGGCATCACCGCCGATCTGCAGATGATGGATCAGGTCGCCCTCATCAAGCAGCTGGTCAGCAGCAGCTTCGAGGCCGTCTACGGCCCGATCTACAACTATCCGGATCCCGACAACGACTTCCCGTACTGGTCGTCGAGCACGATCAAGGGCGTCGGGGCGATCAACATCAACTTCTCGCTCTACGCCAACGCACAGGTCGACCACGATCTGGCCGTGGGCCGCGCTGACGGGTATGCCGATCACCGCAAGGCGGCCTACACGGACATGGTCCACCAGCTCAACGCAGCGGCCATCGACGTCTGGCTGTACCGCACGCCCTACAGCCTCATCGCCGACCCGAGCGTCAAGGGCCTCAACACCGCCCGGGACGTGGGCTTCGGCAACTTCGAGCCGAAGACGTGGCTCGGTGAGCTGTGGCTGTCGTCCTGACGGCCGATCCGCTCGTCGATGAGCTGCCGGTTCGGCTCACGAGCGGCGACCGCGCCGCCTTGTTCATCCGCCGCCTCGTCTTCGAGGGGCGGCTCCGACCGGGCGATCGAGTGCCCCAAGCTGAGGTCGCGGCGGCGCTGGGGATGAGTCGCATCCCCGTGCGCGAGGCCCTGATCGTCCTCGAGCGGGAGGGATGGGTGACCCTCGAGCCACACCGCGGCGCCTTCGTGAACGGGTTCGACGAGCGAGGCGTCCGCGACCACTACGCCCTCTTCGCCCTGCTCTACGGAACGGCGGCGCGGTACGCGCTCGGGCGAGAGCCGCACCTCTCGTCGCGTCTCGCACCGTTGGTGAAGGAGCTGAGGACCGCCGAGGATCCGACCGACGTCGCCCGGCTGACCCTCGCCTTCCACGACGCGATCATTGCCGCCGCCCAGATGCCGCGGCTGTGGGTCTTGTTGGGAGCGCTGCCGGGGCTGATCCCCGGGAACTTCTTCAAGTGGGTTCCCGGCTCGATCGAGGTCGAGAAGAAGGGTCTGCTGGCCATCGCCCGGGCGGTCAAGGCCGACGATCCCGACGCCGCCGCGGCCGGATACGAGGACATGCTCAGCCGTCAGGGCGACCTCGTCGTGACGTTGTTCAAGGATCGTGGCTTCTTCGACGACCCCGCCGTCACCGGGGGCTGACGCTCAGCCCGGCGGGGGAGTCGACGAGGCCAAGGTGCGGTCGATGCGACTCACCTCGCGCTGCAGACCGAGGGCGGCGAACTCGGCGCGGGCCCGCTCGAACAACGGACGCGACGACGCCTGGTAGCCCCGGATGAGAGCCAGGCGCGCCTCCTCGAGCTGGGCCATCGCCGCCGCCGGCGCGCAGGCCAGCGCGAGGAACTGTCGTCGGGCCGTCGCCAAGGGCGCCTCGGCCTCGGCGAGATGGCCGCTGGCCCGCCACACGGCGCCGCGCGCCAGCGCGATCTGAGCCGTGTCGAAGGTCCGGCCCGAGCCGGTGGCCACCGCACCGATCCCGGCGAGGAACCGCTCGGCTGTCGGTTCGTCGCCCAGCTCGGCAGCTTGGCGGGCGATGGTGGTCGACACCGTGATGGCCTGGGCCACCCCCCACGCCAGATGCGGGCCGGGTCCGCGCCGGGCCAGCTTGGGCAGGATCTGCTCGGCCAGGGCGACGGCTTCGACGACTCGACCCTGCAGGGCCAGCACCACGGCGCGGTCGCCGTCGACCACGGCGGCCTGCAGCCGGTTGCGGATCTGCTGGGCCAGCCCCGCGGCCGTGTTGAGCAACTGTTGCGCGGTGTCGAAGTCCCCGAAGGTCGCCGCCAGCGCGATGTGGGCGCGGGTCGCGCCGAGGCGCGCCTCGAGGGGCCGGTCGGGCTCGGTCAGCTGCGCCACGATGGCCCACGCCTCGTGGAAGCGGCCGACGAGCAGCAGCAGGTCGATCTCGATCAGGGCGAAGGCTTCGCCCTTGCCGACCTCGCGGATCGACGCGGGCGCGCCGGGCAGCTCTTCGAGGCCGCGGTGCAGGTAGGCGATGGCGTCGAGGTACTGCTCGCGCCCGGCCAGGGCCCCACCCACCAGCACCAGCACGCCGGGTACGAGCTCGTGGTGCTTGGTGTCGGAGTCGAGCTGGTCGAGCACGCGTTGGGCGTTCTCGACGACCCACGTGGCGTCGCCCCGGCGGTAGGCCTCCCGAAGGTCGTGGAAGGACGAGGGCGCGATCACCGCTTCTGTCTACCGCACCCCCACCCGTTGGCGACTCCGCTCGTTTCGCTCACGTGTCCGGCTCGGCGGCGGCATCGAGGAAGGCGGGACGCTCGCCGCCGCCGTGCACCACCAGGTTGGCGCCCGCCACATACGAGGCCAGCGGTGAGGCCAGGAAGGCGCAGGCATCGGCGATGTCTCGAGGGGTGGCCAGCCGTCTCATCGGTACCGTGGCCGCGACCCGGGCCTGGCCCTCGGCGTCGCCGTAGAACAGCTCGGCCTGCTCGGTGGCTATCAGGCCACCGGTCACGAGGTTGACCCGGACCTTGGGGGCCCATTCGACGGCCAGCGTCGTGGTCAGGTTGGCCAGGCCAGCTTTGGCCGCGCCGTACGCCGCCGCGCCCGGCGAGGGTCGCAGTCCGCTCACGCTGCCGATGTTGACGATGGCGCCTCCGTCGGGCTGGGTCTGCATCGCCGCGTTGGCGCGTTGGGCCACGTGCAGGGGAGCGAGGAGGTTGAGGCGGACGATGGCCTCGGTGAACCGGGGCGACGCGGTGGCCGCATCGGCGGGGGCGCGCCCCCGGCGTTGTTGATCACCGTGTCGATGCGACCGCCGCCGAGCTCGATGGCCCGCTCGACCGCGGCCGCCGCTTGATCGGGATCGCGCAGATCGGCAGCGACGAAGCTCGCCCGGGCGTCCCCGGCCGTCACGGCCTCGGCCGGTTCGCTCCGCGCCGTGATCACCACCGTGGCGCCGAGCTCGAGGAATCGTTCGGCGATCCCTCGGCCGACACCTTTGGTCCCGCCGGTGACCAGGACGGTCCGGCCCGCGAAGTCGAGAGGATCGGACGACTCGGCCACGGCGGCACGCTACCCGACGTCCGATCGGCTGGAGAGCGTGGCGCGGATCGCGGCCTTCGGCCGCGGGTCACGCTGGGTTGGGTCGTCGACCACCGCCGCGGTGGTCAGCCATCCACTCTGACCGTCGGGCGCGGTTCGCCGGGGCCGGCGAGTCCGACCTAATCTGACGAGTCATCAGATTTCGGCCCGGGGGACGGCATGCCAACCACGCACACGATCACCGAGGGCATCGCCGAGGTGGTCATGGACAACCCGCCGGTCAACGCCCTGAGCGTGGCCGGCTGGTTCGACCTGGCCGAGATCGTGCGCTCGCTCGGGAACGATCCGGCGGTCCGCGTCCTCGTCCTGCGAGCTGAGGGTCGGGGCTTCAACGCCGGCGTCGACATCAAGGAGATGCAGGCCACCGAGGGCTACGAGGCCCTGATCGGCGCCAACCGGGGCTGCTACGCCGCCTTCGCCGCGGTGTACGAGTGCGCGGTGCCGGTCATCGCCGCGGTCCATGGCTACTGCCTCGGCGGGGGGATCGGGCTGGTCGGCAACGCCGATGTGATCATGGCCTCGACCGATGCCACCTTCGGACTGCCTGAGGTCGACCGGGGCGCCCTCGGCGCGGCGACCCACCTGGCTCGGCTGGTCCCTCAGCACAAGATGCGCGCCATGGTCTACACGTCGGCGACGGCCACCGCCGCCGAGCTGCACCACTACGGATCGGTGCTCGAGGTGGTCGAGCGCGACCAGCTGCGAGACGCGGCGCTGCGGATCGCGGGGCAGATCGCCGAGAAGAGCCCGACGGTGATCCGGGCGGCCAAGGAGTCGCTCAACGGCATCGACCCGGTCGACGTCAAGCGCAGCTACCGCTTCGAGCAGGGGTTCACCTTCGAGCTCAACCTGTCCGGTGTCAGCGACGAAGCGCGCGACGCCTTCGTCGACAAGCGCGATGCGGAGTTCGAGAAGTGATTCCTGACAAGCGGTTGACCCACGACGACGTGGTGGCCGAGCTCCGCGACGGCATGACCATCGGGATCGGCGGCTGGGCCTCGCGCCGCAAACCGATGTCGCTGGTGCGCGCCATCCTGCGCTCACCGCTCACGGACCTGACCATCGTCAGCTACGGCGGACCCGACATCGGTCTGCTGTGCGCGGCGGGCAAGGTGCGCAAGGCCGTGTACGGATTCGTCTCGCTCGACACCATCCCGCTCGAACCGCACTTCCGCATCGCCCGCCAGACCGGCGCCGTCGAAGCCATGGAGCTCGACGAGGGGATGATGCTGCTCGGCCTGCAGGCGGCGGCCTGGCGGTTGCCCTTCCTGCCCACGCGGGCCGGGCTCGGCTCTGATCTGTTGCGGGTGATGCCCGAGATCAAGACGGTGCGCTCGCCCTATCCGGGTCCCGACGGCGGCGACGGAGAGGAGCTGGTGGCCATGCCGGCCCTCGAGCTGGACGTCGCCCTCATCCACATGAACCGCGCCGATCAGGGCGGCAACGCCCAGTTCCTCGGCCCCGACCTCTACATGGACGATCTCATGGCTATGGCCGCGACCAAGACGTTCCTGTCGACGGAGCGGATCGTGGCGACTGAGGACCTGGCCCAGGAAGGGTCGTTCCACACCCAACGCATCAGCCGGCTCATGGTCACCGGTGTCGTCGAGGCACCCAACGGGGCCCACTTCACCGAATGCCCCCCCGACTACGCCCGAGATGAGGCTTTCCAACGCGAGTACGCGGCGACCGCAGGCGCCCCCGACAACTGGGCCGCGTTCAAGGCGACCTACCTCGACCACGACGAGCAGGGCTACCAGCAAGCAGTCGGGAACAGATCATGAGCGACGCGACGCGAGATGAGGTGTGCGTGGTCGCGGTGGCCGAGTGCTTCCGCGGCGACGGCGAGCGGCTGTGCAATCCGATCGGGACGATCCCGATGATCGGGGGACGCCTGGCCCGAGAGAGCTTCGAGCCCCATCTGGTGATGACCGACGCCTTCGCCATGTTCGCGGCCAACCCGGTTCCGGTCGGAGTGACCGATCCCGAGGTCGTGGTCGAAGCGTGGAACCCCTACCCGCAGATGTTCAGCGTGCTTTGGAACGGCAAGCGCCACGTGATGATGGGGGCCAGCCAGATGGATCCCTACGGCAACCAGAACTTCGCGTGCATCGGTGACTGGCATCGGCCCAAGGCTCAGCTGCTCGGCTTTCGAGGCGCGCCGGGCAACACGATCAACCACACGACGTCGTACTTCATCCCGAACCACACGCCCAAGGTGTTCGTCGACCACGTCGACGTCGTGTGCGGAGTGGGCTACGACCGGGCGGCCGAGCTCGGTCCTGTCGCGTCGCGCTTCCACGACATCCGCCGGGTCGTGACCAACCTGGGCACCTTCGACTTCGAGACCCCCGACCGCCGGATGCGCCTGCGCTCGGTGCATCCCGGTGTCACGGTCGAGCAGGTCGTCGAGGCCACCGGGTTCGAATTGGTGATCGACGACTTCGACGAGAGTCGTCAGCCGACCGACGACGAGCTGCACCTGATCCGCGACGTCATCGATCCCAACGACACCCGCAAGTCCGAGGTGCGCGGATGACGCACGCCGCGCTGCACACACGGGTGTGCGAGCTGTTCGGCGTCGAGTTCCCCATCGTGCAGACCGGGATGGGCTGGGTGGCCGGCGCCCGCCTGACCTCGGCCACCAGCGCGGCGGGAGGCCTCGGGATCCTGGCCTCGGCCACGATGACCTACGACGAGCTGGCTCGCGCCATCGCCGAGGTCAAGACGCGCACCGACAAGCCGTTCGGCGTCAACCTGCGGGCCGACCAGCCCGACATCTCGGCGCGCCTCGACCTGCTGATCCGCGAAGGCGTTCGTGTCGCCTCGTTCGCCCAGGCACCGAGTCGCGACGTGATCGCCAAGCTCAAGGACGCCGGCGTGGTGACCATGCCGACGGTCGGCGCTCGCCGTCACGCCGAGAAGGTCGCCGAGTGGGGCGTCGACGCCGTCATCGCCCAGGGCGCCGAGGGCGGAGGCCACACGGGCGTCGTGCCCACGTCGCTGCTGCTGCCCCAGGTCGTGGACACCGTCGACATCCCGGTGCTCGGCGCCGGCGGCTTCACCGACGGGCGGGGGCTCGTCGCCGCGCTGGCCTGGGGGGCGAGCGGCATCGCCATGGGGACTCGCTTCTTGTTGACCAAGGACTCGACGGTGCCCGATGCGGTCAAGCAGGTCTACCTGACCAAGTCGGTGACCGACACCGTGGTGACGACGGCCATCGACGGCTACCCCCAGCGCGTCGTGCGCACCGATGTCGTGGACGAGATCGAGAAGGCGTCGCTCGTCACGCGGCTGCCCAAAGCGGTGCGCCGCGCCCTCGAGTTCCGCAAGCTCACCTCGACGTCCTATCGAGACCTGCTGACCGAGGGCCTGGCCATGAAGCGGAACCAGGATCTGACGTGGAGCCAGCTGGCCATGGCGGCCAACGCCCCCATGCTGATCAAGGCGAGCATGGTCGACGGCCGGCCCGAGGTGGGCATCCTGCCGACCGGTCAGGGCATCGGCGTCATCGACGAGCTGCCGACCGTCGCCGAGCTGATCGAGCGGATCATGGCCGAGGCCACGACCACGCTCGATCAACTCGCCCGCTGACCCCAGCCGCGTTCACCACCGAGTGATCAGTTCGAGCGGGAACGGCGTCTGGGCCAACGGTCGGACGGCCAGCTGCACCAGCAGGAGCGGTTGGTCGTCGCCGGCGGTGCGGTTGAGATGGACCTCGCCGCATCCGGTGCAGCGATGGACGAGGACCCACTCGCCGTCGCCGCGAACCGACACGGCGATCGGTTCCATGGCCGAGCCGCAGTCGGCGTCGCGATCACCGGGGTGATCGTCGTCGAGGTGGCGGCTCCACAGGCAGTTGGGGCAGTGGTTGCGGTGGGCGGTGCCCGGCGCGTCGAGCGACACGTCGAGACCGCAATGGCGACATCGGAACGAACTGGCGACGCTGGCGCGTCGAACGCGAGCGCTGGTCGCGTGACAAGGGAAGACCTCCGGGACGTGTTCTGAAGGAACGACGTCGCGCTCGAGGTCAACCTCTGAGCATCACCTCAGGCCGGCTCACCCGTTCGGACAGCGCGACGTGAACGCTTCGACGTTCACGGTCATCGGTCACCTCCGAGAGCGGGCTGGTCACCCGAGTCAGTGCGCCGTCGGGCGACGGCGGCTGTCATCGCAGCATCCACGTCAGTCGAGGGCAAGCGATTTACGACCGATCGTGGCGAGCGGTGGCGCGCTCAGTCGGCGACGAGGGTGATCGGCGGGCGCGTCGGGGCATCGGTCGGTGACGTCTGCTCGCCGCTGGCGTCGATCCAGCCTCGCTCGGGATCGTGGCGGCGGATCACCCGTGCCGGCGCGCCGACGGCCACGCTGTAGTCGGGGATGTCGCCGGTCACCACGCTGTTGGCACCGATCACGACGTGACGCCCGATGTGAGCACCGGGCAACACGACCGTGCCGTGGCCGAGCCACGAGCCGTCGCCGATCGTCACCGGATCCTCGGGTTGGTTCTGCACCGAGATGGGCAGGTCGATGTCGGCGTAGCCGTGGTTCATGTCGGTGATGTAGACGTTGTGACCGGTCCACACGTCGTCGCCGATCTCGATCGACCGGTGACCGATCACACTGCTGCCCCGACCGATGAGGCACCGATCGCCGATGGTCACGACCCGCTCGGGCAGGTTGGGATGACCCGGGCCCCAGCCCGCGGACAGCGCGACGTCGGGGGCGATCATCGTCTGGGCGCCGATGTGGATCGAGTGCTCGTTGACGAGGGTCTGGCTGGGGAAGCAGATCACGCTGCTGGCGCCGAACGAGCCGAAGCGCCGGGCCGCTCTCGACCTCGGGCCGATGGCTCCCACCGAGACGACCTGGGCCCATCCCCAGCGGACGACTTCGCCCGCGCCGATCATGATCCGGCCCCGAACCCGGTTGGCCAGAGTCGGCGCCACCGGCTCGCGTTTCAGCACGACACGACGCTAGTGCAGCGCGACCCGCGTGCTCCGCCGACTCACCGGGTCAGCCGTTCAGCGCGTTGAGTCGTTCCGTGGCCTCGAGGTAGCCCTCGACCAGCTCCTGCACGACGTCGCGCGCCTTGCGGACGGTGTTGAGCTGACCCACGACCTGACCGACCGGATTGAACATCACCTTGGTGGCCTTGTCGGCATAGCGGGTCCCTCGGGCCACGCAATCGCCCGAGACCATGTACTGCAGCGGCATGGGCAGGGGATCGGGAGCGTCGGGCGCCTCCCACGCGTCGGTCCAGTCGCTGCGGATCATGCGGCACGGCTTGCCGGTGAACGAACGCGACCGAACGGTGTCACGGCTGGTGGCATCGAGCAGCTGCTGCTTCTGCGCCGGCGGGAGGTCGGCCTCCTCGACGGTGAGCCACAGCGACCCGCTCCAGACGCCTTGCGCGCCTAGCGCCAGTGCCGCGGCGATCTGCTGCCCGGTCCCGACTCCGCCGGCCGCCAGCATGGGCGTCGGCGCGATGGCCGCCGCGATCTGGGGCCACAGCACGATCGAGCCGACGTCGCCGGTGTGGCCGCCGCCTTCGCCCCCCTGGGCGATCACGATGTCGATGCCGGCTTCCTTGTGCTTGAGGGCCTGGTAGGGCGAGCCGCACAGCGCGGCGACGAGGCGTCCGCTCTCCTTGATGTGGGTGATGATCTCGGGGGGTGGCGTGCCGAGGGCGTTGGCGATGAGGCGGCACTTGGGGTGCTGGAGGGCGACGTCGACCTGCGGCGTGGCCGTGGCCTCGGTCCAGCCGAGCAGGCGGAGGCTGTTCGAGTCCTCGTCGGGCAGCTCGGGCACGCCGTGGTCGGCCAGGATCTTCTTGGCGAACTGGAGGTGTCCGGCCGGCACCAGTTCGCGCAGCATCTCGGCCAGCTTCTCGGGATCCTCCTCACCGCCCTGACCCTCGTACTTGCCGGGGATGACGACATCGACGCCATAGGGCTTGTCGCCCACGTGCTCGTCGATCCAGCTGCACTCGATCTCGAGTTGCTCGGGGGAGAAGCCGACCGCACCCAGCACGCCGAACCCTCCGGCCTTGCTCACGGCGGCGACGACGTCGCGGCAATGGGTGAAGGCGAAGATCGGGAACTCGATGCCGAGCTGGTCGCAGAGATCGGTGTGCATGGTCGCTACCTCGGTGTGGGCGGAAGGTCAGGTCGATCGGATGATCGGCAGGAACAGGGTGGATCGTCAGGCCGGCGTGGACCGGCGAGTGGGTGTGAATCGGACCGGCATCTCCTTGACGCCGTTGACGAAGTCGCTGCGGAGCCGGCGCACCGGCCCGGCCAGCTCGAGGTCGGGCATGCGCTCGACGACCTGGCGGGTGATGTTGCGGATCTCGGAGCGGGCCAGGTTGGCTCCGAGGCAGAAGTGCACGCCGCCCCCGCCGAAGGCGACGTGATCGTTCGGGGTGCGCCCGACGTCGAAGCGGTAGGGGTCCGTGAAGACCTCGGGGTCGCGGTTGGCGGCCATGTAGTACATGACCACCTTGTCCCCGGCGTTGATGGTCTGACCGCCGAGGGTCGTGTCCTTGGTGGCGGTGCGCCGGAAGTTGTGGATCGAGGTCCCCCAGCGCAACATCTCCTCGACCGCGCTCGGGTACAGCTCGGGGTCGGCGCGGAGCCGGTCGGCCTGTTCGGGATGATCGATGAGCGCCATTGTGCCGTGGGTGATGAGGTTGCGCGTCGTCTCGTTGCCGGCCACCACCAGCGTGACGAAGAAGAGGTTCAGCTCGACGTCGTCGAGTCGGTCGCCATCCAGCTCGGCCTGCACCAACGCCGTCATCAGATCCTCGCGTGGTGCGACCCGCCGCTCGGCGGCGATGGCGTCGCAGTAGCCGAAGATCTCCATCGCCGCCGCCATGCCCACCTCGGGCGAGGCCTGGTACTCCGGGTCGTCGAAGGCCACCATGGTGTTGCTCAGCTCGAACATGCGCTGCCAGTCCGCCTCGGGCAGGCCGATCATCTCGCAGATGATCTCGAGCGGCAGCTTGGCCGCCACATCCTCGACGAACTCGCATTCGCCCTTCTCGCACACGTCGTCGACGATGCGCACGGCCCGCCGTTCGATCTGCTCCTCGAGCTGGGCCACCACTCGGGGGGTGAAGCCCTTGCTCACCAGTCGTCGGTATCGGTTGTGCTTGGGCGGATCCATGTTGAGGATCGTGAGGCGCATCGAGGCCAGGGCCTCGTCGGTCTGGGTGTCGATGAAGGTGGCGCCGAGCTCGGACGAGTACGTCTCGGGATCGCGGCTCACGGCCAGGACGTCGGCGTGGCGGGTGATGGCCCAGAAGCCGGGACCGTCCGGCTCGGGATGCCAGTGGATCGGGTCGGACACGCGGAGCAGGTCGAAGGCCTCGTGGGGCACCTCGTGGCTCCAGGTCTCAGCCAGCAGATCGATCTCGTCGAGGCTCATGGTCAACTCCTGGGGGAGCGGGTGGGGGCGGGGGTGTGCTGTCCGAAGCCGGTGACGGCGCGCAGGCCGGTGACGGCGGTGGCATCGGCGACGGCGTCGGGATCGACACGGTGCTGCATCTCGAGACCGACGAGCAGGGCGACGAGCAGGGTTCCCACCTCGTCGGGATCGGCCGGCAGCACGGCATCGCCCGAGTCGACCCACTGCTGCATCATCTCGGCGATCTGGGTGCGGGCCGCGGTGAACCGCCGGGCCAGCCGCTCGCGGGCGTCGTCGTGGCGAGCGGCGTAGAGCCAGAGCTCGTGCTCGAGCAACATCCACCCCCGGCCCGGACCGGGTGGGGGATCGGCGAAGGTGCGCCACGCCGCCGCCAACTGCGTGTCGATGTCGTCTCCGACCGACAGCTCGGCCTCCATCACCGCGGCCGTCTCGTTCTTCAGCTCCTCGAGCAGGGCGGTCAGCAGACCGTCCTTGCCTCCGAAGTGGGCGTACACGGCGCCCGACGAGCGGTCGGCGGCCTCGGCGACGGTGTCGATCGACACGGCGTCGATGCCCCGCTCGGAGAACAGCACGGCGGCGGCGTCGAGCAGGCGGCGCCGGGTCTCGGCCTTGCGCTGCTCCTGGGTGGCCACCCCGAAACCATATCGGACCTCCTCTTTATATGGAAGTCCCAACTTTTCTCGCGCAGCTTGCCGTTCTGGCGGCGATTGAGGGCGTCGGACGCCCTTCATCGCCGCAAGAAGCCGGGTAGGGAGGGTCAGCGGGGGGTGAGGACCAGGCGCCAGCTGAGCTGGATGACCGGGTTGAGCAGGGCCGGACCGGTGAGGCCGAGCTCGCCGACGGCCCGCGTCGTGCGGCCGTAGAGCACGGGTTGGCCGTCGGGGTCGGCCACGATGTCCCAGGGCTCCTGGGCCACGTCGACGGTGATCGGTCGGGCTGCCGGATCGGCCAGCGTGATCTCGATCTGGCCGAACGGAGCAGTGCCTCGATCCTCGACATCGAGGTCGACGTCGCCCCGTGCCGTCCCGGTGATCGCGCCGGAGTCGTCGAGTTGGGGTCGGCGCACGCCGGTCACCGTCGAGCGCTCGGGGTCGATCACATAGCCCGCCACGGCGAGAAGTCTCGCGTGCTCGCTCCTCCTGCTCCCGGCTTTCGGCGGCGATGAAGGGCGTCCCACGCCCTCAATCGCCGCAAGAACCCCAGCAGATCATCGCCGGTCGAAGTCGAGGTGGAGCATGCGGATGGCGTTGCCGCGGACGATCTTGTAGGTCGCCTCGTCGTCGAGGTCGGCGAAGAGCTCCTCGGCCACGGCCTTGGTGTTGGGCCAGGTCGAGTCGGAGTGGGGGTAGTCGGTCTCGAAGGTGATGTTGTCGACCCCGACCTCGTCGAGCGAGCGGATGCCGTGGTGGTCGCGGAAGAAGCAGCCGTACACCTGGCGGTAGTAGTAGGTCGACGGCGGCTCGGGCACCTGCTCGCGGGGGAAGGCCCAGCCCGCGGAACTGGTTCCACACGTCGTCGGCCCGCTCGAGGATGTAGGGGAGCCACCCGATCTGGCCCTCGCTGTAGGCCAGCTTGAGTCCGGGATGGCGCACCAGCACGCCCGAGTACAGGAAGTCGCTGAGCGAGCCCATGGCGTTGTTGAAGCTGAGCGTGGCCTGCACCGACGCCGGGGCGTCGGGCGAGGTGGCCGGCATCTTCGACGACGACCCGATGTGCATGCACACCACGGTGTCGGTCTCCTCGCAGGCGGCGAAGAACGGCTCCCAGTGCTCGTGGTCGTGGATGCTGGGCAGGCCGAGGTGGTAGGGGATCTCGCTGAAGCACACGGCCGGCACGCCTCGCGCCGCGTTGCGCCGCACCTCGGCGGCGGCCGCCGCCGGATCCCACAGCGGGATGAGGCACAGCGGGATGAGCCGACCGTCGGTGCCGGCCGACCACTCCTCGACCATCCAGTCGTTGTAGGCCCGGACGCACAGCATGGCCAGATCGCGGTCCTTGGCCTCGAGGAAGGTCTGGCCGCAGAAGCGGGGGAAGGTCGGGAACGACAGCGAGGCCTCGACCCAGTTGATGTCCATGTCCTCGAGCCGGCCCTTCTGCTCGTAGCAGCCGGGGCGCATGTCGTCGTAGGTGATGGGGGTGAGCGTGACCTCGTCGACGGGGAAGCCGGCGGCGGCGATGATCCGTCGGTGCGGCATGATCAGGTCCTCGTAGACCCAGAAGTCGGTGGGGGTGCCGTCGGGCGTGTCGAGGTCGTAGGTGTAGGTCGTGCCGTTGAACTGCAGGTTGCTGGCGATCTTGCGCTCGATGCGGGGACCGACGTCGTGGTACTTCGACGGGAGGCGGTCGACCCACACGTTCGGGGGCTCGAGCACGTGGTCGTCGACGCTGATGATCTTCGGCAACTCAGCCATGTCGGCGATCGTAGTCGCAGAATCTGACGGTGTGTCAGGTCGGGTCGGGCGCCTCAGGCGGCCCCGCGATGCCACCTTGCGGCAGATCTGACGGTGCGTCAGGCTTGGCGCCCGTGGGGGACCGATGGATCTGACCGACACCGAGGCCGAGCGGACCTTCCGCGCCGAGTGCCGGACCTGGCTCGAGGCCAACGTCCCGGCCGATCCGCTGCCGTCAGGGGACACCCGCGAAGGGTTCGCCCTCCACCTCGACTGGGAGAGGCGCTTGTTCGCCGATCGGTGGTCGGTCGTGTCGTGGCCGGCCGCCTACGGGGGCCGCGACGCCTCGCTGTGGGAGTGGCTGATCTTCGAGGAGGAGTACTACCGGGCCGGTGCCCCCCAGCGGGTGACGCAGAACGGCATCTTCCTGCTGGCGCCCACCATCTTCGAGTTCGGCAGCCAGACCCAGCGCGACGAGCTGTTGCCCCGCATGGCGGCGGCCAACGATCTGTGGTGCCAGGGGTGGAGCGAGCCGGATGCCGGTAGCGACCTGGCCGGCATCAAGAGCCGGGCCGTGCGCGACGACGCCGCCGGCGGGTGGCGCATCACCGGCCAGAAGACGTGGACGACACGCGGCGCGTTCTGCACCCACCTGTTCGGGCTGTTCCGCACCGATCCCGACGCCGAGCGCCACCACGGCCTGACCTACCTGCTCGTGCCGCTCGATGCCGATGGGCGTGACCGTTCGCGGCGTCGGTCGTCTCGACGGCGACGAGGGTTTCGCCGAGGTGTTCTTCGAGGACGTGTTCGTTCCCGACGCCGCCGTCCTGGGCGAGGTCAACCAGGGCTGGGGGGTGGCCATGGCCACGACGGGATCCGAACGGGGCCTCACGCTGCGCAGTCCGGGTCGGTTCACCGCCGCCTGCGAACGCCTCATCGACCTGTACCAGCGCCAGGTGGCGGCCCTGCCGGCGGGCGCCCCCGGTGTCGATCCGACGGCCCGGGCCGAGGTCGCGCAGGCCTGGATGGACGCGGAGGCGTACCGGCTCTACACGCTGCGCGACGTCACCGACATCGTCGACGGCCGTTCGCCGGGCGCCCGGTCGAGCCTCAACAAGGTCTGGTGGTCCGAGCTCGACGTGCGATTGCACGAGACCGCCCTCGACCTGCTCGGACCGTTGGCCGAGCTGATCGACGAGGCGCCGGCCGCGGTCGATCGCGGCGCATGGATGAAGGGCTACCAGTTCTCGCTGTCGGGTCCGATCTACGCCGGCACCAACGAGATCCAGCGCAACGTGATCGCCGAGCGCGTGCTCGGCCTCCCGCGGAAGTAGCCGACGATGCGGTTCGCGTTCACCGACGACCAGATCCTGTTCCGCGACACCGTGCGCGACCTGCTGGCCAAGGAGTGCCAACCCGAGCAGGTGCGCTACGCGTGGGTCGACGACGACGGCCGTCTGCGCGAGGTCTGGGAGGCGTTGGCCGAGATGGGCGTGCTGGGCGTGCAGGTTCCCGAGGCGTCGGGCGGACTCGGGCTGACCGAGCTCGATCTGGTGCTGCTGCTCGAGGAGACCGGGCGGGTCGCCCTCCCGGACCCCATCGTCGAGACGGCGGCGGTGGCGGCGCCCCTGCTGGGCGAGATCGTGACGACGCCGGGTGTCAGCGAGGCGGCCGCCGCGTTGGCCGCGAGCTGGCTCCCACTGATCGCGAGCGGCGAGGCCATCATCGCCGTGAGCCTCGAGTCGGACGGATCGCGTCTGGTGTCACATGGCAACGATGCCGGGCTGGTGATCGCCGCGTGCACGGGCGCCGATGGCGACCGACTGGTCGCGGTGCCTGGCGATCGGATCGACGCCATCGCCCAGCCGTCGGTCGACGGGGCGCGTACCCTGGCCACGATCGCATGGTCGCCGGCCGACGAGATCGTCCTGGCCGAAGGCGCGGCGGCCGAGGCTGGCGGTGAGCCGAGCTCTCGATCGCGGTGCGCTGGCCACCGCCGCCCAACTCCTCGGGCTGGGTCAGCAGCTCCTCGATCTCACCGTCGCCTACGTCAAGGAGCGCCACCAGTTCGGCGTGCCCATCGGCAGCTTCCAGGCCGTGAAGCACCACCTGGCCGACGCGCTGCTGCAGCTCGAGTTCGCCCGACCGGTCATCTACGGCGCGGCGTGGTCGCTGGCGACCGATCAGCCCGACGCCAGCCGGGCCGCTTCGCACGCCAAGGCGGCGGCCGGTGACGCCGCCCGCCTCGTCGGCCGACAGGCCCTCCAGTGCCACGGCGCCATCGGCTACACGGTCGAGTACGACCTGCACCTCTACCTCAAGCGGGTGTGGGCGCTCAGCGAATCATTTGGCAGCGCCTCTGCCCATCGCCGCCGGGTCGCCGACTGGCTGCTCGGTCCCTACCCTGAACCAGACGCCGACCCCGGGAGCAACCATGGCCGAGGCCTACATCATCGACGCCGTTCGCACGCCAGTCGGCAAGCGCGGGGCGATCCCTGAGCCAGGTGCACCCCGCCGACCTCGGCGCCTTCCCGCTCACCAAGCTGTTCGAGCGGGTCGACGTCGACCCCGCCGCCGTCGAGGACGTCATCTTCGGATGCCTCGACACCATCGGACCGCAGGCCGGCGACATCGCCCGCACCTGCTGGTTGGCCGCGGGTCTGCCCGAGGAGGTGCCGGGCACGACGATCGACCGTCAATGCGGTTCGTCGCAGCAGGCCGTGCACTTCGCCGCCCAGGCGGTCATGAGCGGTACGTCCGACCTGATCGTCGCCGGCGGGGTCCAGAACATGAGCGCCATCCCGATCTCGTCGGCCATGACCGTGGCCGAGCCGCTGGGCTACACCGATCCCTTCAGCGGATCGAAGGGCTGGCTCGCCCGCTACGGCGACCAGGAGATCAGCCAGTTCCGCGGGGCCGACCTCATCGCCGAGAAGTGGGGGATCACCCGCGAGGACATGGAGGTCTTCGCCCTCGAGAGCCACCGCCGGGCCGCCCAGGCCACCGACGAGGGTCGCTTCGAGCCCGAGATCGCCCCGTTCGGGGGCATCAGCGCCGACGAGGGCTTCCGCCGCGACACGAGCCTCGAGAAGATGGCCACGCTCAAGACGCTGCGCGAGGACGGTCGCATCACCGCGGCCGTGTCGAGCCAGATCAGCGATGCCGGCGCGGCCATGCTCATCGCCAGCGAGCAGGCCGTCGCCGACCACGGGCTGACGCCTCGGGCGCGCATCCACCACCTCAGCGTGCGCGGCGGCGATCCCGTGTTCATGCTGTCGGCACCCATCCCGGCCACCGCCTACGCCCTCGAGAAGTCGGGCATGAGCCTCGACGACATCGACCTGGTCGAGATCAACGAGGCCTTCGCCTCGGTCGTGCTGGCCTGGCAGAAGGAGACGGGCGCCGACCTGGCCAAGGTCAACGTCAACGGCGGCGCCATCGCCCTCGGCCATCCTCTGGGCGCCACCGGCGTGCGCCTCATGACCACGCTGCTCAACGAGCTCGAGCGCACCGGCGGCCGCTACGGCCTCCAGACCATGTGCGAGGGCGGCGGCCAGGCCAACGTCACCATCATCGAGCGCCTGTAGCCGCTATCTGGGGTCGTCGCTGCGGAGCCGCCAGGCGGAGCAGCTGGCGCGATGAAACCCGGATCGGCGGAGCCGAGACGCGGCCGAAGGCGCGGCCAGCTATCGCGGGTCGTCGCTGCGGAGCCGCCAGGCGGAGCAGCTGGCGCGATGAAACCCGGATCGGCGGAGCCGAGACGCGCCGAAGGCGCGGCCAGCTATCGCGGGTCGTCGCGGTCGACGTTGGTGTGGCGGGTCACCGAGCCCAGCCAGGCGAGCTGCTCGCCGGGCATGAAGCCGAAGCGGGTCATCGTCCGCTGTCCGCCTTCGAGGTCGCTGTAGAGCAGGTCGACCGAGAACCGCTCGTGCGCCTCGACCAGCCCGCCCATGGCCGGCCGACACGTCGTCGGCGTCGCGCAGCGCGGCCTGCCAGAAGCCGACGTCACCGGCACCGATGTAGAGATCGCGGCTCTGGGGCCGGAACTCCTCGACGGTCGGGAAGGCCGGGTTGGACGTGTACTCGTCCGTGTGCGGGTACCAGCCCTGGATCACGGCCACGCCGGTGCCCGAGTTGCGCACCGACAGGGCCAGGTAGACGATCCCGGCCTCCACGTTGGCGTGGGCCTCGCCGCCGCGCAGCTTGATGTCGTGGCCGTCCACCCACCCGAACTTCACGGGCGGATCATCGAGGCGTGACGGCATGAGCAACGGGCGCTGGCCGGCCAGGAGGGCCTGCTCGGCGATGCGGGCCGAGCGGTTGGACGATCGCACCGACGAGAACGTGGCCATGGCCAGCACCAAGGTCCCGCCGGCGGTGGCCAGCGACGAGATCGTGACCCAGTCAGCCATCGGCGCTCACGGCAGCATCGCCGCCCACTGGTCGAGGATGGGTAGGACGACGTCGGCCCCCGCGCTCGGCACGCGGAAGATCGTCTCGGTCACGCCGATGGATTCGAAGTGCTCGAGCTTGCCGGGGTCCGGGATCGAGCCGAAGGGCATGATCTCGAGTCTTGCCGGATCGCGCCCGGCCGCCTCGACCGCGTCGCGGAGCACGGGGATGGCCTCGGTGAGCCCGGCGCCGCCGACCGGCATCCACCCGTCGCCGTACTCGGCGATGTGGGCGAACAACTTGGGGCCAGGCGCGCCGCCGAGCAGCACCGGCACCCGGCCACCGGTCGGCTTGGGCCACGACCAGCTCGGCGCCAGATGCACGTGGTCCCCGTCGAAGGCGGCCACCTCGTCGGCCCAGAGCGCCTGCATGGTCAGCACGACCTCGCGCGCCACCGCCCGGCGGTCACCCATGGTCACGCCGTGGTTGGCCAGCTCGTCTTCGTTCCAGCCGAACCCGACCCCGAGCACGACCCGACCCGGCGCCAGCAGATCGAGGGTGGCCACCGCCTTGGCCGTCACGATGGGCTCGCGCTGAGCGGGCAGGGCGATCCCGGTTCCGAGCCGTATGCGCTCGGTCACCGCCGCGGCGGCGCCGAACGCGACGAACGGGTCGAGCGTCCGCCGGTACTCCTCGGGCAGCTCGGGGTCGCCCGTCGGTGGCGGTGTTCGTCGGCTGACCGGGATGTGGGTGTGCTCGGGGAGGTAGAGCCCGTCGAATCCACGTGACTCGACCTCGCGGGCCAGCGCCACGATGTCCATCGACCGATCGGTGGTGAACATGGTGATGCCGTGGCGCATGCGAGCACCCTAGAAGACTCCTGCACCAGAGCCGATCGAGGCGTGAGAGCCGGATGGCGAAGCGCTCATCCGAACCGGCGGGACCGGTGAGTGAGAGAATCAGCCGCGTATGGCCGACGAGCCGGCGACGGAGAACACCAGCGGGGACGATCTCGACCCGCGCCTGCACTACGCCAACGAGCGGACGTTCCTGGCGTGGATCCGAACCGCACTGGCCCTCGTCACCGCCGGGTTGGTGATCACCCAGCTCCTGCCCGGCTTCAAGTTGGCTGGTGGTCGACGCATCGTGGGCATCCCCCTGATCGTGTTGGGAACGTTCCTTGCCGTGGCCGCGTTCTGGCAATGGGACGCGAACGAGAAGGCCATGCGCTCGCGACGGCCGCTGCCGAACTCGCGCCTGCCGATCATCGTGGCCGCGGGGGTGGCGGTCATCGCCGCCGTCGCCGTCGTGATGGCCGCCACCGGGACCGTCGGCGGGTGACGGACCTCGTGAGCTCGCGCCTTGATGAGCGACGACGAGCCGGACCTCGCGCGGACCGACCTGGCGTGGGATCGCAGCGTGCTGGCCATGGGCGCCATCGGGCTCGTGCTGCTCCGGCGGATCCTGCCCTTCGTCCGCACCCGGCCGTGGGAAGGGGCGATCATCCTGATCGTGGCCGGCGGCCTGGCTCTCGTCGGGTTCGGCTACCGCCGCCATCGAGCCAAGCGAGGTCGGTCCAGCCGATTGGCCCTCGAGCTCATCTCCGCGGCCACGACGGTGGTCGGGCTGGCGGCCCTGGGGGTCGCTCTGGCCGGCTGAGTGGCGCTGATCCGTTTTTGACGACCCGTCAGGTCAGCGTGGCAAGATCGCCCGATGGGCATCTGTGACGGACGAGTGGTGATCGTGACCGGCGCCGGGCGAGGCATCGGCCGTGGTCACGCCCTCGAGTTCGCCCGGCAGGGCGCCAAGGTGGTCGTCAACGATCTGGGGGCCGAGATCGACGGGCGGGGTGGATCCACCGGGCCGGCGGGCGAGGTCGTCGACACCATCCGGTCCATGGGGGGCGAGGCCATCGCCAACGGCGCCGATGTGGCCGACTGGGGTCAGGCCGAGCAACTCGTGGCCAGCGCCGTCGAGGCCTTCGGCCGGCTCGACGTGTTGGTCAACAACGCCGGGTTCCTGCGCGATCGGATGTTGGCCAACACGTCCGAGGAGGAGTGGGACGCCGTCATCCGCGTGCACCTCAAGGGCCACTTCGCCCCGACTCGTCACGCCGTCGCCCACTGGCGCGAGCGATCCAAAGCGGGCGAGACGGTCGAGGGTCGCATCATCAACACGAGCTCAGGGGCGGGACTGATGGGCAGCGTCGGGCAGGGCAACTACTCGGCGGCCAAGGCCGGCATCGCCGGGCTGACGATGGTCGAAGCGGCGGAGTTCGCGTCGCTACGGCGTGACCGCCAACGCCATCGCGCCGGCGGCGCGCACGCGCATGACCGAAGAGGTCTTCAGCCAGACCATGGCGGCACCGGCCGAGGGCGAGTTCGATGCGATGGCTCCTGAGAACGTGGCGCCATTGGTGGTGTGGTTGGGATCGGTCGACTCGGCCGAGGTCACGGGCCGCGTGTTCGAGGTCGAGGGCGGCAAGATCAGCGTGGCCGACGGCTGGCAGCACGGTCCCGAGTTCGACAAGGGCGCTCGCTGGGAGCCTGACGAGGTCGGAGCCGTCGTGCGCGACCTCCTGCGCGAGGGTCCGGCGCCGACTCCCGTCTACGGCGCGTAGAGAGCGACTACAGGCAGAGCACGCGCTGGCGGATCGAGCCGGTGATGTGGCCCGCGTACATGCCGGCTTGGCGCACGGCCTGAGATCGATGGACCGGATCGAACACGCCGCGAGCGGCGTGATAGCCCAGGCGGACATAGCCCAGGAGCAACTGCCCGGGTGAGCGTCTGGGGTACCCGTCGGCGACATAGGCGCGATACATCTGGGGTCGCTCCCGTCCCCAGCGGTAGTACTGCCGGAACAACTTCGCGCCCGTGAGCCCGCGCCGCAGGAAGACGATGGCGTCCGGCGCGCCGACGAAGGTGAGGCCGTCGAGCTGGCCCCGCCATGCCAGCTCGAGGTCCTCGGCGTGGTGGTAGGACTCGTCGAAGCCGCCGACGCGCCGCAGGTCGTCTCGGCCGATGCCCATGTTGGCCGTGCTGACGGGTGACGGAATCGGACGCGGCGATGCGGTCCTGGCGAGCTCGGCTTCGGTCCCGTCTTCGTCCTCGCTCGCGACGGCGGGATCATCGCGGCGGATGAGGCGCCCGGCGACCATGGTCCCCGGCGTCCAGGCGGCGGCGAGGGCTTCGAGCCAGTCGGGGTGGACGATGTCGTCGCTGTCGCAGAAGGCGACCATCTCGCCCTGCGCCGCCGACGCCCCGATGTTGCGGGCCGGCCCGGCACCCGTTCGAGCCGACGCGTCGACGACTCTGAAGCGTTCGAAGCGATCGGCGAACGACTCGGCGACGGCGACGGTGTCGTCGCTCGATCCGTTGTCGGCCACGATGACCTCGAACGGACGCGCCGTGCTCTGGCGAGCGAGCGCGTCGAGCTGCAGGCCGATGAGCGGCGCTCGGTCGCGCGCCGGGATGACGACACTGATCAGGTCGGGTCCGCGCCGCATCAGAGGTGGACGACGCGGTACTTGACGGATCCGACGATGTATCCCGTGAAGTGCCCGGTCATGCGCACGGTCATGTCGCGGTGGTGGACATCCAACGGGGAGAGGGCGGCGTGGCCCATCAACTTGGCGTACCCGCGCACGAGCGCCCGTGGTGACCGGCGTTCGAACCCCTCGGCTCGATAGCGGCGGTACAACCGTGGCCGGGTCCGTCCCCAGCGGTAGTGCTGGCGCAGCTCGGCTCGGCGAGTGGGTGCGCTGCGCTTGAACGTGAGCGCATCGACGGCTTCGACGTAGTCGAGACCCGCCAGCTGACCGCGCCATGACAGCTCGGTGTCCTGCGAATACCGGAACGACTCGTCGAATCCGCCGAGCCGCTCGAGGTCCGCGCGCCCGATGGCCATGTTCCCGCCCTGGACCAGGCACGGCACGTCGATCCTGGTCCGTGGTGGTCGGGCCGGGACCTCGGCGAAGACGTGATCGTCGTCGAGATCTCGATCGTGAACGACGCGCCCGGCGACCATGGTTCCTGGTCGCCACGCGGCGGCAAGGGCTTCGAGCCAGTCGTGGTGGACGATGTCGTCGCTGTCGCAGAAGGCGATCATCTCGCCCGCCGCCGCCGCTGCCCCGATGTTGCGGGCCGGTCCCGCGCCGGCGCGGGCCGACGCGTCGATCACCTTGAAGCGTTCGAACCGATCGGCGAACGACTCGGCGACGGCCACGGTGTCGTCGGACGATCCGTTGTCGGCCACGATGACCTCGTACGGTCGAGAGGTCGTCTGTCGAGCCAACGCGTCGAGTTGGAACCCGATCACCGGGGCCCGGTCATGCGCCGGCATCACGACGCTGATCATCGTCGGAGCCCCAGTCATCGGGTCTGGACTCTAGCGAGTGTCCATTTCCAGTCGGTGACGCCCGGCTTGCCGACCGAGTGGAGCCGCTCGCGAGATGACACCCGGATGGCGAAGCGCCCGCAGGGAGGCTTGCCGACCGAGTGGAGCCGCTCGCGAGATGACACCCGGATGGCGAAGCGCCCGCAGGGAGGCTTGCCGACCGAGTGGAGCCGCTCGCGAGATGACACCCGGATGGCGAAGCGCCCGCAGGGAGGCTTGCCGACCGAGTGGAGCCGCTCGCGAGATGACACCCGGATGGCGAAGCGCCCGCAGGGAGGCTTGCCGACCGGAGGGCCAAGAGATCAGATCAGACCCGCTCGACGATCATGGCCATGCCCTGGCCGCCGCCGACGCACATCGATTCCATGCCGATGGTCTTGTCGCCGTCCTCGAGGCCGTTGAGCAGCGTGGTCATGATGCGGGCGCCGGTCATGCCGAACGGATGCCCCACGGCGATGGCCCCACCGTGCACGTTGAGCTTGTCGTAGGGGATCCCCAGGTGGCGCGCCGAGGGCACGACCTGGGCGGCGAAGGCCTCGTTGATCTCGACCAGGTCGACGTCGTCGATGGTCATGCCCGCCCGCTTGAGGGCCTGGCGGCAGGCCTCGATCGGACCGAGACCCATGATCTCGGGGTTGAGCCCGGTGACGCCGCTGGCCACGATCTTGGCCAGCGGGGTGATGCCCAGCTCGGCGGCGCGGGTGTCGCTCATGACGATCACGGCGGCGGCGCCGTCGTTGAGCGGGCAGGCGTTGCCGGCCGTGATCCGACCGTCGGGTCGGAACACCGGCTTGAGCCCGGCCAGACCCTCGACCGTCGTGCCGGGCCGGATGCCGTCGTCCTTGCTCACCACCGTGCCGTCCGGAGTGGTGAGGGGCGTGATCTCGCGCGCCCAGAAGCCGTTCTCGAGCGACTCGGTCGCGCGCTGCTGGCTGAGAGCGGCGAACTCGTCCATGTCCTCGCGGGTCACGCTCTCGAACTCGGCCACGTTCTCGGCCGTCTGGCCCATGGCGATGTAGATGTCGGGGAGGCCTTCGGGTGGCGTCCACGCCGCGCCCCCGCCCTTGGCCCGCTCGGCGGTGCGCGCCTCGGCGTCGGCGAACAGCGGGTTGTGCGGCCCGGTGTCGGCCGCGCCGTTGCGATAGCGGCTCACCGTCTCGACGCCGGCCGAGATGAACACGTCCCCTTCGCCGGCCCGGATGGCGTGGGCCGCCATGCGGATCGTCTGCAGCGACGAGGAGCAGTACCGGTTGACGGTGACGCCGGGGACGTCGGGCATCCCGGCCATGATGGCCACGACGCGGCCGATGTTGTAGCCGGCCTCGCCTCCGGGCTGGCCGCAGCCCATGATGAGGTCTTCGACCTCTTGCGGGTCGAGCTGAGGCACCTTGTCGAGCGCGGCGCGCGACGATGGTGGCGGCCATGTCGTCGGGTCGCACGTCGATGAGCGAGCCCTTGGCGGCCCGGCCGATCGGGCTGCGGGCGGTGGAGACGATGACGGCGTCGGGCATGGTTCCCCCTGAGGTGGCGGCTGTCCACCAGGCACAGACGGACCCGCCCGGCGGTCACTTGCGGATGCGACTGGTGTCGCGACTGGTGGCGCATTCTCGCCCGCCCCGCCCGGCCAGGGGAAATCCGGTGGCCCCATCTCAGGACGTGGCGCGGGCGCCCGATCCGAACTAGAACGTGTTCTATGTTCTCGGTGATCCGGTTCGACCAGCGTGCGCCCGGCCTCGACCCCCCCGAGGCGCAGCGGCAGTACGGCGCCGCCCTCGAGATGAGCGAGTGGGCCGACGGCCAGGGCTTCGACATGCTGGTGCTGTCCGAGCACCACGCGTCGGCGGACGGCTACCTGCCGTCCCCGCTCGTGATGGCGGCGGCCGTGGCGGCGCGGACCAAGCGCATCCCCATCTGGATCTCGGCGCTGCTCGTCCCGCTGCACGATCCGGTGCGGCTGGCCGAGGACGTGGCCGTCGTCGACCTGATCAGCAACGGCCGCATCTCGATCGTTGCCGGCCTCGGCTACCGACCGGTCGAATACGCCCTGTTCGATCGAGCCTGGGCCGGTCGCGGCAAGCGTCTCGACGCCTGCCTCGAGATCATGGTCAAGGCGTGGACGGGCGAGCCCTTCGAGCTCGACGGCGAGACGGTGCAGGTCACCCCGCGACCGGTGCAGCAACCTCATCCGATGGTGCTGATCGGCGGCTCTGGCCCGGCCGCGGCCAAGCGGGCGGCGCGGTTCGGCTTCGGGTTCTTCCCGCCCATCGGCGACGACGAGCTCGTGCAGCTCTACCTCGACGAGTGCGAACGCCTCGGGCACGCGCCGGGGTGGGTCGGCCAACCCAAGGGACCGGGCACGCTGTTCGTGTCCGAGGATCCCGATCGGTTGTGGTCACGCATCGGCTCGAACCTGCTCCACGACGCCGTCACCTACCACCAGTGGCAGACCGACGACATCCGGTCGCACGTGAAGTCGACCGCCACCACCGTCGACGAGCTGCGGGCCGAGGGCGTGTACCAGATCCTCACTCCCGACGAGTGTGTGGCGCTAGCGTCCGAGCTCGGCGCGCTGGGCGCCTTCACCCACCATCCGCTCTGTGGGGCAACGGCGCCCGACGACGGCTGGGAGAGCCTCGAGCTGTTCGCCGACAAGGTGCTGCCCCGCGTCCGAGTCTGATGTCGTCCGGAGGATTCGCATGGCCCTCGATCTGACGGCGCTCGTCGCGCCCGGTCACACGGCGCTGGTCACCCAGGAATGCCAGGGCGCGACCGTCGGCCCCGACGCCGCGCTGCCTCAGCTGGCCGAGATCGCCCAGCGAGTGGCCATACCCAACGTCGCGCGCCTGGCCGCCGGTGCGCGGGCCTCGGGTGCTCCCGTGGTCCACTGCGTCGCCATGCGGCGCGACGACGGCCAGGGCTCGAACCACAACGCCCGCCTGTTCATGGGCATGCTCAAGACGCCGGTACCGCTGCGGCCGGGCACACCGGCGGTCGAGGTCGTGCCTGAGATCGGTGTGGCCGATTCGGATCTCGTGCTCAGCCGGCTGCACGGATTGGGTCCGATGGGCGGCACCGATCTCGACCCCATCCTGCGCAACCTCGGCGTCACCACGATCATCGGCACCGGGGTCTCGGTGAACGTGGCCATCCTCAACTTCGCCATGGACGCCGTGAACCGCGGCTACCAGTTCGTCATCCCGCGCGACGCCGTGGCCGGCATACCCGAGAGCTACGCCGACGCCGTGCTCGACAACACGCTGGCGCTGATCGCCACCCTCACCACGACCGACGAGATCCTGGCGGCCTGGACGGCCGCCGGCTAGCTCTTCTTGGTGATGGGCTGACCATCGGTGCCGATGACGTACCACTGGCCGCCGGACCCCTGGCCCGTGGCCTCGCCCGCCCGGCTGTCGTTCTTGTAGGTGTACACCGGGTGACCGTTGACGGTCAGCTGGGTGGTCCCGTTCGGGCTGGCGGACCAGCTTGAACTCGCCCGCTGCGTAGCTGAGGCTCTGGGCCACACCGATCTGGGTGCCGAGCACCGGCGCCCAGGTGTTGGCGCAGGCACCGATGCAGGTCGCCACCGTCGAGGTGTCGCCGGTGAAGACGTAGAAGGTGTGGTTGTTCGGGTCGACCAGGATGTCGCCGAACGGGCTGGACCCCGGGTTGATGATCACCGTGTCGGCGGGCAGCGTCCCGATGGTTCCGGGCGTCGTGGTCGACGTCGAGCTCTTCGCCGCCCCCGTCCCGATCGTCGAGTTCGAGCCGGCGGGCGGCCCGGCGACGGTGGCGTTGCTGGGGACCGTCGAGTCGGATCGACTTGCCCCCGTCGAGCTGCACGCCGAGACGGCCACCAGCGCCACCGCTCCCGACAGGGCGAGGATGCGGCCCGGCCGGGGACCACGCCTCCGGCGAGCGGGCCGAGCGAGTGAGGACATGGCCGCACGCTAGGCGCGGGTCGAGCGTGGCCGGTCGCGCCGCGGCGGCGGGGAGCGGCGGGTCACGCCCACCCGCCGTTGCCGGGACACCGAAGGCTGACGAGGCGTCAGATCAGCGAGGTTGGGGCGACTAACGTGGCCTCCGATGAGCCCCCAGCCCAACCGCGAGGTCATCGCCCTGGTGCCCGAGGCCCTGTCGGGGGTCGACGACGACCTCGACGAGGACGAGCTGCGGGCGGCGGACGGGCGGGTCCCGGGACGGCGCGGCCGCGCCACCCGTCAGCGCCTGCTGGACCAGACCGCCGAGATGCTCAAGACCAGCAACTACCGCGATCTCAAGGTGGTCGACATCGCTCGGGGGGCCGGGACGTCGCCGGCGACCTTCTACCAGTACTTCCCCGAGGTCGAGTCGGCCATCCTGGTGCTGGCCGAGGACATGGCCCACGAGGGGGCGGTCCTGACCGACATCGTCCGGGGCGGCACCTGGAAGGGCAAGCACGCCTACGCGACGGCCGAGGCGCTGGTCGACGGGTTCTTCGAGTTCTGGGAGGACCATCGCTCGGTCATGCGGGTGGTCGACCTGGCCACCGAGGAGGGCGACCAGCGCTTCCGCAACATCCGCACCCGCCTGCTCAACGAGGTGGTCGTGGCCCTGGCCGAGGTGATCAGCCATCAGAGCGACGGCCGCCATCCCGCTGATCTGGATCCGATGGCGTCGGCCGGCGTGGTCGTGGCCATGCTGGCCACGGTGGCCGGCCACCGCTACGGCTTCGAGTTCTGGGGGATCCGTACCGGCGACATGCGCCGCAGCATGGCCCGCATCATCCACACGACCGTGACCGGCCAAAAGCCACCGAGCTGATTGGGAACCAAGCGCCATGCAGTTCGGAGTGTTGCCGCCATATCGCCAGGGGGTCGTCGGCCGATCCTGAGTGGATGACCGCCTTCGCCCAGACGGTCGACCGACTCGGCTACGAGTCGCTGTACGTCGTCGAGCACGTGGCCGTGAAGGCCGACTACGCCGAGAAGTACCCCTACGCGGCGAGCGGACGCATGCCGCTGCCCGACGACTGCCCGATACCGGATCCGCTCGACCTGCTCGCCTTCCTGGCCGGGATCACCGAGCGGGTCGTGCTGGCCACCGGCGTGCTCGTGCTGCCCGCAGTACAACGCCGTGTCCCTGGCCAAGCGGCTGGCCACCATCGACGTGCTGTCGCACGGTCGGCTGCGCCTCGGCGTCGGCGTCGGCTGGATGCGCGAGGAGTTCGACGCCCTCGGTGTCGACTTCGGATCCCGCGGGGCGCGCACCGACGAGCTGATCCAGGCCCTGCGGGTGATCTGGGCCTGCGACGTGGCCAGCTTCAACGGCCAGCACGTCGCCTTCGACGGCGTGATCAGTCGGCCGCGTCCGGTTCGTGCCGGTGGGGTCCCCATCCACGTCGGCGGACACTCGCCCGCCGCCGCCCGACGCGCCGGACGCTTGGGGGACGGCTTCCAACCGCTCGGCCTCGACGACGAGACGCTGACCGAACGCCTCCGCCTGCTCTGGGAGGCGGCGGTCGAGGAGGGCCGCGATCCCGAGTCCATCGAGCTCACCCTCGGCGGCCTGCTCGATCAGGTCGACAAGGCCGCCATCGTCTCGGCCCAACGCTTCGGGGCGACCCGGATGCTGCTGTCGACCCGCGAGCGGCGGTTCGACCTGCTCAAGGACCAACTCGAGAGCTTCGCCAAGCGCTTCATCAAGTAGCCCGTTGACCTGCAACCCGCGACCCTCCAAGAACCCAGGCGGCGCGAGTCTGGGCGGCGCGCCGAACTAGAACGTGTTCTAGAGTCGACGGCATGCCCGACGCCATCCCGGCCGACACCCTCGTGTACGGCATGCAGCTGCCGATCCAATCGCAGAGCACGATCTATGTGGAGCCCTGGGAGGCGACGGCGGGCGCCGCCGAGCTGGCCGCGGTGGCCCGGGCGGCGGACCGCAACGGCTTCTGGTACATCGCCGTGTGCGATCACGTCGCCATCCCCCGGCCGCTCGACCAGAAGATGGGCACGTCGTGGTGGGACACGATCGCCACCCTCGGTTGGCTGGCCGGGATCACCGAGCACGTCCATCTGATGAGCCACGTCTACGTGCTCCCGTACCGGCACCCGCTGATGGCGGCCAAGGCCTTCCTGACCCTCGACGAGCTGAGCGAGGGTCGGGCCATCCTCGGCGTCGGCGCCGGCCACGTGCAGTCCGAGTTCGAGTTGCTCGGCGTCGACTTCGACCGACGCGGTGCGACGCTGGACGACTCGATCGATGTCGTCCGGGCGGCCTTCGCCGACGAGTACCCCAAGGTGACCACGCCGACGGTGTCGGTCGCGGATGCGGGTCTGCGCCCGCGTGGCCGCCAAGCCGGGGGGCCGCCGATCTGGGTGGGCGGGTCCTCGCGTCCGGCGCTGCGCCGCGCCGCCGACAAGGGCGACGGCTGGCTCCCGCAGGGTCCTCCAGCCGACGGCATGAAGGCGGCTGTGGCTTGGCTCACCGAACGCCGCGAGGCCAACGGACGTGCGGATCTCCCCTTTGCCATCGGGGGCAACACCGGCGTGCTGTACGTGGGCGAGCCGTGGTTCGAACCCGACCAGACCCATCTCACCGGCTCGCCCGACGTGATCGCCGAACGCATGCGCAAGGCCAAGTCGATCGGGATCAACCAGCTGCAGATGCGCTTCCACACCCGTTCGGCCGCCGAGCTCTGTGATCAGATCGATGCGTTCGGTTCACAGGTCGCCCCCTTGCTGAACAGCTGACCACCGGCCGCCGTCGCGGCCCGTCTGGACGCGCCGGGCCGAGCCGACCCGTCGCTCCAACTGCCTCCAACCCCGTCCGAGGGAGAACCGATCGAAATGTTGCTCGAAGGCAAGGTGGCCATCGTCTCCGGCATCGGCCCGGGGATGGGCCGAGACATCGCACTGGCCCTGGCCCGGGAGGGCGCGGATGTCGCCATGGGAGCCCGGCGCGAGAAGGGGCTGGTCAAGGTGGCGACCGAGATCGAGGCCTTGGGTCGCCGCTCCGTCTGGGTCCAGACCGACATCACCGTGGCCGAGGATTGCGTGCGGCTGGCCCGGACCGCCCACGACGAGCTGGGCCGCGTGGACATCCTGGTCAACAACGCCTTCAGCGACGGCACCTTCACCTTGTTCGAGGAAGGGGCCTTCGAGGGCTGGCGCTCGACCATGGATGTCAACCTGTTCGGCACGCTCGAGATGACGGCGGCGGCTCTGCCCTATCTCAAGCAGCAGGATGACAGCCGGGTGATCATGGTCAACAGCCAAGCGGCGCAGGTCGTTCAGGAGCGGTTCGTGGCCTACGCTGCGTCGAAAGGGGCGCTGGCGGTGGCCACCCAGGGCCTGGCCCGCGAGCTCGGGCGCTACGGCGTGCGGGTCAACGGCATCCATCCGAGCTACATCTGGGGCAAGTCGGTGGAGTGGTACGTCAACGACATGGCCGAGAAGCGCGGCGTCGAGTTCCAGGTCGTGTACGACGAGCTGGCCGATCAGACCTGCCTCAAGTACCTGCCGAGCTCCGCTGAGATCGCGGGAGCGGTGGTGTTCTTCGCTTCGCCGCTGGCCAAGGCCGTCACCGGGCAGAGCCTCAACGTCAACTGTGGCGAATATCTGTCGTGAGCGCGGGAGAGGATGAACCCATGGTCAAGCTGGTCTGCTTCTTGAAGCGCAAGGAAGGTCTCTCACTCGACGAGTTCTACGACCACTGGTTCGAGCACCACGCGCCGCTGATCCGTTCGACCCCCGAGCTTGCTCGCCACGTCGTGCGCTACGAACAGCACCGGCGGGTCCCCCAACCCGAGTGGTGCGGTACGCCCGGCTACGACGGCATCACGATCCAGTGGTTCACCTCGGTCGACGAGTTCCTCGCCTTCACCACCGAGCCGATGTACGCCGAGCTCATCGAGCCCGACGAGAAGAAGTTCCTGGACCGTGACGCGTTCGTGTGGATGATCACCGAAGAACCGATCGTCGCCATGGACGGACCCGTCTCGACCGCGCCATGACCGAAGCCGATCTCGACGGAGTGGTCGCGCTGGTCACCGGGGGCGCGTCCGGCATCGGGCGCGCCACCGCCGAGTTGTTCGCGGCGCGTGGCGCCTCGGTGATGGTCGTCGACCTCGACGAGACCAAGGCGGCCGACACGGCACAGGCCCTCGGTCGGCAGGGCGCCCCGGTGGCCTCGACGGTGGCCGACGTCTCGGATCAGGCCCAGGTCGAGGCCATGGTGGCCGCAACCCTCAGCCGGTTCGGTCGCCTCGACGCCGCGGTGAACAACGCCGGCACGAGCGGCACCTACAAGCCCTTCGGCGAACAGCTCCTCGACGACTGGCAGCACACGCTGGCCGTCAACCTCACCGGGACGTTCCTCTGCCTCCAGGCCGAGATCCCGGCGCTGCTCGAGAGCGACGGTGGGACCGTGGTCAACGTGGCCTCCGCCGCCGGGCTCATGGGCTTCGCTCACCTGCCGGCCTACGTGGCCAGCAAGCACGGGGTCGTCGGCCTGACCAAGAGCGTGGCCCTCGAATACGCCCGCCAGGGGGTGCGGGTCAACGCCGTGTGCCCGGGCAACGTGCACACGCCGATGCTCGAAGGGTTCGTCGGCGGCGACCAGCAGGCGTTGCAGCACATGGGCAAGGTCACCCCCATCGGGCGGCTGGCCGAGCCGACCGAGATCGCCCAGGCCATCGTGTGGCTGTGCTCACCGGCGGCGAGCTTCGTGACCGGCCACGCCCTCGCCGTCGACGGCGGCGTCCTGGCGACCTGATTGGCCCTCCGGTCGGCGAGCCTCCCTGCGGGCGCTTCGCCATCCGGGTTTCATCTCGCGAGTGGCTGTGGCCACTTGCTGGTCGGCGAGCCTCCCTGCGGGCGCTTCGCCATCCGGGTTTCATCTCGCGAGTGGCTGTGGCCACTTGTTGGCCCTCCGGTCGGCGAGCCTCCCTGCGGGCGCTTCGCCATCCGGGTCAAATCTCGCGAGTGGCTGTGGCGCGACTAGGGAACTCGTCCGAACACGGCGGTCATGGTCAGGGACATGCTGAAGCGATCCTGACGGCCCGCCGTCTCGGCGCAGACGAGGAAGCGCTCGACCACCGCGGGGTCGGTCAAACCCAGCTCGCCCAGCTGGGACAGCACGCCCCGCATGGGGAACAGCCCGGCTGGTCCGGGATCGGTGTCGGGGTCCCATTCGGTCCAGACGTGAGCGGCGGCCGAGCATTCGAGCTGGGTCAGACCCAGCTCGCGGCAGATGTTGAGCGTCTGGCTGCCCGCATTGGCGCTCGCCCCGCGAAGCTCGAGCATCGCGTCGCGCACCTCGTTGAACGCCTGGGTGTCGTCGAAGTCCCCGGCCAGGGTCCGCCAGTCGCTGTCGATGAGCGTCAGACGTCCACCCGGACGGACGACACGGACCATCTCGCCCACCGCGGCCGTCACGTCCGGCACCCACTGCAACATGCGCTCGGAGCGACAGGCATCGAACGAGTCGTCGTCCACATCGAGCGACGACGCATCGGCGGTACGGAACTCGACGTCGGTGTCGCCGGGCGCGGCGGCCCCACGGGCCACCGCCAACATGGCCTCGCTCAGGTCGAGGCCGAGCACTCGCCCACCCGGTGCCACGTCCTCGGCCAACGCCAGGGCAGCATCGCCGAGCCCGCATCCGACGTCGATCAGGTGCTCACCCGGGACCAACCCGAGGTGCTCTCGCTCCCAGGCCCGGAGGTAGCGCACCGAGGGCCATCGGGCCGTCGCCTCCATGCCCGCGACGAGCGGCGACACGTCGGGCTGGGCGTCGACCTCGGTGAAGCCGACCGTCAGGTCGGGGGCGTCACCCGGTTCGGGGACCATCGCCGAACGTTAATCGGCAGGCCCCGCCGCCTGTCGACCATGATGTCGGCAACCGACCGACGTCATGAGTGGGGGACCCGTGGATCGCGACCGAATCGGTGAGCTGGGCACCATCTTGGGCATCTGGGGCCACCCCGACGACGAGGCCTATCTGTCGGGCGGGCTGATGGCCGCGGCGGTCGCCGCTGGTCAGCGCGTGGTGTGCGTGACCGCGACGCGAGGCGAGGCGGGGTTCGAGGACCTCGAGAGCCGATCGGTCGACGAGCGCAAGGCCATACGCGAGTCCGAGCTCGACGCCTGCCTCGGGGTCTTGGGGGTCAGCGATCACCGGTGGCTCGACTACGAGGACGGCCGATGCCATCTGGTCACCGTCGACGAACCGGTCGCCGCGCTGGCAGACCTGATGGCCGAGGTGCAGCCCGACACCGTGCTCACGTTCGGTCGCGACGGCATGACCGGCCACGTCGACCACATCGCCGTCAGTCGCTGGGCGACCTTGGCCTTCGACCAGGCCGCGCTCGACTCGGCCCGTCTGCTCTACGCGACCAAGACCTACGAGTGGAACGCGACCTTCATGGCTCAGGTCGAGCCCGAGACGATCATGATGACCGATGACGCGCCGCCGGCGGTCGAGGCCGACGACCTCGAGCTCTGGTTCGAGTGCGACGACGAGCTCACCGACACCAAGGTCCAGGCCCTGCTGTGCCAACCGAGCCAGGTGACCAGCCTGGTGGATCAGATCGGCTTGCCTGGCTTCCGGCTGGGAACCCGCGACGAGTTCTTCCGCCGCCCCGGACCACGCGACTGGTCGACCTGAGCTGACCTACTCCTCGAAAACCCAGCCATCGACCACACCAGGTCGTGGATAGCGTGCTCGTGTGGGGACTCCGGTGATGTTGGTCGAGGCGCACGCGCTCACGAAGCGGTTCGACGACTTCGTGGCCGTCGACGGCATCGACTTCCAGGTCGAGCGGGGTGAGGTGTTCGGGTTCCTCGGGCCCAACGGGGCCGGCAAGAGCTCGACGATGCGGATGATCGCCTGCGTGTCCCCGCTCACCAGCGGAACCCTGCGAGTGCTCGAAGGCGACCCGACGACCGATGGGCCGCGCATCCGTGGCCGGTTGGGCGTGGTCCCGCAGGAGGACAACCTCGACCTCGAGCTCAGCGTGGCCGACAACCTCATCATCTACGGGCGCTACTTCGGGATCTCGAGATCCGTGTTGCGCGAGCGCACGCGCGAGCTGCTCGACTTCGTGCAGCTCGGTGATCGGGCCGAGAGCAAGGTCGATCCGCTCTCGGGCGGGATGAAGCGACGGCTGACCATCGCCCGGGCGCTGGTCAACGAACCGGATCTGTTGCTGCTCGACGAGCCCACCACCGGCCTCGATCCCCAGGCCCGCCATCTGGTCTGGGAGCGGCTGTACCGGCTCAAGCAGCAGGGCGTGACCCAGGTGTTGACCACCCACTACATGGACGAGGCTGAGCGGCTGTGCGATCGGCTGGTCGTCATGGACGGCGGTCGCATCGTCGACGAGGGATCGCCGGCGGCGCTGATCGAACGTCACGTCACTCGCGAGGTCGTCGAGCTGCGGTTGGGCTCGACCGACATCGAGGCCGGGGGGCTGGGTCCCGTGCTCGACGCGATGCTCGACCAGGTCCGGTCCACGGGTGATCGCGTCGAGATCCTCGCCGATCGGGTCCTCGTCTACACCGACGACGGGGACACGCTCGTAGCCAAGATGCACGCCGACGGGTTCCAGCCGGCCACCGTCCTCGTGCGGCGCAGCAGCCTCGAGGACGTCTTCCTGATCCTGACCGGCCGCACGCTGGTCGAGGACTGAGGATCCCGATGGCCGCGAGCGCACCTGCCCTGCGGTACATCGAGCGCGAGGCCGCCATCTACCGGCGGCTCTGGCGAGGGACGGCGTTCAGCCAGTTCGTGCAACCGGCGTTGTACCTGTTGGCCATGGGCGTCGGGCTCGGCGGCATGATCTCGGCTGCCGGTCACACCGTCGACGGCCTCAGCTACCTCGAGTTCGTGGCGCCTGGCCTGATGGCGGCCACCGCGCTGCAGAACGCCACCGGCGAGTCGCTCTGGCCGGTCATGGCCGGCTTCAAGTGGATGCGCTTCTACCACGGCATGGTGGCGTCGCCCATGACGCCGGGTGACGTGTACATCGGCAACCTGGCGTGGATCGCCATCCGACTGGCGATGACCGCCACGTCGTTCCTGATCGTGGCCACGTTGCTCGGCGCGGTCGTCTCCCCGTGGGGCGTCCTGGCCATACCGGCCGCGGTGCTCGGGGCCCTGTCCTTCTCGTCCATCCTCACCGCCTTCGCCGCGACACAGGAGACCGACCACAACTTCGCCTTGATCCTGCGCTTTCTGATGCTGCCCATGTTCCTGTTCTCGGGCACGTTCTTCCCGGTGAGCCAGCTCCCGGCGGTGCTGCGCCCGTTCGCCTGGATCTCGCCGCTGTGGCACAGCGTCGAGCTCTGCCGTGACGCCACGACGGGCACAGTCGGTCCGGGAGGGGCACTCGGCGTGCTCGCCCACATCGCCGTGCTGGGGGCCTACCTGTTGGTCGGCGTGGTCTGGGGCCTGCGCACCTTCAAGGGGCGGTTGGCCACGTGAGCACGACCGACACCGCCCCAGTCGAGCAGACCCAGCCCCTGCCCAAGCGACCGGCGTGGTCCCGGGTGCTGCCTGGCGCGTCGATGTCGCCGCCCCTGCGCATGCTCGAGCGCAACATCATCGCCTGGCGCGGCATGTGGCTGATCTTCCTGTCGGTGATGGTCGAGCCGATCTTCTTCCTGTTCTCCATCGGCATCGGCGTCGGCAAGCTGGTCGGCAGCGTGACGCTGGCGTCGGGACAGGTCGTGTCGTACAAGTCCTTCGTAGCGGCAGGGCTGCTGGCCTCCTCCGCGATGATGGGTCCGATCTTCGACTCGACCTTCAACTTCTTCGTGAAGCTGAAGTACATCCACACCTACCAGGCGACCCTCGCCACGCCGATGCGACCCATCGACCTGCTCAACGGCGAGTTGCTGTGGTCGCTGCTGCGGGCATCGCTCTACGCCGGCTCCTTCATCATCGCCATGGTGCTGCTCCGACTGACGACGTCGTGGTGGGCGCTGCTGTGCGTCCCCGTTGCCGTGCTCATCGGATTCGGGTTCGCCGGGGCCGGGCTCGGGGCCACCACCTACATGCGGTCGTTCATCGACTTCGACCTCGTGAACCTGGCCATCGTTCCGATGTTCCTGTTCTCGGCCACCTTCTTCCCGCTCAGCCGCTACCCGACGGGCCTGCAGTGGGTGATCCGGTGCACGCCGCTCTACCAGGGCGTCGCCCTCGAACGGGCACTGGTGCTCGGCGATGTCGGGCCGGGACTACTCGTCCATGTCGTGTACCTGGCCGTCATGGGTTCGGTCGGGTTGTCGGTGGCCAACCGGCGGCTGACCAAGCTCCTGTTGCCCTGATCACCGCCTGTCTCGGCGGCAGGGTGATGGACGTGTGACGGCCCCGCCGAACTGCTAGCAACGCGGGCCATGGGACTCCTCGATGGGCAGCGGGCGATCGTCACCGGCGGCGGCAACGGGATCGGCGAGGCCACGGCCCGGCTGATGACGGCCGAAGGGGCGCGTGTGGCCGTGCTCGATCGCGACGCGGCCGCGGCCGACGCGGTGGCCGCTGACATCGGTGCGCTCGCCATCTCCGTCGACGTGGCCGACGCCGACGCGCTGACGACCGCGTTCGAGCGCGCCGCCACCGAGCTCGGCGGCCTCACCGTCGTGTTCAACAACGCCGGCATCGGGTCGCTCAAGCCGCATGCACGCGTACACGCCGGCTGAAGTCGACCTGCTCGTGGACGTGAACCTCAAGGGGACCTTCAACGGCGTGCGCGCCGCTGTCCCGCTGTTGCGCGCCGCGGGCGGCGGGAGCATCGTGAACATGGCGTCGGTGAGCGGCCTGCGCCCGACGCGAGGCGAGTCGCCGTATGCCGCGGCCAAGGCCGCCGTCATCGCCCTGACCAAGAGCGCGGCCCTCGAATACGGGCCCGATGCCATCCGGGTCAACTGCGTCTCACCGGGTTTCATCCGGACGCCGCTCACCGAGTTCGCCTTCTCCAACCCCGCCTGGATCGGACCGCTCGAGGCGGCCACGCCCCTCGGTCGGGCCGGAACCGCGGCCGACGTGGCCGAACCCGTCGTCTTCCTGGCCAGCGACCGGGCTCGCTACGTGACCGGTCACAACCTCGTGGTCGACGGCGGGAGCCTGCTGCCGAGCGCCCAGGTCGACCACCTGCTGCGTGAGCTGCTGGGGGAGTGAGCGGCCGACCGGACCCTGTCAGGTGTCGTTCAGGCTCGCCTGACCTGACGAGTCCTGCTTGTCCTATCTACGATCTGGAGCCGTGACGACCGTTCCGCTCGACGACGCGCCCGTCGGCGAGCGGTCCGCAGCGCCCGCGCTGACCATCACCGAGGTCGCCGAGCCGGTCGAACGTACCCCGGCGATCGAGGGACGGACATCTGGGTCCAAGCGCTGGCAGCCGCTCGCCCGCTGGCGAGCGAGTGGGCGGCGCTGGCTTCCCGGCATCTGGTTCCCCGTCGCGCTGTACGGCGTGTGGCGGCTGGCCGAGCTGGCCGTCAGCCTGTTCCTCGGGGGCGACGCCCAGTACGGCGCCTTCTTCTACGACTCGCAGCACTACCTGCGGATCATGCACATCGGCTACGTGCACCCGCGATGGATCATGCCGTCGAACGCGTTCTTCCCCGGCGTGTCGTGGCTGGGCTGGCCGATCTGGAAGCTGACGGGGTCGGATCTCCTGGCTGTCCACACCGTGGCCACCGTCACCGGGCTGAGCGCCTTCATCGCGGTCTGGGGCGTGTCGAAGGCGTGGCGCGGCGAGCGCATCGCCCGACGTGCCGTGCTCTTGTTCGCGCTGTTCCCGTCTTCGCTGTTCCTGTGGGCCTTCTACAGCGAGGGGATGTTCATCGCCCTTGGCGCCGGGGCGGTGTGGGCCGATCGCCGGGGCAAGCGCGGGCTGGCGACGGCGCTGCTGATCGGGATGGGCGCGACCCGCAGCGTCGGCATCCTGATCCCGGCCGTCCTGGTGCTGGCCCGGATCATCCGCGAGCGCCGCATCGACAAGTGGTGCTGGGCCTACGCCGCCGCCGGGGCCAGCAGCTTCATCGCCGTGCTGATCATGATGCAGGCCCAGGTCGGCAACGCCTTCGCCTTCATCGGCGTGCAGAAGGACTGGGGCCGGTCGCTGAGCATGCCGTGGACCACGGTGATCCAGGGCTACCAGAACCTCTGGCCCAAGGCCGGGCACGGTGATGATCCCGTCGCTGGTGGCGCGCAACTTCGATTTGTGGTGCGTCGCCATCGTCGTGCTCGGTCTGGGCTACGCCGCGTTCTCCCGGCGCGATCGGTTCCCCATGGAGACGTGGATGCTGGGCGTGGCCATGATCGTGCTGCCGCTGTGCTCGAGCGTGCTGGCCAGCTTCAACCGCTTCGCCTTCGCCGACTGGGTGCTGTTCCCGGTCTATGCCTCCGCCATCGATCGCCTGCCGCGCCCGTTGCGCATCGCGTCGATGACCGTGATCGCCGTCTCGCTGGTCCTGACCGCGTACGCCATGATCGGCCGCTTCAGCATCGGCCAATTCGTCGCGTAGCTTGCTCGGCTCTCCGGTCGGCAAGCCTCCCGTCGAGCGGCTCCGCCCATCCGGGTGTCAACAACCGAGCGGCTCCGCCGCGTGCGAGTAACACCCGTCTTTTGGCGGCGATGAGGGGCGCTGGGCGCCCTCAATCGCCGCAAGAAGTCCTGAGAGCGAGCTAAGCAGGTCGGTGGGCCAGAGCATCGAGGCGGACGTAGGTCTGGTCGAACGTGCCGTCGGGGCGGCGCAGCTCGTCGAGGCGCGACTCGACCTCGGCGCGGAACGGCTCGTGCTCGTCGACGGGCATGTCGACCTCGAAGCCCTTGTAGCACTGACTGTGCAGCCAACCGATCAGCGAGTCGCGGTCGAAGGCGCGGCGTTGGCCGACCGTGTGCACGTAGTCGCCTGCCGCGGGATCGATCACGAAGCCGGCGGCCTCGATCAGGTCGAGGTAGGTGCCGGCATCGGGGAACGACCACGGCGCCGGCGGCCCACCGTGGGCCAACGAGATCTGTTCGACGATGGCGCTGATGACGCGGATGTTGCCGGCCCCGCCCATCTCGAGGCGGAACCACCCGCCGGGCCGCACGAGCCGGTGGGCCTGGGCCAGATACCCGGGGTGATCGCCCATCGGCACCCACTGCATGGCCGCCCGGCTGTAGACGCCATCGAAGGCCTCGTCGTCGCCGGGGAACAGCCGGTCGAGGTGTTGCACGGGTCCCTCGACGAAGGACTGGTTGGGCCCGGCGCAGGCCCGGGCCTCGGCCAGCAGCGGCGGTTGGGGATCGAGCCCGACCACCTCGCCATCGGGCACGAGGTCGGCCACGATCCGGGTGAAGTCCCCCGATCCGCAGCCGAGATCGAGCAGCCGGTCGGACGGGCGGATCGGGGTCGTGGCCAGGAAGGCGGCGTCGTGCACCCGATGGTGGCCGGTGTTGGCGGCGTAGGAGACATCCCACGACGGCAGCCACAGACCTTCGTCCGATCCGCTCAGTGTCTCAGTATCCGAGATAGTGTCTTTCATAGTGAGATGATAACAGGGCGGTCAAGCGCGGTCACCCGGTTTCTGGGTCAAGTGGGCCGGGAGAGTCAGGGAGAGTCGGGGAGGTTCGTCCACCCTCGGCCGTCGCGGCGCAGGTACCAGCCGCTGGCCGCCGTCGTCCCGCCGTCGACAGGGATGACGTGGCCGGTCACGAAGCGCGACTGGTCGCTGGCCAGGAAGAGGACGACCTCACCGTAGTCATCGGGCTGGCCGAACCGACCGAGTGGCACCCAGTGGCGGACCATCTCGGGATCGCGGCCGCGCAGCATGGCTTCGGCCGGGGTCTGGAGCGTGTCGGCCAGATCGGGGGCGATGGCGTTGACGCGCACACCGTCGCGGCCGAGCTCGACGGCCAGGCTCCGCGTGAACGCGTTCACTGCCGCGTTGAACGCGGAGTAGACGGCGTTGGCGGGGATGCCGCGGAAGGCCTCGACCGTCGACACGTTCACGATGCTCCCCGCCCCGCGCTCGACCATCGTCGGCGCGATGGCGCGCGTGCAGCGCAGCACGTGCTGGAAGTTGATGGCGTACAGCTCGTCCCACTGCTCCTCGGACGTCTTGAGGAAGCGGCCGTTGGGTCGGTAGTCACCGACGTTGTTGACGAGCACGTCGATGCGCCCGCCGTCGACGCTCAGCGCGGCGCGCGTCAGCTCGTCGATGACGGCCGGGTCGCGGATGTCGCCGGCGACGGCCACCGTTCGTCCCCCGTCCGCGTCGACGTCGGCCACCAGGGCGGTGAGCAGATCGCCGTCGATGTCGTTGACGACCACGACGGCTCCGGCGCGTGCCAGTCGCCGGCTGATGCCTCCGCCGATGCCGGCGGCGCCACCCGTGACGACGGCGACCTGGCCGACGAGGGAGGTGTCGGCGGTCATGGCTACCAGAGCTGGTCGGTGTAGGTGTCGGTGCCGGTGATGGTGGGGATGAACGGCGCCGCGTAGGAGATCTCGCCCTTGCCGCTGCGAGCGAGCGATTCACCCAGCTCGCCGAACGTGTCCCAGCACTCGCGCGGATCGGAGTCGAGGAAGCACAGCAGCGCGGTGCGGTGCTCCTCGCCCGGGTTGGGCGGCTGGAACACCGGCGCCTCCTTGGGCAACGGGATCGGTGACAGCCCGACGGTGAGGGCCCACGGCGTCCCCGCCATCGCTTCGGGCAGCACCTCGTCGCGGAGCCATGCCGAGGCCTGGCGCGGGTCCATGTCCTCGGCGCGGTCGACCATCACCAGGGCCAGACCACCCCACGGATGGTCGAGGGCGAGCTCGGGCGGCACGCCGTCGGCATCACGCGCCGCCGCCCACCGGTTGGCGTAGATCAGCGTGTGGACGTGGTCGCGACCTTCGAACATCCGGCCGTTCTCGTGCAGCCACTTCACCTGGGCGCTGCCCCAAGCGATCGACTCGGGCTCGACGCCCTTCAGGACCCAGTACGTCGCGAGGTAGCTGCCGGCATCGATGTCGGGCAGGAACTGCGTGCCGGCCGGGAAGCGCAGGTCCTTCAGGGGCTTGGTGGCGACCCAGCGCTTGCCGGCGAACCAGCCGGCGCCGATCAGGCAGCCGGCGTAGAAGTGGTCGCGCTCGTACCAGCGGTTGTAGGCGACCTCCTGGCCTCGGTGGGGCTCGACCAGCGTGACCAACGTGCTGCCGATGCGGACCCCGCCCTCGTTGCCCGCTTCCTGCACCTGCCCCATCGACTTCCCCCTTCGGTCGCGCCATGGTCGGCGCCGTTCGCTCGAGCCGGCAGCCTAGCCAGCACTAGAACGAGTTTCATTTCTGGGCCGGAGCCCGGTCGTCCCACAACTAGAACGAGTTTCATTTCTGGGCTGACAGTTCGTCAGATCCCCGCTAGCATCGACGCCCATGGGGGACATCCCGAAGATCATCTCCGTCGACGACCACGTCATCGAACCGGCGCACGTGTGGCAGGACCGGCTGCCCGCCAAGTACAAGGACATCGGCCCGCGCGTGGTGCGCGCACCGATGGGCGAGATGACCTTCATCGGCGGCAAGTTCTCCTACGTGCAGGGCGGCGACGGGCCCACCGTGCGACTGGTGGCACTACGAGGACAAGGCCATCCCGCAGACCCGCCTGTCGGCCGCCGTCGGCTTCGACCGCGACGACGTGAAGATCACCGCCATCACCTACGAGGAGATGCGCAAGGGCTGCTGGGATCCCAAGGCGCGCATCGAGGACATGGACGCCAACTGGACCGAGGCCCAGATGTGCTTCCCGAGCTTCCCTCGCTTCTGCGGCCAGACCTTCCTCGAGGCCGACGACATGGACCTGGCGCTGCTGTGCGTCAAGGCCTACAACGACTGGATGGTCGACGAGTGGTGCGGCGACTCGAACGGTCGGCTGATCCCGCTCATCATCATCCCGTTGTGGGACGCCAACCTGGCGGCCGAGGAGGTTCGCCGCAACGCGGCGCGCGGCGTGCACGCCACCTGCTTCTCGGAGATCCCGCCCTACCTCGGTCTGCCGTCGATCCACTCGGGCGAGTGGGATCCGTTCTTCGCCGCCTGTGCCGAGACCAACGTCGTCGTCAACATGCACATCGGATCGTCGTCCAAGATGCCGTCGACGTCGGCCGACGCTCCGCCGGCGGTCGGCTCGACGCTCACCTTCGGCAACGCCATGTCGTCGATGGTCGACTTCCTGATGTCGGGCGTGCTCGTGCGCTACCCCGATCTGACCCTGGCCTACAGCGAGGGTCAGATCGGCTGGATCCCCTACATCCTCGAACGGGCCGACAAGGTCTGGGAGGACAACCGGGGTTGGAACGGCGTGTACGGCACGATCCCCGAGCCGCCGTCGACCTACTACTACCGCCAGATCTACGGCTGCTTCTTCGACGACGTGCACGGCCTGTCGGCCAGCGCCATCGACAAGTGCGGGGTGGACAACATCACCTTCGAGACCGACTACCCCCACAGCGACAGCACGTGGCCCCACAGCCGTGAGGTCGCCCAGAAGCTGATGGGCCACCTCGACGACGACGTGGTGCGCAAGCTGGTGCGCGGCAACGCCATCCGCATGCTCAGCCTGCCCTTCGAACCGTGACCACGACGGTCAGCGCCAACGACGCCGGCGCCGCCGGCCCCGATCCTGACGCCACCTACGAGCTGCTGATCGGCGGCGAGCGGGTCGCCGGCGGCAACGGCACCTACGAGATCGTCAACCCGGCCACCGAACAGGTCGTCGGCCACGCCCCCGACGCCAGCGCCGCCGACGCCGAGGCCGCCGCAGCGGCTGCGGCCGAGGCCTTCCCGGCGTGGTCGCGGACCTCACCCGACGAGCGGGCCGCCATCCTCGCCCGGGCGGCCGACCTGCTCGACGAGCGCTTCGGCGAGCTGGTGCCGCTGGTGCAGGCCGAGACCGGCGCCACCATGCGGGTCACCAGCCAGATGCAGGTGCCCCAGGCGGCGGCCCGGTTCCGGCGCTACGCGCAGGGCATCGCGCAGGAGCTCGAGATCCCGCTTCCGCCCGGGGTGATGCCGACCACGGCGCTCGGCGCCGGGCGGGATCATGGGCGGCGTGGCCCGCCGGGCGCCCGTCGGCGTGGTCGCCGCCATCACGTCGTACAACTTCCCGCTGACCAACACGGCCGGCAAGGTCGGTCCGGCGCTGGCCATGGGCAACACCGTCGTGGTCAAGCCGGCGCCGCAGGATCCGCTGGCCATCATCGCCCTCGGCGAGGTGTTCGCCGAAGCCGGACTGCCCGCCGGGCGTGCTCAACGTGCTCGTCGGCCAGGGTGCCGAGGCGGCCGAGGCGCTGGTTGCCTCACCCCACGTCGACATGGTCAGCTTCACCGGCTCGACCGCGGTCGGCCAGCGCATCGGCGAGGTGGCCGGCGGTGGGATGAAGCGGCTGCTGCTCGAGCTGGGCGGCAAGGGCGCCGGCATCGTGTTCGACGACGCCGATCTCAAGACGACGATCGCCGCCATCTCGAGCGTGTGGGCCTTCCACTCCGGGCAGATCTGCACGGCGCCGACCCGCGTGATCGCCCAGCGCGGCATCTACGACCAACTGGTCAGCGGACTCGGCAGCCGCCGCGGGACATCTCAAGACGGGTGATCCGCTCGAGAAGGACACCGTCGTCGGTCCGTTGATCACCGAGGTGCACCGTGGGCGGGTCGAGGGCTACATCGCCTCGGGCCTCGACCAAGGGGCGACGGTCGTCGCCGGCGGTCGAGCGCCCCGAACTCGAGCGCGGTTGGTACGTGCCGCGCCACGCTGCTCGCCGACTGCCGCATCGACATGACGGTGGCCCAGGAGGAGATCTTCGGCCCGGTCGTCGTGGTCATCCCCTTCGACGACGACGACGAAGCCATCGCGCTGGCCAACGGCACCGCCTTCGGACTCTACGACTACGTGTTCTCGGGCGACACGGCCCGCGCCTATGCCGTGGCCCAGCAGCTTCGCACCGGCAACGTCGGCATCAACACCGTGCAGCGCAACCACGAGACGCCGTTCGGCGGGTTCAAGATGAGCGGTGTGGGTCGCGACGGAGGCCGCTTCGGCTTCCACGCCTACAGCGAGCTGCAATCGATCGTCTGGCCGGGTTGACGGCCGGCACGCCGAGCAGCGGCACCAGGGAGAGCAGCCATGAGAGGGATCGTGTTCGACGAGGGCGGCCTCACGCGTCGCCACGGACCTGACGGTGCGCGACCTGCGCCCCGACGAGGTGCGGGTCGACCTGCAGGCAGCCGGCGTGTGCCACAGCGACGTGTCGGTGATCGACGGCACGATCCCGTTCCCGACCCCGGTCGTGCTGGGCCACGAGGGCACCGGCATCGTGGCCGAGGTCGGCTCGGACGTGTCCCGTCTGGCCGTCGGCGACCACGTGGTCATCTCCACGCTGTCCAACTGCGGAGCGTGCGACGCCTGCGACAGCGGCAAGCCGACCCACTGCCGCGAGTCCATCGGCAAGATGTCGGCTCCGTTCCGCCAGGGCGATCGCAAGGTGCTCCAGTTCGCCAACATCGGCGCCTTCTCCGAGCAGACCGTCGTGAAGGCCCGTCAGGCCGTCGCCATCAACAAGGACGTGCCCTTCGAGGTGGCCTCGCTGCTCGGCTGCGGCGTGATCACCGGGGTCGGCGCCGTGTTCAACCGGGCCAAGGTCACCCACGGCCAGAGCGTGCTCGTGGTCGGTGTCGGCGGCATCGGCCTCAACGTGATCCAGGGCGCGGCGCTGGCCGATGCCCTGCCGATCATCGCCGTGGACACCAACCCGCCGCAAGGAGGCGTTGGCCCGCCAGTTCGGGGCCACCCACTTCATCAACGCCGCCGAGGTCGACACCGTCGAGGCGGTCAAGGAGATCTGCCCCAACGGCGTCGACGTCTCCTTCGAGTGCGTCGGCCACCCGGCGCTGATCCGCAACGCCGTCGACGCCCTCGACTGGGGCGGCACCGCCGTCATCCTGGGCGTGCCCAAGTTCGGCACCGAGGCCAGCTTCCTCGTCAGCGCCATGTACAACGACAAGACGATCATGGGCTGTCGCTACGGCGCCGGCCGGCCCCACAAGGACATCCCGCTGTTCGTGGACCTGTACCTGGCCGGGCGGCTCAAGCTCGACGAGCTGGTGACCAAGACCTACGACCTGGGCGACATCAGACCAGACCATCGACGACATGCACAACGGCGACCTGGCGCGTGGCGTGCTGCGGATCGCCTGAGATGGCGCTGCCCGAGGCGCAGGCCGAGCTGGCCGCGTCGGTGTCGCAACTGGGGACGCTGGGGCGACGACGACGAGCGCGGCACCGCCAACCTGATCGACGACGCGGCCCTGCGACGCGGGCTGGACGCGGTGGGCGCGGGTCGGCACCTGTCGCTGGCCATCCCGCTCGACCAACGCAGCCCGCAGCACGGCGGTGCGCCTGGACGCATCGCCCCGCTGCGCACGATGCTGTCGATCAACCAGACCTACACGGGCCAGGACGGTGACGCCGCCTTCAACGACGACACGGTCGTCATGGCCATGGCCGCCGGCACCCACATCGACGCGCTCGGGCACTGCAGCTACGGCGGCTTCCTCTACAACGGGTTCCCGGCCGACGACGTGCCACCGCGACCGATGGCCTCACGCGATGCGGTGCCGACAAGATCGGGCCGCATCATGAGTCGGGGCGTGCTGCTCGACCTGCCGGCCGCCATCGGCGTCGATCGGCTCGACGCCGGCTACGCCGTCACCGCCGACGATCTCGACGCGGCCGTCGCGCTGGCCGGAGTCGAGCCGGTGCCCGGCGACGTGCTGTGCGTGCGCACCGGGCACATGCAGTGGTTCCACGAAGGTGAGACCTCGAAGTACAACCACGACAGCCCCGGCCTGTCGACCCACACCATCCCGTGGATCCGCGAGCACGACTGCGGCGCCGTGTTCACCGACACCTACATCTACGAGGTGTGGCCGCCCCAGGACTGGGCCGCCATGATGGTCGTGCACATGATCCACCTGCGCGACATGGGCCAGGTGCAGGGTCAGAACTTCGACTTCGAAGCGCTGGCCGCGGCGTGCGCCGGCGGACGGGTACTACGAGTTCCTGTTCAGCGCCCATCCGGAACCGTTCACCGGTGGTTGCAGCGCCCCGGTGCATCCGGTCGCCACCCGGTGACGGTCGGCTGACCTGCACCTCGGCCGAGAACCCTCGATCTGGGGTTGACGGTTGGGGTGTGACGAAGGTCTGACCCTCTAGCTGAGGGCGGTCCGATGTCGATAAGCTCAGGCGCCCTGCGAACTCCCAGCCCGTGCGGGGTTTGCTCGAACGACGATGGCGATCGACACCACCTCCATCGGGACCACGCCGCGCTCGCATGGCCCGACTCCGTCCTTCCGAAGTGATCCTGGACGCGATCGCTCGCCCGACGCGCGCCCGTGCCACGCCGCCCGGGCCAGAGACGAGCCGGGCCAGCTGCGGTACCGACCGGCCCTCGACGGTCTGCGCGCCGTGGCCGTGTTGGCCGTCCTGGCCTACCACTGGCCGGCGACGTGGATGCCAGGCGGCTTCCTCGGCGTCGAGGTGTTCTTCGTCATCAGCGGCTACCTCATCACCTCGCTGCTGCTCGGCGAGCGCCTGCGCACCGGCGCCAACGACCTCAAGGCGTTCTGGCTGCGTCGGGCCCGACGCTTGTTGCCCGCGCTCTACGCCCTGCTCGTCGTGGTGTCGGCCGTCTGGCTGATCTGGCACGCGTCCGAAGTGGCGGCGCTCCGCGGCGCGGTCGTCGCCGCCGCCGCGTATGTCAGCAACTGGTACCTGATCGGCGTCAAGCAGTCGTACTTCTCGGCCGTCGGTCGGCCATCACCGCTGCTGCACCTGTGGTCGCTCGCCGTCGAGGAGCAGTTCTATCTGGTGTGGCCGCTCGCGCTGGCTGCCATCCTGCGCATCACCCGTCGGCGCATGCGACTGGTGCTGATGATCACGCTGGCGCTGGCGGCGGTGTCAGTCGTGCTCGGCATGATCCTCTACCACCCGGGCGTCGATCCATTTCGCGTCTGGTACGGCACCGACACGCGCGCCGCCGGCATCCTGCTCGGCGCCGCGCTCTCGATCGCCATCCCACCGTGGCGGATGCACGCACGTGTGCGCCGGGGCGCCAGCTTCTTGTTCAACGTGGTCGGACTGGGCGCCCTCGCCGCCATCGTCTGGATGTTCGTCCACGTCAACGAGTACGACTCGTTCGTCTACCGCGGCGGATTCGTGCTCCTCGACGTGCTCACGGTCGGTCTCATCGTCGCCCTCGTCCATCCGGCCGGGACCCTGGTGGCTCGGGCGCTGTCGTGGAAGCCGATGCTCTGGGTGGGGCGTCGCTCCTATGGGATCTACATCTGGCACTGGCCGATCTACGTCCTGACCAGGCCCGGACTGGATGTCACCCTCGGTGGTTGGCGCCTGCTCGCCCTGCGTCTGGGCCTCACCTTCGGGGCCGCCGAGCTCTCGTATCGGTTCATCGAGATGCCCGTGCGCAACGGGGCCCTGAAGCGCTGGCTGCGCGCCCGGGCCGACCACGACGGCGGCCTCGAGCCGGCGTCGACCGACCTGAGCACGCTTCCACCCCCACCCTCACCTGCGGCCGGCGCCGCTACCGGGGCCTCATCGGCGAACGCCGAGCTCGACGTCGAGGCCGAACCTCGATGGAGGTCGGACTTCGATCAGCCCATCGGCCCTCCGCGACCAACCGCGCCGCAGGCGCCGCGCTGGTCGACGGGACGGGTGGCGTTGGTGGCGACGGTCGCCACGGTCGTGATCGCGACGATCTCGATCGGTCTGGTCCAGGCCCATCCGCAGTCGGCCAGCGCCATCCCCGGCCTCGACCTGCACGGCGTGAAGTACGACAAGTACGGCAACGTGAGAGACACCGACGCACCGAAGTCGACGACGACGGTGCCGCCCACAACGGTTCCGGCCGTGACCCTCCCGCCGACGACGGTGCCTCCGCCCCCGCCCCCGCCGCCCATCGTTCCGATCCCCGGCGATCAGGTCATCGCCATCGGCGACTCGGTGCTGCTGGGCGCGCGTGGTTGGGTTCGCCAGCAGTTCCCGGGCGTGCTGATCAACGCCGAGGTCGGCCGGCAGTTCAACGTGCTGCCGTCGATCGTGGGCCAACTGCAGTTCGCGGGACTGATGCGAACGAACGTGATCATCGACCTCGGCACCAACGGGCCGCCGACCGACGGCGACCTGGCTCACGTGCTCGACATGCTCGCGGGCGCGCATCGGGTCGCCCTGGTGACCACGCGTGAGCCGCGCGCCTGGCAGGACCTGTCGAACCAGCGGCTGGCCGCGGCCGCCGCCAGCCATCCCAACGTCGTGGTCGTCGACTGGCACGCGGCCAGCGCCGATCGACCCGACTACTTCGTGAGCGACGGGGTGCACCTCACTCAGGTCGGGGCTCAGGTCTACGCCGAGACCATGGCCGCCGCCTTCCGCTGAGCGCGGCCCGGGTCATGGACGCCTCGGAGGTCATCGACCAACTCGGGCTGATCCCTCATCCCGAGGGCGGTTGGTATCGCGAGACCTGGCGATCCGACGCACTCGTGGCGGCCGTCGACGGTGTCGCCAACCGAGCCGCCGGTACGGCGATCTACTTCCTGCTGGCCGCGGGCGAGCGATCCCACTGGCACCGTGTCGACGCCGCCGAGACCTGGCACCACTACCAGGGCGCGCCCCTCGACCTGTGGTTGTCCGCCGACGGCCACCGCACCGATCGCCACGTGCTCGGGACCGACCTCTCCGCGGGCCAACGCCCTCAGGTCGTCGTCCCACCTGGCGTCTGGCAGGCGGCCACGACGACGGGGGCCTACACGCTCGTCGGCTGCACGGTCGTGCCCGGCTTCACCTTCGACGGCTGGGAGCTTGCTCCCGAGGGCTGGGAGCCGCGGCCGGACTGAGCCGGCGCCCCGGCGATGGCGCGGTGGCGCGACTCAGAACGCCGGCGGTTCGAGTCCGAGCGCGGGCCAGAGGGACAGCAGATCCGAGCGCAGGTCGACCGTGTCGGAGACCAGACTCACGAGGTCGTCGACCGGTACGGTCCAGCGCGGCAGCTCGACCTGCTCGTGGCGCCGAGGGCCCAACGTGACCAGTTGGTGGTCGGACCGACCGAGCACCCACGAGCGCTCGATCTCCTCGCGCTGCTTGTTGGTGGCCCGGGCGGTCTGGATCCATGTGGCGACGTGGTCGCGGACCGGTTCGTCCATCAGGCGCAGGGCGACGATGCCCGCGAAGCGGTCGACCAGTTGCGGGAAGGTGAGGTCGCCGAGGTGGAGGCGGGCGGCGGCGGCGTCGGGGAGCGGCGTCAGGTTGGCGATGGCGACGAGCAGCAGGAACTCGGTCTGGCTGAACGTGGCCACCAATGCGCCGAGGGCCCGCAGATGATCGTCGCTCATGCCCATGAGCACGGGGCGTTCTCGCTCGGCCGGCTTGCGCAACGTCATCGGTGCGACGCTAGCGGTGTGTCGGGTCATGCGGCATTCAACCCGACGGCGGGTCGACCCGCACGTACGGATGGCGTTCACCGCGGCAGTACGCTCGACGCCCGTGCTCATCCGTGACGCCATCGCTTCTGACCTCGACGAGATCTGCACGATGATCGTCGAGCTCGCCGCCTTCGAGCAGGCCCCCGACGAGGTCGGGTTCAGCCGGGACGAGGTGGGGCGCCACCTGTTCGGCCCCGAGCCGGCGGCCCACGTGCTGATGGCCGAGTCCGACGCCGGCGACGTGGCCGGCATGGCCCTGTGGTTCACGACCTTCTCGACCTGGGTGGGTCGCCCTGGCATCTGGCTCGAGGATCTGTTCGTCCGCCCCGAGTACCGCCAGCACGGCCTGGGTCGGGCCCTCCTCGAGGCCGTCCGGGCCCGCACCGACGGACGCGTCGAGTGGGCCGTGCTCGACTGGAACCAGTCGGCCATCGACTTCTACGACTCGCTCGGCGCCCGCCCCGTCGACGGCTGGACCCGCTATCGCTGGGAGCCGGCCCAACCCGACTGAGGCTAAGTTGACGGGTCGTCAGAAACTGGTCCGATCCGGCCGGCCAGGCCGAGTAGAGGGGGCACCGTGCTCGAGGGTCGCACGCTGTGGGAACTGATCGAGAAGCGGGCGGCGGCCACTCCCGATGCGCTGATGGCCGTCGACGAGCTGGGACGCGAGATGACCTTCAGCTCCTATCGCGATCAGGTCGAGGTGGCGGCGGCCGGGCTGGCGGCGACGCAGGGCATCGGCGCGGGCGACGTCATCACCTGGCAGCTCCCGACGTGGCTCGAGTCGATGGTGCTGGTCGGCGCCATCTCTCGGCTGGGCGCCGTGCAGAACCCCGTGCTGCCCATCTACCGCCGAGCGCGAGGTGGGGTTCTGCGTTCGCCAGGCCGGGTCGAAGCTGCTCGTGGTGCCCTCCAACTTCGGCACGTTCGACTACGTGGCCATGGCCGACGAGATCGCCGAGAGCCTCGACGGCGTGTCGGTGATGACATCGGACCGGTCCCTGCCCTCCGGCGATCCTTCGACGCTGCCGCCCCCGCCCAGCTCGGGCGACGACGTCCGCTGGCTCTTCTACACCTCGGGCACGACGGCCGACCCCAAGGGCGCCCAGCACACCGACCAGCACGATCAGCGCGGTGGCCAAGGGCATGAGCCAGCGGCTCAAGATCACCGACACCGACCGCAACGCCCTCGCCTTCCCCTTCACCCACGTGGGCGGCATCACGTGGTTGTTCACCAGCCTCATGACCGGGATGGTGAACATCCTGTTCGAGGCGTTCGTGCCCGACCTGGTCGTCAAGGTGCTGGCCGAACAGGGCGTCACGCTGGCCGGCTCGGGCACCGCCTTCCACCAGGCCTACCTGGCCGCCCAGAAGGCGAGCCCCACGCCCATCTTCCCGTCCGTCAAGAACTTCCCCGGTGGCGGCGCGCCCAAGCCGGTGCCCTTCTACTACGAGATGAAGGAGGTCTTCGGCGTGCCCGTGGTGTCGGGATACGGCCTGACCGAGGCGCCCATCCTGGTCATGGGATCGGTCGACGATCTCGACGAGGACCTGGCCCAGTCGGAGGGCGCGCCGATGCCCGGCGTCGAGTTGAAGCTGGTCAAGCTCGACGGCACGCCCGCCGCGGTGGGCGAGGAAGGCGAGGTCCGAGCGAAGGCGCCGCAGCTCATGCGCGGCTACCTCGACTCGTCGCTCGACGCGGACGGGTTCGACGACGACGGCTTCTTCCGCACCGGTGACCTCGGCACGCTCAACGAGCGCAACATGCTCACGATCACCGGCCGCCTGAAGGACATCATCATCCGCAAGGGCGAGAACATCAGCGCCAAGGAGGTCGAGGATCACCTCTTCGCCCATCCTCAGGTGCTGGACGTGGCCGTGATCGGCCTGCCCGACCCCGAACGCGGCGAGCGGGTGTGCGCCATCGTGACGACGCCCGAGGGATCCGAGCCGATCGCCTTCGCCGAGATGGTCGACTACCTCAAGGGCGAGGGCCTGATGATGCAGAAGATCCCCGAGCAGCTCGAGCACGTCGACGTCGTCCCCCGCAACCCCACCGGCAAGATCCTCAAGCACGAGCTGCGCAAGACCTACGGCGGCTGACACGGTTTGGCGTCCCCACCCGATTCGGAGCGGTTCCGGGTGCCCGTCTAGCATCTGACGACTCATCAGAAACGACGCAAGGGACTACGGGACATGGGTTTGCTGGACGGCAAGGTCGCCATCGTGACGGGCGCGGGGCACGGCATCGGCCGGGGTCACGCCCTCGAGCTGGCCAAGGAGGGCGCCACCGTCCTGGTCAACGACCTCGGCGTGTCGCTCGCCGGCGAGGGTCAGGGTCGCGACGCCGATCTCACCGTCGATCTCATCGAGAAGCGCGGCGGAGCGGCGGCGTCCAACTACGAGGACGTGGCCGACGTCGAGGGCGCGGCCAGCATGGTCGCCCAGGCCGTCGAGCTGTTCGGTCGGCTCGACATCGTCGTCAACAACGCCGGCATCGCCCGCGACGCCACCATCTGGGGCATGACCGAGGCCGACTGGGACTCGGTGATCCGCGTGCACCTCAAGGGCACGTTCGCGCCGACCCAGGCCGCGGTGCGCCACTGGCGCGAGCTCAACAAGGCCGGCGAGGACGTGTCCTACGGCCGCATCATCAACACGACGTCGGGTGCCGGGCTGGTCGGCAACTTCGGCCAGGCCAACTACACCGCGGCCAAGGCCGGCATCGCCGCCTTCACCCAGACCGTCAGCCTCGAGGTGTTCCGCATGGGCGTCACCGTCAACTGCATCGGCCCGGCCGGTGCGACCCGCATGGCGGCGTCGATCCCCGGCGCCGGCATCGAGGCCAAGGAGCCCGACGAGTTCACCGAGTGGAACCGCATGGATCCCTCCCTGGCCTCGCCGCTCGTGGCCTGGCTGGCCAGCGACAAGGCCGGCCACGTCACCGGTCAGATCATCCGGGCCGTCGGCGACGAGATCGTGCTCATGAACGGCTGGAGCAACGGCAACACGATCCGCAAGCCCGAGACCCGCTGGGAAGCATCCGAGCTCACCGCGCTCATGAACGCCGACATCTTCCACAGCCGCGCCCCCGGCCTGCGCTACTGCCGATCGCCGTCCCGCGACTCGCACGGTCTCGCCACCGCGGCCGCCGACGGCCGACGGCGCTGGACGAAAACGAGAACGTGTTCTATTCTTGGCGTCCAGGTGGCCGGCACCGAAGCGGGCCGTCCTGTGTCGCTGAAAGGACCCTGCATGGAATTCGGCGTCTTCGCCCAGCTGTTCGTGCCGCGCTATGAGCGCGACGTCGATCCCATGGCCGAGCACAAGCGCATCATGCGCAACCTCGACATCGGCGTGGCGGCCGACCGCAACGGCATCAAGTACGTGTGGTGCCCCGAGCACCACTTCCTCGACGAGTACAGCCACATGCCCGGGCCCGAGGTCTACCTGTCCAACCTGGCCGCCCGCACCGAGCGGGTGCACGTCGGGCTCGGCCATCTTCAACGTCACGCCCCCGGTCAACAAGCCGGTTCGGGTGGCCGAGACGGTCGCTCTGCTCGACCACATCACCGAGGGTCGCTTCGAGTTCGGCAGCGGCCGCGGCTCGTCGACGACCGAGGTGTTCGGCTTCGACATCGACGACCTCGACGAGACCTCGAAGATGTGGGACGAGGCCATCAAGGAGATCCCGAAGATGTGGAAGGACGGGCGAGTACTCCTACGAGGGCACCTACTTCCGGGTGCCGCCCCGCCAGGTCTTCCCCAAGCCCTACGGCCACGCCCACCCGCCGATGTGGGTGGCAGCGGGCAGTCCGCCGACGTTCGCCAAGGCCGGCAAGATGGGGCTGGGTGCGTTCTGCTTCACCCACGGCACGCCCAACAAGATCGCTCCGCTGATCGGCGCCTACAAGGACGCCGTGGCCGAGGCCGAGCCGGTCGGTGACTTCGTGAACGACAACATCATGGTCGTGACCAACATGATCTGCATGGAGGACCGCGAGCAGGCGTTCGAGACGGCCATCACCTCGGGCATGAACTACTACACGAGCCTGCAGATGCACTGGCTCGACAACATCCCCAAGCCCGACGGGTTCCCCGTGTGGCCCGAGCTGATCCCCGAGCCGACGATCGATCAGATCAAGAAGGCGTCCGAGATCGGGATGGTCGTCGTGGGCGATCCCGACGACTGCGCCAACGCCGTGCAGCGCTGGGTCGACATCGGCGCTGACCAGCTGTGCTTCAGCCCGACGACCAACAACATGGACCAAGATGCCATCGTGAAGTCCATGGAGCTCTTCGGCAAGGAAGTCATCCCGCAGTTCGACACCGATCCGGTGCATCGCAGCACGCGCATGCGTGAGGGGTCGTTGGTCACCCAGCCGTGAGCGCCGGGCCTGACCTGCCGCCGCCCCCGGCGACGTTCAACCTGGCTGACATCTGGGAAGCGGTGGCGCCCCGCGTCGGCGACCGCATCGCGGTCGTGTGCGAGGACGTCCGCCGCACGTACGCCGACCTCGACGAGCGGGCCACGAGGCTGGCCCACTGGATGCAGGACCAGCGGCGTCGAGCCCGGCCAGCACGTCGGGCTCTACCTGACCAACGGTCCCGAGTACTTCGAGGCCATGCTCGGCTGCTACAAGATCCGGGCCGTACCGATCAACGTGAACTACCGGTACATGGCCGGCGAGCTACGACACCTGTTCGCCGACGCCGACCTCGTCGGCGTGCTGGTGCAGCCCGAGTTCGGCGGACGGCTGGCCGAGGTGGCCGCCGAGCTGCCGAAGCTGCAGTGGAGCCTCGAGTTGGGTGAACCCTACGAGCGGGCGCTGGCCATGTCGTCGCCGATCCGTGGACTTCGCGCCCCGAAGCAGCGACGACCACTACGTCATCTACACCGGCGGCACGACGGGTCTGCCCAAGGGCGTGGTCTGGACCCACGAGAACGCCTTCTACGCCTGCATCGGCGGCGGTGATCCCAGCCGCCAGTCGGGCGGAGTCAGCGAGCCGGCCGTGCTCGTCGATCGCATCCTCGACAAGCCCATCATCTACCTGCCGGTGGCCCCGCTGATGCACGCCGCCGGTCAGTGGACGTCGCTGTCCTGGCTGTTCTGCGGCGGCACCGTCGTGCTGCTGCCCGGCTCGCTCGATCCGGTCCGCGTGTGGAAGACGATCGGCGCCGAGGGCGTCAACCTCATGACCGTCGTGGGCGATCCGGTCGTGCGTCCGTTGGTCGACGCCTGGCGGCAGGAGGGACCCTTCGACGTGTCGACCCTGTTCTCGATCGGATCGGGTGGCGCGCCGCTGTCGCCGGCGCTGCGCGAGCAGCTCATGGGGATCCTGCCGGGGATCGTGGTGTCCGACGGCTTCGGCTCGTCGGAGACCGGAGCCCAGGGCGCCCAGCGCCTGGCCGAAGCCGATCACTCGGGCGAGAACACGGCCTTCACGCCCTACCCGTCGACCACGGTGATCGACGAGGCGACGCGCCAGCCGGTCGAACCCGGTTCGGGCGTCCTCGGGCGGGTGGCCCTGAGCGGGCGCATCCCGATCGGGTACTACAACGCGCCCGAGAAGACGGCCGAGACCTTCGTCGAGATCGACGGCGTGCGCTGGGTGCTCACCGGGGACATGGCCACCATCGCCGAGGACGGGACCGTCCGCCTGCTTCGGCCGGGGCTCGGGCTGCATCAACACGGGCGGCGAGAAGGTGTTCCCCGAAGAGGTCGAGGGCGTGCTCAAATCCCATCCCTCGGTGTATGACGTGCTCGTCGTCGGCGTCGACGACCAGCGCTGGGGCCAGGCCGTCGCCGCTGTCGTGCAGCCCACGCCGGGCCGCGTCCCGACCCTCGACCAGCTGGCCGACCACTGCCGCCAGCAGTTGGCCGGCTACAAGGTGCCGCGCTCGCTCGTGCTGGTCGACCAGATCGAGCGCTCGCCGGCCGGCAAGGCCGACTACCGCTGGGCCCAACGCACGGCCGGCGGCCGCTCGTAGCCCTGCGCTAGGGGTGCGGCGACTGCTGCGCCAGCGCAGCGGCCAGCTCGGTGTGACCGTGCTCGGTCGCCAGATCGGCCGCCGTCTGGCCCTCGTCGGTCGCCATGGACGCGTCGGCGCCGGCCGCCAGCAGCAGGTCGACCAGCTCGCGTTGGTTGCTCAGCGCCGCCTCGTGCAGCGGCGTGAACCCGCCCGCTTGGGTGTCGTTCACCGGCGCGCCGTGCTCGACCAGCAGCCGCGCCACGGCCAGGTTGTAGGCGGCCGCCGCGCTGTGCAGCGGCTCGACGTCCATCACCCCGTTGGCCCGAGCGGCGGGGTCGGCGCCCGCCTCGAGCAGCGCCGTCGCCTCGGCCTCGGTGGCCAGGAAGGCGGCGAAGTGCAGCGCGGTGAACCCGTCGGCCGAGTGGGCTCGCGCCAGGGCCGGATCGTCAGCCAACAAGGCTCGCATGCGGGTCAGATCCCCGGTCGACGTGGCGTCGAAGATGTCGAGCGGCGGCTCGGCGGCCACCACGATGTCGGCCAGGTCGCGGCGCCCCCGATACAGCGCCCATCGCACGAGCGACACGCCGTCGTCGTTCCTCGCGCCTGCCCCGGTGGGATCCGCCTCGAGAGCGTTGCGCAGCCCGTCGGCGTCGCCATCGGCCACCAGCGCGAACAGGTCCATGTTCAGCTCGACTGAGACCGGGCCCGCCGCTCGGCTCTGTCCGTTTCGAAGTGGTCGATCACTTCCACCCGCGCCACGTACGCAACGCTAGTGCCGCGACGACCACGAGAGCGCGGCTGAGGGTCGAGGGTCTGTCGGCCGCCGGCGGTGGCATCGCGTCTCGTTGGCAGTTCGGGCCCTGTCACGCAGTTGTCACGCAAGCTCGTCGCGGCCGCCGAAGCCGAGTGGCGCCGTGACAAGACCGTGACAGAGCCCGAACGCTCGGCGGCTCCGCACCCCCCGGAGCGCCGAGCGGAGGCTGGGTCTGACGAGCGGAGATGGGGATCGCCGGACCCGAGGCGGCGGCCGATTGCTCGATGCCGAGTTAGAACGTGTTTCAATTCGCGGGTACGATCGTCGGAGGATCGGGTCCTGCGACAACCCCCGGGGGAAGCCATGAGCACGTTCAGCGACGACGAGGTCGAGCGGGAGCTGCTCGCCTTCCTGGACGTCCAGCGCGGCCAGGATTGGAACCGCATGTGCGACTTCTTCACGCCTGAGGCCGTGTACGTCGAGCACGCTCTGGGCACCTACGTCGGCCGCGAGACGATCCGCGAATGGCTCGTGCCGGTGATGGCGCCACTCGTCGGCTGGGAGTACCCGACCAAGTGGTACCTCGTGGGTGACGATCGGGCCGTGCACTACTGGGACAACATCATGCCGACGCCGCGAGGGGACGAGGGCACCTACGCCTTCAGCGGGGTCACGATCCTCGACTACGCCGGCGAGGGCCTCTGGTCGCGCGAAGAGGACATCTACAACGAGGTCGAGATGCAGGACGTGCTCGGCGCCTGGTTGGGCGCCGGCGGGCAGTTCGCCGGAGCCTGAGGGTGTCCGGTCCTCTCGACGGCGTCAGCGTGGTCGAACTAGCGGGCCTCGGTCCGGCGCCGTTCGGGGCCATGGTGCTCGCCGACCTCGGTGCCGACGTGGTCACCGTCGATCGCGCCGACAAGGTCTTCGGGTTCGACCCATCCACGGCCAAGGGCAACGTCTACGGCCGAGGTCGGCGCTCGATCGGCATCGACATCAAGTCGACCGACGGCGCCGACGTCGTGCGCCGACTGGCCGACCAGGCCGATGTGTTCATCGAGGGCTTCCGCCCTGGTGTCACCGAACGCCTCGGGGTCGGACCGAAGGACCTCCAGGACCGCAACCCGCGCCTGGTCTATGTCCGAATGACGGGCTGGGGCCAGACCGGACCCCTCGCCCACAAGGCCGGTCACGACATCAACTACGTCGCCCTGGCCGGGCCGCTGGCCCACATCGGTCGGGCCGGCCAACCGCCCACGACACCGCTGAACCTGCTCGGCGACTTCGCCGGCGGGGGCCTGCTGCTGGCCCTCGGTGTGTGCGCCGCCCTGGTCGAGCGGGCCTCGTCGGGTCGGGGCCAGGTCGTCGACGCCGCCATGGTCGACGGGGTCGCCCTGTTGTCCGCGGCCATCGGGCCGGCCTACTCGGGCGGCTACTTCAGCGACGAGCGGGGGACCAACCTGTTCGACTCGGGCGCGCCGTTCTACGACTGCTACGAGACCGCCGACGGGCGATGGATCTCGGTCGGCGCCCTCGAGCCACAGTTCTACGCCGACCTGCTGGTCGGTCTCGGTCTGGCCGACGGCACGGCCTGGTCCGACGGCGTGGTGCCCGATCGCGACGACCAGGCCTCGTGGCCGACCCTGCGGGCGCGCTTCACCGACGTGTTCGCCTCGCGCTCGCTCGACGACTGGCTCGACGCCTTCGCCGATCTCGATGCCTGCGTCGGCCCGGTGCGCACCTATGGCGAGGTGGCCGACGACGCCCACATCCGGGCCCGCCGCACGTGGGTCGAGATCGACGACGTCGTCCAACCGGCCCCGGCGCCGCGGTTCGACCGCACGCCCACGTCCGTCAACCGTCCGCCCGCACCGGCCGGCCATCACACCGACGAGGTGCTGGCCGAAGCCGGATTCCATCGCGACGAGATCGAGCGGCTCCGCTCGATCCACGCTGTCGCGTGAACTGAACGACAGGGAGAAGCGCTCGTGCACCTCGCCTACACCGCCGAACAGGACGCCCTGCGCCAGGAGCTGCGCGACTACTTCACGACCATCGTGACGCCCGAGGTCCGAGACGAGATGTCGCGAGGCGACATGGGCGGTCCGGCCTGCCTCGAGGCCGTGCGCCAGATGGGCCGCGACAACTGGTTGGCCGTCAGCTGGCCGGAAGAGGTCGGCGGCCGCGGCCTGTCGCTCATGGAGCAGCTCATCTTCATGGACGAAGCCCACCGGGCCGGCGCCCCCGTGCCTCTGCTGACCGTCAACACCGTCGGCCAGACCCTGCTGCAGCACGGTACCGACGAGCAGCGCCAGCGCTTCCTGCCCGCGATCCTGCGAGGCGAGATCCACTTCTCGATCGGCTACACCGAGCCGGGCTCAGGCACCGATCTCGCGTCGCTGCAGACCAAGGCCGTGCGCGACGGTGACGAGTGGGTCATCAACGGGCAGAAGGTGTTCACCTCGCTGGCCAACTTCGCCACCCACATCTGGCTGGCCGCCCGCACCGATCCCGACGCGCCCAAGCACAAGGGCATCTCGATCTTCGTGGTGCCCACCGACACGCCCGGCTTCTCGTGGCAGCCCATCCACACCATCTCGAGCGCCGAGACCACCTCGACCTTCTACGAGGACGTCCGGGTGCCCGACGCCAACCTGATCGGTGGCCTGAACGGCGGCTGGCGCCTCATCACGAACCAGCTCAACTACGAGCGCGTGTCGATCGCCCTGCCCAGCTGGGCCCAGCACGCCTACGAGCAGGTGGTCGACTGGGCCCGTGACACCAAGCTGGCCGACGGTCGCCGCGTCATCGACCAGGAGTGGGTGCAGATAAGCCTGGCCCGCTGTCGGGCCCGCATCGAGTACCTCGTGCTGCTCAACTGGAAGGCGGCCAGCGGCGGCACCCTCGACGCCGGACTGGCCTCGGCCACCAAGGTGTACGGCACCGAGCTCTACCTCGAGAGCACCAAGGCCCTGCTCGACATCGTCGGCCAGGCCGGCTACCTGCGGGGCGACTCGCCCGGCGCCGTGCTCGCCGGCCAGCTCGAGCGGGCCTACCAGACCCATCTGATCCTGACCTTCGGTGGGGGCACCAACGAGGTGCAGCGCGACCTCATCGCCCTGTTCGCCCTGGGCATGCCCCGCGTGCCTCGCCACTAGGAGACCGCATGGACTTCACCTTCAGCGATGACCAGCAGGCCATCAGCGAGCTCAGCGCCCAGATCCTCGGCGACCTCGTCACCCCGTCGAGCCTCAAGGCGCTCGAAGCGACGGGGACCGAGCGCTTCGCCGCCGACGCCTGGGCCGAGCTGGCCAAGGCCGACCTGCTCGGCCTCCCGCTGCCCGTCGAGGTGGGCGGTGGAGGGTATGGCGTCATGGGCGCGGCGCTGGTCCTTACCGAGATCGGGCGGAGCGCGGCACCGGTCCCGTACCTGGCGTCGATCGTCCTCGGGGCCATGACCGTGGCCGACTTCGGGACCGAGTCCCAGAAGGCCGAGCTGCTGGCCGACGTCATCGCCGGTCGGCGCTTCCTCACCGCCGCGGTGACCGAACCAGGTGGCTCCATGACCCCCGAGCCGCCCGCGACCACGGCCACACCGGTCGACGGCGGCTGGCGCCTCGACGGGGTCAAGACCTTCGTGCCCTGGTTGTCGCGGACCCTCGACGGCGACTCACCTGCGACCCGCGGCCGCGTGCTCGGTCGGCGCCCGCACCCCGGACGGATCGACCATCGTGGCCCTCGTCGATCCGGGCGCCCCCGGTGTCACCCATGAGGCCCTCGACCTGACCGACGGCTGGCCCGAGTCCAACCTCATGCTCGACGATGTGGGCGTCGGCCCCGACGAGGTGCTGGTCGGCGACGGCCAGGCCATCGTGTCGACGATGGTCGACCGGGCCACGGCCGGACTGTGTGCCACCCAGGCCGGCGTCTCCGATGCCGCGCTGCGCCTCACCGCGACCTACACCACCGAACGTCACCAGTTCGGCTCGCCGATCGCCACGTTCCAGGCCGTGGCCCAACGGGCGGCCGACGCCTACATCGACACCCAGGGCATCCAGTTCACGGCCTGGCAGGCGGCGTGGCGGCTCGACCAAGGGTTGCCGGCGGCCGACGAGCTCGACATCGCCAAGTTCTGGGCCGCCGAAGCCGGCAGTCGGGTGGCCGACGCCGCCCAGCACCTCCACGGCGGCATCGGCGTCGACACGGACTACCCGCTGCACCGCTACTACCGGCTGGCCAAGCACCTCGAGCTGACCCTGGGCGGGCGCACCGAACGGCTGCGCCGCCTCGGCGCTCGGATGGCGGCCTCGTGAGCGCAGCGAACTCGAGCGTCGGGCGCGTCGCCGCCATCACCGGCTCGGCGTCGGGGATCGGCGCCGCGGTCCGTCGCCGCCTCGAGACCGACGGCTGGCGCGTGATCGGCGTCGACCTGGCCGGCCAAGAGGTCACCGCCGACCTGTCGACGCCCGATGGTCGCTACCACGCCATCGACGGCGTGCTGGCGCTGGCCCCCGCCGACGAGACGGGGCCGACCCTCGACGCCGTGGTGGCGTGTGCCGGGCTGGGACCGCAGGTGCCGAGCCGTGAGGCGCTGGTCTCGGTCAACTACTTCGGCGCCGTGGCCATGCTCGACGGCCTGCTCGCCGCGTTGGCCCGACGGCCTGGTTCGAGCGCGTTGGCCATCTGCTCGAACTCGATCTCGGTCACTCCCGAGCACCCTGTCCTCGTCGAACTGATGCTGGCCGGCACCGAGACGGCCGCGCTCGAGCTGGCCGCCACCCTCGACGGTCCGACCGTCTACGCCATGACCAAGTTGGCCCTGGGCCGGGCCTCTCGCCGCCGCGTCGAGCCGTGGGCCGAGCGCCACGTGCGTCTCAACCTGGTCGCCCCCGGACCGGTCCACACGCCGCTGTTCCAGGGGACGCTCGACGATCCGGTGCTCGGGCCGCTCGTCGACCTGCTCCCCGTCCCGATGGGCCGCCCGAGCGAGCCCGACGAGATCGCCGCGCCCATCGCCTTCCTCTTGTCGCCCGAGGCCGCCATGATCCACGGCTCGGTGCTGTTCGTCGACGGGGGCAGCGATGCCCTGCTACGGAGTGACCATGTCTGACTCGACCACGTCCGAGCCGCACGCCATCTTCGACCACGACGGCCACGTCGCCGTCCTGACGCTCAACCGGCCCGAGAAGCGCAACGCCCTCAGCACCGAGATGCTCGTGCGGATGTACGACGCCTGGGTCGAGATCGACTCGAACCCCGACATCCGCGTGGCCATCGTGACCGGCGCCGGCGGCAACTTCTGCTCGGGCGCCGACCTCAAGGCCATGGCCGGCGGCTACGGCGACCAACCCACCGAGTGGTCCGAGCGCATGGCCGCCGACGACGATCTGCACTGGAAGGCGCTGTTGCGCCACTTCATCCCCAACAAGCCGATCATCGCCGCCGTCGAGGGATACGCCGTGGCCGGGGGCACCGAGATCCTGCAGGCCATGGACATCCGCGTCGCCGGCGAAGGCGCCACCTTCGGAGTCGCCGAGGTCCGCCGAGGTCTGTTCCCGCTCGGCGGATCGACCGTGCGCCTCTCGCGTCAGATCCCCTACACCGTCGCCGCCGACCTGCTGCTGACCGGCCGGTTCGTGCCCGCCGCCGAAGCCAAGGAGGTCGGCCTCATCGGCCACGTCGTCCCCGACGGCCATGCCCTGGCCCGCGCCCACGAGATCGCCGATGCCATCGCCGCCAACGGGCCCCTCGCGGTGCAGGCCGTGCTGCGCTCGATGCGAACCACTCGCGAGCTGCCCGAGCGCGAAGGACTGGCTCTCGAGCTCGAGATCGGCTGGCCCGTGTTCGCCAGCGAGGACGCCAAGGAAGGCCCCACCGCCTTTGCCGAGAAGCGGGCCCCGAGGTTCACCGGTCGTTGAGCCTCCGGTTCGGGCTCGCTCCGCCGGCCCGGCGGGCGATCGGGTTCGGCCCCGTGGTTAGTGTGTTGGCGATCGCAGTGACGCAAGGGGCAGGGCGATGAACTTCACCCGAAACGAGAAGGCCTACATCAGTGCGGGCGTGATCGAGCTGGCCTGCCTCGCCGCCTACGTGCTCGGCATCCTCTCGGGCTTCGCCGCCCTCGGCCTGGCCCTGATCGCGACGGCGATCTGGGTCGTGGTGTTGCGCCTGACCCACCCCCGCCTGCAGCACCTGACGCCACTCGAACGCCTCGGTCTGGGGCCCACCGTCGCCGAGCCGCCTGTGTACGGCGACCCGTTCGAGGACCAGCAGCTGGCGACGCCGGCCGAGCCCACCGTTGTGGTCCCGGCTGATCCCGAGGCCCAGGCGGCGCTGGCGGCGCAACGTCTCGAACGCGAACGAGCCCGCACCGCCGAGCGCGAGCGCGCTCGACAGGAGCGCGACGCGGCCAAGACCGCCGAGCGCGAGCGCAAGCAGCAGGAGCGCCACCAGGCCGAGGAGGCCCGCCGCGCCGCGGCAGCCGAACGGGCTGAGCGCGAGGCGGCCCAAGCCGAGCTGGCCGCCCAGGCCGCGGCCGAGGCCGAGGCCGCGGCGCGCGAACAAGCCGAGCGGGAGGCGGCTCGGGAGGAGGCGGAGCAGGCCGAGCACGAGGCGGCCGACGCGGCCCAACGCGATGTCGTCGAGCCGGAGGATCGGGACGAGCGCGACGTAGGCGAGCTCGAGGAAGCGGACGCGAGCGCAGACGAGGCCGTGGCCCAGAGCGACGCCGAGCGCGAGCGCCAGGAGCTGCTGTTCGAGGAGCAGCGGCTCAAGGATCTGATCGCGGCCGAGGATCGCGAGCGCGAGCGACTCGAGGCCGAGGCCCTGGCCCGTCGAGCCGCCGACGAGCAGGCGCTGCGAGAGGCCGAGGAGCAGGCGGCGCGCGACGCCCAGGAACGGGCCCGGCTCGAGGCCGAAGCCCTGGCTCGAAGGGATGCTGAGCGCGTCGAGCGGGCCCAGCAGGAGGTAGCCGAGGAGCAGGCTCGACTCGACGCCGAGGCCCTGGCCCGACAGGCGGCCGAACAGGCCGAGCGCGACGCGGCCGAACACGCGGCACAGAGCAGGCCGAGCGCGAGCGGGCGGAGCGCGACGCGGCCGAACAGGCCGAGCGCGACGCGGCCGAGCACGCGAGCAGCGAAGAGCAGGCCGAGCGCGAGCAAGCGGCGCACGAGCAGGCCGAGCGTGAGGCCGCCGAGCTGGCGGCGCGCCAACAGGCCTATCGCGAGCGGGCCGAGCGAGAATCGGCTGAGCGGCGAGAAGCCGAGGAGCGGGCTCGTCTGGCCGCGGCCGACGAGGCGGCGCGCCAGGCTGAGCGGGCTCGTCTCGAGGCGGCCGACGAAGCCGCTCGCCAGGCCCGGGCCCAAGCCGAGCGCGAGGCCGCCGAGGCTCAGGCCGGCCAGGACGCCATCGACTTCGAGTCGGTCCAGAGCGACCAGGACATCCTGGCCGCCAGCGACGTGGCCGCGCTCGACCACGCCGCCGAGGACGACGACCTCGAGGCCCGCAACAAGCAACGTCTGCTCGACAAGGTCCGGCTTCGCCTCAGCGACTACGAGTGAGCGGAGACTCTCCACCGCCTCCCGAGGAGGTGCCACCGGCGGCCACCGTGGGCATCTGGAAGGAGCGGGCCAGCACCGCTCTGGTGATCCTTGCCTCGACGGCCTTGTTCGTCGCCGTCGTGACCAGCTGGAGCGAACGCACGGTGTTCGACAGCTCCGAGTTCGCGGCGCGTGCGGTCGTCGTGCTCGATTCCACTGCGGTTCGCGACGCGCTCGCCCAGGAGATCACCGATGAGCTGATCGAGAACGGTCCGTCGACGTTGGCGTCGTTTCGTTCGCTGCTCGTCGGCATCGTCGGCGACGTTCTGGCCACCGATGCCTTCAAGTCGATCTTCCGAGCGGCCGTCGAGCAGGCCCACCACGCCGTCTTCGAACGTCATGCGGGCCATGCCCTGTTGTCGCTGGGCGAGAGCCTGGCCCTGTTCACCAGCTCGTCCGAGGAGACCAGTCCGGGGTTGGCCAGCCAGCTCCCGACCGACGCCAGCAAGCTGCTCATCGACGTGTCACCGGTTGTCCAGCGGTTGCATCCGTGGGTCGTGGCCGAGCGCATCGAGCGCCTGGAGATCGGCGCGTGGTTCGTCACCCTGGCCGCCGCGGCGTCTGCGGTGGTGCTGAGCCGTCGGCGACGGATCGTCGTCCGTCGCCTCGGGATCGGCATCGTGTTCGCCGGTGCAGGTGTGGTCGCACTCACTCTCCTGCTCCCACGCCTGGCCGTGGTCCGGATCTCGAACCCGGAGCTCGTCGGACCCGTCTCGGCCGCCGTGGGTTCGTTCACGAGCGACCTCGAGCGCCTCGGGGTGTGGATCGTCCCGGTCGGCGTCATCGTGGCCGCCGCCGCGGCGTCGACCGCGGGTCCGCCCCACGTGGTGCTCGATGCCCGGGCGACGTGGACTCGCGTGGCCCGCTGGTCGAGCGGGGGTTGGAACCCGCTCGGTCAGACCGGTGCTGGCATCGGCCTCGTGCTGGTCGGGGTCGTGCTCATCCTCGGACGCGAGACCATCGTTCCGGTGTTGGTGATGCTGGCCGGTGCCTACGCGGTCTATGTCGGGTTGGTGGTGCTGTTGGGGGCGGTGCTGCCCGCCTGGCCCGCGGGTGACTCCGAGCCCGTCGAGGCTGGCTTGCCCCCGGGTCGAGCGTGGGAGCCGCGCCTGGCCATCGTCGGCTTTGGTGTGCTCGTACTGCTCGCCTTGTCGTTCTTCGGTCTCCAGGTGAACGTGAGCACCGCCGCCGCCGAGGCTCGGAAAGCCAGCGTCATGAGCTGCAACGGGGCGCCGGATCTGTGTGACCGTCGATTGGATCAGGTCGTGTTCCCGGCCTCGCACAACTCGATGTCGGCGGCCGACGATCCTGGTTGGGTGTTCGCCGAGAACCTCCATGGCATACCGGCGCAGCTGCAGTACGGCATCCGGGCGTTCCTGGTGAAGACGCACTACGGGATCCCCACGGGCATCAGTGAGGGCAACGGTGCGCAGCTGGTGGTGACCGATCGCAACGCCGAGATCGCCGTGGGCAGCCCCGAGGACGACGCCGAGCTGAGCGCCGACGAGCTGCGACGAGCCGTCGACCTCGAGAAGAGCACGCCCGCCTCGGCCAACACGCACGACGTGTACCTGTGCCACGTGTACTGCTCACTGGGAGCCACCAACTTCGTCCAGACACTCGATCAGATCCGCCGCTTCCTCGACCGCAACCCTGACAACGTCCTCATCCTCTTCATCGGGGACTACGTCTCGTCGTCCGACAACGCCAAAGCCTTCGCCCGGGCCAAGCTCACCGATCGGTTGTGGGACTACGACACCCACAGGTCGCCGCCGACCCTGCGTCAGATGATCGAATCGCGCCGCAACCTGCTGGTGTTGACCGAGCACTCGCATCCGCCTCCGTCGTGGTACACCAAGGGCTACGGCATCTTTCAGGACACGCCGTTCACGTTCACCACGCCGGCTCAGCTCGCCGCGCCCAGCAGCTGCCGCGCCAACCGTGGTCCCGCGAATGCGCCGTTGTTCGAGATCAACCACTTCATCACCAACGCCTCGCCTCCGTCGGTGCAGACGGCTCGGGTGGTCAACGCCCGCGGGTTCCTGATGGATCGAGTTCGCGAATGCGAGACCGCCCGCGGTCTGCCGCCGACGATCGTGGCCGTCGACTTCTACGACCAGGGCGACCTCCTGGGCGTCGTCGACGGTCTCAACCACCTGTCGAGATAGCCCCCGACCCACGCCATGCCGGCGCGAGGCGGTCAGCGGGTCGGCAACGCCCGGTTAAGGGTGGATCCGCAGGGCGCCGGACGTGGGAGGCTTCGCCGATGGCGATCATCCAGGTCGACAACCTGGCCTACGAGCACCCGGGAGGGGCCGAGCTGTTCTCCGAGCTCGCGTTCCGGGTCGGGGACGGCCAGCACCTGGCCATGATCGGGGCCAACGGGGTCGGCAAGTCGACGGTGCTGCGGGTGGTGGCCGGCGAGCTGGCGCCGTCGGAGGGCGATGTGCGCACGGATGCACCGCTGCAGCTGATGCACCAGGCCGTCGGCTCGACCGATCCCAGCTACACGGTCCGCCGGCTGCTCGTCGACACGTCGCCGATGTGGCTCCGCTCCGCCGCTCTCGACCTGCACGAGGCCGAGTTGGCCTTCGCCGCCCGCGCCGACGAAGCCACCGGCATGGCCGTGGCCGACGCCATCGCTCGGTGGTCTGAGCTGGGCGGCTTCGACGAGGAGGCGCGCTGGGACGACTGCACGGCCAGGGTCCTGCGCCAGTCGCTCGACGACGCCGGGCCGCGACTGGTGCGCACGCTGTCGGGTGGCGAACGCAAGCGACTCGTGCTCGAGTTGCTGTTCGCCTCGGACGTGCCGACGCTGCTGCTCGACGAGCCCGACAACTTCCTCGACATCAGGGGCAAGCGATGGCTCGAGGAACGGATCACCGCGTCGGCCAAGACCATCCTGTTCGTGAGCCACGATCGCGAGCTGTTGGCCGCCAGTGCCACCGGCATCGTCACCATCGAGGGCATCGGCTGCTGGACCCATCCGGGGTCGTTTCGCACCTACGACGACACCCGTCAGGCCCGCAACGCCCGCCTGGGTGACGCCGAGCGTCGTTGGCAGGACGAGGAGCGCCGCTTGTTCCGCCACTACAAGCTGATGAAGCAACGCGCCTCGATCAACGACGGCAACGCCAAGCAGGCCAACGCGGCCGAGAGCCGATGGCAGCGCTTCGTCGCCCTCGGACCGCCTGAGCCTCCGCCGACGGCGTCGGCCGTGCGCATGAAGCTGACCGGCAGCCGGTCGGGCAAGCGCGTGCTGCAGTGCTTCGACCTCGAGCTGGCCGGACTGGCCGACCCGTTCGACCTCGAGGTGTTCTTCGGCGAGCGCGTGGTCGTGCTGGGCCCCAACGGCAGCGGCAAGTCCCACTTCCTGCGCCTGTTGGGCGGCGACGAGACGATCGAGCACTCGGGCGAGTGGCGGATCGGAGCGTCGGTCGTACCCGGCATCTTCCAACAGACCGACGAGGTCGCGTCGATGGCCGGCCGTACGTTGCTCGACATCGTCGGCGACGTCGACGTCAGCGAGCAGCAGGCGCTCAGCGCGCTGGCGCGCTACGGACTGGCGGGGGCCGCCCGCCGCCCGTTCGAGACCCTTTCAGGCGGCCAGAAGGCCCGGATGCAGGTGCTGCTGCTCGAGCTGCGGGGCACCAACCTGCTGCTGCTCGACGAGCCGACCGACAACCTCGATCTCGGCTCGGCCGAGGCCCTCGAAGCGGCGTTGGCCAGCTTCGAGGGCACGGTGGTCTCCGTCACCCACGACCGTTGGTTCATGCGCGCCTTCGACCGCTACGTCGTGTTCGACCACGACTGCTCGGTCACCGAGGCCCCCGACCTCGAGACCGCACTGGATCTCGTGGCCGGTGACTCGGCGCGTCAACCGTCCCTCACCCAGGCTGATAGTCGCCGGGGAGGTTGATGGTCTTGTCCTCGAGGAAGGCGGACAGGCCCTCGGGGCCGAGCTCGCGGCCGACGCCGGAGGACTTGAACCCGCCGAAGGGCGAGCCGAAGTCCATGCCGAACCCGTTGACGTGTAGGTGCCGGTGCGGACCGGCGGGCGATGTCGATGCCCTGCTCGACGTCAGCGGTCCACACCGTGCCCGACAGGCCGTAGTCGCTGTCGTTGGCGATGGCGCACGGCGTCGTCCTCGGTGTCGTAGGGGATGAGCGACAGGACCGGCCCGAAGATCTCCTCCTGGGCGATGGTCATCGAGTTGTCGACGTCGGCGAACAGCGTCGGCTCGACGAACCAGCCCTTGTCGAAGCCGGACGGCCGACCGCCGCCGACGACGAGCGTGGCGCCCTCGGCCTGGCCCTTGGCGATGTAGCCCTCGACCCGGTCGCGCTGGCGCTCGGCCACGAGCGGTCCGCACTGGGTCTCGGCGTCGAGCGGATCGCCGACCTGGTAGGCGCCGACCGCCTCGGCCAGCGCGTCGCGGACCTCGGCGTAGCGGCTGCGGCTGGCCAGGATGCGGGTCTGGGCCACGCAGGCCTGGCCGTTGTTCATGATGCCGGCCGTCGAGCAGCGGGGCGATGGTGGCGTCGAGGTCGGCGTCGTCGCAGATGATGGCGGCCGACTTGCCGCCCAGCTCGAGCGTGCAGCGCTTGAGCTGCTCGCCGCAGATGGCACCGATCTTGCGCCCGGCCACGGTCGAGCCCGTGAAGCGACACCTTGTCGATGTCGGGGTGGCGCACGAGGTGCTCGCCCACCTCGCGGTCGGCCGACACGATGTTGACCACGCCGGCGGGCAGGCCGGACGACTCGATGATCTCGGCCAACACGTTGGCGTCGAGCGGCGTCTCGGGCGCCGGCTTGATCACGATGGTCGAACCCGACGCCAGCGTCGGCGCCAGCTTGAGCATCGTGACGAACAGCGGCACGTTCCACGGGATGATCCCGGCGGCCACGCCGACCGGCTCCTTGCGCACGAGGACGGGGCCCAGCATGCCCGTGTGCGGGTCTCCTCGAAGTCGAACTCGCGGGTGAGCCCGGTGAAGTAGTCGAGGATCGCGGTGGCGGCGAACACCTGGCCCATGATCGAGAAGTTGTACGGCGCGCCGTTCTCGGTCGAGATGAGCCGGGCGAAGTCGTCCATCTTGGCCGTGATCGCCCCCGAGATCGTCGCCATGATGTCGGCCCGCTCGGCCGGGCTCATGCGCGGCCACGGCCCGAGGTCGAACGCCTCGCGGGCGGCGGCGACCGCCTTGTCGATGTCGGCCGTCGTCGACACCGGCACGCGGCCGATGACCTCCTCGGTCGAGGGCGACACCACGTCGAGGGTGTCCGAGCCCGAGGCGGGTGACCCACTTGCCCCCGATGAAGAACGTGTCGTAGGTCTGCATGTCGTTGAATCCTCCTGGTGGATTTGGTCGAGTTCGAGACGGAGGGCTGCTTGGCCGCTTCTTCGGCGGCCAGCTTGAGGGCCCACGGGTAGTCGGGCTTGCCGCTGGGCGAGCGGAGCACCTCGTCGACGGGCACGATCAGCCGCGGCAGCTTGTAGCCGGCCAGGTGGGCCCGGGTGTGGCGGTCGAGGTCGTCGAGATCGAGGGCGTGGCCGTCGCGGACCTGGACGAGGGCCGTGACCCGCTGGCCCCATCGTTCGTCGGGTGCACCCACGACGATGGCATCGAACACATCGGCGTGCGCCTTGAGCACCGACTCGACCTCTTCGGGGAAGACCTTCTCGCCGCCGGTGTTGATGCAGACCGAGCCCCGGCCGAGCAGGGTGATGCGCCCGTCCTCCTCGACGGTGGCGAAGTCGCCGGGCACCGAGTAGCGCTGACCGTCGGCGGCGACGATGAAGGTGGCCGCGGTCTTGGTCTCGTCCTTGTAGTACCCGAGGGGGATGTTGCCGCCGCGAGCCACCCGCCCGATCACGCCCGAGCCCGGTGCGACCAGACCCAGCTCGTCGTCGAGCACGACGGTGTCGAGGCCGGGCGAGACGGTGGGCCCCCCGCCCTTCATGGCCGTGTCGTCCTTGGCGACGGTGCGGATGCCGGTGAACCCGCTCTCGGTCGCGCCGATCGAGTCGGTCAGCACCAGGTTGGGGAAGCGTTCGAGGAAGCGATCCTTGACCGTCGGCGAGAAGACGGCGGCGCTCGAGCTGAGGCTGAGCAGGCTCGACAGGTCGAGGTCCTCGTCGGCCGCTTCGAGCTCCGTCGAGGGCCTCGATCATCGGACGGCCCATGGCGTCGCCCACGATGAGGATCGAGTTGACGCCGTTGCGCGCGACGACGCGCCACACGTCGTACGGGTCGAACTTCTCGACCAGCACGTTGCGGTTGCCCTGGAAGAGCTGCATGAGGCAGCTGGCGAAGGCGGCGCCGTGCATGAGCGGCGGCGTGCTGAGGAACGTGAGCTGACCGGGCGACGCCTCGGCGTTGCGGGCGTGCTGGTGCTCGTCGGCCACCTTGACGTGGGTGAAGGGGTCCGTCCCGCCGATCAGGGCGAAGAAGATGTCCTCGGCGCGCCACATCACGCCCTTGGGCATCCCGGTCGTGCCGCCCGTGTAGATCATCACGATGTCGTCACCGGATCGGGGCTCGAAGTCCCGCTCGGGCGAGCCCGCCGCCAGCGCGTCGGCATAGGTGACGATTTCGAGACCGGCCTGCGAAGCGCCCGAACCGTCCGGGATCATCACCAGGTGGCGGAGCTTGGGCACGTCGCCGATGACGGCCGCGACGCGGGGCCCGAACTCCTCGCGGTAGACGAGGCCGACCAGATCAGCGTTGTCGAACAGATAGCGCAGCTCGGTCTCGACGTAGCGGTAGTTGATGTTGATCGGCACGGCGCGGATCTTGAAGATGGCCAACAGCGCCTCGACCCACTCGATGCTGTTGGCGGCGTAGATCCCGACGTGGTCGCCCGGTTGGATCCCGGTCGCCGCCAGATGGTGGGCCAGGCGGTTGCTGCGGGCCTCGAGGTCGGCGTAGGTGCGGGTCTCGTCCCCGCACACCAGGGCGATGCGATCGGCAACGACATCGGCCGTGTGCTCGAAGAGGTCGGCCATGTTGTATGCCATGGCCGTAAAGTAGAACACGTTCCAACGAGGCGCTCAACTGAGCCCTGACGGGTAGTCAGATCTACCCTGGCGATCAGTCGGGAACGGTGCGGGTGGCCACGACCGGGTCGGGCTCGACGTCCGGATCGACGTCTGGTTCGACAGGGGCCACGGCGTCACGGAGCTCGTCGAAGGCGGGTCCGATCCGATCGGCCATCGACCACAGGTCGCCGACCAGGTTGGGCGAGGCGATGAAGCCGACATCGACCGAGTCGCAGTAGCTGAGGACGGTGATGTTGAGCCCTGCGCCTTCGAGAACCGGCCCCATCGGATAGGCCTCCTCGAGGCGCGCCCCGGCCATGAAGACGGGGAACGGCGGTCCGGCCACGTTGGACACCACCAGGTTGTGGACCGGGGGGAGCCGATCGCCGAGCTTGAAGCGGGTCAGCAGATCGGTGGCCGTCGTGATGGTCCAGGGATCGATGACCTCGGCCCAGTCGCCGAGCATCGACGGTCCGAGCTGGGAGTGCTCGGCCTTGGCGGCGCGGGCGCCGGCCGCGGTGGCCAGCAAGCAGTCGATCGGATCGTCGAGCTCGGTGTGCAGCTGGGTGAACATGACCGACACCCGGTTGTCGAACTGGCCCACCTCGGACTCGGTTCGGATCGACACAGGGCACGAGGCCAGGAGCGGGTCGTCCGGCAAGCAGTCCGCCGCGAGCAGGTAGGCGCGCAGGGCCCGGGCGCAGGTGGCCAGCACGACGTCGTTCACGGTCGCGCCGAGGGCGTTCTTCACCTGCTTGATCTCGTCGAGCGACAGCTGTGTGAAGGCCATGTCGCGCTCGGCGACGAGGGCGCCGTTGAACGGGGTGCGCGGGGCGGTAAGCGGGGTGCCGCCGACGGCGCCGGTGGACTCGGATCGGCTCCTGGCCACGTTGGCGATGGCCGTGCCGGTGCGGCGGGCCAACCCTCGGGCGTCGAACAGGCCCTTGGCGCGATCGATGGTGGCGGCCCTCATCAGCTCCTGATCGGTCGGCACGGCGAGCGGCTCGGCTCGATCCTCGGCTTCGCCCGCGGCGCTCTTCTTCGCCTTCTTCCCGGAGGACGAGGTCGAGGACTCGGCGTCGGGCGCTCCGGGCTCGAGATCGAAGAACGAGATCATGATCTCGACGCCCGACGTGCCGTCCATGGCGCTGTGATGGATCTTGGCGATCAGCCCGATGCGGCCATCGGCCAGTCCCTCGACGACGGTCATGTCCCACAAGGGCCGGGTGCGGTCGAGGGGCACGCTGGCGATGTCGCCGGCCAGCCGGGCCAGATCCTGATGCGAGCCCGGCGCCGACAGCTGGGTGCGGTGGACGTGATGGCGGATGTCGAAGTCGGGATCGTCGAGCCAGACCGGGTGGTGCAGGCGGAAGGGCACATCCCGCAGCACCCGGCGGAACGGCAGGATCCGCGGCGCTCTCGATTCGATGTGGCGGCGGATCTTCTTGTACGAGTACCCGTCGGGCATGGTCGAGGGATCGAGCACGGCCACCAGGCAGACGTGGGTGTGCATGGTGGGGGTCTCGAGGTACAAGAAGAAGGCATCGAGGCCGGATAGGCGAGGCACGAGACCCAGTCTGGCCCTCCGTGAGGTGGCTAGCCACCCCGGCCCGCGGGCAGACTTGAGCCCATGGCTTGGGTCTTGCTGGCGCTGGGAGTCTGGTGCGCGCTCCACACCCTCAACGCGTGGCGCCCCGTGCGACGCAATCGAGTGCTGTTCGTGTGGAGCTTCTTCGCGTCCTGGCTGACGATCGAGGGCTCGCCGCTCTGGATCGTGCTCGAGGTCGGGGCCGCCGCGCTGTTGATCGCGGCCGGGGCCCTCGACCAGCTGGTCGGCTGGGTCGGGCTCGGGCTGCTGGTCGTCTCGTGGCTCTACCTGATCGTCTTGTTCTTCCAGGGTCGGGCCACCGCCGCGACCGCGACCCAGGCCTTCGGTGCTTTCGGCGCCGACGCCCTGTCAGGGCGAGGCCGGGTCAAGGCCCAGAAGATCACGGTCGAGCGCAACATCGAGTACCGGCGGGCGGGTGGGCGCCGACTCGAGCTCGACGTCTACCGCCCCGTCGCCGACGGCGAGCGCCGACCGGCCATCATCCAGATCCACGGCGGAGGCTGGGTGTTCGGCGACAAGCGCGAGCAGGGCATCCCGCTGCTGCGTCACTTGGCGTCGCACGGGTGGGTCGGCTTCAACGTCAACTACCGGCTCAGCCCCTCGGCCACCTTCCCCGACCACCTGGTCGACATCAAGGCGGCGCTGGCGTGGATCCGGGGCCACAGCGACACCTACGGCATCGATCCGGACTTCGTCGTCGTGACCGGCGGTTCGGCCGGCGGCCACCTGGCCGCGCTGATGGGCCTCACCGCCAACGATCCCGCGTACCAGCCCGGCTTCGAGCACGCCGATACGACCGTGCAGGCGGCCGTGCCGTTCTACGGCGTCTACGACTTCACGAACCGCACCGGGGCCATGGGCCCCGAGTTCATGAAGTGGCTGGCTCAGCCCTGGGTGATCAAGGCCTTCCTCGACGACGAGCCCGAGAAGTTCCAGGCCGCGTCGCCGCTCGACCAGGTGCGAGCCGACGCCCCGCCCTTCCTCGTCGTTCACGGCGACAAGGACACGCTGGCTCCGGTGTCGGTGGCCCGGCTCTTCGTCGATGACCTGCGGGCGGTGTCGCAGTCCGAGGTCGTCTACGTCGAGCTGCGCGGTGCCCAGCACGCCTTCGACGTGTTCGGATCGCCGCGGACCCGCCGCATGGTGAAGGCCACCGAGCGCTTCCTGTTCGCCGTGCACCACGCCTACGACGCCGGGCTCGATTCGCCGCTGGCGCCGCCCGAGCCCGGTTCGGGCCCCCAGGGTGAGCCGGCCGATGGCTCGGACCTGCCCTCGGATCCGCACCCGGTGCCGAGCTCGGACTCGGAGCCGGCGGTGGCGGCCTCGGAGCAGGCGGTGGCCGCCTCGGCGCCGGCTCGACCGAGCGGTTCCTGATCCCCGCGCCGAGCCCGTCGCCGCCCCAGCCGCCCCTGGCCCCTGGCCGCGGCGCGCTGATGATCGGCGCCTATGTCGCTCTCGGTCTTCCCGCCGCCGCACTAGGTGTCGCCTGGGACTCGATGCGCGCCGACTTCGATCGGCCGCTGTCCAACCTGGGCCTCCTGCTGGTGACCTACACGGTCGGCTACCTGGCGGCCACGCTGACCCATCCCTGGATCGAGGCGGGCGTGGGCACCGGTTGGGTGTTGGCGGGGGCCTCGGCGGTGGCCGCGGTGGGCGCCCTCGGGTTCGCCCTCGGGCCGGCCTGGGCCGTCGTGCTGGTGGCGGCCGGGATCATCGGCGTGTCCGGAGGCTACGTCGACGCCGCCCTGAACGCCCACGTCGCCCTCTTCCACAGCAGCCGCGTGATGAACCTCATGCACGGCGGGTTCGGGATCGGGGCCACCCTCGGGCCACTGGTCATGACGGCGTTGATCGGCGCCGAGATCAGCTGGCGTTGGGGCTACGCCGGACTGGCAGTGGTGCAGTTCGCGCTCGCCGTCGGATTCGCGGTGACCCGGGCGCAGTGGCCCTCGCCGCTTCGGCTGGGCGCCGCCGAACCGTCGCTGATGGTCACCGGGGTGGCTTCGCTGGCCATACCCTCAGAGGTCGAGCCACCACCGAGCGAGCACGTCAGCCGGAGCCATCGGCGCGCCGCTCGGCTCGGGCCCCTCGTGTTCCTGGTCTACGGCGCCGTCGAGGTGGCCATCGGGTCCTGGGCCTTCGTCCTGCTCACCGGACGGGGGGTGGCGTCGACCACGGCCGGGGTCCTGGTGACGGCCTACTGGGGGGCGCTGGCGGGGGGCCGGCTGGTCCTGGGCGCCATCGGCAACCGGGTCGGCCCGGCGGTGGTGGTGACGGCCTCGATGGTGGCCAGCCTGGCCGGGTGCGTCGGCTTGTGGCTTCTGCCCAGCGGCGGGGCAGCCTTGTCGCTGGTAGTCGTCGGACTCGGCCTGAGCGGCGTCTTCCCGGCCCTCATGGCCCTCACGCCGGTCCGGGTCGGCCCGGGCCGAGCCACCGCGGTCATCGGCCGCCAGCTGGCCGCGGGGGTCATCGGAGGGGCTGTCGGCTCGGCCGTGATCGGCCTCGTCGCCCAGCACTTCGGCTCCGACGCCATCGGACCAGCACTCGCCGTCACCTGCTTGTCACTGGTGGTGTCCGATGTGCTGTTGACAGCCGCGTCAACATCGGCGCCAAGGCTGCACTAGGGTGCCACCGTCCCGGGCGGGGTAGCTCGGGGGGGAACAAGCGAGGGGGAATCTCGTGGATCGCACGAACCAGGTCACCGGGCGAAGCGGTGTCGTCGTAGTCGTCTCGATGCTGGCCGTCTTGACGATGCTCGCCGTCGCCTGCGGCAAGAGCTCGTCGAGCAGCTCGTCGTCGGGCACCCAACCGTCCGCCGCCAAGAACGGCACCAACATCACGGTGGCCAATCCCGGCCAACCCAAAGCCGGCGGCACGCTGAACTTCGGGCTCAACGCCGAGACCAACGGCTGGAGTCCGGCCAAGGACCAGTGGGCCGGATCGGCCTACATCGTGGCCGGGTCGATCTTCGACCACCTGGCCGAGTACGACGACAAGGACATTCCCAAGCCGTACCTGGCCGAATCCATCACCTCGAACACCGACTTCACGCAGTGGACGATCAAGATGCGTCCGGACGTGACCTTCCAGGACGGCGAGAAGTGCGACGCCGCCGCGGTGAAGCAGAACTTCGACGTCCAGCGCGATCCGGCCTCGATCACCGCCCCGGTGTTCCAGACCGTCACGGCGGTCGACGTCGTCGATCCGCTGACGGTGAAGCTGACCATGAAGCAGCCGTGGTCGACCTTCCCCCACACCCTGACCACCCAACCCGGTGCCATGGCCGCTCCGAAGGCCATGCTCGACAAGCCCGACGGTGGAGCCAACAACCCGGTCGGCACGGGTCCGTTCTCGTTCGTCAAGTGGGTGCAGAACGACACCCTCACGGTCAAGAAGAACCCGAACTACTGGCGCAAGGGCTACCCGCTGCTCGACGGGATCACCTTCAAGATCCTGACCGATCCGGCCTCGCGTTCGAGCGCTCTGCTGACGGGTGAGGAGGATGCCATCGAGCAGGGCGACCCGATCCAGATCGGCAAGCTCTCGACGGCCGCCGAGGACCACCAGATCCAGTTCTTCACCGACTCGGGGCTGCAGCAGTCCGAGGCCTTCACCGCCTTCAACACGGCCCAGGCCCCGTTCAACGACATCTTGGCTCGCGAGATCGTCGCCTACGCCACCGACACCGCCAACCTGTCCAAGGTGGCGTTCGGTGGGGTCTTCAAACCGGCCCAGGGGCCGTTCGGTCCCAACGAGCCGTACTACAGCCCCGACGCGGGCTGGAAGACCTTCAACCTCGAGAAGGCCAAGGAGCTCGAGAAGCAGTACGAGGCCAAGTACGGCCATCCGCTGTCGTTCTCGCTGCTGATCACGCCCGCGGCCACCGTGCAGTCCATCGCCGCCTTCGTGCAGCAGAACCTCAAGGTGATCGGCGCCGACATGCAGATCAAGCCGGAGGACCAGGCCACCCTGATCGCCGACGTGATCCTGGGCAACTACACGGCCACCGGCTTCATCCTGTTCGGATCGGTGACCCTGGACACCCAGTACGTGTTCATCGCCGCCAGCACCGTCCAACCCATCGGGAAGCTCTCGCTGAACTTCTCGCGGCTGGCCGACCAGACGCTGACCGCGGCGTTGGACAAGGCCCGTACCACCGACGACCTGCAAGAGCAGATCGCCCAGTACAAGATCGTGCAGGAGCAGATGGCCAAGGACGTGATGTTCGTGTTCTGGACCCACGACTTGCAGTCGATCGCCTACACGAACAAGACCCATGCGCTCAACGGCTACAAGCTGCCTGACGGGTCCACGGCGCAGACCCAGATCGTGCCGCTGACCTTCGCGGCCTGGAAGAGCTGACACCCGGGCGCGGCCGACTCGTCGTGGTCGGCCGCGCCGGTCAGCTCGCAATCGAACGCGGAGACGCTCGCACGTGCAGATCGGATTGACCCTGCCGTCCATGATCGGCGGGGTCGATCGTGACACCCTGCTCGACTGGTGCCGACGCATCGACGACGGACCGTTCTCGACCCTGGCGCTGGGCGAGCGCATCACCTATCCCAACCTCGAGCTGTTCGTGACCCTGGCCGCGGCCGCCGCCGTCACCGAGCGGGTGCGGATCATGTCGACGGTCGTGGTGTTGCCGTTGCATCCCGCCGTCGAGGTGGCCAAGCAGGCGGCCACCCTCGACGTGCTCTCCGGTGGCCGGCTCGTGCTCGGCGTCGGCGTCGGCGGCCGCGACGAGGACTATCGCGCCATGGAGGCCTCGTTCTCCCGGCTCCACCAGCGGGTCGACGATCAGGTCGCGGTCATGCGGCAGGTGTGGGCCGGCGAGCCGCCCTACGCCGAGATGGCTCCCGTTGGACCGGCACCGCTGCAGTCCGGCGGTCCACCGTTGTATTCGGGCGCGCTCGGCCCCAAGGCCGTGGCCCGCGCCGCCCGCTGGGCCGAGGGCGTCTGCGGATTCGTGCTCGACCCGATTGGCGAGGACCACCGTGCCACGTTCGACCGGATCGAGGCGGCCTGGACCGAGGCCGGCCGCGACGAGCCGCCTCGCCACGTCACCAGCTTCTGGTACGCCCTGGGCGAGCCCGACCTCGCCGGTCCGCAACTGAACGACTATGCCCGGCGCTACCTGGGCATCTTCGGGGCCGAGGCCGCCGGCGCCATGGCCGAGCTGACGACGGCCGCCGGGGTCGCCCAGCTACGAGACGGGATCGCGCGCGTGGCCGACGCCGGTTGTGACGAGCTGCTGCTGGTGCCGACGTCGTCCGATCCGGCCGAGGTCGATCGCCTGGCTGACCTGATCAGCTGAGGTTGGTATCCGACGGACACGATCCGGCCGAGGTCGATCGCCTGGCGGACCTGATCAGCTGAGTCCGAAGCTGTCGTCAGCCGGCGGTGTGGAACCGCTCGAGCAGGTCGGCCAGGACGACGGGCTGGTCGCCTTGGATGCTGTGGCCCGCGCCCTCGACGACGACCACCTCGACCTCGGGCTGGCGCCGGCGCAACTCGGCCACGTCGTCGTCATCTACGACCGGCGACAACGAGCCGCGCGCCAGCAGCATCGGCGCGTCGATGGCCGACACCGCGTCCCACAGATCGCCGAAGCGGTCGTCCAGATCGTCGAGGCGGTCACCGATCTTGTCGTAGCGCCACACCCAGCTGCCGTCGTCGCGTTCGTACGCGTTGTGGAGGATGCCGCGACGCAGCGACGATTCAGAACGGGTGGGGTTGTGCTCGATGGTCCGCGCCAGCAGCGCGTCGAAGTCGTCGAAGGCGGGCGGACCGTTGACGAAGTTGACGATGGCCGCCGCCTTGTCGCGGTTCACACCTGGGGTCACGTCGACGAGTACGAGGCGATCGGCGACCGTGGGGGTCGACGCCAAGGTGGCCACGGCCGTCAGTCCGCCGAGTGACATGCCGACGAGCGTGCTCGCCTCGGGCGCCAGGGCCTCGATGGCGGCGGCCACGTCCTCGGCCATGGCCTGGGGTCGGTAGTCACGCGAGGGCCGCCATGCCGAATGACCGTGGCCGGGGAGGTCGATGGCCACCAGCGGTCGGCCCAGGGCCAGCGCGACCGTGTCCCAGGTGTGGGCGTTCTGGGCACCGCCGTGCAGCAGGACCAGCTCGCTCGGTGCATCGCCCCATACCAGTGCGCTCAGCTCGAGCCCCGACGGCACCGTCACGGACCTGCGCTGCACCACGGGTTCGACGTAGGCCAGGCCCACCTCGGACGCGTTGTCGGCGAACATGGCGAACTCGTCGTAGGCGACCACGATCGCCAGCCTAGGCACCGCTCCGCCATCGAGCCGCGAGCGCCCAGAGCCTCGGCACCGGCCGACGGTCCGGTGCGTCGCGTCGCGTGGCGCTGAGGACGGGCGGGCCGGTCCGGCCGGCCGAGAAAACCGTTCGAATCAAGCGCACACGTCGGCCAATTCGGCCACCATTGGCGATCGGCAACGCGCCGCTCGTCCTGGAGGATCCCGCATGCAACTCGGAATGGTCGGACTCGGTCGCATGGGCGCCAACCTGGTGCGCCGCCTGGTTCGTGACGGTCACACCTGTGTCGTCTACGACGTCAGCGCCGACGCCGTGTCGACGCTCGCCGCCGAGCACGACGCCATCACCGGGGCAAGCACGCTCGACGAGTTCGTCGCCGCCCTCGACGCGCCGCGAGCGGCGTGGGTGATGGTGCCGGCCGCGTTCGCCGGCCAGACGGTGACCGATCTGGCCGATCGCATGAGCACGGGTGACATCGTGATCGACGGGGGCAACACCTACTACCGCGACGACATCGATCGGGCCGGCGTGCTGGCGCCCACGGGCGTGCACTACGTCGATGTCGGCACGAGCGGTGGCGTGTTCGGTCTCGAGCGCGGGTTCTGTCTGATGATCGGCGGCGAGGATGACATCGTCGCTCACCTCGATCCGATCTTTCGCACCATCGCCCCCGGTCTGGGCGAGATCGAGCGCACGCCGGGCCGCCGCGGGGATCCGGCGACCAGCGAGCTGGGCTACTTGCACTGCGGGCCCACGGGTGCCGGGCACTTCGTCAAGATGGTCCACAACGGCATCGAGTACGGCCTGATGGCGGCCTACGCCGAGGGCCTCAACATCATTCGCGGCGCGGATGCCGGTCGTCTGGAGCGCGAAGCCGACGCCGAGACCACGCCGCTGCGCGATCCCAAGTACTACCAATACGAGATCGACACGACCGAGGTGGCCGAGGTCTGGCGACGGGGGAGCGTGGTCGCCTCGTGGCTGCTCGATCTCACGGCCGAGGCACTGGTCGAGGATCCTCACCTGGCCTCGTTCGCCGGGCGCGTGTCGGACTCGGGCGAGGGCCGATGGACGTCGTTGGCCGCCATCGACGAAGGCGTGCCCGCGCCGGTGCTGACCCACGCGCTCTATTCGCGGTTCACATCTCGGGGCGAGGCCGACTTCGCCGACAAGTTGCTCTCGGCCATGCGCAAGCAGTTCGGTGGGCATGACGAGAAGAAGTAGTCGGGCACCGGGAACGAGCACGGGCCAGCCGTGAGCCCCGAGCCGCACGCCCAGATCGGGCTGTTCGAGGGCCAGGCGGCCGTCACGTTGTCGGTGGGTGACATGAGCGCCACGATCGTGCCGGGCCTCGGGTTGCTCGGCGCCTCGATCACCCGGGCGGGTGACGAGTTCCTGAGCCTGGCCGCCGGTCTCGACGGCTACGCCAAGGGCCACACGACGGGTCTGCCACTGCTGGCCCCCTGGGCCAATCGGCTGGCGGGCGACACCTATCGGATCGGAGGCGTGACCGTCGATGTCGCCGACGCCCCGCACGTCAAGCGGGATGCCAACGGCCGTCCCATGCACGGCACGCTCGGGGCCGACAGTGGGTGGGAGCTCGTGCGCATCGCCGCCGACGCCCGCAGCGCCGCCATGGTCTCGCGCCTGGATCTCCGCGAACGCCCCGATCTGCTGGAGTCGTTCCCCTTTCCGCACCTGCTGGTCGTCGAACATCGCGTCGATCATTCGGGGCTGTCAGTGTCGACGACTCTGCGGGCCACCGGTCGGCGCCGGGTTCCGGTCGCCTTCGGCTGGCATCCGTACTTCCGGCTGCCGGCGAGTCGCCGCAACGCGCTTCGGTTGGTGCTGCCGGCTCGTCGCCATCTCGAGCTCGACGAGGGCGGCATCCCGACCGGCGCCGGTCAGCAGGTCGCGGCCGAGTCCGAGCCGTTGGGGAGTCGCACCTTCGACGACCTCTACGCTCTCGGCCGCGATCGTCGAGTCGGCCTCGAGTCGGGTGGGCGCTCGCTTCGCGTGCTCCTCGACCGCAACTACGGCTATCTGCAGGTCTACGCACCCGAAGGTGAGAACTTCTGCGCCCTCGAGCCCATGACGGCGCCGACCAACGCCCTCACCACCGGCACCTGCCCCTTCGTGTCGCCCGGCCAGTCGTTCACCGCCCGCTTCAGCATCATCGTCACCTGACGGCGAGCGACACCTTGGGTCACCAACCCCCGCTGTGGTGGCCAATGATCCAACCCGGCTGTGGTCGGCGGCCCGCGACGCCGTGCTCGGTCGTTCAGGGTCCGCCCTGCGCGGACCAACCCGGTGGGCAGGTCACGCTGCTCGCGTCCTGCCACCAGCCGCCGTGCAGGTGGTGCAGGCACGTGTCGGGTGAGTCAGGAGTGCCGTTGGCGTAGATCACTCCCGCCACGGCGCCCTGGTCGTCGACCTTGGCGTCGAGGCTCAGTTGGCGCCCGCCCGACGCGGAGGTCGTGATGCAGACCTGCTCCCAGTGGCCGAGCCCGGCCAGGGCCGGCGGGAGGTCGGTCGCGGGCCGGCACCCCTGGGGCGAGCGGCTGATCAGGTCGTTGGCCTGCCGGGTGACGCCGGGTTCCTCGGCCCGGACGCGGCGATCCAGGGCCGAGCCTGACCACTGGATCCACAGGTGCAGACCGATCACGGCGGCGACGACGAGCCCGAATCCGACGAGGGCCGACCAGGCGAGGGCGTGGATCCGGGGTCGGGCGGGCAGGGCGTAGGGCCGCGCCGGCGCGTCGATGTCGGGGGTCATGGCCGACGCCGTCCCGATCCGGCGCGACCATGCGCCACCCGCCGGCGCCCACCAGGTCGGCAGCCCTCAGCGGTGGCCGGCCCGATCGCCCGGACACAATCGGTGTAGAAACCCACTGCTGGAGAAGTGAAGCACATCGCTCGCGCCTCGGCGCCGACCAGGAGAGACGATGACCGACGGACCACCGCCCATCTCGACCACCGCCGAGTGGCAGGCGCTGACCGCGCACTTCGAGTCCATGCGCGAGGTCCACCTGCGCGAGCTGTTCGCCGACGATCCCCAGCGCGGCGACCGCATGACCCTCGAGGTCGGCGACCTCTACCTCGACTACTCGAAGCACCGACTCACCACCGGCACCATCGGCCTGCTCGCCGCACTGGCGCGGCGCGCCGGAGTCGAGGCCCTTCGCGACGCGATGTTCGCCGGCGAGAAGATCAACGTGACCGAGGACCGGGCCGTCCTGCACGTTGCCCTGCGCGCCCCTCGCGGCACCGTGATCGAGGTCGACGGCGTCGACGTGGTTCCGGGCGTGCACGAGGTGCTCGACGCCATGGCGCGCTTCAGCGAACAGATCCGATCAGGGACCTGGACCGGTCACACCGGCAAGCCCATCCGCACGATCGTGAACATCGGCATCGGCGGGAGCGACCTCGGCCCCAAGATGGCCTACGAGGCCCTGCAGAACCACAGCCAGCGCTCGCTCGGCTTCCGGTTCGTGTCCAACATCGACGGAACCGACTTCTGGGAGGCGACCCGCGACCTCGATCCGGCCGAGACCCTGTTCATCATCGTGTCGAAGACCTTCACGACGCTCGAGACCATGACCAACGCGGCAACCGCCCGCGACTGGGTGCTGGCCACGCTCGGTGACCCGGCCGCCGTCGCCAAGCACTTCGTCGCCGTGTCGACGAACCACGACGGGGTCGCCGAGTTCGGCATCGACCCGGCCAACATGTTCGGCTTCTGGGACTGGGTCGGGGGCCGCTACTCCTATGACTCGGCCGTCGGGCTCTCGCTCATGATCGCCATCGGGTCCGACCAGTTCGGCGAGATGCTGGCCGGCTTCCACGCCATGGACGACCACTTCCGGACCGCGCCCATCGAGGCCAACATGCCGATGCTGATGGGCCTGATCGGCATCTGGTACGACGACTTCTTCGGCGCCGAGACGCTGGCGGTGCTGCCGTATGACCAGTACCTGGCGAGCTTCCCGGCCTACCTGCAGCAGCTCGACATGGAGAGCGACGGGAAGTCGGTCACCCGTGAGGGCCGACCGGTCGACGTCTCGACCGGTCCCATCGTGTGGGGTCAGCCCGGCACGAACGGCCAGCACGCCTACTACCAGCTGATCCATCAGGGGACGAAGCTGATCCCGGCCGACTTCATCGGGTTCGCCCGATCCGCGCACCACCTCGGCCGTCACCACGACCTGCTGATGGCCAACTTCCTCGCTCAGCCCGAGGCGTTGGCCTTCGGCAAGACGGCCGACGAGGTCCGTTCCGAGGGTGTGCCCGAGCATCAGGTCGCGGCTCGCACCTTCGCCGGCAACCATCCGACGTCGTCGATCCTCGCCACCGAGCTGACGCCCAACGTGCTCGGCCAGCTGGTCGCCCTCTACGAGCACAAGGTCTTCACCCAAGGGGCGATCTGGAACATCAACTCGTTCGATCAGTGGGGTGTCGAGCTGGGCAAGAAGCTGGCCATGACCATCGTCGAGGATCTCGAGGCGCCCGACGCGGAGTCCGGTGCGGCCGAGCCCAGCCTGGACCACGACAGCTCGACCAGCGCGCTGATCCGCCGCTACCGGCGGCTGCGCTGATCGGGGTCCACCACCTCGACGACGCTCGCGCGACCATCGTCGGGCGCCAACGAACGCCAACCCCAGGGAGACGGCACCCATGCAGGCACTCGGCATCGACATCGGCGGCACGGGGATCAAGGGGGCGGTGGTCGACACCGAGACGGGTGCGTTCGTGGTCGAACGCCTGCGGATCAAGACCCCGCACCCGGCCACCCCTGAGGCCGTCGCCGAGGTCGTCGCCCAGGTCACCGAGCACTTCTCATGGACGGGTGATGTCGGCGCCACGTTCCCGGGCGTGGTCAAGGGTGGCCAGATCCACACGGCCGCCAACGTCGATCACCAGTGGATCGGCGCCGACGCCGCCGCCATCTTCAGCCACGCCACGGGCTGCCATGTCGTCGTCGTCAACGACGCCGACGCGGCCGGCGAGGCCGAGGCGCGATTCGGCCACCCCGAGGCCAGGCACGGCGTAGTCGTCCTGCTCACCCTCGGGACGGGCATCGGCAGCGCGCTGGTCAACGAGGGCGTGCTCGTTCCCAACACCGAGCTCGGACACCTCAAGATGGGCAAGCACCAGGTCGACGCCGAGAAGCTGGCGGCCGAGGTGGTTCGCGAGAAGGAGGATCTGAGCTGGAAGCACTGGGCCGAGCGGCTGAGCGAGTACCTGGTCGAGCTCGAGCGGTTGCTGTGGCCCGACCTGTACGTGCTGGGAGGCGGAGTGTCCAAGGAGCCCGACAAGTTCGTGCCGCTGCTCGAATGCGCGACGCCCGTCGTGGCCGCCCAGCTCGCCAATCAGGCCGGGATCATCGGCGCCGCACTGGCGGTCGAGCGGTAGCCGCTCAGGCCGGGATCATCGGCGCCGCGCGGCGTCGAGCGGTAGCCGGCCACCGTCGCCGAGGTGACGCGGACCAGGTGGTTCTCGACGGCCTCGGCGGATCCGAGCATCCCCGTTAGCCCGAGCGAGGTCACGCCGTGGTTGACGGCCCACAGCTCCCTGGCGATGTCGGCGGCGTCGCCGATGAACACGCCGGCATCGACGCAGCGACCCACGGCGTCGATCAGGACCTGAAGCGTCGTCAACGCGAAGGCCCCATCGGCGGGCGACGGCGTGAACTCGGGCACCGGTGAGCCGAACATGACGTCGTAGAACTCGGGGTTGTCGGTCGCGCTGCGGTGGTAGGCCAGGCCGAGCGCCCCAAGGTCGGCCAGGGGATCGTCGGTCGTCTCGACCTGGGCGAGGTGGACCCCGAGGCGGCGGAAGCCCTCGACGTACAGGGCGCGGACCAGCTCGTGCTTGGAGCCCAGCAGGCTGTAGATCGCCGTGGTGGACGTGCCCACCTCGGCCGACACCCGGCGCGTGCTGAGCGCGCCCGGACCTTCGGTGGCGAGGAGGTGGGCGGCCGCGTCGAGCAGTCGCTGGCCGAGATCATCGGGGTACTCGCGGGGTCGTGGCACCTTGACACCCTAGTCGATATCGGTGTTATATAACGACGTTATCGAAACCGCCCCCTGCCTCGCCAGGAGATCCCGATGAGCCACACGGAGACATCGACCCCCAGCACCACGCCCGCCCCGGTCACCAACCGGTACCTCGAAGGCAACTTCGCGCCCGTGTCCGACGAGGTGACCCTGACCGGCCTCGACGTCGACGGGGCGGTGCCCCCGGAACTGGCCGGCCGCTACCTGCGGACCGGACCCAACCCGATCGACGCCGACCCGGCGAACCACCACTGGTTCGTCGGCGACGGCATGGTCCATGGCGTCGAGCTGCGCGATGGCGGGGCCCAGTGGTATCGCAACCGCTGGGTGCGCTCGCCGGTCGCCGCCGCCGCCCTCGGCGAGAGCGAGGTGCCGGCCCCGGCCGCGGGCGGGCTGTTCGCCGGCTCGGGCAACACCAACGTCGTGCACCACGCCGGCCGCCTCTACGCCATCAACGAGCTGTCGTTGCCCTATGAGCTCTCGCCCGAGCTCGACACGATCCGCCGGTGGGACTTCGGGGGTCCGCTGCCGGCCGGGACGACGGCCCATCCCAAGTTCGACCCCGACACGGGCGAGATGCACGTCATGGCCTACAGCTTCGCCGAGCCCTATCTCTGGTACCACGTCATCGATGCCTCCGGCACGCTGGTGCGGAGCGAGACGGTCGATGTCGGCGGACCGGTGATGGTGCACGACATGGGTCTGACCGAGAGCCAGGTCATCGTCTTCGATCTGCCCGTCGTGTTCGATCTCGAAGCGGCCATGGCCGGCACCTCGTTGCCGTACGCGTGGGATGACGAGTACACCCCTCGCATCGGGCTGCTCCCTCGGGCGGGATCGTCCGCCGACACCGTGTGGGTCGAGGTCGACCCGTGCTACGTGTTCCATCCGCTCAACGCGTACGACGAGGAGGGGAAGGTCGTCATCGACCTCGTCCGCCATCCGTCGATGTTCCGTTCCCGGACCGACACCCTCGATGGTGGGCGGCCGAGCCTCGAGCGCTGGACGATCGATCCTCTGGCGCGCCGAGTCAGCCGGACCGTGATCGACGATCGGCCCCAGGAGTTCCCGCGGGCCGACGAACGCCTGGCCACCAAGAAGCACCGCTACGGCTACTCGGTCGGAGCCAGCCTCGCCGATCTGGGCGGCGACACCGACGCCACCACCAGCGTGCTGAAGCACGATCTGGTCGGGGGCACGACGGTGGCCCGTGACCTGGGGCCTGGCCGGACGCCGAGTGAGTTCGTGTTCGTGCCCGGGGGCGATGACGCGGCCGAGGACGAAGGATGGCTCATGGGCTACGTCTATGATCGGGCCCGCGACGCCAGCGAGCTGTTGATCCTCGACGCCCACGACCTCGACGCCGATCCGGTGGCCGCCGTCAGGCTCCCTCGGCGGGTCCCGGCCGGGTTCCACGGCAACTGGATCCCCGACCGCGCTCTGCGCTGAGCGTCGAGCGACCGGCGCCGCTTCGGTGCCGCGCCGGCGCCGAACATGGACCTTGAGGTCCCGGAAGTTGGACCTCGAGGTCCCCGAACTTGGGCGATGAGGTCCCGCTTGAGGCCCATCGCGTGCTGTTAGCTTCGCGGCCATGGGAATCGTCCTCGCCGTGCTCGTCGTCCTGGTCATCGTCGTGGTCGTCGCCGGTCTCGCCCTCGGACCGTCGCTGCGCAAGAAGGGTGACGCCGCCGTCGCTCGGTGCAAGGAGGTGCTCGGTGCGGATCAGATCAAGCTGATCGAACCCAAGGCCAACGGCTTCGGCACCGAGCCCGCCACCGCCGGCGGGCTCAAGGGGATGGGTTGTCTGGCCATGAGCGACAGCGACCTCATGTTCGTCACCTGGGCGCCGCAGAAGGAGTTCAAGCTCAGCCGCTCAGCCATCACCTCGGTCGCCACGTCAGCCGACGATCTCACCGGTGTGCAGAAGGCCATGATCATGGTCACCTACACGGGCGACGACGGCGAGGTCACCGCCTCGTGGCGCCTCACCGATCTGGTGGAGTGGCTCACGGCGCTGGGATATGACTTCGGCCCCGAGGGCCCGCCCGCCGAAGCCACATCAACCGACGAGTGATCCCCGAACCCGGCGGCGAACGACCACCTGTGGGGTGGCGATCTGCCGCCGCGACAAAGGGCGATGCTGGGGAGGGTCGCTCAGGCGACCGAGGCTGACCCGCCACCGGCCTGGGCCGGGTCGAAGATGCCGAGGCCGTCCGGCGCGGCGAGCGTCTGGTTGACGGTCTCGGGGGGCTGAGGCTGGCCCTTGGTGAAGCTGATGCGCCGCAGCGAGCCGACGCGTGGACCAGGCTGGACGACCCCGTTGACCTGCACGAGCCCGGGGTCGGCGTAGAAGAGGTTGCCATCCGCGTTGACGGCGATGCCGAACGGCGTGCCGTCCGCGCGTGGGTTGGTGCCGAGCTGCTCGCCGGACTTGGGGGCCAGCACCGTCTGGGAGAACTGGCCGCTCAGGTCGAACTGGTCGATGACGCCGTCGGGCGCGCTCGACACCATGAGGGTCTTGGCGTCGGCGGCGAGGGCGACCGCGCTCGGCGCGCCCAGACCGTTCTGGCCCGCCGGGATCAGGACCGACGCGGTGACATCGGTGACCATGACCCCGCCGTCACCCGGTGCCGGTGCGGCGGCCGCCTCGCACGAGGCCCCGTCGGTCGGGAACGTGCCGCCGTACTTCCACACGCCGGCGGTCGGGGCTCGGGACGAGGCCAGGTCGATGCTGCCGTCCTGATCCGGCGCCAGCCCTCCCGGTGAGGCCAGGTTGGTGGCGATCGTGCAGTGGGCCAGGGTGATGGCGGCGCCGGGGGAGCTGGGCGTGAAGGGTCCGAACCACTCGATGAGCTGTCCCGTGCCGGCGCCGCTGGCGTTGCCCACGTCGGTGGTGAACAGCCGACCGTCGCTCAGGAAGGCACAGCCGTAGGTCGACGGTGCCGTCGACGGCGCGCTCGGACTGGTGAACCCGCCGACCCGGGCGACCTTGAAGGTGCCGACGTCGTTGCCCGTGAGTTGGTACACGCCCCAGCCCGCTTGGGCGGCGGTGGCGGGTGTCGTCGGCGTGGCGGCCACGGCCGGCGTCGTCTCGGCCACGACGAATCGGCGGCTCCCGTCGGGGAAGAAGCAGATCTGGCCGTGGGCCTGGCCGCCGTTGGGGGCGGTGCCGGCGGCGACCACCCGCTCGCGGTGGTACGGCGCCTGGGTCGAGTAGGCGTCGATGTTGCCGCCCACGGACACGAACACGACGGCGCTCTTGCCGGGCGTGGTGGTGGTGGTCGTCGCTGGAGCCGTGGTCGACGGGGCCGAAGTCGGGGTGGTCGACTCGGTGCTGCTCGAGCAGGCGACGAGGGCAAGGGTGGCCACGGCCAAGGCCGCCAGCAGGCCGAGAGGCGTCGGACCGCGGCCGGGTCGGCGAACGGCACGGACTCGCATGGCAGGGACTCGGACGGCACGGACTCGGACGGCGCGGACGGGCATGGTGGTCGTGAGCGTAGGTAATCCTTCGAAAGCTGGAGTAAACGACGCATCCGCCATACTGGCCAGATGGACGATCAGGGCGAGGTGATCGCCAGCGGACGCGACACCGAGATCGTGGCCTGGAAGCCAGGGCTGGTGTGGCGCCGGCCACGCCAACCCCGCTCGCTGGCCGACGAAGCGGCGGTGATGCGCTGGGTCCGCCATCAGGGCTACCCGTGCCCCGAGGTGACCGAGGTGGTCGACAACGGGCTGGTGATGGAGCGCATCGAAGGTGTCTCGATGCTCGACGACATCAGCTCCCACCCCTGGCGCATGCGTCGGCACGCCACCCTCCTGGCTGACCTGCACGGCTGGCTGCACCGCCTCGCCGTGCCTGATCCCGCCGAGATCCCGTTGCGTCAGCCTTACGGACCCGGCTCGAGCGTGATCCACCTCGACCTGCACCCCGGCAACGTCATGTTGACCGCCTCAGGGCCGGTCGTCATCGACTGGAGCAACGCCGCCTCAGGCCCGGCTGGCGCCGACCTGGCCGGAACGTGGCTGCTGCTGGGAGCGGGTGATCCAGGCGGTTCCGTCTTCGACCGGGCCGTGACCGCCGCCGGCCGCCAGCTCTACCTGCGCTGCTTCCTGGCCGAGGTCGACCGTCCGGCGGCGCAGCGGCACCTGCGGGCCACCCTCGACCTGCGTCGAGGCGATCCGAACATGTCCCCGGCCGAGCTCGACACCATGGCCCGCATCATCGAGAAGAACGCGATCTGATCCTGCATGGCCAAGTTGCTGGTGGACACCACCCCGCTGCGCGTGTCCCGCCAGTTCCGCCTGCTCTACTTCGGCGAGATCATCTCGTTCCTCGGCACCCAGATGACCGTGGTGGCCGCGCCCTACCAGGTGTACCTGCTCACCCACTCGTCGCTGATGGTGGGACTGCTCGGACTGGCGGCGGTCCTGCCGCTGATCGCGGGATCGTTGATCGGCGGAGCCCTCGCCGATCAGTACGACCGCCGCAGCCTGCTGCTCATCGCCCAGCTGCTGGTCGGCGCGACCAGCCTGGGACTGGCGCTCAACGCCATGACGGCCCACCCCCAGGTCTGGGTGATCTTCGTGTTGATGGCCCTGCAGCAGGCCTTCTCCGGGCTCGACGCCCCGACGCGCAACGCGGCCACGCCCAAGCTGGTCGGCGCCAACAACCTCCCCGCGGCGGCCGCCCTCAACCAGCTCATGATGCAGCTGGGGGTGGTCGTCGGTCCCGCCATCGGCGGCCTCCTGATCGCCAAGGTGAGCATCGCGTCGGCCTACTGGGTCGACACGGTCACCTTCGGCTTCGCCATCGTCACCCTACTGATGATGCTGCCGATCAAGCCCGAGGGTGGGGGCACCAAGGCCAGCATCGCCTCGATCGTCGAAGGGTTCCGCTTCCTCAAGGGTCGCCAGGCGCTGCAGGGCACCTTCGTCATCGACATCAACGCCATGGTGTTCGGGATGCCGAGGGCGCTGTTCCCGGCCATCGGCACGGCCCTCGGGGGCGCGACGGTGGTGGGGCTCCTCTACGCCGCGCCCGGCGCCGGCGCGCTCGTCGGTGCCGCCACCTCGGGGTGGGTCTCCAGGGTCGATCGCCAGGGCCGGGCGACGATCATCGCCGTGATCGCCTGGGGTGGCTCCATCGCGCTGTTCGGCGTCACCCACGTGCTGTGGTTGGCCCTCGTCTTCCTGGCCCTCGCCGGCGCCGCCGACGTCATCTCGGCCGTGTTCCGCAACACGATCCTGCAGTTGAGCGTCCCCGATCGTTTGCGGGGACGGTTGTCGTCGGTGCACATCGCCGTGGTGACCGGCGGGCCCCGCCTGGGCGACTTCGAATCAGGGGTCGTCGCCGTCGTCACGACGCCCCAGTTCGCCGTGGTGTCGGGGGGTCTGGCCTGCATCGTCGGTGCCCTCGTCATCGGGCGCTTCATGCCGGCGCTGACCACCTGGCACCTGCACGAACACACGGGGATGGCCCCCGACCCAGGGTCGACCGCCGATCCCGAGCGGCCCGACTGGGCCTAAACCCTGGTCGCAACGGGGGTTCGTCCCCTTAGGCTTGTCCCACGGCGCTGACGGCACTGGAGGTGTCGATGCCAGGGCAGGTCGAAGATCAGGTCGGGCACACCCTCACCCTCGGCGACGGACGACGCCTCGGCTACGCCGATCTCGGTGACGGCGAGGGGCCTCCGCTGTTCCTGTTCCACGGCACGCCCAGCTCGCGCCTCGAGGCGGTGTGGCTCGACGAAGCCGCCGGGCGGACGGGCTGGCGCCTCATCGCCGCCGATCGGCCGGGTCACGGGTTGTCGTCGCCCGCGCCCCGCTCGGTGATCGTCGACACGGCCGCCGACGTCGCCGCGCTGGCCGACCATCTCGGCGTCGACCGGTTCGCGGTCCTCGGCTACTCGGGCGGTGCCCCGTTCGCCCTGGCCACGGCGCTCACCCTGGGTCATCGGGTGAGCGTGACCGGGATCGTGAGCGGCTGGGGTCCACCCGACCGCCCCGGCGCCTACGACGGTGTGGCTCCGTCCGAACGGCTGTCCGATGCCGTGGCGCGCCACACTCCCATCCTGACGCGGGTCATGTTCACCGGGATCAACTGGTTCGTTCGTCTGGCTCCGACGACCAGCGCCCAGCTCCTGACCCGTCGGCTGTCGGCCGACGACGCCGCCGGTCCGGCCACGCCCGACGCACTGGCCGCGGTCCGCGAGTCGTTCCGGCAGGGCGCGGCCGGACCGGCCCACGACCTGCATCTCATCGTCAGCCCGTGGGGCTTCGTTCCAGATGCCCTCGACGGGCCCGTCTGCCTCTGGCACGGGGACCGCGATCCCGAGATCCCACTGCAGCACGCCGAGCATCTCGTCACGACTGTTGCGGACGGTCGCCTGGAGGTGATCGAAGGGGGTGATCACTTCATGCTGTATGCCCACGCCGACGACATCTTCACCGCGCTGGCGGGCGCGTCAGGTCAGTTTGACGATCTCGGCGAACGAGTCGTGCAGGCAGTCGGTGAAGAGGTCCGGCTTGGTGACGGCGCGGGGGTCGGTGTTGATACCGATGTTGAGGTCGTCCATGTACGAAAGCAGGGTGATGTTGGCCGCTGAGCCGGTCATCGGACCAAGCGCGATCTGGCGGTCGAGGCGAGCGCCGGCGAGGTAGACCGGCACCGGCGGACCCGGCACGTTGCTCGTGACGAAGTCGATGCCCCTGAGCATCGACCCGAACAGGCCCGTGCTGGCGGTGGCCGGCAGGCGGTTGATGATCCCGGCCAGCGTCTCGCTCAGGGCCAGGCCCCGTTCTCGACGTTGGGCGGCCATGAGCTCGCGGACCGCGCTCATGCGGGCGATCGGGTCGGCGATGTCGGCGGGGACGGCGAAGCGCACTGGCGTGAACTGGTTGCCGGCCACGTTCTGGGTGGCGTCGGTGCGGATGTTGATGGGCATCGTCATGCGCAGGTTCCGGCACTCGTGGCCCATCTCGCGGTGGTAGCGCGTCAGCCCGCCGATGACGGCGGCCACGAACGAGTCGTTGAGCTTGCCGCCGACCAGTCGGGCCGAGACCTTCATCGGGCCGAGCGGGACCTGGAGGGCGTCGAAGTGCACGCTGAGCGAGCGGTCGGTCATGAGCGGGCTGAGCGGCGTGGTGGCCGGGCGCACCATGCGCATGACCGAGCCGGCCGTGTCGAGCAGCTCGGTCCCGACGCCGACCGGATCGGCACCGAGACGTCCGACCTGTTGGCGGGCCGACGCGGTGGCGCGGCCAAGGGCCCCGAGCTGGCGACGGCCCTCGTACACGAAGGCGTCGGCCATACGGACACCCTCGCCCCGAGGTTCGGCCCGGGGTGCCTCGGGCATCTCGCCTTCGCGTGAGTCCTCGGGTTCGAGGTCGAGCAGCTCCATCAGCAGCTTGATCCCGCCCACGCCATCGGTGATCGAATGGTGGATCTTCAAGATGAGCGCCGAGCGGCCGCCGGCCAAGCCCTCGACGAGGACGAACTCCCAGAGCGGTCGGGCCCGGTCGAACCCCTGCATGGCGATGGGCTCGGCGATGTCGAACACCTCGCGCAGCGTTCCGGTCTCGAGGCCTCGGACGAAGCGGAGGTGGTAGTCGAGGTCGAAGTTCGGATCGACGTCCCACCACGGCGGCGCCACCGAGAAGGTGTGGCTGCGGACGCGCTGGCGCAGGCGGGGAATGACCCGACTGACCCGGTCGAGACGCCGGCGGAGGCGCCGCCGGTCGATGGGGCCGTCGAAGACCATGACCGTCGTGATCGTGCTGCGCAGCAGCGGATCCTTCTCGATGGTCCACATCAGCGCGTCGGAGTCGCTCATCCGGCGTTCGAACTCGACCTCGTCAGCCATCGCTACCTGCTCTCTGGCGGGCCTGGGCCCGGCGTCGCGATCGTCTCGACCCTACTGACCGGCGGGCCCCGGACGCTCCGGGCCAGATCGTCGACTGGACTGGACCACCCACCGGGATGGCAAGATCGCCGCAATCGTTTCCAACGAAGTCGGCTCTTCCGGCGAGGTCATGGGGGTTCGAGATGGTCGGTTTGTGCGAGGGACGCGTCTGCATCGTCACGGGTGCGGGGCGGGGGATCGGGCGCGAGCACTCGTTGCTCCTCGCCGCCCAGGGCGCCAAGGTCGTGGTCAACGACCTGGGGGGATCGATGGACGGTGAGGGGGCCGAGGCCGGGCCGGCCCAACAGGTCGTCGACGAGATCGAGGCCGCCGGCGGGGAAGCCGTCGCCAACACCGACGACATCTCCGACTGGGGCGGAGCCGAGAAGCTCGTGCAGCAGGCCGTCGACTCGTTCGGTCGCCTCGACGTGCTGGTGAACAACGCCGGTATCCTGCGCGATCGCATGTTGGCCAACATGACCGAGGCCGAGTGGGACGCGGTGATCAAGGTCCATCTCAAGGGCACCGCGGGTCCCTCGCACTTCGCAGCCGCCTATTGGCGCGACCGCTCGAAGGCCGGTGACGAGGTCGACGCCCGCATCATCAACACGACGTCGCCGTCGGGCATCTACGGCAACATGGGCCAGACCAACTACGGCGCGGCCAAGGCCGGCATCGCCTCGTTCACGATCATCGCCTCGCTCGAACTGGCGCGCTACGGCGTGACCGTCAACGCCATCGCCCCGGCTGCCCTCACCCGCATGACCGAGGGTCTCGGCATGGGCCAGGCGACCGATGAGCAGAAGGAGCAGATGGCGCCCAAGTGGATCGCCCCGCTCATCACGTGGCTGGCCAGCCCCGAATCCAAGGACGTCACCGGACGGGTCTTCGACATCAGCGGCCGTGCCATCTCGGTGAGCGAGGGCTGGCACCGAGGCCCGACCACCGAGCCCATCCTCGATCCGACGTTGTACGGACCGCTCATCGAACAGCTCATGGCCGACGCCCGGCCCAACGCCGACATGTCCGGGCACGACAGGAAGAACTGAGGTCTGATGCCGATCAACCCCGATGCCGTGGGCTCGAAGGGCGAGCCCGTCACCCACAAGTGGAACTCGAAGGATGCCCTGCTCTACGCGCTCGGGGTCGGTTGCGGTGCGGCCGACCCGTTCGCCGAGCTCGAGTTCACGACCGAGAACACCAAGGACGTCACGCAGAAGGTGCTGCCGACGATGGCCGTCGTGCTGGGCGTGGGCGGCGCCGGGGCCATGGGCCGCATCGGCTCGTTCAACCCCGCCATGCTCGTGCACGGCGAGCAGGCGATCGAGCTGTCGTCGCCGATCCCCGTGTCGGGCGAGGTCAGCACCGTCGGCGAGATCGTCGGGATCTATGACAAGGGCAAGGGCGCGGTGATCGTCACCGAGGCCACCTCCACGGACACGGCGACCAACAAGGAGCTGTTCAAGACGCGCTCGGCCGTGTTCATCAGGGGCGAGGGCGACTTCGGGGGCGACCGCGGCCCGTCCGGACCCCAGAACGTGCCGCCCGAGCGCGATCCCGATCACACCGTCACCTACGCCACCCGGACCGACCAGGCCCTCATCTACCGGCTCTCGGGCGACCGCAACCCGTTGCACTCGGATCCGTCGTTCGCGGCCATGGGCGGCTTCGACCGCCCCATCCTCCACGGGCTGTGCACCTATGGCTTCACCGGCCGAGCCCTGTTGCACTCGTTGTGCGACGGCGATCCGGCCCGGTTCACGTCCATGGAGGGCCGCTTCTCGTCTCCGGTGCTGCCTGGCGAGTCGCTCACGGTCAAGATGTGGGTCGACGGGTCCTCGGCGGTGTTCCAGACCAGCGGCGACGACGGTCGAACCGTCCTCGACGCCGGCCGCTGCACCTTCACCTGATCGCCGGTCCGCCAGCTTCGCGAGTTGGGTACCGCGTGGGTACACAACTTGTGAGCCCGTCACGCCAGCTTCGCGACTTGAGTACCGCGTGGGTACACAACTCGCGATCGTGATCGGCGCGCTCGCGCTCAGTCCGGCGGCGTGTCCATCGACGCCAGCACCTCGGCGACGATGGTCTCGAGCGGGGGGATCCCCGGCGTCTCGCGATAGAGCACCGGGTCCTGACCCTCGGCGATCTCGTGCCAGCGCTGGATGCACAGCTCGACGAAGTCGGGATCGGGGAAGATCCAGAACCGTGGTTGGGCGATGGCGTCGGCCACCAGGTCGGCGACCGCCGCCGGGGTCGTGCCCTCGTCGATCGCTCGGCGGACGTACTTGAGCATCACCTCTCGTCCGGCGGCGGGCGGTGGCTGCTCGCCGAGCGCAGCGGGCCAGTTGCGTTCGGCGTCGACGATGCCCGTGCGCACCCAGCCGGGGCACAGCACGCTGACCCCGATGGCCAGACCGCTCGACTGCATCTCGCGGTAGAGGTCCTCGGTGAGGGCCACGACGGCGTGCTTGCCGGCGTCATAGCTGGCACCGAACCCGGGCAGGAGCCCGGCGATCGAGGCCGTGTTGACGATGTGGCCCTCGCCGTTGGCCATCAGGTGGGGGAGGAAGGCGCGCACGCCGTGGATGACGCCCCACAGGTTCACCCCGAGCACCCACTGCCACGACGAGAGCGGACCGGTCCAGGCGTCGGCGGGACTGGTCACCCCGGCGTTGTTGCAGACGACATGGACCTGTCCGAATCGTTCGATCGCCGAGGCGGCCATGGCCTGGACCGAGGTCTCGTCACTCACGTCGCAGATGATCTCGTGCGCCTCGACGCCCCGGTCGCGCACTCGAGCGGCAGCCGTGGCCAGCGCGGCGGCGTCGACATCGGCCATCACGACGTTGAGGCCGCTGTCGGCGAACCGCTCGGCGAGGGCCAGTCCGATCCCGCCTGCGGCTCCGGTGACGACCGCGGATTGTCCAGCGCGCAGCTCCATGTCAGTGCCCCCAGTGGCGGCGAGCCCCTCGGCCCGTCGGCCCCGGCATCATCATCTCGGCGAGGCGCTGATCGCAAGCCGTCGACGTTCCAGGCGACATCTCGGCGAGGTGCCGTCCGCCCACCCACCGAGGCTTCTGGCGGCAACTGAGGGCGCGGTGCGCCCTTCATCGCCGCCAGAAACGCAGAGGCCACGGCCCGAGCGGCGGGCGGTCGTCAGAACAGGCGAGGTTGATCGGACTCGATGCCGCGCAGCTGGTCGTAGTCGACCTCGACGCAGCCGATGTCGCGATCGCTGGCCAGCACCTTGGCCTGGGGTTTGATCACCTGGGCCACGAACATGCCGCGCACCGGGTGCAGCGACGGGTCGAGGTCGAGGCGCGCCAGGTAGCGCGTCAGCTGCTCGACGCCGTCGATCTCGCCCCGACGCTTGATCTCGATGGCCACGGCCCGGCCGTCGGCGTCGCGGCAGAGCAGGTCGACGGGCCCGATGTCGGTCGGGTACTCGCGCCGCACCAGGGTCAGCCCTTCCTCGATGGCGGCCGGATGATCGGCCAGCAGCTCCTGCAGGTGGGCCTCGACGCCGTCCTTCTGCAGACCCGGGTCGACGCCCATCTCATGGGCCGAGTCGCTGAGCACCTCGTCGATGAGGATGGTGAGCGTCTCGCCCTTGGGATTGGTCACGACCCACCGGTCGGTGGTCTCGGCCAGCGTGTTGGGTGAGTTCATCCAGTTCAGCGGCTTGTAGGCGCCGCCGTCGGCGTGGATGGCCACGCAACCGTCGGCCTTGACCATGATCAGCCGGATCGCCGTCGGGAGATGAGCGGCCAGCCGACCCGAGTAGTCGACCGAGCACCGGGCGACGACGAGACGCACGCCGGCAACCTATCCGACGCCGTCGAGCGGGCCGACCAGCGTCAGCACCCTCAGCTGACCTCGCGGTTCTGCAGCCGGTTGCGGATGAGCTCGCGCCGCTCCTGCAGTTGGCGGTAGGTGAGCCGCTCGGTGGTGGCCGGGTCGACACCGAACGAGCCCTTCACGCCGGTGAGGTCCATCTCGTAGCCGTCGAGGGGCATGCCGACCTCCTCGGCGATCTGCTCGCCGTGGGTCTCGGCGAAGTAGGTCGAGATGGCGGCGATCTCGGCGAACAGGTCGAGGTCGGGGGCCAGCGTGGCGATGGCCCCGTCGAGGAACACCATGTTCTTGACGAACAGCATCAGCTCCTTGGGGAGCCGGGCGCCGTAGCCGAGCAGCGCCTTCACCACGCGCTGGATCTCGCCCACCATCTCGTCCGCGCTGAGCTGGGTCGGATCGATCGGCGGCTTGTCCAGCCCGAGGTCGGTGATCACCGCGGCCAGATCGGTGTCGGCCGGCAGGGCGCCGAGATCGCGCAGCGCCGCCAGCTGGCCCTCGACGTCGTTCATGGTGGCCGTGATCAACAGCCGCAGGAAGGCTCGCCGCTTGGTCTCGTCCATCCGTCCGACGATGCCGAAGTCGAGCAGGGCGACCCGTCCGTCGGCCAGCACGAACAGGTTCCCGCCGTGCAGGTCGCCGTGGAAGATGCCGTGGATCATGGCGCCCTCCATGAACCCGACCATGCCCGTGCGGACGACGGCTTCGGTGTCGACGCCCGCTTCGTGCATCCCGACGACGTCGTCGAAGGCGAAGCCGTCGAGACGTTCCATCACCAGCATGCGAGGCGTGACCAGATCGGGATGGGGACGGGGGACGACGTATCCCCGCTGGCCCAGCTCGTGGAACGAGCGGGCGATGTCGAGCATGTTGTCCGCCTCGAGGCGGAAGTCGAGCTCCTCGGTGATGGTCTCGGCGAACAGCTCGACCAGGGCCGGGGGGTTGGCCAGAGCCGAGATCGGGATGCGACCCACCAGGAAGGGGGCGAGCCAGGCCATGACCTTGAGGTCGGCGTGCACCAGCGTGGCCACCGCTGGCCGCTGGACCTTGACGACCACGCGCTCGCCGGTGACGAGCGTCGCGGCGTGCACCTGGGCGATCGAAGCGGCGGCCAGCGGCGCCCGATCGAACCGGCTGAACACGGTTTCGAGCGGCCGGCCCAGCTCGGACTCGACGACGGCTCGCACCGACGCCCAGTCCTCGGGCGGCACCTGGTCACGGCACTTCTTGAACTCGCTGACCAGCTCCTCGGGGAACAGGCCTTCACCGCTCGAGATGATCTGGCCGAGCTTGATGTAGGTCGGCCCCAGCCGCTCGGCGGCGATGCGCAGCCGCCGCGAGATGTCGGCCTTGGACGCCGACCCGCCCTGACGGCGGGCGCCGACCGCCCACACGCCGACGGCGAGACCGAGGTGGCGCAGCACCCGGAAGACGCGGGTGCCCGACGGCAGCCGGCGCGGGCGGGTCAGCTCGGGGATCTCGCGGCGGACGACCCACCGCACGGTCGGCACCGCACGGCGCCACGACATCGCATCCGGATCGACGATCCAGGGTGGGTTGTCGCTGAAGGAGCCGATGGTCAGGTCGGCGGGCACGGCGGACGCAGGCATGATGGCGGGAGTCTACGGTGGCACGATGCTTGAGAACTACCGCGTGATCGAGCTCGGGATGTGGGTCGCCGGGCCGGCGGCTGGGGGCCTGCTCGCCGACTGGGGCGCCGAGGTGGTGAAGGTCGAGACGCCGATCGGTGATCCGATGCGCCGGCTGTTCGCGCTCGTCGCCGGCCACGGCCAACCCGAGTCACCGCCGTTCGATCTCGACAACCGGGCCAAGCGCAGCGTCGTCATCGACCTGGCCCGGCCCGAGGGCATCGAGGTGCTGAAGCGCCTGCTGGCCGAAGCCGACGTCTTCGTCACCAACCTGCGGCCCGAGGCCGTCGACCGGCTGGGGCTGTCACCCGACGTCATCTGCGGCGCCTTCCCTCGCCTCGTGTACGCAAGCGTCAGCGGATACGGCCTGCGCGGCGACGAGCAGGGCCGCGCCGGGTACGACGTGGGCGCGTTCTGGGCCCGCAGCGGCATCGCCGATCTGATGGCGCGAGGCGCCGGGTCGCCGCCGGGCAACCGATCGGGCATGGGTGACCACGTGACCGCCATCACCACGGTGGCCGGCATCCTGGCCGCGCTGCTCGAGCGCGAGCGGACGGGACGGGGTCAACTGGTCGAGACGTCGCTGCTGCGCACCGGCATCTACACGGTCGGTTGGGACCTGGGCATCCAGGCCCGATTCGGCAAGCTCAGCGCCAACCGTCCCAGGACGACCGAGCTCAACCCGATGTGCAACTCGTACTGCGCCGGCGACGGCCGCTGGTTCTGGCTGCTGGGAGTCGAGGCCGACCGCTTGTGGCCCAAGTTGTGCGCGGCGCTGGATCGGCCGGACCTGCTGGATGACGAACGCTTCTCGACGGCGCGGGCGCGCCGCCACAACTCCCCAGAGCTGGTCGTGCTGCTCGACGAGATCTTTGCCGAGTCGACGCGTGATGAGCTGACGGCCGCCTTCGACCGCGAAGACGTGTGGTGGGCTCCGGTCAACACGCCGGCCGAGGTGTTCGAGGATCCCCAGGCCATCGCGGCGGGCGCCTTCGTCGACGTCCCCGCCGGCGACGCGGGACCAGCCCATCGGGCGGTGAACACCCCGGTCGTCTTCCACGGCGAGGAGTCCGGGCCGGTGCAGGCGCCCCCCGGCCTCGGCCAGCACACCGACGACATCCTCCGAGCCGCGGGCTACGACGACGACGAGCTCGCCATCCTTCACAAGTCCGGCGTCATCGGTTGACCGCGGCGCCCGAGCGGGGTCGGGCACGGGAGCAATCGGGACTCAGAAGTTGGGCGGCCGCTTCTCGGTGAGGGCGGCGACGCCTTCGGCGAAGTCGGGCTCGGTCATCATCTGGCCGAGGCGACGGGCGGACTCGTCGACGCTGGGCCCGACCCCGCGATGGAGGTCGAGGTAGATCTGGTGCTTGGTCGCGGCCAGCGATCCCCGCGACACCGTGGCGGCCAGCTGAGCGGCGTACCCGTAGGTGTGCGAGAGCAGCTCGTCGGGGGCGACCATGGCGTTGACCAGCCCCAGCTCGAAGGCCTCGTCGGTGAGGAACACCCGGCTCGACAGGAGCAGCTCGTTGGCCCGTCCGAGTCCGATCAGGCGGGGCAGCAGCCACGACAGTCCGTACTCGGCCGGCAGGTTGAGCTTGCCGTGGGCGGTGGTGAGCTTGGCTCCGGGCACGGCGAAGCGCAGGTCGCAGTAGCACGCCAGCACGAGGCCGACTCCGGCCGCTGGACCGTTGATCGCCGCGATGACCGGCTTGGTCAACCCGAAGTGGAAGGCGAAGTCGTGGTCGAACTGCGGCGACACGCCGTAGCCGGGTTCGGCCAGGTCGTCGGCCGTGCCGGGGTCGTAGCGCCCGCGCTCGACGTGACCCGACAGCGCCGCCGAGTCGGCGCCGACGCAGAAGGCCCGTCCGGCCCCGGTGACCACGATCACGCGTACGTCGGGATCGGACTCGGCCAGTCCGATGGCCCGCCGGTACTCGGTGTGCATGTGGCCGGTCCAGGCGTTCATGCGATGGGGGCGGTCGAGGGTGATGGTGGCGATGCGGTCGGCCACCTCGTAGCGAACGACCTTGAACCAACCGGGTGGTGCGTTGTCGCTCGAGTCGTCGGCCACGTCAGCCCTCGAAGTCGCCCAGAGCGTCGAGGGCGCGGGCGGCCAACTCGGGCCGGCAGATGAGCAGGTCGGGCAGGTAGGGATCGCGGTTGTTGTAGACGAGCGGCGAGCCGTCCAGTCGCGACGTGTGCAGCCCGGCCGCGATGGCCACCGCGACGGGTGCGCACGAGTCCCACTCGTACTGGCCCCCCGAGTGGGCGTAGACGTCGACCTCCCCTCGGACGACGGCCATGGCCTTGGCCCCGGCCGACCCCATCTCGACCAGCTCGCCGTCGAGTCGCTCGGCCAGCCAGGTGGCGGCGGCGGGCGGGCGGCTTCGGCTCACGATGACTCGGGGGGCGCGAGTGGTGGCCGGCGGCGCCGGCGGCGGGGGATCGGTGGCCAGGGTGAGGCCCATCGCCGGGAGGGCGACGGCGCCGGCGATCGGGGCGCCGCCGGCGACCAGCGCGACGTGAACGGCCCAGTCGGTCCGCGGCGGCTCGCCGAACTCGCGGGTCCCGTCCAGAGGATCGACGATCCACACGCGAGGGGCCTCCAGGCGTGCCTCGTCGTCGCGTCCTTCCTCGGACAGGATGGCGTCGCCGGCGGCCAGGCGAGGCCCCAGCGCGGCCATGATCAGCTCGTGGGCCTGGCGGTCGCCCTCGTCTTTGAGCAGGCCCGTCTCGACGCCCTCGCCGACCAGCTGGGCGCGCAGCGCGACCAGCAGCTTGCCCGCCTCGGTCGCCACCCGGGCGGCCAGGCGGTGGTCGGCGTCGGTGGCCGCCGAAGCCCCGGAATCGGGTCGGGGGGCGCTATCGTCCTCGTTCGGCACGAATTGTCGACCTTCCCGCTCAGCTTTTGTCTCCAGGGTGTCCGTACCCTACGTTGGTTGCCCGGCATGGACTACGAACTCACCAACCTCAGGGCCCTCGAGGCCGAGTCGATCCACATCATCCGTGAGGTCGCGGCCGAGCTCGAACGGCCCGTGCTGCTCTTCTCGGGAGGCAAGGACTCGGTCGTGATGCTGCACCTGGCCGCGAAGGCGTTCTGGCCGTGCAAGCTGCCGTTCCCGGTGATGCACGTCGACACCGGCCACAACTTCCCGGAGGTCATCGAGTTCCGGGACCAAGCGGTGGCGTCGGTCGGGGCCCGGTTGGTGGTCGCCTCGGTGCAGGATTCGATCGACGCCGGTCGGGTCGTCGAGGAGACGGGTCCGAGGGCGTCGCGCAACCGGCTGCAGACCACGAGCCTGCTCGACGCCATCGAAGAGCACCGGTTCAACGCCGTGTTCGGCGGTGCTCGCCGTGACGAGGAGAAGGCCCGGGCCAAGGAGCGCGTGTACTCGTTCCGCGACGAGTTCGGCCAGTGGGATCCCAAGAACCAGCGCCCCGAGCTGTGGAGCCTCTACAACGGCCGCCACAAGAACGGTGAGCACATCCGGGTGTTCCCGTTGAGCAACTGGACCGAGCTCGACATCTGGCAGTACGTCGCCGAGGAGAACATCGAGCTCCCGTCGATCTACTACGCCCATCGGCGAGAGGTCTTCCGCCGCGACGGCATGCTGCTGGCCGTCAGCCCGTTCGTCACGATGATGGACGACGAGGACGCCTTCGAGATGGTGGTGCGCTACCGCACGGTCGGCGACGCGTCCTGCACGGGCGCGGTCGAGTCGAGCGCGACGACCGTCGACGACGTCATCGCCGAAGTGGCGGCCACGCGGATCACCGAGCGCGGCGCGACCCGGGCCGACGACCGCACCTCCGAGGCGGCGATGGAGGACAGGAAGCGGGAGGGCTACTTCTGATGGAGATGCTGCGGCTGGCGACGGCCGGTTCGGTCGACGACGGCAAGAGCACGTTGATCGGCCGGCTGCTCTACGACTCCAAGGCCATCTTCGAGGACCAGCTCGAGTCGGTCGAGCGCACGAGCCGCGATCGCGGTGACGACTACACCAACCTGGCCCTGCTGACCGACGGGCTGCGGGCCGAGCGCGAGCAGGGCATCACCATCGATGTGGCCTACCGGTACTTCGCCACGCCGGCGCGCAAGTTCGTGATCGCCGACACCCCGGGTCACGTGCAGTACACGCGCAACATGGTCACTGGTGCGTCGACCGCCGACCTGGCCCTTGTCCTGGTCGACGCCCGCAAGGGCATCCTCGAGCAGTCGCGCCGCCATGCCTTCATCGCCTCGTTGCTGCGCATCCCTCACATGGTGCTGTGCGTCAACAAGATGGATCTCGTGGACTACGACCAGGCGGTCTACAACCAGATCAAGGACGAGTTCCACGCCTTCGCGGCCAAGCTCGACATCACCGATCTGGCGGTCATCCCGATCTCGGCTCTCGAGGGCGACAACGTCGTCAACCGCTCGCAGAACATGCCGTGGTACGAGGGCGGCTCGTTGCTGCACCACCTCGAAGAGGTCTTCATCGCGTCCGATCGCAACCTGCGCGATCCGCGCTTTCCCGTTCAGTACGTCCTGCGGCCCCAGAGCGAGGCCTACCCCGACTACCGCGGCTACGCGGGCACCGTGGCCGGCGGCGTCCTCAAACCCGGCGACGAGGTCGTCGTGCTGCCATCGGGCTTCACGTCGACGATCGACCGCATCGAAGGACCCCAGGGCCTGGTGGACGAGACCTTCGCCCCGATGTCGGTGACGATCAGTCTGACCGACGACCTGGACATCTCGCGCGGCGACATGATCTGCCGGCCCCACAACCAACCCCACGTCGGACAGGACATCGATGCGATGATCTGCTGGATGTCCGATGCCGACGCGCTGCGGCAGGGAGCCAAGTACACGATCAAGCACACGACGCGGGTCGCACGGGCGATGATCAAGTCCCTCCACTATCAGCTCGACGTCAACACCTTGCACCGCCTCGACGACGCAACCTCGTTGTCGCTCAACGAGATCGGACGGGTCAGCCTCCGAACGACGACGCCGTTGTTCTTCGACGAGTACGGTCGCAACCGCGACACGGGCAGCTTCATCCTCATCGACGAGGCCAGCAACGCCACGGTCGGCGCGGGGATGATCATGGGACCGACGCAGTAGCTCGACATCGACACCTGGAGGACAGCCATGGCCGCCCTGATCGTCGCCGCGGTGCAGGACACACCGGTGTTCCTCGATCGGGCGGCCACCCTCGCTCGGGTGGACGAGCTGACGGGCAAGGCGGCGGCCGAAGGCGCCGGGCTCGTGCTCTTCCCCGAGGCGTTCGTACCGGGCTACCCAGACTGGATCTGGCGCACCAAGCCCTGGGACGGCGAAGCGACCGCGCTGTACGCCCGACTGATCGACCAGGCCGTCGAGGTGCCCGGTCCGGCGACCGACGAGCTGGGACGCATCGCTGCGGCCCACGGCGTCTACCTGGTCGTCGGTGTCGACGAACTCGAGCCCCACGGCGGATCGACCCTGTACTGCTCGCTGCTGTACTTCGATCCGACCGGCGCGCTGGTGCTCCGCCATCGCAAGCTCATGCCGACCGGGGGCGAGCGCCTCGTGTGGGGCCAAGGTGACGGATCGACGCTCGGCGCCATCGAGACCCCGTTCGGACGGGCGAGCGGGTTGATCTGCTGGGAGAACTACATGCCCTTGGCGCGCGCCGCCGTCTACGCCCAGGGCGTCGACCTCTATCTGGCGCCGACGTGGGACGACTCGGAGGATTGGTTGGTCGCGATGCGCTACATCGCCCGCGAGGGTCGTTGCTACGTCGTGAGCGTGAACACCTACCAGCGCGCCAGCGACGTGCCCGAGGGTGTTCCCGGACACGACGAGGTGTACTCCGGCGGGGACGAGGACTGGATGTCTCGTGGCAACGCCGTCATCGTCGACCCGACCGGGACCGTGATCGCTGGTCCGCTGTGCGGCGAGGCCGGCATCCTCTATGCCGAGATCGATCCGGCCCGCCCCGCGCCGAGCGGATGCAGTTCGATCCGGTCGGCCACTACTCGCGACCCGATGTGCTGCGCCTGCTGGTCGACCAGACGGCCAAGCCGAGCGTGACGGTGGTCGACACCGGCCTCGGCCCACCCGTCGAGGCGCCGCCGACGTCGGCCTGATCGGGCTCATCGACGAGGGACCGGTCAGCGACGGCGACGGCCCAGGTCGACGGCGCGGCGCACCAGCTCGCGGACCTGGTGCTCGTCGGCGCCCTCGGCCACCAGGTGCTCGACCTGCTCTTCGACCGACGCGGCGGCGACCTCGTCGACCGCTCCGCTCGAGCCCAGCGCGGTCGGATCGGCGACGGCGGTCACGAGGATCAACCCGACGGCCGCCACCGCGGTGACCAGGCCGAAGGTGACGGCCACGCCGTTGTTGTCGGCGATCGAACCGATGATCATGCCGGCGATGCCGCCCACGAAGACGACGATCACCAACCGGCGGATGGTCCGAGGCGACATGGCGCTAGCGGCGGACGAGTGGCTTGTACTTGATGCGGTGGGGCTGGTCGGCCTCCGCGCCCAGCTCCTTGTGGCGGAACGCTTCGTATTCGGTGAAGTTGCCCTCGAACCAGCGCACGACCGAGTCCCCTTCGAAGGCGAGCACGTGGGTCGCGACCCGATCGAGGAACCAGCGATCGTGGCTGATGATGACGGCGCAACCGGCGAACAGCTCGAGTCCCTCTTCGAGGGCGCGAAGCGTGTCGACGTCGAGGTCGTTGGTGGGCTCGTCGAGCAGCAGCACGTTGCCGCCCTCCTTGAGCACCTTGGCCAGGTGGACGCGGTTGCGCTCACCGCCCGAGAGGATCGCAACCTTCTTCTGCTGGTCGCTGCCCTTGAAGTTGAACGAGGCGACGTAGGCACGACCGTTCATCTCGCGACCGCCGATGTCGAGGGTGTCACGCCCGTCGGTGATCTCCTCGTAGACCGTGCGATCGGGATCGAGGGTGTCGCGCGACTGGTCGACGTAGGCCAGCGTCACCGTGGGCCCGACCCGTAGCTCGCCCCCGTCGGGGTTCTCCTGTCCGGTGATCATCCGGAACAGCGTGGTCTTGCCGGCGCCGTTCGCCCCGATGACGCCCACGATCCCGGCCCTCGGCAGGGTGAAGCTGAGCTCGTCGATCAGCAGGCGGTCGCCGAAGCCCTTGGACAGGTTCTCGGTTTCGATGACCAGATCGCCCAGACGTTCACCCGAGGGCACCACGATCTCGAGGCCATCCGAGCGCCGATCGGCGTCCTTGGCCTCGGCCAGCAGCTTCTCGTAGGCGGCCAGGCGCGCCTTGCCCTTGGCCTGGCGGGCCTTGGGCGCCATCCGCACCCATTCGAGCTCATGAGCCAGCGTGCGTTGCCGGCTCGAGTCGGTCTTGTCGGCCTGGCGGAGGCGTTCCTGCTTCTGTTCGAGCCATGAGCTGTAGTTGCCCTCGAAGGGGATCCCGCGGCCGTGGTCGAGCTCGAGGATCCACTTGGCCACGTTGTCGAGGAAGTAGCGATCGTGGGTGATGGCCACCACCGTGCCCGGGTAGTCACCGAGGAAGCGCTCGAGCCAGCCGACCGACTCGGCGTCCAGGTGGTTGGTCGGCTCATCCAGGAGCAGGAGGTCGGGGCGGCTCAGCAGCAGCCGGCAGAGGGCGACGCGCCGGCGCTCACCACCGGACAGCTCGGTGACGGCGGCGTCGGGGGCGGGCAGCCGTAGCGCGTCCATGGCGATGTCGATCGTGCGCTTGAGGTCCCAGGCTCCGGCGGATTCGATCTTGCCTTCGAGATCGGCCTGCTCCTCGCCGAGCTTGTCGAAGTCGGCGTCGGGGTCGCCCCACTTGGCCAGCACCTGGTCGTAGCGCTCGAGCAGCGACGCGGTCTCTCCCAACCCGTCCATGACGTTGCCCATGACGTCCTTGGTCGCGTCGAGCGTGGGCTCTTGTTCGAGCAAGCCCACCGTGAAGCCGGGCGTCAGCCGGGCCTCGCCGGTGAAGTCCTCGTCGACGCCCGCCATGATCCGCAACAGCGATGACTTGCCCGAGCCGTTGGCGCCGATCACGCCGATCTTGGCGCCGGGGAAGAACGAGAGCGTGATGTCCTTGAGCACCTCGCGGTCGGGCGGGTAGTAACGCCCGACGCGGTGCATCGTGTAGATGTACTGAGCAGCCATGGCGGCCGAGGTTACGCCGTTGGCCAACAGCCTGGCCGCGGTCGGCCTGCTGCGCCTCGAAGCCCTCCCCGGCGCCGACGCGACCGGCTGGTCGGAGCCCAAAACGACGACAGCCCCACTCCGGTCCGGAGTGGGGCTGTGGCCGTTCGACCTGAGGTCGTCAGATCAACGCCTGCCGCGCGGCAGCCTTGCGGGCCGGGGCTTTGCGGGCGGTTGCCTTCTTGGCGGTCCGCTTGCGTGCCGGAGCCTTGCGGGCTGCGGTCTTGCGTGCGGGTGCCTTGCGGGCGGTTGCCTTCTTGGCGGTCCGCTTGCGTGCCGGAGCCTTGCGGGCTGCGGTCTTGCGTGCGGGTGCCTTGCGGGCGGTTGCCTTCTTGGCGGTCCGCTTGCGTGCCGGAGCCTTGCGGGCTGCGGTCTTGCGCGCGGGCGCTTTCTTCGCGGTCCGCTTGCGTGCCGGAGCCTTCCTGGCCGCCGTCTTGCGCGCGGGCGCCTTCTTCGCAGTCCGCTTGCGAGCCGGAGCCTTGCGAGCTGCGGTCTTGCGTGCGGGTGCCTTCTTCGCTGTCGCCTTTTTGGCTGCAGCTTTCTTTGCTGGTGTCACCGGCGCCTCCTCGGCGGGATGGTCTGCTAGTGAATTTGTAGCAGTGCCGACCGTGTCAGTGGCGGCTTTCCTTCGCGCGTCACGTTCGACGGGACGCGCAACTGTTCCGATTGGAACCCCAAGTGGCAGTGGGTGTGACACTACTTCAGTCGCTGAATCGCTCTCCGTCATGGCCAAATCGATCCCGCGACGCGGTGCATCGACAGAGCTGACGACGAACTGGCGCGTCTCTCCGATGGTGAAGATGTCGCGTGCTCGTGCCGGTGGTGGGTCGCCCATCGACTTGAGCGGGATGTAGCACCGCACACCATCGATGAGCGCGTAGGCGCCGTGTGAGCTGAAGCTGTCGATGGTGGCGTCGACCTGTGACCCCACGGGGTGGGCCGAGACGAAGTCGATGAAGGGGAGCAGCTCGTTGAGCTGATCGGTCGGCTTGGCCGGGCCCCGTCGCCGCCGGGCCCCCCGGCCGCCGTCCGCCCCACCAGGCGGGGCCGTCGGGGTCGGGCGGGTAGAGGCCTTCTTCGGGGGCGTGGTCCGGCCGGCCGTGGCCTTCTTGGTCCCGGCTCGGCGCCGCCCGCTGCCCTCGGCCTCGCTGCCGCCCCGCTGGCGGACCGACGCCGACCGGGCGTCTTTGACCGAGCGGCGGCTGGCCGGGCCCCGGACCGGCGTCCGGAGCAGGAACACCCAGCCGAGGCCGGGCACGGGTTTGCCGCCGATCAGGCGGCCCTCGTCGAACAGCCACGGGTACTGGCCGTGGAACTCCTGGAACGAGTCGTTGGAGAGGATCACGGCGTTGGCCCTGTCGGCGATCTGCAGGACGAAGGCGTCGCCTCGTCCGATGGCGCCGGCGGGCGGGCTCACGAGCTCACCGGCCAAGACGGCCTCTTCGTAGGCCGGTCGTTCGGAAGGATCGATGCGATGCCCGAAGGTGGCGTCGACGACCACCGTCAGCTGATCGGCGGGGTGCTCGGTGAGAAAGGCTCGAACGGCTTCGTCGAGTTGGCGAAGGCTGGGCAGGGACCGTCCTTCGGTCGCGATGTTCGAGCCGTCGACTACGACGTAGTGGGTGCTCATGCTGGATGGGGGACCAATCTGTAATGGGATGCCCGCGGTGTGATCCGATCTCCCGCGCGCCACACCGCACGGATGCGGTTGGTGCCGGGTGGGATCCGGATGACGACCGGCGGCGACATGGAGTCGTCGAGAATGACCCCAACAGCCTACGCTGCGCCCATGGGCGAGAGGCGCATCGAGTCAGATGACCCGACCGCTGAGGTCACTGACCTGCTGCAGCACCTGATCCGCAACGCATGTGTCAACGACGGATCGGTCGCCTCGGGCGAAGAGGTGCGCAGCGCCGACCTGTTGGCCGACTACCTCGACGGGTCGTCGCTCGACCTCGAGACCTACGAGCCCGAACCGGGTCGGACGAGCCTCGTGGCTCGCATCGAAGGGCGCCGCGCGGACGCGCCGACCCTGCTGCTGATGGGCCACACCGACGTCGTCCCCGTGAACCCTGACGGGTGGCAGCGCGATCCCTTCGGGGGTGAGCTCGTCGACGGACAGGTGTGGGGCCGGGGGGCGGTCGACATGTTGAACCTCACGGCCTCGATGGCGGTGGCGACCAAGGCGCTGGCCGACTCGGGCTTCACGCCCGACGGAACGCTGATCTATCTGGCCGTTGCCGACGAGGAGGCCCTCGGCAGCTACGGCGCGGGATGGCTTGCCGATCACGAGGCCGATGCCATCGCCGCGGACTATGTGATCACCGAATCCGGCGGCATCCCCATCCCGTCGCCCGACGGGTTGAAGCTCCCCGTCATCGTGGGGGAGAAGGGTACGTACTGGTGCCGGTTGCACGTGCACGGCACGCCCGGACACGGCTCGCAGCCCTATCGCACCGACAACGCGCTCGTGACGGCGGCCGAGGTCGTCCGGCGGCTGGACGAGTACCAGCCGGCCACCCAGATCCACGACGTGTGGCGCCGGTTCATCTCGAGCATGGGCTACCCGCCCGAGATCACCGACCCGCTGTTGTCGGCCGATGGGTTCCTGGACATGATCGACTCGTTGCCGGTCGGCATGGCTCGCCAGTTCCATGCCTGCACCCACACGACCATGGCGCCGACGATCGTCGACGGTGGGACCAAGATCAACGTCATCCCCGACACGGTGACGCTCGCGGTCGACATCCGCACCTTGCCCGGTCAGGTCGACGCCGACATCGAGGCCATGCTGGCCGAGGCATTGGGAGATCTCGCCGCCAGGGTCGACATCGAACTGGTCAGCAGCGACGTGCCCAGCGAGTCGCCCGTCGACACGCCCCTGTGGGACACCCTGAGCCGCGTGACCCAAGGCTTCTACGCCGATAGCGCCACGGTGCCCTACCTCACCGTCGGGGCCACGGACGCGCGGTTCTTCCGGCGCAAGGGCATCACGTCGTACGGCTACGGCATGTTCAGCCAGAAGATGTCGTTCGAGGAGTACGGCTCGATGTTCCACGGCGACGACGAGCGCATAGACACCGACTCCCTCGGCCTGTCGGTCCAGCTCTGGGACCGCGTCAGTCGGGATCTGCTTTCTTAGCCCTCCGGTCGGCGAGCCTCCCTCCGGGCGCTTCGCCATCCGGGTTTCATCGGATGAGCGGCTTCGCTCGGCTCCGCCTTAGCCCTCCGGTCGGCATCGGATGAGCGGCTTCGCTCCGCGCCTACGATGCCGCCGTGATCCGTGCCGCGTTGTTCGACTTCGGGGGAGTGATCGTCGCGGGTCCGTGGGACGCGTTCGCGGCCTACGAGCGCGACAACGGGCTGCCGCCCGGACTGCTACGACGCATCAACGCCACCGACCCCGACACCAACGCGTGGGCTCAGCTCGAGCGAAGCGAGGTCGACCTCGACGGGTTCGCGGCGCGGTTCGAGGCCGAGGCCGCCGCCCTCGGGCACACGGTGGACGGGCACGAGGTTCTCGCTCTGCTGGCCGGCTCCGCCGGGTCGGGCGCGGTTCGTCCCGAGATGGTCGAGGCCGTGCGCCGGTGCTCGCAGCACCTGATCACCGGGCTGCTGACCAACAACTTCATATCGGGCGATGGCCCGGGGATCGGTGGCCGCGGGGACCATCAGGTCGACGCCGGTTCGGCCGGTGAGGCGACGGCCGATCTGCTCGACGTGTTCGACGCCGTCATCGAGTCCAGCCGCGTGGGGGTGCGCAAGCCCGACCCCCGATTCTACGAGATCGCCTGTGCCACTCTCGAGATCGAGCCGGCCGAGGCGGTGTTCCTCGACGACCTGGGCATCAACCTCAAGCCGGCCCGAGCGCTCGGCATGCTGACGATCAAGGTCGTCGATCCGCTCGATGCCATCGCCGAGCTCGAGCACGTGGTCGGCTTCCCGTTGCGCTGAGGGGTCGCCTCTGGACAGGGACGTGACTAAGGTGCGCGGGCGCAGGACGGGTCGGTGGTTCGCTCGTGGCGGCCGCGGACCGGTCGTTGGCCGCGGGGCAGGTCGACAAACGGGGGAGGTCCAGGGTTCCGATGGCGACAGCCACGTCGGCGAGCGCGAGCGATCCGACGCTGCTCGACAGGCACCTACCTGGACTGGACGGATTGCGCGGCGTGGCCGTGTTGGCCGTCCTGGCCTACCACCTCTGGCCGTCGCTGGTTCCCGGGGGCTTCCTCGGCGTCAACGTCTTCTTCGTCCTGTCCGGCTTCCTCATAACGCGCCTCATGCTGGCCGAGCACGCCGCCACCTCGACCGTCGCGCTCGGCGCGTTCTGGGCCCGCCGCGGTCGGCGCCTGCTGCCCGCGTCGATGATCACGCTCGCGGCAGTCGCAGTCATCTGGTCGGTCCACGGCTGGCTGACCCGCGCCTTCTCGCTCGACATCATCTGGTCGCTGGCCGACCTGGCCAATTGGCACACGCTCCTCTCGGGCAGCACCTACGGGGCCTCGGGCCTCGACTCGCCCGTGTTGCACTTCTGGTCGCTGGCCATCGAGGAGCAGTGCTATCTCGTGCTGCCGCTCGTCGTGTGGTTCGTCCTGAGTTGGCGGGGATGGTCGACAAGGGTCCTGACCCGGATCGTCACCGCCATGCTGATGGCGTCACTGCTCTACACGGCGGCCAACCGGGCCGACGCCAACCTCGTCTACCTCTCGACCTTCTCGCGCGCCGCCGAGCTGTTGTCCGGTGTGCTGCTCGCCCTGATCGTCGTCCGGCGCGGCGCCATGCCGTCGGGGCGAGCCTGGCGTGTGGCCGGCCCCATCGCGGCGTTGACCCTTCTGCTGGCGACGGTGACCACGTCGCTCGACAACCCGGTCTACGCGAGCGGCGGTCTGTTCGTCGCGGCCCTCCTTGGGATGGTCGTGCTCATCGCGTCGACCGGTGGGGGACGACTGGCCCGCGCCCTCGCCATCCATCCGCTGCGCTACGTGGGACGGGTGAGCTACGCCGTGTACCTGTTCCACTGGCCGATCCTCATGGGCTTCCGCGAGGCCCGGGTTGACGGCTGGTGGGTGAAGCCAGCGATCCTGATCGCGACCTTCGGTCTGGCCGCGCTGTCGATGGTGTTGATCGAGGGGCCGATCCGCAACCGACGCCGCGCGATCGTCGCGGCTCGGCCGTTGATCCTGGCCACGGGTGCCTCGATCGTGGCCGTGTCGTTGGTCGGGGTCGCGCCGGCGTCAGCCGATCCCGATTTCGTCGCCGCCCAGGCCCAGATGACCGCCATGAACAACGGCTCACAGCCCTTCACGCGCCAGAAGGTCGCCTCGCACGACGCCGCGCCTTCACGTCCGGTTGCCGCGTCATCGGGGGCGCCCACCGCGCCGACGGATCTGGCGCCGTCCCGGGCCCAATCCCCGACCGTGCTCGTGTTCGGCGACTCGACCGCGCTGATGCTCGGCCTCGGCCTCGGCTACACCGATGTCGCCGTCGAGGTCCCGGGGATGTCCAACGTCGGCTGTCCCATGTCCCGAGGTGGCTCGTATCGATCGACCTTCGACGAAAGCATGGGCGGAAACGTGCTCGTTGTCGGCAAGGCGTGTGACTGGACGACGAGGTTGCCGGCGCTGGCCGCCCGGTCTCAACCGCAGATCGCGCTGTTCTCCGGGGGGATGATCGACACCGTCCCTCGTCGTCTACCCGCGCTGGGACGCGGCTGGCACACCCTCGACGAGCCCGCGTATCAGCGACTGTTGCGCTCGGAGTACGACGTCGCCATCGACGGAGTCGTCGCCGCCTCACCCGCGACCAAGGTGGTGCTGCTCACCATGGCCGCCGACTGGAAGCGCGCCGACGCCGCCAACCGGGCGCGGGTCGCCATCCTCAACCAGGTGCTCGCCCAGGCCGTCTCGGACCGTCCAGCGGTGACCCGCCTCGTCGACCTGGCGGGCTGGATCGACGCCAGCGGCGAGCGCCAGCGTCTGTGTCCCGACGGCCTCCACCTCGTGCCCCAGACCACGGCCAAGGAGGTCTACGAGCGGTTCCTCGGACCCGAGCTGCAGAGGATCGCGTCCGGCGAGGAGTCCGCACCCAACCCGTACGCTCGGGCGACGACCGCGGCCGTGGCGGGATCGCCCGCGTCGCACTGACCGATGCCCATCTACGGCGCGGGCTAGTCCAGGCCGGCGAAGATGCGTTGGATGACGTCCTCCTGCTCCTGCAGGTGGATGGCGTGAGATCCCGTCGCCGGGGATCCCGAGCCGGGCCGGCTCTCGCGGTGGATCCAGTGCGTCGCGCCGTGGGCCTCGTAGAGATAGCCCTTGATGGCGTTCCAGGGACCCATGTTCTCGGGCTCCTCTTGCAGCCAGAAGATCTGGTCGGCATCGGCGTAGCGCTCGAGGATGCGAGCCACGCCGTCGAAGGGCCACGGGAAGAGCTGCTCGATGCGGACGATGGCGGCCGGCGCATCGAGCCGGTCGCGGGCATCGAGCGCGTCATAAGCGATCTTGCCCGAGCACAGGACGACCCGCTTCACTGCCGCGGGGTCGGCCACCCGGGGATCGTCGAGCACCTCCTCGAACGAGCCATGGGTGAGGGACTCGACCGGCGAGCGTGACACCTTGGCCCGCAGCAACGACTTGGGCGTGAACACGATCAGCGGCTTGCGCACCGTGTGCTTCATCTGCCGGCGCAGCAGGTGGAAGAACTGGGCGCCGGTCGTGGCGTTGCAGACCTGGATGTTGTCCTCGGCGGCCAGCGTGAGGAACCGCTCGATGCGGCCCGACGAGTGCTCCGGTCCCTGTCCCTCGTAGCCGTGAGGGAGCAGCATCACCAGTCCGGACGTCTGGCCCCACTTGTCCTCGGCGGCGACGATGTACTGGTCGACGATGATCTGGGCGCCGTTGAAGAAGTCACCGAACTGGGCTTCCCAGATCACCAGGGCGTCCTTGTTGACGACCGAGTAGCCGTACTCGAAGCCGAGGGCGGCGTATTCGGACAGCAGCGAGTCATAGAGCCAGTACTGGGCGCCGCGGGTGGCCAACGGCGCGAGCGGCGTGTACTCGGCCCCCGTCTCGTAGTCGGCCAGCACGCCGTGGCGGTGCGAGAAGGTGCCTCGCCGCGTGTCCTGTCCCGCCAGGCGCACCGACGTGCCCTCATGCAGGAGCGAGCCGTAGGCCATGGCCTCGGCCAGGGCCCAGTCGACCTCGCCGTCGGTGAACATCTTGTGGCGCGTCTCGAACTGTCTGGCCAGCTTGGGGTGGACGACGAAGCCATCCGGGTGGGTCTCGAGCGCGGCGAAGATGGTGTCGATCTCGTCGCGGGGGATCCCGGTGTCGATGTGGGGGAGCACACCCAGCGGCGGCGGTGCGGGCTTGGCCCGGGTGCCCTCGGGCGGCGCGTGCAGGCGGGTCTCCTCGAGGGCGCCCTGCAGACGCGTCTGGAAGTCGTCGAGGGCGGCTTCGGCTTCGTCGAGGCTGATGTCGCCTCGCTTGACGAGCGCCTCGGTGTAGAGCTTGCGGACCGATCGCCGGGCGTCGATGCGCTTGTACATGAGCGGCTGGGTGTAGCTCGGATCGTCACCCTCGTTGTGGCCATGGCGCCGGTAGCAGACCATGTCGATGACGACTTCCTTGTTGAACTCCTGCCGATAGGCGAAGGCCAGCTCGGCGACGCGCACGCAGGCCTCGGGGTCGTCGCCGTTCACGTGGAAGATCGGTGCCTGCACCATCTTGGCGATGTCGGTCGGGTACTCCGACGAGCGGGCCGAGTCCGGCGGGGTGGTGAAGCCGAGCTGGTTGTTGATGATCAGGTGGATGGTCCCACCGACGCGGTAGCCCTTGATCAGCGACAGGTTGAGGGTCTCGGCCACCACGCCCTGGCCGGCGAAGGCGGCGTCGCCGTGGAGCAGCACCGGGAGCACCGGGTAGCGGCCCGGTGGCTGGATCAGATCCATCTTGGCCCGCGCCATGCCCTCGACCACGGGGTCGACCGTCTCGAGGTGCGACGGGTTGGCGGCCAGCTCGACCTCGATCGTGTTGCCGGCCCGGCTCACGAACTTGCCGGTCTGGCCGAGGTGGTACTTCACGTCCCCCGAGCCCTGCGTCGACTCGGGATCGACGTTGCCCTCGAACTCCTTGAAGAGCTGCTCGTAGGACTTGCCGACGATGTTCACGAGCACGTTGAGCCGACCACGGTGGGCCATGCCCATCACGACCGAGTCCATGTGCGTGTCGGCGGCGGCGCCGAGGACGGCGTCGAGGATCGGGATGGCGCTCTCGGCGCCGTCGATCCCGAAGCGCTTCTGGCCGAGGTACTTGGTGGCCAGGAACTTCTCGAGCGCTTCGGCCGAGTTCAACAGCTCGAGGATGTGGCGCTGCTCACCCGAGTCGAGGGTGATGCTCCCGCCTTCGACCTGCTTTTGGATCCAGGCCTTCTCGACCGGCTCCTGGATGTGCATGTACTCGATGCCGATCGTGCGGCAGTACGCGTCGCGCAGCAGGTGCAGCAGCTCGCCGAGGGGCATGCGATCGCGCCCGCCGATGCCATTGGTGAGGAACTCGCGGTCGAGGTCCCAGATGGTCAGCCCATAGGTCTCGGGCGCCAGCTCGGGGTGCATCACCGGTTCCTTGGCCGCCAGCGGATCGAGGTCGGCGATGAGGTGGCCCCGCACGCGATGGGCGTTGACCAGTTGGTCGACGCGCATCTGCTTTTCGAGCATGGCCGTGGTCTGGTCGACGGGATTGACGTCGCGCCGCCACTTGACCGATTCGTAGGGCACACCGATCGAGCGGAAGATGTCGACGTAGAAGTTGTCGGCCCCCATCAGCAGCTCGTGCACGCGCTTGAGGAAGAGCCCGGACTCGGCCCCCTGGATGATCCGGTGGTCATAGGTCGACGAGATGGTGATGACCTTCGACACGCCGAGGGTGGCCAGGGTCGCCGGATCGGCGCCCTCGAACTCGGTCGGGAAGCCGAGGGCGCCGACCCCGACGATCGTTCCCTGACCGGGCATGAGGCGGGGCACCGACTGCACCGTCCCGATCGTCCCCGGGTTGGTGAGGCTGACGGTGACACCGGCGAAGTCGTCGGCCGTGAGCTTGTTGCTGCGGACCTTGCGGATCAGGTCCTCATACGCCGCCCAGAAGCCGCCGAAGTCAAGCGTGTCGGCATCGACGATGCAGGGCACGAGCAGCGTGCGGCCACTGGTGCGCTCGACGTCGACGGCCAGGCCCAACCCGATGTGGGGGTAGTGGATGACGTTGGGCTTGCCGTCCTCGCCTTCGACGAAGGCCGAGTTCATGACCGGCACCGTCTCGCTGATGGCTCGCACGACGGCGTACCCGATGAGGTGGGTGAAGCTCACCTTGCCGCCCCGGGTCCGCCCGAGGTAGCCGTTCATGATCGAGCGGTTGACCTCGAGCAGCTTGGCCGGCACCTCGCGGAAGCTGGTGGCGGTGGGCACGTCGAGGCTGCGCTTCATGTTGGCGGCGATCAGTGCGGCCGCGCCGCGCATCGGCTCGCTCTTGGCCGGCGCGGCTGTCGGGGCGGGCGCGGCCGCCGGGACGGTCGAGGTCGCCGGCTCCGCGTTGGGCACGCCAGGCGTGGTCGGCGCCGCCGGGCCGGCCGGGACAGCAGGAGCCACCGTGGACGAGGTGGACACCTCGGCGGACCCCGATCCGGTGACTCCCTGGGGGCCGGCCCCGTTGGTGCGGTAGTCGGCGAAGAAGTCCCGCCAGCTCTCGCTCACCGACGACGGATCGGCCAGGAACTGCTCGTACATCTCGTCGACCAACCAGGCGTTGGGTCCGACACTTTGAGGGGGAGCGGAGTCGTCAGCCACGGCCCTTCATCCTACCGGTCCGACTGCGGCGCTCTCGTGGCCGCTGACGCCGGGGGAGGCGGCCACCGCCAGGTCGACCGCGTCGGGTCCGCTGGCTCGACCCTGGGGCCGGGGCGGCGGGTCGGGGTAGGGTCCGAACCGTGCGCATCGCGACCTGGAACGTCAACTCGCTCAACGCCCGTCTGCCGCGAGTCCAGGAGTGGCTGGCCCAGGTCCAGCCCGACATCATCTGCCTGCAAGAGACCAAGCTCACCGACGATGCCTTCCCGGCGCTGACGTTCCAGGCCCTCGGCTACGAGGCCGCTCATCACGGCTTCGGGCAGTGGAACGGGGTGGCCATCCTCAGCAAGGTCGGGGTCGCCGACGTGGCCGCCGGCTTCAGCGACGACGGCGAGCCCGATCCCGACGCCCGACTCGTGTGGGCCACCTGCGGCGGGGTGCGGGTGGCCAGTGCCTACGTCCCGAACGGCCGCTCGCTCGACGACGACCACTACCAGTACAAGTTGGCGTGGCTGGCCCGCCTGTACGCCCAACTCGAACACGACGACGACCCGACCTCGAACCTCGTCGTCTGCGGTGACTTCAACATCGCCCCCGACGACCGTGACGTCTGGGATCCGGCGGCGTTCGTCGGTGAGACCCACGTCAGCGAGCCCGAGCGCGAGGCCTTGCAGCGACTCGAGAGCTGGGGGCTGGTCGACGTCTTCCGCCGCCACTATGACGCCGACGGCCTGTTCTCGTGGTGGGACTACCGGGCCGGCAACTTCCACAAGAAGAAGGGCATGCGCATCGACCTCGTGCTGGCCACCAAGTCGTTGGCCGAGCGATCGACCAGCGCCCTCATCGATCGCAACGCGCGCAAGGGCAAGGGCCCGAGCGACCACGCACCGGTCATCGTCGACTTCGACCTCTGAGGCCGGACCCACCGCGGACCGGGCCGTCGGCCCCGAGAGCCGGCTACGTCGTTGGGATCGGTCGGCCATGATGGGACCATGACCCCCGACGACAGCGGATCGGCCCGCGCCGCACCGAGCCCGGAGACCGATGACGTCCAGGCGGCTCTGCACGACCTTGTCCGCAACGGGCTCTACGGCCGATGGCAGGAGCCGCCACCGGATCAGATGACGTCGCGGCGCGTCGAGATGCGCCGGCTGGCCGACTCGATGCGCATCATCATGGAACGCCTGGTGGCGACGGCGGCGCCGACCGAGACCATCATCGAGGTCGCCGACCAGTTGGCCCACGCCGCGCTGGCCTTCGACCACTGGCCTCACGGCACCCTGTACGAGGGCTTCGCCGAGGCGGCCAACGCGGGCGGCGATCCCCATGCCATGTTCGAGCACAGCCCGTTCATCGGCCGAGCCAACCCGTTGGCCCCGCCCATCCGTCTGCAGGACATCGACGGCGTGGTCCATGGCCACGTCAACTTCGGTTCGGCCTATGAGGGTCCGCCCGGCTGCGTCCACGGCGGCTACATCGCCGGCGCCTTCGACGAGCTGCTCGGCGCGACCCAGTCGCTGTCGGGCAATCCCGGCATGACCGCTCGGCTGATCGTGAACTACCGGTCACCCACACCTCTGCACGCCGACCTGCATCTGGTCGGCCAGCTCACCAAGGTCGACGGCCGCAAGATCTTCACCGAAGGCCGGCTGTTCGCCATCCAGCCCGACGGATCCGAGCAGCTCTGCGCCGAGTCCGAGGGCCTGTTCCTCGGCATCGACTTCACCCGCTTCGCCGATCTCAAGGCGGCGCGCGAGGAGGCCGAGCGCGACCGCCTCGGGGGCCGCTAGCTCCAGCTCACCTCGACGGTTGCCCGACGCGTCGTGGCGGCAGATGACCACACCGGAGGTGGCGATGTGCCGCCGCGAGGGGTCGGGGTCGAGCTCGACGCCAGCCGTCAGGGGGTGGCGAGGGCGGCGGCGACGAGGGGTTGTTCGGCTTCGGAGTGCTCGCGCAGACCCGACACCAGGGCGCCCTCGACCTTGCCACCGACCAGCGGGATGCGCACCTTGAGGTCGCCGTCGATGCGCCGGATGCTGTGGGCGTCGTCGCCGTCGGGGTTGAACACGTATCGGCCCGAGCAGCTGAACCGGTCGCTGTAGTGGTCGGGCTGGAGGCGACTGGTCGCCGTCGCCTGGTCGACGTCGAAGTCGAGGTGCTCGACCCAACCGAGCTTGGCCGGATCGATGAAGGCCAGCGCGGCCGCCGGCACGTCGCCCGTGTAGCGCTGACGCAGCGCCAGGTGCACCTTGGCCCCGTCGACCTGGTGCTCGATCACCTCGGGGGTGGTGATCTTGGGCAGACCGACCAGCGTGGCGTAGAAGTCCGGATCGATGAACAGCGCCAGCACGGCGGCCACCGGCGCCGCGAAGTGCTGCTCGGTGGTGAAGCGCATGCCCTCAGGATGCCGCGTGCTCGGCCAGGATGCCCAGGATCTCGTCGCCGAAGCGGTCGACCTTGACCTCGCCGATGCCCGAGACCGCGAGCAGCTCGGAGCGGTTGGCGGGCCGGCTCGTGACCAGCTCGATGAGCACCCGATCGTGGAAGATCACATACGCGGGCACCGACGCCGCCTTGGCCTGGCGCCCTCGCCAGGCCTTGAGCGCGTCGAGGGCGACCCGGCCGGCGGCGTCGAGCGAGTCGGCATCGGGCACCGGCGCGCGACCCCGCGCCCGGCTCTTGCCGTTGGCGCGCGCCCCCCGCCCGGCCGTCTTGGCCGAGGTGGCCCCGCGCAGGCGGGCCCGCTGGGCCGACAGGTGGGCCACCCAATCGGAAGGGACCTCGCCGGCAGCCAGGGCGGCGGCCGCGGCCTCGACGTCGTCGAGGTAGGGCGACGCCGTGCGATTGGCGACGCGCTCGCCGAACACACGCGTCTCGGCCCAGGTGCAGACCAACTCGTGTTCGGCTCGGGTGATGGCCACGTAGAACAGCCGCCGCTCCTCGGCCAGATCGTCGTCGGTGCGGGCATGGCCGATGGGCACGAGTCCCTGTTCGAGTCCGGCCAGGTGCACGACGGGCCATTCGAGGCCCTTGGCCGCGTGGAAGGTGGCCAGCTCGACGGCGTCGCCCTGGGCATCGGGCTGGTCGGCGCGGGTGGTGGCCGTCAGCCAGGCCACGAACCCCGCGGTCGACGGTCGGCTGTCGACGGCGAGGAAGTCGTGGCCGAGGCGGATCAGAGCCTCGAGGTTGGCGGCGCGGCTGTCGGCGTGGTCGTCCGATCCGCTCCGCGCTCGCTCGGCGGCGTCGAGGTCGTCGGGCGGGTCGACGACCGAGCGCGCCGTGGCGGCCAGGTCGGTCAGGGCGGTCGAGAAGTCGCCTTCGTGGCGTTGGAGCTCGCGCAGTGCCACCTTGACCTCGGGCTGGTCGAGCAGGCCGCCGCCGCCCCGAACCCGGAACGGGATGCCTGTGCCGTGCAGCGCCTGCTCGATGACCGCGACCTGGGCGTTGGTCCGACAGAGCACCGCCTGGGTCGCCCACGAGCCCCCCGGCTTGTAGTGGTCGCGGATCGAGCGGGCGATGGCCCGGGCCTCGGCGGTGTCGTCGGGGAACGCCTCGACCTGTGGGATCGGTCCGTCGGGGCGGTTGGCCCGCAGGGCCGATGCCCCCGCCTCGAACATCGTGGATCCCGGCGCCGCGTCGGCGCCCGCACCGGCGAGGACCGCGTTGGCCACGGCCAGGATCTGCGGGCTCGACCGGTAGTTGTCGGCTAGCCGGACCGTCTCGGCGCCCGGGTGGCGATCGGCGAAGGTGGTGATGGCCGTCGGGTCGGCGCCGTTCCAACCGTAGATCGCCTGGTTCGGGTCGCCGACCACGCACAGGTCGCTCCGACCGCCGAGCCAGGCGTCGAGGAGGCTGGCCTGCAGCGGGTTGACGTCCTGGAACTCGTCGACGAACAGGTGTTGGTAGCGCCAACGTTGGGCCTGAGCGAACTCACGATCGCCACGGAGGTCGCGCCGGCAAAGGCGCAACAGGTCGTCGAAGTCGACCATCCGCCGGCGCTGCTTCTCCTGCTCGTAGCGCTCGTAGACCGCGGCCATGTCGCGGTAAGCCAGGGGCGCCCGGCGTCCGAGCCGGTGGACCTCGGCGCCATATTCGTCGGGTTCGACGTCCCGCGCCTTGGCCCACTCGATCTCGGTCACGACGTCGAGCGCGGAAGATCGTTGCGCGCTGGGCAGAAGCCGCGACACGAAGCCGACCTTGCGCTCGAGCAGCTCGGGGGGCCGGACGCCCCGATCGGCCCACCTCGTCCGCAGCTGCGCGTAGGCGATGGCGTGGAACGTCCCGGCCGCCACGCGATCGCGCAGGCCGAGTCGGGCCAGCCGCGCCGACAGCTCGCCCGCGGCCTTGCGCGTGAAGGTCAGCGCGAGGACGTGGCCGGGATCGTGGGCGCCGGTGAGGGCTCGGTAGGCGATGCGGCGGGTCAGGACCCGGGTCTTGCCGGTGCCGGCGCCGGCCAGGATGCAGAGGGGCGTGGTCGGGCACACGACGGCCCGCTGCTGCTCCTCGTTGAGCCCGTCGAGCACCTGTTCTGCGTCCACCTCCGCCACCCTAACCAAGCCCTATGACAGCACCAGGGCCGCACTAGCCTGGCCGCGTGGCCTACTCGGACCTGATCCTGCGGGACAACGAGAAGCTCGTGCTCGACCTGCACCCGCACTGGTGGTACTTCGCCAAGGCGCTGGCGGCCACGGTGATCACCGTCCTGGTCGCCCTGTTCGTGCTGGTGAAGACCGGGACCGACGGGTGGGAGTGGCTCAAGATCCTGACGGCCCTGCTCGTGCTCGGATCGCTCGTCTGGTTGGGCGAGCGCTACGTGCACTGGATCAGCACCTACTTCATCCTCACCACCGACCGCATCATCTTCCGTGAGGGGATCGTCGCCAAGCACGGCATGGAGATCCCGCTCCAGCGCATCAACACCATCTTCTTCAGCCAGCGGATCTTCGAGCGCATCCTCGGGCTGGGCGACCTCAAGATCGAATCGGCCAGCAAGACCGGCGCCGAGATCTTCGAGGACATCCGCAGCCCCGACCGCGTCCAGCACGAGATCTACGCCCAGATGGAGGCGATCGAGAACCGCGGCTTCGACCGGATGAGCCAGCACCTGAGCGACGCCCAGGCGGCTGCGGCTCCGTCTGCTCCGGTGCCGGCCGCGGCCCCTCCGGCCGCGCCCCTGGCCGCGCCCGCCCCAGGTCCCGCGCCTTCCGCGGCCGCGCCCACCGCGCCCGCTACGGCTCCCGCGCCGGCCCCGCCGACACCGAGCTCGTCGCCAGCGGAGCGCATCGCCGAGCTGCATCGCCTCCACACCCAAGGAGCCATCACCGACGCGGAGTTCGAGGCCAAGAAGGCCCAACTGCTCGACCAGATGTAGGTGACCGCACCTCGCCGAACCCGGCCGAGCCGACGCGTGGTCAGCCTGGTGCCCTCCGCCACCGAGACGTTGTTGGCGTGGGGCATCGAGCCCGTGGCCGTGACCCGGTTCTGCGAACAGCCGTCACTGACGCCTGTCGGCGGGACCAAGGACCCCGACCTCGCCGCCATCGCCCTGCTGGCTCCGGATCTCGTCGTCATGTGCGAGGAGGAGAACCGCCGCCCCGACGCCGACGCGCTCGAGGCGATGGGGCTGGCGGTGCACGTGATCCGGATCGACTCGGTCGCCGACGTCGGCCCGCAACTCGACCTGCTGGCCGCGGCGGTCGATCTCGATCCCGCCCCGGGATGGGGAGAGCCGACGCCCGAGGTCCCCGCGGAACGTCGCCGGGTCTTCGTGCCCATCTGGCGCCGCCCGTGGATGACCATGAGCACGGGCTGCTACGGCTCGTCCCTGCTCGATCTGTTGGGGTTCGACAACGTCATCGGGGACGCGCCCGACCGCTATCCGTCGCTGTCGCTGGCCGAGGCCGCCGCCCTCGAACCGGACCTGGTCATCGCGCCGAGTGAGCCCTACCCGTTCCGCGAGCGCCACCGCTCCGAGCTCGAAGCGGTGGCGCCGGTGCGGTTCGTCGACGGCCAGGATCTGTTCTGGTGGGGCGTGCGCACGCCCGCCGCCGCGGCGCGTCTCGGCCAGTCGTTGGCGAGCTGATCTCCGAGGCGGTCAGCCGCCGCAGGCGGCTGCGGCAGTGGTCAGCCCCGCCTTGAACTGGGCCTGGGCGGCCGGATCACTGTCCAGGGTGAACAGCTCGATCCAGCTCGACGAGGGGGCCATCGACTTGGCCATGCACGCGGCCACATCGGTGGGCGGCGGGTTGTCGATGGCGCCGATCAGCGCGTCGAGCCCGGTCGCCAGGGGCACGCAGGCCTGGAAGGACGGTGCCATCACGGCCAGGATCGTGGCGTCCGAGACGAGGGCGGCGCTGGAGTCGTCCTGCTTGGACACGCCATCCTCGAAGTGCTCCATCACGCACTGCTGCTGATCGATCGAGTGCACACCCAGATCCGAGAAGGCGTTGCCTTGGCCGGTCATGGCCTCGGCCACGCCGGCCCGATCGCAGTCACGTGCGGCTCGCACGGCGCGGATCTGGATCCCGAGCGGCAACTTGTCGACGTCAGTGGGGACCTGCAGCGCCGAGATGGCACCCACGTCCGCCGCGCTCAGCTTGGCCTGGGCGCAGCCGGCCAGGGCGTCGGGCAAGCTGGGCACCTGGTCGGGCACAGCCGGATCCGTGTTGATGGAGAAGACGATCGGAAGTCCGGCGGCGAAGGCCGGAGCGGCCTCGGGACGCTTCTCTTTGTTCGTGCCCTTCTGGACCACGTAGACCACGGCACCGACGGCCAGCACGGCGGCCACCGCGATGATCACCACGCTGACCATGTTCCCAGCCGTGCGCGTCCGGGTCTGGGGCGGGATGCCCGACGGTGGTGTCGTGTCGAACCCGGGGGTGCTGAACGTGGTCGCCGGCGCCGCCATGCGGGGCGGGTCGGGATTGGGTGGGGGAGCGAGCGGAACCATCCCGGCCGGCACCGGCAGCGGCTCGGACGGCACCCACCCGGCCGGCTTGCGCCCCGCGGGGTCGTACCCGCACGCGTGGCACCAGTTCCAGTCGACCTGAACCGGTGAGCCACACGATGGACACGGTCGGGTTTCGGTCATTGCGGCTCGTTTCGCGGCGGGGCAGCGGACCGGGGCGGTCACCAGGATGATCGGCCGCCAGTGGCCCGTCATGAACGATCTGAGCGATTTTCGGTCTGCCTCGTGTCAGACGGAGGTGGTCGGGGGGCCGCAGATCCGGGCCAAAAGGCCAGGCCCATTTCGGGCCGAAAGGCCCTCGCGGGAGACCATCCCGGCGCCGATGTTGGTAGTGGCGGGAGGGCGACGAGCAAGGCCCCCGCTTCCGCACCAGGCTGGGACGGAGGCGGGGGCCTCTCGGCGACCAACTGGCCTCGTCGATAATCCGACGAGGCGCCTTCGGCATCCGGCTCTCAGCTTGGTGAGCGGCTCCGCTCCGCTCCGCCGCGCCTCGGGCGGTCGGCGGGGCCTCCCTGCGGACGCCTTCGGCATCCGGCTCTAGCGAGTCACCGTGGCGCCGTTGGAGGCTCGGACGGTCCAGCCTTCGGCGAGGGTGTCGGGCTCGGTCACGGCCACGACGCAGCCACCGAAGCCGCCGCCGACGAGGCGGGCTCCGAACACGCCTGGCGTGGCCGACAGCCGGGCCACGAGGGCGTTCACGACGGGCGTCGACGCTTCGAAGTCGTCGCGGTTGCTGGCGTGGCTGGCGGCCATGATCTCCCCGAGGCGCTCAGGCTCGTCGGCTCGCAGCGCCTCGGCGAAGCTGACCACCCGCTCGTTCTCGGTCACGACGTGTCGAGCTCGTCGGCGGGCGATCGGATCGGTGATGCCGGGCAGATCGTCGAGCGTTGCGTCGCGGAGCGGTCCGATATCGGCTTCCGCCACCTGCAGCTGTCGCATCCGGCTCCCGTACTCCGAGTTGGCCAGGTCGCGGGTCTGGCCCGAGTGGATCACCACCACGGCGATCGATGTGGGGATGGCCACCCGTTCGATGGCCAGCGAGCGGAAGTCGATGAGCAGGGCGTGTCCCTCCACCCCTTCGAGCGCGGTCAGCTGGTCCATCAGCCCGCACGGCACGCCCGACGCCCGGTGCTCGGCGCGCTGGCAGGCCTGAGCCAACTCGATCGAGGTCAGCTCGCTGCCGAGCGCCAGCGCCACTGCGACCTCGAGGGAAGCGCTCGACGACAGTCCGGCCCCGATCGGCAGCGTCGTCGTCACCCGACCGAGGAGCCCGTGGCGGGGAGCGGTCTCGCTGATGACCCCGGCGACGTAGCGGCCCCACCGAGGCGAGACCAGGGCCGGATCGGCGCGGCGCGCCTCGTCGAGGTCGAGGTCCAGGTCGCCCTCGACATCGGCCGAGGCGAGCTGCACCCGATCGGGCGACCGACGACCGACGACCGTCGTGGCCAGATCGATGGCCATCGGCAACGTGAAGCCGCCGAGGTAGTCCGTGTGATCGCCCATGAGGTTGACCCGGCCTGGAGCTGAGGCCCGCACCAGCGCGTGCTCGGGTGATCCGTCGCCCCGACCGGCGTCAGCGACGCTCATGCCTCGCGCAGTTCCCGCGCCGCATCGACGGGATCGACCGGGTTGAACATGACCCCGCTGCCCAGCTCGCCCGCGGCCACGAACCGGGGCGTGGCCTGGCGTCGCAGGAACGGAGCGATGTGGGCGTGCACCCAGGCCGACGGCCAGTCGCGTCCGTCGAAGGGCCGTTGGTGGAACCAGAGCATGTAGGGCATGGGCGCCGCGAACAGCCGATCGAGGCGGGCCAGGCCGTCGACGAGGGTCGCGGCCAGGTCGCGTCGCGAATCGGCATCGAGCGAGGGTAGGTCGGGCGCTCGCTGGTCGGGCGCGACGACCAGGGCGTAGGGCCAGCCGGCGGCCCACGGCACCCATGCCCGCCACGATCCCGACCGGGTCACGAGTCGATCGTCCGGCGCCGCCGGGCCGAGTCCGGCGACGGGATCACCTTCGCCCAGCTCGACGAGCGCTCGCGGCGGAATGCGATCGAACGCGTAGATCTGGCCGTGGGGATGGCTGATGGTCGCTCCGACCTCGGCTCCCCGGTTCTCGAACACGAGGACGTAGGCCACGTCGTCGCGGGCGCCGAGGGTGGCGGTGCGCTCGGCCCACAGGTCGACGACGGCGGCCGCCTGGGTGACACCGAGCGTGCTGAAGGCGGCGTCGTGATCGGGCGTGTAGAGCACGACCTCACACGTGCGTCCGGGCAAGGAGGGCCAGCGGTTGGGAAAGGCCCGCACCTGATAGGGCTCGGGCGCCTCGAGCCCACCCGGACAGAAGGGGCAGTCGGCCTCGGGCTGGTTGGGCCGCTGCTGTCGCGACGACACCACCGCCACCGTGTCTCCGGTCAGCGGGTCGATCCGATACCCGGCCACCGGACGAACCTAGCGGGCCAAAACCGCGTCCGAGGGCACCTCGGCTGCGGAGCGGAGCGCAACCGCTCGTGAGGTGGGACCCATATGGGCGAAGCCCCGCTCGGCGGATCGTCGCCCGGCCCAGGGACTTGACCCCCCAGTCAAGAAGGCCGACGATGGGCGCCATGCGCACCGAGACCAACGGCATCGAGATCGAATACGAGACCCTGGGCGACGCCCACGACCCGGCCCTGCTGCTGGTCATGGGGCTGGGCGCCCAACTGATCGCCTGGCCCGACGAGTTCTGTCAGAGCATGGTGGACCGCGGCTTCTTCGTGATCCGGTTCGACAACCGCGATGTGGGCTTGTCGACCAAGGTGCCGGTCGAGGGCGAGATCGACCTGGCCGCGGCCCTGGGCGACATGCTGGCGGGGAACCCACCGAGCGCGCCGTACCAGATCGACGACATGGCCGCCGATGCCATCGGTGTGCTCGACGCTCTCGGCATCGGGCGCGCCCACGTGGTGGGCGCCTCGATGGGTGGGATGATCGCCCAGGCCATCGCCGTCGGCTACCCCGACCGCGTCGCGACGCTGACGTCGATCATGTCGACGACTGGTGACCCGGATGTGGGTCAGCCGTCACCCGACGTCCTGCCGATGTTGATGGCTCCGCCCGTGACCGATCGGGACGAAGTCATCGCCCAGGGCATCGAGGGCAGCCGTCTCATCGGGAGTCCGGACCACTTCGACGAGGACGAGGCGGCCGAGCGGAGCGCCGCCGCCTTCGACCGTTGCTTCTACCCGAGAGGCGTCGGCAACCAGCTGCTCGCCATCGTCTCGTCGCCGAGTCGATCCGAAGGCCTCCGCCACATCGACGTGCCAGTCGTCGTCATCCACGGGACCGAGGACCGACTCGTCGATCCCTCGGGCGGCGTGCGCACCGCCGAGGTCATCCCCGGCGCCGAGCTGATGATGCTCGATGGCATGGGTCACGATCTGCCCACGTACTACTGGCCGCAGGTCATCGAGGCCATCACGGCCCTGGCCGCGCGCTCGGCGGCGACGGCCTGATGGCCATAGGTCCTCTCCACGGGATCAAGATCCTCGAGATCGCCGGCATCGGACCGGGCCCCTTCGCGGCCATGATGCTGTCGGACATGGGGGCCGACGTGATTCGCGTCGACCGAGCCCAGCAGGTGCTCGGAGGTGATCCGGCGGCGCCGCCCGCCGACGTGTTGAACCGAGGGCGGCGCTCGATCGGCATCGATCTCAAGAACCCCGATGGGGTCGAGACCCTGCTCACGTTGGTCGACTCGGCCGACGCGCTGATCGAGGGGTTCCGACCCGGTGTGGCCGAGCGGCTCGGGTTCGGCCCCGACGTGTGCCTGGCTCGCAACCCGCGTCTGGTGTTCGGGCGCATGACCGGGTGGGGCCAGACCGGGCCCTACTCGCAGACCGCCGGACACGACATCAACTACATCGCGCTGGCGGGAGCCCTCGACTCGATCGGTCGAGCGGGCGAGAAGCCGGTGCCGCCGCTCAACCTGGTGGGGGACTTCGGCGGCGGCGGGATGCTGCTGGCCTTCGGAGTCGTGTGCGCACTGGTCGAGCGGGCCTCGTCGGGCCAGGGTCAGGTGGTCGACGCCGCCATGGTCGACGGCTCGGCCGTGCTCATGACCATGTTCCACGCCTTCCGCGCCATGGGGATCTGGGAGGACGGGCGGGGCACGAACATGCTCGACTCGGGCGCTCACTTCTACGACGTCTACGAGACCAAGGACGCGAGGTTCGTGTCCATCGGCTCGATCGAGCCGCAGTTCTACGCCGAGCTGCTCCAGCTCACCGGTCTCGAGGGTGACGAGTCGCTGCCGCGACAGCACGATCGGTCGCAGTGGCCGTCGATGAAGGATCGCTTCGTCGAGCTGTTCAAGACCAAGACCCGCGACGAATGGTGCGAGCTGATGGAGGGATCCGACGTCTGCTTCGCGCCGGTGTTGACGATGACCGAGGCTCCTCACCATCCCCACAACGTCGAGCGCGAGACCTTCGTCGAGCGCGACGGCGTCGTGCAGCCCGCGCCCGCGCCGCGGTTCGACCGCACACCGGGGGCGATCTCGCGGCCGCCGTCGCACGCCGGCCAGCACACCGACGAGGTGCTGGGCGAATGGGGCCTCGACGAGGCCACCATCGCCAAGCTGCGCGACACCGGCGCCATCGCGTAGTCGAACTCCTGAGCATCCTCGCCGGCCATCCGTTCTCGCGCGGCGCGGCGCTAGGGTGCGGCCGTGGCCACGCTTGTCTGCTTCCATGCCCATCCGGACGATGAGTCGATCGCGACGGCGGGGACCATGGCCAAGGCGGCGGCCGCCGGTCATCGAGTCGTGTTGGTGACCGCGACCAACGGTGAGCTGGGCGAGCCCGTCGCCGGCGTGCTCGACGAAGGTGAGCAGCTGGGGACGCGTCGCGTCGAGGAGGTCCGGCGTTCGGCCGAGGTCATCGGGGCCGATCGCGTCGAGCTGCTCGGCTACCACGACTCGGGGATGATGGGCGAGCCGAGCAACGACGATCCGTCCTGCTTCTGGCAGGCCGACGTCGAGGACGCGGCGGAGAAGCTGGCCGCCATCCTGCGCGATGTCCGATGCGACGTGCTGACGATCTACGACGATCACGGCAACTACGGCCATCCCGATCACATCCAGGTCTACCGGGTCGGCAAGCGGGCTGCCGAGCTGGCTGGGATCGGCCTCGTGTTCGAAGCGACGATGAACCGTGACGCCATCCTGCGCAGCATGCGTGAGCGCGCCGACGAGTTCGCCTCCCTCGAGGCCGAGGGGCGAGGACCCGGCATCGACGAGAACACCGACATGGGCTCGCCCGAGGCCATCATCACCCACGCCATCGACGTGTCCGGGTTCGTCGACACCAAGCGCCGGTCCATGCAGTGCCACGAGAGCCAGATCTCGCCGGACGACTTCTTCCTGGCCATGCCCGTCGAGGGCTTCGCACTGGCCTTCGGCACCGAGTGGTACATCGCCGAGGATCGAACGCGGCCCGAGGGCGCGCCCTTCGACGACGACCTGTTCGCCGAGGTCGACGCCGCGACCGCATCGGGCTCCGCCTGATGCCTCGGATCCGCCTCGTCCGCCACGGTCACGCCGCCGCCGGATTCAGCGCCGATCACGACCCCGGGCTCGACGAGTTGGGCCGGGACCAGGCCGAGGCGATGGCCGCCGCGCTGGCACCCATCGGCCCGCTGCCGATGGTGGTCAGCCCGCTGCGGCGCACCCGTGAGACGGCGGCCGCTCTCGAAGCGGTCTGGGCCAGGACGGCGACCGTCGACGCTCGGGTGGCCGAGATCCCGTCGCCCACCGACGACCTGACCGAGCGGGGGGCGTGGCTGCGCGGCGCCATGGCCGGCACCTGGGCCGATCTCGGACCGGACTACGAAGCCTGGCGGGACGACCTCGTCGACACGATCCTCGCCTACGAGTCCGACACGGTTGTGGTGTCGCACTTCGTCGCCATCAATGCGGTGGTCGGTCGGGCCACGGGCGACGATCGGGTCATGAACGCCCGGATCGACAACTGCTCGGTGACGACGGTCGACACCGAGGCCGGCGGACTGGTCGTGGTCGAGCTCGGTGCGCTGGCGTCGACCGAGGTCGGCTGATGAGCGATTTCGAGCCGGGGCCGGGCGCGGCGCTGGCCTCGTGGGTGCACACCGGCTACGCCCAGCAGATCGTGTTCGGCGACGGCGCTCTGCACCAGCTGGCTGACATCCTCAGGGCCGTCGGCGTGCGCCGGGTCATGTTGATCACGACGGCCGGCCGGTCGGCCTCGGATGAGGGAGCGCAGGTGGTCAAGGCGATCGGCCGGGCGCTCGAGTCGACGTTCGACGAGGTGAGCTCGCACGCGCCCACACCGATGGTCCAGGCCGCCATGCGCCAGGCCCGCCGCGACGGCATCGACGGGATCGTCTCGTTTGGTGGTGGGTCCTGCGCCGACACCGGCAAGGCCGTGTGCTTCTTCACCGAGCAGGAGCGGGGGACCCCCGGTGCATCGTTCGCCGACCGCCCGGTCCTGCCCCACATCTCGATCACCACGACCTATTCCGGCGCCGAGCTGACCTCGTTCTTCGGCATGACCGACCCGGCCACGCGTCAGAAGAGCGGAGCCGGCGGTCCGACCATCACGCCCATCGCCGCGCTGTACGACCCCCGCCTCACCTTGTCGACCCCGCCCCGGGTCAGCGCGGAGACCGGGATGAACGCGCTGGCCCACTGCGTCGAAGCGGCGTGGTCGCCCTTCCGCACGCCCGAGGCCGAGGCCATCGCCCTGGCCGGTGCGTCCCGCATCTTCGAGGCCCTGCCGAGGGTCGTGGACAATCCGGTCGATCTTTCCGCTCGCGCCGACATGCTGTCGGGCTCGATCCTCGCCGGCCGAGCCCTGCACAACGCGTCGATGGGGATCCATCACGGTCTCGCTCAGCTGGTCGGTGGTCGAACCGGGATCCCCCACGGCCTCTCGAACGCCATCATCTTGAGCCATGCCATCGACTTCAACGCCGACACGGTGCCCGACGAGATCCGCCGCCTGGGTCAGGCCATCGGCGCCCCGGATGATCCCGCCGGCGCCATCCGCGCCCTGGTCACCCGGCTCGGACTGCCGACGACGTTGACCGAGGCCGGTGTGAGCGACGAGGACCTCGACGCGGTGGCGCGCCTGTCCCAGTCGAACCACAGCGTGCGGGCGAACCCCCGTCCGGTGTCCGAAGAGGACGCTCGCGCCGTGCTCGAAGCGGCGTCCTAGGCACTGGTCAGGCCGCCGGTCGGTAGGTCGCGACCACCCCGCCCCCCTGGGGCCCATCGGCGGTGACGACCGCGCCGTCCAGGTCGTCGGGGATGCGGGCCAGGACGATCCGTTGGCCGGCGTCGGTCGCCGAGTCGGCGGCCACGCCCGTTCCACCCCCGTCGAGCTCGGCGTCCGTGTCGTGGCGGTTGGCGGCGACGCGCACCACCGGCGTCGAGCTGGTGGCCGTGACGTACCACGAGCCGTGGAACAGGAACCCGGCGACGAGCGGGTCGCTTCCTCCGGGGACGTCGCCGACAGCACGGCACTCGTCGGACTGACCGGCCAGCCGCAGGCAGAGGGCGGTGACGTGATCGGTTCCTCGCAGTTCGACGCGCCCGGTTGGCAGGTCGGCGCTGGCCCGCAGCGGCAGACCGACCAGTCGTGTGCTCAACTCGCCTCGCTCGGCCCGCAGATGGTCCTCTTCAACCGAATGGACGCTGGCGGCGATGGTCCGCAACGCGGCCTCGTCGAGCAGCGACGAGCCCTGGCTCACGACCATGACCGATCCGCCGTCGGGCCACGCCTGCACGTAGCTCGTGTTGGGGAACGAGCTCTTCGGCGGACTGCCGTTGAACTGCACCGCCGAGCCGTCCGACGACAGCCCGCCGAAGAACCAGGTGGCCGTGAACCCGCCACAGGTGAGGTCGCCTCGGGGGCAGGTGGTCACGGTGATCTGATCGGCCGACGATGCACCGGTCGCGTACACGAAGGTCGCGCCGGGGGATTCGTCGCTCAGCGCGTAGGGCAACGGGTCCGTCAGCCCCGTGAGACCGGTCCCGGCGGTGAAGCCCCCGGACACCTTGTCGGAGGTCCAGCGCAGCGCATCGATCGCGGTTAGTCCCGACGCGCGGGCCGAGTGCTTGACGACGGCGGTCACGATGGCGCCGCGCTCCTCCCATACGTACGAGTCCGAGTCGGCCGACGGCGTGAGCCGACCGGTCGTGTCCCTGATGGTGACCGGAGTGCCTGACGTCTGCGACGCCACGGCGCCGTCGGGGGTGCGGAGGGGGTCCACCGTCACCAGCAGGACCGGATCGCGGGTGCCGGTCGTCGCGAACAGTTGGCCGATCTGCGGACCGGCGAAGTTGATCGAGGGCGCAGCGCGCTCGGCCCAGTGCAGGCCCCAGAGCTGCATGCCATCGGGGAGTGCGCTCGGCTCGAGTTGGGTGCCAGGGGCACCGACGGTCGGCTGGCGGCGATCCGATGACCGGCTGTGGACCACGACCCCGACGACCAGCAGGGCGGCGGCGGCGACGGCGGCGGCGGTCCAGAGCCAGCGGGACCGGTGGGCGCCCACCGGTCCCCGCCGCGAGCGTCGATCCTCGAGCACGACGACCGCGTCCCGGTCGAGCGGGTCGAAGGCCCGATCGTCGACGGCGATGGTGTCGGCCACCGAGCGCAACGACTCGGCGATCCGGTGTTCGAGCTCGGATGGTTCGGTCGTGGTGCTCATCGCTCCACCTCCTTGCGTAGATCGTCGAGAGCTCGGTGCAGGCGGCTGCGCACCGTGCCGACGGGACAGTCGAGGGCGGCGGCGATCTCGTCGTAGGTCAGGTCCTCGTAGTACCGGAGGACGACCACCATCCGCCGGTCCGCATCGAGGTGGGCGATGGCGGCGCGCATGGCGTCGTCATCGCCGGTGTCGGCCGGAGGGGTCGGTGGCGTGACGCTGAGCCTCATCAGGCGCTCGTGCTCCATCTTGTGGCGCGTGAGCGCCGTGGCGCACAGGCGCACGGTCGCCGTGCGCAAGAAGCCCGCCGGGTTGTCGATGGTGTCGAAGCGGTCATACAGGCGCACGCAGGCCTCTTGCACGACCTCCTCGGCGATCGCCTGCGATCCGAGGATCAGGGTGGCCAGGCGCACCAGGGGCGCCCGGCGCTCGCGGTACACCTGGTCGAAGGTCGTCGCCACCGTCGCCGGATCATCGGCCAGCATCACGGACCATCGTCTCCTGGCCGCCTGCGGCCGTCGGGGGATCGTCGCATCATGGCTGGTTGACCGGCGACGGTCCGGAAAGGTTCCCGCCTGGCGCGGCGAGCGCCCAGGCCGGGAATAGTTGTACCTTCAACTATCGTTGAGGGGTAGGACAGAGGGCACTGACCAGGAGGTACCCCGATGCCGGCCGTGACCGTTGACGATGTGCTGACCCTTCCCCAGATCGACGTGGCGACCGACGCCATCCCCCGCCCGGTCGTGTCGGTGACCAGCGCCCCCTCGGCCTACGAGGGCGAGGGCTTCCCGGTGCGACGGGCCTTCGCCGGCGTCGACCTGGCGGACCTCGACCCGTTCATCCACATGGACCAGATGGGCGAGGTCGAGTACGCCCCGGGCGAGCCCAAGGGCACCTCGTGGCATCCCCATCGCGGGTTCGAGACCGTGACGTACATCATCGACGGCACGTTCCAGCACCGCGACTCGGCCGGCGGCGGCGGACTGATCACCAACGGCGACACGCAGTGGATGACCGCCGGCGGGGGCCTCCTCCACATCGAGCGCCCGCCCGAGGAGATGGTGGCGGCCGGCGGCCTGTTCCACGGCATCCAGCTGTGGGTGAACCTGCCGGCGGCCCAGAAGTGGGTCGAGCCGCGCTACCAGGACATCCGAGCGGGTGAGGTCACGTTGGTGCGGTCACCTGACGGTGGGGCGTTGGCCCGCATCATCGCCGGCCAGATCGGCGGACAGTCCGGCCCTGGTGACACCTACACGCCCATCGCGCTGACCCACGTCACGTTGAGCCCGGGCGCCCGCTTCGAGATCCCGTGGCCGACCGAGTTCAACGCGCTGGCCTACGTCCTGGCCGGCCGCGGCACGGTCGGACCCGAAGGGGCCGCCGTGCGTACGGGCCAGCTGGCCGTGTTCGGGGCCGGCGACAGCCTGGTGATCACCGCGGATGCGACCCAGGACAGCCACACGCCCGAGCTCGAGGTCCTCGTGCTCGGTGGCCGGCCGATCGGAGAGCCGGTTGCCGCCTACGGTCCGTTCGTGATGAACACCAGAGCCGAGCTGCAGCAGGCCTACGACGACTTCCAGTCCGGTCGCATGGGCACGATCCCGGCCCAACGCTGACCCGGCCCGGGCCCGCGGGCGGGACTGCCGCGCCGAGCGCCCCGGGTCGCCCCTGGGCACGAGGCACCACCAGGGTTACCGTGGGCCCATGAGCAACGGCACCGATCCCGATCTTTCCCCCGCCGAGGCGATCGAGCAGCCGCGCTGGCGGGGGATCAACCACCTGGCCATGGTCACCCCCGACATGGATGCGACCGTGCGCTTCTACCACGGCGTCCTCGGCATGCGGGTCGTGGCCACCCTCTCGGCCGGACCGATGCGCCACTACTTCTTCGAGATCGGGGCCCAGAACACCTTGGCCTTCTTCGAGTGGGACGGCGCCGAGGTCGACACCGAGTCGGTGGCCAAGCCGGCCGGCATCCCGCCCAGCTTCCCCGCTCAGTTCGACCACCTGTCGTTCAACCTGCCCGACGAGGCGGCCCTCGTCGATCTCCAGGCCCGGCTGCGGGCCCACGAGGTCGAGGTGACCGAGCTGGTCGATCACGACTTCATCCGGTCGATCTACTTCACCGATCCGAACGGGATCGCCCTCGAGGCGAGCTGGTGGGTCGTCGACCCGACCGGTCGCCCGGCGAACTACGACGCGGCCGACGGGTTGTTCACCGACGCCGATCCCGTGCCGGCCGTGCGCGAGCTGGCCCGCTCCGGTGAGCTCGACTGGACACCGACCACACATCTGGTCGATGCCGGAGCCGACCCGGCCTGACCGAATCGGGCTGGCCCGCGGCGGCGGACGCTCAGGCGATCACGCGCTTCTTGAAGCCGGCGATGCCCCTCCAGCTCAGGAAGGCCACGAAGGCGATCATCACCGGGTAGATCGCGAACAGGCTCATGTGGGGCTGGTCGGTGAGCGCGGCGCGGAACCCCTCGCTGATGTAGACGAGCGGGTTGGCCAGCGAGACGATCTGCAGCCACGGGATCGCGCTCAGCTTGGACCACGGGTAGTAGATGCAGCCGAGGAACGTGATGGGGATGACGATCACGCCGAAGAGCATGGGCACCGTGCGCGGATCGAAGATGGTGCCGAAGGTCAGGCCCAGCGCACTGGCCATGAGGCAGGCCAGGGGCAACAGGGTGATGAGCACCAGCCAATGGATGTGCAGATGGATCGGCGTGGCCGGCACGATCATGGCGATCGGGAAGACGAGCAGCGCGGCCAGAAGGCACTGCAGTGCGCCGGCCACGATCTTCTCGATGGCGACCAACTCGACCGGCAGCGGCGCCAGCACGCGGTCTTCGATCTCGCGCGTGTAGCCGAACTCCTGCACCAACGGGAGGGCCACGGCCTGGATGCCCTGGAACAGGATCACCGAAGCGATGACACCGGCGATCAGCGAGGCGGCGTACGCGGCGGCCTGGGTCTTCGACAGGGCGGTCACGGTCGCCGCCGCGGCCGGGGGGAGCAACTTCAACAACGCGGCCGGCGGCGCGCCGCCCCCGCCGATCCCCAAACCGATCTTGGGCAGCACGTAGGTGAAGACGAAGACGAGCAGGAACGGCTGGATCAGCGTCCGGGGCAGGAACTCCTTGAGGTTGTGCATCAGCACGTAGCCGTCTCGGGTCAGCAGCGCCCGGAACGCGGATCGGCCCGAGGACTGCGACGAGTCGAAGGCGACCTCGGGGGTGGTGGCAACGGGGGCGTCGAGGGTGGTCATTCGCGCAGGTCCTTCCCGGTCAGCTGGATGAAGACGGTTTCGAGCGTGGGTTCGGTCGCCGAGAGGTCGGTGACCTCGTGGCCGTGCCGTTCGGCGACCTGCATGATGTCGGGGAGCACGCCCTTGGCGCCCTTGACCCCCAGGGCGATCTTGCCGTCGACCAGATGGACCTCGGTGGCCCCCCTGACCTCGGCCAACAGCAGCTCGGCCACTGGCGCCGGGTCGCCTGCCACGCTGATCAGGACCGACGTGTCGATGCCCACCGAGTCCTTGAGCTCCTGAGGCGTGCCGAGGGCCAGCATCTGGCCGTGATCGACGATGGCCACGCGGCTGCAGAGCTGGTCGGCCTCTTCCATGTAGTGGGTCGTGAGCAGGATCGTCTGCCCCTCGCTGTGCAGCTCGCCCAGGATCTCCCACAGCGCGATGCGGCTCTGGGGGTCGAGCCCGGCCGTGGGCTCGTCGAGGAACAGGATCGAGGGGTTGTGCATCACCGATCGCGCCACCATGAGCCGCTGGGCCATGCCGCCCGACAACGACAGCACCGGGGACTTGGCCCGCTCGCTGAGCCGGAACTGTTCGAGCAGCCGGTCGGCCTTGGCTCGCGACTGCTTGGCCGACATGCCGAAGAAGCGGCCGTGGAAGTAGAGGTTGTGCCACACGGTGAGCGAACGGTCGAGCGTGTTGGTCTGGGGGACGACGCCGATCATCCGCTTGGCCAGTGCGGGATGGGCGACGACATCGACGTCGCCGACGTAGGCCTTCCCGCTCGTGGGGATGACGCGCGTCGTGAGCATGCCCGCCGTCGTGGTCTTGCCCGCCCCGTTCGGACCGAGCAGCCCGAAGATCTCACCTCGATAGACCTGGAGGTCGAGCTCGTCGACCGCCTTGATGTCGCCGGGGTAGATCTTGGTCAGCTTGTCGGTGCGTATGACCTCCTCGGCGGCCCTCGAACCGTTGGCGCTGGGTGGGGTCGTTCCGCGGCTGGCGGTCGGGCTGGTCGTCTCGGGGGAACTGGTCATGCGACATCCGTTTCGTCGAGCGCTTCGTCGAGTCCGGGCGGGGGGGCGACATCCCCGGCACCGGCCGGTCTGGGGGCGGCGAGGGCGAAGGTGGCCAGCCGATCGAGGATCGATCGGAAGGTCTCCTCGTCTTCATCGCTCATGAGGGCCTTGATCTCACGGTCGAGCTGATCGGCCACCACGGCGAGCTGGCGATGACGGCGCCGGCCCGCGGCGGTGATGTCCACGCGGGTGACGCGGCGGTCACGTTCGTCGCGACGCCGGACGACGAGTCCTTCGCCCTCGAGCCGATCGAGGTGGCGGACGAGGGTCGCCCCTCCGATGCCCATGCGCCCCGCCAGCTCGCTCTGGCTGGGGCTCACCGGAGCCTCGATGGCCTGGGCCAGCACGATCCAGGTCGGGAGGCTCCCGCCCTCGGCCGTCAGGCGGGCGTCGAACAGCTCTCGCACGGCCTTGGCCGTCAACGCCAGGGCGCGTCCGACCGATTCCCGTCGGGGCCCGGTGCAGGCGGCGGCCTGGTCGCTGGTCGCCTCGACGGCGCCGGCGGAACGGGAGCCCGCGGCCCCCGAACCTGGTGTCTGACGAATCATTAGGTGCAAAGCTATTCGTCAACGAACGAACTGGCAACCCCGAGATCTGATGCGCGGCGGCGGCCACGCCGTGTGCTCATATGACCGGGTGACCGGGGCCCCCTCGATGACACGCGGCCCTCGGGTCCGCCGGCCCGTCGCCGTGGCCCGGCGCTGGCGGTCGCTCGTGTTCACTCCGATGGGCGATGGATCCATCCGGCGGCGGGCGTCGGATGTGGTGCGCGTGGTGACCGCGGTGGTGCTCGTGATCGTGCTCGTGGCGGCCGTGCGGGCCGACCTGACGGTCGAGATCCACCTGGTCAACTCCGTGGTCCCCGTGCCCGAGGGACTGCAGTGGTTCGTCTCGACGGTCTGGTTCATCGGCTCGTTCGGCGCCATCGCCGTGCTCATCGGGCTCGCGCTGCTGACGCGCCGTCCCCGCCTGGCCATCGCGACGGCGTTGGCCGGATTCGGCACCTGGGCGTTGTGCGGGCTGATGGGCGCGACGCTCGGGACCAACGGCGGCCGGCCGCCCAACCCGGACCTGGGCGGCATCGATCCCAGCTTCCCCATGGCCCGGGTCGCCATCGCCGTGGCCTTGGCCGTCGTCGTGCTGCCCTATCTCAGCCACATCCTCCACCGGGTCGTGTACGCACTGATCACGGTCGGCGCGGTGGCCGCCGTGCTGGCCGAGGCCGGGCTGCCGGTCGACGTCCTGCTCAGCGCCGTGGTCGGGTGGGGAGTGGCGGCCGCCGTGCACCTGGCGCTCGGCACGCCGGCGGGGTTGGCCACGCCGGCCGAGGTGGTCGAGGTCGTGGCCGATGTGGGTGCGGTGATCGACCGAGTCGCGCTGGCCTCGGACCAGGAATGGGGCGTCGCTCGCTACACCGGCGTCGACGAGGGGGGCCGGCCGGTCGTGGTCTCGCTCTACGGGCGCGACGCGTCGGACGCACGAGCCCTCTCGAAGGCCTGGCGCTTCGCCTGGTACCGCGACACGGGTCCGGCTCTGTCGGTCAGCCGAGCCCAGCAGGTCGAGCACGAGGCCTACCTCACGCTGCTCACCGCCCAGGCCGGCGTGGCCACGGCCGAGGTGGTCATCGCCGGTGTGAGCGACGAGACCGACGACGCCGTGCTCGTCACCCGACCGCCCGCCGGCCGGGTCCTCGCCGAGATGAGCGCCGACGAGGTCGAGGAGGCGACGATCGACTCGTTGTTCGCGACCCTCGAGCGCCTCCGCGAGGTGCGCATCGCCCACGGCGCGCTCAACGCCACCTCGATCGTGGTGGCCGGGGACGCAACCGTCGCACTCCAAGGACTGCAGCAGGCGTCGTCGGGCGCACCCGACGAGCGACTCGATGCCGATCTGACGGACGCGCTGGTGGCGGTCGCGTTGATCGTCGGAGCCGATCGTGCGGTGGCCGGCGCGCTCCGAACCATCCCGGCCGAACGTCTGGCCCTGACCCTCCCGCTGCTGCAGCCCGCCGCCATCGATCGCCACAGCCGCGAGGCGCTGCACAAGCAGAAGCACCTGCTGGGTGAGCTGCGGGATGCGGGCGCGGCCGCGACCGGGGTCGATGCGCCGGAGCTGGCTGAGATCCGCCGCGTGTCGTGGAGCTCGCTCGCCATGGGGGTCGGGGCTCTCGTCGGCGTCATCCTCATCGTCCGTGAGTTCGCCGGGGTCGACGACCTGTGGTCCACGCTCGCCGAGCGCGGAGTGGTCATGGGTGTTCGTGGCCTTCGTGCTGGCCCAGCTCACCAACGTCGCCCAGGCCGTGTCGGTGCTCGGCTCGGTCTCGACCCCGTTGCCGTTCGGGGCCACCATCGGTCTCGAGCTGGCCAACGCCTTCACCGGGCTGGTCGCCGGGACCGTCGGGACGACCGCGACGATCATCCGGTACTTCCAGAGGCGAGGCCTGGCCGTCTCGGTCGCGGTCAGCTCGGGCGTGCTGGTCAGCCTGTCCAACATGGCCGTTCAGGCGGTGTTGTTCGTGGTGTCGTTCATCATCACTCGATCGTCGTTCAGCTACGCCTTCGACGACTCGTCGGGGAGCGGCAGCAGCTCGTCGGGCTCGGACACGACCTGGCTGTTGGTGTTGATCGTGGTCGGCCTGGCTGTGGTCGGAGCGGTGACGCTCGTCCCGCGATTTCGACGGCGAGCCATCGACAAGCTCAAGCCGCAGGTCGACGCCGCTCGGTCCAACCTGCGCTCGTTGGCCGCTCAGCCCTCGAAGCTCGTGCGCCTGTTCGGCGGCGCCGTCGCCTCGCAGGTCCTGTTCGCGATGGTGCTCGGCGCGTCGCTGCACGCCTACGGGGCGTCCGCCTCGCTCGGCGAGCTGATCGTGGTCAACACGTTGGCCTCCCTGCTCGGCGGCATCGCGCCGGTTCCCGGTGGCATGGGCGTGATCGAAGCCGGTCTCATCGCCGGCTTCACGGCGCTCGGGATCCCCAACACGATCGCCATCGCCGCCACCCTGACCGCCCGGCTGATGACCGCGTACCTGCCTCCCATCTGGGGATATCCGACATTGGTCTGGATGCGCCGCCGCCAGTACCTGTAGCGGGCACGACCGGGAACGGGCCGGGCCAAGAGCTACCGTCACCGAGGTGAGCGGGCACGGTGATCAGGGGTGTCGGACCTGTCGCGGCTATTCGCACCTCGGCCGGCGTCGCTTCCTCGAGCTGCTCGGGGTCGGGGTGGCGGCGGTGCTGGCCGGCTGTGGCTCGGTCCATGCCAGTGTCCGTCGAGACGGTTCCGCCTCGACCACACCGGCTGGGGCTTCGCCGCCGACCGGGCCGACCGGACCGGCGCCGTTCGCCTCGACGACGACCGAGGCGGTCGTGAGCCTCGATGCGGTGCCGGCCCCGCATCCGGGTCCCCCTCGAACGATCTTCCATGCGCCGGGGCCCACCCGACAGATCGCGATCACGATCGACGACGGCACGTGCGAGGAGTGCGTGGCCGCCTACGTGGGCTTCGCCCAGTCGAGCGGCACGCCCATCACCTTCTCACCCAACGGGGTCGTGCAAGCGTTCTGGAACCCACACGCCGCCGTGCTTCGCCCCCTCATCGAGGCCGGTCAGGTGCAGATCGGCAACCACACGTTCTCGCACCACGACCTGCGTCGGATGCCGGCCGGCGAGATCGAAGGCGAGCTCGAACGCAACGACCAGTGGATCCAGAAGACGTTCGGGATCACCACGCGGCCGTGGTATCGACCACCGTTCGGCTTCCACACCGATCGGGTCGACGACGTGGCCGGCTCGCTCGGGTACACGAACGTGCTCATGTGGAACGGGACCTACGGCGATTCGGAGCCGCTCTCGATCGACGTGTTCCTCAACCAGGCCGAGCGGTACCTGAAGCCCGGCACCATCATGTTGGGCCACGCCAACCATCCGACGGCCACCGAGCTGTTCGACGTGGTGCTCGCGCTCATCCACGAGCGCAACCTCGATCCGGTCACCCTCGACCAGATGTTCGGCACCTCCCGCAACACCGGCTGAGCCGAGGTCGGGCAACGAGGCGGAGCGGAGCGGAGCCGCGCCGACGATGGCACCCGGATGGGCGAAGCCGCTCGGAGGGAGGCTTGCCCGACCGGAGAGCCAAGCAAACCGAGCTCGAACTGGCAATCGGCGGGCGCGCCGAGCACGATCGTCGTCATGACGATCATCCGCATCAACGCCATCACCGTGCCCGAGGGTTCCGGCGACGAGCTGGCCCACCGGTTCGCGGCCCGCGCCGGTGCCGTCGACGACCAGGACGGCTTCGAGGGCTTCGAGCTGCTCAAGCCGACCGACGATCGCGCCACCTGGCTGGTGGTCACCCGCTGGCGGGACGAGGCTGCGTTCAACGCCTGGGTCACGTCCCCGGCCTTCGCCCACGGTCACCGCTCCGAGGCTCCCAAGTCCGAGGGCGGAGCCGAGAAGCCGCCGGTCGCGGCGCACAGCGAGCTGTGGGCATATGAGGTCGTGCTCGGCTCATCGGGCTACTCTGGGTGACCACCAGCTGAGCGCCACGAGCGTCAGCTGCCGGAAACCACCCCACGGCATCTCCCGCCGCAAAGGAGCAAGGCATGAAGCGTCACATGCCCGTGACCGAGCTGGCTCGCGACGATCGCTTCGCCCGCATGCGCATCGAGGACCTCGTGTTCGATCCGCGCAACGCCGTGCAGATGGCCGACAACAAGCGGAGCCCCGGCTTCAAGGCCGAGAACTACGAAGCGCCCGACGCCGCCCGTTCGCTGATGCACGGCATCTTCGTGGGTGAGATCCAGGCCCTCGAAGGTGCCGGTCGCACGTGCTGGGACTTCCCGGTCGGCAGCGAGGGCGACGCCATCCCCTTCGAGCTCAAGTTGGACATGGCTCGCCAGTGCTGGGACGAGGCTCGCCACGTCGAGATCTCCGTGAAGCTCACCGAGCACATGGGATCGGAGATCGGCGAGTTCGCCGAGCAGACCCTGCTGTTCGAGGCGGCCTGCAACAGCGACGCCATCCTGCGCCTGGCCGGGGTGAACCGGGCCCTCGAAGGGCTGGCCATCGATGTGTTCAACACCATGCGCGAGTTCGGCGACGCCGTGGCCGATCCGGTCCTCTACTTCTGCGAGGACTGGATGCTGGCCGACGAGGTCACCCACGTGAAGATGGGTTCGGACTGGCTGCGCCGCATCACCGCCGACGACCCCGAGCGGCGCCGGGCGGCCCTCGACTTCCAGCGCACGGTCGACAAGCTGTTCAGCTTCGGCGGCTTCCGCGGCGAAGAGGAAGAGAACCCGATCCATCTGGCTCGCAAGTTCCGGACCCTGGCCGGGTTCAACGAGGACGAGATCGGCGACCTCGTCGACGCCGCGGCCGAGGCCTACGCCGAGGCGCAGGCCCAATGGGCCACGGCCGAGTCGGCCTGAGCCCGGTCCTGGCCGTCCCGTCGCAACGAACGCGCTGACCCGGCACATCCCCGACTGATTCGACGGTGCTGCTCGAGATCCACCGGTCGTTCGCGTGGTTCGTGATCGTCGGCAACGGCCTGGCGGGTGTGTGGTCGCTCGGCGCCAACTGGCTGGTGTGGTTGCGCGGCCGGGCCCTGTGGTGGTTCACCATCACCGTCGAGGTGGCGATCTTCGTGCAGGTCGCCCTGGGGGTGGGCATGGTCGCCGGCCAGAAGATCAAGGCGCCGCAGTTCCACATGTTCTACGGCTTCGTGGCCATCCTGAGCGTCGCGCTCATCTACAGCTACCGCGCCCAGATGGAGAAGTACCGGTACCTGCTCTACGGGTTCGGCGGCCTGTTCCTGATGGGCCTCGGCATCCGCGCCGTCATCGTCGGGATCAAGTGACTTGGCTCTCCGGTCGGCGGGGCCTCCCTCCGAGCGCTTCGCCATCCGGGTGTCATCCTGTGAACGGCTGCGCCCTGGCGGGCTCCGCCGTGTCCACCGGTCGGCGGGGCCTCCCTACGAGCGCTTCGCCATCCGGGTGTCATCCTGTGAATGGCTGCGCCCTGGCGGGCTCCGCCGTGTCCACCGGGTCCACCGGGTCGGCGGGGCCCGACCAGAGGGCCAGGTATCAGAGATTCACTACAGGGCAGGTGAGGGTGCGGTTGAGGCCGTCGATCATCTGGACCCGACTCACGACCATCTTGCCCAGCTCGTCCATGGTCGGAGCCTCGGCGCGGACGATCACGTCGTAGGGCCCGGTCACGTCATCGGCGGCGACGACCCCGTCGATGGTCCGTACCTGGGTGGCGACCTGGGCGGCCTTGCCCACCTCGGTCTGGATCAGGATGTAAGCGCTGACGGTCATGTGATCGCCTCCTACGACTGGTCCCTGGGGATCAGTCGGCAGTTGCGGCCGCGATAGGCGCCTCTGGGTCGAAGCGAGCCGCGGCCTCTCATCGACTCAGTCGGCCAGGCGCTTCTCGAGCTTGTTCAGCTCGTCGCGCAGCTCGGTCGGCAGGTGCTCGCCGATGAACTCGAAGTGGGCCTCGATCTGGGGGATCTCGGCCCGCCACGCCTCGGCATCGACGGCCAGGATGCGGGCCATCGACTCGTCGTCGAGATCGAGTCCGCTGCGATCGATGGACTCGACGGTCGGCACTCGTCCGATCGGGGTCTCGACCGCCTCGCCCTCGCCGGCGATCCGCTCGACCACCCACTTGAGCACGCGGCTGTTCTCGCCGTAGCCGGGCCACAGGAACTTGCCGTCGTCGCCCTTGCGGAACCAGTTGACCCAGAAGAGCTTGGGCAGGTTGTCGGCGTTGCCGTCCCGCTCGGCGGCCGTCCGGCCGATGTCGAGCCAGTGGGCGAAGTAGTCGCCCATGTTGTAGCCGCAGAACGGCAGCATGGCGAAGGGATCGAAGCGCAGCTCGCCGACGGTGCCGGCGGCGGCGGCTGTCTTCTCCGACGACATGATCGAGCCGAGGAACACGCCGTGCTGCCAGTCGAGAGACTCGGTCACCAGGGGAACGTTGGTGGCGCGCCGGCCGCCGAAGAGGATGGCCGAGATGGGCACGCCCTCGGGATCTTCCCACTCGGCGGCGATCGACGGGCACTGCGCCGCAGGGGTGGTGAAGCGGGCGTTGGGGTGGGCGGCGGGCGTCTCGCGGGCCGGGGTCCAGTCCTCGTGCTTCCAGTCGATGAGGTGCGCCGGCGCCTCGTCGGTCATGTCCTCCCACCACACGTCGCCGTCGTCGGTGCGGGCGCAGTTGGTGAAGATCGAGTTGCCGAACACCGTGGCCATGGCGTTGTGGTTGGTCTTGTCCGAGGTTCCCGGCGCGACGCCGAAGAACCCCGCCTCGGGGTTGATGGCGCGGAGGCGGCCGTCGCTGCCGAACTTCATCCAGGCGATGTCGTCACCGACGGTCTCGACGGTCCAGCCCGGCAGGCTCGGGATCAGCATGGCCATGTTGGTCTTGCCGCAGGCCGACGGGAAGGCGGCGGCGACGTACTTCTTCTCACCGCCGGGAGGCGTGATCCCCAGGATGAGCATGTGCTCGGCCATCCAGCCGTCGTCGCGGGCCATGGTCGAGGCGATGCGCAGGGCGAAGCACTTCTTGCCCAGCAGCGCGTTGCCGCCGTAGCCCGACCCGTAGGACCAGATCTCGCGGGTCTCGGGGAAGTGGACGATGTACTTGTTCTCGGCGTCACACGGCCAGGCCACGTCGGCCTCGCCCTGTTCGAGCGGGTGACCGACCGAGTGGAGGCAGGGGACGAACTCACCGTCGTCGCCCAACACGTCGAGGGCGGCCTGGCCCATCCGGGTCATGATCCGCATGTTCACCGCGACGTAGGCCGAATCGCTGAGCTGCACACCGATGTGGGCGATGGGCGATCCGAGTGGACCCATGCTGAACGGGACCACGTACATCGTCCGGCCCTTCATGGCGCCGGTGAACAGCTCGGTGAGCTCGACCTTCATCTCGGCCGGCGCCCGCCAGTTGTTGGTGGGGCCGGCGTCGGCCTCGTTCTCGGAGCAGATGAAGGTGCGGTCTTCGACCCGGGCGACGTCGCCGGGATCGGACAGAGCCAGGTAGCTGTTGGGGCGCTTGGCGTCGCTCAGCCGTTCGAAGGTGCCGCCGTCGACCAGCTGCTGGCACAGGGCGTCGTATTCCGCAGCCGAGCCGTCGCACCAGTGGATCGCGTCGGGCTGCAAGATCTCGGCCCATCGCTCCACCCACTGGAGCAACTTCCGGTTACCGGTCTCTGCACCCATCGGACCTCCGAGGCCTTTGGCTGTTGGGGGAACACCCGTGACGATCGGGTCAATGCCGTCCCAAGAGCCTACTTACCGCGCCGGGGTCGCCGTCCATTCCCGGGCCAGGCAAAACTACAGGGAGAGTTCAGCAAACTGCGGGGGGTGACCCGCGGCGTGTTCTATCCCTGGGGGTGCTGGCTGTCGGTCGGGTTCTCGCTCGGGAAGCCGGGCGTGCCCATGTCGACCTCGGAGCCGAGCCGCAGTCGGGTGGCCTGACCGCTCTCGCCCGCCAGGTCGAACACCACGCGCTGGCCCTGACGGAGCATCCGGAAGACCGAGCCGTCGAGGGCATCGGGGGCCAGGTCGTATTCGACCAGGTTCGAGTCGGACACGATGACCCCCATCCGGCTGGCGGGGTCGTAGGACTTGATGACGCCTTGCACGGTGGGCCGACTGTCGCCCTTAGTGGGCGACCTTGGTGATCTTGCCGGCCTTGATGCACGAGGTGCAGACGTTGACCCGCTTGGTCGAGCCGTTGACCACGGCACGGACGCGCTGGATGTTGGGATTCCAACGACGCTTGGTGCGCCGGTGGGAGTGGCTGACCGCCATACCGAATGACGGGTGTTTGCCACACACCTCGCAGACCGCTGCCATGACCAGATACCTCGGACCTTGCTGGGGGACTCAGCCGATGCTCGAACGAGCACAGCCGAGAGAGGATAGCGGGCGACGGCGGCCACTCACAATCGCACTACGATCCGAGTCCGTGCCCACCCTCGAGGCCCTCACGGCCGATGATCTGCGCGCCGTGATCGATCGGTACGCCGAGGCCCTGGCCGCGCACCGTGAGGCCATCAACCGGCTGAACGTCTATCCGGTGCCCGATGGTGACACCGGGACCAACATGGCCCTGACCCTCGAATCGGTCGTGGCCGAGCTGGCCGGCGCCGCCCCCGACATGGCCGCGACCTGCAAGGCCATCAGCCACGGCTCGTTGATGGGGGCCCGGGGCAACTCGGGGGTCATCCTGTCCCAGATCCTGCGAGGGGTGACCGACGTGCTGCGCGACGCGCCCGACGTCGATGCCGACGCGGTGGCCCGGGGCCTGGTGGCGGCCACCGAGGCCGCCTACAGCGCCGTCATGCGACCGGTCGAGGGGACGATCCTCACCGTGATCCGTGAGGCCTCCGACGCCGCCGCGGCGGCGGCCGGGCGGGGTGAGGGCCTGGTCGGGGTGCTCGAATCTGCTCGCGCCGGGGGGGCCGACGCGCTCGCTCGCACGCCGGAGATGCTGCCGGTGCTGGCCGAGGCGGGTGTGGTCGACGCCGGCGGCGCCGGACTGCTCCTGCTCCTCGACGCCGCGCTGGCGGTGGTCGACGGGCGACCGGTGCCCGAACCCCAGGCGGGCGGAGCCGGTCTCGATCCGCAGCTCGTCGCCGCCGTCGAGGCCGTCCATCGGGGCGAGGACCACCACGAGGGGGCCAACGTCGCCGACCTGCGCTACGAGGTCATGTACTTCCTCGAAGCACCCGACGAGACCATCCCGGCCTTCAAGAGCGTGTGGGCCGGCATCGGTGACTCGATCGTGGTGGTCGGCGGTGACGGCCTGTGGAACTGCCACATCCACACCGACGACATCGGCTCGGCCGTCGAGGCGGCCATCGACTGCGGGCGACCGCGCAACATCCGAGTGACCGATCTGCTGGAGCAGGTCGAAGAGGAGCGCTGGGTCCGAGACGCGGTGCCCGACCTGGCCCCCGACGAGCTCGATGAGCCCGTCGAGACAGCGATCGTGGCCGTGGCCACGGGTGAGGGCATCCGCCGGATCTTCCATTCGCTCGGGGTGCAGCGAATGGTGACAGGCGGCCAGACGATGAACCCGTCCACCGCCGAGTTGCTCGAAGCGGTGATGTCGGCCCCGGCCGACAGCGTCGTGATCCTGCCCAACAACAAGAACATCATCCCCGTCGCCGAACAGGTCGACGCCCAGACCGACAAGAGCGTGCAGGTCGTGGCGACCCGCGGCGTGGCCGAGGGGTTCGCGTCGCTGCTGGCCTATGACCCCCAGGCGTCGGGTCTCGACAACGCCAAGGCCATGAGCGAGGCGGCCGCCGCCGTGGTGGCCGGCGAGGTCACCCGCGCCGTGCGCGACTCGACCTGCGAGCTGGGTGACATCAACGAGGGCGACTACCTCGGCATCTCCCGCGATGGCATCCGCTCGATCGGCAGCGGTCTCGACCTGGTGTGCACGCAGCTCCTCGAACTGCTCATCACCGACGATCACGAGATCGTGACGATCATCGAGGGCGAGGGGGCCTCGGCCGCCATCACCCGTCACATCACGGGCTGGCTCGGCGACCACCACCCCGCTCTGACCACCGACATCCATCACGGCGGCCAACCTCTCTATCCCTACCTCTTCGGCATCGAGTAGCTCGCCGGGCACGCGAAGATCGGCGCGAGCGGGTAGAACCGACGGGCAATGGCCCGCCGACTCGCGCAGCTCGCCGACATCCCGGTCACCCAGCTCAAAGGGGTCGGCGAGGCGCGGGCCAAGTCACTGGCCAAGCTCGAGGTGTTCACCGTCCTCGATCTGCTGACGTACTACCCGCGGCGCTACCTCGATCGCACCAACGAGCGACGGATCGACGAGCTCGACATCGGTGAACAGGCCATGGTGCTGGTCACCGTCAAGGCCACTCACAGCATGCGGACCCGGTCGCGCAAGGCGATGGTCACGGCCGACGTCACCGACGGATCCGGCTACCTCAAGGTCACCTTCTTCAACCAGCCCTACCGCGAGCGCCAGCTCAAGGTGGGCACCCAGGCGGTGTTGTTCGGCAAGGTCGAGCTGTTCCGCAACCGCCGACAGATGACCAATCCCGTCGTCGACCTCGTCGGGGACAAGACCGGTCGGATCGTCCCCGTGTACCCGCAGTCCGAGAAGGCCGGGGTCATGAGCTGGGACATCGACCGTTGGATGACCGAGGTGCTCGAGCGGGCCGGCGAGTTCGACGATCCCGTCCCCGCCGATGTGCTGGCGCGCTGGGACCTGACCGATCGCACCTCGGCGTTTCGCGACATCCACGATCCCGACTCGATGGCGGCCGCCATGGACGCCCGCCGGCGGCTGGTGTTCGACGAGCTGCTGCGCGTCCAGCTCCAGCTCGTCCAACGCAAGCGCGAGCTCGAGCGGACCACGCCGGGCATCCGCCACGAGGTCGGAGCCGTGACCGGGGTGGGCGGCGACCTGGTGCGACGGTTCCACGATCGGCTCGGCTTCGCGCTGACCGCCGCGCAGGTTCGGGCCATCGCCGAGATCGACGCCGATCTGGCCGGTCCCCATCCCATGCATCGGCTGCTGCAGGGCGACGTCGGATCGGGCAAGACCATCGTGGCCGTGAGCGCCTTGCTGGTCGCCGTCCAGGGCGGCCACCAGGGCGCGCTCATGGCACCGACCGAGGTGCTGGCCGAACAGCACCATCTCGGCGTGCGCGACCTGCTGGCGGGGTTCACGGTCCCCGACACCAGCCCCGACACCCTGTTCGGCGGAGCCGGCTTCGAACGCGAGCTGCAGGTCGAGCTGTTGACCAACCGGACGACGGCCGCCGAACGGCGACGGATCCTGGCTGGTCTGGCGGCGGGAGAGGTCGATCTGGCCATCGGCACGCACGCGTTGATCCAGGAGAGCATCGAGTTCCGCTCGCTCGGCGTGGTCGTGATCGACGAGCAGCACCGGTTCGGTGTCGAGCAGCGCGCCGCGCTGCGCGACAAGAGCGCCGGCGAGGCGGTCCCCGACGTGTTGGTCATGACCGCCACACCGATCCCGCGCACCGCGGCCATGACGGTCTACGGCGACCTCGACGTGTCGGTTCTCGACGAGCTGCCGCCCGGGCGGACGCCGATCGAAACGGTCTGGTCACGTGCCCCCGAGGACGAGGATGCGGTGTGGGCCAAGGTGCGCGAGCAGGTGGCCGAGGGACGCCAGGCCTATGTCGTGTGCCCCCTCATCGACGAGAGCGAGAAGCTCGAGGTGCGATCGGCCGAGGAGACCTTCGAGCGTCTGTCGGCGGCGGAGCTGTCGGGCTTGCGCCTCGGTCTGCTGCACGGTCGCGTGACGCCGGGCGAGAAGGAGATGGCCATGAGCCTCTTCCGCTCGGGTGGCCTCGACGTGTTGGTTGCCACCACGGTGATCGAGGTCGGCGTCGACGTGCCCAACGCGACGGTGATGGTCGTGCTCGACCCCGATCGCTTCGGGATCGCCCAGCTCCACCAGCTGAGGGGTCGGGTCGGGCGGGGCGCCGACCGGTCGTTCTGCTACCTCGTGGGTGAGGCCACCACCAGTGACGGGGAGGCCCGGCTCGAAGCCATGGTGCGCACGACCGACGGGTTCGAGCTGGCCGAGGTCGATCTCGACCTGAGGGGCGAGGGCACGATCATGGGCGAGCGCCAGAAGGGTCGCAACGACCTCAAGCTGGCGTCGCTGAGGCGTGACCGGGACTGGGTCGGACGGGCCCGCGAGGTGGCCTTCGAGCTGATCGACGCCGATCCGCACCTCACCGACCACGCCGCGTTGGCCAGCGAGGTGCGCCTGCTGCTCGGCGACGAGGACTCAGCCGACTTCCTGCTCAAATCGTGACCAAGCGGCCAACGCGCCTGCGACCACCGTGGAGCGGACCCGATCGAGCCAGGCTCGGCCTCGCCCAGCGAGCCAGTGACGCGCGCGCGATGCGGGGGATCACGTGGAACTATCGAAGGGCCGACCGGAGCGCCGACCTGAGTTCCTCAGCGGGAGCGGATATCAGCCTGGCCGCCTCCCGTTGGTTGTGCTCGACCACGTCGGTGTCCCACGTGAGTGAGGTCGCGTCGTCGCTCAACGAGTAGACGACCAAGTGTCCGTAAGCCTCACACGGCGCTTCCACCACGGGGATGGCACCGCACAGAGCGGCCTCGAACACCCTGTAGGTCCAGACGAATTCAGCCGACCGTCGTCGTAGGTCGCAGGCGGCTCAGGTGCCGGGCGTTGGCGGGACGTAGTGACCGAGGCCGAGGCCCTCGGGGGGATGGCGCTTGTCCCGGGCGAACACGCAGCCGATGATCCAGGCGAAGCCGCAGAGGAAGCCGAGGATGAACAGCAGGATCTGACCTTTGCGGATCGTCACCACCGCGCACCAGATCACGAACACCAGCCAGATCAAGCCGACGACCCCGCCGAGTCCGACGGCCACCCCGTTCACGGCTAGTACCACCGCTGTCTCCCGCATGGAACCCCTCCCCAGCTGTAGGGCCGTCACGGTACTGCCGACGGCCCCGTTCGGAGACGGACCCCCCTGCCGCACCGACGTCGGCACGGTGCGTCCTGGTCGTCGCTCAGTCCGTATGGGGCCAGGCCATGGCTGGTCCATGGACGGTGAGCCGCACCGGAGTGCCGGGCGCCAGCGGGACGAGATCCTCGTGCCGGACGACGAGCTCGTCACCGGAGGAGCCCCCGCTGTCGAGTCGTACCCGTACGATCGTGTAGTGCCCGTGGAAGTCCGAGCCGAGCACGCGGCCGTCGACGCCCACGGCGTCGGCGCCGGGCCGCAGCTCGATCTGCTCGGGGCGGAGCATGACCATCCCGGCGGTGGCGGCGGCTCCGCCGATGGCGGTGGCCAACTCGACCGGCCCGAGCGCGGTCTGGGCATCGGTACCGGCGCACGTCGCCGCCAGCAGGTTGGCCTCGCCGAGGAACATGGCCAGATCGGGGTCGACCGGGCGCGTGTACAGCTCGACCGGGCTGGCGTGCTGGACGATTCGGCCCGATCGGAGCACCGCCACGTGATCCGCCAGCGAGAGCGCTTCGTCCTGGTCATGGGTGACCAGGACCGCGGTGGCGCCCGCCTGTCGAAGGATCTCTCGCACTTCGGCCCGCAGGCTGGCCCGCAGCGAGGCGTCGAGAGACGAGAACGGCTCGTCGAGCAGCACGAGGCTCGGCTCGACGGCCAGGGCGCGGGCCAGCGCGACCCGCTGCTGCTGCCCGCCCGACAACTGGTCCGGATAGCGGCCGCGCAGACCGGCCAGTCCCACCATCTCGAGCAGGTCGTCGACCCGCCGACCCCGTCGTCCACCGCGATGGAGGCCGAACCCCACGTTGGCGGCGACGGTCAGGTGCGGGAACAGGGCGCCTTCTTGGGGCACGTACCCGAGCCGCCGTCGTTCAGGCGGTTCACGGTGCCGGGCGTCGTCGACCAGTCGGCCGCCGATGCGGATCTCGCCGGAGTCGATGCGGTCGAACCCGGCGACGAGACGCAGCAGCGTGGTCTTGCCACTGCCCGACGGGCCGAGGATGGCGGTGAGCGCATTGGCGTCGACGGCCAGATCGACCCCGACCAGGACGGGCTGGGCGCCATAGCGCTTGTGCACCGCCGCCAGCTCGAGGTCGGTCATGCCCGACCCAGGGGTGAGACCGACTCGTCGACCGCGATCCGGATCGTCCCCGATCGGGTGCGCCGGTCGAACCACCGGGTGATCAGGTAGCTCGGTACGACGGCGACGCCGACGAGCATGGCCGCGTACGGAGCCGCGGCTCCGTAGGACGCGTTGGACTCGTAGTTCCAGAACTGGCTGGCCAGCGTGTGCGCGCCGGTCGGGATGAGGATGAGCGTGGCCGTGAGCTCGGTCACGGCCGAGAGGAACACGAGGCAGAATCCGGCCGCCAGACCGGGCGCGATGAGCGGGACGGTCACGCGCCGGAACGCCGCGAGCGGTCGCGACCCGAGCGAACGCGCCACTTCCTCGAGTCCGGTCGGAGCTTGGCCCGCCGAGGCCAGGACGCAGATGAGCGCCAGCGGGAAGAAGAGGATGGCGTAGGCGACGATGAGCAGCGCGCTCGTCTGATACATGCGAAAGGCGTAGTTGATGGCGAAGAACACCAGGCTCAGAGCGATGACCAGTCCGGGCAACGACTGAACCACGTAGGTGCTGCGCTCGAAGAGGCGACCGAGCCGGCTCCTGTATCGCACGGCGACCAGGGCGATGGGCAGCGCCGCCCCGGTGGCAAGGAGTCCGGCAAGTGCCGCGTAGACCGCGGTGCGCACCGCCGCCGAGATGATCGACGTCGCCGGCAGCGTCGTGGACTGTCCGCTCCTGAGCCAGTAGACGATCACGCCGACGGGCAGCACGAGCGCGAGCCCGACCAAGCAGACCAGGCCGACGATGGCGGGGATGCGGGCCCACCTCAGTGGGGCGCGAGTGGGTGGGCGCGTGGCTTGGCTGCCGACTCGCACCAAGCGGCCTCGGCGATTGACGGCCGCCTCGCCTGCGAGCACGAGCAGTCCGAGCGCGACCAGCACGACCGAGAGCGCGGCAGGCGGCGGGGGAGTTGAAGCCCACCCTGAACTCCACGAATATCGTCGTGGTGAAGGTCTGAAACCGCAGGATCTCGAACGCGCCGTACTCGGCGAGCAGCGCCAGCGCGACCACGAGGCAGCCTCCGAGCAGCGCAGGCCGGATCTGGCGCAGGGTCACTCGGCGAAAGGTGGCGAGCCGGCCCGCCCCCAAGCTGCGCGAGACCTCCTCGAGAGCGGGGTCGGTGCGGCGCAGACCGGCGGCGACGGGCAGGTACACCAGCGGGTAGAGCGCGAGGGTCATCACCAATGCCGCACCCCAGAGCCCGTGGATGTCGGGGACCGCCGACACCCACGCGTACCCGACCACGAAGTCGGGGATGGCGAGCGGGATGACCACCAGGACGGCCCACATCCGGCGCAAGGGAACGGTCGTGCGCTCGATGACGAAGGCAGCCGAGGTGCCGAGCACGGCACACCCGAAGGTCACGAGCACGCTCAACGAGACGGTGTTCCAGAGCAGCACGGCGGTGAGGTGGCGGAACAGCAGACGGGATATCTCCGACCAACCGGCCTGAGCCGCTTCGATGGCCAGGAAGAGCAGAGGCGACACCACGACCGCGGTGATGGAGGCGCTGACCACGAGCAGGGCGGTCGGCGGCCGTGCGCGGCCGTCGCGGTCGGATCGGTTCTGGCGCGACGACGCCTCAGACCGATCGAGCGGGTCGGCGCTGGGCCGGTTGCGGGCGAGGGCCACGGGGCGCCGAGGCTATCGCCGCCTCAGAGCAGCTGGACCTGTTGGAGCAGGTCGACCGCCTCGGAGCCGTCGCCCAGCTCCGCGATGGTCAGCGACGTCGGCTGCAGCTGGTCGAAGGGCTTGAGCTCCGGGCTCGGCGTGGCGTCGGTGCCGATCGGGTACTCGTAGCTGTTGGAATGGGCCAGGATGCTCTGCCCTTGTGCGCTGACCAGGAAGGCGACGAGCTTCTGGGCCTCGGCCTGGTGCTTGCTCGCTGCGAGCACGCCCGCGCCAGAGATGTCGAGCACGTATCCAGGATCTTGCGGCGCCAGGTACGACAGCGCCGAATGCATCTTGGCCGCCCCCGTCTCCTTGTTCAGCCGGTACCAGTAGTAGTGGTTGATGATGCCGAGCTCGACCTTGCCCTGGTTGATCTCGTTGACCAGGGTCTCGTTGTCCGGATAGGTGTGGCTGGCCCCGTTGACCTTGACGCCCTCGAGCCACTTCTCGGCCGCGTCCTTGCCCTTGGTGTGGGCGATCGAGGTGACGATCGGTTGGAAGTCGGTCTCGGCGGGCGCGATGCCGAGCTTGCCCTTCCACTTGGGGTCGGCCAGGTCGAGGGCCGAGGTGGGCACCTGGCCGGGCTGCAGCGCGGTCGTGTCGTAGTCGAGCACCGACACCCGAGCCGAGACGCCGACCCAGTCGCCAGTGGGCGAGTTGTACTTCGAGTCCACGGCCGCGAGCGTCGACGGGGTGACGGGCGCGAGCAGGTGGTGCTCCTCCAGCGTCATCAGCGGGGGAGAGTTCTCGGTGTAGAAGACGTCCCCTGGAGAGCGGGAGCCCTCCTGCAGGATCTGCTGCGCCAGCGTGTCCTCGTCGTCGCTGCGGATCTTGACCTTGATGCCCGACTCCTTCTCGAAGGCGTCGACCAGCGCCTGGGTCGTCTCCTCGTGCTGGCCGCTGTAGAGCGTCAGCGTGTCGGACGCGGCGGTGCCCGTCGACCCGCTCGCGCTCGAGCTGTTCGAGCTCCCGCATGCGGCCAAGAGCGCGCCCACCACCACGAGTGCCCCCAGCGCGGGACCCCATTTCGATCGCCGTTGGAACGTCCGCACGAGCGCCTGCTCTCCCCTTGGGCCCCAGCGCCAAGTCATCTGTCGGGTTCGGTCGGATGTGGAAGGTATACCTAACAGTCTGGTTCTACAAGTCCAACAGTCGATGACTGGATTGCTGACTGCCGGCGTCCCGCACGCTCGGTCGCCTCGGTCGAAGATGGCTGGAATCCGGGATACCTGGCCCGCGACCGGCCTGTCAGGGTGGCCGACATGGACGGTTTGCCCCGGAACATGCCTGAGCCCGACCGCATCGTCGGGCTCGCCACGACCAACCCGATCTGCGCCAGCGGCAGGTTGCACCTGACGGGCGTCGGAACAGACATCCGGTGCCACGCGTCGACCTGGCGGCCGTCGGTCATCGGGCTCGGGGGCGGACGGGCAATGCCGGGCACGCCAACCGTCGTGTTCGTCGGGTTGCCTCAGGACCCTCTCGAGCGCCTGTACATCAGCCTTGGTGACACGCCGAAGGTGCTGTACGTCGAACAAGAGGCGTTTGGTGAGCAGGGCGACGGCGCCGCATTCGGCGCCCGCCCGAACGAAGCGGCCGTCGGATTCTTCACGGGTGACAGCACCGACACCTTGTTGGCCCTGTGGATCCAGAAGCTGGAACCCGAGGACTTCGCGTGCGGCTTGTGCGTCCAGATCTGCGCGCTCTATCCCGCGCTCGAGGAAGCCACCGTCGAACAGCTCAGCTCCTGCGCCTACGCAGCCAACGAGAACCCGACACATCAGCCGGGCCGGTTCGGTCCCCGCGACCTGTTCGGCCGGGCTCTCGCTGGATTCGTCGTGCCCAACACCCCGTTCTGAGTTGAGCTCCACCCCTGATTGACGAACGGCTCAGCTGATCGCCGGGTTGTACCGTCGTGCGGGCCGCTTCGACCCCGACCGGGCGCCAGAATGCAGGACATGACCGAAGAAGATCCGCGTCCACCCCAAGACGACGGTGGGGGGGCGAAACCGTGGGAAGACCCGGCCGCCGAGGACGAGGCGCGGCGAGCGGGGCCGACGGCGGCCTACGCCATCAACTGGAAGACGGTGATCGCCATCGACGCGGCCATGGGCCTGGTCGTCGTGGCCGCGGGCTTCGTGGCCATGGTCGTATGGAACCTCCTCTTGGGTGCCGCGCTCTCGGCGCTCGGGCTGTTCTATGTCGCCATGGTCCTGCGCCGCGGGCGGGCGTGGCAGCAGCTGCGGCGCGAAGCCGGCCTGTAGGTCGGATCGACGGCGAGCTCGCGGCGTCTGCGGTGCTCGACGTCCGATCTGACGGGCCCGGGACCGGTCTCGCTACGCTCGGGGCGATGCGGGTGGCCCAGAACATCGTGTGCGTCGACTGCGGCGGCCGTTGCCACCTGCTGTCCTATGAGCCCCACGAGGGCTGGGAGCCCGACGATGTCGTGGCCTATCGGTGCGAGGACTGCCTCGACCGGTGGGACATCGTGCTCACCGACGACGATGACGACGACGACGATCACGCGTACTGAGCGGCGCGCCGGGTTCGATCATCGGGTGCCGATGCGTCGCCCGTTCCCGTGCGGGTGATCGCCGGGCGGGCCCGGGGTCGTCGGATCGTCGCGCCCGCGGGCGCCGCGACCCGCCCGACGGGGGATCGGGTGCGCGAGGCCACCTTCAACGCCCTCACCAGCCTGGACGCCATCACCGACGCCATCGTGCTGGACCTGTACGCCGGCAGCGGTGCGCTCGGGATCGAAGCCTTGTCGCGCGGCGCGACGCACGTCACCTTCGTCGACGACGACGCTCGGGCCATCACCGCCGTCGAGACCAATCTGGCGGCCACGGGTCTGGCCGAGCAGGCGACGGTGCAGCACCGCAAAGCGTCCCAGATCCTCGCCGAGGCCGACCGCAACGGCGACCGGTGGTCGTTGGCGTTGCTCGACCCGCCCTACGAGTTCGACGGCTGGGACGACCTGCTGGGGTCGGTGCCGGCCGACCTGGCCGTGGTCGAGTCGGATCGCTCGATCGCTCCGCCCGCGGGGTGGGTTGCGATCAGGGAGCGCCGGTACGGCGCTACGCTCGTCGCCATCTTTCGTTCGCAGCCTCCAGCTGGCGCCCGCCCCGGGCTCGATCCATCGGAGTGACCGTGGCCACCGTGCTCTACCCAGGGTCGTTCGACCCGATCCACAACGGCCACCTCGAGATCATCGAGACCGCGTCGCGCCTGTTCGACGGGGTCGTCGTCGCCGCCATGCGCAACCCGCAGAAGGGTGAGCCGCTCTTCTCCTACGAGGAGCGCGAGCAGATGCTGCTCGAGAGCGTGGCCCATCTCGACAACGTCGAGGTCACCATGTTCTCGAGCCTGGTCGTCGACCTGGCTCGCAACGTCGGCGCCGACTTCATCGTCAAAGGCCTGCGGGCCGTGTCGGACTTCGAGTCCGAGCTGCAGATGGCCCAGATGAACCACAAGGTCTCCGGGGTCGACACCCTCTTCATCCCGTCGGCCTCGGCCCATTCGTTCTTGGCTTCGAAGCTGATCCGCGAGATCGCCCGCTTTGGCGGCGACGTCTCGGCGATGGTCCCCACTCCCGTGGCCAAGCGGCTCGAGGAGAAATACGGATCGTGACTGACTTCGAGAACGAGCTCGACGAACTGGCCGATCTGAGCGAGGCGCCGACGCCGACGCCGTTCCACGGCGCCGAGACCGAGGAGGTGTTGCTCCAACTGCGCGAGATCGTCGAGGCGGCTCGACCCGTTCCCCTGTCGGCGTCGTCGATGATCTCCAAGGACGAAGTGCTCGAGCTGCTCGACGAGGCCCTGACCCAGCTGCCCGAGGAGCTCCGCGCCGCGCGGTGGCTGCTCAAGGAGCGCGAGGAGTACTTGGCGCGGGTGCGTCACGAGGGTGACGAGATCCTCGATCAGGCGCGCACGCGCGCCGAACGGATGGTGGCCCGGACCGAGGTCGTCAAGGCGGCCGAGGCGCGGGCCTACCAGATCATGGACGCGGCCGAGGCCGAGGCCCGCCGATTGCACCACGAGGTCGAGGACTTCTGCGATCAGAAGTTGGCCAGCTTCGAGATCGTGCTCGAACGGACGATCAAGCTGGTGGCCAGCGGCCGCCAGAAGCTCCAGGGGACCAACCTGTTGGGCGAGTCCGACGAGCTGCCGATGGATCTGCCGCCGCCGCCCGAGGGCTACGGGGCCGAAGCCGGGCTCGAGAACTACGCGGACGAAGAAGCGCCCTACGACGAGTTCTTCGACCAGGACGACGCCTCGTGAGACGAGTGCGGGCGGCGACGCGGGGGCGGCGGGTCCCATGAGCGCGGCTCGGCCGCTCCAAGTGGGGGTGTCCGAGCTGTTGGCCCATCCCGGCACCCGGCGCGCCTTCCACGACGAGGTCCCCCTCGACGGACTGGCCATCTCGACGGCGTCGGTCGCCCCCGACGCCGAGGTCGCGGTGGATCTGACCCTCGAGAGCATCGGCTCGGCCATCACGGCCACCGGCTCGGTCGCCGTCGACTGGACCGGACCGTGCCGGCGCTGCCTCACCCGCGTCACGGGCCGGGCCGAATCCGATGTCCGCGAGATCTTCGAGCCCGATCCCGTCGAGGGCGAGACCTACCGGCTGGCGGGGGATCAGATCGATCTCGAGCCGATGGTCCGCGACGCCGTGCTGCTGGCCCTGCCCTTGGCTCCGCTGTGCGAGTCGGACTGCCGCGGGCCAGCGCCCGAGACCTTCCCGACCGGGCCCGATGACGAGACCGAAGCCCCGATCGACCCTCGATGGGCGGCTCTCAGCCAGCTCGACTTCGACGAGTAGGCGCCGGACAACCGGCCCGCTTCGCCGAATCGGGCCTGTCCCGCTACCATCTACCCCTCGCGCCCGACCGCGAGCTCACCCTCGGGTCCCGGCGCGCTCGCGGATCCGGACCCACCGGAGCGGTCGCGCTCCAGCACCCCAGAGGCAACACGATCATGGCTGTCCCCAAGAAGAAGACCTCCAAGGCCAAGAGCCGCAGCCGCCGGGCCTCGGCCTGGACGCTCAAGACGCCGGCCCGGAGCAGTTGCCCCCACTGCGGAGCCACCAAGACACCCCACGTCGTGTGCGGCAACTGCGGTTGGTACCACGACCGCCAGGCCATCGACGTCGACTGACGTCAGCCGATCCGAGCCAGACCACAACATGACGACCAGGGCGAGTCGATCATGAGCACGCTTCCCATTGCCGTCGATGCCATGGGCGGCGACCGAGCGCCGGGTGAGATCGTCGCCGGAGCCAAGCAGGCCGCGGCCGAGCTCGGCGTCGACATCCTGTTGGTCGGTCGCCCCGACGAGATGGGCGACCCCGGAGGCCTCGAGGTGCTGGCCGCGTCCGAGGTCATCGCCATGGATGCCGACGCCGGCGCCAGCGTGCGGCGCATGAAGGACTCGTCGTTGGTGCGCGCCGCCGAGGCGGTCCGCGACGGGCGGGCCTCGGCCATGGTCAGCGCCGGCAACACCGGAGCCACGATGGCCAGCGCCCTGTTGCGGATGGGGCGCATCAAGGGGGTGGCCCGTCCCGCCATCGCCACCCCGATCCCGGTGATCGGCGGCACCCCGACGGTGATGCTCGACGCCGGCGCCAACGCCGAGTGCACGGCCGAGTGGCTCGTGCAGTTCGCCCAGATGGGCGCGGTGTATGCCCGCGATCGGTTCGGGATCGCCGAGCCGAAGGTGGCCCTGCTCTCCATCGGCGAGGAGGACACCAAGGGCAACGCACTGGTCAAGGAGACCCACAAGCTCCTGGCCGTCGAAGCCGACTGGGTCGGATCGACCGGGGCGCGCTTCGTGGGCAACGTCGAGGGCCGCGACCTCATGACCGACTCGGCCGACGTCGTCGTCACCGACGGCTTCGTCGGCAACGTGGCCTTGAAGACGCTCGAAGGCGCGCTGCGGGCGCTCGTCGGGGGAGTGCTGGCCGCGTTCGACTCCGACGATGCCACCCGGGAGGCCGCCACCGTGCTGCTCCCGGCGCTGGGGCCGTTGTACGCGCAGCTCGATCCCGAGACCGTCGGCGGGGCCATGCTGCTCGGCGTCGACGGCGTGTGCATCATCAGCCATGGCTCGTCCTCGGCCACGGCGATCGTCAACGCCGTGCGGGTGGCCAACGACATGGTCGTCGGCCAGGTGGTCGACCACCTGCGCACTGCCGTCTCGTCCGCCTGAGCCCCGGCGCCCAGCGGGTTGTGCGGAAAGTGAACGAAAGGTCTCCGTCAGTGATGGGCGGAATCTTCCCTTGACAGAGAGAAACTGGCTCTGACCTGCGCTTTTGGTGCCGTTCACGAGGGCACAAGCGAGCGATCTGGTACCATGGCCGCCGACCGCGTGCCGACTATCGCCCCTCCGGCCGAAGGAGACCGAGTTCCCGTGCCAGCAGAGACCCACGTCGAACAGGGACCGATCGGCCGTCAAGAGGTCGTCGATCTCATCCGCGACCGGCTCGCCGACATCCTCGAGATCGAGCCCTCGTCCATCCACGAGGGCGACTCGTTCGCCGACGATCTCGAGGCCGACTCGTTGGCGCTCATCGAGCTGGTCGAGGCCCTCGAGGAAGAGCTCGGCGAACGCAGCGTCGGGTTCCGCATCGAAGACGAGGATCTCGAGGATCTGAAGACGGTGCGTGACGCGGTCGACTACGTGGTCGGCCGGCTGGGCTGATCTTCTGAACGCCGACGCACTTCGCCGCTTCGCCGAACGACTGGGTTGCCCCTTCCGCGACTACGAGTTGCTCGAGCTGGCGCTGACCCATCGTTCGTGGTGCGCCGAGCACGCCGGTCGCGAGTCGAACGAGCGCCTCGAGTTCCTCGGCGACGCCGTGCTCGGTCTGGTCGTGACCGCGCACGTCTACCGTGACTTCCCCGACATGCCCGAGGGCGAGTTGGCCAAGGTGCGCGCCATGGTGGTGAGCGCGGCGACGATGGCCGAGCTGGGCTCGGAGGTCGGTCTTGGCGAGGTCGTCTTGTTGGGCAAGGGCGAGGACGGCAGCGGGGGACGGTCCAAGCCGTCGATCCTGGCCGACTCGATGGAGGCCGTCATCGGCGCCGCCTATCTGGACCTCGGTTGGGACGCGGCTGAGAGCCTCGTGCTCGGGCTGCTCGCCGACCGCATCGACGCCGCCGCCGAAGGGCCCGGCGGTCATGACTTCAAGACCCAGCTCCAAGAGCTGGCGGCCCGGCAGTTCGACGGTCTGCCCGACTACGAGCTGCGCGACGAGGGTCCCGATCACGCCAAGCGGTTCTACGCCGTGGTGCGGCTGGGCGGCGAGCCGCTGGGCCAGGGCGAGGGGCGGAGCAAGAAGGAGGCCGAGCAGGAGGCCGCCAGGAGTGCCTGGCTGCACCTGAACGAGTCCCATGCCGCGCGAGAAAAGGTCGAGTCCGCGTCCGCGGCCGGCGCCAGCCCCGGATCGAGCCTCGTGTTCGGCGGGCGAGAGAGTGAGCACCACGATGCCTGAACTTCCTGAGGTCGAGACGATCCGGCGCGAGCTGGAGCGCGAGGCGCTGGGCAAGCGCATCAAGGCGGTCGAGGTCCATGGGACCCGAACCGTGCGCCGCCAGACCAAGAAGGCCTTCATCGCCAAGCTCGACGGCACCAAGATCACCGGCGTCGAGCGCAAGGGCAAGTACCTGGTGATCAAGCTCGACTCCGGCGACGTCCTGATCATCCACCTGCGCATGAGCGGTCAGCTGCTGCGTGCCGCGGCGCGCGAGCCGATGGCCAAGCACACCCACGTCATCATCACCTTCACCCAGGGCGGCCAGCTCCGCTTCGTCGACCCGCGCACCTTCGGCGAGATGTTCGTGACCTCGCCCGACGACATGACCGCGGACGTGCCCGAGCTGGCGTCGCTCGGGTTCGACCCGGTCGAGGATCCCATCTCGTGGACCGTGTTCGGTCAGGCGCTCATGAGCCGCCAGATGAAGCTGAAGACGTTCCTCACCGACCAGACGATCATCGCCGGGCTGGGGAACATCTACGCCGACGAGATCCTGTTCGCCGCCGGGCTGCGCTATGACCGCCAGTCCGACTCGCTGTCGACCCAGGAGATCCGTCGCCTGTACCGGGCCCTGGTCGAGACCCTGCACGAGGCCATCAAGTACGGCGGATCCACCCTCGACGACGAGCAGTACGTCGACCTGAACGGCAAGCCCGGCGAATACCAGGAGCACCACAAGGTCTACAACCGCGAGAAGCTGCCCTGCTTCCGGTGCCGACGGGCCAACATCGCCAAGGCCAAGTTCGGTGGTCGCTCGACCTTCTACTGCGAAGAGTGTCAGGTTTGATCGGCCCGCCTTCCTTGGCTCTCCGGTCGGCGGGGCCTCCCGACGAGCGCTTCGCCATCCGGCTTACGTCTCGCGAGCTGCGCACGCCTGGCGGCGGCGCGACGCCGAGGGTCCCAGAAGGCTCCGACCCGCCTGGGATGCTCAGGGGCCGCTCCGGCCTCCGCTAGGGTCGCTGGCACGCCCGGTCCGGGCCTTCAGGTCAGCTTCAAAGCGGAGTCGCGTTGTATCTCAAGACCCTGACCCTCAAGGGGTTCAAGTCGTTCGCGGACACCACGTCGCTCGACTTCGAGCCCGGTGTGACCGTGGTGGTGGGACCCAACGGCAGTGGCAAGTCCAACGTCGTCGACGCCATCGGGTGGGTGCTCGGGGCCCAGGCGCCGAGTGCGGTCCGGTCCCAGAAGATGGACGACGTCATCTTCGCCGGTACGGCCAAGCGCAGCGCCCTCGGGCGGGCCGAGGTCTCGCTGACGATCGACAACACGTCGGGGATCCTGCCGATCGAGTTCACCGAGGTGACCCTCACGCGGACGCTGTTTCGCAGCGGGGACAGCGAGTACAGCATCAACGGCGTGCCCTGCCGGCTGCTCGACCTGCAGGAACTGCTGAGCGACAGCGGCGTCGGGCGCCAACAGCACGTGATCATCAGCCAGGGCCAGATCGACGCCGTGCTGAACGCCCGGCCTGAAGAGCGGCGAGGGATCATCGAGGAAGCGGCCGGCGTGCTGAAGTACCGCCGCCGCAAGGAGAAGAGCGAGCGGCGGCTGGTGGCCACGGAAGGCAACCTCAACCGGCTGCAGGACCTGCTGCGCGAGGTGCGCCGCCAGCTGCGCCCCCTCGAACGCCAGGCCGATGCGGCCCGACGCCATGGCGACGTGGTCGCCGAGCTCGAGACGTTGCGCATCCACGTGGCCGGCCGGGAGTTGGCCGGTCACCGGGCCCGGCTGGCCCGAGCGGCGTCCGAGCGCGCCGAGCTCGGGACCACCGATCGCGACCTCAAGCGACGCCTGGCCGAGCTCGACACCATCGTGCTGGCCACCGAGGCTCGCCTCACGGCCATGGGGGGTGACGATCTCGGCGACTCGCTGGCCCAGTTCGAGTCGCTGTTCGAGCGAGCGCGGGGGTTGGCGTCGTTGCTGGCCGAACGCCGGCGCGGCATCGATCGTGACCGCAACGCCTTCGTCGACCAGGGCGTGATCGCCACCCTCGAAGCCGAGGCGGCGCGCCTCGCGGGTGAGCTGGCCGAGGTCGACGCCGAAGCGGCCGCGCTCGAGCCCTTGCAGGGTGAGTTGGCGGCCGCCGAGCAGGCGCTGGCCCAGGACCGAGAGCGCTACGAAGTCGAGTGGGCCGACGGCGTCGCCGCGCCCAGCAGCCAGGCCGCCGAGCGGCGCGGCGAGCTGGGCGCGCTGCGTTCGAGCGTCGAACGGGGCGAGTCCGAGCTGGCTCGGGTCAGCTCGCGACTGGCCGGGTTGGCCGAGAAGTCGAATCGACTCACGGCCGAAGCCGACCGACTCCGGTCCGAGATGACCGCGGCCGAGTCGGCCGAGCTCCCGTTGGTCGAGTCGCTCGACGCCGCCGAGCGCCGCCGGACCCGGGCCGAGGCGGCGCGCGCCGAAGCCGAAGCCGCTCACCGCGACGCCGAGTCGGCCCACCACGCGTGGCAAGCCCGAGCCGAGGCGCTGGCCATGGCCCTGGACGAGGCGCGCAGCCGGGCCGGCGCCGATCGGCTGGCCGGGACCGACGGCGTGCTCGGCACGCTCGCCGACCTCATCGAGATCGACGGGGGCTGGGAGTCGGCCTTCGAAGCCGCCGCTGGTGACGCGCTGGCCGCCATCGTCGTCGATCACGTCGACACCGCTCGCCGTTCGCTACAGGCCCTCCAGGGCGAATCGCTCTCCGGCGCGGTCCTGGCCTTGACGGCGGCGCGTTCGGGACGCACGGCCCCGCCGGTGGGGCGGTCCTTGCGCGACCACGTGCGCGCGGCGCGCGATCTGAGCGGTGTCGATCCCACGTCCGTCGACGCCCTGCTCGATGCGCTCGTCGGAGCAGCGGTGGCCATCGACGGCGATTGGGTCGAGGCCGTCGACGTCGCCCTCGCCCATCCCGATGCCGTGGTCGTCACGGCCGCCGGCGATCGCTTCGGCGCGTCCGGCTGGCGGATCGGAGCGGCCGGATCGGGCGCGACCGGAGCCGCCCTCGACGAGGCCCGGGCCCGAGCGAACAGCGCGGCCGACGAGGTGCAGGGCGCTGCCGGCCGCTTGACCGACGCCAATCAGGGCCTCGAGGAGGCCCGCACGACCGAGCACGAGTTGTCGCGACAACTCGACGGCAACGACGGTCGGATGAGCGCGGCCACCGACGGTCTGACTCGCGTCGAGACCGAGCGGCGCGACGTCACCACCGAAGCAGATGCGCTTCGGGCCCACCTCGCCGATCTCGAGGCCAGGGTCGACCGGGAGCGCGAGCGCGTGACCCACCTCGAATCCGAGTTGCCCGCGCTCGAGGCCGCCGAGCTCGAGACCGCTGAACGGGGCCGGGCCATGGGCGAGGCCCGGGCCCAGCTCGAAGGGCGCGCCGCCGAGGTCGGCGCCCTGCGCACGGATCTCGATGTCCGCGGCTCGGGTGTCGGCGAGCGTCACGAGTTCCTGCAGCGCCGGCTGACCGAGATCGAGGAGCGGTTGGCCGGTGCTGCCGAGCAGCGCGCCGCCGCCGAGCAGCGTCGGGTCGAGCTCGACCTGCGTCAACTCGCGACCGACCGGCTCAGCGCTCTCGTGGCCGATCGCCATGGCATCATCGAGACCGAGCTGGCCGATCTGCGTGAGCGTCGTCGCCGCCAGAGCGAAGCCGCTCGCCAGGTCGCGGCCGAGCTCGACGGCCACCGGCGTGAGCGCGCCGACTCCGAGCGCCTGCTGAGCGAGCTTCGCGAGCGCCAGCAACGACTCGAGATCACCGACGCCGAGACCAAGCTGCGCATCGAGACGACTGTCGAGGCGCTTGCGGCGTGACCTCAACTGCGAACCCGATCGAGCGCTGGCCACGGAGTGCCCACCGCTGGCCGAAGGGACGACGCCCGCGGCTCGGGTGCGCGAGCTCGAACGCGAGCTGCGGATCATGGGTCCGATCAACCCGTTGGCCCTCCAGGAGTTCGAGGCGCTGCAGGAGCGCCACGAGTTCCTGCAGGGTCAGCTCGACGACGTCAAGGAGTCACGCCGCGAGCTGGGCAAGATCATCAAGGCCATCGACAGCGAGATCGTCAACGTGTTCGCCTCGGCCTACGCCGATGTGGCCCACAACTTCGAGGAGCTGTTCGACACCCTGTTCCCCGGCGGTCGGGGCCGACTGCGCCTGACCGATCCCGACCACCTGCTCGACACCGGCATCGAGCTCGAAGCCCGGCCGTCGGGCAAGAACGTGCGCAAGCTGTCGCTGCTCTCGGGCGGCGAGCGCTCGCTGACGGCGCTGGCCTTCCTGTTCGCCGTGTTCCGGAGCCGGCCGTCGCCCTTCTACGTGATGGACGAGGTCGAGGCGGCGCTCGATGATGTCAACCTGCATCGCTTCCTCGGCCTGGTCGCCGAGTTCCGCGACGATGCTCAGCTCATCATCGTGAGCCACCAGAAGCGCACGATGGAGGCCGCCGACTGCCTCTACGGCGTGACCATGCAGCCCGGCGGTTCGTCCAAGGTGGTCAGCGAAAAGGTCGCCACACCTGACTTCGCCCGGCGATAGTCCGCGGCACGGCGTGGAGCAGCACGCGAGGTGGGACGCGGATGCCGAAGGCAGGCCGGCGGACTATCGCCGGCCCAGCACTACGGGATGCGCTGGAACCAGAGCAGGCTGAGGGCGCTGGTGGCCAGCAGGAACAGCAGGGCGGCTCCCACGAACCAGGCCGAGATGTCACGGGTCTGCGTGACGAAGCCGACCGAGCTGCCGATGTTCTGGTACACGGCCTTCAGCTCGCTCTCGCTGGCCGCGGCGTAGTAGCGGCCCTGGGTCGTCTTGGCGATGTCCTGCAGCGCCGCCTTGTCGACCGGCACCGGGATGGGCAACGGCTCCTGGGGGATGGTGATGGTCCCGGAGTCGGTGCCGAAGGCGATGGTCGAGACGGGCACCTTGGCCTTGAGGGCGGCCGCGGCCGCCTGGTCGTTGGGTCGTCCGTCGGTCGTGCTGCCGTCGGTCATGAGCACGATCCGGGCCGGCACCTGGGTGCCCTTGGCCGTCGGGACCTGCTTGAGGGCGTCGAGGCAGGTGTAGATGGCCTCGCCGATGGCCGTGCGCTCGCCGAGCTGGGCGTTCTGGATGCCCTCGTCGACGGCTTCGCGGTCGGTCGTGGGCGACACGACCAGTGAGGCGTTGCCGTTGAAGGTCACCAAGCCGACGTTGATGCGGGTCGGCAGGTTGTTGACGAAGGTCTTGGCCGCGGCCTGAGCCGCCTTGATGCGGGTGGGGGCCACGTCGTTGGCTTCCATCGAGAGCGACGTGTCGATGGCCAGGCAGATCGTCGCCCGCTCGCGGGGAACCTTGACCTTCTTGGCCGGCTGGGCGAATCCGACGATCAACGTCGAGAGCGCGACCAGGAAGACGGCGGCGGCGACGTGGCGGCGCCACCCCGGACGCTTGGGCGCGACCTGGTCGAGCAGGGCCAGGTTGGTGAAGCGCATCGTGTAGCTCTTCTGGCGGAACTGCGCCAGCACGTAGACGAGCGCCAGGACGGCGGCGGCCAGCAGGAGCCAGAGTCGGAGCGGAGCCAGGAAGGTCATGAGGGGAGCCTTGTCAGGGATTCGAGCCGCTCACGGCGCCACGCAACGAAGCGAACGAGGTCGCTCAGCCAGTCGTGGTCGGTCCGCAGCTGCAGGTGGTCGACGCCGGCGCCGCGAAGAGCGGCAGCGATCTCGGCGCGTTGGGCGGTGGCCGCATCGGCGAAGCGGGCGCGGGTCTTGGCGTTGGAGGTGTTGACCTCACGGCTCATCCCGGTCTCGGGATCGACGAGGTCGATGACGCCGACATCGGGAAGCTCGAGCTCGCGGGGATCGACGATCTCGACGGCGAGCACTTCGTGGCGAGCGGCGAGAGCGCGCATCGGCTTGTCCCATCCGTTCGGTGCGAGGAAGTCGGACACGACCACGGCCAGTCCCCGACGGCGTGTGGCCACGGCCAGACGGCGAAGGGCGCTGCTCAGATCCGACGCGCCGGGATGGTCGTCCTTGGCCGCCTTGAGGGCTCGGTGCAGCAGGGCCTGCACGTGCGAGCGACCGCCGCGGGCGGGCACGGTCATGGCGTGCTCGCCCTCGAGCACGACGGCACCGAGTCGATTGCCCGTGCGCTGGGTGAGGAAGCCGACCGCGGCGATGGCGGCGAGGGCCAGGTCGCGCTTCTCGCAGTCGGCCGTTCCGAAGGCCAGGCTGGCCGAGAAGTCAGCGACGATCCAGGTCTCGAGCTCACGGTCGGCGATGGTCTGGCGGATGTGGGGCTCGATCGTGCGAGCGGTCACGTTCCAGTCGATGCGACGAACGTCGTCGCCAGGGGCATAGGGCCGGGTCTCGCCCGCCTCGGTGCCGTGGCCGGGAACCAGGCCGCGGTAGTCACCCTGGAGCAGGCCGTCGAGGCGACGGGTCACGGTGAGCTCGAGCCGGCGCAACACCTCGGCCGATGGGCCGGTCGCGATGCTGGGCGGGCGGTTCGTCTGCGAGCTCAGGCGCAGGACCTCGTTGGCCGAGCTCCCATCGGAGGACCGTGGCGCGCTCAGTCGGCCACTGCCAGCCGGTGGGAGGAACGAGCTCACGCCGATGGCGCCGCGAAGGGGGCCGCGGGAGCTTGAGGAGCGGGGCTACCGGGCGCGGGTTGGGCGGGCGGCATCATGCCGCCGGGCGAGGGAGCGGCGGCCGGATCCTGCGAGGGGGACACCCGCGGGGCGGGAACCGTGCTCAGCAGCCGGGTGAGCAGGTGCTCGACCGTGAGGCCCTGGGCCAGCGCTTCGTAGCTGGGCACGAGGCGGTGGCGCAACACGTCGGGAGCGACGTCGTACACGTCCTGGGGCAGGGCGTAGCCGCGGCCGCGCAACAAGGCGAGGGCCCGGGCGCCGGCGACGAGGCCGAGGCTGGCGCGGGGGCTGGCCCCGAAGGCGAGGAGCTCTTCGAGCTCGGGCAGCTGGAACTGCGCCGGTTGGCGCGTCGCCAGCACCAGGCTCACGGCGTACTCGACGACACCGTGGTCGACATAGACGTCGTCGGCCAGGTTCTGCAGAGCCAGCAGATCGGTCAGCCCGAGGACCTGCGACGCCTTGGGGGGCCGCACGCCCATGCGGTGCACGATCTCGACCTCTTCGGCCGGCGTCGGGTAGTCGATCACGATCTTCATGAGGAACCGGTCACGCTGAGCTTCGGGCAGGGGGTAGACGCCCTCGCTCTCGATGGGGTTCTGCGTGGCCAGCACGAGGAACGGAGACGGCACGTCGAAGGTCTGGCCGCCGATCGAGACGTGGTGCTCGCCCATCACCTCGAGCAGAGCCGACTGCACCTTGGCCGGGGCCCGGTTGATCTCGTCGGCCAGCACGAAGTTGGCGAAGATGGGGCCGAGCTCGACGTCGAAGGTCTCTGTGGACGCCCGGTAGATGCGGGTGCCGGTGATGTCGGCGGGGAGCAGGTCGGGCGTGAACTGGAGGCGGGCGTAGCTGCCGCCGACGACGGTGGCCAGCGTCTCGGCCGCCAGCGTCTTGGCCAGGCCGGGCACGCCTTCGAGGAGGGCATGACCGCGAGCCAGCAGGCAGACGAGCAGCCGCTCGATGGCCCGATCCTGACCGACGATGACCTTCTTGACCTCGAACAGCGCTTGTTCGAGTCGGGCGGGGGAGACCCCGGCCCGAGCCGAGGGGTCAGCCTGGGATCCGGGCGCGGGAGGCGGCTGGATCTGGGGTCGGTGGGCATCGGTCATCGGCGCAGGCTCCTGTGGGCGGGTCAGGTCGGCAGATGAACACACTCGGCCGAAGGGCAAGATAAAGATCAACGATACGGGACGGACTCTCCGCGGGCCCGACTCGTCGCACGAGAGTGGCCGGCGCGGCCCGGGCTCGAGAGGTTCGAGCATCTGGCTCGACCGCGTCGGTGCTCCACCCGCAGGGGCCAGCCGCGGGTACGTTGGCCTGATGCGGCTGCTGGTGGTGGAGGACGAAGCCGATCTGGCCGAGGCGGTCGCTCGTGGCTTGCGTCGCGATGGATACGCCGTCGACGTGGCCGCTGACGGCGAGGACGCGCTCGAGAAGCTGGCTGTCAACGAGTACGACCTGGTGTGCCTCGATCTGACCCTGCCGGGCGTGGGCGGACGTGAGGTGTGCCGGCGGATCAGGGCCGACGCCCGAGTCGACCCCGCACCACGCGTCTTGATGCTCACCGCTCGCGATTCGCTCGAGGATCGCGTCGCCGGGCTCGACGACGGGGCCGACGACTACCTGGTCAAGCCATTCGCCTTCCCCGAGCTCCTGGCTCGGGTTCGTTCACTGCTGAGGCGCGACGCGGGGACGACGACGGCCTTGCTCGAGGTCGCCGGACTCGATCTCGACACGGCTCGCCACATCGCCCGGCGTGGTGATCGTCAGCTCGATCTCACGGCCAAGGAGTTCGCGCTCCTCCACTACTTCATGACCAACGCGGGCCAGGTCCTCTCGCAGGAGACGCTGCTCGAACACGTGTGGGACGAGCACGCCGACCCGTTCACCAACACGGTGCGCGTGACGGTCGGGACGCTGCGCCGCAAGCTGGCGGTGGACGACGAACCCCAGTTGATCGAGACGGTGGTCGGCCGCGGCTACCGGCTGCGCGACGGTGACGGCGACGCCGGGGAGGCGCACGCCGCCGAAGGAGACGCGGGACCGTGAGCATCCGACTCCGGCTGGCGCTCATCTATTCGGTGGTGCTGTGCCTGGTGGCGGCGTTGGCGATCGGTGCCATCTATCTGGCGTTGGCCCACGCCCTCGAGAACGAGCCGCCGGCGGTGCAGGTGATCCAGCCGGGACCCGGTTCGCAGGTCGTCATCCACCAGCTCGAGACGGCCCAGCGGGCCGCCAACGAGAGCCGCGCTGAACCGGCTGCGCACATACTCGGCGGCGGCGCTGCTCATCTTGTTCTCGGTCAGCTTCGGCGTCGGGTGGCTGGTCGCGGGCTACCTGTTGCGCCCGGTGCGCAGGATCACGGCGGTGGCGCGCGAGATATCGGCGACCGATCTGTCGCGACGCATCAGCCTCGGCGGCCCCGAGGACGAGCTGCGCCGGTTGGCCGACACGTTCGACGACATGTTGGCGCGGCTCGACGAAGCCTTTGCCAACCAGCGTCGCTTCATCCAGGAGGCGTCCCACGAGCTGCGCAACCCGTTGGCGGTGATCCGCACCAACCTCGAGGTGACCCTGGCTGATCCCAACGCGAGCGAGGAGGATCTGCGCCACACGGCCGAGGTGGTCGAGCGCTCGACCGATCGCATGCGCCGACTGGTCGACGACCTGCTGCTCTACGCCCGCAACGAGACACCGACCCTCGAGCGCGAACCGGTGGACGCGGCATCACTCGTCCGCGAAGCAGCCGACGAGTTCCGCACACCGGCCGAGGCCCGTGGGTTGCACCTCGTCTCGTCGGCGTCGCCCGGTCTGATGACGATCGGCGACCGCAACGCCCTGCGCCAGGCGTTGGCCAACCTGCTGGCCAACGCCACCCGTCTGGCGCCGAGCGGCTCGACGATCGGCGTCCGCGCCGGTCGTGAGGGCCCGTGGGTGTGGGTGGCCGTCGACGACCAGGGCCCGGGCATCGCACCCGAGGACCACGATGCGGTGTTCCAACGCTTCTGGCGGGGCCGCACCGCGCCGGCCTCGGGGACCGATCGCCGGAGCGGGCTCGGACTGGCCATCGTTCGCCAGATCCTCGAGGCCCATGGGGGAGAGGTCAAGCTGGTCTCCACACCTGGTGTCGGCTCGACCTTCGCCCTCTGGCTGCCCGCCGCCCCGGCGACTCCGGAAACCGACGCCGCGTCTCACCCGTCGGCGGCCGAGCAGACCGGCGCCGCCCGCCAGATGTGACCGGACCGGGCGTGTGCCGACCGGAGACCTAGGCCGGTGGGCCCGCCAAGGCGAGCGGAGCGGAGCGAAGCCGCTCATCCAGCGTGGCCCGGATCGCCGAAGGCGCTCGCAGGGAGGCTTGCCGACCGGAGAGCCAAGCAAGCGGGGTCTCTGACATGGGCTCTTAGCTTCGCTTTACTGGTGCGGCCCTAGCTTGCACACCGGACAGCGAAGCCGACGCGCGCAGAGGACCCGATCGTGACCACCCCGTGGGATCAAGAGCCCGGCCCCGAACCTCCGGCCCTTGACGACGACGCGACCCCGGCCTCGGGCACGTCCCGGCCGACGGGTCCGCCTCGCTACGAACCGCCGGCTTCGTCGCCCGAGGGCGCATGGACGGCCCCACCCCCTGGGTTCGCGGCGCCGAGCCAACCCGCGTCCATCCCCCCGACTCCACCCGCCCCGCCGACGAGCTATCTCGCCCCGCCCTCGGCGTTCGGCGCCGCCACCGCCCCGTACGCGACGTCGGGCTCGACCCACTCGTGGGGCGGAGCGTCCGTGCCGCCGACACCGCCGCCCGCCAGTCCGCCGAGCGGTCCGCGCCGATCGAGTGGCCGCGTGTGGCTGGTGCTCGCCGCCCTGATCGTCGCCTTGGCGCTGGTCACCGCGGGGTACCTGGCCGGCGACGTGGCCAGCCGCAACAGCGGCAACGGTGGCGGCGGGGGCCAGTCGGCCAACGCCACCTCGACCAGCCAGGGTCCGACGACGCCGCTGGTGCAAGGGGCGAACGAGCAGCCGGTGGTGGCCGTGGCCACGGCCCTCAAGTCCGCCGTGGTGCAGATCCAGACCAAGTCGGGACTCGGCTCCGGGATCATCTACAACGTCTCGGGTCTGATCGTCACGAATGCCCATGTGGTCGGCCAGTCGAGTGACGTGCAGGTCACCTTGGCCAACGGGAAGAACCTGTCGGGTCACGTCGTCGGGGCCGACACCTCGAGCGACGTGGCGGTGGTCAAGGTCGATCCCGGAGACAACAAGCTGATCGCGGCCAAGTTGGCGGCGAGCGAGCCACAGGTCGGGTCGGTCACCGTCGCCATCGGCAGCCCCTTCGGCCTGAGCGGCACCGTCACCTCCGGCGTCGTCAGCGCCGTCGATCGTCCCCTCGACAACGGTTCGTCGATCAACATGATCCAGACCGACGCCGCCATCAACCCGGGCAACTCCGGTGGTGCGCTGGCCAACATCAACGGCGAGGTCATCGGCGTGAACGCCGAGATCCTCAGCGAGAGCGGCGACAACAACGGCATCGGGTTCGCCATCCCGATCCAGACGGCGATGTCGATCGCCAACAAGATCACGTCCGGTCAGTCGCTGGTGAAACCGGTCGTCGGGGTGTCGGTTCAAGATGACCCGAGTGGCGGCGCCGGCGCCTACGTGGCCAAGGTGACCTCGGGCGGACCGGCCGAGAAGGCCGGCATCAAGCAAGGCGATGTCATCGTCAGCATCGACGGTCATACCGTCACGACGGCCGGCGACTTCGTCGACCAGGTGATCGTCCACACTCCCGGCCAGTCATCCACGCTTCGGGTGAACCGCGACGGTCAGACGATCACGGTCAAGGTCACCTACGCCCAGGGCGGAGGCAACTGAACGATCTCCCACCAGGGTCCGATGGTCACATCGGGCCCGAGCTCTCCGATCGCGACACGCGCTCGGGTGCGTGATGCCGATCCGGTGCCTCTTCGGAGGCTCCCAGCCCGGAGCGGCGTGACGAAGGAACGGCCTGGCCGCACCTGAGGGTGCGGCCAGATCGCGTCACGGGGTCGGCCGGACCCCTCACGGGGTCGGCGGACCCGTCACGGCTGAGGGTCACCACGGTCGGCTGAGTAGGCTGCCCGGTCCATGGTCGCGGTCGTCTTGGTCATCGCTCTCGTCATCGTGCTCGGTACCGGGCTGGCCCTCGTGGCCCTCCGTCGGCGCGGCGACCCCACGCTGCTCGAACCCCCACCGACCAAGGGCGTGCCCGAGTCGGTCAAGGACGACGTGGCCCGCCACGTGGCCGAGGTCGAGGCCGAGGTCGACGGCGGTTCGGCCGAGCCCGTCACCGGCGATCCCCCCACCGAGGCCCCTGTCGAGGTCGATCGTGACCTGGCGGCGGCGGTCGAGGACGCGCTGGCTCCCGCTCGTCCCGATGCGGCGCCCGAGGCACCGGTCAAGCCGCGCTTTCGGGATCGACTGGGCAAGGCCCGCGGTCTGTTCTCGGGCTACGTCGGCTCGATCCTGTCGCGAGGCAAGATCGACAGCGAGACCTGGGACGAGCTCGAAGAGGCACTCATCCGAGCCGACGTCGGCGTCGCCCCGACGACCGAGCTGCTCGCCGTGCTCCGCGATCGGGTGAAGGTCGAGGGGCTCACCGACGGCGAGCAGCTGCTCGACGCGCTCAAAGACGAGCTCAAGACCCGCTTGTCGGGGTTCGACCGCGACCTTCACTACGCCGACGCGTCTCCGTCGGTGTGGCTGTTCGTCGGTGTCAACGGCGTCGGCAAGACCACGACGATCGGCAAGTTGGCCAAGCGCGAGATGGCCGACGGCCATCACGTCGTGTTGGCCGCCGGCGACACGTTCCGCGCCGCCGCGGGCGAGCAGCTCGGGATGTGGGCCGAGCGCGCCGGAGCCGACTTCGTCCGCGGCGCCGAAGGAGGAGATCCGAGTGCGGTGATCTTCGACGCCGTCGAGAGCGCCTCGGCCAAGGGCGCCGATCTGGTGCTGGCCGACACCGCCGGACGACTGCACACCAAGGTCAACCTGATGGAGGAGCTGCGCAAGGTTCGTCGGGTGGCCGAGAAGGGGGCGGGGACCGTGAGCGAGGTGCTCCTCGTCCTCGACGCCACCACCGGGCAGAACGGGCTCGTGCAGGCCGAGCAGTTCACCGAGGCGGTCGAGGTGACCGGCGTCGTGCTGACCAAGCTCGACGGCTCGGCCAAGGGCGGCATCGTCGTGGCCATCCAGGCCCAGCTGGGGATCCCCGTCAAGCTCGTCGGGCTGGGTGAATCGGCCGATGACCTGGTCGGCTTCGACGCCGACGAGTTCGTGGATGCCCTCTTCGCGTGAGCTCCGGTAGCCTGTCCTCCGGCGGCCGGCACGTCGTGTCGTGACCATTTCTTCCCGGGGGCAGCCATGTTGAGGTCTATTGGTCGTCTGATCTTGCTGCCTGTCCGGCTGGTGATGGCCCTCATGGCGACGGCCTTTCAGATCGGACGCTTCGTCGGGGCGGTGCCGTTCCGGGTATCGGCTCGCCTCGGTCGGCTGCTCGGGCCGCGTGGGGTGCTGGCCTTGGTCGGCGGACTGGCGCTGGGGCTGTTGTTCGCACCGGGACCGGGTCGGGAGCTGCGTGGACGCATCCGGGCCCTGGTCGACGGGCGCACCGAGACCAGCGATGCCGACTTGGCCGAGCGGGTCGTGTTCGAGCTCGAGCATGCGCCTCGAACCTGGCACCTGCCCCAGCCCGCGGTGACCGTCGTCGGCGGTCGGGTCGCGCTGTCCGGCATGGTCGACCACGAAGGCGCTCGTGAGGAGCTGGGTCGGGTCGCCGCCGCCGTTCCGGGGGTGGCCACGGTCGAGAACCTGACGGTTGTGGCCCAGCCGGTCGAGACCGGACAGCATTGATTCTCCGGTAGTCTCGGACCTCCATGTTCGACACCCTCTCCGACCGATTCGACGGCATCTTCACGCGCCTGCGGGGCCGCGGCCGGCTCAGCGACGCCGATGTCGACGAGGTCCTGAGGGAGATCCGGCTGGCGCTGCTCGAGGCCGACGTCAACTTCCAGGTCGTGAAGGGCCTCGTCGAGCGCATTCGTGAGCGGTGCGTCGGCGAGGAGCTGAGCAAGGCCCTCAGCCCCGCTCAGCAGGTCATCAAGATCGTCAACGACGAGCTGACCGAGACCCTCGGCGGCGACACGATCCGCATCACCTATGCGTCCAAGCCGCCGACGGTCGTGCTCATGGCTGGGCTCCAGGGCTCGGGCAAGACGACCAACTCGGCCAAGCTGGCGCGCTGGTTCAAGTCCCAGGGCCGCAACCCGCTCCTCGTTGCCGCCGACCTGCAGCGTCCCGCCGCCGTCGAGCAGCTGCGCACCTTGGGTGGTCAGATCGGCGTCCCCGTCTTCAGCGAGGCGACCGATCCGGTCGAGGTGGCCCGCGCCAGCATCGCCGAGGCCCGCAGCAAGGGCCGCGACGTGGTCATCGTCGACACCGCCGGTCGCCTGGCCATCGACGTCGAGTTGATGGACGAGGTCCGACGCATCTCTGAGGCCGTCGCACCGGACTACACGTTCCTCGTCGTCGACGCCATGACCGGGCAGGATGCGGTCACCGTCGCCGAGTCGTTCCACCAGACCCTCGCCCTCGACGGGGTCATCCTCACCAAGCTCGACGGTGACGCGCGGGGCGGTGCCGCCCTCTCGGTCAAGGAGGTCGTCGGCCGGCCCATCGCGTTCGCGTCGACCGGTGAGAAGCTCGACGACTTCGACCTGTTCCACCCCGATCGGTTGGCCGGCCGGATCTTGGGCATGGGCGACATGCTCACGCTGATCGAGAAGGCCGAGCAGGTCTACGAGAAGGACGAGGCCGAGGCGGCGGCCAACAAGCTCCTCGAGGGCAAGTTCACGCTCGACGACTTCCTGGACCAGCTCCAGCAGGTCAAGAAGATGGGCTCGCTCAAGGACACGATGAAGCTCATCCCGGGCATGCCCAAAGAGGTCCGCGACGCCGAGATCGACGGCAAGGAGATCGGCCGGATCGAGGCCATCATCCGATCGATGACGATCCAGGAGCGCACCCGACCCGAAGTGATCGACTCGTCGCGCCGGGCCCGCATCGCCACGGGCTCGGGCACCACGCCCACCGAGGTCGACAAGCTCATCAAGCAGTTCAAGGAGATGAGCAAGATGATGAACCGGATGGGCGGGTTCGGCTCGAAGCGCACCAAGAAGGGTCGCAAGGGCAAGAAGAAGGGCCCTGGAGGCGGTCGGGTCACCCAGGGTCGCTCGCCGCTGCGCCTGCCCGATCTCGATCTCGAAGGCCTGGCCGGTTCGCCGGCAGGCGGGACGAGCGGGCTGCCGGACCTGCGCGAGCTGGGCGGACCGGGAGGCCGCGGGTGAGCCGGGTTTGAACTGGAGGGCCGTCTCGACGCACCATGGTTGGTCGCCTCGGCCCCGGAACCCGGCCCGAATCGGTGGTCGCTATCCGTCAGCTGTCTGCTGGTCGGAACGTACGAAGAGAGAAGAAGCAACGTGGTCAAGCTCCGCCTGATGCGGATGGGCAAGAAGAAGCAGCCGACCTACCGGGTCGTCGCCGCCGATGCCCGTTCGCCCCGAAACGGTCGATTCATCGAGATCGTCGGCACCTACGAACCGCGCCAGGAGCCGTCGGTCATCAAGATCGACAACGAGAAGGCGCTGGCCTGGTTGCGCAAGGGCGCCCAGCCGACCGACACCGTCGAGAAGCTCTTGAAGATCTCGGGCGCGTGGGACGAGTTCAAGGGATCGGCCGCGTCGTGACCGACGACGACGCGGCCTACGACGACGACGGCGAATTCGAAGGGGGCGACGAGGACGAAGCTGGCTTCGACGACGTCCCCGAGGCCGACGGCAACACCATCACGGCCGGCAACGCCCGCGCCGTGCTCGACTACCTCGTCCGTGCCGTCGTCGACGATCCTGACTCGGTCGAGGTCCAGATCGAGGAAGGCGGCCGCCGTCCGGCGTTGAACGTCACCGTCGCACCGGGCGACATGGGTCGCGTGATCGGCAAGCGCGGCCGCGTGGCCACGTCGATCCGGGCCGTGACCCGGTCGGCGGCCGTCCGCGACGGCATCGAAGTCGACATCGAGTTCCTCGACTGACGGACCGGTCGATGGACACCGATCCGGGGTCGCGCCTCGAGATCGGCCGGGTCGCCAAGCCGCACGGACTGCACGGCGAGGTCCTGGTGAAGCTCACCACGACCGAGGAGTCCCGGGTCGATCCCGGAACCGTGCTGTATGCCGCCGACCGACCGCTCGTCGTCGTGTCGTCGAGTCGTCACCAGCACCGATGGATCGTGGCCTTCGAAGGTGTCGCCTCGCGCCCCGCGGCCGAGGCGCTGGCGGGGGTCGTGCTGTCGGCGCCGCCCAAGGCCGATGCCGATGACGACGATCCGGGCGCGCTGTGGGTCCACGAGCTGGTCGGCGCAGTCGTGGTCGACACCGAAGGGCGCGAGTGGGGGCCGGTCGTATCGGTCCTGGACAACCCGGCCAGCGACCTGCTCGAGTTGGCGTCGGGCGCACTGGTGCCCTTGCGATTCGTGGTGGGGGGTGTCGAGCACGCCCCCGGCGGCCGGATCGTGCGCGTCGACCCGCCTGATGGCTTGCTCACGTGAGGGGAGATCGCGGTGCGGATTGACGTGTTCACGATCTTTCCCGAGATGGTCGACGATTTCGCCGATCGCAGCCTGCTCGGCAAGGCACGCGAGAACGGCGTGCTCGACGTGCGCGTGCACGACCTGCGGTCGGGCACGACCGACCCCCACCGATCCGTCGACGACACCCCGTACGGAGGCGGGGCCGGGATGGTGCTGATGCCCGAGCCCATCTTCACGGTCGTCGAGCGGGTCGAGCCGATGCGGCCGCTGCTGTTGCTGGCGCCGGGCGGGCGAACCTTGGATCAGGCCTTCGCCTCCGAGCTGGCCACCCTCGACGGCTTCTCGCTGCTGTGCGGGCGCTACGAGGGCGTCGACGAGCGCGTCCGGCGCCACCTCGTCGACGGCGAGGTGTCCGTGGGCGACTACGTGCTGGCGGGAGGTGAGGTCGCGGCCATGGTCGTGCTCGAGGCGGTCGGGCGGCTCGTCCCTGGCGTGATGGGCAACGAGTCCTCGGCCGGCGACGAGTCCTTCACCGACGGACTGCTCGAGTACCCGCAGTACACCAAGCCCGCCGAGTTCCGTGGTTGGCCGGTTCCCGAGGTGCTGCGGTCGGGTGATCACGCACGCGTGGCTCGTTGGCGGCGGGCGCAGGCGCTGCGGCGGACGCTGGCCGCCCGTCCCGACCTGGTCGAGGCCCGTGGAGGCCTCACCGACAGCGATCGTCAGGTGCTCGACGAGTTCGGTGCGCCCTGACGGTGGTGGGGCGCTTTGCCGGGTCGGGCCCGCGCCCTCTATCCTGACCTTTCCCCCTCGACACCCTTGTCCTGGTCGACCCCCGCCCCGGTCGCCTGGACCATCGCCGGAGCGTGCGCACCATGAACACCACCGATCTGATCGACACGCGCAACCTGCGCGACGACATCCCGGACTTCGCTCCGGGCGACACGCTCAAGGTCCACGTCCGCGTGGTCGAGGGCACGCGCGAGCGCGTGCAGATCTTCCAGGGTGTCGTGATCCGTCGCCAGGGCGACGGTGTCCGCGAGACCTTCACCGTCCGCAAGGTGAGCTTCGGCGTGGGCGTCGAGCGCACCTTCCCGGTCCACTCGCCGATCTGGGCCAAGATCGAGGTCGTCACTCGTGGCGACGTCCGCCGGGCCAAGCTGTACTACCTGCGCGACCGCGTCGGGAAGGCAGCCAAGATCAAAGAGAAGCGCGACTGAGTCGAGTCGGCTCCCTCGGCCCACAGGTGGCCGAGCACCCGCGTCCACGTTGAGCCGCGGGTGTGCCGATCGCCGAACGGACGCGTCCGAGGCTGTCCATGACCCGCGAGTCCTCCCGGCGCCCAACCGGTCGAGCGGCGTCCGAGCCCCGACCATGACCGCTCGTCGCCAGGCCCTCGGCGCGGCCGGCGAGGCTCTGGCCGCGTCGTGGTACGAAGCCAACGGGTACGAGGTGGTGGCCCGCAACTGGCGTTGTCGTGACGGCGAGATCGATCTGATCCTGCGCCAGCGGCGCACGATCGTCTTCTGCGAGGTCAAGACCCGTTCGTCGGACGCCTTCGGACTGCCGGCCGAAGCGGTGACGCGCACCAAGCGCGAGCGGCTCCGCCATCTCGCCGCCAAATGGCTGGACGAGAGTGCGATTCGCCCGATCGGCATCCGCTTCGACGTGGCCGCCGTGCTCGATGGCCGTCTCGAGGTGATCCAGGGGGCGTTCTGACGGGCCTCTGGCCGCCGCCTCGCTCAGCGGGTGCGCAGATCGGCGGGCAGGTGCGACACGTCGCTCAGGCGCGACAGGCTGAAGGCGTGCCCGCTGCTGATGGCGATCGGGCTGGCGATGCTCACCGACGCATGGAACGTGACGAAGCGCTCCCACTCCCACGGAACCGGGGGGATGCCGAGGAGATGGCCCAGCGCGGCGGCGTTGGTCCCGCTGTGGGCGACGACGACGATGCGCCGCTCGGGTGCGACCAGCTCCCAGAGGGTCGGATCCTCCGAGACCCGCACCCCGCCGGCCGCCTCGATCTCCGCAGCCAGACCCGAGACCACCCGCTTGTGGAACTGGCGGAAGGTCTCGCCATCGGGCAGCCCTTCCCACCACTCGTCGAGCGGTCGCCGACGGGCGTCGGCGAAGGCGCGCTCGACCACCTCGCTCGGAGTGCCCTCCCAGCGGGGAGCGCCGATCTCGGCCAGCCAGTCGAACGTGCGAGAGGGGCGTCCCAGGCGCTCGATCAGAGGCTCGGCCGTCTCCTGGGCCCGGTGCAACGGAGACACCCAGATCTCGTCGAACTGCTCGTCGGCGAGCGCCTCGGCCAGCGCCTCGGCTTGGCGGCGGCCGCGCTCGGTGAGCGGCGGATCATCGATGGTCAGACCGTCCCGCGACCACTCCGGTTCGCCATGGCGGATGAAGGTCATCTCCATGGGCGGCGAGCATAGAGGGGTGCTCTGGAGGCTCCACGCGTGTCAGGCGAGGGGCCGGCGGCGGTGTCGAGCCCGCCAGCAGGCCAGGTGCCAGTGTCGACGCAGGTCCGGCGCCTCGGTGGGCACGACGACCACGTGGCCGGTGTTGGCGGGGATGTCGCGACCACATCCGGGGCAGAGGTAGGGCTTGGTCGATTGGTACGGCTGTATCCGACGCACCTCGACGTCGTGGCCGTCAGCGTCGTGCTCGAGCCAGGACACGGTCAGCGAGCACCCGAGCCGGCCCGAGGACCTCGTCGACCGTCACCAGACCTCACCCCACGACCGCCCAGAGCACGAGCCCCAGGCAGATCGCCAACGCCGCCGCGACCAGGACGTAGTCGACGGGGGTCCGTTGGTGCTGGCGGTGCGGATTGAATCCCACCCCGCCAGTATCGCCGAGCGCGGCCGCATCCCGGTCCGCGCCGATCCGGCGTACGGCCGCGTCCGGACGTCGCCGGCGCCGCCTCTAGGATGCGCGGCCGTACCCTCGTTCCGTCGATGATCCGAGTGAGGTCGATGTCGGTGACCGCGTGTCGTGGCTCGTTGCGAGTGATCGTCGTCGTCGTCGGTCTGACCCTTGTCGCCTTCGGGTGCGCCAGCGGTGGACCGACTCCGCCCAAGCCGGCTGACGCGGCGTTGGCCCAGGGCTGGACGGTCTTCAAGGACCACTGCGCCACCTGCCACGGCTCCGACGGTGGTGGTGGTGCCGGACCCAAGCTCGCCGGCACCGTCACCAAGAACTACCCGGACATCAACGCCCAGATCGACGTCATCGCCAACGGCAAAGGCGGGGGGGCCATGCCGGCGTGGGACGGGAAGCTCACCGCCGCCGAGATCCGCGACGTGGCCGAGTACACCCGCCAGTGCCTCGGCGCCGGCGCCAAGTGTTGAGAAGAGCGGCTCCGCTTGGCTTGCTGTGTCCTCCGGTCGGCGGAGCCTTCCTTCGGACGCCTTCGGCATCTGAGTGTCATCGTGAGAGCGGCTCGGCTCGGCTTGCTGTGTCCTCCGGTCGGCGGAGCCTTCCTTCGGACGCCTTCGGCATCGGGGTGTCATCGTGAGAGCGGCTCCGCTCCGCTTCGCCGCGTAACGGCTCTTTTCTCTGTCACACCCCGTCGCTAGAGTCGGGTCCACGCTCGATGGCCGGCGCCATGGCCCTCCTCACCGCAGCTGTCACATGCACGAGGAGCGCCACCATGCTCGCCACCATCGCCTCGGCCACGTTGTTCGGTGTCACCGGCACGGCCGTCACCGTCGAGGTGCACGTCTCGAACGGGTTGCCCGGGTTCAGCATCGTCGGCCTTCCCGACGCGTCCTGTCGTGAGGCGCGGGATCGGGTTCGCGCCGCGCTGCTCTCGAGCGAGCGGCGCTGGCCGCAGCGTCGCGTCACCGTCAACCTGGCGCCGACCGGGGTGCGCAAGTCGGGGGCCGGCCTCGACCTGGCCATCGCCATCGGGCTGCTCGTGGCCGATGACCAGCTGTCGCTCGATGCGGTGGCCGACACGGCCTTCGTCGGCGAGCTCGGCCTCGACGGGTCGATCCGGCCGGTGCCGGGCGCGCTGTCCCTGGTCGACGCCCTCGATGCCGGCGTGGTCGTGGTGGCGCCGACATCGGCCGTCGAGGCCCAACTGGTGGGCCGCCACGTCGTGCGCGCCGCCCCCACCCTCGCTGGGTTGCTCGACTGTCTGGGCGGCGACGAGCCCTGGCCGGCGCTGGCCTCACCCGACGACCTGCCGGCCTCGGGGCCGGCCCCCGATCTGGCCGACGTGCGGGGTCAGCGTCATGCCCGCCGGGCCCTCGAGGTGGCCGCCGCCGGCGGTCATCACCTGTTGATGACCGGGCCGCCGGGCTCGGGCAAGACCATGCTGGCCCAACGGCTGCCGGGCCTGCTGCCCGACCTCGATCTGGCTGACGCCCTCGAGACGACGCGTGTCCACTCGGCGGTGGGCGTCACGTTGCCGGCTGGCGGACTGGTGCGCCGGCCCCCCTTCCGCGCGCCCCATCACGGCGCGTCGGCGGTGGCCATGGTGGGCGGCGGCGGCTCGCGCATGCAGCCCGGCGAGATCTCGATCGCGACCAACGGCGTGCTCTTCCTCGACGAGATGGCCGAGTTCCACGTCGACGTGCTCGACTCGCTGCGCCAGCCACTCGAAGAAGGGGTGGTGCGGGTGGCGCGGGCCAACCTGCGCGTGACGCTCCCGGCGCGGTTCCTCTTGGTCGGCGCCATGAACCCGTGTCCCTGCGGCGAGGGTGGCATGCCGTCGGGGTGTCGGTGCAGCGACGCGTCGATGGCGCGATACACACGGCGGTTGTCGGGTCCGCTCGTCGATCGGTTCGATCTCCGGATCCCGGTCAGCCGGCCTGAGCCTCACGACATCGTGGCCGGACCACCGGGCGAGTCCACGGCCATCGTGGCCGAGAGGATCGCCATGGCTCGCGATCGGGCCCGGGCTCGAGGCGTGCGCAGCAACGCCGAGCTGTCGGCCGCCGCGCTCGAAGCGGTGGCTCCGCTGACCGGCGACGCCGGCGAGCTGTTCGAGCGACTCCTGCGCGAGCGCCGGCTCAGCGCGCGAGGGCTGCACCGGGTCCGACGCGTGGCCCTGACCATCGCCGACCTCGCCGACGAGGGCGGCCGGTTGACCTATGAGCACGTGTCGACGGCCAACGCCCTGCGCACCCAACCCGTGTGTCTCGCCGAGCGGCTGGCGGGCTGATGGTGGCGTCGATGGTGGTCACCGAGACGCTGCCGCCGGCGGCCTACGTCGCAGCCTTGGCCGGACTCGACGGCATGGGCCCGAGTCGGTTGCGAGCCGTGCTGGCCCACCATCGCTCGCCGGGCGAAGCGTGGTCGGGCGTGAGGGGCGGGCACCTGCACCACGTGCCCGAGCTGACCGCCGTCCTGGCCCCGAAGCCGGCCGACCTGGTGGCCGGCTGGGCCCGTCAGGCCGATCGCATCGATCCGGCGACGAGTTGGCGACGCCACCTCGACGCCGGCGTGGGCGTCACGCTCCGCGGGCACGCCGCCTACCCGGAGGTGTTCGCTCGCGAGCTCGAACCGCCGACCATCATGTTCCACCTCGGCGATCCCGACGCCGTGGTCGGGAGCCGGGTGGCGATCGTCGGCACGCGCGACTGCACGCGGTACGGACACGAGGTGGCCTTCGAGCTCGGCCGCGATCTGGCCGGGGCTGGCGTCTCGGTCGTGTCGGGTCTGGCGCTGGGAATCGATGGCGCCGCCCACGCCGGCGCCCTCGAGGGTGCCGGCGCGCCACCCATCGCGGTGGTCGGCAGCGGCCTCGACGTGATCTATCCCCGCCGAAACGGGTCCCTCTGGCGCGAGGTGGCCCGCCGCGGCGTGGTCTGGTCCGAGTATCCGCTCGGTTCCGCCGCCCTGGCCTGGCACTTCCCGGCCCGCAACCGCCTCATCGCCGCCCTGGCCGACGTTGTCGTCGTGGTCGAGTCCCACGACAAGGGCGGGGCGCTCGTCACCGCCGAGCTGGCGCTCGACCGCCAGCGACCCGGTGCTGGCCGTGCCCGGTCCGGTCCGCAGCCCGGCCTCGACGGGCTCCAACCGCCTGCTCACCGAGGCGGGCCAGGCGGGTGTGGCCCGGGATGCCACCGACGTCCTGGTGGCGCTGGGCCTCGAGCCCGGATCGAGGCGCAAGGCCCGTGAGCAGCGAATGCGCCCGGCCGAGGTCGACCGGGCGCTGCTCGAGTCGATCGGGTGGCAGCCGGTGACCCTCGATCAGCTGGTCGAACGCACCGGCCGATCGCTTCCTGAGGTGGCCAGCGGGCTCACGCGGCTCGCCCTCGAGGACTGGGTGGCCGAGCGTGGGGGCTGGTACGAGCGGGTGGCCAAGCCCGGTGAATGAGTCGCAGTACCCACACGAGCGGCCACCTGACCGATACCGTGGAGGCCCATGCCGCAGGATCCGTGGCGACGCCACGCGTTCGAGAACTCACTCCACGCGGCTGCGCCGAACACGATCGCGGCCTACCGGCGGGATCTGGCGTCCTTCGTCGAGTGGGCGGACCGGCTGGGCCTGGCCGGTCCCGGCGTCGTCGACCGCAAGGTCCTGCGCCGCTACGTGTCGTATCTGGCCACCCGCCACTACGCCCGCCGGACGATGGCGCGCAAGGCGGCCACCCTGCGGCGGTACTTCGGCTGGGCCCACCGGACCGGTCTCGTCGCCTCCGATCCCTCGTCGGGGCTGTCGGTGCCCAGCGGCGAGGGGCGCCTGCCCCGGGTGCTGCGCGACGACGAGCTGGCCGCTCTGCTCGACACCCCGCCCGCCTCGGTCGACCATGACCCGCCCGCCATCCGGCTGCGAGACGACGCCGTGATCGAGGTGCTCTACGGCAGCGGGCTGCGCGTCGGCGAGCTCTGCGGGCTCCGTCCGGTCGATCTGGCCCTCGATCAGAGTCTCATAAGAGTGTGGGGCAAGGGCTCCAAGCAACGACAGGTCCCGCTCAGCGACCCGGCCACCGCGGCGCTGGTCGCCTGGATGGACGAAGGCCGAAACGACCTGGTCACAGCGGCCAGCCCGACCGACGCGGTGTTCCTCAACCGTCGCGGCCAGCGGCTCACGCCGCGCGATGTCCGGCGTCTTGTCGACCGTCGGGCCGTGGCCCCGACCCATCCCCACGCGCTTCGGCACACCTTTGCCACTCATCTCTTGGACGGTGGTGCCGATCTGAGAGCAGTGCAAGAACTGCTCGGACACAGCGACCTGGCCACAACGCAGCACTACACTCACGTCTCCAAGGAACGGCTGGGTCGCGTCCTACGCGCCACCCACCCGCGAGCGTAGGAACTGTCTCGTGGACGACGACGCCGCTGAGTACACAGAACGACTCTGGTCGGAATACAAGATCTCCGCGGACGCCGTGGTCCGCGAGCAGCTCATCCTGCAGTACTCGCCGCTGGTCAAGTACGTCGCCGGCCGCGTGGCGGTGGGCCTGCCCCAGAACGTCGAGCAGAGCGACCTGGTCAGCTACGGCATCTTCGGGCTCATCGACGCCATCGAGAAGTTCGATCCGGCCCGCGGCTACAAGTTCGAGACCTACGCCATCGCCCGGATCAAGGGCGCCATCCTCGACGAGCTCCGCTCGATCGACTGGGTGCCCCGCTCGGTCCGGGCCAAGGCCCGGGCGCTCGAGAAGGCCTACGCCAAGCTCGAGGGTCAGCTGCACCGCACGCCGACCGACGAAGAGCTGGCGGCCGAGCTCGACCTGACCGAGGACCAGCTGCAGACGACGCTCGGCCAGATCTCCTTCGTCGGCCTCGTCGCCCTCGACGAGATGCTGTCGGTCGGCGGTGATCGCGGCGAGTCCCTGACCCTCGGCGACACCATCGCCGACTCGGGCGAAGGGCCCGTTGCCGCCTACGAGGTCGAGGAGATGCGCCACATCCTCGCCGAGGCCATCAACCGGATGCCCGAGCGCGAGAAGATCGTGCTGACCCTCTACTACTACGAGGGCCTCACCCTGGCCGAGATCGGTTCCGTGCTGGGCGTCACCGAGAGCCGCGTGTGCCAGATCCACACCAAGGCCGTGCTCCAGCTTCGATCTCGGATCCTCGCCGCCGAGCGCGAACCGGCCTGACCGCTTCGCCGCCCGCGTCGCCCGGCCGGTAGCGACCGACTCGTAGACCCGTCCCACCTTCCCCCGCAGCTGTCCACCGAATCCTGGGGGAACATCCATGGACTGGTCGCGTCGCGCCCGACCCGTTGCGACGCTGGTGCTGTTCGTCGCGATCCTGGCGGGAGGCACCCTCGAGGCCGGCCGCGGGCGCCATCGCCCACCTACCGGTCGCCCGTGTCGCCGGCGACGGCGGTCATCACCGATCACTTCCGCGCCCCGCCCAACGCCTACGCGGCGGGCAATCGCGGGCTCGACTACGCGACGGTGCCGGGCTCGATCGTGATGGCGGCGGCGGCCGGGCGGGTCGTGTTCGCCGGATCGGTCGGGGGCGCCTTGCACGTCACGATCGCCCACCCCGACGGCCTGCGCTCCAGCTACTCGTTCCTGGCCCGGATCCTCGTCGCGGCCGGGGATCAGGTCGATCAGGGCCAGCCGATCGGCGTCACCGGATCGACCTTCCACTTCGGGGTGCGCACCCCGGACGGGACCTACCTCGACCCCGAGGCCGTCTTCGCCGGGCGGGAGGGTTCCCATCTCGTGGCCGGTCCCGACGACGGCGCCAGTGCCTCGGCGTCGGGGATCGGCGGCGAGCGACGGATGCTGGCGGCCATCGTCGCGGCCGACGGTCCGGCCCGAGCCGACCGGCCCCGGCCGACGATCGACGAGCGAACCATCGCCGATCCGGCCATGTCGATGTTGAGCCTGGCCCTGGAGCTCGACCGATGGCAGCGATCCCAGCGCGATTGCACCCCGTCGTCGACGGGCCTTCCGGTTCCCACCGAGCGGCGCATCGCCGTCCTCGTCGCACCGGCGCCGGGGGAAGCGTCCGCGACCGCGATCGACGCGGCGACACTCGGCTACGCCCCACCCGACGTCGTCCGGTTCCCCGTCGCGCCCGTCGCCGCCCACGATGTCGCCGACAACGCCCGTCGGCTCGAGGAGCTGCTCACGTCGGTGGCCGCGGCCCACCCGGGCGTTCCCATCGACGTCATCGCCCTGGCCGGTGGGGGCGAGATCGCGGTGCTCGCGGTCGACCAGGCCATGGCCGACGGCACCCTTGCGCCCCAGGTCAAGTCCATCGTGACCATCGCCAGCCCCGCGCCGCCGTCGGGCATCGCCGTACCCGGTCCGGGATCGGATGCGGCCGGGTCGGACGCCCCGCGCTGGCTGTCGATCGGCGCCAGTGGCGATGCCGTCGTGCCCTGGATCGACACCCTCCTCCCGGGCAGCCCGACGGTGCTGGTCCACCTCACCGGACGGGCGGCGTCGGCCCGGCTCGCCGGCGCCGCGGCGACCACCCGCGAGATCGCCCAGGTCGTCGCCGGTCGTCGGCCCACCTGCCAACCGCGGGCCCAGGGCCTGCTCGACGTCGTGACCAGCCACGTCCTCGCCCTGGCCACGGGCGCCCTTCCCTGATCCCGGCCGCTCTGCCGACCGAAGGACACAGGCGGCGGCCCGGAGGGTCGGGCGCGGTGGGAGCCGGATGCCGAAGGCGTCCGGAGGGAGGCTCTGCCGACCGAAGGACACAGGCGGCGGCTCGGAGGGTCGGGCGCGGTGGGAGCCGGATGCCGAAGGCGTCCGGAGGGAGGCCCCGCCGACCGAAGGACACAGCAAGTTGGCCGGGTCGGGGTCGGGTCCCTAGACTGACCGATCGGCCGGAACCACGGTCGACCGACCCGGGCCTCGGCCCGGCGCATGTCCACCTCCACCCGGATCCACCCACGGTCGCGTTCGCGCGCTGGGTCCGGGCTTCGCGCAACCGATGGGAAGGAGCACCACCATGGCACCTACGACGACGGCCCCCGTTGTCACCATGCGTCAGCTGCTCGAAGCCGGTGTCCACTTCGGACACCAGACTCGACGCTGGAACCCGAAGATGAAGCGATTCATCCACGGTGAGCGCAATGGCATCTACATCATCGATCTCCAGCAGACGCTCGGGCGGATCGAGACGTCCTACTCGTTCATCCGCGACCTGGTCGCCGAAGGCGGCACCGTCCTGTTCGTCGGCACCAAGAAGCAGGCGCAGGACGCCGTCCAGTCCTACGCCGAGAAGTGCGGGATGCCCTATGTCAACGAGCGCTGGCTCGGCGGCATGCTGACCAACTTCGAGACCATCTCCAAGCGCGTGTCCAAGATGAAGGACTACCAGCGGATGCGCGACTCGGGCGAGTTCGAGGCCATGCCCAAGAAGGAAGCGCTGCTCATCGGGCGCGAGCTCGAGAAGCTCGAGCGCAACCTCGGTGGCATCCGGCGCATGGAGCGGCTGCCCGACGCCGTGTTCATCCTCGACACCAACAAGGAAGACATCGCGGTCACCGAGTCCAACAAGCTCGGCATCCCGATCGTCGCGGTGGTCGACACCAACTGCGATCCCGACATCATCCAGTACGTGATCCCGGGCAACGACGACGCCATCCGTTCGGGGATGCTGATGTGCCGGGTGATCGCCGACGCCGTCGACGAAGGTCGCTTCATCGCCTCTCGCCGCCACGGCAACGGCGCCGGCCCGGCCCCGACCCGCAGCGAAGAGGAGGAGGCGGCGGTCGCCGCCGCCCAGGCCGAGGCCCGCCGCCAGGCCGCACTGGCCGCCCAGGAGCGCGAGGCGCGCATCGCCGCCAGCGCCGCCGCGCCCGAGGCCGCACCTCAGGCCGACGCCGAACCGGCTGCCGATGCTGCTGAGGCCCCGGCGGCTGAGGCCGCCGCGACCGTCACCATCGCCCCGGCTGCGCCCGAGGTCGAGGCCCCGGCCGTCGAGGCGCCCGCCGCGTCGACCCCGGCCCCCCCTGCCCAAGAGGAACCAGCGACCGAGCCCGTCGCCGCACCTGAGGAGTCCTGAGCAATGCCCGAGTTCACGGCCAAAGACGTGCAGGCCCTGCGCCAGGCGACTGGCGCCGGGATGATGGACGCCAAGAAGGCGCTCGAAGCCAATGCCGGCGATCCCGAGGCCGCCACCCAGTGGCTGCGCGAGAAGGGGATGGCCAAGGCCGATTCCCGCGGTGATCGCGAGAACAGCCAGGGTTCGGTCGCGGTGGTCGTGGACGGCAACGTCGGCGCCATCGTCGAGCTCAAGAGCGAGACCGACTTCGCGGCCAAGGCCGACGACTTCACCTCGCTGGTCCAAGACCTTGTCGATCTCGTCGTGTCCAAGGGCGTCGACGCGGTCAACGAGCGTGCTGACGAGATCGACAAGCTCAAGCTGGCCAAGCAGGAGAACATCGAGCTGGGTGCGGTCAAGCGCTTCGAAGCGGCCGACGGCAACCTGCTCGACTCCTACGTCCACATCCAGGACGGTCGCGGCGTCAACGCCGTGCTCGTCGAGCTGGCCGGTGGGACCCGTGAGCTGGCCCACGACGTCGCCGTGCACATCGCCTTCGCCAAGCCCGAGTACCTGACGCGCGCCGAGGTCCCGGCCGACGCCGTCGAGAAGGAGCGCCAGGCTCTGCTCGACATCACCAAGGCCGAGGGCAAGCCCGAAGGGGCGTGGCCCAAGATCGTCGAGGGCCGCCTCAACGCCTGGTACCGCGAGCGGGTCCTGCTCGAGCAGGGCTTCGTACGTGACGACAAGACCCCCATCTCCCAGTTCCTCGGTGACGCCACGCTCGTGCGCTTCGCCCAGGTGTACATCGGCGCCTGAGGTTGCCCGCCCGAGCCATGCCGACGTCTCGTCCCGCGCTGATGGTGCCCTTGTCCCCACCCGCCCTCGGCCGGGCCGGGAGCGCCCGCGCGTGACCAAACCTCGCTGGTCTCGAGTCCTGCTGAAGCTGTCCGGTGAGTCCTTCGCCGGAACCGACGGGTTCGGGATCGACGGGGTCGTCGTCCAGCGGCTGGCCAAGGAGATCGTCGAGGTCCGCAGCGACCTGGAGATCGACGTGGCCATCGTGGTCGGCGGCGGCAACATCTGGCGGGGGATGTCGGGCGCGGGCGCCGGCATGGACCGGGCCCAGGCCGACTACATGGGGATGTTGGCCACCGTCATCAACGGCTTGGCTCTGCAGGACACACTCGAGCAGCTCGGTCAGGCGACGCGGGTGCAGACCGCGGTCCAGATGGCGCAGGTGGCCGAGCCGTACATCCGTCGTCGGGCCATCCGCCACCTCGAGAAGGGTCGGGTGGTCATCTTCGCCGGTGGCACCGGCAACCCCTTCTTCACGACCGACACCACCGCCGCCCTGCGCGCCGTCGAGATCGAGGCCGGGGCCCTGCTGAAGGGCACTCACTCGGGTACCGATGGCATCTACACCGACGACCCCAAGCTCAACCCCGACGCCACCCGGCTCGACGAGGTCACCTACCTCGACGTGTTGAACCAGGGCCTCCGAGCCATGGATTCCACCGCCATCACGCTCTGCATGGACAACGACCTCCCGATCGTCATGTTCGATCTGATGGGGGAGGGCAACATCCGAGGCATCCTCGAAGGTCGCCCCATCGGCACCCTTGTCCGCTAGCGCCGGCGCCGGCCCATCGGAGGGCCCGAAGCCCAGGTCACAGCGGGTCTGGCCGGCCAGGCCGGTCGCTGGCCAACCTGCCTCGCCCCGCGAACGCGGGTAGCGTCGATTGCGATCCCCGCAGGGTCGACCCGCTGGGTGCACGGTCGGGCCACGCTGGTGAGAAGAACGAGAAGGAGAGCAGTCGTTGAGCGCTGAGCTGGCCGAGGTGATCCTCGCCGAAGCCACCGAGAAGATGGCCAAGGCCGTGGCCCACACGCGCGCCGAGTTCGCCGGGATCCGCACCGGACGCGCCGCGCCCTCCCTCGTCGAGAAGATCATGGTCGACTACTACGGATCCGAGGTGCCGATGCAGCAGCTCGCCGGCTTCCAGGTCCCCGAAGCCCGTCAGCTGCTCATCACGCCGTATGACAAGGGCGCGATGGGTGCCATCGAAAAGGCGATCCAGCAGTCCGACCTCGGTCTGAACCCGAGCAACGACGGGGTCTCGATCCGGTTGAGCTTCCCGATGCTCACGACCGAACGCCGCAAGGAGTTCGTGAAGGTCGTCCACGGCATGGCCGAGGACGGGAAGGTGACGCTCCGCAACCTGCGTCGCAGCGCCCGCCACGAGCTCGACGCCCTCGAGAAGGGCGGCGAGCTGTCATCGGACGAGCAGGTCCGCGCGACCAAGGAGCTGGATCGCATCATCCATGCCCAGGAGGCCGACATCGATCACGCGCTGGCCTCGAAGGAACAGGAGCTCTTGGAGGACTGATGCCAGACGATCCTGGATTCGACCGTGAGCCCAGCTCGGGCGCCCCGACCGAGGGAGTGCGCATCATCAACGCCGACGAAGCGGCCGAGGTCGTCGAACGGGCCAACGCGGTCAAGCGGCGCGGCGACGACGAGCCCAAGTTCGGAGACCGCCCCGAGCCTCCCGGTGGGCCGCGCCCCGACCTGCGGTTCCCCCTGGCCGATTCGAGCGATCCCGGTTTGATCGTGCGGCCGCGCGTGGCGTCGGTCGAGGCCGGCGCCGACGCGCCACCGCCGCCGCCCGCCGCTCCTGACGTCGACATCGACCTCTCGTCCGACGACGACCAGCCGGTGCTGTCGGTGCCGATCAGCGGTTCGGTCGAGCTCCCGCATTGGACCGCGCCGGCGACCGGCGAGGTCCCGAGGGTGATCGTCGGCGGCGACGACGCCGACGAGGCGGCGCGTTGGGCGGCCTTCGCCGACCAAGGGCCTCGGTGGCGCGACCAGACCGTCGACCGCGAGGAATCAGCCGAGGTGGGGGTGGCCGATCTCATCGGCGAAGCCGAGGACGCCCCGTCGCCACTCGGCGCCCTCGACACGACCGAGCGTCCGAGCACGCAAGAGTTCCTGACCTTCGACGACCTCGACGTGCCCCAGCAACCGCTGCCCACGGTGCCGGCTCGCGGTTCGGTCGACGATCCCATCCGCATCTCGAGCGAGCCGAGCCGCCCGTCGGCCGGCGGCGGCTCACAGGGGCCGGGATCGACCCCGCCGCCGGGATCGGGCCCGCGGCGCGCTGGGCGATCGCGGAGGCGCCGGGCGCGCGTCGAGTCGACGTCCCGGTGATCCGCCTCCGAGCGGTCCGCGCCACGCCGCCAACCCGCCGAACGCCGCCGGCCGCGACATGCCGACGGCGTTGCTGGTGGGCGTGGCCATCGCCGCCGCCGCGGTGTGCTGCTTCCTGGCCGGCCCGGCGGTCACCATGGCCCTCGTGTTCGTGATCCTCGCCCTCGGGGGCGCCGAGTTCTTCACGGCGGCGCGCCGTGGGGGGTTCCGCCCGGCGACGCTGCTCGGCCTGGTCGCCGTCGCCGCGCTGCCACTGGCGACCTACTGGAGGGGCGACGCGGCCATGCCGCTGGTGCTGTTCCTCACGATGGCGTTCGGCCTGCTGTGGTTCATCCTCGGGCTCGGTCCCGACACCACGATCAACCTCGGTGTGACGTTGCTCGGCACCGTCTATGTGGGCGTGCTCGGCTCGTTCGCCGCCTTGATCCTGAAGGTCCCGGCCCAGGGCGTGAGCATCCTGCTCGTCGCCGTCATCGCCGCGGTGTCCTATGACGTCGGCGGATTCCTGATCGGCCGTCAGATAGGTCGAACCCCGCTCACCGACGTCAGCCCGAACAAGACGGTCGAAGGACTCCTGGCCGGCATGGTGGCATCGGTGCTGGGCGTGCTGGTGTTCGCCGTCGTGCTCGGGTTCGGGCCCTTCAGCGCCGGACAGGCCTTCGTGTTCGGTCTGTTCTGCGCCGTCGCCGCCCCGCTCGGCGATCTGGCCGAGTCGGTGCTCAAGCGAGATCTCGGGCTCAAGGACATGGGGACCCTGCTGCCGGGCCACGGCGGGGTGCTCGACCGCTTCGACGCCCTGCTGTTCGTGCTGCCCACCGCCTACTACGTGTCGCGAGCCCTGCACCTGGTGCCGTGACGGGTCGCCGATCTGGCGGCCGACCAGGGACTGGTGGTGGCGAGCGCCGTCGTCGCCGATCCGGGATCTGGATTCGGGTCATCTGAACCACCGCCGGCCGGGCGCCGCGCCGTGTCTGGGCCGAGGCGCATCGGTAGGCTGTCGAGATGCCTGAGTGCCGTGTCGCGATCGCCGGGAGCACCGGATCGATCGGCACCCAGACCATCGAGGTCATCGAGGCCGAGCCCGATCGCTTCGAGCTCACCGCCCTCGGCGCCAGCGGGCGCCAGCTCGACGAGCTGGTGGCTCAGGCCCGCCGCCTGCGACCCAAGGTCGTGGCCGTGGCCTCGGATGGCCGGGCGGCCGAGCTGGCCGAGCAGCTGCCCGAGTGCGAGATACGCGCCGGCGCCGAGGCCCTCGAGAGCCTGGCCACCGAAGCCGACGTCGTCGTCAACGGGGTCGTGGGCTTCGCTGGCCTCCCTGTCACGCTGGCCACGCTGCACGCCGGGCGCCGACTGGCCCTGGCCAACAAGGAGTCGCTGATCGCCGCCGGTCCGGTCGTCCAGCGGGCCCGGCGCACGCCCGGCGCGGAGCTCGTGCCCGTCGACAGCGAGCACGGCGCCATCCACCAGTGCCTGCGCGCCAACGACCATCCCGCCCGCGTCGCCCAGCTGGTGCTCACCGCCAGCGGCGGCCCGTTCCGGGGCCGCACGCGAGCCGATCTCGAGGCCGTCACCGTGGCCGACGCGCTGGCCCACCCGACGTGGTCGATGGGACCCAAGATCACGGTGGACTCGTCGACGCTCATGAACAAGGGGCTCGAGGTCATCGAGGCCCACGAGCTGTTCGGCGCGCCCGCCGGCGACGACGGCGCCGGCATCGGGTTCGACGAGATCGACGTGGTGGTGCACCCCCAGTCGATCGTGCACTCGATGGTCACCTTCACCGACGGCGCCACCATCGCCCAGCTCTCCAACCCTGACATGCGCCTGCCCATCGGCTACGCGCTGGCCTATCCGGATCGGATCACCACGCCGTTCGGCCGGATCGACTGGTCCTCGATGGGGTCGCTCGACTTCGAGCCGCCCGATCTCGACCGCTTCCGCTGCCTGGCCCTGGCCTACGCCGCAGGCCGGGCGGGCGGCACGGCCCCGGCGTGGCTCAACGCCGCCAACGAGGTCGCCGTGGCCGCCTTCCTGGCCGAACGCATCACCTGGGTGCAGATCGCCGACGTCCTGGCCGGCACCCTCGACCTACACGACGGCACCCCTGCTGCCGATCTGACAACGGTGGTCGACGTCGACCGCCGGGCCCGCGTCGCCGCCGGCCTCGCCATCGAGAGGATCTCCTCGTGACCGACATCATCGATCCCCCCGCCGACTCGGCCCGGGGGGACGGCTTCGACCCCGACGGCGCCGGACCCGCCACCGTGACCCACGACGTCCGGTCCGACGCGTCCACTGACGCGCCGGGGACCCCGGCGTCCTCGTCGCCGGTGGTCCCGATCGCCATCCTGGTCGGCATCGTCGCCGTCGTCGTCCACTTCTTCGGCTTCTGGGGGCTGTTCGTCATCGCCGGGCTGATCGTGTCGATCATCCTCCACGAGTTCGGCCACTACCTGACGGCCAAGCAGGCCGGGATGAAGGTCACCGAGTTCTTCGTCGGCTTCGGTCCGAAGATCTGGTCGTTCACCCGGGGCGAGACGACCTACGGGCTCAAGCCGCTGCCCCTCGGGGCCTACGTGCGCATCATCGGCATGAACGACCTCGAGGAGGTCGAACCCGGTGACGAGGGCCGCACCTATCGCGAGAAGGGCTACTGGGCCCGTCTCCGGGTCGTGCTGGCCGGGCCGTTCATGAACTTCTTGATCGGGTTCATCCTGCTGGTCGTGCTCTACATGAGCTTCGCCCAGCCGACCAAGACGGGCTGGACCGTGCAGGAGGCCGAGCCGGGATCGGCGGCCGCCACCGTCGGCCTGGCCAAGGGCGATCGGCTGGTGTCGATCGACGGCCATCCCGTCACCGACTTCGACTCGTTCGGCAAGCAGATCCAGGCCGCCGCCGGCCATGAGGTCGCCCTCGGCGTGGTCCGCGACGGCCGCACCCTCCAGCTCACCCCGACGGTCGGCTGGGTCCTCAACTCGGATGGCGCGGCCAAGCTGGCTCCGCTGGGTGCCGGTGACCGGGTCGACAAGTTCGACGACACCCCGATCGCCAACTACGACGATCTACGGGCGGCGCTGGCCAAGGCGCCCAAGGGTCACGCCGAGCTGTACTTCACGCGTGGCGGCTACGAGTACCACACGACGGTGGCCACGCCCCAGGCACTGCCCGCTCACGGCACCCAGGGCCTGCTCGGCATCCGCTCCAAGGCCCGGGTCGTCCACCTCGGCCCGGTCTCGGCCGTCAACGCCGCCGCCCACGACTTCGGCAACGTCGTCACCGGATCGACGGCGGCGCTGGGCCACTTCTTCTCGCCGTCGGGGTTGTCGAACTGGACCCACACCGTCCTGACCAGCTCGTCGGATCCAGGCACGGCGGCGGGCCCCACGCAGGCCGCCATCGTCGCCGTCCACAAGGGATCGCCGCCGGCCGACCAGGCGTTGGCGCCGACGTCGGCCTCGTCGTCGGACAACAACCGGGTGCTGTCGATCTTCGGCGTGCTCCGCCTCGGCTCGCAGGCCGGCGCGGCCGGACTGGCCACCGTGGTCAGCCTGCTGGCCCTCATCAACATCTTCCTCGGCCTGCTCAACCTGGTGCCGCTGCCGCCGTTCGACGGTGGACACGCGGCGGTGGCGACCTACGAGGCCATACGCGAGAAGATCAGCGGTCGCCCGTACCGGGCCGACATGGCCAAGTTGATCCCGATCACCTACGCGGTGCTCGTCTTGATGGGTTTCATCTTCTTGAGCTCCTCGTACCTCGACTTGTTGCATCCAGCCAAGAACCCGTTCGGTCCTTGACCCGGGCCTCGAGCCGATGACCTTCGAGCGCCGCCTGACCCGCCAGATCATGGTGGGGGATGTGGCCGTCGGCGGGGACGCGCCCATCTCGGTGCAGTCGATGACGACGACCAAGACGGCCGACGTCGAGGGCACCCTCGTCCAGATCTACGCGCTGGCCGCGGCCGGAGCCGACATCGTCCGGTGCACGTGCAACGAGCGGGAGGCGGCCGAGGGGTTGGCCGCCATCGTGCCGCGCTCGCCCGTGCCCATCATCGCCGACATCCACAACCAGTACCGGCGAGCGCTCGAGGCGCTCGACGCCGGCGTGGCCTGCCTACGCCTGAACCCGGGCAACATCACCAATCCCGAGCACATCAAGACGGTGGCCCGCGAGTGCAAGGACCGTGGCGTCCCGATTCGCATCGGGGTCAACGGGGGATCGCTCGACAAGGAGCTGTACGCCAAGTACGGCGACACCATCACACCCGAGGCCATGGTCGAGTCGGCCCAGCGCGAGCTCGACTACTTCCGCGAGGTCGACTTCGACGACGTGAAGATCTCGGTCAAGGCCTCGAACGTGCCCATCATGATCGAGGCCTACCGCCAGCTCGCCGACGCCGTCGACTACCCGCTGCACCTCGGCGTGACCGAGGCCGGTCCGCCGCCGGCCGGGCTGGTCAAGGCCACCGCCGGTTTGGCCACCCTGCTGAGCGAGGGGATCGGCGACACCATCCGCTACTCGCTGACCGCCGATCCCGTCGACGAGGCCCGCGCCGGTCGCCAGCTGCTCGAGGCGTTGGGTCTGCGCGAGCGCAAGGGCCTCGACCTCATCGCCTGCCCGTCGTGCGGGCGAGCCGAGGTGGACGTGATCCAGGTGGCCAACGACGCCCAGACGGCCCTGAGCGATCTGGCCATCCCGATCCAGGTCGCGGTCATGGGCTGTGTCGTCAACGGGCCGGGCGAGGCCCGCGAGGCCGACCTCGGCATCGCCGCCGGCCGCAAGCGCGGCCACCTGTTCGTCAAGGGCAAGGTGGTCAAGGTCGTGCCCGAGGACGGCATGGTCGACGCGCTGGTCGAGTGGGCCAAGATCATCGACGAAGGCGGGATCGAGGAAGCGCAGGCCCGCGGTGACGCCGGCGCCGCCGCCGAAGCCGAGGCCGACCGGGCCGCCCTGCTCGACGAGCAGGGCACCGACGCCAACCAGGTCGCGGTCAAGATCGACGAGATCCGCAAGCACTGACCACCGTCCTGCGTACCTGTGCCGGCAGATGCCCCTGGGGGCGCGGGTGACGGCACAGGTTCGGGTGGGACAGGTTCGGATGGGTCAGATTCAGGCTGGGCGCGCCGGGATCAGCCGGTGAAGTTCGGATTGGCGCCGACGCCCGGATGGTCGAAGTTGATCACGATGCGATTCGGGCTGGTCGCCGTGGTCGTCACGAAGGGGACGAGCTCGGTGAGGCCGATGCTCCAGTTGAGCACGCCCTCGAAGTCGCCCGACTCGACCACTTCGGTGACGCTGGCGCCGTTGAGTGTGATCCGCGTCGGGCCGGTGTAGGTCGCCGGCGCGCCCGGTTTGCTGGCATCGACCGCCGAGGCCGGGGTCATGGTCACCTGGACCACCACGGTGCCGGCAACGGGGACGACGGCGTCGGATGGATCGGCGTGGACGGGCTTGGGCACCACGCGGACGTTGGCCGTGGGCAGATCGCTGCCGTCGAACTGGAACACGACCTGGTCCTGGCCCACCTGGGCGAACACGCCCACCGCGGTGAGCAGCCCCGTCGACGGTGTGGCCTGCGCGCTGGTCGCTTCCGCGGCGACACCCATCGGTGCCGCCGTCGCCCCCAAGGCCACCATGGTCATGGCCAGCGCCACGACTCCGGCGACCGGCCCCGGCCGGTGCGAGCGCACGCGCGAGTGCGAGCGCGCCTGATGGTGGCGTAGATCGTCTCTGGTCATGGTCCCTCCCCTTGGCCGCCCCCAGGCGCCCCCCTCCATCATGAATCGTCTCGGCCGCCGAAGGAAGCCCTGGTGTCGGCCCAACCCATCCTTGGCCTCGTCGGTGCCGGCAGTACGATCACGCGCCTATGGCCAAGGCTCCGGTGCTCACTCCCCAGGCGGACGACTTTCCGCGATGGTTCCAGGACGTGTTGTCCAAGGCCGAGCTGGCCGACAACGGTCCGGTGGCCGGGACCATGGTCATCCGGCCCTACGGCTACGGGATCTGGGAGCGGATGCAGCTCGAGGTCGATGCCCGCATCAAGGCGGCCGGCGCCCAGAACGCCTACTTCCCGCTGCTCATCCCCGAGAGCTACCTGCAGCGCGAGGCCGAGCACGTCGAGGGCTTCAGCCCCGAGCTGGCGGTGGTCACCCACGCCGGCGGCAAGGAGCTCGACGAGCCGGTCGTGCTGCGACCCACGAGCGAGACCGTCATCGGCGAGTACATGGCCAAGTGGATCCAGAGCTACCGCGACCTCCCGCTCCTGTTGAACCAGTGGGCCAACATCATCCGTTGGGAGCTACGGCCGCGGCTGCTGTTGCGCTCTCGCGAGTTCCTCTGGCAGGAAGGCCACACCGCGCACGCCACCTTCGACGACGCGCGCCAGTACGCGGAGCGCATCCATCGCGAGGTGTACGCCTCGTTCATGACCGACACGCTGGCCATGCCGGTCGTCATCGGCCGCAAGACGACCAAGGAGCGCTTCGCCGGGGCGATCAACACCCTCACCTGCGAGGCCATGATGGGTGACGGCAAGGCCCTGCAGATGGGGACCAGCCACGAGCTGGGCCAGAACTTCGCCAAGGCCTTCGCCATCCAGTTCCTCGACTCCGACGGCGTGCAGCAGCACGCGTGGACGACGTCGTGGGGCTCGTCCACCCGGATGCTGGGCGGGCTGATCATGGCCCACGGCGACGATGGCGGCCTGCGACTGCCGCCCAAGCTGGCACCGATCCAGGTGGTCGTCGTCGCCGTCCGGGACGACGCCGCCGTCGTCGACCGGGCGCGGTCGCTGGCGGCGGAGCTGGTCGAGGCCGGCATCCGGGTCCACCTCGACGACCGCGTCGACCTGTCGGTTGGCCGACGCACGACCGACTGGGAGCTCAAGGGCGTGCCGATCCGGCTCGAGCTCGGTCCCCGCGACCTGGCCGAAGGGGTCGTCACCCTCGTCGATCGGATCAACCCGGCCAAGTCGGCCGTGCCCTTGAGCGGCGTCGTCGCCGCCGTCGGCGAGGGGCTCGAGTCGACCCAGAAGGGCATGCTCGAGGCCGCCATCGCCGCCCGCGACGCCCGCATCGTTGACGTCACCACGCTGGAGGACGCGGCCGAGGCCAGCCAACAGGGTTGGGCGCGGGTGCCCTGGTCGGTCGTCGGGGCCGAAGGCGAGGAGGTGCTGGCCCGCTCGGCGGTGACGGTGCGGTGCCTGGCCCGGCCCGACGGCGGACTGCCGTTGTCGGAGGACGAGCCCGATCTCGTCGCCTTCACCGGTCGCTCGTACTGAACCCCACCCCGCCCGCGCCAGGAGACGAGTCATGGCCTCGGTGCTCATCACCGGTTGTTCGAGTGGAGTCGGTCTGGCCACCGCCGTCGCGTTCGGCCGGCGAGGAGACCAGGTCTTCGCCGGCGTGCGCCGCCCCGACGCCGCCGACGAGCTTCGGACAGCCATCGAGGTCGAAGCGCTCCCGGTCGAGGTGCTGGCCCTCGACGTGTGCGATCAGGGCTCGGTCGACGCGGCCATGGCCGAGGTCCACGATCGGGTCGGCGCCCTCGACGTCCTGGTCAACAACGCCGGCATCTCGCCGTTCGTCGCCGTCGAGGACCAGCCCATCGTCGAGGCCCAGCTCACCCTCGAGACGAACCTGATCGGACCGATGCGGACGATCCAGGCCGTCGTGCCGGCCATGCGGGCTCGTGGACGTGGTGTCATCGTCAACGTCTCGTCGGTGAGCGGCTTCATCGCCGTTCCGTTCCTCGGCGTGTACAGCGCTTCGAAGTTCGGGCTCGAAGCTCTCAGCGAGGTGCTGGCCCACGAGGTCCAGGGCGCCGGCATCCGCGTGGTCGTCATCCGCCTCGGCGTGTTCGACTCGCTCATCGGCGAGAAGTCCCCGGTGCCCCCGCCCTCGGCGGCGCTGCCCGGCCGGGCCGAGGCGGCGGCGGAGAGCCGCATGGCCATGGCCAGGGTCGGGCCCCCGCTGTCGTTGGCGGCCGATGCCATCGTGACCGCGGCCACGGACCCGGGCACCCCCCGCCACGTGCTGGTGGGCGACGACGCCGCCATGATGGCCGAGCTGTACGACGAGCGCTCGCCCGCCGAGCTCTACGACGTGATGCACGCCTTCTACGATCTGCCCTGACGGGCTCGGAGGGCCCCGGTTGCGAGCGGGGAGGGCCACGCGGGAGGGGCCCGGGTGCGGGCCATCTCCGGCGCGCTATACTCTTTGGCGCAATCCGTTCGATTTCTGGACGAAAGGCGTGGGCCTGGCCCACGCCTTTCGTTTCGTTGACCAAGCCGGGCTTCTCCGGCCCGTTTCTGGCAGGTGCCGCACCGACCAGACCACCCGTTTGCCCGCCGACTTCCCCCGACAGGAGGTGAGACCACAATGAGCGCCCTCGAACGCGTCCACGTGCTGGTCGAGCCGATCGTCGCCGGCGAAGGCCTCGAGCTCTACGACCTCGAGCTCAACGGCGGAGTCCTGCGGATCCTGGTCGATCAGGCCGGTGGCGTCGGCCTCGAGGCCATCACCCGCTTGACCCGGGCCGTGTCCCGAGCGCTCGACGACGCCGATCCCATCGACGGCAAGTTCACCCTCGAGGTGTCCAGTCCCGGCCTCGAGCGTCCGCTGCGGACCCCGGCCCACTTCGAGGGAGCCGTGGGCTCGGTCATCGCGGTGAAGACCGTCGCCGCCACGTCGGGTGATCGTCGTGTCCGGGGCCTGCTCGACTCGGTCGACGCCGACGGGATCGTCGTGATCGTCGGGGCCGACCCCGACGAGCGTCGCCACGTCGACTTCGCCGAGATCGAACGGGCCCGCACCGTGTTCGAGTGGGGCCCGGGTCCCAAGCCAGGTGGGTCGAAGAGCTCGCGGACCAAGAAGTCTCAGGCCAAGAAGTCGTCGACCCAGAAGCCTCCGGCCCGGACCTCGAAATCGCCCACCCCGTCGACGACGGCCACCCCGGCCGACGAGTCCGGCGAGGCGGCCGCCATCCCCACGAAAGACCCCAGGAAAAAGGTCACGGCGTCATGAGCAACCCCGACATCCTCGACGCGCTGCAAGCGCTGGCCGTCGACAAAGGCATCACGGTCGACACCCTGTTCGCCGCGCTGGCCGATGCCCTCGAATCGGCCTACAAGCGGCTGCCCGACGCGTACGAGTACGCCTGGGTGACCATCGATCCCGACACCGTCGAGTTCCGCGTCATGGCCCAGGAGCTCGACGAGGACGGCGAACCGACCGGACCCGAGCTCGAGGTCACCCCTCCCGCCGACGTCTGGGGCCGGGTCGCGGCCCAGACGATGAAGCAGGTCATGAACCAGCGCATCCGCGAGGCCGAGCGCGAGATGAAGTACGAGGAGTACGCCGGACGCGAGGGCGACATCGTCACCGGCATCATCCAGCAGAGCGACAGCCGCTACACGCTGCTCGACCTCGGTCGGGTCGAGGCGTTGCTGCCCCAGGCCGAGCAGGTTCCCTACGAGCGGCCCGAGCCCAACGCCCGCGTCAAGGCCTACATCGTCGAGGTGCGCAAGACGGCCAAGGGTCCCCAGATCGTGGTCAGCCGCACCCATCCGGGTCTCATCAAGCGCCTGTTCGAGCTCGAGGTGCCCGAGATCGCCGACGGCGTCGTCGAGATCAAGGCCTGCGCGCGCGAGCCGGGGCGCGAACCAAGATCGCGGTCTGGTCCAACGACGGCAACGTCGACCCCGTCGGCGCCTGCGTCGGCGCCCGCGGCGCCCGCGTCCGCATGGTCGTCAACGAGCTGCGGGGCGAGAAGATCGACATCGTCCCGTTCAGCGACGATCCGGCTGACTTCGTGATGAAGGCCCTGTCGCCGGCCAAGGTCAAAGAGGTCCGCATCCACGAGGACACCGGCGTGGCCGAGGTGATCGTGCCCGACTACCAGCTGTCGCTGGCCATCGGCAAGGAGGGCCAGAACGCCCGCCTGGCCGCTCGCCTCACGGGTTGGCGGGTCGACATCAAGAGCGAGACCCAGCTGGCCGAGGAAGAGGCCTATCTCAACCAGGACTGGGCCGAAGGCGAGTGGGTGATCGATCCCGAGACCGGCGAGCAGGTCTGGCAGTCCGCCGAGGGCGGTGACGCCATGTCGGCCGACCAGTGGAACCAGGCGGCGGTGGCCGAAGACGGCAGCGCGGCGGACACGCCGCCCGCCTCGGCGCCTGTCCCCGAGGCCGGCTCTGACACGGACGATGAGGCCGAGGCCACGCCGGCCCAAGAGAGCCCGCAGCCCGCTACCGTGGCGGGCGTGGCCGGCGACGAATCCGCTCCCGGCGACAGCCCAGCCGCCTCGTAGCGGCCATCGCACTTCGTGCTGCCCGTACGGGCGCGCGAGGATAGAGGCCCCGTCGCTGGCGCAGGCTGACCGACATCCGACATTCGACCACCGATCCGTGGCGCTCCCGGGCGCGACGGCATCACTTGTGAGAAGGAAACAGAACCGCTCTTGGCTGGAAACATCCGCGTATATGAGCTTGCGAGAGAGCTCGGGCTGACCAACAAGGAGACGCTCGATCTCTGCGACGCGCTCGGAATCGGCGTCAAGTCACACTCGTCGAGTGTGGTGGACGCCCAGGCCGACCGCGTCCGGCGCAAGGCCGAGCGCGAGGGCCTGATCCGCGACGAGCAACCGCCCGAACCGGACAAGAAGCCCGCCAAGGCGACCAAGGCCACGAAGGCGACCAAGGCCACGAAGGCCACCAAGACCACGAAGAAGGCGGCGCCGGCCCCCACCGCCGAGCCGGTCTCGGTCGACGAACCCCCGGTGGCCCCCGCGCCGACGATCGACGAACCCCCGGCGGCCCCCGCGCCCGAGCCCGTTCGGCCCGAGCCGGCCGTCGCCGCCGCGGTCGACATCGACCTGGTCGAGCCCGCGGTCGCGCCCGTCGCCGCCCCCGCCGCTCCGGCCAAGCGGGCCATCACGTCGAGCGGCAGCGAGCACCCGCCGCGGCCTCGCGTCGAGGAGGTCGCGCCCGTGCGGCCCGCCGCCTCGGTGACCGCGCCGGTGGCCCCTCGGACCGCGGCACCACCCGCCGCCGCCAGCCCCCCCGCAGCCAGCGCCGCGGCTGGGGCGCCCAGCGCGTCCGCGGCACCCAGCGCGCCGGCGACCTCGCGTCAGGGTCGACCCATCCCGCCCCCGCCCGGACGGCGTCCCCCGATCTCGTCGACCGGCAAGCCCATCCCGCCTCCGCCGGGTCAGACCCGGCGGCCGAGCCCGGAGAACACCGGACGCATCCCCGGTGGATCGCGTCGACCGAGCGTCTCGACGGGCGCCGGACCCAGCGCGCCGCGCAGTGGCGGCCCGTCGCGCCCGATGAACGGTCCGGGGGGCGGCGGTCCCGGTGGTCCTGGGGGCGGCCCCGGCGGAGGCCGGCCAGGAGGTCGCCCCGGCGGCGGTCCTGGTGGCCCGCGTCGTCAGCCGCGCCGCAAGCGGCGTCGTCGCAACCGCGACGAGCTGCAGCCGATGTCCGCGCCGAGCTACACGCCGGCGAGCGCGCCCGTGCCGTCGGGCGAGGTGGTGGTCGAGCGCAGCAGCACCGCCCAGGAGCTCGGGCCCAAGTTCAACCGCACCGCCGCCGACGTCGTGAAGTTCCTCATGGCCCAGGGCGAGATGGTCACCGCCACCCAGTCCCTCTCCGACGACATGATCGAGCTGTTCGCGGCCGAGCTCGGAGCCCAGATCCGCCTCGTCGATCCGGGCGAGGAGCAGGAGGTCGAGCTGCAGAAGCTCCTCGACCTCGACTTCCTCGAGGATGACGACGACGCGCCGTCGCGTGCGCCGGTCATCACCGTCATGGGCCACGTCGACCACGGCAAGACCAAGCTGCTCGACCAGATCCGCAACGCCAACGTGGTGGCCGGTGAGGCCGGCGGCATCACCCAGCACATCGGTGCGTATCAGGTCGTCAAGAACGACCGGCCCATCACCTTCATCGACACGCCGGGCCACGAGGCCTTCAGCGCGATGCGGGCCCGTGGCGCCGACGCCACCGACATCGTGGTGCTGGTCGTCGCCGCCGACGACGGCGTCATGCCCCAGACCCTCGAGGCCCTCGACCACGCCCGCGCCGCCGAGGTGCCGATCGTGGTGGCCATCAACAAGATCGACCGCGAGAACGCCGACCCGACGCGGGTCATGACCCAGCTGGCCGAGAAGGGCCTGCAGCCCGAGGAGTGGTCGGGCGACACGGTGATGGTCCAGGTGTCGGCCCTCGAGAACCTCGGCATCGACGATCTGCTCGAGAACCTTCAGGTCATCGCCGAGCTCGAGGACCTGCGGGGCAACACCGAAGGCCGTGCCGTCGGCACCGTGCTCGAATCCAACCTCGACATCGGTCGGGGCCCCGTCGCCACCGTGTTGGTCCAGCAAGGCACGCTGCGCGTCGGCGATCCGCTGGTGGCCGGGGCCGCCTGGGGTCGTGTGCGGGCGCTGATCGACGACAAGGGCAAGCAGATCAAGGCCGCCGGTCCCTCGACGCCCGTGCAGGTGCTCGGGCTGTCCGAGGTGGCCCAGGCCGGTGACCGGTTCGTGGTCGCGCCCGACGAGCGCACCGCGTCCAAGGTGGCCTCGACCCGGGAGCACTGGCAGCGCCAGGCCAGCCTCGGCCGCGACGCCCACGCCATGAGCGGCGGGGCCCGGCTCGAGGACATCTTCCATCAGATCCAGGCCGGCGAGGCCGCCACGCTGAACCTCATCGTCAAGGCCGACGTCACCGGCTCGCTCGAGGCGCTCACCGAGAGCCTGCGCAAGCTCGAGCGCGACGAGGTCAAGTTGGCCTTCGTGCGTCGCGGCGTCGGTGGCATCACCAAGGACGACATCCAGCTGGCGGCGACATCCAACGCCACGATCATCGGCTTCAACGTGCGCCCGGACCGCAAGGCCCGCGAGATGGCCGAGCAGGAACACGTCGAGATCCGGACCTACGAGATCATCTACCAGGTGATCGAGGACATCGAGAACGCGGTGCTCGGCCTGCTCGAGCCCGAGTTCGAGGAGATCGTCACCGGTGACGCCGAGGTGCGGGAGATCTTCCGCGTGCCCCGCGTCGGCGCCATCGCCGGCTGCTATGTCACCAACGGCACGATCACCCGCAACTCGAAGGTGCGGTTCCTGCGGGAAGGCACCGTCATCTGGAAGGGCGCCATCCAGTCGCTGCGCCGGTTCAAGGAGGACGTGCGCGAGGTCCAGGCCGGGTTCGAGTGCGGCATCGGTCTCAGCGACTTCCAGGACCTCAAGGCCGGCGACATCATCGAGACCTACGAGGATCGCGAGATCCCTCGGGCCTAGTGCCGTGCCGGCGCACGTGCTCGCGCTCACGGTCGATCTGCGGATCGCCCACGCCCAGTCCCTCAAGGAGAAGCGCGCCGTCGTGACGACCATGCTCGAAGGGGCTCGTCATCGGTTCCGGGTGGCCGCGTCCGAGACGGGTGATCAGGATCGTCACCAGCGGGCCGAGCTCAGCTTCGTCGCCGTCTCGGGTTCGGCGCGCCACTCGAGCGAGGTCATCGACAACGTCGACCGCTTCGTGTGGTCCTTCCCGTCGGTCGAGGTCGTGAGCGCCGAGCGCCACTGGCTCGAGGTCGACTGATGGCGGCGCCGCGGCGCAACGCCCGCCAGTACCCGCGCACGGCGCGGCTCAACCGCTTGTTGCAGCAGATCGTGGCCGAGGCCCTCGAGCTGATCGAGGACGACCGCCTCGAGCTGTTGACCGTGACCGCCGTCGAGGTCGAGCCCGATCTGCGCCACGCCGTCGTCTTCTACGATTCGTTGCAGGGCGAGGCCGGCGACGAGGAGGTGCTGGAGGCGCTGGCCGAGATCCGGCCGCGACCTGCAGGGCGCCATCGGGCGCGAGGCCCGGGTGAAGCGCACACCGGAGCTGTCGTTCCGCCCGGATCCCGCGGTCCGGGAGGCCACGAGGATCGAGGCCATCCTGGCCGACATCGGCCCGTTGCCCGAACACGACGTCGATGACGACGACACCGGCGGGGCGGGCGCCGACGCGACCGACGGCTGACATGGAGCGCTCCGGGGCTGAGCCGTTGCGGGATGGCATCGCCATCGTCGACAAGGACCGCGAGTGGACGTCCCACGACGTCGTGGCCAAGGCCAGGGGCATCCTGCACAACAAGAAGATCGGTCACTCGGGCACCCTCGATCCCGACGCCACCGGCGTGCTGCTGCTCGGGGTCGGGCGCGTGACGCGCCTGCTGCGCTTCCTCACGGCCCTCCCCAAGTCCTACGAAGGCGAGATCGTGCTGGGCACCGAGACGACGACGCTCGACTCGGGGGGCGAGATCGTCGCGACCCATGACATGAGCGCCATCACCCTCGAAGAGGTGCGGGCCGTGGCGGCGACGCTGACCGGCGACATCCTCCAGGTCCCGCCCATGGTGTCCGCGGTCAAGGTCGGGGGCCGGCGCCTCCACGAGATCGCCCGCGAAGGACGGGAGGTGTCCAGGGAGGCGCGACCAGTGACGGTGTCGCGGTTCGACGTCGAGCCGGTCGACGGCCAGCCCGGCGTGTACCGAGCCGAGGTCGACTGCTCGTCAGGCACCTATGTGCGCACGCTGGCCGACGACCTGGGTCATGCGCTCGGCGGGGGCGCGCACCTGCGCAACCTGCGGCGGACGGCCATCGGCTCGTTCACGCTGGCCGACGCCCGTCCCCTCGCCGAGATCGTCGTGCGGCCCTCGGCGGTGGCCATGCGCGACTACTCGTCGGTCACCGTTGCCGACGATCGAGTGGCCGACGTGGCGCACGGCAAGGTGCTCGAGGCTCAGGTCCTCGGCGTCGACGGGTCGGGACCGTGGGCCGTCGTGGACGAGCGAGGCGATCTGTTGGCGGTCTACGAGGCCCATCGCGGCACCACGGTGAAGCCCGCCGTTGTCGTGGTGTCACCGACCGACGGTTAGTCTCGACCGGGATGCAGGTCCTCCACCACCCCGATCCGGATCGGGTGTCACCGTCGGGCTCGGTGGTCACGATCGGCGCCTACGACGGGGTTCACCGCGGCCACCAGACGGTCATCGCCCAGGTGCGCGCGCTGGCCGCCGAGCGCGGCCTCGACTCGGCGCTGGTGACCTTCGACCGCCACCCGGCCAGCGTGGTCCGCCCCGAATCGGCTCCCAAGCTGTTGTGCGACCTCGACCAGCGCCTCGAGCTGCTGGCCGCCACCGGTCTCGACACCACCCTCGTGATCCACTTCGACGAGGTCCGGGCCAAGGAGCCGGCCGACGACTTCGTGCGCGAGGTGCTGGTCGGCGCGCTGGGGGCCAAGGTGGTCGTCGTGGGCGAGGACTTCCACTTCGGCCATCGCCGGGCCGGCAACGTGGCCCTGCTCACCGAGATGGGGGCCGAGCTCGGCTTCGAGGTCGTCGGGATCGAACTGGTCGGCGTCGACGGTCAGGCGGCGCCGGATCTCGAGCGGGTGTCGTCGACGGCGATCCGAGCGGCGCTGACCGCCGGCGACCTCGACACGGCCAACGAGATGCTCGGTCGGGCACACGAGGTGCGCGGCGTCGTGGTCGAGGGGGACAAGCGGGCCCGGGAGCTCGGGTTCCGGACGGCCAACGTGGCCGTGCCCGATGAGATCTGCCGGCCGGCCGACGGCATCTACGCCGGGTGGTACCTGCGCCCCGACGGCGTGGCCCGGCCGGCGGCCTTGTCGCTCGGCCGGCGCCCGACCTTCTACGACGACGCCGATACATCGTTGCTCGAAGCCCATCTGCTCGACTTCGACGACGATCTCTACGGCGAGGCGGCCCGGGTTCGCTTCGTCGCTCGCCTGCGCGACGAGGAGAAGTTCGATTCGGTCGAGGCCCTGGTCGAGCAGATGGCCCGGGACTGCGACCAGGCCCGCGATATCTTGTCCGGACTCGATCCGGGAGGGGCGCGGAGACGGTGACAGTTCGGCTGCGATGTCCACCGGAGGGTTCATCCACCACCGGGTCGCGCCGATGAAACCACCATGGGCGATGTGACCCAGCGGCTGGCCGGCATGGAGACGAACCCGAACGGACCGGCTCCGGTCGCGGTTCCTCGCCTGGCCCGCCACACCTTCACCCTCGAGAGCGGCCACCGGATCGGACTGACCGTCGCCGGCCGAGGCGTCCCCCTCGTCGTGGTGCACGGGTTCACGGCCGAGGGCTTCCTCTACGCCCAGACCCTGCAGCGCCTGGTCGCCACCGGGTTCAAGGTCATCGCCATCGACCTGGCCGGCCACGGCGGCACCCAGGGGCTGCCGCTGTCGGGCGGCCACCTCGGCGACTACGCCGCCCTCATGGGCCGGGCCATCGAGGAGCTGGGGATCCGCCGGGCCGTCCTGGCCGGCCACTCGATGGGCGGTCGGGTCACGGCCCAGCTGGCGGCCCAGCGCCCCGAGCAGACGATCGCCGTCCTGCTCATCGACGCCATCGTGGGCGACGAGTGGGACCGCATGGTGAACCTGTTCCGGCTGCAACCCCTTCCTGCTGGCGCCCCTCGGCTGGGCGCTGGCCATCGACACCATGACCACCATCCCGTTGGTTCGCGACCCGGGTCAGGCGGCGGCCCTGAGCCGGCTGGTCACGCCGGTGATGGTCAACCACGCCACCCACCCGTGGCGTCTGATCGGGCCGGCGGCGTCGATCCTGCGCACGCGTGGCAGCCGCGGCATCCTCGACGAACTGGCCCTCGACGAGGTGCCGACGTTCGTGTTGCACGGCGATCGCGATCTGATCGTGCCCATCGCCACCGCCCGCTCGGCGGCCAAGCGGGCCAACGGCCAGCTGATCACCGTCAAGGGCGCGGCCCACTCGTGGATGCTGCGCGATCCCGAGACGCTGCCGGCCATCGTGACCGAGCTCCTGAACGGCCGGCTCGGCGCGGCGATCCGCGAGGCGATCGGCGCCGCCGGCGCCAACTCGGCCGACGAGCTCGAGTCGCTGCTCTACGAGCCCGACGCCCCGGTGCTCGACATGACGCCGAACGAGACCGCTCCGGTCGAACACACCCGGCACCGTCCCCCGCGGTACCGCTGGACCACGACCTGACCTCGACACTCGCGGTCGCGTCGTGATCCCGATCGGGTTCCTGGCCCTGGCCGTCGCCTTCAGCCTGACGGGGCTCACCTTCTACGTGGCCGACACCCTGCGGGGTCGCACCCAGCCCAATCGGGTGACGTGGGCGCTCTGGGCCCTGGCGCCGTTGGTCGCCTTCGCCGCCGAAGTCGACGAGGGCGTCGGGCCCGTCGCCATCATGACGCTGCTGATCGGCATCGGACCGCTCGTCGTGGTGGCCGCCTCGTTCGTCGACCGTCGTGGCTACGCCCGCCTGACCCGCTTCGACCTGGCCTGCGGTGGGCTCTCGGTGCTGGCCCTGGTCGCCTGGCAGATCACCGGCAGCGGGAACGTCGCCATCCTCTTCAGCGTCCTCGCCGACCTGTTGGCCGCCGCGCCGACGGTGCGCAAGTCCTACCTCCGACCCGAGTCCGAGACGTGGAAGGCGTTCCTGTGCAGTGCCATCAGTGCCTCGATCACGCTGCTCACCATCTCGGACTGGACCTTTGCGGCCGCCGCCTTTCCCGCCTACCTCCTGGGCATGAGCGGTACGCTGTTCATCCTGGTCCGCTTCCCCGGCTGGCGGCCGCACCGCGTCGCCGCCTGAGCACCCGCCGACCCGAACTCCACGGTTGGAAAGCCGGGCTGCTACGCTGGGCGGCGCCGATCCCCGTTCTGGGCCACGCCCGAATGGCGGTCGGTATTCCCATGCCGCTTCAGGCCCCGCCAGCCGTGCCACACCGCACCGCAGCGAGCCGAGAAGCCGGGTCCGATACCCACGAAAGAAACCATCCATGGCTTCCAATCCCACCAACCTGCCGCCCAAGGCAGGCACCATCGGCGAGCATCGACTCCACGAGACCGACACCGGTTCACCCGAGGTCCAGATCGCGCTGCTCACCGATCGCATCAACCATCTCACCGAGCACCTGAAGGTCCACAAGAAGGACCATCACAGCCGGCGAGGGCTCCTGATGCTGGTAGGTCGCCGCCGACGGTTGCTCGACTACGTCCGCAAGAACGACGTCGAGCGCTACCGGGCGATCATCGCCAAGCTGGGATTGCGCCGCTAACCGAACACCACAACGTGACGGCGACCTCGTGGTCGCCGTTCGCACATATCCGGGCCGGTTGTGCCCGTCAGCTGCCAGTGGCGAGGGGCGTCGAGTGACGCTCCGCCCTTCACCACTGGGAACTGGCGCCAACCGGCCTCCAACTGACAGGGCCAAACGTGGCCCTTCGCAAAGGAGAACTTCCCATGGCGGAAGCCCATACCGTGTCCCGCGCCGTAACCGGCACCGAGGACAAGACCCTTACCTTCGAGACCGGCAAGCTGGCCGGCCAGGCTGATGGTGCTGTCACCGTCCGCTTGGGCGACACCGTCGTCCTCGTCACGGCCACCGCGGCCAAGTCCGCCCGAGAAGGCGCCGACTTCTTCCCCCTCACCGTCGACATCGAAGAGCGCATGTACGCCGCCGGCAAGATCCCCGGCTCGTTCTTCCGTCGGGAGGGCAAGGCCAGCGACCAGGCCATCCTGACCTGCCGGCTGATCGACCGCCCCCTGCGCCCGTGCTTCCCCGACGGGTTCCGCAACGAGGTGCACGTCGTCGGCACGATCCTCGGCGCCGACCTGGTCAACCCCCACGACGTCGTGGCCATCAACGGGGCCTCGGCGGCGCTCTGCCTGTCGGGCATCCCCTTCGAAGGCCCGATCGGCGCCGTGCGCGTCGCCTTCAGCACCTCCGGCGAGTGGATCCCGTTCCCGACCTACGAAGAGGGCGACGCGTCGACCTTCGAGCTGGTCGTGGCCGGACGCCTGCTCGACGACGACGATGTGGCCATCATGATGGTCGAGGCCGGCGGCACCGAAGGCGCCTGGCCCGCCTACGAGGCCGGCGCCCCCAAGGTGACCGAAGAGGTCATCGCCGCCGGACTCGAGGCGTCCAAGACCTGGATCCGCGAGTCGATCAAGGATCAGCTCGAGCTCATCGCCGCCGCCGGCGGCAACAAGCCGATCATGGACTTCACCACCACCTCGGACTACAGCCCCGAGGTCCTTGCCGCCGTGACCGAGATCGGCACCGAGCGCGTGACCAAGGCCGAGTCGATCTCGGACAAGGTCGAGCGCATCGCGGCCGAGGGCGAGGCCCGCGATGCCATCGTGGCCGAGCTGGCTGACCGCTTCGCCGACCTGCCCGATGCCGAGAAGCAGATCAAGGGCGCCTTCCGGTCGCTGACCAAGGCCGTCGTGCGCAAGCGCATCGTCGAGGAGGGCACCCGCATCGACGGTCGTGGCACCCGCGACATCCGGCCGCTGTCGGCCGAGGTGGGCGTGCTCCCGAGCGTGCACGGTTCCGGGCTGTTCCAGCGCGGCGAGACCCAGGTGCTCAACGTGACCACCCTCGGCATGCCCCGGATGGAGCAGATGATCGACGCCCTCGGCAACGTCGACCGCAAGCGCTACATGCACCACTACAACTTCCCGCCGTACTCCACTGGTGAGACCGGCTTCATGCGTGGCCCCAAGCGCCGCGAGATCGGCCACGGCATGTTGGCCGAACGGGCGCTCGTGCCCGTGCTGCCGTCCAAGGAGGAGTTCGCCTACACGATCCGGACGGTGTCGGACGTGCTGTCGTCCAACGGCTCGACGTCGATGGGCTCGGTCTGCGGCTCGACCCTGTCGATGATGGACGCCGGTGTGCCCCTCAAGGCGCCGGTGGCCGGCATCGCCATGGGCCTCGTCTTCGCCGAGGGCAAGTACACGACCCTGACCGACATCCTCGGAGCCGAGGACGCCTTCGGCGACATGGACTTCAAGGTCGCCGGCACGTCCGAGTTCGTGACCGCCCTCCAGCTCGACACCAAGATCGCCGGGATCCCGGCCGACGTCCTCGCCGGCGCCCTCGATCAGGCCAAAGACGCCCGCCTCAAGATCCTCGCGGTCATGCACGACGCCATCGCCGAGCCCCGCGACGAGGTCGGTCCGACCGCCCCCAAGATCGTCAGCTTCGAGATCCCGATCGACAAGATCGGCGAGGTCATCGGACCCAAGGGCAAGGTCATCAACGCCATCCAGCAGGAGACCGGCGCCGACATCAGCGTCGACGACGACGGCACCGTCGGACGGGTCAGCATCGGCTCGACCGACTCGGGTGCGGTGCAGGAGGCCGAGCGCCAGATCAAGCTCATCCTCAACCCGCCCACGGCCAACGTCGGCCAGACCTACACCGGCAAGGTCGTCAACATCACCAAGTTCGGCGCCTTCGTCAACATCCTCCCGGGCCGTGACGGCCTGATCCACATCTCCAAGCTCGGTGGCGGCAAGCGCATCGACAAGGTCGAGGACGTGGTCGATCTCGGCGACGAGATCGAGGTCGTGGTCGAAGACGTCGACCCCAACGGCAAGGTCTCCCTCGCCCTGGCCGGCGCCGCCCCTTCGGGGCCCGGTGGCGGCGATCGTGGCCGTGACCGCGGCGACCGTGCTCCTCGCGACTCGGCGAGCCGCGACGGCGAGGCCGCGACCAACGGCGACAGCGATCGCGAGTACGTGTCGTTCGAGGATGCCTTCGACGACGAGGTCCGCTCCGAGTTCGGCGATCTCGGCCCGGCCACGGCGCCCGCGGGTGACCGTGGTGGCCGCAGCGGTGGTGGCGGCTCCCGCAGCGGTGGACGGGGACGCGGAGGCGACCGCGGTCGTCGTCGCTGAGCCGTCGATGGCCATCCGGTCGGCTCATCGACCTCCAATGCGGATCAGGCGCGTGATCGGGCGACCGATCCCGCCGATCTCCGCGTGACCTCGCCCCCGGGTGTTGACCGCCCTCCGTCGACGGTTGGTCCCGAAGCGGGGGTCGAGCTCACCGTGCTCGACAACGGAGTCCGGGTGGTCACCGAGCGCATGCCCCATGCCCGCTCGGTGACCATCGGCTTCTGGGCCGGCATCGGGTCTCGTGACGAGTCGGCGGCGCTGGCCGGCGCGTCGCACTTCCTCGAGCACCTGCTGTTCAAGGGCACCGACACGCGCAGCGCCCGCGAGATCGCAACCGCCGTCGACGCCGTCGGCGGCGAGATGAACGCCTTCACGACGCGCGAGCACACCGCCTACTACACGCGGCTGCCAGTGAACGATCTGGCCTTCGGCCTCGACCTGCTCGGCGACGTCGTGAGCGTGCCGGCGTTCCGATCCAACGAGATCGATGCCGAGCGCGAGGTCATCCTCGAAGAGATCCTCATGAACGAGGACACGCCCGACGACGTCGTGCACACCCGCCTCATCGACGCCGTGTTCCCCGATCACCCGTTGGGCCGCGAGACCCTGGGGACCGAGGAGACCATCACCGACATGGGACGCGACGAGATCGCCGCCTTCCACGCCCATTGGTACCGGCCGGCGAACCTGGTCGTGGCGGCGGCCGGCGCGCTCGACCACGAGGCGGTGGTCGAGCGGATCGCCGAGTTCCTGGCCCCGATCGAGCCCGGCGATCGGCCGGTCCGGGTGGCCCCGCCCGCCGACCTGGTTCCGCTCACCGTCGTGCACCGACCGACCGAGCAGGCCCACGTGGCCATGGCCTGGCGCGGCCTCGATCATCGCGATCCCGATCGCTACGCCCTCGCCGTCGCCAACCAGATCCTGGGTGGGGGCATGTCGAGCCGGCTGTTCCAGGAGGTCCGCGAGGAGCGGGGCCTGGCCTACACGGTGTTCAGCTCGCCGGCGAGCTACGTGGATGCCGGGGTGGTCACCCTCTATGCCGGGACGGCGCCGGCTCGCCTGCCCGAGCTGCTGAGCGTCGTCGCCGACGTCATCGACGCCATGGTGGCCGACGGGATCACCGACGCCGAGCTCGACGTGGCCAAGGGCTATCTCGAGGGAGCCACGCTCCTCGGCCTCGAGGACAGCGGGAGCCGCATGGCCCGCTTGGGCGCCGGTCTGATCGCCCGCGACGAGATCATCCCGATGGACGAGCACCTGGCCCGCACGCGAGCGGTCACGACCGTCGACGTCGCTCGGGTCCTGTCGCGGATCTTCGCGGCGCCGAGCACGCTGTCGGTCGTAGGTCCCTTCGATGAGGCCGAGCCCGTTCTCGCCGCCGCCGTCGAGCGGGCCGCCGCTCGCATCCCTGCGTGACGGAGCGTTCCTGAAGGCAGCATGAAGTTCGGGCAGTAGTGTCATGAGCAATGGTGCGCGTAGGGGTGTTCGGCGCCGGCGGGCGGATGGGAACCGAGGTCTGCCGCGCCGTGGTCGCCGACCCCGATCTCGAGCTCGTGGCGGCGGTCGATCCCTTCCACGCCGGACTCGATCTGCGCTCGGTCAGCGGGGTCGACACGACCCTGCAGGTGGCGGCGGGGCCTGAAGCGCTGCTGGCCGCGAAGGCCGATGTGGCCGTCGACTTCACCCAGCTCGCACCCGCTCGCGAGAACCTGGCCTGGGTTGCGGCCCACGGTGTGCACGCCGTCGTCGGCACGACCGGCTTCACGAGCGACGACCTGGCCCGCTTCGGCGACACCTTCGTCGACAGCAACTGCTTCATCGCCCCCAACTTCGCCATCGGTGCCGTGCTCATGATGCGCTTCGCCGAGATGGCCTCGCCCTACTTCGAGTCGGCCGAGATCATCGAGCTGCACCACGACCAGAAGATCGATGCCCCGTCGGGGACGGCCATGCTCACCGCCCAGCGGATGGCCGAGGCATCGGGCCAGTGGGGCGAGGATCCGACCAAGTCGCTGGTGGCGGAGGGCGCTCGCGGCGCCAGCGGCCCCGGCGGCATCGCGGTGCACTCGGTGCGCCTGCGTGGCCTGGTCGCTCACCAGGAGGTCCTGCTCGGCACCGCCGGGCAGACCCTGACGATCCGCCACGATTCGTTCGACCGGTCCTCGTTCATGCCGGGAGTGGTCCTGGCCGTGAAGCGCGTCGCCGGTCTCCCCGGCGTCACCGTCGGTCTCGACGCCCTGCTCGACCTGTAGCACCGCTTTCCTGGCCCTGCGGTCGGCGGAGCCTCCCTCTGGGCGCTTCGCCATCCGGGTCTCACGCCGCGAGCGGCTCCGTCGCTTCCTTGGCCCTGCGGTCGGCGGAGCCTCCCTCCGGGCGCTTCGCCATCCGGGTCTCAGGTCGCGAGCGGCTCCGTCGCTTCCTTTGGCCCTCCGGTCGGCGGAGCCTCCTCCGGGCGCTTCGTTCCGCCGCCAGCTCGTGTCGCGACCTACGCTGCGGCGATACGGGTCACCGATCTCAGGGGGAGATGCCGTGCAGGGACTGATGCAGGACCGACCGCTGACGCTGGACCACTTCTTCAACCGCGCCGAGTCGCTGTACCCGACGAAGGAGGTCGTCACGGCCACCGCGACCGGGATCGAGCGCGAGAACTACGGCCAGTGGGCCGACCGCGCTCGTCGGCTCGGCGGCGTGTTCGACCAACTCGGCATCTCGAGCGACGGACGGGTCGCCACGTTCGGCTGGAACACGGCCCGCCACCTCGAGCTGTACTTCGCCGCCCCGTGCAGTGGCCGCGTGCTGCACACGCTCAACATCCGGCTGTTCGCCGAGCAGGTCAGCTACATCGTGAACCACGCCGAGGACGAGGTCATCTTCGTCGATCGTTCGCTCGTCGGGGTGTTGTGGCCGTTGCTCGACACGTTCGAGACCGTGCGCCACATCGTGGTGATGGACGACGGGCGCGGTGACCAACCGTCCGACGCCGGTTCGTTCGACCTGCACGACTACGAGTCCCTGCTCGCCGGCGCCTCTCCCGTCGAGTGGCCCCGCCTCGACGAGAACCAGGCCGCGTCCATGTGCTACACGAGCGGCACGACCGGCAACCCCAAGGGTGTCGTCTACTCGCATCGCTCGACGTGGCTGCACACGATGAACGTCACCACGGCCGACAACATCGGTGCCCGAGAGAGCGACCGCATCCTGCCCGTCGTCCCGATGTTCCACGCCAACGCGTGGGGACTGGCCCACGCCGGCGTGGCCGTCGGCGCCACGCTCGTGATGCCGGGGGCCGATCTGTCGGCGCCGGCGCTGGCCGAGCTCATCGAGTCCCAGCGGGTGACCGTGGCGGCCGGCGTGCCCACGATCTGGATGGGCGTGCTCCCCGAGCTCAAGGGCCGAGACACGTCGAGCCTGCGAGCCATCCCGTGCGGCGGGTCGGCCGTGCCCCGGGCCCTGTCGGAGGGCTATCGCGAGACGGTCGGCATTCCGCTCCTGCAGGCGTGGGGGATGACCGAGACCAGTCCGGTCGCCTCGGTCGGGCGCATCAAGAGCTACCTCGACGAAGCGTTGGACGAGGACGGTCGGGCCGACCTGCGATCGAGCATCGGGACCATCTCGATCGGCGTGGACTTCCGCGTGGCCGACCAGGCCACCGGTGAGCCGGTGGCCTGGGACGGATCCAGCCGCGGCGAGCTGCAGGTCGCCGGGCCGTGGATCGCCCGCGAGTACTACAACGACGACCGTTCGCCACAGTCGTTCACCGACGATGGCTACCTCTGCACCGGTGACGTCGTCACCATCGACGCCGAGGGCTATGTCCGGATCGTCGATCGCACGAAGGACGTGGTGAAGTCGGGCGGCGAGTGGATCAGCTCGGTCGAGCTCGAGAACGAGCTGATGGGCCATCCCGACGTGGCCGAAGCCGCGGTGATCGGCATCAGCCACCCCAAGTGGTCCGAACGGCCGCTGGCCTGCGTGGTGGTCAAACCCGGCGCCTCGCTGACCCGCGAGGACGTGCTCGTCTACCTCGAGCCTCGCGTGGCCAAGTGGTGGCTGCCCGACGACGTGGTCTTCATCGATGAGGTCCCGAAGACCTCGGTGGGCAAGTTCTCGAAGAAGGATCTCCGCGAGCGCTTCAAGGACTACACGCTGCCCACCGCCTGATCGGCCCAGGGGGCGGGGGAGAGGCCGGCTCAGAGGTCGGCGGATCGACCCCGTGGGCCGATTCTTCGGCGCCAGGTCACAGCGGTACGATCGGCGGTCGTGGTTGACCCCTCCACCAGCACCTCGACCACCGTGACCGAGCGGTCCGAGGTCAACGGTGAGATCGTCGCTTCGCCTCCCCCCGAGCGCGAGGGCAAGCGGCCGATGGTCTGGGATTTCGTGTGGAAGCCGCGATGGATCCTCTCGCACCTGTTCGTCCTGACGTGCGTGCTCGTCATGATCTACCTCGGGTTCTGGCAGCTGGCTCGGCTCCATGGCCGCCGGGCCATCAACCACATGATCGAGGCCCGAGAGCAACTGGCTCCGCTCCCCATCCAGGATCTGGTGAAGGTGGGCGAGCCCGAGGTGTTGGCCAACAAGAAGGAGTTCCGCCAGACGACCCTCACCGGTCGCTACGACACCACCAACGAGATGCTGATCCGCAACGAGCAGGATCCCCAGAGCGATCCGGGCTGGTGGCTGGTGACCCCCTTGATCCTCCGCGACGGCACGGCCGTGGCCGTCAACCGCGGGTTCGTGCCGCTGACGCTCGGGCACAGCGATCTGGGTCCGAACACCGAGAACGGGCCGCTACCCCAGTACGCGCCGCCGAAGGGAACGGTCGAGGTCACCGGCATGATCTTCCCGACCCAGAACCGCACGGGCGGTTCCTACGATCCCGCTACGGGTCACCTGCACACGTTGTCGCGGGTCGACCTGGCGCGGTGGCGACGCCAGCTCCCGTATCAGCTGTTCCCGGTCTACGTGAACCTGGCCAGCTCGAAGCCAGCCCAGAAGGGGGCCTACCCCCAGCCCGTCGCCATCCCCCCGCTCAACGACGGGCCCCATCTCAACTACGCCGGCCAGTGGTTCATCTTCGCCACGCTGACCGTCATCGTCTACCCACTGCTGCTGCGCCGCAACGCCCGCAACCGCGCCGTGGTCGAGGAGGACGCCACGGCCGGCAACGACTCGGGGCCGGACGCGGTGCCGGCGTGACCGAGGCGCCCGGGCTCTCGCCTGGCATCGGGAGCGGCGACACGCGCACCCGGGTCCTCGAGGCGGCGGTGGCCTGCATCGAGCGTTCGGGGTTGGCCAAGACCAGCCTCGAGGACGTCGCCACCGAGGCCGGCGTCTCGCGGGCCACGCTCTACCGCTGGTTCGCCGGAGGTCGTGACGAGCTCATCCGCGAGACGGTGGCATGGGAGATCGGGCACTTCCTCGATCGCCTGGCCGAGGTGCTCGATCGCGAGGTCGGACTCGAGGACAAGCTCGTCCGAGGCCTGGTCTTCGGCCACCAGGCGATCGGGGACCATCTCCTGCTCCAACGGATGCTCAGCACCGAGCCCGAGCTCTTCCTCACCGAGTTCAAGGGCGCCGTCCCCGTCCTCAACGATCTGGCTCAGCAGTACCTGGCCGAGCTGCTCAGCCGCGAGTCTCTGCGGCCGGGCGTCGACGTCGGCGAAGCGGCGCTCTACGTGGCCAGCCTCTTCCTCTCCTATCTGGGGAGCCAGGGCCGCTGGGACTTCGGCGACGAGCCCCGGGTCCGCCAGCTGGTCCGCTCCCAGTTCCTGGCCGGGGTGCTGCGGGACCCGTGAGGGGACCGATGTCACATCCCTAGATCCTTGGCAATGAGACAAATCTGGGCTTATTGTCTCAGGCATGGGGGATGACGACCAGCCGGAGTCGACAGGTGCGGGACGCCGGGAGCGAACCTCGGACCGCATCACCGCCGGTGCCGTGCGCTGCATCTCGCGCTGGGGCGTGGCCAAGACCACCCTCGATGACATCGCGGCCGAGGCCGGTTGCAGCCGAGCCACGATCTACCGCATGTTCCCGGGTGGCAAGAACTCGGTGCTGCTGGCCGCGGGGGAGGCCGAGATCCGCCGCTACCTGGACGACCTCGACGACCGACTCGAGGGGACCGAGTCGCTCGACGAGCTGCTCGTCGTGGCCATCGTGTCGTCGGTGCGGGCCATCCGGGCCCACGACGCGCTGCAGTACCTCCTGGCCCACGAGCCCGGCGAGGTCCTGGCCCACGTCGCCTTCGACGCCCTCGACCCCCTGTTGGCCATGGCCCGCGAGTACGGCGGTCCGTACCTCGAGCGCTACCTCGACCCGACCGCCGCCCGGGCCGGGGCCGAGTGGATCGCCCGACTCATCGTCGCCTATTCGATCGAGCCCTGCACCATCGACCTCGGCGACACCGACACCGTCACCCGCTTCGTCGCCACCTTCGTGCGCCCCGGTCTCGTCGCGCCCCTGCTCGCCGGTACGGCCGCCTGACCGACACCCGTCCTTGCTCGTTCCCCCAGCCGTCCCACCACTGCTCACCCCCATCTGATCCACTCGACAGCCCGACCCAGGAGAAGCCCCTATGTCCTCCACCGAGGATCTCATCGGCCGCAGCGACGTCAACGACATCGAGGCCATCCTGTCGGTGTCGAACACCGACCTCGACGAGCTCATCCACACCGTCGCCGACAACGCCGACGCCATCTTCACGTGGGACTACGAGAAGGGCGCCCGTCCGGCGCTCAACAAGCTCTACGAGAAGGCCAAGACCTCTCAGTGGAACGGCGAGACCGATCTGCCCTGGGACACCGAGGTCGATCAGGAAGCCGTGGTGATGGCCAACGCCGCCGCCAACCCGAGCTCGATGGAGCTCGACCTGGTCGGCACGTCGTTCGAGAAGTGGGGCGACAAGGAGTGGCTCCAGCTCGGCGTCGAGTCCCAGAACTGGGTGCTCAGCCAGTTCATGCACGGCGAGCAGGGCGCGCTCCTGTGCACGGCCAAGATCGTCGAGACCGTGCCCTGGATCGACGCCAAGTACTACGCCTCGACGCAGGTGATGGACGAGGCCCGCCACGTCGAGGTCTTCGCCAAGTACCTCGACACCAAGCTGTCGGGCCACTACCCGATCAACGCCCACCTCAAGCTGCTGCTCGACGACATCGTGGCCGACAGCCGCTGGGACATGACCTACCTGGGCATGCAGATCATGGTCGAGGGGCTGGCCCTGGCCGCCTTCGGCTTCATCCACCAGCTGACGACCGAGCCGCTGCTCAAGCAGCTCCTGCGCTACGTGATGAGCGACGAGGCGCGCCACGTCGCGTTCGGGGTGCTCTCGCTCAAGGAGTACTACACCGAGTTGAGCGGCCCCGAGATCCGCGAGCGCCAGGAGTTCGCCTTCGAGGCGGCGGTGCGCATGCGTGATCGCTTCCTGCAGCAAGAGGTGTGGGATCGCATGGGCGTGCCGGTCAAAGAAGCCGTCTCACTGGTGATGATGTCGCCGGAGCAGCAGATGTTCCAGCAGCTGCTGTTCTCGAAGATCGTGCCCAACTGCAAGAAGCTCGGTCTGCTCGACGCGGGTGCCACCGATGGCCGGCCGGGGTGGCTGCGTCAGAAGTTCGGTGAGCTCGGGGTGATCCAGTTCGAGGATTGGGTCGACACCGGCGAGGAGTACGAATCCTTCTCCCTCGACGCCGAACTGGCCTGACCCCCCGAACCGGATCGAGGGCCTCCTTCTGGGGTTCTGGCGATGAATTCCGCCCCTGACGAGGCGAGAATCGTCGCCAGAACGGGCCCGTCGCCGTCGCGTCGCGTCGCCCGAACACCGCGGCCACTCTGAGGGTGGCGGGGTAGGGTCGTCGCATGTCGCATGCATCAGGCTCGTTGCAGGAGGCGCGCTGATGGCCCGATTCGGCTCATTGATCACGGCCATGGTGACCCCGTTCGACCGCGACGGTCGCATCGACCTCGAAGGGGCGGCCGATCTGGCCAACTGGCTCGTGAGCCAGGGCAACGACGGGCTCGTGCTGACGGGCTCGACCGGTGAGGGCTCGATGCTGACCGACGACGAGCAGGTGGAGGTCTGGCGGGCGGTGCGCGCCGCGGTGGACGTCCCCCTGGTGGCCGCGACCGGCACGAACGACACCGCCCACGCCGTCGAGCTCACCAGCCGGGCGGCCCCGGCCGGCATGGACGGCGTCCTGATGGTGACCCCCTATTACAACCGGCCCCCACAGGCCGGGATCGAGGCCCACTTCCGAGCCCTGGCCGCCGCCGCTGAGCTCCCGGTCATGCTGTACGACATCCCGATCCGCTCGGGACGCAAGATCAGCCACGATGTGTTGATGCGCCTGGCCACCGACGTCGACAACATCGTCGCCTTGAAGGACGCAGCCGCCGATCCGCCCGGGACGGCCAGGACGGTCGCCGACGCGCCGGACGGCTTCGAGGTCTGGGCCGGCGACGATTCGATGACGCTGCCGATGATGGCGGTCGGAGCGGTCGGGATCATCTCGGTCGCCGCCCACTGGGCCGCGCCCGAGATGAGCGAGATGATCCTGGCCTTCCAGCGCGGCGACGTCGTCAAGGCGCGGGAGCTGAACGCCGTGCTCATCGAGTCGTACGACTTCGAGGGCGGCGACCTCACCCCCAACCCGATCCCGGCCAAGGCCATGATGCGGGCCCTCGGGCGTCCCGCCGGCCAGTGTCGGCTGCCCCTCGGTCCCGCCCCCGACGGCCTCGAGGCCACGGCGCTCGCGGTGCACCAACGGCTGCGCGCCTCGTGAGGACACGACGCCACGAGCCGATCGGCGCGAAGGCCCTCCCTCGTGCCTGAACCCGTCACCATCACCTTCCTGGGAGGCCTCGGCGAGATCGGGCGCAACTGCGCCGCGCTCGAGAGCGAGGGCCGGATCGTCCTTCTCGACTGCGGGCTGATGTTCCCCGATGTCGACATGCTCGGCATCGATCTGGTGCTGCCCGACTTCACCTGGCTGCGTGAGCACGCGGAACGCATCGAGGGGTGCATCGTCACCCACGGCCACGAAGATCACCACGGCGCCCTGTCGTTCCTGCTGCGCGAGCTCTCGTTCCCCATCTACGGGTCGGAGCTGACCCTGGGCCTGGCCCGCAACCGCATCGAGGAGGCGCACCTGCTCGATCGGACCGAGCTGATCACCGTGAAAGACGGTGAGCGCCGGCGCATCGGTCCGTTCGACGTCGAGTTCATCCCCGTCACCCACTCGGTGCCCCACGGCTTCGCCACCGTGTTCCACACGAGCCAAGGGGTGATCCTCCACACGGGTGACTTCAAGCTCGACCTGACCCCCGTCGACGGTCGGCTCACCGATCTGGCCCGCGTCGGTTCGCTGAGCGACAACGAAGGCGTCCGGCTGCTGTTGGCCGACTCGACCAACGCCGACGAGAAGGGCTACTCGCGCTCGGAACGCACGGTCGGCGGGGTCCTGCGCGATCTGTTCGCCAGCTACGTCGGCAAGCGGATCATCACGACCTGCTTCGCCAGCCACATCCACCGCGTGCAGCAGATCGCCGACGCCGCCATCAGCCACGATCGCACGATCGCCACGATGGGCATGTCGATGAAGAAGAACGTGCGCCTCGGGTTGGACATGGGCCTGCTCCACATCCCCGAGAACCGTCTGCTCGACATCGACGACATCGGTGACCTCGACCCGGCCAAGGTGTGCATCATCAGCACCGGCTCGCAGGGCGAGCCCATGTCGGCGCTGGCGCTGATGGCGGCCAACGAGAACAAGTGGATCAAGCTCGGCCCCGGCGACGTCGTGATCATGAGCTCGCACCCGATCCCGGGCAACGAGTCGAACGTCAGCAAGGTCATCGACGGCCTCGTCCGCGTCGGTGCCGAGGTCGTGCACTCGGGCATCGAGGACGTCCACGCCACCGGCCACGCCAAGCAGGAGGAGCTGAAGACCTTCCACTCGATCGCCCGGCCCGAGTGGTTCATCCCGGTGCACGGCGAGTACCGGCACCTCGTGGCCCACGCTCGCATCGCCCACCAGATGGGCATGAAGCCCGACCGCGTGATGGTGTGCGAGGACGGCGATCAGCTGCGGCTCACCGACGACGGGCTCGAGCCTCACGCCCGGGTGCCGGCTGGCTACCTGTACGTCGACGGGATCGTCGGCGATGTCGGCAACGGGGTGCTGCGCGATCGGCGGGTGCTGGCCGAGGAAGGCGTCGTCGTCGTCGTGGTCGCCGTCGACATCTCGACGGGCGCCATCATCACCGGGCCCGAGGTGATCACCCGGGGGTGGGTGTACGAGGCCGAGGCCGAGGGGCTGATCGACCGTTGCGAGGAGGCGGTGTCCGCCGCGGTGAAGGACGCCTTCGCCCACGACGCCCACGACATCGAGAGCCTGCAGCGCTACGTGCGCCGGGCCGCCGGTCGCTTCGTCAACGACAACACCAAGCGCCGGCCCATGATCGTGCCCGTGATCATGGAGGCGTAATCCATTGGCCCTCCGGTCGGCGGGGCCTCCCTTCGGGCGCTTCGCCATCCGGGTCCCATCTTGCGAGCGGCTCCGCTCCGCTCTGCCGCGCTGGTTCGTTCGGCGGGGCCTCCCTTCGGGCGCTTCGCCATCCGGGTCCCATCTTGCGAGCGGCTCCGCTCTGCCGCGTTCGGACATTGGTCGGCGAGCGAGGTGCACCGGTAGCCTCGGCGGATGGCCACCGCGACCTCCGACCGGACCCTGATCAGCGCCGCGGGCGATGCCCTGCTCGACGAGCGACGCCAGCTCACCCTCGACGAGCTCGCCGACCTGGCCGCGCTGCCCAGCTCGGCGGTTCCGGCCCTGGCCAGCCTGGCCCACGAGGTGCGCCTGTCGTGGTGCGGCCCCGAGGTCGAGGTCGAGGGCATCCTCTCGGCCAAGACGGGCGGCTGTCCCGAGGACTGCCACTTCTGCAGCCAGTCGTCACAGTTCGACACCAAGGTGGCGGCCACCCCGTTCCTCGACACCGACGAGGTGCTGGCCGCGGCGGCCGAGACCGCGGCGCTGGGTGCCTCCGAGTTCTGCATCGTCCTGGCCCTGCGCGGGCCCGACGAGCGCACGATGCAACGACTGCTCGAGCTCGTGCCGCTGGTGCGCGAGCGCACGGGGCTCAACGTCGCGGTGAGCGCCGGCATCCTGAGCGACGAGCAGGCCGCGCCGGTTGGCCGCCGGCGGCGTGCACCGCTACAACCACAACCTCGAGACGGCGCGCTCGTACTTCCCCTCGATCGTCACGACCCACACGTGGCAAGAGCGGTTCCACACCTGCGAGCTCGTGCGCGACAACGGCATGGAGCTGTGCTGCGGCGTCCTGCTGGGCATGGGTGAGTCGACCGATCAGCGCATCGAGCTCATCGGTCAGCTGCGCGAGGTCGGGCCGGCCGAGGTGCCGCTCAACTTCCTGAACCCGCGACCGGGCACGCCGCTGGCCGACCGGATGGTCGTCGAGCCGCTCGAGGCCCTGCGCTGGATCGCCCTGTTCCGGCTCGGGCTGCCGTCGGTCATCCTGCGCTACGCCGGCGGCCGTGAGGTGACGCTGCGCGAGCTGCAGGCCATGGGCATGACGGCCGGCATCAACGCGTTGATCGTCGGCAACTACCTGACGACCCTGGGCCGCTCGCCCGCCGAGGACCTGCAGATGCTCGACGACCTGCGCATGCCGATCGGCGCGCTGTCGAAGGTGCTCTGAGCCGGTGGTCGCCGTCGACGCCTACTGCCGTTGGTGCGGCACCGAGGCCGGCGGCTGCGACGGCGTGACCTGCCGACCGCGAGCTCGACCCGCCCGCGCTTCTGTCCCGAGTGCGGCCGACGCCTACGGGTGCAGGTGACCCCGACGGGCTACACCGCCTCGTGCAAGACCCACGGCTCCTTGGATGGCCCAGACGCGGCGCAGCCGGCCACGGCGAAGCCGCATCGACTGACACCCAGATGGCGAAGCGCCCGCAGGGAGGCTTGCCCGACCGGAGGGCCAATATGACCGATCCGAGCTCGGTACCCGCTTGATCGACGCGGTGCAGGCGGTCACGGGCGTGCATCCGGGCCACCGGGTGCTGCACGCCAAGGGGATCGGCGCCGAGGGTCGGTTCACCTCGAGTGGCGCGGCCGCCGCCGCTGACGACCGCCGCCCACCTCCAAGTCGGAGTCGAGACGCCGGTGGTGGTGCGGTTCTCGAACGGGTCGGCCGATCCCGACGCTCACGACGGCGCTCGCGACGGGCGAGGCATGGCCACCAAGTTCCGTCTGGCCGACGGGCCGAGCACCGACATCGTCGCCCTGTCGTTGCCGGTGTTCTTCGTGCGCACCACCGACGACTTCGTCGAGTTCGTGCGCGCCCGCGAGCCCGATCCGGCCACCGGCCAGATGGATCTCGACAAGGTGCTCGGCGTTCCTTGGCGCCCACCCCGAGGCCCAGTTGGCGGCCGAGCTGTCGGTCGCCGCGCTGGCGCCGGTGAGCTACTCGCGGGTGATCTTCCACAGCGTCCACGTGTTCTGGCTGGTCGGGCGCCGACGGTCGGCGTCACCCGGTGCGCTACCGCTGGGAGCCGGCGGCGGGCGAGGCCGGCCTGGCCGACGACGAGGCCATGGCGCGGCCGTCCGACTACCTGGCTCGGGCCCTGGCCGACGAGCTGGCGGTCGGCCCGGTCGCGCTTCGACCTCCACATCGTCGAGGGCGACGCCCGTCCGACCCCGTCGGCGATCCCACCGCGCCCTGGCCCGACGACCGAGCCTCGGTGGTGGCGGGCACCCTCGAGCTGACGGCGATCGGCTGCCGTCGACGAGCCCTATCTTCGACCCGACGAAGGTGACCGACGGCATCGAGTGCTCCGACGATCCGATCCTGCTCGCTCGGGGCGCGGCCTACGGCGTGTCCTATTCGCGCCGCACCGCGCCCTGATCCCCACCTGGTCGGGGGCGGCCTGAGCGACGGGGTCGACGCCGGGGAGGGCGTCAAGAGTCGCAGCCCCGGTCGTCGGCTGTGGTACAACCGATCGTGTCCACCTCGGCGCGGGCTCGGGGCCGAGGGGTGGCCGCTGATGGTCATCCGCGTACCCCCACAGGTGGACAAGTGGCAACCAAGCAACAGGCTCGGCCCTCGAAGCGCTCCCGCCCAGCGAGCTCGAAACGGTCGCGGTCACGCTCGCGACCGGCGGCCAAGCGCTCGAAGGCGGCTCCCAAGCCTGGCTGGGCCGGCCCTGCGCCAAGCCTTCGACGGCCACGGCCACGATGTGGTCGGTGTGCTCGTCCTCGTGGTCGGGATCGTCGCCGGGCTCGGGATCTACGCCGACGTCGCCGGTCCGGTCGGTCGCGGGGTGGCCGACGGCATCGGTGGCCTCGTCGGCCTGACGTCCTGGCTGATCCCGCCGGCGCTGATCGCCCTCGGCGTGATCGTGATCCGAGGCCGCCGGGCCGACGCCGAGCCGGTGGCCATCGTGCGCCCGGTCGTCGGCGGCCTGGCCGTCCTGGTCGGCGCCTGCGGGCTGCTCCATCTGGTCCGGGGTCGCCCCGAGTTGGGGCGACTCGCTCGACGCCTTCGTCCGGGCCGGTGGCGTCGTGGGCACGGCCGTCGGTGGATCCTGGACGCGGCTGGTGGGGCCGTGGGCCGCCGGCCTGGTGCTCGTCGCTCTCGTCGTCGTCGGTCGTGCTGCTGGTGACCCGGACCTCGGTGCGCGCCGCGGCCGGCCACACCGCGGCCGGCATGCGTCCGGTCACCGACGCCATCGGGCGAACCTTTCGTCCCCTGTTCGAGGTGGGCGAGCCCGACGGTCCCGACGCCGACGATCAACCCGCCATCGACCTGCGCGACTCGGCGGTCGGCCTCGCCGAGTCCGGGGCCGCCGAGGCCGCGGCCGCCGACGCCCCCGCGGTCATGGTCGCCGGCGATCGCGACAGCGACGAAGCCGACGCCGATCCGGAGCCCGATGCCGACGCGGGCGCGTCCACCGCGGCCGACGAGGACGGCGGGCCGAGCGCCCCGGTTCGCCAGCTCGAGATCGATCTGGGCCCGGCGACGCGGCCGTCGGCGTGGAAGTTGCCACCGATGAAGCTGCTCAACCGGTCCAAGACCCAGGAGGTCGACAAGCAGTTCGTCGAGAGCGCGTGGCCGGGCTCTCGAGGCGGCGCTGGCCGAGCACGGCGTCGAGACGCGACTGGTCGGCATGGTCGTGGGCCCGACGGTGACGCGCTACGAGCTCGAGCTGGGGCCGGGCGTCAAGGTGGCCCGCGTCACCAGCCTGCACAAGGACATCGCCTACGCCATGGCGTCGGCCGACGTGCGCATCCTGGCGCCGATCCCCGGACGCCAGGCCATCGGCGTCGAGGTGCCCAACACCAACCGCCAGGTCGTGGCCATGGGCGACATCCTGGCCTCGGAGGAGGCCCGACGGGCCAGCCATCCGCTCGAAGTGGCGATCGGGCGCGACATCAACGGTCGGGCCGTGCTGGCCAACCTGGCGACCATGCCCCACGTGCTGATCGCCGGGGCCACCGGAGCGGGCAAGTCGTCGTGCATCAACTCGCTGATCACCTCGGTCCTGATGCGGTCGACCCCGGACCAGGTGCGGATGATCCTCGTCGATCCCAAGCGGGTCGAGCTGGGGCAGTACAACAAGCTGCCGCACCTGCTCACCCAGGTCGTGACCAACCCCAAGAAGGCGGCCAACGCGCTGTCGTGGGCGGTACGCGAGATGGAGCGTCGCTACGACCTGCTCAGCGAGGTCGGCGTGCGCGACATCACCGGCTACAACGCCGCCTTCGACCGGGGCGAACTGGTGGCCTCGCCGGGCGAGGACGTCACCTACCAGCGGCTGCCGTTCATCCTCATCGTGGTCGACGAGCTCAACGACCTGATGATGGTGGCGGCCCGAGACGTCGAGGACTCGATCTGCCGCATCGCCCAGATGGCTCGGGCCGTCGGCATCCATCTGGTCATCGCCACCCAGCGGCCCTCGGTCAACGTCATAACCGGTGTCATCAAGGCCAACGTCCCCGCCCGGTGGGCCTTCTCGGTCTCGTCGCTCGCCGACAGCCGGGTGATCCTCGACCAGCCCGGAGCCGAGCGCCTCGTCGGCAAGGGCGACATGCTGCTGCTGGGCCCGGCGTCGAGCGTGCCCCAGCGGATCCAGGGCTGTTGGGTCGACGAGAAGGAGGTTCGGGCCGTCGTGGGTTCGTGGATCCGCCAGGCGCCCGACGTGAGCTACGTCGAGGGCGTCGAGGGCAGCGACGACGCCGCGTCGAGCGGTTCGTCGATGGGCGGGGGGAGCGGCGACGACGACGACGAGCTGCTCGAAGCGGCCATGGAGCTGGTCGTGCGCTCTCAGCTCGGCTCGACCTCGATGCTCCAGCGCAAGCTGCGGGTCGGGTTCGCCCGCGCCGGGCGGCTCATGGACCTGCTCGAACAACGTGGCGTGGTCGGTCCGGGCGAAGGGTCCAAGGCGCGGGCCGTGCTCATGACCCCCGAGGAGCTCGAAAGCCGTGAGTGACGGCGCGACCACTCCCTGGATCGCGATTCTGTGAGCCCGGAGCGTCCACCTGCTAGCCTGCCGCCTGCAAACGCAGGTCGTGACACAAGATTGGCGGTTCGGGGGGCCTTCGGTTCGACGGGGACCTTCGACCGTGACGGACACCAGACATGACCGAGGCCGCCACACGCGACCTACGATCCAGGGGGGAATTCATGAAGCACATGCTCAGAGCCCGTTCGGTCCGCGCGACGCGCGGTCGAGCCATCGCTCTGCTGGCCGGGGTGAGTGCCATGCTGCTCACCACCGCGGTGATCGGATCGACGCCGGCCGGCGCCGCCGCGCAGACCAGGAACTTCGCCATCACGGGGTCGACCACGATCGGTGGCATGGCTCAGGACTTCCCACCGAACTCGCTCGTGTCGCTGCAGATCGACGACACGACGGGTGACATCACGGGAGGCACGTTCTCGATCCCGACCTATGACGTCACGTCGAGCGGGACCACGGCCCACGTCACGATCGGCCAGACCGGTCCGCCCACGGGCAACCTCGATCCCGACACGGGTGTGATGACCCTGCTCGTCCACACCCAGACGACGCTCACCATCGACTCCCTCCAGCAGGTCTGCACCTTCGGCCCGTTCGACATCAACCTGTCGACGGACAACAACGGTGGCGCGGAGTTCACTGGAGATCCCCTGACCGGCACCCTCACCGCCCAGAACATCTCGATCCCGGCCATCACCTCCACCCCCCAGTGCTCACTGGCCGCCGCCATCAGCGGCCTTCTCGGCCTGCCGACCACAACCGCGTCGCAGATCATGACGCTGGCCGCCACCGATCAGGCCGTCACCACGACGGTTCCGATCACGTTGCCGCCGACCACGTCGACCACGGCCGCCCCGGCCGTCGCCGCCGAACCGGCTTTCACCGGCTGATCGGCCACGTCAACAGAAGTTCCGGCGATGGCCGTCCTCCGGGGCGGCCATCGCCGCGCCAGGGCGCGGGACGGCGCCTGGTCCGTGGTGGTCACGATCCGTGGCACGGTTGATCCATGCAATGGACGGTGCACGGAGAGCGCTCGCTCTATGAGAGCGACTGGATGAGCCTGCGGCTGGTCGACATCGAGATCCCCGGCGAACGGCGGTTCGAGCACCACGTCGTGCGGATGGCCCGGCCGGCTTCGGGGACGCTCGTGCGCGACCCCGATCGAGGCGTGCTGTTGCTCTGGCGTCATCGGTTCATCACCGACACCTGGGGTTGGGAGGTGCCGGCGGGTCGGGTCGACCTGGGCGAGACGCCCGAACAGGCCGCCGGGCGCGAGTGCCTCGAGGAGACCGGCTGGCGGGCCGGTCCGCTGACCCACCTCACGACCTACGCCCCCGTGAACGGATCGGTCGACGTGAAGTTCCACGTCTTCCTGGCCGACGGGGCGACCTACGTCGGCGAGCCGAGCGATCCTTCCGAGTCCGAGCGGATCGAGTGGCTGTCGGTCGATCGTGTGCGCGAGGAGGTCGCCGCCGGGCGGATCGGCGACGGCCTCTCGCTCACCGCCCTCCTGTGGGGGTTGGCCTTCGGCTTGGTGTGACCCCCACCGGATCGGCTGGGCCGCCACCTGCTCCGGTACGATCGCCCCGATGGCGCGCACGTACTGGGTCGAGACGCTCGGCTGCCCGAAGAACCAGGTCGACTCGGACAAGCTGACCGGGGCCCTGCACCGCGACGGCCTGACGCCGGCGGCCGGCCCCGACTCGGCCGACCTGATCGTGGTCAACACCTGTGCCTTCATCGAAGAGGCCCGCCAGGAGTCGATCGACACCGTCCTGGCGCTGAGCGCCCACCGGGCGGCCGAAGCCCAGGTCGTCGTCACGGGCTGTCTGGCCGAGCGCTACGGCGACGAGTTGGCCCGCGCCCTGCCCGAGGCCGATCTCGTGGCCGGGTTCGGCATGGACTTCATCCCGCCGGCGGCGCCCTCGACGCCGCTCGCCGCGTCGCCGTCGAGCCCGGTGGCCGTCTCGATCTCGGCCAAGCCCTCCGTCGTGCCCGCCTTCGATCTGCTCGAGCTGCCACGGCCGGCGGCGTCCGCGCCGTGGGCCTACCTCAAGGTGGCCGAGGGCTGTGACCGCGCCTGTGGCTTCTGTGCCATCCCCAGCTTCCGCGGCCCGCAGCGCAGCCGCACCATCGACGACCTGCTGGCCGAGGTCGACCAGCTCGGGGCCCGCGAGGTCGTGCTCGTGGCCCAGGATCTGGCGTCCTATGGCCGCGACCAGGGCCGAGGCACCCGCGACCTCGTGCCCCTCATCGCGGCGGTGGCCGAGCGGGTCGACTGGGTGCGCCTCCTGTACCTGTACCCGAGCGAGCTGACCGACGGTCTCATCGACGCCGTGCTCGGCACCGGCGTTCCGTACTTCGATCTGTCGCTGCAGCACACGTCGGCGCCGTTGCTGAGGCGCATGCGGCGGTGGGGCAACGGCGAGCGGTTCGCGACCCGCATCGATGCCATCCGCCGCCTCGAGCCCGGCGCCGTGTTCCGGTCCAACTTCATCGTCGGCTATCCGGGCGAGACCGAGGACGACCACGACGATCTTCTGGCCTTCGTCGACGCCGCCCAGCTCGACTGGTGCGGCTTCTTCAGCTTCTCGCGCGAGGCCGGCACCTACGCCGAGAACCTCGATGGCCAGGTCGCGCCCGAGCTGGTCGCCGAGCGGCTGGCCGAGCTGCGCGAGCGCCAGGACGCCATCACCGCAGCCAAACGTGACGAACTGATCGGGTCGCGGGTCGAAGTGCTCGTGGACCAGCCCGGCACCGCTCGTTCGTATCGGGAGGCCCCCGAGATCGACGGCGTCATCGCCGTCCCCGCCGAGCTCGAGGTCGGCACCTTCGTCGAGGTGGTGGTCGTCGATGCTCTCGGCCCCGACCTGGTGGCCGAGCCGCTCACGCGAGTCCGACCAGCCGCCCCGGGACCCGCCGGGGAGGCCACAGCGACGGGGGCCACCGACGGAACCGTCACGCGGGCCGGCCCGGACCACATGGCGGGAGCTGACATGGCGGTCGGGCCGTGAGCGATCCGCAGAACTACGGGCCCTCGGCCTTGGCCACGCCGGCCAACTTCGTGACCGTGATCCGGTTGCTCGTCGCCCCCCTGCTGTTCACCATGATCATGTCCGAGCACTCGTCGTGGGCCATCTTCCTGCTCTGGGTCGCGCTGGCCAGCACCGACGGGGTCGACGGCTGGATCGCCCGCCGCCACGGCACCACCCGCTCGGGTGCGTTCCTCGACCCGCTGGCGGACAAGGTGCTCGTGCTCGGGGCGCTGTACTCGCTGGCGACCATCGGACGCTTCCTCTGGCTGCCGGTCGTCATCATCGCCGTGCGCGAGGTGGCCATCAGCCTCTACCGGGTCTACTGGGGGCGTCGAGGCCTGGCCGTGCCGGCCTCGCGTGGCGGCAAGCTCAAGACGCTCCTGCAGGGCCTGGCGGTCGGGGCGGCGGTGATGCCGCCGCTGGCCGAGGCCCACCTGTGGGTCGCCGACAGCCTCTTGTGGGCGTCGGTCGTCGTCGCCGTGGTCAGCGGTCTGCAGTACGCCTACGCCGGGCGGACGGCGGCCACCACAATGGCCCGATCACGCGACGCCTCGGCCGGGCCTCAGTCCGTACCCGATCCGCCACGCTGACGCGAATCAGGAGCCCAGAGCATGCGTTGTGAGATCGTCGCGGTCGGCACCGAGTTGCTGTTGGGTCAGGTGATCGACACCAACTCGTCGTGGATCGGTGAGCAGCTGGCGCTGGCCGGCATCGATTCGTACTTCCAGGTCAAGGTCGGGGACAACCCGGCGCGGATCGCGTCGGCGCTGCAGACCGCGCTCGACCGCAGCGACGCCGTGCTGGTGTGCGGGGGGCTCGGACCGACTCAGGACGACATCACGCGCGACGTCATCGCCGATGTCATGGGCGTCGAGTTGCGCACCGACCCCGAGATCGAGGAACGCATCCGCGCCATGTTCGGGTCGCGCGGCCGAGACATGCCGACGAACAACCTGCGCCAGGCCGAGGTGCCCGTCGGCGCCTGGACGATGGACCAGCAGCCGGGCACCGCTCCGGGCCTGGTCTGCCCGATCGGCGATCCCGAGACCGGGCAGGTCATCTACGCCGTGCCCGGCGTGCCCTACGAGATGAAGGAGATGGTGTCGGGCACGGTGATCCCCGACCTCCAACGGCGGGCGGGGGTGCAGGCCGTCATCCGCAGCCGCACGTTGCGCACCTGGGGGATGAGCGAGTCGGGCCTGGCCGAGCGGCTGGGCCCACGGATCATCGAGCTCGACGCGTCCGAGAGCGCGACGATCGCCTTCCTGGCCAGCGGCATCGAGGGCCTCAAGGTGCGGGTCACGGCCAAGGCCCCGACCGCGGAGGAAGCCGACGCCGTCCTGGCCGCCGAGGTCGAGCTGCTGGTCGACATCCTCGGCGATGTCGTGTTCAGCGTCGACGACGAGCCCATCGAGGTGGTCGTGCTCGATCTGCTGCGCTCTCGCGGCCTGACCCTCGGATGCGCCGAGTCGGTGACCGGGGGACTCATCTCGGCGCGGCTCACCGATGTGCCCGGCGCCAGCGAGGTCTTCCGGGGCGGCGTGGTGTCCTATGCCAGCGACACCAAGTTCGACATCCTCGGTGTTCCGCCCGGCCCGGTCGTGTCCGACGATGCCGCCATGGCCATGGCCGAAGGGGCGTGTCGCGTGCTCGGCGCCGACGTGGCCGTCGCCGTCACGGGCGTGGCAGGTCCCGATTCCCAGGAGGGCGTGCCCGTGGGCACCGTCTATCTCGGCCTGTGCATCGACGGCGAGGCCGACGCCACCATGGTTCGCCTTCCCGGCGACCGAGCCCGCGTGCGCCAGTTCGCCACGATCTCGGTGCTCGACTGGCTCCGCCGCCGGTTGGTCGAGGGCGGCGCCGAACGGGGTCGAGGCGTCGGCTGAGCTGTGCCTCGGTTGTTCATCGCCGTGAGGCCCCCGCCCGGTGTGCTCGACCTGATCGCCTCGCTGCCCCGGCCGTCGCACCCCGACCTGCGCTACACGACCCGCGATCAGTGGCACGTGACCTTGCGGTTCCTGGGCGAAGCCGACATGGACACCGCGTGTCGGGCCGTGCACGAGGTACAGGCGCCGCGGGCCGAGGCCGTGCTCGGCTCGAGGATCAGACGCTTCGGCGCCACGGCCATCGCCCTGACGGTGGACGGACTCGCCGAGGTGGCCTCGGCGGTGTGCGAGGCGACGGCGTCCGTCGGCACCCCGCCCGAGACCCGTCCGTTCGAAGGCCATCTGACGCTCGGCCGCGTACGAGCTCGCTCGTCGCGATGGGCGATGACGGTGCCCGGGACATTCGCCGCGTCACCGGCCCGAGCCTTCACCGTCGACGAGATCGAGCTCATCCGCTCGACGGGCGGACGAGGTGGCGTCGCCTACACGACTGAGGCCGTGGTGCCGCTCGGCTGAGCAGCGTCGGTGTCGACGGGCACGGTCGGGGTGCGGCCCCACTCGGCCCAGGATCCGTCGTAGACCCGGGTGCGGTCGTGGCCGAGGAGGTGGGTGAGCACGAACCATGCCGTGGCGGCGCGCGCCCCGATCGTGCAGTACGAGATGATCTCGTGATCCGCAGAGAGGTCGAGGGCGGCGTACTCGCGAGCCAGGGCGGCCGAGCTGCGGAACGCACCCCGCTCGTCGCGGGGATCCGCGGCGACCAGGTGCGTCGCGCCGGGAATGTGCCCGGCCCGTCCGTCGGGATCCAGGCCGCCCGACGGCCAGAACCGCTCGCCTCGGTACTCCTCGGGCGAGCGCACGTCGAGGATGGTCGAGGTCGGATCGCCGATGGCGGCGGCGACCTCGGCCTGTGACGCACGGACGTGGGCGTCGGCTTCGGCCAGCGGATAGCGAGTCGGGATCGGCGTGGGCGCCTCGGTCGTCCACGGTCGGTGCTCGTCGCGCCAGGTGTCGCGGTGGGCGTCCAGGAGGCGCACGCGCTCATGGCCGTGCAGGCGGAGGAGCCAGAAACCCATCGCCGGCCCGTAGCCGTAGAAGACCACCGTCGTGTGCTCGTCGATGCCGGATCGCTCGACGAGGGCCTGGACCCGTGATCGGTCGACCAGCCGGTAGTCGGGGTCCTTGAGGTCGGTGTAGATGTCCCACAGCACGGCCCCTTCGATGTGACCGGCCTCGTAAGCGGCCGCGTTGACGTCGACCTCGACGACTCGTACGTCAGGGTCGTGCAGGTGGTCCGCGAGCCAGGTCATGTCGACGAGGCCGCTCCTCGAGGAGTCGGGGCGATCAGCCGTGCCGGCGGGTGTGGCGGACGTGGTCATGGTGGCTCTCCTGGGTCATTCGAGTTCGATCCAGCCGCGCAGCTCTTCGGTTGCGACGGTTTCGAGGAGAGCGGGGTGGTCCTGTCCCATGTGCGCGCGTATCTCGGCGATCACCCCGTCGTCGGAGTCTGCTCGGGCGACGAAGCCGCATTCACAACGGATGATTCGAGCCATGCCGTTCTCCTCTCGGATCGTTCTACGTCCACGATGTTGGACCCGGGTTGCAGAAACCTTGGAGACTGCGGGCGTGCGCATCCAGATCTGCGGCTCGATTGTCGTCGAAGCCGATGGCCAGCGGCTCGAGGGAGCCCTGCCCAGCCGGCAGGGTCGGGTCCTGTTCGCCTACCTGGTGCACCAGCGGGCCCGAGCGGTGCCCCGCTCGGAGATCATCGAGGCCCTGTGGCCCGACGGCGGACCCGAGGACCGCGACGGTGCCCTCAACGCCCTGCTCTCCCGCCTGCGCCGCGCCCTGGGATCTGAGTGCGTCGAGAGTCGGGGCAACGTCCGACTCGTCCTTCCCGACGCGTCGGTCGACCTCGAGGAGGCCGACGACGCCATCCACCGGGCCGAGTCCGCCGTCGTGCTCGAGCAGTGGGAGCGGGCGTGGGCGGCGTCGCTGGTCGCCATGGTCACCGTCCAGCGCGGGTTCCTCCCCGGTGAGGATGCACCGTGGGTCGATCAGGTGCGGCGCCATCTCGACGGCGTCGAGCTTCGGGCCCTCGAGGCCTATGGCGCCGCCGCCCTCGGTTTGGGCGGAACTGAGTTGGCCGCCGCGCGCCGGGCCGGTTCGGCCCTGGTCGAGCGGGCGCCGCTTCGAGAGAGCGGCTACCGGTTGCTGATGCGCGCCTTGGCCGCCGAGGACAACCAGGCCGAGGCCCTGCGGGTGTACGAGCGGCTCAGATGCGTGCTGCGCGACGAGCTCGGGATCTCCCCGAGCTCGTCGAGCCAACAGCTCTACGAGGACCTGTTGGGCTGAGCGCCGATCGGGCGATCAGCTCTCGTTGTCCTCGACGTCGGCGTCGCGGGCCGCCCTCGATCAGCTCTCGTCCGCGTCCGCGTTCGCGTCTGGGTCGGCGTCGCGGTCGAGGCGTAGCGAGGCCGAGTTCATGCAGTAGCGCTGCCCGGTCGGGTTGGGTCCGTCGTCGAAGACGTGGCCGAGGTGGGCACCGCAGCTCGCGCAGGTGGCCTCGGTGCGGACCATGCCGAAGCTGCGGTCCGACTCGGTGTCGACGGCGCCCTCGATCGGCTCCCAGAAGCTGGGCCAGCCGGTGCCGGACTCGAACTTGGTGTTGGACTTGAACAGCGGGGTGTCGCACACGACGCAGCGGTAGAGGCCGTCGTCGTGGCAGTCCCAGTAGACGCCGGTGAAGGCCCGCTCGGTGCCCTTGCGCTGGGTCACCTCGTACTGCTCGGGGGTCAGTCGCTCGCGCAGCTCGGCGTCGGAGGGGACGGTCTGGTCGGTCATGTGTGCTCCTTTTGGGCTCACCGATGCAGTCTGGCGGGACGCCAAGACGTTACGGGCATCGGGGCCCCGGTTCCGGGTCGAGAGGATGCTTGCCCGAACAGCCGTTCGCAACTACACTCCTGTCATTCCCACAGCTTCCCATCGCCCATCCGAGGGTGTCACACCCCCTTCGTAAGGTGACTCTCATCGCTGCGGCTCGGCTCGCAGCCCCAGAGCACGCAGTCGTTCACACGAGACATCTGATCAAGAACGCCACGAGCAAGGAGACGCAACGGTGGAACGAGACAAGGCACTCGAGATGGCCATGGGGCAGATCGAGAAGCAGTTCGGCAAGGGCTCGGTCATGAAGATGGGCGAGAAGACCACGATGAAGATCGAGACCATCCCCACCGGGGCTCTGGCGCTCGATCTCGCCCTCGGGGTCGGCGGCCTGCCACGCGGCCGAGTGGTCGAGGTCTACGGGCCCGAGTCGTCGGGCAAGTCGACGCTGGCCATGCACGTGGTGGCCGAGGCTCAGCGCAACGGCGGCATCTGCGCCTACATCGACGCCGAGCACGCCATGGATCCGATCTACGCCCGGGCCATCGGCGTCGACGTCGACGAGCTGCTCATCAGCCAGCCCGACACGGGCGAGCAGGCCCTCGAGATCTGCGACATGTTGGTGCGCTCCGGTGCCCTCGACGTGGTGGTGATCGACTCGGTGGCCGCCCTGACCCCGCGAGCCGAGATCGAGGGCGAGATGGGTGACACCCACGTCGGCCTCCAGGCCCGACTCATGTCCCAGGCGCTGCGCAAGCTCACCGCCAACCTCAACAAGACCGACACCATCTGCCTGTTCATCAACCAGCTGCGCGAGAAGATCGGCGTGATGTTCGGTTCGCCCGAGACCACTCCTGGGGGGCGGGCCCTCAAGTTCTACTCGTCGGTGCGTCTCGACATCCGCCGCATCGAGTCGATCAAGGACGGCGTCGAGGTGGTGGGCAACCGCACTCGGGTCAAGGTCGTCAAGAACAAGGTGGCTCCGCCGTTCCGCCAGGCCGAGTTCGACATCATGTACGGCAAGGGCATCAGTCGCGAGGGCTCGTCGCTCGACATCGGGGTCGACATGGGCATCGTCAAGAAGTCGGGGGCTTGGTACACCTACGAAGGCGAGCAGCTCGGCCAGGGTCGCGAGAACGCCAAGCTGTTCCTGTTCGAGAACCCCGAGGTCATGGTCGAGATCTCCGAGCGCATCCGCACCGAGGTCGGTGTCGGCTTGACCGACAGCGACGAGTCGACCGAGCGCGACGACGAGGTCGTCGACGTGATGACGCCGGCCGACGACCTGCCCATCACGCTCGACTGACCCTGGCGCCCGTCGAGGCCGCCCCCCATCCGTCGTGGTGGTCGTCACCGGGTCCGCCAACCGGTGACGACCACCACGCGGCCGAACGCGGGCCCTTTGGCCGTCCGAGCGAGCGCGCTCGGCTCGGCGATCGGTCCGCTCATGAGCGGCGAAGGGGCCATGTAGCCTCGCCGCCAGCAGTCCAGGGACGGAACGCTCGTGATCGGAGCCGGGATGGCTGGTTTGTTGTTCGTGGTCGTGGGGTTGCTGTGGTTGGCGGCGTGGATCCTGACGATCTGGGCGGTGGTCGACGCCATCGGGCACACCAAGGACGACTTCCTGCTCATCAGCTCGGACCGCACGGTCTGGCTCGTGGCCCTGATCGGGTTCGCCCTGGCTTGTGGTCCCTTCGGCGTGATCGTGGCCGGCTGGTACCTGCTGAAGGTCCGACCCCAGCTCCAATCCGCCAACGCCTGAGTCAGCACCGTCGACGCCGCACCCACCGAGGTTGGGTCACCGTCATCGACCGATAGCGGCCGGTCGCGGCTCGTCGCGGCCCGAGAGTGCCGGTGGGCGCCAGGTAGTCTGAGGCGGTGAGCACCAAGAAGTACCTGGTCCGGACCTTCGGCTGCCAGATGAACGAGCACGACTCCGAGCGCATCGCTGGACTGCTCGAGGCCGACGGCATGTCGGCGACCACCTCGCTCGACGAGGCCGATGTGGTGGTGCTCAACACGTGCTGCATCCGCGAGAACGCCGACAACAAGCTCTACGGCACGCTCGGCCACCTCAAGTCGGTCAAGGCGGCTCGCCCTGGCCTCGAGATCGTGGTGAGCGGCTGCCTGGCCCAAAAGGACCGCGAGCAGATCCGCCAGCGGGCGGCGCACGTCGATGTGGTGCTCGGCACCCACAACGTGCATCGCGCCGTCGAGCTCCTCCATGAGGCGCGGACCGACGGACCCGTGACCGAGATCTGGGAGGAGACGGTGATCAGCGAGGCCGAAGCCTTCCCCTCGGCCCTGCCCGCGCACCGGGCCGTGGGCTGGGCGGCGTGGGTGACCATCCAGATCGGCTGTGACAACTCGTGCGCGTTCTGCATCGTGCCGTCGGTCCGAGGCCGTGAGATCAGTCGACCGTTCGGGTCGCTGGTCAGCGAGGTGGCCGAGCTGTCCGCCGCCGGTGTGGTCGAGATCACCCTGCTGGGCCAGAACGTGAACTCCTACGGTCGCGACCTCACCCTCGGGCTGCGATCCCGCCCTGTCGCCGCCGGCGACGTGGCCCAGGCCGGCCCGGCGTGGAGCAGCGATGGCGACCGTCGAGCTCGCCCGCTGTTCGCCGATCTGCTCGACGCGGTGGCGGCGGTGGACGGCATCCGGCGGGTGCGCTTCACCAGCCCTCACCCCAAGGACCTGCGGCCAGAGACGATCGAGGCCATGGCCTCGAACGCGGCGGTGTGTCCGCACCTGCACCTGCCGTTGCAGTCGGGCAGCGACGCCACGCTGGCGGCCATGCACCGGGGCTACACCGCCGAGCGCTACCTCGATCGGTTGGCCCGGGCCCGCGCGGCCATACCCGACCTGGCCGTGACCACCGACATCATCGTCGGGTTCCCGGGCGAGACCGATGATGACTTCGAGCACACGCTCGAGGTGGTGGCCGAGGCCGCCTACGACAGCGCCTACACCTTCATCTACTCGCCCCGGCCTGGGACCGAAGCGGCCGAACGCCACGACGAGTTCGTGCCGGCCGAGGTCGTGGCCGAGCGGTTCGACCGGCTCCGGGTCGTGGTCGAGCGCTCGGCGCTGGCCCGCCACCGTGATCGGATCGGGCAGGTCGAGGAGATCCTGGTCGAAGGTCCGAGCAAGAAGAACCCCGAGCTGGTGAGCGGCCGTACCGGCCAGAACAAGCTCGTCCACGTTCGTCCCGGTGCGTCCCCGTTGCGACCCGGCACCTTCGCCGACGTGACCATCGTCGACAGCGGCCCTCATCACCTGCTCGGCGAGCTGGTCGACGTGACCGCCTCGCCCCGACACCGCACCCGGATCCCGGTGGTGGCGGTCTGATCGGCCGACGCCACGGTCGTCGCGTCGGCGCGCCGGCGGCCACGAGGTCCTTGGTCGGGACCGGCCCCGCCCGGGGCGGATCGCGATGAGCGTCGTGGCCCTGGCCGTGGTCGGCCCGACGGCGGCGGGCAAGTCGGCCCTGGCCCTCGAGCTGGCCCGGCGGGACCGCTCACTCGAACTGGTCTCGGTCGATTCGATGCAGGTCTATCGAGGGATGGACATCGGCACGGCCAAAGCGTCGGCCGCCGAGCGAGCCGAGGTGCCCCACCACCTCATCGATGTCGTCGACGCCAGCGACGACTACACCGTCTCACGGTTCATCGACGACGTCCGCGTCGCCCTCGACGACATCGCCGCACGCGGCCGACGGGCCGTGCTGGTGGGCGGCACCGGGCTGTACCTACGGGCCGCACTCGGCGATCTCGAGATCCCGGCCCGATACCCCGACGTCCGCGGTGACCTCGAGGCGGAACCCGAGACCGAGGTGCTCCACCGCCGCCTCCTCACCCTCGATCCGGTGGCCGCGGGCCGCACCCAACCCAACAACCGACGGCGGGTGGTGCGCGCCCTCGAGGTGACGATCGGCAGCGGTCGTCCCTTCTCGTCGTACGGTCCCGGACTCGAGTCCTACCGTCCCGTGCCCCATCCCATCGTCGCCTTGGAGCTCGGGCGCGACGAGCTCGACCAGCGGATCGAGGCCCGGTTCGCCGCCCAGCTCGACGCCGGATTCGTCGCCGAGGTGCGAGAGCTCCTGGGTCGGCCGGGGGGCCTGTCGGCCACGGCGGGCCAAGCCCTCGGCTACCGCGAGCTGGCGGCCCATGTGGCGGGCGAGCTCGAGCTCGACGAGGCGATCGCACTGGCCATCACCCGAACCCGTCGCTTCCAGCGCCGCCAGGATCGCTGGTTTCGCCGCGACCCGCGTCTGGTTCGAGTCCACGCCGGCGAGAATGCAGTCGCGGCCACCCTGGCCCTCCTGGAAGACTGACGGCGTGCAGCTGACCAAACACCACGGCTTGGCCAACGACTTCCTCGTCGTGCTCGACGAGGTCAACGGTCCCGGACTGTCGATCGACGGCGAGCTGGCGCGCTCGGTGTGCGATCGGCGCCGGGGCGTGGGGGCGGACGGCCTCATCCATGGCGCGACGCCGCCGCCGGGCGCCGATGTCGACGTGGTCATGCACCTGTTCAACGCCGACGGCAGTCGGGCCGAGATGAGCGGCAACGGCATCCGCTGCCTCGGGCAGGCCGTGGCCATGGCCCGGGACATCCGCGAGGCCGTCCTCCTCGTGGCCACCGACACCGGGGTGCGGCGGATCCAGGTCGAGCTGACCGCCGACCAACGATCGGGCACCGCCAGCGTCGACATGGGTCCGGCGGTCGCCGGTCCACCGGTCCCGCCCGACGTGGCCAGCCACCTCGCGGGCCTGGACGGCACCGGCGAGCCTGCGGTCTTCACCACGATCGACATGGGCAATCCGCATCTCGTCGTGATCGTCGAGGACCCTACGGCGATCGACCTGACTGCGGAGGGCCGCTGGATCGAGCCCGAGTTCCCCGACGGCATGAACGTCGAGTTCATCGCCGTCGAGGGCGGCGACGCCATCGTCTTGCGGGTGTGGGAGCGAGGCGCCGGCATCACCCAGGCCTGTGGCACCGGGGCCTGCGCCGCGGCCCACGCCGCCCACTCGTGGGGGCTCGTGGCCGAGCGGGTGCGGGTCGACATGCCGGGCGGGTCGGCCGAGGTCGAGCTCGGTTCGTCCATCACCCTCATCGGGCCGACGACCCACGTCGCCACCCTCGAGCTGGCCGATGCATAGACGTCGCCCCGCGCCCGTCGCGGTCGAGCCGGTCGATGCCGACCCGCTCGACCCGGACGCGCTCGAACCCCACGAGGGGCCCTCGGCCAACGGCCAGAGCCACCGCGGGGGCTTCGGCGAGCTCGGCGGAGCGTCCGGCGGCCTGATCGAGCGCACCTTCCGGGAGCGCATCATCCTGGTCGGCGTCACCGTCCCACCGGGCCACGAGGACGACACCGAGCGCTCGCTCGACGAGCTGTCCCAGCTGGTCGACACGGCCGGCGCCGACGAGGTGGCCCGGGTCGTGCAGCAGCGTCGCGCCCTCGAACCGGCGACCTTCATCGGCAAGGGCAAAGCAACCGAGCTGCGCGACCTGGCCAACGATCTCGATGCCGACACCGTCGTGTTCGACAACGACCTGACTCCGGCCCAGCAGTTCAACCTCGAGAAGCTGCTCGGTCGCACCGCCCTGGACCGTACCGCCGTGATCCTCGACATCTTCGCCCAGAACGCCCACAGCCAAGAGGGCAAGGCTCAGGTCGAGCTGGCCCAGCTGCGCTATCGACTGCCGCGGCTGCGGGGCCGGGGCAACGCCCTCAGCCAGCAGGGCGGTGGCATCGGCACCAGAGGTCCTGGTGAGACCCAGCTCGAGGTCGACCGGCGACGGCTCGTGCGACGCGTCCACAAGCTCGAAGGCGACCTGCGCGACATCGCCCGCCACCGTGACACCCAACGCAAGTCGCGCCGGCGCTCACGACTCCGCACGGTTGCCATCGTCGGGTACACCAACGCCGGCAAGTCGACGCTGCTCAACCGCCTGACCGACGCCGGTGTGCTGGTCGAGGACCGGCTGTTCGCCACCCTCGATGCCACGACCCGTCGTCTGGACCTCCCCGGAGGCGAGCCCGTTCTGGTCACCGACACGGTCGGGTTCGTGCGCAAGCTCCCTCATCAGTTGGTCGAGGCGTTCCGGTCGACCCTCGACGTGGTGGTGGATGCCGACCTGCTCGTGCACGTCGTCGACGCCTCCGCGCCCGATCCGGGCGAGGAGATCGAGGCGGTGCACTCGGTCCTCGCCGAGATCGGGGCCTCCTCGCGACCCGAGCTGTTGGCCTTCAACAAGAGCGATCGGGCACCGGCGACCGCGGCGCGCCTGGCCGCCGCTCGCGCCGGATCGGTCGCCTTCTCGGCCCGGACCGGCGAGGGCATCGACGATCTCCTGACCGCCATCGGCGATCGGCTCCGCGCCACCACATCGGTGATCGAGCTGGCCGTGCCCTTCGACCGCGGCGACATCCTGGCCTCGGTTCATCGCGAGGGCGAGGTGCTCGTCGAGCAGGCCGAGCCCACCGGCATGCGGTTGCGGGTCCGGCTCGATCCGGCCGCCGCCACTCGTCTGCGCGACTTCGTGGTCGGCTGACGATGGCCAACGAGGCGATCATCCGACCGACGCCGACCGAGGGCTGGCAGCCTCCGCCCTATCCCTACGATCGGCTGGCCGACATCCAGGCGATCGCCGCGAGCCACGACGGGGGAGCGGTCGACCTGTCGATCGGCACACCGACCGATCCGCCTCCTCCCGCCGCGGTGCGGGCGCTGGCCGAATCGGGGACCGAGCGGGGGTACCCCGCCTCGATCGGATCGCCGCCCTTCCGTGCTGCCGCCGCTGGGTGGCTGGCGCGCCGGGTGGGCGTCGACATCGAACCCGCCACCATGGCCGCCTGCATCGGCACCAAGGAGCTGGTGGCCGGGATCCCGCAGTGGCTCCGACTGCGCACACCGTCGCGCGACACCGTCCTGTACCCGGCGATCAGCTACCCGACCTACGCCATGGGCGCCACGCTGGCCGGATGTCGAGCCGTCCCCGTTGCCACCGATGACCAGTTCCGCCTCGACCTGTCGACCATCGATCCGGCCGACGCCGACCGGGCGCTGGCCCTCTGGGTGAACACACCCGGCAACCCGGCCGGCGGGCTCGACGACCTCGGCGCGGTGGCCGAGTGGGGTCGGACCCACGGGGTGCCGATCCTGAGCGACGAGTGTTACATCGAGTTCACCTGGGACGGTCCGCCGCGCACCATCCTCGAGCACGGCGAGGACGGGGTGCTGGCCGTCCATTCGTTGTCGAAGCGGTCGAACCTGGCGGGGGTCCGAGTCGGGTTCTACGCCGGCGATGCCGAGCTCGTCGCCTACCTGTCCGAGGTGCGCAAGCATGCCGGTTTCATGGTGGCGGGGCCGGTGCAGGCCGCCGCCATCGCGGCGTGGGCCGACGATGCCCACGTCGACGCCCAGCGCGCGATCTACCGCCGGCGCCTCGAGCGGATGGCGACCATCCTGACCGCGTGGGGCGTCGACGTCGCCCTGCCCGCCGGTTCCTTCTACCTCTGGGTCCCGGCTCCGGAGGGCGACGCCTGGGGGCTGGCTCGCCGCCTGGCCGCCGAGGCCGGCGTCGTGGCCAGCCCCGGTGAGTTCTACGGAGCCGACGCCGCCGACCACGTCCGGCTGGCCATGGTGCGACCCGACGCCGAGCTGGACCTCGTGGCCCGCCGCCTGGGCCTGACCTGAGGACACGCCCGCGCCGGGCCCGATGAGGGCGCGGACCGGGGTCGGCTTGGCCGGACGGGTGGAGGCGCGCTGGGTCACAATGGCCCGGTGACCATGTCGTCAGGTTCCTCGTGGGGAGGCCCCATCAGCGCCGGGCCCGCGGCCGACGGCCCGAGCCGGCCCCGGTCGGGCCAGCCTTCGTCGGCCGGGATCTGGATCGGCGCCATCATCATGGTGGTCGCCGTCTTCGGCGGCATCGTCTGGTTGTTCGCGGGCCTGACCGGCCTGGTCGACCGGATCAACACCCTGCCGCGGTTCACGATCCCGGGCCGCCAGACGCTGCACCTCAGTCCGGGCACCTATCACCTCTACGTCGAGTACCCGAGCGCCAGCTTCGACCCCGACCCGGCCCGGGCGGTCGGAACCATCGAGGTCAGCGACCCCGCCCACCAGGCCGTGACCGTCTCGCCGTCGCTGTCGGTCACCTACTCGTTCGGCGACCACGAGGGCCGTTCGGTCGCCCAGTTCACCGCCGACCAGCGGGGCGACTACACGATCAGCGCCGAACAACCGGACCGGACCCTGCCGTCAGGGATCGTCATGGCCACGGCCAAAGGCGGGATCATCGATCCCAGCTCGGTGGCCTCGACCCTGGTGCTGCCGTTCGTGCTCGGGGGAGTGGCCCTGCTGATCGGTCTGGTCCTGTTGATCGCCACCATCGTGCGCCGGAGCCGGTGGCGACGGGCCCAGCACCCCTGGGGACCCGGTGGACCGCAGGGGCCCTATGGCGGTTTCGGCTACGCCCCGTCGGGCTATCCGGTCACCAACGGACCCACCTATGGCTCGACCGCGGGTCCTGGGGGTCAGGGGGTGCCGGGCTACGGTCCGCCCGCGGGTCCTGGGGGTCAGGGGGTGCCGGGCTACGGTCCGCCCGCGGGTCCTGGGGTCAGGGCGCGCCGGGCTACGGCCCGCCCGCGGGTCCTGGGGGTCAGGGCGCGCCGGGCTACGGCCCGCCGCCGGCGTCGGTCGGGTCCGAGCCAAGTGCACCTGTCGGCACCGGATACGGCGGCCCGCCCGATCCCCGCGACCGGGCCGCGTCGTCCCCGTGGGAGGCCGCCGGCGCCCCCTCGACCGACCCCGCCGCTCCCGGCTACGGCGCCCCGACCCCGCCCGGTGGTCCGGCGGCGACCCCGCCCCCGTGGGCCCCACCGCCCGGCCCCGTGACGGCGACGCCCCCGTGGGCCCCACCGCCCGGCCCCGTGACGGCGCCGACCGGTCTGGGACCGCCCGACGCCCCCTCGACCGAGCCGGTCTCGGATTCCGGGCCCGAGCGAGCCTCCGAGACGGCCACGCCGGGCGGCGCCGGCCTGGGTGGGTCCACACCCGGATCCTCGCCCGGCGGGGCCGGACTCGGTGGCAACGGGGCCGCCGGTGGGGCCGGACTGTTCGGCCCTCCGGATCCGCCGAAGGTGCCGCCAGGCGCCCTGCCGCCGGGCTGGGGCCCACCGCCGGGAGCCGACGCTGAGGACGCCCCGCCGCCCGGAGGCGACCGAGACAGGTGATCAGCGCTCCGCTCGCCCCGACGCCGATGGCCGGCGACCCGTCGTGGCGCACCCCTGAGCAGCACGCCGAACTGTGGCGGCGACGCCGCATCACGGCCGGCATCGTGCTCATCGCCATTGGGATCCTCGGCGGCGCGGTGTGGGCGATCTTCTTGTCGCCCTATGGATTCAGCCGGTTCCCTCTGCGCGACCGCTATCGCACGTTCACGACCCGTCAGGCCGGCACCTATGTCGTCTATCTCGAGTCACCGGGCGCCAGTCGTCGCCAGCTGCCGCCCGCTGTCGACGTGGGCGTCTCGGCGCTGTCGGGTCAGAAGGTCGAGGTCGAACCACTGGGCCGACCCGGCCATCTCGGGGCGCCCTACGCCTACGACGTCGGCAGCCACGAGGGTCGAGCCATCGCGTTGGTCACGGTCCACCACTCGGGCGCCTTCTTGTTGACCGTCGAGCCCAAGACGACCGAGGTGGACCCGGCGATGGAACAGATCGTCACCGATGCCACCGTGGCCGTCGGGCGGGGTTGGGGCCGAGGCTGGCTCACCACCCAGTGGTCCGGCCTGGCGCTGGTGATCATCCCGATGGCGGCCGGCGTGGCTGTCATCGTGTTCGCCCGCCGGTCTCGCGGCACGCCGACCGACCTCCATTAGGGTGACCGGATGGCCGACCTGCAAGCCACGATCGAGTCGCTCTGGGAGCACCGCGACAGCCTGGCCGTCGACGACGTCGAGGCCAATCGCCACGTGCTCGAAGCAATAACGTTGCTCGACCGGGGTGAGGCTCGCGTGGCCGAGATCGGTCCGGATGACTCGGTCGTCGTGCACGAGTGGCTCAAGCTGGCGATCCTGCTCTACTTCCGCCAGAGCGAGATGGCCACGATCGAGCTCGGCCCGTTCGAGTACGCCGACAAGATCCCGCTCAAGCACGACTTCGCCGCGTCCGGGGTGCGGGTCGTGCCCGGAGCCTCGGCCCGCTTCGGATCGTTCCTCGATCGGGGCGCGGTCATGATGCCGAGCTACGTCAACATCGGGGCTCGGGTGGGCGCCAACTCGATGGTCGACACCTGGGCGACGGTCGGCTCGTGCGCCCAGATCGGCGCCAACGTGCACCTCGGCGGAGGGGTCGGCATCGGCGGGGTGCTCGAGCCGCCCCAGGCCGCACCGGTCATCATCGAGGACGACTGCATGATCTTCAGCCGATGCATCGTGGTCGACGGGGCTCGCGTGGGCGCCGGATCGGTGCTCGGGGCCGGCTGCATCCTGTCGAGCACCATCCCGGTCATCGACGTCGAGACCGGTGAGGAGCTCAGCCGAGGGCGAGTGCCGCCGTGGAGCGTGGTCGTGTCGGCCACCCGTCCGAAGGAGTACCCGGGCGGGGTCTTCGGCCTGCCGTGCCTGGCTGTCATCAAGCGCCTCACCGAAGGCGAGCGCCACGACAAAGCGCAGATGAACTCGATCCTGCGCGACCACGGCGTGGCCCAGTGACCGGTCTCTCGACATCGTCCCGGTGCGATCACGTGGCCCGGTGACCGGTCCCGCCACCTCGCCGTGACCGGCACGACCGACCTGCTGGCGTTGACCGCCGAGCTGGTCGACATCCCGTCCGAGAGCCGTTCGGAGGGCAGCCTCGTCGCGCACCTGGCCGAGGTGCTGGGGGCCGTTCCCGGGCTCGAGCTCACCCGGGTGGGCGACAACCTGGTGGCGCGCACCCAGCTCGGACGCGACCGACGGCTCGTGCTGGCCGGTCACACCGACACCGTGCCCGCCAACGGCAACGACCGGGCGCGCCTCACGGGTGATCGGGTGAGCGGACTGGGCGCGGCGGACATGAAGGGCGGGCTGGCGGTCATGGTCGAGCTGGCTCGCACCGTCGCCGAGCCCGCGGTCGACGTGACCTATGTCTTCTACGCCCGCGAAGAGATCGCCTCCGCTGAGAGCGGCCTGGCCGAGTTGGCCCGCCAGCGGCCCGACCTGCTCGCCGGCGATGCCGCCCTGCTGGGCGAGCCCACCTCGGCCATCATCGAGGCAGGCTGTCAGGGCACGATGCGGATCCAGATCACCCTCGCCGGCGAGCGAGCCCACACCGCCCGACCGTGGATGGGTCGCAACGCCGTGCACCGGGCCGGTCCGGTGCTCTCGGCCATCGCCGCCAGTTCCGAGCGATCACCGGTCATCGACGGCTGCCAGTTCCGAGAGGCGCTCCAGGCCGTGCTGATCGACGGAGGCGTCGCCGGCCAACGTCGTCCCCGATCGCGTCGCCATCACCGTCAACCACCGCTTCGCCCCCGATCGCACGCCGGCCGAAGCCGAGGCGCACGTCCACGAGGTGGTGGCGGCCTGGCTCGAGCCCGGCGACCGCTTCGAGGTCATCGACATGGCCCCGGCGGCCATGCCGGCGCTCAGCCATCCGCTGGTGGCCGGGCTCATCGACCGCAGCGACCTCACCGTGGCCGCCAAGCTGGGTTGGACCGATGTGGCCCGCTTCGCCGAACTGGGGCTCCCGGCCGCCAACTTCGGACCCGGTGACCCGACCATCGCCCACACCGCCGGCGAGTTCGTCACCGGCGCCGATCTCGACGCCGTGTTCGTCGCCCTCGACGACCTGTTGCGCCGGGGCGTCGATCCGTCGGCAGCTCCGTAGACTCGCTCCGTCACCCAGGCCGGGAGCCGAGCGGTTCCCCCGAAACGTTCGAGGAGCAAGCATGGCGATCGAGATCGGCCAGTCCGCACCCGAGTTCTCGCTGAAGGATCAGAGCGGCGCGACCGTGAGCCTGTCGGACTACAAGGGCCGTCAAGCCGTGGCCCTGGTGTTCTATCCGTTCACCTTCACCGGGGTGTGCGAGGGCGAGCTGTGCCGGCTGCGCGACGACTACAGCGAGTTCACCGACGCGGGGGTGCAGGTGCTGGCCTGCTCGTGCGACAGCGCGTTCGCCCAGAAGCAGTGGGCCACCCAGCAGGGCTACCAGTTCCCGGTGCTGTCAGATTTCTGGCCCCACGGCGAGGTGGCCAAGGCCTATGGCGTGTTCAACGAGGCGCTCGGATGCGCCAACCGAGCCACGTTCCTCATCGACAAGGACGGCATCGTGGTCGACACCTTCGCCAGTCCTGACCTGGGCACCGCTCGCGAGGCGACGCGCTACACCGAGGCGCTGGCCAAGGTCTGACCGAGGCCGGGACCGGGCGCGACGGAACGTCTCGACCCGAGATCGCTGACGCAGCAGATCGGGGACGGCAGGGTCAGAGCTTGCGCATGACGGTGACGACCTTGCCGAACACCGAGACGTCGGCCGGCTCGAACACCATCGGCGTCAGGTCGGCGTTGGCCGGCAGCAGCACGACCTGGTCACCCTGGCGCGAGTAGGTCTTGACCGTGGCTTCGTCGCCGGGGATGCCGGCCACCACGATCTCGCCCGGCTCGGCGGTGGTCTGGGACCGGGCCACGATGAAGTCACCGTCGAGGATCCCGGCCTCGATCATCGAGTCGCCCCGGACCCGGAGCATGAACAGCTCGCCGTCGCCGGTGAAGTCGGCCGGGCAGGGGGAGGACCTCCTCGACGTTCTCCTGGGCCAGCACGTTCATGCCGGCCGCCACATCGCCGACCAGGGGCACGTGGCGCACGGGACGACGATCGAGGTCGGCGCGCCCTGACGTCGGGTCGTAGCGGACCTCGATGGCCCGGGGCTTGGTGGGGTCGCGCCGCAGGTAGCCGAGGCGCTGCAGCGTGAGCAGATGGGTGTGGACCGTCGAAGGAGAGGTCAGCCCGACGGCCTCGCCGATCTCGCGCACCGACGGCGGGTAGCCGCGGTCGTTGTTCTGCTGCTCGATGAAGTCGAGGATCTCCTGCTGGCGGGCGGTGAGCGGCTTGGTGCGGGGCATGGGGTCGGCTCCTTGTGGGGCTGGTCAACCGGAGGTCCAGCGCTCTGGCCAGACGAGTCGGACGATGCGATGTCGAACGGGTGTTCCCAGACTACCAGGGCGGCTCGGCGGTGGCAAACAATTGTTCGTTTCCAGGCCTTGACAGCGAACGGGCGTTCGTGATCTTCTGGACCTTCCTCCTGCGAACACCGGTTCGCCGTACGAACGTTCTAGCTCATCTCGGACCCGAAGTGGTGGCAATCGCTCCGCCCGAGTCGCCCGCCGGGACCGCACCCGACCTGACTGTCACACCCCCTGAGGAGACTGGGAACCATGGCTGCTGTCATCGTCACCTCCACCACCCATCCGGATCGCCTCGGCGGGTTCGGCCACCCCGTTCCCCGGCGGCCGTCGCTCGAGGTCCTCCCTGGCGGTCGTCGGGGTGCGCGCGACCACGCCCGGAGCCAGCGCCGGGTCCACGCCCGCGTCTACCACCGCCGCCGGCTGGGCGCGGCGCTGGTCCTGGCCACGATCCTGGTCGTCGGCTTCCTCGCCGTCACGGGGCTCCAGACCGTCATCGCCGGGGCGCCGGCGCACTCGCCCAGCGCGCCCGCCGTCTCGGCCGCCGCGTCGTCCAGTCGCACCTACGTCGTGCAGCCGGGCGACACCCTCTGGTCCATCGCCCGGTCGCTTCGTCCCCACGGCGAGATCCGTGGGGTGGTCGATCAGCTCGAGGCGCGCGCCGGCGGGGCCTCGCTCATGCCTGGTCAACGGCTGCGGCTCGATGGACTGGCCGGCTGAGCTCCACCCGTCCGCCCACCGGGCGGGACGGCTCCGGCTCCCACGAGACGCGTCCCCGGGCCGCGGTCAGGTCGAGCCTCTCGTTCCCCACAACGTGGTCTCACGGTCGGTCGTCGGCGGGAAGGGCGGCGGTCCGGGTAGCGTCGCTCTCGTGCGGTGTCCGGCGTGTGCCAACCTCGACGACAAGGTCGTCGACTCGCGGGCCAACGACGACGGCTCGGCCATCCGCCGCCGGCGAGAGTGCCTGGCCTGCGGCCATCGCTACACCACCTTCGAGCGCTACGAAGAGCTACCGGTGGTCGTCGTCAAGCGCTCGGGCGACCGGGTGCCCTTCGACCGCACCAAGATCGAGGCCGGGGTCCGGGCGGCGGCCAAGGGGCGCCCGCTCGACGACGAGGGCGTGTCCGAGCTGGCCGCCGCCGTCGAGGACGAGCTGCGCCTGGTCGGCGGTGAGATCCCGAGCGAGCAGGTCGGCCGGGCGGTGCTCGAGCGGCTGATCGATCTCGACCAGGTCGCCTACGTGCGCTTCGCCAGCGTCTACAAGGACTTCGACGATCCCGCCGACTTCCAACGCGAGGTCCGCCTGCTCAAGGCCACCGAGCCCAAGCGCCACTCGGACTGAGCGCCACCCGTCGCCGGCGGCGGACTCGGCCGGTGCCGTCGCTCAGGCGACGGGAGTTCCGACGCCGAGGGTGCAGTAGCCGCCGCCCTCGCCGCCTTGGTTGCCGCCCTGGAAGTGCTCGATGAAGGCCAGCAGCCGAGGATCGTCGGGGGAGTCCAACCCCAGCTGCGCCCCCCACGCCGACGCGACGATGGGGTGGGGCAGGTCCGGGTACGGGCTCAGCAGCAGGTAGCGCTGCGAGCCCATGTAGTGGCCGGTGACGAGCTGGCGGAGCTGGTCGACCTGGTCCGCCGGCAGCGAGGGCTGGTAGGTGATCCACACCGAGCCGTGCTCGAGGGAGTGCACGGCGTGCTCGTTGGCCACGGGCTGGTCATAGACGCCACAGTTCTGAGGGGTCGGGTCGTGGGCCCCGCCCATAGGTGGATCGTGGTCGTAGTGGACCGGCTTGGTCGTGTGGGTGTGATCGTTCTCATCGGCGGTGACGGTGCCGGCGGGCAGAGGGACCGTCGACGACGTCGTGGCCGACCCCGCCGGGTGCTTCGACCCGGCGCCGGCGGTGGCGAGGACCGTGGCGATGGCGACGACCCCGGCGACGACGATGGCGGCGATGGCCCACAGGTGCCACGTGGGTCGGGCCACCGGCCGCCGGACCGGCGCCGGCTGGCGGTGCTTGGCCACCGGACGCGAGCTCATGTGGCGCGGACGTAGCGCAGCAGCAGCACGTCGTCGTCGGTGAGCACCCGGGCCAGGCGCATGGCCATCGGCGCCGGGGGATCGCCGCCGGTGATCATCCGCTTCGAGGTCCCGCCCACCAGCAGCGGGCCGTAGGTGACCGCCACCTCGTCGATCAGGTCGGCCGCCAGCAGCTGGTCGTTGATGGTCGGGCCGCCCTCGCACAGCACCGTGTCGACGCCCTCGACGCCGAGGGTCGCCAGGGCGGCGGCGAAGTCGACCCGCTCCTCGCCGGCCACCACGACATCGGCGAGCTCGGCCACCTCGGCGCGGCGCTCGGCCGGGGCCGCCGCCGCGGTGACGACGATCGGGCGAGTCGGCGACTTGGTGAACAGCGGGGCGGCGAGGTCGAGGTCGAGTCGCCCGGTCACGATGGCGATGCGGGGGAACGCCGCCTGGCCCCGCGCCTGGCGCTGGGCCTGGTGCTCGGCGCTGGTGCGGGGCGGGCCGTAGTGCTCGGCCCGCACGGTGGCCGCTCCGACCAGGATCACGTCGGCCAGGGACCGCAGGGTGGTGAAGACGGCTCGATCGGCTGGTCCGCCCAGCCCTCCCGAGCGCCCCTCGACGGCGGTGGCCCCATCGACGCTGGCCACCATGTTGAGCAGCACCCAGGGCCGATCCGGCGGACGGGGCCGCGGGTCGGCGGTGTAGAGGGCCACCGGATCCACGTCGGCTCGCGGTTCGGGCAGCAGCTGGCGCACCGACGCGACGTTACTGCCGCGGTGGTGGCCTCCTCGGGTCGGCCCGGCCCCCGCACGGCTCGCTCCCAGCGGTGGTGGCCGGCGTCGGGGCTTCACGCTCCGCGACGATCCACAGCGTTCAGACGATTTCCACCGACAATTCACAGGTTGTTCCCTCTTTTGCCCCACAGGCCAACCTTCGTAGGGTGCAGACGTCAACGGAGCTGTGGCGCGGGCGATCGGAATGGTGGCTGGCGTCTTGAGGTACTGCTGGCAGGACGACACCTTGGGGGGCCCGAGAGCCCAGCTGCGGATCCGTACATCGCGGATCGGTGGTCGGTCTCTCCCTCTGACCTGCTCGTTCGCGCCACAGCATCCTGACGGGCCCATCGGCCCGTCGGGACTCGTCTGAGAGATTGGTCGAGAACCATTGACAAGGGGGTAATTACGGTGCTGTAATCCATCGCACATCTTGTGGCCGGTGGCCGAGGGGGGCCAACTCGACCACAAGATCTTGTGTCTGTCATGAACTGCGAGATCAGTACCGGACAAGAAGCTGGGGGCGGGGAGCGATCGCCGCGGCGATAGCCTGGACAGCCCTCCTGACGGTCACGCAGGGCTCACAGCAGGACCCGAGAGACCGAACCACCAACCACCAGGGGAGACCACATGGCTATGGCGCCGGAGCACGCAGGCATCGGGATTCGCCGTCATTTCACGACTGCAGGCGTCCATCCCTATGACGAGGTCACCTGGGAGCGCCGCGACGCGCGCATCACCAACTTCCGTGACGGCTCGGTGGCCTTCGAGCAGCTCGACGTCGAGTTCCCGGCCGACTGGTCGCTCAACGCCACCAACATCGTGGCCCAGAAGTACTTCCGGGGCACCCTCGGCACGCCCGAGCGCGAGGGGTCGCTGCGCCAGGTGATCGACCGGGTCGTCGACACCATCACCGAGTGGGGCCAGCGTGACGGCTACTTCCTCGACGCCACCGAGGCCGAGGCCTTCCGTGACGAGCTCAAGCACCTGGTGGTCACCCAGAAGGCGGCCTTCAACTCGCCGGTGTGGTTCAACATCGGTGTCGCCGGTGTGCCCCAGCAGGCGTCGGCGTGCTTCATCCTGTCCGTCGACGACCAGATGGACTCGATCCTCAACTGGTACGTCGAGGAGGGCACGATCTTCAAGGGCGGCTCGGGCTCGGGCATCAACCTCAGCCGCATCCGCTCGAGCGTCGAGTACCTCAAGGGCGGCGGCACGGCGTCGGGCCCGGTGAGCTTCATGCGCGGCGCCGACGCCTCGGCCGGCACCATCAAGTCGGGGGGCAAGACCCGTCGGGCGGCCAAGATGGTCATCCTCAACGTCGACCATCCCGACATCGAAGAGTTCATCTGGTGCAAGTCCACCGAGGAGAAGAAGGCTCGGGCCCTCGAGGCCGCCGGGTTCGACATGAGCCTCGACGGCAAGGACATCACCTCGATCCAGTACCAGAACGCCAACAACTCGGTGCGGGTCACCGACGAGTTCATGCAGGCCGTGGTGGCCGACGACGACTGGCACCTACGGGCGGTGACGACCGGTGAGATCGTCAAGACGGTCAAGGCCCGCGACATCATGCGCCAGATCTCCAAGGCCACCTGGGAGTGCGCCGATCCGGGCATGCAGTTCGACACCACGATCAACCGGTGGCACACGGCGTCGGTGACCGGCCGCATCAACGGCTCGAACCCGTGCTCTGAGTACATGCACCTGGACAACTCGGCCTGCAACCTGGCCAGCCTCAACCTGCTCAAGTTCCTCGGCGACGACGACCGCTTCGACGTCGAGGGCTACGAGGCCGCCATCGCCTGCGTGTTCACCGCCCAGGAGATCCTGGTGGGCAACGCCGACTATCCGACCGAACCCATCGCCGAGACCTCCCGGCGGTTCCGCCAGCTCGGCATCGGCTACGCCAACCTGGGCGCCCTGCTGATGGCGCTGGGCCTGCCCTATGACTCGGCCGACGGCCGGGCCTGGGCCGCCGGGCTCACCGCCCTCATGACCGGCCACGCCTACGCCACCTCGGCTCGCACCGCAGCCCGGATGGGGCCCTTCGCCGGGTTCAGCGAGAACCGCGAGCCCATGCTCGACGTGCTCAACATGCACCGCGAGGCGGCGGCCAGCATCGACGAGGAGCTCCTGCCCCACGAGCTGCTCAGCGCCGCCCAGCGCGCCTGGGACCAGGCGTGTGAGATCGCCGCCGACTTCGGCGTGCGCAACTCGCAGGCGTCGGTGCTGGCCCCGACCGGGACCATCGGGCTGATGATGGACTGCGACACCACCGGCATCGAGCCCGACCTCGGGCTGTGCAAGATGAAGAAGCTGGTCGGTGGGGGCAACATGACCATCGTCAACCAGACGGTGCCCAGGGCGCTGCGCCGGCTGGGCTATGACGCCGATCAGATCGACCAGATCGTCGCCTACATCGACACCAACAAGACGATCCTCGGTTCACCCCTCGCCGCCGAGCACATCCCGGTGTTCGCCTGCTCGATGGGCGACAACCCGATCCACTACAGCGGTCACGTCAAGATGATGGGAGCGGTGCAGCCGTTCATCTCCGGCGCCATCTCCAAGACGGTCAACATGCCCGAAGAGGTCACCGTCGACGAGGTCGAGCAGCTCCACATCGACGCCTGGAAGCTCGGGATCAAGGCCGTCGCCATCTACCGTGACAACTGCAAGGTGGCCCAGCCCCTGGCCATGGCCACCAAGGACGGCGACACCGCCGAAACCGGAGCGGCCGCCGCCGCGGCCGCCGGCCAGGTCGTCGAGCGCGTGGTCGAAAAGATCGTGCACCAGCCGATCCGCCAGCGGCTGCCCCGCACCCGCAGCTCGCGCACCTTCGAGTTCCGCGTGGCCGACTGCAAGGGCTTCGTCACCGTCGGCGAGTACGACGACGGCCAGCCCGGCGAGATCTTCGTCCGGGTGTCGAAGCAGGGCTCGACCCTCGCCGGCATCATGGACGCCTTCGCCATCTCGGTCAGCCACGGCCTGCAGTACGGCGTGCCGCTGCGCAGCTTCATCGAGGCCTTCACCGGCATGCGCTTCGAGCCCGCCGGCATGACCGACGACCCCGACATCCGCATCGCCAACTCGCTGATGGACTACCTGTTCCGCCGCCTGGCCCTGCTCTACCTGTCGCCGCAGGAGCGGGCCGAGCTCAACATCTTGAGCACCAGCGAGCGCATGCAGCCCACGCTGCCCGGCGTCGAGGAGACCATCGTCGAGACCCGTCAGGGCTCCGAGCTGCCCGCCGATCCGCCGTCGGTCGAGTCGGCGTCGGAGCTCATGGCCTCGATGGCTTCGCCGGCGACCACCACGTCGGTCCGGGTCAACCACGACGCTCCGATGTGCATGCAGTGCGGGGTGCAGATGCAGCGGGCCGGCTCGTGCCACGCCTGCCCCAGCTGCGGCACCACCAGCGGCTGCAGCTGACCCGAGGTCGCCTCCACGCCGGACGGACCCTCCCGATCCCGGATTCCGGCGGCATCGAAGGGCGCGGAGCGCCCTCGATCGCCGCCAGAAGCCGAGGGTTGGGCCCGCTCGATGCTCAGGTGAGGATCAAGCCCAGCGACTGGTCGCCCTGGCTGGCTCCGACGGCGACGAGCACGATGACCCCGACCAGGCCGACGACGGCCAGTGCCGTACCGATGGCGCCGATGATGATCCCGGCGAGGGCCAGGCCGTCGCCGGTCTCGGCGCCGTTCGAATCTCGGATCTGCCGCCGGGCCATGATGCCGAGCACCAGACCGACGACGGCGACGAGCGGGCACACGACGAAAGCGCCGAGCGCGCACACGAGCGAGGCGATGGCCAGGCCGTTGGTCTTGGGCGGCGCGTAGCCGTATCCGGGGCCCCAGCCCTGTGGGGCGTAGCCGGGCTGGGCCGGATACGCCGGGGGCGGGTAGCCGCCGGGCGGTGATGCCGGCAGTCCGGGTGTGGTCCACGGGGGCGGGGGGTCCGACGAACCGGGCGGCGCGCCCGTCGGCGGCTGCCAGCCCAGGGTCGGGCCGTCCGGGTCATCGCTCATCGTGGATCTCCCTCCGGTGACCGCCCCGCACGGCCAGACGGTGAGGATAGCGATCCCGTGTCGCCGAGGATCGACAAGATCAGGCTGGACCGAGCGCGGCAACGCCGTTCTCGCGCGCACCCGAGGGACGAGCCAGGCCCCGACTTCGGCTTCGGGCGAACGGGGTCGAGCCGGAGGTGAGATGATCCGGACAGCCATGGTCACGACCGGTCCTGCGAAGCAGCCCCATCCGGGCGGACGCGCCGTCGACCGACTGGCCAGTCGGATCTTCGGGGTGCCCCCGGCCACGAGCGCCTACACGATCACCCGGGGCGTGCGCATACCGATGCGTGACGGAGTCGAGCTGACCGCCGATCTCTACCAGCCGACCTCGACCCCCGTCGGCACCATCCTGGTCCGCGGGCCCTACGGACGCTCGATGCTCACGGCGCTCTCGTCCACGAGGGTGTTCGCCGCTCGGGGATACAACGCGCTGTACGTGTCGACCCGTGGCACCTTCGGCTCGGGCGGCGAGCTCTCGCCGATGATGAGCGAGGTCGACGATGGCCACGACGTCGTGGCTTGGATGCGCGACCAGCCCTGGTTCACCGGCCGCTTCGCCACGGTGGGCGGCTCCTACCTCGGGTTCACCCAGTGGGCCCTGCTGACCGACCCTCCGCCCGAGATGGCGGCGGCGGTCATCTCGATCTCCCCACACGACTTCGGCGAGCACGCATGGGGGACAGGGGCCTTCCGCCTGGACTTCCTGGCCTGGAGCCACATGGTCGTGCATCAGGAGGAGGGCGGCGCCGTCCAGGGGATCCTCCGCATGGCCACCGCCGAGCGCCGCAACGCCAAGGCCATGGACGAGCTGCCTTTGGTGCAGGCCGCTCGCACCCACCTCGAGGGTCGGGCGCCCTGGTACGACGAGTGGGTGGGCCGCCCCGACCTGAGCGATCCATTCTGGGGCCCGACGAACGTCGGCGCCGCCCTCGAGCGGGCCGAGATCCCGATCCTGCTCATCAGCGGGTGGCAGGACCTCTTCCTCGAGCAGACGCTCGAGCAGTACCGACGGCTGCACGAGCGCGGCGTCGACGTGGCCGCCACCATCGGTCCGTGGACCCACATCGCCGTGGGTGCCGGTGCGGCCCGCATCACCACGACCGAGACCTTCGAATGGATCGAGGAGCATCTCGCCCAACGGCGTCCGAGGACGCGGGCGAGCGCCGTGCGGGTCTGTGTGACCGGCGTCGACGAGTGGCGCGACCTGGACACGTGGCCGCCGCCGACATCACCCTCCACGTTCTTCCTGCACCCGCACCGTGACCTGGCCGCGGAGCCTCCCGCGGCCGAGGCGCCCGCCTCGTCGTTCGTGTTCGACCCCGCCCACCCGACCCCGACCGTCGGCGGGCCGTTGCTCGGATCCCGAGGCGTCAGGGACGACACGGAGCTGGCCGAGCGGACCGATGTTGCGTGCTGGACCACCCCGGTTCTCGACCACGACCTCGAGGTCCTCGGCGCGCCGGTCGTCGAGCTCGCCCACGAGAGCGACAACCCCCATGTCGACCTCTTCGTCCGCATCTCCGAGGTCGGGGCCGATGGCCGCTCGCACAACGTCACCGAGGGGTTCCAGCGCCTCGACCCCGGCCGAGCACCCGGTCTGGTGACGCTCCGCCTGCGCGACATCGCCCATCGCTTCGTCGCCGGGACCTGTGTGCGTCTCGTCGTGGCCGGCGGTTCGCACCCGCAGTTCGCCCGCAACCTCGGTACCGGCGAGGACCCCGGCACCGGTGTCGGACTGTGCCCCGCCCGCCACACCATCCATCACGGCCAGGGCGGCTGCTCCCGCCTCGTGCTGCCCGTCGGGCGCGCCTGAGCCGGCCACCATGACCGCCGCCGCCGTCGACGCGTTGAGGGCCGACCGCGCCGCGTTGGTCGACATCTGCCGCGGGCTCAGCCCGGAGGAGTGGCAGGCGACCTGCGGCTGGTCCGGCTGGTCGGTGCACGGCCTCGTGTCGCACCTGGCCGGCGCCTTCTGGCTCATCGTCGACCGGTCGGCGGTGCCCGACACGACCGGGCTGCCCAGCGCCCAGGCCCAGGACGCCATCGTCGACTCCCGTCGCTCGTGGAGCTACGACCGGGTCATCGACGACTACGCGACGGTCAGCGAGGACGCCATCGGTCGCCTGGCTCGTCTCGACGGACGCCAACAGCTGCAATCGTTCGGCGATCTCGGGACCTACCCCGTCTCGATGGTGCCGAACTCGTTCGCCTTCGACCACTACACGCATATCCGCGCCGATCTCTTCGCGCCTCGTGGCCCGCTCGCAGGTGCGCCGCCGCCGTCGGACGAGCTGCGGTTGCTTCCTGCGCTGGATTGGATCGCGATGGCCCTGCCACAACAGAACGCGGCGCTGGTCGACTCGTTGACCGGTTCGCTCGTCATCGAGGTGCTCGGGACGGGGGCGCGCACGATCGTCGCAGGTGTCGGGGACACGAGGGCCACCATCGCGTCCGACGCGCCGGCGTTGATCCGCTGGATCACCCACCGCGCCACATGGGAAGAGGCGGGGGTGTCGGCCACCGGCGACCCCATCACCCTCGACCTCGCTCGCCAGCTCCACGTCGCCTGACGAGGCGGCGCACGGAGCGGCTGACCACCGTCATGACGCCCGACCTCGGAACCGATGCCGCCGGGTTGCGCTCGATCTCGGGACGGCGCCCATCTACCGTTCGGATCGACCACTAAGTGAGCGGCCGGAAGGGACGGGTTCGACATGGCGGGTGTCTGGCTGCGACGCACCTGGCCCGCGGATGTCGACGGCGAGGCGCCAGCCCGGTTCCGCCCGGCCTGCACCTATGAGCTCTACCTGCCCGCGCCCATCGCCGACGAGCCGCTCGTGCTCTCAGCCGATCTGGCCGCCGTCGTCGCCGACGCGGAGGCGGCCGTCCGATCGCTCAACGCCCAGCCCCGGCCCGAACTTCGACCTCTCGGCCGGCTCCTACTGCGCACCGAAGCCCATCGCTCGGCCCGGCGCAGGGCCGACGAGGTCGACGCTCGGGTCCTCGCTCGAGCCGAGGCCCGATCCAGGGCGGCCCTGCAGGTCGGACCGGCGGCGCAGCAGATCCTGACCACCGTCGGGGCCACCGAGCGGGCCATCGAACGGTGTCGGTCCGCGCCCGAGATGGGGCCCGAGCATCTGGTTGCCATCCATGACGCGCTGATGAGACCCTTTCGACCTCGGCTGGCCGGTCGCCTCCGCTCGGTGCAGAACTGGGTCGGGGGCAACACGTGGCGCCCGTGCCAAGCCAACTATGTGCCCCCGCCGCCCGATGAGGTAAGGCGGCTGGTCGCCGATCTGTGCCAGTTCTGCAACTCCGATGAGCTCCCGGTGCTCGTGCAGGCGGCCACGGCCCACGGTCAGCTCGAGGCCATCCATCCCTTCGTCGACGGCAACGGGCGCACGGGCCGCGCCTTGGTTCACGCCCTGTTGCGCCGGCGCCGGCTGGCGCCCCACTACGTCCCGCCGATCGGCCTCATGCTGATCGGCGATCGTGGGAGCTACCACTCCGGCCTGGCTCGGTTCCGCGGCGGCGATGTCACGGGCTGGATCGAGGCCTTCGCGGTGGCCACCGCGCGATCGGCTCAGATCGCCTTGGAGTACGTGGACCACGTGGCCGCGCTCCGCACCCGCTGGCACCACTTGCTGCACCGTTCGATCGCACGCCGACCGAGCACTGCCGCCTCGGCGTTGCTCGAGGTGTTGCCCGCCTACCCGGTCATCACCGTCGGGATGGCGTCGACGATCACCGCGACCAACGAGGCCACGGCTCGAAAGGGGCTCGAACAGCTGGAGCGCGCGGGTGTCCTGCGGTTGGTCCCCGGCGGTCGAGCCCAGCCGATGTGGGAGGCGCCCGGCCTGCTCGATCGGCTGGTCGAGGTCGAGGCCCCCTGGCGGTAGTGGTCGAGCCGAGCCCGTCCACCGGCCGTCGGGAACGGGGCCCGAAGGGCCATCGCTAGGATCGCCGGATGATCGAACCAGACGAATGGCTCGGGCTCGAGCGGGTGGAGCCCGGTCGCTGGCGCTTCACGCTGACCTCGGGGCTGTCCCGCTTCGACGGGAAGCTCTACGGCGGCACCGGTCTGGCCATCACCACCGCCGTCATCGAGGCCGAGACGGGTCGCGGCGCGCTGTGGTCCACCGTCCAGTTCGTGGCCAGCGCCGATGTCGGCGAAGCGATCGACTGCCAGGTGGAGGTGCTGGCGCACGGCCGGCGCACCTCGCAGGTGCGGGTCACGGCGTCGGTGGCCGATCGGCTCGTGTTCGCCGCGCTGGGCGCCACCGGTGACCCGAGGCAAGGCGGCCTCGAGGTGCAGATCGCCCCGATGCCCGACGTCGTCTCGCCCGAGGAGTCCCCGGCGTGGGCGCCCCGGGCGCCGTTCTCGATGCCCGAAGGCAATCGGGGCTGGCTCGAGCTGATCGAGATCCGCGAAGTTCCGCTCGCCGGATCGGGCATGGCTCTGTGGGGCCGCATGCGCGACCGGTCCCAGAGCCACAGCATCCTCGGGTTCCTGGCTGACATGGTGCCCAACGCCGTCGTGCGCGCCGCCGGGCGAGCCGGGGCGGGCACGAGCCTGGACAACGCCATCCGCTTCGGACCTCCGCCCGACTCCGAGTGGGTGCTCATCGAGCTGGTGCCGTACTTCGCGGCGGGTGGCTACCTCCACGGATCGGCGCGGCTCTGGTCTCCCGACGGGACTCAGCTGGCGGTGGCCAGCCAGACCGCCGTGGGCCTGCTCTTCGACTGACGAACCCCCGACCAGATCGGCGGCCCCGCCGGCGGGCCGTTGACATGTGACCAAATAGTCACGTATAGTCGAGGCGTGGACGAGGTGTTCAAGGCGCTGGCCGATCCGACGAGGCGGGCCCTGCTCGACGAGTTGTTCCGCGAGGACGGCCAGACGCTGAGCGCCCTCGAGGAGCGCTTCTCGATGAGTCGCTTCGGCGTCATGAAGCACCTGAAGCAGCTCGAGGAGGCCGGCCTCGTGGTCACCAGGCGCCGCGGGCGCGAGAAGCTCCACTTCCTGAACCCGGTCCCCATCCGCCTGGTCCACGACCGGTGGGTGACCAAGTTCGCCGAACCCTGGGTCGCCGGTCTGAGCGACCTCAAACACGAATTGGAGAGCACCATGGAGAAGGTCTACGAGATCTACATCCGCACCACGCCCGAGCGGTTGTGGGAAGCCATCACCGACCCCGAGATCCGGAGCAAGTTCCAGTTCGGCAGCCAGGTCCACTCGGACTGGACGCCCGGGTCGCGCTTCGAGATGACGAACCCCGGTGCGCCCGGACTGCTGGGCGAGGGCGAGAACCTCGAGGTCGACCCCCCGCGTCGGCTCGTCCAGTCGATGGTCGCGCTGTGGAGCGACGACGTGAAGAGCGAGGGTGCCTCGAGGGTCACCTGGGAGATCGAGCCGGTCGAGGACTCGTGCCGACTGACCGTCACCCACGACCAGCTCCGCGAGAACGCCAACAACCAGATCTACGGCGGTTGGCCCATGATCCTGTCCGGTTTGAAGACGTGGCTCGAGACCGGCGAGGTGCTCACCACGCCCGGGTCGCTGATGTACAGCTGACCGACCGAGCCCGCGGCGGTCGCCCGATCCGCCTCGGGCTCGCGTACGGTGGCCGGCCATGATGGCCGAGCGGCTCGCCGCCCAGATGCTGGTGGGCTCGCGGCCCCGTGAGCCTGTGGCCGTGGTCGAACGGCTGCTGGCCGTGCAGGCCCAGGATCAGCGCGGGGCGCGGCTGGCCATCCGGGCCCGTTCGGTCGGGCTCAGCTCGGCCGACGTCGACCGGGCCCTCACGGTGGATCGCACGCTGGTGATCTCGTGGCTCAACCGGGGCACGTTGCACCTGGTCCGCCCCGACGACTACTGGTGGCTCCAGACGCTCACCGCGCCCACCACGGAGACCGCCAACACCAAGCGGCTGCGCGACGAAGGGGTGTCGGCCGAACAGTCCGAACGAGCCGTCGAGGTGATCGAGCGGGCGCTCGAGCGCGACGGCCCGTTGACGCGTGGTCAGATCGGCGAGCACCTCACGCGAGCCGGAAACCCGATCGCCGGTCAGGCCCTGGTCCACCAGTTGGTGCTGGCCAGCCTGCGGGGTCTGATCGTGCGCGGGCCGGTCGTGGGATCCGAGCAGGCCTTCGTGCTCGTGCGCGACTGGTTGGGCGAGCCGCCGCCGGTCGACCGTGACGTGGCCTGCGCCGAGCTGGCTCGGCGCTTCCTGAGCGGACACGGACCGGCCGACGACCGCGACCTGGCGCGTTGGGCGGGCCTCCCGTTGCGCGACGCCCGAGCCGGGTTCGCGTCCATCGCATCCGAGCTGCGGATCGGCCCGGACGGACTGGCGGTGCTGAGCTCGAGGCGCCCGGCCAAGAAGATGAAGCTGCCTCCGCCCAGGCTGCTCGGCATGTTCGATCCCGTGCTGCTCGGTTGGCGATCACGGGAGCCGATCCTGGGAGCCCACACCGGGCTGGTCACCGTCAACGGCATCTTCCGCGCCTTCGCCCTGGTGGGCGGACGGGCGGTGGCGGCGTGGACGGTGCCCGATTCCACCGTGGTGCTCGAGCCCTTCGAGGCGGTGTCGGACGTGGACGTGGCCGCCCTGGCCGCCGATGCGGCCGACGTGGTTCGCTTCTTGGGGCGCCCGGCCACCGGCGAAGCCATGACCGTTCGATGATCCCGGGGGACCGTCGGCGAGCGTCACGGTGGGCATCGGGGCGGGAGCGCCGTGGTGGCCGAGCGGGCCCCGACCGGGCGGTAGGGTGCTGGCTTCGAAGTCGAGAGCGTTCGCTGGGGTGCTGGGGTCTCCTCGGGCGAGAAAGCGGGAGCGATGGATGATCGGACCGATGCCCACGATGACGCGCCGCGCCCACGCCGGCGCGACCTGATCCTCGGGGGCAGCGCGCTGGCCGCCGCCACCGCCGCATCAATCGGCGTGGCCTCGCCGGCGGGAGCGGTCACCCCGACCGTGCCGGTCTACATGCCGTTCGGCCCCGAGCGGATCTATGACTCGCGCGATGGGGACGGACCGCTGCACAGCAACGAGGGCCGGATCCTCGGCCCCGAGGGAGGCGTCGATCCCAGTGAGCTGGCCCACACCTACAACCTCACGGTGACCGGAACCCAGGGCACCGGTTTCCTGGCCGTGTTCGCGGCCGACATCCAATGGCCGGGCAACTCGAGCATCAACTGGTTCGGTCCCAACCAGATCATCGCCAACAACGTGTTCACCGCCTTCGACAACACCGGTGCCATCGTCGTGCTGCTGGGCGGGGGCGGGGCCACCGACTTCGTGCTCGACCTGGTCGCCATGTCGGTCGTGACCGATCTGCCGACCGTGGCATCGATGCGGGATCGCCAGTCGCGTTCGCACCGACTGGTCAAGCGCTCGTAGGACCTCGCGACCGCGCCGTTCGGGCGCGACCTCGTGTGACGGCTTTGGCGGACCCGATGACAATTCACGTGCGATGGAGAGCTCGGCGCGCCACGATGACGGCCATGCCCACCCGGCTGTCTTCACCATGGATCTCACCGAACGCCTCCGCATCGTCGCCGCTTTGGACGACGCCGACTCCCCGAGCGATGTCATCGATCGCATCGGGTTGGCCGCGTTCGCCTCGGGTCACCAACCCTGGTCCCGCTCGCTCCGGGTGCATCGCGTTCGCACGGACGCCCGTCTCGTACCACCCGGCGTAGCCCCCGTCCGCACCTGGCTGGGACCCGATAGCACGACCCTGCTGGCGGAGGGTTCGGACTGGACCCTCTCGGTGCACCGGTGGAGCGACCGGTCGGCCGACCTCGTGGTGACGGCGACGACCGCCGAGGTCGGCCAGCGGATCCTCGATGAGTCGGTGGCCGGCGCCGCCGAGCCCGCTCGACCCGACGACGGGGGGGTGACGATGGGTTTCTGGCACAGCGGCGAGCACGGCGTGCGTCGGACCGAGCGGACCATCCAGACCGCGCCCTGGGCTCAGATCCGGGCCAACTACGCCAGCTCGGTCACGACCAGCCTCGAGCGACTGCTGACCCTCGACCCCGGTCGGCTGTCGGGCCGGCTGGTGCTGCTCCACGGCCCGCCGGGCACCGGGAAGACCACGCTGTTGCGCACCCTCGCTCACGCCTGGCGGTCGTGGTGTCGGGTGGACTACATCCTCGATCCCGAGAGGATGCTGTCCCGTCCCGAGTACCTGATGCGCGTCGCCCTGGCCGAGGTCGACGATGACCACGTCGACGCCGACGATGACACGACCCCGGCCCGGCGCCGGTGGCGGCTGCTCGTGCTCGAGGACTGCGACGAGCTGATCCGCAGCGAGGCCAAGCAGGGCACGGGCCAGAGCCTGGCCCGGCTGCTCAACCTCACCGACGGGCTGCTCGGGCAGGGCCTCGAGGTCCTGGTGTGCATCACGACCAACGAGGATCTGACCCGGCTGCACCCTGCGGTCGTGCGGCCCGGTCGCTGCCTGGCCCAGATCCACGTCGGCCGCCTGCCCCTCGCCGAGGCGTCGGCGTGGCTCGGGACCTCGAGCGGCATCGGCTCGCAGGGCGCGACCCTGGCCGAGCTGTTCGCCCGTCGCGGCGCCCTCGATCGGATCGACGCGGACCGCCCGGACGAACCCATCGGCCTCTATCTGTAGCGCCGCATCAGCTCGCACCCGCGCGCTCAGGTGGTCCAGGCGCCCCGTCGCATGATCGTGCGCCCGGCGATCTCACGACTCCAGATTGCCCGGATGGCCTCGGCGCCGGCGCAGTACGTTGGCGCGGTGGACGATGACTTCGTGCTGCTCGCCGGCTCGGCCAACCCGAGACTGGCCCAGTCGATCGGCCACTACCTCGACCACGAGGTCTGCGTCGGCACGACGTTGAAGTTCTCCGAGGGCAACCTCTTCGTCCGGGTGCCCGAGAACGTGCGCGGACGGGACGTGTTCCTGCTGCAGGGCACGGCCTTCCCCGCCAACGACAACTTCGTCGAGCTGCTGTTCTGGATCGACGCGCTGAAGCGGGCGAGCGCGGCGTCGGTCACCGTCGTCATGCCCTACTTCAGCTACGCCAAGGGCGACAAGAAGGACGAGCCGCGGGTCTCGATCCGGGCCCGGGTGTGCGCCGACGCCATCGAGGCGGCCGGCGCCGACCGGGTCGTGTCCGTCGACCTGCACGCGCCGCAGGTGCAGGGGTTCTTCAAGGTGCCGGTCGACGACCTCTACGCCCTGCCGGTGCTCTGTGAGGCGATCGAGGCCAAGTACGACCCGGCCGCGCTGGTGGTCGTGTCACCCGACGCCGGCTTCGCCAAGAAGGCACGCCTGTGTGCCAACCGACTGCGGCGCGCCGCTGGCCATCGCCGACAAGCAGCGCGCCGAGCACGACGAGCGGGCCGAGGTCATCAGCCTCATCGGAGAGGTCGAAGGGCGGACGGCGTTGGTCGTCGACGACTTCACCATCTCGGGCGGGACGCTGATCGAGGCGGCCCGCGTCGTCATGGAACGGGGCGCGACGTCGGTCTGCGCCGCCGTGTCCCACGGACTGCTCGCCGGCCAGGCGGTCGAGCGCCTCGACGACAGTCCGATCGAGCGCCTGTTCATGACCGACTCGGTCGAGACCCAGCCGGTCGAGCTCTCGAGTGCGATCGAGGTCGTCCCCATCGGCGGACTGCTCGGTGAGGGCATCAGGCGGATCTGGCGCCGCGAGAGCATCAGCACGCTCTTCGGCGACATCGAACCTCCGGCGGCCAAGCGCTGACCGAGGGGTGGCGGAACTCTCTCGGATCCGTCAGCGAGAAGTCGAGCCGGCCTGGTTCACCATCCGGTCCGCCCACTCGGGCAGTCGGGCGCGAGCCTGACCCTGACGGGTGACCGGCAACCGACCGCGGGCGCTCGCTTGGTCGAGCATGGCTGAGGCATCGGCGATGATGGCGTCGACGACGCGAGCGGGTGACACGTTCCGCGCCACCGCCAACTGGGCGATGGACTGACCCTGCCCGATCGCCTGCCTGAGCTCGCCCGGATCCATCCCGATGGTCGTGGCCGCCACGGTCAGCTCACGCTCGGCCAGCCGGGGGAACTGGCCACCTTGGGCTCGACCCCTGCGCCCGGCGCCGAGGCCGGCGAACGATCCGGACGCCGGTGGTGCGCCCTGACCGCCGCGCCAACTGGTCACGAGCTGGTGCTGGCGGCGGCTGACGTAGAGCATCATCGCCATGCGGAAGGCGGCGAACCCGCCGATCAGCACGCCGGCCACGACGTTGCCGTTGAGGACGAGGGCGAGGCCCACGGCCAGTCCCACGCCCATGATCACCCAGCGCACGGTGCGCATGGTGTGGCGGTGCTGCTCCAAGGGGCTTCGCGATTCGGTCGGGGCGGGCGATGGATCAGCCATGGGGACTCCTGGTCAGGATGAACTCGATCTCCTCCACAGGATCGCCCCGAGGTGTGAGCGAACCGTGAGCGAGCGGTCACGGTCCGGGCAAGAACCCCTGATCACCGCCGTACCTGTGCCGTCGGATGTCTCCATGGGCGCGCGTCACGGCACCGGTTCGAGTGGGGGGTGGTGGGGCGGCGGCGCGAAGCGGTAGCTGAGGATCTCGCTGACGGCGCGGTAGCCGAGGCGGCGGTAGATGCGGTTCGACCCGGGATTGGAGAGCTGCGTGTACAGCAGCACGACCTCAGCGCCGGCGTCGAGGGCGCGCTCGCCCACGGCCGCCGTCAAAGCGGCGCCGTACCCCGCCCGGCGTCGATCGGGCCGGGTGTAGACCGGTCCGACCCGCACCGCGCCGGCCTGGGGCTCGCTCGAGCCCGCGAACCCAACCACGGCATCGTCGTCGCGCCACACGTACATCCGGCCGTCGGCGACCCGCCGAGCCACCATGGCCGTGAGATCGGGCGGGCCGCCGCCCCCGCCGCCCACCTCGTCCTGGAAGGCGAGGAGCATCTCGACGATCGTGTCGACCTCCTCGGCTCTGGCCGAGTCGGCTCGGCCCGACGCCATCGGGCGTGGTTGCCGACCATCGAGCTGGTAGAGCCGCTGGCCCTCATCCGGTTCGGCACCGCCGCCCAGCTGCTCGGTCCAGCGACCGGCGAAGGCAGCCGCCGTCGCCGCCTCACCGATGATGCCGGACAGGTCGGGAACCTGGACCGACACGCAGTCGGCGAGCGCCTCGACGAGTCGTCGCTCCATCGGGATCACCCCGGCCTTGTACGTCTCGGGCGACAGCCACGCGTAGCCCGCGACCAGGCCGTCGTCGGTGAGGCACCAGTAATGGCCCGGTGTCGAGTCGATCATCCGGTCGGCGAGGATCGTCATGGCCACGTTGTGGTCGACCGGTCGTGAACGCAGGAAGTCGCCGGCCGCGTCCCACGCAACCGACGCGCTGGTGGTGTGCGCGACCGCTATGACCATCCCGCATGGTCGCGCCGCCCGTGGCGACGACCGGGTTGAATTCCGGCTCGGATCCCGCCCGCCTCAGCTGAGGGGGACTGGTCCCCAGGTCTGGCCGCCGTCGGAGCTGACCCAGATGGTCGATCCAGGGCCGGTCCCGTCCGGCCCGGTTCCGTCGGCCACCACGTAGCCGACCCTCTCGTTCGCCATCAGCACCTGGCTGATCTCGGCGGTGGCGGCTGGGGGCCGGAACACCGGGGTCCAGTCGCCACCCGTCGACCGCCAGAGCGTGTGGCCGTCGGTGACGACGAAGGCGGCGCCGCCGAAGTTGGCGGTGGCCCATCCCGCCCAGCCCGTCGCCGGTGCAACGCCGAACACCGACCAGTGGGCCCCGTCATCGGAGGACTCGACCACGACCTTGGTCATCGTGTTCGTGTTCCCGTCGACCGCCCCGGCGACGCACAGCACCCCGACTCGGCCGACGGCCAGCCCCAGCAACCGCTCGGCGCCCAGCCCGTTCTGGTCGGCACAGGGTGGCGACACCTCCTGGACCGGATGGCCGAGCTCGGTGCGGTAGAGGTGTCCGGCCACGAGGGCCCACATGACACCGCCGGTGTTCAACAGTTCGCCACCCTGGGCCGTCGCCAGCGTGTCCGACGACTGGGTCCACTCGTCGCGATCCGAAGCCGTGACCACGAGCCCGAGAGGACAGGCGCTTGCGCGGCCCGGCCCGGTGCTGGGGGCCGAGCCGTCGCACCGCGCCACCAGCGCGGCCGTGCTCTCGCCCCAGGTCGCGATGGCCAGGACCGGGTCGCTGGCGACGTGGTGCCAGGTGTGGCCGCCGTCGTGGGTCGACCACAGCTGGCCGGCCTGGCTGAACCAGCCATTGTGGGGGTCGGCGAAGGCCAGGATCACCAGACCGCCCAGATCACGTTGAGTCGTCGGATCGAGGGTGACGTCCTGCACGGCTGGCACGGAGCTCCATCGCACCCAGGTCTGGCCTCCGTCGGACGAGTGGCGGAGGACCGGGTCGGCACACGACCCGGACGAGCAGCTGCCGCCGGACGCCATCCAGCCGTCGAGGTCGTCCCCGAAGGCGAGGTGCGGCGGCAGGTGGTCGACGTCCGATGCCGGTTCGGGGCCCGGCGCGGAGGCGGTGGTCGGCGGGATCGAGCTCGACGGGGACGGCCCGACCGTCTTCACCGTGTCGTGGGTGGGTCGGACGAGGGTCACAGCCGCGACGACCAGTACGAGGACGGCGACGAGAGCCAGCGCGGCGCGGGTGAGGCGTTGGCGGCGGCGGACCTGGCGGGCGCGAGCACGCAGCTCGTCGATCGGAAGAGGCGCGATCGGCGGGTGCTCGAGCAGCGCCTGGGCGCGATGGCGGAGCTCATCCATTGGAGCCTCCAGGCAGGGGAGTGGGATCGGTTCGGGGGTCACGAGCCGCGTCGCCCACGGTGTCGTCGGCCAGGTCGCGCGCCAGGCGCGTTCGAGCGGCGGCCAGGGTGGCCGACACCGTCGAGCGGCGGATGCCCATCGCCTTGGCGATCTCGGGTTCGGTGAGATCGGCGACGTACCGCAGCACCATGGCCGTGCGCTGGCGCGGCGCCAGGCCGGCCACCAGCTCACGGGTGTGGTCGAGCGCCGGTGGCGTCTCGGTCGGAGGCCGGTGGCGGGCCAGCAGCCGATCTTCGAGGGCCCGCCGGCGAAACCGGCGCCGGGCCACGTTGAGGGCGACGCGGTAGGTCCATCCCGCCGGCGAGGTCATGGCCCCGACGCGCTCCCACCGGGCCAAGGCCCGGGTGAAGGCTTCGTCCACCGCGTCCCTGGCGACGTCGGTGTCGCCCGTCGTGACCAGCATCGACGCGACCAGGCGTGCGTGGTGGGACCGATAGAAGGATTCGAAGTCGTCGTCGGACGTCACGACCCCGCTCCTCTCCGGTTGGGTGGCCTGGTCACGAGCTGTTCAAGTCACGAGTCCCCAGAAACGCCTAGTTCCCAGCGTGCGGAGGACCTCGCCTGGGTCATGATGGGTCACGTGAGCGAGCTGATGCCGGCCGTCTTCGTCGGACATGGGAGTCCCATGAACGCGCTCGAGCACAATCGCTACACCGACGCGTGGCACGTCCTTCGGCGCCAGCATCCCTCGGCCCCGGGCCATCCTCGCCGTCTCCGCGCACTGGTACATCAACGCCAGTGCGGTCACGGCCATGGCCGCGCCCCGGACGATCCACGACTTCTACGGGTTCCCCGACGAGCTGTTCGCGGTCGACTATCCCGGCGCCGGGTCGAACCCGAGCTGGCCGCCGAGGTGGCCGAGGTGGTCGAGCCGACCTGGATCGGCCTGGACGCCGACAGCTGGGGGATCGATCACGGCACCTGGTCGGTGCTCGTCCACGCCTTCCCCGACGCCGACATCCCCGTCGTCCAGCTCTCCATCAACGCCGACCAACCGTTCGGATATCACCTCGACCTTGGCGCGGCGTTGGCTCCGTTGCGCGAGCGCGGCGTGTTGGTGCTGGGCTCGGGCAACGTCGTGCACAACCTGCGCGAGGTCGACTGGAGCGTGCCCGATCGGGGTGAGGACTGGGCCCGGCGCTTCGACGAGTCGGCGCCGGCGACCATGACCTCGCGACCCGGCCGACGTCATCGATCTGGCGGATCACCAGGACTTCCGCCACGCGGTCGCCGACGCCCGACCACTTCATCCCGCTGCTCTACCTGGCCGGCCTGGCCGATGCCGCCGGTGCCGCGACCGAGGTGCTGGTCGACGGCTACGCCTACGGCTCGCTCTCGATGACGAGCTTCGTCCTGCGCTGACCGGCCGCAGGTCGAGGGGTGCTGGCCCCCCCGGGCGCGGCGAGGCCCACACCCTTCTGAGGACGCCGTGGGGTCCGTACCGTTCGAACCATGTGGCTGATCAGCCTGCGTGACCTGCAGTGGCGCCGTCGCCGGTTCGCCATCGCGGTGCTGGCGGCCGGTCTGGCCTTCGGGCTCACCGTGACCATGTCGGGGCTCATGAACCACATCCGCCTCGAGAGCACCCGCATCGTGGGTCTGTTCCACGCCGACGCCTGGGTCGTGGCGCATGGGACGAGCGGTGTCTTCTCGACCAGCAAGATGGTGCCCGATTCGGCGGCGGCCACCCTGGCGGCCACACCGGGGGTGACGGCCGCCAGCCCGTTGCTGGTGCTGCGCAGCACGGTGGCCAAGCGCGATGTCAACGTCGTCGGGTACCAGCTCAGCTCGATGACCGAGCCCCGCGCGCGTGACCCACGGCCGGGTGGCGTCGGCACCAGGCGAAGCCATGGTCGACGACTCGCTCGGCCTGCACGTCGGTGACCACGTCCGCTTCGCCGGCCGATCCTTTCCTGTCGTCGGCGTGCTGACCAACACCTCGTTCTACTTCGGTACGCCGACGGTGTTCCTGCCCATCCACGATGTGCAGTCGACGCTCATCTCGGGCCAGCCTCTGGCCAGCGCCATCGTCACCCGGGGCCGGCCGGCGACCGTGCCGTCGGGCCTTGCGGTGCTCACGGGCCAACAGGTCCACAAGGACCTCGACCGCACGCTGACCCAGTCGGCCCAGACGCTCGACCTGATCAACTTCCTGCTCTGGATCGTGGCCGGCGGGATCATCGGCTCGATCATCTACATGTCGGCGCTCGAGCGACTGGGCGACTTCGCGGTCCTGAAGGCGAGCGGGGCCTCTACGTGGTCGCTCGTGGGCGGGCTCGGACTGCAGGCGCTCGTGCTGTCGATCCTCTCGGGCGTCGTGGCCGCGGTGGTCGCCGTGGCCATCGGGCCGTTGTTCCCGTTCCCGGTCGAGATCCCCGTGCAGGCCTACGTGACGTTGTTCGTGGTCGCGCTCGTGGTCGGCGTGCTCGCCAGCCTGGTCGGGGTGCGGCGGGTGGCCCGCATCGATCCGGCGCTCGCCTTCGGAGGAGTCGGATGACCGATCTGCGCGTGCGCGACCTGACGATCGAGTACTCGAGCGGCGGCTACACCGTTCGCCCGATCGACCACCTCGACCTCGACGTGACCGATGGCCAGCTGGTGCTTGCTGCTCGGCGCCAGCGGTTGTGGCAAGACGACCTTGCTGTCAGCCATGGCGTCGCTGCTGACACCGACGTCGGGGACCATCCATCTCGGCGACCTGGACGTGACCGCACTCGCGGGCAAGGCCCTCAGCGACTATCGGCGCCACTCGGTCGGGATCGTGTTCCAGGCCTTCAACCTCGTGCCGAGTCTCACCGCGCTCGAGAACGTGGCCGCCCCGCTCGTCGTCTCGGGGGTGCGCACCCGGGCGGCCCGTCGCATCGCCGCCCACCGTCTCGAGCAGGTCGATCTGGCCGACCGAGCCGGACATCGGCCATCCGAGCTGTCGGGTGGGCAGCAACAGCGCGTCGCCATCGCCCGGGCGCTCGCTCACGATCCGGCGCTGGTGCTGGCCGACGAGCCGACCGCCCACCTCGACTACGTCCAGGTCGAGGGCGTGTTGCGCCTGTTGCGCTCGGTCGCCGGTCCTGGTCGGATCGTGGTCGTCGCGACCCACGACGAGCGCCTGCTGCCCCTGGCCGACGCGGTCGTCGAACTGAGCCCGGCACTGGCGTCGTCGAGCCGACCTCCCGAGTTGCGACGGCTCGAATCGGGCGAGGCCCTGTTCCACCAGGGCGACCCGGGCGACCTCGTCTACATCGTCGAGAGCGGCGAGATCGAAATCGTCCGCGAACGGTTCGACGCCACGGTCGAGCGCGTCAGCACCATCGCCCCGGGCGGCTACTTCGGCGAGCTGGCTCCGCTGTTCGGGCTGCGTCGCTCAGCGACCGCCCGGGCCACCACGACCACGACGGTCACGGGACTCACGGCCCACGACTTCCGTCGCCGAACCGCCCCGACCGACCTCAAAGAGCTCATCGCCGGCTCGGCCTGACCAGGATTGACACGCTCCGGCTGCGGTCGACCCTGGGCGTCGATCAGCGCCGGAGCGTTGGCGGGTTGGCCAGCTCTATGCGTCGCTCCGGCAGTCGTCGACCGTATGGGTCGATCAGCGCCGGAGCGTTGGCGACGCGCGCTAGGCCGAGGTGGTCTCGGCCGCGCTCGAGCCGGTGCTTTCGGCCTCGGACTCGTCGGCCTCGATCTCGGCGTCGCTCTCGCTGCGATCGGCGAAGGCAGGTTCGACTCCGGCCAGACCCAGCTCGACGGTGTCTTCGAGGGACTCGATCGGACCCGCCATCGACGACTCGTCGCCGAGTTGACGGGGGAGCCACCGCCAGACGGTGACCGCCGCGATCAGAGCCAGGATGGCGCCAGCGGTGACGGCCAGGTGCACGCCGTCGATGAACGCGTGCTGGGCGCCGATGCTGAGCGCCTTGCCCGCCGCGCCGGGGAGCTTGTCGGCCGTCGCCAAGGCGTCGGCCAACGACGTCTGGGCCTTGGCTTGGGATGCTGCGGGGAGGTGCTTGGTCAGGTGGTTGATCTGGTTGGCGTACTGCGAGGCGGCCACGCTGCCCATGAGGGCGATGCCGAGGGCGGCGCCGAGCTCGCGTGTCGCGTCGTTCATGGCCGAGCCGGCCCCGGCGCGGCGGGGCGGAACCGCCGACATGATGGCCGCCGTCATCGGTGACATGCACAGGGCGATCCCGCTCACCAGCGGCACCAGGCCGAGCAGGATGTACCAGTACGACGTCTGGGAGCTCAGACCGCGGAACACGAGCATGCCAACGGCCACGCACACCATGCCGAAGGCCACGGCGCGGTTGGCGCCGAAGCGCTTGCTGAACCGCGGCGTGAGCGGCGAGATCACGATCATGATGGGCGCCATGGGCAGGAACCGCAGGGCCGTGCCGAGCGGGGTGTAGCCCAGGATGAGCTGGAAGTACTGGGTGAGCAGGAACATCACGCCGTACATGGACAAGAAGACGAGGATCATCCCGCCCGTGCCGGTGCTGAAGGCGGGCTTGCGGAAGTAGCGGATGTCGAGCATGGGTTCGTCGACGTGGAGCTCCCACGCCACGAACAGGCTCAGCACGATGGCGGCGACCACAAACGCGGCCAGCGTGGCTGGACTGCCCCAACCGTCGGTCGGGGCCTGGATCAGGCCGTAGACGAGCGCCACGATCCCGACGATCGACAACAGGGCACCGAGCGGATCGAGCTGGCCCTGCTCGGGGTCCTTGGACTTGGGTACGAGGAACCAGCCCGACACCAGCGCCACGATCAGGATGGGCACGTTGACGAAGAAGACCGATCCGAACCAGAAGTGGCCGAGCAGGTAGCCGCTGGCCACCGGTCCGATGACGCCGGCGGCGCCGGTGACGCTGGCCCAGATGGCGATGGCCTTGGCCCGCTCTTCGGGCGGGAACACGTTGACGAGGATGGACAGCGTCGACGGCATGATGAAGGCGGCACCGACGCCCATGAGGGCCCGGCAGGCGATCAGCTGCGACATCGCATTCGACTTCGTGGCCAGCACGCAGGCGACCAGGTACACGACGAGACCGAACTGCAGGGCGCCCTTGCGCCCGAAGCGGTCGCCGATGGCGCCAGTCGAGAAGAGCAGACCGGCGAACACGAGCGAATAGATGGCGATGACCCATTGCAGTTGTGCGGTCGTCGCGCCGAGCTCACGCGACAGCGTCGGGATGGTGACGTTGAGGCTCGAGTTGCCCACGAACACGATCAGCAGGCTCAGGCACAGGACGGCCAGGGTCCACCACCGCCGGGCGTAGATGCGGGCGGCGGTCCTGTCGGCGTCGGTCTCGGCGTCGGGGGCCGGGCCGGCGGATTCGATCGGCGGGATGGTGGTGCTCACGGCGCTCCCACGGGGACGGGTTCGGGCTCGGTGTCGGAGTCGGGCCGCTCGTCGGATTCGGGTACCTCGAGCGAGAGACCTTCGACGTCGAGGTGGGGGAGGATGCGGTCGAGCCAACCGGGCAACCACCAGTTGGCGTCACCCAGCAGCTCCATGGTCGACGGCACGATGACCATGCGGATCAGCGTGGCGTCGATGAAGATGGCGCTGGCGAAGCCGATGCCGAACAGCTTGATGATGATGTTGTCGCCGAGCACGAACGACAGGAAGAACGTGCACATGATGGCGGCGGCGGCGGTGATGACCCGAGCGGTGGCCGACAACCCGTCGGCGACCGACTGGCCGTTGTCGCCGGTGCGCAGGTACTCCTCTCGGATGCGGGACAGCAGGAAGACCTCGTAGTCCATCGACAGCCCGAACAAGATGGCGAACATCATGATCGGGATGAAGGCTTCGATCGGGCCGCCCTTGCCGACGCCCACGATCTCCTTGCCCCATCCGTACTGGAAGATCATCACCACCACGCCGTAGGCGGCGCCGATCGACAGCAGGTTCATGATGGCGGCCTTGAGTGGCACCAGGATCGAGCGGAACACGATCATCAGCAGCAGGAAGCTGAGCAGGATCACGACCCCGATGAAGAGCGGCAGCCGCTGTCCGAGCAGGTTGGCGAAGTCGTCGGTCAGCGCCGAGAAGCCGCCGACGTAGACCTTGAGGTCCGTGCCGGCCGTGGCCTCCGGGATCACGTGGTCGCGCAGGTTGTGCAGCAGCGCGCTGGTCGAGGCGTCCTGAGGGGCGGTGGTCGGGTACACGCGCATGACCGCCGTCGTGCCCGAAGGGCTGGTCAGGACCGGTGTGGCCGTCGCGACCCCAGGCGTCGAGGCCACCGCCGACTGGAGCTTGGCCAGATCCTCCTGGTGATCACCGCCGGGCGGCAGCTGGATCGCCAGCAGGAACGGTCCGTTGAACCCGGGCCCGAAGCCCTTGGCCAGCGTGTCATAGGCCACCCGGGTCTGCGATCCGACGGGGTCGTTGCCGGCATCGACGAACCCGAGTCGCAGGGAGAGCACCGGCAGGGCGAGGGCGATGACGATGGCCAGGCCGGCGATGGTGAGCAGCCAGGGATGGCGCTGGACGAACCGGCTCCAGCGATGCCAGACGGTCTCGCGGGTGCTACCGCCCTCTTTGTGCACCCACGGCAGACTGAGGCTGTCGATCTTGGTGCCGACGAAGCCGAGCACCGCGGGCAGCAGCGTCACCGCGGCCAGCACGGTCACGGCCACCACCGCCGCCGAGCCGATGCCGAGGCCGCTGATGAACGAGAGCCCGATGGCGAGCATCCCCAACAACGCGATGATCACGGTGAGGCCGGCGAACAACACGGCCCGGCCCGACGTGTCGATGGCGGTGACGACCGCTTCCTCAGGATCGAGGCCGGCTTGGAGCCCCTGTCGGTAGCGGGTCACCACGAAGAGGGCGTAGTCGATCCCGACGCCGATCCCGATCATCGCCGCCAACGTGGTCGAGAAGCTCTGCAACGGATAGAAGTGCGTGAGCAGGCCGATGATCGGCAGGCCGACGGCGATGCCGGTCAGGGCGACGACGATGGGCAGGGCCATGGCCAGCACCGAGCCGAAGGCGATCAGCAGGATGATGATGGCGGCGAGGATGCCGATGCCTTCGGACGACGGTGGCTTCTGCCGTTCGGACTGTTGGATGAGCTGGCCGCCGAGGTGCACCTGGAGGTGCGAGTCGGAGTGCTGCTCGGCCAGAGTGATCATCTGCTGACCGACCGAGTTGGGGATGTCCTGCGCCTTGGTGTCGAGCTGAGCGTTGGCCAGCCCGACCGTCCCCGACTTGGAGATGCCGCCGGTCCCGGCATAGGGATCGCTGACGCTGAGCACGTGGGGCACCTTGGCGAGCTCGGCGAGGAACGTCGCCACGTCGGCCTTCACGGCCGGATCGGTCATCGAGGGCGTGCCTTCCATCACGACCTGCACCGAGTCCCCTGACTGAGCCTTGAAGTTGGCCGCCAGAAGGTTGGTGGCGTGCGTCGACTCGGTGTTGGGCGCGCTGAAGTTGGTCGTGAAGTTGGTGCCGGCCGTAGCCGCGAGGACGTTGACGCCGACCAGGACGGCCACCCAGAAGGCCACGACCCAGCGGCGCTGGCGATAGCAGAAGCGGGCGTGGGCACGAAGGGACATGGGGGACTCCGGTGAAACCGTGCGGGGGGTGAGCTTGAGATAGTAAGGGAACCTGACTATACTGTCAAACCATGCCCGCCCGGAGAACCGCTGACGCCGATGTCGTGGACGACACGGCCGACGAGCTGCCGCTCCTGCTCATCCGCACGGCCAAGGCCATGCTGGATCGGCTGGCGGCGGCCAAGCCGCAGACCGGTCCGACGCGGCTGACGGTCGTGCACGGCTTCGCGGCGCGCTACCTCGCCACCCACGACAACGTCACCACCGTCGAGCTGGCTCACCACCTGGGCGTCACCAAGCAGTCGACGTCCGAGGTGGTCAATGCCCTCGAACAGGCCGGCATCGTCCAGCGCGCCCCGCATCCGGCCGATCGGCGGGCCCGGGTCCTCACCCTCACCGACATGGGCGAGGAGAAGCTCCGCGACGGGCGCACGCGCTGGCTCGAGGCCGAGCGCGAGTGGGAGGCGCTCGTGGGCGCGTCCGACCTGGCCACGGTGCGGGCCGCCCTCGAGGCCTACCTCGAGGCGTACCCACCGGGATCCCACCCCGCCGTCGACCTCTGATTCCCCGGCTCCCGCACGCCCCCACCACGCCCTGCCCGTCCCACAACGCGGCGGCAGATCGACACCTCTGGTGTGGTCATCTGCCGCCGCGATTGGGTTGGGGCCGTCCCGGCGGCAGATCGACACCTCTGGTGTGGTCATCTGCCGCCGCGATGCACGGGACGGACGGGGTCAGCTCTTCTTGTCGGCGTCCTCGGCCTTCTCGGCGTCCTCGGCGTCCTTCTCTGCCGCCTTGCGGTCGGCCTTGAGCTGCTTCTGCTCCTTCTTCAAGGCGTGGCTCATGGCCCGGTCGATCTTGGCCTGCATGTCCGAGACGCCGACCAGCACCAGTCCGGCCTGGCCCTCGTCGAGGTGCTCGCCGAGGTCCTTGAGGTCGCTTCGGCTCATCCCCCCGGCGGCGTGACCGGCCCACGCCCCGAGGCGCGCTCCACCGGCGGTGGCACCGGCCAGGAGTCCGGCACCGATGGCGGCGGCGGGGAAGAGGGCGATCACCAGCCCAGTGGCCAGTCCGGCGCCGCCACCGAGCACGCCACCGACCCGGGTGGGCGTCTCGTGCTTCTTGACGATCTTGACCTTGCCGTCGTCCTTGCGCTCGATGACCGACGCGTCGAAGGCGTCGATCAGTCCCGCCTCGGTGTGCAGGTCCTTGATGGCGTCGTAGTCGGCGAGAGCATCGTCGACGTTGGCGTAGACGCCGGCGTAGGCGATCAGGGTGTCGATGGGCATGTTGGCCTCCGAAGTGGCTGGGATGAGAGTTGAGCCTCACGTGGTGAGTGCGACTCGGACACTAGTGCGGCGTCTCGATGCCATCTCTGTAGCCTGCGAAGTCCGCGCCGCAGCGCAGAGGAAGGGAGCGACCATGCCACTCGAGGGTGAATACGACCCCAGTCCGTGGGGCCCGATCGTCGAGCAGGTTGAGCAGTACGAGTCGACCGGAGGGGCCGAGGGCAACCTGCTCGAGGGCAAGCCGTGTGTGATCCTCACGACGCGGGGCCGCAAGTCCGGCAAGCTGCGCAAGTCACCGCTGATGCGCGTTGCCCACGGTGACCGCTACGCCGTGGTCGCATCGATGGGCGGCGCTCCGAAGCATCCCGTTTGGTACCTCAACCTGGTCGAGAACCCCGACGTCGCGTTGCAGGACGGCCCTGACGTGCATGACTTGCGCGCTCGGGTGGCGAGCGGAGACGAGAAGGCCGAGTGGTGGGCGCGGGCCACCGAGGTGTGGCCGGCCTATGACCAGTACCAGGCCTCGACCGACCGCGAGATCCCTCTCGTCATCCTCGAACCCCACTGACGGGGCGGAGCAGGGCGGAGCCGCTCGCCGGGTGCGGCCCGGATGGCGAAGCGCCCGTCGGGAGGCTGGCCGACCGGTGTGACGCGGCGGAGCAGGGGCGGAGCCGCTCGCCGGGTGAGGCCCGGATGGGCGAAGCCCGCCTCGGCGGATTATCGCCGAGGCCAGCAGGTGGTGCCGGCGGCCGAGTCGTCGACGTGGGGGGAGGGCGAGAGACCCGTGGTCAGACGACTCGGCCGGCGGCGATCGTGGCGCCGGGCCACCAATAGATGGACACCACGGTAACCGTGGCTCCGGCGTGTGGGGCATGCACCATCTGTCCGCCCCCGATGTAAAGACCGACGTGGCCCGGAGGCCCGCCGCCCTCACCTGGTCCCCAGACGAACACGAGGTCGCCTGGTTGCAGCTGAGACACGGCAATCGGTCGGGTGGCGGACATCTGGCTGCCCGTGAAATGGGGAAGGCCGACTCCGGCCTGGGCCCAGGCCCACATGACCAGGCCTGAGCAGTCGAACGTGTTCGGACCGGCGGCGCCCCAGACGTAGGGCGAGCCTCGCTTGCTGAGCGCGGCGGCGACGGCGACGCCGGCGCGGCTCGAGGGCGGCGGCGCGTTGGGCACGACGCCAGGGCTGGAGACGGCCCCGCCCGATCCGGCGTGGGGCGAGATGGCGACGCGGCCGGTGGTCGCGGCCGGGTTGGCCTTGACCCTCGCGGCGGCGGCGACGGCGATCTGTTGGGCGGCGGCGGCGGCGTCGTTGCTGATCGGCGGCGACGAGTTGGGCGACCTGTCCGTTGACCTGTTGCTGGATGGCGTGCTGCTGGGCGATGGCGGCGGCCGAGCTCTTCTTGGCCGAGTTGGCTGCGTTGACCTGAGCCTGGGCGGCGTCACGAGCGCGTCCCAGCGCGGCCTGCTGCTGCTCGGCGTGCTGGCGGGTGGCCTTGACCTGATCGATGAGGTCGCTGCTCGTGCCGCTCAGCGAGGTCAGGTAGCCGGTCTTCACCGACGCCGACGGACCCGGGTCCATCATCCCGGCCTCGAAGCTCTGCGGATCGTTGCCCGACACGTAGGACTCGACGGCGAACGCGGTCAGGTCGGATTGCTTCTGCTCGAGGGCGGCGTTGGCCTCGGCGACATGTTGCTGCGCCTGTGTGATGGCGGCGCTGGCCTCGGCCAGGCGCTGCTCGGCGATCTCGACCTTGGTCTCGAGCTGCATCTGCTTCTGCTCGAGCGCGGCCAATTGGCTGCTGATCTGAGCCGCTTTGGCCCGAGCATCGCCGAGCGGATCGGCGTGAGCCGAGCCCGACAAGATGGGGAGAGCGGTCAGCAAGAGCGCGGCAGCCAGGCCGGCAATTGGCAGCCGACGAAGCGGTCTGGTCCCGAGAGGCACCGACGCATGATGGTCGACCTGACCCGATTTCGCAACCTTATCGTCACAATGTTCGTCACAATCGTAACGTCCTTGTCGCAGGAGGGGAGGGCCACCGTCGCGCTCCACGGTCCAAGGAAAGGCGTGTTGAGCTGGGCTTTCAGCGCGGATGTCGCGGTTCGTCCGGAGCGTGTCCGGCCGACACATCGGTCATCTTTCCTACCGTGAGCCAGGTGGTCGGTCGGCCGTGCTCGGTGGTCATGGGCGCGAGAACGAGGCTGGTGTGGTCGGCGCCGACGTCGGTGAACGACACCCGCCGGGCGACGAATCGATCGGGACAGAGGTCGAGCAGCGGCACGCCGTCGGGACCCTCGCTCCACGCGCACCGCGCGAACTTGTCGACGTCGTCGCCGCTCTCGCCCCCGAACAACTCGGCCAGCGCGTGCTGGCCCGCGTCGAGCACGTGCACCGCGAACTGCTCGGCGTGCGTGGCGACCGCGTGGGTGCGGTTGGCTCTCGAGATCCACACGACATAGCGGCGTGGATCGATGCCGCATTGCGAATGGAAGCCGACCAGGCACCCGGCGCGGGTGTCAGCCGTCGCGGTCGTCACGATCAACATCGGCGGATCGAGCGCGGCCACGAGCCGATCGAAGGCGTCGACATCCGGGTTGTCTGACCGAGTCATGACCGCGAACGTAGCGGTCCGGCGCGCGACCCGATCCGGAGCGCCACCTTGGGTCGTCAGCCACCACAGCGGTGGTCAGTCATCCAACGTCCCGATCGCGCGCCGCGATCTCAACTGTTGGCGCAGGTGCTGACCCGCGATACGACCCAGCTGTGTGCGGAGGCAAGCTCGGTGTTGAGCACCACGTCCACGTGACCTTCGACCCTCTCCCGTTCTGGCGGCGATTGAGGGCGCAGAGCGCCCTTCATCGCCGCAAGAAGCCGAGGTCCAGGCCGGTCAGGACGGGTAAGCGGCCAGGGCGGCTAAGCGGCCAGGGCGGTGGCGGCGGAGCCCATGAGGTCGAGGAAGTTCGAGGTGTAGAAGCGCTCGCGGGCGTCGTCGTCGATGCCGTCGAGGGACGCCTCAAACCGCTCGAGCGGGCGCCGGCCGCCCTCGACATGGGGATAGTCCGACGAGAACATGCAGACGTCGGGACCGGACTGGCTGATGATCCAGCCGACGTCCTCGGTGGGGTAGGGCGTGAAGCGGATCTGGCGGCGCACGTAGTCGGTGGGACGCAGGGCCAGGGCCCGCAGCCGTTCCTCGTGGCGCTCGAAGGCGTCGAAGGCCGACTCCATCTGGCGCGTCCACGACGGCACCCAGATGGCGCCCTGCTCGATGACCCCGATCCGCAGATCGGGGAAACGGTCGAGCACGCCATCGAAGATCATGGTGGCCAGCGTCTGGGCCGGTGGACGGGGGATGCCCATGTAGTCGACGGAGCGGAAGTTCTCCTCGCCACCGTGGAAGTCGGGCGGGATGGGCAGTCCGTTGTTGAAGTAGTTGGGATCGATAAGGGTGCCGGTCCCGCCGACGTGGAACACGATCGGGATCCCCGCCTCTTGGGCGCGGGCCCACACGGGGTCGAGCCCGAGGTGGCTGGGGGAGTGCCCGGGCGGGCAACCCGACGCGACCAGCAACGCCGACGCGCCCATGGCGATGGCCTCGGCCGCCATCGACTCGGCTACATCGAAGTCGAACAGCGGCACGTAGCAGGTGGGCAGCAGCCGCTTGTCGACCGAGCAGAACTCGACCATGCCGCGGTTGTGAGCGCGAGCCGCGCCCTCGGCCAGCTCGGCATCGCTTCCGTGCTCCCAGTCGTGGAGCCGGCTGTTGTGGAAGGTGTTGAAGACGAGCTGGCTCGAGAACCCCAGCAGGTCGAGGGCGCGGGGGCGATCCTCGGCCACGAACCCGCCCGTCGCCGCGAAGTTCTTGCGGGCCATGATCTCGGCCGCCTCGGTGGCCCGGTACTCGTCGCTGGCGTGCTTCTCGCGCAACCGCTCGAAGGCGGCGTCGATGTCTCGCAGCTGCTCCTCGGGATCGCCGGTCTGGCGCAGCTCGTTGCCGCTCGTGTAGCGAAGCGGCGGGATGCGATCACGCACGTTGGGATCGGCGTGGTCGCGCAGCCACGTCGGCGTCTCCATCAGATGGGCGTCGGCATCGTGGACGATGCGACCTTCGTTGTACGGCATGACTCCCCCTGTGTCCTGCGGTCCCGACGCAGGGACGATCCACGCCGGTGAGCCCACCAACTTACCGGCTCGTTCGGTCCGTTCCCGACGGCTCCGGCGGCGGCTCCGCTACTCCACCTCGCGGCCGACGCGGCTACGCGTCGAGGGCGGTGATCGACGCCACTTCGTCGTGGGTGAGCTCGAGGCCGGCGGCGGCCACGTTCGACTCGAGGTGGTCGACCGAGCCGGTGCCAGGGATGGGCACGATGGCCGGCGAGCGGGCCAGCAACCAGGCCAGCACGACCTGGCGGGGGGTGGCGCCGTGGGTGGCGGCGATCTTGGCGATGGCTTCGGTGTCCTCGCGGCCGCCACCGATGGGCGCCCACGGCAGGAAGGCCAGCCCATCGCGCTGGCACAGGTCGACGGCCCACTCCGAGCCGCGGTCGGTGGGGTTGTAGCGGTTCTGCACCGAGACCACCGTCGCGACCTGCCGGGCGCGCGCCAGCAGGGCCTCGTCGACGTTGGAGATGCCGATGTGGCGGATCTTGCCCTCCTGTTGCAGCTCGACCAGCGTCCCTATCGACTCCTCGACCGGCACGTTCGGATCGGGCCGGTGGAACTGGTAGAGGTCGATGTGGTCGACCTGCAGCCGCTTCAGGCTCCCGCTGCACGCCTCGCGCAGGTGGGCGGGCCGGCCGTCGGTATCCCAGCGTCCTGGTCCGGGTCGGAGCAGACCGGCCTTCGTGGCGATGACCAGATCCTCCGGATACGGGTGCAGCGCGTCGGCGATGAGCTCCTCGCTGACATCCGGTCCGTAGCTATCGGCCGTGTCGATGAAGTTGACGCCCAGTTCGACGACGCGGCGCAGGACCCGCTTGGCCTCGTCGCGGTCGGGCGGGTCGCCCCAGATGCCCGTGCCGGTCACCCGCATGGCGCCGAACCCCAGGCGGCGGACGGTGAGATCGCCACCGATGGTGATGGTTCCCGATGCTGCCGCGGGCTTCTCCAAGTCGGTCATGGCCGATCCTCCAGGTTTTGGGGTCGTTGCTTCCTACCCGAGTCCGTGGCCGATCACCACGCCGTGGTCGCGGTTTGGGGTCGTTCTGACCGACCTCGGGTCGCCGTCAGACGGCCCGAGACGACGGAGGGGCTCGTCGTACCCACCCATGGCGGTTGCGTTGGGCGGGCCGGTGGCGTAAACCTGACACGAGCGTCAGGTTTCCGGTGACGTGTGCCGGCGACGTCGGGAGGTGCGCATGGGCCTCGACCTCAACATCCGAGGCGGCCTCGTGGTCGACGGAACCGGCGCGGCCGGTCGGCGGGCCGATGTGGGGATCGCCGACGGACGAGTCGTGGCCATCGCCGATCGGATCGACGAATCGGCGGCCCGCACCGTCGACGCCGACGGGCGGATCGTGTGCCCCGGCTTCATCGATCTGCACACCCACTATGACGTCCAGGCCTTCTGGGACCCGACGCTGTCGCCCTCCCCCTTGCACGGGGTGACGACGGCCATCGGCGGCAACTGCGGGTTCTCGGTTGCCCCGCTGGTGGCCAGCGAGGCCGACTACCTGATGCAGATGCTGTCGAGGGTCGAGGGGATGCCGCTCGAGGCGTTGGCCGCCGCCACCGACTGGGACTGGGACTCGTTCGGCTCGTACCTGGCCCGGCTCGACGGATCGGTCGTCCCCAACCTGGGCTTCCTGGCCGGCCACTCCGCCATCCGGCGCGTCGTGATGGGGCCGGCGGCGTGCGAGCGGCCGGCCCGGGACGACGAGCTCGAGGCCATGCGCCGCCTGCTCGGCCAGAGCTTGGACGAGGGCGCGCTGGGCCTGTCGTCGTCGTGGGCCGCCACCCATCTCGACGGGGATGGCGAGCCGGTGCCGTCGCGATGGGCCGACGAGTACGAGCTCTTGTCGTTGTGCCGCGAGGTCAGCCGCCACCCCAGCTCGGCCATCGAGTTCATCCCCGGCGTCGGCGACTTCACCGAGCGCGAAGCCGAGCTCATGGGCCGGATGTCGGCGGCCGCCGATCGACCTCTCAACTGGAACGTGCTCGTGGTCATCGCCGGACTGGCCGAGCGAGTGGCCACCCAGCTCGGGGCCTCGGATCGGGCCGCCGAGCTCGGTGGTCGCGTGCTCGGGCTGACCATCCCCATGTCGATCCGCCCCCGTCTGTGCTTCGCGTCTGGGTTCCTGCTCGACACCATCCCGGGTTGGCAGGGCCCCATGACCGCGCCGCACGCGGAGCGGCTCGCGTTGTTGGGATCGCCCGAGGCGCGCCGTGCTCTGCTGGCTCAGGCCGGCGAGGCCCAGCTCGGGCTGGCCAACTTCGGTCAGTACGTGCTCACCGAGTGCACCAGTGCCGAGACCAAGCAGTACGAAGGACGCACCGTCGCCGACGTGGCCGCCGAGCAGGGTGCCGATCCGTTCGACGCGCTCTGCGAGATCGCGGTGGCCAACGACCTGCGCACCGGCTTCTCGTTCCCGCCCTACGGCGACACCGAAGACGACTGGCGGGCGCGTGTCGACGTGTGGCGCGACTCGCGCGCCATCATCGGCGCGTCGGACGCCGGCGCCCACCTCGACTTCTTGGCCACCTTCAACTACCCGAGCGTGCTGTTGCGCCGCGCCGTCGCCGACCTCGAGCTGCTGAGCTGGGAGGAGGCGATCTCGCTCATCACCGATGCGCCGGCGCGTCTGTACGGACTGACCGATCGGGGTCGTCTCGTCGAGGGCGCCCACGCCGACGTCGTCGTGCTCGATCCGTTGCGGGTCGGGCCCGATCCGGTCGTGAGCCGCACCGATCTGCCCGGTGGGGGCTGGCGTCTGTACGGGGGAGCCACCGGCTTCGACCGGGTGTTCGTCAACGGAGTCGAGGTCGTCACCGACGGCGAGATCGGCGAGGCCCGGCCCGGGACGGTCCTGCGCGCCGGTCGCGACACGACCACGGTCTCGATCCGCTCATGAGCCCGAGCTGCTGCCGGTGATCGTCTCGGTCGATGACCACCTGGTCGAGCCGGCCCATATGTTCGAGGGGCGGATGCCGGAGGCGTTGGCCGAGGCCGCGCCGCGCGTCGAGGTGATCGACGGCGGCATCGAGGTGTGGACCTTCGACGGCCATCGGTATCCGCAGATCGGCCTAAACGCGGTCGTCGGTCGACCCAAGGAGGAGTGGTCGATGGAGCCGGCCAACTTCGACGACATGCGGCGCGGCTGCTGGGATCCGATCGAGCGGGTGGCGGACATGGATGTCGATGGCGTGTGGGCGTCGCTGCACTACCCGTCGCTGATCGCGGGCTTCTGCGGCACGACGTTCACCCGGTGCTCGGACCCCGAGCTCGGGCTGGCCTGCGTGAGGGCCTGGAACGACTGGCACATCGACGAGTGGGTCGGACCCCGAGTCGATCGGTTCATCCCGTTGCAGCTCCCCTGGCTGGCTGATCCCGAGGTGGCGGCGGCCGAGATCCGCCGCAACGCCGAGCGGGGCTTTCGGGCCGTGAGCTTCCTCGAGCAGCCGGTCGACATGGGCCTGCCGTCGCTGCACACCGACCACTGGGATCCGTTCCTGCCGCGCGTGCGAGGAGACGGACACGGTCGTGTGCCTGCACTGCGCGTCGTCGGGGTGGTCGGCGTCGCGCTCGCCGGGCGCGCCCCTCGAGCTGCTGACGACGCTGTTCCCCGTGAACGCCCTGGTCACCTGCGCCGACTGGCTGTGGTCCGGGATCCCCGTGCGCTTCCCCGGGCTGAGGATCTGCCTGGCCGAGTCGGGCATCGACTGGGTTCCCATGTTGATCAACCGCATCGACTACGTGATGGATCACTCGGCCACGGGGTCCGGGGGTTGGCCCGACCCGTCGGTCCACCCGAGCGACGCCCTGCGCCGCGCCTTCTGGTTCGGCGTGATCGATCTGACGTCGTCGCTGGTGCTGCGCGACCACATCGGTGTCGACCACATCGTGCTCGAGAGCGACTACCCCCACGCCGACTCGACCTGGCCCGACACCGCGACGCGCGCCGGGCGGGCACTGGCTCATCTCCCGGCCGATGTCGCCGATGCCATCTCATGGCGCAACGCGTCCGAGTTGTTCCGCTTCGCCGTACCCCCGCTCGCTGCCGAGGAGATCCACACATGACCACTGTCGACGGGATCGACGCCGGTGCCGACCACGAGCCCGAGCCCGAGCGACTCGAAGGGCCGGGACGCTACGTCGACGTCGCCGCCCGCTCCGCCAATCCTTATGCCAGCGGGGTCGCCGCCGATCCGGTGCCGTTCTACGGCGCGCTGCGTGACCATGTCCCGGTCGCGCTCTTGGCCGAGATGCCCAACACGCACCTGATCAGCCGGTACGACGACGTCAAGTTCGCGTTGCAGCACACCGAGATCTTCAGCTCGGACCTGGCCGCCGTGGACATCGGCCAGGATCGGCCGCTCATCCCGCTGCAGATCGATCCGCCCGACCACGCCAAGTACCGGCGCGTGATGGATCCCCATCTGCGGGCCAAGCACTTCGAGCCCCTCGACGACCAGGTGCGCGCTCTGGTCAACGACCTGATCGACGGATTCGCCGGGCGTGGCCGCTGCGACTTCCACGCCGAGCTCACCGTCCCGCTGCCGTGCACGGTGTTCCTCGAGCTGTGCGGACTGCCGCTCGACCAGCTCGACACCTTCCTGCAGTGGAAGGACGACATCATCCGCCCCCAGGTCCGCCACCCCGAGGCCATGGACCCGGCGGTGGCGGCTCGGATCCGACGCGAGACCGGAGCCGCCATCTATGCCTTCTTCGCGCGAGGTCATCGCCGACCGGCGGGCAAACCCCGGCGAAGACCTGTTCAGTCGGTTCGCGACCGGCGAGATCGACGGCGAGCGGATGAGCGACGACGAGATGAGTGACATGGGCTTCTTGTTCATGCTCGGCGGACTCGACACCGTCACGTCGACGCTCGACTGCTCGGTCGCGTTCCTCGGTCAGCACCCTGAGCGGCGCGACGAGCTGGTCGCCGACCTCACGCGGATCCCGGCTGCCGTCGAAGAGCTGCTGCGGGTGCACACACCGGTCATGCAGGTCCTGCGCGTCGTCAAGGAGCCCCACGAGATGCACGGTGTCGCCTTCGAACCCGGAGACACGGTGATGGTGATGATCGGCGCCGCCGACACCGATCCCGCCGAGTTCGGTGAGACCGCCGACGTCGTCGACTTCGATCGCCCCGTGAACCGCCATCTGGCCTTCGGCGGAGGCCCCCACCGCTGCCTCGGCTCGCATCTGGCCCGCTTCGAGCTGAACATCGCCCTCGAGGAGCTGCATCGTCGGCTGCCCGACTACCGGGTGGTGCCCGACTCGACGTTGAGCTACTCGCCGGGCATCCGCGAGATCGCCGAGCTGCCGCTCGAGTTCACGCCGGCGCCGGTCGGATGAGGATCCTGCTCGACGCCGAGCGTTGCACCGGTCACGGCCGCTGCTACGCGCTGGCACCCGAGGTCTACGACGCCGACGACGACGGCCACTGCGTGCTGCGCATCGATGGCGATGTCCCCGCCGAGTGGGCCGATCGCGCTCGCACGGGGGCGCTCAACTGCCCAGAGCAGGCCTTGACCGTCGAGGAGTGATCGCCCCAACCGGGCAAGCGTGCGACGAGAAATGACGGCGATCGATCCGGCTTGTCGTCCATGCTGTGGCCATGGGGACATCGGACACGCGCCTGTTCGTGGTCAGACACGGAGAGTCGGCAGCCCAGCTCGAGCGCATGATCTCGGGCCACGACACCTGCACGGGTCTGAGCGCTCTCGGTCGACGGCAGGCCGCGGCCCTGCGCGACCGACTCGAGTCGACCGGCGAGCTGGCGGCCGTCGACGCCATCTACACGAGCATCCTCCCTCGTTCGATCGAGACCGAGGCGATCATCCACCCCGCCCTCGGTGATCCCGTCGCACCGGTGGCCGAGTGCGAGTGGTGTGAGCTGCACCCCGGCGAGGCCGAAGGTCTGGCCTGGCCGGACTTCCTCGAACGGTTCCCCCGGGCCGAGGGCGAGTTCGACGACCCGTACCGCCGGCGGGCCCCGGGGATGGAGACGTGGGCCGAGTGCTACCTGCGGATCGGAAGCCGGCTGCGACGCGCCGCCGAGGACCACCCCGCGTCAGTGCGTGCTCGTGGTCGCCCACGGCGGGGCCGTCGGCGCCAGCTTCGTCGCCCTCGGCGGATTGCCCTTGCGGCAAGGCTCGGCGCTGACCCACGAGGCGCTCAACACCTCGATCACCGAGTGGCGCGGAAGCGGATCGGACTGGCGGCTCGTCCGCTACAACGACGCCGGTCACCTGGCCCGCGTGAGCGCGGACGACGAGGTCAGCTGACCTCGGCCCGCCTCGGTCGCGCCGAGGGCGGATTTGGTGCAGTCTGGAGCCGCAGGCGTACGTACTGACCGAGGATCGGACGAAGGGTCGGCGTGGAGCAAATCCTCATGCCCCAGCTGGGCGAGACGGTGACCGAGGGGACCGTCGTTCGCTGGCTCAAGCGCGAGGGGGAGGACATCAGCGCCGACGAAGCGTTGTTCGACGTGTCGACCGACAAGGTCGATGCCGAGGTGCCGTCGGCCTTCGCCGGCGTCGTGGCCGCCCTGCTGGTGGCCGAGGGCGACACCGTGCCGATCGGCACGCCGGTCGCTCTGATCGGTTCGGCGGCCGAGGCCGTCGAACCCGCGGCCCGGCCGCAAAGGCCGGACCAGCCGGCCACCGACGTGATCCCGCCCATCCGGTCCTCGTCGGCCCCGAGGCCGGCATCGCCGGATCCGGCCACATCCGTCACGGCGCCGCCGACGGCCGGCGTCGAGTCGGTGACCGGATCAGGCGGGGTCCGGCCGTCCCGGTCCTCCGACGGCGGCGTGCTCACCCCCGTCGTCCGGAGACTGATCGACGAGCACGGGCTCGATCCGAGCGCCATCGTCGGCTCGGGACGCGACGGTCGGATCACTCGCGCTGATGTCCTGGCCGCGGCCGCCACGGGGTCGGCGTCGTCGTCCCCGAGTTCGGCCGCCCCTGCCGTGAGCGTGCCCCATGCCGGTCCGGACGACGACGTCGTTGCCTTCAGCGGCGCCCGACGGACGACGGCCGCGGCCATGAAGAGCTCACGGGCAACGGCTGCTCATGCCGTCGTGACCACCGAGATCGACTACGCCAACGTCGATCCCGTCCGGCGCGAGGCGGGCCTGACCTACCTGCCCTTCGTGGCCCGGGCGACCATCGATGCGCTGGCCTCGTTCCCCCATCTGAACGCGTCGGTCGGGGACGACTGCCTGATCGTGCACCGCAAGGTGAACCTCGGCATCGCCGTCGATCTCGACTACGAGGCCTTGGTCGTGCCGGTCGTGGGCGACGCCGGAGGACTGCGACTGGCCGCGCTGGCCGCGAAGATCGTCGATCTGGCCGGCCGGGCCCGCACCCGTGGGCTCAGCATCGCCGAGCTCGAGGGCGCGACCTTCACCATCACCAACGTGGGCGCGTACGGAACGGTCGCGTCGGCCCCGATCGTCATGCAACCGCAGCTGGCCGTGCTGTCCACCGACGGCGTCCGGATGCGCCCCGTCGCCCGGCCCGGGCCGAGCGGCGAGTGGGCCGTGGCCATCCATCCCGTCGGCAACCTCTCGTTGAGCTTCGATCACCGCGGGGTCGACGGGGCCTACGTCGCCGCCTTCCTGGCTCGGGTGCGCGAGCTGCTCGAGACTCGCCGCTGGCGCGAGGAGCTCGGTCCATGACCACCGACGCGGGCGTCGTCGGCGCGTGCCTCGACGGGTTGGCGCCGAGTGAGCTGATCGAGGACTTCGCCCAGGCCTGCGTGTCGCGCGCGATCGATGACGCCCAGATCCGGCTGCAGATGCAGAGCCGCGTGTTCTTCCAGATCTCCGGCGCGGGTCACGAGGCGCTGGGCCTGGCCCTGGCCCGCCACCTGCGTCCGGGCTACGACTGGTTCTTCCCGTACTACCGGGACCTGGCGTTGTGCCTCGGTCTCGGAGTCACGCCGACCGAGGTGCTGCTGCAGGCGGTGGGCTCGGCCGAGGACCCGAGCTCGGCCGGGCGCCAGATGCCGGCGCACTGGGGCAACTCGGCGCTGCACATCGTGACCGGTTCGAGTCCGATGGCGAGCCAGTGCATCCCGGCGGTCGGCTGCGCCGAGGCCGGCCGGTACATCGCCGCCCATCCGGGTCTGGCCGGTTGCACCTCCCAGCCCGACGAGATCACCTACGTCAGCCTCGGGGAAGGGGCATGCAGCGAGGGCGAGTTCTGGGAGAGCGTGAAAGGGGCGTGCCTGCTCCACCTGCCCATCCTCTTCGTCGTGGCCGACAACGGGTACGCCATCTCGGTGCCGGTGGCCGAGCAGCATCCCGGCTCGGTCAGCGAGATGGTGAGCGGCTTCCACGATCTCGAGGTGGTCGAGATCGACGGCACGGACTACCTGGCGGCGCGCCGGGCCGGCCGCCAGCTGATCGATCACGTGCGGTCCGGCGCCGGGCCGGCGTTGCTGCACGCCCACGTCGTGCGTCCGTACTCGCACTCGGCCGCCGACACCCAGACCAAGTACCGATCGGCCGCTGAGCTCGCGATCGACGCCCGGCGCGACCCGATCGACCGGCTGGCCGAGCTGCTGGTCGGTGCCGGAGCGCTGTCGCCGACCGAGGTCGAGACCATCCGAGCGCAGGCCGTCGCGACCGTGGCCGACGCCGTGGCCGAGGCGCTGGCCGGGGCCCGCCCCGATCCCAGCCGGATCACCAGCCAGGTCGTGGCCCTGCCGACGTTGGTCGAGGGTGAAGGCGAGGACGAGAGCGGGTCGGCGCCCGAGCCCGACGACGAGCCCGTCGCCATGGGCGAGGCCATCCGACTGACGCTGCGCGAGGCGCTCGCCGCCGACGACCGGGTGCGGGTCTTCGGCCAGGACGTGGCCGACGCACCCGACGAGGTGCTCGACGAGGTCGAGGGCAAGGGCGGCGTCTTCGGCACGACGCGCGGCCTGCAACGCGAGTTCGGTCGCCAGCGCTGCTTCAACGCGCCCCTGTCCGAGGCCGACATCATCGGTCGGGCGGTGGGCCAGGGGCTGCGCGGCCTGCGTCCGGCGCCGGAGATCCAGTTCTTCGACTACATCTGGCCGGCCATGACCCAGATCCGCACCGAGGCGGCGACGACCCGGTGGCGCTCGAACGGCGCCTTCACGGCCCCGATGGTCATCCGGGTCCCGATCGGCGGCTATCTGACCGGTGGCTCCATCTGGCACAGCCAATCGGGTGAAGGCATCTTCGCTCACATCCCCGGGCTGTCGGTGGCCATGCCGTCGACCGCCGCCGACGCGGTCGGGTTGCTGCGCTACGCGTTCCGCTGCGACGACCCGGTGTTGTTCTGCGAGCACAAGCATCTGCTGCGCCAGCCGTATGCGTCCGATCCGTTCCCGCCGCCCGGACACGTGATCCCGTTCGGCCGTGGTCGCATCCGTCGCGCTGGCGACGACCTCACACTGGTGACCTGGGGGGCGACGGTGCAGAAGTCGCTGGTCGCGGCGGCGCAGGTCGCCGAGTCGCACGGCCTCGAGATCGAGGTGGTCGATCTGCGGACGGTGGCGCCGTGGGATCACGAGATCGTGGCCGAATCGGTGGCCACCACCCACCGCTTGCTCGTCGTCCACGAGGACACCCTCACCGGCGGCTTCGGGGCCGAGGTGGCGGCCTGGGCGGGCCAGCACTGCTTCGGCGAGCTCGACGCCCCGGTGTCGCGGGTCGGCGCACTGGACACCTTCGTGGCCTACGAGCCCACCCTCGAGGACGCCATCCTGCCGCAGGTCGACGACATCGCCACCGCCATCCTCGACGTCACCAGCTTCTGAGCGGGCGTCCGGGCTGGACAATCCTGACGACCCGTCAGATTCTCGGTATCGTCACGGCATGCTCGACTATCTGATCCAGGGGGGCACGGTGATCGACGGGACCGGCGCGCCCGGGCGCGTCGCCGACGTCGCCATCCGCGACGGGCGCATCGTCGCCATCGGCGAGGTCACCGACGTCACCGAGGATCCATCCCACACGATCGACGCCACGGGACTCGTGGTGTGTCCGGGGTTCGTCGATCCGCACACGCACTACGACGCCCAGCTGTTCTGGGATCCGCTGGCGACGCCGAGCAACCTCCACGGGGTGACGTCCATCGTGGCCGGCAACTGCGGGTTCACCCTGGCGCCGGTGACTCCCGACAACTCGGGGTACCTCGTCGACATGATGGTTCGCGTCGAGGGGATGGCCAAGGCGGCCCTCACCGAGGGCGTGCCGTGGAACTGGAGCAGCTTCGGCGACTACCTGACGCGCCTCGACGGCAACCTGGGCGTCAACGCCGCCTTCATGGTCGGCCACTGCGCCTTGCGCCGACAGGTGATGGGGGCCGACTCGGTCGGCCAGGCCGCGACCGCCGACCAGGTCGTGGCCATGCGCCAGCTGCTCGGCGAGGCCATCGAGGCGGGGGGCCTCGGGTTCTCGACCACGCAGTCGTTCACGCACTCCGACGGCGACGGCGAGCCCGTGCCGTCGCGGTGGGCCACGCCCGACGAGCTGCTGGCGCTGTGCGACGAGGTGGCCGAGCATCCGGGCACGACGCTCGAGTGGGTGACCGACGGCTGCCTGAAGGGCTTCGAGCCCGAGGAGATCGATCTCATGATCGAGATGAGCCGGCGCGCCGGTCGCCCGATCAACTGGAACGTGCTGGTCGTCGACTCGGCCGAGCCCGAGCGCTATCGCGCCCAGCTCGAGGCCGGAGCCGAGGCCGAGCGCCGAGGGGCCAAGGTCATCGCGCTGACCATGCCGACGCTGGTCGGGATGAACATGAGCTTCCTCACCTACTGCGCGTTGTTCCAGATGCCGGACTGGCTGCCGATCCTCAGCCTGCCGGTGCCCGAGCGCATCGAGCGCCTGCGCGACACCGAGACGCGGATCATGATGGAGAACCGTGCCAACTCGCCCGAGGCCGGTGTGTTCGCCCGGCTCACCGGTTGGGGCCGCTACCGCATCGGCGACACCTTCAGCCCCGCCAACGAGGGGCTCAAGGGCCGGCTGGTGGCCGACATCGCGCGCGAGCGCGGCGTGCGCGATTTCTTCGCCCTGCTCGACATCGTCTTGGAGGACGACCTGCGCACCGTGCTGTGGCCCGGTCCGACCGACGACGATGCCGAGAGCTGGCGGCTGCGGGTCGACGCCTGGCGCTCGCCCCACGCCATCCTCGGGGGCTCCGACGCCGGTGCCCACCTCGATCGCATGTGCGGCGCGCCGTACACGACCGAGTTCATCGGCGACTGCCTCCGTGGTCGGCAGCTGCTCGGGCTCGAGGAGGCCATCCACGACCTCACCGATGTGCCCGCCCGTCTCTTCGGGCTGCGCGATCGGGGCCGGCTGGCCGAGGGCTGGATCGCCGACGTTGTCGTGTTCGACCCGTCGACGATCGACACCGGGGAGGTCGAGATGGTGCACGACCTGCCCGGGGGCGCCGGTCGGCTCTACGCCGGCGCCGCCGGGGTCGAGAAGGTCTTCGTCAACGGTCAGCTGGCCGTCGACGCCGGCCAGGCGACGGGTGCCCTCGCCGGTCAGGTCCTCCGCTCGGGCCGCGACACCGACACCGTGGCCGTCGGCTGAGCGCTCGCCGGCCTGCCGTGTCGACCCAGGCTGTTTCGGCGGCGAGCGAGGGCGCAGGGCGCCCCTCATCGCCGCCAGAAGCCCGGAGGGGGGGACCGACATGACGGCCCGGGTGTTCGTGAGCCGGCCGTTGCCGGCGCCGGGATCGTCGGACCTGGTCGACGCCGGATTCGAGGTCGATCAGCAGTGCGAGGATCGGCCGGCGACCAGCGACGAGCTGCTGGTGGGCGTGGCCGAGGCCGACGCGCTGTTGTCGATGCTCACCGACCGCGTCGACGCCGAGCTGCTCGACGCCGCGCCACGGCTCAAGGTCGTCGCCAACCTGGCCGTGGGGTACGACAACATCGACGTGGCCGCGGCGACGGCGCGCCGCGTCGTCGTCACCAACACCCCGGGCGTGCTCACCGATGCCACCGCCGACCTGGCCTTCACGCTGCTGCTGGCCGCGGCCCGGCGGGTGGGCGAGGGCGAGCGCCTCGTGCGGGACGACCAGTGGCGCGTCTGGGGGCCCAGCCAACTGCTCGGCCTTCCGGTCGCCGGCCGGACCCTCGGCATCGTGGGCATGGGCCAGATCGGCGGCGCCGTGGCCCGGCGGGCTCGCGGCTTCGACATGGAGGTCCTCTACTTCAATCGCCACCCCAATCCCGAAGTCGAGGCGGCGACCGGTGCTCGACTGGTGTCGCTCGACGAGCTGCTGACCACATCGGACTTCGTGAGCCTGCACGCTCCCCTCAACGACGAGAGCCGCCATCTCATCGACGGCGCCGCGCTGGCCCGCATGAAGCCGACCGCGGTGCTCGTCAACACCGCCCGGGGAGCGTTGGTCGACGAGCCCGCCCTGGTCGAAGCCTTGCGGGCGGGCACGATCGCCGCGGCCGGCCTCGACGTGTACGAGGCCGAGCCCCGACTCGCCCCGGGCCTGAGCGACCTCGACAACGTGGTCCTGCTGCCCCACATCGGCTCGGCGACCACGGCGACGCGCGGGGCCATGGTCGAGCTCTGCGGCCGCAACATCATCGCCGTCCTGGGCGGTGACCGGCCGCTCACGCCCCTGAACCCGGAGGTGCTCGATGATCACGCCTGAGCAGCAGGCGACGCTGGCCCGGCTCGGCGCCGCCACCCTCGGGGAGTCCGGGGCGGCAGGCCATGCGCGCCCGCATCCATCCCGTGTGGTCGGGCGCGGCCGTGGTCGGTCCCGCCGCGACCGTGCGGTGCTCTCCGGGCGACAACCTGGCGATCCACGTGGCCACCGCGTCGGCGCCGTCGGGCTGCGTGCTGGTCGTGCAGATCGAGGGTGAGCCCGAGCTGGGTCACTGGGGCGAGGTGCTGACGACCCAGGCCGAGGCTCGGGGCTTGGCCGGACTGGTGATCGACGGCGGGGTCCGTGACGTCGCCGCCCTCGAGGCCCACGGCTTCCCCGTGTTCGCCACGATGGTCGCCCTGCGGGGCGCGGCCAAGGTGGCGACCGGCAGCGTCGGAGAACCGGTCGTGGTCGGCGACGTCGAGGTCGAGGCCGGGCGATGTGATCGTGGGCGACCGCGACGGTGTCGTCGTCATCGCCCGCGACCGCCTCGACGGGGTCCTCGCCGCCGGCGAGGCCCGCGAGGCCAAGGAGCAGGCCATGTTCGCCGAGCTCGCGGCCGGCGCCACCACCATCGACCTGCTCGGCCTCGACGTCACCCCGATCCGCCGCCCCTGAGCTCGTCGGGCCGACGGCGTGACCGGCCTCGCCCCCGACCGTTTGGCGACCGACGTTGCCGGGCGGCCGACCAGCAGCAGTCAGCTGTAGTCGACGGGGCCGGCGTCCTTGACCCCGACGGCGAAGCAGAAGCAGTGGATCGGGGCGTGGTCCGACACGGGCCGAAGGCTGTGGATGGTGTTGGGCGGGATGTGCACGAGGTCGCCCTGGCCGATCTCGCGCTCCTCGCCGGCGATGTTCATGACGCCCCGGCCGGCGGTGACGTAATAGAACTCGTGGGTCGGATGCTGGTGGGGGTCGACCAGTCCGCCTCCGGCCACCTCGAACTCGCTCACCAGCTCGAGGAACCCGCCATCGGTGATGTCCTTCATCTCGCGCGGGTTCACCAGCCACCAGACCGGAACCGTGCCGTTGTGCTCGATGACCGGCGCCACCTCTTCGATCGACCGCACGTCCATCGCGCCTCCTAACATGACGTTGACGTCATGTTAGGTCGTCACGGCAGAGGGGCATCGAGATGGGTGACGCACGGATCCTCACGATCACGGCCGAGCCGCTGACCGCCGTGGGCTGGCAGCCCTTCGGCCAGGTCATCGGCGGGCCCGGGGTGGGCTCAGCCGCAGTGCGTGCTCGAGCTCCGCGACGGCGCCGTCTTCAACCTCGACGTGCTCAGCTACTCGTGGCACCCCCTGCGGTGCGACCTCCTGAATCGTCACCACACGGCGACGCAGGCCCTGATCCCGTTGGGCGGATCGCCGGCGGTCGTCGTCGTGGCGCCGGGAAGCGTCGACTTCTCGGAACCGGGCCACATCGACACGATCCGCGCCTTCACGATCTCGGGCTCCCAAGGCATCAACCTGGCCATCGCCACGTGGCACTGGGGCCCGTACCCGATCGGACCCGAGGTCCATCTGGCCAACTTCCAGGCCCGCGACGTCGCGGACGACAACGAGATCGCCCACCTCGAACGCGATCTCGGCGTGGTCGTCGAGGTGCGCGTCTAGTACCTAGGGCGACGGCTCGGCGGCGATCTCGGTGACCACGTCGCCGGGGATGAGCAGCAGGCGGAGATCGATCAGCGTGTGCGCCACCATGACCACGATGATGCCCGCGCCGAGATAGATCAGCCCGAGGAGGATGCCGAGGATCCCGGTCGCGATGACGCCCCGTGGCCCCTGGTAGAGGTGGACCAGGCCGAAGGCGACACCGGCGATGGCGCACACCGCCAACGCCGACCCCGACGGCCACAGCCAGTGGATGTACGCGATCAGGAAGGCGCGGTACATGAGCTCCTCGGCCGTCCCGGCGGTCACGGCCACGGCTACGAACTGACGACGCTCGCTCGACGTGCGCGGGAGCATGGCGGCGAAGCCGTGCGCCGCCTTGGCCAGCTTGGCCCGGCCCTTCGGCGAGCGGGTCCGGGCGGCCAACAGCACCCCGCCGAGGACCACGCCGATCAGCAGGCAGGCGCCGAGGCCGACCGCGTAGGGGCCCCACCAGAAGATCCAGGCCTCGTCGCCGGCCAGGACGTAGATGACGACGAGCACGGCAACGCAGCCCCACTTGATCGCCATCGATCGTCGCAGCAGCTCCGATCGGGTCGTGCGGTCGTCACCGGCGGCCTCCATCGCCCCGTAGCGGCGATAGCCCCGGATGGGGAGGACGACCACCATCACGATGGTCATCGCCGTCGCCAGGATCGCCGCCGTCGTCTGCATCGCGGGTCAGGATAGGGCGGGGCCAGGTCGGCCCGGAGGTCAAGATCGAGCCCGCATCAGTCGATGCTAGGACGTGTCCTCAGCCGCTGAGCGTCCTCTTGCCGATGCCCGCCCCGCCAGCGCCAAGGGCGGATCGAGACGGATGGGGCGGCCGGGTCGCCGAGCCGTAGCCATCGGCGGTGTCGTCGCCATGCTCGTGGTCGTCGCCGCCTGCCAGGTCGACACGCCGCTGCCCGGGGCCACATCGTGTCCGGTCACGCCGGCCAACAGCTACTGGCACGCCAACGTGACGGGCCTGCCCGTGTCGTCGCACTCGGCCGACTACATCGCCACGAGCGGGAAGGACTCTCCGATGCACGCCGACTTCGGCTCGGGGAACTACGACGGCGGACCCATCGGCATCCCCTACATCACCGTTCCGGGCACCCAGGCCAAGGTGAAGGTGACCTTCACCGAGCCGGGCGAGAGCGATCCCGGCCCGTACCCGATTCCGTCCAACGCGCCGATCGAGGGCGGCCCCAACTCGACGGGTGACCGCCATGTGCTGGTCGTCGACAAGGACAACTGCAAGCTCTACGAGATGGACGCGGCCAAGCCCAAGGCCGACGGCACCTGGAAGGCGTACTCAGGAGCCACCTGGTCCCTCACATCCAACGCCATGCGCCCCTCGACGTGGACCTCGGCCGACGCCGCCGGCCTGCCGATCCTGCCTGGACTCGTGCGCTACGAGGAGGTGGCCGCCGGCTATGTCGGCCACGCCATCCGCATCACGGTGCCGACCACGCAGACCTCGTTCATCTGGCCGGCCCGCCACCAAGCCGGCTCGACCTCGAGCGCGACGGCCCCGCCGATGGGCACGTGGCTGCGCCTCAAGACATCGGTCAACCCCAACTCGTACCCTGCCTCGGTGCGGCCCATCATCGTGGCCCTGCAGCACTTCGGTGCCATCGTCGCCGACAACGGTTCGGCCTGGTACATCAGCGGCGTGCCCGACAGCCGCTGGGACAACGACGCGCTGCACACCCTCGGGGGCATCACGGGGAAGGACTTCGACGTGGTGAACACGTCCTCGCTCGTCGTCGACCCCAACTCGGGCCAAGCGAGCGTGACGGGCTAGTCGAGCCCCTCGTGCCCTAGAGCGACAGGGGGCGAATGGGGGCCATGAGCAACTCGGGATGGGCGGCCCAATCGACTCCGGTGTCGACGTAGAGCTCGATCTCGTTGCCGTCCGGATCGAGGATGTACAGGCTGTGGGTCACCGTGTGGTCGCTGGCCCCGACGACGGTGACGTCGGCCTGCTCGAGCCGGGCGAGTGCCTCGCGCAGCTCGTCGTCGGTGTCGCCCACCTTGAGCCCGAAGTGGTAGAGCCCGACGCGCCGCCCCGGTGGGATCGGCGTGGCGTCGGGACCGACCTCGATGAGCAGGAGCTCGTGATGGGTGCGGCCGCTCGAGAAGGCGGCGGCGGGCACGCCCGGTGTCTCGGGAACGACCTCGCGCCACCCGAGCACATCGCGGTAGAACGCGGCTGATCGGGCCAGATCTCGCACGTACAGGACCAGGTGGCCCAGCTCCTTGATCTCCATGGCGTCGTCTCGATTCCGTCTCGGCTGACTCGTGCTGTTGAGATGGTACCAGCGATGATTGAGACTTCAACTATCGAGGCCCACCCCCGCCGTTTCTCCTGCGGACTACGGTCGCCGCTCATGGACACGACTGCGCTGGTGAACGAGGTGGATCGGGCCGGTCAGCGGTTGGCCGATGCCGCCGACGGCCATCTCGACACGCCCGTGCCCAGCTGTCCTGAGTGGACGATCACCGACCTCGTCGCTCACGTCGGAGGAGTCCTGTCGTTCTGGGCGGCGGTGGTCGCGGGCCGCGCCACCAACTTCGAGGACTTCGATGCTCCGGATCCGCCGCCGCCCGACGAGGTGGTGGATTGGTACCGGGCCTCGGTGAAGGCGGCGGTGCGCGATCTCGGTTCGGTCGATCCGTCCGTCGAGCGGTGGAACTGGTCGGGTTCGAACCAGACGGCGGCGTGGATCCAGCGTCGCATGGCCCACGAGCTCGCCGTGCACGCCTGGGATGGGGTGAACGCCGTCGGCAACGCCGAACCCATCCCCGTCGCCATGGCGGTCGACGGCATCGATGAGTTCCTCGAGCTGTTCGCACCGTTCAAGAGCAACCAGCTCGAAGGGCCGCCGTTCACCATTCACCTGCACACGACCGACACCGACGGCGAATGGCTGATCGCCGCAGGTGACGGGGCCATGACCGTCGAGCGGGCGCACGCCAAAGGCGACGTCGCCGCACGCGCCAGTGCGTCGGACCTGCTGTTGATGTTGTGGGGACGGGTCGACGGCGAGTCGCTCGAGGTCTTCGGCGATCACGAGGTGCTCGGCCGATTCGTCCGCGCCATGAGGATCTGAGATGACCTCGTATCGGCCGGGGCAGGTCGCCGAACTGCTCGGCGTCAGCGTCGACACGGTGCGGCGCTGGTGCGACGAGGGCCGGTTGACCACCAAGCGCAGCGCAGGTGGACATCGGATGATCGACGGAGTGGCGCTGGCCAAGTACCTGAGCCAGTCCGAGCAGGCGTTCGAAGCCGACAGCGGGTTCGGTCAGTCGGCCCGCAACCGCTTCACGGGCATCGTCACGGCGGTCGAACGCGACAAGCTCACGGCCATCGTCGAGCTTCGTTCGGGATCGCACCGCCTCGTCTCGCTGATGACGCGGGAAGCGGCCGACGAGCTGAACCTGCGACCCGGCGACCTGGCCGTGGCCGTGGTGAAGGCCACGACGGTGATCGTCGAGGTCCCTGGTTGATCGGCCCCGTCGATCCGCGATGAAGCTCTTCCGCCGATGGGATGGCACGACCGGCGCGCCGCGGTCGTCGAACGGAGCGTCGTCGCTCCACCTCCAATGGCTGATCGACGAAGCTCCTCAGGGTCGGGGCTGGATCGCAGCCGAAGCCGTGCTCGAGGTGCTCGATCCACCTCGCGTGCCGGCCCTGTCGTTCTGGGCGCTGCAGGCGTCGTTCGGCGACCACGGGCGTCACGCCGGGGCCGGGCACACCGGGTTGCAGTGGCACGCCGGACATCCCGGGTCACACCGCCGTCAACTGGGGCGGCTACGACGCGTCGGGCCGCGAGCTCAGCGGCTCGGTCTCGCCGCTGCCGAGCGCGACGGGCAACGTCAACACCCGTGATCTGGCCTGGGCGCCCGGCGTCGCCTACCGCCTGCGCATCGCCTTGGCTCCACGTGACTCGTCGACGCCACCGCCACCTGGCCTCGTGGCTTGGCGCGCCGAGGTCGGCGATCTGGTGTCGGGCCGAACGACGGTCGTCCGGGATCTGTGGGCCGCGGGCGACACCCTCGACACTCCGCTGGTGTGGTCCGAGGTCTTCGCCCGATGCGACGACCCGTCGGCTCGCGTCCGATGGAGCGGGCTCCGCGTGTTCGACGAGGCGGGCCGCGCCGTCACCGCCACGAAGGTCCGGGTCAACTACCAGGCCCTGTCCGACGGAGGCTGCGCCACATCGGACTCGTCGATCGACGGGATCGGCGTGGTGCAGACCACGGGCACCGTCCGGCGCACCCCGCAGAGCTCCGTGCTGACCTGCCTCAGACGGACCGCTCGTAGCGCCAACCCGAGTCGACCATCCACAGCCGGTGGCGCCCGCCGGGAAGGTCGGCGATCTCGTCCTCGTACCCGGAGTCACCGTGGTAGAGCGCGACGGCACCCCCTTCGACCTGGGTGAACCGGGTGGCGAAGTACTCCGGTGACTTCGTGCCCAGATCGGCCATGGCGGCGGCGACCGACGGGTACGGCTTGAGCTGCTCGAGGGTGATCCACGTGGGCGGCGAGAGCTCGATCTCGCCGGCGTTGCGCAGGCGCAGCGCCTCGGTGGGCGCCCACCAGGCGTGGTCGTGGATCTCGCCGCCGTCGATCGTCACGACCCCCTCGGGGGCGGGGGCGGCGAAGAACCAGGTCACGAAGCGCTTGGGGCTGATCGGCGGGGGAGTCCAGTGCGAGAACCACACGAGGCCGTCGGGATCGACCAGCAGGCCGGCCTCCTCGCTGGCCTCGCGCACCGCGGCGCGGCGGGCGGCTGCTTCGAGCTCGGTCGGGTCGTCGCTCGGGACGGCATCGACGTAGTCACCCGGATCGATCCGTCCGCCCGGCCAGACCCACATGCCGCCGGCGAACTCGAGCTTGGAGTTGCGGCGCAGCATCAGCGTCTCGAGCCCGTCCGGGCCGTCTCGCAGCGGGACCACGGTCGCGGCGGGGATTGCGGGGACGACCTCCATCGGGCCCGAGCATACGAGCGATCGCCGTCGCCCACCCTGGGTTGGTCCCACTCACTCGCCGGTACTGTGCCGCCATGGCTCGCCCGTCGTCGCACCCGTCTCCCGACATGGTCGGACAGGTGGTGGTCGTCACCGGCGGCAACTCGGGCATCGGCAAGGAAGCGGCGGTGGCCATGGCCGCGATGGGCGCGACGGTCGTGATCACGGCCCGCGACCAGGCCAAGGGCGACCAGGCCCTCGACGAGCTCCGCTATCGATCCGGTCGAGACACCGTCGAGGTCATGGCGCTCGATCTCTCCGACTTCGCCTCGGTTCGCGCGTTCGCCGCGCAGGTGGTCGATCGCCACGACCGGCTCGACGTGTTGGTCAACAACGCCGGCGGCATCCTGAGCCAACGGCTCGAGACGGTCCAGGGGTTCGAGATGACCTTCGGGGTGAACCACCTCGGGCACTTCCTGCTCACCGATCTGCTGCTCGACCGGCTCAAGGACAGCGGGCCGTCGCGGGTCGTCACCGTCTCGTCGATCGCTCATCGGTACGCCCTTCGCGGGCTGTCGTACGCCGATCTCCAGAGCACGCATCACTACTGGTCGATGGATGCCTACGCCCAGTCCAAGTTGGCCAACGTCCTGTTCACGCGAGAGTTGGCCCGACGCCTCGACGGATCCGGTGTGACCGCCAACTGCCTGCATCCCGGAGTGGTCCGAACGGGTTTCGGCAGCTCGGATGACACGACCGGGCTCGAGCGGCTTGCGATGCTTGCCGGCTCGCCCTTCTTCGTCAACGCGACGAGGGGCGCTCGCACCACGGTCTTCCTCGCCTCGTCGCCGGCCGTGGCCGGGCGCACCGGCGGCTACTACGTCAGATGCCGCGAGCACCGGCCGTCGAGCGTCGCCCGCGATCCCGAGGCGGCTCGGCACCTGTGGCAGATCAGCGAGCAGCTCATCGCCGACGCAAGCGCCTGACCCGATCTTCCTTCTCGGCTTTCGGCGGCGATGAGGGGCGCAGGGCGCCCTCAATCGCCGCCAGAAGCCTGAACTGGGGCCGCCTTTGGCCAGGGCCGATCGCTCAGGCCAGGGCCGATCGCTCAGGCCAGGCCGATGGCGCGGAGCATCGAGGGCGGAACCGAGGTGTCGCCGCTGGCCAGCATGGCCGCCCGCTCGACGTTGACGATGTCGAGATGGCGATCGGTCCACTCGTCCCAGGGCCCTTCGGGAATGGCGGACGCATCGCCCTCGGCTTCGACACAGGCGTAGAGGTAGGCCTGCAGGGCGAGCACGTCGTCGGGTCCGCCGACCGGTCCGATGCCGGGGACGATGATCGACGCCATCTCGCCGATGTCGATCAAGGCGTCGGCCCACGCACCGGGATCGCCGTCGAAGGCGTTCGGCGTCGTGCCGAAGGCGCACATCGCCCCGGCGAAGACGACGTCGGCCGACGGCACCGTGAGCATCAGGTTCTCGGTCATCTGTCCGCCAGTCGGCACTGCGCACACCACGCTGGTGAGCCACGCAGCGGTGTCGACGGTGTGCGAGATGGGTCGGGTGCGGAACTCGTCGTCGAACTCGTCGGCCCAATCCGGGTACAGGCGACGGTAGCCCTCGATGTTGGGGGGGAGGTCGAGCAGCGCGCTCGTCTGCGAGCGTCCGTACCGCGCCGCCATCCAGAAGACCGACGACCCCCCGACGTACTCGATGTGGCTGCTGGACAGCACGGCTCGGCGCACCGGGACGCCGACGCCATCGATCGCCTCGGCCAACGGGGCCGCCTGCGACGGCGTGAGCAACGTGTCGACGATGGTGGCGCCGTCGTCCTCGACGACGATGCCGGCGTTCGGCCGACCGTGGCCGCTGGGTGACTGGCGCCAGACGTGCACCTGGTCGGCCAGGGTCACGAGTTGAGCGTCGACGTCGACCACGTGGGCAGGCTACCGGCGCGTCACCGGCGCCATGTCGGTCACCACGGCGACCCGTGCGGACGGGTAGGGCCGGCGTGCCAAGCTGACCGGATGGTGCAGATGGACGCCGACGCCCTCAACCAGTTCCTGACCGACGCCTTCGGAAGTGAGGGCGAAGGCGAGCGGGCGTATCACGTGGACGATGTCGACGACGACCGGCTCATCGCCCGCGTGCCGGCCGAGGCGGTGATGCTGCGCCCGGGTGGAACCGTCTCGGGTCCGACGTTGATGACGCTGGCCGACGGCGCCGCGTACTGCCAGATCCTCGCCCACATCGGACCGGTCGCCCTGGCCGTGACCAGCAGCCTCAACATCACGTTCCTGCGCAAGCCCGAACCCACTGGCATCGTGGCCGAGGCGACCTTCCTCAAGCTGGGCCGCAAGCTCGCGGTGGTCGACGTCCGCATGCGATCCGAGGGCAGCCCGGACCTGGTCGCCCAGGCCGTCGTGACCTACGCCATCCCATCGGGCGCCTGACGGGCGCTGGGCTCCAGCGCGCCCGTGACTTCAGCGACGGTGCGCGTCAGGGCAAGCGGTAGACGTGGACGAACCCGTCGGTCCCGCCGACCAGGACGTTGGCATCGACGATGGTCGTGTTCGACACCAACCCGTTCGGGACGTTCCATAGAGGGGCGCACGTGATCGGTGGAGTTCCGGTTGGGATGCAACCCAGGCCGCCGAGGGCGTCGAAGGCGCGGCCACCCATGTAGAGCACGCCGTTGGCGACGGTCGGTGACGTGGCGAAGTCGTTGGCACTGGAGTCGAGCGCGGTCATGAGCGGCGCACACACGACGGGCGAACCGGTGCAACCGGCTGACCCAGCCGCATCGAAGACATCGACCACGCCGAAGCCGCCCGCCTGTGGCGTGGTCGGCGTCGAGACCACATACACGCGACCGCCGGCGACCGCGGGGGTCGTGTAGAGCGGGTCGCCCGTGAGCGTTCCCGCCCAGAGAGGTTGGCACACGGGCGCCAGCGCGCCGGCGCAGTTGGTCACACCGTTGCCGTCGAAGGCGAGCACCTGGCCGGGATTGCTGAAGCTGGTCGCGTAGTAGACGACACCGTTCGCCACGGAGGCCGAGCCCTGCGGATTCCCATGAGGGAGGGACGCGGTGAACAGCGGTTGGCACACGCGGGACGATCCCGAGCCCGAGCAGGAGGTCGAGCCGGCCTCGTCGTACACGGCGATGACGCGAGCGCCGTTGATCGCACCGGGGACGTACACCTTGCCGTTGGCGATCGACGGGGTCGACTGGGATTGGATGGCGGCTGTCCAACGGGGCTGGCACACCTTGGGCGTGCCCTGGCAGTTGTCGACGCCCATGGGGTCGAACTCCTCGAGCCGCCCGTTCGCCTGGCCTGTCACCGGATCGAACGAGGCCGCGATCGCGAACAGGTGGCCGCCGTCGACGTTCGGGCCGAATGGATCGGTGACGGTCGCGCTCCACAGCGGCTGGCACACTCTCGGCGTACCCGAGCAGTTGGTCAGGCCGTCGGCATCGAAGGCGAGGAGCTGGCCGCTGTCGAGGGCGCTCCCCGTGACGCTCTCGTACACGATGTGATTCGCGACGAGTGGCGGGGATGGAACCGGGTTGTCCCCGCCCGGGAGGTCAGCGCGCCAGAGGGTAGGGCAGACCCTGGGCATGCCTGTGCAGGTGTCGCCGGCGATCTCGAGGGCGGCGACCAATTGGGCGTCGCCATCAGGTCCGACGCTCGCCGCGTACACGACACCGTCGCTCACCGTCGGCGTCAGGACCGTGTGGTCGCCCGGGCCGGCGGCGATGCGGAAGCTCTCCTGCAAGGTGCCCACGTTGTTCTTGTTGATCGTGTGCTCGGCCGCGTCGTTGCCGTCGAGGTTGGGATGGCCCATGTACTGGGCCCAGTTCTGACACGCGGTGGCGACCAGCAGCAGGGCGACGCCCATCGCCGCCACGGCTACGCCTCGTCTCGGACCCCGCTGTCCCGTCCCGCTCATCCCCGTCGCCTCCCCAGCCCGCTCAGCGTGCCGAGGATACTGCTATCGGTGACCGAGCGTCGAGAGGCGGTCAGCGCCGACGTCAGGACAGGGTGAGCGTCAGCTCGGGATGCAGGGCCGCCACCATCCGGGCCAGGCCATCGCGCCAGTCGACCGTGGTCGGCCCGGCGATCTCCATCCGCCGCGAGTTGTCGGTGGTGACCCCGCCGATCGTCGCCTCGGTCTCGACGAGGATCGGCGGGCGGCCGATCAGCCGGCCGAGCTCGGTCACCCACTCCTCGAGGGCGACCTGGTCGTCACCACCCCAGTTGACGATGGTCGCCGGCACCGACGCCGCCTCGATCATGGCCGGCAGCATGGCGATGAGATCGTCCTCGTGAATCGGGTTGAACAGGTTGGGCCGGTCGGGGTGGACGTCGATGGCGGCGCCGGCCAGGAGGCACTCGAGGTGGAACGCGGGCCAGCCGCCGTTGTCGCCGTAGGGCACGTTGAGCCGCACGATGGTCGTCGGGAGCCCGAGCTGGCGGGCCTCGGTGCGCACGACCGCCTCGGCGGCGATCTTGCTGATCGAGTAGGTCGGCATCATCACGCGGTGGTTGTCACCGAGGGGATCGCCCTCGACGACCTCGTGGGCGCCCGCTGGCTCGTACACCGCCGTCGACGAGCAGTGCAGGAAGGCTGTCGCGTGGCGGCAATGGTCCATCAGCAGACCGACCGCCTCGGCGTTGCCGCGCAGGTCGACGTCCCATCGGTTCGATTTCACGACCGCGATGTTGAGCACGTAGTCGACGTCGTCGGGGACCTCACCCAGGTCGCCGCGCGCCAGATCGACGGGTATGCAGGTGACTCCGAGCTGCTCGAGCTCGGCCCGTGCATCGGCGTCGCGGAACCGGGCGATGCCGATGACGTCGTTGGTCGCGGCCAGGGCCCTCACGATGGGCTTGGCCACCTGGCCGGCCGGCCCGGTCACGAGGATGCGCTGGCCGACGAGTGGGGTCATGGGGGCTTCCTTCGACAGGGGCGGGAGGATCGGGAGGGGCGACGTAGTGGTCGTCCGCGGAACAAGAACGCGTTCTCGTTCGGGATCACGGTACGGGAAGGGGCGGGTCGCCTGCTAACGTGTACGGCGTACGTCTGATCGTCACCTGCGCGCAGAGGCATGCGTGGGCCCTCTCTGAGCGGCCGGTGCCGGCGCCCGATCAGCCCCCTGGCCTGCGGCCCCGCCTCGTCCGCTGCCCTCGAATCTGCGTGACGACCGCGTCCCGCCCGCACCAGGAGCCCCTCTTGTCCAGCACCTTCGCCGCCCTCGGCGTGCCCGCGCCCATCGAGCGCGTCCTCGCCCAGCACGGCATCCACGAACCCTTCCCGATCCAGGCGGCCACGCTGGCCGACGGTCTGGCCGGTCGCGATCTCTGCGGCCGGGCCCCGACCGGATCGGGCAAGACCATTGCCTTCGGCATCCCCCTGATAAGCCGGATCGGGCGGGCCGAGCCTCGCCGACCACGAGCCCTCGTGCTCGTCCCGACCCGCGAGCTGGCCGCCCAGGTCCGCGAGGAGCTGGTCATGTTGGCCGGGCCGAACGGCGCCCGCGTCGAGGCCTTCTACGGGGGCAACGGCTTCGACCGCCAGCTCAAGTCGCTGCGCCGCGGCGTCGACATCGCCGTCGCCTGCCCCGGACGGCTGGCCGACCTGATCGGGCGCGGCGACGTGCGCCTCGACGCCATCGAGATGGTGGTCATCGACGAGGCCGACCGCATGGCCGACATGGGCTTCCTGCCCGAGGTCAGCCGCCTGCTCGACGCCACGCCGGCCAAGCGCCAGACGTTGCTGTTCTCGGCCACGCTCGACGGAGCCGTCGACGTGCTCATCCGCAAGTACCAGCGCAACCCCGCCCGTCACGTGCTACCGGTCGATCCTGACGACGGCGCCCGGGTCGAGCACCTGTTCTGGAACGTTCCCCGTGACCAGCGTGTCGGCCTGTGCGCCAAGGTCATCTCGTCGCTCGGCCCGACCATCGTGTTCTGTCGCACCAAGCGCGGGGCCGATCGCGTCGCTCGCCAGCTCGAGGCAGCCGGAGTCAGCGCCGCCGCCATCCACGGTGACCGGTCGCAGGGTCAGCGCGAGCGCGCCCTCGCCGCCTTCCAGCACGGTCAGGTCGACGCGCTGGTCGCCACCGATGTGGCCGCACGCGGCATCCATGTCGATGGCGTCGCCGGGGTCGTGCACATGGACCCTCCCGCTGACGAGAAGGACTACGTCCATCGCTCGGGACGCACCGGACGCGCCGGTGCCGCCGGTGTCGTCGTGTCGTTCGTCGCCCCCGAGCAGCGCAAGGACGTCACCCGGATGCAGCGCATCCTCGGCCTGCCGAGCGGGATCACCTCACCCGACGCCTCGGGCCTGCCCGCCGTCGACGTCCCGCCCCGCCGATCCGCCCCGACTCGTCCCGCTGATCGCAGCTTCGACCGCCCGGCGCCCCGTGAGCGCACCGGCGGCCGACCGCGGCGTTCGGGTCGCCCGTCAGGGCCGGCCCGTTCTCGAGCGGGCTCGTCGGGCCCGACGAGCCGGTCGGCCCCGCCCGCCCGCTCGTCCAAGCCGTCGTCGAAGGCGTCCTCGTCGAGGACCTCGACCAAGGCGACCTCGGCCAAGCCCGGTCGTTCGAAGCCGGCGCCCGCCAAGTCGGCTCCGGCGGCCAAGGCCGGGAACCGCAAGGCCCGCCGTGCTCACCTCCAGCCGGGTGGCTCGGCCACTGCTGCTCCCGCCGGATCGCGTCGGCGCAAGCCGGCCGGACCCAACGCCGACAAGGGCCGGCGCCGCCAGCCCTCCCGTCCCTCCGCTCGCTGATCACACCTGCTCCTCCGCGGTCCTCTCTTCTGGCGGCGATTGAGGGCGCATTGCGCCCTTCATCGCCGCCAAAAGCCCAGGTGGTCAGACGGCGCGAGGCGAGGCGACCACGAGGCGCGAAGAGGTGCGGTCCGGCGACGGTGCCGGGATGGTCCAGCCGCCGCGCGCCACCAGCGTGTGGGCCTGCGAGGGTTCGAGCGTCGTGCGTCGGGGTTCCCCGATCCGGTCCAGGCGCTGCTCGAAGTCGGCCCGCTCCGCTCGCCGGTCCCCATCTCGTTGCTCGGCACGGTCCGAGCCACCGAGGATGGGCAGGCTCATGGCCAGAGCACTCGCGGGAGCGGCCCGGCCGGCCAGCGCCGTGAGGAGGCGCGCGATCGCCGATTCGGTCAAGTAGATCATCACCCCTTCGCACAGGAAGAAGGTGGGTCGGGCGGCATCGTGTCCAGCCTGTTCGAGCGCCTCACCCACGTCGTCGGCCTCGAAGTCGGCCGACACGAACACCACGCCGTCAACCGAGGCCCCTATGGATTCGAGCCGCTCCCGCTTGTCTCGTTGGGTCGAGGGGTGGTCGAGCTCGAAGAACCGCACTCCTGGCGTTCGGAACCGCTGAGCCCGCAGGTCGTAGCCGGCCCCGACGACCACGATCTGATCGCATCCCGCGGCCAGCGTGGCCACGAGCTGCTCGTCGAAGAACCGGGTGCGGACGACCAGGTAGCGACCCATCGACGTGCGGCGAGGGTGCTCGCCGAGGTCGAAGCTGTCAGCGAGGCGAACGTCGATGGTGGCGTCGCCGTCGGTCGACACCGGTCGGTCGAGTCGGGCGCGCACCAACGCCACCCCTCGGGCCGTGACCGATGGTTGGCCGCTGCGCACGAGGTCGAGTTCATCACACCGGATCGTGGGCACCGCGTCTCTGCGTCGAGACGGCCGCCCTGAGCGCAGGGGGTTCGATCCAGGAGTAGTGGGCCCTGAGCGCTGGGCGCGGGCCGGTAGAGTGCATCGATGGCGAGCGGCTCGAAGAAGACCAATCGGAACAAGAAGCAGCGTCGCAAGCCCCAGCACCCGTTGCCCAAGGTCGGGACGCCTGCTTCCAATGCCTACGCGCTCGAACACAGTCGCGAGGACGTGGTCGACTTCGGCCTGATGCCCCGCAAACGGGGTGCCGTCAACGGCGTGCTCGTCGTGGCCATCCTCGGCCTGCTGGCCCTGGCCCTCATCGCGTTCCTGTTCCTGACCGCGGCCTGACCGCCGCGTCACCGCGCCCGGCTGCGTCTACAGGGTCGTCGATATCCCGCCGTCGACGGGCAGGATGGCCCCCGTGACGTAGGCGCCCGCTCGCGAGGCCAGGTAGATGGCGGCGCCGGCCATGTCCTCGGGCTCGCCGATCCGCCGCATGGGGCAGGAGGCGATGATCCCGTCACGGAAGGCATCCAGCGTGGCGGCCATCATCTTGCTCTCGAACGGACCGGGGGCGATGGCATTGACCGTGATGTGCTCCCGGGCCAGCCGCTTGGCCAGCACCTTGGTCAGCTGGTGCACGGCCGCCTTGCTGGTCGAATACGAGTAGGTCTCGAGGTCGGGCGCGTGGAGCCCATCGATCGAGCCGATGTTGATGACGCGGGCCGGGTCACCGGGCTCGGCGGCGGCCGCCAGCGTCGGCACGAGGTAGCGGGTCAGGTGGAACACCCCCTTGAGGTTGAGGTCGAGGACCCGGTCCCATGCCGCGTCGGGGAACTCGGCCAAGGGCGCGCCCCAGTTGGCACCGGCGTTGTTGACCAGGATGTGGAGCCGTCCCTCACGCTCGGTGATGTCGGCGGCCAGCCGTTCGCACTCGTCGTGCTGGCTCAGATCGGCGGGCACGGCGATGCAGGTGCCCACCTTCGACAGCTCCGCCGCCACCTCGTCGCAGACCTCGGCCTTGCGGGACGAGATGTAGACCCTGGCGCCCGCCTCGACGTAGCCGCGGGCGATCATCAGGCCTATCCCGCGGCTTCCACCGGTCACGAGCGCGGTCTTGCCCTCGATCGAGAAGAGGTTGTCCATGGTTTCTCTCACCATCTCCTGTTCGTGACGCTCGCGTCAGTTTCCTGGTCAGGACGGTACCTGCGGGGGTAACCTTGCCACCGGAGTAGAGGGCCAGGTTCGTTGTGGACGCGCCGCGTCTGGCGAACTGGCGGGAAGGGCAGTTCGGCTTGCATGGCTGAAGAGCCGGTGGCACCGCACGGCATCGATACGGATGACGGCTCGTCAAGGCGGGAGACCTCTTCAGCGCGCTCGCTCGAGCGCCTGGCGTCGATCTATGACGCCATGCCGGTCGGGATGGCGGCCTGGTCGGTCGACGGTCGGCTGGTCACGGCCAACCCGGTGTTCTGCGATCTGATGCAGTCCGACCTCGCCGACCTCGTGGATCGCCGATTCGACTCGTTCGTCGATCCCATCGAGGCCCGAGGTGTTCGCGATCAGCTCGAAGACCTGCTGGTCGGGCGGCGCAACTTCGTCGAGTGCGAGTTCGGTTGCCAGCGGCCCGACGGTGTCGATCACTGGATCACCAACATGCTGACGGCGGTCTACGGACCGGCCGGCCGGCCGGACTACCTCATCTCCCAGGTGTTCGACTTCTCGAACCCTCGCACGCGTGAGGCCCGCGCCTACCGCCTGGTCAACGAGACCCCGGTGCTGCTCTGGCTGACGGACCGCAACGGGTCGCCCCGGATCGGCAACCGGACCAGCTTCGACTTCGTCGGTGTCTCCCCGGACGAGGAGGACCTGCGGGCCGCCCTGGTCGAGCGCATGCATCCCGAGGACCTGGCCGAGATCGGCGACAGCATCCGTGTGATGATCGAGGATCGGGCGCCCTTCGAGTTCACCTGCCGGGCGATGCGGGCCGATGACCAATGGAGGTGGCTGCACCACCGGGCCCTCCCGTTCTACGACGCCGAGGGGGAGTTCGAGGGCTACGCCGGCGCCAGCCTGGACGTGACCGAGGCCGAGGAGCTGCGACGCGAGCTCGATCAGGTTCGCGAGCTGTTCCACACCGTGACCGAGGCCGGACCGTTCCTCGTCCTGCGCACCGATGTCGACGGCAACATCATCTACGCCAAGGGCAGCCTGCCGGCCATCCTCGACAACGGCAGCGGGCTGGTCGGGCTCAAGTGGCAGCAGGTTCTGGCGCCCGACCAGGTCGACGAGATCGTGCACCGAGGGCTGGCGTCGATCACCTCCCACGAGCCCTTCACCGTCCGGCTCCGCGGCGACGATCCCGAGGTCGACGTCGACGAGCTGATGATGGCGTCCCACGGCGAGTCCTGGGGCGAGCTCCGGATCGCGCCGGTCTTCACCGACGAAGGCGCCTACGACGGGTTCGTGGCCACCCTCGCCGACATCTCGAGCGAGGTCGCCGCGGGGCGTCGCGCCGATCTGCTGGCTCGGGTCCTCGATGCCGGCTCGGACTACCTGATGGTGGCCGAGCGCAACGGAGCCATCTCGCACGTCAACGACGCCGCCGAAGCAACCTTGGGAGTCCGGGGCGCCTCGCCCGACGGCCGGTCGAGCTTCCTCATGGACGTGCTGCAACCCGAGTCCTACGAGATCTTCCGTGAGGTGGTCGAGCCCGCCCTCGCCCGCGAACAGATCTGGCGCGGCGAGCTCACCTTCCACAGCTGGTCGGGCACCCCCATCCCCGTGTCGGCGCTGTTCCTCGCCCACGAGGATCAGACCGGGCGCATCGAGTCGATCTCGGCGGTCGCCCGCGACATCACCGACCTCAAGGACGCCGAGCGCCGCTTGCGCGAGCTGGCCACGCACGACTACCTGACCGGCCTGCCCAACCGGGTCCTGCTGTATGACCGCCTCGAGCAGGCACTGGCCAGGTACCAGCGCCATGGTCAGGCCGTCGCCCTGCTCTATCTCGACCTGGATCGCTTCAAGCCCGTGAACGACGTGTTCGGCCACCAGGTCGGCGACGCCGTCCTGGTCGAGATCGCCGACCGCATCCACACCGTGATCCGCGACACCGACACGGCGGCTCGCATCGGTGGCGACGAGTTCGCGGTGCTGATCGAGGGTGTCAGCAACCCGGGTCTGCTCCGCTTGGTGGCCGATCGCCTGATCGAGGCCATCGCCCGTCCGGTCACGGTGTCTGACTGCACGGCTCAGGTCGGCGTGTCGATCGGACTGGTGCAGGCCGGGGGCGGACTCGACGCCGGTGACGCCCTCATGGCCGCAGCCGATGCTGCCATGTACCGGGCCAAGGCCGGTGGGCGCGGCCGCTACGAGTTCGTCGGACCCGAAGGCCTCACCCACGCGTAACTTCTTGGGGCTCTGGTCGGCGGAGCCTCCGGGCGCCCGCTTCGCCATCTGGGTGTCGTGCCTCGAGCGGCTCCGCTGTGCTCCGCCACGTGACGCCTGATTGCTTCGGGCTCCGGTCGGCGGAGCGGCGGATCAGTCGCGGGCTGAGTAGAACGTGCCGGGTGGATGCTCGGTGGTGTGTCCGTCGAGCTGGACTCGGGTGGGCACCGGGCTGGTGACGGTCAGCCCGTCCCGGTCGATCTGCACGCTGACCGGACCGTGCGGAGTCGGAACCGACCCGCTCGCCCAGTCGAGATCCCCGAGCGCCGGCGCCACCGAGGCAACCGTGAACCCGGGCTCGGCCGGGGTGATGCCGAGCGTGTGCTGCATGAGATCGCGCGTCGGGGTGGACGACCAGCCGTGACAGTGGGTCCCGCCGTACCAGACCTCGGACCAGGTCGTCTGGGCCACGCCGTCGCGCTCGAGGAGCACGGCCCAGTCGCGGCAGAGCTCCGGGATGCGATCGGCCCGCCCGGCGGCGACCACCCCGTCGTGGACCACGTAGCGGAAGAACGGCTGGGCGGCGACGATCTGGCGCTCGACGTCCCACCACGGCTCGGCCTTCCCGCTGAGCAGGTAGCTCGCACCGGCATACATGTCGCCCTCGTCGACGTCGTCACCGTCGAGTCGGGCGTCGATTCCGGGCATCAGCCAGGCGGCGAACACGAGCCGCGATCGATCGCACAGCGCGTCGGCCAGATCGGCGACTCGCCAGGACGGCACCAGCCCGGGGGTGGCGAGGGCGGCGGCGATCGTGTGCTGGCTCACGGGTCGTCCTCGGACGCCTTCGACGATGTGATCGACGTACACCTGGCGTTCGTCGTCCCAGAAGCCCTCGAATCCCGACGCGCCGTCGAACCATCGGGCGCGGGCCCACGCCGCCCGACCCCCGTCACCGAGGGCGTCGGCCATCTCCGCGAACTCGCCGAGCGCTCGTAGCCACAGCGCGTTCAGGGCGCCGCTGGCCCCGGTGGTGGTCACCGCGGACCAGTCGATGATGATCCATCCGGTCACGTCACGGAGCAGCCCGTCCGCGCCTTGGAAGGGAGTGAACCAGCGGAGCACGCCTTCGGCCGGGCCGAGCAGCGACGCGATCAGCTCGCGGTCGCCCGTGTAGCGCCAGAGGTTGTGCAGCGCGTGGATCCAGTGCAGGGCCCAGTCGGGGATGTAGGCCGCGTCGGCCCACTCGATGTCGCCTCCGGCCGACATCGGCAACATCCCGTCCGAACGGGGCGACGCGCTGAGGCAGGTGTTCCAGCGCGCCAGCGACCAGTCGGGATTGGTCGTCAGATCGACCATCTGGTGGACGACCGAATCGCCGGTCCACGCCCGCTGCTCCCGCGACGGGCAGTCCAGGTAGGCGTCCTGGGCGTTGAGATCGACGGTGCGACGCCCGACGGCCCAGATCTGGTCGAGCTGAGGATCGCTGCAGGCGAACGTCGGCCCTTCCGGTCTCGGGTGCAGCTGTTCGCGCACCGACACCCCCTTGACCGAGACCCGTCCGTGTCCGCGGACCGAGAGGCCGAGGTAGCGCAGCCCGATCGGGTCGAAGGCGTCGAAGCGATCGTCATGGCCCCGGGCGATGTAGCGGAAGCCGTTGTGCTGTTGCAGCGGAACCAAGTGGCCGGCGTCGTCGACCGCCTCGGCCGCCTGCGCGTCGAAGACGGTGCCCTCGGGCGCGACCACGTCGAGCGAGAGGAGACCCGCCGTCTCCTCGCCGAGATCGACGACGACCACCGAGGCCACACCCTCGGTCCAGATCCGCGTCGAGGATCGGAGCCGGGGTGGCGGGCGAGGTGGCCTGTCGTCGGTTCGAGTCGAACGAGGTCGGTGCTGGCGGCCAGATCGGCGCCGACCTGACGCGAGGGGTCGGCCCCGGGCTCCGAGTCCGGCGCCGTGCCCACGGCCAAGGCGGTGGCGCTTCGAACCGCCCCTCCGAGTTGGGCGATGGGTCGGGGCAGGAGGGGTCCGTAGGGATCCGAAGGCGGTCGGTGGTCGCCGTCCCATCCCACGTGGTTGGTCGCGAGCTCGACCGCGGCCTCCCAGGTCGAGTCGTCGAAGCCCGATTCGGTCCAGCCGGTCGGGATCGAGCGGGCGTCGATGATGTCGAGGGCGTGTCCGGCGATGCCCTTGGGCACGATCTGGCTCCAGCCCTCGAGGGGGAGGACCCGCCATGCTCGGTCGGACCCGACCGTTCCCGTGGCGTCGCCGTCGGTCGCGAGTCGGGCCTCGAACAGGAACGCGCCGCCTCCGAGCCCGAAGGTCGGCCGGGCTGGCATCCACCAGGGAGTCGGGCCGGGGTAGCGGCGGACCAGGGCGGCGATCACGTTGGGCCCGGAGCGCAGCCAGGGGGCCAGGTCGACCTCGTCGTAGTGGAGGCGCCGGCTCGCCGCGCGGATCGGGCCCCGGCTCAGCTCGGTGCCGTTCACCCAGAGGGCGTAGCGGCTGTCGGCCGTGACCCGGGCGGGGGCCGTGTCGGGCACGGCGGCGAGCGACAGCTCGCGGCGCATGGCCACGAGTCCCGCCGCTACGTCGTCGTCGAGGGTCGGGAGGATCGCCGATCCGATCCCGATCGGGGCCGGGGCCGACCAGATCCACCGGGCTGACCAGCGACCGTCGGGCCAGCTGAACGTGGGTGTGCCCGAGGTGCGGTCCATGCGGTCCAATATCGCACCTGACGGAGACGGAGAGGGCGGGGCGCCGTCGTTCTTGTGCCGTCAGATGTGTCTGGGGGGCGCGCGTTGCGGCACAGGTTCGGAAGCGCCGTCGTTCTTGTGCCCTTGAGGTCGTCAGACGCCGCAGAGGGCGAGAGCGTCGCCGTACATCAGGCGCTTGTGGGTGGCCACGACCTCGCGGTTCTTGTCGGCGAGTCCGGCGGCCAGGGCCAACGCCCGATCGACGACGTCTGCTTCCGCCGCCACCTCGTGCACGATGCCGGCCGCCAGCGCCTCGGGCCCTCCGAAGCGCCGCCCTGTGAGCGCGGCTTCGTGCATGGTCGACTGGGGCAGGTGAGCGGCCACCACGGCGTGCATGGCCGCCGACAGGGGAAGGCCGAGGTCGACCTCGGGGAGGCACCAGTAGCCGCGGTCCTCACGCATGACCAGGTAGTCGTGAGCCGTGGCCAACATGGCCCCGGCGGCGAAGGCGTGTCCGTTGAGCGCGGCCACCGTGATCGCGTCGAACCCCAGCACCCGTCCGAGCAGCCGGTGCACGTCCTCGATGAAGCCACGCGCCTCATCGCCGGCGCCGGCCAGCCAGTCGAGGTCGAGACCGTTCGAATAGAACTTGCCCTCGCCCGTCGTGACCAGGGCGACCGGTCCCTCGACAGCCTCGACCTGATCGAGGGCACCGTGCAACGCGTCGATCGACTCGCGGTTGAAGCGGTTCTCGCCGCTTCTCATCTGCAGCAGCCACACGGCGCCGTGCTGGATGAGCTCGATCGTCATGGCGGTCTCCGTCTCGCGTCGTTGAGCAGCGTTCACCCTAGGACCTGATGCCGGTCTACCGTCTGGGCGTGGCTGACTACCGACCTCCCATGCGCGACGTCGCCTTCGTCCTCGATCACCTCATCGACGTCGAGACGCTGTGCGACCTCGATCCGTTCGCTCACATCGACGCCGAGACGGTAAAGGGGGTCCTCGAGGAGAACGCCCGCTTCGTCGCGCGAGGTCATCGCTCCCCTCAACCGCATCGGCGACATGCAGGGCAGCCAGCACCAGCCCGACAACACCATCAAGACTCCCGACGGCTTCAAGGAGGCCTACGCCGCCTACGTGGCGGCCGGCTGGGGTGCGGTGCCGTTCGAGCCGGGCTATGGCGGCGGCGGGTTCCCGTGGGTGGTGGGCATCGTGATGCAGGAGTTCATGTCGAGCGCCAACATGGCCTTCTCGATGTGTCCGCTGCTGACCCAGGGCGCGCTCGACATGCTGCGCCACCACGGCGACGAGGTCCAGCAGCAGACCTACCTCCCCAAGATGATCTCGGGCGAGTGGACCGGGACCATGAACCTGACCGAGCCCGAAGCCGGCTCGGACGTCGGCGCGCTGCGCACCAAGGCGGTTCCGGCCGACGACGGCACGTGGCGGATCACGGGCACGAAGATCTTCATCTCGTTCGGTGAGCACGACATGGCCGACAACATCATCCACCTCGTGCTGGCCCGCGTCCCGGACGCGCCGCCGGGGACCAAGGGCATCTCGTGCTTCATCGTGCCCAAGTTCCTGATCAACGACGACGGCACGCTCGGCGACCGCAACGATGTCAGCTGCGTCTCGATCGAGCACAAGATGGGGATCAAGGCCAGTCCGACGTGCGTCATGAGCTACGGCGAGAACGGCGGTGCCGTGGGCTATCTGATCGGCGAGCCCAACAGCGGCATGCGCTACATGTTCACGATGATGAACAACGCCCGGCTGTCGGTCGGGCTCGAGGGGCTGGCGCTGGCCGAGCGCGCCTACCAGGACGCGGTGAGCTACGCCCAGGAGCGACACCAGGGTCGGGCACCCGGGGCGCCGGCGGGGGCGAGCTCGCCGATCATCGATCATCCCGATGTGCGGCGGATGCTGATGACGATGAAGGCCTACATCGAGGCCATGCGGTCGCTCATCTACACCACGGCCGAGGGCTTCGACCTGGCCCTGGCCCATCCCGATCCTGACGTCCGCCAGCGCCATCAGGAGCAGGTCGACCTGATGATCCCGCTGTGCAAGGCCTGGTCGACCGACCTCGGTGTCGAGGTGACGTCGCTGGCCATCCAGATCTATGGCGGGATGGGCTACATCGAGGAGACCGGCGTGGCCCAGCACTTCCGCGACGCCCGCATCACGCCGATCTACGAGGGCACCAACGGCATCCAGGCCATGGACCTCGTCGGCCGCAAGCTGCCGATGCGCGGCGGCGAGGTGGTGGGGGACTTCCTCGCCGCGGTCAGCGCCCTCGATGCCGAGCTCGAGAAGGCCCCGGCCGAGCTGGCCGTGATCCGCTCGAACCTGGCCGATGCCGCGACGGTGCTGGCGGACACGACCACGTGGCTCATGGAGCACGGTCTGGCCGATGTCCGCGACGCCCTGGCCGCGGCCACGCCGTACCTGCGCATGTTCGCCCTCGTCGCCGGAGGCTGGCTCATGGCGCGCCAAGCTCTGGCCGCGCAGGCGGCGCTCGACGCCGGGGATCCGCGACGACAAGTACCTGGCGGCCAAGATCGCGACCGCCCGCTTCTACGCCGAGGAGCTGCTCCCGGCGGTCAAGGGGTTGCACGGACCGGCCACCGCCGGCGCCGCCAACCTGTTCGCCATCGCGCCGGCCGAGCTGGCCGGATGACGCCGATGCTCGCCTACCTGCCCAGCCCGAGCGACAACCACTGGGGCCCGTTCCACTTCTACGGGCTCATGATCGCGCTCGGCGTGTTCGTCGCCGTCGAGATCGCCACCCGGCGCTGGGCCGCCCGCGGCGGCGATCCCGACGACATGTGGGCGATCGCCATCTGGGCGGTGCCGGCCGGACTCATCGGCGCCCGCCTCTACCACCTCATCACCGACTGGCGGACCTACATCCCGAACAACATCTCGGGGATGGTCAAGATCTGGGACGGCGGCTTGGGCATCCCGGGCGGCATCATCGCCGGCGTGGGCGTGGGCATCTGGGTCGGGCACCGACGCGGGCTGCGCCTGCCGCCCGGCCTCGACGCCGTGGCGCCGGGCATGGCCGTCGGCCAGGCCATCGGGCGGTGGGGGAACTGGTTCAACCAGGAGCTGTTCGGACGCCCGTCGACCCTGCCCTGGGCGCTCAAGATCGATCTGATCCATCGCACTCCGGGCTACCAGCAATACGCGACCTTCCAGCCGACCTTCCTCTACGAATCGCTCTGGAACCTGGCCCTGGCCGGCGCGCTGATCCTGCTCGATCGGCGTCGCGTGGTGCGGCCTGGGCGGATCTTCGCCCTCTACATCGGCGGGTACGCCTTCGGCCGGTTCTTCGTCGAGTCGCTGCGGGTCGACCACGCCAGCCTGATCCTCGGGATCCGCGTGAACCTCTGGACCGCCGGGCTCACCTTCATCGGCGTGGTGATCTTCCTGCTGCTGCGCGGGCTCAAGCGCCGACCCGGTGACAGCGACGAGCCCTACACCGACGGCCATCGCTTCGACGCGGCCGCCGCCGACGCCCGGGCCGACACCGCCGACCTCGACCCGAGCGATTCTGGGTCCGATCCCGAGTCCGACGAGCCCGACACGAGCGATGCGGGCGCAAGCGAGTCCAGCGACCCGAGCGATGCCGACACGATCGAGTCGAGCCACGACGCCGCGCCCGTGGTCGACGACGCCGCGCCCGCAGCCGACGACGCCGGCGGCTAGAGCCGGCCCCTGCTCGAGATCAGTGGGCCAGCAGGGGGGCGGAGGGCACCGGGGTGTCGAACCCGGCGATGACCGAGCCCGACGGGTCGAGCGACAGGGGATCGGCCTCGGCGTTGCCGGCCAGCCGGTCGAGGTGCCCGAGCCCTCGGGTCGTGCGTTCGAGGCGCCGGTAGGCGTGGTGGGGCGAGAGCTCGCGTGGTGACCGCAGTGGCGGGAACAACAGGAGCTCGTGCACGTCGTAGGCGATCGAGTAGAGCCGTAGCCGTTCGAACGAGTGCGGGAACCCGAACAGCTCGGGGTAGTCCTCGGCCAGCCAGTAGGGCACCTCGGCGTAGTCGATGGCCCGGGTGTCGGCCTCGTAGTCCTCGGCCACGTGCAGGTAGGGGAAGCAGGCGAAGCGCAGGAACACGTCGAGGTCGACGTCGATCGGCGCCCGGCGGGACCACTCGAGATCGAGCAGGGACGTGACCACATGGCCGTCCCACAGCACGTTCTCGAACGTCAGGTCGCCGTGCACGAACGTCGTCTGATCGTACGGTTCGATCACCGAGCACGTGTCCAGCACGAGGTCGCGGATCTGGCCGGCGAAGCCCTTGTCGATGAACGGGAGCGGCTCGAGCTTGTCGAGCGCCGCCAGCAGGGGATCGACGGCCCGGAAGGTGTGGCCGCTCAACAGCTGTTGGCCCTCGATCTCGGGCACGTCGTCGGGGGAGTCGAACTTGTGCAGCGCCCGGAGCATGTCGGCGATCTGGCCGACCGCCCGCGCGTCGCTCCTCGCGGGTCATGGTGGGCCAGCAGCGACTCAGCGGCCTGCCCGGCCACGCGGTGCACGATCAGCCAGTCGGCGCCGAGCTGGCCGCCGTAGGCCTCGATCTGGGGATAGCCGATCTCGGGGGGCAGCAGGGGACCGAGGGCCGCCTCGCGCCGCAGTCGCTGGTTCGGCTGGCGGTTCACCCGCACCACGTAGCGGTCCGACAGCCACACCTCGTTGGTGACGCTCGAGGCGCGCTCGAGTGGGAGGTCGACCGGTAGGCCGGCCTCCTCCAGGGCCCGGCGGGCCCTGGCGAGCGCGAATGAGTCGCTCATGCGGCTGCCTGTCTCAGCGTCATGGCACGTTCAACAACGGCGGTGGGCCTGATGTGCTTGACCGAGACGGGCCGAACGGCCCATGCCCGTCAAATCGCATCCCACACCATGGGTGTCGGCGAGGTGGCGCCGAGCAGCTCGGACGGGAGGCGCTTGTCGATGTGGCCGATCAGGCCGTTGTACATGCCGTAGCCGACCAGCTCGAGCAGGCGGGGTTCGAAGGTCGCGGCCCGCTCGGCGGGGATCCCGAGCTGCTGGTTCTCCTGTTGGCGGATGTAGCCGGCGCAGTAGTTCATGGCGATGCCGACGCGTCGCTCATCGGTGGCGTTGGCGCCGCCCCCGTGCCAGAGGCTGCCGTGCCAGATCAGCACGCTGCCCCGAGCCATCTCCGCCGGAACCGAGTCGTACGGATGACCGTAGTCCGGTGAGCCGTCGGCCAGGTGGCTGCAGGGGATGACCCGCGTGGCCCCGTTCGCCTCGGTGAAGTCGGTCAGCGCCCACATCGAGTTGCAGACGATCGCCGGGTGCGGCTTCGGCAGCGGGATCAGCTGATCGTCGGCGTGGATCGGCTGCGCCGTCTCGCCGGGGTCGATGGCGATCGACGACAGCGACGAGATGAGACAGCCCCGGTCGAGCACGCCTTCGACGATCGGGCAGCACCGACGGGTGCACCGGGATCGACTGGTAGAGGGGAGTGCGGGCCAACAGGTTGTAGATGCGCACCGTGTGCTCGCCCTCGAAGCTGTTGGTCGCGGGGACGACCGTCGAGGTCGTGCTCGAGGCGGGCCAGATCCTCGACGAGGGCGTCGACCAGATCCAGCTCGATGGCGCCTGGGCGACGATCGTGTAGCCCTGCTCGGCGATCTCAGCGACATGATCCACGTCGCGATCGTAGGGGGTGGAGTGGGCGGCAGCTGTCTAGACTCCCACGAGGCCTGAAGTACCCAACTGGTGGCCCAACCTTAAGGGGGAGCGGTGTCGCTCTACGACATTCCGATCAATCGGCTCGACGGCACGTCGTCCTCGCTCGGCGACTTCGAGGGCAAGATCATCCTGGTCGTCAACGTGGCCTCGGCAGTGCGGGCTGACCCCGCAGTACGAGCAGCTCGAGACAGATCCACGAGAGTACGCGCGACCGGGGTTCGCCGTGGTCGGCTTCCCGTGCAACCAGTTCGGCGCCCAGGAGCCGGGCTCGGCCGACGGAGATCGCCACCTTCTGCTCGACCAACTACGGCGTCACCTTCCCGATGTTCGAGAAGATCGAGGTCAACGGCGACGGCCGCCACGCCATCTACGACGAGCTCACCGCCGTGGCCGACGCCGAGGGCGACGCCGGTGACATCCAGTGGAACTTCGAGAAGTTCCTCGTCGGTCGCCGGACGGCGAGGTCGTGGCCCGCTTCCGGCCCATGACCCTGCCCGACGCCCCCGAGGTGATCGAGGCCATCGAGGCCAACCTCCCGGCCTGAGCGTCAGGGACTCCTGCGCCGGCCTTCGCGCCGCGGCCCGTCAGCGGCCGGCGGAGCCGAGAGCCTCTTCGACCGCGGCCAGGTCCTCGGCGTCGAGGCGCCACTCGAGTCCGGTCACGTTGGCCTGCACCTGCTCGGCGCTCGTCGCGCCGGCGATCACCGAGCACACGACGGGCTGAGCGGCCAGCCAGGCCAGCGCCAGCTCGCCGACCGAGTGGTCGCGCTCGACGGCCACCGCGGTCAGCGCCTCGACCCGGTCGAAGTTGGCGTCGGAGGTCACGCCGCCGCCGCCGCCCCAGGCGGCCAGCCGGGTGCCTTCGGGCGGCTCCTCGCCGCGCCGGTACTTGCCCGTGAGCATGCCGCTGGCCAGCGGGAAGTAGGGCAGCAGGCTGACGCCGAAGTGGTCGCAGGCGGGCACGACCTCGCGCTCGACCCGCCGGCTCAGCAGGCTCCACTCGTTCTGGGCCGAGACGAAGCGGGCCCGGCCGGGCTGCGCGGCCGACAGCCGTCGGCCTCGGCGATCTGCCAGCCGGCGAAGTTGGACGAGCCGACGTAGCGGACCTTGCCGGCTCGCACCAGATCGCCCAGCGCCTCGAGCGTCTCGTCGATCGGCGTGCGGCGGTCGGGCACGTGCAGCTGGTACAGGTCGATGTAGTCGGTGCCGAGCCGGCGCAGGCTGGCCTCGACGGCCCGGCAGACGTAGCGCCGCGACGCCCCCCGCTCTAGGGGGCCCGTCGCCCATCGGGTTGCCGAACTTGGTGGCCAGGACGACCTCGTCGCGCCGTGATGCCGAGGGCCCGGCCGAGCAGCTCCTCGGACTTGCCGCGCCCGCCGTAGACGTCGGCCGTGTCGAAGAAGGTGACCCCGAGCGTCGAGGGCGGCGTGCACCACGGCATCGGTGCCCGTCGGCGTCGATGCGCATGCCGAAGTTGTTGCAGCCGAGCCCGGCCACCGACACCTGCAGCCCGGATCCCCCCACCCTGCGGTACTCCATCTGGAGCTCCTCCTCGCTCCCGGCCGCCGTCGGGCGGGGCGAGGGACAACATAACGCCCTCTCGCGTCGGAGGCGGGGCCGGATCTCCATCGATCCCGAGCGGCGCGCCTCGGACCGTGGCGGCGCGGATTGGCCCCGCTGACCAGCTAACATAGGGAGCGCAGGAGTGGTTGAGGGCCCCCGTTTCGGGCTCGAAGCCTCCTGCGGGTCATCCTCATTGTTCGTCGCTCATGACGGAGCGCGGTCGCCGAGGCCGACCCACCTCCGTGAGCCGACGAACGAAAGTCACCCCCCTATCATGACCACCACCTTCGACGCGCTCGGCGTATCCGCCGATCTCGTGTCCGCCCTCAACGAGCGCGGCATCACCGTCGCCGTTCCCGATTCAGACCCTCACCGTTCCCGACGCCCTGACCGGCCGCGACGTCTGCGGCAAGGCCAAGACCGGCTCGGGCAAGACCCTGGCCTTCGGGCTCCCCATCATCGAACGGGTCGACCGGGCCGAGCCCCGCAAGCCCAAGGCCCTCGTGCTGGTCCCGACCCGGGAGCTGGCCCTGCAGGTCCACGACGAGCTGGCCCCCCTGGGCCAGTCCCGGGGCGTGCGGTTCCTGGCCGTGTACGGCGGCGCCAACATGGACCGTCAGATCAAGGCGCTGACCACCGGCGTCGACGTGGTCGTGGCCACGCCGGGGCGCATGATCGACCTCATCGAGCGCAAAGAGGTCTCGGTCGTCGACCTGCGAGATCGTGGTCATCGACGAAGCCGACCGCATGGCCGACATGGGCTTCCTGCCCCAGGTCGAGTGGGTCCTGCGCCAGGCCAAGAGCGTGCAGCAGACCTTGCTGTTCTCGGCCACCCTCGACGGCGTCGTCGACACCCTCATCAAGCGCTACCAGCACGACCCCGTGATGCACTCCATCGAGTCGAAGTCGGTCACGGTCGAGGAGATGGAGCATCGGTTCCTCCAGGTCCATCAGATGGACAAGGTCAAGGTGACCGCCGCCGTGGCCCGTCCGGTCGGACGCACGATGGTGTTCGTCCGGACCAAGCGCGGGGCCGATCGGCTGGCCGAGCAGCTCGGTCGCGAAGGCGTCCGTGCTCTGGCCATCCACGGCGACCTGCGCCAGACGGCGCGAGAGAAGGCGCTGGCCGACTTCTCGGCCGGCAAGCTCCCGGTCCTGGTGGCGACCGACGTCGCCGCCCGTGGCATCCACGTGGACGACGTCGACATCGTGATCCACTACGACCCGCCCGAGGACCACAAGGCCTACCTCCACCGCTCGGGCCGAACGGCTCGGGCCGGCGAGTCGGGCGTGGTCGTCACGCTCGTGCTGTGGGACCAGGAGCTCGAGGTCAAGCGGCTCATGAAGCGCATCGGCGTCGAGCAGCCCATCGTCGAGGTGTTCTCGAACGACAAGCGCCTGGCCGACCTGGCCGCGTGGGACCCCGCCGCCGAAGGCGCCGTCGCGTAACTGCTCGGCCCTCTGGTCGGCGGCGCCTCCCGGCGGGCGGCTTCGCCCACCCGGGTGTCATCGTCTGAGCGGCTTCGCTCTGCTCCGCCGCCGGCGCTGACGTTCGGCGGCAGATGACCACCGCTGCGGTGGCGATCGGCCGCCGCGATGGATTTCTCCGGATCTGAGCTGGCTCGGTGCCGGTACAGTCGCCCCCGATGGTGGCGTCACTGGGGTTGGGGTCCGAACCTGGTACGGCGGAACGAATCCGGGCTCGACCCCGTTGGGTCAACCGGGCGTCGGTCGACGTGGCCGTCGCGCTGTGCTGGATCCCCTTCGTCATCGCCGCCCACGCCCTCGAATCGAACCGGGCGGTGCTGGCCACGCTGGTCGCGGCCGTGTTCCTGCTGTCGTTCTCGCATCAGCCCCTGACCCTGGCCCTCGTCTACGGCGATCCCGAGCAGTTCCGCCTCCGTCGCGCCATCTTCACCCTCAGCCCGGTGGTGTTCGCCATCGCCATCGTGATCGTGCTCCAGGTGAGCCTGCTCACCCTGGCCATCGTGGCCGGGCTCTGGAACGCCGAGCACACCCTGATGCAGCGATACGGCATCACCCGCATCTACGGGCGCAAGGCCGATCAGCAGGAAGGCGGCCTCGAGCGGGCCATGTTGCTGTCCTGGCTGGCGCTGGGCTTCATCTGGGTCGCCGCCGATCCGGCCACACCCAGCCGGCTGGACCGCCTCGGCCTCAACGGCACCAACGAGCTGGCGGTGCGCACCCTGCTGCGATTCCACTCGGCGGCGGTCGTGATCCTGATCCCCGCCGTTCTCGCCGTCGTGGCCCTCGTCCTGGCCTGGGTGATCAGCGAGTGGCGGCGCCATGAGCGGGCCAACCCCGCCAAGTGGATGTACGTCGGGACGACCGCCCTGCTGTTCGCCACGATCCTCGTCGACCCGATCGCCGGACTGATGGGCTACGTCGGGGCTCACGCCATCGAGTACTTCGTGATCGTGCACCAGAGCCTGGGCCGCCGCTACGGCGGTGAGCCGGCGACGGATCAACCAAGCCCTGGTGCCGCGATCGAGCGACCGGCACCCCTCGGTCGGGCGATCCGGGCCCGCACCGGTCGACTGGGCTTCTTCGTCGCCTATCTGGGGGCGATCGTCGGGCTGGTGACCCTCCTCGACTGGTACGGATCGAGGCAGATCTACCTGGTGGTCTTCTTCACCCTGGGCGGATTGCACGTGTTCTACGACGGGTTCATCTGGAAGCTCCGCCGCCCGGCCGTGGCCAGGTCCCTGGCCATCTCTGGCCCTGGATAGCCCTGAAAACGGCGGCGGCCGCCGGGCCGGCCGGCGGGCGCGGTGCCATCAGTGGCCCGTGAGCGCCCGGGCGCGGGATCCAGGTCGCTCAGGAAATTCGCTCGGTAGGGCTCTAGACCCACACATGACGTGCCGACAGGTGTCCCGATAGGTCGAGTGCGATCTCAGTGGGATGGGACAGGAGCTATGGCAGATTCCGCGAATGGCAAGGGCGGCAAGGCACCCCGCACGCTCTTCTCGCTCGGACGTTCGGGCGGCAAGCGGTCGAAGGGTTCGGCCGCCGCGGCCTCGACCCTCGAGAGCTATCCCCCGGCCGACCCCGAGACATCGACTGCGGTCGCCGTCGACCAGGGCTTCGTCGATGCTCCCATGGAGGAGCCACCGGTGGTCGACGCCGACCTGGCGGCAGACGTCGACGCCTGCCCCTCGTGCGCCTCGGTCCTCGTGCCCGGCGCACTGTTCTGCGGTGAGTGCGGCACCAAGATCGAAGCCGCCGCCGCGGTCGAGGCCGCCGACGCCGTGACCGAGGCTCCGGCCCACGCCGAAGAGACCGACGCCGACGCCGAGGTGGCGCCCGTCGACGACGAGTACGTGCCGGCCCATGCCGAACCTGACTCGGCCGAGGACCCCGCCGCCGAGCTGGTCGAGCCCGAGGTCGTTGATGAGGCCGTCGAGCCCGACGTCGTTGATGAGGCGGTCGAGCCCGAGGTTGTTGATGAGGCGGTCGAGCCCGAGGTTGTTGATGAGGCGGTCGAGCCCGAGGTTGTCGATGAGGCGGTCGAGCCCGAGGTCGTCGATGAGGCGGTCGAGCCCGAGGCCGTCGATGATGCCGACGCCGCCGGTGTGCTGGTGGCCGACGAGCTGGTCGATGCCGACGAGTTCTCCGAAGGCGGGGATCTCGAGGCCGCAGCCAACGAGCCAGAGGTCGAAGATCTCGATCCCGACGATGCCAGCGGGCGCGGTGCCTTTGCCACCTTCGCCGGTGTAGCCGCGGCCACCGAGGTGGTCGAGGCTGACGACCACGACGTTGAGCCTGAGGTGGTCGGCGAAGCGGAGACGGCTGAGGTCGAGGCTGACGAGGCTGATGTTGAGCCTGAGGTGGTCGGCGAAGCGGAGACGGCTGAGGTCGAGGCTGACGAGGCTGATGTTGAGCCTGAGGTGGTCGGCGAAGCGGAGACGGCTGAGGTTGAGGCTGACGAGGCTGATGTTGAGCCCGAGGTGGTCGGCGAAGCGGAGACGGCTGAGGTTGAGGCTGACGAGGCTGATGTTGAGCCCGAGGTGGTCGACGAGGCGGCTGACGTCGAGTTGGTCGACGCCGACACCGACGAAGCCGACACCGAGTTGGTCGACGCCGACACCGAAACGGACGAAGCCGACGACGACGAGACCGTGCCGGCCGCTGCGGCCGCTGCGGCCGCCGCCGGCGGCGCCGGGGTGGCCTACGGCGTGCAGACGGCCGACGGCGACGCTCCGGCCTCCAGCGGTGGGGGCAAGCACACCGGACTGATCCTGGTGGCCGCCGCGGTGGTCATCATCGCTCTGGTCGCGGGCGTGCTGGTGCTCGGCTCGGGCAGCTCCAAGAAGGTCAACACGGCCACGCCGCGCCGGACCGTCCTGCGCCACGACGACACCTCCACCACCGCGGACCCGACCACGACGCTCCAGACCACCACGAGCACGGTCGTCGCCGACACGCCCACCACCCTGGCCCCGACCTCGACCGTCGCCAACGCGACGCCCACGACTCCGGCGCCGGCGCAGACCACCCCCGTCAAGCAGATCCCTCAGACGACCGTCGGCGCGCCGGCCCTCGTCTACAAGCAGTCCTGCAGCGGCGGCCCCGGCTCGGGCAGCGTGGTGCTGACCAACAGCGGCGGCCAGCCCGGCAGCTATCACGTGACGGGCAACAACGTGCACGTCTTGTTCAACGGTGGTGCGGCCGCCAACGGTTCGGTTCCGCCGCACCAGTCGGTCACCATCATCATCAGCGAGTCTCCGGCCCACAGCTTCGACGGCAACCTGAACATCGCCATGCTCCTGGCCGGCAGCGGCAAGAGCTACTGCGCCGTCAGCGTCTGATCCGGATCGCCCCCACCCCCCGCCTTCTGGCGGCATCCAAGGGCGTACTACGCCGTCGGCTGCCACCAGAAGTGGGAGCAGCGCGGCGTCGGGTCACCGTGGACGGCGTGTCGGTGGAGAAGACTGATCGGCGGTGACATCCGCCCCGACCTCGCCCGACGCCCGCGCCCTCGATCGACTGGGCCCGGCCTACGAGGCCGGTCTCGACCCGGCGCACCGTCACGCCATCGGCGCCTTCTACACCCCCTCCTCGGTGGCCGAGCGTCTGGTCGGACTGGCCGCGCGGGGGGTCGACCTGGCTCCGCCTCGCCGTCCGACGGTGTGCGATCCGGCCGTGGGCGGGGGCGTCTTCCTGCTGGCGGCGGCCCGTCGACTCGAGGCCAACGGCCACGACCGGGCGACGGTGGTGGCCGATCTGGTCTGGGGGACCGACATCGATCCCGAGGCGGTGGCCGTCACCAGGGCGACGCTCGAGGGGTGGGCCGCCGAGGGCGGGGTCCGGGCCGAGGCGCGCCACGTCGTGGTGGCCGACAGCCTGGCCGTCGGTCCGGCAGCCTGGCCCGATCGGCCGGCGACGGGGTTCGACCTGGTCGTGGGGAACCCGCCGTTCCAGAGCCAGCTCGGGCGGGACACCGCCCGTCGACCGGCGCAGCTGGCCAGGCTGCGGGCCCGACTCGGACCGGTGGTGACGCCGTACGTCGATTCGGCGGCGCTGTTCCTCGTCGAGGCGTGCCGAGCCGTGGCGCCGGGGGGACGGGTCGCGCTCATCGTCCCCCAAGCCGTGCTGGCCACCCGCGACGCCGAGCCGGCCCGGGCCGAGGTGCTCGAGGGGTGCGCCCTCGTCGGGCTCTGGTGGGCCGGGGACGCCTTCGAGGCGGTCGTCGACGTGTGCGCCCCCATCCTCGTGCGAGGGGCCGAGGCGGCGACGGCGATCGAACGGTGGCGGGGACGCGCGTTCACGTCGGCCGAGCCGGCGTCGGTCGATGCTGCCGATCTGGCGGCCGGCCGTCCGTGGAGCCGCCTGCTGGCCGAGCCCGGCGCGCCGATCGCGCCCAGCGTCGATGCGCGGCGCCGGCTCGGTTCGATCGCGGCAGCCACCGCCGGCTTCCGCGACGAGTTCTACGGCGTGGCTCCCTTCGTCTCCGACGGCGATCCGGACGCGTCGATCGGTCCCACCGCGGCCCGCCTGGTGACCGCCGGGCTGATCGATCCGCTGCACTGCCGATGGGGGGCGACGTCGACCCGCTTCGCGTCGAGGCGGTGGGGGGCTCCGGTCGTCGATCTCGGCCGCCCTCGATCGCGACCGATCCTCGACTGGCGCGCTGGGCCGACGCCCGGCTCGTGCCCAAGGTCGTCCTGGCCACCCAGACGCGGGTGCTCGAGCCGGCTGATCGACCTCGACGGAACCTGGTGGCCGTCGGTGCCGACCATCGCCGTCACCCCGCGCCCGACTGGTCCGACGGGTCCGTCGGCGGACTGTGGTCGATCGCCGCCGTGCTGGCCGCTCCGCCGGTCAGCGCCTGGGCGCTGGATCTGTGCCGGGGGACGCGCTGTCACGCGACGCCATCAAGCTGTCTGCCACCCAGGTCCTCGAGCTGCCGCTTCCGTTCGACGACGAGGCGTGGCCGCAGGGCGCCACCCACGCCGCCGAGGCCCACGATGCTGCCGGTCCGCGGCGACGGCGAGGGCTGGTCCGCCGCCGCTCGACCGAGCTCGGCCGAGGCCATGACCGAGGCCTACGGGGCCGACCCGTCCGTGTTCGACTGGTGGCGCCAGCGCCGACCGGCTTGGCGCTGACGCGAGCCGCGGGCGGCGCTACGTTCTCGCCGTGAACGGCGACGACGTTCGACGCGCGGTTGGCCGAGGGCGAGCCGGTGCTCATGCCTGGCGTGTGGGATCCGCTGTCGGCTCTGCTCGCCGCCCGAGCCGGGTTCGAGGTCGTGTTCCTGTCCGGGCTACGCCGTGGCCGGGACCCTGCTCGGCCAGCCCGACGTCGGGCTGCTGACCCAGGCCGAGATGGCCGACGCCGCCCGCCGGGTGTGCCGGTCGGTGGCCGACACCGACGGTGGTCGTCGACGCCGACACGGGCTACGGCAACGCCGCTCAACGTGGTGCGCACCGTCGAGCTGTGGGAGATGGCGGGCGCCGCCGGCTTGTTCCTCGAGGATCAGGTGTGGCCCAAGCGCTGCGGTCACATGGCCGGCAAGCAGGTCGTCGACACGCGACGAGTGGCTGGCCAAGCTGCGGGCCGTCCTCGACCATCGCCACCACCTGCACGTGACCGCCCGCACCGACGCCCGCGCCCCGCTCGGGCTGGACGAGGCCATCGAGCGCGGTCGGCGCGGCGGCCGACCTCGGCGTCGACGCCGTGTTCGTCGAGGCCCCCGAGTCGATCGACGAGCTCGAGCAGATCGCGGCGGCGCTGACCGGCGGTCACGCTGGTGGCCAACATGGTCGAGTCGGGCCGCACCCCGCTGCTCACGCCGGCCGAGCTGCACGATCTCGGCTTCGACCTGATCGTGTCGCCGCTGTCGGGCCTGCTGGCCGCCACCGCGGCGCTGGCCGAGGCCTACGGCCGCCTGGCCGAGCACGGCACGCTCCGCGACGACCTCGATCGGCTGGCCACCTTCGACGAGTTCACCGACATCGTGGGCCTCCCGACGCCCAAGCCCTCGACGAGCGCTATCGAGCTGATCCCGGCCGGCAACTATCCGTACCTGTGCCGTCGCGTGAGCTGGGGGACCGAGACGGCACAGGTTCGCTCGTGGCGGCGACGCCGCCGGGCCCGAGCAGGCCAACGTGCTTGACGCGAAGGGCCTGGACAAGGTTTCCTAGACAGGACATCACGAGTGGCCCGGGCAGCCGGGTCCGGCAACCTGGGACGGACACCCAAGGTGCCATCCCGCTCGCAGCTCGAGGGTGGGGATGTGGCCGAGCACTGCGCAGCGGTGGGAGGCAACGAAGTGTCCGGGTCGCCAGACCCGTTCCGGCCCCACCAGGTCCGTCCCACCGAAGGCCTGCCGCGGCAGGGAGACGACGATGGACCAACCCGACGAGCGAGCACCGCTGAGCGCCGACCTGCTGCCCGCGAGCGGAGCGTGGCGCGTCGGTGACCCCGTGGCTCATCGGCGGTTCGTGACCCTGGCGACCGAGCGACCGTTCGCCCTCGAAGGCGGTGGCGATCCTGCGCGACATCACGGTCGCCTACGAGACCTGGGGCACCCTCGACGCCGACGCGGGCAACGCCGTGCTCGTGTGCCACGCCCTCACCGGTGACGCGCACGCCCGGCCCGAGCGGTCCCGGTCAGCCGTCCGACGGCTGGTGGGACGGGCCTGATCGGCCCGGGCCGGGCCCTCGACACCGATCGCTACTTCGTCGTGTGCGTGAACGTGCTCGGCGGGTGCCAGGGCACGACGGGACCGTCGTCGATCGACCCCGCGACCGGGCCGCCCCTACGGCTCGAGCTTCCCGGTGGTCACCATCCGCGACATGGTCCGCACCCAGGCCGCCGTGGCCGACCACCTCGGGCATCGCCCAGCTGGCTGGCGGTCGTCGGCGGGTCGATGGGTGGCATGCAGGTGCTCGAGTGGGGCGTGATCTACCCGCGGTCGGGTGCGGTCGCTCGATCCCGATCTCGACCAGTGCCGCGGCATCGGCGCAGCAGATCGCGTGGAGCTCGGTCGGGCCGCAGCGCCATCGCCCTCGACCCGGCGTGGCGCGGCGGCGACTACTACGACGCCGGACCGGGAGAGGGTCCGCACCGCGGCCTGGCCCTCGCTCGAGCCGTCGGCGCAGATCACCTACCGGACCGGCGAGGTGTTCGACGAGAAGTTCGGACGAGGACGACTCGATCCGATGGACGACCGGTTCACCTTGTGGCAGCGCTTCGACGTCGAGGGCTACCTCGACTACCACGGGGCCAAGCTGGTCCGCCGCTTCGACGCCAACTCCTACCTCATCCTCAACCGGGCCATGGACCTGCACGACGTCGGTCGCGGCCGAGGGGGGATCGACGTCGCGATGCGACGCGTGCGCGTGCCGTGCCTCGTGATGAGCATCAGCTCGGACAACCTCTATCCGCCGCACCAGCAGCAGCTGCTCCGTGACGTCTTGGCGGCGCAAGGGACTCCGTGCCAATACGTCACGATCGACAGCCCCGACGGTCACGACGGGTTCCTGCTCGAGACCGACCAGGTGGGCCTGCCGCTCGCCGCATTCCTCGCCGAGGTGGAGAAGAACCATGCCTGACCGGTCCGATCGTGAGCGTTTGCATCCCGAGACGCGCGCCATCCGCGCCGGACGGGCCGACAACGACACCGCGCTGGCGCCGATCCTGTGGGCGACGACGACGTTCGTGACGCCCACGGTCGAGGAGGGTCGTCGCATGGCGACCATGGCCGGTCCCAACCGGTTCTACAGCCGCTACGGCAACCCGACGGTGCGGGGGTTCGAGGACGCCATCGCCGAGCTCGAGGGGGCCGAGAGCGCCCGCGCCTTCGCGTCGGGGATGGGCGCGGTCTCGGCGGTCATCCTGGGCCTGTGCTCGAAGGGCGACCACATCGTGGCCCAGCGCCAGCTCTACGCGGGGACGCAGCTGCTCCTCCAGACCGCGTGTCCGCGCTTCGGCATCGACGTGACCTTCGTCGACGGCACCGAACCGGGTGCGTTCGAGGCGGCGGTGCGGCCCGGCCAGACGACGCTCGTGTTCGCCGAGACGCCGGCCAACCCGCGACTCGACCTCGTCGACCTGGACGAGCTGGGCGCCATCGCGGGGCCGATCACCGTGGTCGACTCGACCTTCGCCACGCCGCTCGTGCAGCGACCGCTCGATCACGGGGTCGACCTCGTGGTGCACTCGGCGACCAAGGCGATCGCAGGACACAACGACGCCACGCTCGGCGTGGTGGCTGGCAGCGCCGAGCTGGTCGACTGGCTGTGGAGCTTCGCCGTGCTGCAGGGCGCCAACGCCTCTCCGTTCGATGCCATGAACGGCCTGCGCGGCTTGCGCACCCTCGGCGTGCGCCTGCGGCAGCAGACCGAGAGCGCGCAGCAGCTCGCCGAGTTCCTCGAAGGCCATCCGGCCGTCGACGGCGTCTGCTATCCGGGGCTCGACTCGCATCCGCAGCGCGATCTGGCCAAGCGCCAGATGACGATGACGGGTGGGCTGATCACGTTCGATCTCGCGGGCGGGCTCGAAGCGGGTCGCGTCTTCGTCGAGTCGACCCGGGTGGCCCAGCTGGCGACCTCGCTCGGCGGTCCCGAGACGCTCGTGACCCACCCGGCCTCGACGACCCACGTGAGCCTGACCCCTGACGAGCTGGCCGCCAACGGGATCAGCGCCGGAACCATCCGGGTGTCGGTCGGCCTCGAGCACGTCGACGACGTGATCGCCGACTTCAGCCAGGCCCTCGAGGCCATCGGCCCGCCCTCGTCCTAGCCGATCCAGGGGGTCGATCGCACGTGGGCCCCGACGCCTGACGCCACTTGCCGCGCTCCCGCCCTGCGCCGTACGGATGCCCCTCGCGAGGTGGGCCGTCGGACCCACTTTTCCCTCATGGTGGGGGGACGGGGGGCCGATAGCAGAGCATGATCTGCGCCAGCTGCAGCGCCACGATCGACGCCGGAGACCGCTTCTGCCCGGCCTGTCGGATGCCGAACCTGGCTGGCACGCATCAACCGCGATTCGGGCCGCCCGAGCGCGAACCGGCACCGATCATCGCGCCGCGCGTGGTGGCCCCCGGCCTTCGGTCCTGCCCGCGGTGCGCCGGTGGTGTCGGCCACCATGACAACTACTGCTCGTGCTGCGGGCTCGACGTGTCGGGTCTGGCGCCGCTCCCACCCGAGGGGCGTAGCGTCGGCGTGTGGACTCGCCCCGGCCCTCCAGGTGTTGCGTGGTATCGCTCGACGACGCGGCTGACCTTCACCCTCGGTCTCGTGGTCGCCAGCGTGGCCGGGTGCGCGCTCGGCATCATGGCGCTGAGCCTGATCGTGGCGCGCGACCTGCACGGCTCGTTGCCGCTGCTCGGCGACCCGAGTGCGTCGCCCGACTGGGCGTCGCTGCAACGGTGGGGATCGAACTTGGCCGTCGTCCAGTTGACGCTGCTGGCGCTGGCTGTGGTGCTGGTGATCGCGTGGACCCATCGCGTCTACCGCAACCTCGAAGCTCTCGAAGTGGTGGGAACCCGGCTGCACCGGCGCTGGGCTCTGTTCGGTTGGCTCATCCCCGGGGTCAACCTGATCGTGCCCAAGCGGATCCTCGACGACACATGGCGAGCATCGGACCCCGACATGCTTCCGTGGTCGACGGACTGGTGCAGCGCGTCGGTGCCGACGACCAACAGCCTGTGGCTCGTGACCTCGCTCGTGGCGCTGCCGGTCGTGGTGCTGGCCCAGATCCAGCTCTCGCTGGTGGGAACCCTGCCGCCGGATTCGGCGACGAGCCACCAGAGCGTCGGGATCCTCTATCTGGCCCTGGCCATGGCCGAGGCCCTCTTGGTGTTCGCCGCCGTGGTGCTGCTGAAGGTCATCAACAGCATCTCAGAGCGCCAGAACGAGCGGGTGCGGATGATCGGACCGCCCCCGACCTTCCGCCTGGTGCCCAACCGCGAGGCCGACGAGGCCGAGTCGACCGACGCGCCGGCGCCCGTGCTGAGCGAGCCGCCCGTGGAGCCCGTGCTCGTGCGCTCGTTCGGGTCGACCCCCATCGGGCGGTACTGACCGGCGCGACCGGCTCGGGTCGTCGCCGCTCGGATCGAGCGGCTCGCTGACGTGCCCGAGATCCTCGAGGTCGAGCAGTACCGGCAGCTGGCGGCCACCACGCTCGGGCGCGCGGTCGTGGGCGTCGACGCGCCCGACCCGTGGTTCCTCAAGGGCGGCACCGATGCCACGGCCCTGACCGACGTGCTCGTCGGGCGGTCGTTCGCGGCCGATCGACGCATCGGCAAGTTGCTGCTCCTCGACATCGACGGTGGCCCCACCCTCGGACTTCGATTTGGCATGACCGGAGCGCTGTTCGTCGACGGCCAGCCGGCGATCGCCCGCCTGGAGTACACGCGTGAGCTCAACGATCCGGCCTGGGATCGGTTCGTCGTCCACTTCGCCCAAGGCGGACAGCTCACGTTCCGCGACCCCCGGCGACTCGGTGGCGTCGAGATCGATCCCGACGAGTCCCGTCTGGGTCCCGACGCCATGGCCATCACGCCGGCGCAGCTGCGCCACGCCCTCGGCGCCAGTTCGGCCCCGCTCAAGGCCCGGCTGCTCGACCAGTCGCGGATCGCGGGGATCGGGAACCTGCTGGCCGACGAGATCCTCTGGCGAGCCGGGCTCGATCCGGCGCGCCCGGCGGGATCGCTGAGCGGGCCCGAGCAGCGCCGGCTGCACCACCACCTGCGGACGACCCTCCGGGTGCTCACCGACCGGGGCGGTTCGCACATGGGGGATCTGCAGATCATGCGCGACCCGGACGGCCTGTGCCCCCGCGACGGCACGCCGCTGGAGCGGCGCACGATCGGCGGCCGAACCACCTACTCGTGCCCTCACCACCAGCGCTGACCCCTGAGCCCTGCGCAGGGATAGATTTGGTCGGTCCCGGTCGGTTCGGGCACCCTGTCCGATTGGCCCGGTCTTCTCGATCCGAGATCCGCAGCCGAGCCCGGGCGCCGAAGGCACGAAGTCGCCGAAATCGAAGTGGTGGTACCAGCCGAAATGTCGAGAGTCGGTCGCGTCGAGGTGCGCCTCCTAGTCGTCACCGTCTTCGTCGCGGCCATCGGCCTGGCCGTGTTCTCGTCCGGCGGGTCCGCCGGCGCGGCGGGTTCACCGACCCAGGTGACCGCGGCGCCAACGACGGCACCAACCACTGCGCCGACCACGGCACCCACGACCGCGCCGACCACTGCGCCGCCGCCGCCCACCTCGCCTACGACGATCCACCGCACGACCACGACCGTGCCTCGGACATCGACGACGAGGCCGGTCTCCACGACGACCGCCACGGCGGCGCCGAGCAGCAGCATCGACACGACGACCACCTTCGCCATCACCACGACGCTGCCGGCGCTGAAGAGCCCCCCGACGACGGCCAAGCCCAAGAGCGCGGGCGGTGGCGGAGGACTGACCGATACGCAGAAGCTGTGGCTGGTCGTCGCCGGCCTGGTGGCCGTGGGCGCCGCGATATCGGCGCTGACGTTCCTCTACTGGCGCAAGACCAAGCCGCTGCCCGTGGGCGCGACCGCCGCCGGGCCTCGACCCGCCGCCCTCGACGCGCTGGCCGGCCTGGACGTGGCGACCGGTGTCACGACTGCGGTCACCACGACGGGCCCGGCCATCGCCCCGGCCCCGGTGGTCACGGTCGCCGATCTGGCCGCGGCGTCGACGGTGGCGTCACCGTCGGCCGCGCCTGACGAGCTGTCGGCCTTGGTGCCTCCGGGACCGGCCACAACGGCGGCGGGCATCGTCGCCGCCGGCGCGGCGTCGACCGGTCGCGATCCCCAGTCGGGGGTGCGGATCCTGGGACCGGTCGCCCCGGCGGCGACGACGCCGAGTGGAGGAGCGGGCCAGGCGATCGGCCTGGGCGAGCCGGTCGACGGGGTCGACGGGGTCGACGGACTGGCGCACGAGCCGCTCACGATCGTGACCCTCGAGGACCTCGAGTCGGCCGCCCAGGCCGAGGCGACCCTGCCCACCAACGGCACCGGCAACGGTGCTTCGAACGGCATCGGTGCTTCGAACGGCAACGGTGCTTCGAACGGCAACAGCGAGGAGAGCGGGCCGAGCCTGCCCCGTCGCACGGAAGGGGCATCGTGAGCGACTCACCGGCACTCGATCTCGACGCCATGATCGGACGGTTCCGCGACCGAGCGCACGCCGTGAAGAATCGCCCGCTGCCACCGGTGGCCGGTGAGGAGCGCACGAAGTTCATCAAGCAGGCGCAGCTCGACTATCAGGACTTCGCCATCATCGGCGACGCCGACGCCAGCCTGGTCGACGGCATCCTCACCCTGCGGATCGACCTGCGACCGGCCGAGGTGCCTCAGGGCGAATGATGCCGGAAGGCGAGCCCGCCGATTCGGACCGCTTCGACAGGGCCATCGCCGCCATCGATGCCGCCAACGCCGACGATCCGAACACGCTCGTGATCGACGGGGTGGTCCGGCCGAAGGAGCAGGCTCACGCCGAGATGATGACGGCGTGGGTGCGGCGCCTCGACCCAGATGCCGACGAGGCTCAGCTTCTGGCCGCCCGAGCTCACCATCTGCGGCGCTGGTCGCTGCCCCGAAGCGACTATCCCGAAGGACGATCGGGCTACCTCCGATGGCGGACCCAGCTGAAGGCTCGCCACGCCGAGGAGGTCTCGGCGATCCTGGCGGGCTGCGGCTACCGACCCGAGGTGATCGAGCGGGTGCAACGGATCATCCGGAAGCAGGACCTGCGCACCGACCCGGCGACCCAGACCCACGAAGATGCCCTCTGCCTGGTGTTTCTCGAAACCCAGCTGGCCGACGTAGGTGGTCAGCTGGGCGAGGACAAGACCGTCGACGTGCTGCGAAAGACCCTGGTGAAGATGAGTGAGCAGGGCCGCCAGGAGGCGGCAGGCCTGACCCTCGAGCCGGCGCCCCGGCTTCTTCTCGAGCGAGCGCTGGCCCCTTCCTAATCCGGCGGGAATCTCGGCCGATGGAAGAGAGAAGCGGAGCCAGAGGTTCCTGCCCGCCCAGACCTGGGTCGGCGGGAGGAGAGGTCATCGGAAGGTGGATCATGACGTGTGACGAGTGCGGGGGCGAGAATCCACAGACCTCGAAGTTCTGCGTCATGTGTGGCACCCGGTTGGTGCCCCTCGACGACTCGGTCCCGCCGCCGCCTCCGCCGCCGCCGCCGCCCCCGCCCGTCGCCGACGCCGAGGACGCACCTGCCGAGGACGACCCCCGCCGAGGTAGAGCCGGAGGCCGAGCCTGTTGTCGCCGAGGCAGCCCGTGCCCGAGCCGGTCGTGGCCGAGGATGACGCCGCCGAGGTCGAGCCCGTGCCCGAGCCGGTCGTGGCCGAGGATGCACCTGCGGAGCCCGAAGCCGAGCCGGAACCTGAGCCCGTTGTGGCCGAGGCCGAGCCCGAGCCCGAGCCGGAGCCCGATCTGTCGCTGAGGTCGAGCCGGAGCCGGAGCCGGAGCCGGTTGTGGCCGAGGCTGAGCCCGAGCCGGAACCTGAGTCCGTTGTGGCCGAGCTGAGCCGGAGCCCGAACCCGTCGCCGCTGAGGTGGAGCCGGAGCCGGAGCCGGTGGCCGAGCCCGAGCCCGAGCCGAGGTCGAGCCGGAGCCGGACTCCGAGGCAGAGCCGGGACCAGTCGCGGAGTCCGAGCCGGTTGTGGCTGAGGCTGAGTCCGAGGTCGAGTCGGCGCCTGCGACCGAGCCAGAACCGGTCGTCTCCGAGCTGCCGCCGCCGCCTCCTCCGCCTCCCGCGGCTGAACCCGATCCCGAGTCGGAAGCCGAGCCCGAGGTCGAGCCAGTCGAGCCGGTCGAGGTCGCGGCCGCGGCCGGGATCTCGACGCTGCTCGAATCGTCGGCCGATGCCATCGAGTCGAGCGAGGACGAGGGCTCAGATCGCGAGAGCAGCTTCGTCATGTCGGCCGCCGAGCCGGCACTCGACGAGCCGGTGAGCTCCAACGGGTCCTCAGCGCCTGGTTCCCAGTCCCGCACCCACCCGGATCCCGTCGTGGCGCCTCCGCCTCCTCCGCCGATCGAGGCGCCTCAGGTGCCGGTCGCCGTGGCGCCGAGCGTCGCTCCTCCGGTGCCGCCGCCGCTCGTTGCATCCAACGGCCACGCGCCACCGGCACTCGGCTCCAACGGCACCCTGCCCCCGCCGCCTCCGCCACCGGCGATCGTCCCGGTCGCCGAACACGTCGACCCGACGGCGCCGCCGGTGCCCATGGCGCCGCCCGAGCCCGCCGCCCCGGCCGAGGTCATCGACCCGTACCAGTTGGGACCCGCGTCGCAGCGTCTCTCGGCCGCCGCCCTGCGGACGGGCCGGGTGTCGCTCGGCATCCTGTCGATGGTGCTCGAGGCCGACGAGGTCGTCGAGTCCCTCGTCGGTGGTCGCTACCAGAACCAGGCGGGTGCCGCCGCCCTCACCAACAAGCGCCTCGTGTTGGTCAACGAGCACGAGTGGGTGCCCGAGGTGCGTACGGTGCCCATCACCGCGGACCTCGTCGTGCAGGGCTGGCAGGACGATCGCACCGCCTCGCTGATCTTCATCACCGAGGGCCAGAGCGTCACCTTCAGCTTCATCATCGACCGTCCCCTCGCTCAGGAGATGGCTCAGCTGGTGCGAGCGAGGGTGAGCGAGCTCACACCCGATGAGGTCGACGCCGCCGGCCTTTGAGCCATCCCCACCGCTCTTGGTATGGTGGCAGGCCACGCGGACGTGGCTCAGTTGGTAGAGCATCACCTTGCCAAGGTGAGGGTCGCGAGTTCGAATCTCGTCGTCCGCTCCAGGAAAAGCCCAGGTCACAACCTTGCGAAGGCCCTCTTTGGGGCCTTCGTATCGCGTGGAAATCGCGCCCGTACCACAGCGGTACCACAAGAACTCTTTCCAGGACGGCTGCCGCGTCCTGACCCACACGCTGCACAAGTGAGGGTCGCGCACGGATTCGCTGACCTGCGGTTCTTGAAGTGGCAGGTCGCTATGTTCGTGGTATCACGCCGTTCGCCCATTGCGCCCAAAGAGCTTTCGGCGGAGCACTGACGTGGCACGAGCCCCCCGAAGCAGGCACACGCTGAGTATGGTTGGGGCGCATAGCGCTGGATCTCGCGGGGGCGTGATGGGATTCCTTGACAAGTTGCGGGGCAAGCCGGGCGCGACAACGCCACCACCAAATCGTGCCCGCGACCCCCTCCTTGACTGGTTGTCGCGCGTCATGGTCAGTCGCCGACACCGTCGGATCTCGTAGCGGCTTGATCGTGGCACGGCGGTGACAGCGAACTCCGCGCAAAATCGCCCAAGTTCCGGCTGGCCAGTGTGCGACGCGTCGTCCTGGTATCAGCGGCATCCGGCGTTGGCATCGCTCGGATGGGCTCTGCTGCTCGCAGCTCTCCTGTTCCCGGAGGTGTTCTTCGCCGGTGGCTCATTCTCGGCGGTGCCGTTCGACGGGGTGCTCGGACAGCGGACGAAACCGTCCAGGGTGCAGGTCTATCCCAACATCGGAAAATCGAGCCCGACATCAGGCTTGGTTGACGTAGGCGCCCGAACATGGCAGTTCGAGCCGACTACGCGGTACATGGCCCGCGTTTTGCGCGACGGGTCGAGCCCGGACTGGAATCCATACCAGGCGTCAGGCTCCCTTGGACCCGAGACCCTCGACGGCATGCAGCTGTCGCCGTTCGTGCTGGTCGTGGCCGCCCTCGGCGGTTCATCGACGGCGTTCACGATCGCACTCATGGCTCTCGTCTTGTGTGCGATGTACTGCCTCCAGCAGCTCTTCATTCGCTCACTGGGGATGGGACGAGTGGCGGGCATCGCCGCATGCATCGTCTTCATGCTCAACGGATGGACGACCACGACGTTCACGGACGTGACGTGCATTCCCTACCTGATGTTCCCGATCGTCCTGTATGCCGTCGTCGAGTTCCAACGGCAGGTCGGACCCGGACGTCTCGTCTTGGCGGTGGCCGCGTACGCGGCGCTGTTCGCAAGCACGTTCAGCCCCGGTCAAGCCCTAGACGTGTTGTTGGTGACCTCGGTCGCACTCGTCGTAGACGGGTGGCGTCGTCGGCAGCAGGATAGGGCGAAACCGATGCTACGACGAGTGCTGGTGCTCATCGGACGGCAACTGGTCGTGCCGACGGTGGCTCTGCTCGCAGTTTCCTACATCCTTGCCCCGGCTCTCGACGCGTTCCGTCACGCAGGGTCGGACATCACCGGTTACAGCCAACAACAGCTCTCCACTCGCAGCCCGGGTCGGTGGCTGGTGCTGCCGTCATACTTCCTCCAGGAGCTCAAGCCGGCGGGCGCCTCGGACGGGTGGCAGATGTACTTGGGTGTTGTCCCGTTCTTCCTCAGCGTCGCGGCCTGGCCTCGCGCCAGGGGATTGTCCCGCTTGTTGCTGGCCGTCTTGGGTGGTCTGGCCTTCTTCGGGCTCGCTCAACACATGGGCTTGCCCGGACTGAAGCTCGTCGGCGAGTTGCCGGGTCTTCGGATCATCACCAACGCCTACTGGGCCGGGCTCACCGCCGCCGCCCTGACGCTTGCGTTCGGCGTGGCCGTCGACCTCGCCACCCGTGAGGATCTGAGCCTTGCCGCGATCACCGGATTGGGGGCCGCCCTTGGCGCGATGACGCTGGCCGCAGCGGCCAGCGTGAGGTGGTCGATGCATGCCCTGGAGGGAACGGTCGCCATCTCACTCATCGTCGCGGCCACGATCGGACTGATATGGCTGGGCCACCGCCGGCTCATCAGCCGGGCCATGCTCGCCTGGCTGGCCGTCGCCCTCGTCGCGCTCGAACTTGGCGCCTATGCCAACCACACGCGAAGTCCACGAGTAGACAACGAAACCCAGCTCGCCGGCTTCATCCAGTACGTGCAGCGCCACGTCGGCGACGGCCGAATCCTCGACGAGGGCAGGACGACGATCGCGGGCGACTGGGGGTCAGCGCTTGCCATCCGCGAAGTGGGAACGCTCGACATCATGCAGATCCCCTGGTACCGCGACTTCTACCAGCAGCATGTCGGCGGATACGGAGGTGGCAAGTTTCTCGACATCAAACGGCCCGAGGTACCGTTCGATGCCGACCCGTCTGCTCTCGACCTGCTGTCAGTGCGTTTCATCGTCGCCGACGAGAGCAACAAGACCTACCTGCGGGGCGTCGCCGCTCGCTATCCGCTCGCCTACCGCGACCCAGTGGCTCATGTCAGCGTCTTCGTCAATCCCCGCGCGTACCCACGCGCCTTTCTGACACCGGCACTTGCAGCTGACGGCCCTGCGCAACCACCGGGGCAGGCCGAGCAGCGACCACTCACGTTCTCGCGCGCCACCACGAAGACCCTTGACTCGACTCTCCTAGCCCAAGCCGGTCGCCAACAGCTGCCGCGCACAGCTTCCGCGCCGGCCAGCGGTGATCGGGCCAAGATAGTTCACGACGGCAGCACCTCCGTGATCGTGGAGGTGAATGCTACGCATCCGTCGGTGCTGGTCCTCGCCGATACCTATCACCCCAATTGGACCGTCACCGTCAATGGCGCCCCACAGCACCTCGGCCGCGTCGACTCGGTTGCCCGCGGCGTGATCGTGCCGGCTGGACGCTCTGAAGTGGAGTTCACCTATCAATCGAAGGCACGCACACTCGGGCTCGTCGGTTCGACGATCACCATCGGCTTGCTCCTAATGGCATGCGGCGTGTGGTCACTGCGAAGACGCAGCCGGGAGCCGAGTCGGTAGAGCAGATTCGTGGGTCGTGCCCATGCGTGCGTCCGAGTCGAATGCCTGGCGGTCTCTCCGACCTGTCGCGACGAGAGTCAGGCCACCTTCATGCCGTGTTGGAGCACCGCCGGCGGTACACCGGATCCGACGAGGGTGTCGTCGGTGAGCAGGTCGACCAAGCTCGATGTCCCATCTGGGAACTGCACCGCCGCGTTCCGGATCGGCCCCGTCCTCGCGGAACGAGTGCCCTCGTCGGTTCCTTCGTGCCTGGTGATCCGTCCGCCCCACGTGATGGGCGGCGGCGTGGACGGGGAGAGCCGGGCGATGGTCGAGACCTCAGTGAGGTCCTGTCGCGCCCAGAGCGCGACCTCGATGTGAGCCCCGTCCTCGGAGTCGGGGAGCACGAGATCCAGCTGCCCGGTCCAGTTGTTCATCATGAGGCTTCTCCCCAGGGTTGGCAGCTCGATTGTCAGTGTGACATGGCCGCACTGTCGAGCGCGCTGTCGGTCTTTCGGGTCCGCGCCGTGACACGCAGGCCGAGCCTTCGAGCTCGGTGGCCATGCGGTCGTCGTCCACACGACGTTGTTGAGCTCGGCGTCCAACTGCTGGGCGGTGGCGAGATGGATGGGGTCGAGCGGGCGGAGCTCGGCCGCCCTTGACACTCGGGCAGGGGAGCGCCACACTTCCGCCGCGGTTGATGCAACAGCCGGCAGTCGCTTGAAAGGTGACGCCCATGCTGAGTCATCCCGCGTTCGAACCTCCGGAGAGGACGCGATTTCGCGACGGTCGCCGTCGGGGGCTCGTGGCTGTCCCATCCAGCGCCGTCGAACTCGTCCTCGCCGGTGAGATCGATGTCGCCTCCTGCACCAACATCCCGGCAGATGTCGAACGGCTCTGTTGGCAGGGCCACGGCCTCGTCCGGATAGATCTCGGATCGGTCACCTACATCGACGCCGCGACGGTGCGCGCGTTCCTGGAGGCCCGTGAACGGGCGCGGGCCCTCGGCAGCGACGTCATGCTGCGGGCGGTCCACGGTCTCCCGTTGCGCGTCCTGCGGATATGCGAACTGGACACCGTGCTCGTCGAAGGGAACCTGGACGGTGAGTGAGACGGCGGGGAGGCCAACCGGCGAGAGGGACGGGGCGCGTGAGGACGCCAAAGCTTCGCGGGAGATGGGGCCGTTCGAAGAGCAGGAGCGGCTGGCCGACGAGCAGGAGCGGTTGGCCGACGAGCGCGAACGACTTGCTGATGAGCGTGAGCGGGCGGCCGACGAGCAGGAGCGGTTGGCGGACGAACGCGAACGACTGGCTGACTATGAAGAACGCAGCGCAGATCGCGCGATATCGGACGCTGAGCACGACGCCGACTGGACACAGGAACACTTGCTGCGCGCCGAGGCGCGGGTGCAGCGCGCATTGGTCGAACAGGAACGCGCTCGCGTGGCTGTCGAACGGCTAGCGCTTCGCGACGAGCGCGCCCAGCGCAAGACGGAGCGCGAACAGGCCACCGTCGTCGAAGGAGCCGCCTCGACCGACGATGAGTCGAGCTGGGCGCACGAGCGCCGCGCCTTCGTCGAACACCGACCGCGAGAGAGTTGCCGGCACCCGCGACATGGAAGCCGAGGCCCGCGACCAGTCGGCGCGCCAGCGCGAGCAGGACGCCGACCAACGCGACGCCGAAGCGCTTGCACGAGCGGAGCGCGATGCTACGGACGACGCGGCCAGCCGAGCGAGGGGCGGGCCCGACGAGCCCACGGATCTCGCGCTCCGCGACCTCGCGACAACGCGCAACATGTCCCGACGCTCGCGGGCGGCGGCCGACACCGCGCGGCGCCAGGCCGCGACAGACCGAGCGGAAGCCGCACACCGTCGGCTCGAGACGGCCACGGGCCGGGACCCCCATCGACGCCTGGCCGCAGAGCTCAGCGCGCTCGACACACGAGCTGTTCGCGTCCCAGGACATCTTCGCCGTTGCCCGGCGCGTTGCCGACCTGACCACGGCGTTCATCCCGGGTGCCGTGGCGACCGGCGTCACCTTCTTCGAAGGCGTGCGCCCGGTCTCCCACGTAGCGACGGACGAGCTCGCCGAGCACCTGGACCGCTATCAGATCGCCCGGCGCGACGGACCCATCGAGGCCTCGCTCGAGGGAGGGGACCCCGTGTTCGTTCCAGCCCTCGCAAGCGAGCCGCGGTGGCCAGCGTTTCGCGCGATCGCAGACGAGCTCGGCGTGCGAGGAGTCGTGGCGAGCGAGCTGGCCGTGCGACGCGCGCCGACCTGGGACTCCCTCGGTGCGCTCACCGTGTACTCCGCTGTCCCGGACGTGTTCGACGACGCGGCCGCCGACGTGGTCACGCTTTTCGCCGCCCACCTCTCAGTGGTCGCCGCCTTCGACCGGGATCGTCACGACGTCGCTCGCCGCGAAGCGGCCCTGCACCGAGCGCTTGGCAGCCGAGACGTGATCGGACAGGCCAAGGGCATCCTCATGGAACGTCGCCACCTGACCGCCGGCGAGGCCTTCGACATCCTCAGGCGTACCTCACAACACCTGAACGTTCAACTGAGCGAACTCGCCAACCGAGTCGCGGAGACAGGCGAACTTCCCACCTGATGCCGCTAGCGGCTTCGGCCGGCACGGCCGCGGGCTAGTTGCGCAGGGAGGTCTCGTCCCGCGCCCAGCAGTGGAGGAGGTGGCGGGTGAACGCGTCCTCGGTCAGCAGAAGGGCCCCGACACCGAAGACGATCTCGCTGGTTGGTAGGCCGTCGCCGTCCGGGTCGCCGCCGACGAGGACCTCTGCGGCGAGGGCGCCGTGGCGCTCGTCGGCTTCGACATGCACGTTGAAGAACCTTGTGACCTGCGGGTCCAGGCCAAGCCGCAGTGTCGCGGCCGCGTAGCGGGTCATCGGTTTCACCGACGTCATCTCGAAGCCGGCGAGGTGGCCGAGGAGGGCGGCCCGCAGTCGTTGCTGGGTACCGAGGAGCGAGATGAGGTTTCCGGCGGCGAGGGTGACGGCGGGGAGGCGATCGATGTGGGCCCCGTAGGCGCTGTCGATCCCGAGCGATTCGAGGGCCGCGGCGAAGAGTTCGGCGTGGGCTTGACCCGGCGTCCCGGATCCGTACTCGTCTGCTTGGATCTCGATGAGTGCTGCTTTGCGGGCGCCGGCGATGCGCGGGATGACCCAGCTGTGAGGGTCAGCTTCCTTGAGCTGGTAGGCGGAGCGCTGGATGGCGAACTCCCGGAACTCTTCGACGGTGCCTGCTCGCCCCATGTGTTCGGACAGGGACGGCCCGCGGAACCGGCCGAGGACCTCGGCGACCGACCGGGCACGGGTAGTCCACCCGCGAGCGGCGACCTGCTGTCGGAGCGCTTCCTCGAACTTGTCCTCGAGGCTGCGTCGCACCCGCAGCAGGCCGGCGTCCCGTTCCCATGCGTCGTCGACATCGGCGAAACCTCGGTAGGAAAGCTCGTAGATGACATACAGCGCGAGCTGCAGATCTTCGTCGCTCACCGGGTTGGTGGATTCACAGGTCGGCGGGGATGGGTGGGTCGAGCCCGGTGCGTGGCGAAGCTCGTGGATGACCCAGTCGGAGACTTGTCCTCGGGCCTCCGGCAGGGCCGGCGCCCCCGAGAGGCTTGGTGAGGGACGGACGGCGACGGTCATGGGCGATCCGTACCCGGACACGTCGCGCGAGAGTCCTCCAGTCATCTGTGCCACCCGACACGCACAACCGACACTTCGCAACCCACACCGACTCCAGCGCCGCAACCTCATCGCTCACCCTGGATCCTGCGGGCTCTCAGCTCGGGCAGGAGAGGCGCGCACGGGTTGGGGCGCGGTGACCGACTTCCGAGCGTCTGGGTAGAGAACGTCCTCCCAACGACCAGACGAGGAGCCCGCCATGGGTGAGAAGACCGACAAGATCAAAGGCAACATCAAGGAGACCGCCGGGAACGTGACCGGCGACGATCACCTCAAGCGGGAAGGCAAAGCCGATCAGGCGGGCGGCAAGGTCAAGGGTGTGGTCGAAGATGTCAAGGACAAGGTCGAGGACGGAGTCGAGAAGGTGAAGGACAAGCTGCACCACGACTGATGAGCAACTGCGGCCCTCGCTCGAGCTGAGCGGGGGCCGCTGCCCCTCGCGGCGGCGGTGCTGTCGTCATGCCATGCGGTCAGGAGGGGTCCTCGATGACGTGGATGGCGGCTTCCTCGGCCGGCTCGTCCCCGAACTCGTCGCCGATGTCGGCTTCGAACACCCCCGGTTCTGGGTCGTCGGATTCGATGAGGCCCTGGCCGGCTCCGAGTCCGTCGGAGTCGTCTCTCGCGCGGCTGGGCTGACCGAAGTCGGGCTCTTCGCGCGCCACTCGTCGCCTGATCGACTCGCCAGTTGCCTCTTCGTCGCCGGTGGTTCCGTATTCCTCGACCCCAACGGGTACGTCGAGCGGATAGTCCTCGGGGTAGTCCGAGTCACCCCCGCCGGTCTCATCCTGATCTAGGGATTCGGCCACACCTTGCTCATCGTTGGGATCCACGTCGCTCACCGGTCGGTCTCCTCGTCTGCCATGTCCTGATCAAGGTATCCAGGTCGGTGGTGATGGCGAGCCGACAGCGTTACGTTGACGCGGTGAAGCCGGAGGCGGTGTTGCTCGACTCCGGAGGTGTGTTCGTGCTGCCGGATCCGGATCGCGTGCTTGGCGCGCTCGAACGGGCCGAGTGCGGACCCGTCGCTCGCGAACTCCTGGTCGACGCCCATTACCGGGCGGCCAGTCGGTTCACCACTGATCTCGATGTGGAGGGCGATTGGGCGGGCTGTTGGCTGGGCTATCTCGAGAGCTACCTCGAGGCCTGTGGAGTGGACGCGGCCGTGCGCACCGAGGCGCACCGGCATCTCGACAGCGAGTTCGCCGATGCGGCGTTGTGGATCGAACCCGCGCCCGGCGCTCGCGAGGGTTTGATCGCGCTCGCCGAGACGGGAGTGCGCCTCGGGATCGTCTCCAACGCCGATGGGCTGATGGGTCGGCGCCTGGCCGAGCTCGATGTATGTCAGGTGGGACCAGGGGTCGCCGTCGCCGTCGAGTGCGTCATCGACTCGGGCGACGTCGGGATCATGAAGCCCGATCCCCGCATCTTCCACGCCGCCCTCGATGTGATGGGAGTGGTGGCGGCGCACACCTGGTACGTCGGTGACATGCCCGCGATCGACGTCGTGGGTGCCCGACGGGCCGACCTTCGTCCCTTCCTCATCGATCCGCTTCACCTGCACGACGCGGCGGACTATGACAACGTCGAATCGCTCGGCGAACTGGCTGGTCTCATCCGAGGAGGCTCGTGACTCGCATGGCCTGGGTAGGTGCTCGGGATGAGTGCGAACCAGCAGTTCAGTTTGGGCTCGGCCCGCCGGGCCGCGTCCGTGGGCCGGCTCGGCGACTGGGTGTGTGACTTCTTGGCCAGTCCGGGCAGCGACAACGCCGAGTTGGCGGGGAGCCTCGCCTTCCAGGACAAGATCTGGCTCGGGCCCGTGACGGTCGACATCGAGCGCTTGACGCCGATGGCGGGACCCAGTGGAGGGGTGGTCGTACCCGTGGCCGAGGAGATCTGGGAGGACGACGTCGAGCAGATGGCTGAGAGCCTCGACGAGGGCTGGGATCCACCGCCGGTTGTGGTGTCGAGTCGAGGTGACGAGCTGTTCATCGAGGATGGCAACCATCGCGTCGAAACCCTGCGCCGAGCCGGCGAACGAACCGCCTGGGCCGTCATCTCGTTCGACTCCGAGTCTGAACGCGACCAACTGGCCCGTCGCCTCGATCTGGGTCCTGACCCCGTCGGCTAGCCCGGCGATTCGGTCGACACGAGATTGAACGGCCGCGAGCCATCTGCGCGGCCTGGTGACCGAGAGCGAAAACTCGGCTGGGCGTGAAGACCTTGTGGAGCGGCCGCGTGACCGTCGCGGGTGTGCTCGGCGGTGCGATGGTGGTGCGTTCACTTTTCATTCGGGTGCTCGCGAGCCCTACCCCGTCACCAGCGCCCTACGCGGTGTCCGATCGCTCTGAGCCGGGATCACCCCGCCTTGCGAAACGCGCGGGAACTCCAGCGACCAGGTGACTCGGCGCGACTCCGTTGGGTAGAGGGTGTCGGCGCACGTCCGTGCGCTCGCCTGACAGGAGTGCGCTCATGGCCACCGCGAAGAAGTCGGCCCAGGCCAAGCGTCCCGCGAAGAGGTCGCCGACCTACGAGCGCCAAGCGTGCTAGTGCCGCGGCGCGGACCACGTCGATCCGGCCGCAGCCGACTGGCGGGCGCGGCGGTGGTGGCCTGCAGGGTGATCCGACGGCGCCGGCGACGGCGCCAGCCAGTGTTTCGACGCGCACGGGCGTGGCTGGGCGTGACGTCGCGGTGGCCCTGGGCGGGGGACAGCAGGGCGATGCGCTGACGACGGCGCAAGGGCTGCGCGTCGAAGACACCGACAACTCGCTGCGGGCCGGTCGGGGGTCCGACCCTGCTCGAGGACTTCACCTGCGCGAGAAGATCACGCACTTCGACCACGAGCGCATCCCCGAGCGGGTCGTGCACGCCCGCGGCGCCGGCGCCCACGGCCGCTTCGAGCTGTACGACTCGCTGGCCGACGTCACCTCGGCGCGGGTCCTGACCGACACCGGGCCGACGACCCCGGTGTTCGTCCGGTTCTCGACCGTGGCCGGCTCGCGGGGCTCGGCCGACACCGCCCGCGACGTCCGCGGCTTCGCGGTGAAGTTCTACACGACCGAGGGCAACTTCGATCTGGTCGGCAACAACATCCCGGTGTTCTTCATCCAGGACGGCATCAAGTTCCCCGACCTCATCCACGCCGTGAAGCCCGAACCCGACCGCGAGATCCCCCAGGCCCAGTCGGCCCACGACACGTTCTGGGACTTCGTCTCGCTCCAGCCCGAGACGCACCCACATGCTGATGTGGGTCATGTCCGACCGGGCCATCCCCCGCTCGTATCGCACGATGGAGGGCTTCGGCGTCCACACCTTCCGCCTCGTGAACGCCGCCGGCGAGTCGTCGCTGGTGAAGTTCCACTGGAAGCCGGCCGCCGGCATCCACAGCCTGGTGTGGGAGGAGTCCCAGAAGCTCGGCGGCATCGATCCCGACTTCCACCGCCGCGACCTGTGGAACGCCATCGAGGCCGGCAACCTTCCCGCAGTGGGACCTCGGCGTCCAGGTCATGCCCGACACCGAGGACCAGACCTTCGAAGGGATCGACCTGCTCGACCCGACCAAGCTCGTGCCCGAGGAGCTGTGCCCGGTCCGCCTCGTCGGGCGGATGACCCTCGACGCCAACCCGGCCAACTACTTCGCCGAGACCGAACAGGTCGCCTTCCACCCGGGCCACCTCGTGCCCGGCATCGACCTCACCGACGACCCGCTCCTGCAGGCCCGGCTGTTCTCCTACCTCGACACCCAGATCACCCGGCTCGGCGGCCCGAACTTCGCCCAGATCCCGATCAACCGGCCCGTCGCCGCCGGTCAACGACAACCTGCGTGACGGGTTCGGGCAGCAGGCCATCCACAGGGCCGGACCGCCTACTCGCCCAACTCGGTCGGCGGCGGCTGCCCGTTCGCGCACCGGCGACGCCGGCTACGTGCACTTCCCGCTGCCCGGTCGAAGGCACCAAGGTCCGTCAGCGAGCCCAATCCTTCGACGACCACTTCAGCCAGGCCACCCTGTTCTGGAACAGCCTGACCGACCCGAACGCGACCACGAGGTCGGCGCCTTCTCCTTCGAGCTCTCCAAGGTCGCCGACCCCGACGTCGTGGCGCGGATGGTCGCCAACCTGGCCGACGTCGACGCCGAGCCTCGCCGGCCGGTGTCGCCGGCCAACCTCGGGCCTGCCGGCCCCGACCGGCGATCTGGCGACCGACGTCGGCGCGTCGCCCGCGCTGTCGATGCGCGCCCGAGCGCTCGGGTCCGATCGCCGGGCGGGTGGTCGCCGTGCTGGTCACCGCCGGGCGTCGACGCCGCCGGCGTCGACGCCCTGCGCAAGGCGCTCGACCGGAGCCGGCGCCGCCCTGCACGTCATCGCCCCCCACGGCGGCACCGTCGAGGGCGGCGGCCGCTCGTCGCTCGGCGTCGACGCCACCGTCTTCAACAGCCGACTCGGTCGTCTACGACGCCGTCGTCGTCGCCGGCGGCACCGACGACGCTCGACCCCAAGTCCAGCACCATGCTCCAAGAGGCCTACCGCCACCACAAGACCATCGCCGCCTGGGGCAACGGCATCGACGCGCTCACCACGACGCCGGCATCGACGCCGACGAGCCGACGGGGTCGTCACCGGCCGACCGGTCACCAAACCGTTCACCGACGCACTCATCGAGGCCATCGGCTGGCACCGGCACTGGGACCGATGACTGGGTCACGGCGTTCGTTCCCATTGAGGATGTGGCGGGTACTCAGCCGTGAGTCCTATCGCAGCCCGCCGGCCGGCCGCGTCGAGGCCCGCATGACCGTCGACGCCGCAGCCGATCTCCCGGCGGCTTCGCGGACACCGCTCGCCGCCTTGAACGCAGCACCATGACAGATGACCCGCGTGAGATGCCCGAGGATGACTCGCTTGAAGCTGCAAGGCCAGTCGATCCGACTGAACCTGCGGTCCCGGCTGCCGTCGAACCGGCGGTCGACGACAGAGCCGGGGCTGCCCCAGGATTCCTGCCCGCTGGTCTGCCTCGCCTCGCGTCGGAATCAGTCCTTGTGCGAATCATCGCCACGTTCGGTGTCATCGGCATCGGCACCGCCGTGGGCGCTCTCCTGGTTGCCAACACCGTCGCCGGATGGATCACTGGTTTGGTCGTGTCGGCCCTGAGCGTCGTGCTTGCGGCTGTGCTGTGGCGTTCAAGGGGACTCTGATCGATCTCGCGACTTCCGCTCAGTCCTGTTGACGCCACGATGGCGGCGGGTCCCTTCCTGGATGCTCCTCCCCGCCTCGGCCTCGACCGGGATGGTCGCTCACCGCTCCGTTGTGGATGCCCGAGTCCGATAGGCGCTCGGCAGCTCGCCACTGAACGACCTGAAGGCGCGGGTGAACGCGCTCACGCTGTCGTAGCCGACCTCGGTGGCGACCGACATCACGGTGCGACGCGGTTCGGCGAGCATGGCCATGGCGCGCAGCATGCGACTGGTGATCAGGTAGCGACCCCAGGTCATTCCCGCGACCGGGAAGCGGCGTCGCAGGGTCCGCTCGGAGATCCCGACCGCGGCGCACACCTGTCGAGCCGTCACGTCGCTCAAGTGGTCTTGGGTGTAGCTCATGACGGCGGCCAGGACGGGGTCCTCGCTGGTGGGCAGGTAGAGCGGGACATCGTGATCCAGGCCCTCGAGGGTGAGTCGCGCGAGCACGTCGAAGAATGCATCAGCCGTGGGATCCGGATCAGTCCGTGTGATGGGCCAGCGGGCCGCGTAGATCATCATCTCGCGCAGCACCGGCGCGGCGGCCAGCACCTTCGCCTCAGCACCCGCGTCGCCGATCATCGTGGGGTCGAAGAACACCGCGAGCGACAGCACCCCGCTGAGCGTCGTGCGATGGCGCAGACCGGCCGGTATCCAGATCGCTCGCTGCGGGGGAAGCAGGTGATGGCCCGATGATGTCTCCACCTCGGCGACGCCCTGGATGGCGTACTCGATCTGGTGGAGCTCGTGGGTGTGCCATGACGAGACGCGATCAACACCCTCGTACACGTACGTACCGGCGCGGATCGGCGCACCGTCGCGCAGGTCCGCGATGTTCAGGTTGGCCGGTTGCAGCAGATCTCTGGCCGCATGTGCGCTGACGGTCACCACAACGCAATGTAATCCTCAAGACCATGAGCGGTTCTGAGCACAGCGATCTCATCCGGAACTCCTTCGCCCGCCAGGTCGACCTCTTCGCCAAGCCGGATTCGCCGTTCGCAGGCCGCGCCGATGCCACCTCGTGGCTGGGCGCGCTGACCCCAGACCTGATCGTTCTCGAGGTGGCGTGCGGCGCCGCCCACTTGGCGGAGGTCGCCGCCGCTCAGGTTCGTCAGGTGGTGGCGATCGACCTGACCCCGGAGTTGCTGGCGCTGGCCTCGGAGCGGGTGCATGACGCCGGGATCGACAACGTCCTCTTGCAACAGGGCGATGCCGAGGCGCTGCCGTTCGTCGATGACTCGTTCGACCTGGCGTACTGCCGAGCTTCGCTGCACCACATGGCGCACCCCACCCGCGCCGTCGCCGAGATGGTGCGGGTATGTCGCCCTGGGGGACGAGTCGTCATCTCGGACCTCGTCGCGCCTTCAGCCGACCGCCGCGAGACGTTCGACGAGATCCACAGGCTTCTCGATCCCTCGCACGTCCGTGCTCTCCTCTACGACGAGCTCCTCGACCTGTTCCCCGAACATGTCAACGTCACGACCAACGATCCGACGACCATTCGCCTTCCACTCGACATCGTGGTCACCCCGATCACTCGCCGTGCGGATCTCGTCGCCGCACTCAACGATGAGATCGAAGGCGGCCCACAAACCGGCCTCGAGCCCGCAAACGAGGATGGGACACTTGTCCTCTCGTTCACGACTGGTGCAGTACAGGCGTCGGTGGGGCCGGCCACGATGGGCTGATGCCACTGGGCCCGTCACCGCCCACAGGTCCATCATGGGAGTAGATTGCGCGCCGTTCACCCGGCGCACACCGGACCGGGATCGGTTCGGGTCCGCGTGCGCCGGCGAGAGCTCGAGTGGGGGACCATGGCTGCAGGGAGATGTTCGACCATGCCGAGACAAGCTTTGTTGGCGGCGATCGCCGGTGTCTGCGTCGTCGCGCTGCTCGCGAGCTGCTCGTCGAGCTCGACGACGAGCTCGTCCTCGACGTCGTCACCGTCCTCGGCCACGGCGCCGTTGCGGGTCACCTGGATGTCCAGCTTCGCCGCTCCCGACACGCCGGCTCGGTACAACCAGGTCGGCATCATCAAGGTCGGACCGAAGGATGCGAAGAACGTGCTGGTGCTCGAGCCCGGAACCTCGGCCGGCGCCACCTACTTCGTCCCACTCGCCCAGTGGATCGTCTCGAAGTCCAGCGGCTGGCAGGTCTGGTCGGTCGAGCGGCGGGAGAACCTCCTCGAGGACCAGTCGGAGCTCAACCAGTTCAAGCAGCACAAGGTCACGAGCACGGAGCTGTACGACTACTACCTCGGCTATCTGAAGGACAAGACCGTCACCCATCACTATCAGCCGATCGCGGACTCGACCGTCGAGTTCGCGAAGCAGTGGGGCATGAACGTCGCGGTCCAGGACCTGCACGTGGTGATCGGCGCGGCCAAGAAGCTGGGCGGCAAGGTCGTGCTCGGAGGCCACTCGCTCGGCGGATCGGTGGTCACCGCCTACGCCACCTGGGACTTCGACGGCCACGCCGGAGCGAACGACCTGGCGGGGCTGCTCTACATCGACGGCGGCAGCGGCCGGACGCCGGTGAGCGCGCCGGCCGCGACCCAGACGCTCCAGACGCTCGACGCGCCGAGCGCCAGCCCCTGGCTGGCCTTCGGTGGGATCGCTGCTCCGTACGCCGGGGTGTTCGAGGCAACTGGAGCGTCGGCGGCGCTCATGGACCCCAACGCGCCGTCGTTGGGCCAGACGTCAGGACTGCTGCCGTCGAGCATCGTTCCCCCGGTGCGCGTCACCAACGTGGGTCAGTACGGCTACGCCCTCAACGCGGCGACGTCGCCGGCGAACCTGGCCGCCGCCCAGGCGCACCTGGGCAAGGGTCTCGATCCGAAGGGCCCGGTCCACGGCTGGGACGGCACGGGTGCGCTCACGCCCATCGACCGCTTCGCCACGATGTTCTCGGGAGCGGGCATCAACGACGCCGACGGCACCGAGTGGTACTTCCCCCAGCGCCTGACCGACGACACCGCGGCCGTGAACAACGGCAACGCCAACCCGGCTCAGGCCGTGCTCGGCGTCAACGCGACGATGGGCCATCAGCTCCCCAAGGATCTGCTCATCTACGCGTTCGGTGCCCAGCTGGGCGGACCGGCTGTGCCCAAAGCCGCCCAGGACCTGGCCCAGCAATCGGGCATCCCCGCCGCCAACCTGACCCTGGCGAGCTACCAGAGCACCTACTCACACAACGACCCGGCCGGCGCCTACCCGAGCAACGCCTTCTTCGAGCGGCTCATCCCCTTCCTGGGCAAGGTCGCCAAAGCCTGAGTTGCCACCCTCTACGTGAGGGAGGTGACTCGTACTCCGACCAAGTAGGTGTACTCGGGGTGAACCTTTGCGCAGTGGGGCACGTCGTGGGGCCGATTGGGTAGATCCGCGCCATGGCCAACGATCCGACCGATGCCAAGATCGCCGACATGCAGGCGCAGCTCGACAAGGTGAGCGCTGACATCGAAGACTCGAAGCGCAAGATCGCCAAGGACGCGCAGCTGGATTGGCCGGAGGAGCTGGTCGCACACGACGAACGGGTCGGGCTCGACGAGACGTGACTCCGCTGGATTGTGGACTACCCCGCTAGGAGCGAGGGTCAGCCGAAGCACCCACCGAGGTTGGACGGCATCGTGAGCCTGCAGATGTTGCCCCGGATCCGGTTTCCCGAGCCGGTGCCGTCGGAGACGATGTCGGCGGGCTGATTGCGCAGCGCAACGTTGAAGGCGACGAGGTTGTTCGTGGGATCGGTCCCACCTTCGGCTGCGGTCGAGATCAACACGATCCCGCCCGAGGCCAGGCTGGGCCCTGTCGGCTTGTTGTTGGCCACGAGGTTGGCGGTCACGTTCGTGTCGTGCACGCCGGCGAGCGCGATGCCGATGCCTGAGGTCGGCGGCCCATCGTCAGCCGGGCAGGCCGCGTTGTTGTCGCGGGAGATGTTGCCCGCGATGTGATAGTCGCCAGCCGGCAGATCCCAAGGGGCGCCCTCTCCGGTGTTGAGCGCCAGGATGCCGACGCAGTTGGCCCACACGTTGTTGCCGATGGCGGTGAGGTCGGTGCTGTCGCGCATGAACAGCCCGAAGCCGTTGTGGTCGGCCCAGTTGTTGCGAAGGATGCTGTTGGCGTGAGGTGAGTCACCCATGTAGAGGCCGGCCTCGCCGTTGAAGGAGACCCAGTTGTTCTCGAACACGCTGTTGGTGGAGGCGAATCGAGCAATCCCGTACGCACCGTTGTGGTCCGCGCGCACCTTGCGCACGTGGTAGCCCTCGGTGTTGAACCCATCCACGCCGATGCCCGCCGAGAACCCCGTGACCCGCAGGTTCTCGATGGTCACGTTGTGAACCGGCTGGCTGAAGTCGGGGTTGCCCTGCTGGTCGACGACGCCCACCGCGCAGAAGCCGTCGAAGCCACAGGGGACGTTCGATGTGGCCGACGGTTTGACCACGGTGCTGGCCCAGCCACTGCCCCGGATCGTGAGAGGGATGGTGACCGTCACGCTGTCGAAGAACATGCCGGGGTCGAGCACCAGCGTGTCACCAGGACTGGCCGCAGCCACGGCCGCAGAGATCGTGCCTGTGCCCGGATGCACCCTGATCGTGTGCGGTCGCATGGGATGCCAGTTCGTGGCCGCCGCCGGCAAGGCGGTCACCCCGAGCAGGACACCGATGACTGCTCCGACAACTGCGATCCTCGAACGCACGCGCATGACTCACACCCCCGGTATCCGGCCGCTTTCTGAACGAGTCGCCCGCGGCCTTCCCTCGACTGTCGCACCGCCCCGTCGGTGAGTCAACGGACCAGTCCACGACTCCTCACGTGACCCGCGCCGCGCTCAGCGCCCCACCAACCGAGGGCGAACATCCGGGAAATCGGTGCCTCCGCCCGCGGTCACTTTTCCGCGCGAGGCCCGCTACTGTCCGCGAATGGCTGCGGGATGGAACGAATTGAGCGCGGAGTTCGCCCTGGAGGGACCGTGGGGCCTTCTGGCGCTGGATGGCGACGGCTTCATCGTCTGGGCCAACGCCGCGGCCTGCTCCTACCTCGGTCGGACGGGCGACGAGCTGGCCAAGATCGTGATCGCCGATCTGATCCACCCCGACGATCGAGCCCGGACCACGGCGGCGGCCCGATCCATCACGGCGGGGGGCACCGATCCGTCCAAGGCGAACATCACCACCCGCGGGACCGTGTACCGGATGCTGCGACCCGATGGCTCGTCGCTCGAGATCTTCGCCGAGGGTCGAGTCGGCTTCCTTCTGGACCGGGCCGTGTGGCAGATGGGCTTCCTCCCGGCCCCGCCCCGACTCACGGTTCTCGCCGCGGTCCAGGGCGTCGCGGCCGGTGCGCCGCTCCACGACACCTTTCAGATGTTGACCGACGCGATCATCGAGGCAACCGAGGGAAACGGCGGCATCGGCATTCGCTGGATCGACTCGGACGGACGAGCGCACCTCTACGGTGACCTCGATCCGATGCTCGGCGGTCTCACCGACACGGGCGCTCCCGACCACGCGCCGGGCAGCCCCTGGCGAGAGGCCGGCGAGACCGGCAAGGCGGCACGCCGGACATCGCTCGACGAACTTGCTCCCAAGGTGGCGGCCGCCGCCATGGCCTCGAACTTCGCCGGCTGCTGCGTGTCGCCCGTGTCCGATCCGGCGACGGGTCTGGCGCTGCTGTACTTCACGTGGGTGCGACACGAGTCCCAGCTCGACTACGTCGAGCAGACCTTCCACGACATCCTGGCCGACGTCCTCGACATCGCTCTCCAGCGCGCGCACGATCATGCGCAACTGATCTTCGCCGCCAAGTACGACCAGCTCACCGGGTTACCGAATCGTGGAGTCTTCTTCGCAGCGCTCGACGACGCCCTCGAGCGCGGACCGGTCAGCGTGCTGTATCTCGATCTCGACGGCTTCAAGGACGTGAACGATGGGTTGGGTCATCATGCGGGGGACCTGGTGCTGCCCGCCGTGGCTCACCGGTTGCGCTCATGTGTCGACGCCAGCGCCACGGTGGCCCGACTGGGCGGCGACGAGTTCGCGATCGTCTGGCCAATGAGTGCGAAGGACCAGGTGGAAGACCTTGCCGACCGGCTCGTGCACGAGATCAACAAGCCCATCCAGATCGTCGGTCATGGCGAGGTGAGCGTCGGCGTGAGCGTCGGCATTGCGATGACTGACGCCGCCGGGATCACCGACCCCGACGAGCTGGTGGTGATGGCCGACGTCGCCCTGCGATGCGCGAAGCGCCAAGGCAAGGGGCAGTGGGTCATCGCCTGACGTGACGCTCGTTCGCTGAAGGCCCGGCGGGAACTTGACAAGCAGGGCGAGGATGTTGTTGTCAGCATCGCCGAACAACGCCCTCGACGAGCCGGACATCGACATCTCGGTGAAGACGCGCTCAGGAGCCGAGCTCTCCTCGACCCTCGTGAGCTTCGCCACTGGCCAGTCCTTCGATGATCTCGACCGCGTCGTGGGCGGAGGCGCTCCAGAGATCGGCGCCGAGCCGGCGGGCGTGACGTCGGCTGGTCACCGCCGCCCCACCGACGAGAACCGGTGCGTCGACGGCCTGGCTCAGGGCGGCGGTCGTCGCGGTGATCGCGCCGCCGGTGCCGCGCGTCGTCGCGGCGAGGCCGACGGCCACGAGGTGTCGGGTTCGGGTCGCGATCTCGACGAACGACTCGGGGGGAGTGTCCCCACCGAGGTCGACGACAGCGAAGCCGCGGCCCCGCAGTGGGTCCGCCAGCAAGGCAGTGGCCAGGCCGTGCCGGTCACCGGCGGGAACACCCAGGACGACGGAGCCCCGCTTGGGACCCCGTTTGGCGAACAGCGGCCCGAGTCGGCCGATGAGCCGCAGCATCGTCGCGGTCGCGCGGTGCTCATCGCCGATCCCGAGCTCACCCGCGGCCCAGTCGTCACCGACTTGACGCAGCGCGGTCGCGAGCAGGTCGAGGTAGAGCTGCTCGGGATCGAACCGTGAGGTGAGCGCGTCCTGGATCAGGTGCCAGGCCGCCGCTTCGTCGCCGGCCACCAGACAGCGGGTCAGCAACCGGTCATAGCGTCGGCGGGACCGCCGGACCGGTTCGCGGAGTGCCTCTCGCCCGAACGCGTCGAGGCTGGCCACGTCGACTTGCCACCTACCTCCCACCTGGACCGCGTCGATCTGGCCCGTACGCAGGTAGCGGTAGGCGGTCATGTAGTGGACGCCGAGCCGTTCGGCGGCCTCGGCCAAGCTGATCGACGCGGGCCGCGCCACCACGATCGTCTACCGCCTCAGCCCGCGGGGGCCGGCGGCAGGCGGCGAGCCACACTCGTCTCGTCCGAGCCACTTCGAGGGGCGCCAAGCGGGTCGGGCCAGCAGCAGTTGCACATCGCTGATGTAGCGCTCGGAGAATCCCGCCTCGCAATACGCGAAGTAGAACTCCCACTGACGACGGAACTGCTCATCGAGCCCCAAGCCAGCCAGGTCGGCGCGGCACATCTCGAGGTTCGTCCGCCACCGGCGCAGCGTCTCTACGTAGTGCAAACCGATGTCGTCCAGACCGACGAGGGTGAGGTCGCTCGACTTCGTCGCCGCCGCCAGCAGGGCTTCGATCGATGGAAGGCCGCCTCCGGGGAAGATGACCTCCTTGATGAAGTCCCTATGGTGCTTGGCTCGCTCGAACCGCTGGTGCGGCAGCACGATCGCCTGCATGGCGAGGGCTCCGTCCGGCGTCAGCAGCCGGTCGCAGGCGGCGAAGAACGACCGGTACTGGCGCCAGTCGACGGCTTCGATCATCTCGATCGAAACGATGCGGTCATAGGTGCCGCTGACATCGCGGTAGTGCTGATCGAGCACCGTCACCCGGTCGTCCAGTCCCGCGGCCCGGATGCGGTCCGTCGCATATCCGTACTGCTCATCGGAGATCGTGGTCGTGGTCACGCGACAGCCGAAGTGCTCGGCGGCCCGCACGGCCAAGCCGCCCCACCCTGTGCCGATCTCGAGCAGGTGATGATGAGGCCGCAGGTCGAGCGCCTCGCAGATCCGATCGATCTTCTCGGTCGACGCCTCGGCCAGCGTCATGTCCGGCGAGGTGAAGACGGCGCACGAGTACATCATCGTCTCGTCGAGGATACGGGCGAAGAACTCGTTGCCGAGGTCGTAGTGAGCCCGGATGTTGGAGCGGTCGCGGTCGGCGTCATGACGGCCCACCCGGCGCACCACCTGGCGGCGCGGGCTCACGCGGTGCAGGCGGTCGCGGATCGGGTCGGCTCGCTTGATCCTCCGGTTGAGGATCCGGAGGAGCGCGACCAGATCGTCGCTGTCCCACCATCCCTTGGCATACGACTCACCCAGCCCGATGCTGCCGCGCAGCAACACCTCGCGGTAGGCCGCCAAGCGGTGCACCCAGACCCTGGCCCTCAACGCATCCTCTTCCCGGCTGCCGACGAGACGCAGGTGGCGAGCCGGGCCCGAGCGCCTGCTCGGTTCGTGGTCGCGCCCTCGTTCGGTCGAGATCATCGTGGTGCTCCAAGGTGGGCCGGTGAGCCCGGTCGGCGGTGGACGGGGACTCGGAGGAGGCGAAGGCTGAGCGCCTGGCGGTAGATGCCCGACGAGACGCGCAGCGGCATGAAGGGGTAGCGGAGAGGTAGTCCGACGGCCCGGAGGGGGTCGAGAGGGTGGCGCCGAAGCGCGAGATCGACGTCGAGGATGGTTTCGGCGTCGCGCTCGACGTCCATGTGCACGGTGATGGTCGGGCCGGGCCCGGTGAAGCCGAACCGGTAGGTCATCTCCATGTCGAGGTACGGGGAGACGTGCAGCTCCTTCGGGAACACCCATGGACCGGGTGATCGGGCGTCGAGGGCGTACCAGCCGCGATCGGCCCAGGGCGTGTTGGTGACCTCGAGCAGCATCGTGTCGAGCTCGACGCCGTCTTCGTCAAAGCAGAAGTAGGTCGTGATGGGGTTGAACAGCCAACCGAGGGTCCGGGTCTGGGTCAGCACGAAGACGGGGCCCGACGGGCGGCGGCCGAGCCGGTCGGCGACGAGGTCGCGCACGCCGTCGCCCAATGGACCCTCCCCACCGTCGAAGTAGTCCTGTTGGCGGAACCTGATCGGCGCAACCCGCCGGGCGGACCACAAAGGCAGCCGATCGAGCGAGCCGGGGAGGGCGTCGACGTCCAAGTACGCGAGCAGCATCCGCTGGCGGAACTCGTGACGAACGGGCCCGAACCGGCGATGGCGGACATGACCGAGGTAGAGGGCGTCAGCCGGTGGCCGGCGATCGACGTCGGCGACGCCGACTCGACCGGTCATCGATCGACCTCCAACCGTCGGCACACGTCGAGCGCGCTCTGCACACCGTCCTCGTGGAAGCCGTAGCCCCAGTACGCGCCCGTGAAGTACACCCCACTACGGCCTTGGATCTCGTGGCGACGCCGTTGGGCACGGACCGCTCCGAGGTCCAGGACGGGATGGTCGTACTCGAATCGGCCGAGCACGGCTGCCGGGTCGATCTCTTCGTGCCGGTTCAGGGTGACGAGCAGCTGGCGCGACGATCGGATCGACTGGAGCTCGTTCATCCAATACGTGAGCGTGGCGCCCCCGTGCCCGTGGCTGGCATCCGGTTCGGCGTGACTGCGGGTGCCGCGGAGAGGATCGGCGATGTGGTAGTTCCAGCTCGCGCGCGCACGCGGGCGTCGTGGCAGAAACCGTTCGTCGGTGTGCAGCGTCGCGGTGTTCGGCTGGTAGCCGATGGCTCCGAGGACGCTTCGCTCGTCGGTGCTGGCGTCGGTCAGGAGGCGAAGCGCCTGGTCGCTGTGGGTGGCCAGGATCACGCGGTCGAACCGCGCCGGCCCGCCCGGGTTGGCGAGCACCTCGATCTCGGTGGCCCCCGCGGGCCGGCGGTGGCGAACGATCTTCTCGACCGGCGTGTCGAGATGGATGCGCTCACGGAACGGCGCGGTGAGGGCTTCGACGTACCGAGCCGAGCCGCCGCTGACGGTCCGCCACCGTGGCGCGCCCCGTAGGTCGAGCAACCCGTGGTTGTCCATGAACCGGGCGTAGGTCGCGGCCGGGAAGTCGAGGACGGTGCGGGGTGCAGCGGACCAGATCGATGCGCCGAAGGGCACCAGGAACCGTTCGACGAAGTCGGTGGAGTATCGACCCTGTTCGACGAGATCCGCGAGCCGGCGTTCGTCCATGGTTGCGTATGTCCCGCGCTGGTCCTCCGAGCGGGCCAGGTGCTTCAGGGAGCGGTTGAAGCGAACGACGTCGGACAGAAGCCGCAGGAAGCGTGGGTGCAGCAGGTTGCGTCGTTGAGCAAAGACGGTGTTGAGGTTCGTGCCCCGGTACTCCAGTCCGGTGCGCTCGTCCGAGACGCTGAAGCTCATCGCACTCGGCTGGGTGGCCACGCCGAGCCCTTCGAGCAACGCCGAGAACCCGGGGTAGTTCGCCGTGTTGTAGACGATGAAGCCCGTGTCGACGTGGTGGGTCTCGTCCGGGAAGTCGACCCGAGCCGTGTTGGCGTGGCCACCCACGTAGCCGTTCGCCTCGTAGATGTCTATCTCGTGATGCGGGTGCAGGAGATGGGCGCACACGAGTCCCGAGATGCCCGTGCCGACGATGGCGATCCTCACGGGGCCGACTCCGGCCCCGTGTCCGCCATGCTGGCCGCCGGACAGCCCAGGTCGGGGCCGGGGGACAACCCGGCGCCCGCCGAACACCAGGCCCAGAGCCGCTCCGCCTCGCCGGCCGGCGCGCTGGTGCCCGGCACCTTGATCGTCGAACGAATCCGACGGTCGAGCCAGAACTCTCCCGACACCGTTCCCGCGCTCTCGGTCGCGGCGAGCCATACGATCGTGTCAGCGCCCTGTTCGGGCGTGCGAATGAGCGGACCGATGAGTCGACGAAAGCGGGGGAGGGCGGCCCGCAAGCCGGGCGTATCGACCCAGCCGGGGTGCATGGCCGCGAACGAGATGGTGGATCCACGCGTCCGTTCAGCCCAGCACGCGCTCAGGACGACCTGGGCTCGCTTCGCCTGGGCATAAGCGCGAACCCCGTCGAACGAATGCGGCGGACTGTCGAGGGCGACCGTGTTGAGGCGGGCCGTGTACATCCCGCCTGAAGCGACGCTGACGACTTTCGACGCGTCGGCCGCATGGAGCAGGGGGAGCAACTCGGCGGTGAGAAGGAACGGGGCGACGACGTGGACCTGGGCCGTCCGTTCGAGGCCGTCGACGGTTGATCGGTAGGTGTGGTTGAGTGCGCCGGCGTTGTGCACGAGCGCATCGACGGGCTCACCCCGAGACACGAGTCTGTCGGCGAAAGCGCGAACGTCGTCCAGGTCGCTCAGGTCGACGACGCTGGCGCGCACTCGTTCACGTCCGTAGCGGATCACCAGGTCGTCGCGGGCGGCATCGAGGCGCTCTCGATCTCGACCGGTGATGTGCACGGTGGCCCCGGCCCGGGCCATCGCGGTGGCGGTCGCACGCCCCAGACCGCTCGACCCACCCGTGACGATCGCGACCCGTCCGGCCAAGCTGCCACGCGGTGGGTCGCACCACGAGTACAGATGTCGACGGGCGAGGTAGCCGATTCGGCTGAAGCTGAGGACGACGGTGGCTTCGAGCGCGCCGTCCAGGATGTCGCGACCCGGCCCGCTCAGGACTCGACTCCCCGACAACGGAGAACGATCGACGCGATCTCGGACGGCTCGCGTCCGCCCCGCGGCCGTCGAGTAGGACCGCATGCGATCGCTGAACGTATCAGGAGTGAGGTCGGGCACGGAACGCTCTCTGTGGACGGGTCACGGTGTCAGATTTAGTGCTAAATACTCTACCCGACTCGGCGCCGCCTCAGTCATCGCCCTGCTCCCCGGTGGTTCTCAGGCGGAAGCTGGTTCTTGACCTCGCGGCACGATCGCCGCTCGTGGCCTGGAGGTTGGCGCGCTCGCGCGCCCTAGACTCCGTGAACGTGGCGTATGACGAGGATCTCGCCGACCGCATACGCGAGCTGCTCTCGGACGAACCGAGTCTGTCCGAGCAGATGATGTTCGGGGGCTTGGCCTTCCTCATCGGCGGGAACATGGCCGTGAGCGCCAGCGGTCAGGGCGGACTGCTGGTCCGTGTCGATCCCGTCCAGTCCGAACGACTCGTGACCACAACTGCGGCCACGCCGATGGAGATGCGGGGCCGACCGGTCGAAGGGTGGCTTCGCGTCGATGCCGCAGACGTGCGCACGAAGCGCCAACTGGCGAGTTGGGTCCGGCGCGGCGCGTCCTTTGCGCGGTCGCTACCGCCCAAGGCCAAGACCGCTCGCCGCACGAAGACTGCCATCAAGGAGGCATCGAAATGACGATCTCGCCCTACCTCGCGTTCGCCGGCAACTGCCGCGAAGCCTTCACCACCTACCAGAAGATCTTCGGTGGCGAGCTCATGCTCCTCCCGGCGTCGGACATGCCGGCCGACGCCGGGCCTCCGCCTCCGGGAACGAGCGCCGACACGATCTTGCACGCCGCGCTGACGTCCGGTGACGAACTGCTCATGGGCGCCGACGATCCGACCGGCGGCTTCAAGGGCGATGTCCACGGCATGTGCGTGAACTACTCGGCAACTGACGTGGCCGCGGCTCAGCGCGTCTTCGCCGCGCTATCCGACGGAGGTCAGATCCAGATGCCGCTGGACAGCACCTTCTTCTCGCCTGCCTTCGGCATGTGCATCGACCGCTTCGGGACGCCCTGGATGGTCATGGCCGAGCCCGAAGCGACTTGATCCCGGCTCGATCTCGGCCGGCTGGCGGCTGAGGGTCCGCTCCGATCACCAGCTCGGCCAGCTGACCGAGGGTGCGCTCGAGATCGTCGAGCAGCAGCTCGAGGGTGGACAGCACCCACTCGTCGGTCGGTTCGCCATCGCCCATCTCGGCCCGACCACCGAACCACGGCTCCGCAGACGGCGGACTGGGCCGACCGAGGTCGCTCCTGATCGTCATCCGTCTCCTCCGTCTCCTCGGCGTTCAGAGGCCCTACCCCGTCGCGGCGTCCACATTCGTGGGTCGTACAGGGCGGACCTGGAGTGAGACCGACTCAAAGGCCGGACTGGCGCTGGGACGGTGGTCTAATCGTCCTCAGAACGCGGTAGGTCTGCAGTGCTGATGTGGCGGTCCTGCCAGCTAGCAGCTACTCGAGTGCCCCTGGCTTGTTGGCCAGGGGCACTCGCGCGTGACGGCTATGACCTTCCCGCTGCTGACGAGCAGCAGGGGGAGCAACACGTGTGCACGTCGCACGTCGTGGTCGTGCTGCAAGCGCGCAGGGTGTTGCGAGCCCGTTCGGGTCAGACCCTCGTGCGGCCGCGCAGGGCCAGGACGAGGAGCACGATCAGGAGGATGAGGACGATGGTTCCAAGTCCGATGTACATGTCGCTCTCTTTCGTTGGAGAATCCGATCTCTACCCGTAACCGCGACACGACAGACGAAGCGTTCGAGAACTCTCGACTTGTCGATGTGTTGCGAAGCGGATCCGACCGCGCCGTGCATGTAGTGGTCGGATCGTTCGCGTCATGGCGTCACCTCGACGCGGTGTCGGGTGTGTTCTGAATTCGTCAGGGCCGGGGTACGCGTTTGTGAGCCGTGTCGGGTTCCGTGCCCGACATTCGAGAAAGGGAGCACCATGTCTAGAGTCGTATCCGAGTCGGATGTTGCGAGTGAGCCGGTGGCGGGGGAGCGGTCCGTCGGGCTCGACACGCTCAACGTGGTCGGGCGCTTCGTCGCGGCCGTCGCGGCTGGTGTGCTCACAGTGATCGCCTTGATCGCGCTGGCCAAGTTCGACTGGGGCACGACGGGCATGGATTCGCCGGCCGTCACGGTCGCGGGGATGTCGTTCCGTCCTTGGATCGCCATCGTCGCCGCCGTGCTCGGGCTCTTGGCCTTGGCCGCCGCCGTGAGCTGGGACCGCGAGAGCAAGCTGTTCATGGGCGCGGTCCTCGTGGCCATCGGTGTGGCCATCTTGGTGGCCAACCCGACCTTGGAGGGCGTCGTCCTCGAGGATCGGATGGGCTGGCTGGCGATCATCGTCGGCGGCGTGCTCGCCCTCGTGGGGCTCATCGCCGGGCAGACGTGGAACTCCAGGCGCCTGACCCACACCCACGGGGCCACGGTCGCCTGATCACCGATCGCTAGCGATCCACGGCCGCTTCAAGTTGAGCCTTGTTCATCTTGGAGCGGCCGTGGACGTTCTTGCGCTTCGCCTCTGCGTACAGCTGGTCATAGGTGCGCCCGCCGGCACCGCGATGGGAGCGGAGCCCACCTCGCCGGCCGGACGAGATGTCGTCGACAGAGGTTGGCGAGACCTGCTTCGCCTCACCGGCGCGGGCGCGCTCCTTGTTCACGGTGCGAGCGGCGATCTCCTCGGCGGTGTCCTCGTCGACACCGCGATCCAGCTCGCCTTCCTTGATGTGTTCGTACTGCCGTTCCCGCTTGTCGTTCCAAGCTCGTTGAGGCATGGCTGACTCCCTTCGTCGCGCGCCGAACAAGTCCCGATCGGTGGTGCTTCCACGCCTACCCGGTGCCAGCACGGCGAGAACCCGGGGAGTGCAGACCGACCGTTGGTGCGCGCTGCTTGCTCGCAGCCGGTGGGTGCACCCGGCGACGATGGACTCGTGGAGCCCCTCCATGTCGCCGAGTCGATGACGCGGTCGACATCGCGACATGTATCGGCGCATCGCGACATGGATCCGGCATCGCTTGGGCAGGTAGGGCTCATGGATGCAACCGCGTTGCTCACACAAGACCATCGATCCGTCGAGAAGCTCTTCAAGCGCTTCGAGAAGACAGGCGCACGCGCCTACGCGACGAAACGCCAGATCGTCGATCGGATCATCGAAGAGTTGTCTGTCCACGCCGCCATCGAGGAACAGGTCTTCTATCCCGCCGTCCGGCGCCGCGTCGCCGGCGCTGAGGACCAGGCCCTCGAGAGCCTCGAGGAGCATCATGTCGTGAAGTGGCTGCTCTCCGAGCTCGAAGGCATGGCGCCCGACGACGAGCGCTACACGGCCAAGACGACCGTGCTCATCGAGAACGTGCGCCACCACGTGACCGAGGAGCAGGACGACCTGTTCCCAAAGGTCCGCAGGAGCCTCAGCCGCCGCGAGCTCACCGAGCTCGGTGATGCTCTCGCGAGGGCGAAGGAGCAGGCTCCTCACCGACCTCATCCCCGCATGGCCGACACCCCACCTGTCAACCTCGTGGTCGGGCCGGCGAGCGCCGTGGTCGACCGCGTCACCGGCGGGCTCAAAGACGCGGCCAGCGCCGCGTTGGAGATGGTGACGGGCAACGCCGGCACGGCGGACCCGACGCTGGCGGGGTCAGCAGAGAATGCCGCCGCGACGGCCAAGAAGACGGTGGACACGGCCGGGCGGGAAGGTCGCAAGGCCGTCAAGCGGACCGTGAAGTCGGCGAAGGCCACCGCTCGATCAGGCAAGCAGACCGGCCGCGCCGCCAAGACCACGGGGACCACAGCGGTTCGCCAGACCAAGGCCGCGGCCAAGAAGACGACGCAGACCGCCAAGCGCAGCGCCGCGGCCAAGCGCAAGGGTTCGACGGCGGCGAAGTCGCGGCCCGCGGCCAAAACTCCCAAGTCGGCCAGGTCCACGAAGGCCGTCGCGGCCAAGCGCAGTCGGTCCAAGGCCGCCTGAGCCGGCTCGATCCTTCTCGTGTGGCCTCAAGTTCGCATGGGTGGGTGAGCGCCATGGCACGCGCCGTGTGGTCAGGCGCCCTGAGCTTCGGTCTGGTCAATGTCCCCGTGAAGGCATACGCCGCGGTACGGGACCACGCCGTTCACTTCCATCAGCTCGACCGGCGCTCGGGGGCGCGGATCCGGAACCGAAAGGTCTCGGACAAATCCGGCCGCGCCGTCGAGGCCGATCAGATCGAGATGGGCTACGAGCTGAAGTCGGGCAAGTACGTCGTGGTCGATCCCGGAGAGCTCGAAGCGCTGCGGCCCGACCAGACGCGTGCCATCGCCGTGAGCGACTTCGTCGAGCTCGAGGCGATCGATCCCATCTTCTACGCCCACACCTATTGGCTCGCTCCCGACGGCAAGTCCGCCAGCCACGCCTATGGACTGCTGCTGGCGGCCATGGTCGAACGGGGCCGAGTGGGGATCGGGACGATCGTGATGCGCAACAAGCAGTACCTCGCCGCCATCCGACCGTCCGAGCGGGGCTTGGCCATGTCGACCATGCGCTTTGCCGACGAGATCGTGGATGCGTCAGACGTGGCTGGCATCCCTGCCCGTCGATCGAAGGTCGATTCGAAGGAGATCAAGTTGGCCACGCAGATCATCGACGCTCTGGCCAGCGATTGGGATCCGAAGCGCTACCACGACACGTACACGGAATCGTTGCGCGACCTGATAGAGCGCAGGTCGAAGGGCAAGCCCGTCCCCGTGCCCGACGAGCACGAGGAACCTGAGTCCAACGTCGTCGACCTGATGGCAGCGCTCGAAGCCAGTGTGGCCAAAGCCCGCAAGTCCTCGCGGTCGCGTCGAGGCGCGGCCACATCGCGGGCGAAGACGAAGAAGCGCTCTTCGTCCGGTCGCCGCAGTGCGTGAAGGAGGTTCTCCCCGGTGACCGAGACCGCCCATCATTCGGAGATCGAAGCGAAGTTCGAAGGTCCGCCCGACGGGCCGTTGGACCTGACTCGGGTGAAGGGTGTGGCGGCAGTGGTCGAGCTCGAGCCGAAGACGCTGCGGGCGATCTACTACGACACCTCTGATCTTCGACTCGCGGCGCACGGTGTCACGCTCCGCGAGCGGTCTGGTGGCGACGACGATGGCTGGCACCTGAAGGTACCGGCGACTCACGGCCACAGGGTCGAGATCCGGGTCCCGAGGTCAGGCTCGAGTGACGTACCGACGGTGTTGTCGGGCGACGTCCGGGCGCTCAGTCGCGATGCCGAGTTGTTGCCCGTCATGTTGGTCCACACCGAGCGCCGCGAGCGCCAGGTCTTCGATGCCAGCCGACGCAGCCTGGCGGTCGTGGCATCCGACGAGGTGACCGCGGAGCGACTGCTGGGCGCCTCGGGTCGTTCCGCGGCCTGGTCTGAGTGGGAAGTAGAGCTCGTCGAGGGCGACGAAGCACTGTTGGAGAGGATGTCGCGGCGTCTGCGCCGTGCCGGCCTCACGTCGTCGGAATGGCCGTCGAAGCTGGCACACGCGCTGACAGCCGCCTCGTTCGAGCCGGAGCGGCCATACCCGGCGATGGACGAGCAAACGGCCGGCGCAGTGGTCGTCGCTCACCTGCGAGACCAGGTGGATCGCTTGGAGCTCCACGACGTCGGCGTGCGTACCGGCCAGCCCGATTCGGTGCACCAGATGCGCGTGGCCACCCGACGGCTCAGGAGTGCCCTCGCCACCTATCGGCCGCTGTTGGCCGGGTCTCGCTGGGAGGACGTCCGAGCGGAGCTCAAGTGGATCGGGCAGGTGCTGGGTCGGGCACGCGACGCCGAGGTGCTCCGGGACAGGCTCGACGGCGAGATCAGTTCGATTCGGGCCGAGCAGGTCCTCGGTCCGGTCAAGCAACGGATCGACCGCACCCTGCGCACAGAGGAGTCGGATGCGACTTCGGCGACGCTGACCGCACTCGAGGACGACCGGTACCTGCGACTAGTCGAGGAGTTGGAGTCGTTGGTGGCCGACCCGCCGCTGTCGCGCCGTGCCCGGAAGGGTGCGAAGGACGAGTTGCCGAAGCTCGTTCGCAGCGCTGGTCGCCGGGTCCGGCGGGCCCATCGGTCCTTCGAGGATCGATCTGGTGCCACTGAGTCCGACGCCTTGCTGCACGAGGTGCGCAAGGCCGCCAAGCGGGCCCGCTATGCCGCCGAGTCCGCCGAGCTCGTTCTTGGCAAGCGGGGAAGACGAATGGCAGGGCGCATGGAAGCAGTGCAGGAACTGCTCGGGGAGCACCAGGACAGCGTCGCCGCCCGCCGGGTACTCAGGCAGATCGGTGTCCAAGCACATCTGACCGGCGAGAACGGATTCACGTTCGGCCTGATGTGGGGCATGGAGGAGGCTCGAGCGGCGACGGTGCGGGCCGACTACGAGCCCGTGATCAGAGCAGCCCTGGCCGCCGCCGACAACCTCTGACCGGGGCAACGACGCTCAGCGGTGGCGGGACGATCGGGCCTCGAGCGGTAGGACGAGCCACATGCCGACCAGCGCCGCCGCGATGGCCAGCCCCGCGATCACCGCGGTGGCCTCTCCGAACACGAGTCGAAAGACCACGACGATCGCGCTGGTCAGCGAGACGGCCAGGAACACCAACCCCAGTCGCGTGAGGCGGATACCCCACTGCAGGCGCTCAGATCGCGATCGACGAGGTCCCACGCGATGAAAGACCGTGGGCGCCGAGAAGGCGATCACGGCCAGGACGCCGCTGGCCAAGGCCACGCCATAGAGATCCCGGCCGGTCGCGTCGAGCTCGGGGAAGCGATTCGAGAACGGAGCGACCAACAGGAAGGCCACCAGGATCTGCACACCTGGTAGGAGGACGCGCAGCTCCTGCAGCAAGCCGTAGTACCGCTCGCGGAGCTCGTCCCGATCGAGCTCGTCGTCGAGCTGGTCGGCTGAGAGGTCGGTCCGGCGGCGCTGGGACTCGAGGTCCATGCCGTGCTCTCCCCTTTCGGCGTGTCGGTCAGACTCCATGGCGCGATGGTTCATCCGCACGTGCTGCGGCGTGGCGAGGCCGGAGATCGGAGTCTGTCGGCGCGGCCGTGGCGGAGGCGATGTTCTCGGCCTGGGCGACTGGCGCCCCGAACCTCAGCAGGGGCCCGCCGAAGGCGATGGAGCAGATGGCGAACCACGCCCACCCCAAGGCCAGGCCGGCGAGGACATCGGTGAACCAGTGGACCCCGAGCAGCACCCGGGTGGAGGCCACCGCCCCGGCGATCCCGGCGGCCACGCCGACGAGGATCGCCTTGGTGTGCAGCGAGCGGCGGCGGCTCAACAGGAACACGCAGGCCATGTAGGTGGCCGCGGCGGCCGTCGCGTGTCCCGAGGGGAACGACGAGCCCGAGAAGCCGGTGAGCGGATGCAGGTCGGGTCGGGGGCGGTCCACCAGGTACTTCACGAGGTTGGCGACCAGGAACTGGCCACCGACGACCAACACCAGGAAGCCGACGACCGCTCGTGGGCGTGTGCGACGCGACTCGACGGCGGCGACGAGAAGGGCGACGAGGATGACACCGAGGTACCCACCGGCCTGACTCACGGCCCGGAGCACCCAGGTGGACGCCGGAGTCGGGTGGGTCGCGCCGAACTCGGCAAATGCTCGGTCGAAGTGGGCCAGGCCGGTGTGGGTCTGGACCATCACGAGCAGCGCCCCGACAGCGGAGAGGGCGACGATCACGAACACGATGGCGGCTGTGAGGGCGACGCCCGTGGCCGGCGCAGGGCTCGACCGACGTACGAAGCACGTCGGCCACGACATCGTGATGCTCGACCTCGGCCCGGATCGTGGGGGTCGGCACATGGGGGGCATCAGATTGACCGGGCCAGCGGCTACCGAGCCAGTAGCCGCACAGGCCGACCACGAGCGCCACGACCAACACACTTGCCACGACCAACAAGTCCACGTCTCCTCTCGCGCACTGACGTCTCGATCTGCGCTCTACCCAACCACGAGCACCGGTAACCGTGCGTTCACCAATCGGTCATCGCATATTCAGCGAGGAAGGGGGTAGTGATTGTCCAAGCACGCGGAGGGGAGTCCGATGGCCGGGTCGACCGGTAGTGCGCTCGAGGTTCCGATTGGCGGTCCGGCGGGGAACGTGACCGAGCGGGCCGCGAAGGCGGCGGCCGACACCGGTGCCGGCCCGATCTGGGCGGCGTTGGCCGTGGCCGGCGTCGGCTATGTGGTCGTCGTGCTCGCCCTCATCGTGACTGGTCTGGTCCTGGTCCGCGTCGACCTGCTCGCCGGTCTGCGCCATTGGGACGAGGACGTGAGCCGGTGGTTCGTTCCGCGGCGCACCTCCACCGGGGCACATGTGACGGCGTTCTGGACAGAACTGGCCAACACCCAGGGAATCGTCGTCGTCGCCGTGGTGGCCGAGGTCGTTCTGGCTGCCCGTCGCCGGTGGCGGGATCTCCTGCTCATCGTCGTTGGTCTGGCTGTCGAGCTGGCCGTGTTCCTGACGGTGAACGAGGTCGTTCGCCGTCCTCGGCCGAGTGTGACCAAGCTGGGCATCGAACCCGCGACCTTCAGCTTCCCGTCGGGCCACATCGCCGCGACAGTCGTGCTGTACGGATCGATCGCCTTGCTGCTCATGCTGTCGTACCGCGATCGCCGTTGGGTCCGTGCCGTTTGGTTGGTTCCGATCGTGTTCGGCTTGATCGTGGGCTATGCCCGCGTCTACCGGGGGATGCATCACCTCACCGATGTGGTGGCCGGAGCGATCCTCGGCATCGCCGCGCTGGGGGTGGCGGTGGCCGCGACTCGGGCGTCGGCCGTGAGCGCCGCCAGACGAGCGAGCGGGCACGAACGTGGTCTCGACGAGCCTGGGGTCGACGCCGCCGCCACACCCGAGCCTCATGATGCCGTGGCCCATACGGGGGCCTCGGCGTGACTCAGATCGCGGTGGTCGCCCATCGGGGCAAGTCGTTCGGGGGCGGGTTGGACGCGTTGCGCACGGCGCTCGCGCACCAGGGGGCAGTCGAGCCGCTGTGGTACGAGGTGAACAAGAGCAAGAAGGCACCGAAACAGGTCCGAGCGGCGATCGATGCCGGGGCCGACCTGGTCTTCGTGTGGGGCGGCGACGGCATGGTTCAGCGCTGCATCCACGTGCTGGCCGGCACCGGTGCCACCGTTGCCATCCTCCCGGCCGGCACGGCGAACCTCTTCGCCACCAACATCGGGATCCCTCAAGACCTCGAACGAGCCGTGGAGATCGGCTTCAACGGGCGACGCCACGTCTTCGACGTCGGCGTCATCAACGACGAGAGATTCGTGGTCATGGCTGGCGCCGGGTTCGATGCCAAGATGATCCGTGATGCCGATGGGACGCTCAAGGACAGAGCGGGTCGGCTCGCCTATGTCTGGACCGGCGCCCGCAACCTCAACAGCGGCCGCGTGCGCATGCGCGTCCGGGTCGACGGCGCCAACTGGTTCGACGGTCGGGCCAGCTGCATCCTGTTCGGCAACGTGGGCACGCTCACCGGCGGGCTCACGGCGTTCAAGGAGGCGCAACCTGACGACGGCGTGCTCGAGATCGGCGTCGTGACGGCGAAGGGCGCGTACCAATGGTCGCGGGTGATGGCCCGAATGGCGGCGGGGCGCCTCGAGGGCTCGAAGTTCACGAGGCAGACCTCGGGTCGCAAGATCGACGTTCGTCTCGACAAGAAGCTCCCCTACGAGCTCGACGGTGGTGACCGTCCGTCGAGCAAGCGCATGAAGGTTCGGATCGAGCCCGCCGCGATCACCATCTGCACGCCGTCGGAGCAGGAAGGATGAGCACGGCCACCGTCGTCCCGGAGACTTGGGACCTTTCTGGCGACGACGCTCGTGACACCTTGATGAGAACAGGTCGCGTTCGCCTGCTCACCGATGCCTTCAAGCGACTGCGATTCGCGGACGGCTTCAGCCACGCTCGATCGCTGGCCTTCATGACCTCTCTCGTGCTCGTCCAGGGCACCATCATCGTCGTCGGCGTGGCCAGCGCTTTCGGCGACCACTCGCTGGGGCCGACCGTGATCCGCACCATCCACAACGCGGTGCCGGGGCCAGCCGGCCAGGTGCTCACCGCCGCGGCCAACCACGCGCAGCACGGTGGGTTCCAGCGGCGTTTCCTGGCCCTCGGGCTGGGTCTGATCGGCACGCTCGTGTCGGCCACGACGGCGCTCGGTCAACTCGAACGCGGCCTCAACCGGATCTACGGCGTCGAGCTCGATCGACCAATGGTCAAGAAGTACGGCCTCGCTCTGCTGCTCGCTTGCACGGTCGGTCTGCTGACGGCCCTGGCGTTCGTGGCCTTGGCCTTCGGGAGCGCCGTAGGCGACGCCCTCCACAACGACACGGTCAGCATGGTGTGGAACACGACCCGCTGGCCCGTTTCGCTGTTGCTCATGGTGGCGGCGATGGCCCTCTTGTTCCGGTGGTGCCCACGGCGACGCCAACCGGGGTGGACCTGGTTGGCGTTCGGGTCGGCCGTCTCGATCGTTCTCTGGTTCGTCGTCACGGTCGCCCTCGGCGAGCTGTTCCACCTGAGCAGCACCTTCGGGGTGACCTACGGCCCGCTGGCCGGCATCGTTGCTCTGCAGCTGTGGTGCCTGCTGTCGGCGGTGGCCGTGCTCTACGGCGGCGCCGTCACTGCGCAGCTCGAGGCGGTGCGGGCCGGCGAGCCGCGGCCGCAGGACGCCGACAAGGTGATCGATTCCGAACCGGATGCTTCGGATCTCACACTCGCGTCCGTGTCGTCGTGACGATCGTGGCGTCGATGGATCCGGTGCCCGCGTCCGGCTCTGACCCCATCCTGCGGTTTCGTCGCGCCCTGGAGGGGATCCTTGGCGTGCCGGCGACGGAAGGCAATCGTCTCGATGTTCTCTGCAACGGCGATGAGATCTTCCCCGCCATGCTCGACGCCATTGACAACGCCCGACACACGATCGACTTCCTGACCTTCGTCTACTGGGAGGGAGAGATCGGCACCCGCTTCGCGTGCAAGCTGGCGGACCGAGCGCGTGCCGGTGTTCGCGTTCGTGTCCTGCTCGACGGCTGGGGGGCGCACCCGATCGAGCACTCGCTCGTGCACGAGATGGAGGCCGCGGGGGTGCAGGTCCGGTGGTTCCGGCCGATACGACGGTCTCGGATCAGGGACCTCAACCACCGGACCCACCGCAAGGTGATGATCGTCGACGAGGCCACCGCCTTCACCGGTGGGGTCGGCATCGCCGACGAGTGGAAGGGCGACGCGCGAAACGAGAACGAGTGGCGCGACACGCACTTTCGCGTAGCCGGTCCCGCGGTCGACGGCCTACGGGCTGCCTTCCTGGACAACTGGTCCGAAACCGAACCGATCCTGTTCGAGGAGGACGTCGACCGCTTCCCTGAGCAACCTCAGCCGGGAGCGGCCGTCGTCCAGTGCGTGCGCAGTTCCTCCGACATCGGCTGGGGTCAGGTCGACATCCTGGTCCACGCGCTGCTGCAACTGGCCACGACTCGAGTTCGGATCGCAACCGCCTACTTCGTGCCCGACGATGACCTCATGACTCGCCTCTGCGACACCGCTGACCGCGGGGTCACGATCGAGATCCTCGTGCCCGGTCCTCACATCGACAAGCGCTTCGTGCAGTTGGGCGCCGAAGCCGCGTACGCGCCGCTGCTGGACCACGGCATCGACATCTGGAGCTTCCAGCCCTCGATGCTCCACGCCAAGGTGATGACGATCGACGGCATCGTCGCCAACGTGGGATCGGCCAACCTCAACTCGCGGAGCGTCGCTCTCGACGAAGAAGTGAACCTGGTCGCGCTCGACCACGAGCTCGTCCAGCAGCTCGACGCCCAGTTCGACGCCGACCTGTCGCGCAGTCGCCTCCTCCAGAAGGGCCGATGGGACGAGCGTTCGATCCACCAACGGGCGGCCGAGACCATCGTGAGTCCCTTCCGCCGCTTCTTCTAGGTCGACACCATGCCTCCACCATCCGGCACCGACGTTCGTGGTCTCAGTCGCGTGTTCCACACCATCGACTGGATGACCGCGCGGGCGAGCTCGGTGGCGGTCGTGGTGCTCCTCGTCACGATCACACTGGGCCTGGTGGTTGCCAGTGGCTTCTCGAGCGGCATCCAACTCGCGTTCACGACGGTGGCCGCGGCCATCACCCTGGTGATGGTGTTCGTGATCCAACACACTCAGAGTCGTCAGCAGCTGACGCTGCAGGTGAAGCTGGACGAGCTGCTGCGAGCGCTGCCCCAAGCCGACGATCGGTTCGTGCATGTCGAAGCCGGCTCCGACGAGGAGCTTCACGAGCTCGAGAACCGCCACGTCGAGACCCATGCCGCCGTGCGCGCCGACCCGGGCGACGGCCTGACCGAAGGCAGGTCGACCTGAAGGCACCGATCGTCCTGCTCAGTCAGTCGTGTACAGCTCCTCCGAATTTCCGAGGTACTGCCCGAGGCCGGTGACCTCGAGCAGCTTGCTGACCATGGGGCTGCAATCGTCGATGCACAACCGGATGTTGCGTCCGAGGAGCTGTTCGCGGGCGCCCAGGAGCGCCGAGAGCCCGCTCGAGCCCATGTAGGTCACGGCCGACAGGTCGAGGACGACGACGCGCATCCCGTCGACGCCGCACGCCACGATCGAGTCGCGGAGGGCGTCATGCTCGTCGAAGTCGATGTCGCCGGCCACGTGGACAAGCGACGCGACCGGGAACGGCTGACCAGCCTCGGTCGTGATCAGCATCTCGCATACCTCCGGGGTCTCGGGAGTTATGGAAACGAAACCAACTCTTCGTTGGGCCATCGAGGGGCGCCAGAATTTTGCGCTGGCGTCCCCGTCCTCGTCAAGTGCCTGGCCAGTGCCGACTACCGGTCGACCCGAGCGGGTAGGCGCGGATGACAGTCCATCGGGCGCCATGAGGAGACGTCATGACGATCAAGTGGGGTTACACCTTGTCGAGCGAGGAGTGGTCGCCTCGGCACCTGGTCAGGATGGCCGCCTCGGCCGAGGAGACGGGCTTCGACTTCTGCTCGATATCTGATCACTTCCACCCGTGGACCGAGACCCAGGGCCACAGCCCGTTCGTGTGGTCGGTCCTCGGTGGCATAGCCGCCGCGACCGAGTCCCTCGATGTCCTCACCGGCGTGACCTGTCCGACCTTCCGTACCCACCCGGTGATCGTGGCCCATGCGGCGGCGACCACGGCACTGCTGTTCGGCGGCCGGTTCTCGCTCGGCGTCGGCAGCGGCGAGGCGCTCAACGAGCACGTCCTTGGACATCGCTGGCCCCCGCCCGAGATCCGGTTGGCGATGCTGGAGGAGGCGGTCGAGGTGATCCGCGCCATGTGGTCGGGCGAGACGGTCGACCACCGCGGCGAGTTCTATCGAGTCGAGAACGCCCGGCTGTTCGACCCTCCCGACTCGCCCCTCCCCATGGTCATCTCGGGCTTCGGTCGCCGGTCGGTCGAGTTGGCGGCGCGCCTCGGCGACGGCTTCTTCGGTCATGGCACCGCCAGTGAGCTGGTCGAGTCGTATTGCTCGGCGGGAGGAACTGGGCCTCACTACGCCCAGATCGATCTCTGCTTCGGCCCGGACCACGAAGCGTGCGCCAAGACCGTCCATCAGGTGTGGCCCAATCACGCCATCCCCGGCCAGCTGTCACAGGACCTCCCGACCTGGACGCACTTCGAACAAGCGGCCGAGCTGGTCTCGGTGCCGGCAGCAATCGAAGGCATCCCCTGCGGTCCTGATGTCGAGGCCATCGTGTCCCTTGCGAGGCAGTACGCCGACGCGGGGTACGACCACATCTACTTCCACCAGATCGGCCCCGACCAGGACGGCTTCCTCGATCTGTGGCGGGGGGAGCTGGCCGAGGAGCTGCGATCGGCCGTCGGCTGAGGACCCCGGGAACCAGGAGCTCTCGCGGTCTTCGAGACCGACGGCTTTCCTCAGCTCGCTGAGGCGAGTCAGGTGTCGGCGCGGTCCAGGACTCGCAGGAGGGTTTGTTCAGATCGAGCGAGCTGGTTGGTCGAGCGAGATGCGCGCCATTCCTGGCTGAGAGATCCGTCGCGATAGGCGTCGAGCACCGCGGGGTGGACGTAGGACTGACGGCAGACGGTTCGCGTGTTGCGGAGCTGACTGGCCGCCACGTCGATGGCGGCCAGGATCTGGTTGTTGGCGAACTGGTCGGTGTCGGGCACGTCCAGAGGGGCCAGCTCGTCGACGACCGCGGCGCTGGCGCCCCACGTGCGGAACGTCTTGGCCGTCGTCTCAGGTCCGACCTGATCGCGTAGCCAGTCGTTCACGTCGCTCGAGGTGACGTTGCCTATCGTGCCGTCCGATTCCCGGTAGGCGAAGAGCTCGTGACCGCCCAGCTCGTGGCAACGGCCCACCATGCGGGCCAGTTTGGGGTCACGGATGGTGACGTCGTGCTCGATGCCACCTTTTCCGACGAACTCGAGGGTGAGCGTTCGAGAGTGGAGCTCCACGTGCTCGGGCTTGAGGGTGGTCAGTCCGTAGCTCTCGTTCGCGACCGCATACTCTTCGTTCCCCACACGGATGAGGGTTTCGTCGAGAAGGCGCACCACCAGGGCCAGGACGCGGTCGTGAGTCGGCGCCGTGCCGCTCAGCTCTGTGTCCAGTAGACGCCGCAGCGCCGACAGCTTCTGCCCGAAGTCATGCAGCCGGGAGAACTTGTCCGCGTCGCGCACCGAGCGCCAGCGGTCGTGATAGCGGTACTGCTTGCGCCCCTTGGCGTCCCTCCCTGTGGCTTGGAGGTGGCCATTGGGCGACGGACAGATCCACACGTCCGTCCACGCAGGCGGCACGGCCAACGCACTGACTCGTCGTCGTGCGGCGGGCGCCAGGGGTTCACGACCCGGTCCCACATACGAGAACCCCCGGCCGCGACGGCGTCGCCTGATCCCCGGAGCGGCGTCGCTGACATACAGCAGGCCGGCCTCTTCGGCGATCGACTCCGCGTCGTCGCCGATCGAGTCGAGCGGGTCCAGGGTCATCGCCCCCTTGTACCCGCGTAGGTACCAGCTCAGCACTCGCCAAGGGGACGGCGCACGAATCTGATCGCCTGACGGCCGAGAGTACGGTGAGAACGACGGTCGGAGGCGGCACTGGCGCCTTGGCCGGCGTTCGATGGAGGGGAGCCACGCATGACGAACGCGCTTCGACACGGCACGTGGTGGGACCTGAAGAAGGAGGTCCCCGTCGACCAGTTGATGGAGGGCCGCTTCACACGGCTGTACCCCAGGGCGCGGGCCGCCGAGTTCAGCGACTCGGCCCTGTTCGCGCTGGCCAAGGCGATGACCTCGTCGCCCGAGGCCTCACCGACTCCGGAGACCGAACCCGACGCCGAGGAGAACTCCGGCATCCCGGCGGCCTACACCTACCTCGGTCAGTTCATCGACCATGACGTCACCTTCGATCCGACCTCGCAGCTGCGCCAACCCCAGCACCAGCTGACAACGGCGCAGATCGACAAGCTGACCGACTTCCGCACGCCCCGCTTCGACCTCGACAACCTCTACGGCCGTGGTCCCGCTGACCAGCCCTACCTGTACGAAGCCGACGGTCGTCGCTTCCAGCTCGGTGAACCGTTGTCAGGGAACCCCCATGACCCACACGCCGTCGACCTTCCCCGTGGGCCCAATGGCCGAGCCTTGATCGGCGATCCGCGCAACGACGAGAACCGCATCGTCGCCCAGCTCCAATCGATCATGCTGCGCTTCCACAATCGACTGGCCGCCGACGTCAAGGGTGGTTCGTTCGCCGACATCCGTGACCAGGTCCGCTGGCACTACCAGTGGGTGGTCGTCAACGACTTCCTGCCGAGGATCGTCAACGCCACGACGATCACCGACATCTTCCCGCACCTGGCCAGCCATCGCGCCATCGAGTCAGATCCGCCCGTGCTGACCATTCGGGCCCTGCAATCGGGCCTCGACCGCATGCCCGTCGAGTTCTCCGTCGCTGCCTACCGCTTCGGGCACTCCATGATCCGACCCAACTACCGGATCAACGAATCGATCTCACGCCGCCCGATCTTCTCGGGTGGGCGGGACCCGGCCGCCAACCTGGGCGGCTTCCGCCCGATTCCGTCGGACTGGGCGCTCGACTGGCAGTTCTTCGTCGATCTGTACGACGGCCAACCGCCGTCGCCGCCCCGGCACGATCCGAACGACCCGATCGAGCGCAAGCCCCAGCGGTCCTACAAGATCGACACCTCACTCGTGAATCCGCTGGCCCACCTCCCGGCGGTCGTGGCCACCGACCCTTCGTCGCTCGCGCTGCGCAACCTCGAGCGGGGCCGGGCCTTCGGGTTGCCGAGCGGCCAGACCGTCGCCCGGCTTCTCCACCTGCCGAAGCTGGCCGACGACCAGATCCTGATCGGCAAAGCCACCGCGGACGCGCATGATCGAAAACGCCCCATCACCGCCGTCTCCTCGGAGTTCGCCGGCAACGCGCCCCTCTGGACCTACGTGCTGGCCGAGGCTTGGCACACCTCCTGGGCGGCGGCCGATGCGCCGACCGATCAGGACGAGATCCCCATCCGACTCGGTCCGGTCGGAGGTCGACTCGTCGGTGAGACATTCGCGGCGATGCTCGTCAAGGATCGTTCCTCGTACCTTCACGCCGATCCTGCCTTCAGACCGCGAGCCGCCTACCAACGCCATCGCAGGTTCGGGTTGGCCGAGCTGATCAACGCCGCGATCGGGTGAGCGCTTCGAGGTGACTAGACCCGGGACCACAGCCGACTGATGCGTTCGGTCTCGGCCTGGCCCTGGCGCAGTCCGGCGTCGTAGGCGGCGGCCGTGCGGCTGACGTCCATGAGGAAACGGCCCCACCCGCTCAGCTCGCCGAACTCCTCAGCCGGCTCGACCAGCTCCACCGCGCTCCCGCTGGCCCGAAGGTCGTCGACGCGCTGGCTGATCGCGGGAAGGAGCCCGGCCAGCAGATCGGGCATCGCCCCTTGCGGAGGCGCCAGCGACATGCACGAGAGCGCGACTACGGCGTCGTGGCCGATGGCGAGATCGGCGTTGAGCGCGTCCCGGGCGCCGCCGTCGATCCAGGTGTGGTCGCCGATGGTCACCGGCGACACCAGGCCGGGCACGGTGCAACTGGATGCCACCGCCCGGGGAGCTCGACGCCCGAGGACGCGTCCCAGAGGGCGAAGCTCCCCGAGTCGAGGCTGAAGGCGGTGCAGTGGAACGACTCGGGCCAGTCGGCGCCGCCCAGGAAGTCGAAGTGGGCCACCCAGTCCGCCTCGGGCGTGGCGTCCGCCGGATCACGGGTGGCCAGCATCTCGGTGAGGTCCGGGGACTCGCCCTCGGCATCTGTCCGCCACGGTGCGGTCTGGCTGATCGGCCGCACGAGGTCGGCCAACGGTCGTCCGGTCGTCAGCTGGGCGCCCACGATCGACCCCGCCGAGGTGCCGACGACGAAGTCGGCGTCGGCCATGCGCACGCCCGCGTCGGTGAGGGCGGTGAGCAGACCTGCCTGCCATCCGACGCCGAGGGGACCGCCACCACCGAGGACCAAGGCACGACTCACGAGCAGAAACGTAGCCCCTCGGGCTCGAGCTGACGGCCGCACCCCGACATCGTCGGGGCCCTCGCCATCGATCAGCTCTTCGTCCCCTGAGGGGCCATGGCACAACCGAGGATCGGAGCCGCATCCGGGTGCCGCCATGCGCGACACTTACGACGTGGATGCAGCGGCAACCATGCCAGACGGGAGCCCGGGCGGTGATGTCGGTCAGCCGGGATCGGCGGGGCGACGAGGCGGCCTGACCAAGCGCGGTCGCCTGCTCATCATCGTGGTGGTGGCGATCCTTCTCGTCGGTGGCCTGCTGACGGTGCATGCGATTGCGAACCACGAGGCCGACTCGGCGGTCAAGACGGCGGCCGCATCCGGAGCGCAGGCGGCCAAGCAGATCGACAACCACACCCTCTTCCGAGAGTGGGCCGATTGGACGGTCAAGGGACAGTCGGGGCAGCCGCCCGGTACGCCGCACATCGCGCATGCCTTCCTGTTCCGCGAGCACATCGACCCGACCAGTGCGACGCTGACCTATCGGATCTCGACGTGGGGCACGGATCGCTGCTTCACGGTGTCCAAGTCGGGCAACGTTGCCGCGGCCACCATCCTGCGGACTTGCCCGAGCTGAGGGTTCGCCGGCCCCGTGCCGTAGCCGGGAGGCGGGCATAGTCTCCGGTCCGAGACGAGGGAGGCTGCGATGATCAAGGTCCTGACCGGACTGCCCCAAGGCGTCACCGGCTTCGAGACGTCGGGCAAGCTTCGGGCCGAGGACTACCGCGACGTGCTCCTGCCCGCGATCGCCAACGCGGCTGATGGCGGGCTGCGGGTCCTGCTCGTCATCCCCGAGTGGGACGGCATGTCTGGCGGGGCGATGTGGCAGGACGTGAAGATGGGCTTCGAGCACCTGCGCAACTGGAAGCGCCTGGCCCTCGTGACCGACATCGACTGGATGGCTCACGCCACCTCCTTCTTCAGCTGGATGATCCCCGGGCAGGTGAAGATCTTCCCGCTCGCCGAGCGCGACCAAGCCGTCACCTGGGTCGCGGCCGAGAGCTAGGCCCGACGTTTGACCGTCGTGGGGGAGGAGCTCGACGTGGTGGTCAGGTCCCACCGGCTCCACGCGCAGCGGTTCGGGTCCCCGTCGGTCCCGCTCGTCCTCGGACTGCACGGCCTGACCGGCAACATGAAGTCCTTCGACGTCGTCGGTGAGCTCCTCGGCGGTGACGATCTGCAGCTCGTGGCCCTCGACCTGCGAGGGCGAGGGCACAGTGCCACGACGCCTCCGGGCACCTATGGCTGGGAGAACCATGCCCTCGACGTGCTCGCCGTTGCCGACGTCATGGGCTTCGAGCGGTTCAGCCTCGTCGGTCAGTCGATGGGCGCTTCGATCGCGATGAAGGTGGCTGAGTTGGATGGTTCGCGGCTGGATGCGGTCGTGCTGGTCGACATCGCCGGGCGCGTCGACCCCGGCGTCGGCCCCGTCATCGCCTCGGTCATCGAGCATCTCGACGACGTGTACCCCTCGGTCGAGGACTACCTCGAAGCCGTGAAGGCCCAGGGTCTGGTGGAGCCTTGGAACCAGCACTGGGAGCGCAGCTATCGCTACGGGAGCGAAGAAGTGGACGGTGGCGTCCGAGCAAGAGCGCACCGCGAGGCGGTCAGCGAGGATCGGCGATACACCCTCACCCAGGACCCGTACACCCGGTGGCAGCACCTGACGATGCCGACGCTGCTCCTACGAGCGACTCGGGAGCTCGCACCGGGTAGCGGCCTGGTCGTTCCGGCCGACGATCGAGACCTGTTCCGGCGCGAGGTCAGCGGCGGCACGGTCGTCGAGGTCGACGCCAACCATCTCACGATCGGCGCCCACCCCCGTGCCGCCGCGGCGATCGCGGACTTCCTCGCCAGGGTGGTCCTGCCGACGCGTGCGTCCTGACCGGTGATCCGGAGCACCCACCGCCCGGGCGGGCAGACTGACGGCCATGGATGCTGAAACCGACAACGAAGACATCGTCCGCCAGTTCTGCACGGCCTTCGCGCGCCGGGACATGGACGAGATCCTCGGGTTCTTCACCGAGGACGCGATCTACCACAACATCCCCATGCCACCGGCGACAGGAACCGACGCCATCCGGGCCACCTTGGAGCTGTTCGTTCCGGGGTCTCCGGAGATCGAGTTCGAGATCCTGAACATGGCGTCGAGCGGGTCGATCGTCTTCGCCGAGCGCATCGACCGCATGAGCTTCGGGGGCCAAGCGGTGGCGCTGCCCGTGACCGGCGTGTTCGAGGTCGACGCCGGCAAGATCCGAGCGTGGCGCGACTACTTCGACATGCAGACCCTCCTGGGCGCACTCGGCTAGCCCGTCGGGCGGATCGGCCCCGGCCGGTGGCCCGACGCCCGGTCGCCGATTCACGGGCCTGAGCCCGAGCCAAATAGAATCCTGTTTCAGTCGTGGAGAGGACGAGGACCTTGGTGATGGACCGCAGCGCGATCGACGAACTGCAGATGCACGGCCAGGACATCCCCTGGCTGCTCGCGCACTGGGCCGACCCACAAGCCCGACCATCCGGCGCTGGTCTGGGATCCGCCCGACGGCGCCGGCCGGCAGCTGGACCTACGCCGAGCTGCTCGACGCCACCCACCGGCTTGGCGGCGGGCCTGTCGCGACCGTGGCATCGGCCGGGGCGACAAGGTGCTCATCCACGCCGAGAACTGCCCCGAGATGCTCCTCGCCTGGCTGGCCTGCGCGACGGTCGGCGCGGTCGCCGTCACCACCAACACCCGCTCGGTGGCCGCCGAGATCGACTACTTCGTCGAGCACACCGGTTGTGTCGCGGCCATCACCGCAGCCCGACCTACTGCCGACTCGGTCGACCGAGGCCGGCGCCGACCTCGCAGTGGGTCGCGGTGATCCCCGACGGCGACGATCCCGGCCGCCGCCGACCCGGCGACGCGTCCGCGCTCGAGCGGATCACCTTCGCAGTCGCTGTACGGCGACGGCCGGCGCGTGGTCGGGCCGGCCGATCGAGCCGATGCTGCCGTTCGGCATCATGTTCACGTCGGGCACGACCAGCCGGCCCAAGGCGGTGGTGCACACCCACGCCAACGCGGTGTGGGCCAGCCGCGATCGGCCCGCGCAACATCGACCTGGGCACCGACGACCGCTACCTGATCTACCTGCCGCTCTTCCACGTCAACGCCCAGAGCTGGTCGATGTTCTCCGTGCTCGGCGTCGGCGCCACCGCGGTGCTCATGCCCAAGTGGTCGTCCAGCCGGTTCTGGGACGTCGTCACGCGCCACGAGATCACCCACATCTCGCTGATGCCGTTCTGCATCGCCACGATCGTCGGGTCCCGATCGCCCGGCCACGACCACGCTGCGCATCGGGGTGTTCGGGCTCATCATGCCGGTGCTCGACTCGATGCTCGGGCATCGACGTCTACGCCGCCTACGGCATGACCGAGACCGTCATCCACGCCACCAACGGCAAGCCGGCCGACTGCCTGCCCGAGCGCTCGATGGGCCACGTCACGCCGGGCTACGAGTTCGCGGTCGTCGACAAGGAGACCGGCGCGCTGTGCGCCGAGGGCGAGACCGGCGAGCTCTGGCTGCGGGGCACCCGGGGCATCCAGCTGTTCCTCGAGTACTACGACAACGACGAGGCCAACGCGAAGGCCGTTCGAGGACGGCTGGTTCAAGACCGGCGACATGGTGGTGCTCGGGCACCGGCGGCAACCTCTTCTACCGCGAGCGCGACAAGGACCTGCTCAAGGTGGGCGGCGAGAACGTCTCGGCCAGGGAGGTCGAGGACGTGGTCATCGACCGTCGCCGGCGTCGCCCAGGTGGCCGTGGTGGGCAAGCACCACGACTTCCTCGACCAGGTCGTCGTGGCCTTCGTGATCACGGCGCCCGGCGCGTCCGACGACGTCGACGCTCGAGAAGCGAGATCATCGAGACCTGCCGCCGGCAGCTGGCCGACTTCAAGGTGCCCCGGGCGGTCTACGTCGTCGACGAGTTCCCGCTCGGCACGCTCGACAAGATCCTCAAGAACAAGCTGCGCGAGATGGCCGACGAACGCGATCCCGTGTGACCGGGCACGGTCCGTGCCGCGTCACCTGACGCGGTACTAGCGCAGGCCGCCGAGCAGGAACTCGTCGAGGAAGCGCTGTAGTTCGGTGGGATCGTCGGTGGCCACGAGCTCGCTCGGGATCGCCACCAGCGAGATGACGATGCGCATCACCCACTCCGCCGCCCTCGGCACATCGAGATCGGACCGGACCTCGCCCCGCACCGAGCGCGTTCGAGGTGCTCGTGCCAGAACGTGGCCAGACCGGGCATCATGTCGCCCACCCCGGTTCCGACGACGGCGCCGACGGCGGCGGGCTCCGACGACGACAGCTCGAGCACGAGGGCAGCGGGCTCCTGGCTCCGCGACAGCCGTACGGCCTCGGCCACCTGGGCCGCCAGTCCGTCGGCGGCCGAGATCCGCTCCTGAGCCCGCGACCAGAAGGCGTCGTCGGAACGGATGATGACGGCGAGCACGAGCGACGACTTGTTGGGGAAGAGCCGGTACAGCCACGCCCGTGAGATCCCCGCTTCGCGGGCCACCTCGATCATGGTCGTACGACGGATGCCCGAACGCCGGAGGCACTGCTCCGCCGCCGCCAGCAGGCGCTCCCGGGTCTCGGCCCGACCCTCCTCGGCGATGGCGGGCGCCTGCGTGGTCGTAGGAGCGACCATCACCGCACGACGAAGTCGTCGAGATCGGGCTGGCGCGTCCAGGTCCAGTAGTCGACCAGTCGCCAGGGGCTGAGCCCGTGGATCTCGCCGTGCTCGTTCTTGAAGAACGAGTGCTTGACCGACGGTTGTGACCACACGAGCGTCTTGATCTCGCGCTGGGTGCGCTCGTGCCAGTCGTCGTAGCGGTCCTGCCTCGGCTCCATCGAGTGGTGGTCGCCGGCGATGAGCTCCTCGATGCACTGGACGATGTAGCGCATCTGGCACTCGGAGTGGAAGATCAGGCTGCCACCGTGAGCCAGGTTGGTGCCCGGTCCGTACATGCAGAAGAAGTTCGGGAACCGGGGCACGGTGATGCCGAGGTAGGCGGCCGGCCGGTCGCCCCAGAGCGAGCGCAGATCGACGTCCTCACGGCCCGTGATGTCCATCGGCCACAGCGCACGAGTGGCGTGGAAGCCCGTCGCGTAGACGATCACGTCGGCGGGGTAGCGCTGGCCGTCGACGGTCACGACCGCGTCGGGATCGATGTGGTCGATGGTCGTGCGCACGAGCTCGACGTCGTCGCGCGTGAGGGTGCGCAACCAGCTGCCGTTGTCCTGCAAGGTGCGCTTGCCGGTCGCGGGGTAGTCGGGCACGACCTTGGCGATCAGGTCGGGGTCGTCGCCCACCTGGCTGACGATCCAATCGGTGAACATCTGACGGGTGAACTCGTTGGTCTCGCTGACCGCCGTCTGTGGATCCGGATAGTCGGGGTCGACGCGCGCTGCTTCCAGGCCGACGTCGCAGGCCGGCCAGAACAGCAGGAAGCGGTACCAGCGCCCGTAGAAGGGCAGGTGACGAAGGGCCCAGCGCACGCCCGGGCCGACCGGCTCGTGGTAGTTCGGGTTGGGGAACATCCACTGCGCGGTGCGCTGGAAGATGGTCAGCTGTTCGACGTCGGGCGCGATGGTCGGGGCGATCTGGAAGCCGCTGGCCCCCGCGCCGATCATGGCCACGCGCCGGCCCGTGATGTCCACGGAGTGATCCCACCGGGCCGAGTGGAACGAGGGCCCCGCGAAGCTCTCGCGCCCCTCGAAGTCCGGTGTGTAGGGACGGTTCAGTTGGCCCACCGCCGAGATCACGGCCCGAGCCCTCAGCGTCTCGGTCTGCCCGCCGCTGGACCTGACCCGAACCGACCACGCGCCGTCGGCGTCGTTCCAGCCGGCGCCCAGCACCTCGGTCTCCCAGCGCACGTGGGGCTCGATGCCGTGGCGGGTCATGACGCGCTCGAAGTAGGCGTGCAGCTCGGGCTGCTGGGCGAAGAACTCGGTCCACTGGTCGCTCGGCTCGAAGCTGTAGCAGTAGAAGTGGTTGCCGACGTCGACCCGGGCACCGGGATAGGTGTTCTCCCACCACGTGCCGCCCACCCCGGCGTTCTTCTCGACGATCGTGAACGGGATGCCCGCCTCCTTGAGCCGGATCCCGGCCAGCAGGCCCGACTCGCCGCACCCGATGACGACGACCGGAAAGGCCTCTCGGGCCGCCGCCGGGGTCGGCCGCTCCACCCGACGGGCGTCGGTCCCGTCCAGCTCCATCTCCTCCATCATCATCGGGATGTACTCGGCCGACACCTCGCCGCACACCAGCCACGTCATCATCTCGTGGAGCACCTCGCCGCTGATCGGCTCGGGCTCGGGGCATCCGCGGTCGCGATAGGCGCGGATGACGTCGAGGGCGAGGGCGCGGACCTCGGCCTGGTCCTCGGGGGACATGTAGCCCTGGACCTCGTTGATGAACAGCCCCGCCGGCTTGAGCCGGCCGCGGATGAGCTCGGGATCGCCGGACATGTGGACCAGCGAGAGCATCAGCGTCGGGACGCTGACATCGAGCAGGGCTTCGGCGATCTCGTCGTCAGGCGTGTCGAACGGCTCGCCGGCGTGCGGGTTGCGCATGTGCCACAGTACACAACATCGCAATTGTGTCTACTACGAGAGAAGAGGCTCCGAGGTGCGACACGTGGTCATCGACGGCCCGAGGAGCGTGCGGTTGTCCGAGGCTCCGGACCCCGTCCCGCCCGGGGACGAGGGCGTCGTCGTCGCCGTCGACGCCACGGCCATCTGCGGGTCGGACCTGCACTTCTACGACGGTGACCTCCCGGTCGGTGATGGCGTCGCCGTCGGCCACGAGTTCCTGGGCACGATCGTCGAGGCGGGCCCGGCCGTCGGGCGGTTCCACGTGGGCGACCGGGTGCTCACCGCCTCGGTCGCCGGGTGCGGCCACTGCGCCGGCTGCGCGACCGGTGATCCCGTGACCTGCGTCGACGGGCCCCAGGTGTTCGGCTCGGGGATGCTGCCCGGTGGGCAGGCCACCGCCGTGGCCGTGCCGGCTGCCGACTTCCAGCTGCTCAGGATCCCCGAAGGGATGGACGACGACACCGCGCTGCTGCTGACCGACAACCTGGGTACGGGCTGGGCCGGAGCCAAGCGAGCCGACATCCCCGCCGGCGGCACGGTGGTGGTGCTCGGTCTGGGCGCGGTCGGGCTGTGCGCCGTGCGTTCCGCGCTGGCCCTCGGCGCGGGGCGCGTCCTGGCCGTCGACCCGGTCGCCGGGCCGACGAGCCATGGCCAGCGGCGTCAGGGGCGACGCCCGTCGACGGGCCGACGGTCGAGGCCGTGCTCGAGGCGACCGATGGTCGCGGCGCCGATGCCGTGATCGACGCGGTGGCGCTCGACGCCACGCTCGACGACGCCTTTGCCTGCGTACGCGCCGGTGGCACCGTGTCGGTCATCGGGGTGCACGGCCTCGAGCCCTACCCGATGGCTCTGCTCATCCAGCTCTTTCGCAGCGTCACGCTCCGACTCACCACCGCGCCGGTCCACCAGACCTGGACCGAGCTCGTCCCGCTGCTCGCCGATGGGCGCCTGCGCACCGACGGCATCTTCACCCACGAGTTCGCGTTGGACGACGCCGCCGAGGCCTACGCCGCCGTCGCCGCGCGCTCGGCCGACTGCATCAAGGTCCTGATGCGACCCTGAGGAGACCGGCGTGGCCACGACGGCAGGCGAGCAGGGATCGTCGGCCTCAGACGCTCCCTGCGTCGAGGCCGGTGAGCCGCTCGCTCAGCGTCCACAGGTGCTCAGCGGTCTCGGGGTCGAGGGCGTAGTCCATGACGCCGAGCGCGGCTGGGCCGAAGGCGCTGGCGACGGCGATGACGTCGGGGTCGGTGTGGTCGAGCACCCGAGCGATGTCGCAATCCTGGGCGTACAGCCCGCCGAGACCATCGAGGCGAGGACTCGTCGCGCACCACACGCTGGTCGCCGCGCCCTGCTCGACCGACTTCCACCCCTTGGTCGGGTCGAGCACGGCGTTCCCGTGCTCGTCGACCATGCCGACGGCTTCGAGCACCCCGGCGGGCATGTTGCGACTGAAGTTGGTGTCGACGATCGTGCCCGGGTGCAACGAGAAGGCGCGCACCCCGTGGGCCTGGCCCCGCTGGTCGAGGGTCAGGGCGCACAGGATGTTCGCCGTCTTCGATTGGCCATAGGCGGTGATCGGGTCGTAGGGCCGTCGCTCATAGTTCGGATCGTCGAGCATGACATCAGAGGCGCGGTGGGCCCATGAGGACACCAGCACCACCCGGGCGCCATCGGCGCGACGCAGCGCGGGCCAGAGGCGAGCGACCAGCTGGAAGTGCCCGAGGTGGTTCGTGGCGAAGTGCGATTCGTAGCCCCGCCCGTCGCGCTCGAGGGGAGCGGTGCCGATGCCGGCGCTGGCGACCAACAGGTGAAGCGGACGACCCGAACGGTCGAGGCGCGCCGCGAAGGCATCGATCGACGCCGGATCCATCAGATCCATCGGTTCGATCTCGACGCCGTCGATGCCGGCGAGGGTGGCGCGGGCTCGCTCGACATCTCGGGCGGGCACGACCACCGAGGCTCCGACGGCTCGCAGGGCGCGGACCGTCTCGACACCGATCCCCGATGCACCGCCGGTGACGACGGCAACCTGGCCCGAGAGATCGATGTCCGAGACCACATCGAGGGCGGTCGAGGTGACCCCGAAGCCGGAACCAAGAGGACTTTGAGACGACGACATGGGCTCGGTTCTAGCGCCAGAAGGGCGGGGCGGGGCGGTTCCGGTCCGGCCCGGGCCATCCTGTGCCGACGAAGGCTGGCCTAGTGTGCGGTGTCGGCTCGAGCCGGAGCGCACTGGTGCACATCGATCCCTACATCGTCCTCGGGAGCGCCCTCGTCGGCTTCCTGGTCGGGTTGACCGGCGCCGGGGGCGGCGCCCTCATGACCCCGATGCTCATCCTCATCTTCGGTGTGAAGCCGTCCACGGCGATCTCGAGCGACCTCGTCGCTGCGGTCGTCATGCGCCCGATCGGCGCGCTGGTGCATCTCCGGCAGGGAACCGTCAACCTCAGGCTCGTGGGCTGGATGGTGCTCGGGTCGGTGCCGGCCGCCTTCCTCGGTTCGTACCTCCTGCACGTCGTGGGCGACACGAGCGAGGCCAACAGCCGGGTCGAGACGCTCCTGGGCGCCGCGCTGCTCGTCGGTGCGGCCGCCATGGTGTTGCGCTACGGGCTCGATCGACGCCATGGACGAGACCGGCAGGGCGTCGTGCACGACCTCACCGTCAGACCCGTGCCGACGGTGGCCATAGGTGTGGTCGGCGGGCTCATCGTCGGCATGACCTCGGTCGGTTCCGGTTCGCTGATGATCGTGCTGTTGCTGTTCGTCTATCCGATGCTCGGCGCCAACCAACTCGTGGGCACCGATCTGACCCAGGCCGTGCCGTTGACGATGGCCGCCGCCCTCGGGGCTCTGGCGTTCGGCCACATCGAGTTCTCGGTCACGACCTCGCTGATCATCGGGAGCGTGCCGGCGGTGCTCGTCGGATCGTTCCTCTCGTCCAGGGCCCCCGATCGCTACATCCGACCGGCGATCACCTTCGTGATCTTCGCCTCGGGTCTCAAGTACGTCGGCGTGAGCACCACCGCACTGGGATGGATCCTCTGCTCGGTGCTGCTCGCCGTCTTCGTGGTGTGGCTCGCCTATGTGCGGCCGTGGCAGGCCGGCGCCCTGTCCGCCGATGCCGATGCCGATGCCCATGCAGAGGCGGATGCGGATGCCCATGCCGAGGCCGACCGGGACGGCTCGGGCTGAACGTCTGGGCTCACGGCCCCTGAGCGATCCGAAACCACCGCTCAGCCGGCGGCGCGCTTGCGCGGGTCGCTGGGGAAGGCCGGAGCGGCGAGGATCGCGGCTGAAATGGCGTCGGCGGCGGCGATGATCTGGTCGACACCACTCCCCAGCGCCGCCATCAATTGCTGCTGCGAGCAGTCGGTGGCGTCCTCGAGCGCGTCGCGGAACGAACGACCGTCAGGTGTGAGCGCCCCGTCGCCGACCAGTCCCTGCTCCTCGAGCGACGCCGTCGCGTCGGCCAGCTGCTCTCCGCTCAGCCCGCGCGTGAAGCTGTACTCGCCGACTCCGAAGCCGAGCCACAGCTCGGTGACCACGTTGATGGCGGCCATGTCGGTGCCAGCGGCGACCACGCCGGCCAGATGACCGTCGCCACGGTGTTCGCGGACGAGCTCGGCGGCTCGCCAGAGCCGTCCGTGCGGGGATGCCGGTGCGGGCAGGCCGCGGAGCGCGCTGAACAACGGTCGGCCCATGCCGTCGAGCTCGGCCAAAGCCGCCAGCAAGGGATCGGCCACAGCGGCGGCGTCGTCCGCCGAGACCAGCGAGGCCAGGCTCTCGGTGGCGCCGTCGGCCCTGGCGGCGAGCACGTCGTCGCGCGACGCCGCGGCGCGGGCCCGTTCGTAGACCGTCGTGAGCATCCCCGGTTCGAAGACCCCGAAGGTCGCAACGACGAGGGCCGGACTCGGGACGCCGAGGGCGGCGGCGCGGCCCCAGACATAGCCGTCGAAGAAGTCCAGGCCGAGCGCGTCCATGCGCTCGCCGGCCGGCCGCGACCACCACCCCTGGGTCGCGATTGGTTCGAGAGCGTCTCGCAGCCGACGGGCCGGTGTGGTCGGCAGCTGCGGTACGGGGAAGGGCGTTTCGGGCGTCGCCATGAAGATGGACACGATCTCGTCGTAGGTCACCATCCGATCCTTCCACTGTCGGGTCACCGTGGCGGCAGGGAACCCCCCGGTTCGTGGAGATCCCATCGGATCTGGATCTGCATCGTGACGGCGGCAGTCCCCTAAGGCAACGCCGGTGCGGACCGCCCGACAACAGGGGCTGGCCGGGCCGAAAGCGGGTCCCGAGGGGCAGGATAAGGTGCGGCGATGGAGCGAACCCTGGTGTCGAACGTGCCCGAGCGAGTGGGCGAGCGCGTCAAGGTGCAAGGGTTCGTCAACGCTCTGCGCCTGCAGCGACGGATGCAGTTCGTCATCCTGCGAGATCACACCGGCATGGTGCAGCTCGTCCACGAGCGCGGCGGCGACGGCGACGAGCTCGAAGCCGAGATCGAGCAGTTGCGGCCCGAGTCGTCGGTGACGATGACCGGCGAGGTGGTGGCTGCTCCCAACGTCAAGCTGGGTGGCGTCGAGATCGTGGTCGACTCGGTGCACCTCGAGAACCTGTCCGAGCAGCCCATCCCGATCGAGGCGTCGTCTTCGATCGACCTGCGGACCGACTGGCGGTTCCTCGACCTGCGTCACCCTGGTCAGCGAGAGATCTTCGAGGTGCAGACGACCTTCGAGGACGGCATGCGGGACAAAGCCCACGAGCTGGGCTTCCTCGAGCTGCACAGCCCCAAGCTCATGGGTAGCGCGTCCGAGTCGGGCAGCGAGGTGTTCGCCGTCGAGTACTTCGACGACACCGCCTACCTGGCCCAGTCGCCGCAGTTCTACAAGCAGATGGCCATCGCCTCGGGCTTCGATCGGGTCTTCGAGATCGGGCCGGTGTTCCGCGCCGAGCCGTCCTTCACCAGCCGTCACGCCACCGAGTTCACCGGTGTCGACGCCGAGATGGCATGGATCGACGGACTCGACGACGTCATGGACCTCGAGGAGGCCCTGCTCGTGGCGGCGCTCGAGCGGGTGGCCGAGCGCCACGGTCCGATGATCGAGGAGCAGTTCGGCGTGACGGTCACCGTCCCGACCCGGCCGTTCCCTCGTCACCGCCTGCTCGACGAGATAGCTGTGCTCGAGGCCGAGGGCTGGACGCCGTCGGTGCCGGGCAAGGTCGACCTGGATCCTGACGGCGAGCGGCGCGTGTCAGCGCGCACCGCGGCGGAGGAAGGACACGAGTTCACCTTCGTCACCCACTACCCGGCAGGGCTGCGGCCCTTCTACCACATGCGCGATGAGGACGATCCGACCCTCACCCGCAGCTACGACCTTTTGTGGAACGGGGTCGAGATCACGACCGGTGCCCAGCGCGAGCATCGCTACGACGTCCTGATGGTTCAGGCCGCCGAGCTCGGCCTGAACACCGAGGGCATGGACTACTACCTCGACTGCTTCCGCTTCGGCTGCCCGCCGCACGGCGGATTCGGCCTCGGGCTCAGCCGTTCGGTGATGATCCTGCTCGGCCTGTCGAGCATCCGCGACGCGACCTTCCTCTTCCGGAGCCCCAATCGACTCCGTCCCTGATCGGAGGCCGGCGCACCGCAAGTCGACGTCACAGGCTCAAGACCGGCATCGGATCGGCCGACGCGAAGGTTGAGCACGCCCCCGTAGACCATGGAGGAGAGGGTGGCCGCGAAGCGAAGGTGCCCTGACTGCGGGGCCAAGAACGAGCTGTCGGTGCGCCGGTGCCGGCTGTGCACGGCCCTGATCAACCCCGACGCCCCTGAAGCTGACGCCGACGGGTCACTCGATGAGACGGCGTCGGGTCCCGGGCCGATCGGTAACTTCGACGCCGACCAGATCAACCGACAGGTCCAGCCGGCCCGATCTCGCTTCGGTGCCGGATCCAGTGGCTTGAGCGCCCGCATCGCCGCCGCCAAAGGCGAGCCCGCGCCACCGGTCCCTCAGGAGGCCTCGGACCTGATCGCCCCGCCGACCGCATCGACGGCGCCGCCGCTCGAGTACGAGGCGGAGCCCTTCGATCCCGAGGACCTCTTCCGCTGACCGAGGTCAGGCGCGCCTGACACGAACGCGTCCTCAGGCCGGCGTGAGATCGACCGAGCGCTGGTGGCGACCCCGCGCCGCGAAGTAGTGGAGGAACAGACCGGTGCTGAGGATGGCGGCGAAGAAGCACCAGACCGAGGTGAACGCCCACGCGCTGAGCGCGACGGTCAGCGCCATCGACGCCGTGAGCACGATCCCGAACACGACGACGAACCGGTGGCTGGACAGCAGCATGGGCAGGCAGGTGGCGGCGACATAGGGGAGGGCGAACACCCATGTCGGATCGAGCGAGAGGTTGTACCGCAGGTGGTGCTGGTCGACCTGGACCGTTGCGCCCTTGACGATCGAGGTCACGAGCAGCACGACGCCGATGGCGGCGCCGAGGGCGGCCAGGGAATACATCATCCGGCGCCGCCGGGGATCAGGTTCGAACAGCGAGACCGCGACGGGCACGAGGATGGGGAAGAGCGTCCACGCGATGAGCAGCCAGGCGATGACCGCGGGCGAGCGGATGGCCGTCCCGGTCGGTTCGTGGTCCAGTTGGCTCCAGATCACGCCCTCGAGGATCTGATGGACGCCGAACACGACCGGCAGGGCGGCGAAGGCCAGCTCGCGTCGCTGGCGCACCATCGGGAGCGTGGCCAGACCGATCCCGCCGACGACGACCCCAGCCGTGAAGCTGGCGTTGGCGCTGAAGCACATCAGCGACAGACCAGCAACGGATGGCCCCGCCGACCGGGAGCGAGGCGCAGCCGCAGGCCGGCGAGCTCGACGACGTAGAGGTGGGCGGCGGCAACGTTGTAGGAGACCGGCGGCGACCATGCTCCGTCGACGAGCGCCGAGATCTTGGCCCGATCACCGCTCAGCACAAGAACCTTGCCCTTGGGTGGGGACATCTCCACGGGCGTGTTCGTCGCCTGGCAGGCCTTGGGCTTGTAGGGGAACAGCACCACCTGCAGGCCGAGGCGCACCGGGATCTGGCTCGAGACGGCGAACGGCACTGGGCCCGGGTCGCCGAGCTTGCCGTCCCGCAGGGCATCGCGCAGCCAGCCGATGGTGACGTCCGAGGCGGTCAGCGGCTCGGGTCTCACGCCCGGCCGCACCTGGGTCGCCAGCGGCGACCTCGGCAACGAGAGCATGAGCTGGCGCTGCGCATCGAAGAAGGGTCCCACGAACTTGCCGTTGCCGAACAGCGCGATGTTGCCGGGCACGCCGATGGCCACCAGGGCCAGCGTCAAGGGAATGGCGACGAGCCAGCGGCGGCCGAGTGCGTCGATGGCGACGGCCAGCGCCGGCAGGACCATCGCTGCGGTCAGGTACAGGTACCGGCTGGAGCCGGCGTAGCTCGGGCCGAACTGCCAACGCCCCCACCCGCTGATCGTCAGGAGCACGACCATGCCGACCAGCAACGCGGCTGGTCCGCAAGCGCGGCGCAGCAGCGTCCGCGTACCTTCCTGGCGAGCGGCGACGACCAGGCCGACGACGAGCACGATGGCCAGGGCGACGCCGACGATGGCGAAGTAGCCGATGCTGCGGAACGTCGCGGCCACGCCGTCGAGGTCGAAGTGGGCGATCTGGCCGGCGATGTAGGGTCCGCTGCGATGGGTCGGGTTCGTCCCCACCCCCGGTTTCTCGGCCACGAACCAGACCAGGTACATCCCGGCCAGCGGCGCCGTCTGGGCGGCGGCGATGCGCCACCCACGCCGCACCAGCAGGGCCACGCCGACCACCACGACCATGGTGACACCGATCCCCGAGCACATGAGGGCGGCAGCACCGGCCAGCAGACCCAGCCAATCCCGGCGATCCCAACGGCCGTCGTGGTCGGTGAGCAGCAGCTGCGTCAGCCCGAACACCAGCGCCCCGACGAAGCCCATCTGGAAGGCCCAAACGATGTTCTCCTGGCCGGCGCCGAACAGGATGAGCGCCGCGGCTGTGAACGTTGCCACCCACGCGTTGACGCCGCTGCGGCGCATGACGGCGCGGATGAGCACGACGGCGATCAGGTGGAGGGCGACCACGACCGCCTGATAGGGCCGGTAGGAGTGGAGACCGAAGCCAGCCCAGAGCCCGCGGTAGACCAGCACGGGCAGCGTCGACCAGTGCTCGTTGTGGGGTCGCATGAGGTCGTCGAAGCGCGATGCGTCGCGAGCCACCAGGAAGTCCCATTCGTCCTGGAAGAACCAGCGCTGGCGACCGAGCCTGAACAGGATCAGCGGGAAGGCTCCGACGACGAGCACGACGAAGGTGACCAGGGCCGCTCGATCGCTCGTCGATGCATCGGGTCGATCGGACGTGGTCGCGGCCGCTGCCGACCCGCTCGCCTCGGCCACGTCCATGGCCGCACCATAGAAGAGGGCGAGGACCGCTGCGGAGGACGGGCAGTATTGTTCGACCTCTTGATCGACTCGCCTCCGGCGGCCACGCCTTCCGCTCGGCGCCCCAAGGGGTTCGTCGTCGCCGTCCTCGCCATCTTGGTGTTGGCCCTGGTCGTGCGGGCCATCGCCCTCGATTCGGGGTTGCCCTACTCGAGCTACATCGACGAGGGGCACTTCCTGCATCCGACCGCCCACATGATCGCCAAGGACACGTTCAAGGGTGGGAGCTACCAGCATCCCTACGAGCACCCGTCGCTGTTGTATGACGTCACCGCTGGCGGAGCCGAGGTCTACCGGTTGCTCGGTGGGACGGGGATCAAGAGCGGAGCGCAGGTCACCGATCAGAGCCCTTACTACGACATCATCGAGCCCAGCTCGCTCATCCTCATCGGCCGACTCGTCGTGCTGATGTTCAGCCTCGGGATCGTGCTCGTCACGATCCTGTTGGCCGAGCGACTCATCGGTCGTCGGGGCGCGCTGATGGCCGGGGCGCTCGTGGCCGTGCTGCCGGCGATGGTCAGCCGAGGGGCCATCGTGATCGTCGACACGCCCGCCGCGTTCTTCGTCGTGCTGACGTTGCTCCTGCTCAGCCGGCTCGAGACCAGCCGGCGACGAACGCTCGTGGCCACGCTGGCCGGTGCCTCCGCCGGTCTGGCCTTCACCGCCAAGTACACCTCGGCGGCCGGCATCGTCGCCGTAGCCGTCGTGATCGCCCTGCAGGCCGGATGGTCGTGGCCGGCCAAGGGGCGCGCCGCCGTCGGGGCTCTGGTCGGCGCCGCCGTGGCCGCGGTGGTCACCATGCCCGACCTCGTGTTCGGGTTCTCCCAAGTCGTCGCCGACGTGCGCTACGAGGCCAACGCCTACACGCGCTACGACGTCGGTCACTACTGGGATCAGTTGCCGGGTCATCTCGAGGTCGGCTGGCTGGTCATAGGCCTGTCGGTGGTCGGGCTGGTGAGCCTGTTGCGCCGACCGTCGACCCGCATCATCACGGTGGGTTGGATCGCCTTCCTCGTGCCCTTCGTGGGCTATCTCGCCGCCCAGCCCTACCAGCCGGTCCGCAACCTGCTCCCGGCCGTGCCCTTCCTGGTCATCGCGGCCAGCGAAGGCATCCTCGAGCTCGTGCGCCTGGTCGACCGCATCCATCCGTTGTCCCGGTCGACGCGGACCGTGGCGGGCTTCGCCATCACCGCGCTCGTCGCGATGGTCCTGCTCGTGACCGGCGTCCGGCCCTACCTCGATGACCACGCCGGGGTGGTCGACACGCGAACCCAGGCCCTCGACTGGCTGGTCGACCACGTGCAACCGGGCCAGCGTGTGCTCGTCGCCGAGGAACTGGCCATGATGCCCGACGAGCTCGGTCGGATCCGCGGGCGCGTCGTCGTGGCTCGCGCCACCGGTTCGTCGACCGTGAGACCGGCCGACTACGACTACGTGGTGACCAGCGCGTTCCGACCGACGGCCTACTTCTCCCAGGCCACCCCGGCGTGGGTGCCGCCCGGTGGCGTGACGCCGCTCGCTCGTTTCGGCCTCGGCTCGATCCTGAACGTGCCGGGATCGTGGCACGGCAACAACGAGCTCATCGAGATCTATCGCCGGTGATCGCTCGAGTCGGCCCGACCACCCGGTTCCCGTGCCGTGGGTCGGCTCCCGGGGGTCACGCGACGGCACCGGAACGGGGAGGTCGCCGCTGACCCATTGGTCCTGACCTGGACGTCTATGCTTCGACTTGGCGGGTTGCCAGGCCTGGGGCCGCACGACGCCGGCTCCACATGCGCCTCACCATGCCCTCGATCACGACGACCTCGCCACCCCCTCGCGATGCCCGGTCGCGGCGAGGACGACCGACGGTGGCCCTCGTCGTGGTCGTGTTGAGCGTCGCGGTGCTCGCCTCGGTGCTCGGTCGTCCTCCGGCCCCCGCGGCGGCGGCGGTGGTCCCGCCCACGGTGACGGTGACCAACTTCGATCCGGCCGGCCATCCGATCACGCGGTTCGACGTCAGCGGCGCCGCGGTCGACGCCCACGACGGCGAGATCCAGCAGTTCACCTATCGCGGGGTCACCCGCTACTACTGGTACGGCACCCAGGACGACTGCGGGATCGGGTGGGGACGCACCGCCATCTCGGGGGCCAAGAACCCGACACCGTGGTGCGGGTACGGCATCTACTCGTCGGACGATCTCAACACGTGGACCTACGAGGGCCAGATCGCCTCGGGCCTCGATCCCAACATCGAGAAGACGTGCAGCTGGAACAGCTGTTGGCGGCCCCGGGTCGTGTTCAACCCGAACACCGATCTGTACGTCGCCTGGGGCAACACGTTGCTCGGTCCATCCGGCTACACCGTGTGGACCTCACCGTCGCCGACGGGGCCCTGGACGATGCGCGGCAACCCCACCGTGGCCACCAACGTGGGTGGCATCGGTCCCAGCGCTCCGGCCAACCAGGACGAGGCGCTGTACGTCGACACCAACGGCACGGGCTATGTCGTCATCACCGATGCGAGCGCCGGGGACTACACGCCGGTCGTCGAGCAGCTGACCCCCGACTTCCTCGACAGCACCGGCGCCAGCACCAGCTTGCCCATCACCCAGACCGAGTCGCCGTCGATGTTCCGCCACGGCGGCCGCTACTACCTCTTCGTGAGCAAGCCCAACGCCGGGTTCACCCCTACGGGCACCGCGTACCTGTGGGCCACGAATCCACTCGGACCGTGGACCTACGGCGGCCTGCTCAGCGCCGACAGCTTCGGCGGCCAACCGACCTTCACCGGGACGTGGCAGACCACCGATGGTCGCTCGATCGTCGTGTACCAGTCCGATCTCTGGTACCACCCGGGTGTCCTCGAGCGGAACCAAGGTCTGGCCGGCTACGACGTCTCGCCCGTGACGTGGGCCGGTGACGGGGTGACCCCCATCCTGGCGCCGACGCCGACGTGGTCCGAGAAGTTGCGCTTCACCGACAGCGGCGTGGCCGACCGGACGTTGCCCGACTCGGGCTTCCACGCGCCCGACGCCGGCAACTGGTACGTCACCTGCGATGTGCGCAACGGCACCAGGCGATCCTTCACCTTCCAGGCACCCTCGACCGGCGTGCTCACCGACCTCGAGATCCCCGTCGCCCGCAGCGAGTATCCCAACGACAGCGGCCACCTCGACCTGACCCCCGGGGCCAACGCCGCCACCTCCGCGCTGGCCACCGCGGTCGTTCCGTTGAGCGGCCCCGGGTGGACCGCCCGACCGTATGTCTGGCATCCCGACGTCACCGTGACCGCCGGCGCGACCTACACCGTCGTGTTGCGTTCGGCCAACACCAACTCGGACCACTCGTGCTACGGGTTCACCTACACCAGCGGTGGTTCGGCCATGGGCGACGCCTTCTCGTCGACCGGGGGCGTGTTCGCGGCCACCGGCGAGACGGTGAAGTTCGACCTGGCCATCCGCGCCACCGTGCCGCGAGGCGCCGTGGTCGCCAACCGTTCGGCCCGACTGGCGTTGGCCCAGGTGGAAGCGGGCTACGGCATGCAGGTCCGGGTCAGCGGAGTGGGCGACATCCCCGCCTCGGGCGTCATCGGCGCCTGGGTGAACCTGACCGTGAGCAATCCCGATGCCGCCGGCACGCTGGTCGCCTACCCGGGGGACGGTCCGGCGACGACGGCCAACGTGTTCCCCTACCAGACCGGCCAGACGCGCTCGTATGCCGCCCTGGTGCGCGTGGGCTACGACGGCACGATCCGCGTCGCGTCCTCGGCCAACGCCACCGTCCAGGTCGACGTCACCGGATGGGTGATGGATGACACCGTCGATGGGGGCAGCGGCCGGCTCGAGATCCTCCCGTCCGCGGCGCGCGCCGTCGACACCCGCACGAGCGGGCAGGGGCTGAACGCCGGCAGCACACTCGACGTCCCGATCACCGGCGGACAGGTACCGGCAACCGCTACCGCCGCCCTGGTGAACATCACGGCGGTAGGACCCACTCAATCGACCGCGATCACGGCCTACACGACCGGCACGAACAACCCGCAGATCCCGACGCTGTCCGTCGCCGCCGGGACGACGGCACTGGCCAACCGCGCCCTCATCCGGCTGTCGAGCGGCGGACAGCTGACCTTGGCCAACCGATCCGGTCGCGTCGACGTCGTGGTCGATGTCATCGGGTTCGTGTTCAACGGTGCAGGGAGCAACGGGGAGCTGGCCCCACTCGATCCGGTGGCCTTGACCCCTTCCAACCCCAGCGCCAACCCGACGACCTTTCCGCTCACGCCGGCCCCGTTGACCGCGGCGGCCGGCACGCCCGGCTTCGGCTCAGCCATCGTGGCGCTGACCCAGCAGATGACGACGGCCGGGTTCGGCGTCGTCTACCGGGCCACGGCCAACCCGCCGGCCACGAGCGATCTCAACTCGCCTGGTGGTTCCCAGCCCACCACCAACCTGGCGGCGGTCGCCCTCGACGGCGCCACCGCGTTGAAGGCCTCGTACCAGTCCTCAGGGGGATCGTCGGCGGTCGCGGTGACGGGTTGGGTCGTCAGTACCGAGCTGCCGGGGCCACCGTCGGCTCCGACGGCCGTGACCGCAACCGCGGGATCCGGTTCGGCGACCGTGGCCTGGAGCGCGCCCCTCGACCTTGGTGGCTCGGCCTTGCTGCACTACACGGTGCACGCCAACCCGTCCGGAGCCACCTGCACCTGGACGGCGACGCCGTTGGCCGGACCGTTGAGCTGCGTCGTGAGCGGACTGGCCGACGGCATCGCCGAGACCTTCTCCGTCACGGCCACCAACGTGTGGGGGACCTCGGTTCCGTCGGCCGCATCGGATCCGGTCACGCCAGTCGGCTCGGGCTACACGCCGCTGGCGCCGACCAGGGTGCTCGACACCCGCTTCGGTCCGGTGCCGGTCGGATCGCCGGGGCGGACGCCGTTCGCGGCGGGAGCGACGTGGACGTTGCCCATCGCCGGCACCGCCGGTGTTCCGGCCGACGCCACCGCCGTGGTCATGAACGTGACCGCGACCGATGTCACGGCCAACACCTTCGTCTCGGTGTGGCCGGCGGGTCAGGCCCGGCCCAACGTGTCGAACCTCAACGTCGATGCGGGTGACACCCGCGCCAACCTCGTCACCGTCGCGCTGGGGCAGGGCGGCGCCGTGCAGTTGCTGAGCGCCTTCGGCCAGACCGACGTGGTGGTCGACGTCGAGGGCTACTACTCGGTGGCCTCGGCCAACCGGTTCACTCCGCTCACGCCGAGTCGACTGCTCGACACGCGCGAGGGCGCCGGCGTCGCCGTCGGTCCCGGCGGATCGGTCACGGTCCCGGTCGACGGTCACGGCGGCGTCCCCAGCGATGCGGTCGCCGTCGTGGTGAACCTGACCGCCACCGATGTCACCGCGTCGACGGCCATCCTGGCCGCACCGGCCGGCACCCCACGGCCGCTGGCCTCGAACCTGAACGTGAGGCCGGGCGACACCCGTCCGAACCTGGCCGTCGTGAAGGTCGGCGCGGGCGGCGCCATCACCCTGTCGAACATGTTCGGCTCGACCGATCTGATCGTCGACGTGGTCGGCGCCTTCGGACCGAGCGGCACGGATCTGTTCCAACCGCGGGCGCCGGTGCGCATCCTGGACACGAGGACGGGCCCGGTCCCCGCCAGCTGGGGCTCGACTCGTCCGCTCGGCGCCGGCCAGACGCTGACCTTGCCCGTGGCGGGTCTGTCGGGCGTGCCCGGCAACGCCACCGCCGCCGTCCTCAACGTGACCGCCACCGACGTCACCAAGCTCACGTTCATCACGGTCTGGCCCACCGGCGTGACCCGGCCCATGGCCTCGAGCCTCAACCCGGCCGCCGGCGAGACAGGCGCCAACCTGGTCACGGCGCGCCTCGGGGCCGGCGGGGCGATCAGCCTGCTCAACCTGACCGGCTCGGTCGACCTCATCGCCGACATCGGCGGCTGGTACTACCACTCACCGGCAGAGGTCTCCTGAAGGCTCCGGCCACGGTCGACCGCACGCGTCGATGCGAGCCGGAGCGTTGCGGGCGACACGGATAGCCGGGCACTCGCGGCGGCAGATCGCCCCCCGGTAGGTGGTCATCTGCCGCCGAGTGGAACGGGCCGGGCCACAGGTACGGTGAGGTGGGTGTCGGCTCGGACCCACGTGCTGATCGATGTCGACGGCGTGCTGACGACCTCGTGGCGCGCCATCCCCGGGGCGCCGGAGGCACTGGCCGAGTTGCGCCGACGAGGCCTGTCGTTCGTGCTCGTCACCAACACGACGTCACGCACAAGAGCTCAGATCGCCGAGCTGCTGGTCGAAGCCGGCTTCGTCATCGAGCCCGACGACATCCTCACGACAGCGGGGATCACCGCGGTGTACCTGGCCCGTCAATTCCCGGGCCGGAGCGTCGAGCTGGTCAACCACGGTGACATCGCCAACGATCTCGTCGGCATCGAGGTGGTCGAGCGCGACGGCCAGGTCATCGTCTTGGGCGGAGCCGGCCCCGAGTTCAGCTATGCCGCGATGAACACGGTCCTGTCCCGCCTCGAGGCCGGAGCCGCTCTGGTGGCGATGAACCCGAACCTCCTCTGGCGTACGGCCGACGGATTGCAACTCGACGCCGGCGCCTACCTGCTGGGCCTCGAAGCGGCGTCGGGGAGGGCGGCGGTGGTGACGGGCAAGCCGGCCGCCGAGTTCTTCCACGCTGCCCTCGACCACATCGGGGGCCGGCCCCACGACGCCTACATGGTCGGTGACGACCTGCGGACCGACGTGCTCGGCGCGCAGGCTTGCGGGCTGCGCGGCGTGCTGGTCCGCACCGGCAAGTTCCAGCCGCGGGTGCTCGACGACGCCACAGTGCCCCCCGATGTGGTCATCGACTCGTTCGCCGACTTCCCGGCCCTGCTCGACGCGGAGTCCTAGCCGTCCCCTTCGGCTGCGGTCGCGACCCGCCACGAGCCCGCAGCCGATCCCCGGCTCAAGCTGGGCGGCTGATCGGTCCGCCCGTGACGGCCGTGGCCGTCGGCATCGGTCGCACGAACTGACCGCCGCCGGCCTCGCAGGGGCCGGTCTCGATGTCGAACACGCAGCGGCCGCGCACATAGGTGCGGTGCACGAGCCCACGCAGGCGTCGGCCGGTGAGCGCCGATCGACGGTGGCGGTTCCAGAGGGCCTCAGGACGCACGAGCCACTCGGCGTCGGGATCGATCAGCGCCAGGTCGCCATCCATGCCGACGGCGATGGCTCCCTTGTGGGCCAACCCGAGCATCGGGGCCGCTCCGGTCACCAGCCGGCCGAGGTCCACCAGACCGATCCGGCCCGACGAGAGCAAGGACGGCAGCAGCGTCTCGACGCCCGTGATGCCGGCCCAAGGATGATCGGCCCGCTTGAGCTCGTCCGGGCACGGCGAGTGGTCCGAAGCCACGCAGGTGATCGATCCGGCCTGGACCGCGCGCCACAGCGCTTCGCGGTTGGCCGCCGAGCGGATCGGCGGCGAGCACAACGCATCCGCTCCGATCCGGGCCACGTCGTCCTCGTCGAGCAGCAGGTAGTGGGGACAGGTCTCGACCGTGGTCAGCGGATGGCGCATGGCTTCGGCCACGGCCGCCGCCGCCGACACGTGGACGATGTGCAGCCGGGCGCCGGTGCCCGCCGCCAGCCCAGCGGCCCAGCGCACGGCCTCGACCTCGCTCTCGGCGGTGTGGCCCAGTGCCGTCAGCTCGGCGTGCAGCGCGACCGGGCGGCCGGCTCCGGCGGCGGCCCGGAACCCCGCGCTGAGGGTCGGACCGTCGACGGGCGGAAAGTCATCCATGCCGCTCGGGCAGGCGAAGGCCTTGAAGCCCACGACCCCGGCGTCGAGCATCTCCTCGAGGTGCGGAACCGAGTCGGGTACCAGCCCACCCCACACGGCGACGTCGATCCGGGAGTGGCGTCGGACGGCGTCGACCTTGGCGGCGACGCGCTCGGCCGTGGTCGTCGGCGGGTCGCACTCGAGAGGCATGTCGACGATGGTCGTGACCCCGCCCGCGGCGGCCGCCGCCGTCCCCGTGTCGAAGCCCTCCCAGTCCTCGCGGCCCGGCTCCTCGAAGTGCACGTGGGGGTCGACCGCACCGGGCATGACGATCAGGTCACCGGCGTCGACGATGGTTGCCGCCGTGGTGTCGGCCTGCCCGGCGGGGGCCAGCTCGACGATGCGCCCGTCGGCCACGACGACGTCGAGGCGATCCTCACGATCAGGGAGCACGACCAGTCCGCCGCGCACGACCATGGTGCCGACGCCGCCGTCTCGGCCGCGGGCGAAGGCATCGTCGACGCCGCCTCGCAGGCCAGGGCGATCGGCCATGATCAGCGGGTTCGGTGCGGCGTCGCGTGCATCGGAGACCTACACGGTGGCCAGGCGCGTCGGGCCGCTCGGACCGGAGACGCCGAGCTCAGCGGTGAAGTCGGGCCACACATCGGGATCGTGGCCGGGCAGGAGCCGGTAGCCGCGCTCGGCGGCGAGCGCCTTCAGGCGGCGGATCGAATCGATGGCCTCGGCGGCGCGCGACTCGGGTGGGCCGGCCAGCCCGCCGGGCGAGAGCTCGAGATCGATGTTCTCCTGGAGGTCGGCGGCATCGAAGGCGAAGACGAAGCCTCCACCGTCGGCCAGGTCGACCATGAAGCTCTGGTGCCCCGCGGTGTGGCCATAGGTGGCGATGGCCGTCAGCCCAGGCGCCAGCTCGACGTCACCGTCGGCCAGACGCCAGTCGATCCCGAGGTCGTGGTAGTCGACCATGCGGTTGCCCGACGGCACGGGTTGGCCCGGCCCGACCTCGCCGCTGGTCAGCTCACGCTGCTGGCAGTGGACCGGTGCGCGGCCCGCGAAGTGATGCAACCCGCCGGCGTGGTCGTAGTGCAGATGGCTGACGGCCACGGCAACGACGGCGCTCGGGTCGACGCCGACCGTCTCGAAGGCGACGTCGATCGTGTCACCGGCGTCGCCCACCAGCTCATCGTCGACGTAGTCGAACACGTAGTCTGGGGCGCGCACCGGGTCGGTCAGCAGCGGCGTGTTGAACCCGGCGTCGAGCAGGATCCAGCCCCCGTCAACCTCGCACAGGACTCCGGGAACGGGCTCGCGCAGCCGGACGCTCGGATCGGCCCCGAGGATCGAGATCGAGCGGGGGATGTGCTCCCAGCCGAAGGTCAGGGGGATCACCCGGCCCACACCTGTCTCGGTCACTGGCCGCTCCTGTCCGTGAGCGAGTCCCGTACGTCGGGCTCGCCGTCGAGGATGCGGCGGACGAGGGCGGCGTAGCCCCTGGCGCCCGCCCGCAACGAGTCCAGTGTGACGTGCTCGTCCATCACCGTCGAGGGTTGGTCGTCCGCCCCGTGGTCGATCGTCAGGCTCATCAGTGCACCGTAGAGGGCTCGGGTTTCGCCCATGTTGGTTGCTCGTGAACGACGTGTTTCATCCACGAGCACGACGTCGGGTCGGCGCGCGTGTAACGGCCGAGGGCCAGGGCAGACGAACCGGCATGGGTCAGAGCCTGTTCATCTATGCGGCCGAAGGCGGATCGTCGAGCACGGGCCACAACATGGTGCTCGACCTGATGCACGTGCACGCCCTCGACTGGTTGCGGGCCGTCGTGATCCTGGTCGGGGCCATCGTCGCCTCGAAGGTGCTGCGGATCGTCGTCCGCCGCTGGCTACACCGCAGCAACTGCGAGATCGGCGTCGCCGACCTGATCGCCCGGTTCGTCGGCTTCGCCATGGTGCTGCTGGGGCTCGTGTACGCGTTGATGGCCCTGCACGTGCAGGTGGGGCCGCTGCTCGGCGCGCTGGGTGTCGGGGGTCTGGCCGTCGCGCTGGCCGCCAAGGGCATCCTCGAGGATCTGTTCGGCGGGGTCGTGCTTCAGGCCCGCCACCCGTTCCACCGCGGCGACGAGATCATGATCGGCGAACACGAGGGGCTGGTCGAGGACGTGAACCTGCGTACGGTCGTCCTGCGTGCGCATACAGGTGAGCGTCTGTTCATCCCCAGCTCGATGGTGCTGAGCGAGGCCATCGTCAACCTCACCGCCAACGATGCTCGTCGGAGCGTCCTCAGCTTCTTCGTGCCCTTCGACGCCGACCTCGACGTGACCGCCGCCGCCGTGCGCGACGCGGTGCAGGCCGCACCCGGCGTGCGCGACGAGCCGGCCGTCCTGGCCCAGGTCCAGGCGGTGGGCGAGCGCGGTGTCGAGATCGCCGTCAAGTTCTGGCACTCGCCGCGTGTGGCCGCTGAGCACGAGGCCATCGACGCCGCCGGACAGGCGGCGCTGGCCGCGCTCGGCCGGCTCGGCGTGGCCTGCGAGGTCCCCCAACGCCGACTGCTCAACGGCCGCGCCTGACCGGACCCGTTCCTCTCCGGGCGGAAGGGGCATGGTTGCGGCGGATGTTAGGGCTGCCTAACATAGGCGGATGAGACCGGTTCCGACCCTCGTCGTGGAGCGCTCGAGCTCGCTGGCCCGATCGCCCGACGACGTGTGGGCCCGGGTGACCACCCCGGCCGGCATCAACGACGAGCTGGCGCCCTGGATGAGGATGACCATCCCGCGGCGGTGGGACGGCGCATCGCTGGCCGATGTCGAACCCCCGTCGGTGCTGGGCCGCAGCTGGGTCCTCCTGTTCGGTGTGATCCCCTTCGACTACGACCACCTTGGCATCGACGAGCTCGGGGAGCGGTCGTTCCGTGAGCGTTCGACCATGTTGTCGGCGCGGCGGTGGCAGCACGAACGATGGGTCGAGCCCGACGAGGGCTGCGCCGGCGTCGGCTGCGTCGTCCGTGATCGCCTGGAGTTCCTCCCTCGCCGGCTCATCGTCGCCGTGCCCGGTGGAGCGAAGCTGCACCGAGCCATCGTGACGGCCATGTTCGCCCACCGCCACCGTCGCCTCGTGGCCTGGAGCCGACGTCCACCGACCGCCGCGCCGTCGATTCTCGTGGACCCGACGTCCGACGACCAGCCCTCCGACGTGCCGGCGCTGATCGACCCGGTGGGTCGACGGGGGCCGAGGCGTCGGGCACGGGCCGGGCGCTAGCTTGCGGTCGTGCGCGCGCTCCACGACGATGCTGACTTCGCCGCCCAGCTCGAGCGGACCCTCAACGGGGCCTATGTCGGCAGCGCCGATCTGGGCGAAGCCTTGGCGACCGCCGGTCGCGTGGCCGCTGGTGACTACGACCAGTGGCACGACGAGTGGCACGCCAGCGCCGATGCGGCCCGAGCGACCGCCGGGGTCGCGACGACGAACGGCGATCCGATCGGGTCGGGCCGAGCCCTCCTACGGGCGGCCGAGTACGACCGTCAGGCCTACTTCTTCCTGCGCCACGATCTCGACGACGAGCGGGTACGCGGTCGCTGGCAGGATCAGCACGACAGCTACAACGCCGCGCTGGCGCTCCTGCCGGACCGGGCCGAGGAGGTGTCGATCCCGTTCGACCCGGTGTCGCTGCACGGCTACCTCCATCGTCCGGGCCGTCACTCCGGGTCGCCGCGGCCAACCGTCATCTTCCCGGGTGGCTTCGACGGGGTCGCCGAGGAGTTCCACAAGCTCGGCACCCAGGCCGCCGTGGCCCGGGGGTGGAACGCGCTGAGCTTCGACGGGCCTGGCCAGGGCGAGCTGCTGGTCTGCCATCGCGTCGCCATGCGGCCCGACTTCGAGACGGTGCTGGCACCGGTCATCGACTGGATCGTCGACCAGCCCGAGGTCGATCCGGACGCCCTGGTCGTCATCGGTCGCAGCCTCGGTGGCTATCTGGCGCCGCGCGGCGTGGCCGGCGACGCTCGCATCAAGGCGCTGGTCTGCGATCCGGGTCAGTACGACTTCATCTCTCGTGTCCGGCCCAACTTCTCCGACGACGACTGGCAGTCCCTGCTCGATGCCGATCCGGACTTCGACGCCCAGCTCGAGGGCTTCCTCGACGGTCCCCGCAACCGCGAGTTCTGGGGTGCCCGCATGGTCGCCCTGGGGGCCCAGACCTACGCCGAGATGCTGCGCGTGATGATCACCTACACGCTCGATGGATTCGCCGACCGCATCGTCTGCCCGACCCTCGTCACCGAGGGCGAGGGCGACTTCGCCAGCCAGAGCCAGCAGCTGTACGACGCGCTGACCGGCGAGAAGCGGCTGCACCGCTTCACGGTGGCCGAAGGCGGCGGCGGGCACTGCGAGGGCATGGGCCAGCCGATGTGGGAAGCGGTGACCTTCGGCTGGCTCAGCGAGATCCTCGCCCGCCCCACCCGCTGAGCGATCGGGTCGCGCGGGCCGACCTCGTCAGGCGTCGACGTCGGGCTCGGGCATCTCCCGCGGCGGGCGTCCCGACGCCACGTCGACGAAGCGGTCGAGGAGCCATGTCCACCCACCGTGGCTGTCGATGCCCTGGCGCAGGGCGGCGGCGCCCGATCCGTGTCGTTCGAGATGGCCGTGCTCGAGCCGCACGGTGGTGCGATCGGCGTCGAGCGGGGTGAACGTCACCTCGACCTCGCTCTGGAGGGCGGGGTCGAGATCACAGGTCCAGTCGCCCTGCACGTGCCAGGCGAGCACGAGTCGCGTCGGGGGCTCGATGGCCAAGACGGTGGCCCAGTGGTTCTCGATCCCGTCGGTGTCGACGTCGTAGCAGCGGCCACCGACCCGCGGTTCGATGACCATGTCGACGATGTCGCGTTCGCCGATGTGGTGCGACTCGGGCCACCAACCGGCGAACCCGTCGACGAACGTCGAGAAGCACGTGGCGACGGGCGCGGCCACGATCGCTTCACGTACGACGGGGGGAACGGTCATGGTGGTGTCGGACATCGTCGGGTCAGGCATCGTCGGCTCCTTGTCGGGGTTGGGTCGGGCGAGCGGTGGGAACGGATTCGGGCGATGGCGCCGCGACGTCGGCCGCGTGCGCGGTCTCGGCGGCTTCGGGCGATGGCGACGTGGTCTGGGCCGCGTGCGCCGCTTCGGCGGCTTCGGCGAAGCTGTCGAGGGCGTGTGACCACATGTGGTCGAGGTAGCTGCGCAGCAGTTGCAGACCTCCCGGATCGAGCCGGTAGATCCGGCGCGTCCCCGCCGCCCGATCCCGGACCAGCCCGGCGTCGCGGAGCACCTTCAGGTGCAGCGACACCGCCGGTCGCGAGACGGGGAGATCGGCGGCGAGCTGGGCCACCGGGCGGGGACCCTCGGCCAACAGGTCGAGGATGGCCCGGCGGGTCTGATCGCCGAGCGCGTCGAACACGGCTTCTCGCTCGGCGCGGAACAGTTGGTCAGTGGTCACTAACGGTAAGTAGATACTAACCAAGGGCGCCGGGTCAACCCGATTCTTGATCGTCGGGCATGCCGGACAGCTTCGAACCGCTTGACGACCTTCTGTGGTTGAAGTACCACTATTAGTGAGTTATAGCCGGGCGAGCGATGGAGAGGGCTGTGGGAGCAGCGGTGATCGACCGATCGGTCACGACGGCCGAGTCCCGAGGCGATGGCGGCCAAGCTGGCGGCCAGCAGCGGTGGCGGGCCCATCCGATGTTGGCCCGCGGCATCCGCCTCCTCGTCTTCGCGCTGCCGCTCGTGGTGGCCTGGGTCGTCATGGTGGGCTTCGGGCGACTGGTCGGTCGTCCGGCGGGTGTCAGCCGGCTGGTGTGGATGGCGATCGAGGTGGCCCTGGCTTGGGCCGTCGCCGTCGGCGCCGGACGGATCGCCCAGCGCGCCCTGCCCCTCGCCGCCCTGTTGCAGGTGTCGTTGCTGTTCCCCGACCGGGCCCCATCGCGCGTCGTGACCGCCCTGCGATCGGGAAGCGTACGGAACCTCGAGCGTCTTCAGGCCGACCCCGGCGCGGGCGGCGACACCAACGCTGCGGCGGCGCAGGCGCTGGCGCTGGTGGGGGCTCTCGGGCGCCACGACCGGCTGACCAGGGGTCACTGCGAACGGGTGCGGGCCTACGCCAACCTCATGGCTCGCCAGCTCGGTTTGTCGGCCCACGACGCCGAGCGTCTGCGGTGGGTGGCCCTGCTGCACGACATCGGCAAGATCAACGTGCCCGCCCAGGTGCTCAACAAGCGCGGCCAGCTCGACGAGGCCGAGTGGGACGCGATCCGCAAGCACCCGACCGACGGCGCGGCGTTCATCGCCGCCCTCGACGACTGGCTCGGCCCGTGGTCGAAGTCGGTGGCCCAGCACCACGAGCGCTTCGACGGCACGGGCTACCCCGCCCGGTTGTCGGGCCAGCAGATCTGCCTCGGCGCCAGGATCATCGCCATCGTCGACGCCTTCGACGTCATGACCGCCCATCGCTCCTACAAGCGACCGGTGAGCTCGGCCGAGGCCCGGCGCGAGTTGCAGCGGTGCGCGGGCGCCCAGTTCGATCCCCAGCTCGTCGAGTCGTTCCTGCAGATCGCCGACCCCCAGGTCAGCTGGGTGGCCGGGCTCGTGGCCGGGCTCGGTCGCCTGGCGCTGGTCGAGCGGATCTCCGAAGCCGCGGCCTCGGTGTCGTCGGGTGGATCGCCGCTGTCGGTCGCGGCCGCCAGCGCGATGGTCCGCGGCGCCGCGGCGGCCGCCGCCATCGCCCTCACCGTGACCGTCGTGCCGGCCACCGCCGCCCCCGGGGCCGACGCGCCGTCCCACTCCGCCGCGTCGACGCCACCGTCGACCGCCGCCCATGCGGGGTCGGGTGATCCGACCCCATCCAGTCCCATTGCTCCCGGCGGCGCGCCCTCCCCCCAGGATCCCGCCACCCCGCCCGGTACCGAACCGATCCCACCCATCACCCCTCCGACCGATCCGACCAGTCCGACCGATCCCACCAGTCCCACCCCGGGCAGTCCTCCGATCGTGCAACCGTCGCTCCCGCCGATCCTGCCCTCCCCCGGCGGGACGATCGATGTGGGTGGAACCGTCGGCGGCGTGGTCGGCGGAACGGTCGGCGGTGTCGTCGGGGGCGTGGTCGGGGGCGTCGTCGGCCCCATCCCGGTCCCGCCGTTGCCGTTGCCGTTGCCACCCATCACCCTCCCGCCGGTCACGCTGCCGCCCGTCACCCTGCCCGGTCTTCTGCACTGAAGCGGGCGGCGACAGCACGTCGCGTGGCGGACGCGGCGCACACACACCCGGCGCCCTGGCCGAGGTCATCGAGCGCGCACGACCAGGTGGCGGACCCAGGCCACGAGGTGCGCCATCATCTCGGGGTGGACGAGCCCCAGGCCGGTGACCGCGACGGAGATCGACCGGGCGCGTCCTCGACCGCCGCCGAACGACGAGCGGCCGGCCGCGCCCGGCGCGAGGCGGTGCCCAGGTCGGCCCATGCCCACTGGAGCGTCGGGTCTGACCGCCGCGATCCAGTCGATGTGCTCGAGAGCCAGGCCGAGACCCGGGTGCCCGAGCTGATCTCGATCCGCTACGGCCGCATGGCCCAATCCCCATTTGCCTTCTTCCGGGGCGCGGCGGCGGTCATGGCCATGGACCTGGCCTCGACCCCGGTCACCGGGTTGGCGGTGCAGGCGTGCGGCGACGCCCACGTGTCCAACTTCGGACAGTTCGCCACTCCCGAGCGCAACATGATCTTCGACATCAACGACTTCGACGAGACGCTGCCCGGACCGTGGGAGTGGGACGTCAAGCGCCTGTGTGCCAGCCTGCACGTCGTGGCGCGCGGCCACGGGTTCTCGGCGGCGAAGTGCGACCGCGTGGTGACGACGGCGGCGCGGACCTACCGTGAGTGCCTGGCCGATTCGGCCGAGCTTCGGGCGCTCGAGCTGTGGTACGACCGGATCCACATCAAGCAGGTCGTCTCGCACTTCCCGGCCAAGTACCGGCCGCTGGTCAAGCGCGACGTGCGCAAGTCCCGTCGCAAGACGCACCTGCGCGCCGTGGCCAAGCTCACCCATGAGGTCGGTGGCGACTATCGCTTCGCCGAGGACCCGCCGCTGCTCGTCCATCTCGACGACACCGAGTTCGATCTCGTGGACGACGTGATGCCGATGGTCGAGAGCTACCGGTCGACGCTCAGCGAGGACATCCAGGACCTCTTCGATCGCTTCCGCCTCGTCGACGTCGCCCGCAAGGTGGTCGGTGTCGGCAGCGTCGGCACCCGCTGTTGGGTCGCGCTCTTCGAAGGACCCGATCACCCGGGGGGTGACCACTTGATCCTGCAGGTCAAGGAGGCCCAGCCATCGGTCCTCGAGCCCTACGTCGGTCATTCGGCACTCGACCACCACGGCCGGCGGGTGGTCGTCGGTCAGCGACTGACGCAAGCATCGAGCGACATCTTCCTGGGCTGGACCAACGGACCCCAGACCGGGCACCACTACTACGTCCGCCAGCTCTGGGACTTCAAGGGCCAGGGCGACCCGTCGAAGATGGACCTCAACAACCTCACCTACTACGGCGCACTGTGCGCGTGGGCCCTGGCCCGCGCCCACGCTCGCACGGGCGACCCCGTCGCCCTGTCGGGCTACCTCGGCGGCTCGACCACCTTCGACAAGGCCATCGCCGCCTTCTCATCCGCCTACGCCACCACCAACGAGCGTGACCACGCCGCCCTGCTCGAGGCCATCGCCTCCGGCCGCGTCCGGGCCGCCACCGACATCTGACTCGAGACCTGCCCCGACGCCGACGCCCCTCGCCTCCGCGTTCTGGCGGCGATTGAGGGCGCAGTGCGCCCGTCATCGCCGCCAAAAGCCAAAAGGCTCGGGCTGGGTCAGGTGTGGCCCCACTTCTCGACCATGTGCAACAGGTCGCGCTCGATGGTGAACACGACGTCGGGCGTGTAGCCGATCGTCTGGCTGCCGCCGTTGACATGGGTGACCGTGGTCGCGCCCGTGATGGCCACGCGGCCGCCGCTGGCCACGGCGTTGGCGACGAGGTCGTCGTCGCCGTACCACCAGGTCAGCTCCTCGTCGAAGCCGAAGGTGGCGAACAGCTCGCCGCGCACCATGAAGGCGAAGCCGGCCAGGCCGCCGTTCTTGAACGTCGAGCTCACGTACTCGAGCCCGTCGATGGCCCGATCGTCGTAGGACGGCGACACCGCCCAGAGTGAATCGTCGGACCGCAGGGCGCGGGCCAGGCGGCGGCAGAAGTCCGGGCCGAGGTCGAGATCGTTGTTGAGGATGGCCAGGTTCGAGACGGGATGGCGGGCGGTGGCCATCCTGGCCCCCATGTTCCACATCTGGTGCAGGGTCATCCCGGTGGCGTCGACCACCTCGAGGGCTCCCTCCTCGGCCTGCTGGGCCAGCCACGGCGAGGTGCCGTCGGTCGAGCCGTTGTCGAACACGAGGATCGCCTCGTGGCCTCCTTGGGCGACGAGCTGGGCGATCAGGTCCCGCGTCAGATCCAAGTGGTCGCGCACCGGGATGATCACATAGGTCGCGATGGTGTCGGCCTCGGGGTCAGCGAGGGGTTCGCAGCTCATCGTGGCCGTCACAACATCTCGGCCAGGCGGGCGGCGGCGCGTGCGGCGCCGTCGGTCTCGACCGGGGCGTAGTCGACGTCGCGGCCGATCTCCTCCGCGATGGCGGTGGCGATCGTCTCGGGGGTGGACGTGGCGTAGTCCATGCGCCGGCCAGCCCCGTACCGGTCGAGGCGGTGGGGGACGAGCAGGGTCTGTTCGAAGTGCTCGGCCAGCGGGAAGTAGAGGAAGGGGCGACGGTTGGCCGTGAGCTCCATGCTCGTCGTCAACCCACCCTGCACGACGGCCAGATCGCAGGCGGCCAGGTGTCGGTAGAGGTTCTCGACGAAGGCCAGGACCTCGAGACCGTCATGGGTCGTCAGCGTGGCGGGATCGATGCGGGGGCCGGCCACGACGATCATGCGCAGATCGGGCACACGGGCCTTGGCCGCGGGATAGGAAGCCATGACCTTGCGTAGGAGCGAGTCGCCGACCCCCGAACCACCCACGGTGACGATGCAGACCTGCTCGTCGGATCGGTAGCCGAGCTCGGCGCGCAGCGCGTCGCGATCAGCCACCTCGGCCGGATCGAACCCGGTCACGTATCCAGCGAAGTCGAAGTGCTGCTCGGTCCAGTCACGGATCATGGGCAGGTCGGCTCCGAAGCGATACGGCGCGATGTCGTCGATGTTGCCCACGAAGATGCTGCGGTCACGGATGCGTCCGAACCGCTCGATCTGCTCGATCATCTCGGCGTTGTAGTCGGCGGTGAGCGCCGCTTCGTGGTCGCCGCCCTCGGGCATCGGGAGCCAGCCGACGAAATCGGTGAGCCAGCAGTAGGCGGCTCGCTTGCGCTCGGGGTTCTCGTGCAGGAAGTAGTCGATGTCCCAGGCCTCGTCGCCGACCCACAGGTCGAAGTGGTCCTCGCTGACGACGTCGTCGAACACGCCGAAGTTCGAGACGAGGATCTCGTCCATGCGGCGGAAGGCCTGGAAGCAGTGCAGGTCGTGCTCGGCCGACTCGCTCTCGATGTGCTTGGACTCGCTCACCAGCCAGCGCGACGCGGGGTGGATGGTCTCGCCGTTGGCCTCGAGGACCCTGGTCACCGGGTCCTGAGCGAGCCACTCGATCTCGAGATCGGGATGGAGGTGGCGCAGCTCGCGGGCGATGGCCACGTCGCGCTGGGCATGGCCCAGCCCGATCGGTGACGACACGAACAGGGCCCGCTTGTGGCGTGACTGGGCGCGGGTCCAGCTGCGACGGCGCGGCGCCGGGGGATGAACCCGATCGATGAACTCGCGCACGAGCAGATTGCTGTTGACCGGGTCGCGCATCAGCACACCGTGACCCGATCCCTCGCACACGACGAGCTCGGCCCCGATCCGCTCGGCCAGCGTCTCTCCCCAGACGAGCGGGCTGAAGTCCTCGGTCCCGTGGATCACCAGCGCGGGGCACTGGATGGCGTCGAGCACCGGATCGATCATCGAGGCCCGCTCCTCGATTGACTGGCCGGCGCCCAGTCCGTCGTTGGCCGCGATCAGGACGTCGGGCTCGGTCTCGAGACACCAGCCGACGATGTCCTCACGGGCCTTCGTGCTGTGGGGCTCGGGGACGATGCTGTCGGCGTAGAAGTGGGCGAAGTCCGCGAAGTCGCGGCGCATGTGCCTCCGATTGACCTTCTGCCATCCCTCGCTGCCCTCGACCTCCTGATCCCAGTTGGTCCGCCAGGCGGGGACGGGTTCGGCCAGGGCCAGGGCGGTGGCCACGATCACCACTCCGTCGATCCGCTCGGGGGCCAATCCGGCAAGCAGGAGGCACTCGGCCACGCCCGACGACACGCCCATGGCGATGGCACGATCCGTCCCGCTCGAGTCGAGCACCGCGGTGGCGTAGCCGAGTCGGTGAAGAGGGTCGAACTTGGTCGGGTCAGTCGAGTGGTCGGAGCGGCCGTGGCCGGGCAGGTCGTAGGTGATCACGCGATATCGGCGCGCCAGATACGGAACCTGGTTCTTCCACATGCGCGATCGCACGATCTGCCACGCCGGGACGAGGAGAACCGTCACGTCGCCCTCACCGAAGACCTCGTAGCCGATCTTGACCCCATCGTGTTCGGCGTAGCCCTCCAGGTCGGCCTCTCGTGCTCGCATCAGCCCGCTCCTCCCGTTGCTCCGGTCCTGGTCGTCCCAGGCCGGTCGATGGTGCTGTTGTTCATGTTCCCAGTTTCCGCACGTCCCTCAAGGAGGACTTCGAATTCGCTCAAGACCTCGTCGCCGACGGAAGTCCTGCTCAACTGGCAGAATCGACGGGGATGGGCGACCGAGGGAGGCCCGGCGCGCCGGTGTCGGGGTTCGGGAGCGCGACGGAAAGCCAGCGATGAACGAGGGACCGAGGTCGCAGTGAGCCCGAGCGAGGTCGAGTTCCGGCTGCTCGGACCCCTCGAGGTCGTGCGCGACGGCCAGGTCGTCGATCTGGGCAACGGGCGCGAGCGAGCGGTGCTCGGCCTCCTGGTGCTCCACCCCAACCAGGTCGTCCCGGTCGATCGCTTCCTCGATCACCTGTGGGGTGAGAGCCCGCCCCCGAGTGCTGCTCACGCCCTGCAGGTCCACATCTCGACGCTGCGCAAGAAGCTCGAACCGGAGCGGTCGAAGCGCTCGGACGGCGAGCTCATCCGCACGCAGCGACCGGGCTACCTGCTCGTCGCCGGACCCGACCAGCTCGACGCCGTCCAGTTCGAGCGCGACGCAGAGGAGGGTCGGCGGGCGCTGCGTGACGGCCGGCCCGCCGAGGCCGCGGCCTGGCTCGAAGCCGGCTTGGCCCGCTGGCGCGGTGACGCGTTGGCCGATCTGGCCTACGAGTCCTGGGCCGCGGGCGAGGCCGGACGGCTGGAGGAGGCGCGGATCGCCGCGACCGAGGATCGGTTCGAGGCCGAGTTGGCCCTGGGCCACCACGTCGAGATCGTGGGTGAGCTCGATGCCTTCGCCCGTCGCCATCCGCTTCGCGAGCAGGCGTGGGGTCAGCTGATGGTCGCCCTCTACCGCAGCGGGCGCCAGGCGGAGGCCCTCCGCGCCGGTGAGGCGCTGCGCACCACGCTGCGCGACGAGCTGGGCCTCGATCCGAGCGCCGAGATCCGCAGCATCGAGGCGGCCGTGCTCGACCAGGACCCGAGCCTCGACCTCGACGCGGTTGCTCCGATCGCGAGCACCTCGGTGGCGGGCGACATCCGCTCGACGGAGAACACGGCGACCGCGGCTCGAGCCGCGGCGCCCGCGCCGCCACCGCGGCCGGTGGCACCCATGGCACCACGGCACCGACGGCACCGACGGCACCGACGGCACCGACGGCCGACGATCGCGGCGACGAGCAGAAGGTCATCACGGCGTTGTTCGCCGACGTGACCGGCTCGACCCAGTTGGGCGAGACCCTCGAAGCCGAGGAGTTCAAGGTCGTGGTCGACGAGGCCGTCTCGCGGATGATCACCGCCGTGACGCGCTACGGCGGCACGGTCGTCAACGTTGCGGGAGACGGCATCCTGGCCCTGTTCGGAGTGCCCACCGTCCACGAGGACGACGCTGAGCGGGCCGTGCGGGCCGGGATGGAGTTGGTCGCCGACGTAGCCGACTACGGCGACGAGATCGCCCAGGCGTGGTCCGTCGCCGCGCCCAGCGCCCACGTCGGTATCCACACCGGCCCCGCCATCGTGGGCTCGATGGGCGGTGGTCAGGTCGAGCTCACCGCCATGGGCGACACGATCAACACCGCGGCGCGACTCGAGTCGGCGGCGGCCGCCGGCACGGTGCTGGTCGGCGCGTCGACCCGGCGATCGCTCGAGTCGCTCTTCGAGTTCGGCGCGGTGCATTCGTTCGAGCTGAAGGGCAAGCGCGATGCGGTCGAGGCCAGCGAGGTCACCGCGGCGCGGGCCGTGCGGGGCAACCAGCGTGGCATCGAAGGGGTCGATGTCGAGCTGATCGGCCGCCGACGCGAGCTGGACGCGTGCAGCCAGGCGCTCGATGCCGTGCGCGCCGGGACCGGCGGGATCGTGCTGATCGCGGGCGAGGCCGGTCTGGGCAAGAGCCGGCTGCTCGCCGAGCTCCGTCGCGCCTTCGACGCTGATGGCGAAGGCGAACGACCGCGTCGGTGGCTGGCCGGACGTTCGCTGTCCTACGGCGAGCGACTGCCGTACTGGCCCTTCCGCGAGCTGCTGCGCGATTGGCTGGGCGTCACCGCGATCGAGCCCGAGCTGCGGGTGAAAGTGCGGATGCGGAGCCGGCTCGACGCTCTGTTCGGTCCGGCCGGCCAGGACATCCAACCGTTCCTCGGCCAGATACTCGGTCTGCGGCTCGACGCCGACGTGGCGGACCGGGTCCAGTCGCTGTCGCCTCAGGACCTGCATCAGGCCACCGTCGACGCCATCACGACCCTGCTGGCCCGGCTGGCCGCGGACGGCCCCGTTGCGGTGGCGCTCGACGACCTCCACTGGGCCGACGGCGATTCGATCGCACTCGTCGAGGCGCTCCTCGACCTCACCGAATCGGCCGCCGTGCTGATCGTCATCGCCCAACGGCTCGAGCGTGAGCACCCCAGTTGGGCCGTGCACGATCACGCCCTGCGGCAGTTCCCCCATCGCGCCATCGAGGTCGCGCTCCGCCCGCTGTCCGCCGGCGACGACGCCGCCCTGCTCGACGCCCTGGTCGGGACCACCACGCTGCCGGTCGAGCTGCGCGAGTCCCTGCTCGAGACGGCCGAGGGGAATCCCTTCTTCCTCGAGGAGCTGGTGCAGTCGCTCGTCGAGGTCGGTGCGCTCGTACGCGACGAGTCGGGTTGGCGTCTCGATCACGAGATCCCTGTCGAGCTCCCCGAGACGGTCGAGAAGGTGATCCAGAGTCGCATCGACCGTCTGCCCGCAGGAGGCCGCGACACCTTGACGGCGGCGGCGGTGCTCGGCCGACAGTTCGATGTCGACCTCCTCGTCGCGATCTTCGGCGATTCGAGCGGGTCGGACGTGGATGTGCCATCGGTCGGCACCAGCCGCCCGATCGAGCCGAGCAGGTTGGACGGCGCGCTGCGCGACCTCCAACGCCTCGAGATGATCCGCGAGGCGCAGCGCTGGCCGCGCGCCGAGTACCGCTTCAAGCACTCGCTCATCCAGGAGACGGCCTACCGCAGCCTGGTCCCCTCGCGGCGACGCGAGCTGCACCTGCGGGCCGCTCGAGCCCTCGAGGCCCGGGCCCTGGACGCGGCGGTCGAGGACAACGGTCTGCTGGCCCACCACTTCGAGCAGGCGGGCGAGGTCGAGCCGGCACTGCGATATCACGGCCTGGCGGCCGCCGACGCCAGCGCCATCTACGCGTACCGGAGCGCGTTGGCCCACTACGACGCCGCCTTGCGTTTGATCGAGGAGCACGCCTCTGAGGTCGACCTGTCCGAGGAGACGATCGCGATCCTGGCCTTCGGCCGTGGCCAGGTGCACCGTCACGTCGGGCGCGACGAGGAGGCCATCGTCGATCTCCGCCGCGCCCTCGACGCCGCCCGCGCCGCCGACCGGCCCGCCCTCGAGCTCGAGATCACCGCCGAGCTCGGGATGTCCGAGCTGTACAAGGGCACGACGGTCGAGCGAGCCATCCGCCGGTTCGAGGATGGCCTCGAGATGGCCGAGGCCTCCGGCAACCGGGCCGCCCAAGCCGTGCTGCTCGGTCGCCTGGCCGTCGAGTCGGTGCGCCGTCTGCACTTCGACGCCGCACTGGCCCAGGCCGAGGAGTCACTGGCGCTGGCCCGACAGTCCCGTGATGACCTAGCTGTCGCACGCGCCCTCGACGGTCTCAAGTTGGTGACGCTCTCGCTCGGCGATCTCGTCTCGTTCCGAGCGATCATCGGCGAGCTCGAAGAGATCCTGCGGCGCCAGGGCGACGACACCTATCTCCAGTTCGCGCTGGCTGAGCACGCCGTCGAAGCGGCCGCCGGCGGTCGGTGGACCGAGGCTCTCGCCCTTTCCGACGAAGCCATCGAGCTCAACCGCATGACCAGCGACCGCGCCGCCGAACCGCTCCTGCTGTCGATGCGAACGAACCTCCTGCGCGGTCACGGCCTCTACGGGGTGGCGCTCTTCAGCGCCATCGAAGCCAATCGGTTGTCGGTGGAGACGTCCCACCACCTGTGGACGGCCTGGGCGTCGGTGAACCTCTGCGCCGTGCGCCTCGACCTGGAGGATCCCGAGGGCGCCCTGGCATCGCTCGACCAGATCCAGCGGATCGGCGAAGAGTCGGTCGCCGACAACGAGTTGTTGCGGCGCCACGCCTTCGAAGCCTGTGCCCGCCTCCGGCTCGGCGACCAGCCAGGGGTGGAGGCGGCGCTGGCCCAGGCCGACGAGATACGCGGCCGCGTCGAGCTCGCTCCCGGCCGCGCCTTCGTCTACGGATTCGATGCGGACGTGGCCATGGCCCGGGCCCACTGGTGGCTGGGGGCCCGGCACGAGGCCCGAGCCATCCTCGATCCGCTGCTCGCCGCGGCGCTCGACGCGGAGTGGGGCGAGGCGGTCGCCTCGACCAGCCTCGCACTCGGCGAGCTGGCCATCGTCATGGGCGACGCCGAGGGGGCGATGGCCCCCATCGAGCAGAGCATCGAGGTCAGCGCCAACGGGGGACTGCCAGGCATCGAGTGGCGAGCCTGCGCCGTGGCCGCCGGCCTCCACGGGCGGCGAGGTTCGACGGCCGACGCCGCCGTCATGGTCGATCGGGCCGACGGACTGATCGAGTCGCTCAGCCACAGCCTCGGTGACTCACCCCGGGCCCGTGAGTTCCGTGACCGGGCCGATCGCCGCCGCCGCCAGCTCACCGATCTCGACTGAGCGCTGACGTCGGCTGAGCCCACATCACGAGCGACGCCGGGCGCGAGCCAAGACGCTCACGCGACCGGGATCGCCGCGGCACTCGACGACCGTCAGGCCCTGGTCCTCGACCAGACCAGCGAGGGAGCTCGTGTCGTAGAAGCGCACGACGCCGGGCACCAGGTGGTAGCAGGCGGCGCGCAGTCGCCAGTACAGGCTCTGGGAGGTGAGCGACGTGCTGTCGCGGGTGGGAGCGGTGATCAGCAGGTGCCCGCCCGGCCGGAGGCAGCGCCGGATCTCGGCGATGAAGGCCGCGGGATGCGGGAGGTGCTGTATGACGAGGATCGCGAGGACTCCTCCGAGCGACTCGTCCGCGAAGCGGAGCGGCGCGCCGAGGTCGTGCACGTAGAACGTGGTGTCGACCTCGTCGAGCGCGGCTCGTGTCCGCGCGACCTCGACCATGCGAGGTGACCCGTCGACACCGACGACGTCGTAACCGCGCCGCGCGAGTGCGAGCGCGTGCGCGCCCGGTCCGCAGCCGAGGTCGGCTACCGGTCCGGGCGGTGCAACCACGTTCGCGAGCGCATCGGCGGTCCGCTCCACCAGCTCACGATGCTGTGGTTCATCGCGTCGCCGCTCCCAGGCCGCGCTCTCGCGGTCGTACACGAAGCGAAACAACCAATGCGGCGCAGGCATGGCGGCGACGCTACGCGTACGCCTGCACCGATCGGTCACCTCCGCGCTCGAACTCGAACAGAGGGCCTGCGTCGCCGAGCCCAGGTGAGCGGGTCTTGAGCGGGCGGTGAGGACTTCTTGAGGGGCCGAACCGATGCTGCGCCCGGCGGACCGAGTCGGTTCGCCATCCACTCCGAAGGAGATCCTCATGACCATCGACCCCACCCGTCTCGACGCGTTCATCGGCCAGTTCGCCACCGACTTCGGCGCCGCGCTGCACGCGTCCACCGTCGTGGTCGGCGACAAGCTCGGCCTCTACCGGGCCCTCGCCGCTGACGGTCCGACCGACCCCGCCGGACTGGCCAAGGCCACCGACTGCGACGCCCGCCTCGTCGAGGAGTGGCTCAAGTCGCAGTACGTCTCGGGCTACTGCCAGTACGACGCCACGACCGGCGACTACTGGCTCAGCGACGAGCAGGCCGCCGTGCTGGCCGATGCCTCGACCCCGGCCTTCCTGGTCGGAGCCATGTCGGTCGCGGTGTCGACGGCCAAGGACGAGGACAAGGTCCGCGAGGCCTTCCGCACCGGCACCGGATTCGGCTGGAACGAGCACAACCACGACCTCTTCCACGGCGTCGAGCGGATGTTCAAGGCGGGCTACCTGGGCAATCTGACCAGCTCGTGGATCCCGGCGCTGGACGGCGTCGTGGCCAAGCTCGAAGCAGGGGCGACGATCGCCGATCTCGGATGTGGGCACGGCGCGTCGACCATCCTCATGGCGCAGGCCTTCCCCAACTGCGCGGTGGTCGGCTACGACTACCACGCCGCCTCGATCGAGGTCGCCCGCGCCCGCGCCGCCGAGGCCGGCGTGTCCGACCGCGTGATCTTCGAGGTGGCATCGGCCCAGGACTTCCCCGGCACGGGGTTCGACCTCGTCTGCGTGTTCGACGCGCTGCACGACATGGGCGATCCGGTCGGCGCCGCCGCCCACATCCGCCAGGCCCTGGCCCCCGACGGCAGCTGGATGCTGGTCGAGCCCATGGCCGGCGAGGATCTCGATGCCAACGTCAACCCGGTCGGCCGCGTGTACTACTCGGCTTCGACGTTCATCTGCACCCCCTCGGCCCAGGCTCAGGCCGGTGGCTATGCCCTTGGCGCCCAGGTGCCCGAGGCGACGTGGCGCGAGCTGCTGACGGCGCAGGGGTTCGCCTCGGTCACCCGGGTGGCCGAGACCCCGTTCAACCGGGTGTTCGAGGTCAAGCCCTGACCCTTCGAGACACTGGTCACGCCGGCTGGCGCGGTCTCGACTGCGTCGGCCGGCGTTGGTGTCGGCGGCTCGGCACCGGCCACGACGTGATGGGGGCCGGGCGACCGGTGGGCGCGTCCGAGCCGAGATGCCCGTTGACAAGGCCGTAACTACGGTGCTGTAATTTTCCACTCGGGCGGATGACCGAGGGTCAGGGGGCAGGGCCATGCGCGGCGACTTCAACGAGCTCGAATCGGACTGGCTGTGCGAGCGGGTGCCGATCGACCCGCTCCTGAAGACGCCGCTCGACATCTACGGCGATTGCGCTCAGCGCCGCCACCAGATCCGAAGCTTGGCCCGTCAGCTCAGCCTGGAGCACCGCCTGGACAACGAGTGGGGCATCCGCGAGTCGTCGTGGCGGCTGCTGTTCAACATGCTCGAGCCGCTCGCCGATGCGGTCAGCCGCCAGCGGATCGACCTCCAGAGCCGAGCCAGCTGGGTGGCGGCGGGCGACCCCAAGGTCATCAGCGGCGGCGTGGCCTGGTCCGATGCCGCCATCGCCGCCCTCGATTTCGGATGGGGCCACATGACCGTCCGCGGCGGCGAGCTCAGGGAGGTGCTGCCTCGACTGCGCCAGATCTACATCCTCGAGATGCGTCAGCGGTCGCTGCGCCTCCTGCGACGCTGGCAGAAGGCGGGTTGGGTGTCCGACGTGGGCCACCGCGCCGCCGCCTAGCACGGGCGAGTCGGCGTCAGGGCGTGGTCGAGAGCGTTCCGGAGCGACCGAAGTACTGGCGCAGGCCGGTGATCTGCAGGATGCGCTCGACGATTTGGCTGCAGTCGTCGACGCACAGGGTCAGCCGCCGCTCGGCCAGGATCCGCCGGGCCGAGATGAGGGCCCGCAGACCTGACGAGCCGAGGAAGGTCACGTCGGTCAGATCGAGGACGACGGTCGTGGCCGCCGGTCCGGCACAGGCCACGATGACGTCGCAGAGCTGGTCGGCGCTGTCCATGTCGACCTCGCCGGCCACGTACAAGGTGATGGCGCCAGCAAAGGGCTGTTCGGGCACCGCACGGGCCAACACGGGCTCATACCTCCGGGGCTGGGGAGCCAGGAATCAGGTCTGCTTGCTCCACCACGATGGCAGCTACCGCCACGATGCGCTTGCCAATCCCAGGTGTCAACACGGTGCTGGTCGGCGCCAGGGGGTTCTCCCGATGGCCTGAACGGGACCTGTCGAATTCGCAGACGCGTGGACAAAAATCGGCCGTTGGACTCTCGTCCCGGGGCCCGGGGGCGACGATCCTTTGCCCATGTGGGGGAGGGCGCCCTGGCCCCTCGCCGCTGGGGCTCCAGGCGGTGTCCCGGTAGCGAGGGGCCAAGCCCCCACAGGGCGGGCGGCGTCTGATCAGTCCGACCGGGGGTTCGGTTCGGATTCGGCGGGGCGAGGCTCGGGTTCGATCGCATCGGGCTCGGCATCGGCGCCATCGCGCTGGTCACGATCCCGCGCCGCCGAGCGGGCCAGCATCACGGCGCTCGTGAACATGAGGACGGCCGAGATGGCCACGACCGTCTTGGCCACCGGCCCGCCGGCATGGAGCTTCTCGTGCATGAGGGCGAGACCCAGCACGGACGCGATGACCGGCTCGGCCGTCTCGACGGCAGGGAGGGCGGCACGCAGATCCCCGGCTTGGAAGGCGCTCTGGAGGATGAGGAACCCGATCGCCAGCACCAGGCCCATGGCGTAGGGCTCCCAGGTCCGGAGCAGGTGGGCCGGCCCGTCGGCTCCGAGCACGTGCGAGAAGCTCTTGATCAGCGTCGAGCTCACGCCGAAGGTGATCCCGGCGCCGGCGGCGAGAAAGGCCGCTCGTGCGGGCCCGGCGACGCGGTTGGCGGCGAGGATGCACCCGGCCACCAAGACCGCCACGACGGCCAGCGGGATGACCCACGCACGGGGGGTGCGTTGATCGACGCCACCGCTCGGCGCGGCCGTGGCCAGGAACACGGCCAGGCTGGCGACGAACACCAGGGCCCATCCGACATCGGTCCAGGGGAGGCGGTTCGACCCGACGAGGGCACCCAGCGCCAGCGAGAACAACAGACTGGTGACGAGCAGCGGCTGCACGAACAGAAGCGATCCGAGGCCGAGGGCCAGCGCCTGGAACCCGAAGCCACCCACGTCAGTGGCGATCCCCAGCCACCAGATCGGCTGTCGGGCCAGGTACCAGAGCAGGGCGATGCGCATCGAGGCCTCGGGCGGAGCTTCGGCCGCCTTGTACTGCTCGATGACGTTCGAGCTGGCGTAGCAAAACGCCGCGGCGAGAGCCACGATGGCGACGACGATCAGGTGCAGCGTCATGGGTGTGCCTGACTCACCCCTTCCTGACCAAACCTTCCAGACCCCGCCCGTCAGGCTACTGCCGCCTACGTCCTCGACCTCGCCCTGCCCTCAGGCCGTGCGGCGGCAGATGAGGGTGCTCTTGAGCCCCATCTGCCGCCGGGTCGCGGGGTCGTCTAGGTCCCGGCTGGGCGGTAGGTGCAGATGATCACACCGGTCCCGGTGGTGACCGTCGAGGAGAGCTCCAGCGTGCGCAGCGCGCCGTCGGCGGGGAAGATCGACTTGCCCCCGCCGAGGATCACCGGCTCGATCATGACCATGAGCTGGTCGACCAGACCCTCGGCCAGCAAGGTGCGTACGAGCGTCGGGCTGCCCATGACCGACAGGTCGCCGCCCTCGGCCTCGTGCAGCTCTCGGATCCGGGCGACGGCTTCGGCTCCGGGGATGCGCGTCGAGTTGTTCCACGTCAGGTCGTCGTCACCCAGGGTCCCGGTCACCACGTACTTCTTGATGGTGTTCATCTGGTCGGCGAACTCGTCGCCGGCCCGGTCGGGCCACGCCGCCGCCATCGTCTGCCAGGTGCGACGCCCGAACAGCAGCGCCTCGGTCCCGGCCATGGCGTCGCCGATGGCGCCGCCCATCACCTCCGGATCGAAGAAGGGATGGGACCAGCCTCCGTGGGCGAAGCCGCCGTCGGTGTCCTCCTCGGGTCCGCCGGGCGCCTGCACGACGGCGTCCAGGCTCATGAACTCGCTCACCATGATGCGCACGGCATTGCTCCCTCGGCTCGGTTCGGTCGCTACGGCGATGTAGACGATCGCGCCCCTCCGGAGTCATCGGTGTCGTCGCGATCGTCGGATCTGGAGACCCGCCCAGTTCGGGACCCCAGCCCCGTTCACCATCTCATACCCCGCCGTCGGACCTGTGTGGCCCACCCGGCGCCGATTCGGACCGGCGGTGCTACCGTCCCGCGCGTTGGTCCGAAATCGCGAGTCAGACCGGGAGTGGTCACCATGAGCGAGCGCACGTCCTATCCCGCCGGGACACCGTCGTGGGTCGACATCGGCACACCGGATCCGACCGCCGCGGCGGCGTTCTACGGCGCCATCTTCGGGTGGAAGGCCGAGATGGACCCCCGTCCCGAGGCCGGCGGCTACGGCATGTTCAGCATCGACGGAAAGCTGGTGGCGGGGGTCGGCCCGCAGCAGAACCCGGACATGCCCCCGTTCTGGACCGTGTACGTGTCGGTCGACGATGCGGACGCCACCACGGCCAAGGCCACCGAGGCCGGGGCCACCGTCCTCGCCGGACCCATGGACGTGTTCGACGCGGGCCGCATGGCCGTGTTCCAGGATCCCGTCGGCTCGTTCATCTCGATCTGGCAGCCCAACCAGCACATCGGCGCGCAGCTCGTCAACCAGCCCGGCACCTTCGCGTGGAACGAGCTGGCCACGACCGACGTGAAGGCCGCCACCACGTTCTACACGTCGGTGTTCGGTTGGACGCTGTCAGAGCACAGCGGCGACAACGCCGCCCTCTATGAAGTCGGGGGCAACGTCACCTGTGGCGCCCACCCCGCAGGACCGGGCGAGTTCCCCGCTTGGACCGTGTGGTTCGCGGTCGCCGACTGCGACGACTCAGCCGCCCAGGCCGCCGACCTCGGCGGCTCGGTCCTGATGCCGCCCAACGACATGGATTTCGGTCGAGGCGCGGTGATCGCCGACCCCCAGGGCGCGGTGTTCGGCATCGGCGTCATGCGCGAAGCGCCCGCCTGAGCCGACAGTCGGTGCCTGGCGAGCGCGGGTAGGTGGTTCCGCCCGTTGTTATGTCAGGATGAGCGTCATCCGTTCGAGCCTCAGGGAGGCGGCATGGCTGCACAGGTACCCCTCGTCGACTATCTGATCCTGGGCGACGAGCCTCATCTCGAGGCCAACGAGTGCGCGTCGTGCGGCGCCCGCTTCTTCGACCGTCGCAACGCCTGTGCCCACTGCTTCGGCACCGAGTTCACGACGACGTCGGTCGGCACCGAGGGCGAGGTGAGGGCGTTCACGATCGTCTCGCTGGCGGCACCGGGCGTGCCGGTGCCGTTCGTCGCCGCCTTGGTCGACTGCGACGGGACCAGCGTGCGAGGCAACCTCGTCAACGTCGAGCCCGACGCCGACCACGTGCAGCTCGGCATGAAGGTCAAGCTCACCACGTTCCCCATCGGCGCCGACGGCGCGGGCACCGAGGCCATCGCCTTCGGCTTCGAGCCCGTCGGATGACCGCCAGGCCCAGAAAGTCAGGAGAAAAGCATGGCCAGTGACGACGTCTGGATCCTCGGGATCAAGATGACCAAGTTCGGCAAGCACCCGGACAAGGACACGGTCGACCTCGCCGCCGAGGCGGCCATGGGCGCGCTGGCCGATGGAGGCGTCACCATGGCCGACATGGGCGTCCTGGCCGCCGGCAACCTGATGGGCGGCGCGGCCCCGATCGGCCAGATGTTGCAGAAGCAGGTGGGCCAGACCGGCATCCCCGTCTACAACGTGGCCAACGCCTGCGCGACGGGCGCCACGGCGCTGCGCGTGGCGGTCATGTCGGTCGCGCGCCGGTGAGTGCGACATGGGCCTGGCCGTCGGCGTCGAGAAGCTGGCCGGCGCCGGGCTGCTGGCCGGCGGGTCACGCGGGGCCGACTCGGACACGTGGGAGCCCAAGGGCCGATACGGCGCGGTGGCGCCCGTCGACGGTCGCATCGGCACCGAGACCATGCCGGGGGTGTTCGCCCAGATCGGCATGGAGTACGGCCATCGCTACGGCGGCACCAGCTTCGAGCTCTTCGCCCGCATCTCCCAGAAGAACCACGCTCACTCGACGCTGAACCCGCTGGCCGCCTACCAGAAGCAGTTCACCCTCGAGGAGATCATGGGCGATGTCATGATCGCCTACCCGAACACCCGGCCCATGTGCTCGGCCAACTGCGACGGCGCCGCCGCCGCCGTCGTGGTGAGCGGGTCCAAGCTCAAGACGCTGTCGCTCGAGCAGCAGAAGCGCGCCGTGAAGATCTCGGCGTCGGTGCTCACCACCGATCCCTGGGAGGAGTCCTGCCAGGTGCTCCCGGACGTGAACACGCTCACGCGCAACGCGGCCAAGCAGGCCTACGAGCAGGCCGGCATCGGTCCTGAGGACCTCGACCTGGTCGAGCTGCACGACTGCTTCGCCACCGCCGAGCTGGTGCACTACGACAACCTGATGCTGTGCCCCGAGGGCGGGGCCGTCGACCTGTTCGAATCGGGGGCGACGACGCGCGACGGCAAGACGCCGGTCAACGTCTCGGGTGGCCTCGAGTCGAAGGGCCATCCCATCGCCGCGACCGGCATCGCCAACGTGTGGGAGGTGGCGACCCACCTTCGGGGCGAGGCCGGCGACCGTCAGATCCAGGGTGCGACGGTGGGCCTGGCCCATGTGATCGGGCTGGGCTCGGCCTGCGGCGTGCACATCCTCGAGCGCTCCGCCGCCTGATCTGACGCTTCGGGAGCTCGGCCTGGCGCCTCAGGCGGGCTCGCTCAGCCGCGCCTCGGCTCCCATTTGAAGCGACGGACGGCCACCGCCGATCCGATCACCCCCCATAGGGCGACGACGGCCATGTCGCGCCACGCCCACGGCGACACGCCCGGTCGCACGTTGAAGGCGGCGAACACGCCCTGGATCAGGTGCCGCACCGGGAAGAACGACGCGAACTTGGCCAGCCCCGAGCTGGACTCGATGGGGAACCAGAGCCCCGACAGGAAGACGAGGACGAAGAAGACGATGCTCGTCACCGGTCCCGCAGTGTCCTGGTTCGGGATGAACGTGCTCATGGCCACGCCCAGCGCGGTGAAGCTGAGGGCGCCGACGACCAGCGTGACGACGAAGGCGGCTGGCGCTTGGGGCATGTGCACGTCGAAGCCCACTCGACCGATGACGAGCAGCAGGACGACCTGCACGAAGGCCACGATCATCGTGCTGACGAAGATGGCCGAGAGCAGGATCCAGGTCGGCACGGGCGAGAGGCGGAGGCGTTTGAGCAGACCGGTCTCGCGTCGCACCACGATGCTGATCGTCAGGGTCGTGAAGCAGGCGGCCATGACTCCGTAGGCCACGAAGCCGGGCACGTAGTACTGGATGAGCTTGACGTTGCCGAGGAACTTCACGCCGCGAGGTGCCGGCCCCGACGCCGAGCAGCACGAGGAACACGACCGAGAACCCGACCGTGAATATGGCGCCGACGCGGTTGAGCCAGAACGAGAGCTGCTCGTAGCGGATCCCACGGGCCACGAGGCGGACATCGCCGATCCCCTCGAAGGTCCTCGAGTCGATCGCGGTCGGCTCGGTCATGGCTTCACCTCGCGGGTCGGCTCGGGCGTGGGCTCGTTGCCGGTGAGCTGCAGGTACACGTCTTCGAGCGTGACGCGGTTGACGCTCAGCCCGGGCAGGCGCAGCTGGCGCTCGAGGGCCCAGTTGACCAGCGCGGCCAGCACCGGGAGATCGTCCTCGGTGCGTATCTCGATCTCGGGGCCCTCGACGCGGCTCGGCGCGACCGGTAGGTCGGCCACGGCCACGCCGTCGGGGAGCGAGAAGCGGATGGTGACGGCGCTGACGTCGCGGCCGCCGATCGACGAGGGGGGACCGGCGGCGACGATCTCGCCTCCGGTCAGCACGGCGGCGCGATTGGCCAGCGCCTCGACCTCGTCCATGTAGTGGCTGGTCAGGATGACGGTCGTGCCCTCCGACGCCAGGTGCTCGATCAGCTCCCAGGTCGTGCGCCGGGCGGCGGGATCGAGCCCGGTCGTCGGCTCGTCCAGGAACAGGAGCTCGGGCTGGCCGATGATCCCCAGCCCCACATCGAGCCGGCGCTGCTGGCCCCCCGAGAGCGTCTTGATCTTGGCGTTGACCTTCTCGGTCAGACCGATGAGCTCGACCACCTCGTCGACGGGTCGCGGCGACGGGTAGAAACCGGCGTTGCGGGTCAGCACCTGGCGGACCGAGAACAAGGGCTCTACGGCCAGCTCTTGGAGGACCACGCCGATCCGCTTGCGCAGCCACCTCTGGGTGCGGTGGTCGCCCGGATCGACGCCGAGCACGCTCACCTCTCCGTCATCGCGGATGCGGAACCCCTCGAGGATCTCGATCGCCGTCGTCTTGCCCGCCCCGTTCGGGCCGAGGAGGGCGAACACCTCACCGCGTTCGACCTCGAAGTCGACGTCGCGCAACGCCTGGACGCCTTCGTAGGACTTGCGAAGACCTTGCACTGACACCGCTGGCACGCATCGATCCAATCTGGTCGGCGAGGACCGGAACCTCGCACTGGCTTCCGATGCATCATGCCGTGACCGACCGCATCGCCGACAGGATGGTCGGGTTTTCGGTGCTCTTGGGGCTTGCTAGCTTGACCCGATGGCCGACTACGAGATCCCGCCGCCCGAGCCGAAAGAGATCGACGAGAAGCTGGCCATGGAGCTGCGCATCCTCTCGGACAACGCCGTGCTCAAGGGTCATCCATCCGGTGAGGAGAAGTGCGAGAACTGCCTCTACTACCTCGAGCCGACGGCCGAGATCTCCTATTGCTGGCACCTGAAGCTGCGCATCCTGGTCGGCGCCGAATGGTGGTGCCAGTGGTGGGAGAAGATCGAGGACTGACGACCGTCGGTCGATCCGGACGCCGGTCCTGGACATGAGTGACGCCGAACCGTCGGTGACGGTGCGAGGCGCGGACGGCCACAGGCGCTGTCGGTGGGGCTCGTCCAGCCCCGACTACCAGGACTACCACGACGACGAGTGGGGCCGTCCCGTCGTCGACGACCACCGCTTGTTCGAGAAGCTGTGCCTGGAAGGCTTTCAGGCCGGCCTGTCGTGGATCACCATCCTGCGCAAGCGCGAGAACTTCCGCCGGGCCTTCGCCGGGTTCGATCCCGCCGTCGTGGCGCGCTTCGGGAAGCGCGACATCGATCGCCTCCTCGGCGATGCCGGGATCGTGCGCCATCGCGGCAAGATCGAGGCGACCATCGCCAACGCCCGAGCGACGCTGGCGGTGCAGGACGACGTGGGTTCGCTGGCCGCGCTCGTCTGGTCGTTCGAGCCGACCGGGCGCCGACCCGCCATCGCGTCGTGGTCCGACATCCAAGCCAAGACCGTCGAGTCGACCGCGCTGTCGAAGGCGCTCTTGGCGAGGGGCTTCCGCTTCGTCGGACCGACGACGGTCTACGCCGCCATGCAGTCGCTCGGCCTGGTCAACGACCATGTGAAGGGCTGTTGGGTGCGCGCCGCCTGCACCCAGGATCGCAAGGCCACGACCATCCCGTCGCCTCGCTAGCCCGAGGGCGTCCGCTCGACCACGGAGTCAGTCGATGTCCGCCGCGCCGAACACCCAGGTCCGGGTCTCGGCGATGAAGTCGTGCGGGAAGCCAGGTTCGATGTGGGTGAGGGCGTCGAGTCGTTCGACGGCTTCGAGCGGGAGCTCCAGCTCGGCGGCGCCCAGGTTGTCGGCCAGCTGGTCGAGCCGTCGCGCGCCGACGATCGGGTGGATCGACGGCGAGTGGGCCATCGTCCAGGCGATGGCGACCTGGGACGGCGATGCCCCCAGCTCGTCAGCGACCGACTGCACGGCTCGCGCGACCCCGTGGTCGGCACCGCTGATGGACTCGGCCGCCACGCGGGTGCCGGCCTCCGCGCCGCCCGGCCGAGTGAACTTGCCCGAGAGCACTCCTCCGGCCAGCGGGCTCCACGCCGCGACGCTCATCCCCTCGTGGACCGCCATCGGCAGCAGTTCTCGCTCTATGTCACGCTTGAGCAGGCTGTAGGGCACCTGAAGCCCGACGAAGGGCGTCCAGTCGTGCCACGCCGCAAGCGTGTTGGCCTGCGAGATGATCCAGGCCGGCGTGTCCGAGATCCCGATGTAGAGGATCTTGCCGTCGCGCACGGCGTCGTCGAGAGCGCGCATCGTCTCCTCCATCGGCGTGTGCCGATCCCAGATGTGCACCCAGTAGAGATCGATGTAGTCGGTGCGCAGGCGCCGCAGGCTGGTCTCGAGTGACAACCGGAGGTTCTTGCGGTGACCGCCCCCGGCGTTGGGATCGGCCGGGTCGCGGCTGACCGAGAATTTGGTGGCGAGCACGAACTTGTCGCGCTGGTGCTCGAGCAGCTGGCCGAGGATCTCCTCGCTGGCCCCGCCGCGGTAGTTGATGGCCGTGTCGATGACGTTGCCGCCGGCCTCGGCGTAGGCGCCGAGCATCTTGGCGCACTCGTCCATCGGAGCTCCGACGCCATCCTGGTCGCCGAAGGTCATGGCGCCGAGGAACAGTTCCGAAACTCGCAACCCGCTGGATCCCAGGAGCCGATAGCGCATGGTCCTGCAGGCTAGAGCCGCTCAGGGGCCGGCGCGGTAGTGGCACAGCGCCTTCACGACCAGGCCCTCGTCGCCGAACACCAACGTCTCCACCGCGAGCAGGTCGTTCAGGCTCCGGTACACCATGGCCACGCTGCCCACTCCAGGAGCGACCCACAGGGTCGGGCCCAACTCGAGGTCGGGGTAGCGATCGAGGCCGGCCCGGATGTAGGCGTCGAGGGCCGGGCGACCGACCAGCGAGCTGGTCTCGCCGCCCAACGCGGCCACGAAGGGTGAGTGGTACTCGACATCGGGGTGGTAGTGCGCACCGATGGCTTCGGCGTCGTGGGTGTTCCAGGCCGACATCCACGAGCGCACATAGGCGTCGGCTTCGTCCTCGGTCATCACGGTGGTGGCAGTCGTCTTGGTCATCGCTCCACCTTGACGTGATTGGACTTGTCTGACCCGTTCCAATTGGAGAGAATTGGTCTGTGTACATCCCTGCCAATTCGGGGGAACGGATCGGGCCCGACCCGCTGGCCGCCCTCGTGGCCGGATGGCGCCCCGACGGACGGGGATCCCTGGCGCGAGGCCTGGCCCACACGCTGCGCTCGCGCATCGCCAGCGGCCTGATCGGCCCGGGCAGCGTCCTGCCTCCTGAACGGTCGCTCGCCGCTTCCCTCGGCGTGAGCCGGTCGACCGTCGTGGCCGCCTTCGACGAGCTCCGCGCCGACGGGTACATCGACTCACGGCAGGGGAGTGGGACCTGGGTCGCGGTGGTCGACGGTGCCGGCCCGGACGGCGTCACCGCCGCCCAGCGGCTGCTGCTCGGCGCGTCCAACATCAACCTGGCCGCGTCGGTCCCGAGCGACGCCTCTCATCTGCCCCGGGTGGCGCTCGACGTGGCCGATCTGGCGTCGGTGACGCCGGCGCACGGATACGCGCCCGCGGGGCTCCCGTCGCTTCGCCAGGCCATCGCCGCTCGGACCAGCCGGCTCGGCCTGGCGACGACGCCCGAGCAGGTGCACGTCACCAACGGAGCCCAGCACGCGCTCGACCTGGCGCTGGCCGCGGCCACGCGATCGGGGGATCTCGTGGTCGTCGAGGATCCGACCTATGTCGGGGTGTTCGACCTGCTCGACGCACGGTCGCTGCGGGCCCTGCCTGTCCCTGTCGACACCGTCGACCGTGCGCCGGACGAGCTGGTCCGGCTGGCCCGGGCGCGCCGGGCCAAGGCGGTCCTGTTGGTCCCCGCGGTGCACAGCCCCACCGGCCGGGTGAGGAGTCGGACCCAGCTCCACCGCCTGGCCGCTCGGCTGGACGAGCTCGATGTGACCGTCATCGAGGACAACACCGTGGCCGACCTGGTGTTCGCCGGAGGGCGTCCCCCGTCGTTGGCTTCGTTGTGCCGTCGGGCGCAGGTCATCTCCGTCGAGAGCACGAGCAAGGTCGCGTGGGGCGGCTTGCGCATCGGATGGCTGCGCGGTGGCGCCGAGGTGATCGAGCAGAGCATCGTCCTCCGCGGCCGAACCGACTTCGGGTCGAGCGTGCCCGCCCAGCTGATCGCCCAGCGACTCCTGGTGGACTACGACGAGCTCGTGAGCGAGCGACGGATCGCGCTCGGGGTGGCCGCGGACCGGTTCCTCGATCTGCTGGGCCAACAGCTCCCCGAGTGGCGGACCGAGCGGCCCCGGGGCGGTCTGTCGCTGTGGGTCGAGGTCGGTGTCGACGCCGACGAGCTGGCTGCGCACGCCCTGCGCCACGGCGTGACGGTCGCCCCTGGGGGCTCGGCGTCACGGAGCGCCGAGGCTCGGACCCGGTTGCGCCTGTGCTACGACCGACCCCTGGTCGAGCTCGTCGCCGCCGTCCCGAGGCTGCGCCGGGCCTGGGAGGACGCTCGGGGTTGGCGTTGAACTACCGTGCGTGGCCGTCGACGCGTGAGGACCACCATGGCCGACCACCAGCCCGACCACCAGACCGTCCAGCAGACCGCACAGCCGTCTGACCCGCACGCCCCGTCGCCGGCCGAGCCGCCTTGGCGGGGTGATGCCTGCTCGCTGGTCGATGCCTTCCGGGCCGGCGAGCGATCGCCCGTCGAGGAGCTCGAGGCGACCCTGGCGGCCATCGAGGCGTCGAACCTGAACTGCTTCAGCCACGTCGACCACGAACGAGCGCGTGAGACGGCGATGGCCGCCGACGTGTCGCTGCCGTTCGGCGGGGTCCCAACCGGGGTCAAGGAGCTCGAGCCGGTCGCCGGTTGGCCATGGACGGAGGCGTCACTCGTGTTCCGTGGGCGCCGGGCGACCTACACCTCCGACCACGTGCAGCGCCTGTTCGAACGGGGTGGAGTCGTGCCCGTCGGGCTGACCACCGCCAGCGAGTTCGGCGGCCTCAACGTGAGCGTCACCAAGATCAACGGCGTCACCCACAATCCCTGGCGTCACGGGTGCACCGTGGGGGGATCGTCGAGCGGGTCGTCGGCCGCGGTGTCCGGCGGGCTGGTGAGCCTGGCGACCGGAAGCGACGGCGGTGGCTCGATCCGCATCCCCGCCGGCTACACGGGCCTGCTCGGCATGAAGGGCACCTTCGGTCGCATCCCGCGGGGTCCCCATGCCTTCATGCGGCCCAACACGGTCGTGAGCGGGAACCTGGCTCGCTCGGTGCGCGACGCCGCTCGCTACTACGACGTGTGCGCGGGATTCGATCCGAACGATCCGACGAGCCTGCCCTCGCCCGGCGGCTGGGAAGCCGCCCTCGGCACCCATGATCTGGCCGGGCGGAAGGTCGCGGTCGTCCCTGCGCTCGGCGGCGTCGACCTCGAGCCGGGGGTCGAGGACCGCATCCGCGAGGAGGCCCAGCACCTCGTGGCCGACACGGGGATGGTGCTGGTCGATCTCGTCGTCGATCCCCCGAACCAAGCGGCGCAGTGGATGATGGGCAACATGGCGACGTTGCTGGCCGACCTCGGTCGCCAGTGGCCGAACTGCGCGGGGGACCTCACCGCCGAGATCGCCATCGGCCTCAGGCTGGCCCGATCGCTCTACAACCTCGACTTGGCGGCGGCCGCCGAGGAGCTGCGGATCCAGGCCAACGAGGCCATGGCTGCGGCCTTCGAACAAGTGGACTTCATCATCGCCGCGACCAACCCCGGTCCGGCCTTCGCCGCCGAGGCGACCACGAGCGCCGATGACCGGATCATGGACTGGATCACCTCCAGCCGCGTGGGGAACGGCACCCTGCGGACGCTGCTGCTCGGTGTGCGCGCCGCCAGCGTGGTCGCTCCTCGACTGTCGACCGCGCTCGTGGCCGAGACGGCCACCCGTGTCCCCGACCTGGTGAACATGGGCGCGCTGACCATCATCTCGAACCTCTACGGCAACCCGGCGGTGTCCATCCCCGCTGGGACGATCGACGGCCTGCCGATCGGCATGCAGGTGCTGGCGCGCCACCATGCCGATGCGTTGCTCTTCGACGTCGCCTTGGCCGTCGAGCGGGCGCGGCCGTGGCCTCTCGTCGCCGCTTCCGTGACCGCACCGGTCGCGATTGGCTGAGACCTCGCCGCCGCCCGCTCCTGGGTTCTGAGCACTGACGGTGGCGGCTGGCGCGCGCGATCGGCAGATCTGACAACCGTCTGATGACCAGGGGACGCGACGGCGTCGGTCCGCGGATCGAATCGCGCCATCGCCGTTCCGCGATGGAGGGACCGGGTGTAGGTTCGAATGAGGCGACGGACGCCGGTCCCTCGCCACCGAGCGTTGCTCCAGACCCTGGTGGCGCCCCGAGAGGCGCTGGTCGTTTCCGGGGGTGACGTTCATGGAGTCAGGTGCGGTGCACGTCGCATCCGAGGTGGCGCGTCACCTCGCGGCGCGAGCGCGCTCGCGTCCCCACGGTTCGGATGCTGCCACGCGCCGTCTTACCCTGCCTGTTCCGGGCTTCGGCCCCGGGTCGACCCCACCCGAGCGGCCGCCCCCCGCCCAGGGACACGCAGTGGAAGATGGGCGTGGCAGCATCCGGCGGGCGTTGCGGTCGCCGCCGGCGCCGTCGATGCGCCCGACCGGCGCGAAGTCGTTGCGGTCGCCGGCCTAACCGTCCGCGCCGGGGCGGGACTCGACGAGCCGCCGGCTCTGGCGCGCCGCGACCTCCATCGAGGCGGTGTCGCGCTGGGCGCGCGCGATGAGCAGCGCGCCCTGGTAGAGCGACATCAGCGCCGATGCCGTCTCGGCCGCCTCGGCCTCGAGCCAACCGTGGGCCATGAGGCCGCGGGCGATGGTGGCGGTCCAGGTGCGGAAGGCCTCGGCCACCACCTCGATCACGGGGCTGGACAGGCTGACGGCTTCGGCCGCGGTGGTCCCGATCGGACAGCCGGTCGCATAGCCGCTCTGGCGCAGGGCCGCGATGGCGTCGGCGTAGAACCGCTCGACGGTCACGACGGGGGTGCGAGTCCGAAAGCCCACCGCGATCCGCTCATCGACGCGCTCGGCGGCCAGGCGCGCCGAGCAGGCGGCCAACTCGTCCTTGCCCCCCGGGAAGTGGTGGTAGAGCGAGCCGGCGACGGTGTCGCTGGACTCGAGGATCTCCTTCATCCCCATGGCGTGGAAGCCCCGGTCGGCCAGGAGATCGGCAGTCGCCTCGAGCAGTCGGGTGCGGCTGTCGGTCGCGTTGGTCATCCGAGATATCTCCGTCGGGGCGTTGTCGATCTAGAACGTTGATTCTAGCCTACCCGTAGAACCGTCGTTCTAGAGAGGGAGACCCCGATGTCAGATGACGATCTGTTCGTGGACGTCCACCGGTTCACCCGACCGGCCGGCAAGGAGTACGTCGGAGCCGACGCCGTTGCGCCCCGGGCGACGCTGATCCCGCTCGGTCGTCGCCGGCGAGCGGCCCGTGGCTCGGGCTTCGGTCGACGGGGACGGTCGGCGCGCCCGGCGCGCCCCGACTCGCCGCCGCCGCTCGATCGCCTCGTTCGACTGAGGCTAGACAGGGCGGATTCGCATCGGCCCCGACAAGGGGCCGGGACGGGAGAATCGGGCCATGTTGAGCGATCGCGATGTCGAGCTGCTCGAGTTCGGGTTCGCCTTCGCTGACGACTGGCGTAGTCCCATGTTGAGCGATCGCGATGTCGAGCTGCTCGAGTTCGGGTTCGCCTCCGCTGACGATGGCGTAGTCCCATGTTGAGCGATCGCGATGTCGAGCTGCTCGATGCCTGGTGGCGGGCGGCCAACTACCTCACGGTCGGCCAGATCTACCTCCAAGCGAACCCGCTGCTGCGCGAGCCGCTACGACCTGAGCACATCAAGCCGCGCCTGCTCGGTCACTGGGGGACCTCGCCGGGCCTGAGCCTGCTCTACGCCCACCTCAACCGGGTGATCCGTCGCGACGACCTCGACGTGATCTACGTGGCCGGTCCCGGCCATGGCGGGCCCGCGCTCGGTGGCCAACGTGTACCTCGAGGGGACCTACTCGGAGGTCTATCCGGAGGTGAGCCGCGACATCGTCGGGCTGCAACGGCTCTTCCGCCAGTTCTCGACGCCCGGGGGCATCCCCAGCCACGTCAGCGTGCCCACGCCCGGATCCATCCACGAGGGCGGTGAGCTCGGCTACTCGCTCGTGCACGCCTTCGGCGCGGTCTTCGACAACCCCGATCTGATCGTGGCCTGCGTGGTCGGCGACGGCGAGGCCGAGACCGGTCCGCTGGAGGGCTCGTGGAAGGGCATCCGCTTCCTGAACCCCGTGCGCGACGGGGCCGTGCTGCCGATCCTCCACCTCAACGGCTACAAGATCAGTGGGCCGACCGTGCTGGCCCGAACCGCTCCGGACGAGCTGCGAGGGATGCTCGACGGTCACGGCTACGACGTGCGCATCGTCGCCGGCGACGATCCTGCGATCGTCCATCGGCGAGCTGGCCTCGGCGCTCGACGAGAGCCTGGCCTCGATCCGATCGATCCAAGCAGGAAGCGCGGGCCTCGGGCGATCGCGACGCGACCGCGCTGGCCGCTGATCGTGCTGGCCACGCCGAAGGGGTGGACCGGACCCAAGGAGGTCGACGGCGTCGCGATCGAAGGCACCTAACGCGCCCACCAGGTGCCGCTGTCGAACGTGCGCGACGATCCCGAGCACCTGCGCCTGCTCGAGGAATGGCTGCGCAGCTACCGGCCCGATGAGCTGTTCGACGCCGACGGCCGGCCGTGGCCCGATCTGGCCGAACTGGCCCCGACCGGCGAGCGGCGGATGGGCTCGAACCCTCAGGCCAACGGTGGGCGTCATCCGCAGGCCCTGGCCCTGCCCGAGTGGCGCAGCTACGCCGTCGACGTGTCGGCGCCGGGGCGCATGTCGCTCGAATCCACGCGCCAGCTGGGCGAGCTGCTCCGCGACGTCTATCGGGCCGACGCCGACCCGGGCCGCTTCCGTCTGTTCTGTCCGGACGAGACCAACTCGAATCGGCTGGGGGCGGTGTTCGAGGTCACCGACCGCTGCCTGGTCGAGCAGACCTTCCCGAGCGACGATCACCTGTCGCCGGACGGCCGGGTGATGGAGGTCCTGAGCGAGCACCTCTGCCACGGCTGGCTCGAGGGCTACACCCTCACCGGTCGCCACGGGCTGTTCGCCAGCTATGAGGCCTTCGCCATGGTGTCGGCGTCGATGACGGTGCAGCACAGCAAGTGGCTCGAGGCCGCCGGCGACCTGGCGTGGCGTCGGCCGGTTCCGTCGCTCAACATCCTGCTGACGTCGACCTGCTGGCGCAACGACCACAACGGTTTCAGCCACCAGGGCCCAGGTCTCATCGACACCCTCATCACCAAGCGCGGCTCGGTGACCCGCGTGTACCTCCCACCCGACGCCAACTGCCTCCTGTCGGTGGCCGACCACTGCCTGCGCAGCCACGGCTACGTCAACCTGATCGTGATCGACAAGCAACCGCAGCTGCAGTACCTGACCGCTGAGCAGGCGGCGACCCATTGCGCCCGCGGTGCCGGCGTGTGGGAGTGGGCGGGCACCGAGCGGCCCGATGACGGGACCGAGCTCGACGTCGTGCTGGCGTGTGCCGGTGACATCCCGACCATGGAGACGCTGGCCGCGGCGGCACTGCTGCGCGAACACGTGCCCGAGCTGCGGACACGCGTCGTCAACGTCGTCGATCTCATGCGCCTGCTCCCCGCCAACGATCATCCGCACGGCTTGACCGCTGGTGAGTTCGCCGAGCTCTTCACCGACGACGTCGAGGTCGTGTTCGCCTTCCACGGCTACGCCGGAGCGGTGCACGGAGTCGTGCACGGCCAGTCGCGCGCCGATCGCTTCCACGTGCGCGGCTACCGCGAGGACGGCACCACGACCACGCCGTTCGACATGGTCGTGCTCAACCAGATGAGCCGCTACCACCTGGCGACCGAGGCGCTGCGTCGGTCTCGCCGCCTCCCGGCAGGGGCGACCGAGCTGGCCGAGCACTGCGCCGACATGCTCGAACGTCACCATGCCTATGTCCGGGAGCACTTCGAGGACATGCCCGAGATTCGCGACTGGACCTGGGATCACTGATCGGTGTCCGACCTCGTCGTCCTGTGCGTCAACGCCGGTTCGTCGTCGCTCAAGCTGGCGCTGTTCTCAGTCGAGCCCGACCCCGACCCCGATCAAAACCCTGAGCGCGAGCGCGAGCTCTGGCGGTGGTCGAGCGAGACGGCGACGGACGGAGGCGTCGAGGCCGCGCTGATCGCCGGGCTGGACGCCATGGCGGCCGAGGGGCGGCCGGCGCCGCAGGCCATCGGGCACCGGATCGTCCATGGCGGAGCCGACCATGTCGAGCCCGAACTGATCGACGCCTCGGTTCTGGCCGACCTGCGGGACCTCATCCCGCTGGCCCCCCTCCACCAACCGGCCGGATTGGCCGGCATCGAGGCGATGGCCGGCGCCTTCGGAGCCGTGCCCCAGGTGGCCTGCTACGACACCGCCTTCCACCGGACCCTCAGCCCGGCGGCGCGCGAAGTGGCGCTGCCGGCCGCGGCGCGAGCCGAGGGGGTTCGGCGCTACGGGTTCCACGGCCTGTCCTACGAGTACGTGGTCGACCAGGTCGGGGCCGAACGGCTCGGGCGGGCGGTGATCGCCCATCTGGGCAACGGCGCCAGCCTGGCCGCGGTGGTCGGCGGCTGTTCGGTCGACACGACCATGGGTCTCACCCCGACCGGTGGGATCGTCATGGGTACGCGCTGTGGCGACCTCGACCCCGGCGTGATGATCCACCTCCTCCGACACGGCGGCGAGGCCGGCTCGGCGCTGGACGTCGACGGGCTGGAGCAGCTGGTCAACCGCCAGAGCGGGCTGCTCGGGCTGTCGGGTCGCTCCGCGGATCTGCGCGCCCTGCTGGAGGCGCGCGCCGGTGGCGATGAGGCCGCGGCGTTGACCATCGAGATCTTCGCGAGGACCGTGCGCAAGCAGATCGGAGCCATGGCGGCGGCCATGGGCGGGATCGACACGGTCGTGTTCACCGGCGGCATCGGCGAGCACGCGAGCGATGTGCGGGCGCAGAGCTGCGCCGGTCTCGGCTTCCTCGGCATCACCATCGACGACGAGCGCAACGCCCGCCGCGACGTCGAGCCGGCTCGGTCGGTGACCATCTCGACCGACAGCTCTTCGGTGACGGTCCTGGTGGTGGCGACCGATGAGGATCGCATGATCGCCCGACACGCGGCCGACCTGGTCGGCGAGGGACGCCCGAGGGGGACCTGAGCCGTGCCCGGACGGCCCGACGTGATCGCGACGGACGCTCGAGCGTCGGCCTGATGCGTGGTCGGCGACGGGCAGCCGGGCGGGGCGCGACGCGGCGGTAGCGTGGTCGGCGATCGGAGGTGCAGATCGACATGGCGACGCCGGCCATCCGAACCGAGGGCCTCTCGAAGCGCTACGACCAGGTCTACGCGCTGGCCGACCTCGACCTCGAGGTGGCCGAGGGCGAGGTGTTCGGCTACCTCGGGCCCAACGGGGCCGGCAAGACCACGACCATCCGGCTGCTGCTCGGCATGGCTGCGCCGACTGCGGGACGCGGCGCCATCTTCGGACTCGACTGCCACCGCCAGGTCGTCGAGGCCCACCGCCGCCTGGCCTACGTGCCGGGCGAGGCGAGCCTGTGGCCGTCGCTCACAGGCGAGGAGACCCTGCACCTGCTCGGCCGAGTCCAAGGGCGCTTCGACCCCTCCTACCGCGACGAGCTGATCGAGCGCTTCGACCTCGACCCCACCAAGAAGGTCCGGGCCTATTCGAAGGGCAACCGCCAGAAGGTGGTGCTGATCGCCGCGCTGATGGCCCGGCCCGATCTGCTCGTGCTGGATGAGCCGACCAGTGGACTCGATCCGCTCATGGAGCAGACGTTCCGTCACTGCGTGCACGAGGCCAAGGAGCGCGGGCAGACCGTGTTCCTCTCGTCGCACATCCTCAGCGAGGTCGAAGCCCTGTGCGACCGCGTGGCGCTGCTTCGCGATGGTCGGATGGCCGAGATCGGATCGCTGAGCGAGATGCGTCACCTGTCGGCGTTGATCGTCGAGGCGACCTTCACCGGTTCGGTGCCCGACGTGTCGGGCGTCGCCGGCGTCAGCGCGGTCGACGTGACTGGCTCCGTCCTTCGTTGCCAGGTCCGCGGACCGGTCGATCCGCTGTTGCAGGTGCTCACGGGCGCCGGTGTGCTCGAGCTGTTGAGTCGGGAGCCCTCGTTGGAGGAGCTCTTCCTGGCCCAGTACGGATCGGGCGACGAGAGCTCGGCCGAGTCGGTTCGTGTCGACTGAGGCGGCGACGACCCCGACGCCAGTCCGGGCGCCATCCGTGACGACCGAGGCCGGCGGGCGACGATCGACCACGGCCGTCGCCGGGCTGACCGCGCGCCGGGCGGCGCGCTCGGGGGCGCTCTGGGGGTTGATGTTCGGCGTCTTCGTCGCGTCCTCGGCGCTGGGCTACGCCGCGTCCTACAAGACGGCCGCGTCGCGGCTGGTGCTGGCGCGGACCTTCGGCCGCGATGCCGGGGTCAGCGCCCTGTTGGGTCCGGCCTACCGCATCGACACGGCGGCGGGGTTCACGGCCTGGCGCACGCTCACGGTCATCGCCGTGCTCGGTGGCGTGTGGGGTCTGCTGACCAGCACCCGCCTGCTCCGGGGCGAGGAGGACGCCGGCCGCTGGGAGCTGCTGCTGGCCGGGCGCACCGACCGTCGCCGGGCGACCATCCAGGGGCTGGCCGGCCTGGGCGTCGGGTTGGTCGCGATGTGGGTGGTCACCGCCGTGCTCACCGTCGCGACCGGTCGCTCGTCGGATGTGCGCATCGCGATCGGCCCCGCTCTCTACTTCTCGCTCGCCCTGGTGGGCGGCGCCGCCATGTTCCTCGCCGTCGGCGCCTTGGCCAGCCAGCTCGGCTCGACCCGGCGTCAGGCCGCGGCCTACGCGGGCGCCGCCCTCGGCGTCTCCTACGCCGTCCGGCTGCTGGCCGATTCGGGCACGGGGCTCGCGTGGCTCCGCTGGCTGTCACCCATCGGATGGGTCGAGGAGCTCCAACCCCTGGGTGCCGCCCGGCCCGTCGCCCTCGTGCCGATCGTCCTCCTGGTGCTCGGGCTGGTCGGTGTGACGGTGCACCTGGCCGGACGCCGCGATCTCGGCGCCAGTGTGATCCCTGATCGGACCAACGCCGAGGCGCGGACCCGCCTGCTGTCGGGTCCGCTGGGCCTCACCGTCAGGTTGACCCGAGCCGTGATGATCGGCTGGGCCGTCGGGATCGCCGTGATGGCCCTCGTCCTCGGCCTGATCGCCAAGTCGGCCGGATCGGCCATCGCCGACTCGTCGGGCTTCCAGGAGGCCCTCGACCGGCTCGGAGCCCGCGGCGTTGGGGCCGAGACCTACCTCGGGATCTCCTTCCTGGTCGTGGCCGTCCTGTTGTCCATGGTGGCGGCCGGCCAGGTGACCGCGGCCCGGGCCGAGGAGGCCGACGGACGGCTCGACCACCTGGTGAGCCGGCCGGTGAGCCGCTCGCGCTGGCTGGGGGCTCGCGTCGCCGTCGCTGCCGGCGGGGTGATCGTGGGTGGCCTGCTGGCCGGCCTGGGCGCATGGGTGGGGGCGGCCACACAGAGCTCTGGCATCGGGTTGGCGACGCTGATCGAAGCCGGGCTCAACGTCGTCCCACCGGCGCTGGTCGTCCTCGGGGTCGGCGTGGCCACCTACGGGATCTGGCCACGGGGCGCAGCGATCGTGACCTACGGCCTGGTGGCGTGGTCGCTGCTGGTCGAACTGGTCGGCGGGGTCGTGAACGCCAACCACTGGCTGCTCGACACGTCGGTCTTCCACCAGATGGCTCCGGCCCCGGCCGCCGATCCGAACTGGACGACCAGCTTGGGACTGCTGGTCGTGGCGGTCGCCGCCGGCCTCGTCGGCGCGTTGGCCTTCACTCGCCGCGACCAGAGCGGTGCCTGATGCCACTGGTGCGCGGCCGGGCCAGGCAGTAGACCCACGGGATGATCGAGCTGCGCCACGCGGTGATCCATGGCCACGACATCGCCTACCGCCTGGCCGGTCCATGCGCCGTGGGCGGCGCCGGGGACGTGGGCACCAGCGAGACGATCGTGCTCATCCACGGGATGGCCGGCAGCTCACGCACCTGGCGCGAAGCCATGCCGGCGCTGAGCCGACAGCATCGGGTCGTCGCCCCTGACCTGGCCGGTCACGGCCGCTCGGACAAGCCCTCGGGCGACTACTCGTTGGGCGCCTTTGCCAGCGGCGTGCGCGACCTGCTCGATCGGCTCGAGATCGACCGGGCCACCGTCGTCGGTCAGTCGCTCGGCGGCGGAGTGGCCCTGCAGTTCGCCTACCAGTTCCCCGAGCGTTGCCGCCGGCTGATCCTCGTCTCGAGCGGAGGCTTGGGGCGCGAGGTGAGCTGGATGCTGCGTCTGCTCGCCCTGCCGGGCGCCGAGCTGGTACTGCCGGTCCTGGCTCCGGCGGTCGTGGCCGAGCAGGGCAACCGACTGAGCCGTTGGCTCCGGGATCGGGGCATCAGGGCCGAGCGTTGGGCCGAGATGTGGTTGGCCTACTCGTCGCTGGCCGAACCCGAGAGCCGTCACGCCTTCCTGCGCACCTTGCGCGCCGTCGTCGATCCTGGGGGACAGGCCGTCGACGCGTCCGACCGGCTGTATCTCACCGAGACCATCCCGACCCTCATCGTCTGGGGCGATGCCGACGACATCATCCCCGTCGGCCACGCCCACGCCGCCCATGAGGCCATGCCGGGCAGCCGGCTCGAGATCTTCGAGAACGTCGGCCACTTCCCGCAGGTCGAGGCGCCCGAGCGGTTCGTCGAGGTGATCACCGACTTCATCACCTCGACCGCGCCGGCCGAGGCCGCGCCCCGCCGCGACCATCCCGGTCTCGCCCCCGATCCGGTCGGCGAGGCCCGATGAGCGATGCGTACGCCGCCTTCGGCGGTCTCACCCTCGATCGACCGGCCGACGGGATCCTGCGCATCACCATGGACTGCCCCCGGGCTCAACGCCGTCGACGCGTCGGTGCACCGCCAGCTGGCCGACATCTGGCTCACGGTCGATCGCGATCCCGAGGTGCGTGTTGCCCTCCTACGGGGCGCGGGGCGGGCCTTCTCGGCCGGGGGCAGCTTCGACCTGCTCGACGGGATCATGTCCGACTACGAGATGCGCACGCGGGTCATGGCCGAGGCCCGCGACCTCGTCTTCAACGTCATCAACTGCTCCAAGCCCATCGTCTCGGCCATCCACGGCCCCGCCGTCGGTGCCGGACTGGTCGCCGGCCTGTTGGCCGACATCTCCGTGGTCGCCCGGACCGCTCGCATCATCGACGGGCACACGCGTCTCGGCGTGACCGCCGGTGACCACGCCGCCATCTGCTGGCCCCTCCTCTGTGGCATGGCCAAGGCCAAGTACTACCTGCTCACCTGTGACCCCCTCACCGGTGAGGAAGCCGAGCGCATCGGACTGGTCTCGCTGTGCGTCGACGACGACGAGGTGCAGGACAGAGCCCTGGCCGTGGCCACCCAACTCGCCAGCGGCGCCCAGGCGGCGATCCGCTGGACCAAGCAGACGCTCAACAACTGGTACCGGGCCCAGTCGGCCATCCTCGACGCCAGCCTGGCCTACGAGTTCTACGGCTTCGGCGGCCCCGACGCCCGTGAGGGCCTCACCAGCCACACCGAGAAGCGCGATCCGAAGTTCTGATCAGTCGCTGTCCAGTCGGGGCGCCCAGACGGCCCACAGCGGATCGCCGCCCGAGCTGAGCGCCGTGCGCAAACCGGCCTCGGCGGAACCGAAGCCTCCGGCCCGGCGGAAGTACTCGATGACGATGTCGACGTGGGTGTCGTCGTCGCTCACCAGCCAACCTCGGATCGCCTTGGTCGGGAACAACCGGTTCGAGAAGGTCAAGACGAACCGTCCGCCCGGTCGCAGCACGCGGGCCACCTCACGGAACACCTCGATCGGCTGCACCAGGTAGTCGACCGACACGCAGCACACGGCGTCGTCGAAGCACTCGTCGTCGAACGGGAGGGACGGGTCGGCGTTGAGGTCGTGGACCACCGTTGCCGCCGCCTGCTCGTTGGCCTCGAGCTCGCGGTGGTTCATGCCGAGCACGACGAGCCGGCGCGGCGCGGACCGGAAGTGCGACACCCACGACGACATGAGATCGAGCACCTCGCCGTCTATCTGAAGCTCGTCGTACAACGCGCCGACCGCGGCGATGGCGCCTTGGTCGATGTGGGTGACGAATCGGTCCGGCGCGTAGAACGCAGTGTCGGGCGCCGGATCGGTGCGGTCGAAGAAGCCGGGCGCGAACCCGTGGTCGTCGTCGTCCATGGGTGGTGCGGCTCAGCCCGTCGGCCCGAACCGCTCGACCCGGATGCGCTCGGCGGGCTCGCCCAGTCCGGTCAGCAGGTCGGTGGCGGCGTCGGCGAATCCCGAGGACCCGCAGATGTAGGTCGTCGCCTCGGGCTCGAGCAGTGGCTGCAGGTCGGCTGCCGCCAGACGCCCTGGCGCTCGGGTCGAGTCGGCAGGCGCCTCACGCGAGTACACGACCGTGACCTCGGGGCCGGTCAGCTCGTCGCGGTAGTAGAGGTCGTCGGGCCGGCGGGTCGAGACCACCAGGTGCAGGAGGTCCGAGCGGCCGGACCGGCGCGCCATGCGCAACATGGCCATCAGCGGCACGACCCCCGAGCCGCCCCCCAACAGGAGGGCTTTGGTGTCGCCCGGCCACACGAACCAACCACCGATCGGCCCCCGCACCTCGATCTCGTCGCCGATCTCGACGGCGTCGTGGAAGAACGACGAGACTTCGCCCTCGACGAGCCGCTCGATGGTGAGCTCGATGTGGGGCAGGTCCGCTGGAGCTGACGCGATCGAGTACGAGCGCGACGCGGTGTAGCCGTCGGGTGCGGTGAGCCGCACGACGTAGTGCTGGCCGGCCAGGTGCGGTGACGGCTCGACCAGGGCCAGACGGAACGTCTTGGCCTGGGCGGTCTCGTTCCGGATCTCCACCACCGTGGCCGACTGCCAGGCGCTCGGGCGGGTCGGGCCGTCAGACATCAGTCGCCCTGATAGCGCTGCTCGAGCCACGGGTCGCCGCGGTCGTGGTAGCCGTTCTGCTCCCAGAAGCCGGGTTCGTCGTGATCCATCAGCCGCAGTCCGGCCACCCACTTGGCGCTCTTCCAGAAGTACAGATGGGGCACGAGCAGGCGGGCCGGTCCGCCGTGCTCGACGGCCAGGGGCTGGCCGTCGTAGCTCCACACGACCCAGGCGCGGCCGCCGCTCACGTCGGCCAGCGGCAGGTTCGTGGTGTACCCGGTGTGCGAGAAGGCCATCACGTGGGTCGCGGTGTCGAGCGGGCGAGTGGCGGCCAGGAGCGTGTCGACCGACACTCCGGCGAAGTTCACGCCGAGCTTCGACCATGTCGTCACGCAGTGGATGTCGCCTTCGTAGACCGAGTCGGGCAGGGCGTGGATCTCGTCCCAGGTCCACTGGGCCGGTTGTTCGACCAGGCCCTCGATGCGAAAGGACCAGTCGGCGGTGGCCAGCTTCGGTGTGGCTTCAGCGGAGAGGACCGGCCACGTCGTGCCGGCGTCGTACTGACCGGGCGGGAGCCGCCCGTCGCGCTGGGCCGTGCCGCGGCCGCTGAACCCTCGGGTGATCTTCATGGCGTCTCCCACGACGGCGATCCGGACACCCTCCATCATGGCCGCTCGCCGATGGCTCGTTCTCGGCCACCGTTCGGGCTCGGAGTGCCGGGAGGCCTCGTCGGGTGCTCGACGCCTCAGCTCTTCCCGAGGGCGATCACGTGATGGCCGGGTGGAGGTTGTTCCACGTTGCGACCTTGGCGTTCCAGTCGGCCGTCGTGCCGAAGGTGATGTGGGTGCACTGGCTCGTCCACGAGGCCAGGTCCTTGGCCGGCCACGTCGCGGTGTTGATCAGCGTCACGTGATCACAGCGGGTGTTGGGCGGCAGGCCGAGCATGCCGTTGGCGTTGCCGCCGTAGGGGGCGGGCGAGTCGGCGCGGAACGTCGAGTCGTGGACGTAGAGCTGTGGCGCGACGCCGTCGCGACTCGCCACGCTCGCCCATTTGAAGAACCCGCCGTGCTGGTCGAAGCCGTACTTCGGTCGGGTTGTAGCTGTTGTGCATCGACTGCAAGCGCACCAACGTGTTGCTCACCTCGACGTGGTTGGCACTGCCATCGATCAGGTTCCCGATCGAGGACAGGAAGTCCTGACGCAGCCGTCGAACTTCGAGTCGCTGATCAGACCGGAGTTCATGGCGTCGTTCTCGACGCAGTCGTCGTGGATGTAGCCGCCGGGGAAGATCGCCGCCGCCGTCGACGGCTACGCCGATGATCTTGAAGTTGGTCGCCGCGGTGCTCGCGATCGAGATGGCATCGCCCTGGTTGAAGAAGTGCGTGCCCACGATCTGCATGTTCGGCGGTCAGGACGGTGAACCCCGTGACCTTGTGCCACGTGTCCCACGGCGTGTTCACCGGATCCATCGAGCTGACCACCGAACCGCCCACGAAGCACAGGTCGGCGCGCGAGCCTGACTCGAAGTAGAGCTTGACCCCCTTCGCCGTATCCCGACGAGTCGAGCGTCGTGTCGTCGAAGGTGGCGCCGCGCGCGTCGATCACCGCTGTGGTCGGGTATCACCGTTGCCCGCGCTTGGCGCGTAGGTCAGGCGCGCGAGCTGGCGTGACCGGAGGTGACGGGGCGGCCCGATCCGAGGCAACCCATGCGCGGTCGCATCTCGTTGGGTGCAGGCGACGGTCACGAACAGGAGCGTCGCCGCGACGAAGAAGGCTGGGATGGTGCGCTTCATGTGGCTCTCGCAGGGTCGGGGATGGCAGGGACTGGCTCCTGTACAACATCGACTCGTCGCGTTCCGCCCTTGAGCAGGCAACGAGCTCGCCCTGTGCTCGGACCATAGCCGCACTCCGGCGCGCCACTAGCCTTACGCCGTGCACGCTGATCGCATCGAACGCGTCCGCTTGCGGATGGCCGAGCGCGCCGTAGACGTCCTGTTGCTCTCGGTCGGTCCCGACCTGCCGTGGCTCGTCGGCTACGAAGCCATGCCCCTCGAGCGACTTACGATGTTTGTCCTGCCCGTCGATGCCGATCCGGTGCTGTTCGTCCCGACCCTCGAGGCCCCTCGCGTCGTCGAGCGGCCCGAGATCTTCTCGATCCGCCCGTGGGGAGAGACCGAGGACCCGCTCGACCTCGTGGCCACGATGGTCGCCTCGGCGACATCAGTGGCCATCGACGATCGCACATGGAGCCGGTTCCTGCTGGGGCTCCAGCAGCGCTTGCCCCGCGTCGCCTTTCGGCCGGCGACCGAGATCACCGGACCGTTGCGCGCCGTGAAGGATCCGAGCGAGATCGAGGCGCTGGCCCGGGCGGCGACGGCAGTCGACCGCATCACCCTCGCTCTCCAACAGGGCGAGATCGCCCTCATCGGCCGGACCGAGGCGGAGGTGTCGGCCGACATCGGTCGGCGGATCCTCGCCGAGGGCCATCAGCGCGTGAACTTCGCCCTGGTCGCCGCCGGTGAGAGCTCGGCCAGTCCCCACCACGAAGGGGGCGAGCGGGTGATCCGTGCCGGCGAGGCCGTCTGGTGCGACTTCGGGGGGACGATGTTCGCCGAGGGCGGCGCCGGCTACTGCTCGGACACGACCCGCTGCGTGTTCACCGGTGATCCTCCCGCCGAGTTCGTCGAGCTCTACGAGGTCCTCCACGCCGCCCAGGCGGCGGGGCTGGCCGCGGGGGCCATCGGCCGTCCGGCCGAGGAGGTCGACGCCGTCGCCCGCTCGATCATCGCCGAGGCCGGCTACGGCGCCCAGTTCATCCATCGCACCGGTCACGGCATCGGCGTCGAGGAGCACGAGGACCCCTACATCGTCGAGGGCAACCACGATCCGCTCGTCGTGGGCAACGCCTATTCGGTCGAACCGGGCATCTACGTGGCCGGTCGCTGGGGCGCGCGCATCGAGGACATCGTGGTCACGACCGAGGCCGGCCCGCGCCCGCTCAACCTCGCCGATCACGCCCTCGCCATCGTCGAGGCCTGAAGGTGGGCGCGCCGCCGGGCGATGCACCCGGCTCAGGAGCGCTCAGCGGCCCGGCGTGAGCCCGTCGTCGAACAAGGGGGACGGATCGGTGTGGTGGTAGGTCACGGGGAAGAAGCCGCGGATGTCGTGGTCGCCGGCCGAGTAGGTGAAGGCGGTGGTGCGACCCGGTTGGGTGTGGTCGAAGGTGATGGTGACGCCGTCGTCGTCGGGATGGTTGCAGTCATACACCGACACCGTCGTCGTAGGACCGTCGTCCTCGTAGCCCCAGGCCAGCACCTGGTGGTTCTGGCCGAGGTCCTTGGGGTTGAGCGAGTGGACGCACACCAGGCCCAGGGGACAGGGATGACCGCCGTCGATGGTCGAGCGAACGGTGGGCATCGAGGTGGCGATCGTGCGACGCGACAAGCCGGCCAGGCCGAAGAAGCCGTCGTCGGTCGGTAGGTTCATCCACTCGTAGTACTTGGCCACCCCGCCCGGCAGGTTGAAGCTGGCGAACAGCCGGTTGACGATGAAGTCGAAGGCGGGCGAATCGGGCATCGGGTTCTGGTTGGACGGGGGAGGCTCGCGATGGGCTTCGTACAGGTCGCGGACGGCGAAGGCCATGCCGCCGCACAGGCCGTTGGAGGCATCGCCGATCTTGATGTCACCCCATGGGGTCGACACCTTCTTGTCCGGGACCTTGGGCCAGCTGTTGGGGTAGTGCAGGCCGTTCACGCTGGCGGCGAAGTTCGCGATCGTGCCCACCGTGCTCTCCTCGCCCGGGGTGCCTCGGGTGCCCCCGGTCGGCGGCCAATCTAGTGCCGCGGCTCAGGCCGCGACCGTGGCCCAGTGCCGCCGGAGGGCCCCGACCAGCTCGCCGGCGCGCTCGTCGGGGAAGAACAGGTGGGCGCCGTCGATCTCGACCACCTCGGTGACACCGGGGATGAGGTCGCGCAGCCAGTAGGCCCACCGCAGCTCGAAGAACGTGTCGCCCGTGCCCCAGACGACGAGGGTCGGAACGGTGAAGCGGGCCAGGTCCGCCTCGACGGCGAGCAGGTCTTCGGGCCTCAGCGACACGAGCATCCGCTCGAACTGCACGGCCCGGTCGAGGGTGCCGAGGATCGGCTCGAGGAAGTCGGCCACGACGTCGAGCTCGAGACGGGTCACGTCCTCATAGCCCGACGCGAAGACGACGGCTCGGGCCTGCTCGAGGTCGCTCATCAGCCCAGCTGCAGCTGGAGCCAGGGCGCCGGCCGCGGCCAGCTCGACCGTCGGCTTGAACGCCTCGGGTGGGACGTTGTCGTGGGTGTCGCAATTGGTCAGGCAGAACGAGCGCAGGCGATCGGCGTGGCCGGCGGCGAAGATCTGGGCCACCGCTCCGCCTGTGTCGTGGGCGACCAGGTCGATCGCTTCGAGATCGAGGGCGGCGCAGAAGTCCTCGACCAGCTGAGCCAACGCGGCCAGCGACAGGTCCTGGTCGGGGGCGACGGGGGTGTGGCCGTGGAGCGGGAGATCCAGGGCGATGCAGCGGCGCTCGCCGTCGAGCTCGGCGATGACGTGGCGCCACAGGTTGGCGTTGGTGCCGACGCCGTGGACGAAGAGGGTGACCGGCCCGGCGCCGGCGTCGAGGTAGCTCACCTGGCCCGAGGCTGTCGGGATCGAGTGGCGGTGGGCGGCGGGGGCATCGGGCAGGGCCATGGGGACTCCTTGGATCGAGGGCGGTGGACGGTCAGGGGATCGGATGGCGGCGGGGTCCGGCCCGCTAGCATCTCCGGTCAAACCGACTGTCGGTCTAGCTAACTAAACCGACAGTCGGTTTGTCAACCGGCCGTCGGTCACCCAGGCCGATGTCCGACCGACCATCGAGGGGGAACGACCGAGTGGCTCGACCGAACCGCAACGCCGAACGGGGAGCGGCGACCCGTGACCAGCTGGTGGCCGTGGCCACGCGGTTGTTCGCGGCCCGGGGGTTCGACGACACGTCGATCGAGGCGGTGCTGGTCGAAGCGGGCGTCAGCCGAGGATCGCTCTATCACCACTTCAAGGGCAAGGACGCCTTGTTCGAGGCGGTGCTCGAGGCGGTCGAGACCGACGTCGGGCGCCGCACCCTCGCCGCCACCGAAGGGGCGACGACGGCCGCCGACGCGCTCCGGGCCGGGTGCCTGGCGTGGATCGAGCTGGCGGGTGACCCCGTCGTGCAGCAGATCGTGCTCATCGACGCACCGTCGGTCCTCGGCTGGGACAAGTGGCGGGCCGTCGAGGAGGCCCACGCTCTGGGCACCATCAAGGTCGCCCTGGCCGCCATAGCCGAGACCGGCGCGCTGGCTCCGGAGATGGTGGACGTGTTCGCCCACGTCGTGTTGGCGTCGATGAACGAGATCGCCCTGATGGTGGCCCGAGCCGACGATCCTCAGGCCGCCATGCGATCCGGTGCCGTCGCCGTCGAGGAGATCCTGACCCGCCTGCTCTGAGGCCCCGGTCGCCACGACGGGGTTCGCCCTGTGATGGACTGCGACGGTGATGGTCAAGCGATCACTCGGCCGCTCCGATCGCATCGTGATCGTCGTCGAGTCCCAGCCATGAGGGAGCACGGCTTCTCGTTCGAGGTCGACGCGACGCCCGACGAGGTCTGGCGCGCTCTGCATCCCCGCGCCCGGCCGGCGGCCGCGGGCGAGCACCGGGTGATCGAGCACGGCGATGTGCGAATCGAGATCCTGAACGAGGGAGACGAGAACGGCGAGGGTCTGGTGCGGACCTGCACCTACCGCGTGCCGAAGCTCCTGCTGTCGGGCGGGGTCGGGCGCTCGTGGGAGTGCGTCACCGAATCGCGACCGCCGGAGTTCTCGCGCTACGAGGCCGTCGGCAAGCCCTTGTGGTCGCGTGCCACCGGTTGGCACCGCCTCACCGACCTCGGGGGTGACCGGACCAGGGTCGAGTTCGGCGAGACCTATCACGCCTTCAACCCCGTGTGCCGCCTGCTGCTCGAGCGCTACGTCCACCGGTTCATCTCGCGGGACAACGATCGCTTGGTCCAAAGCGCGGTAGAACAGGGAGTCACGATGATGAGGGCCCGCCGTCGGGGGTGAGGTTGCCGTCGACAGCGGGGGTGGCCCCATTCCTTCGACGCGGACGCTCCGGTTCCGCGACGACGCCACCGATAGGATGACGGCTACGGACACGGCCGAATCTCACCTCGAAAGACCTGGTCAGCGGCCCGAGCCTCTGCAGGTCCGCCACGAGCGGTCGGGTCGGCTGGCGTGGGGGATCGTGGGCGTGCTCGTGGTCGTGATCGTCGTGATCGTCGCCAGCGGGCTCGCGCGCGACAAGAAGTCGCCGACGGCCGCCGCCGGCGCGCCGTCGTCGTCGGTGGCGGCCACCTCGACCTCGGCGGGGCCGTCGCGACCGTCGCCGGTCAGCCCGTCGAGCGGGGTCGTCGGGGGAACACCGACGCCGACCGAGCTCGGTCCTCGCTTCGCCGAGATCGACGGCGTGGGGAACGCGACGCGACGGGTCACCGTCCCCGCCCACCGGCCGGTGATCCTCTACGCCGTGTACACCGGCTCGTCGAGCTTCATCGTCGAGGCCAAGACGGCGAACGGCCGGAGCCTGGGCACCCCCGTCAGCGCGTTCGGCACCTATCGCGGAACGACCATCGTCGATGCGCAGTCCGGCGACCTGACCGCGTCGTTGAAGATCACGACCGACGGGTCGTGGCACGTCGAGCTGTACCCGATCACGATGGGATACGCGTGGGACGCCAAGTCACCGCTGAAGGGGACGAGTGACGAGGTCCTCATCGTTCCGGGCGGGCTGGCGGTACCGCAGCCGGTCACGGTCTCCAACGTCGGCGCCTCCAACTTCGTCGTGACCGCCTACACGCCTGGCGCCCATCTGCTGGTCAACGAGCTCGGCGTCGTGACCAGCCAGGCCGTGCTTCCCGCCGGCACCCAGATCCTGAGCGTGACCTCCGATGGCCAGTGGACGGTGACCCCGACGGCGACCTCCTGAGCCCAGGTCCCGAACCGACCGCGCTCGATCGGACCGTCGGGGCCTCAGTCGACGACCCACCGGTGAGGTGCGCCCTCCACAGGGTCGTATCGGCAGCTGGCCCCCGTCGTGAGCGACTTCTCGAGCAGGGTGCCGAGCTGAGGGTCCTGGGCCCCGATCCGGTCGATCGCCCGCTTTATGGCCTTGCGCACCGACGTGCGGGCCCGCTCGGTCGGCACCGCGAACACGCGGTCACGGCCGCCGAGCGCGGTGGCTCGCTCGAGCTCGTCGAGCAGCACGTCCAGTTCGAGGCGGAGCTTCGACTCGCGGTCGAGGTCGGCGTACTGCTCGGCCTCGGCCAGCTCGTCGGTCAGCTCGGTCACGCGGCGGCGGTACTCGGTTCGCGCCTGTTCGTCGAGGAGCGGCTGGTTGCTGAAGTCGGGGACCGACTGGCCTCCACCGGCCAGCTCCGCGGCCGAGAAGGCCACACCGGGCTGGCCCAGGAGCCGGCGCAGATGGACCATGCCGACGCTGTCGGCCACGATGGCCTCGTGCCCGGCGGCGGCCACCTCCCAGTGGCCGCCCGCCGGTCGGAACACGCCGGCATCGGGCCCGACCGCGGCGGCGCCCGCCGATGGGGCGGCGGAGGAGGCAGCCGTGGGAGACGGGGCGGAGTGGATCGACGGGCGGGCCGGACGGGGGTCGGCGAGCTCGCGGCGCTGGCGCTTCCAGCGACCCACCCGACCATCCAGACCGATGGTCGTCCCCTGCTCGATGGCCTCGTCGAGCAGCGTGGCGGCGCGATCGAGGTCGCCGCGCCCAGCGCGCGCCAACAGCAGGTCGGCCAGGTCGGCCTTGGTGATGGCCATGAGCGGCCGATTGGCCAGGCGGCGGTTCTCGACGGCGGCCCGTTCCAGATGCCCGATGGCGGTACCGATGTCGCCGGTCGTCGCCGCCGCCAGGCCGAGCAGCCGTTCGACCGAGCCGAAGCAGGTCACGGCCAGCGACGGCATGATCGGGAGGGCGGCGAAGGGGCTCAGCAGCTCGTAGGCCTGCGCCGCCACGTCGGCTTCGCCCAACGCGTACGCGGCCTCGACGAGCGACAGCATGGTGGTCATCCACGTGCTCGAGCGCGGAATGGCTTCGAGGCCGAGGGCCCGGAACTGGTCGAGCGCCGCCTGGGCCCGCTCGCGATCGCCGGCGGCCGCCGCCAGGCCCGCGACCGCCGCCGGGAACACCTCGTCGCCGATCGGCACCGTCGGGGACGAGGCCACGGCCTCGACGAAGGCCAGCACCTCGTCGGCTCGTCCCTGGGCCCACCGGATCGAGCCGAGGTGGGCGCCGTAGTAGGCCAACGCGTCGGCGTCGCCGACATCGAGGCCGTGCTGGTAGGCCCGCTCGGTGGCCGCTTCGGCCTCGTCGAAGCGGCCGGCCCGGACCAGGCGCATGACGTCGAGCACGCTGACGACATAGAGCAGGCTCTGGCTGGCCAGAGCGTCGGCGCGCAGACGGAAGTCCTCGAGGGCGCGGTCGGCCCGAGGGTCACCGAGCAGGTACAGGTCGACGGCCCGCCAGCACAGGCCCACCAAGGTCAGCAGTCCGGCACCAGCTCCGGACGCGACCGCGATCATCTCGTCGGCGACCGCCAGGCGCTCGGTCGCATGGTCGGGATCGAGCAGCGAGTGGTGCCACAGCGACAGGGCCTCGGCCAGAGCCTGGCCGTCGCCCAGGTCCCGCGCCGCCACGACGGCGTCGTGCACGGGTTCGAGGGGGCCCCAGCGGTATCGGGCCTCGGCCGCCAGGCGGGCCTCGAGGCGGATGCGCAACGCCGGCTCGTCCGGCCCGAGATCGGCCAGGGCCCGCTCCTGCCACGACTGCACGCGCAACTGGTCGTCGGCCGCGCGGTGCTCGTGGACCCAGACCCCACCCAGGCCGATGGCGGCGCGGGCCAGCGAGACGGTGTCCTCCTCGGCCAGCGCCCGCCCGGCGGCTTCGTCGAAGAACACGCGGGCCTCGGCCAGACGGCCGCACGGCCAACGTGGTCTCGGCCCGCTCGACGAGCAGGTCGGCCGACGGGTCGTCCACGCCGCTGCGAGCCTGGATCTCGATGGCGGCGGCCAGCATGGTCGCGCCCTGTTCGTACGAGAAGCCCTCGACCATGTGCCGAGCGGCGACACGCGAGATCGTGACGGCGATGCGCGCGTCATCGGCCGAGCGCAGCGCCGCGGCCCGGGCGTGGTGGGCGCGGCGAGCGGCGGCATCGACGCCCCCCGCCGTGGTCGTGATGATCTCGACCGCCCGGGCGTGGGCGTCGAGCTGTTCGTGCGCCGAGAGGGCATCGACCGAGCCCGTCGCGCCACAGGTCGTGCTTGAACACCACGTGGTCGGCGTCCACGCCGACGATGCCGGCGGCGGCGCCCCGAGTCGCGCCCTCGATCACGGTGGCGGGCTCGAGATCGCAGAGCGCGGCGATCTCGGTCACCGCTGGTTCGGTCCCGAGCAGGGCGGCCAGGCCGAGCGTGTGTCGGGTCGGCTCGTCGAGGCGGGCGAGCCGCTCCTCGATGGCATGGCGCACCCCGGCGGGCAGGGCGGTCGGGGGCCCGTCGAGCGAACCGGCCGACACGAGCTCGTCGAGGAACAGGGGATTGCCGCCGGTCAGCCGGTGCAGCGGCCCGATGCGGTCGGCGTCGGCCTCGGCGATCCCGCGTGCGCTCATGAAGGCCAAGGTCTCGTCGACATCCAGACCGTGCAAGGCGAGGCTCCGAGCCTCTCGGGCCAGCTCGTTGGCGAGACGGTCCAACAACGAACCGGGCTCGGGCTCGCCGTCACGGCGGGTCACCAGGAGCAGGAGGGGGAGTCCGTGCAGCGACCGGGCGATGAACCGGGTCAACAGCACGGCGCCGGCGTCGGCCACGTGGATGTCGTCGATCACGACCACGCTGGGTGTGGCCCGGCACTGCCGGCGCAGGGTGTCGAGGAGCGCGGCGAAGCGGGCGAACCGCTCGGGGTCGACGGCATCGCTGCCGATGTCACCGTCGAGGATGTCGGCGGCGCCGGGCCCAGCCAGGTCGTCGAGCACCGGCTGCCAGGGCCACAGCGGCGGCGCGCCCCCTTCTGACCAGCAGCGTCCCCAGGCCACCGCCATCCCGGCCTGGCGCGCCTGGCGGGCGACCTCCTCGCAGAACCGGGTCTTGCCGATCCCGGCCTCGCCCGTGACCAGCAGCAGCGTGCCGGTGCCGGCCACGGCCACCTGGCGACTCGCTTCGGCCAGCCGCAGCTCGTCGGACCTTCCGACATAGGAGGAGCGGGCCACCTCGCTCGGCACATCTCGACCCTACACGGGCCAGGGACGGGCGATCGTGCCACGCGATGGCACACCCGTGGCACGCCTATCGAGGAGCAGTCCCGATCAGGAAAAGGCGATGTCCGCGCCCCGCCGTCATCCTCGAATCCTGATCAGGGCCCCGCGGTGATCCCGGCCCCGCGGCCGGGATCACCGCATGCGGGTGCCTGACCCGCCGGCCCGATGAGCCCGCCGGATCGTGTGCCGTGAGGCGGGCCGGAGTGGCACAGGCCGGGCACGCCTCTAGGGCAACACCGAACAGGGAGCGAGACTCATGGACGCCGACCACACCATCTCTGGGACCCGGAGGTCCCGCACCTTGCACTGGCGGTGGCTGGCCGCCGCTCTGTGCGCCATCTTGCTGGCGGCCGGTGCCGTCGTCGTGCCGGCCACGGGTGCGGGTGCCCTCCCCAAGTGCTCGGACACCGGGGACTGCGGCACCGGAGGTGGGGGCGACACGGGCGGGGGCGGCGGTGGCACCAACCAACCCCCGAGTGTGGGGAGCCTGAGCTTCTCGAACGGCTCGACCAACAACGTGGCGGACCGCACCGACACCAAGCTCACCCTGAACTGGATCGTCTCGAGCAATGCCACGACGTTCCAGATCCAGCGGGTCAGCGGGTCGACGGCGACGAGCGTCTACAGCAACTCCGTGTCGAGCGCGCCGGCCGCCATCGCGCTCACCGGCCTCATGCCCGACACGCAGTACTGCTACCAGATCCGAGCGTCGAACAGCCATGGTTCGAGTGCATGGTCGCCCTCGAGCTGCGAGTGGACCAAGGACGGCAAGCCGGGCCGGACGGTCTTTCGGGCGCAGCTGCAGATCACGACGGGCACGGCCGGCGGGGGCGGCACCGATGACGTGATCTACGCGACGCTCGGCGGCTACGGCAACGGCACGGCCGCCGGCGGGACCACCGCCCTCGACAGCCCCCGTGACGACTTCGAGGCCGGGAGCACCGCCACCTACGACCTGCCCAACATCGGCGACATCAGCGACCTGGGCGACATCCATTCGATCGCCATCTACAAGCACGACCAGGACGACTGGTGCATCGCCAACGCGACGCTGCTCATCGACGGCGTCCCGGTGTCGAGCACCGACTTCGGCCCACCGTGCCAGACCATCGCGGCCTACGGCGCCGTCGTCGTCTCGAGCGCCCAGCTGCGCTCCGATCCTCGCTGGGCCAGCTTCACGATGCCGCCCCCGGCGGTGGTCAGCAACGCTGACGGCACCACGTCGGTCTCGCTGCAGATCTCGCGGCTCGAACTGCAGCAGCGGATCGAGGCCATGACCGGCGACTCGATCCAGGGCACCGAGCTCTACTGGGGTGACTCCGATGACGCCGAGGTCGTCGTGACGCCGTACAACCAGTCCGAGGACAACGTCCACATGCACATGGCCGCCGACGAGTTCGGGCCCGACCCCGGTGTCAACATCGACTTCAAGCTGGTTGCCTCGACGACTCAGGATCCCGTCACCAAGAACTGGAGCCTCGTGCTCAGTCGTTCCGCCGTCAGCGTCGACGTGGACTTCTCGTGGTGGGAGGACGTGCTCGACACCGTGCTGCCGTGCGGGCCGATTGCCAGCGTCGTCGCCGACCGGGGCATCCCCTTCTGCCTGCAGTACCTCGGTGAGAAGGGCGGTGACGAGATCGCCTCGAAGATCTACGGAGCGGCCACCAGCATCGGCATCAGTTCGCTGCCGTCGAACCTCACCGCCACGTTCGACAGCTACGGCAACCTCAACATCGTGGCCACGCTCGGAACGCCGAAGAACCACCTCACGTCGATCGGCGGAGCGCTGGTGAGCTCAGGCACCATCGCGACCGCCGTGATCGCCCCTCCGCCCCCGGTGTCGCCGCCACCCGTCAGGCCGGTGACGCGAGCGACGGGCCGAGCCGTCCTCGATCCGTAACCACCCGGGGCCTGCGATGATCCCGACCGGTCGATCGGCGCCGGTCGGGATCATCCGCGCCCGGGCCCGGAATCGCCAGCGCCGGTCGGGATCAATCGCGTCCGGGTCAGGCGGGGTGGGTGGATTCGGCCCGTTTGTCTGACGAATCGGTGGCGAATCGGGCCCAGCACGCGGCGGCGGCGTAGACGGTGGTGGCGACGGCCACGATGGCGAAGCTCGGTGGGAGCTTCGGGAAGGCGTAGCTGAGCGTGAGCCCGATCCACATCGACGCCACGGCGATGGCCGCCGAGAGCCCCAGAGCCCGGAACGGTCGCGTGGTGAGGTGCTGGGCGGCGCCGGCCGGGGCGGCCAGCAGGCCGAGCAACAGGAGCGCCCCGACCGCCTGGGTGGCCTCGGCGGCGGTGGCCCCGACCAGGGCCAGCAAGGCCAGGCCGAGCCCGGCGACCGGCAGCCCGCGGGCGGCAGCCACCGATTCGTCGATCGAGGCGAACAGCAGCGGTCGAGCGATGACGAGCAGGGCGATGATCACGACGGTGGCGATGGCCACGGCCACGGCGGCCTGGCCGGCGCTGAGGCCGAAGATCGATCCGAACAGCACCGTCGTGCCGGCGGCACTGTTGCCCGTGGCCGCGCTGGTCGTGAAGATCGACAGGAAGAGCACGCCCAGCCCGAGGATCCACGCGAACACGCTGCCGATGACGACGTCGTCGGCTCGTCCGTTCGGGCCGAGCAGACCGAGGATCACCGCCACGCCGATGGTGGCGACGAACAAACCCGACGCGCGGGTCGACCCCGAAGGCCAGGGCGGCCAGGGCCCCGGTGAAGGCGACGTGGGAGAGGGCGTCACCGGTGAACACCTGACCGCGGAGGACGACGAAGTAGCCGACGAGGCCCGAGCAGGCGGCGATGGCCGTGCCGGCGAGGAAGGCGCGGCTGATGAACGGATGGCCGAGCATGTGGCTCAGTCCCACCAGCGGGTTGAGGGTCGCCACCATCATGTGGGCACCGGGACAGGCTGGTCGGGCGCGCCGCGACCACCTGAGCGTGCCGCGGCGCGGCGGACCGCGGGCCCAAGGCGCGCGAGAGGCGGGCGAGCAGATAGGCGGCGAAGGCGATCGATGTCACCCAGAAGCCGATGGGGTAGGGCGAGAAGTAGGAGACAGCCAGGCCCGCCCACGTGATGGTCAACGCCAGGACGACGGCCAACGCCACGCTGCGCGCCGGGCGCGGCGTCAGGGTCTGAGCTGTCGCCGGAGGCAGCACGAGCAGGGCGAACACGAGGAGCGAGCCGGTGATCTGGCTGGTCTCGGCGGCGGCCACGCCGAGCAGGACGAGGAACGCGATCGACAACCCGCGGACTGGGACCCCCCGCCCGGCGGCGACCTCGGGGTCGACCGACGTGAACAGGAGCGGACGGGCTATGGCCGCCAGCGCCGCCAGCGCGACCAGGGCGAACGCGCCGAGCACGACGATCTGGCTGGTCGTGATGCCGAGGAAGTCGCCGAACAGCAGGCTGTTCACGCCCGTCAGGTTGCCGGCGTAGAGGGTGACGAACAGGAAGCCGCAGGCCACCGCGAAGGCCTGGGTCGTGCCGATCACGGCCGACTCCTCGTCGTATCCACCCTGTCGGGCGCGCGGGATGGCGGCGATGACCAGCGCGGCCGCGACGCAGAACGTGAAGTACCCGTAGCTCGCGCTCACGCCGATGAGGGCGGCGCCGGCGGCGCCCGGAAAGCCGACGACGGCGAGGGCGTGGCCGGCGAAGGTCTGGCGCCGCAGCACCATGAACCATCCGATCGACGCGGCGACCACGGCCACGATGGTGCCGGCGATGAAGGCGTGGACCATGAAGCCGTAGCGGAAGAGCTGGTCGAGATCGGCGGCCAGGTTCCAGCTCGGCGCCGGCTGGCCGAACGCGAGCGACCTGAGGGCGCTCATGGCTGTCGGTGTCTCATGGCATTCGCCTCAGGGGTGCCGGTCGTGGTGGTGGGCGGGGGCCTCGGGCTGGCCGACGACCACCGGACGACCATCGCTCGTGTGCAACACCTCGATGGGAGTGTCGTAGAGCGCGCTCAACGTCTCGCCGGTGATGACTTCGTCGGGCGGCCCCGACACCGCGCCCCGTGAGCCAGGTAGACCACGCGGTCGAGGTAGCCGAGGATCGGGTTGACGTCGTGGGCGACGAGCATCACGGCCACGCCCTCGGCGCAGATGTCGGCGATGAGGGCGGCGACCGACGCCTGGTTGGGCAGATCGAGGCTGTCGAGGGGCTCGTCGAGCAGCAGGAGGTCGGGGTCCTGCACCAGCGCCTGGGCGATCAGCAGCCGTTGCTGCTCGCCTCCCGAGATCTGCCCGATCGGGCGCGCGGCATAGGCCGTGGCGCCCACGAGGTCGATGGCCTCGTCGATCCTGGCCGCCTCTCGCCGCGCCCGGCTCGAGCGACGGCCGGGGATGGCGAGGCCGAAGCGGTTCCCGTCGACGCCCATGCGCACGATGTCGACCCCGCGGATGCGCAGACCCGGATCGAAGCTGCGGCGTTGCGGGAGGTACCCGATGCGTCGGTTGGCCCCGCCGGCGGGCTCGCCCATCACGCGCAGCTGGCCGCCGGCCAGCGGGACGATCCCGAGGATGGCCTTGATCAGCGTCGACTTGCCCACGCCGTTGGGTCCGAGGACGGCCACGAACTCGCCGGACAGGACCGTCAGCTCGACGTTGCTCCAGATGGTGCGCCCGCCGACCTCGACCGCGGCGCCCACCAGCGTCACGACCGGCTCGGCGCCGGCCCTGGTCGGGCGGTCGCCCCGGTCGGCCGGAAGGGCGGAATCGGTCGGGAGGGTGCGATCGGGCGGGGGGTCCGGGCGCGGGCGAGCGTCAGCGGTCATCGTCGGGTCGCCCGACCCAGGGCGGCGGCCAGGTCCTCCAGCTGGGCCGACTGCCACTGCTGGAAGGTGGAGCCGGCGGGCACCATCGTCTCGGTGATGGTCGTCACGGGGATGTGGTCCCGCTGGGCGGCTCGGGTCAGGTTCGTCACGTCGGGCGTGGCGTTCTGGCGGTTGTACACCCACACGTCGATCTGGTGACCGCTGATCTGGTGATCGACCTTCGTCTTGTCGGCTGCGGTCGGATCGGTTCCCTCGCTGACCGCGGCCAGGAATGCCGACGGCGTCACCAGGCGCAGCCCGGTGGCCTGGGCGATCCCCGCGAAGACGCTCTCGGAGGCCCCGACCGGTGTGCCGGCGTAGTCAGCCTTGATCTCGTCGAGGAGGCGGTGGTAGTCGGCCAGCCCGACGGTTTCGTAGTGCTGGCGCCGGTCGGCGAAGTAGGCCGAGTCGGCGGGGTCGATCCGCTGGTAGTCGGCGGTGATCCGGGCGATCACCGCATCGACGTCAGCCGGGAAGTACCAGCGATGCGGGTTGTCGCCAGCGTGCAGACCGAGGAGCCGACCCACCTCGAGCGTCCGTTGGCCGTCCACCGCGTCGGCGGCCACGAGCTTGGCCATCCACGCGTCGTACCCGACGCCGTTGCTGATGACGTAGCTGGCCTCGGCCACCGTTCGCCCGTCGGCCGCCGTCGGCTCGTAGTCGTGGGGATCGATGTTCGGGCGGTCGATGATGCTCACCACATCGGCGTGGGCGCCACCGAGCTGCTGGGCGATCGAACCCCAGAAGTTCTCGGCCACGACGACCTGGATGCGACGGCTGGCGGCGGGGGCCGAGGCCAGGTCGGCGCCGGGTGTGGGGCCCATCGAGCAGGCCGAGACCAGCACCGTCGCGCCCAGGAGCGTCGCCCCGATGACCGCCGCCCGCGACGATCGGCGGGTCAGCCGAGCATCGCGAGACGGGGACGAACGAGGCATGGTCGGGAACCTATCTAAGAATGGTTCCCAGAACAAGTCCTGTTCCTGTTCTCAACGGTTCTCAGACGGGCTAGGGTTCTCGGCCGTGGGCATCGACGTGCACGCCATCGCCGCCAGCCGCCTGGCCGCGGTGAACCAGCGCTACACGACCAGCCGGCGGATCGTCGTCGACACGCTGCAGAGCGCGGGGCGTCCGCTCACCATCCCCGAGATCCTCGACGGCACCCAGCACCTGCCCCAGAGCTCGGCCTACCGCACGATGGCCGTGCTGACCCAGGCCGGCGTCGTGCGGCGCGTCGTGGCGGTCGACGAGTTCGCCCGCTTCGAGCTGGCCGAGGACCTGTCGAGCCACCACCACCACCTGCTGTGCACGAGCTGCGGGCTGGTGGCCGACTTCGAGCTGCCTCCGACCCTCGAGCGCGAGCTCGAATCAGCCTTCGCCGAGGCGGCCACGACCCAGCAGTTCGAGAGCATCCAGCACCGCGTCGACCTGGTCGGCCTCTGCACCAACTGCTCGGAGCCGTCGAGCTAGTCGTGGTGCCCTGGGGGCTCACCGTCACGGGCGGGTGCCGGTAGTGCTGTCGAGCTTGGCTAGGGAATCACCGTCACCGGCGGGTAGTGATAGGTGCCGTCGAGGATGGGCGAGCGGGGAAGGTAGAGCCGCAGGGTCACCCCGTAGGGACCCGCCGGCGTCGGGAGCCAGTTGGCCTCATGGCCGACCGGTGGATCGTGCTGGAGGTAGATGTCGATCGACCCGTCGGCGTTGCGGACCACGCCTGGCGTCTGGCCGCTGATGCTGTAGCGGTTGGCGGCGTTCGGGACCAGGAAGGAGTCGGTGCCGTAGACGGTGTAGGACCAGAAGGCGTCGACGGGCGGGGCATCGGCCTTGGTGATGTGGATCCGGTAGCGCTTGGACCCGTCGAGCGGACGGCCGTCGCTGGCGGTGGCCGCCTTGGCGTAGACGGCCTCGGCGGCGATGTTGGGTCCCCAGCCGTAGCGGGCGATCAGGGCGTTGGTGCGCAGGTCGTGCTCGGTCTGGGCCGAGCCGATGGCCAGGTTCACGTTCCAGCCGTCGACGACGTGGCCGCCGAGGCCGTTGCGATCAGCCACGACGGCCATGCCGTCGTGCAGCGCCTGGGTCAGCACCGCCTGGTCGGGGGCCGGGGCGCCCGTGCTGGGGTGACGTCCCGCCGCGACGCCCAACTTGGCCGCCGCCGCCAGCACCGCGCGCTGCTGGTCGGTCACCGGTGGGTTGGCCACGAGGGCGTCGCCGAGCTCGTCGAAGTAGGCGAGCCCGTTGGCGCCGACGGTCTGGGGCGTCCCTGGTGGTCGCGGCATCGCGGGCGCGTTGATCGACGCCACCGGACCTGCCCCGGTCATCCGCCCCAACGAGATCTGCGAGTGCAGCGCCGCGACCTTGGCGGCGTCGGCGTCATCGACGGCTCGGATGCGTCCGAGGATGATGAGCTGGTTGGTGGGCGAGTCGATGCGGTGCAGACCCGACGGGATCGGGCCCTGGTAGCCGGGCGGCACGATCACCCACGAGCCGGCCGCGCCCTTCGTGGCACGGGTACCCACATATCCGACGGTGTCCATCCAGGCGTCGATGAACTGGAAGACGTAGTAGCGATCGCTGATCCGCGGCACGGTCAGGACCTGTGGTCCGGCGCGCAGATCGATCACGGCGAGGGCGTAGACGGTGTCGCGGTTGGGTCCGACGACGAGGTGGCTGGTCGGGTTGCTCAGTCCGGGCGCCCAGAAGAGCTTGTTCACGCCGGCCAGCTGGGCGAAGGTCTGCATGGTCCGCACCGTCGTGACGAGCGGGTATCCGGCCAGGAAGGTGTCCGTGGCCACCAGCTTGGGATCGGACGGCACCGAGGTCGTCGGGTTCGACGGGCGAGCGGTCGGTGACGACGAGGCCGCCGACCGGCTCGACGAGCACGCGGCGAGGACCGGGGCCGCCAGGATGGCGGCGGCCACGATGATCAACCCTGCTCGGCTCGTTCGACCCCGACTCATGACCGCCGGAGGGTACAGCGCGACCCCGCTCCCACAGGCGCGCGACGCGGCGCTGGTGGTGCGATGTCACGCGTGCGGAGCGGAGCGGAGCCGCTCGTCGGGCGAAGCCCGTCCGTCGGGAGGCTCCGCCGACCAGACCGGTGGCCGCGTGCGGAGCGCAGCGGAGCCGCTCGTCGGGTGGGAGCCGGATGGGCGAAGCCCGTCCGTCGGGAGGCTCCGCCGACCAGAGGACATGGCAATGCGGTCACTGGGTGACCGGTTTAGGTGGCAGCATCGAGACATGCGCGCCGATCGGTTGGTCGCGATCCTGTTGATGTTGCAGACGCGCGGGCGGGTGACGGCGGCCGAGGTGGCGGCCGAGCTCGAGGTGTCCGAGCGGACCGCCCGACGCGACCTCGACGCGCTGGGCATGGCCGGGCTGCCGGTGTACTCCCAGCAGGGGCGCAACGGCGGGTGGGCGCTGGCCGGCGGGGGCCGTACCGATCTCAGCGGGCTGACCGCGGCCGAAGCCCGAGCCCTGTTCCTGGTGGCGGGACCGGCGTCGTCGGCCACGCCCGACGTGCGGGCCGCGCTGCGCAAGCTGGTGCGAGCCTTGCCCGAGCCGTTCCGATCTGACGCCGAGGCCGCCGCCGGCGCGGTCGTCGTCGACCCGGCCGCCTGGGGAGGTTCGGCGCCCGTCCGCCCCGCGCCGCCATATCTCGACCTCGTGCAGCGCACCGTGATCGAGGGCGAGCAGGTGCGGCTCGGGTACGTGGCGCGCGACCGGTCGCCGAGCGAGCGCACGGTCCACCCGTTGGGCCTGGCCGCCAAGGGGCGGGCTTGGTATCTGGTCGCCGACACCGAGGCGGGCCTGCGCACGTTCCGAATCGATCGGATCACCTCCGCCGAGCCGACGGGCGAGCGGGTCGTGCGACCGGCAGGGTTCGATCTGGCCGAGGCGTGGCAGTTGATCGCCGACGAGGTCGAGCAGCGGCGCACCGCCAGTTGGATGCGCGGCACCGCCTCGCCCGAGGTGATCTACATCCTCCGTGAGATCTTCGGCCGATGGCTGCGCATCGGTCCGACCGAGGCCGACGGCAGGGTGCCGATCGAGGTCGGAGGGTCCAGCGACCGGGCCATGGTGGCCCAGCTGGCCGGGTTCGGCGCCATGATCGAGATCACCGATCCGCCCGAGGCGCGCTCCCGCCTGGCGGCCATCGGCGCCGAGCTCAGCACGCTCTACGCGGACTGAGCGCGGCTCGGGGCCGCGGGCACGTCGGCCGACGAGCGTGCCACGCTGGATCCTCCCGCCTGACCTGGAGGAGTGGTGGTGAGCTCGACGAAGGCGGCGCGACGGCGGCGTGCGCGGCGCGCCCTGATCGGCGGGGTGGTCGTCGTGGCCTTGATCGTCGGGATCGCCATCGTCCGGAGCCGCTCCGGCGCCAAATCCGTCGCCGGACCGGCCTGTGTCGCGACCGCCGGTCAGGTGTCCTATCCCCTCGACATGGATCAGGCCGCCAACGCCACGACCATCGCCGCGGTCGGCAAGCGTCTCGGCCTGGCCGACCACGCCGTGACCATCGCGCTGGCGGCGGCGTTGCAGGAATCAGGCCTGCACAACCTCTCCGGTGGCGATCGGGACTCGCTCGGCCTCTTCCAGCAGCGACCGTCGCAGGGGTGGGGCTCACCCGAGCAGATCATGGTTCCGCGCCTGGCCGCCGCCGCCTTCTACGGCGGGCTGGCCAAGGTCACCGGGTGGCAGACCCGGGCCGTCACGGATGCGGCCCAGGCCGTCCAGCACAGCGCCGCGCCTTCGGCCTATGCCCGTTGGGAGGCCGAGGCCCGCGTGATCGCCCAGGCCCTGACGGGCGAGGTGGCGGCCGGGCTGACCTGTCGGTTCGCCGCACCGTCGGGCGCACCCGCCCTGGCCTCGCTGTCGCGGACCATGGAGGCCGAGCTGGGCTCGCCCGCCCTGGGGACGACCGTGGACTCCGGCCGCGGCTGGCTCGTCGCCAGTTGGCTCATCGGCCACGGCGAGCAGTTCGGGGTGAGCTCGGTCAGCTTCGCCGGGCAGCGGTGGACGCCGACGTCAGGCGCCTGGCGGGCCCACCCCCCGGTGACATCGACCGTGGAGATCTAGCGCGGTCGTGCGCTAGGGGTGCGAGGGCGCAGGCGGGGCGCCGTCGATCTCGAAGGCCAGTTCGTCGACGTAGCAGTAGTACCAGTCCTCGCCCGGCTCGTAGGAACGCACGAGCGGATGGGCCGACGAATGGAAGTGGGCGGTGGTGTGGCGGCCCGGCGAGCTGTCGCAGCAGCCGACATGACCGCAGATCTGGCACACGCGCAGGTGAACCCAGTTGCGGGTGCCGGCGGCCAGGCAGTCTTCACATCCCCACGAGCTGGGGGTGACGTCGACGATCTGGTCGACGTGGGGGCAGGACTCGCTCACCAGGGAACCTCCTCGAGACCTCGGGGGACGGGTGGTGCTGACCGTAGAGTCTGGGCGTGGACCCAGCCATCATGCGCCGGCGGGTGACCGAGGCCGCCGTCGGGCATCTGGCCACCGTATCCATCGATGATCGACCCCACGTCGTCCCGTGCTGCTTCGTGCTCGAGGGCGACACCGTGTACTCCGCCGTCGATGCCAAGCCGAAGACGACCCTGGCCTTGCGGCGACTGGCCAACCTGGCCGCTCATCCATCGGCCACGCTGCTCGTCGACCACTACGACGACGATTGGTCGACGCTGTGGTGGGTGCGCCTCGACGGTCAGGGTCGGGTCATCACCGACGGACCCGAGCGCGCTCGGGCCATCGAGGGGCTGACGGCCAAGTACCACCAGTACGTGGCCCAGCCGCCGCCCGGTCCGGTCGTCGCCATCGAGGTCACCGCCTGGCGGGCGTGGCCCTAGGGCCGCCCTTGCCGTGCGCCCAAATCCTTGGGGGCCGGTACGAAGGTCGGCGCTACGGTGCGACGCCATGCAGCTCCAGGACCGAATGCGCGCCGATCTGATCGACGCCCTCAAGGGCGGCGATCCGACGACCGTGAGCGTGCTGCGGACGACCCTCGCCGCCATCGCCAACGCCGAGGCTCCACCCCTCGTCGAGGTGAGGCGCGGCCCGGCGCGAGGAGGTCCGACCGAGGTGGCGCGCCTCGAGCTGACCGACGCCGATCTCGAGCGAATCGTCGGTGCCGAGATCGCCGACCGCCGCGACACCATCGATCGCTACGTGGGCGCCGGCCGTGACGAGCCGGTGGCCCAGCTCCTCGCCGAGATCGAGATCCTCCACCGCTACCTCGCCTGAGGCTCCCTCCTCTGAGCCCCTGTCTGACATCGCGGCGGCAGATCGCCACATCTGGCGTGGTCATCTGCCGCCGCGATGCGCGGCCCATCCCGCGATTTCGTCGTGGCGGCAGATTGCCACATCTGGGGTGGTCATCTGCCGCCGCGATGGTTTGGCCCCAGGCCGGCGCGGCGAGCCCGAAGCTGCCTTCGATCGGGTGTCAGGCGGCGGCGCGGGCGATGGCTCTGATCTCGGCGGCGACGTCATCGGGCCGGTCCCGCAGGTCCTCGTACGTGTAGCGGAGGGTGCGGTAGCCGTGCAGGGCGGCCAGTCGGTCGCGGCGACGGTCGCGTTCGAAGTCGGCCACCCGTGTGTGCCAGCGCCGCCCGTCGGCCTCGATGAGCACGGCGACATCCACCAAGGCGGCGTCGACCCGCTCGTCCGGTGACCACGGCAGGACGAACTGGCGTACATGGCCAGGCATGCCCGGCCGGTCGAGGACCCCGCCATAGAGAAGATCCTCGAGCACGGACTGCGGCGGGACGAAGCCGTCCTCGCAGCGGACCTCGAGCAGGGCGCGCATGGCGCGGATGCCCCTCGGTCGACCGGCGGCCAGCTCGAGGTACCGGCGCAGCAGCGTGGGGATCGTCACCTGCTTGGCGTCCACGGCGCGATCGAGGGCGCCGGCCACGCGCCACAGCGGGCAGATGGCGGCCAGGGCGAAGAACGTGTCGGCGATCGTGAGCACGGGCAGGTGGTGGACGGTCGTCGTGTCGTACTGGCGACGCTCGCGGACCACGGCCAGCGGCGACCGGTGGTTCGATCCCCGGGGAACCACGATCTCGGCTCTACCCGGGCGGAACCCCTCGAGCTCGTGCAGCGCGGCGGCCGATCGGCCCCACACTGCAGCGCGAGGCTCGCCGAGCACCGCCGCCATCAGCGTCCGCTCCCACGTGCCCGGATGGCTGCGCAGCGCGTACACCGCCGGCGCCAGCTCGATCCACGCTCCCCAGGCCAACCGAGTCTCGATCATCCGCCCGCTTGCGCCCGACGCGGTGGCTTGGTGCCGGGAGAAGACCCCGTGCTGTCGTCGAGCGAACCTGTCGATCGCGGCATCCATCTCATTCGAAGTCATGCCCGCCGAGTTTGCCAACGGGGTGTGACACTCACCCCCGAGTCACCCCGCCCCGTCTTCGTGGCGGCAGATCGCCACATCGGAGGTGGTCATTTGCCGCCGCGAGGTGTGGTGTCACCCCGCCCCGTCTTCGTGGCGGCAGATCGCCACATGGGAGGTGGTCATTTGCCGCCGCGAGGTGGTGTCGCCTCGGCCCCCGTCTTCGTGGCGGCAGATCGCCACATCGGAGGTGGTCATTTGCCGCCGCGTTTCGCGCGGATGGGCGGTGAGCGCCGGCTAGTTGAGCGGGGTGGCCTCGTAGATGTGCATCTCGGGGGGGACGGCGGCCAGGTCGCGGACCTCGTTGACGAATTCGAGGGAGGCCGGCACCCGGAAGTGGGTGTCGAGCGCGGCCCGGTCCACCCACAGCTCGACGAACACGAGTCGCAGCGGGTTCTCGACGTCGTGGTGGACGTTGTGGGCCAGACATCCCGGCTCGGCGCGCGAGCGCTGCACGTGCTGGAGGCCGGCATCGATGAGCGCGTCGAGCGAGTCAGGGCGGGCGACGATCGACCCGGTCACGATGATCACCCGTCCTTCCTACCAGGCCGAGACGACCAGACCGGGCCACGGACCGTCATTTGACCTACCGCCGACGTGATCGGTCGTCGAACCGAGCACGGCTGATCTCGGTACCCCTGGTCGGGGGAGCCGTTGGCGAACATCCCGGCGATGGAGCCCGAGATCTCGTGGCCCGGGGTCCCCCATCTGTAACGCTGGCCGACAAGGAGGGACGATGACGCCATGGACGAACTACGAGTCGTGAACGAGCTGCGTCCGGTGCGGATCGCCACGTGGAGCGAGCTGCCCGACCGCACGCCGGTCGGCGTCATGGTCGAGGGCCTCGACCTCGTCATCGTCCGCCGGGGTGACGACCACTCCGTGCTTCTACGGCCGCTGCCTGCATCGTGGCGCGCTGCTGGCCGACGGCACCATCGACGGCGACAACCTCTTGTGCGGTCTCCACGGGTGGGACTACCGGATCGACACCGGCGTGAGCGCCTACAACAACGCCGAGGCGCTCGAGAAGTTCACGAGCTGGTTGGAGGAGCGACGACCTCTTCGTCGACGCCAACGAGATCGACTCGTATCTCGATGATGCACCCGCAGCCGTTCGATCCCGACGTCTACCAGGGCTACTACCACGACCCGCACATGGTCCCCGAGGAGCCGTTCGTCGGCTACATCCACGAGCTGGCCGCCAACGGGCTGACCAAGACGGGCCACCACGGGCCGGTGTCGGCCATGGGCGTGTCGCGCGAGGAGCTCCCGACCTGGGACAACATCCAGTTCGTCACCGCGCAGCTGGCGCGCCTGCCTCTGCTCGACGACGAGGAGGTCGGCACCGAGGTGTGCATCGGGCCCAACGCGGACAAGCCGCTGTGGCTCGACATCCCGATCTTCGTGTCGGACATGAGCTTCGGCGCGCTCTCCCAGGAGGCGAAGACGGCCCTGGCCCGCGGCGCCGAGCTGGCGGGCACCGGCATCTGCTCGGGCGAGGGCGGCATGCTGCCCGAGGAGCAGGCCGAGTCGAGCCGCTACTTCTACGAGCTGGCCTCGGCCCGCTTCGGCTGGTCGTTCGACGTGCTTGGCCAAGGTGCAGGCCTTCCACTTCAAGGGGGGCCAGGGGGCCAAGACCGGCACCGGCGGACACCTGCCCGGCAAGCAAGGTCATCGGCCGCATCGCCGAGGTGCGCGGCCTGCCGGAGGGCACGCCGGCGGTCTCGCCGCCCCGCTTTCCCGACTGGAACTCGATCGACGACTTCAAGCGGTTCGCCGACGAGGTGCGCGAGCGTTCAGGGGGCATCCCGATCGGCTTCAAGCTGTCGGCCCAGCACATCGAGGACGACATCGACGCCGCGCTGATGATCGGCGTCGACTACATCATCCTCGACGGTCGCGGTGGCGGCACCGGCGCCGCCCCGCTCCTCTTCCGCGACAACATCTCGGTGCCGACCATCCCGGCGCTGGCTCGGGCGCGCGCTCATCTCGACCGGCTCGGTCGCCGCGACATCACGCTGGTCGCCACCGGTGGCCTGCGACGCGCGCCGGACTTCGCCAAGGCCCTCGCCCTCGGCGCCGACGCGGTGGCCGTCGCCAACTCGGCCATCCAGGCCATCGGCTGTCTCGGGATGCGGGCCTGCCACACCAACAACTGCCCGGTCGGCATCGCCACGCAGAAGCCGCACCTGCGCGCCCGCCTGCCCGTCGACGAGGCCGCCCATCGCCTCGACCGCTTCCTGCGGTCGTCGGTCGAGCTCATGCAGGTGCTGGCCCGGGCGTGCGGTCACTCGCACCTCTCGCAGTTCTCCCCGACGACCTCACCACCTTCGACCGGGACATGGCCTATCTCACCGGCATCGCCTACGGCGGCGTGACGCCGCTCTAGCTGCCTCGCACCCGTGCACGGACGGCGCCGGCGTCCGCGCTCATCGACGAAGGGGATCCGACGACCATGGCTGAACACGACGACGCGACCTGGCACAAGGTCGCCGAGCTCGACGAGCTGCCGACGGCCGCGTCAAGACCGTGCAGGCCGGGCACCACAGCCTGGCCCTGACCCGAGTGCGGGGATCGCTACGGCGCCCTCGACAACCACTGCCCGCACCAGGGTGGCCCGCTCGGCGAGGGTTCGATCGAGAAGGGCATGCTGCGCTGCCCGTGGCACGGCTACGACTACGACCCCCTCACGGGCACACCGCCGCCCGGCTTCTCGGACGCGCCGGCGTGCTTCCCCGTCGAGGTGCGTGACGACGGCGTCTACGTCGAGATCGCCAACGACAAGCCCCACGAGCGCACGGTGTCCGACGTCATGGTCGAGACGATGGTGAACTGGGGCGTCACCCACGTGTTCGGCATGGTCGGCCACTCGAACCTCGGGTTCGCCGACGCCATGCGTCGCCAGGAAGAGGCGGGCCGGCTCACCTTCATCGGCATCCGCCACGAGGGCGCCGCCGCGTTCGCGGCGTCGGCGTACGGCAAGCTCACCGGCCGGCCGGCGGCCTGCTTCGCCATCGCCGGACCGGGCTCGACCAACCTGCTGACCGGCCTCTACGACGCCAAGGTCGACCGCGCCCCGATCCTGGCCATCTCGGGTCAGGTCCCGTCGAAGGTGCTCGGTCGCGGCGCCTTCCAGGACCTCGATCTGAGCGGCGCCTTCGCCGACGTCGCCGGGTTCTCGCGCACGGTCCTGGCCGGTTCTGACCACGCCGAGCTCATGACCCTCGCGCTCAAGCACGCCCTGCTCGAGCGGCAGGTGTCCCACCTCGTCCTGCCCGACGAGGTGCAGGTGCAGACCGCGCCCGACGTCGCCGCGTCGGGTCCGACGGGCCGCACCCCCGACCTCCACATCGCCCCCCCGGCCGACGCCGTCGAGCGCGCCTTGGCACTGATCGCGGGAGCTCGCCGTCCGGTCTTCGTCGTCGGTCACGGGGCGCGCTTCGACATGGATCCGGTGGTCGAGCTGGCCGAGGCGCTGGGCGCTCCCGTCCTCACCACCTTCAAGGCCAAGGGGCTCGTCTCCGATCATCACCCCCTCGGTGCCGGCGTCCTGGGCCGCAGCGGTACGCCGGTCGCCAGCTGGCTCATGAACGAGAGCGACCTGCTGGTCGTGTTCGGTGCCTCGTTCTCGAACCACACCGGCATCGCCGACTACAAGCCGATCATCCAGGTCGACTTCGATCCGATGGCCCTCGGCCGCTTCCACCCCGTGACGGTCCCCGTCCTCGGCGACGTCGGGGTCACGGCGCGGACGCTCTTGGCCGGCATCGATCCGTCCGACCTCGTCGACCAGCGACCCGACGTGGCCGAGCGATGGGCGATCTGGCGGGCCGAGAAGTCCATCGCGCCGCCGATGACCAGGGCGGAGGCGTGAGCTCGGCCGCGTTGTTCGACTCGCTCACCCGGGCCGTGGACGACGACGCCGTGATCGCCGTCGACGTCGGCAACAACACCTACTCGTTCGGGCGATACTTCGAGTGCACCCACCAGTCGATCCTGATGTCGGGCTATCTCGGCTCGATCGGCTTCGGCTTCCCGGCCGCCATGGGCGCGTGGGCGGCGGCGCCCGAACGCCAGATCGTGGCCGTCACCGGCGACGGCGGGTTCGGTCAGTACCTCGGCGAGCTGACGACGGCGGTCAAGCACGACATGAACATCACCCACGTGCTGCTCAACAACTCGATGCTCGGCAAGATCACCAAGGAGCAGCGCGCCGCCGAGCTCGACGTGTGGCAGACCTCGCTCCACAACCCCGACTTCAGCGAGTACGCGCGGATCTGCGGGGCGCGTGGACTGCGCGTCGAGCGGGCCGACGAGCTCGACGCCGCGTTGCGCGCGGCGCTCGACCACGACGGGCCGGCGCTGGTCGAGGTGATCACCGACAACGCGCTGATCTGAGCCTGCCATGATGGTCCGCGGTGCCGGAGGACTTCAGCGACGATCGTGCTCTGGTGGACGGCCTTCGTCGCGGTGACGACGACGCCTTCATGTGGTTGGTGGACCGCTACCACGCCCAGCTCCGCCGGTTGGCGCTCAACTACGTCAACACACCGGCGGTGGCCGACGAGGTGGTGGCCGACACGTGGTTGGCCGTGCTCGAAGGGATCGATCGGTTCGAAGGCCGATCGAGCCTCAAGACCTGGATCTTCCGGATCCTGATGAACAAGGCCCGCACTCGGGGCGTGCGTGAGCACCGAAGCGTGCCCGTGTCGAGCCTCGAGACCGACGACATCTCGACTCCTGGCTTCCCCTCGACTCGCTTCCGTCCCGCCACCGATCCCGACTACCCAGGTCACTGGACGAACCCACCGGCGCACTGGGAGGAGCAGCCCCAGGCCCATCTGGCCGCCCGTGAGACCATCGACCGGGTCCAGGACGCGGTGGCCCAGCTGCCACCCAACCAGCGACAGGTGATCGTGCTGCGCGACATCGAGGGCTGGACGTCCGAAGAGGTCTGCAACGTTTTGTCGCTGTCGCAGACGAATCAACGAGTGCTCCTTCACCGAGCCCGCGCCAAGGTGCGCAAGGCCCTGGAAGATCTCTTCGAGCCGAGCCTGACATGACCGACCTCCCGCCTCCCGAAGCCCACGACCCGCCCGACCTGCCGTGCAACGTGTTCGTCGAGCTGGTCACCGACTACCTCGAGGACGCGCTCGACAACGATCAGCGCGCCTGGGTCGACGCCCACCTGGCGATCTGCGTCGGATGCGGGGCGGTGCTGGCGCAGTGGCGCGAGACGATCGCGCTGATGGGGCGGCTCGGTGAGGAGCAGGTCGACGCCGTGGATCCTGCCACCCGCCAGTCGCTGCTCGAGACGTTCCGGGGCCTTCGTCGCTGATCGCGGGGAGGGCACGCCGCCCGCGATCGATCACAAGCTTGCGCAATGCTTTCGGCCCGACGGCCTCCAGACGACTTCTCGGCGCAAAGATGGCGTCAAGGGCTCACATCGGTTTCCGCCATGTCGATACTGTGGCCATATGGGGATCGGTTGGAGGTACGGCAGTGACAGCTGGTTCCTCCGTTGGTGGCCGAAGCTGCTCATCGGACTGGCCGTCGCCATGTTCGTGCTGGGGGTGCACGGCGCCCTGCAGTGGGCCACGCTGTTCGCGGTCGTGGCCTATGTGCACGGACGCTGGTTGCCCTGGCGGTTCCGGGTGTTCGACGACGGGTTGGCGCTCACCTTCCCGTTCGGCCGGCAGGTGTTCCTGCCCAAGGGCTCGACGACGGTCCGCCTCGGATACGCGGGCGCGGTGGCGCTGGTGGGTCGGGCTCGCCGGTTCGGCTACCCGCTGATCGATCAGGTGCTCTACCAACCCGACACCGCCCCGCGCCTGCGCAGCGCCCTGACCTTCGCCGGCTACGACATCAAGGACTGACTCTCCGGTCGGGCGAGCCTCCCTACGAGCGCTTCGCCATCCGGGTGTCAGGCGCTGAGCGGCTCCGCCGCCGAGCTACGTTCCGGCGGTGCGGCCCCGGCGGGCGACGGCGTCGATGGTCACCGCGGCCAGCAACACGATGCCGGTGACCACGTACTTGGACGCGGCGCTGAAGCCCTGCAGGCCCATGCCGTTGTCGATGGCGGCGATGACGAGGCCGCCGAGCACGGCGTGGATCGGCTTGCCGCGCCCGCCGAAGAGGCTGGCGCCGCCGATCACCGCGGCGGCGACCGAGTACAGCACGAGGGTGCCGCCGTCCAGGTTGGTCGACACCGACCGCAGCCGGGAGGCGTAGATGATGCCGGCGATGCCGGCCGTGAACGAGCACAGCATGAAGGCGACGGTGCGGATGAGTGGCCAGGTTGACGCCGGCGCGGCGGGTCGCCTCGGCGTTGCCGCCGATGGCGTAGACGTAGCGCCCGAACTTGGTCCGGCCCAGCAGCACGGTCCACATGGCCAGGACGGCCAGCACGATCAGCACCACCCACGGGCACGCCCTGGATCGGTTCGAGGACGCCGCGGTTCACGTTGCAGATGAGCACCACCACGCTGCCGGCCACGGCCACGGCGGCGATCTTGACGATGGTCAGGCTGACCGGCGGCGCGACCAGCCCGCTGCGCTCGTCGTCGGGCGTCGCGCAGCCAGGTCATCAGCGCCGAACAGCGACGACCATCACGATCATGACCACCCAGCCGGCGGCCGGGGTCAGGATGCCGTTGGCCAGGTCGTTGATCACGTCGTTGTTGATGGGGAGCGTGCCGCCGTTGCCGAGGATCAGCAGCATCACGCCCTGCCAGACGAGCAGGCCGGCCAGGGTGACGACGAACGAGGGCAGCTTGAGGCGGGTGATGATCGTGCCCTGCAGGCACGCCGATCACGGCGCAGATGGCCAGGGCCGCCATGCAGGCCGCCCACCACGGCCAGCTGCCGTGCTGCGCAGGTGAGCAGCTCGGCCACGACGATCCCGGCGATGCCGCCGACGTAGCCGGCCGACAGGTCGATCTCGCCGAGCAGCAGCGCGAACACCTCGGCCATGGCCAAGCAGGATGAACACCGCGCCCTGCACGAGCAGGTTGACCAGGTTGCCGGCGGTCAGGAACTTCGAGTTGAGCGTCTGGAAGATGATCGAGATCAGGAGCAGCCCGATGATGACGGGCAGCACGCCGCTCTCCCCGGCCCGCAGCCGGGCGAACGAGGCGCGGACGTACTCGCCGAAGGTGTCGGCCATGAGCTCGGGCGCCGACGACCGCGCCGGGTCGCGTCGGCGTCCGCGCGGCGGTCTGATCCTCATCGGGGCGTCGACACGGCGCGATCGGTTCGAGCGGTTCCTGGACTGCGGCATCAGGCCTGCCCTTCCGCGGCCGCGTGCGGCCGTCTGGACGTGGCGCTCGGAGCGCCCGGTCGTCATGTAGTCGACGACGATCTGGCGGTCGAACTCGGCGGCCGGACCGGCCGCGACCATGTGGCCGAGGTGGAGCACGGCCAGGCGATCGGCCACCTCGAACACGTCGTTCATGTTGTGCGAGATGAGCAGCACGCCGACGCCGCTGGTCGGCCAGCCGCCGGACCAGCTCGAGCACCATGGCCGTCTGGGAGACGCCCGAGGGCGGCGGTGGGCTCGTCCATGATGACCAGCCGCGAGTTCCACAGCACCGACTTGGCGATGGCCACCGCCTGGCGCTGACCACCCGACAGCGAGGCCACCGGCTGGCGGATCGAGCGCACGGTCGTGACCGACAGGCTGGCCAGCGTGTCGCGGGCCGCGATCTCCATGTCCTCCTCGTCGAGCAGGACGTGGCGGGTGCGCTCCCGGCCCAGGAACAGGTTCTGGACGATGTCGAGGTTGTCGCACAGCGCGAGGTCCTGGTACACGGTCTCGATGCCCGAGGGCGGCCGAGTCCCGCGGCGTGCGGATGTGCACCGGGCTGGCCCTCCCAGAGGATCTCGCCGCCGTCGGGCGAGTGGATCCCGCCGATGCACTTGATCAGCACCGACTTGCCGGCGCCGTTGTCGCCGGCCAGCGCGGTGACCTGACCGGCCGGCACGACCAGGTCGACCGCCGGTCAGGGCCTGCACCGGTCCGAAGTGCTTGTCGATGCCGCGCAGCTCGAGCAGCGGTGGCCGCTGACGGGTCCGGCCGCTGGCCGTCCGACGGCTCCAGCGGACTCGACGCCGGTGCTCACGTTTCCTCCTTCCCCCTGCAGGCGACGGGACCAGACGGCCCCGGGCTGCACCCGCACGCTAGGCGGATGCAGCCCGGCCGTCCGGATTGGCGTTGCGCTAGGGGGTGATGCCGGCGGCCTTGCACGCTGCGGCGTAGCTAGCCGGCGCACAGGTGCGGAGGCCTGGACGAACCCGTCCTTGACCACGGTGTCGTTCATGTTCTTGGTGGTCACCGAGACCGGGGTCAACAGGACCGACGGCACGTCGGTGGTCTTGTTGTTGGTGGTCTTGTTGACCAGGGCCGACGACGGCTTCTGGCCGGCCCGCAGGAACAGCGACAGCGCCACGGTGGCCTGGGCCTCGAGGTAGATCGGCTTGTACACCGTCATGCACTGGTAGTCCGCCGAGGATGTTCTGCAGACCCTGCAGGGTGGCGTCCTGGCCGGTGGTCGGGCACCTTCTTGGCCGGGATGTTGAGGGTCTTGAGCCCCGAGACCACCGCGTTGGCCACGCCGTCGTTCGGCGTGACGACGGCGTTGATGTTCGAGTGGGCCGTGTAGGCCTGCTGGAAGTTGGTCAGCGCCTTCTGGTTGTCCCAGGTGCCGGCCGGCTCGTCGACCTTGGTGTAGGTGCCGTCGGCGAACTTCGGGTCGAGCACCGCGTGGTAGCCCTGCGAGAACAGCGTGGCGTTGTTGTCGGTCGGGTCGCCGTCCATCATCAGCACCTGCGGCTTGGTGACGTCCCAGGCCGTGACGCAGTTCTCGAAGCCCTGCGCCGATCAGCTTGCCGACCTGCGACGTTGTCGAAGCTCACGTAGTACGAGGCCGAGCCGTTGAGCGTGAGGCGGTCGTAGTCGATGACCTTCACGCCCTTCTGCACGGCGTTCTGCTCGATGGCCGCGCCGCTACCCGAGTCGAGCGGATCGATGACCAGCACGCTGGCCCCGTTGGTGATGGCCGCCTCGGCCTGGGTCTGCATGGTCGAGGCGCTGCCCTGGGCGTTCTCGACCTGGAAGTCGCGAGTCGGACAGCCCGGCCGCCTTGAAGGCCTTGGTCAGGTACGGCGCGTCGAAGGAGACGTAGCGGGCCGAGGTGGTGGTGTCGGGCAGCAGCACGACGACCTTGCCCTTGCCCTCGGCCGCCAGCGGCTTGAGGCGTGGCCATGGTGGCGAAGTCGCTGGTGAACGACGTCGCGCTCACCGCCACGGTGGTCGGCGGCGATGTGCCCGCCGTGGTGGTCTTGCTACTGCTGCTGCACGCGGCGACCAGCCCCATGCACAGCCACGAACGCGGTGGACACCAGGCCGCTCGCTTCAGCGAGACGTTCATGAGACTCTCCCCCTAGAGATGGATGACCTGGCTCGGCCTGCAGCCAGGTCGTCGATCACGCTAAGGGAGCCCCTGTGAACGAGGCATAGATGTTCGGCCGCATTCGTGAACGAATCGTGAACGACCGCCTGACCGACTCAGATCAGCCGTCGGCCAGCGCCATCCGGTAGCCGGCGCGAGGCTCGGTGGCGATCAGCGGCGGGCCGTCGGGATCCTCGAGCTTGGCCCGCAGCCGGCGGACGTAGACCCGGGTGTACTCCGTCTCGGTCTCGTAGCCGGGACCCCACACCTTGCGCAGCAGCGTGGCGTGGGTGAGCAGCTTGCCCGGGGCGAGGGCCAGCTCGCGCAGCAGCCCGAACTCGGTCGGCGTGAGGTGGACCGGCTCGCCGCCCTTGGTGACCAGCTGGGCGTCGAGGTCGATGGTGACGTCGCCGAAGGTCAGCGGCGCGCTGGCCGCCGGCGGCGGGCCGACCCGGCTGCGGCGGAGCAGCGCGGTGATGCGGGCCAGCAGCTCGTCGATGCCGAACGGCTTGGTCAGGTAGTCGTCGGCGCCGAGGTTGAGGGCCCGGACCTTGTCCTGCTCGCCCCGTCGGGCCGACACGACGATGATGCCCGACGCGACGACTCGGCGCGGATCTCGCGGCACAGGTCGAAGCCGTCGGCGTCGGGCAGCATGAGGTCGAGCAGCACGATGTCGGGCTGGTTGGCCCGCACCAGCTCGAGCACGTCGGCTGCCGGTCCGCGACACGGTCACGGTGAAGCCGCGGACCAGCAGGTTGGAGCGCACGAGGTCGACGATGTTGGGGTCGTCCTCGACGACGTGGATCAGCGGTCGGTCGTCGCTCACCTCATGACCGGTCCGGGCTCATCGAGCCGGCGGGCGTCGAGCGTCGACCGGCGCGCCCCGGTCCGTCGTCGACGTCGTGCGTCGTCGGGCTCGACGGGCAGCACGACCAGCACGGTCGTGCCGACCGCGCGTCGGCTCGAGGCCGATCGTGCCCGAGTGGGCCGCGACGATGCCTCGGGCGATGGCCAGGCCCGAGCCCGGCGCCCGGTCCCTGGCGCCGAGCCGCGGTCGTGGGGCAGGAAGACGCCGCTCGCGCCGGATCGGCGGCCAGGCCCGGCCCGTCGTCGGACACCCGGACGCCGACCGTCTCGCCCGGCCGGGTCGAGCGACGGCCGTCACCGTCGACCCGGGTGAGCCCGCGGGCGTGGCGCACGGCGTTCTCGAACAGGTTCACGAAGACCTGCTCGAGGCGGTCGTGGTCGGCCCAGATGGGCGGGCAGCGCCGCACCGTCGCTCGAGCACGAACAGGCCGGCGGGGCGCCTCGGTCACGCAGGCTCGGGCCGCCTCGAGCACCAGCCCGAGGTCGCACCAGTCCGGCAGCAGGCGCAGCACGCCCGAGTCGATGGCGCTGAAGTCGAGCAGGTCGCCGACCAGCCGGCCCATGCGGGCCGACTCGGAGGCGATCGAGTCGAGGAACCGCTGCTGGGACGACTCGTCCCAGCTGACGTCGGTCTGGCGCAGGGTGGACGCGAAGCCCTGGATGGCGGTGAGCGGTGTGCGCAGCTCGTGGTTCAGGCGCGACAGGAACTCCTGTTGCAGCCGGTTGCGAGCGCCGCAGCGACGCCGCCTCGGCGTTGGCCTGCTCGAGCGCCTCGCGCTCGAGGGCCAGGCTGAGCGACCGGGCCGGCGTCGTCGAGCAGGTCGAGGGCGTCGTTGGACAGCCGCCGCGGGTCGGCCCACCAGGCCGTGACCACGGCCCGGCCGTCGGGCGCCTCGATCGGGACGGCCAGCACGTGTCGGACCGACCGGCCGGGCCCGATCGACCCGGCCGGCGACCCGGAGGCACCGTGACCGCCGCCGCCCGCTGGAGCTCGGTCGGCGACCGGCCAGGCCCGGTCGCCGAGCTCGCTCACCTGGAAGTCCGTTGGCTGGCCGTCGGCGGTGTGCAGGGCGATGGCGTCGGCGCCCAGCCCGCGCCCGAGCGCCACCAGCGCCAGCGCCAGGCCGCCGCCCGCCGGCTGGGGTCCGGCCAGCGTGTCGAGCACGCCGCGGAGGGTCTCGAGCAGCCGGTTGCGACGGGTGGCGTCGGCCAGCAGGCGCTCCCGCTCGATGGCCGCGGCGGCGTGGCTGGCGTAGAGCGAGACCAGCTCGAGCTGGTCGTTCTGGGGCCGGCCCGACCGTGTCGGCGTAGCCCGAGATCGTGCCCGAGCACGCCCAGCGACCCGACGATCGGCACCGACCACGAGCTGCGGGCGATCGCCGGACGACCGATCTGGCCGACGAGCTGCGCCCACCAGGGGTCGCGGCGCAGGTCCTCGACCACGACCGGCTCGGCCGCTCTCGGCCGCGACGCCCGGGCGCGCCGCCGTCGGCTCCGACCGGCAGCGACTCGACCGCGTCGAGCAGCGCCGGCGACAGGCCGACGGCGGCCGAGCGGCGCAGCGAGCGGCCGGCTGGTCGTCGCCGGGTGTCGAGGAGGTGCACGCACAGCTGGTCGACCCCCAGCGCCTCGGCCATGGCCGACACGATCAGGGGCAGGCTGGCCGCCGGCTCCACCTCGGCCAGCTGGTCGACGAGGCTGCGCAGCCGGTGGAGCTGGCGGCGGGCCGTCGAGTCGGCCTCGACGCCGGAGATCATGGCGATCACGTCGTCGGGGTGGACCTCGAGCGGCGACACCTCGGCGACGATGCGGCCCTCGCGCAGCACGGCGATGCGATCGACCAGGCGGAACACCTGATCGAGGCGGTGCGACACGAGCAGCACCGCCGTGCCCGGCGTCGCGCAGCTCGGCCAGCAGCCGCTCGACCACCTGGGTCTCGGTCATGCCGAGGGCGGCGGTGGGCTCGTCGAGCACGAGCACCGACGGTCGGCGCAGCACGGCCCGGGCGATGGCCACGCAGCTGGCGCTGGCCGCCCGAGAGCGTGCCCACCGGCTGGTGCGGGCTGGCGATGGTGATGTGCAGCCGCTCGAACAGGGCCCGGGCCTCGTCGGCCATGGCGAACTCGTCGAGGAAGACCCCGCCGTCGCGCTCGTTGCCGAGGAACAGGTTGGCGACCGCGGTGAGGTTGTCGCACAGCGCCAGGTCCTGCCACACCACGGCCACGCCCTGGTCGCGGGCGGCGAGCGGGTCGGTGGCCAGCGGTTGGCCGCCCATCTCGACCGTGCCGCTGTCGGCGGCGTAGGTCCGGGCGATGCACTGCACGAGGGTCGACTTGCCGGCGCCGTTCTCGCCGACCAGGGCGAGGATCTCGCCCCGGCGCAGCTCGAGGTCGATGCCGCGCAGGACCTGGACCGCCCCGAAGCGCTTGTGCACGTCCCGCACGCGCAGCACTGGTTCGTCGTCGCCTCCGATAGGGGCGACGACGAACCCCTCGCCCGCATCCTGACCGTCGAGCATGGAGCGAGTCTGCCCCACTCCCCGAGCCGCCGCCCGGACAGGTCGGTCAGGGCTCAGCGCTGGGTGCGAGCGGCGATGGCCTGGGCCTTGAACTCGGTCGACTCACGGAAGCGGCCCAGGACGACATCGTGGTCGTCTCGTTCCCGGTACCACTTGCCGTTCGGCATCTGCACCATCTTGCGACCCAGCTCGCGCTGCTTGGACAGCGAGTTGTAGTGGGCGATGAGGCCCGGCCGCATCATGTTGCCGACCCGGGCCCGGGAGCCCTGGTGCAGCAGGGAGTGGTGCCAGATCAGCACGTCGCCCCGCCTGGGCAGGAAGAAGCGCGGTTCGAGCTCCTGCTCGACGACCATCTTGGCGCAGGCGTCGGTCACGAACGTCTCGGCGATGCGGTAGTTGGCGTGGGACTCGCGCTCCTCGGGGGTCAGCCACTCCCAGATGAGCTCCTGGCGCATCGAGGGCAGCCGATGCGTGCCCGGTACGTACTCGTAGGGACCGCTGTCGGGATGGACATCGCCGACGGCGATCCAGGCCGCGCAGTAGTTGACGTTCTCGTAGCCGGGCTTGAGGTAGAAGTCCTGGTGCCAGGTGCGCCGCGTGGATTCGAGGCCCGACAGCGTGAGGAAGAGCCCGACGGGCTGGCCCACGAGCTTTTCGATCAGATCGACGAGCGGCTCGTAGAGGCAGACCTCTCGCATCGACTCGAGGGCCATGTAGCTGCCACCCCAGACCGACAGCTGCTCGTCGGTCACGCCGATGCGATCGGCCAGGTAGGGCTCGGTCAGCCGGTCGGGGATGAGGCCCTCTTTGATCAGGTAGCCCTGCTGGCGGAAGAACAGCTGGTCGGCGTCGAGGGTGGACTCGTCGAGGTCTTGGCGGTCGAGCCAGCTGCACCGATCCTCGGGGATGGGCATGGACAGGTCGCTGAAGGTCGGCTGGCCCTCGCGAGCGGGCCGACGAGCCGCCACCTGGCGCTCGACGGCGGCCAGCTCGTCGAGCCGGGCGAGCCTGGCCTCGAGCACCTCGTTCTTGTGTTCGAGCGTCTCGAGCTTGTGCTGGGAGTGGCGTGATCCGCGCTCGTTCGCATGCGACGTCGGTGGGTCGCGCAGATCGATGGTGATCCCCGCGCCGGCATCGGCGGCGGCGCCCGGGTCGGCCACGGTTGACCCTCCCCGACGGAAAATCATGGTCTGACCTCCATAGATCGATGTCCGGAGATGGTCCGACGCGACGCCGGACCAGGACCCGCCGGCACGGGCGGGCCCGACCTGAAGGCGCGAACACTAGCGGCGCTCCGCATCACCGTCGACTGGGACCTGGCCGATCGAACCGCTCGACGCGCTAGACGGGCGGCGCCGCCGAGGCTGACGCGGCGAGCTCGCGGTCGCGGCGTGCGACCTCGGCGCGCACCAGGGGGATCACCTGATCGCCGAAGTCGACGGCGTCGTCCAACGTGTCATACCCCCGAGCCGAGAGGATGTCGACGCCGAGATCGACGTAGTCGAGCAGGGCCTCGGCCACGATCTCGGGCGTGCCGACCAGGGCGTTGGAGTTGCCGGCGCCGCCGGTGGCCTTGGCCGTGGCCGTCCACATGGCCCGATCGAAGCGCTCGCCCGCCGCGGCGATGTCCACCAGTCGCTGGGATCCGGCGTTCTGAGGCCGGCCGGGGCCGCCCCGGCGCACCCAGGGGTTGTTGGGGCCCCGCCGCGACTCGATCTGGGCGACCACCGCGTGCGCCTTCTCCCACGCCTCGGCTTCGGTGGGGGCGATGATCGGGCGGAAGGCCACCTGGATGCGCGGCGGATGCTCCCGGCCGGCCGCCGCCGCCTCCCTCTTGACCCTCGCGATCTGCTCGGCCGTGTTGGCCAGCGGCTCGCCCCAGAGGCAGTAGATGTCGGCCTCGGCGGCGCCGACCGCGTAGGCGGCGTCGGAGGATCCGCCGAAGGACACGTCGGGCCGCGGATCCTGGGCGGGGTACACGTCGGACACGAAGTCGGCGAACCGGTAGTGAGGACCGTCGTGGTCGAAGGTCTCGTGGCTCGTCCACGCCTGCTTGACGATCTGGATGTACTCCTCGGTGCGCTCGTAGCGCTCGTCGTGGGTGAGGAAGTCGCCCTCGCGCTGCTGCTCGTGATCGTTGCCGCCGGTGATGAAGTGCACGGTGAGGCGCCCGTTGCTGATCTGGTCGAGGGTGGCGAAGGTCTTCGCCGCGAACGTGGGGATCGAGAGGTTGGGTCGGTGGGCGAGCAGCAGGCCGAGCGTGTCGGTGTTCAACGCGATCAGCGCCGCCGCCTGGGCCGGGTCAGGGGTCCCCGATCCGTAGGCGGTGAGCACGCGGTCCCAACCGTGCTCCTCATGGGCCCGCGCCAGGCGGATCGTGTAGTCGGCGTCGAAGCTGGAACCCGATCGACGATGGGTCTCGGAGCCGTCGTTGGTGGCTCCCATCCCGAGGAACTCGATGGGCATGGCGTCGTCCTCTCTAGGAGATCGGGCCGATGGTGGCGGCCGGTCGGGGACTGGGGGCGGGTCGAGCGGGCGCCGGCTCGGCGACGTCGAGCGCATCGAGCACGGCACGGGCCAGCGCATCGTTGTGGCGGAAGGCCAGCCCGTTGGTCCGGGGACGGACGAAGGCCGGGGCCCGGGAGGTCGTGTGGGGGCCGATGGCGAAGATGCGCTCGTGAGGGTGACCGTCGGCGGTGACGACCCGCAGATCGCGCGCGACGCGCAACTGACCCGTGACGAACTCAGTGCCATCAGGGTCCACCAGCACCTGCTCGGCGGCGGCGCCACGCTCGTAGAGGTCGCGCAACAGCGGGTCGCGGGTGCGGGAGACCGTGGGGTCGGGTAGGCGGGCGTCGATGAAGGCGGGAGCCTGGATCACGTCGGCGACCGACGCGCTCCCGGCCCGGAAGGTGCCCGTGGCCTCGTCGGTGTCCACCCACATGTCGGCGCCGATGAACCGCACCACTCCGGCCTCGGCCAGGGCCAGCAGCTCCTCCAGACGTCGCGGGGGCGGCCCGCTCGAGTAGTAGTTGAACAGTCCCCACCACCATTCGTGGAAGCCCGTGACCAGCGACCGGGCCGGGAGCTTGGCCGAACCCAGCACTCGGGGCAGCTGCGGGAAGACCGACAGGAAGGCGTAGAAGCCGCCGAGGTCGGCGCTGTAGCGAGCACTCGTCCGACGGTCGATGTCTGATCGCACGTGCTGGCGGAGGTGGGCCTGGAGCTGGTCGAGGTCAGCAAAGCGGCGCCCCGCCAGCGGACGGTCGAGGGCGAGCAGGTCGAGGCGGTCGAGGGCGTCGGGCACCGCCTCGCTCACCAGGGCCTGGTAGTCGGCGGAGCCGTACTCGGCCTCGGTGAAGCCATCCGTGAACCGGGTCCACGCCATCTCGACCCGATCGGGATGGCCGCCGAACAGTTCCTGGTAGTAGCCCCACGCCACCTCCTTGGCCAGCCGCGGCCAGACGTCGGCCACGAAGTCGAGCGAGTCGGCGTCGGCGACCAGGCGCTCGACCGACGCCCGGTCGAAGAACCGCGGCAGGTCGAGAGGACCGCCCTGGAGCCCGTAGGTCGGCTTGCAGCGGTACGGGACGCCGCGACGCGATCCGACGTGGAGCCGGGGCTCGCGTCCAGATGCGACGTAGCTCAGCTGCCCGTGGTCGCGCTCGATGAAGCGTCCGCCGCGTCCCTCGGTCAGCAGCACGACCAGGTCGACGAAGGCGAGCCCGAAGCCGCTGGCGATGACGTCGACCCCCGGCTCGAACATCGACAGGTCGACGTCGGCGCCGTACACCGGGGCCAGGTAGGCCCCGCGATGGCGGGTCGCGAAGCCGGCCCGGTCGGCCTGCTCGTCGGTGGGCTCGGCATCGAGGTGGCCGAGCGTCAACACCAGGGCATCGGCCACGAGGTCGTCGGCGCCGTCGAGCACGACCCGATGTCGGACCGGCCCCACGTCGTCGCACACGGCGAGGGCCCGGTGAGCAACGAACCGCACCGAGACGTGCGGCGGCACCTGGGCCAGGACGTGCTCCAGGGCGAAGGCGAAGTACTCGGCGCCCAGTCGCCGGGTCGGGAAGCTCTCGGGTTCGAGGCTGTCGACCTCGGCGGCCACGTCGGGATCGTTCGGACGGAGCGCCGAGTCGGGATCGGCGGCGACGAGGCGGGCCCATTCATAGAGCGACGGGCCGGGGCGGACCGGCCCCTCGCAGTCCACGCTGTCGTCGGTGAACACGGTGACGTCGACAGCCATCGAGTTGAACAGCAGCCGCGCCGACTGGTCCGAGCGCCACACCCGCCCCGGCCCGGGCGGGTAGGGGTCGACCAGGTGGATCGCGAGCGGGCGCCGACCCTGGCGCTCGGTGGCGTTGGCCACGAGCCGTTCGAGGACCTCGAGGCCCCGCGGCCCGGCCCCGACGATCACGACGACCGCGGGCTCGTCCATGGTCCGAAGGCTATCCCTCTAAATATGACTGACAAACTCGACATTCGTGGGCCGATCTCAACGGCCCGACGGTGCCCGTCAGTGTGGCCCAGGCTCGGCCCGGCCCGGGGCCGAGCCCACGAGCGCGGGGATGGTGGCCCGGATCTCGAAGCCCATCGCTTCGTACAGGCGGCGGGCGTTCTTGTTGTCCTCGGCGACGTGCAGGAAGGGCTGGCGACCCTCGTCGCGGATGTGGGCGACCATGGCCCCGACCAGGGCTCGGGCCAGTCCCTGGCCCCGGTGGGCGCGGTCGGTGCACACCGCGCTGATCTCGGTCCGCCCCCCGCAGCGGAGCCGCTCGCCGGCCATGGCGACCAGCTCGCCGTCGCGACGCACGCCGAGGTAGCGGCCCAGCTCGGGGGTCCGGGGCGAGAACGGACCAGGCTGCGCCCGTTCGACGAGGGCCAGCATGTCGTCGGTGTCGACCGGACCCAGGACGCTGGCCTCGGCCATCGGCGCGCCGGCGACGCGGTCGCCGACCATCTGGAATCCGACCACCGTCGTGGTCACCGGCCAGGTCGGAGGCGGCGAGATCTCGGCGCGGAACAGCACGACCGGGCCGCCTGGGCCGACCAGCTCGGCCAACGCCTCCCAGGTCGCGTCCGTGGGCTCGTCCTCGATGGCGGTGAAGACCGAGACGGAGGGGTCGAAACGGCCGGCCACCGGTTCGTGGCCCGGATGCAACTGGGCCAGGGCCGACCGCTCACCGGTGATCGTGTGCCACACGGCGTTGTCGAGAGGGTCCACGACGTGCAACGTTACGGCGGTGACCAAACTGATCGCGCTCAATTGCAGCCCGTCGTCGACGTCCAAGACCCACGCCGTGGCCGCCGCCGCCGTCGAGCTGGCCGGGGAGGGACGCCTCATCGACGTGGGCGGCCTCGACGCCGACGCGCTGCTGGGGCGGGCCTCGCACCCGTCCGTCGACGACGCGCTGGCCGCGGTCAGCTCGGCCGGCGTGCTCGTCGTCGTCACGCCCGTGTATCGAGCGACCTACAGCGGGCTGCTCAAGGTGCTGTTCGACCAGCTGGCGGCGGGCGCCCTCGAGGGCACCGCCTGCGTCCTCGGCGCCACGGGCGGTTCGTTGCACCACTTCCTGAGCATCGACACGGGGTTCCGCGCCCTGATCGCCTCGCTCGGGGGGTGGAGCGTGCCGACGGTCGTGTACGCCACCGGTGAGGACTTCGCCGATGCCAACCTGCCGTTGCCCAGCGTGACCGAGCCCTTGACCCGGGCACTGGCCGAGGCGCGACTGGTGGGGCGCGAGACGCCAGACGCCGGCTGACCGTCGCCAAGTACGACCGACTCGACGGAGATGACCTCTCCCGGTCGATCACCGCGCGCATCGCGCCGAGAATCTGCCGCCTGCCTGGTGTCAACCAGTCGATCGGTGCGAAGCTCTCGGCGTGCACATACGGGTGGGAGGCCTCCGGCGCGGCCCGATCGCCATCGGCGCCTTCGTGCTGCTCGCCCTGGTCGGCGAATGGGTGGGTCACGCCGCGACCTGGTACCTCACCGGGGGCGCGTCGGCGGGTCGCGCCCTCTCGGGCGCCATGCACACCTACCTCGAGCCCGTCGGCGCCGCGCTGGCCGGTCTGGCCCTGCTCGCGTCGTGGCTCGGCTGGCGCGGGGCGCGTCACCTGGCCCGGTTGGCCCGTTCGAGCCGGGTGGCGGTGCGGCGAGCCTGGCGCGCTGGCGCGGCCGTCGATCCTGACCTCGAACGAGCGGCTCGCGAGCCGCTCGGGCCCGACCGCATCGAACCGCTCCGCCTCTGGCTGGCCCTGGTCGTCGTCCAGCTGCTCCTCTACTTCACCCAGGAGAACCTCGAGGCGCGCGCCGCCGGCTTGGCCTGGCCCGGACTGCGTGTCCTGACCGCCCATCACGGCTCGGCCCTGCTGATCCATGCGGTGGTGGCGCTGGCCATCGCTGCCGTCGCCGTCGAAGTCGTCGATCGAACCGCCCGCCGCCGCCGAGCGGTGAGGGGGGTCGTGCGCCTCTATGGCGCCCTCGTCGCCCGGCGCCGGACGCTCACCGCCCCGGTCGGTCCGATCCAGGCGGCGACGCCGTCCACGCGCCAGCGTCTGGGCCACGCCCTGTTGAGCCGACCGCCTCCGTTCGCGCCGGCGTCCTAGACCCTCGGCCGGCCGCGCCGGGCATCGTCCCGCTGGTGGCCCCGAGCTCATCGCGCCGCGCCGTCGGCCATCCCGTTCCCTCCTCATTCCTTTTCGTGTGCCAGTCGCCATCGGGCGCGGCCCGCCATCCTCAGAGAGGTCTTGTCATGTCACGTTCCCTGTTCCGAGTGGGCGCCGCGGCGGCGATCGTCGCCGTGGCCACCGCCCTGCTGGCTACGCCGGCCCTGGCCCACGAGGCCCGCAAGGTGGGCACCTACGACCTCGAGGTCGGGTGGCAGCACGAGCCGACCTACGTCGGCGAGCAGAACGGCGTCCAGATCATCATCCACGACGCCAAGGGCGAGCCGGTGGACGATCTGGGCAACCCGGTGACCTTGAAGGTCGCCGTCATCTACGCCCAGCAGACGAGCGATCCGCTCGACCTGGCGCCTTCGTTCGACGCCGATACCGGCGAGGGAACCCACGGCGAGTGGGACGCCCCCCTCACCCCGACGGCGCCGGGCAACTACACCTTCCACCTCACGGGGACGATCAACGGCGACCCGGTCGACGAGAAGTTCACGTCGTCGGACTCGACGTTCGACCCGGTCTCGAACCCCGACGCCATCGAGTTCCCCGTCAAGACCCCGACCAACGGCGAGCTGGCCACCAACCTGGCCAAGACCCAGCCCCGCGTGGCCAGCGCCCAGACGGCGGCCCACGACGCCAAGGACTCGTCGTCGACGGCGACCACCGTCGCCGTGCTGGCGCTGGTCCTGGCCATCGGTCTCGGGGTTCCCGCCCTGGTCGTGGCCCTGAGCGTCCGGCGTCGTTCGAAGACCTGATGGGTCGGGTCGGATCGCGCCTCGCGCCGATCCCGCGGCATCGCGCCGCGGGATCTGGCGCGCTGGTCGCGATCGTGGTCATGCTGGCGACGGTGGTGGCCGCGGCCCCGGCGGGCGCTCATGCGCTCCGCGTCAGCTCGTCGCCCGCGGCGGGTGCGGTGGTGGCGACGGCGCCGACGATCGTCACGGCGACCTTCGGCGAGCAACCGGATCCGAAGCTGTCGACCTTGCGCGTCCTCGACTCGGGCGGGCACAACCACGCCGAGGGACCGACCACAGTGGTGGCCCGGCAACCGCTCACCCTGCAGGTGAAGGTCGGCGCGATCGGCCGAGGCGTGTACACGGTGGCGTGGACCACCGTGTCGAAGGTAGACGGGCACCTGGCCGGTGGCACCTTCGCCTTCGGCGTCGGCGTCGCGCCGAGCGGCGTCTCGGCGGCCAGGGCGGTGAGCACGTCGTCGTCGCCGCCGGTCGGATCGACCGCGGCCCGGTGGTTCCTCTACGCCGGGCTCATGCTCCTGGTCGGCGGGGCCGTCATCGGCGTGTGGTGCTTCGGATCGCCGCCGGCGCCGGGCTGGCCGTGGCTGTTCGCCGGCGCGTGGATCGTCGCCGTGCTCGCCGCCGTGGCCATCGCCCTCAGCCAGGCGGCCAGCGCTCACGTGGCGCTCGGTCGCGTCCTGGGCTCGACCTTCGGCCATCAACTCGCCGTCCGCGTCGTTCCGTTGATCTTGGGCGCCCTGCTGCTCGTGGTTCCGGCCCTGCGCCGAGCCCGACCCGCAGCCGTGGTGCTCGGGATGGCCGGCGCGGTCGCGATGTGGGGCGACGTGACCGACAGCCATGCTGCCGCCGCCACACGCGACGAACTGCTCAAGATGCTCACCCAGTGGACCCACTTCGTCGCCGCCGGCATCTGGATCGGCGGCCTGGTCATGCTGCTCGTCGGGCTGGGCGGCCTGGTGGCCACCGAGCGGTCCCGCATCGCTCGCCGCTACTCGTCGATCGCCATCGTGGCCGTCCTCGTGCTGATCGCGACGGGAACGATCCGCGCCATCGACGAGGTCGGGAGCTGGCACACGCTGACCTCGACGTCGTTCGGCCAGGCCATCCTGGTCAAGAGCGGCCTGCTCGTCGTGCTCGTCGCCCTCGGCGCCGTCAACCGGTTCCGCTCGATCCCGGCCGTCGAGCGCTCGCCCCGGTCGCTCGTGACCATCGGTCGGGTCGAGGTCGGAATCGTCGCCGTCGTGTTGGTGGCGACGGCCATCCTGCAGGGCTTGGCGCCACCGGCCTCGGTGGCGGCGTCGACCGGGCCGCCGCCTCTGGTCGTGACCGGCCACGACTTCGCCACGACCGTCAAGGTCCGGCTCGCCGTGGCGCCTGGCGTCGCCGGCTTCAACCAGTTCGAGCTCCAGGCGACGGACTACGACACCGGCCGGCCGGTGACGGCGGTCGCCAGCCTGCGGTTCTCGAAGCCCGACCAACCCGACCTCGGGACCTCGACGCTGAAGCTGCGACGCGGAGCCGACGGGGACTACCTGGGTTCGGGACCCAACCTGTCGATCACCGGCACCTGGAAGATCGCCGTGCTCCTGCAGGCGCCGAGCAACGGCACCGAGGTCGACCTGTCGGTCACGACCCGCACCGCGCCCGAGCACATCACCATCGAGCACAGTCCGGGTGTTCCGGATCTCTACACGATCACGCTCGAGGCGGGTCGTTCGTTGCAGACCTACCTCGATCCGGGGCGGCCCGGGTCCAACGAGTTCCACGCCACCTACTTCGCATCGCCCGATCGAGAGCTCCCGATGCGTTCGCTGATGGTCACCGCGACCGGACCGGGGCTTCCCCGACCGACGCGTCTGACGGTCCGCACACTCGATCAGGTCGGCCACTTCGTCGCCGACCTCCCGGGCGCCCGGCCCGGCCCCTACCGCTTCGCCATGACGGCGATCGCCGTCGACGGCACCACCTACCAGTCCGACGTCACCATCGGTGTACGCCGGTGATCGACCGCGAAGGAGCACCCCCGATGTCCCCTCACCCGATGGCAACAGGCAGAATCGGATCCGGCCGTCCCGCCGTCGAGTCGCGGGCCCCGGCCGCCATTGGTCAGAAGGAGACCGCTCCGCCGATGAGGACGCCCCGCTGGGCCCAGCGACGCATGGTCGGCGCCCTGCTGGTGCTGGTCGTGGCCATCGTCTCGATCGCGGGGTGCGCGCCGGACTCGAAGAGCGCCAAGACCGTCGATCGTCCGACGACTCCAGCCAAGCTCCTCATCGTCAGCCCCGAGCCCAACGCGGTGACGGGCGCGTCGGTCGACCTCAAGCTGCAACTCGACAACGCCACGGTCGTGGCGCCGACCACGGTCTCCGGCGTGAACCCCGACGAGGGCCACATCCACGTGTCGGTGGACGGCAAGCTCGTCTCGATGACCTACGGACTCAGTCAGCCGATCACCGTGACGCCGGGGACCCACACGATCCAGGCCGAGTTCGTCGCGTCCGACCATCGCCCGTTCGCCAACCGCGTCGTGGCCGCCGTGTCGTTCGCCAGCCAGTGAGCGGATCCCGCCTGGCCGCGGCGGCGACCTCGCCGAGCTCGCCGGTCGCCGCAGAACCTCATCCGGTCGACGGCGACCGGACCCGCGGTGGCCCGATCTGGGTCCTCGGCGGCGCGCTGGTCGTGGTGCTCGGCTGTGGACTGCTCGAGGCACGTCCCGCGCTGGTCGAGGCCTCGTCGCACCCGGTGGCGGTGCTGGTCGTCCTGTTCGTCGCGCTCGGTGCGGCCGGCGCGTGGTGGCCGCTGCCGTCGGGCTCGATGTCCGACGCCGCCCCGCCCGACCGCCGCTGGCGGACGACCACGGTCGTCGTCGTCGGCCTGGCCGCCTTCGCCGTCGGCCGGGTGATCGGCGGAGGTCATCCTCCCGTGGCCGCCACCCTTCCCATCGTCGTGGGCAACACCCTGGCGGCGGTGGCCGAGGAGGCCTTCTTCCGCCGGCTCTGCTACGGCCTGCTGCGGCCGGCCGGCACGGTCTGGGCCGTGGTGGGGTCAGCGGTGCTGTTCGCAGCGGTGCACGTCACGACCTACGGCTGGTGGGTCCTGCCCCTCGATCTGGCCGCGGGCCTCGTCTTCGGCTGGCAGCGCGCCGTCAGCGGATCCTGGCGGGCGCCCGCCATCACCCATGTCCTCGTCAACCTCCTGGTGGTGTTCTGACCATGTCTCGCTCGTCTCGTCTGCGTCGTCCTGATCGCCCGCTTCGCACCCCTCGCCTGGCCCGCTCCGCTCTGGCCCTGGTCGCCCTGGTCGCCATCGGGGCCTCGAGCTGCGCCTCGGCCTCATCGGCGTCGTCGGGTTCGTCTGACTCGGTCCTGTCGATCGGGGCCATCTACCCGACGTCGGGCGCGCAGGGGATGCAGGGCACCGAAGAGAGCCGCGGCGTCGAGCTGGCCGTCAAGTACGCGGACGAGCATCGCGTGCTCGGCGATCGCCAGATCCGCCTGGTGCTCGAGCCCGCGGACAAGGCCGAGGCCGTCCCCGGCGCGCTGGCCGACCTGCAGCGCAAGGGCATCGATCTGGTCGTGGGCAGCCACGGAAGCGCCATCTCGCAGGCCGCCGCCGCCGTCGCCACGCAGCGCCACCAGCTGTTCTGGGAGACCGGCGCGGTGGGCCAGACGCTGCCGGGCACCGGAGGTGGGCGGAACTTCTTCCGCATCGCCCCGATGGGTTCGAACCTCGGGTCATCGGCCATCGACTTCGTGGCCGATCAGGTCGCGCCGCACTTCGCGCTGGATCGACCGCCGCGCTATGCAGTGGCCTACGTCGACGATCCCTACGGCCGAGAGGTCGGCGACGGGGCCATCGCCGAGATCCACAAGCGCGGCCAGCCGCTCGTCGGCACGTTCCCCTATGACACGAGCACCGTCGACTACGACCAGCTGGCGGCGAAGATCGCCGCCGTCCACCCCGACGTCCTCTACGTGTCGGCCTACATCGCCGACGGCATCGCCCTGCGTCGGGCGTTGGTGGCCGCCCACGTGCCGCTGCTGGCCAACATCGGGACGTCGTCGAGCTACTGCATGCCCCAGTTCGGCGTGCCGCTCGGCGCCGACGCCGTCGGCCTGTTCGCATCGGACAAGCCCGACGCCGACGACGTGAATCCGTCGGCCCTTCTGCCCGAAGGCCGCGCCGCTCTGGCCTGGGCGTCCCACGCCTACCGTGCCGCCTACCACGACTCGATGTCGGCGCCGGCGTTGTCGGGCTTCTCGGCCGCCTACGCGTTGTTCGCCCACGTGCTGCCGGCGGCCACGTCGGACACGCCGGCCGCCGTGGCCCGGGCGGCGCTGCGCGTGCACCTGGCCAAGGGGACCCTCCCCAACGGCAGCGGCATGGATCTGGCGCCACCCGGCAGCCCGGACGCCGGGGACAACCGTGCCGCCACGAGCGTCATCTGGGAATGGGTGTCGCCGGGCCAGCGCGCCGTCGTGTGGCCCGCGACCTTCGCCAACCATCCCCTCCAAGTCCTTCCGCTGACCAAGTGACACGTCCTCGGGCCGACCAAGTCGGACGTCCTTGCGCGGACCGAGTGAGGCCGACGTGGTGATGTCGTCGCGGAGTCGGCGCCGATGGCTCGTCGGTGCCGCGCTCGCGGTCGTGTACGTGGTGACGATGGGGGTCACGCTCGGTTGGCGCGGCGACCACATCCGGCCGCTCTATGAGGGGGTCGGTCCGAGCAATCCCTACAACTGGGTGAACCCGCCGCCCGTGTTCAAGGCCAGCAACGAGAAGCCCCACGGCGCGACGGCGTCGACCTCGCTCGGGCCCACGGGATCGGCGCCGACCGGCATCCAGACCGCCGATGCCCAGGTCGTGCTGGCCCTGGCCGGCGGGGCCGTCGCCCCTCACGGCAACGACCGCAGCGTGCGGGTGACGGTGACGCCGCTCGATCCGGCGACGCTGGCGCCCCTGCCCCAGCAGTTGTACGCCAACGGCAACGCCTACCGCATCACCATGACCTACCAGCCTTCGGGAGCGTCCGTGCGATCGCTGGCCAAGCCCGGGAGCATGACGCTGACGATCCCGGGCATCGGCCACGACCTGTTCACGTCGACCACCGGCCGATCGTGGACGCAGGTGGCGGCTCACAACGTCCCGCCGACCGACCTGTTGCTGGGCGCCGCCTTCGCGACACCGGGGTACTACCTCGGGGCCACGACGCTGCCGCAGGACACGGCGGGGGCCGCCACCTCGTCGAGCAACACCGGGGTCAAGCTGGCGATCGGCGCCGCCGTGCTGGCCGTGGTCGTGCTGGGGGCGACCTATCTGCTCGTGCGCCGCCGCCGGCGCGAACAGATCCGCCAGCGCCGACGCCAGCGCCGCCAGGAGAACCAACGGCGCAAGAAGGGCGGCGGCCCCGGCCGGGCGCGTTAGCGCGACTCCCGTTCCCATCTCGTTCTGGCGGCGATGGAGGGCGTGGGACGCCCGTCATCGCCGCCAGAAGCGAAGCGGGGGACTAGGCGGTGGGTCCGGCCAGTCGGTGGTCTTCGCCGAGGATGATCGACCGGTCGGCCAGGCGGTCGATGGTGGCCAGGTCGTGGGTGGCCACCACGAGGGTCTTGCCCGCCCGGTTGAGCTCGTCGAGCAGGTCGAGGAACCAGATCTGGGTGGCGGGGTCGAGGGCGGCGGTCGGTTCGTCGAAGAGCAACACGTCGGGGTTCATGACCAGGACCGACGCGATGGCGACCCGCTTCTTCTGGCCCTCGGACAGCTGGTAGGGGGCGCGGTCGGCCAGGTGGTCGATGCCGAGCAAGCCGGCCACGTCGTCGACTCGCTGGGCCGCCATGTCCGCCTCGAGCCCCATGTTGAGCGGACCGAAGGCCAGTTCGTCGCGCACGGTGGGGGAGAACAGCTGGGCGTCGGTGTTCTGGAACACGAAGCCCAGCCGGCCGCGGAAGGCCTGGTTGAACTGCTCGTCCTCGAGCGTGTCCTCGGTGATGTCCTGGTCGAAGGCCCGGTAGCGGCCCGAATCGGCGAAGACCAGGCCGGCGAGGATCTTGAGCAGCGTCGACTTGCCGCCGCCGTTGGGTCCGAGCAGCGCGACCCGTTCGCCAGCGTCGATGCTCAAGCTGACCGACTCGAGGGCCGGGAACTTGCCGAGGTAGGCGTAGGAGACCTCGTCCAGCGACAACATCGAGTGACCAGGCGTCGTGGCCTCGGCTGCGACCGTCCGTGTGGTCGACCGTTCAGAAGCCAATGACGCGTCCCATCATCGCCATGGCTGCGGCGATGGTCACGACCGTCGTCACGGCCACGAGGTCGAGCACACCGAACGTGGGCCGCTCCAGCGCGTGGATCTCGCCGACGTATCCGCGGGCGATCATGGCCTGGTGCACCTCGGTGGTCAGGTGGTTCGACTTGCCGAACAGGGCGCCGGCCGAGGCGGCCACGAACTGCCGGCTGGACCGGATCGAGTCGGGCTTGACCGTGCGCGCCCGGCGCGCCGTGTACATGTCGGTGACCGAGTCGAGCAGGTAGAAGATGTAGCGGTGCGCCATGGCGGCGACGGTCACGAACATCCGGGGCACGTGCAGGCTCCGCATGCCGTTGAGGAGGCGCGGCCAACTGGTCGTCAAGGTCACGAGCACGGCCAGCGAGACGCTCACCGCCACGCGGCACGTGATGATGGCGGCGCCGCGGAGCCCTTGGCTGGTCAGGCCGACAGGGTGACCGAACCAGGTGCCGAGCGAGACGACCACGTGGCCGGGCGTGATGAGGTTCAGCGTCGCCGGCAGCACGACGATGGCGGTGAAGATGGGGATGAACAGCCACACGCGGCGCACGAACATCCCGATCGGGACTCGTGACGCCCAGGCCAGTCCCAGGGTGACGACGTAGAGGGTGGCCAGCACAGCCAGCTGATGGGTCAGCGAGGCCACGATCAGCAGGGCGAGCAGGCCGACCGAGCTTGGTGCGGGGATCGAGCCGCTGCAGCAGACCGGGCTGAGCCGCCATCTCGTCGGCGAAGATGGCCTGGCGCGCCACCTTGGCCGTTCCGTCGATGGTCTTGGACACGAAGCTGCCCTTGCGGCGTTTGCCGATGCATCCGCACGGACAGAGGCCGATCTCGGCCTCGGTCAGCCACAGCGGGGCCGTCATCGTCATCGGTCGGCTCCGACCAGCGCGTCGATGCTGCTCGCGATCTCGGAGGCATGGGCGATGGGGCTCGATGCCGGTGTCGCCTCAGGGTTCGCCATGTCGACGTCGTCGGCCGGGTCGACCGCACCCGGTCGCCTCACGAGACGCAGGACGGACCACACGGCCGTCACGGCGATGGCGATCACGAGGATCCCCACGCCGGCCGAGGCCAGGTAGCCGACCGTCTGGTTCTGGCCCGGACCGAAGCCGTAGCCGTCCAAGAGGGCATGGCTCCAGAAGCGGTTGTAGTGGTTCAAGCCGGCGGGGATGGTCCGCAGCCCGTACTCGTGCAGGTTCAGGTCCGCGGGGGAGTCCTCGCCGAAGGCGCCGCCGGGGGCCAGCAGTCCGAGCGGGGTCGCCAGGACGAGCAGGCCGAGACCGATGGCGCCCCAGCGCCACCTGATCTTCGCGGGCTCGGCGGTGTCGACGGCCACGTCAGGGACGTTGCCGTGGTTGATGCGCAGGATCGGCAGGTTGGCCTTCTGCAGGTAGGCGACGACCCCGGCCGTGAGGATGAGCTCGACCACCCCGGCCACCAGCAGGTGAGCGAGCATCATGGCCGGGATGGACTGGGCCAGGTGGAACGGGGCGTAGAGGGGAGTGCCGTCCTTGGTCTTGAACAAGATGGGCTGGATGCCGAGCTCGATGGCACCGCAGAACGCGGCCACGTTGATCCCGACGTAGCCACCGACGCCGGCGAACACGGCCCGCTTCGGATCGGTCAGCGAGAGCCGCCGGCTGAGCAGGCGATAGACGGCGTAGCCGGCGACGGGCAGCAAAAAGGCCATGTTGAAGCAGTTGGCCCCGAAGGCCAGGATCCCGCCGTCGCCGAAGAACAACGCCTGGATGGCGAGGGCGACGCTCACGGCGATGACGGCCGCCTCGGGCCCCAACAGGATGGCGATGAGCACGCCGCCGACCGCGTGAGCCGTCGTGCCGTCGGGGATGGGCACGTTGAGCATCATCACGAGGAAGCAGAACGACGCCCCGATGGCGAGCAGCGGCACATCGCGGCGCTTCACGGTCTTGTTGACCCGTCGGGCCGAGACGACCCAGACCGGCACCATGGCCGCCCCCGCGACGGCGCAGGTCTGCGGGCTCAGGTAGCCGTCGGGTATGTGCATCGGGTCCCCTCTCCACGGCGCAACCCCGCTGGCGGAACCTACCGCAAGCGAGACGTTGTTGCGAGTGCCTCGCATCTGTTCGGCGCCGGGCGGCGATCCGGATTTTGCGACCAGTACGCTGAGCGCCATGGATGCCGCGGCCGTCGACATCGACGAGATGCTCGACCAGCTCCGCCGAGCGCGGCGCCAAGATCACGACGGCCCGCCGGGCCGTGCTCGAGGAGTTCTCGCGCACTGAGGGCCTGCACCTCTCGGCCGAGGAGCTGGGCGAGCGCATCCAGCGCCGCTACCCCGAGGTCCACATCTCGACCGTGTACCGCACCCTCGAGTTCCTCGAGCGCGAGGGCATCGTGACCCGGGTTCACGTCAACAACGGACCGAGCGCTTATCACTTCGCGGCCAACGCCCATCACCACGCGGTGTGCAACCAGTGCGGCGACGAGATCGAGCTGGCGCCGAGCCTGTTTCGTCCGGTGGCCACCAAGCTGCTGGCCGAGCACGGGTTCGTCGCCGACCCGAGCCATCTCACGATCACCGGCACCTGCGCCGACTGCGCGTCTCGCCTGTCCTGATCCCTCTCCTCTAGGCCAGATGTCGAGCCGCGGCCCGCGCCCGCTGCTCGCGCTGGATGGCGTCGGCCTCGGCGAGGGAGACCTCGCTCGGTGGACGGTCACGCTCGGACTCGCCGGCGGCGCGCAGGAAGATCACGGCGATGACCGCCCAGATCACCGGCGTGGCGCCGATGGCCATGAGGGCGCCGGCCAGCTGCTGATCGTTCTGCGGGGTCCAGCTGCCGATGCGAGGGGCCAGCTCGTACACGCGGTAGATGGGCAGGGTCGAGAAGGTGATGAGCGAACCGGGCAACATCGGGAACACCTGGAAGGCGAGGAACAGGTAGGCGCACTGGTAGATCGGTTGACGGATGCGGTCGCCTCGGAAGGGGTTGATCACCGGGCACCACGCCAGCAGGGCCGAGACCATCCAGGCCGTGTCGAGCAGGAACGATCCCGCCTGGTTGCTGCGCAGCGTGTCGACGACGGGCGGCAGGTGCGAGACCACGAGGACGACGTTGAGCTGCACCGCCGCGACCCACGGTCGGGTCAGCACGCGATAGACGCCCCAGGCGTGAAGGCGGCCGATGATCCGCTCGGCCATCCATCGCGGGGTACCCAGCAGCATCAACGGCGCGGCGGCGAGGGTGTACAGCATGTAGATGAGGACGTGGACGCTGAGCAGGTAGGCGCCGCCGAGGGTGGCGATGGGCCAGTCGGTGGCGATCCAGAAGACGGCCAGGCCGCAGGCGAACCAGATGGCGGCACGACGGTCGGCGGCGGTGAGCCCGACGGTGTGCGATCGATGGCGGAAGGCCAGGCCGTAGGCCACGGCCAGGACGCCGACGACGAGCCACACGCCGACGTAGAACCGGGGCGTCCACGACCAGGGGGCCTGGATGGTGTGACACCACCAGGTGACGGCCAGCACGGTCACGTGGCCCCGCTCGGGGACCCGTCGGCAGGGACCAGCCCTGGAGCGGGCCTCATGGCACCTGGTTCCAGGCCGTCTCGTGTTGGAGCTGCGTGAGGTCGTGCTGCCAGTCGGCCTGCGTCGTGCCGTAGGGGTAGACGAGATGTTGGCGGCCGTCGGGCGTGTAGGTCAGCACCGACGCGGCGTGACCGACGGTGTAGTTGCCCGACTTGTCCGGCTCGCCGGCGATGGCGACCGAGACGCCGGCGGCCCGCTGGGCCGCGGCCAGCTGGGCGGCTGTGCCGGTCAGTCCGACGAAGTGCGCGTCGTACTGGTCGAGCCAGGTGCGTAGACGGGCCGGGGTGTCGCGGGCGGGATCGGTCGTGACGAACACCACCGTGGTGGCGACACCCGGCAGGTTCTCGAGGGCGCCCGCCAGCGTGGCGAAGGTGATGGGACAGGCATCGGGGCAGTGCGTGTAGCCGAAGTACAGCAGCGTGAGCTGGCCCTTCGTCGACGCCGCGAAGTCATACGGATGCCCAGACGTGTCGGTGAGCGTGAACTGGGGCTTGGCGGGAGCGGGACTCACGAGGGTTCCCTGCCAGGTCTTCGACGACCTGGGCACCAGGCTGGCGACGCCCGCCGCGATCATGAGGACGACGGCGGCGGCGACGATGCCGATCACGACACCACGGTTCGACCGGTTGGGGGCGGCCGGCGTCGGCCCATCGGGCGACGGCTCGGGCGACGACGAGGCGATCAGCTGGTTCGCGGTGATGCGCCATTGTCGCCAGCGCCGCCCCCCAGTTCCAATCGGGTCACGGGTGGCGACGGGTCGGCGGCGGGTGGGGACGGGCCCGGTTCCGATCGGGTCGCGACCAACCCTGGTCGGCATCGGCACCTGCGGGTCGTGAGAGGCTCCGACCGTGCGCGTGGGCATCATCACTCCGGTCGTGAACCTCAATCCGCGCTTCGATCCGCCCGAGTGGGAGCGCGACGGCGGCATCGACGACATCCTGGCCGTCGCCCGGGCGGCCGACCGGCTCGGGTACGCCTGGGTCAGCTGTCCCGAGCACGTCGCCATCCCGGCGCCGGTCGCCGCCGAACGGGGCGGCAGGTACTGGGATCCGCTCGTCGCCCTGAGCTTCATGGCCGCCGCGACCGAGCGGATCGGCCTGCTGGCCCACGTCCTCGTGCTCGGCTACCACCATCCCCTCGAGATCGTGAAGCGATGGGGATCCCTCGACGTCGCCAGCGGGGGTCGTGTGCTCCTCGGCGTCGGTGTCGGATCGCTGCAGGCCGAGTTCGAGCTGCTCGACGTGCCCTTCGCCGACCGCGGCGAGCGGGCCGACGACGCCCTTCGCGCCCTTCGGACGTCCTTCGCCCGTCCGGCCGCCGACTATCGCGGTACGCACCATCGATACGAGGGCTGGATCGTCGAACCGAGCGGGGTGCAGAGCCATGTGCCGATCTGGGTCGGAGGGCGGAGCCGGCGCTCGCTGCGCCGGGCCCTCGAGCTGGGCGATGGATGGATCCCCTTCGGACTCGATCGCGACGAGCTGCGACGCCTGCTGGGTGCCCCCGACGTCGTCGAGATGATCAACGAACGGGTGCCCCGCTTCGATGTCGTCCTGGCTCCCGAGCCGCCCCTCGACCCGAGCGGCGATCCGGACGGCTCGGCGGCGACCGTACGGGCCTACGCCGAGTTGGGAGCCACCGCGCTGGCCGTGCGCTTCCAGCACCGCTCGCGGGCGCACTACCTCGACCAGCTCGAGGCCATGATGGCCGTGATCGCCGCCCTCGACGACCCCGATGACGCCGCCGATCCGGCCGACACCGATTCGGAGCGCTGACGAAGTCGGCGCGGCTGGGCGACGGCCGCCACCACCCGTTTGACGCCGCGCCGGTGGGCCGTGGTGGCAGTATTGGTGAGGACAGCATCAGGTGGGCCCGGGTGCGGACCCCTGAGCGAGGAGGTGAGTGCGTGTTCGTACGCCAGATCCTCGAGAGCAAGGGCACCGTCGTCGACACCGTCGCGACGGGAGCCAATCTCACAGACGTTGCCGGTCTGCTGGCCGCCCACGGCGTCGGAGCCCTTGTCGTGTCCGACGACGGTGAGACCATCGCGGGCATCGTGTCCGAGCGCGACCTGGCCCGGGCCGTCGCCGCCCATGGCGCCGCTGCTCTCGAGATGGCGGTGACCGACGCGATGACGAGCGAGGTCAGCACCTGCGCGCCCGACGACAGCCTCGACTCGTTGATGGAGACCATGACCGTCGAGCGCATCCGCCACCTCCCCGTGACCGTCGACGGGCGTCTGGCCGGGATCATCAGCATCGGCGACGTGGTGAAGCATCGCCTGGCCGAGCTGCAGACCGAGAGCAAGGTGTTGCACGACTACCTCTACACCGGCCGCTGAACCCGCGACTGGCGCGACTGGCGCGGCAGTAGCGTGCCGGTATGTCGGACAACGGGGCCCACGACAGACTCGACGCCGCCAGCGAGGGGTGGATCGACGCCCAGCGCGCCGCGCTCGACATCGTGCGCGGCGCCCAGGGTGTGCCGCGCACCGACGCCGACGTGGCCGAGGGGTATCGCTGGATCACGCGTCTGGCCTCACTGGCCCAGGACTGGTTCCTCGAGAAGTCCGATCCCTTGCACCCGCAGCTCTTCGTCCTTCAGAACGAGTACCGCAAGCTGCTCGTGGACAACCCCGACGTCCGCTACCTGTTCGCCGTGCTCGACGATCGGCGCAGCTACCGCCTGACCGGCACCCGAGGTGAGGCCGCCTACGTCGGGCTCACCTTCGGCACTCCGATCGGCAAGGGCGCGGTCGGGGGCCGGACCGGCACGACGACCCAGGTGCACCTCGACGAGTTCGAGCTCGGTCCCGACGGCGAGGTCGACATCCTCATCGGACCGGCCGATCAGCTGCCCGATCCCCGGCCGGTCAACTCGATCGTGCTCGAACCGGGCACCGCCCAGGTCGCCTTCCGCGAGACGTTCTTCGACAAGCGCACGGAACGAGCCGCCGACCTGCGCATCGACCTGGTGGGGGAGGTCGAGCCGCCCGTGCTCGACGCCGACGATCTGGCCACCAAGCTCGAGTTCGCCGGCCTGTTCCTGCAGTTCGTGGCGGCCACCGCGGTGAACATGTGGCACGACACCGACGACAACATCAACGTCTTCGGGGGCACCGCCGGGTCCGCCCACGTGGCCGCCCAGGACGACGAGGTTCGTTCCCACAGCGACGCCGACATGACCTATCACGGCGGCCGATGGGTGCTGGGCGAGGACGAGGCCCTGGTCATCACGGTGCACGATCCGACCCAGCCGTTCCTGTACTGGGGTCTCACCATCGCCAGTCCGTGGATGGAGAGCTACGACTACCGCTACACGACCACCAACCTGAACAACCGCCGCGCCGAGCGGTCGCCCGACGGGAGCTGGCGCCTGGTCGTCTCGCCCACCGACCCCGGCCAGGCCAACTGGCTCGACACCGGTGGCCGCCGCGAGGGCTACATGATCGTCCGCTGGGTCCTGGCCGACGCCCCGCCCCACCCCACGTGCGAGCTCGTGCCGATTTCGTCCGTCCCAGACGTTCTGGCGGCATCTGATGGCGCATAGCGCCCTTCGATGCCGCCAGAAGCCGAGGGAGTTGAGTCAGACCACCTCCGAGGGCACGTCGAAGCGGGCCTGGTAGTCGGCCACCAACGCGCGATGGTCCGCCAGCTTGAGCCCGGTGTCGGCGAAGGAGTAGTCGTGTCCGCCGACACCGCGGTGGGTGTGATGGGCCTCGACGTAGTCGGCCAGACGCGGCTCGGACCTCGTCGGTCATGCCGAGGTCCCACGAGGCGTAGAGGCGCTCGACCACTCCAATCGGGTCGGCCACGAGATCGGCATAGCGCACATCTGCGATCTGGTCCTCGGGCAGCGCGCCCGAGTCGCGTTCAGCGGTGACGCCGTCCATCTGCATCTCGAGCCCCATGCACAGGAACTCGACGAGGACCTGGTGATCGACGTGGTCGGAGTGCATCCAGTGCAACGTGGCCATGAGATCGGCCAACGAGCCCACCACCCGCAGGGGGTCGCGGTGGGTGATGACGACTCGGGCGTCGGGATAGGTGGCGAACACGAGGGGGAGCGACGACAGATGCGAGGGCGCCTTGAGCACCCAGCGCTCGGTCGGCGCTCCCGATTGCAGCGTCTGCAGCATCCGGCGATGCCACTCGTAGATCGGGGTCTGGTCGATGCCACTGCGCCAGATCGTGTAGCTGGCGACGTTGTACAGACCGGTGAACTGATCGCTCGAGAACTGGTGGGCGAAGGCGAAGATGCACTCGGTCGGCAGGTAGCCGCGGTTCTCGTGCATCGTCGTGAAGGCGGGGACCATCTCGTCCATCACCGTGATCTCGTCGTCCGCCCGTCGGCTCGCGGGGTGTTCGGATCGAGTGACTCGGCCGGCGTCGGCGGCGGCACGCTGTCGACGAGCTCCCAGAGCTTCGGGGGTCGGTTGTCGGGATCGCAGGCCAGCAGCTCGTGGAGCAGCGTGGTCCCCGACCGACCCAGGCCGGTCACCACGATCGGGGATCGGATCGACTCGTCGGCGATGGCTGGTTGGCGGGCCCACAGGTCGACGAGGCGAAGACGGTTCTCGCAGCAGGAGTTGCAGCTCGGCGCGGGCCCGCAATCGACCGGCCAGATGGAGCTGCGCCTCGTCATCGAGGGCCGCGCACAGATCGTTCGAGGGGTTCACGGAACCAGTTGTCACCGACGTCGTCGAGTCCCGTTGCGGCGCGGGCGGCGGCGACGAGGTCGTCGGCGCCCAGCGAGACGATCGAACGGCCGTCGTCGCCCAGGCCGCGCCCGAAGGTGGCGAGCTTGTCGACCCACGGCGCGCGCGGCGGTGGCAGCCAGGACATCTCGCGTCACCGTAGTGCGCCCCGTCGTTCACCCCCGGGGTGGAGAGCACCGCCGATCACTGGAGGACCGGGAGCGGTCGGGTTCGGGCGGCGTCGGGTCGTCGGCGGGGTTAGGGTCCCGCCGTCGAGCGCAGTGGCGTCGACCTTGCCTGCGCCTGGAGGATCGCGTGAGCCGAGACGTGAGAGCGCTGATCGCCCAGATGACCCTGGACGAGAAGGCGAGCCTGACGGCGGGAGCGGACATGTGGTCGACCGTGGCCGTCGAGCGCCTCGGCCTCCCGTCGGTGCGGGTCACCGACGGACCGAATGGGGCGCGGGGTCCCTCCCTGCCCGGATCCGAGGGTGGGTCCGAGGTCTCGACCTCGGCGTGTGTTCCATGCGGTGCCGCGCTGGGGGCCACGTGGGACGTCGATCTGATCGAGCGAGTCGGCGCCATGCTCGGTCAGGAGGCGCGCACGAAGGCGTGCCGCGTGCTGCTGGCGCCGACGGTCAACCTCCACCGCTCGCCGCTGGGCGGGCGCAACTTCGAGTCCTACTCGGAGGATCCGCTGCTCGCCGGCCGCCTGGCTGCCGCCTTCATCCGCGGCGTCCAGGCCGAGGGGGTGGCCACGACGGTCAAGCACCTCGCCGGCAACGAGTCCGAGATCGAGCGGATGACGGCCAACTCGGTGATCGACGAGCGGACCTTGCGCGAGCTCTACCTGCTCCCGTTCGAGCTGGCCGTGCGCGAGGGAGGGACCCTCGGGATCATGACCTCCTACAACCGGCTCAACGGCCTCTACGGTCCCGACAACCGGGACCTGCTCGAGGGCATCCTGCGCGACGAGTGGGGCTTCGACGGGTTCGTGGTCACCGACTGGTTCGCGATGGGCGACACCGCCGCCGCGGCGCCGCGCCGGTCTCGATCTCGAGATGCCGGGTCGGGGCCGGTTCTTCGGTTCGAAGCTCGTCGAGGCGGTCGGCGACGGCACGGTGGACGAGGCGGCCGTCGACGCCGCCGTGTCCCGGCTGCTCGCGGTGCTCGATCGCGTAGGGGGGCTCGACGACCCGCCCGAGGAGCCGACGTCGGTCGATCGGCCTGAGCACCGCGCCCTGGCTCGAGAGACGGCCGCCGCCAGCCTGGTCCTGCTCGAGAACGACGGCGTGCTGCCGCTGCCGTCGAACATCGCCTCGTTGGCGGTGATCGGTCCGGGCGCCGAGGCCACGGCCATCATGGGCGGCGGGTCGGCTCAGATCTCGCCCCACTACCGGGTGTCGGTGCTCGACGCGATCCGCGAGCGGCTGGGCGACTCGATGACCATCGTCCACGAGGTGGGCGACGACATCGGTCGGAGCCTGCCCGCTCTCGCCCCGCCGCTCGTCGTCGGTCCAGACGGGGAGCCCGGTCTGCTCATGGAGGTGATCGACGGTGACGACCTGGGCGGTCCGGTCGCAGAGACGACGACTCGACCCAACGGCGAGCTGCTGTTCTTCGGTCGGCCGACTCGGGCCGTCGGCCGCCTCTTCTCGATCCGGCTGTCGGGCCAGTTCACGCCCGACACCACCGGTCGGTGGCAGATCTCGCTGGCCCAGGCCGGCCGGGCGCGCCTGCTGGTCGACGGCCAGGTCGTGCTCGACGGCCTCACCACCCCCTTCCCTCCGGGTCCGACGTTCCTCGGCACCGGCAGCCGGGAGATGGAGGCCTCGCTCGATCTCGAGGCGGGCCGACCGGTCGAGGTGGTCGTCGAGTTCGTCAACGCCGACGAAGCGAGCTTGAGCGGGGTGCGGGTCGGCGCCCGCCCCGCGCCCCCGGACGACATGCTGGATCGGGCGGTGGCCGCGGCCGCTGTCGCGGACGCCGTCGTGGTGGTGGTGGGGACCACCCGGGAGTGGGAGTCAGAGGGCCACGATCGCGAGTCGATGGACCTCCCGGGACGCCAGAACGAGCTGGTCGAGCGGGTGCTGGACGTGCGACCCGATGCCATCGTCCTCGTGAACGCGGGCGCGCCGGTGACGATGCCGTGGGCCGACCGGGCCCGGGCGGTGCTCCAGATCTGGTTCGGCGGCCAGGAGATGGGCCACGCCGTGGCCGACATCCTGACCGGCGAGACCGATCCCGGTGGTCGTCTGCCCACCACCATCCCGGTCCGGCTCGAGCACAACCCGTCCTACGGGAACTTCCCGGCCGAGAGCGGTCAGATCCGCTACGGCGAGGGCCTGCTCGTCGGCTACCGCTGGTACGACGCTCGCCACATCGCGCCGCGCTACGCCTTCGGACACGGTCTGTCGTACACGACCTTCCACCTCGCCCCGCCGGTGCTGTCGTCGGCCAGGTTCGCACCCGGCGATGCGCTGGCCGTCGACGTCGACGTCACCAACACCGGATCGCGTCGGGGCTGCGAGGTCGTGCAGTGCTACGTCGCCGCCGTCGAGCCCCGGTTGATGCGACCGGTCAAGGAGCTCAGAGCCTTCGCCAAGGTGTGGCTCGATCCCGGCCAGACGACGACGGTCCGCCTCGACCTGACGGATCGCTCGTTCGCCTACTGGCACACGGTCGACCCGGCGTCGGCCGAGCTGGCCGGCGGCCTGCAGACCTGGCTGACGGCATCGCGCCCGCCCACGGGCTTGGACCAGCGCCCGGGCTGGACGATCGACGCCGGCACCTACGAGCTGCACATCGGACGATCGTCAGCCGACATCGCCCACGTCGTGCCCGTGACCGTCACCGCCGACGCCACCGTCGCCGGCTGACTCGTGGCCGACGAGCGCCGCGAGCGGGTCGAGCCGAGCGGGCGAATCGAACGTTCCGTCGAGCGCATGCGGGTCATCGTGCATGCCGACGTCGCTGCGATGGCCCGGGCGGCCGCCGACCAGGCCGCCGAGGCCCTTCGCCGGGCCGTCTCGACCCGCGGCGTCGCGCACGCCATGTTCGCCACGGGCAACTCGCAACTCGCGTTCGTCGATGTGCTCGTGGGTGCGACCGCCGACGTGCCGTGGTCCGACGTCGTCGTGTTCCACATGGACGAGTACGTGGGCGTCGGCCCTGATCACCCCGCTGGGTTCCAACGATGGATCCGCGAGCGCATCGTCGAGCGGGCTCGCCCGCGCGCCGCCTACTACCTGGATGGCCTCAACGATCCCCACGCCGAGAGCCGACGCTACGCCGGGCTGCTGGCGGACCACCCGCTCGACCTCTGCTGTCTGGGCGTCGGCGAGAACGGACACCTGGCTTTCAACGATCCGCCGGTGGCCGACTTCGCCGACCCCGTCGACGTCAAGGTCGTCACCCTCGACCGGGGGTGTCGCACCCAACAGGTGAACGAGGGTCACTTCCCCGACTACGACTCGGTACCCGCCCAGGCCATCACCGTGACCATCCCCGCGCTGCTGCGAGCCGGTCGCGTGCTGGCCGTCGTCCCCGAATCGCGCAAGGCTCCACCCGTGCTGGCCGCGTTGGCGGGGCCCGTGTCGACCTCGTGCCCGGCGTCGACGCTGCGCACCCACGCCAACGTGACCCTGCACCTCGATCCCGCCTCGGCCCGCCTCCTCGCCTGGACCTGATCCCTGGGATTCTGGCGGCGATCAAGGGCGTCCCACGCCCTTGGATGCCACCAGAACGCTGGCTCCGGGTCCCAGCTCGATCAAGGGCGCCGCCGGCGAGATGGGCGGCGAGGAAGGGGTAGGCGGCGTCGCCGTGCCACTGGTGGACCCCGTCGAAGACGTCGTGTTCGAGGTGATCGGGCGCGCCGAGCTGCGCATAGACCGGCCGGAGGGTCGCGACGGACCGGCGGGCGGTCTCAGCCGGGAAGAGGGGATCGTCGGTCCCGGACTCGACGAGCAGCGGCCGAGGGGCGACGAGAGCACCGAGGTCGACGTGCTCGAGTTGGCCCAGCATCGCGGGCAGCACCTGCGACCCGCACATGTTCCAGGGCAGCTTGTGGCTCTCGGCCCACGACGAGAAGTAGCCGCTCACGACCGCAGCGCGCACCCGATCGTCGATGGCAGCGAGGAACAGGACGCAGGTGCCTCCGTAGGAGAGCCCAGCGGCGCCGAGCCGCTGGGCATCGACCAGTGGATGGGCGGCCAGGACATCGAGGCTGCGAGCCAGGTCCCACAGGTTGGCCGTGAGCGGGGATGCTCCGGCCATCACGGCGTGCACCAGGTTGGTGTCGCAGGCGTAGTGATCGGGTGGGTTCCAGTCGAGCCGCTCGCCGAAGCAGCGCAGATCGGGCGCCAGCACGACATACCCGCGCCGGGCCAACTGGTGGGCGTAGTCCCCGTCCGGAGTCTCGCCGTCGTCGATCAGCCCGCACACCTGGGCCTTGCCCGGTCCGTGGCCGTGGACGGCGAGCACGGCAGGGCCGGCGACGACCCGATCGTCGGGCACGAGCAGGTAGGCGGGTACCGACATCGTCGCCTCGGTGTCGTAGACGACGCGGTGGCGGGTGTAGCCCGCCTCGGCGACCACCACCGACTCGGTCGTCTCGAGATCCAGCGGAACCGGATCGGGCGTCGGTCCGAGCAGTTCGCTCAGTCGGGCTCGGGCCCTGACGCGCCACTCGTCGAGCGCAACCCGGTCGTCGACCGGTAGGGGATCGGTCGGCTCGGTTGCGGCCAGCTTCAGCATCCACGACGACCAAGGTGAGAAGTTCCGCCTCCGGGTCGTGCTCGTCGGCTCCGTCATCCCGTGGTCACCAGCGGCTTCCAGTTCTGGACGGTCACCCAACAGGTTCCCTGCGGCTTGGAGGTGAAGCGCGGCTGCTTGCACTGCGAGCTCGGAGGCACGTTGTTGTGGATCTTGACCACCTGGTACTGCGTCGGTCCGTAGAACTTGTCGGGGCCGTAGCTGAGGATCGTGGTGAAGGTGCCCGGGAAGTTCTCGATCTTCGACATCGACTGGACGAAGGTGCGCCGGTTGAGCGTGGTCCCCGCCATGGTCGCCGCCTTGGCGAACAAGCGGATGCCTTGGCACCACGCCGCGACAGGACCCTGCTCCTCGAGGAACGGACTGTCGGGTGGGGCCGGCGGCGCGTTGTGGGCCTTCCACACCGAGTAGCACGAGCGCAGACCTGGGTTGTAGCCGCCCTGGGCCTCGGGGCGATCGTCGTCGATCCCGCCGAGGGTCAGGGTCGTGACCCCCTCCTGGCCGTCGAGGGCCTTCTCGTACGGGACGGGCACCAGCCCGAGCGAGGCCTCGATCGAGGACTCGTAGTCCGACAGCAGCAGGTGCGGATAGAAGTCCTGACCCGACGCGACCGAGAGGTAGGGGAAGAACGAGTTGAACGGGACGAGCGGGATCACCGACGTGACGCCGGCCTGGCGGAAGGCCTGCACGATGAGCGGAGCCTGAGCCTGCATCGTGGCCGCTGCCGCATCGGGACTGGCGGCGATGGTCTGCACCACCGGGTCGGTGATCCCGATGGCCTTCAGCGCCGGGAGCACCGTGCCGTCGAGGGCCAGCTTGTCGCTGGCCCGATCGCCGACGAGGATGCCCACCCGGTGGTCGGACGTGAGCAGGTCGTGTTGATGACCCCATGCCACCAGCGTCTTCAGCAGCACCGACTGGTCGACGCCCGTCCACCACAGGTAGGGCGAGCCCAGCTTCGTGTAGTCGGTCACCGTCGTCCACTGCGCGATCAACGGCGTGTGCCCTTCCTGGGTGAGGCACAGCTGGTTGTCGCCCGTCCATGTCCCGAGGCCGTCCACGACGGCGAAGGCGGGCGAGCTGCCCTCGGTCCAGTCCTTGCACAGGGCGCGCATGCCCGCCTGGTCGGTCGGGTCGTACTGCACGATGTCGGGTGCGATCTTGCGCCCGTTGATCCCCCCGTGGTCGTTGATGTCGTTCACGAACGTGTGGATCGCCTTCTCCTGATAGCCGTACTCCGTGTCGCTGGCGAAGCCGATCTTGCCCGCCAGCGAGTTCAGGCTGACGATCGGGAAGACGACGCGGATCGACGTGGCCGTGACGCCGGGCGCGGCCGTGCTCGCCTGGTCGACAGCAGTCTGGGAGGCCGTCGTCCCTCCGTTGGTCGCGGTCGACGAGCTCGATGAGCTCGACGAGCTGGCCAGCCAGACAACCCCGCCGGCCACGACGATGATCACGGCGACGATCCCGATGGCGGCGCGGCCTTTGTGGGCCGAGAGCTGTCGGGTGAACCGCCGCCACGAACGTCCGAGCTTCATCGCACTCATGTCGAGTCCTCCTGGGTGGATGGATCGGGCCTGGTGTCGACTTGGGGACCCGTGATGCGCAGCGCCTGCTCGCTGGCGCCGAGGTAGGCCGCCAAGGCGTCGGGGTCGTGGCTCACCTCGTCCGGCGCACCGGCGGCGACGACCCGGCCGGCGGCCATGACGACGACGTGGGTGCACAACGCGAACACGAGCGGCACATCGTGCTCGACGAGGATGATCGTCGAGCCGGTCACCTCGTGGAGCTGCTGCAGCAACGGGATGAAGGCCTCGGCCTCGCGCTGGGCGATCCCGGCGGTGGGCTCGTCGAGGAGCAGCAGGCGGGGCTGGGCCAGCACGACCCCAGCCAGATCGACGACGCGGCGGGTGCCCGTTGACAGGTGCGAGATGCGATGATGGCGGAACCGGCCGAGTCCGAGCGCGCCGATCACCTCGTCGACGGCGCGCTGCTTGTCCCGCTCACGCGAGCGCGCCCACGGCAGCGCCAACGTGGTCGACAGCACCCCGATCGGTTGGCGCGCGTCTTCGGCCAGCATGAGCGTGTCGTTGACCGTGAGGGTGGGGTAGAGGGCGCAGTCCTGGAACGAGCGCACCACGCCGAGTCCGGTCCGCTCCTCGGCCAGGTACTCGGACAGATCGTGCTCGTCGAGCCGGATCGTGCCTTCGGCCACGGGCACGAAGGCGCTGATGGCGTCGAGGAGCGTCGTCTTCCCCGAGCCGTTCGGTCCGATCAGCCCGACGACCGTGCCGGCCTCCGCACCGACGGTCACGCCGTCGAGGGCGCGCAGACCGCCGAAGGACACCACCACGTCCTCGATCTCGAGGCGCGCCGCGGTCACGTGCTCGCCTCGAGTCCACCGGCATCGGGCGCGCCGGCTCCACGGGTGGTCACCGGTGTCGCCGTGGCCAGCGCCTCGGCCAGGTCGCTGTCGTCGCCGCCGTCGCGGCCGCCGTCATGCTCGCCGTCGGCTCGATCCGAGGGCGGCGGGTCGGGGCCCTGGGCGACGCGCGCCCAACCCAACGCGACGAGATCGCCGAGCCGGCTGAGCAGTTCGGCCAGCCCACCGGGCAGGTAGAGGATGAAGGCGAGGAGCCCGACGCCGCTGGTGATGAACTGGATGGTCGCCGTGGTGCCGAAGATGGCCGGCAGACCGACCAGGTAGAGGGCGCCGAGCACGGCACCGGGGATCGAGCTGAGCCCCCCGATCACCACCATCGAGATCACCAGGATCGACACCGCCGGGTCGAACGTGTTCACGTTTATGCGCTGGTCGGCGAAGGCCAGGCACACGCCCGCGTAGCCGGCCATGAAGCCCGAGAGGGCGAAGGCGAGGATCTTGGTGCGGGCGATCGGGATCCCGCCGGCGGCGGCGCCGGTCTCGTTGTCGCGGGCCGACACCAGTCGCCGAGCCACGCCGTGGTCCCGCCACCGCATGACCATCAGGACCGACAGGACGAGCACGCCGAGCGTGAACCACGCGAACGAGCGCTCGCTGCCGAGCGACAAGCCGAACAGCGTCGGTGCCGCGACCAACGTCGACTGCGGATTGGGCAGTCCGGAGCAGACCTGCTTGTGGATGAGCGGCACCGACCAGCACGAGGTGGCCAGCACGGTCGACTGCATGAAGAGCGCGAAGCCGAGCGTGCTGACGGCCAGGTACAGGCCGCGAACGCGCAGCGCAGGCAGACCGACGACGATGGCGACGACCGCGGTGATGGCGCCGCCGAGGGGCAACAGCACCACGAGGGGCACGCTGGTCCCGAGGCGCGTGGCGACCACGGCTCCGACGCCGACCAGCCCGAACTGCCCGAGCGACACCTGGCCGGCCCAGCCGGTGAGGATCGTCAAGGACAACGCGATCACGGCGAAGATGCACACCTGTGACATCAAGTAGACGTGGCCGATGTCGAGCACGAGCGGGAGGATGGCGGCGCCGGCCAACGCGACGACCACACCGCCTCGACCCACCCGCTGGCGGCGTCGGTCGCCGATGTGACCACGTGTCACCGTCCCGAGCTCCCACGACGAACGCTCCTCGGTGCGCGCGCCGGTGCGCAGGGTGCCCACGCGCACGAGCAGGATCACCAGCAACAGCGCAAAGAGGATCAGCTCGACGGTGGCCGGGTTGGTGAAGTTGTAGCGCAGGACCTCTTCGATCACGCCGATCGCGATGCCTGCGGCGAAGGCGACGGGCAGGTTGACCATCGCGCCCACGAGGGCAGCGGTCAGCGCCAGCAGCAGCAGATCCGGGCTCAGCACGTCGGTGAGGGCGCTCGACTGTCCCGGCGCGTTGAGGATGGCCGTGAAGGCCGACAGGAGCCCGGCGATGACCCAGGTGATGGTGGACGTGCGTCGCACCCAGACGCCCGACAGGCGGGCCGAATCGGCGTTCTCGGCCGTGGCTCGCATCGCCAGTCCCCACGGCGAGAGCCGGATGAAGGCGGCCAGGGTCAGGGCGATGATCGGCGCGGCGATGAGCGTGAGCACCTGGCCTGGGGTGAAGCGGAAGCCGTCGAGGGTGAAGGTCAGGTTGATGGGCACCGGGAACGGCTCGGACAGCTTCTCGGGGCGCACGAACGGCAGCACCGTGAACAGGAACAGCACCTGGGACAGCCCGATCGTCGCCACCATCACCAACACCCGCGGCCGCTTGAACAGGCGTCGCAGCACGAGCTCGCACGCCGCGCCCGCCGCCGCCGCCATGAGCAGGGCGAGGGCCAACGCCGCCCAGTAGTTGATGCCGAAGTCGTAGTAGAGCTTGACCATGAACACGGCGCCGACCACGCCCAGCTGGCCCTGCGAGAAGTTGAGGATCCGGTTGGTGCGGTAGATGAGCACCAGCCCGAGGGCGAGCAACCCGTAGCTGAGGCCGTTGATGGCGCCTTGCATCACGACGAAGCCGGGCAGGGCCAGCGCCACGGTGTCCAGAGACCCCGTCATGCCGGGGGACCCTCGTCGCCGGAGCCGTTCTGATCGCCGCGGTGGCCGTGGCCACCATGGCCAACGCGACCGTCGCCGAGATCGGCGGCACCGAGGAATACCGGGCGCAGCAGGTCGTCGCGCTCGAGCAGCTCGCGCGTGGGTCCGTCGAATCGGATGGCGCCGCGCTCCATGAAGAAGGCGTGGTCGGCCAGGTGCATGGCTCGGTTGACGCTCTGCTCGACGAGCACGACCGTCGCCCCCTCGGCGTTCACGCGACGCACGATCTCCATGAGTCGGTCGACCGTCATGGGTGCCAGGCCGAGGGCCAGCTCGTCGATCATCAGCAGGCGCGGCGTCGTCATCATGACGCGCGCCAAGGCCAGCATCTGCTGCTCGCCCCCTGACAGGGTGCCGGCATGGGCGTCGATGCGACCGGCCAGCTCGGGGAAGAGGTCGACGGCTTCGTCGAGGGCGGCGCGTGCTCGCGCCGTGTCGCGCCGGAAGGAGTGCTCGCCGATGCGCAGGTTGTCGCGCACCGTCAGGCCCGGGAAGGTCATCTTGCCGCCGATGAGCAACGCGGCCTGCTGGGTGACGATCTGCTCGGGCTCGAGGAACGTGCAGTTGGTCCCGAACAGGCGGATCACACCCCGGTGCGGGTGCTCCAGCCCGGCGATGGTACGAAGCAGTGTCGACTTGCCCGCTCCGTTGGTGCCGAGCAGGGCCACGATCTCACCTTCGGCCACCTCGAGGTTGATGTCGAACAGCACCTGGTTGGTGCCGTAGAAGAAGTCGAGGTTGTGGATCTGCAGGGCGGGGATGGCGCCCCCCGACTGGCGGCGTTTGCCTTCGGCGTAGCGTTCGAGCACGTCCTCGATCACGAGCGTGATGTCGCGCCGCACGTGGCGAGATCCGAGCACGAGCAGGCCACCGCCGACGGCGCACACCGGACCGATGATCGTCAGCGCCGTGGTCACGCCGGCCACCGAGCTGATGGCGCCGAGCAGGATGCCGCCGGCGAAGCCGCCGAAGACGAGGGCGAACACTCCGAACATGCCGAAGCAGATCGCCCTCATCTCAGGGGGCGCGGTGGCCGCCAACGTCTGGAATATCGCGATCGACAGGGGGGCGATGGCGGCGTTGGCCAGGAACTGCAGGGCGACGACCATCCAGAGCTCGGGCATGTACAGCGAGATGGCGAAGAGCCCGCCGTAGACCGTGATCGAGATGCCCGCCAGCACGAGCGGCGCCTGGGGCGCCCGACGGAACAACTTGTCGCCGACGAGGAAGGCGACCGGGAGGCCGAGGAAGGCCGAGAGGCCGATGATCGAGTAGATCTCGGCGCGGTGGCCGGTGCCCTGGTGCCACACCTGCTCGTAGTAGAGGGATCCGAACAGCGGGATGCCGGTGCCGGCAAAGCCGAGGATGGCCACGGCTACCAGCTCGTAGTAGATCGACCGGATCCGCATGAGCCGGGTCACCGCCGCACCGAGCAGGACCCGTGGCGCCTGCTCCTGCTGGGTGTGGGTGTCCATCCCGGCCGCCTTGAGGATGAAGCTCGACTCGTTGGCGCCCTTCTCGGGTTCCCGGATCGTGAACAGCAGCAGGCCGACAGGGATGCCGGCCACCGCCACCATGAGTCCCCAGCGCCAGTTGTGCGTGACGGTCGCGATGTAGCCCACGACGAGGATGCCGAGCGTCTGGGACAGGGGATCGGCCAGGTTGTGCCAGGCGAAGATCCGAGCGCGGGCCTGGGTCGGATAGGCATCGGAAAGGTAGGCGTTGTGCACGGTGTCGGAGGTGCCGAGCCCGATCGAGGCGATCACGAACAGGAAGACGAACGGCCACACGTTCTGAGCCGCGAGCATCAGCGGGACGGTGCACGAGAAGATGAGCAACGTCACCGCCGCCACGACCTTGCGGCTGCCTCGATCGGCCCACACGGCGACCGGCAGGCCCCAACCGATCTGAGCCACGCTGCCGACGAAGGCGACGGCGCCGAGACCGGTGTCGCTCAGGTGGAACGAGCGCTGGATGTCCGGAGCGAGCGTACCGATGGCGTTCGAGAAGGTCCCGGGGATGAGGGCGGCCGCCGTCAGCAGGACGAGGGGGGCGAACCCGTTCGTGCGCAGGATCCCGAGCAGCGGAGGCGGCTTGCCGTCGCCGGTACCGGGAACCAGCTCGAGCCCGGCCACCGCGTCGCGGTCACGGCTCTGGCTCACGGCTTCGCGCAGCAGCTCATCGGGGACGGTGAAGTCGAAGAGCGGTGCGACGCCCTCCGCTTCCCCCACGATCATTGCGACCGAACCTAGTACCTGACGCTCATGTCAGGTCGGGAACGACAGGTCGCTCCTGGCCCGCGGGTCCGACCTCCGCGGTCAGGTCGAACGGTCTGCGCGTGCTCGGCCCGAACCCCGCAGAAGGTCGGACCAGGGGTCGTCGGTCGTCGGGGGTTCGCTCCAGCCCGGTGCCGACCAGTGGGGCCAACCGCGGGTGTGGTCCCGGAGCCGAGCGCACACGTCAGGTGGAGGTTCGAAGGCCACGCCGAGGCCGAGGGCGACGTCATGGCCGTGGAGGACCATCTCGAGGGCGCCTCGTGGGGCGAAGTCCTCGGGGCCGCGCGTCTCGATCCGAGGTCGACGCCAGATCACGGCCCTGATATCGGGTGGGGTCACGGCGACGATGCCGGAGAGGATGCGACCGGCGGCCTCGACCGCCTCGATGAGCGTCCGGGGCCGGGCCCCTTCTCCCATCTCGCCCAGACCCCATGTCGGGTAGTCGTCCTGGCGTCGCGACGCCAGGAAGAAGGCGACCGCGGCGACGGCATCGACGGTGTGATCGGCCGTCTTGGCACACGTCCAGTCGAGGGTGCCGGCCGGAGCCGACCAGTCACGGTCGAGGCCATCTCGCCAGGTGGCACCCACCAGGGCCGTCACGGTGTCGAGGTCGTGACGCGAGAAGGGCGCACTGCCGCGGTTGGCGCCGTCCGCGTTGGTCACGCCGGTCAGCCTGGCACAGCGCTGCGGCTTGTACGGCTCGATGGGCCCGTCGCCGCTTAGCATCGCGGCATGGAGTACGAGCCGGGTGACGAGGCGTGGCTGCTGTCCGAGTGGCTCAGCGCCACCAAGGCCGGTGGCGAGTACATGACATGGCGCCGCCTGGTCGGGCGCTACCCGGGCAAGAGCGACCTGAACTGGCTGTGGGGCCTCGTCGCGGCCGCGGTCGACGGGGGCTATCTGTCCATCGGCGCCGATGCCCTGCCTCCCCCCGAGCCCGACACGCGCATCTCCTGGGACCGGTGGCAGATCACCGACAAAGGTCGCAGCCTCGTCGCCGATCGAGCCGCGCCGTAGCCCTGGTCGAACGTCGCCTGGCACGGCACTAGCTCCAGGTCGCGCCGGCGGGCTCCTTGATGGTCGCGTTGATGCGGTTGAACAGGTTGGTGGTGGCGATCATCAAGATGATGGCGGCCAGTGCCGACTCGTCGAAGTGGTCGGCGGCGTCCTGCCAGATCTCGTCCGACACGGCTTCGGGACGATCGGCCAGCCGGGTGGCCGCCTCGGTGAGGGCCAGCGCGGCGCGCTCGGCGTCGGTGAAGCAGCTCGACTCGCGCCACGCCGAGACCATCAGCAGCCGTTCGGCGTCCTCGCCCGCCTGGCGGGCGCTGGCGACCCCGCCGTAGACGCAGGCGCTGCACCCGTTGATCTGACTGGCCCGCAGATGGACCAGCTCGAGCGTCGCGTCGTCCACGCCGCCCTGGTGCATGGCCTTGAACAGGTTCTGGATCCCCTTCATGGCGTCCGGTAGCACCGTTGCCGGGTTCTTCATTCGTGCTGGCATCGTCGATTCTCCTCGCGGTTCGGATCCGAGGCCGGGGCGGTTCCACCGGCTGAGGGGTTCGGATCGGTTCGTCAACGGAGAGACGGATCACGTCACGCGGATGTGACGGGATCGTGTGCGGCGTGCTGGTGGCTCGCGCCGCAGACCGGTCAGTCCGCGAGGTCGGCGGAATCGGCCAGGCCGAGCCGGCCGATTCGTCCTGGATCAGCCAGCGCGTCGATGGCGACGACCATCCCGTTGCTGATTGTGAAGCCCATGATCGACACGGGTCGACCCGCGACCGTCACGACGACTCCGGCTCCGCCGTTCACGAGAACGGGCCGGAGGGCCGCGGCCGGGTTGGCGAACATGAGGGCCCGCCCGGCGACGGCCGGCGCGCCGCGCACGACCATGGTCACCTCCGGCCGACCTGGTCCGCCGTCGGCCCGCATCACGATGTCGGGATCGAGCAGCGCGACGAGCGCCTCGAAGTCCCCTTCCCTGGCCGCGGCGAAGAAAGCATCGACCACCGCTCGTTGGCGACCCAGATCGCGATCCGGTCTGGGCGCCGCCCCCTGCACGCGCCGGCGCGCCCGACTGGCCAGCTGACGGGCCGCCTCCGGCGAACGACCCACGATGGGTGCGATCTCGTCGAAGGGCACACCGAACATGTCGTGCAGCACGAACGCCAGTCGCTCGGCCGGATCGAGCATCTCGAGCACGACGAGCAGGGCCAGCCCGACCGAGTCGGCCAGCACGGCCTCGTGCTCGGGGTCGACGTCGTCGGCGCGATCGATGACGGGATCGGGCACGTAGGCGCTGAGCGGCTCCTCGCGCCGCGACCCGCGCGAGCGCAACATGTCCAGGCACAGGCGGGCCACGACGGTGGTCAGCCAGGCTCGGAGGTTCTCGACCTCGGACGTGTCGGCCCGGCTCAGCCGCAGCCAGGCCTGCTGCACGGCATCATCGGCTTCGCTCGTCGACCCGAGCATCCGGTAGGCCACCGCGCCCAGATGGGAACGATTGGCCTCGAACTGCTCGGCCAGCCAGTCGGGTTCGCCCATCGGTCACATTCCCTCGTCGCGTTCTGTCTCACTGAAGACGGATGCCGCCGGGCCGATGTGACCAGGACGCCGTCGTCGCTTCAACTCGGACCGAGACGCAGGTCGATGGTGGCCGCCGCGGCGCGATCGGCCGCTTGGCCCAGCTCGTGGTAGCGCTCGACCAGTTCGGGGTTGGGCTGGCACTGGCGCACGACCGGGTCGAGCTCGTCCAGGGTCCAGTTCTCGTTCAGCGCGCCAGCGGCCATGAGCGCAGCACCGACCGATGCCGCCTGTGCCGACCCGCTGGTGCTCGCCGAGCGGCGGATCGTGGCCGGCCGACCAGTGATGGCCATCAGGATGTCGACCCATACGGCCATGGCGGCGCCGCGGCCGGCGAGGGCCAGGGCTTCGACCGAGCTGGCGTCGGGACCCGTGGCCATGGCCGCGAGGCAGCGATCGACGTCGCGGGCCACGCCCTCGAGAACGGCCCGGGCCAGGTCACCGGGTCCGTTCGTGGCCGCCAGGCCCAGGAAGCCAGCCGTGGCGTCGTCGCGCCACCACGGCGCCCGTGCCCCGCCGAGCCAGGGGAGGGCCACCACGCCGTGGCTACCGGCCGGAGCTGAGCCCGCGGCGTCGAGGAGGGCTGAGCCGGAGAGACCGGTGACGGCGGCCAACCAGTCGACGAGGGATCCGGCGGCGGCCAGGCCCCCTTCGAGCAGCCAGCCTCCGTCGCCCGCGGCGCGGCTCAGGACCAGCCCAGCGGGGATCGGATCGGGCCGGGACAGGCGCAGGACCGACACGTTGGCCGTCGTCCCCCACGACACCATCGCCTGCGACGTGGTCGCCGCAGTGCCCATCGCCTCGGCCGGCCGGTCGCCGGCGCCGAGGATGACGACGACGTCGGGGCGGAGGCCGAGCTGGTCAGCCGCCGTTCGCTCGATCGGGCCCACGATCGTGTCCGAGGGCAGGGGGTCGGGCACCAGCGGGGCCGCCTCGCCCAACCAGTCGTCGCACCGCTGCTGGTCGAGGTCCCACAAGCCGCTGGCCGACGCCAACGTCCAGTCCGTCACGACCCTTCCGCTCAGCCGCCAGACGGCCAGATCTCGCGGGGACAGGACCCAACGGGCGGCCGCGACCTGGTCAGGCTCGTGGTCGACCAGCCACGCGAGCTTGGCCACGACCGACCCCGCGTTGACGTAGACCCCGGCCCGACGGCGGGCCGCCTCGATGCCTCCGGGGCCGCCGACCAGACGAGCGGCTTCGACGCCGGCTCGGCGGTCAGACCACAGGATGCCGGCGCTCACAGGTCGGCCCGTGTGGTCGACCAGCGCGAGGGTCTGGCGCGCCGAGGTGAGGACGACCGCCGTGATCTGCTCGAACACGGCTCGATTGGCGGCCCGGACCTGCGCGCAGGCGTCGACGATCGATCGCCACCACGAGGCCGGATCCTGCTCGTCCCACCCCGGCCGGGGATGGCGGGTGACGAGCGCCGCCCGTCCGCCGGCCATCGCCCCGGAGCGATCCCACGCGTCGGCTTTCGTGACCGTGGTGCCCAGGTCGAGGGTCAGGATCATCGGGTTCGGAGGGCGACCGCGATCTGGCCGGCCATCCCGGCAGGGTTTGGGTCGAGCAGCACGGCCCGACCGATGGCCATCCCTGCGCCTCCGCCGGCGACCACATCCGCGACCTCGCCCAGCACGGCGGCAGCGCCGTCGTCGCGCCGGGGACCTCCGAGGAACAGGACGGGCACGCCGACGCTGGCGACGATCCGCGCCACGGCATCGACGCGTGCGGCACCGGCCGGCTCGTCGGGCACCGGAACCTTCAGCAGGGGCGCGCCCATGTCGTGAGCGACGACGGCGGCGTAGACGATGTCGTCGGTGCGGCGCGCCATGCCTCCGTCCTTCCACATCACCGCTTCGATCAGCGCCTCGAGGCCGATCGTCGCGGCCGCCTCGAGCACGCGGCCGAGCAGCTCGAGACCGGCGGCGGTGTCGCGATCGTTGGGATCGATCCGGGTCATCAGCTTGATGCCGGTGCGGCCGTCCTGGGCGGCGCGCTCGACGCTGGCGACCAACCGGTCGTCGAGCTCGAACACCGAGCCGGCCAGACCGGTGCGGTTGAGCGACAGGTAGGTGCGGTGGCGATCCTCCACCGCGCCCGAGCGCACGAGATCGGCGAGCGGCTGAGCGGAGGCGAGGATGCCATCGGCGTGGGGCAGAGCCGCGCGCAACGCTCCGAGGTAGTCGCCGTAGGGCTCGATGGTGATCGAGCCGCGGGCCCGATGGTCGGCGGCGATGATGAGCCGCCGCTCGCCGTCTGTGGTCACGACAGACCAGCAGCGGCGGCGACGACCTTGGCGACCGACGAGAAGTCTTCGCGGCCGTAGCCGGCGTCGGACGCCTCGCCCAGCGCCTGGCGGGCGGTCGCCGTGACGCCCAGGGGCACGTGGACCCGGGCGCCGTAGCTCAGAGCCAGGTCCAGATCCTTGGCCATCAGGTCGGTCATGAAGCCCGGCTTCCATCCGGTCGAGGCGGGGCTGTCGGCCACCACCCCCGCGGCCGGGAAGCGGGTGCGCACGGCGACGCAGTCGCCCGTCGAGTGGATGAGGACCTCGTGGAGCTTCGCCATGTCGGCACCCGATCGCGCCGCCAGCGCCGCCGCCTCGGCGGTGGCCACCATCTGCGCGGCGTAGATGAGGTTGTTGCACAGCTTGACCACCTGACCCATGCCTGGGCCGCCCACGGGCACGACGAGCGCGGCCACGGGTTCGAGGGCGGCCCGCGCTCGCGCCAGCACATCCTCGTCGCCCCCGACCATCACCGTCAGCGTCCCGTTCTCGGCCCCGACCGTTCCGCCCGACAACGGCGCGTCGAGGTAGCCGGCGCCCGTCGCCGCCACCCGTCGATGTTGGTCGCGCTCGACGTCGGGGTCGATGGTCGAGCAGTCGACGACGGTGTGCTGCGGGCCGAGGGCGGGCGCCAGCGCATCGATCACCTCGACGACTTCGGGCGAGTTGGGTACGCACAGGAAGATGATCTCGCTGGCCGCCGCCACTCCGGCCGGATCGCCGCCGTCGACCGCCCCGAGGCCCATGGCCGTCTCGATGGGACCCCGTCCGCGCGACGCCACGGTCACGGTGTGGCCGGCGGCCAGCAGGTTTCGGGTCATGGGCAGGCCCATGGCCCCGAGTCCGATGAATCCGAGTCGCACGATGTCCTCCGCTGTCGTCAGGTGGGTCGGTGGGTTGGGATGCCCGGCGGCGAGCGGAGGGGGATCGGTCGCTCATCCATGGGCGAACTGCGGCAGCCACCGGCGGGTGGCGCTGATCAGCTCGGCCGCCATGGCCTCGGTGTCGCGGAGGTCGCCGCGGCCGGCCAGCGGGTCGAGGCTGAGCGCTTCGTTCACGAGCTTGGGGTCACCGGACACGGCGGCCTCGACCGTCAGCTCCTGGGTGGCCACGTGACGACGCAAGCAGCTCGGCCACGGCGAGCGGGGCTCGGGCCTGGTCGCGCCCGTGGATCCCGTCCCTGTCGATCACGCACATCGACTCGACCACCGAGCTCTCCGGCAGATCCGGGCACTGGCCACCGTTCGGGATGTTCACGGGCAGCTCGCGGATGCTGGCCGGTCGTGAGCGAGTCGATGACCATGGCCATCATCTCGCCCGACGTCCAGGTGTGCAGCTTCTCGGCGCCCGACAGCTGGGCGTCGACACCGGCCACGAAGTCGGCCTGGTCCTGCTCGCGCATCGGCGATCGGCGTCAGCTGCCACGCCCCAGGCCGCGCCCCAGTCGGACGCCTCGGTCAGGATCGACGGCAGGAACTCGGCCAGGTGGCGGTCACCGGCCGCCGGCACCACCCCCCAGCGCTCGAGCATCGACAACTTGAGGTAGTTGCGCACACCCCAGTCGAGCGGTGACATCGGTTCGAGCTCGCCCCGGTTCGGGGTCGGGCGCCAGCGCCGCCAGCCCGCCGAGCGAGTCGACCAGCTCGGCCATGACCTCGAAGCCGTCTCGACCGTCGACCTCGAGCTCGGTGACGACCGGGAAGTGGTTCACCCCCGTCACGGTCGGGCGCACCGCTGTGTCCGGGAGACGCAGCGCGATGGCCAGGTCGAGGTTGAAGTTGCCCACCTCGTGGCACAGCCCCACCGCCTTGATCGACGTCTCGCGGCACACCGATCGGGTCAGCGCGGTCATCGGGTTGGTGATGTTGAGCATCCACGCGTCCGGGCACACGCTGCTCCATGTCCCGGCCGATGCCGACGAGCACGGGGATGTTGCGCAGGGAGCGGTTGATGCCGCCCGGACCGACCGAGTCACCGACCGACTGCCGGATGCCGTAGGCGGGCGGGCACGTCGAGATCGACGGCCATCGACTCGAACCCGCCGGTCGAGATGGTCACCACCACGAAGTCGGCGCCGTCGAGGCCGGCGCGCTGGTCGGTCGTGGTCGACACGGTGGCGGCCACGCCCGAGCTGATCGATCATCCGGTCGGGCCAGCGCCTCCATCTTGACCAGCGGTGCGGGGTCGACGTCCTCGAGCACGATGTGGCCGCCGTCGGCGAAGCACGGCGTCAGCAGGAGATCGGCGATGAGCGTCGGGCCCCATTGGTAGCTGCCGCCGCCGATGATGGTCACCTGCATGCGCATCGCCCTCCCTGGTCGACCCACGGTCGCGGCAAGTGTCGGCGGTGGGCCTTCTAGCCTGACGTGGGCGTCAGGTTACCGCTGAGGAGTAGCGCGCCGGCTCGGCCTCGAAGTCGATCGCGGCAGCCGTCGCTGCAGAACGAGTAGGTGATGCCGCCGTGGTGCGCCTGCGCGGGAGCATCGGCCGTGCGGACCTGCATGCCGCACACCGGGTCGATGGCGTAGCCCGCGACCGCCGCCGAGCCGCTGGCGGTGGCGGTAGAGCCAGTACAGGACGGCCAGCACGACGAGGAACACGATGTTGAGAACGGTGGTGTAGTTCCACTCGAAGTGGGTCGGGCGCGATGGTCGCCGGGCGCCGGATCGGGTATCGAGCCCGAGCACGCGAGAACAGTCCCTCGACGATCAGGCCGGCGGCCACCATGACGACGTAGAACACCCCGACCAGCCGCAGCGTGAGCCGGCCGCCGTAGTACTTGCGGTAGATGAACAGCAGCGGCAGGGCCATCAGGTCGGCGAACAGGAAGCTGATCACGCCGCCGAAGCTGATCCCGCCGTGCCACAGGGCGGCGGCCAGGGGCACGTTGCCGATCGAGCACACGAAGCTGATGCAGGCGATGATCGGCCCGACCATGGCGTTCTCCAGGCTGGTCCAGAAGCCGTGGCCGCGAGACGAACAGCGTCGTTCCACCACGTCCATCGGGCACCAGCACGGTCGAGGAAGCCGGCGACGACGTAGCCGATGACCAGCTCCTTGCGCAGCATCGTGCAGGTCGGCCACCGAGTAGCTGGCGGCGTCGGACCAGTCCGCCGGGGAGCGCACCTTGGTCGACCAGGGCTGGGCGTCGAGCTCGGCCTGGCGGGCGTCGCTCACGCCGGCCATGGCCGGCGTGGTCGTGGCCGCCGGTCGCCGTCGGTGAGGCGGGCCGGCGGGCGTCGGCGACGACGTCGGCCGCGGCAGCGCAGGACCAGCCGCCCGAGCAGGGCCAGCAGCACGATCATGATCGGTGCCGCCGATGAACTCGGCCGCCGCGAACTGCCAGCCCATGAGCACGACCAGCACGATGCCCGAGCTCGACCACCAGGTTGGTCGAGGCGAACATGAAGACCATGGCCGACACGAAGTCGGCACCCTTCTGGAACAGCGACTTGGCCATGGCCGTGGCCGCGTACGAGCAGCTCGACGACACCATCCCGAAGCCCGACGGCCTTGGCGACCGGCAGCGGGCCGGTGGTCGCCGAGGGTCGCGCTGCATCTGGTCCTTGGACACGAAGGCCTGCACCGCACCCGACAGCGTGAAGCCGAGGACCAGCGCCCACAGCGTCTCCCAGAACATGAAGAAGGCCTCGCGCAGGCTGTCGCCGATGTCGCCCAGCGTGACGAAGGCGACGAGATGGGTCATGACCCGGTCCCGCGTTCGGCTTCTGGCGGCGATGAAGGGCGCTCTGCGCCTCATTCGCCAGAAGGGTGGGCGGCGACGACGGGGATGGTGACGGCGGCCGCGAAGGCGGCGGTGATCACGAGCGGACGAGGCGAGCGATGGCCGAAGAGGCCTCGGCCAGCTTGTCGGTCGGCGTCGTCACCTCCGGCGGCGATGGCATCGGTCACGCAGTGGGCCATGTGGCCGTCGAGCAGCTCGAGGGCGACGGCCTGCAGCGCGCGGGTGACCGCCGACACCTGGTCGAGCACGTCGATGCAGTACTTGTCCTCGTCGACCATGCGTTGCAGGCCGCGCACCTGGCCCTCGATGCGGCGGAGCCGTCGCTGGATGGCCTGCTTCTCGTCCGTGTACCCGACCATCGGATCCACCTGTTCTCTCGCGGCTGTCGTCAGGCCCGACTATACCTAGGGGGGGTATCAAGGACAACCGGCGGGAACGACGCCGGCGCCGCACCTGACGCTAAGCTCCGACCGCGCACCGCGCCCGGGAGGAGGGAGTGAGCACGGCGGAGATCGCTGGCCCACCCAGGCGCTCACGCGCTGCCGTCCATCGGCTGGCCGCCTCGGTCGGCGCCGGGGCCGACGACGAGCGGCGGGCCCGAGCCAGCGCCCAGGCGGCGCTGGCCGTGTTCGTGGTGTTCGTCGTCGTGGCCTTCCCCCTGGTGATGTTCGGGCTGGGCTCGTTCCAGTGGTTCCTGCGCGACGACTGGGCCTTCATCACCGACCGTCGGGCCGGATCGCTTCGCGACCTGTTCCGCTCGCACCAGGGCCACTGGTCCACCCTCCCCATCCTGACGTTCCGCGGCCTCTGGACGGTCTTCGGCGCCCGGACCTATCGGCCCTACCAGGCCGTGGTGCTGGCGCTGCACCTGACGACCGCCGTCCTGTTGCGCGTGGTGATGCGTCGCGCCGGCGTCGGTCCCTGGATCGCGACGGCGGCGGCCGCCGTGTTCGTGCTGTTCGGTCCGGGGGCCGAAGACATCATCTGGGCCTTCCAGATGGGCTTCACGGGGTCGGTGGCCTTCGGCCTGGCGGCTCTGATCCTCGTCGACCACCGCGGGTCGGTCGGCGGGCGAGACGCGCTCGCCATCGGTGCCGGCGCGCTCTCGCTCATGTGCTCGGGCGTCGGCATCGTCATGGTCGTCATCGTCGGACTGGCGACGCTGATCCGACGGGGCTGGTGGGCGGCACTGGTCAACACGGTGCCGCTCGGCCTGGTCTTCGGCATCTACTGGCTGGTCGAACGCCCGGGCCTGGTGAGCATCTACGGGCGTCCGTCGATCGAAGTCATCGTGCGCTGGGTGCGCAGCGGTGCCATCGGCACGTTTCGGGCCATCGGTCACTACCCGGCCGTCGCCATCCTGCTGGCGGTGCTGTTGGTGGTCGGCTGGGTTCTCGTCGTGGTTCAGCCTGATGGTCGGAGTCGACGGCGACTGGCCGCGCCCTTCTCACTTCTGGCCGGCGGACTGGTCTTCTCGGCCCTCACCGCCGAGGGCCGGTGGTATCTCGGCGAGCAGGCGGCGCGGGCCGGTAGGTACCTCTACGTCGGCGCCGCCTTCGTGCTCCCGGCTCTGGCCGTGGCCGCCGACGCCGTCGCCCACCGGTGGAAGGCGGCGACCCCGGTGCTGGTGCTGCTCCTGCTCATCGCCGTGCCGGCCAACATCGGCGAGTTCGACGACACGCCCTTCGGCGCGTCGTACTTCGCCGCCGAGCGGGGGATCCTGACATCGGTGACCCGGGTGCCCGCCGCTGACCAGGTCCCGCGTTCGGTCCGGCCCATCCCTGACGCCTACCTGCCACCGGGACTGACCATCGGCTTCCTGCGTGACGCTCAGCGGCAGGGGAGGCTGCCGGTGTCGACCCACCCCCTGACCGCAGCCGAGGCGGCGCAGCTCACGGTGCGGTTGGGGGTGGCCCAGATGGCCGTGCGCCTGCTCCCACCGACCTGCGATCCTGTCGCCGGCCCGGTCGACATCGACCCGCCGAAGGGCGCGGTCTACCGCTTCACCAGTCCGCTGCTGATCACGCCCTTGCGGGGAAAGATCCCCCAATCGAAGCCGGTCGCGTTCGCGCCGGTGAACGGCCAGCAGCTCACCATCGAGTTGGCCGGGATGCAGCTGCGGGTCTCGGCGCCGGCTCTCGGCGGCCACGTCGCGCTCTGCCGGCAGTCCTGAGCTCAACCACGATCGAGCCTGGTCGGGCGACGACCGCCCACTACAGTGCGCGCATGACACGGGCGCTCGTGTTGGCCGGAGGGGGCCTGACCGGCATCGCCTGGGAGACCGGCGTCATCGCCGCCCTCTACGAGATCGGCATCGAGCTGGCCGACGCCGACCTCGTCGTCGGCACCTCGGCGGGCGCGGCGGTGGCGGCGCAGATCACGAGCGGCGCGCCGGTCGACGAACTCGTCGCCGCCCAGCTGGTTCCGGCCGCGCGGTCGAAGGAGCGGGCCGCTGAGCTCGACCTCGACCTGCTCGGCCGCGTCTTCGCCGTCCTGGCCGACACCGACGTCGAACCGGACGAGCGCCGGGCGCGGGTCGGTGCCATGGCCTTGGCGGCTGAGACGATCACCGAAGCCGAGCGGCGCGAGATCATCGAAGCCCGCCTGCCGGGCCACGAGTGGCCCGATCAGTCGATCATCCTCACCGCCGTCGACGCCCACACGGGCGCCCTCACGACGTTCGAGCGCACCAGCGGCGTCCCGCTCGTCGATGCCGTCGCCGCCAGCTGCGCCGTTCCCTGCGTGTGGCCCCCCGTGACGATCGGCAGCCACCGCTACATCGACGGCGGCGTGCGTTCGGGCACGAACGCCGATCTGGCCGTGGGCCACGATGTGGTGGTCGTCATCACCCCCGAGATCGTCGAGATGGACGCGCGGCTCGAACGGGAGCTGGCCAAGCTCGAACGAGAGGGCAGTGCCGTCGAGGTCGTCCGCACCGACGCCGAGGCCCGGCGCGAGATGGGTCCCAACGCCCTCGATCCCGCCATGCGCGCCCCGGCCCTGGCCGCCGGCCGGCGTCAGGGGGCCAGCGTGGCCGATCGGGTGCGAGCCGTGTGGGGGCCGTGGCCGTCCTGACCGAATCGGCGGCGGCCGGCGCGACCGCGGCCGTTCACCGGGGCGAGTGGCCGATCGTCAGATAGCCCTCGGCCTCGAGGTAGCTGACGATGCGACTCACCGCCTCGTCGACCGGGATGTCCGAGGTGTCGACGGCGAGCTCGGCGTCGGTGGGCACCTCGTAGGGGTCCGAGATGCCGGTGAACTCGGGGATCACTCCGGCCCGCGCCTTGGCGTAGAGCCCTTTGCGGTCGCGCGCCTCACACGTCTCGAGGGGGGTCGAGATGTGCACGAGCACGAAGCTCCCGGCCTCGGAGACCATCGATCGAACATCGCGGCGCACCTCGTCGTAGGGCGCGATCGGCGCGCACAGCGCGATGCCGCCGGCCCTCGTGATCTCGGCGGCCACGAACCCGATGCGGCGGATGTTCAGATCGCGGTCGTGGCGGGAGAAGCCGAGCTCGGACGACAGGTGCAGGCGCACGCGGTCGCCGTCGAGCAGCGCCACGCTCCGCCCACCGTGCTCTCGCAGGCGCGCCGCCAACGCCTGGGCGACGGTCGACTTGCCCGATCCCGAGAGGCCCGTCATGAAGACGGTGAGGCCGCGTGCCGACCGGGCCGGGATGCTCTGGCGCAGCTCGGCTTCGACCTCGGGAAACGTGAAACCGACCGGCAGGTCCTCGCCGCGATCGAGTCGCCGGCGCACCTCGGTCGCGGCGAGCGCCTTCCCCGACCCGTTCCCGGCGGGTGCCGCCGCGGCGTCGGGGACGGCCTCGATGATCTCGGTGGCGCCGTAGTTGCGCAGCACGCGCTCGATCAGCGCCGGCTGGCGACGAGCCCCCCGGTCGCCGCTCAGCGGAGCCAGGGCCCACGACACCGACGGTGCCAGGTGGGCGGACGCCGCATCCCAGCAGCGAACCAGGCTGTAGGGATCGACGGCGCCGGCGGGACCGGGTCCGATCAGGCCGAGCACCAGGACAAGGGCGTCGGGGCCCACCGCCCCGTTCACGAGCGCGACCTCGGCTTGATGCATCGGCTCGGCCGTTGCGTACCCGACGATCCGACCGGCCCCGGATCGTCCGATGCGTTCGCGGGTCGTGGCCGGCGTCGCCCGTCGCGTCCGGAAGTCCCAGTGGGTGGGGACCTCGACGCCCTCGATCGGTCCACCCAGTCGATCGCGATGGGTGTGGCGCATCAGGCGATCGACGTCGGGGTCACCAGGATCGGCCGTGGCGAACAAGGCGTGGGCCTCGGCTTCGGGATCGGCTCGGAACCGATCGGCGACCGTGAGCACGGCCAGCAGGACCCCTTCGGGATCGCGCAGCCCGAGTCGTCCCGCCTGCTCGGCCTGGTCCGCCACCTCGGCGGTGACGTCGAGGGTGATCGGGACGGGCCACGGCGTCGCGTCGGCCAGCCGCTCGGTGCTGAGCACCGATGCGTGGTCGCGCTGGTCGAGGAACCCGGGCAATGGCGCGTACGAACCGTCGACGAGCAGCTCGAGGTCGGCGAGCTGGCGCGGCGAAAGGGTCCACGACGGCCAGTCACCCGACTGGGCTCGCAACTCGACCGCCCGCTCGGGCGTGACCAGCAGCTCGATCAGTCGACCGCCCTCCCGGTGGCGTGGCTCACGGATCGCACACTACTGGTCGGGTCAGGTATCCCCGCTCGTGCCGGCCGCGGTGAAGCGCGCCGGGATCCAGCTCCCGAGGCGATCCCGCAGCTCGGCTCCGGCCTCGGTGAACATGTGACCGGTGCCGGGCAGGATCACCAGCTCGCCGGTCCCGGCGATCATCCGCACCATCTCGCTGGCCATCGGCGGCAGGAGCTCGTCGCGATCGCCGTGCACGAGGAGGAGGGGTGTGTCACCGATCAGGTCGGCGTGCTCGCACCCCGCCGACTGCGTGGCCAGGGTGACGACGCCCGCCGCATAGGTCCCGAGGGCGATGCCGGCGTTGATGGCGACCGCGCCGCCGAAGCTGTGGCCGACGACGACGAAGCGATCGGCCCCGGCCCGGCCCGCCAACTCGGCGGCGGCCACCACGTCGACGACGCAGCGCTCGAGGTCGTTCGCTCGCCGGTACCCGACACGGATCACGCCGATGCCCTGTGCCGCGAGGTGGACGCCGAGGTCGTGATAGAGCCCCTGGGCCGGTCCCAGCAAGCCACCCATGGCCCCGCCGCACATGACGACCACGTCGTGGGCGTCGCGAGGGCCGTGCCACAGCAAGGTCAGCAGACCGGTCAGGCCGTACAGCTCGACGTGGTCGAAGCCGTCGACCACCGTCTTCTCCTGGACGGCGACGATTTGCAGCGAGTCGAACGGCGTGGCGACGCGATCGGTTGCGTCGGACTCCGAGTCCGAGTCCGGGTCGGGTGCGGGGCCGGGTCCTGGCTCCGGTCCTGGCTCGGGGCCGGTCGGGTCGCGCTCGACCTCATCGGCGTCGGGCGGTCGCGAGATGGGGGGATCGGCCATGACGGCACCTCTCAGGCCGGCGGGATGACCGCCGCGGCCACCGCGATGATGCCGCGCCACCGGCAACGGGGCGAGCAGCGCGTACGCGTGGGCGCGGCATATGGGTCACAGGGGGCCCGGGGCGGCCGAGTATGGTGGGCGACTCACGGCGGCGTGGCCGAGTGGCTTAGGCAAGGGCCTGCAAAGCCCTGTACGCCGGTTCGATTCCGGCCGCCGCCTCCAAGAAGGGCAGGTCGGAAAGGGTTTCCGACCCGTCGGGGGACGCGACTCGTGGCGCGTCGGTCCACTACCCGGAGCCCGCCGGCGAGGATCGGCCTTCTCCCCGACGACCGCTGCCGACGGTCTAGCGCGGTGGGCGGCGACGCAGTCTGGGGTTGGCGATGGACGGCGGGGTGTAGCCGGCGTCGGCCCAGCTGAAGTTGGTGCCGGGCGGGACGATCTCGTCGATGCGGTCGAGCACGTCGGCGCTCAGGGTCACGTCGAGGGCACCGAGCTGGGTGGTCAGCTGCTCCATCGTGCGTGGGCCGATGATGGCGGCGGTGACGGCCGGGTTGTTGATGACCCAGGCCACCGCGAGGTGCACCAGGCTGAGGCCGGCGTCGTCGGCCACGACGGCCAACGCGTCGGCGGCTTCGAGCTTCTTCTGGTTGCTCGGGCTTGGTGAGGTCGTAGCGCTCGGGGATCCGCCGGCCCGCCGGCTGGTCAGGTTCTCGGCGCCCAGCCGCCACTTGGCCCGAGAGCCAGCCGCCGCCGAGCGGGCTCCACGGGATCACGCCCATGCCGTAGCGCTGACAGGTGGGCAACACGTCGGCCTCGATGCCCCGCACGAGGATCGAATAGGGCGGCTGCTCGCACACGAAGCGCTCGCGCTGGCGCCGCTCGGCCACCCACTGGGCCTCGACGATGGCCGACGCCGGATAGGTCGAGCTGCCGAGGTAGCGCACCTTTCCCTGGTGCACCAGGTCCGACAGCGCGGCCGAGCGTCTCGTCGATGTCGACGGTCGGGATCGGGCCGGTGCACCTGGTAGAGGTCGATGTGATCGGTGCCGAGTCGGCGCAGGCTGGCCTCGCACTCGCGCATGATCCAGTAGCGCGTGCCGCCGCCCTGGTTCGGGCCCGACGCCCATCGGCGCGAAGAACTTGGTGGCCAGCACGACCTCGTCGCGGCGCCCGGCGATGGCCTTGCCCACGATCTCCTCGGACTCGCCGGCCGAGTACACGTCGGCGGTGTCGATGAAGTTGATCCCGGCGTCGAGAGCGGCGTGGATGACCGCGATCGAGTCGTCGTGATCGGGGTTGCCCCACGCGCCGAACATCATGGCCCCCAGACACAGCGGGCTGACCTTCAGTCCGGTCCGACCCAGGCTCCGATAGTGCACCGCCGACCTCCTCAGCTCGCTGACGACTGCACCCTACGGCGCGCCCGACGATCCGGGCGCCTCGACCCGACGACGCGCCCACCATCGCGGCGGCAGATGGCCACCGGTGGGGTGGTGATCTGCCGCCGCGAGGTGGTGGTGGCGGGCGAGGTGGAGCGCTAGGCGAGGGCGGGTTGGCCCATCGTCGGCTGACCCATGGTCGGCTGGCCCATCGTCGGCTGGCCCATCGTCGGCTGGCCCAGGACGGGCGAGGCGAGGGGAGCGGGGCCGCCGATCGGCACGCGCAGGTCGATGACCACGTCGTCATCGGGATCGGTGTCGGCGAACGGGGCCGGGGCCGTCTGGAGGTCATAGGCCGCCCAAGCGGCGCCGACGGCGGCCATCCCGCCCAGCACCAACAGGCCCCGGCGGGCCCAGACGGTCATGGCATGGGCGCTTGCGTCCATTCGTTCACCTGCTTCGCGGGATCGGTGGTCTCGGATCAGTGGCCGGCGGCCCTGTCGCCCCGCTGGCCCATACCGCAGCTCAGGAGGCTGATCGACGCTCTCCTGGGCCCCTTGTTACCGGCGGGTAGGAGGGTCGACCGGGCGTTCCTACCCGTGGTTACCGGCGGGTAGACCAATCGATCCAAGATTTTTAGCCAGATGAATCATTCGTGGCCTCGACCCGCGTCCACCGCCCGCCCGGGCTCTCAGTCGACGTGGTCGGCGGCAGCCAGGCTGACCAATCCGGCGGCCAAGGCCACGGCCATCACCGGCAGGGCCCGGCGGGCGCCGATCTGGCGCAGGGCCAAGGCGGTGGCCGCGGCATCGGTCAGGTCGCCGGCGGCGCCGGCGAGCGTCCACCCGCGGACCGGGGCGCCGGTCGAGAGCGCGTGGAGCGTCCCGGCTCCGATGGCGAAGTCGCGGGCCGCGGTGGCCCGCACGACGACCTTCACCCGTCGATCACGGGTGACCGATCCCAGCCAGCGCTCACCGGCCCGTCCCGGGAGGACCAGCAGCGTGGTCCCCACGACCAGGCGGCCGGCGGCGATCATGCGAATGAGCTGGCGGTGGTCCACAGGGCGAGTCTGACACGACCACCCCGATCATCCCCAAGCCGCGTCCGGATGCGTCGGCCCCGCCTACTGGTCCGGGGGCCGTGGGGAGCGGCTGGTATGGTGAGCGGCCGCAACGGACCGTTAGCTCAGTTGGTTAGAGCACCTGCATGACGCGCAGGGGGTCAGAGGTTCGAATCCTCTACGGTCCACAAGTCGTTGTGGAAGCGACAACGTTCGGCAGCATCACCCCTGGTCAAAGCTGAGGTTTGAAAGAGAAGACGAACCTTGGCGGCGGGGCGCCAGCGCACGATCGGTGGCGAGCTGGCCCCGTCGCCGCCGGCTCGGGTGTGCCTGCGAGGATGGTGCTGTCACATCGCTCGAATCGGTGGTCGAAGCGGCCGGAGTCGAGGACCTGGAGGCCGATGTATTCGGGACCACGGAGGTTTCGACCGCGGCGGGGTGTGACGATGGCACATGGCCGACGTCGACTGGCACGACTCCTTCAACCGCACCGCTCTCCACGAGGGCGGCCACGCGGTAGTCGCGAAGTATCTCGGGGGGGGGCGGGGGCTACCCCGCGGCTTCGACTCACCGGAACCGGATTAGGCGACACCGCCATCAGGTTCGACTTCCCGCAGTCGACGCAGCGCGTGATCGACTTTTTCACCCATTGTCGAGGCACGATCGCCGCCGCAGGGAACGTGGCAGTGCGGGTCCTCGTCAGCGACGCTGACGCAGACCAGGAGCTGGCCGACCAAGTCGACGGAACTCAGATCGACGAAGAAGCGGATGAAGACCTTCGCGGACGACCCGGCGACTTCGACTGGCGTCCCAGCTGAGCACTGGATCAACGAGTTCCGAGCGGAGGCGAGGCAGCTGCTCGAGAAGCACGTCGTGCAGCACGCTTGGTTCTACAGCAGCTGGTTCGGTGGCGGCCGACGCCGACCGGAGTCAGGTGATCCCGTGGTGGGCAGGCAGGTGTGACGCATCGCCGACGAGATCGGGGAGATGGCCGACGAAGGTGTCGAGGCACATCACGAGGGTTACGGTGCTCCTCGCCGAAGTCGACGACTTGATCGCTCCCGACCCGACCTGGTCGCCAAATGGACGGTGATCATCGAGAACGTCGCGGATCGCGAGGCCGAGGAGGAGTCGCGCAAGTTCCCCCGGGTCCGCGGGTAGCGCAGATCACCCAGGACTCGGCTGGGAGCGGGACCGGTCGCGCTCATCCTGAGCGGCGCCATCCTCGTGCTGGTCGCCTACCTTGCGGTGACCAAGCGAGACGTCCAGCACCACGCCTGACGACTGCTCGCTCTGCTACCGGTGCCGGCAGGAAACAACCCATGTGAACGAGGGATACTCCGCGTCGCCGGCAGAGGCGCGCCCGTTCGCCCCTCACCCCAACTGGGTGATGCCGGGAGAAGGACTTCTCACTAGCGTCGCGGAGGTGCGGATCATCGAGCAGAGGTGAGCAGCTCCGGCCCTCCCTCGGAACTGATCGGCTTGCTCGCCGAGGACTTTCCGTCCGTGCCGTTTCCGCGGATCGAGGCGCTGGTCGAGCAGGGCTGGGCCCGCACCGACCCGGCGGTCCCCGACGCCCATCGGATCGCCGTCACCGAGCGGTTCGTCCGATTGGCGCTGCGCGAACCCCAGTGAGTTCGACCGGAGCTCGGCGACCGCTCAGGAGTCAGCGAGGAGTCCGAGTTGGCGGGCTCGGCTGACCGCCTCAGCTCGGGACGAGACGCCGAGCTTCCGGTAAATGGCGACCGAATGGGATTTGGCGGTGTTTCGGCTGACGATGAGCTCGTCGGCTATCTCTCGTAGCGATAGGTGGGTGGGCAGATAGTCGAGGACGCGCAGCTCGGCTGTCGACAGCGGTTCGTACTCCGCCGGCGACAGATCGTCCGCCGACGTCAGTTGCTCGGCCAGGGCGTCGAGCTGCTGGTTGAGGAAGGTGGCGGACGGGTCCCGGCGACGGGCCTTTTGCGCTTCCCGCAGGAGCTCTCTGGCGTCGGCCCGGTCGCCCAGGGCGAGAGCGGTCTGGGTCAGCAGGAGCAGGCCCAGCACCAGGGAGCGCGGGGCCGCTTCGCCGATCCGGCCGATGAGCGATCGTGCGACGGCACTGGCCGAGCGGGCTTCGTCGGCTCGACGGTTTCTCGCCGCGACCACTGCCGCGACGGCGTACACCGGCAGTGTCGGCACGAACCCGTCGAGACGATGCTGGTCAGCGATGCGTTTGGCTCGGACCGCGAGGTGCTCGGCCTCGACCTGGTCGCCTTCGAGCAAGCAGATGAACGCCAGGTACGCCGACCCCATCGCTTCGATGTACGGAGCACCAGGTGAGGCGGCCAGGGCCTCGGTGATGCACGTTCGTCCCATGTCGAGCTCGCCGAGCATGATGTGGGCGGTTCCTTTGGCGCCGGTGGCGAACCCCCACCAGGAGTTCCAGGCCGGCCCGCCACCCTCTCGCACGATCTCGGCGTCCCGGATCACGCCGTGCACCCCGTCGGACGCCTGGAAGATGCGCACGGTGGCCAGAGCGACAGGCAGAGAGGGGGATCCGTCGGCGAGCGGGCCGTACCAACCGAAGCGCTCAGCTGCGAGGCATGCGTGCGCGATGCGTTCGTGATCCCCGCAGGCGACGGCATGCCAGGCGGTGGCAAGCGCAGCGGCGGGGTAGCGGTCGATCGCTTCGTCGCCGAGCAGCGCCAGCCACTCACCGATCTGGGCGTAGCGACCATCGAAGAACCGTGCGAAGGTCGCTCCCAGGATCAGGTTGGCGCCGCGTTCGTACTCGTGGGCTTCGATGGCATGTCGGATGGCGCCATCGATGTCGCCGGCCCGCTCCAGCAGAAGGCTGGCCCGGCTCTCCAACCGCTGCCCCAGCGCCGGGTCACGGGTCCGGAGCCGCTGCCGCAACAGGTCGCGGAACAGGTGGTGATATCGGTAGCGGCGGCCCTCGTTGTCGAGGGGGACGAGGAACAGGTTGCCGGACGATTCGATCGTCGCCAGCCGCGCGCCGCTGTCCGACCGCTCCAGGAACATGTCGAGCAGGCCGGCGTCCATGTACTCGAGCGTCGCCGAACGCTCGAGGAACTCGACGGTCTCGGGGCCGGTGACGTCGAGGACCTCCTCGATGAGATACTCCCCGACGAGCCGGTCGCGCCCAGAGAACGAATGCGACCCGTGTTCCGAGTCGAGCACGAGGGTGGCGAAATGCAGTCCGCCGGGCCATCCCTCCGTTCGCAGAACGAGATCGTCGATCTCCATCGCGGTCAGATCGATGTGCGCCCCTTCGAACAGCAACTGCGCATCGGCCGCGTCCATGGCCAGGTCTTCGATGCCGACGTCGAGGACGTTGCCCTGCATGTGTTGGCGGCCCATCCGCAGAGGCAGGTGACGGCCGGCGATGGCGATCTTCGATCCCGAAGGAACCGCGGTGCACAGCGCTTCGACTCCACGGATCGCTGGCTCCGCGGTCAGGAGGTGGAGGTCGTCGAGCACCAGCACGACGGGCGCTCGTTCCTCGAGCATCCACGCCACGGTGGGGAAGATGTCGAGGTCGGCGGACCGGCCGGCGCCGAGGAGGCGGGCGAGGTGCTGCTGGGCAGCCGGCCGGACCGTGTCGAGGGCCAGGGCGATGTGGCGCCCCAGATGCACCGGGTCGTTGTCGGCCGCCGTCAACTGCACCCACGCGAACGGCCGCTCGTCGGCTCGCTCCCAGAGCAGCAAGGAGTCGGTCTTCCCGTAGCCGGCCGGCGCAGTGACGGCCACGATCGCGCGCCTCCGAGTCGAGGAAGCGCTGGACCACGTCCTCTCGGGCCAGCAGCGAGGAGGGCCGCGGCGGGATGTGGAACCAGGACGGGGGTATATCGCTCGCCCCTACCGCACCCTGGAGCCCGGTGCGGATGGCCGGGGTCTCGACGCTCACCGGCGTCACGCTACAACCGGTACCTCATCGCCGAAAGCGGAAGCCCCTCGTCCTCCCCGCCCGCGGCCGGTTGGCCAGGATGACCTGTTCCACGAGGCTTCCCTCGTCGTAGTAGGTGTGCACGGTCGCCATGCGACCGTCTCGAACCTCGATCATCGACGCCCCGGCGAGGCGCACCGGTTCCTCGCGGACGTCGATCAGCAGGTCGTCGCCCACCAGGAACGGTTCGGCGTGGACCGCGACGAGGCTCCACTCGGAGCAGATCCACGGGGCCGTCCACCACACCCGCTCTACGGCGAATTCGACGACGAGCAGCGGAGAGATGTGATCGCGCAACAAGGCGACCGCCTCGGACCGAGACGAGTAGCTGAGCGCCGGTGACCACCCCCGCGCGTCGTCGGTGAGGGCGTGACGGAGCTGTTCCGGTTCCCCGACTACGCCGGTGGTGATCAGGTTCTCGAGATGGGTGCGCGCTGGACCGGGACCGAGGTGGGCGCCCGTCGGGAGCTGTGGACGTTCCGGATCGACGGGGCCGCCCGCGGGCGGCGCCGTCGGATCTCCGATCCCGGCAGGTGGACGGCAATCCCCGCGCCGAGAGCTGGCCGCGGCAACGCGGGCCAGCAAACGATCGGCGTTCAAGGGCAGGATCATCGGCGCCTCAACGGCAAGGTACGGGTCTTCGCGGCCCCCGTCATCACCCGGATTGGATGACGACGACGCGTGCACCCGGTGCCACGCTGACATCGCCCGGCATCGGTCGATCGCGGGATAGCGCCCACTGACGCTGGTCGTTCCACGGCCAGTGCCGCGGACCACTGATCTTTAGGGGGATATCGCGTCATGATCGGAAGGAAGATCGCGACACGGATTGCGCGAATCGGACGACGGCTCCTGCCGTCGCGGACATGAACGACGAACCGAAGCCGAGCCTCGGCCTGAATCCGACCACCCAGGATCTGGCAGCGCTGGAGCACGTTCGGCGTCGGCTGCTCATCAAGGTCGTCATACGGATCCTGGCGACCACTGCGCTGCTGCTGCTCGTCTACTTCCAGATCCCGATCGGCGAAACTGCCACGACGTGGGGCCTCGTCACCCTCCTCGCCAGTCTTCTCGTGTTCGCGGTGGTCGTCGGGTTCCAGATACGACGCATTGTCGATGCGCCGCTTCCTCAGGTCCGCGCCGTCGAGACCGTGGCGACCATCGTTCCCGTCTTCGTCATCATCTTCGCGCTCGTCTACGTGACCATGTCCCAGATGCAGCCCGACTCGTTCAATCAACCGCTCACCCGCCTCGCCAGCCTGTACTTCACCGTCACGGTGTTCACGACCGTGGGCTTCGGCGACATCGCCGCCCGCTCGGACGCCGCACGAGCGGTCGTGACCGCTCAGATGGTGCTCGACCTCATCATCCTCGGTGGACTGGTTCGTGCCATCGTCGGAGCGTCGCGGCTCGGCCTGGAGCGCCGCCGCGCCGAGGCCACCCAGCACCGGTCGACCCACGGAGGTTCGTAGCCCTCCCAACGGTTAGTAGCCCACCCAACGGCTCGTCGTGTCTGTGGATTTCGACCTGCCCCCGGCTGTTCCGCTGGGTCGGTGCCCGCTACGAGCTCAGACGCTGACGCCGAGCACCCTGCGGTCATCCACGACGTAGGCAAGGATCAGGGCGAGCGGGAAGAAGAAGAGGCTCAGCACGAAGTAGCCGAAGAAGCTGTGACCCTTGCGACCGGCCACCCGCGCTGGCCAGAACGCAAGCGCGATCCAGATGATGAGTCCGATGAGACCAATTCCCAGCCAACCGGCCGACGACATCGCGATCATGTGGATCAACCTCGCTCCCGTGGGCCGATGCGGCCGCTGACGATCAGTGTCCGGAAGTCCGGCCGCGCCGTCTTCACCCCAACTGGGTGATTGGCGGTGGCAGCGGCAATGATGGTCCCGGCCGACCCTGCGCGGTCGATGACGGCAGCCGTCCCCGTGAGCAGTTCGGTTGAGACGCCGGGTTCGAACGATGTTCACCCCATCTGGATGAAGCCTTTCCGGCGTGGATGTCGCGGTAATGGAGCGGTGGCTAGCGCCGCCCGCAACATCGACTCGAAGGGGACGTCGTTCACATGCCCACACCGCAGGATCTCGCCAAGCAGCGCCACACGCCCGAGGAGCGGGCCGCCCAGGGTCGAGCGGCGCGTGGGAGTGTGCCCCGCTCCAGCCATCGCCTGTGGGAGGCCCAAGCCAACCGGGCTGATCCGGTGTTGTCTGCTCGAGGAGCAGAACGCCGAGCGGGTGCCATGGCTCGTGCCCCTTCGTCACGGGCGCATGGGTGTTTCGCCGTTCACCTTCTACCGGGGGACCGCCCGGATCATGGCGGCGGACCTCGCCACCACACCGAGCAGCGGGCTGACCGTGCAACTGGGTGGCGACGCCCACCTCTCCAACTTCGGGGGCTACGGTTCGCCCGAGCGCCAGCTCGTGTTCGACGCCAACGACTTCGACGAGACGCTGCCCGGACCATGGGAGTGGGATCTCAAGCGGCTGGCCGCCAGCTTCACGATCGGCGCCCAAGCGCTCGGCTTCGACGAACCGGGCCGCCGCCGCATCACCGCGCGGGTGGTCAGCAGCTACCGCACGGCCATGAACCGCTACGCCAAGTTGGGGTACCTGGACATCTGGTACGACCACCTGACGACGACTGACGTGCGTACCACCAAGGCGGTGAATGCGGCGGACCTGGAGAGCCGGCTCTCGCGCTTCGAGCGCAAGGCTCGGTCCAAGACCAGCCTGCAGGCGCTGGAGAAGATGGCCGTCGACGACAACGGCCACTACCGGATCCGCAGCGACCCGCCGGTGCTGTTCCCCCTGCGTGATCTGCCCGCCGACTACGACGCATCCGCCCTCGAGGCCGAGGTGCACACAGGCCTCGAGACCTACAAGGCCACCCTGTCCGATGATCGGCGCTGCGTGCTCGATCGGTACGAGCCCGTGGACGTGGGGGTGAAGGTGGTCGGGGTGGGCAGCGTGGGCACTCGCTGCATGATCATCCTCCTGCAGGGTCGCGACCGCCAGGACCCGCTCTTCCTGCAGATCAAGGAAGCGTCGGCCTCGGTGCTCGAGGACCACCTGGAGCCGAGCGTGTACGCCAGCCATGGGCGCCGGGTGGTCGAGGGTCAGCGGCTCGCACAGGCCGAATCGGACATCTTCCTCGGATGGGTCGAGGGAGGTCCCGAATCCCGCCACTTCTACGTTCGCCAGCTGCGCGACTGGAAGGGCTCGATCGAGTTCGAGAGCGCGACCGTCGGGCAAGCCGAGTTCTACGCCCGCCTGTGCGGCATGACGCTGGCGCGGGGCCATGCCCGCAGCGGCGACCCCATCGCCATCGCCGCCTACATGGGCAAGGGCGACACCCTCGACCGGGCGCTCGCTGACTTCGGCGAGGCCTACGCCGTGCAGAACCAGCAGGACTACGAGGCGTTCCTGACCGCCATCGACGACGGCCGCATCCCCGCCGTCGACCCGGTGACCTTCACGCCGATGGCCCACCGTTGAGGCCTTCGCTTCGGCCCCCGGGTACGTTTCGCCGGTTCTCGAGTTGACCGCTGATGAAGCTCGCACTCGCCGACCTGAAGGAACGCACCGGCCGGGTGTCCACCGATGATCTGGACTTCACCGCCTTCGATCGCCAGCCGCTCGACGAGTCGACGTTGCGCTGCCTGCGCTACATGCACGACGTCGAGCACAACACCATCATCTACCTACGCGACGTCCTCGTCACGGCCGCGCACCTCGATCACGAGATCACCTCGTTCCTGACCTTCTGGGCGTTCGAGGAGTACTTCCACGGCGAAGCCATAGGTCGGATCCTCGAGGCCCACGGCGAACCCGGCAGCGCACCCCGGGTGGCCCGCATGCGCCGCACCACCTGGCGGGACCGGCTCCTGCCCGTGACCACCATGGCGGCGTCCCAGCTGTCCCGCCACGTGACCACCGTCCACATGACCTGGGGCGCCATCAACGAGTGGACCGCGCAGGCCGCCTACGGCCGCCTGGCCGCAAAGGCCGGACATCCCACCCTGACGACCATGCTCCATCGCATCATGCGACAGGAGGGCCGACACATCGACTTCTACGCCTCGCAGGCGTCGCGTCGGCTCGGAGCCGACCCCCGCTCGCAGGCGGTGACCCGCTGGATGCTGCAACGCTTCTGGTCGCCGGTCGGAGCCGGCATCAACGATCGGATCGAGGTGCGGTTCGTGGCCAACCACCTCTTCTGCGATGCGGACGGCCAACACGCCGTCCGGCGCATCGACCGATGCATCGATCGCCTCCCCGGGGCTCGCCGGCCTGGACCTCGCCGCACGGGCAACTCATTGAGACCCGTCGTGTTCGACCGGGCGCCAGCCCCCGTTGAACGAAAGGATCACTCCTCAGATTTCTCAATCACCCGATCTGGGCGATGACGTCGTCGTGGTCCGGCCCGCAACCTGGGCGCAGGGCGTTCACCCCCGAAGCCCGGGAGGCGGGATGATCCGTCGGCTGATCGAGTTCGTCCGCTTCCCGCCGCCCTATGAGGGGCCGATCCTGTCGGGGCGCATCGATGGCGTCGTGTACGTGTCGGGATGGGTCGTCACCGTCGCACACCTGGCGTTGGCGGGAGGCGTCCTGCTCCTCGACTTCGGTGCGCCGTGGCCGACGGTCTCCGCGGTGGCGTCGAGCATCGGCGCGCTGTTCTTCATCACCATCGTGATCGTCATCCATCGGCGCATCGGCGAGCAGTCAAAGCTGCCGCGCGAGGTCGTGTGGCAATGGTGGCTCGGACCGTGGGACCGCGTCGGTCGACTGGTCTGGCTTCCGGTCCGGCTACCCGAGGCGTTCCGCGCGATCGCAGGCCAGCGTTCGCTGGCGGAATAGGGGTCATCGACCGAGAGGCACAGCCTGGTGGGGAGCGATGAGATCCGGTCGAACGCCCGACCGATCCTCGACAGCTGATTCTGCCCCCCAGAGCGATCCGATCCGGAGTCCACATGAACCATGAAGCCGAACAGACGAGCCTCGATCTGGTCCGAGACGAACCTTCGAGTCGGGTAGCCCGACTCGTCGCGTTCACGAACGTGGCACGCGACCACCTCCAGAAGTGGCTGCTCTGGCACGTGTGGGAACGGATGCTCGAGATCGAGTTCGTCGACCGGAGCGTCGCGCTCGCCGGCAAGGCCTTCGTCTCGTTCTTCCCTCTGGTGATCGTGGTGGCGGCGTTCATGCCCGCCGGTGTCAGGACGTCGATCTTCACGACCCTGACCCAGCGGCTCGGGATCCAGGGACCCGCATTGACCAGCGCCAAGCAGGCGTTCTCCTCCGCGCAGGACGTACGGAAGGCGACGGGCGCCCTCGGTCTGGTCCTCACCTTCTTCTTCGCCAGCTCGTTCACGGCCGCGGTGCAGCGCGTCTATCTCCGAGCCTGGCGTCGAGCGCCGGGAGGCGCGGTCAGCGCGTACACCCGCGGGATGACATGGCTGGCGACCGTGCTGGCGTACATGGCGATCCTCGGGACGTTGAGCCGCCACCTCGGAAACGACGCCGCGGTCGGCGCCTACCTGGTGGCCGCGCTGGTGCTAGCCAGCCTGTTGTGGTGGTTCACCGCCTGGTTCCTGCTCCTGGGGCACGTCCGGTGGCGAGTACTGCTACCCACCGGCCTCATCACCGGGGTGGCGCTTTCCGTCTACGCCGCCTCGGCTTCGATCTGGATGCCCACCGTGGTCACCGATAACCAAGCCCAGTTCGGTCTCTTCGGGGTAGCCCTGGCTCTCACCACCTGGCTGTCAGGGGCGGCGATCTGCATCCTGGTTGGCGCCTGCGCCGGACCCGTCCTCGCCGAGAGCGACGGGCGCCTGGGTGCGCTGATCCGCGGCGCCGACGCGGACCTCCTCGTTGCCGGCGCTCCTCCATCGCTCGCCGCCCCGGTTCGCGCGTTGCGACTCCGAGACGCCTTCGGACAGGCCGAGGAGACCGACGATCCCGCACCGTCGGCCGCCTCGCCGCCGCTTGCCGCGCACAAGCACCCGAACGGACACACCTGACACCGCTCATCCCATCAGCACGAAATCCGCGTTCACCCGGATCGGGTGATGCGTCCAGGTGGGTCGGCAACGACGATGTTGTTCACACGCGACAAGGAGGCAACGACATGATGTGTTTTCGTCCCCTCGTGCCGGCAGCGACACGATGAGCGATCCGGAAGTCGATGAGCTGGGACCGGTCGACTACCTCGTCGTCGAGTTCCCGGCGGGCGAGCAGCACTTCTCCGGTGAGATCGCCAGCGCACTGGGAGATCTGATCGAGAACAAGACCGTCCGGCTCCTCGACCTGCTCGTGTTGAGCAAGGACAGTGACGGCAGCATCGACGCCATGGAACTCGATGACCTGGCCCAGCTCGACGATCTACGCGTCGCCGAGACGCAGCTGGCCGACATCCTCGCGGCCGACGACGTCACGCACCTGGCGGCCGCCATGGAGCCCGGCTCGGTGGCGGGCGTCCTGGTGTGGGAGAACCTGTGGGCGGCGCCGTTCGCTGCCGCAGCACGACGCGCCGGCGGCCAGCTCGTCGCCAGCGGACGCATCCCGATCCAAGCGATCGCCGCGTCCCTCGAAGCCGAAGCCGAGAAAGGAAACTGACATGCCTTTGCGTCCAGCACGAGCCGCGCGGCGAGGCGTCATCGGCGCCCCGGTCGCCCGCACCGCAGCAACCGTCGGCACCGTCGCCGTCGTTGCCCACGGCGTGAACCGTCGCCAAGACCGCAGAGAGGACCGACGCGACGACCGAGGCCCGCGCCGCTGACCCCGACCGACAGCAGGTCAGCCATCTGTCGCCACCCAGCCCGGTGGCTGCGTCAACCACATCACCGCCGTTGACCCTTCACGGCCAACGAGCAAGGAGCTTCCATGCTGGCTTACGACTACCCGCTACTCGGCGTCTTCTGGACGATCACGATCTTCGCCTGCTGGATGATGGTCGTCTTCGCCGTCATCTGGGCGTTCATCGACAACTTCCGCCGCCATGACCACAGCGGGTTCGCCAAGGCGGGATGGGCGTTGGTCATCATCATCCTTCCGCTACTCGGCACCCTCATCTACCTCGTCGCGCGGCCCGCCGCCGCGCTCGAGTAGGCCACAGAGACGCCGAGGACGATGCAATGAGCCAGAGCCATCTACTGATCGACTTCCCGGTCAAGTCCGCGGCAGACGCGAAGGCACTCACGGAGGAACTTCCGCCGTTGATGCCCGATCTCGCGAAGACGCAGGACGACCTTGGAACGGTTCACTTCTCCCGCTTCATGGTCGAAGGAACCGAGAAACTGCTCTTCCTTTCAGACATCGATGGTGACGGTGCGCCGCACATCGAGCGTCTGGTCGCAAGCGCCGCGCCGGTGTTCGACGCGATCTTCGAGCACGTGGACGACCCTCCCGCCACCCGCGTGGCCGACAACCCGCAGAAGGTTGTCAAGTGGCTGAAGCACCACGTCCACGAACCGCTCGACACGTACTTCGCCTACGAGGACGCTTCCGTCCAGGACATCAAGGCCTGCGCACAGGCGGCAGGGATCAGCGGCACGACTGCGCAGAGCCCCCTGCTGACCTACATGACCATTAAAGTCCCGGTTGCAGGGCTTCGCCTTGAAGCTGGCGGCGCGGTCCATCCGTGAGGACGCCTACGAAGCGTCGGATTCCCTCGGAACGTTGCACTTCTCCCACTGGGTGCCGTTCGAACACAACCACCTCGGGTTCTTCACCATCTTCGACGGTGACTTCGCCAAGTACATCCAGGACTTCGCCGAGAAGACCTCCTTCGTCTTCGACGCCGTATTCCCGCACGTGGCCGGCGGGCCGCCAACCCCCGTTGCGAAGAACGCGCACACGTTCTACGAGTGGGCACTGGAGAACAACCACCCGGCCATCGGTTTCTACAGCGCCTATCCAGGTCTCGGCGTGCAAGACATCAAGGCGCTTCTGGCCGATGCCCGCGAAGCACCGCCCGCCACGGCTCGGTAGCAGAGGTGCCACCCGGTGACGCCCCACCGATCACCCAGTCGGCCGGCGCGACGGCGAACGCGAGCCGTGCGGCAACGAACGAGCGGAAGACGGGACTTCTTCATCGGATGGTCGGTCGAAAGAAGCGCCAAGATCCAGGCGTCACGGGCGATCGGCCGCCGGTCGACGGCCCCACGCTGGAGCTCACCGACATCCAGGGGTTCATCCTGCGTGCCTACGCGATGCCGATGGTGCGGCACTTCCTGCTGGCCGTAGCGAACCCGACCGCCGCCCGAGTGCAGCTCGGCCGGCTGGTGGGCGGCGACGACTCCGACGTTCCCCAGATCACGACCGCCGAGAACTGGCACGTCGGATTCGGACCCGGCCCTGCCGACGATCCCGCCGATGTCCCGCATCACACATCCGACTACTGCCTCAACCTCGGGATCACCTGGCCCGGGCTCGTCGCCCTCGGGATCGAAGAGCGCGTACCGATCCTCTCGTTCAGATCCTTCGACGTGTTCCGGCAAGGAGCTGCCCAACGGGCCGAGCTGGTTGGCGACACGGGCGCCAGCTCGCCCGACAAATGGATCGGCGGGTTCGGGAGCGGGACGGCTCACATCCTCGTGACCCTGCACGCCCTGAGCCTGGAGGCAATGGCGCGCTGCACGGACCAGCTCTCGGCCTGGCTCGCCCACGACGACGCCTTCGAGGAGATCTGGCGCCAAGACGGTAGGGCGCTGATGGAGATGGAGGACGGGCATCTCGTACCCACCGCCAAGGTCCATTTCGGGTACACGGACGGCATGACCACCCCGACCATTCGTGGCGGACCCGAGTTCTACCAACCCGACCACCAGGAGCCTTGCGAACCATGGATCTTCGTGCTTCGGGAGGACGCCGACAACTACGAGGTACCAGAGCCACGTGCGCTCGGCCGCAACGGCAGCTTCGCCGTCTTCAAGAAGGTCGAGACCGACGTCGTCGGATTCGAGAAGTTCCTGCAGTCCAACAAGGAGAAGATCGACCCGGAGCTGCTGGCCGCCAAGATGTGCGGACGGTGGCGCAACGGCGTCCCGCTCGCCCTGTCACCGGACACCGACAGTCCTGCTAGTGGCCTACCGCTCGAGCGGTTGAACGACTTTGGGTACGTCGACGCCGATGGCTCCGGAGACCCGAAGGGCATCCACTGCCCTGTCGGCGCGCACATACGGCGCGTCAACCCCCGGGGATCGCCCGTCGCGGGCCAAGGACGCCCAGGCGGCAGCAACAACTCACACCGGATCATTCGTCGCGGTCTGCCGTACGGACCCGCCTATGACCCCGCGGAGCCGTACGACGGGAACGAGCGCGGCATCCTCTTCCAGTTCATCAACTCGAACATCGAGAACCAGTACGAGTTCGTGCAGCGAAGGTGGGTGAACGACAGCGAGTTCGCGGGGTCGGTCAGGCTCAACCCGGACTCGAAGGATCCGCTGGCCGGATCGCAGGACCCGGAAGAGAGCATCTTCGTTGTCCCGCAGCCCGGCGGGGATCCGCCGATCGAGCTGACTGGCCTCTCGAGCTTCGTCACGACCAAGGCGGCCGCGTACCTCTTCCTACCGAGCGTCACCGCCATCGAGTTTATCGCCGGCCTGTGACTGGGCGATTCGAGGGCCCGACTGCGACACGCGGTCAGCGGCAGCGGGCGCCATGACCGACCGGTTCGGGTCCCTGGCTCTGACGCAGCCTCGGAGCTCGCCGGCCAAGCTGGCTCACCTGTCCGTTCACCTGTCCGTTCACCCCTTTTGGGTGATTGCCGACCACGAGCCGGCTGCGACACTTCTCTGACACGCCGAAAGATCGTGAGGGAGCACGCATGAGCGAGCCTGACCGGAGCCGATTGCCGATCCGTCGGGAGCCGTTCGGAGGAACGGTCGGCGAGACGCTCGACGGGTCCGAGCCGGACTGGAACCTGATCGCGCATCCGACGCCGCCGGCCGGCGCGCCGAACGTGCTGCTGGTGCTGATCGACGACGCCGGCTTCGGGAACCCGAGCACGTTCGGCGGTCCGATCCAGACGCCGAACTACACGCGGATGGCGGAGGACGGGCTGCGCTACAACCGGTTCCACGTCACCGCGCTGTGCTCGCCGACCCGAGCGGCGCTGCTGACGGGTCGCAACAACCACGCCGTCGGGTTCGGCTCGATCGGCGAGTTCGCCGGCGGCTTTCCCGGGCTACTCGGCGATCCTGCCCCGTGACTGCGCGCCGCTGCCGCGGATCCTGCGGGACAACGGCTACAGCACGGCGGCCTTCGGCAAGTGGCACCTGACCCCGGATGGCCAGCAGGGCCCGGCCGGCCCGTTCGACCGGTGGCCGAACGGGCTGGGGCTTCGACTACTTCTACGGGATCCTCGGCGGCGGGTCGAGCCAGTGGGACCCGTGCCTGGCCGAGAACCAGAAGATCATCGGCACCGCGCCGGAGTTCTACGACGAGGACGACCCGTACTACTTCCCCGACGCCATGGCCGACCGGGCCATCGAGTGGCTGCACGGCGTTCGGGCCCAGGACGCCCACAAGCCGTTCTTCGCCTACTTCTCGACCGGCTGCAGCCACGCCCCGCACCACGTCGCCAAGGAGTGGGCCGACAAGTACAAGGGCACGTTCGACCAGGGCTGGGACAAGCTGCGCGAGGAGACGTTCGCCCGCCAGAAGGAGCTCGGGGTCATCCCGGCCGACGCCGAGCTGACGCCGCGCAACGAGGCGTTCCCGGCCTGGGACGACGTGGCCGACGACCTGAAGCCGTTCTACGCCCGTCAGATGGAGGTGTACGCCGGCTACTCGGAGAACGCCGATCACAACGTCGGCCGGGTCATCGACGCCATCGACGAGCTGGGCGAGCTCGACAACACGCTGATCCTGTGGATCTGGGGCGACAACGGCGCCAGCATGGAAGGCACCATCACCGGCTCGTTCAACGAGCTCACCATGCAGAACGGCATCCCGCTGACCGACGAGATGCAGCTGCAGCTCACCGAGCGGTACGGCGGGCTCGAGGAGTGGGGTACCGCCGATCATGGATCCCCACTACGGCGCGGCCTGGGCCTGGGCCGGGAACACGCCGTTCCAGTGGGGCAAGCAGGTCGGCTCCCACCTCGGTGGGACCCGCAACCCGCTGGTCGTGCACTGGCCCGACCGCATCCGGCGACCGCGGCGGGCTGCGCTCGCAGTTCGCCCACGTCATCGACATCGCGCCGACCATCCTCGACATCGCCGGCATCCCCGTCCCGGACACCGTCGACGGCATCGACCAGGAGCCGATGCACGGCACGACGTTCGCGCGCGTCGCTCACCGACGCCGCCGCGCCGGAGCACCGCACCCAGCAGTACTTCGAGACCATCGGCAACCGGGGGATGTACAAGGACGGCTGGTGGCTCGCCATGAAGACCGAGCGCATCCCGTGGGTGCTCAGCCCTCGAAGCGCTGGCGCCGTACGCGCCGGGCGTCTGGGACCCGGACGCCGACCCCGGCCGAGCTGTACTACCTGCCCGACGACTTCACCCAGGCCACGACCTCGCCGCCGACCACCCCGACAAGGTCGAGGAGCTCAAGGAGCTGTTCTGGGAAGAGGCCGAGACGCTACAAGGTCCTGCCGCTCCTGGGCGCCCTGTCGACCTTCTTCGGGATGCTGCCTCCGATCCCCGAGGAGACGACCTTCGAGTTCCGTGGTGACGTGCAGAACGTCATGCCCGGCATGATCCCGCGGATCTACAACCGGTCGTACTCGATCACGGCCGACCTGGTCATCCCGCCGGAGGGCGCCGAGGGCGTCATCGTGGCCGAGGCCGACCACCTCGGAGGGTTCACCCTCTACGTCAACGACGGCAAGCTCACCCACACCTACTCGATGATGGGCGTGTTCGTCTTCAAACAGGTCGCCGAAGAGAACCTCCCCACCGGTGAGGTGACCGTCCGGATGGAGTTCGCCGCCGACGAGGCCACGCCGGCGACCGGTGGCGAAGTGACCCTCTACATCGACGACCGTCCCGTCGGCAAGGGGCGCATGGACCACACCGTGCCGGTGCGGTTCTCGGGCTACGCCGGCATGGACATCGGTCGCGACAACGGCGGGGTCGTCGACCTCGCCTACGAGGACCGCAAGCCGTTCCCCTTCACGGGCACGGTCAAGAAGGTCACCTTCGACCTCAAACCCCACCTGACGGACCAGGACGAGCTCGACCTGCACGCCGCCGCCCACCAGGGCGAGGCTGCCCACGGCCTGTCGGCCTGACCCGCGAACCGAGGACGAACCCACGATGGCAAACGACGACGCGACCGACGTGCTGATCGCCGGCTACCTGTCCAGCAGGGCGGCTCACGACGACTACGACGCGGTCCTGAACTCCGGCGCCCGCCTGCTGGGCGCCGTCGTGGTCAGCAAAGACATGGAGGGCGAGCTGACCGTCGAACAAACGGACCGCACCGTCGAGAAGGGCGCGGCCGGGCTCGCATCGGTCGGCTTTGTCGTCGGCCTGTTCGCCCCACCGTTGCTGGCGACCACCGCCATCGGTGCCGTCATCGGTGCCGCCGGCGGCAAAGTCCTCCACGACAAGATCGGTCGAGGAATCGAGGAGTCGGCGGGCGAGACGATCCCCATCGGTGGCGCGGGACTGATCGTGGCCTACCCCCGCTCGGCGGCCGAGACGGTGGAGCCGGCCGTGGCCCGAGCCATCCAGAAGGTGGTGGGCGAAGCGCAAGGCTCGCACGTCAAAGCGCTCAAGGCGGCGCTCGCCCAGGCGCAGGAGAAGATGGCCGCGACCAGCGACTGAACCACCGCCGAGCGACCAGCCACACCGAGAGGCCATGGCCTTGGGGAGATCAGACCGCCCGGATCGCACAGGGCGCCTTTCGGCGCTTCGCGCCGACGCGATCGCCGGTGCGGTGCTAGGCGTCGAGAGCGTCCCCGACGGCCTGGCCACCGGCCTGCTCGCGGGCGTGAACCCGCTGGCCGGTGTCTACGGATACATGATCGGAACGGTCGCCGGCGCCGCAGCCACGTCGTCGGCGTACATGGCGGTCCAGGGCACGGGCGCCATGGCCATCATCGTCGCCGACGTGCCCACGGTCCACGACAGCCACGACCCGGCGACAGCGCTCGTCACCCTGGCGATGGTGACCGGCGTCGTCATGGTCGTGGCGGGCGCCTTGCGCCTTGGCGGGGTCCTGCGCTTCGTGTCGAACGCCGTCATGGTCGGCTTCATCAACGCCGTCGGCGTGAACATCGTGCTGGGCCAGTTCGCCGACCTCACCGGCTACAGCTCCGACCAGGGATCCCGCCTCACCCGGGCCCTCGACACCGTGCTGCACCCCGGTCGGCTCGACTGGCAGTCCGTTGTGGTCGGTCTGGTCACCATCGCCCTTATCGTCGTGCTCGAACGCACGCCCCTCCGTTCTCTCGGGTTGGTCGTGGCGGTGTTCGTTACGTCGGCGGCCGCCGCCGCGCTCGGTTGGGGCGTGGCGACGGTGAAAGACCTCGGCGCCACGCTGGGCACCCTGCCCCACCTCGTGGCCCCCGACCTCCTGCTCGTGCCTGCGCTCTTGGTGCCGGCGATGTCGCTGGCCCTGGTCGGGCTGGTGCAGGGCGCGGGCATCTCGGCCAACTTCCCCAACGAAGATGGCAGCTTTCCCGATGCCTCCCGCGACTTCCTCGGCCAGGGCGTCGCCAACGTCGCCTCCGGTGCACTGCAAGGCATGCCGGTCGGCGGGTCCGTGTCGGCGTCGTCGTTGAACAAGGCGGCCGGCGCCCGGACCCGCGTCTCGCTCATCGTGGCCGGTCTGGTCATGGCGGTCATCGTGGTCGGCTTCGGCGATCTCATCGGAGCGATCGCGATGCCGGCCCTGGCCGGTCTGTTGATCGTGGTCGGTGCCCGCACGATCAAACCCGCCGACCTCGCCTCGGTGTGGCGCACCGGTGTGGCGCAACGCGTCGTGCTCGTCGCGACGTTCGCGCTGACCATCGTCGTGCCCCTGCAGTACGCCGTGATGGTCGGAGTCGCCCTTTCGATCCTGCTCTACGTCATCGGCCAGTCCAACTCGATCCAGATCCGACAGCGGGTCTTCACCGACGACGGGGTCATCGAGACCGACGCGCCCGACGAGCTGGGCCCCGACCAGGTGGTCGTCCTGCAGCCTTACGGAAGCCTCTTCTTCGCCGCCGCTCCGATCTTCGAAGACGCGCTCCCCCGGGTGACACCGCAGTCGCGCAACTCGGTGGTCGTCCTACGGCTCCGGGAACGAACCGATCTCGGGACGACCTTCACCGACGTCCTGCGGCGATACGCGCGGGCGCTCGCAGCCGTAGCGTCGAAGCTCGTGATCGTGTCGGTCAACGAGCGGCTCGCCGAGCAACTCCGGGTGACCGGGCTCACGGACCTCATCGGTCCGGAGAACCTCTACCGCGGCATCGAACGCGTCGGCGCCGCGCTGGACGAGGCCCACCGCGACGCGGTCGCCTGGGTGGCGCGCCACGAGCAAACCGACCAGGAGGGTCCGTGAACGGGACCACGCGCACGACAAGGCGTCACGTCCCTCGGTGTCTCCGGGCGATTCGCGGCGCGTGATCGTGGACTACCGCGACGTCTTTTCCCACATCGTCGACGTCGTCGAGGCGGTCGGCGGGGCGATCCTGGTCGTGGGCGGACTCGGCGCCTTCATCCGCTACATCCGCAACCTCGCCATGCATCGGGCGGTAGATCCGTACCGCGACCTACGGCAGGACCTGAGCCGCGTCATCCTGCTCGGTCTGGAGGTGCTGATCATCGCCGACATCATCCGAACGATCGTCGTCGACCAGACCGTCGAGAGCGTCGCCATCCTCGGTGTCGTCGTCCTGATCCGGATCGTGCTGAGCTTCTCACTCGAGGTCGAGGTCGACGGCATGTGGCCCTGGAACCGGTGGCGCCTGCCCACCGGTGAACCGAAGGCAGACAACGCACAAGACTTCTGAGCCTCGTTGCTGCGTGCCGTGTAGGTCGCGGGCAGGCGCTTTGTCCGAGGCCGGGAGCGCGGCTTCCATCGCGGCCAGAGCCTCTAGTGGTGATCGCCAGGCGCCGTGACCCAGACGTCAGGTGGTGTCCGTCGCGATGGCCGTGTCCCACATGGTGTGCAGGTGCCCGATCAACGGCTCGCCCGCGCCGCCGACCAAGAGGCGCGAACCGGCCTCGTAGCCACGCTGGCACGCCTCGGTGGCCGGGTAGTCCTCGCCGGAGAGGATGGCGACGTTGGCTTCCATCACCGTTTCGCACACCGCCCGGTTCGTGTCGTCCATGATCCCTGGGCTGCCCTCGATGAGGTGGATGGTCGACTCCCCCGGTCGACGACCGGGCGAGATCCGGTGCAGCGATCCACCTCCGCCGAGGTGGTCGATCAGCACGGTCGACGGGAAGATGCACGTGACCATGATCGTGTCGAGCCGGTCGGGCCACTCGTCCTCCGGGATGTCGGCCATGTTCTCGATCCCCTTGAACGGGACGGTCATACGGCAATGCGGTCCGAAGGTGTCGACCGCGCAGTGGTCGGCCAGGAAGGGCAGCAGGCTCTCCCGGTGCAACGCGGGCACGTGGTAGGCCTCGACGTTGAGGTCGACTCCGAGCTTCCAGTTCGCGGCGATGTGGAAGGTGCGTTCGCTGCCACTGCGGTAGCGGTCGTAGCCCAGCCACGAGTACTCGTTACCCAACGGATCGAGGAAGCCCTCGACCTCGACATGGGGTCGCAGCCCGACGACGACCAGACCGCGTTGCTCGGCGACGGGCAGCGGCTGGAGCCCGGCGATCGCCGGATCGAAGCCCGGGAAGCGCTCACGCTGGGGCACGCCGCGCAGCGCTCCGTCGAGGCCGTAGCTCCAGGCGTGGTAGGGACACGTGAGCCGCCGGGTGTTCTCGACGCCATCGCAGAGCGGCATCCCGCGGTGGCTGCAGGCATTGAGGAAGGCGCACAGCTCGCCGTTGTCGCCGCGGGTCACCACCACCGGAACGCCGGCTACGTCGCGAGCCACGATGTCGCCCGGCTCGGCCACATCGCCCGACCAGGCGATCACCTGGGGCGTGCGACGGAAGAGGACCTCGCGCTCGATCTCGAGGAGCCCCGGGTCGGTGAAGATCGAGCCGTCACCGACGTAGGTCGACGCGCCCAGATCGGTCGTCCCGGCGATCGTGTTGGCGATCATCCGCCGCCCGAGGGCCACCATCTGCGGTGAGGCGACCATCACGCCGCCACAACGATGGCCGCAACGTACCTGGTGACGTGATCAGGCATGGCCGGTCTTCTTTCTCTGCAGCCGCGGCGCTGCGTCAGCGGCTCGGAGGCCCAGCCCTGGATCGTTCGTCCGGCGCGACTGGCCGACGGTGCCGGCGGGAACGGCGACACGTCCTGGGGCAACTACCTGTTCACCTCACGGTTTGGGGGAGCGACACGGGCCTGGGGTGGATTTCAGCAGACCGTAGCCAACGAGGATCTGGACGGGGTCGGTGGTGATCTTCATGGCGGTGTCAGCCGCGACGTCCACCAATGAAATGTCCTCCAACGTGGTCCTCGGTCAGAGGCTCGCGAATCGTCATGACTCTTCCCTCATTGATGCGAGAGTGACACACTGTCGCACAATGCGTCCATCACGACAACATCCCGCTACCTGCTCCCGAGGCGGACCATGGGTTCGGTTCCACCGGGACCGACCAGTCGATCATGCGTCCGGCGGCCCGACGGTAGCGTCGGCCTGATGCGCGCCACCAAGTCGGGTCGCAAGTCGCTTACCCATGAGCGACGCGCCGCGCAGCAGCAGCGCATTCTCGATGCTGTCGAGGAGCTCTTGGCCGACCGGGCGTTCCGCGAGCTCACCGTGGAAGACGTCATGGCTACAGCCGGCATGGCCCGCACGACCTTCTACCGCTACTTCCCCGACCTCGAAGCCATCCTGCTGCTGGGCATCGAGTCCATCGCCGAAGAGGTCCGGGCCGCGTCCAACCTCTGGTTGGAGACCTCGGGCGATCCCGACGCCGCACTCGAGGAGTCAGGGATTGGTCTGATCGAGGCGTACCGGCGACACGGCCGCCTGCTGCTCGCCTTCAACGACGCCGCTGCCACCGCACCCCAGGTCGAAGAGGCCTGGCGCGACAGCATCGACGGATTCATCGACCGAGCCGCCAAGCGCATCACCAATCTGAACCGCTCAGGCCGAACGGACGTGGCCCATCCGAGGCAGACCGCCCGGGCGCTCGTCTTGATGACCGAGCGCTACCTGCTCGAGACCTTCGGCCGCCAGACCAATGTCTCCACCGACGTCGCGGTCGACACGCTGCTCGGCATCTGGCGAGGAGCGCTGTTCGGCCGCCATGCCCAGCTCTCAGAGCCGACCGCACAGACCCGAGGCTGATCCCGGTCCCGCGGCTCTGCCATCGCCACGTACCGCGGGCGCTTACCGGTGGGTCAGGTGAGGTCGTGGGTCATGCCGTCGACCGCGACCGTGATCGCCAACACGAGCACCGGATCCACGCCTGGCGCTATCTCGACGCCGTAGCTGTCACGTACCCGGAACCACTTCTTGGAGATCTCGGCCACCTTGTCGCCGCCCCGCTCGATCTCGTACTCGTGGTCGACGATGTTGCCGTGCACCTTCAGGTCGTCGCCGCCGTCGACGTCGACCTTGAAGTGATCGCGGATGCCGACCACCCGCTTCGTCACCGTGGCCGAGCGGCCGTCCAGATCGATCTTCGTCTTGTCGCGCAGCGAGAGCTTCCGTTCCTTGATCTCGGCCACCTGCTTTCCCGCCGCGTCCTCCAACACCCAGGTGTCGCGCACCCGCAACGCCTTGCCGTCCACCTTGAACGCCCGCTCGCCGCTCTCGTCCTCGATCCAGTAGTCGTCACCGATAGAGAGCAACTTCTCGCGCATCTGGAACTTGCGTCCCTGAGGACGATAGTCACCGCGGACGATCGTCACCGCGGTTTCGAAGCAGTCCCATGCGTGTCCCCTTCGGTCGAGAGCCCGCCCATCATCGCACTCATCCGGACGGCCGGCGCTTGCGCCAGAGAGCTCCCCAGCTCCACCAGCGGACCGGCTCCCCAACGCCGTCTCGGCTCTGATTGTTCGGTAGGTGGGCTGAACGTTGGCCCCGCGGTTGTGGTATGGGACAGTATGTGCGACACTGTGTCACAATGTTCGCACGCGCGCGCTGTGTCGATCTCGGAGCTGCCGACGAACCCGAACCGCACCTGGCCCAGGTGGCGTTCTCGGTCGTCGACCTGGCGGTGACCGAGCGATGGTTCCGCGACGGGTTGGGGTTCGAACCCGCGGGGGGTGCGCGATGGCGGATGCGCGGTCCGCTGGCCTCGGCCATTCAGGGCCTGCCGCGCGTGGCGTCGACGTGCTCGTGGCTGGTCGCCCGCAACGACTTCTTCCAGCTCGAGCTGTTCCAGTTCGAGCGACCGCTTGGCGAAGCTGACGCCTCATGACGCTCTCCCGTCTGACATCGGCTACCGCCGCATGGGTGTCTGGGTCACCGACTTCGACACGACAGTCACGAAGCTCGGGAGACTGGGGTCTCCGCTCCTCAGTAGCCCGCTTGGCCCGATCGGGGCTCGGCGCGCGTGCGTGCGAAACCCCGACGGGGTGTATGTCGAGATCATGGAGAGCGATCCGTTGTCGGGCGACGCAGGTCGTTGCCACCAGATCGGCCTGTCCGGTCGCCGTGCGCTCGGTCACGCTGTCGGTCCCCGATCTGGCTCGGTCGGCGGCCTTCTTCCAGGGACTCGGGCTGCCAGCCGCGCCAGCGGCGCTGCACGCACCTGAGCACGAGTCGCTCTGGGGGCTGGATGGCGCCCGGAGCCGTGGAACCGTCTTCGCCGCCGGAGGCGTCCTGGTCGAGCTCGTCGAGTACCTCGATTCGCCGCGGGGACGCCCGGCGGACTACCGGATCTGCGACCAAGGCATGCTCAACATCGCGTTCGGGGCGCGGAGCAGCCGCGACCACCGAGTCCTCTACCAGCGGGCCCTTGCCGCCGGGGCACACCCGAACTGCCGGCCCGTGCGTCTGCCCGGCGGGGGCGTGGTCTATGTCAACGACCCGGACGGCTTCTCGGTCGAACTGCTGTGGATGACCCCACGGCAGGACCGCTTCTGGGGCTTCGCGGCGCGGCCAACGCGTCGGCCAGCCGACCCGGCCAGCCACGCCGTCGAGCAGACCGTGCGCATCGCCGCGCCGATCACCACGACGTGGGACGTGATCACGAACCACGACACCATGGGCGACTGGCTGCCGCTCGGCTCGGTCAGCCGGGTCCGCGACGGGACACCGGACCGGGACGGACGCGGGTCCGAGCGACGGCTGACGTTTCCAGGCGCCAGCATCACCGAGCAGGTCGTCGGCTACGAGCCCCCGACCTCGTACCGCTATCGCGTGACGAGCGGGTCCCCGTTCGCCTGCCACCACGGCGAGATCCGTCTCGGTCGACCAGACGGCGACGACACCGAGCTCACCTGGCGGTATCCGGTTCCGTCCCAAGCTGCCAGGCACCGGGCGCCTGTTGGCCATCGGGTTGTCCGCCCTCCTCGGGCGCGCGCTGCGGTCCGGTCTCAAGCCGCGCGTCGAGCGGCTCGCCGGGCTGGCGGCGCGACCGCAACACCTTCAACCGACGAAAGGCCCCGTCTGATGGCTTCGACCAACCCCAACCGAGCGGTGATGGTCGTCGGTCTCCTGACCGTGGCGATGTACCTCACCGCGATCGCGCTCCTCCCCATGCATGCACCCACACTCGGCATCGTCGGGTCACCAGATCGCGATCTACGCGTCCCAACACCGCAGCCAGCTGCTGACCAGCTATCTGATCATCGCGTTGGGACTCGCCGTTCTGCTGGTCTTCGCCGCCGGGCTGTACCGGATCATCCGACGAGCCGAGCCGGCAGACGGCTGGCTCGCAGTGGCGTCGGTCACGAGCGCGGTCGGCGGCGCCGCCATCTTCGGCGTCGGTACCGCGTTGTTCATGGTCGTCGCGTACCGTCCGACCACGACTCCGGCAGTGGTTCGTGCGTTCTGGGATGCCGGCTGGCTCGCCTACAACATCGCCGGGTTCGGCTTCGTCGCCTGGATGGCGGTCATCATCGTGGCGACGCTCCGGTACGACGCGCTGCCGAGGTGGTCGGCCTGGGTCGCCATTCCGGTGGCCGCGATCAACTTCGTGGGCCCGTTCGCCGTCCAGCAAGGAAGTGGAGCGTTCTCGCCGCAAGGCTGGTTCGCCATGGTCGTCGCCCTCACCTTCGCCGTCTGGCTGCTGGTCGTCGCGCTCGCGGCGGGGCGGCCCAGTCGAGTGGCACTCCACGCGTTCCAAAGGAGGAACATGAAGCAACTGGACTCGACCGAGTTCGACATGAGCCGGCTCGACATCACCACGCTGAACGTCGCCGTCGAGCGGGTACTCGAGCACACCTCCAACCCCCGCCACCGGTACCTGCTCCAGTCCTACATCCGGCACCGCTACCTCGAGACAGCCGGACGCTGGGAGGAGATCCTCGACCCGGCACTCACAACGGAGCACCCGTTCTACCGTTTCAGCCTCCTGGGCCAGCCGCCGTTCTCGCTCGACGGCCGTGACCAGGTCGCGGCCCTCTACCGCCATTGGGCCGAGACCGATCAGTGCATCTTCTACGTCGAAAACGAACAGGTCGCGGTCGGTGACCACATGGTCGTCGCACGCGCCACCGCCTACCAGCAGACCCTGGGCGTCGGAGCTGGCCAGCGCCGGTCGGGACATCGACGACAACGCCATGTACCTCACCAGGTCCCAGATCATGATGCTGTGGCCCTATGACGACCGGTGCCGCCTGCTCGGCGAGGACGTCTGGGAGTTCGATCGACGCCGACAAGGCGCTCATCAAGCTCGACCCGCCCCACGTGCTCACCGTCACGCAGGCCGCGAAGGCACTCCACCCCTACATCAATCCACTATCTGCCTTCGACGACAGCCTCCTGGCCACCTGAGCCCGGCTGCCGTTTTGGCCACTGGGGTCATCACCGGTATCGGCGGAGCGAGCGCGCTTCATTGTGACTCCCCTGGCCGCACCGACCAAGGCCGGAGGCAGCGACGGCGCATGCGAGTCTGGCGCGGCGGGGGTGCCTGGGCCGTCGCCAGTCCGATGGCGAGCCAGGGGTGGCGTGTTACCGCATCGACTTCATCGGTGACAACGGCGACGCCAACCCGACGCCCGACCCCGACGGGACGTGGGGAGTGCACCAGAAGGTGCTGCCCGGCACCGGCGCCGAGGACAACGGTGAGATCCTCAAGGTCGACACCACCAAGCTGCCGGCCGTCCTCAAGACCGTCACGGTGACCGTCCACGTCCGCTGAGGACTTCACGAGTGAGTTCCGCGACCGCTCGGCCCGATCACCTCGGTCCGATCGCCTCGGTCCATCCCGATAGCATCGGGGTCTGACCGGCGTTCGAAGGGTGTCTCCTCGGCCACGCAGTTCGGCGCCAGGGGAGCGATCGGGAGGGCAGGGCCATGAGCGACCAGGATCGGCGCCACGAGCAGGAAGCCGAGCTCGAGCGCGAGGGCGAAGACGAGCTCGAGTTCGACCAGGAGCGCGAGCTGGCCGCCGACCGCGCCGCCGTCGAGCTCGTCGAAGAAGCCGACGACGACGTGCCGCTGTGAGCAGCCGATCAACCGGCCGCCCCTGAACGTGGATCGGCACACCGAACCGCACTTCGCGTCCTCCGCGCTCATCACCATCGACACGCAGAACGACACGCTCGACGGCCAGCCGCTCGAGATCCGCGGGACCTCCGCCATCCTCGGCCCGCTCGCCCGCCTCGCTGACGCCTTCCGTCAGGCCGGTCGACCGATCGTGCACGTCGTGCGCCTCTACGAAGGCGACGCCAGCAACGCCGAGCCGAGCCGCAGGGCGCTGATCCGCACGGGCGGCCCGATCCTGCGACCGGGCTCGGCGGGCAGCCAGCTGGCCGATGGGTTGACGGCCGGGGGTGTCGAGCTCGACCACGAGCGCCTGCTGGCCGGCCATCTGCAGGTGATCGGCGACGACGAGGTCGTCATGTTCAAGCCGCGGTGCGGGCGCGTTCTACCGGACTCCGCTGCACGCCCATCTCGAGTCGTCAGGTGTGGACACGACGGTGTTCAGCGGCTGCAACTTCCCGAACTGCCCGCGTACGTCGATCTACGAGGCCAGCGAGCGGGACTATCGCGTCGCGCTCGCCCGTGACGCGGTGTCGGGTCTGTACGAGCGAGGCGAGCGCGAGCTCGAGGGCATCGGTGTCGCGGTCCTCGATGCGATCGACATCGTCGACGCGCTGGCCCGAGGCTGAAGCCATCGCAGATTTCGCGAAGATCGCGTTGCGAGGTTGCCGGGTCGCCTCGGTCCGAAGGCGACGGCCCCAACGAGCGACCGGTGACCGATGTGCGGGGTCGGGGTCCTGTCGCGCCAGGGTGGGAGTTGGCGCTGATCGTGCCATGGTGGTCGTCATGAAACTCAGCACACGCAACCAACTCGCCGGCACCGTCACCGAGGTCACCCACGGCTCGGTCATGTCGACGGTCAAGGTCGAGCTCCGCGGTGGCGACGTCATCACGGCCTCGATCACCCTCGAAGCCGCTCAGGAGCTCGAGCTCGCCGCCGGGTCACCGGTCACCGTTCTGGTCAAGAGCACCGAGGTCATGCTGGGCGTAGACGACTGACAGCTTCCTCAGGGCCCGACCCCCATCGGCCCGAGGGATTACGGTCCACCGGCGTGGTCGAGCCGATGACCGTCATCACCACCACCGGTCTGGAGCTGCACGTCGGGCCGACGACGGGGGCCGATCACGACGAGCTGCACGCCCTGTTCGCCGCCGTGGTGGCGGGCGACGAGGGCTACCCCCAAGCGCCCGACGAGCCGGTGAGCTTCGGCGCCTTTCGCGCCTACTGGCTCGACCCCGCGTCGACGACGGTGGTGGCCCGCGCCGGTGGACGGATCGTTGGTCGGTGGGTACACGATGAAGCCCAACGGGGTCGGCCGGGCCGCTCATGTCGCCAACGCCGGCTACATCGTCGAGCCGGGATGGCGCGGGCGCGGCGTCGGCACCGCTCTCGTCGAGCACTCGTTCGCGGTCGCGCGCGCCGACGGCTTCGATGCCATGCAGTTCAACTTCGTGTTCGAGTCGAACCCGGCGCGCCGGCTGTATGAGCGCCTGGGTTTCGAAGCGATCGGCCGTGTGCCTGAGGTCATCGACGGCGAGGCCGTCTACATCTACTGGCGTCGACTCTGATCAGAGCGGGTCCGAGCACCGCAGGCATCGGCCGGGCGTCGACGTCAGGCCGATGCGTCCACCCGCCAGACGGCCCCGCCCAGCTCGACACCCGCCGGTGACTCGTACGGCTCGAGTACCCGGCGAACTCGATCGAGGGCCTCTCGCTCGATGGCCGGTTCGACGTCATCGAGCAGGGCTCGGCCTCGTCGCGTGATGCGCAGGAACGTGACGGCGTCGTCGATGTCGGCTCCCAGCCACACCTTGGCGGTGACGGGGGTCGCCGCGACCGATGTGAACCCCGCCGCCGTCAGGATCGTCGCGATGCGCTCGGCGTCGGCAAGGGCGAACGGTCCCGGTGCCAGCGGATCGTCGGGGGGTGGCGGCCCGACGACCTCGGCGATGGCCGCACCGGGAACCACGGTCCAGTCGTTGGCCAGCGCCCCCTGCCAACACACGAAGGTCATGCGGCCCGACGGCGTCAAGGTGGCGCGGATGTTGGTGAAGGAAGCGATCGGGTCGTCGAAGAACATGACCCCGAAGCGGCTGATGGCCACATCGAGCGGGCCCGACGGCGGCGAGTAGGTGGTCGCATCATCGGCTACGAGGTCGATGTTGGTCAGATTCTCGGCGACCACCCTCGCCGACGCCACCGCCAGCATCGCCGTCGACAGATCGACGCCGATGACGTGCCCGGTCGGCCCGACGGCCCGGGCGGCGGAGATGCAGAGATCTCCGGACCCGCAGCCGACGTCGAGCACCCGCTCTCCGGTGACGAGTCGAGCGCCGTCCATCACGATCTCGCCGAACGGGGCCAGCATGCGGGTGTAGCGATCGGCGTTGGTGGCCCAGTGCTCGCCGCTGGTCGATTCCCACTCGTTCACATCCGCAAGTCTCCCATGGGTCTCGCCAGCCGGCCATCGACGATGATGGACGGGCGGCTCGGGCTCCCCGGCGGTGCGGGTTCCATCCGAGAAGAAATTCGGGACGCGGTGTCACCCAAATCGGCGACTCGTGCGTGAAGAGGGGTGATGAACAAACGAGGCGGGGCCCCGGACGGGTTCGAAGAGCGGCTCGATTCCCTGTACGCGCTGGCTCGTCGTGCCGCGTACCGGATCGTCGGCGACGGCGTTGTCGCCGACGACGTGGCCGAGGAGACGATGGTGCGCGCCTACGCGCGATGGTGGTCGATCGCCGGCCACGCTGATCCCTGGGTCACTCGCGTCGCCAGCAACCTGGCCATCTCGGAATGGCGCCACCGCCGTTCGGCGACCGAGGCTCGACGCTACGCCGACATGGCGCCGGTGGACCTCGACAGCCGATCGGTCGATCGTGTGGACCTCACCCAGGCCATCGCTCAGCTGTCGCACCGCCAACGTGAGGTCGTGACCTTGCGCTACCTCATGGATCTGCCCGAAGGCGAGGTCGCCGAGGTCCTCCGGTGCTCGCCGGGCTCGGTCAGCCGCCACACCGCTCGGGCCCTGGCCCGCCTGCGCGTCCTGATGTCCCCCCCGGTCCCGGAGGTCTCCACCGATGTCTGATCTGGCCGATCGCGTCCCCGAGCTCACGCCCGAACGGCGCCAACGAATCCTCGACCGGGGCCAGGCCCGGGTCCGCCGCAATCGACGGCGCCTCGTCGGGGCCGCCATGACCATGCTGGTCGTGGTCGTGGTGGCCACGTCGCTGACGCTGTCGGCCCAGACCGACCATCAAGGCCTCGACGTGGCCGGCACGCCGCACGCGACGGCCGACACGTCGACGACCGAGGCGCCGACCAGCTCGACCAGCACGACCATCGCGCCGACGACGACCGAGGCGCCGACCACCACCGTCGCCCCGTCGGCACCCAGGAGCCTGGTGGCCGACGACTCGGTGAAGGCCGCCCTGCGCGAAGCGTTCCTTGCCATCAAGGGACTCCAGTCCGACGAGATCGAGCCCGCGCCGAAAGCCGGCTCGGTCTACTACGCCTTCGCCCCGGCGACCCAGACCTACTGGGCCATGGCCGAGTTCACCCCGACCGCAAGCATGACGTTCCAGCACGGTGTGAACATGCAGGACGGGGGCGACGAAGGGGTGTTCGCCCGCTCGCGCTCGGGATCGTGGCGTGCGGTTTCAGTTGGTCAGATCCCGTGGCCCTGCCCCGGATGGGTGCCGCCCGATGTCGAGAAGGCGTGGGACCTGACCATGAGCCCGGGCTGTGACCGTGCTCCGGTGCCCGTCGGTGGACCTCTCGATCTGCAGCTGGGGGCTGACTACTACCTCTATCCCGCGGGATGGACCGTCACCCCGTTGACCAACTTCGGCGGCCCCGCCTCGTTCGGGTCGGCCGTCGATGCGGCCGGAGGCGCTCGCATCGACTTCGAAGTCAACGGAGGCTCGATGGGCGAGCACGGCTTCTACAACCCTGACGGCTCGCCGCAGTTGGACGATCCTGTGGGCGCGGCGCGACAGCAACCACGCTGCCCGGTCACGCAGTGGACGAAGATCGACTCGTCGACGCTCGGTTTCACCTGCGCTCGGACTACCTCCGGCTTCGTGGTCCAGGGCCGGGTCGTGGTCGGATCCGAGCCCGAGGGCGCGGCCACGATCACCATCACGCTGCCGGCGAGTGATCAGGCGATGGCCGACACCATGTTGACCTGGTTCGACGAGGCCATGGACCGGTTCCTCGGCCCATGATCCCGATCGTCGGCCCGGTTCGTGGTCGAGCCCGTGGTTCCCTGCGTCAGGACCGGGTCAGCAGCAGGGTGTCGATCAGCCCGAGCAGCCGCTCGATGTCGAGCGGCCTGGTGAGATAGGCGTCGACCCCGGGCTCGCGGCGTCGACTGTCGGACCCCTCCGTGCGCACGACGGCGATCGTGGCGCCGGCGGTCAGGGGATCGCTCCGCAGCTCGCGCAGCACGTCGGCGCCATCGTCGTCGGGGCGGTGCAGGTCGAGCAGGATCAGCTCCGGTCGATGTTGGCGAGCCATCTCGACGCCGAGGCAGGCCTCGATGGCGAACATCTGGCGGACCTGCGGGCGCAACCCGAGCGCCCGCTCGAGCATGTGCTGGTTGGTCGGGTTGTCCTCGACGCACAGGACGGTGATCGACGGCTCCTCGGCCAGGTCCAGACCGCCGGTGACGAGGGTCAGGTCGACGTCGGGCGGCGCGTCGGCGGCGCGGGGCAGCTCGAACCAGAACGTCGAGCCCTGGTTCGGGACCGACGAGACTCCGACCCGGCCGTTCATCTGCTGGACGAGGCGGTGCGACAACGTCAGTCCGACACCAGTGCCATCGATGTCGGTCCGCTCGGCGCCGAGGCGCTCGAAGGGCTGCCACAGGCGGTCGAGGTCCTCGGGCGCGATGCCGACGCCGGTGTCGATCACGCTGATGCGCACGCCGGCGATTCCGGCGGGGACGACGAGCACCTGGGCCAGACCGCCAGGGCGGCCGTACTTGACGGCGTTGGACAAGAGGCTGACCAGCACCTGCACCGACCGCTGCCGGTCGGCGGTCACCCGCAGCGAGTCGTTGAGGCCTTCCGGGCCGAGGATGGTGATCTGGTGCTCCTTCGCCGTCGAACCGACCAGTTCGATCGACGATCGGACGATGTCGCTGACGAGGACCGGCTCGATCGACATCGCCAGCTGGTCCTGTTCGATCCGGGCGATGTCGAGGACCTCGTTGATGAGGCCGTGCAGGTGCATCCCGGCCCGGTAGATGTAATCGACCGACTCGGCGTCCTCGATGTCGAGGTCTCGGCGCTGGAGCAGCTGGGTGAAGCCGAGGATGGCGTTGAGCGGGGTTTGCAGCTCATGGCTCATCCGCGCCAGGAACTCGCTCTTGGCCTGGTTGGCCCGTTCGGCGGCCAGGCGCTCGAAGTCGCGCCGCTCGGCGATCCGCCGCGCCTCGGCCAGTTTGCGGTTGGCCTCGGCCGCATCCTTCTCGGCCTGCACCCGTTCGGAGATGTCGGCGACGACGGCGATCATGGCGACGAGCTCGCCCTCATCGTCGACCAGCGCGGTGTCGGCGACGAGGACGGGGAATCGGTAGCCGTGGCGGTCCTTCACCCAGACCTCGCCGAACCACCGGCCCTTCGTCTTGAGGGCATAGACGATCTCGCCGGTGCGCGCCTCCATGTCCTCGTCGGCCAGCAGGTCGAGGATGTGCTGGCCCATGGCCTCGTCGGTCCGCCATCCGTAGAGCTCTTCGGCGCCCTGGTTCCAGTAGATGATCTCGCCGCTGACGTCGGTGGCGATGATGGCGTTGCCCGCCGCGTCGAGGAGCCGGGTCCGGAAGTCGAGCTCCTCGCGGGCCCAGCGCTCCTCGGTGACATCGCGGAACGACGCCACCACGAGCGAGAGCTCTCCCGGTCTGGCGATCATTGACGGGGAGCACCTTGAGCTCGATCCACACGACGCGACCGTCGACCGCCTCGACGCCCATCGTGACACCGAGCTCGGCCGGGTCGCGATCAGACGCGACCAACGACGGCCACTCAGACCGGGGGATCGGCCGGCCCTCGGCGCCCAACACCTTCCACTGCTCCATCGGCTGCGGATGCTCGAGCAGCTGGCCCGGCTCGGCGTGGAAGATCCGGTGGGCGGCGGGATTGGCATCGACGATGTGGCCCGTCGCGTCGAGGACGACGATGCCCTCGCTCAGGTTGTCGACGACGTCGCGCATCCAGCTGCGGCCGTCGCCCTCTGCGGACTCGAGCCCGGGGCGTTCAGCAGTGGCGTCGGCGCGGGTTGGTTCGATGTCGCTCGAGCCCTCATCCGCTTGGACCACCTCGCCGGGCTCGGGTCGGGCCGCCATGCTCCTATGGTCGGAACCGCGCCTCGACGACTGAAGGTCCGGCGGCTGTGACAGTCCGATCGACCCGGATGATTGGGCCGGATGGCCCTGGGTCGGGCCCGTTGCGACGTCGGTACCACGGCTCCCGCACGCGATCGGCGAACGCGGTCGTCGGGACGCGCTCGTCAGATCGGGGGCAGTCGGCGAGCGACCACCGCGCCGAACGAGTCGAGCAGGATGCCGGTCGCGTCGAGCGTGGAGGCCACCGGCCCGATCACCGTCGAGGGCAGGTACTGAGGGCCACCGGGCCAGGTGTGCCCGCCGCCCTCGATCCGATGCAGGATCACGGGGATCCCGGTCGGGCCGATCCAGGCGAGACGCACGACGCCGAGGTCGGCTCCGGGCCCGGTGAGCCGTTCGACGCTCGGATTCGGGCCGCAGCCGTTCACCCGGGCCCAGTCGGCGGCCAAGCGCTCGGCGCCCATGCACACACCCCGGAACGCCCGTCGGCTCGGCCGGTACATCGCTCATGTGACCGACCGCCCGGGCGGCTCGGCGTCGCGACCGGCCCCGGTGGAACCCGACCGGGCCGCCGGCGTAGGGCACGATGGGATCGGCGTCGCCATGGAACATGATCACCGGCATCGGGTGAGTGGGACCGGGCGCATCGACGACCGCCCGGATGCCTGCCGTCCCGGCCACGAGTCCGATGCCGGCGATGCGGTCGGGGGCGACGCGCGCCAGGTGGTCGCTCATGAACGCGCCGTTGGACATGCCGCAGGCGAACACGGCTCGGCCATCGGCCACACCCAGCTGCACCAAGTGGTCGATCAGTTGCACGAGGAAACCGGAGTCGTCGTAGCTGGCTCGACGGGCGAGGCGCGCGCCGCTGCGCCCGTCGTTCCAGCCTCGTCCCAAGCCGTTGGGGAAAACGGTGGCGAAGCCGGCGGACTCGCCCCGTCGGGCCATGTCGGTCAGCCCGACGGTGCCGGGCGCCTGCCCGCCGCCGCCGTGCAACACGATCACCAGCGGGCTGCGCTGGCGACTGGGCGCGTGCAGCAGGAAGGTCCGGCCCACGCCGTCGACCCTGATCGATCCGGCGGCGAGATCGCTCGCTCCCACCCACCCCCGCCGTCCCCGCACGCTGCTTCGATAGTCAGGCACGGGCCGAGCATGGGCCCCGAATGTGATGAATGTTGGAGGAACGTGTTGCGAACTGCTTACAGTCGCCCCGGCCCGACGCGGCTCGACGCGATCAGCGCGCTGGCCGACTTCGGCAGGTGAGCGGACCGTCGCCACGATTCAGTCGCCGTCCGTCACCTCGATCTCGTCGAGGGTGTCGGCCTTGAACCCCGGCCATGCCGTGCGCAGGTGCTCGGCCAACTCGCGGTGCTCGCCCCCCTCGGTCTCGAGTGCATCGAGGAAGGCGGCGACCAGCGCCTGGTAGAACTCTTCGCCCTCGGGGGGCGAGATCGGGTAGCCGCGGCGCTCGGCCACGGTGGCGAGTCGCTCGGCGATCGTGAACCACGCGGTGCCGAGGGCGGCGATCCGCTCGGGCTCGATGTCGGTCTCCCACACGAAGCTCGGACCGTAGGTCGACGCCTCCTCCCACTGCCCGAGGTAGTCCTCGAATGCCTCGGCCACGTCCGGTTGGAGCGGAACCTGACCTTCGTCGGGCCGCGCCAGCGAACCCCCGATGACCGTCCGCGCGTAGGCGATCCAGAGGCTCACCCCAGCCGACGACACGGGACCCACTCGCACGTGCACCGCTCGCAGACTAGAGGGTGGCCCCGCCCCGGCGGACGGTCTGATCCCTGGGCGCCACAGCGCCGAGACATCGCTGGCGCAGGTCGCCGGCCGGCCGAGCGACGAGGCCTTGGTCGACGGTCACCACCCTAAGGTGGATCGGCGTCGATGGATCGACGCCGACCGGAGGAGCCGACCATGGCCAAGATGACCGAGGACGAGGCCTACGCCTTCATCGACGCCCGCCCGGCCCGCACCGCCAAGCTGGCCACGGTCAGCAGGGACGGGGCGCCCCACGTGGCGCCGATCTGGGTGGCTCTCGACGGGCATGATCTCATGTTCAACACGGGGGCCGAGACCCGCAAGGGCCGGGCTCTGAAACGCGACCCCCGGGTGAGCATGGCCTTCGACGACGAGCGCCCGCCCTTCTCGTTCGTGGTCATCGAAGCGACGGTGACCTTCGAGGACGATCCGGATGCGGTGCTGCACTGGTCGACCGTCATCGGTGGTCGGTACATGGGCGAGGACCAGGCCGAGCGCTACGGACGGCGCAACGCCGTGCCCGGCGAACTGCTCGTGCGGGCCACCCCGGTGCGCATCGTCGCCGAGCGCGACATCGCCGACTGACCGACCGAACCTGTCCCGCATCGTCGCCGAGCGCGACATCGCCGGCTGACCGACCGAACCTGCGCCGTGACACGCGCCGCTCACGCGACAGCACAGGTTCGGGTCATGGGCACAGGTCACAGCTGTAGGCGACGGCGACGACTCAGGTCGGGGGGACGAGCTCGAGCGCGTCGAGGTCCAAGATGGCGGCGACGGACCGGTCGATCATGGCGTGGACCAGTTCGGCCACCCGATCGTTGACGAGGTCGGCGTTGGCGCCGGCGCTCATCGGATAGCAGAAGCTGAACAGCACCGATCGGCGATAGTCGTCGTAGAACTCGTCGAAGCCGTAGCCCGCGACGCCGCCGGCCACGATCTGGTCGTGGTAGCGGTGCAGGATCTCGCCCTCGTGGGCGCGGCGATCCTCGACGGCCAGGCTCTGGCACAGGAAGTAGGCCAGGTCGAACGCACCCTGGTTGCGGAAGCAGATCTGCCAGTCCACGATCTTGATGCTGCCGTCGCGGTCGTCGAAGAAGATGTTGTCGAGGCGCACGTCGCCGTGGGCCAGGGTCCACGGGTGGTTGGCCGTCTCCTCCATCAGCGCCGGGCCGATCTCGTACCAGCGCTCGCCGAGGTCCATCAGCTCGGGCGGCACGTGGCCGGCGAAGCGCTCCTGGAACACCGGCCAATCCGCCTTCGTCGCCTGCGTGTGGTACTGCGGGTAGGGCGGATCCGACGGCCTCTCGATGAACGAGTAGTCGAGCAGTCGCTGGTTGGCGAACCACTGGGCGTGGAAGGTGGCGAGGGCATCGGTCACGATCAGGGCGTCGGCGACCGAGCAACCGGCGACCTGATCCGCGAGGCGCAGCGCCGACAGATCCTGGATCATGAGGACGAAGTCATCCGAGGTGGGATCGTGGCGGGCGAAGTAGCAATCGGGCGAGCGCAACGAGAGCTCGGGCGCCAGGTGGTTGTACACCCCCACCTCGCGCTCGTAGAAGCGGTAGCCCTTGGCGACCTGACGGATCGGTTCGTGGATCGACGCGAGTTTGAGCACGACCGTGTCCGGCCCGGGCGTGCCCTCATAGGTCAGTCGCACGCGGTACAGCAGGGCCATGACGCCGACGCCGACGCCGATGGGCTCGACCTCGAAGCTGGTGACGGTCACGTCGCGCGATCCGTCGTGGCGGAGTGCCGCGGTGAGCCAATCAGTGGTGACGTCGTCGATCCCGCGCGGTATCGCCGGCCTTTCGCCCATGAGATCCCCCCAGTGATGGCGCCGCGTGGTCGCGACCCCGTCAACTCAGTATCGCGCCTCGACGGGCGGCTCGCTGGGAGTGGCCGGTTCCGTGTCGACCCGTGGTGTTCGACCGTCGCAGCAGGCTGTCGATGAACACCGACGCCAACAACACGAGCGGCACCTCGCCTGGGGCGCGGTATCTCGTCTCGCCGAACGTGACGGCCACGGCCGCCATGATGACGACGAACGGCACCAGCAAGGGATAGACAGGGACGCGGCGCCGACGCAGGACGAGCACGCCTGCGACCGCCGGGATCAGCAGCAGCCAGTACTCCCAGAGGGCCAGGCGGTTCACCCATGCCGGGGTCAGCTGCCAGTGGCTGTCGAGATCGGTCTGCTGGTAGGGCGACCAGAAGCCGAAGGCCCGACCCTGGCGCGCCACCATGACCACAGGCAGCCGACCGAGATGGTGCTTGGCGTAGTCGATCGCGAGCCGACGATCGCTGGCCTCCTGCAGCGACTCGTCCTTCACGAAGGGCCGAGGGCACTTCAGCCCGTACCAACCGGTGAGCGGGCCGTAGTAGGCCGCGTCGCAGTTGCCCACGATGGCGGCGTTGCCCAACCCGAGTGACAGGACCACCGGCTTCGCGAAACGCGAGTGGTTGAAGATGGTCCACGGAGAGAGCACGATCAGCGCGCACAGCCCGGCTAGTCCGAGCCACAGCACGCGCTGGCCGATGGCCAACTGGCGACGGCCGAGCACGAGCGGGGCCACGAGCAGCGGCAGCAACAGGATCTGTTCGGATCGCGTGAGGGCGAGCAGTCCGCACAGCGCGCCGATGCCCGCCGCTCGCCAGATCGTCGGGGCGTCGCGGAAGCGGTACACGAGGATGAGCAGGACGGCGACGCCGAGCATCAACAACGGCTCGGACAGCACGTCGCGCTCGTACACCCACATCTCCGCGTAGACCACGGCGATGGCGGCGGCGATCAGCCCGGCACGAGGACCGGCGATCCTGCGACCGGCGAAGCCGACGGCCACCACCGTGGCCGAGCCGATCAGGGCCCCCAGCATCTGGTGGTCCAGCCACGTCTTGAAGCCGAGGGCGCTCACGAGCGTGAGGACGAGCGTCCACCCCGGCGGGTGGAGGGCGACCGCGGTCTTGCCGTCGCCCATGGTGAACCAGTGGCCGTCCAGGTTCCGAAGAGCCTGGTAGTGGTAGTCGACGCCGTCGCCCCCGACGCCCTGGAAGAAGCCGCCGTTGGGACCGAGCGGATGATCGCGCACGAACAGGATGTAGGTGACCCGCAGCACGAGGGCGGCCACTGCCAGGACGGCCAGCCAGCGGCCGAAGTGGTCGACCGTTGGCTCGTCACGCCGAGCCAGCCGGGTCACCAGGCGATCTCGTGTCCGCGCCATCCGTTTCACCCTTCGAATCTCGCGGTGGTCTCGTCGGTGGGCCCCGGTGGGGATGCGTTAGCTTAATGGATCCGGGGTGTGGCCCCGGATGGGACGATCACACATGACGCCGTCACCCACATCCGTTTCCGTGGTCCTGCCCTGCCTCGACGAGGCCGACTCGGTGGGACAGTGCGTGACCGAGGCGCTCGACGCGCTCGCGCAGGGTGGTCTGGTCGGTGAGGTGGTCGTCGTCGACAACGGCTCGACCGACGGCTCGGCCGAGCTCGCCAGCGCGGCCGGGGCGCGTGTGGTGTCCGAGTCCCGGCCGGGATACGGGAGCGCCCTGCGGGCGGGGTTCGCGGCCGCCACCGGCGACATCATCGTGATGGCCGACGCCGACCTGACCTACCAGCTCGACCTGATCCCCGAGTTGGTGGCCCCGATCACGGCGGGCGACGCCGACCTGGTGCTGGCCACGCGGCTCGACTCGGCCAACAAGAACACGATGCCGTTGCTGCACCGCTACGTCGGCACGCCCGCTCTCACCTTCCTGACCACGCGCGCCTGCGGGCGCCGGGTCGTGTCCGACAGCCAGTCGGGGTTCCGGGCCTTCCGCCGTGACGCCCTCGACGCCATGGCCCTGCGCTCGACCGGCATGGAGCTGGCCAGCGAGATGCTGATCCGCTCGGCCCGGGCCGGCCTGCGCATCACCGAGATCCCCTCGACCTACCGCGAGCGCGTGGGCGAGTCCAAGCTCGACACCTGGAAGGACGGACGGCGACACCTCTATCTCGTCTTCCTGCTGGCGCCGGACCTGCTGCTCATCGGGCCGGGACTGACGCTGGTCGCCCTCGGGGTGCTGATGCTGGCCGTGTCGTTCCTCTGGCCTTCGGGTGTCGAGATCGGCTCGGCGGTGTGGCAGCCGGTGTTCTTCTCGGGTATCGCGCTGGTGCTCGGCGTCGAGGCGCTGCTGGCCGGGGCCGTGCTGGCGTACAACTCCTCCATCGCCTCGCCAGGGATGCGGCGGCGCTTCGCGTTCGTCGGCGAGCGCGAGTTCCCGAACCGGTGCCTGTTCACGGGTCTGGTCCTCGTGCTGCTCGGGCTGCTGGTGAACGTCGGGCTGTTCGTGCTGTGGCTGACCCATCACAAGAGCGGCGGCGTGAGCCACTTCGGGCTGGCCTCGCTGTCCCAGAGCCTCATCATCGTGGGCGGGGCGATCGGCAGCTTCGGGCTCGTCAGTCGCTTCCTGCGGACCGCCGCCGCCCAGGATCCCGCGCCGTCACCGTTGTCGTCGGCATCGGCCGGGCCACCGGCGCCGGCCGACGACGACCGGGTGCCTACGGGCTCGGGGGATTGAGTCGCCAGATCACATGGAGCCGGCGTTCGCACACCCATGACAAGGGTGGCGGGTACAGCCCGAGGTGGGGGACGGTCTGGTCGATCGTGAGACCCGCGCTCGCGAACGCTCGTTCCCACTCGGCCTGGGTCCAGTAGTTGTAGGGCAGGGCCACCCCGTGGCTGGCGTTGCCGACCCAGTCCATGGCGCGGAAAACCGAGCGGGACCCGAACCCGTCGGCCAAGTGATCCTTGATGACCACGGCCGTCGTGGCCACTCGGGCCGCCTCGCGCAGGAGAACCGTGGCGTCGTCGGTGTGGTGGAGCACGTCCACGAAGCTCACCGCAGTGAAGCTGTTGTCGGCGAAGGGGATCGTCGTGCCGTCGAACTCGGTGACCTGGATCCGGGTCTCGGGCCGCACGAGCACGTCGATGCCCGTGATCTCGATGTCGGGGCGCTGATCCATGACCAGCGCGGCGATCGAACCATCGCCGCATCCGACATCGAGCACGGTGGCGTCCTCGGGCAGGATCGTGCCCATCTGCCGTGAGAGCACCTGGACTCGACGCCCGAACACGATGCGCCCGTGGGCGGTGCGGACCAGGCTCACGCCGCGAGACTAATGCCGACGCGGGCCGGAGCGTGGGGGAGCGGGTGCCTCTCAGGCGGGGACGACGGTGACGGGTATGCCGTTCAGAACGGCGTTGCCCGAGAGCGGATCGAGCTGATCGCCGTCGGTGAGCACGTTGGAGTTGACCCCGGCATGGGCCGCGGCCACCCCCATGCGAACGCCCGGCAGATCGTGGCCCCACCCGTGGGGGAGGCTCACCACGCCTGACCGGATCGAGTCGGTGACCTCGACCGGCAGCGGTGACCTTGCCCACCCGAGAGGCGATCTCGGCCAGACCGCCGTCGGTGAGGCCGAGCGACGACGGCGTCGGCCGGGTTGACCTGCAGCGTGCAGCGCGCCTTGCCCTTGACCAGCACGTTGACGTTGTGCATCCACGAGTTGTTCGAGCGCAGATGGCGGCGACCGATGAGCACGAGATCGCCGTTGCGGTACCGGCCGAGGGCGTCCTCGAGCCGCACGAGGTCGTCGATGATCGGTTGCGCAGCCAGCTCGACGCCGCCGGTCGTCGTGCGCAGGGCGGCGGGCAGCCGGGATTCGAGCGGTCCGAGATCGATCCCGTGGGGATTGGCCTCGAGCCGGGCCAGCGACAACCCGTCGGGCACGGCGCCGAACCAGTCGCCGTACGGACCGGTGCGGATCATGGCGTCGACCACCTTGTCGACGCCGCTGTGGCCCCCGAGCTGGCCGACCAGATCGTCGACGGTGCGGTCGGCGATGGGCGAATCGGGTGAGGCGACCGCCCTCTGCAGGACGTTCGTGATCATGAGCTCGTCGACGGCACCGGTGTCGGCGTCGGCGCCCTGGCCCCCGACGATCAGTGCCAGGCGAGCGATGACTTCGTGCTCCATCGGCATCGAGGGCTCGATGATCGGGGGAGCCCACTCGGCGAAGTTGCGCACCGACAGCGAGAAGAAGGCCAGTGGGTACTCGCTGCGCTCGAGCGGCGATGGTGCCGGCAGGATCACGTTGGCGCGGCGGGTCGTCTCGTTGAGGTAGATGTCGACGCTGACCATGAAGTCGAGGGTGCCCAACGCGGCGTCGAGGCGGCCGCTGTTGGGGGTCGACATGACGGGATTGCCGGCCGACCGTGATGAGGGCCCGCACCTGACCGGGACCGGCCGTCTCGATCTCGTCGGCCAGGGTCGCCACGGGGAACTCGCCCTTGACCTCGGGGAAGTCCTTCACCGCGGCTCGTGTGGCGACCCAGCGAGAACCCGCGGCCCGAGCGCGAGCCGGTCGGGTCGATCGTGGGCTGCCAGCGGGAACATCGCGCCACCGGCCCGATCGAGGTTGCCCGTGAGCGACGTTGAGGGCGTCGACGGCCCACGAGGCGATGGTGCCGAACTCGGCGGTGTGGGTGCCGATGCGTCCGTACACGGCGGCCGTCCTGGCTCCGGCCAGGTCGCGGGCCAGACGGCGGACGTCGTCGGCCTCGATGCCACAGACCGGCGCCACGGCCTCGGGCGAGAACGGGGCCACCGCCTCTCGGACCTCGTCGACTCCGAGCAGGTACGGGCTCGAGGTCGTCGACGTCGACCAGGCCCTCGGCGAACAGGACGTTGAGCATGCCGACCAGCAGGTGGGCATCCGAGCCGGGGCGCACGGCGATGTGCTCGTCGGCCTCTTCGGCCGTTCGGCTCCGGCGAGGGTCGACCACGACGACCTTGCCCCCTCGGGCCTGGATGGCCTTCACCCGACCCGGGAAGTCGGGCGCCGTGCACAGCGAGCCGTTCGACTCCCACGGGTTGGCGCCGAGCATGAGCAGGTGGTCGGTGCGGTCGAGGTCGGGGACCGGGATGAGCAAGGGGTTGCCGAACATCAGGCCGCTCGACACGTGCTTGGGCATCTGGTCGACGGTGCTGGCCGAGTACACGTTCGCGATCCGAGGGACTTGGCGATCGTGCGGTTGTAGAGGACGCCCGCCAACGTGTGGGCCGAGGGGTTGCCGAAGTAGAGGGCGACGGCGTCACGGCCATGGGCGTCGAGCACGGCGGTGAGGCCGCGCTCGATCTCGGCGAAGGCCTCGGGCCAGCTGACCTCCTCCCACGTGGCGGTGGCCGGGTCGTCGCCCCGCCGGACCATCGGCGCACGGAGACGGTCGGTGTCCTCGTGGAGCTGCTTGAGGGTCGAACCCTTGGGGCAGATGAACCCCTTGCTGAAGGGGTTCTCCCGATCGCCGCGGATGCGCAGCGACCTCGTCGCCTCGCATCGTGATCTCGAGTCCGCAGGCCGCCTCGCACAGCGGGCACGAGCGGTGATGCACCGTGGTTGTGGCGTCGGTTGCCTGGCCGTCGTCCGCATCAGCCTGGTGGTCGGTCACGGCCATGGTGGTCCCCCTGCGTCGGTGGCGGTCGCCCCCCGAGCCTACGGCGCCGAAGCGGCGGTGGGCCCCTAGGCTCGCGCGGGTGCCGACGCCACCGGACCCGCCGAGCCCGCCGAAGGCGACGGACCCGTCCTCGTCGGCGTCGGTCGGGCCCGTGACGGGACCCGACCAGGCGACCGAGTCGCGCGATGCGGTCGACAAGGAGCCCCTCGCCTATCCGACGCGGTGGGAAGCCGACGTGGCGTTGTCCGACGGGGGGACGGTGCACATCCGACCCGTTCGTCCAGGCGACGCCGCCCTGGTGGTGGCGTTCCACGCTCGCCAGTCGCGCGAGAGCATCTACTTCCGGTACTTCAGCCCGATGCCCAACCTCAGCCGTCGCGAGCTCGATCGGCTGACCAAGGTCGACTACCTCGACCACCTGACGTTGATCGCCGTGCTCGGTGACCAGATCATCGGCATGGCGGGCTATGACCGTCGTGGGGCGAGCGACGAGGCCGAGGTCGCCTTCATCACCGACGACGAGCACCACGGGCGCGGGCTGGCCACGGTGCTGCTCGAGTGGCTGGTGGTGGCGGCGCGCGAGGTCGGGTTCCGCCGTCTGACCGCGCAGGTCCTGCCGACCAACCGGCGCATGCTCGCGGTGTTCCACCAGACCGGCTTCGAGACGAGCAGCACGTTCGAGGAAGGTGTCGTCGAGGTGCACCTCGGGCTGGAGCCGACGGCCGAGGCCACCGCCGCCGTCGAGGACCGCGGCCGGCGGGCCGAGGCGCGATCGGTCCTGCGGCTCGTGAGCCCGACCTCGATCGCCGTGATCGGGGCCGGACGCGAGCGGGGCGGCCTCGGCCACGAGGTGTTCCGGAACCTGCTGGCTCACGACTTCAACGGACCGGTCTACCCCGTGAACCCCCAGGGCGGTCACGTGGCCAGCGTCCCCAGCTACCCGACGGTGCTCGACATCGCCCAGGACGTCGACCTGGCCATCATCGCCGTGCCTGCTCACGAGGTGTTGGGCGTCGTCGACCAGTGCGCGCGCAAGCGGGTTCAGGGTCTGGTGGTGATGAGCGCCGGCCTGCACGGAGCCGGGCCGCTCGGTGATGCCGCCGAGCGGGCGCTGGTCGAGCGGGCCCGAAGCCAGGGCATGCGCCTGATCGGTCCCGAGTCGCTCGGCGTGATCAACACCGATGCCGAAGTCTCGTTGCACGCGTCCATCGCCACCGTCGACGTGCCCATCGGTCGGGTTGGGTTCCTCACCCAGTCGGGCACGCTCGGCATCGCCGCCCTCGAGCACGCGTCGCGGGTGGGCCTCGGCTTCTCGACCTTCGTGGATGCCGGCGCCAAGGCCGACGTGTCCGGCAACGACATGCTGCAGTACTGGGAGGACGACGAGCGCACCGATGTCGTCGCCCTCTACCTCGAGTCCTTCGGCAACCCGAGGAAGTTCACGCGCATCGCCCGGCGGCTGTCGCGGCGCAAGCCGATCATCGCGGTCAAGGCCGTCGAGTCACCATCGACCTGGCGGCCCCGACTCGGCGACGCGTCAGTGGAGCGAGGCGATGGCGTCGCGTCCGGCGGACCCGACGATCGGCGGTGGCCGAGCGACGGCACCATCGCCGCCATGCTCAGCCAGTCGGGGGTCATGCGGGTCGACACGCCGACCGAGCTCTTCGACCTGGCGCGAGTGGTGGTCGACCAGCCCATCCCGTCGGGGCGGCACGTCGCCATCGTGAGCAACTCGCGTGGTTCGAGCAACCTCACCCTCGATGCCTGCTACGGCGCCGGGCTCGCGCCAGCCGTCCTCACCGACGCCACCCGGGGGCGGTTGGCCGCCGAGCTCGAGGACGGGGCCTCGGTCATCAACCCCGTCGACCTGACCTTCGCGGCCGGCCCGCCGGCCTATGAGATGGCGCTGTCGACCGTCTTGGCCGACGAGGGCGTCGACGCCGTGATCGTCGTCTACGCCCCGCCCAACGAGTCCCAGCGCGACGAGGTCGGGCGGGCCATCGTTCGCGCCGTCCAATCGGCGTGGGCCGGTCCCACGCGCGCCGACGGTCCGGCGCCTGCCGACGACACAGGGCCGGCCGGCGGTGCCGGTTCGGTTGTCGAGCTGCGGAGAGCCATCCCAGTGGTGGCCACGTTCCTCGGGGCCGAGATCGACGCCCCGCTGGGTGAGGGCGCGGTGCACATCCCGCTGTTCGAGTTCCCGAACGGGGCGGCGCGCGTGCTCGGTCGGATGGCGACGCGCGGCGAGTACCTGGCCGAGCCCGAGGGCGAGCTGCCGGCGTTCGATCCGGTCGAGCTCGACGGCGCCCGGGCCCGGCTGGCCGACCTGGTGGCCGGATCGGACGACCCGCGCTGGCTCGACACCGATCAGGTCGCCGACCTGCTCGAGCAGTGCGGGTTGGCCATGATGCCCTACCGACTCGTGTGCTCAGCGGCCGAGGCGGTCGCCGCCGCCGACGAGCTGGGTCATCCGGTGGTGGTCAAGGCCACCGGTCTGGCTCGCTTGAGCAAGAGCGAGGCTGGGGGAGTGGCCCTCGACGTCCACGGGCCCGACGAGGTGCGAGCCGCGTACGAGCGGATGGTGGCCATGCTCGGGCCGGCGATGGAGCCGGCCATGGTGCAGTCGATGGCCCCCGCCGGCGTCGATGTGCTCGTCGCCGGCCACCAGGATCGGCTCTACGGATCGATCATCAGCCTCGGGCTCGGAGGCTCGGTCGCGGATGCCAACCCCCGGCGCTCGGTGCGGGTCCTCCCGCTCACCGACCGCGATGCCGAGCGCCTGATCGACTCGTCACCGCTCGCGGGGCTGCTCGACTCGACGGCCCGCGGGCCCGAAGGGAGCGCGGCGAACGCCCCACCTCGAATCGCTGCTGTTGCGGCTCGGATGGATCGTCGAGCAGCTGCCGGAGCTGGCCGACATCGAGCTCAACCCCGTGCTGGCCGCGGGCGACGCGGTGTCGATCACCGCGGCCCGGATCCGGGTCGCCCCGTCGACGTGGACCGCCGAGCCGGAAGTCCGCCGCTTGCAGTGAGCCGATCTCGGGCTAGCGCGAGAGCTCGCGGCGCACGGCCGTGTACGCGGAGTTGACTCGCATCATCGCTTCGGCGTGCTGACGCTGGATCGAATCGTCGGCACCGGCCCAGCGATCGGGGTGGTGCTGCTTGGCCAGCTCGCGGTAGGCCAACGTGACCTCGTCGGGTGACGCACCCGGCTCGAGTCCGAGCAGGCCCAGGGCATCGGTCACCGTGGAGGGATCGGCCGGAACTGACGCGTCGCCGAGCGCGTGCACGTCCGACTGGCCGATCACGGTGTCGGCCGACCAGTTCGCCGCATCGTCCAACGAGACGAACTCGACGCCGCGGATCTGGGCCTGATCTCGCTGGCGCTTCATCCGCATGCGATCGGCCCAGTCGGTGTAGCGCTTGGCCTCGGCCGCGGCCACCTGCGGGTCGACCTGCATCTCGTCGGTCAGGTCGATGAGCTCGGGTTCGAGCGGAACGAAGCTGACCCGCGCCTCGGCGGCCTTGTAGAAGGCACTGACGTGGGGCTCGTCGCCCTCGCGGGTGTCATCACCACTCTGGGGTCGGGGCCGGTCGAAGAGGTGGCCCACGCTCGATTCGAGGTCGGCGTGATCGTCGTGCCCAGGGGAGTCGAGATCGATCCCGGCCAGGTCATCGAGCAGATCGAGGTCCGCGGGCTCGTCCGGCACAGCACTCAGCCACGCCTCCCGGACACGTGCCGTCCTCTCCTCGCATCATGTATCGACAACGGTTTCATCGCCCTTGGGCTGTTCGCCCTTCGCCCTGATCTCCACCACGCAGAGTAGCAGGTGCAGGGGCTCAGATGGACGATGCCAGCCTCGGCTCCCGGGGCAGACCCAACAGGCGTTCGCCCATGATGTTGCGCAGCACCTGGGTCGTGCCGCCCATGATCGTGTAGGCCGGCGCGTAGCAGACGTTGCGGGCGACCCGACTGGTCAGCAGGGCGTCGGCGCCCGCCACCCGGCAGCAGAAATCGGCCACTCTGGCCTCGAACTCGGTGCAGAACGTCTTGGTCACCGCCGAGTACCCAGCGGGGGCCTGGCCCAGGACCTCGCGCAGCACCAGCAGGCGACCGATGCGGTAGCCCGATCTCGAGGGCGGCCAGCTCCTGGCGGATCAACGGATCGTCCGGATCGGCCAAGGCCCGATGCTCCTCGAAGAGAGCCCGGTTGCTGACCAGGCGATCGATGCCGCCGCGCTCGTGCTCCATCTGGCGCATGACCTGGCGGAAGCTGCCGTTGGGCTCGCCCACCAGGTTGGATCCGGGCACTCGGACCTGGTCAAAGGCCACTTCGCAGAAGTGGCGGTTGCCGGTCATGTCGGCGATGGGCGAGATCGTGATGCCCGGCGCGTGCAGGTCGACGATCAACTCGGAGAGACCGGCATGGGGCGGGGCCTGGGGATCGGTGCGGGCGATGAGGTAGCACCAGTCGGCGTCGGCGGCGCCGCTGGTCCAGATCTTGGTGCCCGATGACGATCCAGTCGTCGCCGTCGGGTTCGGCTCGGGTGCGGATGGCGGCCACGTCGCTGCCGGCGTCGGGCTCGCTCATGCCGATCGACCAGGCCGAGGTCCCGGCCACGATGTCAGGGCAGGAAGCGGCGGCGCTGCTCGGGGGTGCCGTAGTGCAGCAGCGTCGGGCCGATCTGGCGGTCGGCGAACCACGAGGTGGCCACCGGCGCCCCGGTCGAGATCAGCGCCTCGAACACCACGAAGCGTTCGAACGCGCTCCGGCCATGACCACCCTCCGTGACCGGCCAGGTCATGCCCAGCCAGCCCTCGCTCGGCCAGCTCGAGCGAGAACGGGCGCGACGTCCCGACGATCCACGAGTCCTCGCGGACGGTCGAGACCGTCGGCGGCCCGGCGCCCCACCTCGAGTGCGTCGTCGCGCAGGGCGGCGAGGGCGGGGCTCGAACCGGTAGTCCACCGCCGAAACGTAACCTGCCCCGTGGAGTTCCATATCGCTGACCTGTTCGAGGCGGTCGTCGACACCGTGCCGGCCGCCGAGGCGCTGGTCTGCGGCGGCGCTGACGGGATCGCGGTGGCGTCAGAGCTACGCCGAGCTCGAGGGTCGGACCAACCGGCTGGCCCACGCCCTGGCCGACCACGGCGTCGGTCGCGACGATCCGGTCGGGCTGCACCTGCACAACGGGCACGAGTTCATCGAGGCCATGCTCGCCTGCTACAAGCTGCGGGCCGTCCCGGTGAACGTCAACTACCGCTACGTGGCCGACGAGCTGCGCGTACCTGTTCAACGACGCCGGGCTCCGGTCCGTCATCACCGAGCCGGCGCTGGCGCCGGCCGTCGAGTCGATCCGTGCGACCTGTCCTGATCTGTCGCATGGTGATCGAGACCGGAGACCAGTACGAAGGTCTGCTCGCCGGCGCGTCGCCCAGCCGTCCCGATGTGGGCCCGCGCTCGGCCGACGACCGCTACGTCCTCTACACGGGCGGTACGACCGGGCCGCCCAAGGGCGTGGTGTGGCGCCACGAGGACATCTACTTCGCCTCGCTCGGCGGCCGGGGCACCCCCAGCCGGGGTGTGCCGACGCTCAGCGTCGGCCGACGGAGATCGTCGATCGTGTCCGTCGGGGCGATCCGATCATGCGGCGTCTGCCGCTGTGCCCGCTGATCCACGGCGGGGCCATGTGGGTCGCGCTGCAGACGCTGCTCAACGGCGGCGCGCTCGATCCTCGACACCGATCGGCACTTCGACGCCACGACGGCGTTGTCCCTGCTGGCCGGCGAGCGGGTCGAGCTGCACCATGCTGATCGGTGACGCGACGGCGCGGCCCATCGCCGACGTGCTGGCGGCCGACCGCGCCCGAGGAGCGGCGACGGGGGACCCGCCCCGCTACGACCTGTCCGCGCTGCAGGTGATCGCGTCGGGCGGGGCCATCCTTTCGGTGTCGGTCAAGCAGCAGCTGCGCGAGCTGCTTCCCGGCATCGGCGTGATCGACACGTTCGGCGCGTCCGAGACCGGGGGCCAGGGTCGTCTCGCGCCCCGATGCGTCGGGCGGACCACCCCGCCTGCTCACCGACGACCGCACCGCGGTCTTCGACGACGACCTGCGCCCGGTCGCGACCGGGCCAGGTCGGCCGCCTGGCCCGCTCGGGGTGGATCCCGCTCGGGTACCACAACGACCCGGTTCGCTCGGCGGCGACCTTCCCCGTCGTCGACGGCGTCCGCTGGTCCGTGCCGGGCGACCTGGCTCGCCTCGAAGCCGACGGCACGATCACCTTGCTCGGCCGGGGCTCGACTTCGATCAACACCGGGGGCGAGAAGGTGTTCCCCGAGGAGGTCGAGAACGCGCTCAAGGGTCACCCGGCGATCTTCGACGCGCTGGTCGTCGGCGTCCCCGACGAGCGCTTCGGCGAGCGGGTCGTCGCCGTCATCGCCGAGCGGGGCGTCGACGGGCCGGACGGAAGCCGTGGCGCGCCCACCGACGCCGACCTCGAAGCCCATGTCCGCCGGCACCTGGCCGGCTACAAGGTGCCCAAGACGTTCGTGCGGGTGGCTCACTGCGAGCGCCTGCCGACGGGCAAGCCCGACTACCGCTGGGCGCGTGACATCGCCGTCGCCGCTCTCGTCTGACCGATGCCGTTCTCGCCGGCCGTCGTCGACGAGCCGTCCCACTAGCGTCAGGCCCATGCGAGCTGTCGTTCTCGAGTCCTACGGCGACCCCGACGTGCTGACCGTGCGCGAGGTCCCCGATCCCGAGCCCGGTCCCGACGAGGTGCTGGTCGACATCGTCGCCACCGCCCTCAACCGAGCCGACCTGTTGCAGCGACGCGGCTTCTATCCGGGTCCGCCGATGCCTCACGAGATCCCTGGCATGGAGCTCAGCGGCCGGGTGGTGAGCGCCGGGGACCGGGCCACGCTGTGGTCGCCGGGCGACGAGGTCATGGGGATCGTGGGCGGCGGCGCCTACGCCGAGCGGATCGCCGTGCACGAGCGCCAGCTCATGGCGGTGCCCGCTCGGTCGGCGTCGACCGACTGCCGCGGCCATCCCCGAGGTGCTGGATCACGGCCTTCGACGCGCTGGTCGTGCAGGGCGGCCTCACCTCGGGCCGCACCGCGCTGGTGCACGCCGGCGCGTCGGGGGTCGGCACCGCCGCCATCCAGATCGCCAAGGCCATCGGCGCCCGGGTGATCGTGACCGCCTCGGCGGGCAAGGTCGACCGGTGCCGCCAGCTCGGTGCCGATCGCTGCGGTCGACTACAACGCCGAGGACTTCGTCGCCGCGACCCATGAGCTCACGGGCGGGGCGCGGCGCCGACGTGATCCTCGACGTGATCGGCGGCGACTACGTCGATCGCAACTTCGACGCCGTTGCCGTCCGCGGGCCGCATCGTGCAGGTCGGCACGATGGCCGGCGGCGCCGTCAACGCCAACATCGGCAAGCTGATGCCCAAGCGGGCGGCCCTGATCGGCACCGTGCTGCGCGCCCGACCTCTCGAGGAGAAGATCGCCATCACCCGCCGGTTCGCGGCCGAGATGCTCCCGCTCTTCGACGCCGGCTCGTTGCGCCCCGTCATCGACCGGCGGTTCCCCCTCGACCAGATCGCCGACGCCCACCGCGCCATGGAGGCCAACGAGAACGTCGGCAAGATCGTCATCGACGTGGCCGGCGTCTGACCCAGAACCGTCGGCGACGGGGCCCGTGGCGTCAGTCGGTGGCGGACGTCCGCCGGTCGTAGCCCAGCAGCGCCATCTCGTGGCGGAACTCGTGAGCGATCCAGTCGTCGATGTCGGGCGTGAACGTCACCCCGTCGAGCGGTCGGTGGCCGCTCTTCTCGCGGGGCAGATCGATCGGTACGTCGAGCGCCGATCCGATCGAGGGCGGTCCGGAGGTCGGACTCGAGGTCTTCGAAGCGGCCGACCTGGTCGACGGCGACCTCGTCGTCGATCGTGTACTGCGGCCACGCGCTGAGGAGCCAGGCGCTCCGCAGCCAGGTCCCGAACTCGGGTCGCGGATCGAGGTTGCGGGTGCGCCACCAGTACGACGACTCGACCTTGTCCCAAGGATCTCGCTCGAAGCAGAACTTGTAGTAGCCGTCCCACGTCGAGCGCCCGACGCGGGCTCGGATCCGCCACGCCGGTATGTGGCTGTAGTACTGGCGTCGTCCGCGCCAGTCGTCGAGCGTCACCGACCGGATGGCGCCCGCGTCGTGGCGAACGGCCAGCTCCGGCAACGGGTTCCACCGGCCCTCATGGTTGCGCTTGTCGCCACCGATGATGATGTCGTCGGGCCCGAGGAACGCGGTCAGGAACCGCTCCACGCTCGTGCCGGCCGTCTTGCGCGTCTTCACGAAGATGAACCGATGCCTGTGACTGATGATCACAGGAGGCCTCCCCAGCTGGATGCCTCGCTGACGGTGGATCAGCGAGCAGTAATTGGCGTGTACTCCCGCACGCTGGCGCCGTCGTAGAGCTGACGGGGTCGGGCGATCCGGACGTCCTGGTTGAGCAGCTCGAGCCAGTGCGCCAGCCAGCCCGAGGTGCGGGGGATGGCGAACAGCACCGTGAACATGTCGATCGGGAACCCCATCGACTGGTAGATCAACCCGGAGTAGAAGTCGACGTTCGGGTAGAGCTTGCGGCTGATGAAGTAGTCGTCCGCCAACGCCACCTCTTCGAGCTTGAGGGCGATGTCGAGCAGCGGGTTCTTGCCCGTGACCTCGAAGACCTCGTAGGCCGTCTGCTTGATGATCTTGGCCCGTGGGTCGAAGTTCTTGTACACGCGATGGCCGAAGCCCTGCAGCTTGACCTCGCCCTGCTTGACCTTGGCGATGTAGGCGTCGACGTTCTCGTACGAGCCGATCTCGGTGAGCATGCGGATGACCTGCTCGTTGGCTCCGCCGTGGCGCGGGCCGTAGAGCGCGGCGGCCGCCGCCGTGGTGCAGATGTAGGGGTCCGAGTGCGAGCTGCCGGCCACTCGCATGGCCGTGGTGCCGCAGTTCTGCTCGTGGTCGGCGTGCAGGATGAACAGCACGTCGAGGGCTCGGGCCAGCACGGGGTTGGCCTCGTAGCTGGGCTCGGCCACGCGCCACATCATCGACAGGAAGTTGGCGCAGAAGTCGAGGTCGTTGTTCGGGTACACGAACGGCATGCCGACGCTGTGGCGATAGGTGCCGGCCGCGATGGTGGGCACCTTGGCGATGAGACGGATCACCTGCTTGTAGCGGGTCTCCTCGTCGAAGATGTTCTTGGCCTCGGGATAGAACGTCGACAGCGCGGCGAGGGTCGAGACGAACATGCCCATGGGATGGGCGTCGTGGTGGAAGCCCTCCATGAAGCGCTTGCGCACGTTCTCGTGGATGAACGTGTGGTACGTGATCTCGTGGTGCCACTCCTCGAACTGCGCGGGCGTCGGGAGCTCGCCGTGGATCAGGAGGTAGGCGACCTCGAGGTAGGTCGAGTGCTCAGCCAGCTGCTCGATCGGGTAGCCGCGGTAGCGCAGGACGCCAGCATCGCCATCGAGCTCGGTCACCGCGCTCGTGGCTGCTGCCGTGGTGCTGAAGGCCGGGTCGTAGTACCAGATTCCAGGGAGGAGCTTGGCCCAGTCGCGAGCATCGACGCCGCCGTTGAGTATCGGGATCTCGATGGACTCGCCGGTGCGGTTGTCGGTGATGGTCACGCTCTCGGCCACAGCTGCTCCATGCCTGGTGTTGATCTCTGGTCTCTTCGGGTCATTCTCCACCCCCACACTACGACGCGCGGCGCATGACCTGTCGCGTTGCGTGCCTCGGCGGCGCTGGGGTGGACGAACCCGGCGTTTGCCATGTTGACGTGACATGAACCCAGCAATCCAGGGCTACTGCTAGCGTCTCGCCCGTACCCGCCAGTCTGTGCTCGTCGAGGAGGGCCTCAGCCATGTCGAACCTTGTTCGTTCGCGTCGCACCACCAGCGCCGCGGTCGCGGCTCTCGCGCTCGTCGCGCTGGTCGCCGCCGGCTGCGGCTCCTCGTCGAAGTCCTCGACGACCGGGTCGACCAGTGGCGGGGGCACAACCACCGTTGCCCTCAGCGGGACCATCACCGTCTCGGCGGCGGCGTCGCTCACGGGCACCTTCACCGACCTCAAGGCCAGCTTCGAGAAGGCCAACTCGGGAACGACCGTCAACCTCAACTTCGGTTCGTCGGCGGCGCTCGTCACCCAGATCCAGCAGGGGGCGGCGGCCGACGTGTTCGCTTCGGCGTCCAAGGCGACGATGGACACCCTCGTGGCCAGCGGCAACGTCGACGGCTCGCCGACGCCGTTCGCCAAGAACAAGCTCGAGATCGTGGTGAAGAAGGGCAACCCGCTCGGGATCAACTCGCTCGCCGACCTGACCAAGGCCAAGACCCTCTCGCTGTGCGCGCTCACCGCGCCGTGCGGCTCGGCCGCCGCCATGGCCTTCATGCAGAACAACATCACGATCCCGGAGTCCCAGGTGACGCGGGGGGCGGACGTGAAGGCGACCCTTGCCCAGGTGACCAACGGCGATGCCGACGCCGCGGTGGTGTACGTGACTGACGCTCTGACCATCGGTGACACGGCCACCGCCGTGCCCATCCCTGACGCCGAGAACGTGGTCGCCACCTACGAGATCTGCGTGGTCAAGGGGACCAAGAACGCCGATCTGGCCAAAGCCTGGAACGCCTACATCCTCGGGCCGACCGGTCAGTCCGTGCTCCAGAAGGCCGGGTTCCTCCCGGCGTAGAGGTCACTGGGCCACCATGGTCTCGTGACTCGACGTGGGCGACGGCCGCCCGTCCCGGTGGTGCTGATCGCCGCCGTGACCCTGGCCTTCCTCGCCGTCCCCCTCATCGGCCTGCTGGCCAAGGCCTCGTGGGGCACGCTCGGGCAGGACCTGTCCACCCCAGCGGCGCGTGACGCGATCCGCCTCTCGATCGTGTGCTCGTTGTGGGCGACGGCGCTGTCGATCGTGCTCGGCGTCCCGCTCGCCTGGGTCCTGGCCCGAGTCCCGTTCCCGGGCCGCAACCTGGCTCGCTCGCTCACGATCCTGCCCATGGTGCTGCCGCCCGTGGTCGGTGGTGTCGCGTTGCTCCTGGCCTTCGGCCGGCGCGGCCTCGTCGGTTCGTGGCTGTATGACTGGACGGGCATCCAGTTCACGTTCTCGACGGCCGGCGCCGTCCTGGCCGAGACCTTCGTGTCGATGCCCTTCCTGATCATCACCGTCGAGGCCGCGCTGGTGTCGATGGATCGCCGCTACGAGGAGGCGGCGGCGACGCTCGGCGCCGGACGGTGGCGGGTGTTCCGTCAGGTCACGTTGCCGCTGATCGCCCCGTCGCTGATCGCGGGCACGGCCCTCACGTGGGCCCGCGCCCTGGGCGAGTTCGGCGCCACCATCACCTTCGCCGGCAGCATCCAGGGCAAGACGACCACCCTGCCGCTCGCGGTCTACCTCGAGCTCGAGGGAAATCCCGACGTGGCCATCGCCCTCAGCCTGGCCCTGGTGGCCATCTCGGTCGTCGTGCTCGTCTCGCTCCGCGGCCGCTGGCTGGGCGCCAGCGCCGCCGCATGAGCGCCCGGTGAGCGTCGACGCCAAGGTCGGCGTCGAGGTCGGTGAGTTCCGGCTCGGGGTCGACCTGGCCATTCCCGACGGCGAGGTGGTGGCAGTGCTCGGACCCAACGGGGCCGGCAAGACGACGCTGCTTCGGACCCTGGCCGGTCTGACCCCGCTGACCACGGGCCAGATCGACGTGGATGGCCAGACCCTCGATCAGCCGGCAGCTCGCATCCTGGTGCCGCCCGAGGAGCGTCCGGTCGCCGTCGTGTTCCAGGACTACCTGCTCTTCCCGCACATGACCGTCCTGGCCAACGTGGCCTTCGGGTTGCGCAGTCGGGGCCACGCCAAGTCCGAGGCCAAGCGGATCGCGCTCGACTGGCTCGAGCGGATGGGCCTGGCCGACCGGGCCGGGGATCGGCCCCGGCAGCTCTCGGGAGGCCAGGCGCAGCGCGTCGCACTGGCGCGGGCCCTGGCCACCGAACCGCGGCTGCTGCTGCTCGACGAGCCTCTGTCGGCGCTCGACGTGACCGCCCGCGCCTCGGTGCGCCACGAGCTACGACGGCATCTGCGCGACTTCACAGGATCGTGCGTGCTGGTGACCCACGATCCGCTCGATGCGGCCGTCATCGCCGACCGCATGTTGATCATCGAGCGGGGAGCGGTGGTCCAGGACGGGGACCTGGCCGAGATCACTTCTCGACCCCGTTCGGCCTATGTGGCCGAGCTCATGGGCATCAACCTGTTGATGGCCACGTCCGCGGGAACGACCCTGACGTTGCCCGAGGGCCCGACGCTCCTGTCGGCGACCTCGACCGCCGGCACTGTGTTCGCCGTGATCCCCCCACAGGCCATCGCCCTGCACGCCCGAGAGCCGGAGGGCAGCCCCCGCAACTCGTGGTCCACGACCGTGACCGAGCTGCACATGATCGGCGACCGGGTTCGGGTGCACGTCGGAGCACCGATTCCCCTGGCCGCCGAGGTCACTCCGGCGGCCCTGACCGAGCTGGACATCACCGAGGGCTCGGCCGTGTGGATCGCCGTGAAGGCCACCCAGATCGTGGTGTACCCCGATCCGGGTGGCCCCGACGACGCCGAGAGGACTTGATCAGGCCTTGTTCTCGCGGAGCACCAGCTCGGCCTCGATGAGGAGCTGGATCTTGTCGCTCACCACGACACCTCCGCCCTCCATCGGGGCGTTGAACTTGATGTCGAAGTCCTTGCGGCTGATCTCGCCCTTGGCCGAGAAGCCCGAGCGAGTGCCACCGAAGGGATCCGGACCGAAGCCGTTGACCTCGACGGTGAGGGCCACCGGGCGCGTCACGCCGTGGAGGGTCAGCTCGCCGTCGACCACGAACTCGTCGCCCTTGGCGTGGACGCCGGTCGAGCGGTAGCTCATGGTGGGGTACTGGTCGACGCCGAAGAAGTCGTCGCCGCGGATGTGGGCGTCACGGTCGGCGTTGTTGGTGTTGATCGAGCCCAGTTCGACGGTCACCTCGACCGACGAATCCACAGGGTTCTCGCCGGTGACGACCGACCCGTCGAACTTCTCGAAGTGGCCCCGGACCTTGCTCACCATCATGTGGCGGGCCGTGAACGAGACGTCGGTGTGGGTGGGATCGATGTCCCAGGTTCCGGCTACGTACCCGGGGATCTGGGTGGTCAGGGTGTCAGTCATGGCAACTACCTCTCGGTTTGTAGTTCAGGCCTTAATAGTCAGGTATTCGATCATTCAAGTCTGAACAACTATGGAGAGGGCCGGTCTATTCCGCCTCCCCGAGTTCGACGCGGCCAGCGGGTAACAATGGGTCGTGATCCGGGCGACGGTGTTCGAGCAGGGCGGCGATCTCACCGCCATCGAGCCCGATGGCATCTCGGAGCTGGTCGGGAACGAGAAGTGCCTGCTGTGGGTCGACGTGCTCGATCCGTCCGAGGCCGAGCTCACGAAGATCCAGGAGGAGTTCTCGCTCGACCCGTTGGCCATGGAGGGCGTCCGCCACCCCGGACAGCGACCGAAGGTCGAGCGCTACGAGAGCCACGCCTACCTCGTCGCCTACGCCAGCAACGGTGACCCGCGTCAGCTGAGCGAGCTCGACATGCTGATCTCACACGGTTGGCTGGTCACCGTCCGCCACAGCTTCAAGGGTGACGAGTGCATCAGCGTCGATTCGGTCATCGACCAGTTCGACCGGACCCGGGCCGAGCACAACACGGTCGGCTTCCTCGTCTACACGTTGCTCGATCACACGGTCGACACCTACTTCGACGCGCTCGACAAGACCGAGGACGAGCTCGAGCAGATCGAGACCCGGATCTTCACGGCCGAGAGCCGCGAGGAGCAGGCCCTGCAGGAACGCCTGCTCAGCCTGCGCCGCGAGCTGCTGTTGTTCCGCCGTCGGGTCGTGCCGCTGCGCGACGTCATGCAGGTGATCCTGCGCCAGGAGGTCGAGCCCATCCAAGAAGACGTGCAGCGCTACTTCCAAGACGTCCTCGATCACATCCTGCGCGTCGTCGACACGCTCGAGACCCAGCGCGAGCTGCTCGGCAACGCGGTGGACGCCCACCTGGCCGTCGTCAACAACAACATGAACCAGATCATGAAGAAGATGACGTCGTGGGGCGCCATCCTCTTCGGCGCCGCGCTGATCTCAGGCATCTACGGCATGAACTTCCACAACATGCCCGAGCTGCACTGGCACTACGGCTACTACATGGCCCTCGGGCTGATGCTGGCCCTGACCGTCGGGCTGTACATCTGGTTCCGCCGGAAGAACTGGCTGTGAGCACGGAACTCCATTGACTTCGAGGGCGCCCGGCGCCCGCGCCTTCAGACTCGGGTGCACGACGGATGGCCGCGAGCTACGGTCGAACGAATCGGGTGCACGCTCCCGGCTGCGAGGGGAAAGCGATGAGATCGCTGCGGTCGCGTTGGACACTCGGGCTCGGGTCGCTGCTCGGCTCATCTGCCCTGCTGCTGGGGCTGGCCTCGATGCCGGCGGCGGCGGCGACGGTCACACAGACGTTCACGGCCACCGGGGCCCTGCAGACCTTCACCGTGCCCGGCAACGTCTGTCAGCTCTCGCTGGTCGTGACGGGCGGATCTGGTGGTCGCACCACTGCGGTGCCGGGTGGCCTGGGAGCCACTGTGCGTTCTCGGCTGTCGGTCACGCCGGGCGCGGTCTTGGACATCGTCGTCGGTGGAGGCGGTGGGTCGACCGCGGTCCCAACTGGTGCCTACGCCGACGGCGGAGACGGGGGCTTTGGCGGGGGCGGGGGCGGTGGCGTGGAGGCGGCCGCCGGCGGGGGCGGGGCGTCGTCGATCTTCGACGCAACGGGTCCTCTGCTCATCGCGGGAGGCGGGGGCGGAGCTGGATATCCCACTCCAGGCGGGAATGCGGGGGTCGTCGGCGCGGACGCCCAGGCCGGGGCAGGTACGCCCGGGTTCCCCGGCGGCGGTGGGGGAACGGCGACCGGCAACGGTGGCGGCGCCAGCGACGAGCGGTTCGCGGCCATCTTCAGCTCCGGCGGTGGAGGCGGTGTGAACCTTGGAGGTGTCAGTGACCAGGGTGGCGGCGGCGGGAACGGTCTCGGCGGCTTCGGAGGCGGGGGCGGCGCGTCCAGCACGTTGGGGAACCCCATCCCGCCAGCCCTGGCCCCCGGCCACGACGCCGCGGCCGACCAGACCGGCGTGGCCGGTCACTCGAACCTGGCGTTCAACAATGCCATCGGAGGCGACGGTGGGGCCGGAACGACCGGGGGTGGCGACGGGGCGGACGCTGCGTCCTTCGGCGGTGGGGGAGGGGGCGGCGGGGCCGGCTTCGGAGGCGGGGGCGGCGGCCTCTTCGGGGGTGGTGGCGGTGGCGGCTACGGAGCAGGCGGCGGCGGATGGGGCGGGGGTGGAGGCGGGGGTTCGTCGTGGGTCGGCACCCGAGCCAGCCATGTGTCTTCGTCCTTGGCGTCGAGCTCAGGTGCCGGCCACGTGAGCCTGTCCTATGAGCCTTCCGAGGATGCCTGCTCGGTGTTGCTCCCGGGCAGCGGCATCGTGACCGCACCGGTTTCGGGGACGGCTGATCTCGCCGTGTCAGTCGCGCTGAGCACACCCTCACCGGTGCCGGTCACGGCCCACTGGACGACAGTGTTCGTGCCGGGCGCCGCCGCGTCTGCATACCTCGGCCCCGAAGCGCCGACCAGTGACTACGTACCTGCCAGTGGGGTGGTCACCTTCGCTCCCGGCCAGACGACCGCCACCGTGCACATCACGGTCACGGGAGGAGCGTTCGCGCCGGATGAGTACATCCTCGTTTCGTTCACCGCCCCGACGAACGCCCGCGTTGGAGGATTCTGGGGTCTGGCGTTCGGGGTCATCCTTGCCCCCAGCTGATCGATGCATGACTCCATCGCGGCCCAGGTCCGGGTCGAACCCCCCAGAGGTGACCTCGACGTGCTTGGCCTGATCAGTCAGTCTGCTGCGTCTGGCCAGACCGACGGGCGGTAGTCCGTGGCCTCAGCAGCGGTCGACCAACTCCTCGATGTCGGGTTCGGCGACGCCGAGCGGCACGGGCTGACGCTGGCCGTCGTGGCGATGGGTTCGGACGGCACCGTGCTGGCCGAGCGCTACGGCTCGACCGCCGGCCCCGACACGACCCTCATCTCGTGGTCGATGGCCAAGTCCTTCCTGCACCTGGCGGCCGGCGTGGCCGGCGTCGATCCGACGGCGCGCCGCCTGTTCCCGGACTGGGCCGACGACGAGCGCGATGCCATCACCGTCGAGGATCTGCTGCGGATGCGCGACGGACTCGCCTGGGCCGAGGACTACGTCGACGGCGAGGTGTCCGACGTGATCAAGATGCTCTTCGGCGCGGGCCAGGGCGACGTGGTCGCCTACGCCGCGGGTCGCCCGCTCGAGGTGGCTCCGGGCACGCGGTGGCAGTACTCGTCGGGCACGTCGAACTTGTTGGCCGACGTGACCCGTCGGGTGGTCGGCGTCGCCCGCGGCGACGAGTGGCGGACGTGGCTCATCGACGAGGTCTGCCGGCCGGCCGGGATGGTGACGGCCGATCCTCGTCTCGACGAGGCCGGATCATTCGTCGCGTCGTCGTTCCTGTACGCCACCGCGTCGGACTTCGCCCGGTTCGGCCTGACCTACCTGCACGAGGGCGCCGGCCTGGTCGATCCGTCGTGGGTCACTCACGCTCGCCGGCCGACTCCCGATGTCGACGAACCGGGCCGGGGCTACGGCGCCCAGTGGTGGTTGTGGCCGGACCAGCCCGACTGGCTCGTCGCCCAGGGCTACGAGACCCAGCGCATCATCGTCGCCTACGACCGCGACTTCGTCGTGGTGCGGCTGGGCAAGACGCCCGAGGATCTGGGCGGCGACGACGTCGACGCCTGGCTCCGCGACCTCGTCGACGCCCTCTGAGCTCGAGCCGGCCGTCCCGCCGGGCTAGAGCGGCGTGTTGTCGTGGTTGCGTCCGACCAGGTCCTCGCGCTTGTCGCTCAGCACCTCGAAGGCGGCGGCGATCTCGCGACGGGTGTCGACCGGGTCGATGACGGCGTCGAGCAGACCCCGTTCGGCGGCGATGTACGGGTTGAGCAGCCGCTCCTCATAGTCGGCCTCGGCCGCCGCCCGCTCGTCGGGCGTGGCCCGTCGCTGCAGGATCTCGGCCGCGCCCTTGGCCCCCATGACCGCGATCTCGGCCGACGGCCAGGCGATCGACAGGTCGTTGCCCATCGTCTTGGAGTCCATGACGATGTAGGCCCCGCCGTAGGACTTGCGCAGCGTCAGGCACACACGAGGCACGGTGGCCCGGGCGTAGGCGAAGGCCAGTTGGGCGCCGTGGCGGATCATGCCTCGCCACTCCTGGTCCTTGCCGGGTGAGAAGCCCGATGTGTCCACCATCGTCAGCAACGGCAGGTTGAAGGCGTCGCAGAACGCCACGAACCGAGCGCCCTTCTGCGACGCGGAGATGTCGAGGCTGCCGGCGAGGGTCTGGGGCTGGTTGGCCACGATCCCGACGGGTCGTCCGTCGATGGTCGCCATGGCCGTGACGAGGTTGGCCGCCCACGCGGGGCGCAGCTCGAGCAGTTCGTTGTCGTCGACCACGGCGCGGGCCACGTCACGGACGTCGTAGCTGCTCGTCGGGCTGGCGGGGATGAGCGCACCCGCTTCGGGCGTGGGGCGGTCCGGCGGGTCCGTCGTGGCCAGCCGCGGCGGCTCCTCGTCGGCGTTGAGCGGCAGATGCGACAGCAGCACCGCCACCAGTTCGCGGGCGTCGTCAGGATCGCCGGCCACGAGGCTGGCCACCCCGCTCGATCGGGCGTGTATGCCCGGCCCGCCCAGCTCGGTCGGCGTGATCGGGACGCCGGTGAACTCGGTGACCATCCGCGGTCCCGAGACGAAGGCGTACGAGTAGGGCGTCATGACGACGAAGTCGGCCAGCCCCAACAAGAGAGCTGGCCCCGAGACGGCCGGCCCCGTGACGACGAGAACGATGGGCACGACGCCCGAGCAGTGCACCAGCTGGCGGGCCGCCGCGCCCCATCCGTCGAGGGCGCCGATCCCGTCGGCCACGTCGGCACCGCTCGACGCCAGATAGGCGACGAGGGGGATGCGCTCGTGCAACGCGATCCGAGCGGCGGCGGCGATGGTGTGGCCGTCGGTCTCGGACAGCGCCCCGCGCTTCTGCTGAGGATCGACGTGGACCTCGACGGCGGGCCGGCCCCCGATCTCGGTCACCGACGCCGACACCGCGCCGGGCACCTGGGCGCGGAAGGCGAGGGCGCTGGGCATCGTCGGCTCCGAGCCCCGAGCCGCGGCCCGCGGTCACGACCACGCGGGGCTCGACAATCGACGCGGGAACACTCCCCCCACAATGCCACCTCCACCCACCCCTCCATCGCGGCGGCAGACGACCACCTCTGATGTGGCGATCTGCCGCCGCCTTGGGTGGTTCCTTCATCGCGGCGGCAGATGACCACCTGCTGTGTGGCGATCTGCCGCCGCGACGGCGGCGATGGTCGGACCGGCGGTCAGGGATCGGGTTCGAGGGTGGCGTGGACGCCGGGTTGGGCCTGGGATTCGGCCTCGACGACGTCACGGATCACCTGGCGCAGGGCTCGGGCGGGGGCGGACAGCAGTCCCCGACGCCGGCGGGCCAGCCCGACCGAGCGTCCGTCGATGCCGTCGACCATGACCCGGCGCCAGTCGCCGCCGACCCAGTTCGGGGCGGCGCTGGCCGGCAAGAGGGCGGCCCCGAACCCCTGGAAGGCCAGCGTGGCCAGCAGGCGCATCCCGTCGATCTCGGCCTGGGGGACGAGGGTGATGCCCAGCGCCGTCGCCTGCTCGTCGAGCACGTCGCGAAAGCCCGTGCCCTGGGGCTCGAGCAGGATCGGGTAGCGGGCGATCTCGGCCAGCGTCACGCGCTCGTGGCTGGCCAGCGGGTGATCGAGGGGCGTCACGAGGGTTGGATCCTCGTCGAACAAGCTCTCGGTCGTGATGTCGGGATCGTCGACGGGCAGGTTCACGACAGCCAGGTCGAGCCGGCCGCCGACCAGTTGGGGGATCAGCGACGAGGTCGTGGCGTCGACGACGACGAGCTGCACCCGGGGATGGCGGGCCGTGACCGACATGAGCAGGGGAGGGACCACCCAGCGGGCGGTGGTGCCGATCACGCCCGACGCGGACCCCGCCCGAGACCTCGTCGTGCAGCGAGGCGACATCGGCCGACAGGGCGTCGAGCTCGGCCGAGATCTGGCGGGCCCGCGTCGCCACGACCTGGCCCGCCTCGGTCAGCGTGCCGCTGGACCGGTCGACCAGCACCACCGCCAGCTCCTTCTCGAGCCGGGCCACGTGGGTCGACACGTTCGACTGCACCGTGTGCAGCTGGCGGGCGGCGGCCGAGAAGCTGCCGGTGTCGGCCACCGCCAGCAGGGCGGTGAGCTGGCGGAGATCCATCGCTCCTGATGATGGCACATATCGGAAAGAACTGTTGGACAGATCTCGTGCAAAGGTTCACAATGAAGACTCACATACGCCGAGGTGAGCATCTGTTCCCCCAACGGACGCCCTCGAGCCGGGCTTGCGGACCTCCCCCGGTCCCAATCCCCTGAAGAAGCTGGCCATCCCCCCTGGCCAGCTTCTTCCCGTTCCCGACCGAGGTCGAGGAAGCTACGGTGCACCCATGGCCGCCCCCAAGTCCCCGAAGCCCGCGGTCCCCAAGAAGGCATCCAAGAAGCCCGCGTCCAAGAAGGCGGCGTCGGCGAAGACGGTCTCCGAAGTCGGCCAAGCGCTCCAAGACCCCGACGGCCGGGTCCGCCGCCTTCTTCGACCTGGACCGCACGCTGCTGTCGGGGGCCAGCGGTCCGGCCATCACCACGGCGCTGCGCGCCGTCGGGCTGGTGTCGGATCGCAACCTGCCCGGCCAGGACCTGATCTTCCGGACCTTCAACATGTTCGGCGAGAACCTTCCGTCGATGATGCTCACCCGCCAGGCCGCCGCCTTCGCCGCCAACTGGTCGCGCGACGAAGGCCCAGCAGGCTGGTCGAGCTGGCCGCCGAGCGCCCTCGAAGCGCTCGTGCAGCCCTACGTCGCCGGCTTGCTCGACGAGCACCGCCGCGCCGGGCGTCAGCTCGTGCTGGCCACGACGACGCCCTACGACCTGGTCAAGCCCCTGGCCGACCACCTCGGCTTCGACGAGGTGATCGCCACGCGCTACGGCGAGCGTGACGGCCACTATGACGGCACCATCGACGGCGAGTTCGTGTGGGGCCACGGCAAGTACCGCGCCGTGCGCGAGTGGGCCGACGATCACGGCGTCGAGCCTCGACGCAGAGCTACGCCTACTCCGACAGCTACTACGACGTGCCGCTGCTCAACGCCGTCGGTCATCCCCACGTGGTCAACCCCGATCCGCGGATGCGGCTCCAGGCGCTGGCCCGCCGGTGGCCGACGCGCTACCTCGACGTCCCGCCCGGCGTGCCCAAGATCGCCGGCATCGAGCCCCAGCAGCTGCTCATGCCGCTGGTGCGTCCCGGCCTCGCGCCCTTCGCCCGCATCCATCTCGAGGGCACCGACCACATCCCCGAGACGGGCCCCGCCATCCTCTGCGCCAACCACCGCAGCTACTTCGACGTGAGCGCGGTGGCCTTGGCCGTGGCCAAGCGAGGTCGGCCGGTGCGCTTCCTCGGGCAAGAAGGAGGTGTTCGACGCGCCCATCGTCGGCGACCTGGCCCGGGCCATGGGCGGCATCCGCGTCGAGCGGGGCATCGGGGAGCGACGAGCCGCTCCAGGAAGCACTGGTCGCCCTGGCCGCCGGCGAGATGGTGGTGATGATGCCTCAGGGCACGATCCCGCGGGGCCGGGCCTTCTTCGATCCGGTGCTCGAGGGTCGGTGGGGCGCGGCCCGGCTGGCCGCGCATGAGCGGCGCCCCGGTCATCCCCATCGGGCTGTGGGGGACCGAGAGGGTGTGGCCGCGCCGGGCCAAGGTGCCCGACCATCTGGAACGTGACCGATCCGCCCGGACGTGTCCATCCGGGTCGGCGCGCCGATCGGCTCGTCGCTGGAGACGATCCCGACGCCGACACCGGGCGATCATGGCGGCCATCGTCGACCTGCTGCCGCCCGAGGCGCACGTAGCAGCGCGAGCCGACGCCCGACGAGGTGGCGGCGGCCACGCCCTCGGGCCACGCCGAGCCGGCCGACCACGAACGCCAGCGCCGGCCCGGAACCGACTGACCGTCAGCGTCGCCTCCGGCTCCGGCTCGGCCTCCGATCCGGTTACCCCACGTCCGGGTCAGCTCGCTCGCAGCCGGCGGATGATGTTGAGCGCGCCACCCGGCGTCGGAACCACTCGATCTGGTCGGGGCTCAACGTGTGGGTGCACGTGAAGGCGACGACCGTGCCGTCGGCCTGGTGGATCTCACACGCCACGGGCTGGTCGGGGGCGAGTCGACGCCAGTCCGAGGATCGAGATGCGGTCGGTCTCGCCGATCTCGTCGTAGGTCGCCGGGTCGGCGAACCAGAGCGGGAGCACACCCTGCTTCTTGAGGTTGGTCTCGGCGATGCGGGCGAACGAGCGGCTGATGACGGCCTTGGCGTTGCGGAAGCGCGGCTCCATGGCCGCGTGCTCGCGCGACGAGCCCTCGCCGTAGTTCTCGTCGCCGATGGCCACCCAGCCCTGACCGGCCTCGTGGTAGTGCTTGGCGATCTCGGGGAAGGGCTTGCGTTCGCCGTCGAGCACGTCGAGCCCGATCGCCGGCCTCGCCGGTGTAGGCGTTGATCGCGCCGAGGAACAGGTTGCCGCTGATGTTCTCGAGGTGGCCGCGGTACTTGCAGCCACGGACCGGCCGCCGAGATGTGGTCGGTCGTGCACTTGCCCTGGCGCCTTGACCAGCACGGGCAGGTCGACGAAGTCCTGGCCGTCCCACGGCGCGAACGGCTCGAGCAGCTGCAGGCGGTCGCTGGTCGGGTTGACGACCACCGCGACGTCGGAGCGGTCGGCGGGCGGAGCGATGAAGCCGCTCTCGCCGGGCGTGAAGCCCGAGGTCGGGCAGCTCCTCGCCGACCGGGACCTCGAGGCGTGATCGTGCTCGCCCGGTCGTTGGTCAACGTGTCGGTGATGGGGTCGAAGTCGACCGTGCCGGCCAGCGCCAGCGCGACCACGGTCTCGGGTGAGGTCACGAAGGCGAGCGTGCTGGCGAAGCCGTCGTTGCGCTTGGGGAAGTTGCGGTTGTACGAGGTGACGATGGTGTTGACGTCGCCCTCGTGCACGTCGGTCGCGGGCCCACTGGCCGATGCACGGACCGCAGGCGTTGGCCAGCACGGTGGCGCCGATGCGCCTCGAAGTCGGCCAGCAGACCGTCGCGCTCGATCGTGGCCCGCACCTGCTCGCTGCCGGGCGTGACCATGAGCTCGGTCCGGCACTGCAGCCCGGCGGCCGGCGGCCTGGCGGGCGATGCTGGCGGCGCGGGTGATGTCCTCGTAGCTCGAGTTCGTGCACGAGCCGACCAGCGCGGCGCTGATCGCGGTGGGCCACCCCTCGGCCGTGGCCTCGGCGCCCAGGGCCGAGACGGCGCCGGGCCCGGTCGGGGGTGTGGGGCCCGTTGATGAGCGGCTCGAGCGTCGACAGGTCGATCTCGATGACCTGGTCGAAGAACCGACCCGGGTCGGCTCAGCGACCTCGTCGTCGGCCCGCAGGTCGTGCGGCGACCGCGTCGGCGGCGTCGGCGATGTGCTCGCGACCGGTCGCCTTCAGGTAGCGCGCCATCGCGTCGTCGTAGGCGAAGATCGACGTCGTCGCGCCGATCTCGGCGCCCATGTTGCAGATCGTGGCCTTGCCGGTGCAGCTGATCGACGTGGCGCCGGGACCGAAGTACTCGACGATGGCGCCGGTGCCGCCGCGCACGGTCAGGATCTCGGCCACCTTCAAGATGATGTCCTTCGGGGCCGACCAGCCGTTGAGCGCGCCGGTCAGGTGGACGCCGATGAGCTTGGGCCAGCGCACGTTGAACGGATATCCCGTCATCACGTCGACGGCGTCGGCGCCGCCCACGCCGATGGCCACCATGCCGAGCCCGCCGGCGTTGGGCGTGTGGCTGTCGGTGCCGATCATCATCCCGCCGGGGAAGGCGTACTGCTCGAGCACGACCTGGTGGATGATGCCCGAGCCCGGCTTCCAGAACCCGATGCCGTACTTGGCCGACACCGACTCGAGGAAGTCGTAGACCTCGTGGTTGGTCTCGAGCGCGGCGAGCAGGTCGACCTTGCCGTCCTCGCGGGCCTGGATCAGGTGATCGCAGTGCACGGTCGACGGCACGGCCACCTCGGGAAGCCCGGCGGTCATGAACTGCAGCAGCGCCATCTGGGCCGTGGCGTCCTGCATGGCGACGCGGTCGGGGTCCAGGTCGTTGTAGGAGGCCGGCCCGCTCGAAGCGGCTGCTCAGGGTCGCGCAGGTGGTTGATCAGCACCTTCTCGGCGAAGGTCAGCGGGCGGCCGAGGCGCTGTCGTCCGGCCGGCACCCGCTCGGCGAGGCGGTCGTACACCGCGTTGATCAACTCGATGGGGGTGTTGGCGGCGACAGCCATGGGAGCTCCTCGCTGGTGGTGGGCGACGCCCAGAGGCGGTGGTCGCGACTGGTCGTTGCGCAAGCGGGCCAATGTAGACAAGTATATGACAAGTGCGCCAGACCCGCTACCAGCAGATCGCCGACGAGGTTCGAGAAGCGGTCGCGGCCGGCGAGCTCGGTCCCGGCCGTCTCCTACCCAGCGAGGCCGAGCTCTCGATCACCTATCACGCCAGTCGCGTGACGGTTCGCCGCGCCCTCGAGGTGCTCCGCGAGGAGGGTCTCGTCGATTCGCGCCAGGGATTCGGGTGGTTCGTGGCCGCCGATCCGGTGCGCCAGTCGTTGGGCCGTCTGGGCACGATCGAGAGCCAGCTGGCGGCGGAAGGGGTTCGCAGCGAGCGCCGCATCCTCGACTTCCGCTTCGTCGCCGCGCCCGCGCACGTGCGCAAGGTGTTGGGCTCCGACACCGTGTTGCGTGTCCGTCGACTCAACCTGGCGGACGACGAGCCGTTCGCGCTCGTCACGGTGTGGTGCCCCGAGCGCTACGGGGCCGAGCTGTCGCGCGCCGATGTCGAGCGCTCGCCGTTCTACGAGCTCTTGGGGATCGAGTTCGGCGGCGCGGTGCAGACGATCGGCGCCGCGGTCGCGTCCGCCCGTGACGCGGAGCTGTTGGCCGTCCCGGTCGGATCGCCGGTGCTGCGCTGCGAGCGCGTGACCTCGTCGGTGGCGGGCGAGGTCGTGCTCGTGAGCGAGCACACCTTCCCCGCTCATCTGACCGAGTTCGTTGTCGACCTACCCCATGCCGAGGCGTCGATCGCGCCGAGCGGGTTCCGCCTGGTCGAGTGACCGCCGCGCCGGTGGCGGGCAGGTGGGTCTGAAGACTCGCGCCTCCCAGGTGGTCGGCGGATCAGGGCGCGACGCTGGCCGGTCGGTAGACGTGCACCTGACCGGTGAGGATGAGCACGACGCTGACGGCGAACCACAGCACGGCCAGCCAGCCGAGGAGCATGCCGGCGAGGGCCAGGCCGTTGCCGCCGAGGCGCCCATTGGATGCCCGGATCCGGAAGCGGGCCTGGGACCCCTGGTAGATGGCGATGGGACCGAGGATGATCCCGCAGCCGCAGACCCCGAGCACCAGCGACGAGATGCCGATCACCAGTGAGGCGACGGCCCCCTTGGCGTTGGCGAGAGGGCGAGGCGCGTACGTGCGGGCATAGGCCGGATCCGAGCCGGGCGAGAAGGGAGCGTGGATCGGTCCCTGCGGGCCTGGGGTGTGCGGAGGAGCCGGATTCGGGTCGGCCCACCAGGCCGGCGGATGGCCCCCCTCTGGATTGGCCCACCACGGCGTCTCGCCCCCCGGTGGCGGATTCGAGCCCGGGGTGGTCATGATGGTCCGCCCTTCGGGTCGTCGGTCGTCGGGTCGGTCGTCATCATGATCACTTGAGGTGAAGCGAGTTGACGTAGACCGCGGCCGATGGGGCGATCGAGGTGGGCGCGCTGGCGAGCGTCGTCAGCGTCACGACGACGGCGTGGAGCCCCTTGACGGTGACCGTGACCGTGCTGTCCAGCGATTGGCCGGGCACCAACTGGCTGGTGTAGGTGAGCACGGTGGCGGCGGATCCGTCCGCGAGGGTGGTCGTCGTGTTCCCGCTGGGCGTGAAGTTGGGGAACTGGGCCAGCAGCGCCAGTTGGAGTTGGGTGAAGTCGTTCAGGCTGGTCGGCGCGCCGAGGGTGTGCTCGGTCACGTCGACCGTTGCCCACGGCTGGTCGGGCGACGGTCCGGGGATGGTCCACACCTGACCGTTGGCCGTGCTGCCGGCGACCCAACCGGGATCGATCGACATGGTGTACACGCCGGCGGGATCGGTGAAGGTGGTGCCCTTGGTCGAGCCCGGCGCCGATCCCGGGCTCGGCGTCGAGGTCGCCGGCGCCGTCGAGGTCGGCGTCTTGGCCCCTGACCTCGACTTCGGGTTCGTCGCGGCGGACGTGGTCGACGACGCGGCGGTCGAATGGAGGCCGCCCGCCCCACCCAGGCCCGTGTTCGAGTGGGTGTCGTTCGTGCCCAGCAGCGACGCGGCCAGGAAGGCGATCACGGCGATGACCACGGCCACCGCCGCCGCGACGGCGGCCCAACCGGTCCAGGACCGCTTCGGCTGCGGCCTCGTCGAGGTCATGGACGTCGTCGATGCCGTCGGCGCCGGTCCCGGTACGAGGGCGCTGGTCGGAGCCGCGCCCTCGCCCCAGTCGACGAACGAACCCGGCGCGGTCGGCGAGGGGGCGAGCAACGGCGTTGTGCCGGTGGCCCCCACAGCGGGCGCCGCCGAGGCCGAAACGGCGGCGGCCGAGGCCATCGGAGGCTCAGGTGGGCGTTCACGGGTGTGGGCGGTCCAGGATCGCCCGTCCCACCACCTCAGGTCGGCCTGGCCCCCGGGGTCGGGGTACCAGCCTTGCTCCGTGCCCGTCATGCTGCGATCTCCGTCGGCGCGCCTGGGGGTGGACCGAGACGTAAACGTCGCACCTCAGCCCCTGTCCGCTGGACGACGCCCTGAGCCCAGCGGTCAGCTCGATCCACCAGGACGGACCTGATGTAGGCCAAATGCTACAAGTCCGGTCCCACCGAAGACCAGGAATGTGGCCGGCGCCGCCAAGGCCAGGGGTTGGGGCGCGGCCAGGGCCAGCACGCCCAGGGCGATGAGACCAACGTTGCGAGCCAGGTCGATCGGGCTGAGGGGTTGGGTCGAGGCCGCCCCGAAGCAGGCACAGGGCGCCGTGGATCCCTCTCTCAGGCGCTTGGCGACGAAGGCGGTGAAGAAGGCCAGCGTGACCAGCGCGGCCACGCTCCCGACGGGCGCGTCGAGCACGAGGACCACGGCGATGAGCAACTCGACGCCCGGCACGACCAGTGCCATCGTCGCCGGTACGGGCAGGCCGAGCTCGGCGAAGGAGTCGGTCGTGGTCCCACGGGCTCGCAGCTTGGCCACGGCCGCCAGCACGAACAGGATGGCGAGGGCGAGCGCGGCCGCCGATCCGACCGAGGCCCAGGACATAGGCGCCCAGTATCGCCCGCCGTCCGGCCACCTCCTTCACCCCGTCGCGGCGGCAGATGACCACATCCTGGGTGGCGATCTGCCGCCGCGACGGTCGGACTTCCACTCCGGCGGCAGATGACCACATTCTGGGTGGCGATCTGCCGCCGCGATCGGCGACGGGTCGGGTGGCGCCATCGCCGGGCGGTCAGCGGCGCCGCGGTACGGTCGGCCGCAGTGGAGGCCCGCCGCCTCGACGTCCTGATGACCACGCCGACGCCCCCCGTAGCAACGACCGAGCCGAGTCGTCCCGGCCGCTCGTGGCCTCCCCGACGCCGGGTCGTCCTGATCGGGGTGGGCGTCGTCGCCGCGCTGGTGCTGATCATCGGGGTCATGGCCGTGTTGGCGCCGCAACCGTTCGATCGGGCCTTGGCCATCGACCGGGCCGTCGACGCCAGCGGCGGACGGCTGACCCCGCGCCAGGCCGCGTGCTACGTCGACCGTGTGCGCGCCGACCTCGGCCCGTCCTACCTGGCTCCCGATGCCAGCATTCCGGCCCGCGTCGCTGACCGATTGACCAAGATCCGCGACGACTGCGTCGGGCTCGGCCACCTGGCCGATTCCGGTGCCGCCACCGGTGCGGGCGCGGTCCCGTCGACCGAAGGCGGTGACCAGCCGCTGCATCACGGCCAGGACGCCGCCCTCGATCAGCTCTGGGCGCGGTGTGCGTCGGGCTACGGCCACGACTGCGACGAGCTGTTCACCCGATCGCCGATCGGATCCGAGTACGAGGCGTTCGCGCTGACGTGCGGGGGGCGCACCCGTGAACGGGTGTGCGGAGCGCGCTACGTGTCGCCTGGTGTGACCGTCACCTCACCTACGCAGGTCCCGGGGCCGTAGGCCGCGCCGGACCAGGGTTTCGGCGGCGATGAAGGGCGCACAGCGCCCTCGATCGCCGCCAGAACGGCAGGGTGCCGGCAGCGGGCGCGTTCAGCCCAGGTCGGGCCAGCGGCGCTTGGTGGCGCGGCGTCGCTTGGGACCGCGGTCGCCGAGCTCCCACGTGCGCCGCCATCCGCCGAGGGCAGGAGCTTGCAGTGGCGGCGTGGCACCGGCGTGGGCCCGGCGGCGGGCCGACCACCAGTCGCCCTTGGTCTCGTCGCCGAGGATCGCCACCTCGTACTCGATGCGAGCCGAGAACCGGCGCGAGTCCTCGTCCTCGGTGGCGCGCATCGGGCGGCCGAAGGTGATCGTCGTCGGCGACGGTTGGGGGACGTTGCGACCCTTGCGCAGGATGCGGCCGGTCCCCTCGATGTGCACGGGGACGACGGGGATGTCGCATCGGGTCGACAGGTAGGCGGCGCCGCCCCGGAAGGGCTGGCCCCAGCCGTCTGGGCTGCGCCCGCCCTCGGGGAAGATGAGCATGCTCCAGCCGTCGTCGATGAGGGCGGCGGCGTCGTCGGCCGACTTGCGCCCGACCTTGTTGCGCTCGATCGGGATGGCGCCGATGACCAGGGCCGACAGGGGAGCGGTCACCCGGTTGCCGAAGAAGTAGTCGGCGGCGGCGGCGATGAACATGTGATGTCGCCACGGCTCGGGGATGGCCGACAGCATGAGCGGCGTGTCGACGTGGCTGTGGTGGTTGGCGGCGAAGATGACGGGGCCCTCGAGATCGGCCAACCGATCGAGTCCGTGGATCGTCGGCGCCGCCAACATGGTCACCAGCGGCGTCACCGCGCCTTCGAGCAGCAGCAGGCGCGCCACCCGCGCCGGATAGCGGCGGGCCCACGCCGTGTCGTAGTTGGCTCCGTAGGGATCCTCGGGCGGCGCCACCTCGACCCCACCCGGCGTGTGGGGGGCCAGCAGCGGGAAGGCGAGGCGTCGCCGCACCGACGCCACGGTCAGCCGCCCGGCCACTTCGGCCGAGGACCGGTTCACGGGGATGCGTCGGGCCAACTCGGCAACGCGCCGCACCGCGGTCGGCGCCGCGCCTTCGGGCGCGTCGGCCGCACTCACGTGACATCCGCCATCAGGATCGGTGGGTTGTGCAGGTGGGTGATGCTGGCGCCCGGGCCGACGGTGTCCGACGCCATCTCGAGCGCGTCCTGCAGCGTCGACGCGGGCACGAACCCCAGTCGGCGCACGGCGCGCGTGTCGCCCCCGACGATGATGACCCGACCGAGGTGCTGGAGGGCGTGCGCGCCCCAGTACCACATGTAGAAGGGGTGGACGCCGTGGTAGGCGTAGGACGTCCGGTACAGGTGGCGGTACCACTCGTCCTCGGCGAAGGACTTCTCGTACTTGGCCTCGATCTCGAGCGGATCGGTCGTCTCGGCCAGCACCTGCTCGAAGAAGTCGATGTAGCTCGGATGGTGGACCGGGTGGAACTCCCACGGGGTCGGGTGGCTCATGATGAGCACGCCGCCTTCGCGCACCGGCGGTCGGCCGCGGTAAAGGTTGAAGAAGTACCCGAGCCCGAGGCACATCACCAGGATCGGGTTCATGATCGAGTTGACGTTGTAGGGGCAGATGTACGGCAGGCCCATGGTGAGGATGTCAGTCTGGCCGTCGACCTCGACCAGGTGCTGGCGCAGCACGTTGGCCGTCGTGACCTCGTGGACGGCCTCGACCTCACCGGCCTGCACCGATGTCATCTGGTGCGGCGCCTTCCAGGACTGGAAGACGTTGCGGCGCTGCCGTGCCGACATCCGGTCCAGTCCCGCCTTCATGCCCATGAACGTGATGCGATCGCGGGCCGACCACTCCCACTCGCGCTTCTGCAGGACGCTCATCGGGCCATCGGTGCCGAAGACGTTGTTGTTGATCGTGGTCTCGATCTGGAACACCTTCACGCCCGAGTCGCGCAGCACCTTGCCCATCCGCCAGTTGGACGAGTGCAACTCGGAGTGGTGGCGATCCATGAACGACTTGCTCTGCTGCATCGTCTTCACGTTGTGGTGGTGGCGGAGGCTGCGGTAGCTCGCCAGGCCGGTCGCCGTGCTCTTCCAGCCACCGTCCATCGCCACGATGTTGATGTTCACGTAGATGATGAGGTCGCTGTCAGCGGCCCGCTTGTTGATCTCGACCTCTTCGCCCTGGTCGGTGGAGCCGAGGAAGGCGAGGTTGTCGGGATCCTCGGCGTCGTGGTTGTAGAGGAGGCCGTATGGAGCGAACGAGTCGTAGACGCGGTCGCCGACGGCGTGGCGCAGCTCGCTCTCGGTCATCCGCCGGTGCAGGGCCAGCGCGGCGATGAGCTCGACGTCGTCGACACCGGCGGCGGCGGCCATGTCGAGCACCTGCTCGATGATGCGCTGACGGATGTCGGGCCGCTTCATGGGCGGCAGCGGCAGCGAGATGTCGTCGAAGGCGATGGTGAGCTTCATGCCCGGCGTGAGCCGAGCCGGGAGCGGATCGCTGTCGCCCTCAGGGTTCAGCAGCGCATGGCGGATGGCGCCTTCGATGTCGTCGAGCGGCGCCACGGGCTCGGCCGGGTAGATGACCCGACTGCGACCCGGGGGCAGCTTCTCGAGTCGGAAGTTCTCGCCGTGGTGGAACAGGATCGGCGGCGTCGACCGATCGACGTCCAACACGAACCCTGGTCGTGGCGGCTTGAAGCTACTCAACTTGCTTGCTCCGTCGGTAGACCGACGGAGCCGGCTTCGCCGATCCGTGGCCGTGTGGTGAGCTGCTTCGCCTGGCGGCTGTGCAGCGTTTCGTTCATGTTGCTCGCTCCGTCGGTAGACCGACGGAGCCGGCTTCGCCGATCCGTGGCCGTGTGGTGAGCTGCTTCGCCTGGCGGCTGTGCAGCGTTTCGTTCATCGTGTGCGTTCCTTCTCTGATCGGAGGTCGAAGGCGATCTTGACGCTGCCGCGCGGGCCGGCGCCGGCGGCGTGGGCGATGGCATCGGTGAACCGAGCGAGGGGATAGGTGGCGCTGACCAAGCGGCCGAGGTCGGCCGCCGCCACCAGCTCGAAAGCCAGGTCGAAGGTGCGTCGCGTGGTCGCCACCGCCCCCGAGGGGTCGGGCAGGGTCTCGGTGCCGTAGGCGTAGGCGCCGGCCAAGGTGATCTCGCGCTGCCACAGTCCCGTCAGGTCCACGTGCACGTGACCGGGCATGCCCACCATGGCGATGCGGCCTCTGGGCCGCACGATGGCGAGGGCATCGGCCAGGCTCGACTCGCTCCCGACGCAGTCGACCACCACGTCGGCGCCGCCCGTAAGGCGGATGATGTCGCCGTCGCCGAGCGCCATCGTCCCCGTCGTGCGGCGAACGGCCCGGCGCAGCTCGGTCGGGTCGACCACGCTGGTCGCGCCCAGCTCGCGGGCCAGCTCGCGCTGAGCGGGGTACTTGGCGGCGGCCACGATGGCGCCGGCCGGCGTGAGCCCCCGCAGGGCGGCGATGCTGAGCAGCCCGAGGGTGCCCGACCCGATGACGACGACCGTGTCGCCCTCGACGATGCCGGCCGTCAGCGCGCCGTGCACCGCACACGCCGTCGGCTCGACCATCACGGCGGCCTCGTCGCTCATGTCGGCGGGAACCGAGTGCAGCTGGCTCGGGTGGGCGATCATCACGGTCGACCAGCCACCACCGGTGTCGCAGCAGAAGCCCGACTGCAGTCCCGGCCCGAGGTCGCCGAAGGCGATGCGCTCGCAGTTGCCGAGATCGCCGCGGGCGCACGCGGCGCACGTCGGCGAGATGCCGCGGGTGACACAGCCCAACACCGGTTCGAGCACGACGCGATCGGTGCCGTCGGTGCCGTCGCGATCGGCAACCACCTCATGGCCGGGCACGAACGGGAACGACACGATCGGCTCGAAGTAGCGCGACGAGGTGCCGTCGATCGTCCCGAGGTCGCTGCCGCAGATGCCGGCCAGGCGCGGCCGGATCCGGATCCACTCCGGTCCAGGGGCCTCCGGCGGGTCGACGTCGCGCAGGTGCAGCGGCCCCACCTTGGCGCCGGCGCCGGGCGCGGCGCGTCCTGCCAACATCGCAGCCGCGTAGCGCGGCACGTTGCGCTCGAACTGCAGGGCCTTCATCCGTGGGCCCGCCTGGGTGCGGGACCAGAACCGGCGGCGAGCGACCGCGCCCGGCGTCGATGGTCCTCCGAGGGACCCCGGAGCCGGGTTCCGATGGGCACCAGCACCCGGGGCGCGCCTGGCGCCTTCGACCACTGCTCGACCAGCCATCCCCGCTTGCGAGCCAGCGCCGCCAGGCGCGTCTCAGGGTTGACGGCGACCGGGAAGCCGACGGCTTCGAGCATCGGCAGATCGCTCGTCGAGTCGGCGTAGGCGACCGATTCGCGCAGATCGAGATCGTGCAGAGCGGCGAAGTCCATGAGGGCCTGCGCCCGCGTCTCGCCGGTGGGCGGGACGTGGGCCAGCTCGCCGTCGTAGGTGCCATCGGCGCGCTGGCCCAGCGAGGCGCACACGATGTCGTCGAACAGGGGCCGCAGCGGCTCGACGACGAAGTCGAGGGCACCCGTGATCAGCAGCGTCCGGTGGCCCAGCTCGCGGTGCTGGCGCACGCGGCGGATGGCGGCGGGGAAGGACTTGGCCAGGATCAGCTGGCTGAACATCTCGGCCGAGTCCTCGTGGATCTGATCGATCGACGCGTCCTCGTAGCGCCGATAGAAGAGCCGGAGGAAATCGCTGCGGTCCTTGCGGTCGAGGGCCAGCAACGACGGCGCCTCGGCCAGCGTCTGGGCCACGAAGCGCAGCCGCTCGTCGGCGGGCAGGCGACGCGTGGCCAGCCACGAGTAGGACGCCACGACGTTGGAGGCGATGAGGGTGTTCTCGAGGTCGAAGGCCGCCAGCTGCCGATCGGAGGAGAGCACCTGGCGGCGCAGGCGCGTCTCGCGGTCGGGTCCGACCCGTCCGCCCGGTGTGGTGCGGACCCGGCCGTGTTCGACCACCGACGGCAGGTGCACGTCGCACACGTAGTGGTCCCAGTCGATGACGCGGGGGTCGAAGTTGAACTGCGCCTGGTCTTCGGGTGACTGCGCGTTCCAGAGGGCGATCAGTCGGTCGAGTCCGTACACCGCCTCGCACTCGGCGTAGGCGCCGTAGAGCTCGACGTAGCCCAGCGCTCGCTCGGCTTCTTCGCGCTTCTCTTCGACGGTCGCGCTCAGCTCGGCCTGCTTGCCGCGCAGCGGCAGGTGGTTCAGCACCCGCTCGGCCCGCTCTAGCGTGGTCTTGGCCCGCAGGAGCTGGCCCTGCACCCGTCCGCGACCCGGGAACGACCAGGTCGGCACCACGATGGGCTGGCCGTCGCGGTCATACAGCGGGTGCTCGAGGAACCAGTTGCTCGCCAGGTCGACCAGGCGGCGGTAGCGCAAGGGGTTCTGCGAGCCCGAGGCCACCTGGACGACTTCGGGGACGGCGTGACCGTCGCCGTCGCGCTCGGGTCCCTTGGCGGCGACGGCGATGATGGCGCCGACCACCAGGTCGACGGGGATCACGTCGACGATGCCCTCGGGCACGCCGGGGAACTCCTTCAGCAGACCTCGCGCGTAGGAGATGATGACCGGCTCGGCCATGCGGAAGCCGCGGATCCATCCGGGGCGGGGCTCGGCCAGTGCCGACTCGATGATCGACGGCCGGACGATGCTGATCGGGACCTCGCCGTGGGTCTCGACCAGCGCTCGTTCACCGAGCGCCTTGGTGTAGGCGTAGGCGTCGGGCCAGCCGAGCGACGCCGCCCGGGCCCGGCCCGCTTCGACCAGCCGGTCGCTGACCCAGCGCGACCGCAGCTGCTCGGTCTTGGTGGCCAGCGCGGGGGTGCCGGCCGCACCGAGCTCGGTCTGGGCCGCCTTGCGGAAGCGAGCCAGGTGTTCGGGGGTCCGGCTGTCGGCCTCGGCGTCGCTGCGCGCCCGGCGGGCGCCGTCGACCTCGCCGCGCCAGTCGACATCCACCAGGAATGGGCTGTCATCGATCATCTGCTCGAGCGCCGCGCCCCGACGGTTGCCGGCGACGTAGCAGGTGGACACGGCAACCAGGTGGGGAGTGACGCCAAGGTCGTTGAGCGTGGCCGCGATGCGGCTGGGACCCAACAGGTTGACCTCGACGGCGCCGTCGAGAGGCGAGTCGAACGACACCGTCGCCGCCGAGTGGATGACGATGTCGCACCCGGCCAGCACGGCCCGAGCCGCGTCGTCGAGGCCCAGGCCGTCGGTGCCGACGTCGCCGGCCACCGCCGACACCCGGGCGGTGGTCAGCTCGTCGAACCCATCCGCCCCCAGTTCGGCGCGCAGGCGGTCGAAGGCGTCGTTGCGGAAGATCTCCCGGGCGACGCGTTGGTCGACCGTCGAGCGCTTGCCCGGCCGGATCAGCAGCACCAGCTCGCAGTCGGGCACGTTGCGCAGGAGCCTCTCGACCAGTGCGGTGCCCAGGAAACCGGTCGTGCCCGTGATGAAGATGCGCTGGCCGGCCAGGGCTTCGGCGATCATCCCCCTGTTCTAGCAAAGATCCTCTACCATTTGGTAGATGACGACCCGGGACCGTGTGCTCGAGGCCGCCCTGGACTCGTTCGGGACCCGGGGCTACGAGGCCACCTCGCTCGATCAGGTCGCCGCTGAGCTGGGGATACGCAAGCAGACCATCCTGTACTACTACCCCTCGAAGGCCGAGTTGCTCGACGCCGTGGTCGACGCCAGCTCGGCGGCGCTGGCCGAGACGCTCGAAGCGGCGCTGGCCGACGCCGGGCCCGGTTGGGACCGCGTCGAGGCCATCATCCGGTCGGTGTTCCGGCTGGCCCTGCGCCGGCCCGAGCTGCTCGGCCTGCTGCGTGAGGTCAGCCGGCTCGGCGCCCCGGCGTCGACTCGGCTGAGCGAGAACCTCGATCCGCTCATCAAGCGGGCTCGCGAGTTCCTCGAGGCCGAAATGGAGGCCGGTCACTTCCGCACCACCGACGCCAGCCTGCTGCTCCTGTCGACCTACTCGACCGTGCTGGGGGTGGCCACCGAGGTCGAGGTGCTGCGCGCCGTCGGCATCGAGCCCACGCTGCGCTCGATGGTCGTGCGCCGCCGCGAGCTGCTCCGTTTCCTGAAGTCGGCGCTGGTTGCCGGGTCCGGCGACAATCCGCCGGACCGGGCTTCGCCCATGCGTGGGGCGCCGAGCTAACTGCTACCGCTCCGCAGCGTGCGCTAACTCGCGACCGACTCGGGGGCGCCGATGTCGACGCGGACGGACTCGATGCGTCCCGAGCACAACTCGAGGGTCTTGCGAGGGTTGGACGTCTCGGCCGTGCACACATAGAGGGTGCGTCCGTCCTCGCCGCCGAGGGCGCACGCGTAGGCGCCGCGCGAGGTGGGGATCCAGTCGACCGGACCGGCGCCCTGCACGACCCGCATGACGCCGTTGTTGACCGGGTCGGCGACCCAGATGCCGCCGTCCGCGTCGAGGCAGATCCCGTCGGGCACGTTGGGGCGCAGATCGGCCCACACCCTCGGGTTGGCCAGCGATCCGTCGGCGTTGAGATCATAGGCCGACAGGCGCTGGCCGTAGGACTCGCCCACCACCAGGGTGCGGCCCCCGTCGGTGATCACCATGCCGTTGGGGAACATCAGCTGTTCGGCCACCACCCAGGCCTCGCCGTCGGGTTCGACGCACATGACGGGCGTCCTCACGCGTTCGCCGGTGTCGGTCTGGGCGAAGCTGCAGCTGCCGATGTAGGCCCGACCGTTCGGGTCGACGACCATGTCGTTGCAAGAGTGCTCGGTCAACGATGACAGGTCGGCCACGTCGACCAGGCCGTTCGGATCGAGACGTTGGAGCTTGCGGCCGGCCATGGCCACGACGAGCAGGCGGCCGTCGGGAAGCCAGCCCAGGCCGCCGGGCATCTCCTCTCCCTGCAGGATGATCTCGGGCTCGCCGTCGGTGGCCATGGCGAAGACGCGTCGGGCGTGCATGTCCGAGAACCAGAGGCGGCCGTCGTGCCAGCGGGGACACTCGGGGAAGACGAGCTGGTCGAGCAGGACGAGGGGGGTTCGGTCGGCCATTCGAGAGCTCCGAAGCGGTGAGGTTGCAGACTTAGGGACGGGTCGGCGTCGTGGGGGTGGAAATCAAGAGGCTTCTCGCCGAGCGGCCCGACGATCGTACCGTTCGAGGGCCAGCCGGATGAGCTCGTCGATCAGCTCGCCATAGGGCACGCCGCTCGCTTCCCAGAGCTTGGGATACATCGATATCGGGGTGAACCCGGGGATCGTGTTGATCTCGTTGATCAGCAGGCCGCGCCCGTCCGGCTCGTAGAAGAAGTCGACCCGGGCCATGCCTTCGCACCGCAGGGACTTGAACGCCTTGATGGCCAGGTCCTGAAGTTCGGCCGTCACCTCCGCCGGGAGGTCAGCGGGGACGATCAGCTCGGCCGTGCCGCTCGAGTACTTGTCCTCGTAGTCGTAGAACTCGGCGCCGGCCACGATCTCACCGGGCACCGACGTCCGGGGATCGAGGTTGCCGAGCACCGCGCACTCGATCTCGCGGCCGACGACCGTCTCCTCGACGACGAGCCACTCGTCGTAGCGCAGGCGCGAGGACCAGCGCATCGGTCAGCTCGTCGCGGTCGTGCGCCTTGGTGACCCCGACCGACGAACCCATGTTGGCGGGCTTGACGAACAGGGGATAGCCGAGCGCCTCGAGCCGTGCGAGCGTCGGTGCCGGGATGGTGGCGTCGAGGTCCCTGAGCTCGGACTCGTGCAGGGCCACCCACCGGGCCTGAGGGATGCCGTTGAAGGCGAAGACCTCCTTGGCCTTGGCCTTGTCCATGGCCAGCGCGGACGCCAGCACACCACAACCGACGAACGGGATCCCGGCCAGCTCGAGCAGGCCCTGGATCGTGCCGTCCTCGCCCAGCGGCCCGTGCAGCAGCGGGAAGACGACGACGCGGCCGCCGGGCTGGACCTCCCCGGCCCGGCGATGGCCGGAAGCGGCTCGGTCGAGGGCCCCGAGGCGTCCAGGGCATCGGGCAGGGCGTCGGGGCCCTTGGCCAGAGCCCGGGTGGCGTCCTCGGCCAGGACCCATTGCCCCGAGCGGGTGATCCCGACCGGGGCGATGTCGTAGCGGTCCGGGTCGGTGGCGGCCAGCACGTGGCGGGCCGTCACCAGCGACACGTCGTGCTCGGCCGATTGGCCGCCGAACACGACGACCAGTCGGGTGCGGGCTCCGGGTCGGTCGGTCGCGTCGTCGGCGTCGCCGGAAGTCATGGGCCGACCGTACAAGGCGCGCCGCTGGCTAACGTGCCATCGATGCGCATGCGGACCGGCGAGCTGGCCAGGGCCATCGGAGGGCGACTCGTCGGTCCTGACGTCGAGGTCGACGGGGCCAGCATCGACAGCCGGAACCTGGTGGCCGGGCAGCTGTTCGTGCCCATCGTCGACGAGCGCGACGGCCACGACTACATCGCCGCGGCCGTCGAACGGGGGGCGCCCGCCTACGTGACGAGCCAGCCGGGTTTCGGGTACGACCGCGAGCGCCCCGACGCGGTGTCGGCCATCGTCGTCGGGTACACCGATCGCGCGCTCGAGGCGGCCGGCCGTTGGGCCCGTCAGTGCCTCGAGACGGCCACGCCGGGCGCCCACGTCGTCGGGGTGACCGGCTCGGTCGGCAAGACGACCACCAAGGATCTGCTGGCCGCCGTGCTGGCCACGACGATGGCGACGTCGGCCAGCGTGCGGTCGTTCAACAACGAGCTCGGCGTTCCCCTGACCTTGGCCAACGCGCCGGATGAGACGCAGGCGCTGGTCGTCGAGATGGGGGCGCGCGGCATCGGCCACATCGCCGAGCTGTGCGCGATCGCCGTGCCGACCGTCGGCGTGGTCACGACGGTCGAGTCGGTGCACACCGAGCTGTTCGGCGACCTGGCCGACGTGGCGCGAGCCAAGGGCGAGCTGATCGAGGCGTTGCCGTCGTCAGGCGTGGCCGTGCTCAACGTCGACAATCCGCTCGTGGCGGCCATGGCCGATCGCACGAGCGCGCGGGTCATGCGCGTGGGATCGACGGGCGGCGCCGAGCAGGTCGACGTGTTCGCGTCGGACGTCGTCGTCGACGATGAGCTGCGGGCCTCGTTCACGCTGCACGGCCCAAGCGGCTCGACCGCGGTGCACTTGAACGTGCGCGGCCGCCACAACGTGATGAACGCCTTGCTGGCGGCGGCCACCGGACTGGCCCTCGGCGTCGATCTCGCCCGGGTCGCCGACGGTCTGGGTGAAGCCGACTCGTCGCCGTGGCGGATGGAGCTGTCGACCGCGCCCAGCGGAGCCCGCGTCCTGAACGACGCCTACAACGCCGGTCCGGCCTCGATGGCCGCTGCCCTCAGCGCGCTGGCCGAGATCGACGCGTCGCGGCGGGTGGCCCTGGTCGGTGTCATGGCCGAGCTCGGCTCCGATGGTCCGTCGGCCCATCGCGACGCGTCGGCGTTGGCCCGCAGCCTCGACATCGATGTCATCGCCATCGACGCGCCTGACTACGGCCCGACCGCGGTGCACGTCGCCGACGTCGACGCCGCGCTGGCTCAGCTGCGCGCTGATGGCCCGCTCGGAGCCGGCGACGCCGTGCTGGTCAAGGGCAGCCGGGTGGCCGGGCTCGAACGCCTGGCCGCGGCGTTGACCGATCCGGCGATGGCGGATCCCGACGCGAGCTGACGGTCAGCTCGGCGTCGGCTCGTGGTCGTACAGATCGGCCGCCGGCACGAGCAGCAGAGCGACGGCCGCGCCGACCAGCATCACCGCCGTCACCGACGTGAGCTCGATGAGGGGGCCGGCGGCCAGCCCGCCGATGGCCACGGTGCCGCCGAAGGCCATGATCCACAAGGCCATGACCCGGCCGCGGACCTGGTTGTCGAGGCGTTGCTGCAGCACCGTCGACAGCGAGGTGACGGTGCCGAAGTAGAAGAACCCGAGCACGAAGACGACAGGGAAGGCGAGGGGCGCGCTCCGCAGCAGCGCCAACGTGGCCAGGGCCACGGCGAAGCCGACCAGGCCGATGCGGACGAGCCGTTCGAGCGGGCGGGTGGCCAGGAACGTTCCGATCGACAGGGCCCCGACCACCGCGCCGGTGCCGAAGGTCGCGTAGAAGAACCCGTAGGCCGTGTCGGACGGGTTGATGCCCAGGTTGTTCGAGGCGATGGTCGGCATCTGCACGACGAAGGCCAGGCTGAAGAGCGAGAACAGGGTCATCACGACCAGGCAGCGACCGACGACCCGGTCACGACGGGCGGCGACGAAACCGCCCATCAGCCGACGGAGGCCCGTGGGCTCGGACGGGTCGACGATCACTCGTGGCACCACGACGGTCAGCAACGCGCCGATGATGAACAGGTAGCTCAGCGCGTTGCCGACGAAGACCCAGGACACACCGACCTCGGCGTAGATGAGGCTGCCGATGGCCGGACCGATGACGCGCGACAGGTTCATGTTGGCCGAGTTGAGCGACACGGCACCGACCAGGTCGCGCTCGTCGACCAGCTCGGGCATGACCGAGCTGTAGGCCGGCGCGTAGACGGCCTGGCCGATGCCCATGGCCAGCACGAAGGCCAGCAGCAGCAGTTCGGAGGGGTGGGCCGACCGCGTGATCCAGGCGATGCCGAGGGCGAAGAGCGTCTGCTCGATCGAGACGAGGATGATCAGCCACTTGCGATCGAATCGATCGGCGAGCGCGCCCCCGAGGACCGACAGGAGCATGAGCGGCACCAGTTGGGCGAAGGCCAGGAGGCTGACGAAGGTGGCCGAGTGGGTCAGCGAGTAGCCATAGGCGCCGAGCACCACGTTCTGCATCCAGCTGCCGACGTTGGACAGGAAGGCGCCGAAGAACACGCGCCGGAAGACCGGGTAGCTGAGCGCCGCCCTCGCGGTGCCGGCGGCGAACGGGCGGTCGCCCTCGAGCAGCGCGTCCTCGCCGTCCTCGAGGGTGAGGTGCTCGGCGCGGTCGTCCTCGTAGTGCGGTTGGCGCACCCGTCTCCCTCCCATGGAGCCTCTCGCCGCGACGAACGGCTCCTAGGAGGCTAGGGGGGACGACGCCCCGACGCGGATGTGCCCGCCCTTTTCTGGTCGGGGCGGGCACATGTGGGTTGTTGGTGTCGTCCACCGCCCCCCGCCGTCCTTCGTGCGGCCGAACCCGGTGGCGTTCCAGTCAGCCGATGAAGGCCGGCGTCGGCGCATCCGACGGTTCGCAAGGTGACGGTCGGGAGGTGGTGGGCGACAGCCCGGCGCCTGCGGCCGAGACCGTGGCGCCCGGCGGGAGGAACCAGCGGCGCCCGCGAGCTCGAGCGCCCCTCGGGGTCACCAGAGCGTCTGGCGGGTCGGCTGCGCCGATCCCTCGAACTCAGTCGGGCGGCGCCCGCTCCGGCTCGGCAACGTCCACGGTGGTCAGCCTCCTTCCGGGTCGGCCCTGCGGCGAGGGCATCGTCCACGGCCTCCGGCGGTACTGCGGATCGTCAGAGGTGACGGTCCCCACGATGCCCCTGGCGCACGGGAGTGTCAAGGGTCACGGGCGGCGCCCAGTCGCGCCGTGGCCTGAGGGTCGCGCCGGGAGTGAGAACGCGCCATCGATGCCACGGACGATCGTCTGACCGGTCAGGTACGTTGACGCCGGGCCGCCGCCGCGGGGGACGGTCGGCCGGCGCCGGAGGACAGCGACATGGAACGGCCGAAGATGCGGATGTCGGGTCCCGTGCTCGATGCGCCCGACGTGGCCGAGCTGACGCGCTTCTACGAGCAGCTCCTCGGGTGGCCGGTCGAGGACATCGCCGGGCCTCGTCCGGGACGCCCGCCCGGCTCGGGGTGGTCGCGCCTGCGACCGCCCGATGGCAGCACGAAGATCGAGATCCAGTTCGAGGAGCACTACGTGCGTCCCGTATGGCCGGGCGCCCATGGTCGACAGGGGATGCAGGTCCACCTCGACATCTGGGTCGAGGACGTGACCGCTGGTGTGGCCTGGGCAACTACGTGCGGCGCGACCGAGGCCGAGCACCAGCCGGCGAACCGCGACCCGGACGCGCCTGCGGATCATGCTCGACCCCGCCGGCCACCCCTTCTGCCTCTGGTCCTGACCCCCACCACCTCCGAACCGCCACCACCTCCGAACCTGTGCCGTATCGCGCGCCAGGAAGGACATCTGACGGCACAGGTTCGGGCCGTTGTGACGAGTCAGCGGCGTTCGACGGTGGCGGTGGCAGTTCCGCGAACGATCGTCTCGTGGGGTGAGCCGGGGATGGATCGCGCGAAGACGTAGTTGGCGCGCAGGGTCACCACGACGGTGACGGTGTTGGGTGCGGGTTCGGTCACCACCGGGGTTTCGACGAGTTGGTTGGCCAGGCCTTGGGACTGGACGGACTGGTCGACGGCCTGGCGGACCCGATTCGGATCGAGGACGTAGCCGCGGCCGCCGCGTAGGGCGCCCTGGTCGAGACCGAACGTGACGGCGTCGTTGGCGGCGCTGGCGGCGGCGTCGATGGCTTGTTGTTGGCGGAGGCGCACGACGGTGAGGTCCACGGCTATGGCGCCGAGCAGCAACACGATGAGCACGGCGACGGGCATGAGGATGAGCACGCTGCCGCCGTCGTCTCGACCAGCTACATCGCTTCGACGAGGCGGGCTCAACAGGTCCCCACTCCGTTGAGTCCTGAGCGGAAGGGATCGATGCGCTCGGTGTGGCTGGAGCGCACGTCGAAGGCGTGACCCAGGCCGCCTATCCAGGGCAGGTCGAGCGCCGGCACGGGATAGTCGATCTCGACGGTTGCCCGCACGCAACGTGCGAACGGCAGGCCGCCCTCGTGGCGGAGCACCACGACGAGGCCATCGGTGTGGCGTCCGTGACCGACCATGGTCGCCCTCGCCGCGTCGGTCGCTCGGGCCGCGCCGACCCTCGCGTCCGGTGCCTCGACATAGGCCCGAACTGCTTCGCGGGCGGCCGAGTCGGTGGCCATCTTGGCGTCGACCACGCCCCAGAGGTTGGCCACGAGCAGTGCGCCGACGACGAAGATGAGCATGCCGAACGGCAGGACCTCGATCCCGCCCACTTGTCCGGCATCGCCGCCAGCGTCGTCGATCGCTCATCGGAACGACTCGACACGGACCCGGACCGTGCGATCGATGTGATCGGCACCGATCGCGCCCTGCAGCCCCGGGAGCAGGAACCGGGGGGTGTCGCCCCGGACCCGGAGCTGCACGGCGTCGTCGTTGCTTCCGCTCCAGTCGAAGCTGACCGACCGCCCGAAGGTTCCGAGCTCCGATCGCACTCGCGCCTCGGCCGCGGCGCGGATCGCCAGCACCGCAACGGGATCACGGTGGTCGGCACGGCTGCCGGCCACGATCCGAGCCCCGTCGAACGCGGCGCTGGTCGTCGCGCTGATGGCGTAGAGGTCGACGAGCAACTGGACGGTGAACAACAGGAAGGCCAGGAACACGATGACACCGGCGAACGTGCCGATGAGCCCGGTCCCCGCGTCGCCTCGAACGCGCATGGCCTCCCGCGGGTGATACGGATCGGCCAGCCGTCGTGACCCCGCCGCTCGGCGGGACCGGATCATCCGCCGTCGGTCCCGATCTGTTGCACCTTGGTGTTGGTCGTCGCCGAAGTGGTGTCCCACATCGTCTTGAAGCCCAGCCACATCGCCGCGCCGAGGAACGCCATGATCAGCACCGCGATGCCGACGCTGATGACGCCCTCACCGCGGTCGTCGTGGGCCATCGCCCGCCGGCGTGTCGCGAACCCAGCGTGGATCCACGCCGTCGTCCATTCCCAAGTCGTCATCGTCAATCCGCCTTTCGATGGTGGTGCTCGTGGTTGGGGTGTTGCTGAGGGACAACTGGTCGAGACTCGGGACGGCCCCGTTCATGCAGTGGCGAACAGGCGCATGGCCTCGACGAAGGGAACAGCGATGAACAGCACTCCCGGCACGAGCGTCGCCACCGTGACCGGGATCCAGACCTGCTGGGCGCGCCGTTCGATGGTCTCGAGGAGTTGGCGATGGGCGTCTCGTCGGATCGACCGGGCCTCCTCGGTGATCAGCCGGCCGAGGTCGGCGGCCTCACGGTTGAGGGCGAGCACGGCGACCAGCCGTTCGAGCGCGCTCACGTCGGCCAGCTCGGCCCATTCGACGAGGGCGGCGCGCTCGCCCAGTCCCTGGCGGATGCGTCCGCAGACGCGGGTCAGATCGGTGGCGCAGGCGCCCGATCCCCGCTGGGCCAGACGATTGAGGGCGCCGCCGAGCGAGTACCCGGCGCCGAGCAACATCCCGAGTTGTTCGGCCACGATCGGGAGCTCGCCGAAGATCCGCTGTTGCCAGAGGGCCGACGCCCGCACGACCTGCTGCTCGAGCACGAGGAAGGCCAGTACGGGAGCACCGAGCAGGAACAGCACGGCGAGGATCGGCGGCGGTCGGACGGCCAGGATGAGCACCGCCGCCGCGGCCATCGCACCCAGGGCGGCGCCCAGCTGACGCATGCGATACCCCGAGGCGCTGATGGGCGAGTGGATGCGCTCGAGCTTGAGGACCAGGTCCTCGGTAACGCCCAGCAGCCGGCTGAGCCGGTTCCCCAGGGTGGTGGCCATCGGAGCGACGACCTCGCCGATCGACCGGACCGAGAGCACGCCGGGGGTGCGTCGAGCCGGTCCCGCTCCCGGCGTGTACCGGCCGATCCGCTCGGACAGCGATGGTTGCCGGAACCAGCGGAGCTCGGCGAGGACGAGCGTGGCCCCGATCCATCCGAGCAGGCTGATCAGGACCAGGTCGCGCGTCACGACTCGCTCCCGCGACCCTCGATCCGAGCGCCCGACACGGTCATCGAAGCACCCGTTCCTCGTCGGGTAGACGCATGATGTGGCCGGCCCACACCCAGCACGCCACGATGACGCCCAGCGCGACCACGACGATCAGCTGTCCGAGTGGCGTCTCGTAGGCCGCTCGTCCCGTTCCGACCGACAGCCCGACGACAGCCATCCCCAGTGGAACGATGAGCACGAACCGTCGGGCGAACCGGACGCCGGCCTGACGGGCGTGGGCGTCCTTGCGGCCCTGCATGTCCGCTCGACGATCAGCGGCCAGGTCCTCGAGGCGTCGATCGAGATCGGTGCCGCCGAGCTCGTGGGCGATCAGGAGCGTCTCGCAGGTCGCATCGGCGGTGGGATCGGCCAGCTGATCCTTCAGCACGGCCAAGGTGCGGACGAAGTCGGTCGACAGCAGCCACTCGCGATGGGCGGCGACGAAGGCCGAACGCAGCTCCGCCGGACCACCGAGACCGACTTCGAAGAGCGCCTGGGGGATCGATCGGCCGGCGCTGCCGGTGAGGATGCGCATCTCGTCGATCATGCGCGGCCATGACTCCTGGGCGCGTCGGCGACGGTTGGTGCGCCGACGCCGGTAGGTCGCGACGGGGAGGGTCGCGGCGAAGGTTCCGATCATGAGTGCCGGAAGCGCGCCACCGAACAGCAGGACGCCGAACGCGGCTCCGGCGACGAACAGCAGAGCGATCACGGCGATGAACTCGATGGGGCGAACATCGGCGAGCCCCGCCTGCACGAGCCACTCGCCCGCGTTCAGCTGAGCCCGTTGCGACAAGGTCGGTCGTTCGGGTGCTGTGGTGGGGTACGGGCCCGCCGCGCCGGTGGCCGCGTCGCGGCGTACGCTCCACGGCCCGAAGCCAGTCCAACCCAGCGCGATGGCGGTGAACACGAGGTAGGCGCCCAACCCGGCGACGATGGCCAGCAGCAACGCCGTCACGACGACCCCCAGTGGGTCGCGCTCTCGCGGTCGAGCAGCCGGGCCAGGTCGGCTCCCACCTCGTCGAACGCTCGCCCGATTCGGGTTGGCACGTTTCCCGTCCAGGTCAGGGGCGTGTCGTTGCCGCGACGGCTGAACAGCTCGGTGATCGTGAACTGGGTCGCCGCCGGTCCGGCGGCCAGGTCCTCGACGGCGATCACCTCCGTGACCCGCGGCCCGTCCTTGTCCCGGCGGCAGAACACGACGAGGTCGATGGCCTCGCTGACGAGGCTGTTCAGGGCCGACATCGGCAGTTCGTTGCTGGTGTCGGCGAGCTGGCAGATGAAGCGCAGTCGAGTCAGAGCCTGGCGCGCCGAACCGGCGTGGATCGTGGTGAATCCCTTGACGCCTGACGACAAGGTCAGCAGCAGCGGAAGGGCTTCGCTGTCGCGGACCTCGCCGACGATGGCCACATCGGGCGCCATGCGGAGGAAGCCCGACACCAGGCGGCGTAGATCGACGGCCGGACGGTCGGCTCGAGCCGCTCGTGTCTGCATGCCAGCCACGTTGGCCAGCGGTACGTCGGCTTCGAACACCTCTTCGGCGATGACGACGCGCTTGGCCGGATCGAGCTCGGCTGCGCAGCACGAGAGCAGCGTCGTCTTGCCCGATCCGGGTGCCCCCGCGAACACGATAGAGAGCTCAGCGCGCACGCAGGAGGCGAGGAAGCGGGCGACCTCGGTGCTCAGCATGTCGTGACCGACGAGCTCGTCGAGGGAGTGGAAGGCGACTCCCGTGAACCGTCGGATGTTGACCATGACGTGGCCGCCCCGACTGACATCGGCATGGACGATGTGCAGCCGCGATCCGTCATCGAGCTGCGCGTCCTGAAGGCCTTCGGCCGGATCGAGCTTGCGGTGGCTGCCCGACGAATCGTCAAGGATCTTGGTGAGGATCCGTACGACGTGCTCGTCGTCGTGGAAGACCTCGTCGTGGTAGCCCGATCGTCCGCCGTGGCGCTTGGCCAGGATCACGTCGGGCGCGTTGATCATGATCTCCCAGACGTCGGGGTCGTCGAGCAGCGGCGTCAGTGGGCCGTAGCGAGCCAGGTTGCGGAAGGCCCGCTCGGCCACCCGGTCGGGATCGGACAGCTCGAAGGGCCGGAGCCCCCGCTTGGCGTCGTCGGACCACCGCTCGATCTCGTCGGCGATCAGGGCGCGTAGGCCGGCGTCGCCCTCGGGCGATCCCATGTCGATGGCCAGGTCCTTGGCCCGCGCCTGGACCTGCTGCTCGATCTCGACCAGCGGATCGACGTCGACGGGGGGTGATCCGCCAGGGGCGACGACGTTCACAGCATTCGCCCCACGGGCTGGTTCTGACGAGGCGTCAGATTCGTGGCTAGGGTGCGGGCGCTCGATTTCTGACGCCCATCTCTCGGATCCCGTCCACCTCCTCGAAAGGAACCTCGGTGAGCGACCCCGCAGTGCTGGTGGAGCGCGATGGCCACATCGTCACCGTCATCCTCAACCGCCCCGACAAGCGCAACGCCTTCAACGCCGAGGTGCTCTGTCGCTTGTGCGACGCCTGGGACCTGATCGACGGCGACGACGACGTGCGCGTCGCCGTGCTCACGGGCGCCGGCGGCGACTTCTCGGCTGGTGCCGATCTCGATCGACTCGTCGGGGCCATGTTGTCGGGCAAGCCGGCCGAGAACGAGTTCGAGGAGCGCATCCGCCAGGACGCCGGGCTCATCTTCAAGGGATTCCTCAAGGACTACCGCACCAAGAAGCCGCTGATCGCCGCCGTCGAGGGCTACTGCTACGCCGGCGGGCTCGAGATCCTGCAGGCCACCGACCTGAGGGTCGCGGCCGACGGCGCCAAGATCGGGCTGACCGAGGTACAGCGCGGCCTCTTCCCGATGGCGGGGTCGACCGTGCGGCTGCCTCGCCAGATCGCCTTCACCAAGGCCATGGAGATGCTGCTGCTCGGCGATCCCATCAGCGGGGCCGAGGCCGAGCGCATCGGCCTGGTCGGCTTCGTCGTCCCCGACGGCGAGGCCCTGGGCAAGGCGCACGAGTTGGCCGAGCGCGTGGCCGCCAACGGGCCGCTCGCGGTGCAGGGGATCAAGGCCGCCGTGTGGGCGGCCGAGGAGCTCCCCGAAGCCGAGGCCTTCGCCAAGGAGATCGCCATCGGCATGACGGTGATGTCGAGCAACGACGCCAAGGAAGGCCCGCGCGCCTTCCTCGAGAAGCGCCCCGCCAACTTCACCGGCACCTGACCGCCGGGTCCGCCCTCGGTCGCCGATCTCCCGCTTCCGCCTCCGATCGTGGCGGCAGATGGCCACACGGGAGGTGGTGATCGGCCGCCGCGACGGAGGGCCCGGCGCGCGTCGGTCATCGGGGCGGCAGATGGCCACACGGGAGGTGGTGATCTGCCGCCGGGATGGGGGGACGGGGCTCATCCGGCGGCCTCGTCGTCGGACCAGGCACCGAGCGTCCCTGGCGTCACGGGAACCGGATCGAAGGCATCGAGCGTGTCGGGCACGAGCGGGGCCCGCTCGAGGATGGCCTCGACGGCGTCGGTCACCGGCTTGACCAGCGTCTGGGGGAGCAGCGCCGCCGCACGGTGCAGGTCGTCGAGACCGCGGCGTTCGGGGACGAACAGCGGCGAGGCCATGCCGGCGGCCAGCTCCGGACTCATCCCGACGACGAGCTCACCGACCGCTCGGGTGATCTCGGCCCGGGCCCGGGCCCGTCGGGGACCGCGGGTGATCACCGCCAACAGGCGGGCGCTCGACACGCCGGATCGGTGCAGCTCGTCGATGGTGAGCACGAGTCGGCGGAGGCCCGTGACGGTCGGCGGCGCGGCGATGAGCACGAGGTCAGCGCGGGCCGTGGCCGATCGGGCCAGCAGGTTTCGTTCCTCGATGTCGACCGACCCGACCTCGTCGTCGCCCTCGACGTCGGAGTCGATGTCGGCCACAACCAGCCGATAGCTGCGGAGCAGCCCGTCGATGGCCGCATGCACGGCTCGGGGGCGCAGGACGGGCCAGTCGCGGTGACGGCGCAGCCCGAGCACCAGGTCATAGCCACGGCCATCGAGCCGGAAGGCGAAGGAGCGCACCTGATCGACCGTGGGCGTCTCGGCGCGGTGCGCCTCGACCAGCTCCTGCACCCCAGGGACGACGTCGCCCACATCGTGGAGCAGGGCCAGATCGGCGTGCAGGGCCAGGTCGGCCAGCACGACGAGTCCCTGGTGGCGCGACGCGGCGCCCAGGCCCTGGGCCAGCGCCATGGCCACCGTCGACGACCCGCCACCACCGGGACCGGTGATGGCGATCAATCGCCCTCGCCAGCCCGCCGGTGGCGGCGACGAGCGAGCACCGGGACCACCGTCGAGCCCCTCGATGGCCGGGGCCCGGGCGAGCAGCGTCGACAGCAACATGGCCCGATCGAACGACTCGGGCAGCACGGCGTCGGCACCGAGCCCGCGCCAGTCGACCCGCCGGCGTCCGTCGTCCACGACGAACACCGCTACTCCCGCCTCGCGCGCCCGGTCGACGAGGTCGCGGTCGACCCCGGCCAGACCGCCGTCGACGATCACCGCCGAGAACGGCCGTCCGGAACCGAGTCGCGCCCGCAGCTCCTCGAGCGCGACGCACTTGACGAACTCGGCCGGCAGCGAGGCGTTGGTGGCCCAGCGGCTGAGGTCTCGGAACCAGCTCGACCGGGCATGCGCCAGCCCGAGCAGCCGGTAGCGCTCGACGCTCATGTCGCGACGCCCGTCACGAGGGCGCCCGTCGGGATGATCATCCTCGGGTTGTGCTCGAAGACGCCAGTCGGCGCCATTCCCAGCTTCATCGCGTTCCGCCGTTCCCCAACAATCGGACCAGAGCCACCGCCGGGAGACCCTGACCTTCGACAGGCTCGACCCTAGAAATCCACTACGCCGTACTTCAATGTGACATCGGCCACACGATGCCGGGGTGTGCTCCCACCAGCGATGACAGGGTCGTTGCTACGCTGCGGCCAGGCCCGGGCGGGGTTGCGTCGCCCCACAACGCTGGAGGAGCTCCCATCGTCCCCGACTACTCCTTCGTCATCCCCGTTTTGGATGAGCGGGAGAACCTGGACGAGCTGTACCGGCGACTGGCCGGTGTCATGGACGAGCTCGACGGCCCCGCCGAGGTGCTCCTCGTCGACGACGGGTCGACTGACGGCACCTACGAGGCGGCCGAGGCGCTCCGCCAGCGCGATCCCCGGATCCGCACGATCCGGCTGTCGCGCAACTTCGGCCACCAGATCGCCATCAGCGCCGGGCTCGACCACGCCCACGGCCGGGCCACCATCATCATGGACGGCGACCTGCAGGATCCCCCCGAGGTCGCGCTGGAGCTGGCTCGCAAGTGGCGCGAGGGCTACGACGTCGTCTACGCCGTCCGCGACGAACGGGCCGGCGAGTCGATCGGCAAGCAGGCGACGGCCTCGTGGTTCTACCGCGTCATGGGGCGCCTCAGTGAGGTCCCGATGCCCGTCGATGCGGGCGACTTCCGACTGGTCGACCGCCAGGCCGTCGACGCCATCACCGCCATGCGTGAGCACCACCGCTACCTGCGAGGCATGTTCGCGTGGGTCGGCTACAGCCAGACCGGCGTGCACTACGCCCGTGCCCCCCGCCACGCGGGCAAGACCAAGTTCCCGCTTCGCAAGATGCTCGGGTTCGCCGACCGACGGCATCGTGTCGTTCTCGGCCGTGCCGCTGCGACTGACGCTCTACATGGGCTTCGCCGTGTCGTTGCTGTCGTTCCTCGGCGGCCTGATCGCCATCGTGTTGAAGTTCACCGGTGCCTTCGAGGTGCCCGGCTGGGCGTCGATCGTCGTCGGCATCTCGTTCCTGAGTGGGATCCAGCTGACCGTGCTCGGTGTCATCGGCGTCTACGTGGGCCGGATCTACGACGAGGTCAAGGACCGCCCGCTCTACTTCGTGCGCGATGCGTCTCCGGTCGAGCCCCGCCGTCGCGACGCTGCGCCGGTCGATGCCGCGGTCGAGCTGCGATTGATGGCCGAGTTCGACACCCACGCTGACACCTACGACAGGCCGTCCAGCAGTCGATCGCGTTCGGCGGTCAGGAGCTGGAGTTCTTCCATCGCCGCAAGGTCGACCAGCTCATCGATGTCGTGACGCGCCACCTCGGTGAGCCCCACAAGCTCTCTGCGCTCGACGTCGGTTGCGGCGTGGGTCTCACCGACTCGCTGCTCGAGGCCCGGATCGGATCGCTGTGCGGCGTCGACCCGTCCAGTCGCATCCCTCGCCCACAGCGCGGCAACAGAACGGTCGGTGCGCTACTGCGGCGCGGACGGCACCGCGTTGCCCTTCGCGACCGGCGGGTTCGACCTGGCCTTTGCCGTGTGCGTCCTGCACCACGTGCCTCGGCCCCGCCGCGGCGCCTTCGTGGCCGAGTTGCGGCGGGTGGTTCGTCCCGGCGGGCTGGTCGTGATCTTCGAGCACAACCCGCTCAACCCGGTCACTCGGCTGGCGGTCAGCCGGTGCGAGTTCGACGAGGACGTCGAGCTGATCTCGCGCCGCGGCATCGTCCGTCTGCTCGGCTCGGTCGGGCTCGAGCCGATCGAGGTGCGCGACATCATCTTCACCACGTCGTCGCGGCCCTGGGCGCGCCGCCTCGATCGCGCCCTCGCACCCGTGCCCTTCGGCGCCCAGCACTACGTGGCCGCCACGCGATGAGCGGGCCCGCCAGTCCCCGGCTCGGTAGCTAGAGCTTGGCCGGCCGGGGACAGCTCTCCGGGTCGAGTCGTCCGCGGATCCGGTACACCACGGACCTGGGCGCGTCGGGTGTCGCCACCCGGGTCGTGGCCGGATCGGTCGAGGTCCATGCCCATTCCGGCGGATTGGGCGCAGCGGCCTTGGTGAGCTCGACGTAGTCGTATCGTCCGGCGTTGAGCGTTCGTCGCCACGTCTTGCAGTCGGTGATGGGGGTGAAGCTGCCGTCGGGATGGGTGATCCCGAGGAACTGCACGTGGTTGGAGAGGTCGCGGCCGTAGAGCGGATACTGCAACACGCCATACGTGCCGTAGACACCGATCCGCTGACCGTGCAGGTCGCGGGCCCATCGGTAGGAGATGACGGACTCGAAGCTGTCGTGCGCATAGCGGTTGTCGAGGTAGAAGGAGTGCAGGACGGCGCCACCGACGATGATGACGACGACACCTACGCCCAGCGCGACGAGGATGGAGGATCGGTCAGGAGCGGGTCGCCGGCGAGCCATGACGGCGAAGACGCCGACGACCAACACCACTGCCGCGGCGCCGATCCCGATCGGCCAGTCGGCGGCGACGACCGGTGCGATGGTCTTCCACGGATGGCCGAAGGCGGGCCAGATGGTTGCGCTGAGCTGCGTGCCGGCCAAGACAACGCCGTAGAGACCGAGGACCCACCAGCGCAGCTGGGGTCGGGCGGCGGCGGTGATCGGCAGTGCCACTGCGGCCAGCCCGAGGGCCGCCGATGCATACCGGAGGTTCACGTCGAAGTAGAGGGGCATGCCGAGGAGTTGGATGAACTGCGGCGTCACCACGAATCCGACGAAGCTGGCCAGCGCGACGAAGGCGACCAGCCGATGGATCCGGGTGGGACCGACGACGAGACCGACCAACATGCCGGCCACGAGGATGGCCAGCACCGCCCACCACATGGGTCCGAGGAAGCGGGCGAATCCCGGCCAGAAGAACCGGGACCACATCGATCCGTTGGTCACGAAGTGGGCGACGGTCGAGATGAACGAGCTCTGCTGGGTCAGGCTCTTGAACGAGATCGGCCCGAGGTGCACGCCGAAGGAGGGGAGCGGGTTGCCCACCAGCACCCAGTTGCGCAGATACCAGAAGCTCCCCGTGACGAACAGACCTGCGATCCAGACCAGCAATGTGCGCCAGCGCTGTCCTCGACGGGCGATGACGATGACGCCCACGGTCAACGCGGCGACGGGGACGAGGAACGTGTACTTGGTGCCGAGCGCCCATCCCGCGGCCAGTGCAGCCACCGCGTACGCGGCGAGCGGTGCCTGCTCGCGCTGGTTGGCCTCGACGATGATGGCCAGCGCCGCGAGCAGCAGCGCGAGGCCGACGACGTCGGTGTAGGCGCCCCCGGGCTGAGTGGCGACCATGCCCGGGAGGGCCAGCACCGCCGCCACCCCAGCGAGGGTGACCGGCCCCGCCCGGTAGGGCCGGCCGATGCACCACCCCGCCACCAGGGCGAAGGCGAGCCAGGCCATGTTCATCATCGGCGAGAGCAGGTCGCTGCCGAGCATCATCACGCCCATGCCGTGCAGCAGCGGTGAGTTGGCCGGGAAGTAGGCGGTGACGACGGTGTACCCGTCGACGAAGTGCAGATGGCGCAACGAGCCGGTCTGCACGAACCGGACCGCCGAGGGCATGTGATACCAGAGCGTGTCGATGGTGGTCATGCCGTGGTTGAGCGCATCGGCGGTCCGGGTACCCCAGTCGGCCACCAGCACGGCGATCACGACGAGCGTGGCCACGGCTCCGGCCCGGCCCATCTGGGCCGGCGCCTTCGTTCGGTGTTCGCCGACCGAGGCCGCGACCGTGGTTCGGCGGGCCCACCACCACTCGATCAGGCCGACCGCGGCCAGGGCGATCACCATCGGCGCCGTTCGGTAGAGATCCACGATGCCGAGCAGCTCGGCGACGACCAGAGCGGTCGACAACGCAATGACGATCTCGACGATCCGGGCCGGTGCGCCCGACCAGTCGGGGAGCAAGCGCCGGCCCAGCGCCCACGCTCCCGCGCCGATCGGGCCGAGCGCGACCCCGAGCAGCAGGACGCCTACCAGGTAGCGGAGCAACGTCATGCGGCGAGGGCCACATCCGGGATCGTCGATCGATCGCGCCGCTCCCACTCACAACGGTCCGCGGTCATCAAGGGCGACACAGTAGCAATGGCCGCCCCGCCCGCTCCGACACCAGGAAGGCGGTCCCAGGTCCCCGGAGGACGAGAGAACGGGCCGTTCGGCCGCAATCTCTCAAGGTGACACCCCAGTCCTTCCGATTCATGCCCTGTCGCGGCCCTCTGCTGCTCGGCTCTCGCTGTCCGGGTCAGGCGGGGGGCCGCGACGTCTTCTTCGAGGATCCGGGCCGCCGGCGACGAGGTCAGTTCGAGGCGGAGCCAGGGTCGGTCGCCGACGATCGGGCGGCCGTGGCCGGGTCGTCGGTCGCCACCGAGTACGAGTCCGAGCCCTCGCCGCTGACTCCGGTCGCCCGCACCAGGGTGATGGCGCCCACCTCGCCCGCATGGGTCGCGGCCAGCACCTCATCGGGGTCCGCCAAGGCGATGGTCACGACGATCTTGCCGGTCGACTCGAGCCCCTGGCGCGAGTCGTCGACGTCGACGAGCCTGACCTGGCGGGCCACGACCACGGTCCGAGCGGCCTCGCCGGCACCGTAGGTGGCCAGCACGTCGACCGCCTCGCCGGGCTGCAGGCGACCGTCGAGGGCTCGGGCCTCGTCGACGGGGAAGGACAGCTCACGGGCGGGCGGATCGGCATCGAAGGACACCGCTGAGCGGTCGACGAGATCACCGGGAGCGAGGTCGCCGAGGGCAACGGAGCCGACGACCTCGGTCGGGTCGGCGAAGACTCGACGAGTCACCAGGTCGGGTAGGTCGACTCGCACGGTCCGCACGTCGTCGCGTCCGATGCGTGCGCCGAATCGCAGGGCGTGGCGGACGACCACGGCCTGACCGGCCGGGCCGCGATCACGGCTGGTGGCGACCCCGAAGCTGGCCAGCATGGCCAGTGCGACGAGCAGCCCGCCACCGACGGCTCGACCGGACGGCAGCGGTCGGGCGCGGCGAACACGACGAGGTCCGATGCCGGTCGACGGGCCCCGTGGTCCGGTCGCCGATGCGTCGAGGCCGGCCGCGTCCAGATCGATCCCGGTCGTCGAGGTGCTCCGGCCCAGGTGCATCGGATTCCGCCTGTGTGTTCCCGTCCGCCGCAACGCCCCCGCAAGTGGCGCTCATCGGCAACGTACAAACCCTGTACGGCGTAACGCAAGGAAATCCTCACCGTGACGGGCGACCCGATTTGTAGTCGTTCATACATCCTTCGCGAAAAGTTGAGGTGGGCGTGATCCGTCGTTGCCGACGATGTCAGACGCGCTTCTTAGCGTTGGGCCCATGACCAAGCGACGCGAGAACATGGATCGATCGACCGCCCAGCAGCTCAGCCTGGCTGAGCAGCACGACTGGTTCCGCCAGCAGCGGTCGCGGCGCACGGTGCTGCGCGGCGGCCTCGTGGGCGCCGGAGCCCTGCTGGCCGGCCCGACGCTGCTCAACGGCACGGCCTTCGCCGATGTGACCAAGGGTCAGCCGTCCACGCTGAGCTTGCTGTCGCCCCACCGCATCAACGGCAAGGGCGTGGCCCCCTTCGGACGCCACCTCGCCTTCGGGCAGGATCCTTCCACGCAGATGACCATCACGTGGCAGGTGCCGGCGCCCGTCTCGAACCCGTTCGTGCGGATCGGTCTGCGCGCCGGCGACCTCGGTCACAAGATCGCCGCGTCGCTCGTGGCGTTGAGCGTGCCGGCCATCGCGCCGAACCCGGCCGTGACCCAGTACTACGTCAAGGTCGACCTCGACCACCTCTTTCCCGGTGTCACCTACTTCTACGGCGCCGGCCATGACGGGTTCGACCCGGTCGACCCGACGGCGCCCGGTGCGGTGTCGACCTTCACCACGGCCCCGGCCCATGGCTCGGCGGCGCCGTTCACCTTCACCGCCTTCGGTGACCAGGGCAGCTCGTACAACGCCGTCGCCAACGACAGCGTCATCCTGGGGCAGGAGCCGGCCTTCCACCTCCACGCCGGCGACATCAGCTACGCCGACTCGAGCGGTGAAGGCCTCGTCGCCGACACCTTCGACGTGCGCCTCTGGGACTCGTGGTTCACCCAGATCGAGCCCATCGCCTCGCAGATCCCCTGGATGGTGGCGCTGGGCAACCACGACATGGAGGCCTGGCTGTCACCCGACGGCTACGGCGGCGAGGTCGAGCGGTTCGCGTTCCCGGGCAACGGACCGGCGGTGAGCCCCGGCACGTACTCGTTCGTCTACGGCGACGTGGCCGTGATCAGCCTCGACGCCAACGACGTGTCCAACGAGATCCCGGCCAACCAAGGGTTCACGGCCGGGGCGCAACGAGCGTGGCTGGCGGCGCGACTGGCCTCGCTGCGCGCCCAGCGCGAGGTCGACTTCATCGTGGTGTTCTTCCACCACTGCGCCTATTCGACCTGCAGCGTCCATGCCTCCGAGGGTGGGGTCCGGTCCGAGTGGACAACGTTGTTCGACCAGTTCAGCGTCGACCTGGTGATCAACGGGCACAACCACATCTACGAGCGGACCGATCCCATCCGGGCCGGGGCGTCCACCAAGGCGGCCCCCATCGGCTCGACGGTGAACCCGGCCACCGACGGGACGACCTATCTGACCGCCGGGGCGGCCGGGCGGAGCCTGTACTTCTTCGGAGCGCCCGACAGCTTCGAGGGCAACGTCAACGCCGTCGACTCGATCGACACGTTCGTCAACCAGCCCGGCGGTCCCCAGAACGAGACCGTCGACTGGTCCCAGGTGCGATTCACCGGATATTCGGTCATCGCCGCCGACGTGGTGCCGGCCCGTCCCGGTCGCACGGCGACGATGCAGGTCCGGGTGCTGACCGAGACGGGCGTCGAGCTCGACCAGGTCACCCTGGCCCGAGTGGCGGGCCAAGGCGGGTCTGGGCCCCATCCCGGCCCGGGCCGCTGAGCCGGTCCGAGCGCCCCGCCATCGTTCCCCGCCCCGGACGAAGGCCCCGGGCCGCTCCGGCGGGCGGCCCGGGCCGTTCGTCGTGTCGCGGAGATGTGATCCCACGCCGACAACTGCACCGAAGAGGGTGAAAAGCACCGAGAAGGGAGTAAGGTGTTGGGCGTGACTCCTGTGGGCTTCACCTCCGACGACGACATACGTTGGCTGAGCACGGGCGAGGCGGCCGAGCGGCTCGGCATCACCCCGCGCACCCTCTATCGCTTCATCGACGAGGGCCAGGTGCCGGCCTATCGCTTCGGCCGCGTGATCCGGCTCAAAGCCACCGACGTCGATGTCTTCATCGACGCCTGCCGGATCCAGCCCGGGACCCTCGAGCACCTCTACCCGGATTCGGGCAGCGACACCTCGGCCAGCGCATCGAGCGGCACGTAGATCCATCCTCCGCTCGGCCCCTGCAGTGTGAGCAGATCCCGACCCACCGCGACCAGCGTGCCTGTGGTGGCGTCCGAGCCCGTCCTGGTCACGACCAGCACTCGGGCTCGTTCCGCGGCCAGCTCGCCCAGCTCGCGAGCGAGATCGGTTCGCGCCGAGCGTGGCGGCGCGCCGGCATCGGGACCCGCGCCCGGGGTGTGCACCGCGGCGACCGCGGCCAGGCTCAGCAGGACGCGACCGCCCGTCATCGGGCAGAGATCGACGACGTCTCGTCCCACCGCCACGATCGTGCCCCGGTGCTGGCGCCCGTCGAGCAGATGGATGACGACCGGGCGGTCGCGCTCGGCCAGCGCGCCCAGCACACCGGCCATGCTGGTCTCGGACTCGGCCTGGCGGATGAGCCACGCCGCTCGGCGCCGCTCTGCGACCGCGTCGGCCACGCGGGCCTCGGCGGCCCACCGCTCCACCTGATCGACCTCGTCGAGGTCGCTCGCCAGGGTGTCGTCGAGGTCGTCGTCGGAGGCGTCGCCACTCGCCATGGCGCCGAGAGTAGGGCACCCGAGCGAGCGGTGATCGATCCACGTCGGCGCACCGCTCGCCGCCGGTCGAGTCAGACGAGCGAGACGATGAGAACCTCCTATTCGGGACCACCTCGCAGTCACTACGCTGATCCCCACACCTGAGACCCCTGATGGCAACCACCCAAGTCAAGATCAACGTCCCCGGCAATCACCTGATGGTGGGCCTCCTGGGCCAGCGCGACGAGTTGTTGCGGCTGGTCGAGACGGCGTTCCCGCACTCGACCGTGCACGTGCGGGGCAACGAGATCACCGTCGACGGCGAAGGGGCCGAGCAGGTGGGGCGACTCTTCGGCGAGCTGGTCGTGTTGTTGCAGCAGGGTCAGGCGCTCGAGCCGTCGGTCGTGCACCGCACGATCGACATGGTCAAGGCGGACGAGTCGCCATCCGAGGTGCTCACCGCCGAGGTGCTCAGGTCGTCGCGCGGCCGGACGGTGCGGCCCAAGTCGAGTGGCCAGAAGCGCTACGTCGACGCCATCCGCAAGAACGTCATCACCTTCGGGCTGGGCCCGGCCGGCACCGGCAAGAGCTGGTTGGCCGTGGCCATGGCTGTGCAAGCCCTGCAGTCCAAGGAGGTCGAGCGCATCATCCTGACCCGCCCCGCCGTCGAAGCCGGCGAGCGTCTCGGGTTCCTGCCCGGCGATCTCATGGCCAAGGTCGATCCGTACCTGCGACCGCTGTATGACGCTCTCTACGACATGGTCGAACCCGAAGGCGCGCAACGCCTGCTCGATCGGGGCACGGTCGAGGTGGCACCGCTGGCCTTCATGCGGGGCCGTACGCTCAACGCCAGCTTCATCATCCTCGACGAGGCCCAGAACACGTCGCCCGAGCAGATGAAGATGTTCCTGACCCGGATCGGGTTCGGCTCGAAGGTCGTGGTCACCGGCGACACGACCCAGGTCGACGTGGCCGGAGGGCGCAGCGGCCTCGGCGGACTCGAGCGCGTGCTGGGCGGCATCGACGGATTGGCCTTCGTGCACCTCACCAGCCGCGATGTGGTGCGCCACCGGATCGTGCAGGACATCGTCAACGCCTACGAGCGGGCCGCCGGCGACCCGCCCCCGAGTTGACCACCGTGGAACGAGAGCGCGCCGCGGCCGCGGGAATCCCCCGACCGACGGCGCGTGTGGGCATCGACGACCACACGGACGACGCGACGTTCGACCGCGGCCGATGGACCACGTTCGTCGCCACCGTCCTGGCCCTGCTGGACGTTCCTGCGAGCTATGAGGTGGACGTCACCTTCGTCGGCACCGACGAGATCGCCGAGCTGAACCGCCTCCACATGGGAGCCGATGGACCAACCGACGTCCTGTCGTTCCCCATCGATGGCGACTTGGTCGCGTCGCGTGGAGAGCGGCCGATCGAATCGGACGACTCGCCACCGATCCTGTTGGGCGACGTCTTCATCTGTCTCGAGGTCGCGGCCGCCAACGCGCCCGGACATGCCGGGTCGCTCGACGACGAGATCGCCCTGCTCGTCGTGCACGCTCTTCTCCACCTGCTCGGTCACGACCATGCCGAGGCCGACGACCGACTCGCCATGCAGGCCCTCGAGCGCGAACTGCTGACGACGGCCTACGGGCCGCTCGGCGGCGATCCGTGGGCGTCATGAGGGCTTCGTCGCCGGTGGTCCTGGCCGAGCTCGGTGGCGCCGACATCGCCATGATCGTCACCATCGTCGTGTTGATGGCGGTCACCACCTTCCTGGCCCTGGCCGAGACCGCGCTCACCCGCATGTCCCGCAGCAAGGCCCAGGCCCTGGCCGAGGGTCGCGGCCCCAAGGGCGTGAAGCTGCTGTGGCTGGTCGCACGGCCCGAACGGTTCCTCAACCCCGTCCTGCTCACGCTCCTCATCTGCCAGTTGGTCGGAGCGACGCTGCTCGGCATCCTCGCCGACCATCTCTTCGGCGGGTGGGGCGTCTTCGTCGCGACCGTTCTCAACGTCGTCGTGGTCTTCGTCGTGGCCGAGGCCGCGCCCAAGACGTGGGCCATCCAGCATCCCGAACGCTCGGCGCTGTTCGCGGCGACGCCGGTGTCGATGCTGGCCCGCTTCTGGCCCATCCGGATCCTCTCCAAGGGCCTCATCGGGATGTCGAACGTGTTGCTGCCGGGCAAGGGCCTCAAGGAGGGCCCGTTCGTGTCCGAGGAGGAGCTGCTCGCGTTGGCCGATGTCGCGGTCGAGGAGGACGTCATCGAGGAGGAGGAGCGAGCCTTCATCGAGCAGATCATCGAGTTCGGCGACACCGTGGTCCGCGAGGTGATGGTGCCGCGGCCCGACATGGTCACGGTGCCGGCCGAGTTCCGGGTCGACGACGTGATGGAGGTGATGATCCTCAACGGCCTGAGCCGAGTGCCGGCCGTGGGAGAGGGCATCGACGACATCGTCGGGCTGGTCTACGCCAAGGACCTCATGCGGGCCGGGCGCGACGGCAACGGTGACCGTCCGGTCAGCGAGTTCATGCGCCAGGCCCGGTTCGTACCCGAGTCGAAGCGCATCGCCGAACTGCTGCCCGAGATGCAGGCCGACCATGTCCACCTCGCGGTGGTGGTCGACGAGTACGGCGGCACCGCCGGCCTGGTGACGCTCGAAGACCTGATCGAGGAGCTCGTCGGCGAGATCCACGACGAGTACGACCGCGAGGAGCCCCAGGTCGAGCAGCTCGCCGACGGCCAGATCCGGGTCAACGCCGCCATGCCCATCGACGAGGTCAACGAGCTGATCCATCCGCCTCTGCCCGAGGGCGAGGGCGACTGGGACACCGTCGGCGGGCTGATCTTCCACCTGCTCGGGCATGTGCCCACCGAGGGCGAGATGGTCGAGAGCAGCGGACACCGGCTGTGGGCCGAACGCGTGCAGCGTCGCCGCATCGGGCGCGTGCGCATCGCCGATCTGGAGGTGGTCGCAGAACTGGGAGATGACGACGGCGCTGGTCTCGCCGGCCAGCCCGACCACGACTCCGTCGATCGCGCCGGCGAGCGCGAAGTCGGGCGGGGCTCGAAGTGACACCGATGCGGGGCAGCTCGTGAGATCGGGTTTCGTCACCCTGGTGGGACGGCCCAACGTGGGCAAGTCGACCCTGATCAACCGCATCCTCGGCACGAAGGTCAGCATCGTCTCGGACAAGCCCCAGACGACCCGGACCCAGGTGCGCGGCGTGCTGAACCGCCCCGATGCCCAGGTCGTGTTCGTCGACACCCCCGGGATCCACAAGCCGCGCACGCTGCTGGGCGAGCACCTCAACGACACCGCGTCGCAGACCATCGGCGGGGTCGACGTCGTCTGCCTCGTCGTCGATGCCGCGGCGTCGATCGGTCCGGGCGATCGGTTCGTGGCGTCGCGGGTTCCGTCCGACGGGGTGGTCGTCGTGAACAAGGTCGACGCCGCCTCGCCCGAGGCCGTTCTCGCGCAGTTGGCCAAGGCCGCGGACCAGCTCGCCCTCGAGCACTACTTCCCGGTGTCGGCCCGCACGGGTGAGGGCGTCGACGCCCTCGTCGCCCACCTGATCGAGCGGCTCCCCGAGGGTCCCCAGTTCTACCCCGACGACATGGTCACCGACGTGCCCGAGGCCTTCTGGGTGGCCGAGCTCGTGCGCGAGCAGCTCCTGGCCATCACCCGAGACGAGCTCCCGCATTCGATCGCCACCCGCGTCACCGAATGGGAGTGGCCTCGCATCCGCGTCGAGATCCTCGTCGAGCGCGACTCGCAGAAGGGCATCGTCATCGGCCACAACGGTTCGGTGCTCAAGGCCGTCGGCACGGCCGTGCGCGAGCAGCTGACGCCCGGCGCCTACATCGAGCTGTTCGTCAAGGTCGACAAGGACTGGCAACGCCGCCCCAAGGCTCTCGAGCGCCTCGGCTACTGACCGCCTCGTACAATCCCTGACACCGACGTCAGGAAACGAGGGCACAGCTGATGGTGACGGGGATGGCCAACCTGGCCGTGAAGGTGGCCGACCTCGACGCCGCCTGCGCCTTCTACGAAGGTGCCGGGGCCGAGGTTCGTGACCGGATGGAGTGGCAATCGGGCGAGCGGGCCGACGTGTACCTCGGTCCGGTGATGATCACGTTGTTCACGCGGGCGATCTACGAGGACGAGGTCGACCTGCCGCCGGAAGGCTTCCTGCACCCGGCTCTGTTCACCGACGATCTCGACGCCGAGCTCGAAGGACACACCGTCGTGTGGGGGCCGGCCGTCGTCGAGGGGACCTTCGGCACCCGTCGGATCGCCTTCGTCGAAGCCCCCGGGCAGATCCGGCTCGAGTTCATGGAGCAGCTCGACCCGGCCGGCCCGGCCACGGTGGGGCGATGAGCTTCGCGCCTCGTGACCGCCCGGTGCGGGCCGCCATCGTCGGGCTCGGTCGCATCTACGACCTGAACATTCGGGCCTACGTCGACAACCCCGATGCCGAGGTGGTGGCCCTCGTCGATCCGAGCGCGGAGCGGCGGGCCCAGCGACAAGCCGATTGGCCGTCGGCCCTGACCTTTGCGTCCGTCGACGGGCTCGCCTCGAGCGGACTGGAGGTCGACGCCGTCGAGGCGCTGCTGCCCATCCCGCTGCACGTCGACGGCGTGATCGAGATGCTCGGCCACGGTTGGCACGTCAACCTGCAGAAGCCGATGTGCAACGACCTGGTTGACGCCCAGCGGATGATCGAGGCCGCCGAGGCCAACGACCGCGTGCTGCGGGTCATGGAGAACTATCTGTTCTACGAGCCCCTGCGGCGGCTCAAGGCCACCGTCGAGGCGGGCGACCTCGGCGAGGTGAGCGGCTACCACCTGAAGATGGTCGGGACGGGCAATGGTGGTTGGGATGTCCCGGCCAGCAGCTTCGAGTGGCAGTTTCGCCAGATGCGCGACGGCCGCGGCATCCTCGTGTTCGACGATGGTTGGCACAAGCTGTCGACGGCGCTGTGGCTGTTCGGTCCGATTCGCGAGGTCCGGGCGTGGGTGGGCAACACCGAGATCGTCCCGACCATCGACATCGACGCGCCGTCGACGCTCATCTGGGAGCACGCCAGCGGCATCCGCGGCGTGTGGGACATCACGCTGGCGCCCGACATGTACCTGCGGTCGGACTACTACACCAATGATGAACGGTGGGAGGTCACCGGACGGCGCGGATACGCCCGCGTCAACCGCTGCACGGGTCGCGGCATCCAACAGCCCAGCCTCGAGATCTACGCCGACGGCGAGATGCGGAGCTTCCATGCCCTCGACGACGACTGGGCCAGCAGCTTCCGCGACTCGGGGCGGCACTGGCTGCGATGGTTGAGGACGGGTGAGGGTCCGCTCTGGTGGTCGGCTCAGGAGGCGACCGATGTCCTGCGCTTCGCGCTGGCCGCCTACGCGAGCAGCGAGCAGGGCGGCGTCGGCGTCGACCCGGCGACCATCACGCCCTGACCCACCAGCGTTCTGGCGGCGATGGTGGGCGTCTGGGGCACCTGATCGCCGCCGGAATCGGGGAGGGTTCGCGGAGCGGCGACTACCTGAGCGCCGTCAGGAACTTGGCCGCCAGCGGGGCCGCCACCTGGCCGCCCACGCCGCCTCCCTCGACGATGACCGCAAAGGCCAGGTCGCCGCTGAAGCCGATGAACCAGGCGTGGGTCGAAGGGTTCGGCCCCGACCCGAACTCGGCCGTGCCCGTCTTGCCCGACACGTTGGCGCCCGGCACGTTGGCGGCCGTGCCCGTCCCGCCGGTGACCACGCCGCGCATCATCGTGGCCAGCTCGCCTCGGATCGTCGGATCGAGCGGCGCCGGGAGCGGCCCGGCCGTCGAATGAGCGGGGAGCAGCACCGGCGGGCGCCACTGACCCGACATCACGGTCGCCGCCACCGTGGCCATCTGCAGGGGACTGGCGGTGACCTTGCCCTGGCCGATGGCATCGGCCACCGTCTCGACCGCATCGCCGCTGGTCGGGAACGAGCCACCGACCACCGCCAGCCCGAAGTGCAGCGGGTGGTCGAAGCCGAAGCTGGCCGCCGCCGCGCTCAGCTGGGCGGCGGTCAGGTGTTGCTGCGTCGCACCGATGAAAGCGGTGTTGCAGGAGAGCGCGAACGCTCGCGTGAACGAGAGCTGCGCTTGGCTCTCCTGTTCGAAGTTGTGGAACGTCTTGCCGTCGACGGTGATCGTCGGCGGGCAGGCGAGGGTCGCCGTCGGGGCCACGCCGGCGGTCAGGAGCCCGTCGGTGGTGATGACCTTGAACGTCGAGCCGGGCGGATAGGTCCCGAACAGCGCCCGGTTGAACTGGTTGGTGAACGGGGCCGACGTGACGGCCCGCACGTTGCCCTGACCGTCGACCGCCACCAGCGCCGCCGGTTGGGTCACGCCTGACAACGCCTGGTCGGCGGCCCTCTGGATGTTCACGTCGATGGTGGTCGACAGCGGCGCCGGCGGGCGGCCGGCGGCGTGCAGCGCGATGCCGACGACGTTGTGGGCGTGGTCGGCGATCGTCGTGTCGACGATCTGGACATCGACCGTCGGCGTGCCCGCCAAGGACCGGTCGTAGGCCGCTTCGAGTCCCGACTGGCCCACCTGGTCACCCAGCTCGTAGGGCATCCCCATGGACTTGAGCTGCTCGGCGGTGGCCGGCGCCACCGATCCGATGAGCGCCTGGGCGAAGCCGGGAGTGGGGCCGACGGCACCCTTGGAGGGTCGGAAGAGGAGACCGGGGATGGGGTAGATGATGGGCTTGGCCACCCGGTAGGCCGGATCGGAGACCTCGGCCAGCTTCACGAACTGCTTCGATGTCGACCCGGCGCGGGCCAAGGTGTCGAGGACGCCCTTGGGGTCGATCTGGAGCGTGTCGTGCAGCGCCTTGGCCAGGGCCGCGGCCGCGGTGGCGTCCCCGACCCGATCGGGTTCGACGCCTATGACGATCGTGTCGCCGGTCGCCGACAGGATCTGACCGTTGGCCCCGGTGATGGCGGCGCGCGGCGACCAGGTGCGAGACCGGTTGAAGACGTCGTGGGGCCCGAGCTTGGGATGGATGACGGCCCGGCTCCACACGATCATCGGGTCGGGCTTGGCCGGGGCCAGTTCGAACGAGCTCTGGTAGGTCCAGGTTCCGTAGCCGCTGATCGTGTCGGTGGCCGTGAAGCTCGCCGTCACCTTGCCCTTGGACTTGTTGAGGTGGTCGAACCGGTAGGAAGCCTTGGTCACGTGTGCGAAGGCGTCGACCGCCTTGAGGTCAGCGCCAGGGTCAGCCGTCGGACTCACCATCGTCTTCATCTTGGCGATATCGCCCGCGGACCAGGCCGCCAGGAACGCTTCGGCGCGCGCCTGGTTGTGGTCGGGGGCGCTGTGGCGCGTGAGCAGCACCACCGTGGCCGCCAGCATGGCGATGACCAGGACGATGGCGATCACCAGGATGATCTTCACGCCGCGACCCCGTTTGGGCGCGGCACCGAGCACGTCGGCGGCCGGCCACCCCTGCGCGGTCAGGCCCGAGCCGGCGGCGGTGAGCCCGATGCCTCGATCGGTCGCCGGTGGTTCCTCGGTCATTCGCCCTCCACGAGCGCCACACCACGGTCGGCTCCATCGTGGTGGAGCGGCGGCTCGCGATGGCGGACATCGTCGGGAACGGCACCGGGGGCCACAGCATCCTCGGGCACGGCACCGTGGGCGATGGCCGAGAGGAAGGCCTCGGCCTCGGCCCGGTCGCGAGTCCGTCGCATCGGCGGCAAAGCGCGGACGATGTCCCAGCGGTAGCGCGCGTTCGTGGCCAGGCGCGGGTCGAGCACGGCCACGACGCCGCGGTCGGTCTGGGTGCGGATCAGACGGCCCGCGCCCTGGGCCAGGAGCGTGGCCGCGCGTGGCAGATCGACGAGGCGGAAGGCGTCGGCGCGGGCCCGTTCGCGGCGAGCCTGCAGCAGCGGCTCGTCGGGCCGGGGGAACGGCAGACGATCGATCGTGACCAGCGCCAGCGACCGGCCCGGTACATCGATCCCCTGCCAGAAGCCCATCGTGGCGAACAGCGAGGTCGACTCTTCGGCCGCGAACCGGCTCATCAGCACCGGCTTGGGCAGGTCGTTCTGGGTGAGCATCTCGCCGGGCAGGCGGCCCGCCAGCGCCTCGGCCGCCGCGTTCATGGCCCGGTAGCTCGTGAACAGGGCCAGCGTCCGCCCTCCCGCCGCCTTGATCAGAGCCTCGAGATCCGCGTGCATCAGGTCCTCGTAGGCGGACGAACGGGGATCGGGCAGGTGAGCGGCGCAGTAGAGCAGCGCGTTGGCCTCGTAGTCGAATGGGCTCCCCACATCGAGCGCGTCGAACGCTCCGACATCGAGCCCGAGCCGCTCGCCGAGCCCACTCGGGATCGTGGCACTGGTCAGCACGACCGTCGCTCCCTGCCACGGCGACTCCTTCAGGACCTCGGCCACATCGATGGGCGCGCCCTTCAACACGGGGGACGCAGGCGTGCCCTCGACCCACACCACGTGGCTCGCTGGGGTGTCGACGATCCAGTCGATGTCGTCGATCAGCGTGCCGGCCGCCTTGAGGGCGCGCTGCTTGCGGGCGCCGACGTCACCCGGGCCGTCGTCGGGCAGACGCCGCAACGTGGACAGCAGCGTCTCGGCCCGGCTCCGAGCCAGGGCCAGGGCCTCGGCCAGATCCTGATCGAGGACCCCCCGGAGCCGGCGGCCCACCTGTTCGGACAACGCTTCGCTCAGCCGTGTCGCGGCGTGCTCCAGGTCGACCGTGGTCTTGGGATCGGCGACGATGGCGGCGGCCACGCGGGCCAGGTTGGCCAGGCGGCCGCCGGTCAGCTCGAGCCCGAAGGTCGCCGACACGACATCCTCGAACTGATGGGCTTCGTCGACCACGGCGACGTCGTGATCGGGTAGCAGGACACCGCCGGCCTCGAGGCTCAGGCTGTAGAGGTGCGTGTTGACCACGACGACGTCGGCCTCGGCCGCCGCCGCTCGAGCCCGCTCGGTGAAGCAGGTGGACCCGCACGGGCAGCGCGCCGCCCCTGGGCACTCGCGGGGCCCGACGCTCACCGCCGCCCAGGCCTGAGGCGACGGCTCCTCGTCGAGCTCGGCCCGGTCACCGGTCGCGCTGGTCTCGGCCCATTCGGCCAGACGCCGCACCTGCTCGTCGAGCGATCGTGGGGTCGTGCCGCCGAGGGTCAGCTGCACGTCGCTGGTCGTGGCTTCGTGGACGCGCTGGAGACACACGTAGTTCGACCGGCCCTTGAGCACGGCGAAGGTGAACGGGCGATCGACGTGTTCGGCGAGGAAGGGGAGGTCCTTGCCGGCCAGCTGGTCCTGCAGGGCCTTGGTGGCCGTGGCCACGACGATCTTGGCTCCGCTGACCACGGCGGGCACGAGGTAGGCGAGGGACTTGCCGGTGCCGGTCCCGGCCTGCACGATCAGCGGTCGTCGATCGGCGATGGCGCGGCCGACGGCGAGCGCCATCTCGACCTGACCGGGACGATCCTCCCAGCCGGCAGCGCGGATGTGACCGCGGCCAGCGCGGTGCGCACATGGGTGTCGATGCGTCGCTCGTCGGGACTCACGCCGGGTCGGGCACTCGCGCCGCCATGCACAGCGTCGAGTTGTAGCGGCGCACGACCCGCCCGTCGTAGCGCGTGTCGACGACATCGGTCAGTTCGGCGAACAAGGCCTGGCGCGTGTCCTCGTCGAGCAGTCGGTAGTGCGAGTAGGTGTCGAGCAGGCGCACGAATCCGGCGCTGTCGTAGGTGAGCTCGAACGGATGCGAGTGCTCGACCAGCAGGCCGAAGGCCGGGTGTCGCTCGATCTGCTCGCGAAGGGTGCCCCGTCGCACCTGCTGCATGGACGCACGCTGGGCCGTGATGCCCGGAGCTCGTCGATCCTGGATCGCCTCACTGTCAGCTCGCAACTGCGGATCGGCGATCACGCCGTGCCCCCACCAGACCGCGAGGGATCCGCCCGGCCGAAGAGCTCGGGCCGCGATGTCGAGGCCCGAGTCGGGGTCGACCCAGTGCCACGCGCTGGCCGACACGATCAGGTCGAAGGACCCCGGCTCGAGGACGGCATCCTCGAAGGTGGTCTCGCGGATCTCGACGGTGTCGAAAGCGGCCAGATTGGCGCGCGCCGTGGCCGCCAGGGCGGGGCCGGGCTCGAGTCCGACGATCTGGAGCCCCCGCTCGGCCAGGGGTCGGGTCGCCACGCCGGGACCCGTGCCGATCTCGAGCACGCGTGAACCGGGTGCCACGCCCGTCGTCTCGAGCAGGTCGTCGAACAGCGCGTCGGGATAGCGAGGCCGCATCTCGTCGTAGAGCTCGGCCACGGCGTCGAAGCTCCGCGCCCGTTCCTGCATGTTCGAGCCTCCCTGACTGCCCCGGCGCCGACTCCTGCGACGGTACCGGACCCGGCCCACCGGATACACCACCCCCACCCCGGCCGCTCGGGGTCAGGGCCGGCCGGAGCCCGGCGCGTGGCACAAGGCTCACAGGGGTGAACGGTAGGGTGCGCAGGTGGCCCGCTCTGATCCGATTCCGCGCGTGTCGGGCATCGATCCGTCCCGCGTGCCCGTCCACGTGGCCTGCGTGATGGACGGCAACGGGCGGTGGGCGCAGCGTCGCGGTCTCAAGCGCACCGATGGTCACGCCGCCGGTGAAGAGGCCCTCTTCGACACGGTGGAGGGCGCCCTCGATCTGGGGATCAAGTGGCTGACCGTGTACGCCTTCAGCACCGAGAACTGGAAGCGCCCGACCGACGAGGTTCGCTACCTCATGGGGTTCAACGAGTCGATCCTCACGCGCCGGCGCGACGAGATGAACGAGCGCGGGATCCGCATGCGGTTCTCGGGGCGGCGCGACTGGCGCGTGCCGAAGCGACTCATCCGGCACCAGGACAAGTCGATCGAGTTGACCCAGGGCAACCGCACGATGACCTTCACCATCGCCTTCAACTACGGCGGTCGGGCCGAGATCGTCGACGCCGTGCGAGCCCTCGTCGCCGAAGGCACCCCGGCCGACAAGATCGACGAGAAGGCGATCCGCCGTCATCTCTACCACCCCGACATGCCCGATCCCGATCTCATGATCCGCACGTCGGGCGAGTACCGCATCTCGAACTTCCTCCTGTGGGAGATCGCCTACAGCGAGCTCGTGTTCACCGATGTGCTGTGGCCCGACTTCCGCCGCGAGCACCTCTTCGATGCCGTGCGCGAGTACCAGGCCCGCGACCGTCGCTTCGGCGGCATCGAGGACAGCTGAGGTGCTCTACCGCGATGAGGGCGTCGTGTTGCGCACCTACAAGCTGGGTGAGGCCGATCGCATCATCGTCCTCTGCACGCGCCACCACGGCAAGGTGCGGGCCGTGGCCAAGGGCGTGCGCAAGACCAAGAGCAAGTTCGGGTCGCGCCTCGAACCCATCAGCCACGTCGCCCTGCAGCTCTACGAAGGGCGCGACCTCGACATCGTGACCCAGGTCGAGAGCATCGACCACTTCCGCGCCATCCGTGACGACCTCGACCGCATCGCCCGCGCCTCGACCATGCTCGAGGTCGTCGACCAGATCTCCCAGGAAGGCAGCGTCAACCCGCGCCTCTACCAGATGCTGATCGGGGGACTCCGTGCCCTCGCCGCTCACAACGGGCCGCTGGTGGCACCGGCCTTCCTCTGGAAGCTGATGGCGCTCGAGGGCTACAGCCCCCTGCTCGACGCCTGCGCCGACTGCGGGTCGGCCGAGTCGCTGGTGGCCTTCGACCTCGAGTCGGGCGGTGTGCTCTGCGTCGAGCACCGCCGCGGTGCTCCGATCTCACCCGAGGCGCTCGGCTCTGATGCGCCGGATCCTCGGCGGGCAACTCGGTGGGGCCCTCAACGAACCCGAGTCCGCGGCCACCCGCGAGGTCGACCACCTGGCCACCCGCGCCGTCGAACACCACCTCGAGCGCCGCCTGCGCTCGGCCACCCTCCTCGACCGGGCCTGATCGAGCCGGCGGGGGAGCGGAGCGAAGCCGCCGGCGAGATGACACCCCGATGGCGAAGCGCTCGCAGGGAGGCTTGCCGACCGGACGGTCGCGGCGGAGCGGAGCGAAGCCGCGGGCGAGATGACACCCGGATGGCGAAGCGCTCGCAGGGAGGCTTGCCGACCGGAGAGCCAAGAGATCAGGAGATGGGTCCCCACTGTTGGGTGGCCTGATCGAACTGCATCCAGCGCTGCCCGGTCGGGTCCCATTGGATGTAGGCGTTGCGGGCCGCATCCCACTGGGGTTGGGTGGGATCGCTCGCCGGCGTGGCGGGAGCGGTCTCGGCGACCGGCGGCGTCTCGGCCGCGGGCGGCGTGCTCGCCTGGCCGTAGGTCGGATCGGTGGGAGGTGTCGCGGGCTGGGCCCATGGGTCGGTCGGGGGCTGGACCGGGGGCTGCCCGTAGGGCTGAGCGGACGGTTGGGCGTAGCCGGGCTGCTGGCCGAAGGGCTGCTGATCGCTCGGCTGGCCGAAGGGCTGGGTCGGTTGCTGGCCGAACGGCTGGTCGCTGGGCTGGCCGTATCCGGGCTGGGTCGGCTGCTGGCCGTACGGCGGGGCGTAGCCCTGGCCGTAGCCCTGCCCGTAACCCGGCGCGCCCGGTGGGCCGGGCGGGGGACCGTAGCCCTGCGGATAGGGCTGGCCGTAGGGGCCACCGGGCCCGGCGGCGGGGGTCGTCACGCCTGGGACGAAGACGGGGGCACCGGCGTAGCGCTCGTCGACCATGAAGCTCTTGGCCGCCATGTCACCGACGCGGCGATGGCCGCTGGTGGTGAAGATGGTCACGATCCCCACGATCGGGAAGCAGCAGGGGATGTAGTCGACGATGCCGGCCACCGACCGGATCAGCGCGTAGCCGGGTCCGAGGGGCTGGCCCTGCTCGTTGACCGCTCGCAGCCCGAGCAGCATCGTGCCCGTCGTCTTGCCGGTGAGGCCCCGCCACAGGATGTAGACGCCGATGGCGTAGCCGAGCACCCAGCCGTAGTAGACGAAGGCACCTCCACCTGACAGCTCCCGCGTCGTGGGCGACGTTGCCGAAGGCTGTCGATGCGAGTGACCTGCTTGGACAGGGCGAAGTACAGGACGAGGGCGACACCGGCACCGATCACCCAGTCGATGAACGCCGCCAGCAGGCGCTTGGGGGCGACGTCGGTGGGATCGGAACCGGGCTGAATGGTGTTCACAGACCGACATTGTGGCCCGCGCCGGCGACAGAGCGGGGAATAGGCGTCCGGCCTGCTCGAGGGCCGCCGCTACGCTCGCCGCATGCCCGACGTCGAGGTGCCAACCCCGGATCTGATGGAGAAGATCGTCAACCTGTCGAAGCGGCGCGGCTTCGTCTTCCCGTCGGCCGAGATCTACGGCGGCTTCCGATCCACCTACGACTACGGACCGATCGGGGTGCTGCTGCTGCGCAACGTCAAGGACGCGTGGTGGCGCTCGATGGTGCAGATGCGCGACGACGTGGTCGGGCTCGACGCCGCCATCCTCTCGCCGCCCGCCATCTGGCAGGCCTCTGGCCACCTGGCCAACTTCACCGACCCCCTCGTCGACTGCAAGGTGTGCAACGAGCGGTTCCGACTCGACAAGCTCGACGATCCCAACGTCTGCCCGAACTGCGATTCCAAGAACTCTTTCACCGAGGCCCGTCAGTTCAACCTGATGTTCAAGACCTTTGCGGGGCCGGTGGCCGACGCCGGCGCCGAGGTGTACCTACGCCCCGAGACCGCTCAGGGCATGTTCGTCGACTTCGCCGCGGTGCTGCAGACCAGCCGCAAGAAGCCGCCGTTCGGCATCGCCCAGATCGGCAAGTCCTTCCGCAACGAGATCACGCCCGGCAACTTCGTCTTTCGCACGCGCGAGTTCGAGCAGATGGAGATGGAGTTCTTCGTCCCGCCCGACGAGGCTCAGCAGTGGTACGAGTACTGGCTGCAGGAGCGCTACCGCTGGTACCTCGATCTCGGGATCCCCGAGGCCAAGCTGCGTCTGCGGGCCCACGACGCCGACGAGCTGAGCCACTACTCGAGCGCGACGAGCGACGTCGAGTTCCTGTTCCCGTGGGGGTGGGACGAGCTCGAAGGCATCGCCAACCGTGGCGACTACGACCTCACCCAGCACATGAAGGCCTCGGGCGAGAAGCTCGACTACTTCGATCAGGCCACCAACACGCGCTACACGCCCTACGTCATCGAACCGGCGGCTGGGGCAACGCGCACGATGATGGCCTTCCTGCTGGCCGCCTACGACGAGGAGGAGGTGCGGGGAGAGACGCGCGTCGTCCTGCGCCTGCACCATCGGCTGGCTCCCTACAAGGTGGCTGTCCTCCCGCTGTCCAAGAAGGACACCCTCACGCCGGTCGCTCGTGACGTGCTCACCCGCCTCCAGCCCCACTTCATGTGCGACTACGACGAGACCCAGGCCATCGGCCGTCGCTACCGCCGTCAGGACGAGCTGGGCACGCCCTACTGCGTGACCGTCGACTTCGACTCGTTGGACGACCAGGCGGTGACGGTTCGCGAGCGGGACTCGATGGACCAGGAGCGCGTGCCCGTCGACGACCTGGTCGGATACCTCCATGGCCGCCTCGTCTGACGAGGTAGGCGAGGCGGGCGAGGCGGGCGAGGCGGGCTCGGGACACGACGAGGCCCACAAGCTCGCGGTCAATCGCGCCCATTGGGACGAAAGGGTCCCGGCTCACGTGGCCTCGGATCTCTATGACGTGGACGGGTTCATCGCCGGCCGCAACAGCTTGGAGGAGTTCGAACGCGCCGAGCTCGGATCGGTCGACGGTCTCGACCTGGTGCACCTGCAGTGCCACTTCGGCCTCGACACGTTGTCGTGGGCCCGGCTCGGTGCCCGGGTCACGGGCCTCGACTTCTCAGGTCCGGCCATAGACGAGGCCACGCGCCTGGCGGCGGAGGTGGGGATCGAGGCCGACTTCGTGGCGGCCGACGTCTACGGCGCGGTCGACGCGCTCGGAGGTCGCACCTTCGACGTCGTCTACACGGGGTTGGGCGCGCTGTTGTGGCTGCCCGACCTGGTGCGCTGGGCCGGCGTCGTCGATGCCCTCCTGCGGCCAGGTGGGACCTTCTACCTGGCCGAGTTCCATCCCCTCGTCCAGATGATGGCCGACGATGACCTGACCATCACCCACGGCTACTTCGGGCTCCACGACGGGCTGCGCTGGGATGATCCCGGCACCTATGCCGACCCCGATCTCGTCACCGACCACGACGAGTCCTGGGAGTGGACCCATCCGGTCTCATCGGTCGTGACGGCCCTGCTCGATCGAGACCTCGTGCTCGAGTCGTTCCGCGAGCACCCGTTCACCCTGTGGCCGCGCTGGCCGTTCCTGGTCGAGCACGAGGACCGCACCTGGTGGATGCCTGACGACGGCCCGAAGCTGCCGCTCATCTACTCGATCAGGATGACCAAACCCGGCTGACCAGCCCTTCTCCTCAGGCGCCCACCACGGCACCCGGTGGGACGAGCCGTTGTCGGATCTGGGCGGTCGGGCCGTCACATCCCGCTGGTACGGTCACGCCGATGGGGATCGTCGACGAGGATGTGGTTCGGGTCCGCGAGACCGCTGACATCGTCCAGATCGTGAGCGACCACGCCCAGCTCAAGCGGGTCGGTCGGCGCTGGCAGGGGCTGTGCCCGTTCCACACCGAGAAGTCGCCGTCGTTCTCGGTCAACCAGGAGCAGGGGCTGTACTACTGCTTCGGCTGCGGGGCCAAGGGTGACGTGATCACGTTCGTCCGCGAGATCGAGCACGTCGACTTCGTGGGCGCCATCGAGCTGTTGGCGGCGCGAGCCGGCGTCACGTTGCACTACACCGATCGCAACGAGGGGGAGGGCCGCAAGCAGCGGGCCAAGCTCATCGAGGCCATGTCTCGGGCCGTGACCTGGTACCACGAGCGCCTGCTGTCGGCACCCGATGCGGCCAAGGCGCGTGGCTATCTCCGCGAGCGCGGCCTCAGCGGCGACGAGGTGAGGGCCTACCAGATCGGATGGGCGCCCGAAGGATGGGACGAGCTGGCCAAGGCGCTCAAGCTCCCGAACGACGTGCTGACCGGCGCCGGTCTTGGCTTCATCAACTCGCGCCAACGCCAGACCGACGCCTTCCGCGGCGGCGTGCTGTTCCCGATCCTCGACGTGACCGGCGACCCCGTGGCCTTCGGCGGGCGGGTGCTGCCCAACGGCGAGGGGCCCAAGTACAAGAACTCGGCCGAGAGCCCCATCTACGCCAAGAGCCGGGTGCTCTACGGGCTCAACTGGGCCAAGGGCGCCGTGGTGGCCGCCGACGAGGCCATCGTGTGCGAGGGCTACACGGACGTGATCGGGTTCGCCGCCGCCGGTCTCCCCCGGGCCGTGGCGACGTGTGGGACGGCGCTCACCGAGGAGCACTTCCGCACGCTCAAGAGCTTCGCCCACCGGGTCGTGCTCGCCTTCGACGCCGATTCGGCCGGACAGAACGCGGCGGCCCGGTTCTACGAGTGGGAGCGGGCCTACGAGATCGACGTAGCCGTCGCCGCCCTGCCGGCCGGCGTCGATCCCGCCGATCTGGCCCGGTCCGATCCGGAGGCGTTGGCCGCCGCCGTCGCCAACGCCACGCCGTTCCTCGGCTTCCGCCTCAATCGGGTGCTCGACGCGGCGACGTTGGCCTCGCCCGAGGGCCGGGCGCGTGCCGCCGAGTCCGCCCTCGAGGTCATCAACGAGCATCCCAACTCGTTGGTCCGCGACCAGTACCTCATGGAGGTCGCGTCGCGTTGTCGCATCCCGGTCGAGCAGTTGCGGGCGGGGACCTTCACGCGCCCGGCCGCGGGTCGCGAGTCTGGTGGCGCCGAGCGGGGGAGAGCGGTGCGGGTCGACCAGGGCGCGCCGCGACCGGCGCGTCGACGCGACTCGCCCGAGATCGAAGCGCTGCGTCTGCTGGTCGCCGACCCCGACACCATCGCCGAGGCGCTGCACGACTCGTTGTTCGCCGACGAGGTCAACCTCGAGGCCTATCGGGCGCTGTCCGCCGCGCCAACCCTGCACGACGCGGTGTCGGCCACCGACCCGACGGCCGCCGATCTGCTCCAGCGCCTGGCCGTCGAGGACACCGAGGCCGACCCGACCGACGTGCTCGCCCTTCTGGTCAACGAGGCGGCCAAACGTGAGCTGGCCGTGATGCGCGCCGAGGTGGGGACCGCGGACGAGGCCCTCGTGTTCGAGCGCTCGACCGAGATGGCCTGGGTCAAGCTGCGCATGGAGGAGCTGCACGAGACCGATACGGCCGCCGCTGCGGTCGAGCAGCTCCAGGAGTGGTTGCTCCGCCGGCGCCAGGACGACCCCGACTAGCGCACGCGTCGAGCGTGCCGTGCTCGCGGTGCTCGCGGTGCTCGGGGTGGTCGGCCGGGTCGACGCGTCGGCGCCGCCCGCGTCAAGGCGCGATGGCGCTCGGCGGCAGGTGGTAGCTGGCGACGACCGAGAGCAGCTTTCGAGTCACGGTCGGCACGCTGTCGAGCATCCCGTAGAACTCACGTCGATCCAAGTCCAGCAGCTGCATCTCGGTCTTGGCCGTCACGGTGGCGGAGCGAGGTCCGCCGTTGAGCAGAGACACCTCACCGAAGAAGTCGCCCGGCCCCAGGGTCGAGACCTCGCGGCCGTCGACCGAGCAGCGGGCGTACCCCTGGATCACCAGGAGGAACTCCGAGCCGGGTCGACCCTGAGTGGTGATCTCGGTGCCGGCGCCCACCGTCACCGAGGTGCCGAGCCGAGTGATGCGGTCGAGCTCTCGGGGACTGCACGTCGAAAACAGCGGCACGGTCCTCAGGGCTCCGACGATGCGGCTCGGGGCGCGTCGGCGCGGTCGCCACGACCTTCTCATCGGCTTGGCTGGCTTCGCCGGCGCGGCCAGGACTCGGCTGGATGCCGGCTCCTCCTCGACGATCGGCTCGGCCATTGCGCTCGTCGTACTGGTCTCCATCCGAGGACTCCCCGCTTGGGTCCGACACCGCTGGTCGCGGTGGTTCAACGCCCGAGTCGTGCGGTTGAGAGATCCACGCCCCCGCCATTGGTTGCGCCATGCCCGACGGGCGCCACTGCCGCCCGCTGTCGCTCTCCCGCAGAGCTCAGTAGAACAATAGAACGTGCGCCGTCGCGTTTCTCGTGGTCATCTGACACACCACCGGTCGTCCAACGGCGCCGGGCGACGCCGAAGAGGCCTTCCGCATCCGGCGTGGACCGCGTGACCATCGTGTGCCGCTCGTGTGCCGCTCGTGTGCCGCTCGTGTGCCGCTCGTGTGCGCCTCGTGTGCGGCGGTGCCCGGGGCCGTGGTGCGGCGGGTCGCGGGACTATCGTCGATAGCGGGCCCTTCGGGGAAGTGCGACCACTAAGCTGGCCGCGAGACACCAGGGGAGGGCCGGGACGCACCGGTTTGACCAGCTCGGATGGGGTGGTAGTTCCACCTGTCGAGGGACATCGTCAGCAGGAGACCAGATGACGGCGAGCGAACCGATCCTTTCGCAGGGTGGCGGACTCTCCAGTGACGAGTTGTCGCTCCTCATGGCCCGGGCCCGGGACCGTTCGACGCTCACGCGCGACGACCTCGAGGAGTTCGTGCACTCGACGCCGATCACGCCCGAGATCGTCGAGGACCTGCGCCGGCTGCTCGCCGTCGACGGGATCGATCTCGATCCGAGCGTCGATGACCCACCGGTGAGCTTCCTGCGCGAGATCGAGGCCGAGGTCGACGCGGCCGAGGCGCTGGCCCACGAGACCGAGATCGAGGATGCTGATCGGGCGCAGGCTGCACGCGACGATCTCGACGATTCGGCATCGGTCATCGTGCCCGTCGACCCGTTGGCCCTGCTCGAAGCGGACTTCGACGACGAGCCGCCGCCCGACGCGGCGGCCAAGCGTCGGGCCCGGTTGCGCACGACCAGTCCCAAGGATGCGTTGCGGCTCGGCGGGTCGATCGGGATGGGCGGCTCGGCCGACCCCGTGCGGATGTACCTCAAGGAGATCGGCCGGGTCTCGCTGCTGACCGCCCAGGAGGAGGTCGATCTGGCCAAGCGGATCGAGGCCGGCACCGAGGCGGCCGAGAAGCTGGCCGACCTCAGCGCCAGCGGCGAGATCGAACTGCTCGACCGGACCGACCGGCGCCGCCTCAAGCGGGTCTTGGACGATGGTGAGCGAGCCAAGGCTGCGCTCACGCAGGCCAACCTTCGCCTCGTCGTGTCGATCGCCAAGCGCTACGTCGGTCGCGGCATGTTGATCCTGGATCTCATCCAGGAGGGCAACCTGGGCCTGATGCGGGCGGTCGAGAAGTTCGACTACACCAAGGGCTTCAAGTTCTCGACCTACGCCACGTGGTGGATCCGTCAGGCCATCACCCGGGCCATCGCCGACCAGGCTCGCACCATCCGCATCCCGGTCCACATGGTCGAGTCGATCAACAAGGTGCACCGCGTCCAGCGCCAGATGCTCCAGGAGCTCGAGCGCGAGCCCACCACCGAGGAGCTGGCCGAGAAGGTCGACATGACCCCGGCGCGGGTGCGCGAGATCATGCGCATCTCGCAGGACCCGCTCTCGCTCGACTCGCCGGTCGGCGAGGAGGACGACTCGAACCTGGCTGACTTCATCGAGGATCAGCAGGCCGAGGCGCCGGCCGAGATGGCGGCGCGCAAGATGCTCGGCGATGCCGTCGTCGAGGCGCTCGATCAACTCAACGAGCGCGAGAAGGCCGTCGTGCGACTGCGATTCGGCCTCGACGACGGTCAGGCCCGCACGCTCGAAGAGGTGGGCCGCGAGTTCGGCGTCACCCGTGAACGCATCCGTCAGATCGAGTCGAAGACGCTGGCCAAGCTGCGCCATCCCCATCGCAGCCAGAAGCTGCGCGACTACCTCGACGGCGAGTGAGGCCGGCGCCCGTGGGGCGCCCTCCCGGTCAGCAGGACTCGGCTGACGAGCGTCAGTTGAGGGTGGGGTCGCCTACGTAGTCGTAGGGGCTGCTCGGTGGTTCGACGCTCGGCGCGCCCGCGGCGACCCCAGCGACGATGACGCGACCGCGGCCGACGCTCTCCTCGGCCAGTTGGGTCAGGCGGGCGACGACCTGGTTGTAGGCGTTCGACGACCGGACCTGGCTCAGGTACTCGTCGATCTGCTGGTAGCGCTCACGTCCGGCCTTGGCTCCGTAGTAGTAGCCAACCGCCAGACCGATCGCCAGTCCCGTACGAAATCGCATCGACATTTTGTAGCGGACCGGTTCGGCCGAGGGAAATGTGCAGAGGCACTGCAACAACACGGCCAGGGCTGTCATACCCCGTCGTCATGCTGGAGGCATGGAATGCCGGCGAGGGCGCCAAGCGCGACGGATGCGTCACCTTTGCCAACGCCGATCCTCGCATGATCGTGTTCTTCTGCCACTGGCTGCGCCATTTTTTCGAAATCGACGAGCCCCGGCTACGCCTCCGGATCTATCTTCACGCTGGTCTCGACCTCGACGCCGCCTCAGCGTTCTGGTCCGAGCTGACGTCCATCCCGACCTCGCAGTTCCACTGCCCCTACCGGGCCGTGCCCGACCCATCCATCCGGAGGTCCAAGCATCCGATGGGTTGTGCCTCGGTGGTCTACGGCTGTTCGCGCACCCACCGAGCCGTCATGGGTCTGGTGCACGCACTGCTATCCTCCGACCTCGTCCTTCCGGGGTAGCTCAGTTGGCAGAGCGGCGGCCTGTTAAGCCGTTTGTCGTGGGTTCGAGCCCCACCCCCGGAGCTCACTCGGCCCCGTGACCAGCCCGGGTCGCGGCGGCCGGGGTGCGTGTGGGCCCCGCACTAGCCTGCTGCGGTCGGGGCCTGTAGCTCAGTGGTTAGAGCAGGGGACTCATAATCCCTGGGTCGGTGGTTCGATCCCACCCGGGCCCACCACAGGTTCACCTTTGGCGGCGAGTGCTAGTCCGCGCGGGCCCGCTACATGCCCACCCGCGCGCCTGGGCCGAGCGGGTCTTCTATGCTCGGTCCCGACCAGGAGGAGCCATGCCGAGCGAAGACGTCAGTGACACAGCGGCGACCGCGTCGTCGAACCCGATCACACCGTTGACGATCTCGTTGGGAGTCATCGCGTTGGCCTTCCTCGTGCTCGGGGGGTACTACATCTCGGCCGTGCACACGAAGCGAGCCGTCGTGGCCTTCGTCCTGGCCGCCGTTGCGATCGCGGCCACGGTCTACGCCGTGATCGCCCAACCGGTGAAGCCCTCCGCCTAGCAAATCGACCCGGTGTCGCCGGGCCCGGTCAGCGGTGGTGGATCTCAGCCCGCCAGCGTCCTGTGATCTGATCAGGTCCCAGCACGGGGCCGGCCTCCAGCAGCCAGGACAGCACCGTCGCCGTCGCGTCGGCCGCGCCGCCGGGCCCGTCAGGCACCGAGAGCACCAGGCCGCGCTTGGCGTGGTCGACGATGACGCGCCAGCCGTCGGGCACCGCCACTCCGGCGTCTCGCAGCTGGCGCACGGCGAACCGGCCGGCGGGATGGGACAGGCCGACCGACGCGTCCTCGGCGCCGTTGCGCCCGATCTTGCCCGGGACCCACGTCCCCTCGACGAGCACGAGGCGCCAGCGGGCGAAGAGCCCGACGGGCGCGACGGGAGGTGTGGCCACGAACTCGGTGAGCTGTTCGTCGGCCGGATCCTCGAGCGGGACCGGCCGCACGTTGACCCAACCGTTGCGGGCCTGGCCGATCTCGTTCATCTCGGCCAAGACGACGCTCAGATCGTCGGGCGTGAAGTCGACCAGCGCGACGGCTCGGGTCACGGGGGAGCGGTCTAGAGCTCGTCGAGCCAGGCCGGAGCCCGGTCGAGCAGGTAGCTGCTCACGTCGTGGCAGCGGTCGAGCACGTCGCACAGCTGCTCCTGGCCCAGGAAGATCCGATCGAGGCCCACCTCGACGCGCGACACCGTCGTGAGGCTGCGTTCGGGCGCGTCGGTCACCGAGGCGAACGAGTCGATGGCCGAGACCTCGAGCGGCAGGTCGGTTCCGCCGATGCCGGCCAGGTCGGTGGCCAGGACGAGCAGGTCGGGACCCTTGGGCAGCGGCGGCAGCACCCAGGTGAACACCAGCGGGAACGCGAACCCCTCGGGCGGGTCGGCGCCCTCGGGCAGCTCGAGCATCCGGTCCTCGAAGGTGAGCAGCGTGCGCGGCTCGACCTCGAGGGCGAGGTGGAGGTCGAGCGGACCGCCGCACGCGTCCTCGGGGTGCAGATCGACCTCCCAGGCCTGCCGTAGCGAGTAGGTCTCGACGAAGTGACGCTCATCGTGCACGTGGAACTGGTGGTCGACGGCGTGATCCTTCAGATCCGCGACGAAACCCGCGACGTCGATGATGGCCAAGAGGTGGACTTCCTGGTGGGTGGATTTGGCCCTTAGCCTGCCACGGCGGCGACGCGGGCGGCTACCGTCGCCCCCCCGTGGACGACGACGCGCTCTTGGGGCTGCTGTACGAGACGGCCGAGGCCGTGACGCGGGCGCTCGGCGACCTCGACGACTGGGACCTGGCCGGCACCCGAGCCGGGCAGTACCGCAGTGACCTGGCCGCCGACGCCGCCGCCCTGGCCGTGCTCGACCCGGCCGGCGTCGGCGTGCTGTCCGAGGAGTCGGGCCGCCACCGTCCCGATGCCGAGATCACCGTCGTGATCGATCCCGTCGACGGCTCGACCAACGCGTCGCGACGCATCCCGTGGTTCGCGACGAGCCTCTGCGCGGTCGACCGGGACGGCGCTCGCGCCGCGCTGGTGGTGAACCTGGCCACCGGCGACGACTTCGATGCCGTCGCGCGGCCAGGGCTCGCGGCGCAACGGCGAGCGCATCGGGCCGTCGGACGCGACGACGCTGAGCCGCTCGATGATCGCGCTGTCCGGCTTCCGCCCCGCCACCTCGGGTGGTCGCAGTTCCGGGCCCTCGGGGCTGCCGCCCTCGACCTGTGTGCCGTCGCCTGCGGGATCCTCGACGGCTACCTCGACTGCCTGCCCAACGCCCACGGGTCGTGGGACTACCTCGGGGGCCTGCTGGTGTGCCTCGAAGCGGGCGCGTCGGTGGTCGACGCCCATGGTCGTGACCTGGTCGTTCTCGATCACGACGCCCGTCGCACCCCGGTTGCGGCGGCCACGCCGGCGTTGCTGGCCGAGCTGGTCGAGGTCCGCCGAGACGGCTTTTCAGACGTGCCGCTCCCGTAGGCTGATCGGATGCCCGCGGGTCTGCATCGAACGCTGCTCCGCCTGTTCCGGTGGCTGCCGCCGTCGCTTCGGCGCGTCGTCGTGCGGACCATCACGCCATCGTTCACCGTCGGTGCCATCTGCTGCATCGAGCGGGCCGACGGCCGGCTGTTGCTCGTGCGCCAGGTCTACCGGTCGCGGTGGGGGATCCCCGGCGGGCTGCTCGCGCGTCGCGAGCACGCCGCCGATGCGGCCCGGCGCGAGATCCTCGAAGAGGTCGGCCTCCACGTCGAGCTGATCGGCGAGCCGGCCACCGTCGTCGAGCCCCACAGCCGCCGCGTCGACCTCGTCTATCGGGCTCGTCCGCTCGACGAGGACGAAGCCGACGCCGCCCGACCGTTCTCGCCCGAGATCTCCGAGGTGGCGTGGTTCGCGCCGGATGCGCTGCCCGAGCTGCAGATCGAGACCACCCAGGCGCTCATCGCGCTGGCGCGCACATCTGCTCCCGGTCAGCCCATCAGCGGACCGACGGGGGCGGCGTAGGTTCGGTCAGCCGCCGGCCTCTTCGATGGCCCGCCGCACCAGCACCTTGGCCAGGTGCGTGCGGAACTCGACGCTGGCGTTGATGTCGGCCTGCGGTTCGGCATCGTCGGCCGCGTGCTCGGCGGCGTCGGTCGCGTTGGCCCCGGCGATCATGGCGTCGACGACAGCCTGGGCGTAGACGGGGGTCGAGCCCATGTTGACGAGGGCCACGCCCGACGATCCGTTGTTGCGGATGGCGGCCACTCCGACGATGGCCCAGTCCTGGGCGCGGCGGTTGAACTTCTGGAACGACCAGCCGGCGTCGGGCACCTTGGGGACGCGGATCTCGGTCAGCAGCTCGTCGGGTTCGAGGGCGGACTCGAGGAAGCCGCGGTAGAAGTCGGACGCCGCGATCTCGCGCTGGCCGTTGGGGCCCTGCGCCACCAGCGTGGCGCCCAGGGCCAGCACGACGGCGGGAAGGTCCGACGCCGGATCGGCGTGGGCGAGCGACCCGCCGATGGTGCCGCGGTGGCGCACCTGCGGGTCGCCGACCTCGCCCGCGGTGTGGGCCAGGATCGGCACCTGGGCCCTCAGCAGCTCGGACACCTCGAGGTCTCGATGACGGGTGAGGGCGCCGACGGCGATGTGGTCGCCGCCGTCGCGCACATAGGACAGGTCGCTCAGGCGTCCGACGTCGATGAGCACCGACGGTGACGCCAGACGGAGCTTCATGAGCGGCAGCAGCGAGTGGCCGCCGGCGAGCAGCTTGGCCTCGTCCCCGTGCTCGGTGAGCAGCGAGATGGCCTGCTCGGCCGAGTCGGCCCGCACGTAGTCGAAGGCGGCGGGGATCATCGGGGACCTCCTGAGGTCGAAGCGGCCGCTTGTATGGCGGACCACACGTTCTGAGGCGACGCCGGCATGGGCACGTCGATCACGCCGAGGGGCGACAGGGCGTCGACGATGGCGTTCATGACCGCCGGGGTGGCCGCGATCGTCCCGGCTTCGCCGATCCCCTTGACGCCCAGCGGATTGGTCGGACTGGGGGTGATGGTCGACCCGGTGATGATGGATGGGACGTCGGACGCCGCGGGCACCAAGTAGTCGGCGAGCGTCGACGTGGTCAGGTTGCCTCTGTCGTCGTACACGGCTTCCTCGAACAAGGCCTGAGCCAGTCCCTGGATGACACCACCGTGGACCTGACCTTCGACGATGAGCGGGTTGATCTGGTTGCCGCAGTCGTCGACAGCGACGTACTTCATCACGTCGACGGCGCCGGTCTCCTGATCGACCTCGACCACGCAGATGTGCGTACCGAACGGCCACGAGAAGTTGGGCGGGTCGTAGGTGACGTGGGCCTCGAGGTTCGGTTCGAGGCCGTCAGGCAGGTTGTGAGCCGTGAACGCCTCGAAGGCCACCGCGGCCAGCGGAAGGTTGTGGTCGGGTGAGCCGCGGACGCTGAAGGTGCCGGCTTCGAACTCGAGATCCTCCTCGGCCGCTTCCATCAGGTGGGCGGCGATCGTTCGAGCCTTGTCGACCACCTTGTCGAGGGCGAGGGAGATGGCGACCCCGCCGACGGCCAGTGAACGCGACCCGTAGGTGTCCATGCCGAGCGGGCTGATGGAGGTGTCGCTGTGCAGGACCTCGACGTCCTCGGGGGCCACGCCCAGCCGGTCGGCCACGATCATCGACCACGTCGTCTCGTGGCCCTGCCCGTGCGGGGTGGCGCCGGTGATCACCTGCACCTTGTTGGTGGGGGTGATGCGCACCGTGGCCGCTTCCCAGCCGCCGGCCGTGTAGTTGAGCGAGGCGAGCACCCGTGACGGAGCCAGTCCGCACATCTCGAAATAGGACGAGACGCCGACTCCGAGCTGCTTGACCTCTCCCGCGTCGCGGCGACGCTGCTGATCGGCCCGCACCTCGTCGTACCCGACGAGCTCGAGCGCCTTGTCGAGGGCGCCGGCGTGGTTCCCGGAGTCGTAGACGAGGCCGGTCATGGCCGTGTAGGGATATTGCTCGGCCTTGACGAAGTTGCGCCGCCGCAGCTCGATCGGATCGATCCCGCTCACCTGGGCCAGGCGATCCATGGACCGCTCGATGGCGTATGTCGCTTCAGGGCGACCGGCGCCACGGTAGGCATCGGTCGGGGTCATGGTGGTGAAGACGCCCGTGCAGGTGAACGAGTACGCCTCGGGCAGGTCGTACACCCCGGCGTAGAGGAACGCCCCGAGCAAAGGGATTCCGGGCGTGATCAGTTGCAGGTAGCCGCCCATGTCGGCGATCAGATTGACCCTTATCGCCGTGAGCTTGCCGTCGGCATCGGCGGCCAACTCCATGTCCTGGATCTGGCCGCGTCCCTGAACGGTGGACTGGGCGCCTTCGGTGCGCTCCTCGACCCAGCGGACCGGCTGGCGGAGCTTGTTGGCCAGGGCGACGCACAGCAGCTCCTCGGCATAGACGTCCAGCTTCGAGCCGAAGGCGCCACCGACGGCTGGGGCCACGACCCGGAGCAGATGTTCGGGCAGGCCCAGCGTCAGCGCCAGCATGATCTTGAGGACGTGGGGGATCTGGGTGGCGCTGTAGAGCGTGAGATCGCCACCGAAGGGCTGGGGGACGGCGGCGTAGGCGCGCGGCTCCATGGCCATGGCGATGAGGCGCTGTTGGATGTAGCGCTCCTTGACCGTGAAGGCGGCGTCGGCAAAGGCGCGATCCACAGCCTCGTCGCCGACCACCAGCTGCCAGGTGTAGGACTTGTTCGTGCCGAGCTCCTCGTGCACGAGCGCCTTGTCCGCCAGCGCGTCCTCGAGGTCGATGACGGCGGGCAGCGGGCCGTAGTCGACGACGATGGCTTCGAGCGCGTCCCGTCCTGCCTCCTCGGAGTCGGACAACACCACGGCGACGGCGTCGCCCACGTAGTTGACGGTGCCGACCGCGACGGGGAAGTGCGGTGGGTTGAGCATGTCCTCGGTGACCGCCCATGCGCACGGCATCGGCGTAGCCCACAGGTCCTGGAGGTCGGCACCCGTGTACGCGGCCACGACGCCAGGCGCGGCCAGGGCGCCCGACAGGTCGATCCGGTTGATGCTGGCGTGGGCCATCGGGCTGCGCAGGATCGAGAGGTGCAGCGCGCCGGGGATGTCGAGGTCGTCGGTGTACTTGGCCTCGCCCGTGAGCAGGCGGGCATCCTCGCGCCGCACCATCCGGGTGCCGATGAAGGGGGTGGTCGGCGGGGCTTCGGTGGTGGTCATGCCGACACCACCTCTCCCGGGGCGGCCAGCTCGCCGTTGGCGCAGGCCAGCACGGACTTGACGATGTTGTGGTAGCCGGTGCAACGACACAGGTTGCCCTCGAGCCCGAGGCGCACCTCTTGCTCGGTGGGGTGGGGGTTCTCGTCGAGCAGGCTGACGGCGGCCATGACCATGCCGGGAGTGCAATACCCGCACTGCAGCCCGTGGCACTGACGGAACGCCTCCTGCATGGGGTGGAGCTCGTCGCCGTTGGCCAGGCCCTCGATGGTCTTGATCGACTGGCCGTCGGCCTGGACCGCCAAGACCGTGCACGACTTCACCGACTCGCCGTCGATGTGCACCGTGCAGGCGCCACACGACGATGTGTCACACCCGATGTTGGTGCCCGTCAGCCCGAGGTCGTCACGTAGGTAGTGGACGAGCAGCTGACGAGGTTCGACCTCGTCGCGGTGTTCGGCCCCGTTGACCGTTGTCGTGATCTCCATCCGACACCCCCGTGTGTGGTCATCGCACCGCGTCGGCGCGCGCTGGGCTCACCTTATGCATTTCCCTTCGGCCCATCGCGGGCAGTCGATGGAGTGAAACTAGGTGATCTCGCACTCGCGAGGTTGGTCACCCGAATCAGCCGCATCTGCGACTCTGAGTGCCCCCAGCCGCCGATCTGGGCCAGCGCGGCGCGGCCGGGAGAGACCGCAGCCGACGCCGAACCTCGGGGGCGGCGACCGACGAAGCGGTTGTGATCGGCCCACCGGTGGCGCAGGAGTACCCTGATCCGTTCCTTCGGGCGCTTAGCTCAGCTGGCTAGAGCACCTCCCTTACAAGGAGGGGGTCGGGGGTTCGAGCCCCTCAGCGCCCACCCTTTCCCATCGCGGCGGCAGATTGCCACCTCGCGGGTGGTCATCTGCCGCCCGAGCGAGCGATCAGTTGGCCCATTCCATCCCGTAGCATCGACGACGATGGAGCGCCGGGTCCCCTTCCTCGCGTCGCGGCTGCAGGGCTTCGGCACCACGATCTTCGCCGAGATGTCGGACCTGGCGGTGCGTACCGGGTCGATCAACCTCGGGCAGGGGTTCCCCGACACCGACGGCCCAGTCGAGGTCGCCGACGCCGCCGTCGCGGCCATCCGCGGCGGCCAGAACCAGTACCCGCCCGGGCCGGGCACGCCCGAGCTGCGGGCCGCCATCGCCGCCCACCAACACCGGTTCTGGGGGCTCGACGTCGACCCCGACCGGGAGGTTCTCGTGACGGCCGGTGCCACCGAGGCCCTCACGGCCGCGCTGCTCGCCCTGTGCGAACCGGGGGACGAGGTGCTGACCTTCGAGCCCATCTACGACTCCTATCGCGCGGCGGCGGCGATGGCCGGGGCCACCCTCCGGGTGGTCACCATCGACCCCCCTGGCTACGGGTTCGAACCCGGCGAGCTCGAGGCCGCGATCAATCCGCGAACCCGGCTCGTCCTGCTGAACTCGCCGCACAACCCGACGGGGAAGGTCTTCGACCGCGACGAGCTCGAAGTCGTGGCCAGACTCTGCAACGAGCACGAGCTGTTGGCGCTGACCGACGAGGTGTACGAGCACCTCGTCTACGAGGGCGAGCATGTGCCGCTGGCGTCGCTGCCGGGCATGGCGGCCCGCACGCTCACGGTGTCGTCGGCCGGCAAGACGTTCTCGTTCACCGGCTGGAAGATCGGCTGGGTGTCCGGTCCCGAGGCGCTCGTCAGCGCCGTGCGAACCGCCAAGCAGTTCCTCACCTACGTCAGCGGGGCGCCCTTCCAGCCCGCGGTCGCCGTCGGCCTGGCTCTGGGCGACGGCTACTACGACGAGCTGCGGACGAGCTTGGCCGCCAAGCGCGACCTGCTCTGCGACGGGCTCGCCAAGGCCGGCTTCGAGGTTCACCGCCCGGCCGGCACCTACTTCGCCACCGTCGACGTGCGTCCGCTCGGCTTCGACGACGGCGTCGACCTCTGCCGCTCGATGCCCGAGCGATGCGGCGTCGTCGCGGTGCCCAGCGCCGCCTTCTACCTCGACCCGGCGCGGGGCCGGCACCTGGTGCGCTTCGCCTTCTGCAAGCGCGACGACGTCCTGGCCGAGGCCGTCGAGCGGTTGGGACGGCTGTGAAGGTCGCCGTCGTCCAGCACGACATCTGCTGGGAGGACCGCGGCGCGACCCTGTCACGCGTCGCGCCGATGGTGGCCGCCGCCGCGGACCGGGGGGCGGTGTTCGTCATCCTTCCCGAGCTGTTCGCCGTCGGCTTCACGATGGCCACGGACCGCGTCGCGGAGGCGCCCAACGGTCCGACAACCGAGTGGCTGGTGGCGCAGGCGTCGACCCACGGCGTGTGGCTGTGCGGCTCCGTCCCCGTCCGCCCGGTGGGCGGCGACCGCCCCGCCAACACCTTCGTCCTCGCCGGGCCCGCGGGTCAGCTGCACCGCTACGCCAAGCGCCATCCCTTCGCCTTCGCCGGCGAGGACCGCCACTACTCCGCTGGCGACGACGCCCCTACGATCGACGTCGACGGCCTCAGGGTCAGTCCGGCGATCTGCTACGACCTGCGCTTCGCCGACCAGTTCTGGGCCCAGGCTCCTGACACCGATTGCTACGTGGTCGTCGCCAACTGGCCGTCGTCGCGGCGCGACCATTGGCGCACGCTGCTTCGGGCCAGGGCCATCGAGAACCAGGCCTACGTCGTCGGCGCCAACCGGGTCGGCCGCTCGGGCGACGGCCTCGACCACGTGGGTGACTCCCTCGTGGTCGATCCCATGGGCGAGGTCCTCGCCGAGGCCGGGGCGGCCGAGGGGATCGTCACCGCCGAGGTCGACCCCATCGAGGTGAGCCGGGTGCGGTCCAGACTGCCCTTCCAGCAGGACCGCCGCTGATCCCGGACGGCGATGTGCTCGGTCTCAACCGACGCGTTCGATCCAGCGGTCGATGAGCGTGCGGGCGATGGACATGGCGGGCGGGATCATGGGGAGGTCGTCTGGGCGGTACCAGTTGGCGTCGATGATCTCGACACCGTCGATCGCGATGTCACCTGCGCCCCATGTCGCCTCGAACCCGATCATGAGGGAGTGGGGGAAGGGCCAGGGCTGGCTGGCCACGTAGCGGAGCTCGCCCAGCTCGACGCCGACCTCCTCACGTACCTCGCGGTGGACGGCCTCTTCCATCGTCTCGCCGGGCTCGACGAACCCGGCGATGCAGCTGTACATCGGGATGGGGAACGAACCGTTGCGGGCCAGCAGGGCCTCGCCATCGCGCTCGACCAGGGTGATCACCGCCGGGGCCAGGCGGGGAACGCGAGCAACGCACATGCCGGGCAGCGGCGGGCTCGCTCGCCGGGTGCCGGCTCGGTGGCGGTGCCGCACCGCCCGCAGAAGCGATGGGTGCGCTCCCACTCGACGAGCTGGACCGCCCGCCCGGCGAGGGTCCATCGCACGTCGTCGACGCGACCATGGAGGCCTATCAGCGGGACCATCGCGTCGGCGAGGTCCTCGATCACCACGTCGGGCACTCCATCGCCGTCGAGGTCGACGGCCCAGCAGGCGGCCCCGTCGAGAAGTCCGACGAGCACGCGGGCAGGTCGGCGGCGAGCGCGTCGGGGTGGTCGTCGAGGACGATGACCTTGTCCTGGCCGACGACGACGGTCAGCGAGCCCGAGGCATCGTCGGGAACGTCGAGGGCCGGGATGAAGCGTGGGAGCGGCATGGCCGACACGCTACGGTCCCGGGCCGCAACCCACGCTCACGAGCCGCGCCAGACGATCGGTTCGCCGAACGGGTGTCCCGACCGATCCGCGGGTCAGTTGATCCAGAGATCGGCCACCCAGGTCTTGGGTCCCAGCGCCGCGATCGTTCCGTTGCCGGCCTTCACGTAGCCGTGCACCCTCTGGCTCGAGGCGATCACCCAGTCGGCGCGCGCCAGCCAGATGTAGGGGATGCCGGCGTTCATGTCGCGCTCGAAGGCTTGGTACGCCTTGTTGCGGGCAGACTCGTCGGTGGTGGCGCGCCCCGCCGCCAGGTCGGCGTCGGTCTTCGAGGTGGCGTAGCGAGACATGTTGAGCGACACGTCGTTCGGCGCCCCGACCGATGTCGACACCCACCAGTAGGCGTCGGCGTCAGGGTCGGGTTGACCGAAGAGTCGGAAGTCCGCCGCCTGGTACTGGCCGAGCACGACTTCGACGGCCTGATCGTCCTGGTCGATCTGGCGAAGGGTGACGTGGGCGCCGGCCGCGCCCCACATCTGCGACAGGAGCTGGTCCTGTTGGGCGTAGGCCACCTCGGGCGTTGCCGTCATGGCGAAGCTGAGTGGCTTCCCGGTCTCGGCCGTGTACGCCGCGACCTCCTGCTTGGCCTTGGCCAGGTCGTAGCTCGGGTAGCCCGAGTCGGCGGTGTAGCCGAGCTGGCCGGGGGCGAACATCCCGTTGGCCGGCGTGTAGATGCCGGGGCCGAGCTCCTTGACCAGCTGCTGCTGGTCGGTGGCGTAGGCGAGGGCCAGGCGAGCGTGAAGGTTGTCGAACGGCGGGGCCTGCGTGTTCAGCGGGACGAACAGCTCCTCGCCCTTGCCGTACTCGAGGCGGTTCAGGTTGTGGTCCTGACGGATGGCGGCCACCTGCTGGGGCGTGACGATGTCGACGGCGTCGACCGTGCCGTCCTGCAGCGCCCGGAGGCGGGCGGCCGAGTCGGGGATCGGCTTGAAGATGATCTGGTCGAGGTGGGGCTGGCCCTTCTGCCAGTAGTGCGGGTTGCGCACGACCGTGAGGTGGTCGTTGAGCACCCATTCCTTGAACATGAACGGGCCGGTCCCGATCGGGTGCTCCCCGCCGTGGGGGTCGGCCAGCGTCTTGGGGGCGACGATGTAGCCGCCCTGGCTGAGGAAGACGTTGGGGAGCGTGGCCCACGGTTGGTTCACCTGGACCTGCACGGTGAGCGGGCCGGTCACGGTCACCGAAGTGATCGGCTTGAGGGCCTTTCCGGTGATGAGCGCGTCGCGGTAGGTGTTGATGTTGAGGGCGACGGCGGCGGCGTCGCACTTCTCGCCGTCCTGGAAGACCACGTTCGGGCGCATCGTGATGGTCCAGGTCTTGTTGTCGGGGCTGTGCGAGAACGACTGCGCGAGGTACGGCACCGTGTGACCCTGGGCGTCGGTCGTGGCCAAGGGGTCGAACAGGGCCGAGCCCTCCATGTGGCCCGACAGGGCCCACGTGCCGGTCACGGGGCTGAGGCTGTCCGACTCGGCCTCGAGGCCGAAGGCGAGCGTGCCTCCGCTCTTGGGGGTGCCCTCGTCGGTGGCGAAGTTGGCGGTGTAGGACGCCGCCTGGCTCGTCTTGGCCGATCCGGCCGTGCTGGCCTTCGATGCGTTCGACGATCCACAGGCGGACGCCACGAGGCTGATCCCGATGGCGATGGCGATCGTCGGGACCAGCGGCTTCAGTCTTGGGTTCAACTCTGCTCCGGGGGGTGGGCCGGTACCCCAGCGAATGGGTCCAGCGGTGGGCCGTCGGCGGCCCTATCGACCCCGTTCCGGTCGTGATGAGCGTCGCCCGGCGATTTGGGCCACGCGGCCCACGTGCCGGATGAAGACTGGCGAAAGGCGGCCGTGATGGCCGCGACAGGTAACGGCAACCCTGACGTGACGCTGATGGTCAGCGGTGGCCGATCGTCGCCCGGAGACGCCGGCGCCGGGACGGCGCGGCCCCGAGCGCAACGGGTGGAACCCTGGTAGCGTCCGCGCCGCGGTTTGGCTTTGTCGCCGCAAATGGCGGCGACGACCCGGGTGGAGCCTGACGTTCGACGATGCGCCGGCATCGGCGTCGGCCGTCAGGCCTGGGGAGTCGATATGTCGACGACGCATGTCGAGACAGCGACGGAAACGCCTCGATGGGCCCACCCGCTCGTCTTCGCCGCTGGCGGACTCGCGCTCTGGGTCGCGTCCTTCTGGTCGATCAGGGTCGATGACGCCTTCATCGCCTATCGCTATTCGGTACATCTGGCCGACGGGCATGGTCTGGTGGCCAACGTCGGCGATCGGCCGGTCATGGGGTTCACCAGCCTGGCATGGGTCCTCATCGGTGCCGCGTTCCGCGAGTCGGCATCTCTCCGGAATCGGCGATGCCGGTCTTCGCCGCCGGGTGCTGGCTCGTGCTGGCCGTCGTGATCGCGCCTCGCCTCCTCGCCCTGGCGACGGACGATCACGCGCTTCGACTTGTAGGTGTTGTGGCGATCGCGGTCAGTCCGATCATCGGGTTCCACATCTTCCACGGTCTCGAGACGATGCTCGCCATCCTGATTGTGACGATCCTCACGTGGTCGGCGATACGCAGCTGGCTCTGGATCGTGGCCATCGTGTCCGTCCTGGCCGCCGCAACTCGGCCGGATCTGGTTGCCGTCGTGGGCCCGATCTGGGTTGTCCTCGGCCTAACCGCAACGGACAGGCGAGCCGTGATCCGAGCCGGCGGCGCCGCGGCGATCGCCTTGTTGCTCTATCTGGCCGGTGTCTGGCTCTATTTCGGGTCGCCTCTTCCCAACACGGCGGCGGTGAAGGTCGCGGGCGGACTGGCAGGAGCGACCTACGTGACCGGATTTCTCGTGATGGTCGCGCCCGCCGTCGGCGTCGGCGTGCTGGGCCTCGTTCTCAGGCGGGCGGCGGTGCTCAAGGACCGGATCGTGCTGCTCACGGTGCTCCCCGCCATCGCCTTGGTCGCCACCTACGTGGTCGTGGATCCGATCACGGGATTCGCCTACCGCTTCCTCGTCCCGGTCCTACCTCTCGTGGTGGTCGCGACGGTCCGGATCATGACGCTGACCGGACTCCCCCAAGCCGCGCCCGTTGGGCGTTGTCATCCTGGCCTGCATGCTGCTGCTCCAGGTGCTCGTGGTCGGACGGACCTATGAGTCCTTTACGTCGAATCTCACCGGTACAGACCTCGACATCAGGCTCGGGCGAGCCCTGGCCGCGGCCGATCTGCCGCCCGCCACACTGGTGGCCAGTGGTGATGTTGGCGCCATCCCGTACTACTCCCGGCTGCCGTCTCTCGATCTCGTCGGTCTGACCGACAGCCACATCGCCTTCCACGGGCTGTCCCACGCCTATCTCGCGGCACGACGACCGGATGTGGTGATCCTGAAGGACCTCATGATGACGACCCGTCCGAATCAGTACACGCTCACGGTGAGGAATGGGCCGACTCGGTACCTCGACGAGGCTCGATACGCGGGCATCCACGATTTTGGGAGGGCAGAGCACAACGGAAGTGGCGTGACGCTAGCGGTAGCCACTCTGCCGGGATTCGCCACGAGCTACGAGCTGGTGGCCACGTTCAAGTTCGGGGCCGCCGACCGCTACTCGATATTCGTACGGCGAGGGTTCAGCTGGGAGCCACGGCTCATCCGACAACTCGGCCACACGCCTGGTGGGGTCGTGACCGGGCGGCCGTAGTCCGAATCGACTCAGGTCGACGGTGGTGCCGTCCTCTCCCGAATCGGGCGCGGGTCCAGAGCGAGGTCCGACCATCGTGCAAGGACGACTGGGCCCGAGCCGAGTCGACGACCGGGCTCAAGCTGGATCTGAGGCGTCCTCGGCATCCTCCGAGTCCTCGTCGGAGCGGAACGCGTCTCGTATCCGCAGCTCCCGAGTGGGAGCGGGCCGGGACGCGGGTGCACCCGCCATCAGAAGATCCGGGTTGTCTCCTCGGGCGAGCCGCCCGACCGGGCCGGCGTCTTCGGCGAACACGGGCCCGGCGCAGGCGCCGACGAAGATGCAGATCGCCGCGCCCGAGAACCAGGTGACCAGGGCCAGCGCCACTCCGATGAAGCCGTACTGGGTCTGGTTGTTGGTCACCACGTCCGGCATCCAGATGGTGGCTGACAACGCGTAGCCCGACATGGCCACGCCCGTGATGATCCCGCTGGCGAGCAGCACCCGCCACCGCACCTGGCCGTGCAGGAAGAACCAGGCCGAGAACCACCACCAGAGGATCGAGCCGACCAGCGCCACCACGAGGAAGAACCCGTAGCCGACGCCGGGCCTCACCAGTCCGCGCAGGCCGCCGAGGACGCGCCATGAACGCCGAGCAGCCCGACGAGCCAGAGGGGACCTCGGATGTAGCCCGAGACCTGACCGGCCCGCGGTCGCCGCCAGGCCTCGAGGTAGACGCGCTGCAGCGCCGTCGTGAACGACGTGGCGTAGAAGACCGTGAGCACCAGACCGAGGATGCCGGTGGCCCGCCTGATGTCATCGCTCGACGCGAACGCCTGTTTGGCCAGCTGTCAGCGCTTCGCCGCGCACGCCGAGGCGGCTCGTCAACGTGGTCAGGATCGACGACCGGATGTGGGGGGCAGGAACGCGGCCACCACGATCACCGTCGGGAAGAAGGACACGAACGCCTTGCCGGCCAGGGCCACGCTTCGATCGACGAACTGGGTCTCGAGCATCCGGTCCCACACGCGCCACAAGAGCGTCTTCTCGGCCCACCTTCGCACCGAGTCGATCAACTCGCGCGCCCCCTCGACCGATCTCGGCACTCGCAGCCGTCCGTCTTTTGTTGGGCTCGGTTCCATGGCACGAGTATCGCGGCGAATGGGGCCGGGCTGGAGCCCGCCACAGTGATCCGGACTCGTCCGAGAAGCGGGTCGCGACTCGGTTGCGGGTCGCTACCGCCCGCCGACCGGGGTGCCGCGCCTAGGCCGGTGTGAGATCGACGTGCAGCGTCGTCAGCCCACGCAGGAAGTAGGTCGGCAAGTAGCCGTAACGCCGCGTCACTGCGAGGTCCGTGGTGCTCCGCGGAGATGGTGATGTCCCCGGTGCGGTCGAAGAGGCGGTTGAGCGTGACGCGGCCTTCGGCTCGCGCCAGGTGGGCGCCGGCGCAGTGGTGGATGCCGTGGCCGAAGGCGACGTGGATGCGAGCGTTGTCGCGGTCGGGGTCGAACTGCGCCGGGTCGGGGAAGGTGCGCGGATCGCGGTTGGCCGCTCCCGGAAGCACCATCACGACGCCGCCGGCCGGGACATCGACCTCGCCGATCGTCGTACGGCGGCGGGCCATCCGGAACTGACCCCGCAGCGGGCTCTCGAACCGCAGCGTCTCCTCGATGAAGTTGGGGATCCGGTCACGGTCCTTGCGCAGGCTCTCCTGGAGGTCCGGGTTCTCGCCGAGGATGCGGACGGCGAACGACAGCAGGCGCACCGTCGTCTCCTGCCCCCCGGCGAACAGGTTGGCGGCGAGGAGGGCGACATCGTTGACGTCGGGGATCGAGCCGTCCGGAAAGGTCGCCTGGGCCATCGAGGTCATGATGTCGTCGCGCGGCTCGGCCCGGCGTTCGTTGATGTAGATCGTGAACTGCTCGTACAGGAACTCGAGTGGCTTGTGCTCCATCTCGCCGGGCAGGCTGGCGAGCTGGCGTCGGAACAGCTTGTGGTCCGACTCGGGCACCCCCTCCAGATCGGCGATGACCAGCAACGCGAACGGTGCGGCGTATTCGCTGATGAACTCGCACGAACCCGTGTCGAGGAACTCGTCCATCTGGCGATCGGCGAGCCGCCACATGAACTCCTCGTTGGCGCGGAGGCGCCCCGGCGTCAGCAGCCGCATCATCAGAGCCCGGTGCTCGTCGTGCCTGGGTGGGTCGAAGGCCGGCAGCTGGTCGCTGAAGGGAAGCTCGTCGCGGTACTGCTCGATGATCTCGCTGATGTCGTCGCCGACGAGGGGAACCGGGAACGGCTTGAACGGGCCGCTGACCGTGTTGCACGACGAGAAGTTGGTGGCGTCGTTGTAGACCGAACGGGCCTCCTCGTAGCCCGTCACCATGTAGACGCCATGATGCGGTTCCTGCCACACCGGTGACCGCTCACGGAGCGCGTCGTAGTAGGCGTACGGATCGTCCTGCACCGACCGGTCGCGGAAGAAGTTCGTCTCGGCCAGCTCGCTCATCTGCTCCTGCCCCCATGCCCGGTTGACCAGATCCCAACTTGGTGTCAGATTATGACATGAAATCGGCCCGAGGGGAACGGCGACATGACCATCACGGCGAGTGACGTCTACTACGACCCGTACGACGTCGAGATCAACGCCGACCCCTACCCCGTCTACCGCCGGCTGCGCGAGGAAGCCCCGCTCTACGTCAACGATCGGCACGGGTTCTACGCGCTGAGCCGGTTCGACGACGTCGAGGCCGGCCTGCGGGATCCCAAGACCTACATCTCGGGCAAGGGCGGCATCATCGAGCTGATCAAGGCGGGCATCGAGATGCCGCCGGGGATCCTCATCTTCGAGGACCCGCCCGCTCACACGGCGCACCGCAGCCTGTTGTCGCGGGTCTTCACCCCGAAGAAGATGGCGGCCCTCGAGCCCCAGATCCGGGCGTTCTGCGCCGCCGGGCTCGACCCGCTGGTCGGCGGCCGACGGCTTCGACTTCATCGCCGACCTGGGTGCGGAGATGCCCATGCGCGTCATCGGCATGCTGCTGGGCATCCCCGACCAGGATCAGGCGGTCATCCGCGACCACGTCGACGCCACGCTGCGCGCGCGAGGGCGAGCCGATGGCGGTTTCGCAGGAGGGCTTCGTCAGCGGGGAGATCTTCGCCGACTACATCGACTGGCGGGCTCAGCATCCCTCCGACGACCTCATGACCGAGCTGCTGCAGGCCGAGTTCGAGGACGAGACCGGCGCGACCAGGCGCCTGAGCCGCGACGAGGTACTCACCTACGTCACGGTGATCGCCGGGGCCGGCAACGAGACGACGACCCGGCTGATCGGCTGGACGGGCAAGGTGCTGGCCGACCACCCCGATCAACGCCGAGAACTGGTCGACGATCCCACCTTGATCCCCAACGCCATCGAGGAGCTGCTGCGCTTCGAGTCGCCGGCCCCGCACATGGCCCGGTACGTCACCCGCGACGTCGAGCTCTACGGCCAAGCTGTCCCCGAGGGGCAGCATCATGTTGTTCCTCGTCGGTTCCGGCAATCGCGACGACCGGCAGTTCCCCGACGGCGATCACTTCGACATCCACCGCCAGATCAGCCAACAGCTCACGTTCGGCTACGGGATCCACTTCTGCCTGGGCGCGGCCCTCGCCCGGCTCGAAGGGCGGATCGCCCTGGAAGAGGTGCTCTCCGCGCTTCCCCGAGTGGACCGTCGACCTCGACGCGGCGAGGTTGTCGCCGACTTCGACCGTCCGCGGGTGGGAGACCCTGCCCGTCGTCCTCCCCTGACCGACCTGTTCGACACGGAAGAAGGTGGAGAGGTGCGGGTCCTGGGAGCCGACCTGAACGAGCCGTCACCCCCGCGTCGGGGGTATGACAACAGGCGACGCATCGAGCAGGCCGCCCAGACACGTGAGCGCATCATCACCGCGGCCATCGAGCTCGTTCGTCGCTCGGCGATCCGCGACTGGCGAGGCGTCACCGTTCGAGCGGTGGCGGACAAAGCCGGCGTGAGCGAACGCACCGTGTACCGCCACTTCGGTGCCGAGCGGGGCATGCGGGACGCGGTGATGCGCCGCTTGGAGGAGCAGGCCGGCATCGACCTGGCCTCGCTCCGGCTCGAGGACGTCGCCGAGATCACCGAACGTACCCTGAAGAGCGCGGCGGCCTACCCGCGTCCGCCCAAACCCGAGCTCGACCCGACCCTGGTGGACGCCAACCAGCGTCAGCACGAGGCCCTCGTCCGGGCGGTCACGGCCGCCGCGGCGGACTGGCCCGAACCCGACCGGGTCCTGGCCGCAGCCGTGCTCGACGTCCTCTGGAGCGTCGCCTCCTACGAGCGCCTGGCCACCGACTGGCAGTTGGCATCGGCCGACGCCGTCCGCGGGCTGGCGTGGGTGGTCAACCTGGTGGAGGAGGCCATCACCAGCGGGGACCGGCCGTCCGAGTGACGGCCAGACGGCAGGCTGGGTCGCCCTCAGTTGGTCGAGCGGGACGCGGCGTACACCTGCCAGCGGTTGGGCACGCCCTTGAGCTCGTATTCGCCCTTGTCCTCGAAGCTGAGCCCCGAGCCGGCGACCAGGTCGCGCACGGTACGCGACACGAGCACCTCGTGCGGACCGGCCAGAGCCGCGACCCGGGCGCCCACATGGGCGGAGATCCCACCGATGTCGTCGCCGCGCAGCTCGATCTCGCCGGTGTGGAGCCCCGCCCTGACCTCGAGGCCGATCTCGGGAGCGGCATCGGCGATGGCCAGACCGCACGCGACCGCCCGGGCGGGTCCGTCGAATCGAGCCAGCGCCCCATCACCAGTCGACTTCACCAGGATGCCTCGATGCCGGTCGATCTCGCGTCCGACCAGTCGATCGTGGCGGTCGAGCACGCCCTTCCAGTCGGCGTCACCCAGCTCTGACGCCCGGGCCGTCGAGTCGACGATGTCGGTGTACAGGACGGTGGAGAGCACCCGGTCGGTGAATCCCACCGGTCGAGCGCCGGTCACGAACTCCTCGAAGTCGTCGACCCAGTCGACCACGGGACCCGTGGTCTCGAGGAACGAGAGGTGGCCGGGGAAGTCGATCGGGAGCAGTCGCGCCCCCGGGATGTGAGCGGCGATGTACTCGCCGGCCGAGTAGGGGACGTTGCCGTCGCCGGTCGCGTGCACGACGAGCGTCGGCGCGGTGATGGACGAGAGGGCCGAGCAGACGTCGATGAGCTGGTTCATCTGCATCAGGCGGATGACGGCGCCCGGGCTGGCACAGGCGATCTCGGCTTCGCCGAAGTCGTCGAGGTTCTCGTCGTTGACCTCACCGGGTGGGCAGAAGGTGGCCAGACAGAGACCTGAGCCCCAGAACTCCTCCACGGCGAGGAGTCGTGCCGCCGCTTCATCAGGAGGTGGGGCCCACGGCTGTTCGGGGGTGCGGATGCCCGAGGCGAACGTGCCGTACAGGGTCAGCGACTGGACCCGCTCGGGGAACGTCGCCGCGAACAGGATGGTCATCGGTCCGCCCTCGGACACGCCTACGAGCGCGGCTCGCTCGGATCCCACCGCGTCCATCACCGCCCGGACGTCGTCCATGCGCACCTCGAGGCTGGGCACGTCGACCGACCGGTCGCTGAGCCCGGTCCCCACCTTGTCGAAGGTGATGACGCGGGCGAAGCGGGCCATGTGCTCGAGCCACGTGTACGCGGTCGGCCAGCCCTCGGGGTCGAGGGTGCGGTTGAGGTTCGAGACGAACCCCGGCACGAACACCACGTCGAGCGGACCGTCTCCGAGCACCGAGTACGCGATGTGAACATCGCCCCGGCGCGCGTACCGGACCTTGGGAGCCACGGCCCCATCCTCACAGGTCGAGCGGCGCGGCGCCCGCGATCGCTCGGTCGCACAGCACTAGGTTGGGGAGGGGAGGGAGGACGTCCTCGTGAGTGACATCGCCTATGCCCGGGCCGGAGACACGCACATCGCCTATCAGGTGACGGGTGAGGCTGGTCGGGTCGACGTCGTCATGGTGACGGGGGCGCTGTTCCCGCTCGAGCTGCTGGCCGAGGACCGCGTGGTCGCTCGCTTCATCTCCGGGCTGGCCGCCTTCGGTCGCGTGGTGGTGTTCGACAAGCGGGGTGTCGGATTGTCCGACCCGATGACGGACTGGTCGCGTCCTGTGCAGGACCAATGGGCCGAGGATCTCGTGGCCGTCGTCGAGGCGTCGGGGCTGGACCGCCCCGTCGTGGTCTCGTGGGAGCAGATGGGCGTGGCTCGCTTCGCCGCGGCGGCGCGCCCCGACCTGTTCGCGTCGATGGTGCTCTTGAACCCGCTGCAAAGGACGCGCGGCTTCTCAGAGATGCTGACGGAGAAGGCCGGCCAGGCCCTGCCCAACCGGTCGGTGGAGGAGCTCGCCTTCCCGAGCCGGATCAAGGATCCGGAGTTCATCGCCTGGCTCGAGCGGTCCGGTCGTGTCGGAGCGAGCCCGACCGCCGCGTCGCGCCTCTGGGCTCACCTCCTCGAGTACCCGGACGTCCTCACCCCGCCAGGTATCGAGGCGCCGACGTTGGTGCTCTACAACCGCGACAGCGCGCCTCCCGAGGGGGACGTGCGGGCAGTCGCCGACGCCATCGAAGGCGCCATCTTCGTGTCCGTCGATGGGATCGACACCTATCCGATCGCCGGCGACGTCGACGTGCTCGTCACCGAGATCGCCGAGTTCGTGACCGGTGCCCCCTCGAGCCTGAAGCCGCAGCGCCTCGTTGCCGCGGTGCTGTTCACCGACCTGGTCGGATCGACCGAGCGGGCCGTCCACGAGGGGGACGCCCAGTGGCGCGATCTGCTCGACCGGCATGATCGCACGGTGAACGAGTGCGTCCGTCACAGCGGTGGACGGGTGGTGAAGTACACGGGGGACGGGGTCTTGGCACTGATGCCCTCGGCGACCGGAGCGTTGGAGACCTCCCGGTCCATCCGCGAGCACCTCGCGACGCACGGACTCGCCATCCGCGCCGGCGTGCACGTTGGCGACGTGGACGTGCGCGGCGATGACGTGTCCGGTCTGGCCGTGAACATCGCGGCCAGGATCATGAGTCGCGCCACCGCTGGAGAGACGCTCGTCTCCGAAGCGGCGCGCGAGGCGGCGATGGGTTCGACCGATCAGTTCGAGGCGATCGACGCCGTGTCGCTCAAGGGACTGCCCGGGTCGTGGCTGCTGCACCGGTGGGTGCCGGAGTAGTCCAAGAGGGGACTGGGCAGAGCGGCCAGGGCGATGATCCGGCGTCCATGACATCCGCGGACATCGCCACGCGACCGGAGGTTCTTAGGTTCAGGCGGCGAGGGGCAGCCGCCCTCGCACCGACACCGAACCAAGGAGCCTCCCCATGGGAACCTCGACCCAAGACCCCACCACCGGCACCACCACTCCCGATCCGCCGCACGGACCCGATCCTGACCCCGGCGGCTCGTCGACCGGCGGGGCGGGCTCGGACGCCAAGACGTGGGTCCTCGACGCGACGACCGTCAAGTCCACGAACCAGTCCGAGCACCATGCCGACGAGCTGTACCTCGCCCGAGTCGAGTTCTCGGCGACCGCCGGCCAGTCCGGCAGCACGTCGGCGTTCTTCCACGGTGGGGTGAGCCGCGACACCATCATCAAGGACGTGCAAGAGGGTGAGACCCACTCGATCCCCGACGACATGGGGCGAGTGCTCTTCCCGGACGTGATCCTGCGTGGGTTCGACGACATAGTGGGCGGGCATCAACCGGACTTCCTCGGCACGGTCGACGTGCTCTTCGAGGACGACAACACACCCAAGTCGAAGATCAGCGATCTCATGGACGACCTGGCCGACGCCGTGCGTGATCAGGTGGCGGTCGTCGTCGAGCCGCTCGATCTGCTCAAGCTGGACATGGACAAGTTGAGCGAGCAGCTCAGCGAGGCCATGGACAAGGTCCAGGCCGGCGTCCGGCTCAGCACGGGTGACAAGATCGCGACCTTCCTCGAGTCGTTCTTCAACCCCGACGACATGATCGGCTTCCAGGTCAACCTGTTCGTCGCCGTCGACTCGACGCTGTCGAGCGCCATCGACCTCCAGCTCGCGACCGTCGTCCCGGCCAGTGCCGGCACCGCCGGCGCGCTGCGCGAACGGACCTATACGCAGAACTACGCCGGCAGCGGCGGTTCCTGGGTGGTAACCCACAAGATCAGCTCGTGACGAGCGAGCCGTCCGGGTCGAGGCGGCGGAGGATCTCGTCGAGCTCGGACGGGGTCCCGCGGGCGGACGGGTCCAGCTTCCCGATCGCCCGTGCCGCCTCGGCCGCGACGGCGCGTCGCTCGTCGAGGAAGTGCTCGTCGTAGGGGAACTGCACGTGGCAGAGGTTCCCCCGCACCAACCGGAGGGCGGCGACAGACCGGTCGCCACCGGCGCGGATGTCCGCGTGGAAGTGCACGATGTCGACGTCCCAGGCGGCCGGGTCGAGGATGAGGACATCACCGCTGCGTTGCAGCGCCCGGACGTCGAGCTCGAGGGTCTGGCGCAGGCGATACACGACCGTGTTGAGACGACGGCGACCAGAAGCAACGTCAGCGTCGGGCCAGAGCACGTCGGCGGCCCGCTCGACGTGGACCGGCGCGGGGTGAGCGAGCAGCAGGGTCAGCAGGAGCTTGGCCGGCTTGTCGCGGAGTTCGATGGGAGTGCCGGCCAGTTCGACCTCGAGGGTCGGAGCCAGCACCCGCACCGACACGGGCACGCGATCGGTCGCCCGCCGGGCCGGCGAGCCGGTGGGCAGGGTCGCCTGGTCTTCCCGGTCGTCGTGGCCCGGGGCGGCCACCGGTAGGGGCCTGGTCGGCATCGCCGGCGAGGCCCAGCGCGTCTCCCAAGCCGTGCGACGGGTCGGGTCGGGGAGGCGGGCCTCGGCCCAGCGCCGGAGCTCGGCCGCATCCGCCGGCGATCCGGCCCGGTCGTAGTCGCGAGCGATGCGCAGTGCGATTGCGCCGGCCTGGCGTGCGGGGCCCATCCCCGCCAGCCGGCCCAGCAGGTCGAGGCCATCGGCGACCGGAGGCCGCGACCCGTCGAGCAGGTCGAGGCGGATCTCGAGCAGTTGCCCGCGCAGTGCGAGCGCCGGCGACAACGGGGGCCAGTCCAGGCCGGCGCGACCGAACTCGCGAGCAGCGGCCACGCCGAAGTCGGCACAGACGTTGGCGGCCTGGATCTGGGTCTGGGCGAGGAACTGCGGATGGGTGCGCTTCAACCAGTCGAGGGCGCCGGTGAGGTTTCCCACGGCCTCGTCGTCGCCTTCGCTCGCCGCGACCTCGACCAACGCGCGACCGAAGGCGGCGAAGGCGTTGAACACGCGGTGCTCGCCGCGATGGTGCTCGAGGGCCGCGGTCGCCTCGGTCGCGGCATCGAGGTCACCGACGTTGACGGCGACGAGGACGGCGAGCTGGTCGAGCAGGGGGACCCAGATGGATCCCTCGAGGTCCTCGAGGGCGCGCCGCTCGTCCTGCACGACGGCCAAGTTCTCGAGCATGTCGTCCCAGGTGAGGATGGCGCGGATCGCGGCGGCCAATCCCCGCGTGATCGCGGCCTCGGCGGTGAAGTCACAGCGGAGGAAGTCGGCCACCGCCTGGTCGCGCAGCTCTCGGTGTCGGGCCACGTTCTCGGGTGACGGGTCGGCCAGGTACAAGGCGGCCGCGAGGCGTCGCAGCCGAGCACGCACGTACATGATCGGCGTCGGCGCGAAGGCGTCGGTGGGCATCTCGGCCAGCGCCTGGACGGCCAGCGGTATGGCGCCCAGGTCGGCGTCGAGGAAGGCCCGCTCGCCGAGTATGGCCACCACCCACCAGCGCAGCAGCGGATCGTCGGGCGCTTCGTGGGCCACGCGAGCGTCCAGATCGCGGAGCTCGGTGCACGCGATCTCGGCCATCCGCGCCGCGGCGTCGGCGGCCACGACGTCGGCCACGAGCGGGGCCACAGCCCGCAGCTGGGGATCTGAGGTGGCCTCGCCGAGGCGACCCAAGGCCAGCGCCCGCATGGCGGCGAGCACTGCGGGATCGGCGGTCAACGGGCGACCATGGGAGCTCGGCGAGGAAGACGGCAGCATCGGCGCCTGGTGTCGATCGCGGCTGGATCGGTCCTGCGGTCGCAATTGTCCCGGAGCCGCTCGACCCTGTCGAGCGGACTATCCCTCGGCGATCCGGCGGCGCCCCTCGTCGGTGATCTGATAGACCGCGCCGCGCACCGGCTCGATCAGACCGGCGTCGACGAAGGCGCCGAAGTGGTCGAGGACGATGTCCTTGCTGACGTTGGTCTGGGCGGCCACGACCTCGGCCCCCGTCCCGTTGGCGCCCGCGGCCGAAACGGCCAGCAGCGTTCGGTGTTGCTCGTCGGTGATCGGTCCCGAAGTCATCGACAGACCGTACCGCTGAGATGCCGCGGCCTCCGCTCGACACCGACGGTGGCGGGACCGTGAGGTGCGTACCGGCTGGCGGGAGCCAGGAGCGGAGGCCGCGACGATGAGACGATAACCGGGACGCGTCTCACCTGCGGCATTTCCCGGGCCCGATCGGAAAGCAGCTGGTCAGGCCAGAGGCTGGAAGGTCCCGCGATCGGTCGGAACGCCAGGCCCGGACGTTTCGGCCATCGACCAGATGGTGTACTCGTCCCCGTCGGCCAACAGCTCGCGCAGCGCCGCCCGGGCGTCGTTGAGGGCGGGGAAGCGTTGCGCCGTGCGGTCGGTCCAGTTCACGACGACGTAGGTGGGCTCAGCCATGATCGTTGCTCCGCGGTGGCCAGGCGGGCATGTTAAGTCGATGTCCGTGTCCGTGCCGCTACCCGCGCAGTCTGGTCGAGTCGATGACCGCGGCCGGAGGCGAGTCAGAGCAATGGTTGGCCCGGCTCCCGACCACGGTGACGGACCTGGCCGCACGCTGGGAGCTCGCGCTGGGCGAGCCGTTCGAACCGGGAGGAACGTCGGCGTGGGTCGCTCCCGTCCGTACGACTGCGGGCGAGGAGCTCGTTCTGAAGGTGGCCTGGCGCCACGACGAGAGCGCCCACGAAGCCGATGGGCTGCGGGTCTGGGCGGGCGACGGCACGGTGTGGTTGCATGCCGTCGACGAGTCGAGTGACACGATGGCCTTGCTGATCGAGCGCGCCGTCCCGGGCACCATGTTGGCGTCTCGACCCGAGCCCCAGCGGGACGAGATCATCGCCGGGCTCCTGCGGCGCTTGTGGCGAGAACCTCCGGAAGGTCACCGGTTCCGCCCCTTGCAGCTCATGTGCGAGCAGTGGGCGTCGTCGTTCGAGCGCCGGCTGCCGACCGCTTCGGTCGAGATCGATCCCGGTCTGGCGCGCGAAGCGATGGTGCTGCTGCGTTCGCTGCCGGCGACAGCGACGAGCAGCGTGCTGCTGTGCACGGATCTCCACGCCCACAACGTCTTGGCCGCCGAGCGCGAGCCTTGGCTCGTCATCGACCCCAAGCCCTATGTCGGCGATCCGACCTATGACCCGCTCCAACACCTGTTGAACTGCGGCGGGCGCCTGCGCGCCGATCCGATCGCTCTAGCACATCGTCTGGCCGACCTCTGCGGACTCGACCGCGACCGGCTTGTCCTCTGGCTGTTCGCCCGGAGCGTCCAGCAGTCGTTGTCCTGGCCGGATCTGATCGACGTGGCCCGCTCGATCGCGCCGTGAGCCCGATCAGCCGAGGTGATGGTGTCCGAAGAAGGCCACGATCTGGTCGGTGGCATCGACCTGCTGGGTGGTGAGGCCAACGCCCTTGGCCGGATCGGCTCCGGGCCACGTGTGGCCGCCGCCCTCGATCCGGTAGAGCACGACCTGGGTCCCGTCCGCGCACGACGGCCAGGTCTGGCGCGTGACCTCGGAGCCGATCGTCCTGTCCACCGAAGTGGCCTGGCAGTGGTCGAGCCGGGCCCAGTCGCCCATGTTGAGCTCGGTGCCCCGCACCTTCGTCCCTGGCAACGAGATGCCCTCGGCCCCGTTGTCGAAGGGCACCGCCGGGTCCTTCGTGCCGTGGAAGGCCAGGATCGGCATCGGCTTGGTGCAGCCGAGTTGGAAGTCGACGGCGACGGTCGCGATGGCCGCGATCAGTCCCTGGCGCGCGCAGCTGTAGAGGATGGTGAAGGCGGCCCCGGCCGAGAAGCCGGTGGCGAAGATGCGATCGAGGTCGACGCAGGTCGAGTTGGTGATCTCGGCGACGAGAGCATCGATGAAGTCGGCGTCGGTGCCGTGGGCGTCGGTCTGCCAGGTGTCGGCCGTGCCCGCGGGCGTCACCACGATGAAGCCGGCACCGGATCCCTTGCGGTCGAGCTCGGTCTTCGCCGCGAAGTCGGGAGCACCGTCGCCGGCGCCGTGGAACTCGAAGATCAGCGGCCGCGGCACGTTCGAGGTCACGCCACCGGCCGGCAGGGCGAGCAGGTACGAGCGCGTGCTGGTGCCGACCACGATCGTGTGAGGTCCGCTCTCGAGGGTCGTCGTGCCGCTGGGGCGATGACAGCCCGGCGACAGCCGGACGGTCGAGTCGACGGTGGCGGTGGGTGGGGCCGATCGCTCTGACGAGGTGTGGTTGCTCCCGCCGCAACCCGTGGCCAGCACGGCCATGGTGAGCACGGCCACCATCGCCTTGGGCCCCGCGGTTCGGACCCACCACGCGGCGCTCACGGCCTGCGAACATAGTCGGGGCCCTGGCCCCATCGGTCGCACCAGCGTGGTGGGAACCGATCCGGTCGCTGGCGCGTCATAGGGGGAGTGACGATGGAACCGGGAGCGGCGATGGCCGTGCCGAACGGTGTGGGCGACCCTGCGGCCACCGATGACCCCGTGCACGATCTGACGGCGACGCCGTCGGTCCCCGCGGCATCGGTCGATCCGCTGGCCGAGGCCATCGAGGTGCACCATCGGCGTCTGACGGGCCTGGCCTATGTGCTGTGTGGCGATCGCGACCAGGCCGAGGACATCGTGGCCGATGCCTACGCTCGCGTCTGGCCCAAGGTTCGTGACGAGCGGGTCGACGACCTCATGCCGTACTTGCGGCGAGCGGTGGTCAACCAGGTGCAGGGCCGCCGCCGTCGCCGCCGGCTCGAACAACGCGAGGCCGACCGCCGTCGAGGCGACCGCGCTCAGGTGTCGGGCGACTTCGAGCGCGGCGTCGATGACCACCTCGGGCTGGTCGATGCGCTCCTCGGTCTCCCCGTCGACCAACGGGTGGTGATCGTGCTGCGCCACGTCGAGGATCTGTCCGAGCGCGACACCGCCGAGGTCCTCGGCATCAGCCCAGGCACGGTGAAGTCGCGCTCGGCCCGCGGGTTGGCGGCTCTGCGCGAGGCGTTGGGTGACGACGTCGCCGGCATCGACGACACCGATCCGACGGGAACCCCCGAGGCCGAGACGCGAGGAGACGGCGATGTCTGATCTCGAGACGCGCCTGCATGACGAGGTCGGCCGCGAGGTGGCGGGCTACGCGCCGTCGCCTGATCTGGCTGACCGGATCCGGCGGCGCACGCGGCACCGGATCCTTCGCCGTCGAGCGGTCGCAGTCGGCGCGGTGGTGGTCGTCATCGCGGTCGGGGTGACCATCACCTCGTCCCTCGGGCACACGTCACGACAGTCCCAGCGGGTGACCACGAACCCGACGGTCACGACGGCTACGGCACCGGTCGAGTACGAGGCCGACGTCACCGTGCTGGCCAACGCCGAGCACGGGCCTCAGCTGTGCATCTCCGTTGCGACCTCGCTCCCGCCTCAGTGCGGCGGGCCGACCATCTCGAACTGGGACTGGTCGAAGGTCACCGGCCAGCAGACGGTCAACAGCGTCACCTGGGGCGAGTACCACGTCGTCGGCACCTACGACGGCACGACCTTCACCCTCACCCGTCCGGCCACCGCGCCCCCGCCCCGGACAGCGCCGACCACGGTGCCGGCGACGGACATCTACGCGCCGCCGTGCCCGACCCCGGCCGGCGGGTGGCCGGTCGTCAAGACCACGCTGACCCAGTTCCAGGCCTTCCAGAACATGGTCGGCCTGCCCACCGACTTCGGCGGGATGTGGACGGACGTACAAGGGCGCAGCGTCAACGATCCCGGTCGTGATGTGTACACGGTCACCTACACCGGCGATGTGGCCCAGCACCGCGCCGCCATCGCCGCCGTCTGGCCGGGGCCGGTGTGCGTGGTCCAGGTCGCTCACAGCCAAGCCGAGCTCAACCAGATCGTGTCGGACCTCACGGTGGGGTCAGTGGGCAAGGATCTCGGTCTCCAGCTGCTGAGCGCCGGCCTCGACCCCGTCCACAACCGGGTCGTGGCCACCGCCTACGTCGCCACTCCCGCTCTGCAAGCCGCGGTCGACCAGCGCTTCGGTCCGGGCACCGTGCACCTCGAAGGTGCGCTCCAGCCCGTTCGCTGACCGACTCCAACTGATCGCCTCCACTGTTTTGGCGACCGGATCCGCCCCTGACGGGGCGAGGATCGTCGCCAGAACGGGAGAGTGAGGCTCAGCGGGCGGCGGCGCGTCCGCTGCCGCGCGCGGAGCGGGATCGGCGGTGACCGACCGTCCCTCGCGCAGGATCGGGAACTGGCGGCGGGCGTCATCGGCCGGCGAGCGAAGGACGGCGCCGCCTTCGGGATCGGCCACCAGCACCTCGGCCCCGTCGGGCGCGTACTGCACGATGTAGGCCTTGCGCACGAACGGGGTGCGGTTCGGTCCCGTGCAGTGAGGCGTGAGCGACGAGAACACGACGATGCTCCCGGCCCGCACCGGTACCGCCACGGCGTCGGGCGGGTTCTGCAGGCACACGAAGCCCGTGTCGGTGAGCTTGTGGCCGAGGGTGCCGAGCCGGTGCAGGCCGGGCACGACCCACGGACAGCCGTTGTCGCGCGTCGCGTCGGTCAGCGCGATCCAACACGTGAGGTACTGCTGCGGTTCGAGGAAGGCGTAGCCGTTGTCCTGGTGCCACGGGAACGAGGCGTCGGTGTCGGGCTTCTTGTAGACCGCCTGGTCCCAGTAGAGGCGGACGTCGGGACCGATCAGGTCATGGGCCAGAGCCCGCAGTGGGTTCGAGGCCACGATGGTTCGCAGCACCTCTGACTGCGCGGCCAGATGGGTCGTGAAGGTGATCTCGTTGGACCGGGCGATGAAGGCCTTGCCCTCGGGCTGTCCTCGCAGGAAGTCCTCCACCCGTGCCTCGAGGGGATCGATCTGGGCCGCCATCTGGACCAGATCGATCGGGTCGAAGGCATCCTCGAGCACGAAGTAGCCGAGATCGTCATAGGCGCGGGCCTGGTCGGCGCTGATGAGCTCGAACGGGCCGGTCCGCGGCCTCCATTCGAAGTGCTGGTTGAGATCGTGACGGGTGACGACGGTGTCGGGCAAGGTGGGTCCCTGGAGTTGTGAGCAGGCGTTGAAATACCCGCTCCTGTGAGACTACCCATGCCCGACACCACGTCGTCGATCGGACCGGTGCGGATCCCGCGCGACGGGCCGGGTCAGCGCCGGAGGTCGAGCACCAGGTTGAACGGCGTCTCGGTGGCCCGACGCAGCGAGGCGAACCCCGCGGCCTCGGCCACCTCGCGCAGCCGTGCCTCGCCGGCCTGGGCGCCGAGGGCCAGTCCGACGTCCTGGGACTGCGACGCCGGGGTGCAGATGAGCGTCGACGCCGAGTAGAAGACGACACCGACCGGGTTGAGGTTGTCCTCGAGGGCGTCGCCGGCGAAGGGCTCGACCAGCAGGACCGAGCCGTCCGGCGCCAGCGTGTCGAGGGTGTGGGTGAGGGCCCCGACCGGATCGCCCATGTCGTGGAGGCAGTCGAAGAAGCACACGAGGTCGTAGTCGCTACCGGTGAAGTCGGCGGCCGACGCCACCTCGAAGCTCACCCGATCGGCGACGCCCGCCGCCGTGGCGGCGGCGCGGGCGGCCTCGATCGACGGCTCGTGGTAGTCGAAGCCCACGAAGGTCGCCTCGGGGAAGGCCTGGGCCATGATGATCGTCGACGCGCCGTGGCCGCAGCCGACGTCGGCGACCGAGCCGCCGGCCTGGAGCTTGTCCTCCACCCCGTCGAGGGCGGGGATCCACGACGAGGCCAAGTTGGCCTCGTAGCCGGGACGGAAGAACCGCTCGGTGCCGTGGAACAGGTCGTGCTCGTGTTGGTCCCAGCCGAGGCCGGCGCCGGTGCGGAACGAGTCGGTGAGCTTGTCGACCGAGCGGGCCGCCGCCGCCATGGCCTGGAAGCCACCGACGACGAAGGCCGGGCTGGACTCGTTGGTCAACGCCTCGGCCTGCTCGGGTGACATCGAGAAGCGGCCGTCGCCGTCGTAGGTGACGTAGCCGGCGGCGGCCTGGGCGCTCAGCCACTCGCGGACGTTGCGCTCGGCGGTGTGGGTGCGGTCGGCCAGCTCGATCGAGCGTCTGCGGGCCGTGGGCGGCGAGGGCGCGGTACAGGCCGAGCCGGTCGCCGATCACGACGAGGGCGCCGGACAGGATCGAGCCGAAGTCGCCGACGGCCTGACCGACCAGCTGGCCGAGCACGGCCTCGTCGACCGCGGCGCCGTTGGCGGCGTCGGACTGATCGGGGGTGACGATGGTGGATGTCATGGGCATGGTCCTCCTGGTGATGGTCGGGCGGGGATCCGCCTGACGGGTGACGACGATCACGGTGGACCGAGCCGTTTGGCATCGGTTTGCAGCGGGGCCGGTCATGCGTTGCAAGGCGATTGCAGGCCGGAGGGCGCACAGTGGCGTTCTATGCTGCTCGCCCACGGGGAGGACCCGATGACCGCGCTGAAACCCGTCCGCATCGTCGCCTCGATCGACGAACTGCTCGCCGGCGCCACCGATCGCCACGTGCTCGTGGCCAGCGACGGCAAGTCGGGCAACACCCTCGAACGGCTGACGATCGACGGCGAGCCGCTGGTCGTGAAGCACCTGACCCTGGCCGGCGACTGGATCATGCGCGTGGCGGGCGACCGGGTCTTCTGGCCGTACCTGGCGGCCCAGGCCGGGCTGTACGACCAGGTGCCCGACTGCATCGACCACACCGTCGTCGGCATCGCCCTCGACGGCGATGCGCTGACCGGCGAGCTGGCCGTGCTGATGCGCGACATCACCGAGCAGCTCATCCCTGAGGGCGACGAGCTGGTCACGATCGAGCAGCACCGCGGCTTCCTCCGCCACATGGCGGCCATGCACGCCGCGTATTGGGGCTGGCGCGACGACATCGGCCTGCAGACCATGGCCCAGCGCATGTCGATGTTCAACCCGGCGCGCCTCGCACCCGAGCTGGCGGTCGACGAGGTCCCGGTCCCGGTCCAGGTTGCGCACGAGGGGTGGGCGCGGATCGGCGAGGTCGCGCCCCGCCTGGCCGAGATCGTCGGGACCTTCCACGCCGATCCGGCGCCACTGGTCTCGGCCCTGGCGGCGACGCCGGCCACGTTCCTGCAGGGCGACTGGAAGATGGGCAACCTGGGCTGGCATCCCGACGGTCGCACGATCCTTCTCGACTGGGCCTACCTCGGCGCCGGTCCGGCCACGTGGGATCTCATGTGGTACCTGGCCCTCAACCGGTCGCGCCTGCCCGAGTCCAAGGGGCAGTCGATCGAGACCTACCGGGTCGGGCTCGAGGCGGCCGGCATCGACACGACCGAGTGGTGGGATCGTCAGCTCGGGCTGACGACCATCGCCATCATGGTGGAGTTCGGGTGGGAGAAGGCTGTCGGCGATCCCGACGAGCTGGCCTGGTGGGACGGACGCGTCGAGGAGGCTCGACGGTGGCTGACCACCTGACCGTTCGGGATCTGTACGAGCACACGGCCGCGGCGTGGGCCAGCGGCGCCGAGCTCGTGTACCAGCCGATGGCGGATGCGCTCGTGGCGGCCAGCCCGGTCGACCTTCGCGACCGAACGATCCTCGACGTCGGTGCGGGCACGGGTGCCGGCTCGCGAGCCTTGCTGCGCGTCGGCGCCCAACCGATCGCCGTCGACCTCGCCTGGACGATGCTGGCCCACGATCGCGCCGCCCGCCCGCCGGCGGCGGTGGCCGACCTCTACCGACCGCCGATCGCGCCGCGTGCGCTCGGCGGGGTGCTGGCCCCGTTCGTCCTCAACCACATCGACCAGCCCGTCGACGCGTTGTCCGCCCTGGCGGGCACCGTCGCGCCCGGCGGTGTGGTGCTCGCATCGACGTTCTCGGAGCGCGATCGGCCTCCCGTCAAGGATCTCATCGATGCCGTCGCCCTCAGTCACGGCTGCCAGCCCCCCGAGTCCTACGTGTGGATGCGCACCGCCGTCTCGCCGTTGCTCGGGCGGCCAGCGGCGATGGCCGCTGCCGCTCGCAACTCCGGACTGGTCGACGTCGAGGTCGTCGAGACCGCCGTCGACACGGGGATCAGCGATCCCGAGTCTCTGGTCGCCTACCGGTTCAGCATGCCGCATGTCGTTCGGTTCCTCGACGGGCTCAGCTCCGGCGAGCGCCGGGCCATCGTCGCCGAGGCGGTGGCCGCGGTCGCCGCCGCGCATGACGGCTCGACCCTCGCCCCGACCGTCCTGTTCCTCACCGCCCGCGTGGGTTGACTCGGCCAACGACGGGTTCCGGTGCCGTAGACGTACCTCCCGGGCGCGCGTTCGCGGCACCGGAACGGGGCGGCACGGGTTCGGCACGGGTTCCGGTGCCGTAGATGCACCTCCCGGGCGGCACGTGTCGTTCGCGGCACCGGAACGGGGCGGCACGGGGCGGGCGGCAGGCGGAGTCGAGGTCAGCGGAGGCCGAGGGCCTCGAAGCGGGCGGTGGCGTAGGCCACGAACGACGAGGTCTGGTCGCCGGCGTAGGCGGCCAACGCGCCAACGCGTTCCTCGGCCAGCGCCCGCCAGCGATCCTCGCCGAACTCGGCGGCCACGGCGGCCGTGATCCACCAGGCCTCGAGGCCGGCCAGAGCCGGCAGCTGGTCGAGATCCGCGGCCAGGGCGGCGCGGTCGACCGCCGAGCCGTCGAGGTGGTGGGCGCGAGCGACGATCAGCCGGGCCAGCACGGCGTGACGGCGCTCGCCTTGGGCCTCGGACCGGTCGCGCAGGGCCGTGCCGATCGTCAGGGCGGACCCGACGTCTCGAAGCTCGAGCGCGGCGAGGGCCTCGACCAGATCGGCCCGGTTGGCGGCGCGCCACTGATTGTTGAAGAACGTCTGGGACGACACCGCTCGTGACTGGGCGATGCGGTCAGCGACCGAGTCCCACTCCTTCTCCATCAGGTGGCTCGAGGCCAGGTCGAGGAGCGCCTGGGCCCGGGCCTCGGGCATGATCGGCTGGTCGAGAACCGACCGGTTGAGATCCGCGGCCGCGTCCGGCGCGCCCAGGCTCCGGATGATCCACGACCGGTAGTTGTCGTCCAATCCTCGATAGCGGGTGCGGCTACCCCGGCGATCCATCTCGCGGCTCAGCCGGTCGAGGGCGGCGAGGGCCCGGTCCGGTCGGCCTTGCAGGGCATGGGCGTGGGCCGTCATCTGGGTGACGTGCTCGACCCAGAACCCCTGCACGGCGTCGATCTCGGCCCCGAGCGCCGGTTCGAGCAGGTCCAGCGCCTCGTCCACCCGACCCTGGTACACGCGCAGCACCCCCAACCAGCCGGGTAGGCCGAGATCGTCGGGGGCGCGCTGGGCGATGGCCTCGGTGATCCTCGCCTCGGCGGCGGGCAGGTGGCCCAGTCCGCGCTCGCACAAGCCCACGGCCAGCAGGCAGCTGGCCTTGGTGGTCGGGTCGTGGGCCTGGCCGGCCCCTTCGAGGCCCAGGCGGATGGCGGCGGTGAAGTCGTGGCGGTGCCGGGCGATCCAGCTGCGCAGCGCCAGTCCCTCGGCGCGACGACCGAGGGCGATGGCCGCCTCGGCGTCGACTTCGCCCCCGTCGAAGTTGGTGCGGGCCACACGGATGTGGCCGCGGGCCAGGTGCAGGTCACCGTCGTCGCTCAGGTCGAGCGCCTCGGTCAGGAGGTTCTCGGCCTCGGCCAGGTCGTGGCGGCCCGTCGAGAGGTCCGCGGCCTGAGCCAACGCACGAGCCGCGATCTCGAGGTCACCCCCCAGGCGGGCGTGGTAGGCGAGCTCGAGGGGATCCGACTCGGGTCGCCCGGCCAGGGCGCGGGCCGCGGCGCGGTGCATGAGGGTCTGGCGCGCCGCCGAGGTCTCGGCCACGACCGCCTCGCGGACGAGGGCGTGGCGAAAGGCGAACCGGCTGCCGCGCTCGACGAGGAACCGTCGGCGGACGCCGTCTTCGAGGTCGAGCAGCAGGTCGAGCGGGGGACGGCCCGAGACCTCGGCGAGGAGATCGAGATCGATCTCAGGTCCGAGCACGGCGGCCGTTCGCAGCGTCGCCACCACATCGGGCCCGGCTCGTTCGAGCCGTCGCGCCACCGACTCGCGAACCGTGCCGGGGAGCAGGCCGGCCTCGTCCGCCGCCAGTTCGACCAGCAGCAGGGCGTTGCCTCCACTGCGTTCGTAGAGCAGCTCGGCGCGCTCGCTGCCGACGATCTCGCGGGCGGCGTCGAGCTCGAGCGGACCGAGCTCTATCGCCCTCGTCCCGGTGAAGGCCAGGCCCTCGTCGGGACGGCGGGCGGCCACGACGAGCAGCGGGAGCTCGAAGCGCCGACGCGTCGCGAACCGCAACCATTCGATGATGGCGGGGCCGGCCAGGTGGAGGTCGTCGAGCAGCAGGACGGTCGGCTGAGTCGCCGCGATGCGGCCCAGGCTGCGCAGCAGCGCACTGAACACGGCGGACTGCATGGCCTCACCCGTCATCGTCGGACCGGGCACGATCGGCAGCCTCTCGCGCCCTCCGAGGCCGAGCAGGGGACCGAGCAGCTCGATGTCGTCACGCAACGCGTCATCTCGCGTCGACTCGCCGCTGGTGTGGAGGTAGAGGGCCAGCGCATCGGCGATCGGTTGAAGGGGTAGCGCCCGACCCAGCTCGTCGGTGGGGCCGATGAGGACCTGAGCGCCGCTTTGGCGGGCGCGCTCGGCGAAGGCGTCGAGCACGTGGGACTTGCCCGACCCGGCCTCGCCTTCGAGCACGACCAGCTCGAGGCCGTGGCGCGACGCGGCCAAGGCGTCCGCCAACTCGTCGAGCACGGGTTCGCGCCCTGGCACGTGAACCGGGCGAGCCCCCGTGGTGTCGAGCGTCCCTGCGCCGGGCCCCGGCGGGCGTGTGACGCCGTCGTCGGTGGTCGGCGAAGCCGGCCGGGGTTCGAGCTCGTCGCGCAGGATGGCGGTGTGCACCGCCTCGGTCTCGGCGGTGGGGCTGGCCCCCAGGTCCTCGGTCAGGCGCTCTCGCATCGCGGCGTAGGCCGCCAGCGCCGAACCCGGCCGGCCGGCCCGGGCCCGAGCCGTCATCAGCACTCGCACGGCGGCCTCGTCGTAGGGATCGGTGGCGATGCTGTGCTCGGCCAGGGCGGCGGCCTCGCCCAGTTCGCCCACCGTCAGGGCGGCGCGGGCGGCGAGGTCGCGCAGCTCGGCGACGGTGCGGTCGAGGCCGAGGCGGTCCGGCCCCAGCCAATCGGCGTCGGGCTCGTCGGCCAGGAGCGGACCGCGCACCAGCGCCAGGGCGCCGGCCGCCGCCGTGCGAGCGGCCACGGGATCGCCGGCCGACGACCGCCGTCGGGCCTCGGCGACGAGTTGGTCGACGACGTCGAGGTCCAGCCAGTCGACGGCCAGTCGGTATCCGGCATCGGATCGCTCGATGCGGTCACGGCCGATCACCTTGCGCGCCCGGCTCACGTTGACGGCCAGCTCGCGCTCGGGCTGGGGTGGGGGAGCGTCGGGCCACATCCCCTCGATCAGACGATCGACGGTCACGGCTCGACCGCGGCCGAGGGCCAGGACCTTCAACATCGTGCGGGCCTTGCGGCTGCGCAGGCCCCGCAGGTCGATGCCTTCGAGCTGGAACTCGCCGAGCAGGCGCACCCGGAGCGCGCCGCCGGCCAGTGGATCGTCGGCGCTGGGCGCGTCAGGTGGCGCCGGCCCCACTGACCCGATGTCGGTCATCCCGCCATTGTGGTGGCTGGCGGCTGACCGGCGCGCTTTCGTCAGTGTGGCTGGCAGGATCCCGTCAGCGTCGTCTCGACCTCCGCGCCGTAGCCCACGTCGTCTGCGAGCCAACCCGAACGTGACCCTGAGCACCAGCTTTGCTCCCTGCGTGCCGGCGACGACGGCGCTGGCCGTGGCCGTCTGCCCGGGCTCGAGCTCGGTCGGATCGAACGACACCGTCGCCGGGACCGCCCCGAAGGGCTCCGTCGAGGCCGACCGGATCGTGAGTGCCGATCCCGGCCCGTGGGCGAGGTTCCGGAGTGACCACGTGATCCGATACGTCCCGTCGGCCTGACAGGTGACCCGGTCGCGCAGCGCCGCCGGCGCGCCGAGCCGCCCTGGGTCACTGGCCGTTCCCGGCGGCGCGGTGTCGAGGACGCTCCCGTTCGGTTCATCAAGTGCGCCGGCGGCGAGCGTCGCCGCCCGGATGGTTCGTTGGGCCACCAGCGTCGTCGGCTGGTCCTCGCCCCAGGCGAAGAGCGCGTCGCCGGCGGCGACGGCGTGAGTGATCGAGATCGCTCCGTCGGGCAGCGGGGGGATGGCGCGCCATGCCCCCGTGGCCGGATCGAAGGACGCGCCGGTGGGATCGGGCGTGCTCGTCGCCGCCGTACCGAGGCTCGAGCCGTGCCGCACGCCGCCCCCGAGCGCGACGTAGCGATCGCCGATCCACGCCGAGCCACCGAAGGGGACGCGGTCGTGGAACGAGGGCGGACCGGCCTGGCTCTGCCACTGCCCGGTCGCCGAGTCGTACCAGGTCACCTGGAAGGACGGATCGCCCGACGCCAGGTACCGACCCGTCCAGGTCAGCGGCTGGCCGCCGATGCTCACCGGCGGAACCGGGAGGTCCCGCCAGGCGCTCGTCGTCGGATCGAAGGCGCTCACGGCGGGGTACACGTCGCCGGCGACGACCATCTCGTGTCCGGTCCACGCCGCTTCGGGCTGGTTGGCGAGAGGAGGTTCACCGGACACCCGAGGGGCCACGACCGTCACACCGGCGACCCGCGCCTCATGGGTCAGATCGCGCCAGCGGTCCTGGCTCGGGGAGTAGGCCGACACCCCCACGCCGGCCGTCCACGTCAGCACCTCGTGGCCCGTCCACACCGCCACTCCGTCGAGGCTGTGGCCGAGCGACGGGGCGGCGATGGTGGTCCACCGATCGGTTGCCGGGTCATAGGCGGCGCCGGCGCCGATCCCGTCGGGGCCCGAGGTCGTCTGGGTCGGGCCGATCACGATCAGGCGGTCGCCGGCCCACACGGCCGAGAAGTCGGTGCTGTAGAGGTCCACGGGCGGTCGGGGCAGGATGTGCCAACGTCGCGTCGCGGGGTCATAGGCGGGGATGCCCAACAGGGTCGAGATCTTGGGCGCGCCGTTCTTGGGATCTAGCCCTTGGAACGCGCTGGTCAGCTCGCCGACCAGGAGCACCTCGTGGCCGGTCCAGATCGGTTGCACCCGGGTGCCGATCCATCCCTGTGCCGTCGGGATCGTCAGATCGGGCGCCTCGACCCAGCCCGCGCCGGGACGGTTCACGGTCGTCACCCCGTTGCCGTGGCCGCGAGCGTGGACGATCGCCGCCGCGGCCACGAGGGCGACGAGGACGGCGGCGGCGACGAGCACCACGACCCGACGTGGTGAGCGTCGACCGATCGGTCCCAACCCGTCGACGTCGACATCGACCACGGCACGGCCTCGTATGGCCGCGGGCTCGAAGTCGGGTGCTCGCTCGTCGATCCACACCGCGTGAGCGCGCACTTGCTCGGTGAGCTCAGGCATCGGTGTCCACCTCCAGGTCGGCGCGGAGCCGGGCCAGGCCGCGACTCAGGTGATTGCGCACGGTCGACACCGAGACGCCGAGGATGCGCGCCGTGTCGGTCAGACCCCAACCGAAGCCCTCGACCAGATACACGACCTGGCGCTGCATCTCGGTCAGATCGTTGAGCGCGTCGATCAGCCCCGGCTCGACGGCGGGCAGCTCGACGGGATCGGGAGCAGGCAGCGGCGGCGCGCGCCGGGCCGCACGGATGGCGTCGCGTCGGGCCATGGTGAAGAGGTAGCCGGCGGGATTGTCCATCCGTCCGATCCGGTCCCAGTGGCTCCAGGCATAGGCCAAGGCGTCGGCCACCGCGTCGGCGGCGATGTCGGGCCCGGCCACCGGGACCAGTGCCCGCCAGAGCTGGCGGCCCTGCTGCATGACGAAGTCGTCGAACACCGCTTCGTCACTCACCTGGTGAACATCATCACCTGGCACGCCGCCGGCTCCTCGGGTGTGGCGGGCGGGTGCTCGCCACTCATCAGGCAAAGGCGATACGGACCCGAATGTGTCACATCGGCTGACGTGTCGCCGCCGAGCCGACGGTCTGGGACGGGCCGACGGCCGACGGGCGCGCGGTCAGCCCTCGGCCGATACGACGTCCAGGATCCGGCTGACGAAGTCCGCCGCGCCTGAGGCCAGCCGATCGCGTCGGATGGCCAGGCCGCCGAGCACCTCGGCGTTGCGCTCGGTGAGCACCGCCGTCAGCTTGTCGAGGGTGTGGCCCGAGTTGAGCGCGTAGGTGCAGAACACGGCGCAGCGCCGGCCGCCGAAGTCGGGCAGCTGGTTGAACTTCTTGCGCTTGGCCGGCTTCTGACCCACGACGAAGAACCCGTCGGTCCAGGTGCCGGCCACGATCAGATCGGCGTCGGCCAGCGCGTCGGCGTCGTAGGCATCGACCGGGAACACGCGCGCTGCGACCTGGCGCTCGTAGAACGCGTTGGCGATCAGCCGGGCGGCCCGCTCGGTGTTGCCGGTGAGGCTCTCATGGAGGATGACGACCTGCATGCGGTCCTGGTCCTGTGCGCTCGGGGAAGGCGTCCGGGGAGGAGACGGCCACGATGGTGGCGCTCCCCACGGGGATTCCCGATGGTCTAGCAGGCCGACCCCATCGGTGGGGTGAGCGGCGCCCGGGCGACCCCCGAGCCCGCCGGTTCCGGTGCGAGCCCGTGATTTCGGGTCCTGGAGGTGGGATTCCGGGGCCAAGCCCGTGATTCTGCGGCCCAGTCCTTGAGCCGAGGCCGCCTGCGGCCGAAAAGAACGACGGTGGAAGATGATCTGGAGTCCCGGCTGGCCGTCGACGGCGTCGAGCTCGACGTCGAGGTCATCGAGCGCGTCGCGCTGAGCGACTCCGAGGAGGGTCGGCTGATCGCCGCCGGCTTCGTCGACCTGTTCGGCCGTTATGTCAACGACAGCGTCCGGCCCATCCTGCGCCGGGTCGCCGACACGGGGGGCGAGCCCCAGTTGCTCGTCAACGGCCTGGCCGAACTGCTCCGACTCACCGCGTCGTCCATCGAGTTCCCGCTCGGTTCCGACCGACCCCCCCGATCTGGTTGACCAGCCGACCAACTCACTTCGATCTCACTGAGAGGACCCCCCGGAATGGAACGTTGGACCTACCTCGTCATCGCTGGACCCGACGAAGAGCCCGCGCAGCTGCGGATCATGCTGCGCGCCGGCGACGACGAATCGGCGTGGCCGGCGGCGCAGTTGGGCCTCAACGGGACCGAAGTTCCCGTCGACGAGGCGCCTCGTGACTACGAGGCACCCGAGTGGCAGGCCATCCAGCTGCTCGACTCGCACATGGGTGGGGGCGGATCGTCCCGGCTCGACCAGGTCAAGGAGGGTCTCCGCACGCGTGTGAGCTCGTGACTCCGGGTTGGTGTCGAGGGTGACGATCAGGTCGATTCGCGGGTTCGCGACGGGCCCGATCTTCAGCCGCAGCGCAGGAAATTGAGCCGGTCGCCATCTAGCCGTGGGGTCCGATCTCCGCTACAAATGAGAGAACGAGGGATTTGCAGGACCGGAGGCAGCCGCCTGGCCGCCGCCGTCAGATTTGGGCGAAATTGCAGCTCACGGCTGTGATTCATGGGCGTTCTGGGTGATCGATGATTCTTGTGATCGTGGCAGTGGTCGTGGTGGTGCTCGCCGCCATCGCCGGCGCAGTGGCGCTGATGCGCAAGCGCGGCCGCGACGCCGCCATCCGACAGGAACAAGAAGAAGGAGCCAACGAGTTCCTCCAGTCGCCGCCCACGTCGTTCCCCACGTTCGCGTCGGAGACAGCCAAGGCCGCGCCGGCCCACGCCGCCATCGAGCCCGGCTCGGCCGGGGCCCTGCCCGCCGGCCCGAGTCTCGCCGATTCGAGTCTCGCCGATTCGAGTCTCGCCGATTCGAGCCCCATCGACCCGAGCCCCGCCGTCCACATCCCCGAACACGCCACCGTCGAGGATCTGGCCGCCGCCAAGATCCTGCCTGCGGACGCCGCCTCGGCTGAGCCGACCAAGACCGACGGGGCCGAGCAGGCCGAGGAGATCGAAGCGGCTGCTGAGGTAGCCGCGCCCGCCCACGCCGAGCCCGACGCGCCGGTCGAGGCCGAGGCCGGATCGCCTACCGCGCCGGCTCATGTCGAACCCGCGACCGAAGCCGAGAGCCAGGCGACCGAGGTCGAGACGACCGAGCCCGCGGCCGCCGAGGCCGGCGACGAGGTGGCGGTGTCGCGCTTTCGGGCGCCGGGCTACCTGTCGGCCTCTCAGACCGCCCCGGTGCCGGCGCCGGCGACCCGTCCGACCTATCCGCTCGCGGCCGAGGCCCCCGCATCCGCCGACGATCCGAAATCGGAACCGGCCCACGGCGAGGTCGCGGCCGACGCCGAGGCGGCCCCGCGGGCCCTCAGCGTCGTCAACGACGACGAGGTGGTCATCGATCTGGCCAGCACCGAGACGTCGGGCGATACCGACGCCGCCGCCGAGGAGCAGGCGTGGCGCGACGTGGCCCTCGAGCCCGAGCCCGACGCCGTCGACCACGTCCTGCAGGCCCTGATCAACCGAGCCCGGTTCAAGCAGGTCGGGGTCGAGGAGGTCGCCACCGAGCTGGTTGAGCGGGCCGATCTGCGGGGCGAAGAGGTCTCCGATGTGTTGGCCGAACTGGTTGGCCGGGCCGACACCCAGATCCTCGACTCGGGCCGGTCGAGCGAGCTCGTCCTGTTCAACGAGGCGGTGCCGAGCCGACCCGGTCAGCTGACCGACTTCGCCAAGCTGGCGCCCGTCGACAAGAAGCGCATCATCATCCGGGTCCTGTGCCTGCTGGTGGCCCGCTCGGAGGATCAGCAGCTGCCGCCTCGAGCCGGCGGCGACACGCCGTCCACCTCGTGGCCGCTCGCCCGGGCCGTCTGGCCGATGGGTGGATCCGACGACGACGCCGAAGGCGTGCTCCCGAGCCGCCTGGCCAAGTCGGGCTGATCAACGGCGTGTGATCACGCCCCTCTGATCCAACGCCAACCCCGCCGTACTTGCGGCGATGAAGGGCGCAGGGCGCCCTCAATCGCCGCCAGAAGCGGAGAGGGTCAGTCCGAGGCCAGGGTCAGTCCGAGGCCAGGGTCAGACCGAGGCCAGCGGCGTCGGCGACTCCGCCGGGTCCCCCGATGCGACCTCGTCGTAGGCAACGAGCTCGCACAGCACCCGCACGAGCAGACGTCGCCGTTGGTCGGCCGTCAGGCGTTCGAAGGGGCTGAGGTCGCCATCGAGGACGATGCGCGTCGCCGGTCCGGCGTCGAGGTCGATCACCGCGGACCGGGGCGCGGCCGCTCCGTCAGGTGCAGGAGCGGGCTGGGAGGGGTTCATGAACTAGTGGCGACGGGGCAACGCGTTCGTCGGGTCGACGCGGTCCGAGCCCGAGTCGTGGTCCGACGCGGCCATGGCCGGGACGTGGCCATGGGTGACCCGTGGGCTGAGCCGGGTCCGGGCCTCGTACTCGGCCCGCTCCTCGGCGGACGCGAAGCCACTCGACGCGAGCAGTCGATGCACCTCGCGCAGGGTTCGCAGATCTGAGGACGTACGCAGTTGAGCCACCGGTTGCCTACCTTGCTCTCCACCCTGGGCGGTCACGACGGCGGTCATCGTAGGAGCGGGTCCGGTCGACCTGGGGGATGGTGAGCCGCCTGCGGAGCAGAGCCAAATGGCGCGAACCGTGTGACCCAGCTGGCGAACCGCTCGCAGGGAGGCTCGCCGACCGGAGAGCCCGGAGAATCGTGACCGGGCGTCGCGCCGCTCAACGGCGGCGGGGGAGGGGCACCAGCTCGTCGCTGGAGCGCAGGTGGTTGACGTGATCGCGGATGCAATCCTCGTCGCGGAGGGCGTTGGCCACCCGAGCGAGGATCTCGATGCGAGCGTCGAGGGCCTGGGTGTGGCTCAGCTCGGCCAGCCCGGCCAGTTCGGTCGTGGGAGCGAGGGCGATCTCGCCGAGGACGACGGGCGCCTCGAGCGTCTCTTGTCTCACAGATCCCTCCTGGGTCGCCACGGTCAGCTCGTGGCGGCGAGGGTACGACGTGGTGATGGCCCGAACGCGGATGGTGGCGCTCGGTCAGGTGCCGCGCCAGAGCTGCAGCGGAGTGCGGTCGCGTCGGCCCGTGAAGGGCAGGTCGACCGGTCGATCACCGGCCGCGGCCGACGCGTAGGCCGCGCACGTCACCTCGAGCACGAGTCGACCGAAGGCGGCGCCCATGTCGAGCGCGATCCCTTCGTCGAAGGCACCGAGGAAGTCTTCGAGCTGGCCGATGTAGCCGAACTGCTCGAGGCGGGGATCGGTCAGGCCCGAACGCAGCCCGGGCAGGGCCAACGGGTCACCGTTGTGTTCGATGGCCACGTTCGGGATCAGCTCGGCTCGGATCACGCCGTCGTCACTGGCCGCCTGGAAGTCGAGCACCGCCTGGCGGTCGCGCCAGCTGGCCTCGACCTGGGCCGTCAGCCCGCTCGCGAAGCTGAGCGTCACCTCGGCGTAGGTGTCCACGGCGACGTCGTCGGCGCCTTCGAGGTGCCCCCGCACCGACACGACCTGATCGTGGCCGCTCGGTCCGGCATCCGCGAGCAGCAGCACCAGGGCGAGGGGGTGGGCGCCGAGGTCGAAAAGGACGCCACCACCCCAGCCTTCGGTGAGGAAGTCGCCCCAGTCCGGTCGGCCCGACAGCATGCGGGCGTCGACGTGGCGCAGCGGTCCGAGCGAGTGGGCCAGCGACACTGCCCGCATCACGAGAGGGGCAAAGGCCAGGTTCTCGGCGTAGCCGAAGCGGGCGCCCGGTACCTCGGCGGCGGCGACCAGCGCGTCGGCGTCGGCGAGGGTGGTGGCCAAGGGCTTCTCGACGATCACCCCGGCGCCTCGGGCCATGACGGCGAGCGCGTCGGCGGCGTGGCACGCGGGCGGGGTGGAGACCACCACCACGTCGGCGCCGTTGGGCAGCTCGTCGTAGCGGCAGGGCTGGGCCCCGAGCTGGCCGGCCCGTTCGGCGGCTCGGGCCGGCGAACGTGACGCCACGCTGGTGATGGTCACGCCAGGTAGGTGGCGGGCGGCCAGGCCGTGCACGACGCTGATGTGGCCGGCGCCGGCCAGGGCCAGCTCGGTCACCGCCTCACCGTCTGGATCATCCGTGTCCACGCCATCGCGATGATCTTCGGCGTGATCAGGACCCGGCCATCTTGGCGACGACGGGCGCGAAGTCTTCGAACGCCGTGCCCTGGATCACGAAGTACGACAGGTCCCACTGCTCGCGTCGGTGCTCGAGGTCCTCGCAGATCTGCTCGACCGAGCCCAGGAAGGCATGGGGGATCCCGTGCACGTCCGCGGGGTCGACGTGGAAGGCCGGAGCGAGCCGCTCGGCCATCCCGTCCCGATCGTCGGTCACGATGGTCAGGAAGGTCAGGCAGTTGAGCTCGAGGTCGTCGTAGCGATCGCCCGCGGCGTCGCGCACCCATCCGACCTTGCGCTCGACCGAGCTGGCCAACGCGTCGGCCGCCGCTTCGGCCGTGACCGCCCCCGCCTTCAGGTTCGGGTTGATGCCGACGATGTCGGCTTCGCGCGCCGCGATCGAAAGCACCCGTCGGCCGCCGCCGCCGATGAGGATGGGAGGGTGCGGCTTGGTGACCGGCTTCGGTAGCCCGTCGAGGCCGGTGATCTGGTAGTGCTCGCCCTCGAAGTCGAAGGCGCCGTCGGCGAAGAGGCCCTTGATGACGGCCAGCCCTTCGACCATCCGGTCGACCCGGACCCCGGGCGCGTCATAGGTCATTCCCGCTTGTTCGTAGTCGGTTGCCATCCAGCCGGCGCCGAGGCCGAGCTCGAACCGCCCGCCCGACAGGATGTCGATCGTCGCCGCCTCCTTGGCCAGCACGACCGGGTGCTTGTAGTCGTTGTCGAAGACCAGCGCGCCGACTCGCAGCTCGGTCGTGGCGTCGGCGGCGGCCATCAACGCCGGGACCGGAGCGAGCTGATCGCCGAAGTGATCGGGCATGAACATCGTCGAATAGCCGAGGTCCTCGACCTTGCGGGCCAGCGCCGCCCAGTCCTCACCGCTGTCGGCCGTGCTGAGCTGGACGCCGAACCGGAACCTCCGTGGATGCGCCATCCGCGTGCCTCTCCCTCTCGTTTGGTGTCACGGCATTGCACGAGCGGGCGCCCGTGCGGCTAGAAACAACCTATGGCCTCGTTGGATCAACTGCTGACGGTGCAGGAGCACGACACCACGTCCGACCAGCTCCACCATCGGCGGGACACCCTTGCCGAGCGGGTCGAGCTCGCCGAGCGGCGTCGCGAGCTGGCCCAGGTCGAATCCGATCTGGTCGACACCCAGAGCCAGCGCGACGAGGTCGGTCGGGCCCAGAAGCGCCTCGAGGACGAGGTGGCGACGGTCGAGGACAAGGTCAAGGCGGTCCACGACAAGCTCTACGGCGGCACGGTCACCTCGCCCCGCGAGCTGCAGGCGTTCCAGGAGGACGAGACGGCGCTCAAACGCCACCAGTCGGCCGTCGAGGACAAGGTCATCGAGCAGATGGAGCTGTCGGTGCCGCTCGACGAGCGGCTGGTCGAGCTGGTGGCCCGCGCCGAGGCGCTCGAAGCCGACATCGAGCGGACGGCGGCCGCGCTGTCGGCGGCCGAGGCCGAGATCGACGCCGAACTGCTCGCCGTGGCCGACGAGCGGGCGGCGGCGGCCGACGGTCTCGACGCTGATCTGCTCTCGCGCTACGAGACGCTTCGCCGCGATCTGGGTGGGATCGCCGTCGCCCGGCTGGTCGGCACCAACTGCGGCGGATGCCACCTCACCTTGTCGGCGGTCGAGCTCGACCGGATCCGCCATCAACCCCCGGGCGAGGTGGTCCAGTGCGAGGAGTGCGGGCGCCTGCTCGTGCACTGAGATGCTGTTCTGGTACCTCGGAGTCAGCGTGGCCTTCGTGTGGAACGTGTTCCGCAGCCCCGCCCTCGACTACCGCCTGGTGATGCTCGGATCGGTCCTGCCCCTCGTCGAGGTGGTGTTCGGTGGACCCCGCGTCCTGCACTCGCTGCTGTTCAGCGTGGCGCTGCTCGCGGCGGTGATGCTGGCCACTCAGCACCGTCGCCTCCTGCGCCGGCGGCTGATCAGCCTGCCCATCGGATTGATGGTGGCCCTGGTGCTCGACGGCTCGTGGACGGCGAAGGCGGTGTTCTGGTGGCCGTTCTTCGGGTGGACCTTCCCCGGCGGCGGGCTGCCCGAGCTGCATCGAGCCGTGGTTGTGACCATCGTGTTGGAGTTGATCGGGGTCGGCGCACTGGCGTGGTGCTGGATGGCCTTCGGCTGGTCCGATCCGGACAACCGTCGACTGTTCCTGCGCACCGGTCATCTCAACCGCGAACTGCTGCGAGGGCCGTGATGAGGTGGTCATGGCCGGGCTGATCATCGTGCGCCACGGTCGGACCGAGGCCAACGCCGGTCGGCGCCTGCTCGGGCGACTGGACCTCCCGCTCGACGACCTCGGCCGCCGCCAAGCACAGGCGCTCGGTCGTGCCGTCGGACCGGTCGACCGGGTGGTGTCCAGTCCGCTGCTACGGACGCGTCAGACCGCCGAGTGCATCGACGGGCCCACCACCACCGACGAACGGTTCATCGAGCTCGACTACGGGGCCTACGACGGCATGGCCTTGAGCGACGTGCCGGCGGAGATGTGGACGAGCTGGCGCCACGATCCCGACTACGCCCCGCCGGGCGGCGAGTCGATGTCGGCGTTGCAGACACGTGTGAGCGAGGGCGCTGACCGAGCTGGCCGAGCGGGCCCGAACCGAGACGATCGTCGTCGTCGCCCACGTGTCGCCCATCAAGGCCGCCGTCATCTGGACCCTCGGTGTCGGCCAAGAGGTCGTGTGGCGGTTGTTCGTGACCCCGGCGTCGATCACGAGGATCGGGATCAGCGACGACGGTCGCCCGATCCTGCACTCGTTCAACGAGGTCGCCCACCTCGACGGACTCACCTGATCCGGCCCGGGACGCCGACCGCGCCCGGCTCGTCGCCACGCAGCCGTCGCTCCGATGCCCTTGCGGGCCCCTCCGGAGCTTCGCCATCCAGAGGGGGTGCGCCGCGGGGGCCCCGGCCGAGTCATACGGAGCGAGGAGGGGACCGTACGAATCGGGGATTCGGGGCCACCGCGGCGGGTTGGGTTGGTCTGGACGCCAGTCGTGCCTTCCCTCCAACACCCGTTGATCAGAGCTACGGCCGTCTCGGGGCGGGTGTTGAGCCGTATGAGCCATCCGGCCCATGCCAACGATCCGACCGACCCATCCGAGTCGTGGCGCCGATCCCGAGAATTCCAACCGCGAAACTTTGACGAGGCCTTAGCGTCACCCGCCTTTTGGCCATGGTTTGATCGGATCGTGAGCTCACCCAACGCGCCCCCGCTGGTGTGCACGAACTGCGGCACCACCACGAGGGGGCCGATCCTGCGGTGGGGGAGCAGCCGCCGCGAGCACGTCGTCTGCCAGGCGTGCTGTGGCCCCGAGTTCGAGTTCCACGACGAGTGCGGCTGGTGCGGCCGGGTCTTCCAATACTCGGGTCAGGGTCGGCGGCGATACTGCACCGAGACGTGCCGACGGCACGCGTCGGCTGAGCGCGCCGGGCGGACCGGTCGATCGACCGAGGTCAACTGCGCGGTCTGTGATCGGATGTTCGTCGGCCGCCGGGCCGACGCCATCTACTGCAGCTCGTCGTGTCGCCAACTGGCCTACCGGCGTCGCCACCAGGCCAGCGGCTGATCCGACGATCCCCCGCCCGGGCGAGGTCTCGCGGTTAGCCTCGTGGGTGCTGGTGGTGGGCTTCGGCCGCATCACAGGGGGACTCGCTGATGTTCGAGCGGCACCAGGCCAAGAAGGATGCGGTGATCTACGAGGCCGCGCTGGCCAACTGGCAAGCCGAGCGGGAGACGCAGGCGGCGCTGGTCGACATGGCCAAGGACTACTCGGGCGACACGACGGCCTCGGGCCTGCTGCTCGAGGATGGCGAAGCCCTCTTCGCCACCGTGACGTCGGTGAGCCTGATCGAGGAGCGTCGCTCGGGCGGACATTGGCAGAGCGGGTCGACAGGGGTGTCGATCCCGGTCGGATCGCTCGGCGGTCGGTCGGTCCGCTACCACGTGGGCGCCAGCCGCGGCCACTACGTCCAGGGCACGCCGGCCCCCACGGCCATCGACTCGGGCTCGGCCTACGTCACCGATCAGCGGGTCGTGTTCACCGGCCTGGCCCAGACCCGCGAGTGCCGTTTCGACAAGCTGTTGTCGGTGCAGGTCGGCTCGGGGGCCACGACCTTCTCGGTGTCCAACCGCCAGAAGCCGACGACGATCCACTACGGCGCGGAGCTCGACGGTTGGTTCGGGTTCCGCCTCGAGCTGGCGCTGGCTCACCACCGCGGCGAGGTGCCGGCACTCGTCGACCATCTGAGCGAGCAGCTGCGCGAGATCGAGGACCGCAAACCCAAGCCGCCCGCGCCGCCCTCACCGACCTCGAGGTCCTGAGCCCGACGCTGAAACGCCGGACCGGTCAGGTCTCGCGATGCCGCGGGATCTGGCCCCAATCGGCGTGCTGAGCGGGCCCAGCGCTGAATGGCCTTGCCGCGCGGGGCGGTCTATCTTCCGATGCGGTGCGCTCACGGTGAGCCCACCGTCGGAGGTCAACCATGGTGCGAAGGGTCGTGGCAGTGGTGGCGTTGGCGTTGGCGTCCGCTGGTTGCGCGAGCATGCCGGCCAAGTCGAGCGAGCCCCCCAAGTCCACGTCGTCGACGCTGCCTCCCGACAACTCGACGCCGCCGACAGATGCGACGCCGCCTGCCACCATCGTGGTCACGACCACCACCCCGCCCAAGTAGGGCGAGGGCCTAGAACCTACGGCGTGGCGATGGCGGCGGCCCATGGGCAGTTCATGGCTTTGCCCTTGTCGACGGCGTAGCGGGTGAAGGCGCTGAATCGGGCGATGGCCAGCGCCGACGGCGTCACCGGGTTCCACTGCTGATAGGCGGCCTGTCCGCCCTCACAGCCCTTGGTGGCGAAGGCCTTGTCGATGTTGACGATCACGTACGGCATGGGCCCGGTCGGCGTGTCCACGAACTGCGTGTTGCCCTTGCTGCTGGAATGGACGACCACGGTCTGTCCCTTGAGGTCCTTGTAGGTCCACGTGCTGGAGGTGACCGCGGCCTTGGCCGTGGTCGGTGTGGCCTTCGTCGCCGGGGTCGTGGTCGATCCCGGGCCGGCGGCGACCACGCCCGTGGCCGGGGAGGAGTCGTCCCGCGTCGCCGACGTAGGCCACGGCGCCGGCGGCGACGACGGCCGCGGCCACGAGCCCACCGATGATCATGCGGTTGCGGCGCTGCTTGCGCCGGGACCGATGGTGGTGGTGACGGTGGCGGCGGCGGTATTCCGACGCCTGGACGACCGTGGCTTGGGCGAACAGCGGGTCGATCTCGTCGAGGGACGTGTCGACGCCACCGGGTGAGATGTCGGTCACGGGACTCCAGCCGAGGCAGAGGGGCGGAAACCGCAGGCTAGCCAGCAGATTCGGGCCTGTCATCTGGCTCGAGCCCACCGGGGCGCGATGGCCGGACCACATCGACCGCACATGGCTGTGCCAGGAGCCACATCGGGAATCAAGAACCGACCAGGGCTTCCGGCGCGTAGCTTCGAGGTGTCAGCTTCTGTCCATCGACCGGGAGGCGTTCCATGCCCGAGTTCCCATCCATCGCCCACGTGGCGCTCACCGTCAGCGATCTCGATCGCAGCGTCCCCTGGTACCAGCAGCTCTTCGATGCCGATCCGGTGCTCGACGAGGACACGGGTCCGTTCCGCCACGTGGTCTGGATGGTGGGCCCGACCCTCGTCGGTCTGCACCAGTTCCCGGACGGCAAGGCGGACACCTTCGACGAGCGGTCGATCGGACTCGACCACGTCGCCTTCGGATGCTCGGATCGGGCCGAGCTGGCGACATGGGAGGCGCGCCTCGGCGAGCTCGGGATCGCCAACGGGGGCATCGTCGATGCCAACTACGGCTCGGGGCTCTCGTTCCGCGACCCCGACAACATCGCCCTCGAGTTCTTCGCCCCGCCGGGCTGACCTCGTCCCGGGCGTGAGCCCCGGCGGCGGGCCGGGGTCACCGGCGGCGCGGCTAGTTCGCGCGTGCGATGTACTTGGCGGACATGTCGTCGCTGCTGTAGTCGACCGCCTCGATCGCGAACCCGCTGCGCTCGATCATCGGTTCGAGCAGCCAGGTGAACGTCGAGTGCTCGTCGCGCACGTGCTCTTCGAGCTCGGCTCGGCTCCAGTCAGCCTCGACGTCGTCGCCGCCCGACTGGCACCACGCCTCGATGTGGTCGGTCGCGGTGTCAGGGCCGAAGTGGTACACGATGTCCCACAGTCGCAAGATGCCGCCCGGGGCCAGCATCGATCGCATCCGGTCCAGCGCGACGGCCTTCCAGAAGTCAGGTAGATGGTGCAGGGCGTAGCGGGTGTAGACGATGTCGGCGGGCTGGCCCTGGTGCTCGTAGGTGAGGAAGCCGGCCTCGATGACCTCGACGTTGGTCAGACCGGCCGGGCCGAGCTTGGCGGTGAGGCGTTCGAGCATGACCGCTGACACGTCGACGGCCACGACGCGCCGACAGGTCGGCGCGGCGGCGAGGGCGAACTGCCCGGTGCCGGTGCCGAGGTCGACCACGGTGGATGCCGGGCCCAGGTCGAGCCCTTGCAGCAGTGCGACCTCGGCCGGCGCGCCGATGTCCTCCTTGCCGTCGTAGCGGGCCACATGGGCCTGATCCAGGTTCTCGCGCCCGGCGCTGGCAACCTCGTCTCGGCGCCAGCCCGGCGTGGCGCGCCCCGGCTGGGGTGTCGTCATCCCGCCATGGTCGCGTAGCCGCCGCGTCGGGCCTCGCCAGTTCCGCCGTGCGATCGCATCACTCCGATCGCAGGACCGTGGTGACGCGGAGCCGGGCGGCGCGATGGCTGGGCCAGACGCCGAGCGCGTTCACCGCCAGCAGGACGGCCGGCACCAGGAGGGGGAGCTGCCATCCGGCCAGCGGGGTCACGTATTGCAGCGGGGTGTAGCTCGCCACGGCGCTCCAGATGATCCGGCCGATGGCCAAGCCGATGGGCAGGCCGAAGACGAGCCCGATCACGCCGAGCAGCGTCGACTGGACGATCACGACCCGTCGGCACTGACCGGGGGTCAACCCCAGGGCGCGCAGGACGGCGAGATCACGCGAGCGACGCCGCACCGCGCTGGCCAGGGCATGGCCGACGGCGCCGAGGGCCAGGATCACGAGGAACCCGCCGAGCAGGAGGGGCAGGCGTTGCACGTCGTGCAGTTCGGCGACCTCCATCAGCGGATCGGGAGGGTCGATCTCCAACCCGGCCAGCGCCGGGTCCTTGGTCGCCACCGACTTGGCCAGGGTCGCCAACTGGCGCGGAGTGGCTTCGGGCGGAGGCATCGAGACGAGCACGTTGTCGAACTTGAACGACTTCACGACGTCGACGAATCCGGCGGGGGTGGTCCAGCCGCCTTGGGCGTAGGTGTTGTGAGCACCGCTGGGGACGAACCCGACGCCGGTGACCAGGAAGTGGCGAGAGCCGGCCGTACCGACCAACGTCGTCTCGGCGCCGACGTGGGTGTGGAGGGTTTCGAGGCTCTGGGGAGCGAGCACGACCTGATCAGCCGTGTCGGGCATGTGGCCCGACGTGAGCACCACTGGTAGCGGCTTGGCCTCGTGCTGGTAGGTGTACAACGTCACCGATGCGGTGCCCGAGGGATCACCGACGACACCGGAGCGGGTGTCGAGCGCACCGATGACCCGACGATCCGCGTCGAGATCGCGGACCAGCCGATCGGCGGGACCGAGGTCGTGGCCGTTGATCCCGACGAAGATCACGCCCTGATAGGTCTGTCCGAACCGTTGAGGCTTGGCCGACGCGTCGGTCACCGCGGCCGAGAAGGTGAACGCCGCCGTGATGCCGAGCACTCCGATCACGGCGCCGACGATGGCCGGTCGCACCGGCACGCGGTCACGGCCGCGGCCGGACTCGAGCGCGAACCGTGTGCCGATCACCATCGAGATCGGCCATCCGCCCCTGGTGGCCATGTCGGTCAGCAACGACCGGTGGGCGATCGCGGTCGCGCTGGCGGCCAGCGAGCGCCGTGCCGACCACGCCACACCGAGGACGACCACCGCCACGATGGCGACGGCCCCCACCCCGAGCACCAGCCAGTTCCAGGACCGGCCGGGCGAGGGCTCGACGAACGCGGCCGTGCCGATCGGGAACCAGGCCGACGCCACGTACGCGGCTCCGACCCCGATGGCGGCGCCGGCCAGCCCGGCCAGGGCAGGACCGGCGGTGGCGGCCACGACGGCGTCGGTGCGAGTCAGGCCCAGTGCTTGGGCGGTGCGCAGGTCCCGCGCATCGGCGGCCACGAACCGTGACACGGCTTGGCCGGTCAGGAACAGCGCGGCGGTCGTCGCGATGGCGGCGAAGACGAGGAGGCACCACGATTCGAAGACCACGTCGTGCTGGAGCTCTCGCTCTCGGTCGGGCAGGTCCCAGACATCGAGGTCGGATCGACCGGTGGCGCGAGCGAGGTCGCGGCGGAACTGCGGAATGGCGGCCTCACCACCTTTGAGCCGCACGAGCGCGTTCACGAAGTTCGGGTCGTCGCGCTGGGACTGGTCGCCCAGGACCGATCCCGGATACCGCTTGGCCAGCCCGGGCGAGAGGAACACCGAGCCAGGGCCGCCGGGCCCGTCCGAGAACCAGGGGGACTCGACGACGCCGACGATGCGGGCATCGACGGTGGGGCCGTGCCACGGCGCCGACGCGCCACTCATCACCTCGGTCTCGGTCGGCAGCCGAACGACGACGTGATCGCCGATCCCGCGATGGAACTCGCTCACGAACCGCCGCGAGACGTCGACCTCGTCGGCTCGATCGTCGTCGAACAACCGCCCGGCGTAGATGACGGGTCGTTCGATCGTGCGCATGGTCGCGTCGTCGCCGGGCGGGAACTGGAGCACATCGCTGGGCACGCCCTCGGTCTGCAGGTCGTAGTCGACGACGAAGCGCGTCAGCGACTCGACCTCGGGCAGGCGTTGGACGCGGGTCCAGTCGAAGCCGGGGGTGTTGGCCAGGACGGCGGTCGTGGCCGGCAGGGTGCGATCCTCGAGCCGGCCGATCGCGGTCTGGCCTCGTCGGGCGCCGGCCAGAGCAGCCAGCACCGTGGCACTCGACAGCGCGATGATCAGGGCCAGCGCGCCGAGCGACAGGGCTCGATGTCGGAGGTCCACGCGCAGCCAGGCCGTGGTGGCTCCCCAGTTGATCGGTGACCGCTCGTCGTGGGCCTGCCGGGACATCGCCGACGCCTCCCTCACTCCCAGCAACTCCAAGCACACCACGCCGTCGATGAGAGCTGAAGGTGGCTAGGACGCGGTTCGTACGGGGTGCTAGCACCACGGTCCGGGCGTCGGGTCGGCGGGCGACGCTAGGACGTGACGAGTGCCTCCCGAAGGGCGGCGACGCGCTCGGGCACGACCTGCCACCACACCCACCGGCCTTCTTTGTCTCCGGTGATGAGTCCGGCGTCGGCGAGGGTCTTGGTGTGGTGGCTGACGGTGGGTTGGGTCCTACCGAGCGGACCGGTCAGATCGCACGAGCAGACCCGGCCGGCGTCGGCGATGAGGCTCAGGAGCTTCAGCCGGACGGGATCGGCCAGCGCCGCAAAGCCGCGGGCCAGGGTCGCGGCGTCGTCGTCGCTCAGGGGAGCGGCCAGGACCGACCCACAGCACTGGTCGGCCTCGATGCTGGCGATGCGCTTGGCGACCACAGGTTCCTCCCTATGCCGAACAACGATCCATTGACAGATGTCGATGGATTCGCGAAAGTCAGTATATCGATAATCATCAATCTATCAAGGAGCTCGGATGTCACGAGTGCAGCTCGCCCTGAACGTCTCGGACCTCGAGGCCGCCGTCGACTTCTACTCCAAGCTGTTCGCCACCGAGCCGGCCAAGGTGCGACCCGGCTACGCCAACTTCGCCGTGACCGAGCCGCCCCTCAAGCTGGTGCTCATCGAGGTCGACGGTCCCGACCAAGCGGGCACCCTCAACCACCTGGGCATCGAGGTGAGCGCGACCGACGAGGTGGCCGCCGCCGCTGAACGCCTGGCGGCGGTCGGCTTGGCCAGTGCCACCGAGGACCACGTCGAGTGCTGCTATGCCCTCCAGGACAAGGTCTGGACCGATGGTCCTGACGGTGAGCCGTGGGAGATCTATGCCGTGCTCGACGATGTCGAGATGGCGCCCAACCAACTCCGCCGCATCGACGGATCCGACACTCTGTGCTGCGGATCGGCCCCCGAGTCATCGGCCCGCTGTTGCGGGTGAAGTCGGCCGCCGGTCGGGATCTGGCCCGTCGCCTCACGGCTGAAGGTCTGGGCTCGCTGCTGCTCGTGGCCGCCATCGTCGGCTCGGGCATCGCGGCCCAGCGCCTCTCACCTGGCCAGACCGGCCTGCAGCTCCTGGAGAACTCGATCGCCACCGGGGCCGTGCTGGTGGCGCTCATCCTGGCCCTCGGGCCAGTGTCGGGCGGTCACTTCAATCCGGTGGTCAGCCTGGCCGATCGCCTGCTGGGGGGATTGAGCAGCGGCGAGACCGCGGCCTACTCAGCGGCGCAAGTGGTCGGCGCGGGGTTGGGGGCGGTCATCGCCAACCTGATGTTCTCCCAGCCCGCGGTCACCCTCTCGACCGAGGTGCGTTCGGGTGGGGGCATCTGGCTCAGCGAGGTGGTCGCCACCTTTGGATTGCTCCTGGTCATCCTGGGCGTGGTCCGGTCGCGGCACCGCGAGGTCGCGCCCTATGCGGTCGGGGCCTACATCGCCGCCGCCTACTGGTTCACGTCGTCGACCAGCTTCGCCAACCCCGCCGTGACCCTGGCTCGCACCCTCACGAACACCTTCTCGGGCATCGCTCCCTCCTCGGTTCCGGCGTTCATCGCCGCCCAGGTCGCCGGCTCGTTGGTCGCCGTCGGCCTGGCCTGGTTCCTCTTCGCCGGCGTCGCCGGCGACAGCGTCGTCGTCGCTCGTGAACCCGACTCCGCCGCGACTGGAACCGGCGGGTGATGGACGACGCGGCCGAAGATGCCCGTCCCACGGTCCTGTTCCTGTGCACGCACAATGCCGGACGCTCTCAGATGGCTCTCGGATGGCTTCGTCATCTGGCCGAAGGCCGCGCCGTGGGCCTGTCGGGCGGCAGCCAACCCGCCGACGAGATCAACCCCGTCGCCGTGCAGGCCATGGCCGAGGTCGGCATCGACATCGCCGGCGAGCACCCTGAGCACTGGACCGACCGTCAACTCGATCTCGCCGACGTGGTGGTGACGATGGGCTGCGGTGATGCCTGTCCCTATGTGCCGGCCAAGCGCTACGAGGACTGGGAGCTCGATGATCCTGCGGGACTGGACCTCGATGCCGTGCGGCCGATCCGCGACGCCATAGCCCGCCACGTCGAGATGCTGCTCTCTGACCTCGCCTGAGCTCGGGCCACTAACCTCGTCGGGCAATGACCGAGCACTGGGGCCGCGTAGGTTGGCGTAGCCGCGCCTTCGCATTGGTGTCGCTCGTTTCGGGAGCGCTGCTCGTGGTAGCCGTGGTGGCGTTCGTGATCAGGAACATCGGGCTGCTGGGAGGCGGCCTGGTCGGTCTGGCGTTGGTCGTCGCCGGTGGGTGGTTCGTGATCACCGAGCCGATGCCCCGTCGCTTGGTAGGCGCCGTCGTGGCCGCGGTCGGCGTCATCGTGATCGTGACCGCGCTGATCGCGGCTACGCCGTCTGGGGATCGACCCGTCCTCCGGTTGGCGATCGTGGTCGCCCTCCTGGCCCTGACCTTCGGATGCGGCCGCGCGGCGCTGGCTCACCACCTCCATCGACGCGACGGACGCCGCCCGCGAACCGTGTCGGTCCCCGAGCACCCCGTGCTCATCTGCAACCCGTGGTCGGGTGGCGGCAAGGTCGCCAAGTTCGAGCTGGTCGAGCTGGCCGAGAGCCTCGGCGTCGAGGTGGTCATGCTGGCCGAGGGACTGGACCTCGAACAGCTCGCGCGCGACGCCGTGGCGCGGGGCGCCGACTGCCTGGGTATGGCCGGCGGCGACGGCTCGCAGGCCCTGGTGGCGTCGATCGCCATCGAGCACGACCTCCCGTTCGTGCTGGTCTCGGCGGGCACGCGCAACCACTTCGCCCTCGACCTGGGCATCGACCGTGACGATCCTCGGCTGAGCCTGCACGCCTTTCGCGACGCCGTCGAGCGCCGCATCGACTACGCGACGGTCGGCGACCGCCTGTTCGTCAACAACGTGTCGCTCGGCGTCTACGCGACCATCGTCCAGCAGGAGGGATACCGCGACGCCAAGTCCGAGACGACCAAAGCTCTGCTTCCCGAGCTGCTCGGCAGTCGCCAGGAGCCCTTCGATCTGCAGTTCACCGAGCCGGACGGGGCCGAGGTCGACGGCGCGTTCGTGATCCAGGTGTCGAACAACCCGTATGTGCTGGGCGCGACGCTCGATGCTTCCCAGCGGCGCCGACTCGACACGGGAACCCTCGGCGTGGTCGCCATCACGGCCGCCACCGGAGCCGAGGCGGCGAGCGTGGTGACCCTCTCCGCCCTCGGTCAACGTAGGCGGAGCCGGCACTGGCACGAGTTCACGACCGAGCAGTTCGAGGTGCGGTCGCGGTCAGGCTCGGCGTTCGTCGGTGTCGACGGCGAGGCGCTCGAGCTCGACACCCCGCTCGACTTCCGGATCCACCCGCGTGGGCTGCGCCTCCTCGTTCCCGAGGGGAACCTCACCGAGGCCGAGCGTCGCCGAGCCCGCGACGTGTCGGTGGCCGATCTGATCGCCATCGCCCGAGGCGTGGACCCCTTGGTCGACGCCGATCAATGATCCGGCTCCCCTGAGCCGGCCTCTCCGTCTATGCGCTCGATGTCGCGGAGGGCGGCACCGATGCTCGGGTAGAAGTGCTGGCGGTCCAGCGTCTCGTGCAGTCCGTAGCGCTCGACCAGATCGTGCAGGCGGCCACGGAGCTCGACGAAGGCCATGTGCACGCCCTGCGCATCGAGCTCCAGATCGAGGCGCTCGAGCATGTCCGCCGCGGTCACATCGATGTCGGTCATCGCTTCGCACTGCAGGACCACCCACCCCGGATGGCGATGGCGGACCAGGCGGCGGATCTCGTCCATGAAGATGCCTGAGTTGGCGAAGAACAGCGGGGCTTCCCATCGGTAGATGACGATGCCCGGGGTCTCGGTCGCATCGGGGTACTCCTCGACGCGATGCCAACCGTCGAGGGAGTCAACTCGTCCCAGCACGTCGCCGTGGGGCCGCCAGCTGCGCCGGAAGAACAACAGGATGGACAGCCCCACCGCGATCAGGATGCCCTGCAGCACCCCGAACAGGATGACCCCGGCCGTCGCCACCAGGGAGAGCACGAGAGCCGATCGGCGCACGTGGGCGTAGCGGCGCAGGATCGCGAAGTCCATGAGCGACAGCGCGGCGGCGATGACCACGGCCGCCAGCGCCGACTGAGGCAGATCGGCCAGCAACGAGTTGAAGACGAGCAACAGGAGCATGACCACGCCCGCGCCGACCAGACCCGTGACCTGGCTCTTGGCCCCGGCCTGCTCGGCCACCGCCGTCCTCGACCCGCTCGTCGAGATGGCGAAGCCCCCGAAGAATCCGGCGGCGACGTTCGAGGCGCCCATGCCGACCATCTCCTGGTTCGGATCGACCTCGTCGCCTCGACGGGCCGCGAAGGCGGTGGCGGTGGCGATCGTGTCGGTCAGCGACACCAGCGTGATGCCCAAGCGCGGCGACGAGCAACGGTCCCAGGTCGGACGCGCTCGTCCACGGCACCGACGGCTTCGGCACACCTTGGGGGAGTGCTCCCGTCACCTTCACGCCCATCGCGGCCAGGCCGAGGACGGCGGAGATCACCGTCGCGCCGACGACGGCCACCAACACGGCCGGGATCTTGGTGGTGAACCGAGGCAGCACCAACAGCAGGATGAGCACGCCGGCGCCGAGCAGGAGCGCTCGCCCGTTGGTCTGGTCGATGTGGCTGAAGAACTCGCGCAGCTCGTCGACGAAGCCGTTGGCATCGGTCGAGAAGCCGAACAGCTTGGGGAGTTGGCTGACGACGATCGTGATCCCGAGGCCGTTCATGTAGCCGACCTGGACCTCCTTCGAGAGGAGATCGGCTACGAAGCCGAGCTTGCCGAGGCCGAGGCCGACCTCGATGAGCCCGACCATCACCGCCATCATCCCGGCCAGTGCGATGGCTTTGGTCGGATCGCCGCCGGCGACCAGCAGCGGGGTGATGGCCGCGAAGATCAGGGGCGACACCGACGAGTCGGGGCCGAGGACGAGGATCCGGGACGGCCCGAAGACGGCGTAGCCGACCAGGCAGGCGATGGTCGTGTAGAGGCCGGTGACCGGAGGCAGCCCGGCCAACTCGGCGTACGCCATCCCTTGCGGGACCAGGATGGCGGCCAGGACCACACCGGCCACGAGATCGAACCGCAACCACTGCCGGTCGTAGGTGCGGACCATGCGGATGCCGGGGACCCAGCGTTCGAGGCCGCGGGGGCTTCCGATCGGCGGGGGGGCTTCCATCAGCTCGCCGGCCTCGTGATCGCCTCGAGGGGCGGGCCGGCCGGCTCTCGGCTCGTGATGTCGGGGATCATCGGATGGGACCTCAGCTAGGCGCGCTGGTCACCACAGCCACGTCATCGCGGCGCGGAGTCATCGGGCAGGACAGCCGGAGACTACGGCCAGCGACCACCGAACGCGTCGACCGATGTCGGCCACCTGGCCGATGTTCCGGTCCGGCCGTGCGCTGATGATGGCCAGGTACCTCGGACGACCAGGAGCTTCCATGATCATCGAACGCATCGACCCGCCGTCGCTGCATCCGATACCTGGAGCGGCGCACGTCACGGTCGCCGAGGGTGGGCGCATCGTGCACGTGTCGGGTCAGGCCGGGCGAAACGCCGACGGGAGCCTGGCCGGCGACACGGTGGGGGAGCAGGCCGTGCAGGCGCTGCGCAACCTGCGAGCGGCCCTGGAGGCGGCCGGCGCCGGCCTGGCCGACGTGGCCCGGCTGACCATCTACATCGTGGACTACACCCCGGCGTCGCTCGACGCGCTGATGGAGGCGGCCATCGGCGAGTACGGGGAGGCCTATCCGATCACGGCGTGCACCCTGGTGGGTGTCGCTGCGCTGTGGCAGCCTGGTCTCCTCATCGAGATCGACGCGCTGGCCGTGGTCTGAGGGTTTGGCCGTGACTGAGCTACCGCGCCGCCCGCCAGCCCTCGTGGCCGACCGATTGTTGGGTGAACCGACGTTGTCAGATCCCGGACCGGAGCCGTCGACCTTCCTGCTCCCGACGGGAACCGTCACCTTCCTGTTGACCGACGTGGCCCAGTCGACCGCCACCTGGGAGGCGGCGCCCGAGGCCATGGCCAAGGCGATCAGCCGTCACTACGAGATCCTGGCCGAGGCGGTGGCCCGCAACCACGGGGTGCGGCCGACCGAGCAGGGTGAGGGCGACAGCATCGTCGCCGCCTTCAGCCGAGGGGCCGACGCCGTGGCCGCCGCGCTCGACGCCCAGCGGGCGCTGGCCGCCGAGCCGTGGCCGGCGGGGGCCGAGCTGTCGGTCCGGATGGCGTTGCACACCGGCGACGCCCAACAGCGCGATGCGTTCAACTACTTCGGCCAGACGGTCATCCGCACGGCTCGCCTCCGGGCCCTGGCCCACGGCGGCCAGGTCATCGCCTCTCGGGCCACCACCGACCTGGTGGCCGACGGGCTCCCGGCCGGGGCCCGTTGGCGTGACCTCGGCGTGCACCGGCTGAAGGACCTCGGTCGTCCCGAGAACGTGTTCCAGCTCGAGCATCCCGATCTGGCGTCCGACTTCCCGCCGCTGGTCGGCCTCGACGAGCGCCTCACGAACCTGCCTGGGCAGCTGAGCTCGTTCATCGGACGCGAGCGCGAGCTGGCCGAGGCCGGACGCCTGCTCGACGAGCACCGCCTGCTCACGATCACCGGGGCCGGCGGATGCGGCAAGACCCGCCTGGCCCTGCAACTGGCCGCTGACCGCACCGACCGGTTCGACGACGGGGTCTGGTACGTCGAGCTGGCGTCGCTGGCGGGATCGGGCACCGTCGGCCCGCCAGGTGGCCGACGTGCTGCGGGTCAGCGACGAACCCGACGTGTCGCTGGTGTCATCGCTGGTCGAGCGGTTGCGCGACCAGTCGGTCCTGTTGGTGCTGGACAACTGCGAGCACCTGCTCGACCAGTGTGCCGAGCTGATCGATGCGGTCACCCGCCAATGCGGCGGCGTGCGGGTGCTGGCCACCAGCCGCCAGGTCCTCGACGTCGACGGTGAGGTCATGTGGCGGCTGCCGTCGATGACCCTTCCGCCCGACGGTTCTGACCCGCCGGTCGACGCCCTCGGCACCTACGACGCCATTCGCCTGTTCTGCGAACGAGCGGCCCGCAGTCGTCCCGGGTTCGCCCTGGAGTCCTCGAACGCGGTGCCGATCGCCTCGATCTGTCGGCGGCTCGACGGCATCCCGCTGGCCATCGAGCTGGCCGCGGCGCGGGTCCGCAGCCTGGGACTCGACGACATCGCCAGCGGACTCGACGACCGCTTCCGGCTGCTCACCGGCGGGGCCCGCACGGCGCTGCCCCGACAGCAGACGCTGGCCGCGTCGGTCGACTGGAGCCACGACCTGCTCGATGCCGATGAGCAGCGCCTCTTCGCCGAGCTCGCCGTCTTCGCCGGCGCCTTCACCCTCGACGCCGCTCGACAGGTGGCGACCGGCGACGACCCGGCCGTCACCGATGGTCTGGCCGCCCTCGTCGACCGATCCCTGGTCAGCCTGGACGACTCCGAGCCGTCGACCCGGTACCGCTACCTCGAGACCGTCAAGGCCTACGGGCGCAGCCGCCTGGCCGAGTCGGGAGACGAGCCGGCGACGCGTGACCGCCACCTGGCCCACCACCTGGACGTGGCCGAACGATCCGAGGAGGGCATCCTCGGTCTCGACCAGGCTCGGTGGCTCGCCCGCCTCGACCGGGAACACGACGACCTGCGCTCTGCACTCGACTGGGCGTCCACCTCGTTCAGCGTCGAATCGCTCTACCGGCTGGCCTACGCCCTCCATTCGTACTGGCACACCCGGGGCCACGGCCGGGAGGCCCAGGGTTGGTACGACCGGCTGCTCGCCGAAGCCCCCGACGCCGCCCCCGAGCTGCGGGCCCGGGTGCTGTGGGCCTCGTCGTATCTGGCGGTGTACGCCGACGACATGGCCCTCTGCGCCGAGCGGTCGGCGGCGGCGCTTCAGCCTGGCCCGCGAATGTGGCGACGAACGGACCATCGGGCGGGCGCTCGACACCTCGGCCACGATGCGCCAGTACGCCGATCCGGCCGGCACCCAGTCCGACTTCCTCGAGGCGGCGGGCTACGCCGAACGCAACGGTGACACGTGGTGTCGGATCGACGCGCTCCAGAAGGCGGCCTTCAGCGACTGGTACCGCGACCGCTGGCCCGAGGCGCTCTCGCGTGCCGAGCAGGCGGTCGAGCCGGCCCGCGCTCCTCGACAACCACTTCTTCCTGTCGTGGCACGAGAGCCTGCGTCGGGATGGCCGCGGTGCGCGCGGGCGACCATGAGACTGGCCGAGCGGGTGCTGCGAGCCGCGCTCGATCACGCCGCCGGGCTCGGCGAGGCCACGACCGTCGTCGTTCCGGGCACCCTGCTGGGTTGGAGCGCCATGCGCCGGGGCGACGACGCCGCGGCGGCCGCGGTCCACCGGGAGCTGCTGGACCTGCTCGGCGACAACGCCCGTGCCGGCTTCGCCGTGGTCCAGATCGGCTTCATCGACGCCGCCGCCCTGCTGCGCGCCGGTGACGACGCGAAGGCGCTGGGGTACCTGACCTTCGTCGTCGACGCGGTGCGCGGCCAGGGCATGTTGTACCCGATGGTGCTCTACCTCTCGTTCCTGGGCATGGCCCAGGTCGGGGTGGGTGATCTCGACGCCGCGGCGGCGACCGCAGCGACCCAACACCAGGTGGCATCCCGTCTGCAGAGCGAGGTGGCCGACGCCAGCGCCCACCTCCTCGACGCGGTCGTCCATCGCCGCCGAGGTCGCGCCGATCTGGCCGACCAGTCCGCGCGCCAGGCCCTGACCGCCCTGGTCCGAAGCCGGGATCCGGCCCGAGGCGGTCGACGCGCTCGCGGTGCTCGCCGGCTGCGTGCTCGACCTCGGCAACGCCACCCAAGCCGCCCGGCTGCTCGGCGCGGTGCAGGCCCTGCGCGTCGACCACGGATGGCTCGGCGACTTCCCGACCGTCGATCAACGCCCAGACCGAGCTCGACCTGCAGGCCGTGCTCGACGCCCTCGGTGACGAGGGTCCGGCCCGTCTCGCCGACGGCGCCACCCTCTCGCTCGACGAGGCGTACGAGCAGGCCATGCGATCGCACGGCACCCGCTCGAGACCGGCCACCGGATGGGCCAGCCTCACGCCGACCGAGCTCCAGGTGGTCGAGCAGGTGCGCCAGGGCCGCACGAACCCCGAGATCGCCGAGGCCCTGTTCATGGCTCGCTCGACGGTCAAGACGCACGTGTCGCACATGCCTCACCAAGCTCGGCGTCAGCACACGAGCCGAGCTGGCCGCCGAAGCGGCCCGCCACGAATCACCCTGACCGCCAGACCCCGGCGGTACCCACACCAAGAGACGAGGAACCACTCATGCTGACCCTGCGCGTCCTCACCCAGACTCGAAGTTGCGGTCATGAACGGCGCTCGGCTCCACCGCCGCCATCCAAGGTGCCTCGCGGACCCGACGACCAACCAGTCGATCGACGTGGCCGCGGCCTGGGCCGGGCTGGTCGGTGTCGTCCTCTTCGTCGTCGGATCGCTGCTCGCCGGCTCGCCCCCGAAGCCGGACGCCTCGACCGCCGACGATCACCACCTTCCTCGTCCAGCACCGCTCCGAGCCTGCTGATGGGGACCGTCCTGCTCATCCTGCTGTCCATCCCGTTCTTCGGCTGCTTCGTCGGGGTGTTCATCGGAGTGCTCCGCGACGCGGAAGGCGGGCGTGGCACCCTGGCCCGCGCCGCCACGCTCGGCTGGACCCTGCAGCTGGCCGTGGTCGCCATCGGAATCCTGTCCCAGACCGCCGTGACCTGGCGGGGCGCGTCGGGCCTGGACCCTCACCTCGTCCAGTTCGCCTACGACCTGGGCACGCTTGTCGCTCTACGCCGTGAGCGCCACGGCCGTCGCCCTCGCCGTCGGAGCCACCTCGGTCGTCATCTTCCGAACCGGTGTCCTTCCCCGCTGGCTGGTGGCCCTCGGCGCGGTCGAGGTGCGCGATCAACCTGGTCGAGCTCGCCGGTCTGGGCAGCCGGACCGGAACCAACGCGGCCGGCTACGCGGCCGGCGTCGGTCCTCTCGTCTGGTCGCTGTGGGTGGCCGCGGTCGCCATCGCGCTGGCCCGACACCTCCGCCGTCCCCAACCCGACCCCGCCGGTGACGTCGCGGACCCGGCGCCGCAAGCCGCCACCTGACCATCCTCTGGGCGAGGTGCAGGTCTCACCTCGCCGCACTGGCACCTACGCGGGAGAACTGGGGACAATTCGCGGACTGCAAGGCCATCCGGGCGATGAAGCTCACGTCGCGCTCGTGGTGATGGTGAGTTGTCGGACGCAGCGGTAGGGCCGCTAGGCCTGCCGTCCGAGCACTGCAGTTACGGACCGTGCGGCACCGACGACGCTGGTCGCCTCGCCGGCAAGCGCGTCGGCGGTCGTTTGTGCGGGCGCGTTCGTCGACGTTCTCTCCACCGCCTACGCCCTCGATGCCGACCGGGCGACCAGCTTCAGCGAGCCGCCGTGATCCTCGCGGCCCTTGACCTCAGCTTCCGGGCCGGAACGTGATCGCGCCGATCTCGGAACGGGCGGCGCATCCTGGGTCTTCAGCGGTGGGCCGACAACTATGCTGACGCCGCTCACGCGGGCGCCATCGCGGGTGCCCGCCCGGGAGTAGCCGTCGACGACGAGCGGAGGGTTCGTGCCAGCACAGCCCATCAGATGGACGCTCTATCGCCGTGCTACCCGATCGAGCGCGGTGCGCACGGTCGCCCACGGCGCCCGCGGTGGGCGCGATCTGGCCCGAGCGGCGCGCGGACAGCTCGGCCGCCGCGACAGACCGCCCACGCCCCGCACCTCGGCGATGCAGATCGTCGACCATTTCGTCACCGAGCACGGGCGGGAGCTGCCGATCTACGACCGTTACCGGTACTCGGTCAAGCCGTGCTGGGCGTTCTACCAGCCGCTGCCGGATCTCGCCGTCCTGCGCCGCGAGGGTGTGCTCACGGCGCCTGAGGCCGCGCTGGTCGAGCTGGCCGTGGGCACTCGTCGCGTGGGTCTGCCGCTCAGCGACGCGGCCGAACTCCTCGAGACCGTGGCGGCGCGACGGTCTGAAGCGTTCTTCTGGCCGGAGGGCTCGCCGCCCTTCCTGCGCCCATCGCTGGCCGAGACCGAGCGCCGCATCGGCCGGCTCGTCCTCCGCCGCGACCGGCAGCTCCGAGGGAGCGGTTTCCGGACCGACCGCAGCCGGCCCCGCCTGCTCGAAATCGGCTTCACGAGCGGTGGGCACTCGCTCGCCGCGTTCGAGCGGCTGGGCTTCGACGTCACGGCCGTCGACAACTACTACGACGGAAGCCGCGACGAGTCAGCGCTCCCGACCTACGTGCTGCGCGAGCTCGCCAACTCGCGTGCCGAGCTGGTGGTCGGCGACATCTCGTCCGAGACGACGCTCGAAGGCCGCGAGTTCGACCTGATCTTCTCGGAGAGCGTCGTCGAGCACCTCCGCGACCCGACAGGCGCCTTCCGCCAGATCCGGCGGCTGCTCGCCCCCGGCGGGGTCACGCTGCACTACTACGGGCCCTTCTTCACCGAGAGCGGCGGGCACGGACCGGCGACGCTCGACGCACCGTTCGGCCACGTGCGCCTCAGCACCACGGACCTCACTGCGTACCTCACCCAGCAGCGGCCACTCGAAGCACCAGTCGCGGTGCCGTGGGCAGCCGAGGCCCTCAACCGGCTACCGATGTCGAGCATCCGCACCGCGGTGACCGACGCCGGGCTCAGGGTCGATAGCTGGCGCCCCGACAGGACGCACCCGCTCGAACTGACCGAGGCGATAGCGGCGGAGTGCCTCGAGGTGAACCCGGAGATCACGCGGGCCGATCTACTGGCGCCCCAGGTGTTCTTCCGCGCCACCTCGACCTGACGCCCGAGCCTCGGCCCATCCGCCGGTGCCGATTGTGGACTTCTTCAGATTTCGGCTGGTGAGCACTCGGCCCTAAGCCCTCACACTGGCCATCGCCGACGGTCGGATGGTGGCTGTCACCGAGGTCTGACGGCACGGCCAACTCAACGCAGCGAGGCGTGCGGGCCGAAGCGGCTCGCAGGGCCAACTGCACCGAGCAGGCCTATAACGTTCATATCCGCTCCCCGCCACGAGTTGGTCCGTGTCAGTTCAAGGTGCGTGGCGGTTGTCGGAGCATCCTTCGAGCGAGGCACCTACGGGGGAGCATGAGCGACGACGAGCTTGCCAATGACCGCACATTCCTGGCGTGGCTTCGCACCAGCATCGCCGCCATGGGACTTGGTTTCGTCGTGGCGAAGGTCGCATTGATTGTGCAACCGACCAACAAGGCCGCATCGAATCAAGGGCTCTACGCCGCAGTCGGCATCTTGATCGTCCTGTGCGGTGGCATGCTCGTCGTGGTTGGCTACCTTCAGCACAAGACGGTGCTGGACCTTCTGAGGGTTGACGCGGAGAAACCACCACCACCACCACCCCGCTGGCCACTCGTTATCACGGCCACCGCCGTAGCGGTTTCGTTGGTACTGACTGTGCTGATCGGTGTGTCGAGTTAGCAGGGTCCATGTCAGCGCGTACCGTGCGGGCGGGCCGGAGCTCGAGAGTGCTCGTCACAGCGTGGTGATGGTGAGTCGGCCTGTACACGGGAGACATACCAGGGCGATTCTCTGACCGGCGGTTTGGGTCGGAAAGGGCTCCTGACCAGCCGATTCGACCATTCACTAGCTTGCGTTGGTTTTCATCGTTTCTTGACCTCCTGAGTCCTGGCTGAGTCCTCAGCCGAGTGCCTCGTCGAGGTCGACCAGCGCAACGGCCTCGTCCCGGCTCAGCTCGCCGGACGCGACACCGTGGGCGATGTTGACGACGTTCTCGAAAGGGACGGTCGGGTCGCTCACCGGTACCTATCGCACTCGGGCGGCGCGTCGGCGCTGGATCTCGGCGTGGATGACCCGCCGCGTCCCGGTAGCGGGCGCCTTCGGCCGCCCAGAACCCCATGATCTGGCGCGGAGGGTCGCCCACCTCCTATCCCCGTGGCGGCCGCCCCTAACGATGCTCCTATGTTTGTCAAGGGTCGTGTTCTGGTGGTCGGGGGTGGTGTCGGGCACGACAGGGATGGGCCAGTCGCGGGTGGCGACGGCAAGCTCTTATGAGGCCACGACGACCAGGTCCTCGACCGTGTTTCGGTGGTGCTCGAGCGGCGGGCCGACAGATCGTTAGAAGGACAACCCGTGTGGGTGTCAGCCGGTTAGTGAGTCAGACCCGGCCGCTCGGGCGATCTAGGCGCGTGGCAGCTGGTGGTAGATCTCGCGGGCCACGTAGCGCTTGAGGCACGCGGATGATCTCGGACTTGGAGCGGCCCTCGTCGAGGCGGCGGGCGACGTAGCGGTCGGTGCGTTCGTCGACGCCCATGCGGGTGATGACGATGCGCCACAGGGCGTGGTTGGCTTGGCGGTCCCCGCCCCGGTTGAGTCGGTGCCGGGTGACTTTGCCCGAGGACGCTTCGATCGGTGCGACACCGCACAGGTGGGCCCAGGCGGCTTCGGAGCGGAGCCGTTCGGGGTTGTCGCCGGCGGTGACCAACAACAGCGCGGCGGTGTCGACCCCGACCCCGAACACGTCCAACAAGCCGGGCGCGACTTGGGCGACGAGGTCGGCCATGAGCTCGTCGAGGGCGGCCTTCTCGGCGTCGAGGACCAACACCCGCTGACCCAACGTGCGCAACGCGACCTTGGTCGCATAGATCACCGGGTCGCCACCGGGGCGCGGTCGCAGTGACGCGGCGGCCGGACCGATCCGGGTTCTGGACAGCCCGGCGAGCTGTTCACGCAGCGGGTCCGGGGCGGTGAAGCCGAGGTGGCGGATCTGGTTGATCGTCTTGATCCGCGTCGAGCGGCGCCGAACGCTTCGCCACCACCAACGCCCGGATCGCTTCCACGTTGCCGTCACGGGACTTGGCCTGGCCCAACGCCCGGCCGCCCTGCGCGGCCCGGGCCGCTTCGATCGGCGTCGACCTGGTCGGTCTTGCCGGTCCGCCGGCGGGCTTGGCGGTTCGGCCGGTCGACCTCGACCACCTCGACGCCGTCCCGACGCAGGTGTCGGGCCAGTCCCGCGCCATACGAACCGGTGCCTTCCACGCCCACCCGGGTCACTGTCCCGAAGCCGGTCATCCAACCCAACAGCTCGACGTGACCGGCCGGGGTGGTCGGGAACGACTCGACCCCCAACAGTCCGCCGATCGGGTCCAACACTGCGGCCACGTTCACGTCCAGGTGGGTGTCCACCCCGCCGGTGATCGCGCGCGTCTCTACGATGGTCATCGCCATCCCTTCTCTCTCAAGGTCGAGGGGTGGCACGCACTTGCTGCACGGCGAGACGTGAACGGCCGACCTGCGTCAACAGGACGACCCGCCACACCGCCCAACAGTGAGTGCCGGGAACCTGGGACCGGTTTGCGCAAACAGACCGGGCCCCAGGAACCCGACCCTACGAGCGGCCCACCATCACCAGGTGGACCTCACCCACACACTCCCTGCCGGTTAGGCGTCCCTCTGGACGGTGGGCGCCATGAGGCTGGGCCGTAGCGGGCTCGGCGAACCCGTGGCAGCCTCCAGTTACCATTGGACCCGTGATTGGTCGGCGGTACCGCAATGACGGCCACGGTGCGACGGCCGCTCAAGTCTTCCCTTGAACGGCGTTCAGCAGGCGGCCCGCCGACGCGTTCTCGACAAGCTCGCAGATGGGACATACGAGACCGAACGGTGCTCGTGCTTGCTGTGTGGTGCCGTCGACTACGAGGTCCTCGCCGAAAAGGACCGCTATGGCCTGCCCATGTCGGTGGTTGTGTGTTGTTGCTGCGGGCTGGTCCAGACGTCGCCTCGCATGACTCAGGACTCATATGCTCGGTTCTACGACTCGGACTACCGGCCCTTGTATGTCGGAACGGAGAGCCCCGCCTCAGCTTTTCTTTGACAAGCGCTTCGCCACGTCGAGGACTGGTTCCGCTCGCTCGAAGGCAAGGGGCTCCTGCCCGACCGATGGCGGAGCGGTTGCTGAGGTCCGAAGTCGGGAGGCGGCTCACAATCTCTACTCGGCACTGGGTTTCGAGGCGACCGACACCACGGTGTTTCGAAAGGTCTGCGCGCCCTGAGCCACAACGGGGCCAGGCTCACCAGGCGCGCACCGAACGGCGCTTAGGCTCTCCAGGCCGCGGCCCTATGTGGCGATACTGGTTACCGGGAGACCTTCCTCGGCCCCGGGCTGTGCCGAGGTATCTGATGGGGGTAACGCCATGAGTCAGGCTGCGCGTCACGTGAAAGTGGGATGGAGTGGTCTGACGATCGCCTTGGTGCTCGTGATGTCGGGTGCTCCTCGTCCCACGCGGCGACCAGCGGGAGCACTCAGCCGTCCCGCTACGTCGACCGGGGTGCCACTTCAAGCCACCGGACCTGGGATGCGGGACATCTCGTGCTCGACCCGCCACCGTCCCAGAACTCGTCCGTGTCGGCAGGCTCAGCCTTTTTCGCGACGGAGAAGATGATGGAGGGAGACAAGCCCGTCGTTCTGTACGGGTTGTTCACCGACACGGAGGCGGGAACGCGGGGTCCGAGCCGGCCTGACCCTCACGACCAAGAAGCTCCCAGCCTGGATCGTGTGGCACCGGCACGCCAAGATCTTCCCCAAGTACTGCCAGTCAGGAAGCACCTGCGGGGCGCAGGACGGCAACGAAATCGCAGTCGTCGACGCAACAACCGGCAAGCCGCTCTCCGTCTACAGCTTCTCGTGAGCACATAACGGCACTTAGGCGCCTGGCGCTGTCTCGGTTCAAGGGTGTCGCTCCGGTCAGCTCGGCTGGAGTGGCCCCGAGCGGAGGAGCGTGACCGCGAAGTCAATGAGCGCCTTTGCCTGCTGGGCGGTTACTGGCCCACCGGGCCGAGGGAAGGCGACCACGTTGGCGAACACGGCCCGGCTGTGGCCTTGGCGCCGGACAGAAACTTGCCAGGGCTGTTGGCCCTGTGTCCCGCTGTAACCGGCCGGGAGCCCCGTCAGCTTGGACTCGCCAGGCTGGGTGGGAGCGGCCTCCGGCGTAGTCATGGCGTAGATGAGCTCTACCGAGTGGTCTTGGAAGCTCCAGTTGAGCTTGATCTCTACGCACCCGACCTCACCGCCGCTGGCGGCTACGCCCAGGACGCGATGGACAATTTGGGCCGCCGCCTTGCTGTTCGGGGTGGGTACAGGGGTGAAGCCGTTAGGCGTCGACGTTGGCGTGGGGCCAGTGGTTGTCGAGGCGAGGGGGTTGTAGGCGATACAGCCTGCATCGCCAGGACCGGTCGTGTTCGGCGTACCTGGGAGCCCGGCCGTGTGGACCGTCGCCGAGTGCCCGTTCGCGTTGGCCACTGCCATTCCGATCGCCAGGATGACGAGACACAGAGCGACGGCTATGGCCGCTCGGCGGCGGCGGTGACGCTTTCTCGTGATGGCCCAGAGGGTGTCTAGGTCGGTGAGTGGGATCGGGCAGCTCGCCGGGTAGCTCCGAAGTTCGTCTTCGAGTGTGGTCATGTCAGCGGGTCCTGTTGGTAGCGGCTGAGTTTTCGGGCCAGGTTGGATCGGGCGGCGTGCACGGTCGCCGCTACTGTCCCGGGGGCGACGTCCATCGCCGCCGCGGTGTCTTCAAGGCTCAGATCGGCCACGTAACGCAACGCCACCGCCATGCGTTGTCGCACGGGCAGCTCGGCGATGGCGTCGAGCAGGTCGCGGTCCCACCCGCTGGGCGATTCAACGACGATCGGGGCGGCTCTTCGAATCAATCTGAGTTCGATCGCTGCCCGGCGGCGCACGCGTCTGAGACTGTTCAGCGCGGTTCGGTACGTCCAGCCCTCGGGCGACTCCATGGCTCCGACTCGGTCCCAGTGCTCAAGGGCCCGGGCGAACGCCTCGTCAGCCGCATCGGCCGCGACGACGGGATCGCGAGTGAAGACCACCAGGGCCGACGCGAGCCGCGGATGGTGCTGGCGGTACCAATCCTCGAACGGGACCCGCTCGATCACACCCACATCAAGTCACAAGGCTCGCGAAATCTTTAGCCTCATCAAGATTTTTGCCTCGCTTCACCCCACGACCTGCCCCCCGCCGCCCGAAATCGCTGAGACGGCTCCCCCGCGGCACAGACGACATCCTCCCATTCGCGGCACCCACTGGGCCCGCCAAGGCCCAGCTACATCGAGCGCCGAACGGCACATCGGGGCGCCCGAGCGCCGGTTCGGAGCGCGCTCGCAAGTCCCGGTGACCGTCAGCGCTACTGCTGAGGGGTGAGATGAATCGGTCGAGCGGGCGGGGACGGAGCGATCGAGGGGTTCTGGAACAGGACGGCCCGGTAGTCGCCAGGGGGCAGCGGAGGAGCCTGGCCCGATGGCAGGCAAGATGGAAGCGTTGACGACGGGGTACCCCTCGTACAGGCGAGGTAGCTCGCTACGAGTGTGACGTTGTACGTCGAACGGCCCGGGGGGAAGCTGATGTTGGTCAGGCACCTCAGCCAGCCGACCTGCGGCTTATAGGTCGCGCTTGTAAGCGCGAGGGCGAAGGTCGATCCACATCCCGAAGCCTGCAGCGCGCGCCTGGTGTTGTTCTGGACGACGACCTCACCGGTCGCCGTCGTACCGGTGCGCATGGTCACCGGTCCCAGTACCACCTGGAGCGATACCGGAGGGGGTGTGGTTGTGGTGGTCGTCGGTTGGCGATTGAGCGTTGACCCAGTGGCGCCCTCATCACGCGACCCTGCGCATGCCGTCAGCGCCCCCACGACAATTGTCACCACGAAAAGTCGTGCAACGCGCTTACTCACGGCGTGACGCCTGGATCGAACTGCCGTCAGCACTCGTCCGATCATCTGCGCCCCCTTAGGTTGGAGGATAGGACGCATCAGGAGGTCGTCGAGTTCCCAGCCATCGAGCGCCGAACGGCACTTCGGCGTGCCCGATCGCCGGTTAGGGCTCGGGCTTTGCACTTCGCTGGGGGTGCCCCTGCGCTGGCGGCGCAAACCGTCACGATGGTGTGGTGACCGCCGATCCACCCCTGCCGCCACCTCCTGTCCCAGCGCCTTCCGAAAACCGTCTAGGCCCTCGTCAAAGCAGGGGCCTCCGCCGGATTCTTGTCGTGGCACTCGTCGCGCTCGGCCTGCTCGTGGCGGCGTTCGGCTGGCTCTCGACGCTCAACACCCGGGATATCGATCAGCCCGATGCCTTTCCGGTTCGCTTCGAGAACGACACCGGCCAGCCGGTACTGCTCGCTCTCTGCAACAGCGACCACAGCAACGAGTGCGCGGATCCGCCCTATCGGGACCGGATCGCGCCGACCGTCCGCGACGAGGAAAACGTGGCCCCCGATGTCCAGACCGAATGGGCAGTCGAGACGCCGAACGGTAAGCCGCTGCGCTGCGTGATGCTCTACTGGCGATACGCCCCCTCCGCCGAGCCAACCGTTCAACTCGGCGACGCTCCACCGTGGCAGAGGCCCTGCCCTGCGCTCGTACACAAGAGCAACTGATACATCGGGAGACCAGCCGCTCCCAACCCCATCGTGAGCGAGGCGTGTCGGTCCAGCGACCGATCGCGATGAGGCGCGACCGAACGGCACTTCGGCGCTCTCGGACACCTGGCCCGGTTGGGTCGGCGCGACGAATAGCGTGCCGAGCGTGCCCGATATGACCGATCCGCTGGAGCGCCTGCTAGCCGCTGCTGGCCCGTCGCTGGGCGGCGCTCCAGCCGACGACGTGATGGATCTGGGAGGCCGTTACGGCCCGAGCCTGTATGCGCTGCTCAGCCAGAGGAACGGCTTCTACGCCTTCGAGGCCGCGCTCCACGTCTTTCCGTCGGCGACCTCCGAGAGGCTCAGCGTCGAAGTTTGGAACGATCGAGACCTGTGGCGATGCGACTACGACGGCCTGGCTGACGGGCCGCTGTTCTTCGCCGAGGACGCGTTCGGCGGACAGTTCTGTTTGGTCGAGGATGGTGTCGCCACGTTCGATCCCGAGACCGGTCAGATTGAGATGCTCGCGAGCAATCTCGGATCGTGGGCGTCCCATCTGCTCGGCAACTACCAGACCGTGACGGGGTATCCGCTCGCGCATCAGTGGCAAGCTCGCCACGGCGCGCTAGCCGAAGGCAAACGGCTGGCCCCGAGGGTGCCGTTCGTGTTGGGCGGAGCCTTCGACATCGACAACCTCTACGCCGCCGAGGCCGCTGCCGCGATGCGAGCCCGCGGAGCGTCGCAGTACAGATACGTGATCTCCCTGACGGCACACGGATTCACTACCGAGTCGTCGAGTAGACCGGCGACGGCTTAGCCCGAGGAGAGCCGAACGGCACATCGGCGCTCGCCCCGAGCGCCGGTGACGTGCGCGGGCGTCGCCACCGACGCACCGCGCGCGTCCTTGGGAGCTGGACGTCACCCACACCAGCTACGTCGTACCCAAGCTCACCCCTGTCGACCCCCCATGACCCCGCGACGACTAGGCGTGGCTGACCGCATCGCGCTCGACGGTCACACCAACCAGGGCGCCTGTGGGTCTGCCGCGGGTTTGGTCGGAAGTGACTCTTGTGACTGGACCTACCTACTGGTCAGCCCTTGTTCTTGCCGCGGCACCAGGCGTTTGCCGGGACGCCCTGGCACGGGTTGGGCATCGACGGCAGGTTCTGCGGCAACGGGTGCATCACCACTCCGGTGGATGGCGGGTACGACGTGCCAGGTGGGCACGCCCCCATGCCGGTGTCGCATAGGACCTGCTCCAACAGGTCGGGATCGAGGCTGGGCACGGTGGTGAGCGGGCCGCAGGTGGGCTGGGTCTGCTCGAGGTCGGTGGGCACGCTGCCATCGGGGGCGGCGTTGCCGGCGTAGCAGTTCTGGGGCTTGCCCGTGAGCAGCGTGAGCTGGCCGTAGTCGCTGTTGGACGGGTTGGCGAAGAACCCGTTGTGGGAGAAGACGTTGTGCAGCAGGGCGTCACCGGCGGGGTCGTACACGCAGCCGAAGCCGGTCACCTCCTCGCCCCCGGTAGCGGTGCACGACTGGCCCAGGCTGGGCGTGCCGCTGTCGGGGAACGGGATGAAGAGGATCCCCCACGCCCCGTTGTTGTAGAACAGGTTGTCCATCACGGTGTCGTGGCTGCCGCCGGAGATGGTCATTCCGGTGCCGGTCGGGCCGTTGCCGGCCTCGCCGGCCTTGGGCACGTTCGGGTTGTTGTTGTCGTGCACCACGTTGTGCATGAACACCCAGCAGGACGTGGTGTGGGTGATCGGGCTGATGGCGCCCCCCGGGCACGTCCCGTTCTGGGGGGCCGGCGGGTCGCCGTTGATCTGGGTGTTCGTGTCGAGGCCGTCCTGGTTGTGGTCGAACTCGGAGTTCTTGATCACCAGCTGCCCACCCGAGTTGGTGCCCGAGTAGCCGAGGGCGTTGAACTCCATCCAGGCGTGGTCGATCGTCATGTCGCACAGCTGCAAGCAGGCGCCCACGTACGTGCCGGAGTCGTTGAAGTTGCTCGCGTAGATCTGGTTCCAGGATCCGGGTCCCTGGGAGTTGGACGAGAAGATGCCGTACTGGGCGGCGGTCGACTCGTCCCTGAAGAATGTGGAGGTGGCAGTGAGGTAGCTGCCCCCGTAGCCGTGTAGGCCGATGACGCCGGAGTCGGCGCCGCCGTTCCACCACACCTCGTTGCCAGACGAGCCGTCGCCGGCCAGGAAGTTGCAGACGGTCAAATTGTCCACCGTGTCGCCGTCGGCCTTGAACACGACGATGCCGTTGCGACCGATGGCCTGGCCGCCGGTGCCGACGTGGCCGAACTGCTGGGCCGAGGGTGCGTCTGAGCACGCCGGGCCGGAGCCGGCCTTGGTGCCGTCGACGATGACGGCGCTGCGGTCCATGCCCCGGATGTGGAGATCGTTCTTGGTGATGAGCACACCGCCGTAACCGCCGGTGTCGGGGTCGGCGGGAGGCGAGGTGAGGTCGTTGGTCTCGTGGTAGTCGCCGGGCGCCACCAAGATCCAGTCACCGGGCTTCGCCTTGTCGACCGCCGCCTGGATAGTGGCGAACCGGCCCTTGTGACCGTGGAAGGTGCCCACCAGAAGCACCCGCCCGGTCGGCGGGTGACCGCCACCGTGGCCGGGCGGTACGCCGGCCGACGCCGACGCGGCCGCGCCGACGGCCAGCAGGGCGGCGAGGCCGACCCACACGGCGAGCAGCCGGGCCAGGCGCCCGAATGGACCAGGCGATGCGTTCCCCATGATGTCCCCCTTCGCTCGGGCCCAGCGCTGGCGACTGCCGTCGCTCCCCCCAGCTGGCCCGTCGGCGACGTTAGCTGCGCGGCGCCAGCCATGCTCCAGATGCTCGGATCAGGGGCGCGCTCTAACGGCACATCGGGCGCTGCATCCGATCGCCCGGTCACGCGTGGGGAGTGGCGAGCTCACGGAGCGACGGTGAACGTACGAGACGAGTACTCCGCGCAGGCCGCAGCGTGGCAGAGCGCCGCGAGCGCGTCGCTGTCCAGCAGAAGCATCGCTCGACCCGGAGCCGTGCCAGACGGGACCCTCACGGCGGTCGAGAATGATCCGTCTCTCGAGACCTGCGTGGCGCCGAGGTGGACTCGTTGACGTGAGCTGAGCGGATAGAGCTCGACCGTGTAGCGCGTCCCCGCGGGATAGCGCGCCTTGCACGCGCCGAAGCCCGAACTCGACACACGGACGATCGATCCGACCGATGCGATCTGTGGCGTCACCGCGGGCTGCTCCGGGTAGCAACTCGCTCGACTGGAGGAACAGCCGCAACAGACGATCGCCAGGATCGCCGCCGCAACGAGGCACGAGCTCTCGCCCGCACCCGCGCGAGTGCCGCTGCCTGTCATCGCCTGCCCTCCCGAGGTGCGAACCATGCACCCTAGGACGGCGCGTCGACGAGTCCGGTTCCCGCCAGTTCCGGCCCGCGCCCTAACGGCACATCGGCGCTCGAGCCGACGGGTCAACTGTCCGACGTTGTCACCGGGGCCCTCTTGCGGAGTAGGCGAACGGCGCCGACACCGCAGCCCACCGCGATGAGCCCGTACAGAGCGGCGAAGCCCCAGGCGTAGAGGTCGAGACCGGTCAGATGAAACGCCAGGATCTTCAACGCGAGAAGACCAACTACGACCGCAATGAGAACAAGGAGAGGCGTTTCTAGACGTCGCAGACGGCGATGGCTGGTGCGTCTCTGCGGGCTTTGTCGGTGGCGGTGGTGAGTGCGGCGAGCGGGGTGTAGGTCACGCGGTCGAGGTCGATGCCGAGCGTCTGGGCGTCGTCACGGGTCAGTCGTTCGATCAGTTCTTTTGATGCGAGGGCTCGGGCGCCGGTGGCGCAGGCTTCGATGCGGGCGGCCTCGTTCATGGGGTCGCCGAGCGTAGCGGCCTCGCTGCGGGCCCCGGTTTGAACTCGTCCCACGTAGAGGCTGGATCCCCAGTGGAGACCGAACCGCAAGGTAAGTTCTTCGTCAGCGAGATCGCTCCTCGCCGCCACAGCGTCGATGACGCCTCGCAGAGCGCGGGCGGCGGTGATGCAACCGACGACGGCAGCCGACTCCGAATCGGCGGTCTCGACGAGGAAGATGGCGCACACGCCATCGCCGAGGTGGGATCCGACAATCGCACCGTGGTCGATCAAGCATTGGTCCGCCGCTCGGATGAGCCTCCGACCGAACGCGAAATAGTGGGCGGTCGAGAGTCGACGCGATAGCGGCGACGAGGCCTCGAGATCTGCGAACAAGATCGCGGCGGGGCGCCGCTCGGGTCGTTGGATCTGACGCAACCGTTCCAGGTGCCGGGGATCAGCAGCTGCTGTCGCCGAAGCGAGGTCGTTCATCGGGATGTCCGGCTTGGAGAGCACGACGTTGCCGACGACGCGCCCACTAAAGTCCCTGACCCGCAAATGGGCCACCTGGATGGCGAACGTCGAACCCCACCCGACATGTTCGTTGACCGACGAGAGAATCCCGTGTTCCACCGGCACGATCGTGTCGACCAGGTCAGCCAGGACGGGATCGACCAGAGACCGGAGCTCCTCACGGCCGCCGCGGAGGTCGGCCAGGATGTGCGGGCCGACCCGGAGGAAGCCTTGCCTGAATCCTTCGACTGGATCGCCGGCGGTCATCTCACGCTTCACATCCGCCAATTCGTTCGGTCCGAACCAGAAGTCCCCAACCTTGGAGCGGCCTTCGAGGCCGAGCTCGCCGGTCAGCCGCCGGCGCTCGTCAGTCTCGAACACGTATCGCCACTGGTCATCGAGGATCACCGCCCACTGATTTTGGCCGTTGAGTGCCTTGGCATAGGCGGCGAGCGTCGGATCCTCGGGCCACGGCATCGTGATGACCGGATCCACACGATGACCGTAGTTCGCTACCAACAAATCAACCTTCCAAGGGCCGAAGGCGCCAGTCCCTCCGCCGATCCGTTGATCGCCTCACCACCGATGCCGATCTCCCGGACCAGGGTCGCCCGTATCCGCAGCACACGTCGCCGGCTACCTCAGATGGCCGGCTGTAGGGCACGCCGAACGGCACTTAGAGCGCCCGCTCGCAGGTGCCCCCGATTCCCGGGTCAGGGTGGTTACCGGGCCTGGCCGCACTGTTCGCGTGTCCGACATCGCTCTCAGGACGTTCTCCATCGGTAGTCAGACGACCTCGACGCCTAGACGACGCAGTTTGTCGAGCGCGACCTCGCGGGATTTGTTGCTGCTGCACGCAGTTGCGTCGCCGATCACCTGAACTGAGAGTCCCCGCTGATGCGCCCCCTTGGCTGTCGCGCTGACACATGCCTTGGCGTAGAGACCTGCCAGTCGTACCTGATCCACTCGCCTCTCCGCGAGCAAGATCGCCAGATTCGGGTTGCAGAACGCGTTCGGCTTCCACTTCGGGAGGTACGTGGCGCCAGGCGGGTCAATCCGGGCGTCCCAACCCGCCCCGAGGCTGCCCTTGATCGCGGCCCGGTGACGGAACAGGTTGCCGATCACGTCGCTCGGCCGGAACTCGTTGCCGATCCTCACGATCAGGTCCCCATTGGCTTGCGCCTCTTCAATTGCACCCAGAGCCGCCTCCACGACGGGCTGGACCTGGTCTTGGTCGACCGGCATCCGCCCAGTCGGGGAGAGGAAGTCATTCTGGAAGTCGATGAGCAGCAGAGCCCTATGTCCCGCATCCGTCGCGTCTGCCACCCAATCAGTATGGCCCGGAGCGAGCGTCGCCTGGCAGGGCTGCTGCAGTCCGAAGCCAGCGCGGAGCGTTTCCTATGTCCGGGTCAGGGTCCTAGCTTTGGCCGATGGCCGTGGACGGGAGGTTCCATCGAACCACCGTGTGCCCCAGATGCCCCGACTATGAGACGCGCCCTAACGGCACTTCGGCGTGCCCGATCGCCGGTTTGCGGGCGGCCTGGAGTTGTCGTCGAGGTACCTACGAACCACCTCTGCACCCGTAGATCGCGGCAAGGATGTCGCCCATGGATTGGGGTGCGGCGGCGACCGGGTTCTTGGTGATCGGCGCTGGCTTGTTCGTGTTCTTCGTGATCGGCGGGCCTTGCCGCAGGATCCTCGACAGCGAGCGCGAGCGCGACGGACTGACAAGCGGCTTAGTACATCCCATCGGCCTGTTGTTCATGCGTGGCCTTGGGGTCGTGATCGTGCCATTCGGGCTGGGCTTGGTTGGTGGCGTGATCAAAGCCAGGTAGGCGGTGCGTCCCGAACGGCACTAGGGACGCACAGATGGCCGGTCCGTAGCTCAGCGCGAACCGTCACGGCAGACGCCGTTCGCGATCGAGCCACTGGGTCAAGGCGTCGCACATCTTCTCAAGCTGCCTGCGGCCCGAACCGACTACCGCCTTCGTCGCGGACAACTCGGTCGTTGGTCCTACGACCGTATGCAAGACGACGCAGCCCCCACCAGCACGCGACCACTTCACGCTGAACGCGGCCACCTCCTCAACCGACCATCGTCGAGTCCGGAACAACGTCCGTGACGTCAATTCGGTTCCGGACGCCACAACACCGAGCCGGCGCACGCCCACTGCCGCGGCGGGCCCCAGCAGCAGGCAGATCGCGATGGCGATCCAACTTCGATCGGATGCGAACGCCACCACGATCACCCCCACCATCCACATAAGAGCCAACGCGGTAGCAACTGCGCGGTCCGACGTTGAGGGACCGATCGTCACCACGGATGCGTTCGGATCGTCACCGGCTGCAACTAGGCGCCGCCGCCACCACCGGTGGTGGTTGTTACGGCAGTGACGTCGCAGCCTGCGTTGAGGATGGCCTGTCCGTCGGGTGTGAGGTTCATGCCGGCGTATTGCTCGCCGGGCCCGAAGTCGAAGGACGCGATGATGTCACCCCAGTCGTCGTGCTTGGGCAGCGATGGATCAAAGACAGGACCGACATGGTTGCCGTGTCCGCCGTTGAGTACCGCGGCTACGTCCACGCTGATCTCGACGTAGGGATTCGAGTAGCTGTGGGTGGCGTGGCACAACGTCACCTTGTGGTCCGGGTTCGGTTGGGTCGCGTTGGCGGCAATCGGTACCGCGACCGTGGAGATGATGGCGACCGCAGCCGCAGCCGCGGCGACGCTGGCAAGCATCTTCCGACGGAACTGGGCAGGCACGGACTGGAGACGCATTGAATCCTCCCCTAGGTCGTCATCGTCGTGCCTGCTGGCGTACAGGGCCACGACTTGTAGTGGTCAGACTACTACCTAGGGTGATCGCCGATCAATGGTCAGGCCGCCCCGAACGGCACATCGGCGCTCCTCGAGGCTTATCCCCGAACCCCAACTAGGACCCGCGCATCGCACGATGCGCCAGACTGGCGGTACGTCGTGACGGCGGATGCGTCTGCCAGGCCATCATGGCGGGCGTGGACTTGTTCGACGCGGTTGCTGACGAGTACGACGCCGCCCGTCCCTCGTACCCGGGCGGGGTGTTCGACGCACTCGGTGCGCTCGAAGGTCTCCGCGTGCTCGACGTAGGCGCGGGAACCGGGATCGCCACGCGGGCGCTGATGGATCGTCTGGCGAGAGTCGTGGCCGTGGATCCTGGTTCTGAGGTGCTTCGCCGGGCGGCGGCACGCACACCCGCACTCGCCGCCGTCGTCGCTGACGGCGCACTGCTACCTGTGCCGACGGGTGTCGTGGACCTCGTCTGTTTCGCCCAATCGTGGCACTGGCTGGATGAGACGCGGCGCGTCCCCGAGGCGCATCGCGTGCTTCGCTCCGGTGGTCGGTGGGCTGGGTGGTGGTCGCATGCGCGAGCAGATGGCCAGCAGTGGTTCGACACGTACTGGGCCGTGATCGAAAACTCGTGCCCCGGGACCCATCGAGGCCAGCGAGACACCGACTGGGGGAGGACCATCGCGACGCCGGGCAGGTTCGACGTTGGCGAGCGTGTGACGGTCCCGTGGGTCCGGCAGATCCCGGTTGAGGACTGGATGACGGATCAAGCGAGCCACAGCTACGTCGCGGGTCTTCCGATGGACCGGCGAGCCGAACTGCTGGGCGAACTCCAGGCGATTCTGGATGTGAAGTTCCCCGACGGCGCGATGACGGTCCCATACGAAACCTGGCTCTGGATTGCCACACGGATCTGAGCTCCCCCGACTGCCTCCTAACACCGGGCGCAGGGCGCAGGGAACGGCACATCGGCGCTCCGTGGGTCGGGGCGGTACACGGTGGACACGACGGGCCCGCCTACAGTCGAGGGCCATGCACCGGCGGGTTGGGCGGAGGTGGCAGGCCGCGTGCCTGCTGCTCTTGGCCACGGCCCTTGTGTGCGGCTCCTGCGGCTTCCTCGGCGGACCTGGCGGCCCGAGCCATGCTCACAGCATCGTCTACGAGGCCAGGTACGCCGACTACCGCATCCACGCGACCGGAACTGTGGCCTACACCGCAGCGAGCGGAAGGGCCGTCTCCGAGACGGTCACGCTCCCGTGGCACAGCCGGCGGATACCAATTCGTAGTGGACGCAGCTATCGCGTCACCCTTGCAGCGGCACCTGCGCCCGGATCGAACTCCTATTGCGGAGTCGAGACGAACAACGGGTGGGACCTCGGCAACGGCCCCTACGGGGGCAACTGCGGCTACACGTTCAACACGAGCAAGGTGCCGTAGAGGAGCGCCGAACGGCACATCGGCGCTCCGTGGGTCGGTAAGACTGAGGACCGTGGCCAACTGCTAGGAGTAGCGCACCGCGGCATAGAGTCGACTGGTCGGACTGGGGAACGAAGGCTGCACGCGCTACTGATCCGGAGGAGCCTTGGTGCCATCTGCTCGTTTCAAACTCGATCCGTTGACGATGGCGCTGGCGGCGCTGGCAGTCGTGATTGCCATAGTCGGGGCGCTACTCGTGTCCGGGCACCCAAAGCGCGGCGTAGCGGCCTTCATAGTGGCCGTGCTGCTTGCTTGCGGTGCCGTCTACACCTCCATGCGGGCAGCCAAGACAGGAACACATCGCGCCTAGCCGTCGCGTTGTCTGCAAACGAGCCGGAGCGAACTCAGGAAACGGCGCGTTATACGCCGCGCCTTGACGCCGAACGGCACGTCGGGGCGCTGTGGAATCGGGGCAGCCCTCGCCCCAGCACCTCGTACGGTCAGAATCGAAGGACGTTGGCGTTGCCCCATCTGGTGAAGATGAAGGTGTCGAACCAGGTTCCCGCTGGGATGCGGATGTCGCGTAACAGCGGGTCGGCCGGGCGGCGGCTGACACTCCAGGGCCCGTCCGACAGCACGAGTTCGCCGAGGCGCGGCGGGGCAGGGATCTGACGGTGTTCCCACGGCTCCCAGAAGTCGAATGAGATCCATCCAGTGGGACGCTCGTTGACGTAGCAGAAGACGTCGTCGTTGATGGTCACAGTCGGTTCGCCAAACCGGTCCCGGATCTCCGAGCGGCGCGCCTCGAGACCGGCAAGTTGTGTCGCTTCATCCCTCACGGCCTGCCATTCAGCGTCAGTGAGGCTCGCTTCGACCTGGAAGTAGCCGAGGGCGGCAGCGCGCTCCATGATCACGGAGCGGACTTCGCTAGAGCATTGGCCGCCGAACGTTACTGAGAAGTGCGCGGCAACGCCGCCGTTGTCGTAGAAGCGCAGGTGGTCCGTGGCCTCCATCTGTTCTGGGCGCCCGTCGAGGAAGCACAGGTCCGACAGCGTCGTTGTGGCGACGGCCTCGAACACGTTCGGGTGGACCACGAAGGTCTGTTCGTCGAGAAGGTCCGCCAGACGGTCGGCCAGTCGGGCCCGCATCTTGTTGAGCTCACCCACGCCGTCGACGCTAGTGACCCGTGTCCTCCTCGGCCCACCCAGCAGGTGGCGGCGGGATGCGATTCGGGAACGGCGGCGTAGGACCCGAACCTCGAGATCGACCTGCCGAGACGTGAATCACCGGGGTGCCTAACGGCACTTCGGCGTGCCCCGATCGCCGGTGTGGCGCACATTCCGGGTCGTGTCCCGGAGACGGCAATCTGGGGCGCTACCGGTCCTTGCCGCCCGAGGACGGACCGGGCAGTCTGAGCACTATGCGCATCCGAGCGTTCGACGAGTCTGACACCGGGGCCGTGGTCGATCTCTCGCTGCGAGCCTGGGCTCCGGTGCATGTCTCGATACGCCAGGCGCTCGGTCCGGAGATCAACGATGCGCTCCAACCCGATTGGCGAGCGAGGCAGCGAAGCGACGTCGAGGCCGTCCTCGCCTCACCAGTGACCAATGTCTGGGTGGCTGAGGTGGATGGGATCGTCATCGGCTTCGTGGCGATCCGCATCCACGAGGACCGGCGCATCGGCGAGATCGATATGCTCGCCGTCGAGCCGAGCCACCAGGGAGTTGGAATCGGCTCTGCGCTGACGGGGTTCGCCGTCGACTGGATCCGATCTTCTGGTATTGGGGTCGCGATGGTCGGAACAGGTGGTGACCCGGGACACGCGGCTGCTCGGCGGACCTACGAGAAGGCTGGGATGAGGCTCGTGCCCATGGCTCGCTACTTCATGAAGCTCTGAATCACCCCCGCCCCGAACGGCACGTCGGCGTGCCCCGATCGCCGGTTGGGATCGCATCGAGTGCGTCCCAGAACGGCCCTTCTGCCGCGGGGACAAGTTCGCTCTGCCACGCGTAACGGACCGAGGTCGCGGCCGGGCTTGCGCACGCGTAGCCGTCGAGCCGAACGTTTATGGCGCTGCCTCGAGGGCACCCTCACCTTTGAGCGCTTCGTGCGCCGCCAGGAACGCTTGCCGACCGGCTGGGGTGCCACAGTAGACGGTCGCGTGTAGCAGCACCTCCTGGATCTCATCGACTGAGACCCCCGTCGAGAGCGCGCCCTTGACGTAGATGCCGAGTTCTTGCGGACGGCCAAGGGCCGTGAGGATCGCAAGGTTCAGCATGCTTCTTGTCTTCCTGTCCAGGCCTGGTCGGCTCCATGCGTAGCCCCAAGCCCACTCCGTCAGGAGGCGCTGAAAGCCCATCATGAACTCGTCAGTGCCAGCGAGGTTTGCGTCGACGTAGTCGGTGCCGAGGACCTCTCGTCGGATCTCCAGTCCGCGTCCGAACTGTTCGCTCTCTGCCATGTGCTGTCTCCTCTGCCCAGTCGGTGGACTCCTGTCGCTCAAGTTCATCCATCGCAGCATGCGTGTGCACGCGATGCCGGGTCACAGCGGGGGCGGATGCGGTCGGGACTGCGTGGCTGCGCGGCGTGAGTGCGGCCGTTGGAAGGCGGCCTGAGGGCCCACGACCGCGCCCGAACGGCACTTCGGCTCCCGTTGGGGGTGCCTTGGCCTCCGGTAAGGACGAGCGGATCTCTGTTCCGTGCACCGGCATCATCTACCGTCCAGTGGTGCGCGTCGTGTTCCTCCACGCCCTACCGCTGGACGGCTCGATGTGGGCCAACGAGCTGCAGATTCACGGCGAGCCCGCAATCGCGCCGACGCTCTACCGATTTGGTGATTCGCTGGCGGCTTGGGCCGCCGGCGTACTCGACGTGGTTGGCGGCGGTCGGCTCGTCGTCGTCGGTTGTTCGGTAGGCGGATCGTGCGCCCTCGAACTGGCGCGACTGGCCCCGGATCGAGTCGCGGCCATCGTTCTCATGGGTGCGAAGGCCTCGGTGCGACCCGAGCCACACCTGCGGGACGAAGCGATCCAGGTTCTCGCCGAAGGTGGGATGGCGAAGGCCTGGCCGAGGTACTGGGCGCCGCTGTTCAGCAATGGTGCCAAGCCTGAGCTGGTCGAGGCCGCGAGACAAACTGCATGCGCCCAGGACACCTCGGATGTGATCGCCGGCGTGAGGGCGTTTCACAATCGCTCTGATCGGAGCGACTTCGTACGAGGTTGGGACAAGCCGCTCGTCGTAGTGGCAGGCGACCAGGACCAGACACCGCCCCGCTCCACCGTCGATGAGCTCGCCCGATCTGCGCCGCGTGGCGAGGTCCACCTCGTTCAGAATGCCGGGCACTACGTCAACCTCGAACAACCCTCGGCGACGGGCGAGATCCTGCAACGGGTCTTGCGGGATGTGGTTCATCACTGTTGACTGTCAGTCTCGAGGCCCTGAAATCGCAGACGCACCGCGCCCGAACGGCGCGTAGGCGCTGGTTGCTGGGCACCCCGGACGCGACAATCGCCCCGGCCGCTCACGGACACTGGAGCGGTCCGCTGTCGACGAGACGACGACCTAGCCTTTCTCTGTTGCGGCCCCTCGTTCCCTCGCTTCGCCCCGGGGTCGAACGAGGGGCCGCGGCGCTTCCCGACTGAGTTCGGGAGATTGGGTCGTATGGCCTCTGCGGCGGCTCTAGAGCGCGCCGATACCTATGGTGGGCCCGATGGGCCTGCGCTCACGATCCCGCTCGGGCGACTACCGGCTTGCCCGGTAGCTAGGAGCGGGATCGTGTCGCGTTTGCTAGTCGAGATGAGGATCCGCCAGCGCCGAACGCACTTCGGCGCCTTGCCGGATCGCCGGTTCGGTGCGCTTGTGTTCCGTGCCAGAACGGCCCTTTCGGGCGATGCTTCTCATCACAAGCCTGTGCGGGTGTTTGTCGAGCGAGTCACCCTCCCTCATGCGGAATGGGAGGAGTGGACTGCCCGACTCCGGCTCCTCACTGAGCCGCCTGCGGCGCTGGCTGCCTCCTTCGCGTGGCAGTCAGAGGACGACACGATCACGTCGATCAACGTGTGGGACTCCGCCTCTGACATCGCTGACTTCTTCATTGAGCGCGCACAGCCCGTCGTTGAGAGCCACGGGCCTCCGAGCCGCAAGCCAGAGCGACTTGGTGATGCCATCAGCGCCTACGTCAGATCTGACGACTTGACCTCCGGTTGAGGAATGCGTCCGATCCGCATGATCGGGCCGTCCTCGCCCTCGAGATCACGGGCACCTCCAAGGCCACCCCGAACGGCACATCGGCGCACCGAGCGCCGGTTCGGAGCGGGGCCGAGATCGCCCCGTAGAGACTCAGCTGGTCAGTCGGGTCACGACGTACCCAGTGACCGCGATTAGAAGGCAAGCCGCCATTGTCAGTCGGAGCAACCGGCGGGCGCTTCGAGCGGAGCGACTTTGTGATCGCGACTTGCCCCAGAAGTACTGGATCCGTTGGAGGTCGGTTGGAGCCATCGGGTCGACGTATGGCTCTCGGTGCGAGGCCTCTCGCCGCCCCCGCCGTGACCGGTTCCCCATCCACACGATGTTCTCACAGAGCTACGCGGGTCTCTGGCCATCCGAGTACCGAACGGCACTTCGGCGTGCCAGCCGCCAGCGCGGAGTGCTTGCGGCGCTAGTCGCCCCCCTGGTTGTTGACGGAGGCTTCCCGGATTCCAACCAGGTCAGCGGCGACTGCCGTCGCGCAGTCGCGATCCAGGCTCGAGGCCGCTCCGAATTGCGTTTCCCAGATCTCACTCACGGCATCAGCGGTCGGGAAGCGGTCGCCCAGCACCAGGATGACGAGACGAGCCACTTCCTGGTCGTACTGGCTGGCGGACTAGATCCCGTGTCGAGCTTGCATCTCGTGGCGGTTACAGGGACGTCGCGATCAGCCAACTGGATCGGGCCGGGCGATTGCGTAAAAGTCCTCGGCTGCGTTGTCTGGCCGACTGACTCCTCGCAGTCCGAATGACATGATTGGGCGGGAAGCTGTGGCCGAGGTCAAGGTTCAGGCCCGCCGTTTACGATTATCGGTCACCGGACCCTCCGATGCCATGAGCGGAACCGGCGGCGTCCCCACGTGTCTGCGAGGACAAGCACCCTCGGTGGGATTCGAACCCCGAAGCCATCTGATCCGTAGGGCGCTGCCCAGCCACCGCCCAGCTATTCGAGGCTGACTCCGCGACAGCGCATCGCCGCGCCAGGCGTGCCCAGATCGCCGGTTCGGTGCGGGGTTCGTCGGTGGCAAGTACGGGAACCACATCCGTCGGCGGCACGTCGAACCTGTCGGACTTCTGAGTTGGGAGGCGGGCTGACGATGCGTCGAGGGGCACTATTGATCCTGGTAGTCGTCGTCGCGTCGAGCTGCGCCGGTCATCAGGCGGCAGCACGCTCCAACGAGACCTCCACGACAGAGGACTCGGTGTCTACCCGCCGGCCTCAGTCCCCAGGGGTCATCTCGACCTGCGGTGAGCTATACGACCTGCGAACGACCGACCAGGCGATCCCCATCGGCCAGTGCGCAGCGAGTCTCTCGATCGGGTCGGCGCCTCGGATGCGGCTGCGGGTCGGCCAGACCTTCACACTTACGCCGATAGGGGGCACATGGTCGGCCAACGTCGGCATCCCAACATCCGCAGCGCCGTTCGTTCTCTCCTTGAAAGGAGCGACTAGCTCGAAGGCCCCCGCGACCTACGTAGCACACCGCGTCGGCGTCGCAACGCTCTCGACTGTCACTCCCGCCTGCGTTGACGGACCCGTGCGTAGACCAGCGACAGGGGAGACGCCGGCCGCCCGCGAGTGTCCCGTCGTAGAGGTCACCGTCACGCCGTAGCGGCACATAGGCGTGCCCGATCGCCGGTTCGGGCGTCGCTAGTGGTCTGAGGTGGACCGCTCACGGCTCCGCGGACAGGCGGGCAGCTTCAGAGCGGCAGTATGCCGGGCCTTGCTTTGAGCTAGATCTCTTCCCATAGGTCCTCGGGCTGATGCGACGTGAGCGCGGGTCGGAGTGTGGACGCCACCTCTGTCTCACGATCGCGGGCAAAGGCACGGCACGACTCGGCGTCCGGCCAGTACATCGCGGCCAGAACCTTGGTGGGTTCATCGACACAACGAAAGATGCGAAGATCGGTGCCGCCAGCTCCGGTCAGCGCACCACGAAGGCTTTCTAGAGCACGCTTGAACTCGTCGATGTCTGATACCTCAAAGATCTCGGTGTTGTAGATCATCGGTGCATCTCACGGACGCGGTGCTTACTCAAAGCTAGTGGTTCCGTCGCTGCCTAGCAGCTTCCTGGATCATGTGTCACGACGATTCGAGGAGCCGCGCGCGAATCCGATCCAGGTCGACGAGAGATGGTGGCGAGACATCTCGTCCCAATACCCATAGCCCACAGACCTCCCGCCTCGGTGCGCCCGAACGGCACATCGACGCTCATCGCGCGATCACGCCAAAGCTCCGCGGTCCTCGCTAAGGAGCTCGGCGACTCGCTTGGCTACCGGGAGAATCTCGGCGGGATCCACCCAGCTAGTTTCGCGCCTCGGCTGGTATCGACTGAGTCCTCACGGAGTCGGAGTTCAGCGCACTTGCCCGATATGTCCAGGTCAGAGGCCGTGGTGATGGTGAGTCGGCCTGTAGGCGGGATTCTGTCCGGCGTCTCCCGACGCCTGGGTGGCCATCCATCTGAGCGGCCTACCAGTGGGTGCCCCGGCGAGCCGGGGCGGGCGGGAACCCATCCCACACTTGGCCTTGCTCCGGGTGGGGTTTGCCGAGCCGTCCGAGTCACCCCGGACGCTGGTGCGCTCTTACCGCACCGTTTCACCCTTACCTGTGCGAGCCACCGGCGAGCCGGCGACCCGCCATCGGCGGTCTGTTCTCTGTGGCACTGTCCGTCAGGTCACCCTGCCTGGCCGTTAACCAGCACCCTTCCCTTCGGAGTCCCGACCTTCCTCGACTCGGTCACCTTCTCAGGGCCGGGCCGCGGCCACCCAGCCGACTCACCATCGCCGTCAGTGTGGCCTCCACCACCGCACCCGCGCCACTGCGAATCGCCCGACCTCTCGCCACGCACGCTCATCGCGGCGGCAGATGGCCACATGGGAGGTGGTGATTTGCCGCCGGGATGGCGGTGTTCTCGTCGTGGCGGCAGATGGCCACATGGGAGGTGGTGATTTGCCGCCGGGATGGCAGTGCCACCGCGGATGGCAGTGCCACCGCAATGGGGGTGCCACCGCGATGGCAGGGACGGCCGTCAGTGGGCGGCTTGGACGATGACGGTGCCCTTCATGCTGTCGGGGTGGATCGAGCAGATGTAGGCGTAGGTCCCGGGCGTCTGGAACGTCAGCGTGTAGGTCTGGCCCGGCTTGATCTCCGGCGAGGCGATCGAGTCGGCCGCCGTCTCGGTCACCGTGTGATCGACGTTGCCGTCATTGGTCCACAGCACCGCCTGGCCGACCTTCACCGTCACCGACGGCTGGGTGAAGGCGTACTCGGTCACCTTCACGTTGGCCACCTGGTTGACCGGGGTCACGCTCACGGGCTTGGCCGTGGTCGTCGAGGCCGACGACTTCGAGCTCTTGCTGCAACCGACCAGCAGCACCGATCCCAGCAGGGCGAACGGAACCGCGAGTCGTAGGAACCGTCGTTGTCGATGCCGCATCGTGGAACTTCTCCCTCGTTGTTGGACTCGGACGAGCAAACCCGTGCCACCGGGCTCATCCTGTTCGAGGCCAACCATCCTTGCGGATCAGGAGCTTCCCGCGGTGGTTGGTGTGGGCAGCAGGTCCTTGCCTTTGACCGGACCCTTCGCTCCGATGAACGAGTCGGCCGGGGCGGCCTTGGCCGTCGAGAAGATCGACAGCGGCACCGGCTCCTGCTGCTGGAGGATGTAGAGCGCGGTGAGGTGACGCGCCTCGGTGGCACCGATGCTCATCAGGGCTTGGCGCGCAGGTTCTGGGTCGTGAGCACGCCGCCCGAGTACACGTAGGTCTGGGCGGCGGTGTTCTCGAGTGTCGTGGCCAGGGCCAAGATGTCCGACTCGGTCTTCACCGTCTTGAGCGTCGGGTCGACGACCTCGTAGGTGAGGTAGAGGTTGGCGTCGGTGTAGGGCTCGCCCCCGGCGTCGGTCGTGACCGTGGTCAGCAGCTGTTGGTGGTCCTGGTGCTGCGAGCGGAACAGCTCGATGGCCGACTTCACGTCGGCGGTCGTGAGCGCGCCCGACGAGATCGCCTTGGTGTAGGTCTCGATGGCCAGCACCTCGATCGACGAGGCGGTGCGCAACAAGACCAGGTCGTTCTCCGGGCTCCCCGGCGCGGTCGTCGTGGTCGAGGCCGGCGGCTGTGGGGTCGTGCCCGTCTGGGCGATCTGGTTCGGCGGGTTCTGCCCGCAGGCGGCCAGCAGCGCCGAGCCGGCCACGGCCGCCCCGCCGACGGTCAGGAACGAACGCCGCGACGGCACGCCGAGCAGGCTCGCCTTGAGCTCGGTCGGAACGGACCGGTCGGGGTCGAACAGCTGCTTGAGTGCCTCGCGGAAGCGAGGCAGCGAATCGGCGTGATCAGCCTTGGATTCGACCAGCTGGCGGCGAAGTTCGTCGCGATTGAAGTCCATCATGTGCTCCTTGAGGCTCTGACGCTCAGCTGGCCGCGTACTTGACCGGGATCGAAGGATCCCGAGACGCTCTCGAACGAAGGCATCCAGGCGTCGGTCGGCAGCTCCAGGAGCTGTCCCCACACCACGGCGTGTTGCGCCTCGACCGGTTCGACCGACGCCACGGTGCCGGCGCTCTGCCAGTTGAGCACGAGACCCATGAGCTGCTGGTGGGTCGAAGCCATCGACGACTCGAGGTTGAAGGCGATCTGGTAGAGCGAGGGCGCGTCGGGGGCGGCGCTGATCTGCGGGCCGAACTGGGCCAGCAGCTTGGCGTTGGCGACGCTCACCGCCTGGTTGGCGGCCAAGGTCGAGAAGGCGGTGGCGTGGTCGGCGTGGTGGCTCATGAACTCGCGGGCGGAGGCGAGGGGGTCGCCGGTGAGCTTTCCGGCCCCGGCGATGTCCGTGTAGAGCTGGGACGCCGCCAGCTCGAGTCCGGTGGCGTAGTTGAGCAGCGTGACGTCGGCGGCCGGGACGGTGGGAGCCACGTTGAGCGTCGTGCTCGTCTGCGCCGATGCCGACGCCGCTCCCACGACGGGAGCGAGCGCGGCGCCGGCGGCGACGGCGACGCCCCCGAGCGCGACCTGGCGCACGAAGCGCCGCCGATCAGGCGTCTCGTCGACCCCGATCGGCGTCGGCTCGGCCTCGGCGGAATCGCGCCCTTGCTCTTCGCCGTCATCGGCCAGCGGACGCTGCGCCCTCATCGCCATCTCGGATCCTTCCTGCATCGGGTCATGGCACGGCGGTGGTCGTCACTGGGTGACGACGATCGTGCCCTTCATGTAGTTGTGGATGTTGCAGAAGTAGGCGTAGGTGCCCGGAGCGGTGAAGGTGTGCTGCACCGTCTTGTTGGGTCCCTGCACGCCGAGGTCGAAGGCCAGGCCCGGATCGCCCGAGCTCGACGCGACCTGGTGGTCGTACTGGTCGTAGTTCTTCCAGGTGACCGTCGTACCGGTCTTGACCGTCAGTGACTTGGGCGCGAACGCGTAGTTCACGATGTTGACGCTGTTGGGACCGGCGGCTGGGACCACGCTGCTGCTGGTCGACCCCTCGGTCTCGGTCGACGACGTGCTGGCTGCGGTGGTGGACGTGGTCTTGTCGGTCGTGGCGGTCTTGGTCGACGAGCTCGAGCTGCACCCGACGAGGAGCAGGGTGGCCAGGACCACCGTGGCGATCGATGCGGACAGGGCGTTGGCGGGAACTCGTGAGTTGGTCATCGAGAACCTCTTCGAGTCGCCAGGCCGGCTTGGATGCAGCAGCACCGGGTGATTATGGCCGGTGGGCGCGCGCGGGCTGAAACTCCAGGAGGGCGGATCACGTCAGAAGTCGAGCCCGGACAGCTCGGGGAACCAGGCGCCGGCCCGGCGGACGGCTTCGGCCCACCGCTCGCGGTCGAGTGGGGGACCCGGTTCGACGGTGTCCACCGGCGCCCACGTGGCGGCGATCTCGTCGAGGCCGCCCCAGGTCCCGATGGCCAGACCGGCGGCGTAGGCGGCACCGAGGGTGGTCGCCTCGACCGCCGGTGAGATCTCGACGGTCCGCTGGGTCGCGTCGGCCAAGGCCTGGACGAAGGTGGGGTTGCGGCTCATCCCGCCGTCGATCCGCAGGGCGCCGACCTGCAGATGACCGTCCGCCTCGGCCGCGTCGACCAGGTCGGCGCCGCGCTGGGCCACGCCTTCGAGCACGGCGCGCACGATCTGGGGCCGGCCGGCGCCCCGGGTCAGCCCGAGCAGGGTGCCGCGGGCGCCGTAGTCCCACTGCGGCGTGCCCAGGCCGAGCAGGGCCGGCACGTAGACGACCCCGTCGGTCGACGCGCACATCGAGGCGACGTCGTGGGACTCGGCCGCGGTGGCCAGGATGGCGAGGTCGTCGCGCAACCACTCGACGTTGGTGCCGGCCGACAACATGATGGCTTCGAGGCCCCAGGTGACCTGGCCGTCGCGACGCCAGGCGACGATCGGGAAGGTCCCGCCTCCGCCCCTGGTGTCGAAGCTCGGTCGCTCGGATCCGACGACGAGGTCGAGCATGCCGCCCGTGCCGAACGTGATCTTGGCCGGTCCCGGTGCGACCACACCCTGGCCGAGCAGCGACGCCTGCTGGTCGCCGAGCATCCCTGCGATCGGAGGCTCGCCGGCGAGGGCCGAGGCCTTGCCGATGACGGCCGACGAATCCGTGATCGTGGGCAGGACCGACGGCGGGATGTTGCAGCGCGTCGAGCACCTGGGCGTCCCAGCCCGTGCCGTTGCGGTCGGTGAGCCCCGTGACGGCGGCGTTGGAGAGGTCGGTCACGTGCAGCGCGCCGTTCGAGAGACGCCAGGCCATCCAGGTGTCGGGTGTCCCGAAGCAGAGGTCGCGCGCAGCGGTCCGGGTCGTAGGTGTCGAGCAGCCAGGCCAGCTTGGTGGCCGACTGGTTCGGCGCCAGCCGCAGCCCGGCGGCCTGGTGGGTCAGGCACTCGCCGATCGTGCGCAGGTCCTGCCACCCGAGGGCGGGTCCGACCGGTTGGCCGGTGGCCCGGTCCCACACGACCGCCGAGGCCCGCTGGTTGGCGATGCCGACCCCGTCGACCGGTCCGGCATCGGCCAACGCCTGTTGGGCCAACTCGATGGCGGCGTCGGCCACGGCGGCGGCGTCGAACTCGACCAGCCCGGCCGCCGGGGAGTCAGGGAGCGCCTCGCGCCGGTGCTCGATCGCGACCGACGCGTCCGGGCGCACGACGCTGGCGCGCACGCTGCTGGTGCCGACGTCGATGACGAGGATGCTCATGGCGCTCCGTCGGCGCCCGCAGCGGCGGACTCGCGGCGCCGTCGCCAACGAGCACCGATCTCGGCCCCCAACATGCCACAGCACATGCCGAGCAGCGCGGTGAACACCAGTGAGGCGACGCGCACCGAGTCGCCCGTGGCCAGATGGGCGACGATGCCGATCAACAGGTAGCCGACGACGGCCACGAGTCCGGCGGCGGCACCGGCGGTGAGATAGCGCTGAGCCGAGCTGCGTCCGGCGACGGCACCGCCCACACCGAAGCCGACCAGCACGATGGCGAACAGCAGCCCCTTCCAGCTCGAACCGTCGGGCGGCACTCGTTCGGCGAATCCCGCGGGGACGGCGATGACCAGCGTCACGGCCGCGCCCCCGATGACGGCGCGTTGATCCAGGCTCACGGCCACAGGGTCACGGCCATGTGGTCTCGGCGAACGGGTTGGGGCCGAAGGGGCTCGCCAGTCCGAGCTTGCCCGGGTTGAGGATGCCGTTGGGGTCGAGCGCCGCCTTGATGGCGCCGAGCGTGCCATGGGCGGCGCCCGAGGGCCTCGGCCATGAACCGGGCCCGGTTGATGCCGACGCCGTGGTGATGGCTGAGCGAGCCGCCGTGGCCGAGCACGGCTCCGGGTCCCGGCGTCCCACACCGCCCGGTAGTAGGCGTCCTTGTCGGCGGGATCGGGCTTGCCCGCGAACGTGAAGTAGAGGCAGGCCCCGTCGGGGTAGGCGTGGCTCTGGTGGGCCGAGGCCGCCAGCGTCCCGGGCACCGGCCTTGATGGCGGCGACGCCGTCGGCGTAGATCGCCGGCAGCGCCGACCAGGGCCCGGTGATCTCCATCGTGTCGACCACGAAGCCGCCGCTGATGAGCCGCTTCGAGCGCGACACGTCGTTGCGGTGGTCGATCCAGCTGCTCGACCAGTTCGACATCGAGAGGCAGGGCCGTCTCGCACTCCTCCTCGACGATCTCGACGGCGGCGTCGACCAGCGACGGCTCGCCCTCGTCGAGCACGAGCAGCACCGCCAGCTCGCCGGTCTGGTAGTTGCGATCGGCTTCGACGGCGTCGTACAGCCGCAGCACGGCGGGCGTGGCGCCGCGGCGCAGGATGCGACGACAGGCCTCGAGACCCGTCGACGAACGAGGCGAACGCCGACGGCCAGCCGGCGCTCGTGGGTCGGCGCCGGGTGCACGCGCAGGCGGGCGCCGGTGATGATGCCGAGCGTGCCCTCGCTGCCGACGAACAGCTGGTTGAGGTCGGGCCCGGACGACTGGCGAGGGTTGCCGCCCGTGTGGATCACGTGCCGTCGGCCAGGACGACGTCGAGTCCGACGACCATGTCCTCGATCTTGCCGTAGCGGGTCGAGAGCTGGCCGGCACCGCGGCAGGCCAGCCAGCCGCCGACGGTCGACAGCGTCACCGACTGGGGCCAGTGGCCGCAGGTCAGGCCGTAGCTCGGTGCGCAGCTCGTGCTCGAAGTGGTCGCCGAACGTGCCGGGCGCCACGTCGACCGATGAGCGACTCGTCGTCGACGGCGACGATCCCGGCGAGGTCGCACAGGTCGAGGACGACGCCGCCGAAGAGCGGCACCGACGATCCGCACACGCCGCTGCGCCCGGCCGCCGCGGTGACCGGGATCGCGCGCCTCGTTGCAGATGCGCAGGATGGCCGGCGACCTCGTCGACGGGTCGCCGGGCCGCACGACGGCGGCGGCCAGGCCGGCGACCTCGCCCTCGAGCGCCCAGGTCATGGCGAGCGGCCACCAGTCGCGGCTGGCCTCGGCGCGCGCCGCCGGCGTCGACGGTCACGGACGCGCAGACGGCGCGCAGCCGGTCGAGCACGACGTCGGGCACGGCGACGGCGGCGGGGGCGGCACCGGCGCGGGCCGACGCCGGCGCCGGATCACCGGCCAGGGCGATCGGCGGCGTCGGGCGCGCCGGGACCCAGGTCGGGCAGCGGCGCCGGCGTGCGAGGAGGTCGGGCTCGGTCATCGATCAGGCTCCGACGGCAGCGATCGAGGGCGGTCTCGGGCAGATCGGCCGACGGTGCGTTCGTGGTCGATGGCCGCACGGTAGGCCACGACCTGGGCCTCTTGCTCGGGCGGGGTCCCAGCCGAGCTCGTCGGCGACCAGTGCGGCGACGTCGCGGCCGCCGCGGCCGACGCGTCGCGGCCAGGAGTCGGGCACGGGTGCGGCGCGAGAGGATGTCGTCGAGCGTGCGGGCCATCTCGTAGCGCGCCGCGTAGACGGCCTCGGCCCGCAGGTAGGGAAGGCCGGCCACGAGCGGCTCGCCGAGCGTCGAGTCGCGCTCGATCATCGGCGATCAGCGCCCGTGCCTCGCCGCCGTAGCGGTTGGCCGAGGTGGTCGACGGGCGTCGGCGCCGATGCGTCCGGCTGTCGACGCCGACGTGACCAGCTCCTCGTAGCCGTCGGCGCCGCGCAGCGGCAGGTGGCGGGTTCGGCTGTGCTTGGTGACCCGCTCGTGCACCTTGGCGCCGAGCACCTGTCTCGAGCACGACGTCGACCGTGTCGGCGGCCATCTCGCGGTAGGTGGTCAGCTTGCCGCCGGTGACGGTGACCACGTCCGCTCGACGACGGCGTCACCCGGTGGCGTCGCGACAGGTCGGCGGTGCGCTCGCTGCCCGCGTCGCGCACCAGCGGGCGCAGGCCGGCCCAGGTGCCGACGACGTCGTCGACGGTGATCTCGGCGGTGATGGCGTGGTTGATGGCGCCGAGCAGGTAGTCGACGTCGTCGGCGCGTGCACTGCGGATCGTCGAGCGGTCCGTCGTAGTCGGTGTCGGTGGTGCCGATGTAGGTGAAGTCGCCCCACGGCACGACGAACACGCGGCGACGGTCCTTGGGCACCGGGCATCGACCGACGGCGATGTCGTTGCGCACCTTCGACCACGGCACCGTGATGTGGATGCCCTTGGCCGGGCGGATCGAGTCGGGGTGGGTGCCCTCGTCGAGCGACCGGACGTCGTCGCTCCACACCCCGCCGGCGTTCACGACCGCGTCGGCGTCGATGTCGAACTCGGTGACGGTGCCGTTGTCTCGTCGGCCTCGACCCGGGCGCCGATGGCCCGGCCGTCGTCGTCCTTGCGGATCGCCACGACGCGGCGTCCGGTTGACGACGGCGGCGCCGAAGTCGATGGCCGCGGTGCGGGCCAGCGTGAGGGTGAGGCGGGCATCGTCGGCCCGGGCGTCGTAGTAGAGGTAGGACGACGGCGAGCCGCTCGCGCGGCAGCGTCGGCATGTGAGCCAGGGCCTCGTCGGCGCGAGATGCGCTTGTGGAGCTTGCCGATGCGGGCGCCGCCGGTGAGGTCGTACATCCACATGGCCGAGCCGAGGGCGCGCGACAGCTTGCGAGGGATCACGCCGCCCTTGCCGAACACGGGCAGCAGGAAGGGCAGCACCTTGACCAGATGGGGTGCGTTGCGGCGCAGCCGCTGGCGCTCGGCCAGGGCTTCGTAGACGAGGCGGACGTCGCCCTGCTGGAGGTAGCGCAGGCCGCCGTGGACCAGCTTGGAGGACTTCGACGACGTGCCCGACGCGAAGTCGTCGCGCTCGACGAGCGCGGTGCGCAGCCCTCGGGACGCGGCGTCGAGGGCGATGCCGGCGCCGGTGACGCCGCCGCCGATCACCAGCACGTCGAAGTGGGTGTCGGCCAGACGGCGCAGCGCGTCGGCTCGATCGAAGGCACCGGGCATGAGGGGACTCGCTTTCGTGCCGCCGATGGGCGCCAACCGGAGTTGCGGACGAGCCGAGTGTAGGGCTGTGCCCGCTCGACGCTTCCACTGGCTCGCGTCCGTTCCTAAGTAACAATCGTTGCAAACTACTGGTACCCTGCCCGGCGTGAAGTCGCCCGACGAGCTGACCGAGGCGTTCCGCGCGCCAGGGCCTCAAGGTCACCCCGCAACGCCAGTGCGATCTTCCGCGCGCTCTACGACAACCCCGAGCACCCGACGGCCGAGTCGGTCTACGAAGCGGTCCGGGTCGAGATGCCCACCATCTCGTTGCGGACCGTCTACCAGACCCTCAACGACCTGGCCGACATGGGCGAGCTGCGCCAGCTCGACCTCGGCACCGGGTCGGCCCGCTTCGATCCCAACGTCGAAGCCGCACCACCACCTGGTGTGCGATCGGTGTGGCAAGGTGCGTCGACGTGTACGCCGACGCCTCGGGCGTCGACGTGCCAGCGGCGCGACGCCAGCGGCTTCGCCATCACCGCGACCCAGGTCGTGTTCCGCGGCACCTGCGCCGAGTGCGCCTCCGCCCCACCCACCTCGTCCAGCCCATCGACCTCGTCGAGCCGGTCGAGCTCCCCGTAGCCCGCCGCTCCTCGTTCCCACCACCCCACCAACCAGCAAGAGGAGACCATCCATGCCTGAGTTCAAGGGCAGCCAGACCCAAGCAGAACCTGAAGGAGGCGTTCGCCGGCGAGAGCCAGGCCAACCGTCGCTACCTCTACTTCGCCCAGAAGGCCGACGTCGAGGGCTACCCCGATGTCGCCGCCCTGTTCCGCTCGGTGGCCGAGGGCGAGACGGGCCACGCCTTCGGTCACTTCGACTTCCTGGCCGAGGCCGGCGACCCCGTCACCGACGTAGCCCGTCGGTCCCGACCTCGGACAACCTCAAGTCGGCCATCACCGGCGAGACCTACGAGTACACCGAGATGTACCCCGGCTTCTCGAAGACGGCCCGCGACGAGGGCTTCGACGAGATCGCCGAGTGGCTCGAGACCCTGGCCCGGGCCGAGAAGAGCCATGCCGGTCGCTTCACCGCAGGGCCTCGAGGCGCTGGACGCGTAGTCGAGATCTCGTCCGGTCGCCGGGCTCATCGGAGCGGCCACCGGATCCATCTCGTTCGGTCTCGGAGGGACCAAGGATCGGTCCCTCCGAGACCGCCCTTGCGGGCGTCGTCATCGTTCGCCGCGCCCCGACCCCGAGGAGCACCCATGGCCGATCACGCAAAGCTCACCCTCGACGACATCAGCGACCTGCGCGCCTACGAGCGTGAGCGGGCGGAGTTCCGCGCCCACGTCATCGCCCTCAAGAAGCGCCGTCGGGTGCACGTCGGCCCGGTCGTGACGCCTGGTCTTCGAGAACCGCGACACGATCCGCTTCCAGATCCAGGAGATGGCCCGGGCCGAGAAGCTCATCAGCGACGAGGCCATCGAGACCGAGCTCGACATCTACAACCCGCTCATCCCCGAGCCGGGCGAGCTGTCGGCCACGCTGTTCATCGAGCTGACCAGCGAGGACGAGCTGCGCCAGTGGCTGCCCAAGCTGGTCGGGCATCGAGAGCGAGGTCGAGCTGCGGCTGGGCGACGACCACGCCGTCGAGGTGCGCGGCCGTCGTCGACGCCGACCACGAGAAGCAGCTGACCCGCGACGAGATCACGGCCTCGGTCCACTACGTGCACTGGCAGCTGACGCCCGATCAGGTCGACCGCCTTCGGGGCCGGGCCGGTGCAGCTCGCCATCACCCACCCCGAGTACGACCACCTGGTCGATCTCGAACCCGACACGTGCCGTGAGCTGCTGTCGGACCTCACGGGCGCCTGAGTTTCGGGACCTCATCAACCATTTGGACATCGGGCGGGGAGGCGACGATACTCACCCTTCTTGACCGGCATCTCCCTTCAGGAGCTGAGCAGTCCCAATGAACCAGCAGTGGCGGTCCAAGGCTTCGTGCCAAGGACTCGACCCCGAGATCTTCTATCCGCTCGACGACGACGATGCCGAAGAGGCCAAGGTGGTCTGTGCCACCTGCTCGGTCCGGGAGGCCTGTCTCGAGCACGCTCTGGGCTACCGCGAGAAGGAAGGTGTGTGGGGGGGTGCGACCGAACGTGAGCGTCGCCGCATCATCCGCCAACGCCGGCGCACGGCCTGACCTGACCGGTCGGCGGCCGGGGGTCCGGACATGGCGGTGACCCTCGACGACCTGGGTGGATGGCGCCCGATCCTGCTCGCCCTCACCGCGGGCCAGGACCTGACGGCCGACCAGGCCCACGCGGCCATGACCGAGATCCTGGCCGGGACGGCCACGGACGCCCAGATCGCGGCCTACATCGTCGCCCTCCGCATGAAGGGCGAGGCGGTCGACGAGATCTCGGGGATGGTCGACGCCATGCTCGAGGCGTCCGACCCCATCCACCTGCCCGATGGCGGCGTCGACGCCATCGACATCGTCGGGACCGGGGGTGGCCCGAGCCGCCGGGCTCATGCTCTCAACGTGTCGACGATGGCCTGCTTCGTGGCCGCCGGCGCCGGCGCACCCGTGTGCAAGCACGGCAACCGCAAGGCCTCGTCCACCAGCGGCTCGTTCGACCTGCTCGAAGCGCTCGGCGTCGGCATCGATCTCGACGGACCCGGTGTGGCCGCCTGCGTCGCCGAGGCGGGCCTGGGGTTCTGCTTCGCCCGCGCCTTCCACCCCGCCATGCGCCATGCCGGTCCGGTGCGCGCCGAGCTCGGCATCCCCACCCTGTTCAACTTCATCGGACCGCTGTCGAACCCGGCACGCGTGGCCCGCCAGGTCATCGGCGTCAACGACCCGGCCATGGCGCCGACGGTCATCGGCGTCCTCCAACAGCGCGACGCTCCGAGGGCCATGGTCGTCCACGGCCACGACGGCATGGACGAGCTCACCATCACGGGACGCTCGACCGTGTGGGAGGTCCGCGAGGGGGATGTGTCGCAGTACGAGCTCGATCCGGCCGAGCTCGGACTGGCCGTGGTCGACGCCGATCAGGTCGCGCGGCGGCGATGCCGCGGCCAACGCCGAGATCGCCGCGTCGGTGTTCGCGGGCGAGCCCGGCGCCCACCGAGACATCGTCATCCTCAACGCGGCCGCCGGGCTGGTGGTCGGCGGACTGGCCGACGACATGGCCACCGCCCTCGACCTGGCGCCGCGCGTCGATCGACGAGGGCCGAGCGGCGGGCGCCCTCGACCGCCTCCGCGAGGTGTCCAACCGGTCCTGACCCCGTCGTTCTGGCGGCGATGAGGGGCGCCCTGCGCCCTCAATCGCCGCAAGAAGCCGAATGCGGGAACCGACGGCTAGAGGTTCGGGGAGCCGGGGCGCGGCCAGTGCGGCGCACGTGCAGCGAGAGGGGCTCGGGCGGCGGCGGGGGCGTGACGGCCACCGACGTGTGGGTGTCGGCGAGCAGCTGGTCGAGGTCGACCAGACCGCTGGCCCGCTCGATCTCGACCAGTTCGGCCTGGGCCACATCCAGCAGATCGAGCTGGGCCGAGATGCGGTCGAGGGCCTCGGGCGACGTGGGCGGGTTGGCCTCCCACCCGCTGGCCGGTGCTCCCTCGGGTCGGGTCATGGCCGACAGGCGCACCGACAGACGCTCGATCTCGGCCACCTGGACCTCGAGGGCGGCGAGCAGACCCCGTCGATGCGATCGGGGGTGGTGCATGGCGACGACCAGGTGCTGGTCGAGCACGACGGCCTGGTGCTCGAGGTCGCGACGCAGCTCGTCGACCGACAGGTTGGCGGAGTGGTGGGCCCGGCGTGACGGCGCGAGATGGATCAGGGCCACTGCCGTCCGGAGCCGCCGATGCATCCGGGCGCCCCGGTTGTAGGACCACAGCCACCTCATGGGGGCGGCGCTGCGGACGGCCGGACTGACTCGATTCGACCGGGACAGGCGCCAACGCACGAGGCTCAACCCGATCCCGGCCAGCACCACCCAGGTCAGGAAGATCGCGAGCAGCACCAGCAGCAGTTCTCGCATCGGGCCCAGGCTACTCGTGGCCCAGCCGAGCGGGACAGCACCTCGCCCGCTTCTCGACCGGCGGCGTCACGGCAGATCGGGCCCGGCGAACCGGCGATCGGGTTCGCTCGGGCTCATGATGCCGACGTCGCGGCCGTCGGGGTCGGCCACGATGGCATAGCGGGCACCCCACCAGGTGTCGTAGGGCTCCTGACGGCTGCGGGTGGCCGGCGTCGACCATGCGCTTGTGCAGGTCATCGACGGCCTGACGGGATGAGATCCGGAAGCCCAAGACGCAGGCCCCGACCGAGCCGCCGGTCCGGTGACCGGCGTTGTAGACGTCGGCCAGCTCCGTGCTGTCCAGATCCATCGAGCCGGGCCCGAAGGCGATGTCGCTCACGTGGTGCAGCCGCGTCTCGCTGCCCCACAGCGACTGCTCCGGTATGGCCACGCCGAGCAGGCGATAGAAGGCGATCGCGGCCTCAAGGTCGGCGCACACCAGGTTGAGCTGGTCGAAGCAGATGCTCGTGTCGGTCATGGAGCCTCTCCGATGTCTGGTCGAGGTCGTCGGGTCGTGTCCGGCGCGGCCTCGACGCCCACGCCGGCGAGGGTAGTCCCGCCGGTCGAACCACCGTCTGGTTGATGCGGCACCCGTTGTTCTCGATGGGACGTGACCGAGTTCGCGAGATGCGCCGCGCTAGCGGCCAGGGCGACGCCGCGTGGTGGTATTTCGGGGTTCGAACGATGCCAGTCGCGGCAGCGTCGAGGTCAAGCCGTGCTCGACATCGATCAGGCGGATGCCGCCGGCCTGGTCGTCGAGCCAGCCGGCGACGCACATCAGCTCGTCGGCCAGCTCCCTGGGTGGGGGAACCCCGAGCTCGCCGTCGTCGACGATCCCGGCCAGCAGGCGCGCCTGGCGGGGGAGCTCCGGCGCGGCCCCCACGGTCGTCGAGTCGGACCCGGCCGGCGCCGTGGCGGCGAGCGAGGGCTCGGCCTCGACCGGCCAGGACCGTTGCAGGCGTCCGCCCTGCAGTTCGACGGCCGTGGCTCCGATCTCGATCACCACCCGGCCCGATCGGGCCAGCGCGTCGAGGCGCCGCTGGCGGGCGAGGGTCCGGGTCAGAGCAGCCGCCCGATCTCGGACGTCGGCCGCCTCTTCGAACCGCTGCTCGGAGGCCAGCCGGGTCATGCGCTCCTCGAGCGGGGCGAGCAGCACGCGCGGATCGCGCCGAAGCCCGGCGACGGTGCGCTCGACGATGGCGGCGTACTGCTCGCGGCTGATCGCACCGGCGCACGGGCACGTCGCCACGCCGAGTTGGGCCGGCGCACACGGTCCGGACCGGAGCGTCCGCCCGGGTGTTGCCGTGCACCGTCGCAGCGGCACGGCCGTCTCGATGGCCTCGGCCACCCGGCGCGCCTGGTTGGTCGAGGTCAGCGGCCCGAGGTAGAGCGCGCCGTCGTCGCGCACCGACCGCACGATCGACAGGCGCGGGAAGGCCTCGCCCAAGGTGAGCTTGAGGTAGGCGTAGCGCGACCAGTCCTTGGCCTGGCGGTTGAAGCGGGGCTGGTGCTCGTGGATGAGTCGCACCTCGACGACGGCCGCTTCGAGCGTGTTCGAGCAGACCTGGTGATCGATCGTGTGCACCTCGCGCAGCAGCTGGCCGACCTTGCGGCGCGTGTCACCCGAGAAGTACGAGCGCACCCGCGACCGCAGGTTGGTCGCCTTGCCGACATAGAGCACGCGCCGGGCGCGATCGCGGAACAGGTAGACGCCAGGGTCGCGTGGCAGCTTCGACGTCAGCGTGAGCTTGCGCGATTGGGGATGTCCGGCCATGGTCGGTACGGCCAGCAGGTCGTCGAGCCCGGTGACCCCGAAGGCGGCGGCCCGTTCGAGCAGGATGTGCAGCAGGTCGGCCGTCGCCAGCGCATCGTCGAGAGCGCGATGGTTCGGTCGGTGGTCGAGACGGAAGCGCCGGGCCAACGTGCCCAGCCGGCAGTTGGGTACCTCGTCGCGCACGAGTCGACGGGCCAGCGCGCAGGTGTCGACCGATGCGTTCGACAGCCGGGGACGGCCGTCGCGCTCGAGCGCGTAGCGCAGGAACCCGAGGTCGAAGCGGACGTTGTGACCGACGACGACGGCGTCGCCGACGAACTCGAGCAACGTCGGGAGCACCGATTCGATCCGGGGCGCGGGCCACACCATCGCTTCGGTGATGCCCGTGAGGACGGTGATCTCGGGTGGGATGGCGGCGCCGGGGTTCACGAGCGTCTGGAACGTGCCGAGGCACTCGCCGCCCCGGACCTTCACCGCCCCGATCTCGGTGATGCCGCAGTCCTGCGGCGAGCCGCCGGTGGTCTCGAGATCGATGACGCAGAAGGTCACGTCGAACAGCGGGGCTCCGAGGTCGGCAAAGCTCAGCTGCTGGCTCATACCGAACAGGTGTACCGACAAACGCCTGTTCGGTCAAGCCTTCCCGACCTCGCCAGTAGGATCGCCGGATGCCGCCGACCCGATACCGCTGCACGGGCTGTGGCAACCTCACCCGATTCGACGTGGTGACCACGAGGCGCACGCGCGCCTTCCACCACTACACGGTCGGCGGGGAGCTCGAGATCGCGGAGATCGAGGTGCTCGGCGAGGACATCGAGGACGTGACCTGCCGCTGGTGCGGCACCGGCACCGCCGTCGTCGCCTTCGCCCCCGACGACGCAACCGCCTAGCTGTCACACCCCTTCCTTAGGATCGGTGGTGGGTGGAGCGCCGGGGGGATCCTCGGCGTCTGACGACCACGGAGCCGACCGATATCCCATGCCAGCGAGCGACGAGCCCCTCATCATCGACTGCGATCAGTGTGTGATGCAGCACACCCAGGCCTGTGACGACTGCGTGGTCACCTTCCTGTGCACCGATCAGCCCGACGAGGCGGTCGTCGTCGATGTGGGCGAGGTGCGTGTCCTGCGGCTGCTGGCCGAGAGCGGGTTGGCCCCACCGCTGCGCCTCCGGCGACGAACTGGGTGATGGCCGCGGCCCGTGCCAGCATGAGCGGGTGCTGAGCCGCGAGTACACCGATCAGCTCGAGGCCATCGGCCGGGCGGCGGGACTCGACCGGGTGGGCGTGGCCAGCGCCGAACCGTTCGACGACGCCCGGCGGGCGCTCACCGAACGCGCCGCCGCCGGCCTGGCTGGCTCGATGCAGTTCACCTACCGCAACCCGGCCCGTTCGACCGACCCGGCCACGACCCTGCCGGGGGCGAGGTCGTTGGTGGTCGCCGCCCGCCACTACCGCCGCCCGATGGCGTCGAGCCGCGATCCCGGTGCCTCGGGCGTGGTGGCACGCGTGGCCCGCTACGCGTCGGCCGACCACTACGGGGCGCTCCGGGTCGGCCTCGACGCCATCGCCGCGCAGCTCAGGGCGGACGGCTGGCAGACGCGCGTCGTGCTCGACGACAACGCGCTGGTCGATCGGGCCGCCGCTCACCGAGCCGGTCTGGGCTGGTTCGGCAAGAACGCCAACATCCTCGTGCCCGGTCTGGGCAGCTGGGTGGTGCTCGGATCGGTGCTCACCGATGCGCCGCTGCCGGTTGCCACCGGTCCTGTGCCCGATGGCTGTGGCCCCTGCACCCGGTGCCTGGACGGCTGCCCGACCGGCGCCATCGTCGCTCCTGGGATGGTCGACGCGCGCCGCTGCCTGGCCTGGTTGGTGCAGGCCGAGGGGGTCTTCCCGGTCGAGCACCGCGTCGCCCTCGGAGATCGGCTCTACGGGTGCGACGAGTGCCAGGAGGTGTGCCCGCCATCGCGGCCTCGTGACCGAGCCGGCTCTCGATCACCGGACCACGAGTCTGAGCCCGTCGAGCAACCCGGCCCCTTCGTCGATGTCCTCGAGCTGCTCACCCTCGACGATGCCACCCTCCTCGGCCGCTTCGGCCGCTGGTACATCCCGCGCCGTGAGCCCCGCTACCTGCGCCGCAACGCGCTGGTCGTGCTGGGCAACGTCGCTGGCGCCGACGCCGGCGACGGACGGATCCGCCCGACGCTGACGCGGGCTCTGGCCGATCCCGATCCGCTCGTGCGGGCCCACGCGGTGTGGGCCGCCCGTCGGCTCGGCCACGACGATCTGCTGGTCGCGATGGACGGCGATGTCGACCCTGTGGTGCGCGCCGAGCTCGATCGACCGGCGCGCCAGGTCTCGGGCGCGGTGACCGTCGCGTTCGATGCGAGCGGCCGTGGCCCGTCCCGTGGTGGGGCTCGCGACCAGCGATGAACCACCTGCTGGTGACCAACGACTTCCCGCCGCGCTCGGGCGGCATCCAGTCCTACCTCTGGGAGCTGTGGCGGCGCCTGCCGAGCGCGTCGGCCACCGCGACCGTGTTCACGACGAGCCATCCCGCCGCCCAGGCGTGGGACGGCACACAACCCTTTCGGATCGAGCGGTCCCGACGCCGGGTGCTGCTCCCGACGCCTCAGCTCGGCCGCGAGATCGATCGGCTGGCGGTCGAGGTCGATGCCTCGCTCGTCCTGCTCGACCCCGCGCTGCCCCTCGGGGCCATCGGTCCCCACCTCCGGCATCGGTACGGCGTGGTCGTGCATGGTGCGGAGTTGGCCATCCCAGGCCGGCTGGCGCCCACCCGGCCCCTCCTGGCCCACGTGCTCAACCGCGCCTCGCTGGTCGTGGCGGCCGGCCACTATCCCGCCGCCGAGGCCGAGCGGGCCGCGGGACGGCCCCTTCCGACGGTCGTGATACCTCCCGGCGTCGATGTCGCCCGCTTCGTTCCGCTCGATCCCGTCGCCCGCCGCGACGCCCGCGCCCGTTTCGGCCTGCCGCCCGACGCGATGGTCGTGCTCGGCCTCAGCCGCCTGGTGCCGCGAAAGGGCTTCGATCGGCTCATCGAGGCGGCGGGGAGCCTCGCCGACACCCGCCCCGATCTGGTCGTGCTCATCGCGGGTGGGGGCCGAGACCGGGACCGCCTCGGGCGGATCGCGGCGCGGAGCCGAGCCCCTGTCCGCTTCCTCGGACGGGTGCCCGAGGATGACCTTCCGGCGCTCTATGGCGCGGCCGACGTGTTCGCCATGCTCTGCCGCAATCGCTGGATGGGGCTCGAACAAGAGGGCTTCGGCATCGTCTTCGCTGAAGCCGCCGCCGCGGGCGTGGCCCAGGTGGCCGGCGCCAGCGGAGGCTCCGCCGAGGCCGTGATCGACGGTGTGACGGGAACGGTGGTGGCCGATCCTGGGTCGGTCGGCGGCGTGCGGCGGGCTCTGGCCGCCGCGGTCGACCATCCCGAGCGTCGCCGGCGATTCGGTCTCGCCGCCCGCGAGCGGGTGGTCGCCGAGCTCACCTACGACGCCCTGGCCCGGCGACTGGCCGATGCCCTCGCCAGCGTGTGAGGCTGGCGACGATGACCGAATCCGACGAAGCGACCTCACCTGCGGCGGTTCGCGGCCCGGCCATCATCAGGGCCTCCTGGATCGGTACCGGGATCTTCTCGGTCACGGCGATCCTGGCCGCCATCGCCCCGCACACGTTCATCGCCGTCAGCGTCGGGGTGGCGATGATCCTCTTCTTCGTCGGCATCGGTGTGTTCTTCTGGGCCTACGCCGTCGCCGTCGGGCGCAGTCGGACCGACCTCATCGGGATGGGCGGCCTCTTCTTCCTGGCGGGGTCCGCCCCCCGTCCGGTCCAGCGTTCGCTGCTCGGGTCCCTCGCCGTCGAGGTCGTGGTCGCGCTGGCCACCGCCGCGGTCCACCCGTTCACGCCGTTGGCCTTCGGGGTCCTGGCCCCGATGTACGGGTTGGCCCTGTGCGGCCTGTGGGGGGCGCGCCACGGCACCTTTGCCCCCCGGCCGCCCGAAGAGAAGCGCAAGCCCCGGTCCAAGGCCCCGTCGGCCTCGACCGCAGGCCAGACCGATCCGAAGGCCAAGAGCACCAAAGCCGGCCGACCGCCCGCTCGGTCCCGGTCCAAGGCCACGACGAAGACGTCGAAATCCTCGAAGCGCTGACGCGCTCGGACCGGGAGATGGGGCCGGGCGGTGCTCTGCGGGCACGACGGTCCGGGTCCGGTATCGTCGGCGACCATGGCCGAGCAGGCGAGAGAGCAGATCACCATCGAGGCGTCGGTCGACGAGTGTTTCCGCACCCTGGTGGCCTTCGAGTCCTACCCCGAATGGGCCGGTGACCTCAAGCAGGCGACCGTCATCGAGGCCGACGCCGAGGGGCGGGCCGTCGTGGTCGAGTTCCGGGCCGCGGCCATGGGGCGATCGACGACCTACCGCCTCAAGTACGACTACACCGACGCGCCCCACCGACTGGCGTGGGAGCTGCTCAGCGGCGATCTCGAGCGCGAGCTCGACGGCTGCTACCTGCTCGACCCCACCGCCGGCCAGCCCTCGTCGACCGATGTCGTCTACGAGCTGTCGGTCGACCTGATCGTCCCCATCCCGGGCTTCGTCAAGCGCCGCGCCGAGGCTCGGATCATCAAGACGGCCCTGTCCGAGCTCAAGAGCCGGGTCGAGGGCACCGCGCCGGTCGGCGACAACTCCTGAGGCGAGGAGTGCGGATCCTTCTCTTCACCGGCAAGGGGGGAGTGGGCAAGACGTCGGTGGCGGCCGCGACGGCGCTGGCCAGCGCCGAGGCCGGTCGGCGGACCCTGGCCCTGTCGACCGATCCGGCCCACTCGCTGGCCGACAGCTTCGGGGTCGAGCTGGGCAACGAGCCCACGCGGATCGCCAAGCGGCTCCACGGTCAGCAGCTCGATGCCCAGGATCGCATGGAGGACTCGTGGACCGAGATCCAGCGCTGGCTGGTCGAGGTCTTCAACTGGGCCGGCGTCGAAGCCATCGAGGCCGAGGAGCTGGCCGTCGTCCCCGGCCTCGACGAGGTCTTCGCCCTCGGCGACATCAAGACCCACGCCACGTCCGGTGACTGGGACACCCTCGTCGTCGACTGCGCCCCCACGGCCGAGACGATCCGGCTCCTCAGCCTGCCCGACATCCTGTCGTGGTACATGGAGCGGTTGTTCCCGATGGGCCGCCGGGTCAACCGCATGATCGGTCCCGTGCTGTCGCGCCTGACCAGCCTGCCGGTCGCCGACGACGAGGTGTTCAGCGCCACCCATCGCTTCTACGAGCGCCTCGACGGGGTGAAGGAGATCCTCACCGACCCGTCGCAGGCCACCGTCCGACTGGTGGTCAACCCCGAGCGGATGGTCATCGCCGAGGCTCGCCGCACCTACACCTACCTCTCGCTCTTCGGATACCGGGTCGACGCGGTCGTCGTCAACCGGCTCCTGCCGGAGGCCGTGACCGACCCCTGGTTCGAGCGGTGGCGGGCGGCCCAAGCCGAGCACCTCGAGACGATCAACGATGCCTTCGCGCCCGTGCCCATCCTGCGGGCGCGGCTGGCCGGCGCCGAGATCGTCGGTCTCAAGCGCCTGCGGCGCTTCGCCGGCGAGATCTACGGCGAGGTCGATCCGCTCGCCGTCCTCCACGATCACGATCCGCTCGAGATCGTCCGACATGGTGACGGCTACGTCCTCACCCTCGATCTGCCCCTCGCCGACCGTGACGATCTCGACGTGGCTCGTCACGGAGCCGAGCTGCTGGTGACCATCGGCCCGTATCGGCGGGCCATCGCCCTGCCGGATTCGCTCCGGCGCCGCGAGGTGACCGACGCCGTGCTGCGCAAGGGGCGGCTGCGGATTACGTTTGCCTCGCCGGTCGGCGACGACCCGGCCCACGCTGGCGGGGGGAGCAACTGATGGCCGATCGCCCTGACCAACCTGCTGACCCGGAACCGGTCGACGCCGAATCGGATGACACCGAATCGGATGACCGCGAGCCGGTCTCGGACCAGCCCCGAGGCCGTGAGGACGGGACCGATGCCCGCGTGGCCGACGGTGTCGACCACCTGCAGAGCGCGGCCGCGGGAGCTGATCGCCGCCGCCCGGACCTTCCTCGACATCGCCGAAGAGGTGGTGGGGGACAAGGTGGCCGTGGCCTCCGTGGCCGACCTGCTGGGCTCGGTGAGCCACGTCGTGTCGCGGGCCGCCAGCCAGGTGCCGGCCCCCGGCGGGCCCGACGGCGACGGCGGCGGCGACGAGGCGGAGCCACGGGTGCAACACATCAAGGTGACCTGAGAAGCCATAGGCTGGGAGCACCCGTGCTCACATTCCCCCGTTTCAGACCGATAGTGCAGAGACCATGAGGCTGCTCCAACTCCAGTTCGATGGCGATGGCCGCGACGCGCTCGACTTTCATCCGATGATGACGGTCGTGAGCGGCCTCGACCCCGCGATGCGGGCTCGGCTGATCGCCGCGGTCTCGGCTCTGCCCAGGGGCGCCGATCCGGGGATGGGCGGGCTCATCGAGTCCCACGGTGTCCTCTTCGAACTCACCGTCGACAACCTCGGGCTGCTCGACCTGGTCGGCGATCTCGACCCCCTGATCCGGGCGGCCGACCTGCCCGGCGGCAACGCGCCTCGGGGTGACGCACCTGCCGTCGCCGTCGCCGCTCTCACCGCCGAGCAGTTCCTCGCTTCGGCCGCCGAAGGCGACCATCCCGAGCTCGATGCCGCCCGGCTCCAGCAACGATCCGCACGCGAGACGCTCTCGATCCTGCGCGAGGCGACCGAACGCACCCGCCGCGAGCACGCCGAAGCCGCGGCTGCCCTCCGGCGCGCCAAACAGGCGATCGACGACGCCACCGGGACTGGTGCGTCCCAGCCCGATGACGGCGCCGCGCTGCTCGACGATGTGCTGTTCGATCCGCCCGAAGAGCCGCGCCCGGTCTACACGCGCGAGGAGCTCGTCGCCCAGATCGACGAGCTGACCGCCCGACTGGCCCATGTCGAGCAGGGGCTCGAAGAGCTGTCCGCGCTCGACACGCGACCCATCGAGGTCCTGGTCGACGCCATCCGCAACCCGGCGCCCGGCGAGCTCGTCCCGTCCGATCGAGCGACGCAGCTGGCCGACGAGTTCGTCAGCCTCCAACGCCAGGTGGACGAGTTCGAAGCGTCCCTCGAGGCGCAGGGTCGGGGCACGGCCAGTGCGCTGTCGGCCCTCGAGACGGCGCGGGTCGAACTGGCCGACGCCGAACGCGCCATGGCCAAGCCCAACCTCTCGCCCGCCGACGTCGTCGAGCTCGAAGCCGCGCACGAGGCGGCGCTCGACGCCGAGTCCAAGAGCTCGGGGATGTTCAAGCGCGGCGGCTCGAAGAAGCTCGAAGAGGCCATGGCCGCCCAACAGGCGGTCCTCGATCGGGTCGGGTTCCCGACCTGGAGCGCGTATGTGATGGGCGCCGGCCTGCTGGGCATCGATCCGGTGGCCGAGCAGCGACTCGAGGACGCCAGGACGGGCTTTGCCGAGGCCGAGACCCACTGGGCGCAGGTCGCGGCGGACATCGAGGCCGATCCCAACCACCGCGCCCTGCTCGATCGGCTCGAGGCGGTCTACCTCGAGGCCTTCGACCTGCTCGGCGGCGACGACGAACAGGCCGACCTGGAAGGCGCCCTGCGGGCGATCCGGGTTCCCAAGGGCGAGGTGACCCAGGACGAGCTCGTCGACGCGCTGGCCTACCAACTCGAGTTGCTCGGGCTCAATCTCGGAGCCAACCCGGGCATCGACCGGGTGTTGCTGACCGCCGATGCCTTCCTCGAAGAGGTCACCAGCATCTCCGAGCGGATGGCCGAGCTCCGCGTCGAGCGCGACGAGCTCCAGCTCGAGCTGGCCGACGCTCGTCACGGGCTCGACACGCTCGATGCGGCCCAGGCCGCCGAGGCGGCGCGCGTCGAGCCGACCATCGATCTGACCGACCGCGCCGACGCCGTTCCGGTCGACGACGACGACCCGTCGCTCGACGATCTGACCCGTGAGCTCGAGGAAGCGCTCGAGAACGAATCCGACTACGCCGAAGCGCTCGAGGCGCGCAACGCGCTCGTCGACGCGTCGACGCGGGCCGAAGCGGTGGCGTCGAGCCGCGTGATGCGCATCGCCGCCGAGCTGGCCGCGGCGGCTGCGTTGCGTCAGCCCGATCCAACCGAGCCACCCCGGCCGGCCAGCGATCCTGCCTTCGACGTCGATCCCGGCGACGAGACGACAGGCCCCGAGGCCATCGAGTTCTACCTCTTGGCCCGACTGGCGGCCCAGCGCTCGGTGTCGTTGGCCGGGTCGGTGCCGCTGCTGCTCGACGATGCCCTGATCGATCTCGACGCCGATGTGGTGCGGTCGCTGCTCGACAAGCTCGAGCGGATGTCAGAAGCTGTGCAGATCATCTATCTGAGCGATGACCAGCGCGTCACCGAGTGGGTCGCCTCGGTCGGGATCCAGCGCGCCGCCGTCGTGTTCGCTCCCGGACACCAGCTGGCCTGAGCTCATCGCGCCCGCTGAGGGCGAGCAGGGCGAGCCCGGCTTGCCTACCATCGGGCCACGACAACCTGCCCCTGGAGGCGCCGTGGCCGTCATCACCGAAGCTGCCGTTCGTGAACTGGCCGGGTTTCGGGGCCAGGATGCCCCCGTCACGACCTGCTACCTCGATGTGGACGGTCGCCGATTGAGTCGCCATGGCGACTGCGAGCAGGAGCTCGAACGCATCCTGCGCGCGGCGCGGGCGCAAGCCAACGGCACGAGCTCGGTGACCCGCGATCTCCAGCGCATCGAGGACTACGTGCGCGGCGGGATCGATCGCACGACGACGCGTGGCCTGGTGATGTTCTCGTGCTCGGCCCACGACTTCTGGCGCGTGGTGACCCTGCCCGTTCCGGTGCGCAGCCGCGTGGTCATCAACCCGGCCCCGGCGGTGGCCGAGCTCGAATCGGTCACCCAGGAGTTCGAGCGCTTCGGGGTGCTGCTGGCCGACCGCCAGCGCGCCCGGGTGCTCGTGTTCCACTTCGGCGAGCTCGTCGATCACTCCGAGCTGCTCGAGGCGCGACCGTGGACCGACGACGTGCGCGGTCACCTCGATCGCGGCGACGTCGGCACCCGATCCGACGCGATCGTCACCGCCCATCTGCGGAGGGCCGCCGACATCGCCTTCCAGGTGTTCCAGAGCCAGCCCTTCGAGCACCTGACCATCGGCGGACCCGATTCGGTGGTGCGGGCCCTCGAGGCGACGTTGCACCCCTACCTGCGCGGCCGCGTCTGCGGACGGATCCAGGTCGGCGTCGGTGCCGGGATGGTCGAGATCCGCGAGGCCGCCCTCGACGTCGAGCGAGACGTCGAGCGCCGGCGCGAGGCGGTGGCCGTCGAGCGCCTGCGAGCGTCGGTCGCATCCCACCAACGAGGAGTGGCTGGTCTAGCCGCCACGCTGCAGGCCCTGGTCGACCATCGCGTCGACCAGCTGCTCGTCTCGACCGGGTTCAGCGAGCCAGGGTGGAGCTGCGAGGCGTGCGGCCATCTCGGGCTGGTCGGTCGCACGTGTCGCACCTGCGGGTCGCAGCTGACCCCCATCAACGACATCGTCGAGCAGGCCGTCGAGGCGGCCATGGCTCAGTCGTGCCACGTCGAGATCTGCGTCGACAACCCCGATCTCGACGTCATGGGTCGCATCGGCGCCCTCCTCCGGTACTAGTGCAGTGACCGGCTCCCCGCCGCTGGTGGCCGGGCTCGACATCGGAGGGACCAAGATCCTGGGGCGGGTGCTCGACCCCGTCGATCCCCGAGCGAGCATCGCCGAAGTCCGCGTCGACACCCCTCGGGGCTCGACCATGCTGGTCGAGGCCATGGCCTCGGTCGTCCACCTGCTGAACGACGAGCTGACGGCATCCGGTCGGCCGGGTCTGGTCGCCGTCGGCGTGGGTGTGGCCGGGCTGGTCGACCGGGCCGGTGTCCTGCAGTTCGCACCCAACCTGCCCGGCATCGTCGCCTTCGACGTACTGGGGGCCATGCGCGAGGCCACCGGGCTCACCGTCGTCGTCGAGAACGACGCCAACGGCGCGACCGTCGCCGAGCATCGGTTGGGCGCCGGTCGGGGCGCCTCGAACCTCGTGCTCGTCACCCTCGGCACCGGCATCGGCGGCGGGGTGATCATGGGGGGCGAGCTGCAGCGCGGCGCCGCCGGTTTCGCGGGCGAACCTGGCCACATGGTCGTCGATCCCAATGGACCGCCGTGTCCCTGTGGGCGACGCGGCTGCTGGGAGCGCTTCGCGTCGGGCAGCGGGCTCGGTCGCTTGGCCCGGGATGCGGCCTACGCCGGCCAGGCCGATGGGATCGTGGCGCTGGCGGGCGGCGATCCCGAGGACGTGCGCGGCGAGCACGTGACGCGGGCGGCGTCGGACGGCGACGCCGACGCCATCGCCGTCCTCCGTGACTTCGCCTGGTGGGTGGCGCTCGGCGTATCCAACCTCGAGAACCTGCTCGATCCCGAGACGGTCGTGATCGGCGGCGGCCTGGCCGACGCCGGGGAGCTGCTGCTGGCACCGACGCGCGAGGCCTACGGTCGGCTGGTGCTGGGCTTCGAGCACCGCCCGGCGGTCTCGATCGTGGCCGCCGAGCTGGGCGCCGAGGCCGGAGCGATCGGCGCCGGCCTGCTCGCCCTGGACTCGCTCTGATCGTCATGCCCAGCGGGTGTCGCTCGCGGGCGCGGGCGCCGCGGGCGACGGCAAAGGCGGTTCGGGACGGCGGGGTGCCAGGAGTAGCGTTTCAGGATGGAGTTCCGCCGGATCAACTCGCTGCCGCCCTACGTGTTCACCATCATCGATGCCCTGAAGATCGAAGCTCGACGCTCGGGTGTCGACGTGATCGACCTCGGCTTCGGCAATCCCGACTTCCCCTCGCCTGACATCGCCGTCGACAAGTTGGCCGAAGCGGTCCACAACCCTCGCAACCATCGGTACTCGTCGAGCAAGGGCATCCCCAAGCTGCGCCAGGCCGTCGCCGACCTCTACCTGCGGCGGTTCGGGGTCGAGCTCGACCCCGAGACCGAGGTGATCAACACGATCGGGGCCAAGGAGGGCTTCTCGCACCTGATGTGGACGCTGTTGCAGCCTGGCGACGCCGCCCTCGTGCCGTCGCCGTCCTATCCGATCCACATCTACGGGCCGTTGCTCGCCGGCGCCGACATCCGCGAGGTCCCGCTGGGCACCGGCACCGACTTCTTCACCAGCCTGACCGAGGCGTGGGACTACTCGTGGCCCAAGCCGCGTGTGATCGTGATGTCGTTCCCGCACAACCCGACGACGACCTGTGTCGATCTCGACTTCATGCAGAAGGTCGTCGACTTCGCTCGCGAGAAGGAGGTCGTCGTCGTCCACGACAACGCCTACGCCGAGATCGGCTTCGACGGGTACGTGCCCCCGTCGATCCTGCAGGCCGACGGGGCCAAGGAGGTCGCGGTCGAGCTGTACTCGATGACCAAGTCGTTCTCGATGGCGGGCTGGCGGGTCGCGTACCTCGCCGGCAACCGCGATGTGGTGGCCGCCCTCACCAAGCTCAAGAGCTACCTCGACTACGGGACGTTCCAACCGATCCAGATCGCGGCGACGGTCACCCTCAACGAGGCCCCCGACTACCCGAAGGTCGTCAACGAGATGTACCAGGCGCGGCGCGACGCGCTGTGCGGCGGCCTCAATCGCATCGGTTGGCCGATCGAACCGCCGCAGGGGACGATGTTCGCCTGGGCGCCGATCCCCGAGGCCTACCGCGAGATGGGCTCGGTCGACTTCGCGTCCTACCTCGTGCGCGAAGCTCAGGTCGCGGTGTCACCGGGAGTCGGGTTCGGGCCCGGCGGCGACGGCCACGTGCGCTTCGCGCTCATCGAGAACGAGCAGCGCATCAACCAGGCCGTCCGCAACCTGCGTCGGGCGCTGACCAAGTTGGGCTGAGCCGGAGCCGACCGTGCTCAGGCGGGCGTGACCAGCTCGGGCACCAGGAGACCGTCCAGGCAGAACGACACCGCGGCATCGGCGATGTCGGGCCATGGCCGGCCCTGCTCGTGCACGAACCGACGGGCCAGGTGGGTGGTGACCCCGAGGATGGCGTGGGCGGTGATGTCGGGATCGCCATCGCGGATCTCGCCGCGCTCGATGGCCTCGCTCACGTGGCGCACCACGTCGGCGACCGCGATCTGCTCGCCCTTGCGCACCGCCGGGGCGAACCGCTCCTCGGTCGCGGCGAAGGCGAACAGCTGGTGCAGCTGGGGATGCTCGCTCGACCACTTCATCGAGGCCTGGATGCCGAGGGCGATGCGCTTGACGGGGTCATCCTCGTCCTCGATGGCCAGCTGCTGGGTGCGGCGCAGGTCGTGCTGCGCCTCGCGCAGGATCTCGCCGAACAGCTCTTCCTTGCTCGAGAAGTACCAGTAGAAGACGCCCTTGCCCACGCCGAGGCCCTGGACGATCTCGGCCACCGAGGTCGGGTGGTAGCCCTGGTCGGCGAAGCGCTGCGCCGCGAAGTCCATCAGCTGCTGGCGGCGTTCCCGTCCGCGCTGGGTGAGGCGGCGATTCATGACCCGGAACGGTACACAGAACTTGACCGCGCGGTCTAGATCGTTCGATTCGGATCTCCGACCCGACCGTCCCGGTCGCGTCCCCCAATGGCTGCCCATCGGTCACGTGATGCTCGCGAACCGGAAACACGGTGTTCATCGGCCATCCCTAGCCTCTGGTTCATGACCACCACCTATGTGCTTCGAGTCTGGTTGCCCGACCGCCCCGGTGCGTTGGGGCAAGTGGCCAGCCGAGTGGGCGCTGTCGGCGGCGACGTGGTCGGGATCGACATCCTCGAGCGGGGTGCCGGCCGTGCCATCGATGAGCTCGCCATCGAGCTCCCGGGACCCGACCTGGTCGACCTGTTGCTCACCGAGATGCAGCAGGTCGACGGGGTCGATGTCGAAACCATCACCCCTGTGGCCGACGCGTTGCGCGACCCCCGCCTCGACGCCCTCGAGACCGCCGCCATCCTGGTCGGGGCGACCAGCCGAGAGGAGGCGCTGGCCGAGCTCTGCGTCCACTCGGTGCGCACGATCGGCGCCGCCTGGTCGGTCGTCGTCGCCCTCGAAGGGCCCGAGATCATGGCCCAGCAGGGCGAGGTCCCCTCCATCCCGTGGCTGGTGGCCTACGTCAAGGGCAGCCAGTCGTCAGCTCGCATCGCCGACGGCAACGGCGGACCCGCTGATGTCGTGTGGGCCCCGTTGCCGGGCGCGGGCATGGCGTTGGTGCTCGGCCGTGACGGCAACCCATTCCGTGCTCGGGAGCGGCACCAGGCGGCGGCGCTGGCGCGGATCGTCGACACCCGGTTTCGTGAGTTGAGCCGCATCCAGGCCCGGATGGCCCATCCTTCGACGCGGTAGCCCGCGACCAGAGCCCCGGTCAGTCGCCTCGGTCCGGTCGGTTCACCACCAGCGGAACGGGACGATCGTCTCGGCCTCGGGCGACTCATACGGCAGATCGAGGGCATCGGGCGCGTCGTGGGCGTACTGCGACGACGGCATGTTGATGATGTAGGCCTCGTCGACCCCGATGTTCTTCCAGCCGTGGAACAGGTTGGGAGGGATCACCAGCAGGCCGGGGTTGCGCTCGCTCACGCGGAACTCGTTCACCGATCGGTAGGTCGGCGATTCCATGCGGCCGTCGTAGACGACGATCGACACCAGTCCGTGCACGACGAACAGTCGGTCGGTCGACTCCTGGTGCAGCCCCCACGCCCGGGTGCGACCGGGCAGCGTCGTCGTGATGTGCACCTGCAGGACGGGCAGGTCGATCTCGGGCCAGGCGGCGCGTGCCACCTCGGCGACGGTGCCGTCCTCGTGGGGGACCGGCCGGGTGGGCCGGAAGCGCAGACCGTCGATCGGGTCCTGGCGCAGATCCCCGCCCGCGTCCACCGCCGACTGCTTCGCCACCAACAGGTCATAGCCGTCGATCTTCGCCCGAGTCACAGCCGGAGTGTAGGGGCGCGACGCCAACGGCGTAAGGGACCGCCGGTGGGCCGATCGGTTCGGTAGAACCACGCACCGCTTGACCGTCCCGCGATCGGGCGCGAGGTGGTGGGTCAGTCCACGCGGGTGAGCACGGCGACGTCGCGTTCGACGGCCTCGTCGCCCGGTGAGGCATACCACCACGAGTGGCGGAAGCGGCCGGGTTCGAGCATCGACACCACGACCTTCATCGGGAAGGGCGAGGGCGCGTCCCCGAGCTCGAACGTGCCCGGGTCGGTCTCGCCCAGGATCGCAACCGAGGTGGCGTGAGGATGGCCGATCACCATCACGGCACCGCCGTCGTGGGTCCGTCCGATCATGGTGTGCTCGACGTGGCCCCGGAGCCGGTCAGGCATCGCCGGATTGAGGATCTCGTAGTCCAGGGTCACGCCGGAGTCGCCCGGGAGGGCCGTCACCACCATGCGCGCCGCCCGCGGAGCTCGGAGCCGGCGACTTCGTCGATCCCGAGGTACAGACCGGTGTTGGCCAGCAGATCGTCCACGATCGTCATGGGGCCGACGATAGACGAGAGCCGACGCGGTCGCCGGGCTCGCCTACTCGCGATCGGCGGGGGCGCGAGGTCAGTCCTCGGCCCAGGCGCGTGAGCGCTCGACCCCCCGGCGCCAGCGCTCGTAGGCCACGTCGGCCTCGGCCCGAGCCGCCGTGGGCTCGACCTCGATGTCGAGGACCCAGTTGTCGGAGATGTCGGCGCATGAGCTCCACACGCCCTCGGCCAAACCGGCCAGATAGGCGGCACCGAGGGCCGTCGTCTCCTTGACCTGGGGTCGGCTCACGGGCACGCCGAGTTGATCGGCTTGCAGCCGCAGGAGCAGATCCATGGCCGAGGCTCCGCCGTCGGCGCGCAGGGCGGTGAGGTCGCGCCCCGAGGCGCTCACCATCGCGTCGACGACGTCGCGGGTCTGGAAGGCCATGGCCTCCACCACCGCCCTGGCCAAGTGGGCGCGGCCCGTGCCCCGGCTGATGCCCAGCACGGTGCCGCGCGCGTACGGATCCCACCAGGGGCTGCCCAGTCCGGTGAAGGCGGGGACGAGCACCACGCCCTCGGAGTCGGGGATCGACTCGGCGAGCGGCCCGATCTCGGACGCCTCGTCGATGATGCCGAGGCCGTCCCGGAGCCACTGCACCGCCGCGCCCGTCACGAAGATGGCGCCTTCGAGGGCGTAGTGGGTGACCTCGCCCGACTGGGGAGGATCGAGGGCGGCGCCGGGCACGGTCCAGGCGATCGTCGTCAAGAGGCCCTCGACCGGCTCGGGACAGACCTCGCCCACGTTCATCAGCACGAACGAACCGGTGCCGTAGGTGTTCTTGGTCATCCCGGGCGTGAAGCAGGCCTGCCCGAACAGCGCCGCCTGTTGGTCGCCGGCCATGCCGCTGACCGGTATCCCGGCGCCGACCCCGGCGACGCGCTCGTGGGTGAGGCCCAGACGACCGGACGACGCCCGCACGTCGGGCAGCATCGTGGTCGGCACCGAGAACAGATCGCACAGCTCGCTGGACCACTGGCGGCGCTCGATGTCGAACAGCAGCGTGCGGCTGGCGTTGGACACGTCGGTGGCATGGACCGCACCGGCCTCGACGGTGCCCCCCGTCAGGTTCCAGAGCACCCACGAGTCGATGGTGCCGAAGGCCAGGTCGGGCGAGGGCGACACGCCGCCCTGGGTGAACAGCCATTCGAGCTTGGTCGCCGAGAAGTACGGATCCAGCACCAGCCCCGTCGTCCTCCGCACCAGGTCGAGCCAGCCCGCGTCGCGCAGCTCGTCGCAGCGCCGGGCGGTGCGCCGGTCCTGCCACACGATGGCGCGGTGGACTGGCGCACCGGTGCGTCGGTTCCACACGACCGTCGTCTCGCGTTGGTCAGTGATCCCGATGGCGGCGACGGTCTCGTCGATGCGCCCGGCCAACTCGCCGAGGCACACCTGCACCGCATCCCAGATCTCGGTGGCGTCGTGCTCGACCCAGCCTGGTTGGGGGAAGTACTGGGGGAACTCGCGGTAGCTCGAGTCCACGACGCGGCCGGACTCGTCGAAGGCGATGGCGCGCACCCCGGTCGTCCCTGCGTCGATCGCCACGGTGACGGCCATGGCGCGAATCTAGTGAGGCCCGCGGATCACGGCGCTGGTTTGAGGTCCTGAAAGTCGTTGGGGCCGACCGCCTCGCCCGACCCCGAGGTGCCATTTCTCAACGGGACCTGGGCGCTGGTGCCGTCGATCGAGAAGCGCACGCTGAGGATCTCCGGGAGCTTCGTGGCGGTGAAGACGATCTGGGCGAAGGCCACGTGCTGCTGACCGCTCTCGACGTTGTCGAGGTTGGAGACGTTGAGGTAGAGCACCTGGTTGTCGAGCTTGGCGTCGAGGATGTGCACGGTCGACGGGATGGAGTTGGTCAGCGTGCTCGATGATCCGGACGGCACTGGGTGGTAGGCGATGAGCCCGTTGATCACGGCCTTGGCCTGCTGAGCGGGATCGGCGGAATAGGCCACCGTGATCGGGACCTCCTTCAACCGCTTGCTGTTGCCCGTGGTCTGCAGGAGGTAGATCGTCCCGTCGGTGTCGCGGCCTGGCGGGGTGGTGGTGGAGGTCGTGGTGGCCTGGGCGAGCGCGGCTGGCAGCGCGTGAGGATCCAGGGCCCGCGGGGAGTGGTCCGTCGGGATCCCACAGGCGGCGACGATGGTGGCGGTGAGGAGCAGGGCCGCGACGACGGCGACGCGAGGTCCACCACGCGCGGCGACCGGCGGGCGGGCGGTCACGGGGCGACGCTCTCCTCGGGCAGCATCGTGCTGTCCGGCGTCTCGGTGACGACGTCGCTCAGCGCCGCCGCATCGTCGGCCGAGGGGAGCGGGACGACCGGGAGCTCGACGACGAACCGCGCGCCGGGCAAGCCGTCGCGACGGTTCTCGACCCAGACCTGTCCCCCGTGCAGGCGGACGTGTTCGTCGACCAGCGCCAATCCCAGACCGACCCCGCTGTCGCTGGCTCGGTTGCCGCTCTCGCTGCCGCGCGAGAACCGGTCGAAGATCACGTCTCGTTCGGCTTCGGCGACGCCGTTGCCGCGGTCGGAGATGGCGATCTGCACGACCTCACCGACGAGCTCGATCGTCACATCGGTCGCCCCACCCGCGTACTTGTCGGCGTTGTCGAGCAGGTTGGCCAACACGCGGGCGAACCGACGCTTGTCCACGCGGACCACCACCACATCGATGTCGTCGTCGTAGCGGACGGGGATCCCACCGGCCCCCAACACGGACACGGCCTGGATGACCATCTCGGCCACCAGCACCTCTTCGAAGTGCAGCTTGATGGCGCCGGCATCGAATCGGCTGATCTCGAGCAGGTCCTCGACCAGCTGCTGGAAGCGGTCCACGTCGGCCGAGAGCAGATCGAGCGCCGTCTGGGCGCGTTCGGGGATCTCGGATCGGCTGTTCTCGAGCACCTCGACCGATGCCGCCAGGGTCATGAGCGGAGATCGCAGCTCGTGGCTGACCTCGGATGCGAAGCGCGGCATCGCGCTCGACGCGGTCTTCGAGGGCCTGGGCCATGTGGTTGAAGGGCACGGCGAGGATGTCGAGATCGGGGTCCTCACCCACGAGCAGTCGCGTGTCGAGCCGACCACCGGCGATGGCTTCGGCCGCCGCCCCGACATCCAGCAGAGGAGCGAGGGCGCGCCGGGCCGCCCACCAACCCAGGAACCCGCCGGCGATGGTCGTGACGATCGAGCCACCGATCAGGACGAGGGCGAGCGTCTCGAGGGTCGCGCCGATCTCGCTGATCGAGCCGCCTTCGAAGTAGTTGACCTTGGCCGAAGGGAGCCCGACGGGGACACCCACGGCGAACATGGTGTTGCCCGTGCGGTTGAACCTCATGCGCGCCGGCATGCCGTCCTCGACGGTCTTGCGCAGCGCCGGCGGGAGGGCGTCCTGGCTGAAGGTGGCCGTCTTGGCGTACCACTTGCCGTTGTACTCGATCACGGGTTCGGCCCCATCTGGGGTCGGAAGCGAGCCGATCACGGTGTTGATGGCGTCGGCGATCTTGTCGTCGGAGAGGCCGCTGGTCGAGCTCAGTCCACCCTTCACGGTCACCGCGTTGGTGAAGGCTCGGGACACGGCGCTGTCTTCGCGCTGCTTGATCAGGTTCTGGCGGGTCAGGCCGAAGGTCGTGATGGCCAACAGCGCGGACATGAGCGCGGCCCCGAGGGCGTAGGTGACGGTCAGGCGGGCCCGTAGCCCGAGCCGCCGCCGAGGGTGGTTTCGCCGAGAAGCCAAGCTGTCGATCTACTCCCTGGGCCGATCCCGCATCGCTCCAGGTCTGGGCCCGGTCCTCGCCGATGGCTCGGGCGGGGGCTCAGGTCTGGAGCTTGTAACCCAGTCCCCGAACGGTCACGACGTGACGGGGATTGGCGGCGTCGGCCTCGATCTTGGTGCGGAGGCGACGGACGTGGACGTCGACCAGGCGGCCGTCACCGAAGTAACCGTAGCCCCATACCCGCTCGAGCAAGACCTCACGGCTGAAGACGCGGCCCGGACTCGAGGCCAGCTCGACCAGCAGCCGGAACTCGGTCTTGGTGAGGTGGACCTCGGCGCCGTCGCGCAGCACCAGGCCCTCGTCGGGAACGATCTCGAGATCGCCGAACTTGAGGTGGGCGATGGCCGGATCGGTGGTCCGGGCCCGCCGCAGGAGGGCCCGGATGCGAGCCGACAGCTCCTTGGGGGCGAAGGGCTTGGTCAGGTAGTCGTCGGCTCCGGCTTCGAGGCCGGCGACCACGTCGTGGGTGTCGGCCCGGGCGGTCACCATGACGATGGGGACGTCGCTGCCCCGGCGGATCGAGCGGCACACCTCGAACCCGTCGATGCCCGGGAGCATGATGTCGATGAGCACGACGTCGGTCGGGTGCCGGTTGAAGGACTCGAGCGCGTCCTCGCCGTTGTCGGCCTCTTCGACGGTCCACCCCTCGTCCTCGAGGGCGAGCTTGACCGCGGTGCGGATGCGCTCGTCGTCTTCAACCGCCAAGATCCGGGTACCCACCGCTACATGGTGCCCGATTTCCGACAGAAACGGGCCGATCCCGCGACGATCCGATGACAATCGTGTCGCGGCATCCTCGGGGTCGGCGTCAGCCACCGGCGCCGGCCGCGACCAGCAGGTCGCGCAGCGGACCGGCGAGGGCCGCGTTGGCGGCCAGGATCGGCGGGGCGCTGGGGTGGGCGCCGGCCAGATCGGTCACGCGCCCGCCGGCTTCGGTGACGATGAGCGCCCCGGCGGCGTAGTCCCAGGGCGACAGGCTCAGCTCGTAGTAGGCGTCGACCCGACCGCAGGCGACCGAGCACAGGTCGAGGGCGGCCGACCCCACTCGGCGGATGTCGCGGATCGACGGCAAGATCTGGGCCAGGACCTGGCCCTGGTGGCGGCGCTGCTCGGCCGCGTACCCGAAACCGGTGGCCACCAGGGCCCGCCTCAGATCGGTCTCGGCCGAGACCGCGATGGGTCGATCGTTCCTGGTGGCGCCGCCCCCGGTGGTGGCGCGGAAGCAGTCGCCGTTCTGGACGTCGACCACCACGCCGGCCACGACCGAACCCGCTCGTTCGGCCGCGATCGACACGGCGAAGCCCGTGTGGCCGTAGAGGTAGTTGGTCGTGCCGTCGAGCGGATCGATCACCCACCGCAGCCCCGAGGTCCCCGGCCGGCTGCTGCCCTCCTCACCGAGCACGCCGTCGTCGGGTCGGGCGGCCAGGAGAGCATCCACGATGAGCTGCTCCGACGCCCGATCCATCTCGGTCACCATGTCGGTCGCGCTCGACTTGGTCGACACCGACGCCCTGGTGTGCTCGAGGCCCTCCGCCAGCAGCTCGCTGGCGGATCGGGCGGTGTGCTCGGCCAGATCGGCCAAGGCGACGAGCTCGCTGGCGGTGAGCTCGGGGTGGGGACCGGAGTGGGGTTCGGCGGGCTGAGCCATCGCTCCATCTTGGCCCTGATCGGTGGCCCATCCCGACAAGGGCCGGCGGCGCACTTGTACCCTGCGCTCGTGGTCAGTCCCGCTCCGCTCGCCGGCGGCACGCCCGAGCGGGTGCTCGCGGTCTACGCCCATCCCGATGACCCCGAGGTGTCCTGCGCCGGCACGCTGGCTCGTTGGGTCGACGAGGGCGCCGAGGTGCACCTCGTCGTGTGCGCGCGCGGCGACAAGGGCACCCAGGACCCCGACGTCGATCCCAACGACCTCGTGGCTCGCCGCGCCGAGGAGGCTGCCGCGGCGGCGCTCGTGCTCGGTCTGGCCCACCACGAGAACCTGGGCTATCCCGACGGCGAAGTCGACAACGACCTCGATCTCCGCCAGCTCCTCGTGGGTCGGATCCGGTCGCTGCGGCCCGATGTCGTCGTGTCGTGCGATCCCACGGCGGTCTTCTTCGGGAGCCGCTACGTCAACCACCACGATCACCGCGGCATCGGCTTCGCCGTGCTCGACGCCTGCACGCCGGCGGCGAGCAGTCCGCTCTACTTCCCCCAGACGGGGCCGCCCCACCACGTACCGACCATCTTCTTGTCGGGCACGCTCGAGCCCGACACGTGGATCGACATCGCGTCGACCATCGACCGCAAGGTCGAGGCGCTGTGCTGCCACCGCAGCCAGTTGGGCGACGACCTCGACCTGGTCGGCGAGGTCGTCCGGCGGCGTGCCGCATCGGCCGGCGCCGACGCCGGCGTCGAGCACGCCGAAGCCTTCCGCGTCCTGAAGCTCTGACTCATCGGCTCTCCGGTCGGCAAGCCTCCCTGCGAGCGCTTCGCCATCCGGGTGTCATCGTCCGAGCGCGCTCGCCGGGCGGCGCAGCCTCACGTTCTGATCATCGGCTCTCCGGTCGGCGCCTCCCTGCGAGCTCGCCAGCGCGCTCGCCGGCGGCGGCGCAGCCTCACGTTCTGATTCATTGGCTCTCCGGTCGGCAAGCCTCCCTGCGAGCGCTTCGCCATCCGGGTCTCATCGTCCGAGCTGCGCTCGCCGGGCGGCGGCGCAGCCTCACGCGTTACCGGACCCTCGGTCGTTTGGTCGGGGGCAGGGCCGGGCGGTCGGGTCCCGTCGGTCGGTGCTGGATGGTCTTCCACTCGCCCATGGCTCGCAGGGCGAGCACCACGACCACGGCCACGCCGACGGCGCCGATGATCCCGCCGATCAGGGCGCCGACCGAGTCAGGCGTCGCGCACGATCCTTGGCACTGCAGGTCGGTGAACCGGTAGCCGATGAAGGCTCCGATGGCGCCCGAGACGATGATCGCCGTGAACCCGAGCACCCGGGCCGTCACCGAGGGGAGCGCGGTGGGTGGGGTGGTCGGGGCGTCTTCGGGGGCAACAGGATCCACGGCCGACCATGTTACGGGTGACGCCGTACGAGTCGTAACCCACCGTAGAGTGGCTCGCCGTGAAGCCGCTCGTGGTGTTGCCCACCTACAACGAGGTCGACAACATCCTCGTCGTGCTCGACCTCATCCGCGAACACGTGCCGCAGGCCGAGGTGCTCGTGGTCGACGACGGCAGCCCGGACGGCACGGCCGACGCCGCCGAGAAGTGGGGCATCGACAACGGCGGGACCATGGTGATGCGGCGCACGCAGAAGTCCGGGCTCGGTTCGGCCTACCGCGCCGGCTTCGCCCGCGGCCTGGCCGAGGGCTACGACATCCTCATCGAGATGGACTCGGACCTGCAGCACGATCCGGCGGTCCTGCCCGCGCTGATCCACGCTGTCGAGGACGGGGCCGACCTGGCCATCGGGTCGCGCTACGTGCCCGGTGGATCGGTTCCGGGGTGGAAGTGGTCGCGTCGGCTTATCTCCCAGGCCGGCAACATCTACGCCGCCATGGTGCTCGGCATGCACGTGCGCGACTCGACCTCGGGCTTCCGGGCCTACGCCGCCGACGCGCTCCGGGCCATCGATCTCAACGTCGTCCGGGCCGACGGCTACGGCTTCCAGATCGAGATGGCCTACGCGGTCGCCTGCAACGGGGGGCGGATCGTCGAGGTCCCGATCGGGTTCGGCAGTCGCGAGCGGGGCACCTCCAAGATGTCCAGCTTCATCGTGTTCGAGGCGCTGGGTCTGGTCACCTGGTGGGCGCTTCGCGATCGCCTGCTGCAACGGGGCCGACCCAAGCCGACGACCAAGCGCAGCTGATCCAACCGCATTGGGTCATTTGACCCGTTCCTCGCTGCGGCCCGATCCCGCATACTTACGGTGTGGACTCGAGGGGGCTGGATGCGAGGGAGGTGGCGGCGGCGCGGCCCGAGGCGGTCATCGATCTCGACCGCGACGAGCTGGTGCTCCCCGACGAGGAGGCGCCGCTCGCCGCGCCGCCCGTCGATCCCGACCCTGACGTCCGCCCTCGTTCGAAGGTGCTCCGAGCGCGAGTGCTCCTCCCTGCGGCCGTCCTGCTCGGCGTGCTGGCGGTCGCCATCGGCGTCACCCGCGCCCGTTCCGAGTCGCCGCCTCCGGCCCACGGCCGGGTCGGCGTCGGAACCCCGCTCGATGTCACGCGCGGCCGAGGGGCGACCGTCGTCGTCGGCGACGGCCTCACGCGGCGCCAGGTACCGGCCGGGGGAGTCGGGCTGGTGCCCGCGCAGGTGGCCACCGTGGGTCCCGACGGCCGTGCGATCCAGTCGGCCCGCACCGACTCGGCGGCGTCGACGACCACCACGACGCCCTAGCCCGGCTCGGGCCGCTCGCTCGCCCCGAGATCGGGCACACTACAGCGATGCGTGAGTGGCTGGTCGCGGGAGCTCTGATCGAAGGCCCGGACGGTGTGCTGCTGGTGCAGAACCGCCGCCGCAACGGATCCCACGACTGGTCGCCTCCGGGCGGGGTGGTCGACGCCGGCGAATCGGTGCTCGACGGGTTGACCCGCGAGGTCCTCGAGGAGACCGGGCTCGTCGTGACCGAATGGGAGGGCCCCATCTACGAGATCGACGTGGTGGCCCCCGACCTCGGCTGGCGGCTCCGGGTCGAGTCCTTCCGGGCCCTCGACTACACGGGCGAGCTGGTCATCGATGATCCTGACGGCATCGTCGTGGACGCCCGATTCGTGGATCCGGCCGCGTGTGGCGACCATCTCGGCGGCGCCTTCCACTGGGTGCGCGAGCCGGTCGCCGAGTGGCTCGATCAGCCGTGGCAGGGCCTGCGTTCGTTCGGCTACGACGTGACCGGAGCCGACCTGGCGTCGCTGTCGGTCACCCGACGATGAGCCAGGGTCGCGACGCGACCCGAGGCCCATCTGCTGGCCGCGGTCCCCGCGAGGCTGACCGCCCGTCACACCGTTTCGTCCCCGACCGTCCAGACCGGGCCGATCCGAGTCGCGTCGATGACGAGCCCGGCATCCTGCACGTCGACATGGACGCCTTCTTCGTGTCGGTCGAGCTCATCGATCATCCCGAGCTGCGCGGTCGGCCCGTGATCGTCGGTGGGGCCGGGGCCCGCGGCGTGGTGGCGGCGGCGTCCTACGAGGCACGTTCGTTCGGTGTCCACTCGGCCATGGCGTCGGCGCGAGCCCGCCGCCTGTGCCCCCATGCGGTGTTCCTCGCCGGCCGCCACGATCGGTACGCGGAGGTGAGCCGCGAGGTGATGGCCATCTTCGGATCGTTCACGCCGTTGGTCGAGCCGATATCGCTCGACGAGGCCTTTCTTGACGTGCGCGGCGCCCGCCGTCTGCACGGAGCGCCGACCGCGATCGCCGGCGCGATCCGACGGCGCGTCCTCGACGAAGCCGGGCTCACGTGCTCGGTCGGGGTGGCGCCCAGCAAGTTCGTGGCCAAGCTGGCCTCGGAGGCAGCCAAGCCGCGGCCGTCGGTCGAGGGGCCCCGTCCCGGCCTCGGGGTCATGGTGGTGCGCGACGACGAGGTCACCGCCTTCCTCTTCCCCCTTCCGGTGAAGGCGCTGTGGGGTGTCGGTCCGGCCACGCTGGATCGCCTGACGCGGCTCGGGGTGGCCACCGTGGGCGATCTGGCCGCGATGCCCGTCGAGGTGGTCATCCGGTCGGTGGGCCAGTCGCTCGGGACCCATCTGCACGCGCTGGCCAACGGGCTCGACGATCGGGCGGTCGAACCCGCTCGCCGACCCAAGTCGGTCAGCCACGAGGAGACCTTCGCCCACGATCATCACCAGCTCGACACGCTCGACCGCGAGGTCGTCCGCCTGGCCGACGCGGTGGGCAGCCGACTGCGACGCCATGGCTTGTCGGGTCGGACGGTCACGCTGAAGGTGCGCTTCAGCGACTTCCACATCGTGACCCGCTCGAGCACCCTGTCGGGGGCGACCGATTCGACGCCGACCATCACCCGGGCGGCCAAGGATCTGCTGGCCGGGATCGACCCGACGCCAGGCGTCCGCCTGATCGGGGTCGGCGTGAGCGCCCTGATCGACGGGAGCACCCGCCAACTGGCCCTCGACGAGGTCGGGGCACCGGGCTGGGACGACGCCACCCAGGCCGTGGATGCCATCCGGGCCCGGTTCGGCGCCTCGGCCATCGGGCCGGCCGCCTTGGCCGACCAGGGTCAGATCCGCATCCGCCGCCAGGGCGATGCCCCTTGGGGACCCTCCGACGAGGGCGACCACGACCCAGGATCGGACCGACCGTGACCCCGGTGGCGGCGGCGGCAACAGGAGGTCGGCTCAGACCGCGCTCAAGGCGCGCCGCCCAATCGGCCGAAAAAGGGCCCGGAGATCGTTGCCCGCGCGTTGTTGACAAGCGGATGCTGTGGAAAGATGAGAACCGGGATCTCCCGTACCGTCGGCCCGTCGAGACCACCATCGGCCGGGGCCAACCGACAAAAGGGGTTGTGTAGGTGCCGCTTTCCGAGGACGAGCAGCGAATCCTCAGCGAGATCGAGGCCAAGCTCTACGAGAGCGACCCTGGTCTGGCGCGCGACATCGCCGACACAACCATCTACACCCACGCCTACCGCAACCTCAAGTGGGCGCTGCTCGGGTTCGTGGTCGGCTTGGCCGGCCTCATCCTCACCCTGGGCGTCAGCTTCCTGCTGGCCTTCGGCGGCTTCGTGATCATGCTGGTGTCGGCCCTGGCCATCGAGCGCAACGCCCGTCGGATGGGCAAAGCCGGCATCGAACAGATCACCCAGTCGATGCGAGCGGCGGGGCTGCGGGACTACTTCGGCAACACCAGCCAGCGGATGCGCGATCGCTTCAAGCGCGACGAGTAGCGCGCTCGAAAGCTGACCGACGGGGCGCGATGACGCGCGTCGACGGCGCGTGTGCGGGTCCGCTCGGCGGCCGGCGTCGCTCTAGTGGGGGTCGGCGCGCACGCGCCGGATGTCGAGCTGGGTGAGGGCGCGGCGCCACCGGGGGACCATCGTGGCCACCCGTGCCCGGACCGAGCTGGTCGTCTGCTCGGCCGCTTCGGCGGTGGGCTCGGCGATGGTGTCGGCGCCGAAGGTGGCCGCGTCCGCGGCGTCAGCCAGCGCCGCCAGCTGGGCTGACTCGTCGGGGACCTGCTCGCCGGCTCGGGCGGCGAACTCGCGCGCCGTCTCGTCCGGCCGGCGTCCGGCTCCGAGCAGGGCGAGCGACTCGATCGACTCGACCCAGGCGACGCGGACCCGAGCGGCCGGGTCCTGGGCTCGGGCTCGGCGCTGCCGTCGCCGCCAGGCCAACAGGGAGGGGACGGCGATCAGGTAGATCAACGCCGCGGCCAGCAACACCAAGCCGATCACCACCGACCACAGGGCCAGGTCGGTCCCGCTCTGCTTGGTCGCCGCCGTCGGGTTGGACGTGTTGACCTTGCCGGGCGGGAGCGTCTGGGGTGTCGCCGGCCGGGTCGTCACGGTGGAGCTGTTCGGGATGGAGGTGGTCGAGACGTTGGGGCTGTTGCCGGTGTCCTGGCCGGGGATGACGTCGCGGCCCAGGTAGTTCGACTCCCCGGGTGCGCCCCGGCCGGGCGTCGGCTCGAAGGGCACCCATCCGTACTGGCCGAGGTACACCTCGGGCCAGGCGTGGGCCTGCGCGCCCTTGACCACGTACTGGTCGGGGTGGGTGCCATCGTTCACGCCCGGCGTGAAGCCGACGGCGACCCGCGTAGGGAGCCCGACGGCCCGGGCCATGGCCGCGTAGGTGCCGGCGAACTGCTGGCAGTAGCCCCGACGCACTCGCAGGAAGGTGTCGATGGCGTCGTGGTCGTTGGCGAAGCTCACGGTCGGGTCGTAGATGAACTGCCCTGGCTTGCGGAAGAAGTCCTGCAGGGCGATGGCCTTGTCGTAGGGCGTGCGGGCGCCGGCGGTGATGTCCTGCGCCTGGCTCTTGGCCGCATCGCTCAGGTCGGGGACGGCGAGATCGTCCTTGATGGCCTTGGGGATGTCGGTGCTGGCGGTGCGCAGCTCGGCGGGTGTGTAGTCGGGGAGCACCGACGTGACCGTGTAGGTCTGGCGATCCGAGTTGGGGAGGTTGGTGTCGACGATCAAGGTGGACGAGGCCTTGTGGTATCGCACCTTGAACGCTCGCGAATCGATGGCGACGGGGAGGTAGGCCGCGGGCAACCACAGCTGGGCCAGCGCGCTGATCGTGAACGTCTGCTTGAGCAGCTGGCCACCCTTGGGCGTCTTCAGCCCCGGCGGCAAAGCCCCGGGGAGGTTGCCCTTGGCCGCGTCGTACTTGGCGCTCGACCGCCACATGCCACCGTCGAACGTGTCGAGCGAGGTGAGCCGCCAGTAGGCCGGCTTGGAGCTGGTGACGGTGAAGAGCTTGGTGTCGGCCTGCTTGGTCAGCTGGCTCTGGATGCTGACGAGGGGGCTGATGGTCGTCCGCGAGCTGCCGCCGGAGTTGTTGCCGTGGAAGTGGAGGATCCCGGCCTGGTTGGCACCAGGCAGCAGCGGGGCGAGGACGGCGGCGACCGCGACGGCGATGATGGTCAACCAGACGCCGATGTGGACGAGCCAGGTCGAGCCCCGTTCGACCTGATTGGCCAGCCACGTCGTCGTCCGCTCGCGCTGGGCCACTCGATGCTCGAGCACGAACAGCATGGCGGCGGCCCCGTACAGCAGGGCCACGAGGACCTGGCCCCGGTTGGAGCCGACGAAGGTGGCGAACCCGAACAACGTCAGGGTGGGCACGAGCGCCTCGATCGGCGCCCACAGCCGGAACGCCGCCCAGTCGGCCAGGAACACGGCGAAGTAGAGGGCGAAGGCGGCGGCCAACATGAAGCCGGGCTGGGGCTGGGCCGGCGCGACCACTTGCTGGAACGACTGCCACGACGACGAGACGGCGGTCTGGGCGGCGTGGAGCGTGTCGGCGGTGGGGAAGAGGTAGCGGGTCGTCTGGCCGAAGAAGAGCCAGCTGGCCAGGAAGACGAACGCCAGCGCCGACAGCGCGGTGGTCAACCCGAGGCCGAAGCCTCGCCGGCGGGCCAGGGCCAGCCCGGCGTGGGCCGCGCCGGCGACGACGAGCAGCGGCCAGGCGAAGGACGAACCGGCGAACACGCGCATGAAGCTGGCGATGACCGCCACCGTGACCAGGGCCAGGCACCCTTCGGCGGCGGCCTGATGGGCGGGTTGGGCGGGCATCGACGGGCGCCGGTCCGGCGCTGGTCTGGCCGCGTCGGGCGCCCGGCCGCCCGGCGGCGCGTGGGCGGGATCGGGTGGCCGGGAATCGGTCAGCATGCTCATCGGCGGAACCGGGCCCATCGCTCCCAGTCGTCGGAGCTCTCGTCCGACGACGCCGAAGGACCGGCCGAGACCGTCGCCGGGGTCCGCCAACCCGTGGCGACCCGACGCGTCGGGCGCACGAGGCGGTTCCACGTGGCGGCGAAAGGCGCCGCACCGGTGATGCGCATGATGCCCTTGCGACTGGCGATGGGCTCAGGCGTGGCGTTGGGATCCCAGCACGACCGATCGAACTGCACGATGGTGAGCGATCCGAACCGCGGCCGGAGCCGGGCCAGGCGCTCGATCTCGGCCTCGCTCACCAGGGCGACGATGACCACCAGGGCGCCGCCGGGCGCGCCCCGGGCCAGGCGGTCGAGCACGCGTTGGAACGCGGCTTCGTTGGTGGCCTCGATGCTGGCCAGGTGCTCCATGATCGCCTCGACATGGGCGTGACCGGCGGCGAAGCCCGAGTCGGCGCCGTCGGTCGAGATCAGCCGGATGAGGTCCTGGCGACGGTCGCTCGACGCCACGATGCTGGCCGCCGCCGAGATCACGAGCTCGAGGGATTCGGCCGTGTTGGTGCCCGAGCGCACGTCGACGAGCACCGTGGCCCGTCCCTGCCACGGCAGCTCGTCCTGGCGGACCATCAGGTCGTCGTGGCGAGCCGTCGAGGGCCAATGGACGCGCCGGAGGTCGTCGCCGATGACGTAGTCGCGCAGGGCGTAGAAGTCCTCGCCGCCGCGGCCGAGCGAGTTCGGGTGCTCGGCACCGGCCAGGGGATCGTTGCCGGTCGTCAGCGGCAGCGGGTCGATGTCGTCGATCCGCGGGTAGACGGTCAGCTCGGAGGCGCCTGAGGCGGTCATGGCCAGGCGAGCCAGCCCGAAGGGATCGGACAGCTCGATGTCGAGCGGCCCGATGGTCAGGATCCCGCGGCGCTCGGTCGGCAACCGGTAGGCGGCTCTCGCCGACTCGCCGCGGGCCAGTGGTCCGACCAGCAGTCGCGCGCCGCGGGTACCCGATACGGCGTCGTGCAGGCTGAGGAGGGGAGATCGACTCGTGCCGCGGTTCTCGACTCGCACCTCGACGCGACTGGGCGTACCGGCGTGAACCCGCGGCGGATGCAGTTCCCGCGACACGTCGATGCGGATCTTCGTGAGGGTCACGCCCAGGGCGGTCACGAGCAGGAGAGCGCTCAGGATCGTGCCGAACACGTAGAACTCCATGGCCCCGAACAGGCGCCCGGCGATGAACAAGCCGATGGCCAGCAGGAGGGTCACCCGACCCTGGCGGGTGAGCATCAGCTACGGCGTGGTTTCGGTCGGTACCGCGACAGTCCGGACGATCTCGTCGAGCAGGTCGGCCGAGCTGGCGCCCTGCAGTTGGGCTTCGGCGGTCACGAGCAGACGGTGGGCCAGCACCGGGCCAGCCAGGGCCTTGAGGTCGTCCGGTACGACGTAGGTGCGCCCATCGGCGGCGGCACGCGCCCGCGCGACCCGCATCAGGCTGAGGGTCGCCCGAGGCGACATGCCCAGCGCGAACTGCGGGTGGCGACGCGTCGTATCGGCCAGATCGACGAGGTAGGCCTTCAGGCTGGGCGCCACGTGCACCATTCTGGCCGTGCTGATCATGCTTTCTACGTCGGCCGAGGTGAGCACGGAGTCGATGTCGTCGAGGGTCGTGTGGTCACCGTGGGCGTTGAGCACGTCGATCTCGGCGTTGCGCGACGGATAGCCGACCGAGACGCGCATCAAGAAGCGGTCGAGCTGGCTCTCGGGGAGCGGGTAGGTGCCTTCGTGCTCGATCGGGTTCTGGGTGGCGATCACCATGAACGGCGAGCCGAGCGGATAGGTCGCGTTGTCGACGGTCACCTGTCCCTCGGCCATGGCCTCGAGCAACGCCGATTGCGTCTTGGGCGACGCCCGGTTGATCTCGTCACCGAGCACGATCGGCGCGAACACGGGTCCCGGTCGGAACTCGAAGCGGCCGTCGCTGCGATTCCACACGGTGACGCCGACCACGTCAGACGGCAGCAGATCGGGCGTGAACTGGATGCGCCCGAACGGGCAGTCGATCGATCGGGCCAGCGCCTTGGCCAAGCTGGTCTTGCCGACGCCGGGGACGTCCTCGATCAGCAGGTGTCCCTGCGAGACGAGGCAGAGCAGGACCAGGTTGATGACCTCGGGCTTGCCCTGGATGACGCGGGACATGTTCTCGGCGAGAGCCTCGAACGCCTCGGCGAAGGTGGCGCGTGGGGCCACGGTTTCCTGCGTCGCCAAAACGGCTCCTGACTTGGATGGTCGTAAGACTCGAGCGGTCGGGGCTCGCTCTTGCAGGTGTTCGTCGTGGAGTGCCGCCCCGGTTTCCGACAGGTTACGTCGGCCTATCCCGTTCCATCGGCCCGGGCGACCGCGGATGGAGGGATAGCGTCGGGCGATGGGCCCGTCCGCCGAGCAGATGTGCCTGGCCATCGACATCGGGGGCACCAAGCTGGCCGCCGGCGTGGTCAGCGCCGCCGGACAGGTGCTCGATCATCGACGGGTGGCTACGCCCGGGCCGCCGACCGGCGCCGACGGGGTCTTCGAGGCGCTCGAGGGCCTGATCGACGAGGTCCGGACGGCATCCCGCGGCCGCGGCGAGCCCGAGGTGTCGCGTTGCGGCGTCGGGTGCGGAGGTCCGATGCGCCGGGGTGGGACGGGGGTCTCGCCGCTGAACATCCTCGCCTGGCGCGACTTCCCCCTGCTCGACCGCCTGACCGAGGCGGTCGGTGTGCCCGTCGCCATCGACAACGACGCCAAGGCCCTCGCCCTGGCCGAGGGGTGGCTGGGCGCGGCCCAGGGGTGCGACGACTATCTGGCCATGGTCGTGTCGACCGGTGTGGGCGGCGGGATCGTGCTCGACGGTCGTCTGCTCGACGGCGAGCAGGGCAACGCCGGCCACATCGGGCACGTGAACGTCGAACCCGAGGGTCGACCGTGCCGCTGCGGCAGCCGGGGCTGTCTCGAGGCCGAGGCCTCCGGTACGGCCATCGCCGCCATCACGGGCCGCCCCCCGGCCCAAGCCGACGCGGCGACCATCGATCGGGTCGGCACGTTGGTCGGTCGAGCCGTGGGGACCGTCGCCACCCTGCTCGACCTCCGGTTGGCCGTCGTAGCCGGATCGGTGGCCCTCGGCTTCGGCGAGCCCTTCTTCGCCGCCGCCCAGCGCGAGATCGATCTTCGCGCCCGACTCGACTACGTCCAGGGCGCGCGGATCGTCCCCGCCGGCCTGGGCGCCGACGGCCCCATCATCGGCGCGGCGAAGGTCTCCTGGGCCCGGCGATAATCCGCCGGGCCGGGCTTCGCCGACTTGCTTGGCACTTCGGTCGGCGGGGCCTCCCTGCGTGCGGCTTCGCCGACTTGCTTGGCACTTCGGTCGGCGGGGCCTCCCTGCGTGCGGCTTCGCCGACTTGCTTGGCATCGTCGGCGTCCCTGCGTGCGGCGCGACGCGGCTTCGCCGTCTGCGTGCCGCTCGCATCGTGCGCGGCTTCGCCTGCTCCGCCTGGCGAATACCCTCCCAGGCATGGACCCGACATATTCGGCTGAGGCCGAGGCCTATCGCGAGAAGATCCAGGGCTTTCTCGCCGAGCATCTGCCGGCGGGCTGGTCAGGGGTCGGCGCTCTGCCCAAGGCCGAGGCCGAGCAGTTCGCACGAGACTGGCGGGTCACGTTGCACGACAACGGGCTGCTGGCCGCGTCCTGGCCGCGAGAGTACGGCGGTGGGGGGCTGAGCGCCCTCGAGCAGGTCATCCTGGTCGAGGAGTTCTATCGGGCCGGCGTGCCCGTCGGTACCGGCAACGACGTGTTCGGCATCCAGATGGTCGGCAACACGATCCTGCAGTGGGGCACCGACGAGCAGAAGCAGCACTTCCTGCCGCGCATCTTGTCGGGCGAGGATCTGTGGTGTCAGGGCTACTCCGAGCCCAACGCCGGATCCGACCTGGGCAACCTCGGCTGTCGAGCCGTCCTCGACGGCGACGAGTGGTCGATCAACGGGCAGAAGATCTGGACGTCGGCCGGACACCTGGCCAACTGGATCTTCGTGCTGGCCCGCACCGATCCCGACGCCCCCAAGCACAAGGGGATCTCGTTCCTGCTGGTGCCGATGGACCAACCGGGCGTCGAGGTCAGGCCCATCAAGATGCTGACGGGCGATTCCGAGTTCAACGAGGTGTTCTTCACCGACGCCCGCTGTCCGCGCGCCAACGTCGTCGGCGAGGTGAACGCAGGCTGGGCTGTGGCCATGACGCTGCTCGGCTACGAGCGGGGTGAAGCGGCCGCGACCTTCCCGATCATGTTCCGCACCGAGCTGGATCGGCTGCTCGCCCTGGCCGCCGACACCGGCCAGGGTGACGATCCGGTGATCCGGCAACGGCTGGCGTGGTGCTACTCGAAGGTCGAGATCATGCGCTACCTCGGGATGCGCACGCTCACCAAGTACCTCACCGGCGCCCACCCGGGTCCGGACGCGTCGACGTTCAAGCTGTACTGGAGCGAGTACCACCGAGTGGTCACCGAGCTGTCCGTCGACATCCTGGGCGCCGATGCCATGGTGCCGTCGGGACGGTGGCCGTCGAGCTCGTTCCAGGCCGACGACGCCGGGGCGCCGAACGACACGGCGTCCTGGGTCGGCACCTTCTTCGCCGCTCGGGCCGGCACGATCTACGCCGGCACCTCGCAGGTGCAGCGCAACATCCTGGGCGAGATGGTGCTGGGCCTGCCCAAGGAGCCGGGCGCGCCCAAGGGCTCGTGGCGGGAGCTCCAACGCCTCGAGTCGTGATCGCGACTCCCCGCTGGCAGTGGGCCCGGCGCGCGGCGGTGGCCGTGGCCCGGCATCCGAGCCTGTGGAGCACGGCCGTGCGTCAGCTGTTGGTGTTGGCCGAGCCCGGGTGGTGGCGATCGTCGCCGTGGCTGCCGGTACCCGAGGCGGGCTATCTGCGATTTCGTCTGCAAACCGCCTACGGGGACCCCGACCGCGACCCTGATCCCGCTGATGTGGTCACGTACCTGCACTGGTGTCGAGCCTGGCCCCGGGTCACGCGCTGACTCGACGTCGGGTGTCGGTGCCGCCCGATCGGCTCTTCGTCCGCCCCGAAAGAGGGCGACACCTCGCGGATCGAGCGAGCTACCCTCCTGCGGATGGGTCGGTCCTTGGTGCTGAATGCCACCTATGAACCGCTCTGTGTGGTGTCGGATCGGCGGGCCGTCGTGCTCGTGCTCAGTGAGAAGGCCGACGTGTTGCACACGTCGGGCGACGTGTTGCACTCCGAACGCCTCACGGTGCCGGTGCCGTCGGTGGTGCGGCTGCGCTCGTTCGTGCGCGTCCCGTATCAGCGCCGGGCCGCCATCAGCCGACGGGGCGTCTTCGTGCGCGACGGTGGACAGTGCCAGTACTGCGGCAACCGCGCCGAGAGCATCGACCACGTGGTGCCCCGCAGCCGCGGCGGCCAGCACGTCTGGGAGAACGTCGTCGCCGCCTGCCGTCGCTGCAACACATCCAAGCGGGACCGCTACCTGCACGAGACGGGCATGCGCCTTCAGCGCGATCCCGCGGCGCCCCAGCACCTGAGCTGGGTGTCGGTCGTCGTCGGCCACGTCCCCGAGCTCTGGGAGCCCTACCTCGCCGACGCCGCCATCTCGGCCTGAGGATGACCGCCGCTCAACCGAAGCTGGCGGCCGTCGAGCTCGTACGAGTCCGGCTGGCCCTGCGGCGCGTGTTCCGAGCCAGCCACGGGATCGAATCGGTGCGCGAGGTCGTCCTGGTTCGTGCCGTCGGGACCGATGGGACAGAGGGGTGGGGGGAGTGCAGCGCCCTCGAAGCGCCCACCTATACCGGCGAGTACACCGACGGTGCGTGGGCCGTGCTGCGGGACTACTTCGTCCCGGCGGCCCTGGCCGGACAGCGCTCGGCCGTGCGGGGTCATCCGTTCGCCGCCAACGCGATGGCCATGGCGGTCGAGGATCTGGCTCGGCGGAGTCGATCCGGTCAAGAGGCAGGAGGCGCTGAGTCAGCGGCGGCGTGGGCTCCGGGTCTGGCGTGGACGGCGGTGCTCGGGGTCCCCTCGGTCAGGGGCGATCTCGAGGCCGTCGCCGCCGAGGCCGTCGCGGCGGGCGCCAGCGGGCTCAAGATGAAGATCGAGCCGGGTCACGACGTCGACGCGGTGAGGCTCGTGGCGGCCGTCGCGCCCGATCTGGCCCTCGCGGTCGATGCCAACGGAGCCTATGCGGGCCGGGAGGATCGGTTGGTCGCCGTGGCCGATCAGCTCCGACAGGCGGACCCTGATCCACCTGCCGACCTCTCGCTCGTCCGCTCCTACATCGAACAGCCACTGCCCGCCGACGATCTGCTCGGTCACGCCGAGCTCGCCCCCAAACTCGGCGTGGCCATCGCCCTGGATGAGTCGATCCGAGCCGCCCGCGACGTCGAGACGGCCTGGGCCCTCGGCGCGACCCAGCTGGTCAACGTCAAGCCGGCGCGGCTCGACGGCATGGGCTGGGGTCTCGGGACCGAGGTCCCACCGATCCCGTCGGGGTCGGGTCCGGGTCGATTCCTGGGGGGAATGCTCGAGACGGGCGTCGGACGGTCGGCCGCTCTCGGCCGAGCCGGGGCGCTCGACGTGCAGATCACCGACCTCGGTCCGAGCCAGTGGTACTTCGAGCAGGACATCACCGACCCGATCGAGCTGAGCCCCGACGGTCGGATGCGCGCGCCCGAAGGCGCCGGGCTGACCCTGACGCCCCGACCTGAACGACTGACCGAGACGGCGGTCGATCGTCTGCTGATCCGACGGTGACCTCGGCCCGGCTGACCGACACGAGCCGCTCGGGGCGCTGGCAGGTCGAGCGCTGGGCCGGATCGGCGACCGCGCTGCACGCCCTCGACTGGCCGAATCCCCTGGGTCCGACGGTCTGGATCTTCGAGGTCGAGCGTCCCGCGCTCGTGCTGGGCTCGGCCCAGCGCTCCACGGTGATCGACGACGAGGTGCTGCAGCGCGGCGGCATCGAGTTGACGCAGCGGCGCAGCGGCGGGGGCGCGGTGCTGGTCGAGCCGGGCAACGGCACGTGGATCGACGTGCTGATCCCTCGCCACGACCGGCGGTGGGACGACGACGTCACCCGCTCGTTCCTCTGGTTGGGCGAGGCGTGGCTCGCGGCGCTGGCCGACCTCGGTGTCGCCGGCGAGGTACATCGCGGCGCGTTGGCGTGTGGGACATGGGGCCGCCAAGTGTGCTTCGCCGCCATCGGCGCGGGAGAGGTCACGATCGACGGCGCCAAGGCCGTTGGTCTCTCGCAACGCCGGACCCGCGCGGGGGCTCGGTTCCAGTGCTTCACCTACCGGCGCTGGAATCCCACGCCGCTGGCCGCGCTCGGCGTCGACCCCGCCGCCCTGCCCGCCGTGGCGACGATCGACGCCGAACCGGCGGCGGTGCCCGCCGCGCTGTTGTCTCACCTCGACTGAGTCACCGGTCAGAATTCGGGCGCAGCGGACGCCTCGATCGGTCACCCTGTGACCATGTCCGACTCGTCCCCGCCGCGCCCGTCGTCCACCTCGTCCACCGCGTCGGTGGCTGCCACGCCGCGCACGACGCTGCGCCGCAAGAAGGAGCGCGGCAGCTATGACCGCGAGCTGATCGAGTCGATCCTCGACGAGGCTCTGGTGGCCCATGTCGGCATCGTCGACGGCGACGGTCCTGTCGTGTTGCCGATGATCTACGCCCGGGTCGACGATCGGCTCTACCTCCACGGCGCCGCGGCCAACCACCTGCTGCGAGCCGGTACGAGGTCCTCGATGTGCGTGACCGTGACGCTGGTCGACGGTCTCGTGCTGTCGCGCTCGGCCTTCCACCACTCGATGAACTACCGCTCGGTCGTCATCTTCGGTCGACCGGAGCTCGTCGAGGACGTCGACGAGAAGCGGGCGGCCATGGCGGCGCTGATCGAGCACATGGTTCCGGATCGCTCAGGCCACACGCGCGAGCCGAGTGAGAACGAGTTGCGGGCCACGGCCGTCGTGCGGCTGGCCATCACGGAGGCATCGGCCAAGGTCCGCCAGAGCGGGCCGATCGAAGAGCCCGAGGATCTCGACCAGCCGGTGTGGGCCGGAGTCATCGGTGTGTCGACCCTGTTCGGACCGATCACGCCCGACGAGGGCCGGCCCGCGGCGATGGCCGTGCCCGACCACGTGCAGGCGCGCGCCACGCCCGTCTGAGGAGCGGTCGGTCAGCGCTGGTGGACGTTGACGCAGAGGAGGGTGGCGGTGTCGACCACGGGTTGCAAGGTCTGCTTCGAGCCTTCGAGCACCTGGGCCCAGCTCAGGTGCTTGGCCGCGTAGTCGGCCATGCAGGCGGGATCGGTCGTCGTGTTGGACTGCTCGAACGAACGCTCGAGGAAGTCCCTCAACGAGACGCAGTGGGCCAACGCCGTGTTCAACCCGTCGCGGACGGCGTTGGTGGTCTCGGGATGCTTCCGGTCGTCGACGGCGGCGATGGTCGACACCGTCGTCTTGGCCACACAGGACTGCTGTGACGACGTCAGTTGCAACGACTCGCTGGTGTCGGCCGTCGAGTCGCTCATCAGCTGCTCGGTCTCACCCCGATCGCAGTGGGCCCCGCGGCGGATCGTGCGGACGGTGACGGCGTCGCCCACCTTGGTGCTCTGCGCCGATGGTGCGGCCTCGGCGATCGCCTCTCGGTCGGCGCCCGACAGCCCGTGGTAGATGCAGTCGACGTAGTCGGCGGCGAGCACCTCGTGCTTGGCCCCCGGCGCGAGGACTGCGGTCAGGCCCTCGGTGAAGTCGGCCTTGGACGTCGCCGAGGATCCGCACCCGACCGTGGCGACGGCGAGCATGCCGGCCAACGCCACGACGATGGCCAGCGGGCGGACGCCGTTCATCGACGCCGGCGGGTCACGACGTCTTGACGCCGCACGTCGAAAGGGCCGCGGTGACGGTTGCGTTCACCGCGTCCGGTTGGTTGATGAGCTGGTCGAAGGTCGTCGTCTTGGCCACGGCATCACCCACGCATTGAGCCTGCGCGGGGGTCGTGCTCGTCAACTGGGCGCTGACGAGGCCGCCGATGTACTTCGACAACGGGATGCAGGTCGAGAACGCCCGCGTGATGGCGTTGTTGAGGTCGGCCGAGAACGAGCCCTGGACCTTGCTGTCGTCCAGCGCCGACATCGTCTGGGTCAACTTGCCGCTCGAGCACGCTTTCTGGGCGGCGGTGAGGTGGAACGGAGACTCACTCGGGTCGAGTATCCGCTGCTGCACGCCCTTGGCCGTCGTGGCGTGGTCACAGTGCTCGGAGGCTCGCACCACGCGGATCGAGATGGCGTCGGACAAGGCCAGGGAGTCGCTCACGCTCTTCTTGGCCGCGACCGCATCCTGATCGGCCGGCTTGAGGCCCTTGGCCACACACGACGTGAAGGTCGAGCTCAGGACCGGAGCCGATCCCTTGGCCGGGCTGTAGAAGGTCACGAGGCCCTTCGAGAAGGCCGAGCTGGACTTGGCCGATGACGACGAGCTGCTGCAGGCTCCGCCCAGCAGGACCAGCCCGATCGCGATCGGGATGGTCAGGATCTGCGCCGCGCCTCTCGAATGCATCCGGGTGACGCTAGCCCCTGGTGCCCGGGCCGCTCAGGCGCCTCGCTCGAGCCCGTGGGCCGGAGACGGAGCGGCCCGTCTCGGCCTTGGTGCGGCCCTCTCCTCACGCGCGGGGCGTGGGAGGGGGCGCGCGAGACGCGTTGGGGAGGACGGTGGGGAAAGTGTTGACCGGGTGGGGAGAAGTGGCATATGGTGGGGCGCAGTGGAGGACGGGGGTACCCCGGTCCCAAGGGTGTCGTCCAGCGTGGGGCGGGCCGTGGGGGATCGGAACCAGGTACCACCGGCCACCCACCACAGGGCTCCGAAGCAGGACCAGAACCGGAAGCGAGTCAACCGGGTGGAGAGGGCAGCGTGTTCGTCGGCACCTTCGAGCATTCGCTCGATGACAAGGGCAGGGTCGTCCTGCCGGCGACGTTTCGCAGCCACCTCGCCGAACGGGGATTCGTCTCGCAGTTCGACGCCTGTCTCGGGGTGTGGACCGAGGAAGGATTCGCCGACGTGGCCCAGCGACTGACCGAGAAGATCCGTGAGGGGCTCGCTCCTCAGGACGCCATGCGCGCCTTCTCGGCCAACGCCGCCGAGGTGAAGCCCGACTCACAGGGCCGCATCCTGCTGCCGCAGCGTCTGCGCCAGTTCGCCGGGCTCGACCGCGACGTGGTGGTCATCGGCGCCATCGACCGCATCGAGATCTGGGACGCCCACCGGTGGGGCGATGTGGCGGCCCGCGCCGACGAGAGCCTCGTCAACGCCGTGACCGCCCTGGGGATCTGAGGACCCCTCAGGCACCATGACCGCCCCCCACCCCCTCGACCCCCTCATCCGACGCAGCCGACATCGATCAACAGACCAAACCACCGACACCCGCACCGCACGAACCCACCGACAGGATCCGGATCGCTCATTCGCAGCCTCCCGGCCGGCATGATGGAAGGCCCCTACTCCGCCCGCTTCCCATCCAGCTCGATCGGGGAGAAATCCCGACGAGCGCCCGCCGGCCGAGAGGCTGCCGATGAGCGATCCCCCTGCGGTCGGTCCCCCCGCCCGACCTCGTCGTGGCGGCCGAAGGCCACGGGCGCCAGGATCACGAGGAGCCGGGCCATGGCAGAGCAGGCGGGGGCGTTCGAGCACCGCCCCGTCATGGTCGAGCGGATCGTCGAGTTGTTCGCCCCCGTTCCGCCGGGGATCCTCGTCGACGCCACCTTCGGTGGCGGCGGGCACGCTCGGGCCTTGCTCGGCGCCCATGCCCAGCTGCGTCTGATCGGCATCGACCAGGACGACGCCGCCCTCGAAGCCGGCGCCGGTCTCGTGACCGAGTTCGCGGACCGGGCCGTGCTCGTGCGCGCGCGCTTCGACCGCCTGGCCGAGGTGGTTGGCGCCCATCGTGGGACCGACGACGTCACCGCGGTCCTCTTCGACCTGGGTGTCAGCTCGCCGCAGCTCGATCGGGCCGAGCGCGGCTTCAGCTACCGCCAGTCGGCTCCGCTCGACATGCGCATGGATCAGCGCCAGGAGCTGACGGCGGCCGACGTCGTCAACACCTACGCCGAAGCCGACCTGGCCTCGGTGCTGCGCCGATTCGGCGACGAGCGCTACGCCGCCCGGGTGGCGCGTGCCATCGTGCGCGCTCGCCCGGTGGCGACGACCTCGGATCTCGCCGATCTGGTTCGGGATGCCATTCCGGCACCGGCTCGCCGTCGGGGCGGCCATCCCGCCCGGCGGACGTTCCAGGCCATTCGCATCGAGGTCAATCGCGAGCTCGAGATCCTGCCCCGCGCCCTCGACGACGCCATCGGGCTGCTCGCCCCCGGCGGACGCATCGCCGTGCTGAGCTACCACTCCGGAGAGGATCGGATCGTCAAGGACCGGCTCCGTCACGCCGAGACCGGAGGCTGCACCTGCCCCCCCGGCCTGCCGTGCGTGTGCGGCGCCGAGCCGGAGGTCCGCCTGCTGCGTCGCGGCGGCTGGACTCCCGCCGCGGACGAGGTGCAGATCAACCCACGGGCCGAGAGCGCCCGACTCCGCGCCGCCGAACGCCTGGCGTCGGCCGGTACGGCGGCGGCGTCGACCACGAAGGCACCGAGATGAGCCCGGCCCGCGCCGAGGCGGTGGCCCGGGCCGACCTGGCCAGTGCCACACGCCGAGCAGAGCGCGCCCCCGAGACGGCGCGCCGGACGCTGCGCTCGGCCGACGAACCGCGTGGCCGATGGGCGGGTCTGGCGACGAGTGTGCGGTCGGGCAACGTGCTCGGGCGCATCGGGACGCTCACTGCCGTGGCCTTGTTCGTCGCCGTCTTCGGCGTCGTCGTCTTCCAGGCGCTGCTCGTGCAGGGTCAGGCCCGCCTCGATCACCTGAACAACCAGATCGCCCAGCAACAAGCCGAGTCGAAGCAGCTGCGGCTCAAGGTGGCCCAGCTCGACTCGCCCGAACGCATCGTCAACCGGGCCGCTCAGCTCGGGATGATCGACCCGGGCGACGTCGTGTACCTGGCCCCGTCGACCGACGACGATGCCCGCGCCGCCCTCACCCCCCCGACCACCGCCACCCCGACGACCGCCCCGAAGTCGGCGAAGGCGGCGCGTCCGTGAGACCGATCGTCCGGCCCGCATCCAGCGGTTCGGCTCGGACTCGCGATGGTCAGCGTTCGTCATCGAGCGGTTCGGCTCGGACTCGTGATGGTCAGCGTTCGTCATCGAGCGGTTCGGCTCGGACTCGTGATGGTCAGCGTTCGTCGGGGCCGACCAAGGCGGCGCGGCGGACCCCGCCGGCGGCCGGGTCGACTCGATCGACGACGCCGACGCGGACTCGCGCCCTGGCGGGGGCCAAAGCGCGGACGACCACGACCGCCCGGGTCGCCACGAAGTCGAACCCGCGGCGATCGCCCCCCGTCGTGCAGGTGCGGTCGAGCTCGTCGACCCGTCGGGCGGCGACGCGGGTCACGACCACCTCGCCGGCCCGGCGGGATGCACGCGGCGCGGGTGCCCGTCGACCGGGCCACGCCCGGCGCCGCAGGGCGCCCCGCCACGTCGACACCCGCCGCCGGCTGCTCGTGCTGCTGGTCGTGCTCATCGGGCTGTTCCTGGTCATCGTCTGGAAGGTGACCGACCTCCAGGTGCTCAATCCGGGTCACTACCTGTCGGTGAGCACCTCGCAGGCCGTGCACTCCGAGACGCTGGCCGCTGACCGCGGCTCGATCCTCGACCGCAACCACGACGAGCTGGCCCTGAGCATCCCCGAGAAGTCGGTCTTCGCCGACCCCAAGCTGGTCACCGACCCGGCGGGGGAGGCGGCGCGCCTGGCTCCGGTGCTCGGCCTCGACGTCGCCGACGTGACCCTGTCGCTGAGCGCTCACAACCGGTTCGACTACCTGGCGCGCAAGATCCCGATCTCGCTCGCCAACAAGATCGCGGCCTTGAAGCTGCCGGGCATCGCCTTCCTCGACGAGCCGACCGTCATGATGCCGAGCGGCGCGTCGAGCGCCGCGCTGCTGGGTGCGGTCGATGTCGACAACAAGGGCCTGTCGGGTCTCGAGGCGCAGTACGACCGCCAGCTCACCGGTCGCCCGGGTCGGCTCACGCTGGCCGAGAACCCGCAGGGGCGCACCATCCCGGTCGGCGAGCACCAACTGGTCCCGGCGGTCAAGGGCGATGATCTCGTGCTGACGATCGACCAGTCGATGCAGTACAAGGCCGAGCAGGTCCTGGCCGAGACGGTGGATGCGGCCAAGGCCAAGAGCGGCACCGCCATCGTGATGAACCCCCAGACCGGTGAGATCCTCGCCATGGCCAACGTCGACATCGATCCCCAGACCAAGAAGGCCGTGCCGAGCACGAACAACGCCGCGGTGACCACGGTCTACGAGCCCGGCTCGGTCATGAAGATCGCCACCATCGCCGCCGCCCTCGAGCGCGGCCTCATCAGCCCGACGACCCTGATCGACGTCCCCGGGAGCTACAAGGTCGCCGACGGGACCTTCACCGACGCCGAGCAGCACGCCACCGAACAGCTGACCGTCGCCCAGATCGTGGCCCAGTCGTCGAACATCGGGACGATCAAGATCGCCCAGGCGCTCGGGACCCAGGGCGTCCACGACGGCATCTCCCAGCTCGGGTACGGCAGACCGAGCGGCTTGCACTTCCCGAACGAGGCGGACGGCACCCTGCCCCCGACGTCGGCCTGGTCGGGCACCTCGATCGCTACCATCCCCATCGGCCAAGGGGTCTCGGCCACCGCGCTGCAGGTGCTGGAGGCCTACAACACTGTGGCCAATGGAGGCCGGTACGTGGCACCGCGACTGATCGACAGCACGATCGACGCCGACGGTCACGCGCATCCGACGCCGAGCGACCCCGGTCACCGGGTGATGTCCACCGCGGTCGCCGACCAGATGAACCTGATGCTCCGGGGCGTCGTCACCGGAGGCACCGGCACGCTGGCGGCCGTCGACGGCTACAGCGTGTTCGGCAAGACCGGCACCGCTCGCGAGCCGCAGTCGAACGGTCGCTACACCGACAACGCCGGTCGCTACCACTACGACGCCACCTTCGTGGGTGTCGTGCCGGCCCAGTCGCCGTCGCTGTCGGTCATCGTGGTGATCAACGATCCGTCGGGCGCGGACTACTACGGCGGGTCGGTGGCGGCGCCGGCGTTCTCGAAGATCGCGTCGTACGGCCTGCGCCTGTTCCACGTCCCCCCGCCGTCCAACGACATCGCCGCCGGTGGCGCTCCGATCCCCGACAACGGCGTCGGTGGTGCCGGCGGGGGCGTCGTGAAGGAGCCGGGCGGCAAGATCCGGGGCATCGCCGCCGGCGCGCCGACGACGACCCTCAAGCCACCGACCTCGACCACGCCCACCACCGCGGCCAGGTCGACGACGACCGTCGGGCGCGGGACGGGTCCGCCGAGCACCGGTCCTCCTGCCACCGCAAAGACCTAGCGGCATGGTCCTGTCCGAGCTCGTGGGAGCCGAGCGCGACGTGGCCGTCCTCGCCGCCGATCGCGACGGCGACGCTGGCGACGACATCGACCTGAGCTCGATCGAGATCACCTCGATCGAGCTCGACTCGCGTTCGGTGCATCCCGGCAGCCTCTTCTGCTGTCTGCGGGGAGAGCACACCGACGGCCACGACCACGCTGGGGCCGCCGTCGCCGCCGGTGCGGTCGCGCTGCTGGTCGAACGTCACCTCGACGTGGATGTGCCCCAGCTGCTGGTGAGCGACAGCCGGGTCGCCATGGCGCACCTGGCCGTCACGTTCAACGACGATCCGGCTCGATCGATGTCGGTGGTCGGCGTCACGGGGACGAACGGCAAGACGACGACGACCTACCTGCTGCGCTCGGTGTTCGACGCCGCCGGTTGGCCCGCGGACGTCATGGGAACGCTGTCGAGCACGCGCACGACGCCCGAGGCACCCGAACTGCAGCGCCGGCTGGCCGAGATGCGCGACCGGGGCACGCGGGCCGTCGCCATGGAGGTGTCGTCGCACGCCTTGGCCATGCACCGGGTCGACGGCACCTGGTTCGCGGTGGCGGCGTTCACCAACCTCAGCCGCGACCACCTCGACTTCCACACGACGATGGAGGCCTACTTCGAGGTGAAGGCGCGCTTGTTCTCGCCCGCCTTCACCGACCGCGCCATCGTGAACCTCGACAGCCCGCACGGTCGGCTCCTGGCGGACTCGGCGAAGGTGCCCACCACCGGCTACTCGCTCGACCAGCTCGACGACCTCGAGCTGCATGCCCGGGGCAGCCGGTTCCGCTGGAGGGGCCAACCGGTCGAGCTGGCGCTGGCCGGTGGGTTCAACGTGTCGAACGCACTGGCCGCGGCCGAGTCGGCGTTGGCCCTCGGGCTCGATCCGTCGACCATCGCCGAGGGCCTCAGCCGTCCCCTGGTCGTGCCCGGCCGGTTCGAGATGATCGACGAGGGCCAGCCCTTCCAGGTCGTCGTCGACTACGCCCACACCCCGGACGGGCTCGAGCAGCTGCTGCTGGCGGCCCGCCGGCCGGGTGAGACGGCGGCCGTCACCGTGGTGTTCGGCTGCGGCGGCGACCGGGACCCGAGCAAGCGGCCGGCCATGGGCGAGGTGGCGGCGCGCCTGGCCGATCGTGTAGTCCTGACGGCCGACAACTCGCGGGGGGAGGACACAGGAGCGATCATCGAGGCCGTGAGAGCAGGATATGACCGGGCCGAGGCCCGTCCCGGCCATGATCTGGTGATCGAACCCGACCGTCGTGCCGCCATCGCTCTCGCCCTCGGCGCGGCGGCTCCTGACGATGTCGTGGTCGTGGCGGGCAAAGGCCACGAGACGACCCAGACCATCGGAGCCGAGACCGTGCCCTTCGACGATCGCGATGTCGTGCGCGCCGAGCTGGCGCGCCTGCGCGGTGGCCGCCCGTGATCCGTCTCCTGTTCGCCGCTGCCATCGCCATCGCGGTGTCGCTGATCGGCACGCGCCTCTTGATCGATTGGCTCACCCGACTCCACATCGGTCAGCCCATCCGCGAGGACGGGCCGTCGGGTCACCTCACCAAGGCGGGAACGCCGACCATGGGCGGGGTGGCCATCGTCGCCGGCGCCGGCCTGGGGTGGCTGGTGAGCGACCTGCTCGGCGGCACGTACACGCGTCGCGGGATCCTCGTCATCGCCACGATGGGTCTGGCCGGACTCGTGGGACTGGCCGACGACTGGCTCAAGGTGTCGCGAGCCCACAACCTCGGGCTGAGCAAGCGAGCCAAGTTCGGCGCGCTCACCATCGTGTCGATCCTGTTCGTCGTCGGCGTGCTGCGCTTCACCCACATCGCGACCACGCTCTCGCTGACCCGCTTCGACTACCCCGGCATCCAGCTGCACAACCTCGGGTGGGCGGTGTGGGCCATCTTCCTCATCCTGGCCACGACCAACGCCGTCAACCTGACCGACGGACTCGACGGATTGGCCGCCGGCTCGGCCGTGTTCGGGTTCGCCGCCTTCGTCGTGATCGGGTTCTGGGGTTTCCGCCACCAGTCGATCTACGGCGATCAGAGCTTCCTCGACCTGGCCGTCGTCTCGGCGTCGATGCTCGGCGCCTGCACCGGCTTCCTCTGGTGGAACGCGGCGCCGGCCAAGATCTTCATGGGTGACACCGGGGCGCTGGCCATCGGCGCGGCCCTGGCGACCATCGCCCTCAGCACCAACACCAGCCTGTTGCTGCTGCTGATCTGCGGCCTGTACTTCGTCGAGACGATCTCGGTGATCATCCAGGTGGGCAGCTTCAAGCTGACCGGGACGGCGCGTCTTTCGCATGGCGCCGATCCACCATCACTTCGAGTTGGCCGGTTGGCCCGAGACGACGGTCATCGTCCGGTTCTGGATCCTCGCCGGGCTGTGCACGGCGCTGGCCCTCGGGATCTACTACGCCGACTTCGTCCGCCTCGGAGTCAACTATTGACCCGGGCCCCGGGCTGGATGCCGGACCGGTCTCTGGTCGTGGGCTTCGGTCTCACCGGACGAGCCGTCACCCGGGCGTTGCGCCAACGCGGGGCCGACGTCGTCGTGATCGACGACCATCCCTCACCGGCTGCCCTGGCGGCAGCACAATCGTCGTCCGTGGACCTTCTCGAGGCGCCGACGCGCGCGCGGCTCGACGCGCTGGTGGACACGGTGGACGCGGTGCTCCCGAGTCCGGGTGTGCCCGACCGCCATCCCGTGTTCGAGTCGGCCCGCCGGGCCGACGTGCCCGTGCTCAGCGAGTTCGATCTGGCCGCGGCCTGGGACGATCGCCCGCTGCTCGCGGTCACCGGGACCGACGGCAAGACGACGGTCACGACGATGGTGACCGACATGCTCGGCGCGTCGGGGACGGCGGCGCTGGCGGCCGGCAACACCGACGTCCCGCTCGTCGACGCCATCGACCGTCTCGACATCGAGGTGTTCGTCATCGAGGCCTCGTCGTTCCGTCTCGGCCACACCCACGAGTTCCGCCCGCGCGGTCGCGACCTGGTTGAACTTCGCCGAGGACCACCTCGACACCCACGAGTCCTTCGATCGCTACGAGCGGGCCAAGGCGCGCATCTGGGCCGATCTCGACCCAGGGGACGGCGTCGCGGTGGCCAACGCCGACGACCCGGTGGTGATGCGACATGTGCGCTCACAGCTCCGGACGGTGACCTTCGGGCTCGATCACCAGGTCGGTTACCGCGTCGACGAGGGTGAGTTGCGGACCGACTCCGGCGACCTGCTCGTCGCCGTCGACGAGCTCCCGCGCTCGTTCCCCCATGACCTGGCCAATGCCCTGGCCGCGTCGGCGACCGCCCTGGAAGGGGGCGCGTCGCTCGAAGGCGTCCGCCACACGCTGCGCACCTTTGCCGGGCTGCCTCATCGGTTGACTCGGGTGGGGGAGTGGGGCGGGGTCACTTGGTACGACGACTCGAAGGCCACCACGCCCCAGGCCACGTTGGCCGCGGTGCGCTCGTTCCCCCAGGTCGTGCTCATCGCCGGCGGGCAGAACAAAGGCACCGACCTGTCGGTGCTGGCCGCCGTGCGCGATCGGGTTCACGCCGCCGTGGCCATCGGCGATGCCGCCGCCGAGGTGGCCGATGCCCTCGCCGGCACGCCGGTGGTGACGGCCACATCCATGGTCGACGCCGTGAGCGCGGCGGCGGACCGGGCCCGGCCCGGCGACGTCGTCCTGCTGTCACCGGCGTGCGCCTCCTTCGACTGGTACTCGAGCTACGGCGAGCGGGGCGACGCCTTCGTCGCCGCCGTCGCCGCCCTCTACGGCGAGGGCACGGCGTGAGCCCGTCCCGTCCGCCGGCGACGTCGCCTCGCTCGGTGCGTCGCCCGTCCGCGGTGGCCAGCGCACCGGTCGCCAAGCGCCGACCCAAGGGCCGACGCCTCGGCGGTCGACCGGCGGGCCGGCGGTCGACCTCGTTCACGATCCTTCTCACCCTCGTCATCGTGCTCACGCTCATCGGCGTGGTCATGGTCCTGTCCGCCTCGTACGCCACGGCGTACTACGAGTACGGCTCGAGCTGGTACCAGTTCAAGCGCCAGCTCATCTGGGTCGTGCTCGGTCTGATCGCCATGGTGGCGATCATGCGCGTCGACTACCACCGGTGGCGCCGCTACACGAACCTGCTCGTGGTGGGCGCCGGCCTCTTGATGGTGGCGGTCATGGTGCCCGGCCTCGGCGTGAACGTGAACGGCTCGTCGCGGTGGCTCGGATGGGGTCCCGTCCGCGTGCAGCCCTCCGAGTTCGCCAAGCTCACCGTGCTGCTGTTCGTCGCCGATCTGCTGGCTCGGCGATCCGATCGCATCGACAACCTCCACCTCAGCCTCAAGCCGGTGCTCGTGGTGTTCGGCGCCTTCGCCCTGTTGCTGATGCTCCAGCCCAACCTGGGCACGACCATCATCTTGGGCTCGATCGTGTTCGTGATGCTGTTCGTGAGCGGGGTGCCGGTCAAACCGCTGCTCGGCTGGTTCGGCGCCGGCACGGCGTTGGCCTTCCTCGCCGCCGTCGCCGAGCCCTATCGCTTCCGACGGCTGATGGCCTTCCTCAACCCATGGAAGGACCCGCAGAACGCGGGCTACCAGACGCTGCAGTCGCAGTTCGCCATCGCCCACGGGGGCGCCACCGGCAGCGGCATCGGCCACAGCCTGGCCAAGTTCGGCTTCCTGCCCTACGCCCAGACCGACTTCATCTTCGCCATCATCGCCGACGAGATGGGCCTGCTCGGCGCCCTGCTGCTCATCGCCTTGTTCCTCGCCGTCGGGGTGGTCGGCATACGCATCGCCCTGGGTGCGCCCGATCGCTACGGCATGTTGCTGGCCACCGGGATCACCAGCTGGATCCTGATCCAGGCCTTCGTGAACATCGGAGCGCGTGGTCGGCGTGCTGCCCATCACCGGGGTGCCTCTGCCGTTCGTGTCGTTCGGTGGATCGTCGCTGGTGGTCACCCTGGCCGCCATGGGGATCCAGCTGAGCATCGCCCGCCAAGGACGCTGATGGCGCGGCTCGGCCCCGGCCGGCGGTGAGCTCCACCGACGCGGAGACGTTCGCCTGTGTGGCCGGCGGTGGCACGGGAGGTCACGCCCTGCCAGGCATCGCCATCGCCGAGGCGCTGGTGAGCGCCGGCCACGACCCGGCCAGCATCCGCTTCGTGGGCGGCGCGCACGGCCCCGAAACCACCCTCGTCCCCGCCGCCGGGTTCGACCTCGTGAGCCTGCCGGGCCGCGGCATCCCCCGGAAGATGTCGTGGGCCAGCGTCACCGCCGCGCTCGGCATCGTGGCCGGCGTGTTCAAGGGCGTCGGTCTGATGCGCCGGATGCGACCGCGCGGTCGTCGTGGTGCTCGGCGGCTACGCCGCCGTCCCGTGCGTGGTCGGCGCCATCCTCTGGCGGATCCCGATGGTCGTGAGCGAGCAGAACGCGCGGGCGAGCGCCGCCAACCGGCTCGCCGGTCGGTTCGCCAAGGCCTGCGCCGTCCCCTTCGAGGGAACGGATCTGCCCAGGGCGGTGGTGACCGGCAACCCGGTGCCGCCCGGAGATCCTGGCCGTCGACCGGGCCCACGGCCGCGACGAGGCTCGGCGCGCCCTCGACCTCCCGCTCGATCGGGTGGTGATCGCCGTGTTCAGCGGATCGCTGGGTTCGACCCGGGTCAACCAGGCGGTCGAGGGCGTGGCCGAGCGGTGGCGTCGGTCGGGACGACGTGGCCATCCACCACGCCGTCGGGGCCCGGGACTGGGATGCCCGGCCCGCTCCCGCGTGGCTGACGGCCGCCGATGCCCTCATCTACCGGCGCGTGCGCTACGAGGACCGCGTCGATCTGCTCTACGCCGCCGCCGACCTGTTCGTCGGGCGGGCGGGCGGCACCACGGTGGCCGAGTTGGCGACGGTGGGTCTCGGCGGGGTGCTCGTGCCCCTGCCCATCGCGCCGCGCGACCACCAGACGGCCAACGCTCAGGCGCTGGTCGATGCCGGCGCCGCCGTGCGGGTGCCCGACGACCAGCTCGACGCCGATCGCCTCGAGGCCGAGCTGACCCCCCTCGTCGCCGACCCGCCCATACTGGAGGCCATGGCCGCCGCCGCTCACACCCTCGCCCATCCCGATGCGGCCCGGCTCGTGGCGGCCCTCGTCGACGAGCACGCTCGCCGTGGCTGACCCTGACGAGACAGGGTCGGTCCGGACCCTGGACCTGAGCCAGCCGGTCCGCATCCACGTCGTCGGGATCGGGGGCTCGGGCATGAGCGCGATCGCGACGGTCCTGGCCGGGATGGGCCACCAGGTCTCGGGCAGCGATCTCCAGCCGTCGGCCAGCGCTCGAGCGGGTCCGCGGCCCTCGGCGTCACCGTCTCGATCGGCCACGATGCTGCCCACCTGCCCGACGAGGTCGAGGCCGTCACCGTCTCGACGGCCATCCCCGCGTCGAACCCCGAAGTCATGGCCGCTGTCGATCGCGGGATCCCGGTGTACCGCCGAGCCGAGACGCTGTCGGCCATCGCCGCGACGCGCCAGGCCATCGCCGTCGCCGGCACCCACGGCAAGACGACGACCTCGTCGATGTTGGCCCTGGTGCTGATCGAAGCCGGCCTGCGGCCGTCGTTCATCATCGGCGGCGAGGTCAACGAGCTCGGGACCGGCGCCGTGCTCGACGACGGCCCGCTGTTCGTCATCGAGGCCGACGAGAGCGACGGCACCTTCCTCGAACTGCCCGCGCTACGGCGCCATCGTGACCAGCGTCGAGCCCGATCACCTCGAGCACTACGGCGGGTTCGAGGCGTTGCGCGCCGCCTTCGCCCCTTCCTGGCCGAGACGGCCGGTCCGACCGTCGTGTGCGCCGACGACGCCCTGGCCGCCGAGCTGGGACGGGCCGCCGGCGCCGTCACCTACGGGACGGCGCACGATGCCGACTACCGGATGGTCTCGCTCGAGGCCAGCCGGGCGGGTACCTCGTTCACCATCGACCACGACGGCCAGGCCCTCGGTCGGGTCGCCGCTGCCCGTGGCCGGCGACTACAACGCCCGCAACGCCACCGCCGCGCTGGTCATGGCCCTGCAGCTGGGCGTCGGCTTCGAATCGGCCCGCGACACGCTCGGCCGCTTCGCCGGTGTGGCCCGCCGACTCGAGCACCGCGGCGAGGTCGCCGGCGTGACCTTCGTCGACGACTACGCCCACCTGCCGACCGAGGTGGCCGACGTGCTGGGCGCCGCCCACGACGGCCACTGGGACCGGATCGTCTGCGTGTTCCAACCTCATCGCTACAGCCGCACCGCCGCCCTCTGGGCCGATTTCGCCGACGCCTTCGATGCCGCTGACGTGTTGGCCGTCACCGACATCTACGCCGCGGGCGAGCCTCCCCGGCCCGGTGTCAGCGGGCAGCTCGTCGCCCACGCCGTGCTCGATGCCCACCCCTGGCGGCGGCTCGCGTATCTGCCCCAGCGGGCCGACGTGCTCGCCTACCTCGTCCAGGAGCTGCGGCCGGGCGATCTGTGCCTCACCCTCGGCGCCGGCGACCTGACCACCGTGCCCGACGAGGTCCAGGCTCGGCTGGCGTCGACCGGATCGACGGGGTCGGCGCCCACGGCCGGGAGCCGGTGAGCGCGTCGGGCGACGGCGTCGAGCAGGCCGCGGCCCGGCTGGGCCGTCGAGCGCGGCGCGACGTCTCGCTGGCGGGCTACACCACCTACCGGGTCGGGGGGCCCGGCTGCGCTGATGGTCGACGTGGCCGACGAGGCGACGTTGGCCGAGGTGGGAGCGGCCGTGCGCGAGACCGGTGTCGAGGTCCTGGTCGTGGGACGCGGCTCGAACCTGCTGGTCGCCGAGGCCGGTTTCGCCGGGGTGGCGGTGATGCTCGAAGGTGACTTCGTCGGCATCGAGATCGACGGCGTCACGGTGCGGGCCGGGGCCGCCGCCACCCTGCCCGTCGTCGCCCGCCGTACCGCGGCCGCCGGGATTGACCGGTTTCGAGTGGGCGGTCGGGGTGCCCGGCTCGATCGGCGGAGCGGTGCGCATGAACGCTGGCGGGCACGGCTCGGACATGGCCGAGACCCTCACGAGGGTCCGCGTGGTGGACCTTGGCACCGGCGAGGATGGTTGGGTGCCGGCTGACCAACTCGAACTGTCCTATCGGCACTCGTCGCTGGCCTCCACCCAGGTGGTCACGACCGCCGAACTGCGATTGGCGACCGGGGACAGGACCCGATCCGAGGCCGAGATCGCCGACATCGTCAGGTGGCGCCGCGAGAACCAACCCGGCGGAGCCAACGCCGGATCGGTCTTCACCAACCCCCCTGGCGACTCGGCCGGTCGGCTGATCGAGCAGTCCGGGGCCAAGGGCCTGCGGGTGGGTACGGCCGAGGTGTCGACCAAGCACGCCAACTTCATCCAGGCCGACGACGGGGGTCGCGCCGACGACGTCGTCGCCCTCATGGGCGAGGTGGAGCGGCGGGTCGCCGAGGCCACCGGCGTCCGCCTCGTGCCCGAGACCCGCCTGGTGGGCTTCGACCTAACCCTCGATCATCCATCGAGGGTTCGTGAGCCCGGAGCTGACGACCCGGCTGCGGCCCGAACCGGCGTCGGGCCCCCCACCGGTCGACCCGAGGATCCAGGCTCGCCGCGACCAGGTCGAACAGGAGGGCGCCGCCCGTCGGCGGCGGCGGCTGATCGCGGTGGCCATCGTCGTCACCCTGGTCGCCGCCGGCTGGTTCGTCACCCACAGCCCGTTGCTCGACGTCGACCACCTCGTGGTCACCGGGTCGCCCCACGTCCCGGCCGACCAGGTCGTCGCTGTGGCCGGCATCCACCTGGGCCAGCACCTGGTCGACGTCGACGAGGGGGCCGCCGGCCGCCGCCTGCGGCGCCCTGCCCTGGGTCGCCGACGCCAAGGTCTCGGTCGGGCTGGAACGGGACCGCTCACCTCTCGGTCACCGAGCGGGTGCCGGCGGTGGCGGTGGCCGCCGGTCCCGGCCGCTGGATGCTGACCGATGCCAAGGGCAAGGTGGTGGCCCCCGTCACCGCCGTGCCCCCCGGGGTCATCGCCGTCACCGGCGTGGCACCGGTCGCCGCCGGCGCCTCCTTCGGCCCCGCGCTCGGCGGCCCCGCTCGAGCTGGTCGCCCATCTGACGCCGGGGCTGCGCACCCGGGTCGCCAGCGTCGTCGTCGGCACCGATGGCGCCATCGGCATGACGCTGAACCCCAGCGGGGTGGTGCAGCTGTGCCGGCCGACCTCTTGGCCGAGAAGCTGTCGTCGCTGACCACCTTCTTCGCCCGGGTCGACGATCGAGGTCTCGGGGTCGTCAACGCCTGCATCCCCGACGCCATCTACGTCTCGGGGCGGACCTCATGACCGCCGACGAGGCCCGGGTGTTGACCGAAACCGTGGCCGCCCCCTACGCTGTCAACCGCAATCTGAGGTTTACATAACTCTCAACCTGATGTCGAGGGTTGGAGTTGTCCAGGGCTCTGGTGGTGTCGGTGGGTGAGCGACCGAAGCAGGGCCGCTTGTTCGATCTCGACGATGCCGTCGCCGCCTCGACACCCTCGCCCAGCGGGTCGACTCCGACCTGCCCCGCTCCACCCGCCCCGACCGTCCCCAACGTTCCACCGCTCCCGCGCCCAGCACCTCGGAGGTAGCCAGCGCCATGTCCGGCAACCCACAGAACTATCTGGCGGTCATCAAGGTCGTCGGCATCGGCGGCGGTGGCGTCAACGCCGTCAACCGCATGATCGACGCCGGGCTGAAGGGAGTCGAGTTCATCGCCGTGAACACCGACGCCCAGGCACTGCTGATGAGCGATGCCGACGTCAAGCTCGACATCGGGCGCGAGCTCACGCGGGGACTCGGCGCCGGCATCCGATCCCGACGTCGGTCGTCAGGCGGCCGAAGAGCACCGCGACGAGATCGAGGAGGTGCTCAAGGGCGCCGACATGGTGTTCATCACCGCCGGCAAGGGCGGTGGCACCGGCACCGGTGCGGCCCCCGTCGTGGCCGAGATTGCCAAGGCGATCGGCGCCCTGACCATCGGCGTGGTGACCCGTCCGTTCGGCTTCGAAGGCCGGCGTCGCTCGGTGCAGGCCGAGACCGGCATCCAGAAGCTCAAGGAGAAGGTCGACACCCTCATCGTCATCCCCAACGATCGTCTGCTCACCGTCTCGAACGAGAAGACGTCGGTGCTGAGCGCCTTCAAGATGGCCGACGAGGTGCTGTTGCAGGGCGTCCAGGGGATCACCGACCTGATCACCACGCCGGGGCTGATCAACACCGACTTCGCCGACGTGAAGATGATCATGAGCGACGCCGGCTCGGCCCTCATGGGGATCGGCTTCGGCTCGGGAGATGGCCGGGCGCTCAACGCCGCTCGCGCCGCCATCTCGAGCCCGCTGCTCGAGGCCTCGATCGAAGGGGCCCGCGGCATCCTGTTGACCATCGCCGGCGGCAGCGACCTCGGGCTGTTCGAGGTCAACGAAGCGGCCGAGGTGATCCACGGCGTGGCCCATCCCGATGCCAACATCATCTTCGGCACCGTCATCGACGACGAGATGGGCGACGAGGTCCGCGTCACGGTCATCGCCGCCGGCTTCGACCGTTGGGACGACCCCAAGGCGCGCGCTGACGACGCCGGGGGCACGGGCCGGGCGCGCCGGGGTGACCTCGAGCCGGTCACCGACGTGTTCGGCGACGCCGACGACGACGATCTCGACATCGAGGGCGACGGCGACGACTTCGACGTCCCCTCGTTCCTCAAGTAGCACTTCGCTCCGGGCCCGGCCGCCGCCATGGCCACCTGGGTCACCGCAGGCGCTTTCGGAGTCGTACTCGAGCACACGACCACCCGCGACGAGGGTGACTTCGGCATCGACACCGAGCCGGCCGGGCTCGCGGCCCGGCGCCGAGCCGTCGTCGACCACCCCTGGGTGTGGCTGCGCCAGGTCCACGGATCGCAGGTCGTGGTCGTCACCGCCGAGAACGCCGCGGCCGTGGCCGGCACCGAAGCCGACGCGCTGGTCACCGCCGAGCCCGAACTGGTGCTGGCCGTGCAGACCGCCGACTGCCTGCCGATCACCTTCCACAGCCCCGAGGGCGTCATCGGCGTGGCCCACGCCGGCTGGCGGGGACTCGAGGCCGGGGTGGTCGACCGCACGATCGAGGCCATGGGTGCGCTCGGGGCCACGATCGTCCAACGGCGCGTCGGGCCCTTCATCTGCGGGGCGTGCTACGAGTTCGGCGCCGCCGATCTCGACCGGCTGGCCCACCGCTTCGGTGACCGCGTCCGGTCCGTCACCTCCGAAGGTACGAGCGGCCTCGAGTTGGGCGAGGTGCTGCGGTCGTCGGTGGGGGAGTCGGAGGTCGCGCTCGCCGGTGTCGCGCCTTACGCCCGCGGCCTCGGGCCGTGCACGGCCGAACACGGCGACCGCTACTACTCCTATCGGGCCCGCGGCGAGGTCGAACGGATGGCCACGGTGATCTGGCGCGAGCGCTCGTACGACGACGCCATGTCGGTCCGGTGATCGACACCGACGCGGTCGCCGGGCGCCTCGACGCGGTGCGATCCCGCATCCTCGCGGCGGGCGGGGGGCCCGACGTCGAGGTGCTGGCCGTGACCAAGGGCTTCGGCCCCGATGCCGTCGAGGCCGCGCTGGGCGCCGGTCTGGTCGAGGTCGGCGAGAACTACGCCCAGGAGCTGCTGGACAAGGCGGCTCACGTCGCCGCCGACATCCCGAGCGCGGGCGAGCGACCCCGGTACCACTTCATCGGTCGGCTCCAGCGCAACAAGGTGCGGGTGCTGGCGCCGATCGTGGCGCTGTGGCAGAGCGTCGACCGCCTCGAGGTGGCCGCCGAGATCGCCAAGCGGGCGCCGGGTGCCGCCGTGCTGGTGCAGCTCAACCTGTCGGGCGAGGACCAGAAGGGCGGCTGCGCACCCGACGACGCCATCGCCCTCGTGGCCGCCGCCCGCGACCTCGGCCTCGACGTGCGAGGTCTCATGGGGGTGGCGCCGGCCGGCCCCCCGGAGGCCGCCCGACCCGGCTTCGTCCGCCTCGTGGGCCTGGCCGACACCCTCGATCTGCCCATCCGCTCGATCGGCATGAGCGGTGATCTCGAGGTGGCCGTCGAGGAGGGTTCGACCATGGTGCGCATCGGCCGAGACCTCTTCGGCGACCGCCCCCCCAAGGGCCGCTGACCACCGTCGGCGACCCCCACGACTGGCGTTCGGGCCGGCAAGTGAGTGAGATGGGCCAGAGAAACTAGAGTTCATCGACACGAATACGATCGGAACCGACCTCCCGAACGGGCGTGTCGGCTCGGGAGGATCGGATGGCATCCATGTGGCGTAAGACGATGCTCTACCTCGGGCTGGGCCCCGACGAGGAGTACGACGACTACGACCCTGCCGACGACCAGGTGACCGCCTCCCCCCAGCCGGGTCGGGTGATGGCGCCGCCCCGAGAGCCGGCGACGATGGGTGGTCGCCCGACCGGACCCGCGACCCGACCTCGCCCCGTCGGCGTGGCCCCGGCACCGGCCCTCGAGCCCCACGAGGGCTCGGCCGTGCGTCCCCTGCCCAATCCGGGCAGCGACTCGGCCCCCAAGCCCCGCACGGTCGTGCGACCCGTGCCGGCGACGGCGTCGGCCAAGCCCTTCGTGGTGGCGCCCACCTCGTTCAACCAGGCCCAGGACGTGGCCGACCGGTTCAAGGGCTCCCAACCCGTCATCGTCAACCTGCAGGGCGTCGACCGGGATCTGTCCCGTCGCCTCATCGATTTCTCGAGTGGGCTCTGCTACGGCCTCGGTGGCCAGATGGAGAAGGTGGCGCACCAGGTGTACCTGCTGACCCCGTCGCAACGTCGAGGTGTCCGTCGAGGAGCGGCGTCGGCTCCAAGAGCGCGGCCTGCACGACGCCTGAGCCGATCCTGACCCTGTGCTCCTCATCCTGCACGACCTGCTCCTCCTGTACCTGATCATCCTGTTCGGGCGGATCATCCTCAGCTGGTTCCCGATGAACCCCGAAGGGGCGATGGCCGGGCTGTCAGCGGATCCTCTACGCCCTCACCGAACCGGTCCTGGCCCCGCTGCGGGCGATCCTCCCGCCGGTGCAGATGGGAGGGATGGGTCTCGACCTGTCGCCCATGATCGTGACCTTCGCCATCCTCATCCTGCTCAACTTCATCTAGCGCAGCACTCGCCACACGGTTCTCGGGCCCTGTGGGGATCGTCCCCACTGACCCCGCGGGGTGGTTACCATCCGTTTCATGGAAGGAACTCCCCAACTCCTGACCGATGTGAAGTTCACGCAGCTGCGCAAAGGCGGATACGACCCTGAAGAGGTCGACAACTACCTCGAACGCATCAACGAGGCGGTGGCCAAGCTGGCCGACAACCTGCGGTCCGCGACCGAGCGGGCCGAGTCGGCGCAGTCCCAGCTGGCCGACGCCCGGCGGGCCCAGGCCGAAGCCGAGGCCGAGCTCGAGGTGATCCGCAGCGGCGAAGGCGGCGCGCCGGCCGACGAGCAGCTGGCCAAGGTGCTCGTGCTGGCCCAGCGGGCCGCCGACCAGGCCATCGACGAGGCCAACGCCGTCGGCCACCAAGACGCTGGCCGACGCCCGAGCCAAGTCGGTCAACCTGTTGGCCGAGGCCGAGCAGGAGCGCGAGCGCCTGCTGGTCAAGGCCCACAAGAAGGCCGACGCCGTCGCCGAAGAACGGGCGCGGACCTTGCAGACCCAGGTCACCGAGCTCGAGACGGCGCGCGAACGACCTGGCCGTCGACGTCGAGGCCCTCCAGAGCTTCCTCGACGACGAGCGCGACCGGCTGCGCCACCGAGTCGAGTCGATCCGCAGCGCCCTCGACGAGCCGGAGGGACTGCGGCTGGCCGCCGCCCCCGAGCTCCGCGATCCGCCCATCCCCGTGCTCGAGCTGGCCCGCGACCGTGAAGCACTGAGCCCGTTCGTCGGGGCCGGCGACCGCGAGAGCGACGATCGTCCGACCCAGGCCATGGATGTCGTCGGCGAGGACCTCCTCGACGACCCGGCCCACCTCGGCGACGAGCCGCCCGCGCCCGACACCGATGCCTTCGGCGGCCCCGATGCCGACGACGGCGGTGGTGGCTCCGACGGCGACTGGTCCGACGCCGCCGATCCGACCGCGCCCGACGACGAGGACGACGACGAAGAGGACGATCCGTTCGTCACCCCCGAGGTCGAGGGCATCGACGGGATCGACGACGGTGGCTGGAAGGCCCCGTCGGGGGCCGACACCATCGACCTCGATCAGCCCGCCGTTGCCTTCGGATGGGCCCGACGCCAACGACACCGACTCCCACCTCTTCGGCAGCGCCCGCCGTGACCCGGTCTCCGGATCGGCCGGCTCGACCCCCGGCGGTCGGGGTGATCTGTTCCCGGCGGACAGCGCGGACGAGTCCGAGCTGGGCGAGCCCGACGAGGAAGCCGATGCCGCCATGCGGGCCTTCTTCGAGCGTGATCTCGACGACCCGGCGGCCAGCCGCTCCCGCTTCGGTCGTCGTCGCTGACCAGGGTCTGAGGCGCTAGCCGAGGGTGAGCGTGGCTCGGACCTCGACGCCGTCGACCATCACGAGCTGATCGCCGGGGCCGTCGACGATCGCGCGTGGCCAGCACCTCGGACGCGATCCAGTTCCGGTGCGCGTCGAGGGCGGCGGCCAGCTCGGGGGCGACGGTGATCGACACCTCGACCCGGTCCGAGATGGCGAAGCCCTCGGACTTGCGCAGATCGTTGAGCGCTCGGACCAGCTCGCGGGCGTGACCCTCACGCCGCAGCTCGTCGTCGATCTCGAGGTCGAGGGCGACGGCCCAGCCGTCGTCCTCGGCGAGCGCGAAGTGCTCGTGGCGCTCGGCGCGGATCTCGACATCGCCCGGCTCGAGGCGCTCGCCGGCCACCTCGACGAAGCCGTTGGTGCTCAGCTCCTGTTGCAACGCCGAACCGTCGGCCTCGGCCAGCGCCGCCTTGATCTCGTTGACTCGGGGGCCGAGGCGGGGCCCGAGGGCCCGGAAGTTGGGGGCGACCACCCACGTCATCACGCCCGACAGCGTGTCGATCCGTTCGAGGGCCTTGACGTTGAGCTCGCTGCGGATCTCGTCGTCGATGGCGTCGTCGAGGGTGATGCCGGGGTGCAGCACCAAGGCTCGGGGCAGCGGTTGGCGCACCCTGACCTTGGCGTCGGTGCGGGCGGCCCGCCCCAGGGCGACGAGGCGACGTGAGGCCTCGACCTGGGCGGCCAGGTCGGCGTCGTGGCGGCCCGAGCTGGCCGGCCAGTCGCTCAGGTGCACCGACGTCTCACCGGTGAGGGGCCCGTAGATGGCGTCGGCGAGGAAGGGGCAGAACGGCGCCAGCAGCTGCGAGGCCTTCACGAGGCATTCGTGCAGCGTGGCGTGGGCGGCCGGATCGCTGCTCTTCCAGAAGCGGGGGCGGGACCGGCGCACGTACCAGTTCGACAGGTCGTCGATGAAGGCGGCCAGGCGGGTCGACCCGGCCAGCGCGTCGAAGTCCTCGAGGGCGTCGGTGACGGCGGCGACGGTGTCGTCGAGTTGGCCGAGGATCCATCGGTCGAGCAGGTGCACGGGCTCGGTCGTGACGTCGGGCTCGTCCGCCGTAGGGGTCCACCCGTCGAGATCGGCATAGGTGGCGAAGAACGAGAAGACGTTCCACAGCGTCAACAGGGTCTGGCGGGTGGACTCGCGGATGCCGTCGGTGAACACCCGTCGAGGCGTCCAGGGCTGGCCCGACGAGAGGAAGTACCAGCGCAGGGCGTCAGCGCCTTGGGTCGAGAAGATGTCCCACGGGGCGATGATGTTGCCCCTGGACTTGGACATCTTCTGCCCGGTCTCGTCGACGATGAGGTTGAGGCACACGACGTTGCGATACGGGGTGCGGCCGAAGACCAAGGTGTTGACGGCCAGCAACGAGTAGAACCAGCCGCGGGTCTGGTCGATGGCCTCGCAGATGAAGTCGGCGGGGAACGAGCAATGGAACAGGTCCTCGTTCTCGAACGGATAGTGGTGCTGGGCCGACGGCATCGATCCCGAGTCGAACCACGCGTCGAGAACGGGGGCGACCCGACGGGCCGTCCCCCCGCACTCGCATTCGAGCACGACGTCGTCGACGTAAGGTCGATGCAGGTCGAGATCAGTGAGGTCGAGTCCGGCCCGCTCGGACAACTCGGCCACCGATCCCATGCACTCGTCCCGGCCGCAGTCGCGGCAGCGCCAGATCGGCAGGGGCGTGCCCCAGTAGCGGTCGCGCGACAGAGCCCAGTCGATGTTGCCCTCGAGCCATTTGCCGAATCGGCCGTGCTTGATGTGGTCCGGATGCCAGTTGATGGTCTCGTTCTGGGCGAGCAGGTCGTCGCGCATGGCCGACGTGCGCACGAACCACGACGTCTTGGCCCAGTAGATGAGGGGGGTCCCGCACCGCCAGCAGTGGGGGTAGCTGTGGGTGTAGGGCTCCTCGCGGACCAGCAGGTGCCGGGCGACGAGGTCGGCGATGATCCCTGGGTCGGCGTCCTTGACGAACAGGCCCTGCCATTGGGGAACGTGATGGTCGAAGGCGCCGTCGGCGTCGACCGGGTTGAGCGTGGGCAGCCCTTCGGCCCGGGCGATGGCGGCGTCGTCCTCGCCGAACGCCGGGGCCTGATGGACGATGCCCGAACCGTCGTCGGTGGTGACGTAGTCCGCGGCCACGACGCGGAACGCGTCCGAGCCGACGGGGACGTCGAGCAGGTCGAAGGGCCGCTCGTAGTGCAGCCCGACGAGGTCGTGGCCCTTCCACGTGATCGGAGCCTCGACGCCGTCGGGCAGCTGGGCCACGGCGACGACGAGGTCGCGGCCTGTCGACTCGAACACCTCGGCGCTGACGCGCGTGTAGTCGATGTCGGGGCCGACGGCGGCGGCCACGTTGGAGATCAAGGTCCACGGCGTGGTCGTCCAGACGAGCAGGTCGGCGCCGACCAGATCGGGGTGGGTGGCGGGCGAGTCGACGAGCGGGAAGCGAACGTAGACCGAGGGATCGACGACGTCGCGGTACACGTCGGGCTGGCCCAGCTCGTGGGAGGACAGCGCGGTGCCACAACGAGCGCAGTAGGGGCTGACCTTGTGCCCTTCGTAGAGCAGCCCCTTCTGCCAGAGCTGGGCCAGGAGCCACCACACCGATTCGATGTAGTCGTTCGACAGGGTCCAATAGGCGTCGGCCGTGTCGATCCAGGTGCCCGAGCGAGCGGTCAGGGCGGACCAGTCCTCGACGTAGCGCAGCACCGAGTCACGGCAGTGCTGGTTGAACTCGGCCACGCCGTAGGCCTCGATCTCGTGCTTGGAGTGGAGGCCGAGCTCCTTTTCGACCTCGAGCTCGACCGGCAGCCCGTGGCAGTCCCAGCCGCCCTTGCGCGGCACCGACCGGCCCCGCATGGTCTGGAAGCGCGGGTAGAGGTCCTTGAAGACCCGGGCCCAGACGTGGTGCAGGCCTGGCCGCCCGTTGGCCGTGGGCGGGCCCTCGTAGAAGATCCAGGGAGCGCCGTCCTTGCGCGACCGGCGGGTGGCGGCCTCGACGTCGTGGGTGCGCCACTGCTCGAGGACCTTCTCCTCGAGCGCGACGAGGTCGAACTCGGGATCGACGGGACCGAACGGCATCGGACCAGCCTACGCGGCGCCGCCAACCCCTCCGATCGGGTTCCGGGACCGCCCGCGCCGTCGCTCCGGAACCCGCGATCCTGGGTATTGACGGAATGGGAGCGCCGGGCTTATTGTTCCCCGTCCTGCGGGGGGACCGGAAGGAAACTCGACCATGCCCAGAGCAACCAGAGCCACCGGGTCGGTCACTGCCGGCTCGGCCAGTTCGCCCGCCTCGCGTCCGATTTCCAGGTCCTCTGACGCGTCGAAGCGCACCACTGTGAGAGCAGCGGCGACCAAGAAGGCTGTGGTGAAGAAGGTGGTCCCAACGAAGAAGGCGGCTCCGGCCAAGAAGGCGGCCGGCGGCCAAGAAGGCGCCGGCGGCCAAGGCGACCCCGGCCAAGAAGGCGGCGCCGGCCAAGAAGGCGGCTCCGGCCAAGAAGGTCGTGGCCAAGAAGGCCGCTCCGGCCAAGAAGGCGCCGTCGGCCAAGAAGGTCGTGGCCCCGAAGGTCGCGGCCAAGAAGGCACCGGCCAAGCGCAAGATCAGTGCCGCGGACCTCAAGTTCTTCGAGCTGCAGCGCCAGACCCTCATCGAGGAGCGGGCGACCTATCTCCGTCAGGCCGAGTCGCTCAAGGCCGAGGCCGACTCGCTGGCCGAGCAACGCGAGCCCGGTGACGTCCAGTTCGACGAGGAGTCGGGCGAAGGCGACACGCTCGCGGTCGAGCGAGAGCGCGACCTGGCGCTGAGTCATCAGGCGCGGGCGGCCATCGACGAGATCGATCACGCCATGGCCAAGATCGACCTGGGCACCTACGGGATCTGCGAGGTGTCGGGCCTGGCCATCCCCCGCGAGCGGCTCAAGGCCATACCGTGGGCCCGTGAGCGCGTCGAGTACAAGGTCGGGGGCTTCGGCCGTCGCTGAGCCCACGTCGGACCCACCATCGGGTCATGACGGGTCGGGTGTCGTCCGACGTGGCCGTCGATGGGGAACCGTCCTCGGCGTGGCGGCCGTGGTGATCCTCATCGATCAGCTCACCAAGTCGTGGGCGGTCGACCACCTGCAGTTCCGGACCATCCACCTCTTCTGGACGTTGCAGCTCAACCTGACACGCAACACGGGCGCCGCCTTCAGCCAGATCTCGGGCCGGGGACCGCTTGTCGGTGTGGCGGCCCTGGTCATCGTCGGGGTGCTGTTGTGGCAGGGCGCCAGCGTCACGAGCCGCCTAGGGGCCGTGGCCCTCGGGCTCGTGCTCGGAGGGGCCTTGGGGAACCTCATCGATCGGGCCTTTCGCGGGGGCGGCGGCTTCCTGCACGGGGGAGTGGTGGACTTCATCGATCTGCGATGGTGGCCGGTGTTCAACGTGGCCGATTCCTGTGTCGTCGTGGGTGCCATCTTGTTGGTCGCGGTGACCGTCCTGAGGCCGGGCGAGCCGTCCTGAGCGCGGCACGCGTCGTGCGGCCCGGCGAGATCCGCGGGCCGTGATGGACGAGATCGTTCCGGCCGCGCTGGTCGGCGAGCGACTCGACCGGCTGGTCGCCATGGTGGCCAACCTCAGTCGGGCCGAGGCGGCCGAGCTGATCGCCGCCGGCCGCGTGTCGGTGGGTGGCCGCGTCGTCACGACACGGTCGCGGCGCGTAGCCGAGGGTGAGCACGTCGAGGCGGACGTCGACGAGCTGCTCGCCGCCCGTGATCACGCTCTCGTGCCCGAGCCCGACGTCGGTGTCCAGGTCGTCCACGCGGACGATCACCTCATCGTGGTGGACAAGCCGGCCGGTCTGGTGGTGCATCCCGGTGCCGGCCATGACCGCGGCACGCTCGTGCAGGGACTGTTGGCCCGCTACCCCGAGCTGGCCGCCGTGGGCGATCCGGATCGACCGGGCATCGTCCACCGACTCGACAAGGACACGTCGGGCCTGCTGCTCGTGGCCCGGACGCCCGTGGCCTACGCGGCGCTGGTGTCGCAGCTGGCGGCGCACGAGATCGAGCGGCGCTACCGAACGCTGGTGTGGGGCGAGTTCGACGCGCCCAGCGGGATGGTCGACGCGCCGGTCGGTCGGTCGTCCCGCGAACCGACGCGCATGGCCGTGTCGGCCCGAGGCAAGCAGGCGCGCACGCGCTATGAGGTGCTCACCACCTATCGCGATCCGGTCGTCACGCTGCTCGAGTGTCGCCTCGAGACCGGCCGCACCCACCAGATCCGGGTGCATCTCTCCGCCATCGACCACGCCGTCGTGGGCGACCGCCGCTACGGCGGCGCTCGGGCCCGGCTGGCCGTGCCCCGCCCCTGGCTGCACGCCGCCGCCCTCCGCCTCGATCACCCCGTGACCGGCGAACCGTTGGCGTTCGACTCGCCCATCCCGCCCGATCTCAGGGCCGTGCTCGCCGGCCTCGAGCCCCAGGGGCCCATCGACCCGGCCTGATACGGCTCTAGCTCGTCGGGGTCGGCTCTTCGCCGGGCCAGCGGGCTTCGCCGCGGGCCATGGTGACGATGTCGGCCAGCGTCAGCGCCTCGAGGTAGCGCCGCATGTGCTCCCCGACATCGGCCCACACCGCCAACAGCACGCACTGACCTTCGTGATCGCACGCGCCGTTGGTGTGGGGCTCGCCGAAGTCGCCGGCGACGATGGGCCCGTCGACGGCGCTCACGATGGCGCTGAGGGGGATCTCGTGGGGATGGCGGGCCAGGACGTACCCGCCGCCGACGCCGCGCTTGGAGCGCACGAGGCCCGCGCCCTTGAGCGCGAGCAGGATCTGCTCGAGGTAGGGCTGGGGGAGCCCGGTGCGATCGGCGATGTCGCGGACCGACGTCGGACCGTCCTCACTCGTGTGCAGCGCCAGTGACAGCAGCGCGCGACTGGCGTAGTCGCCACGGGTCGAGACCTTCACGCTCCCATGGTAGAGGCCTCGTCGGCTGTGACCGCCCCAACCGGGCCCGGGGCTAGCCTGACGGGACCACGAAAGGATCCCGGAGTGGGAGACAACCCACAGGTTCGCGACACGGACAGGGCCTCGCGACAGGCCGCGCCCGAGCGGACCACGGATCCGCAGGGCGGATGGGATCCCGCCGTTCCGTTGGTCCCCGACTATGCCGGGCCGTGCGTCTGCAACGTGATGCCCACGATCGTGGACGCCCCGGAGGTCTGGCCCGATTGGTTCCCCCGCGCCGTGGCCGAGGCCGACCAGGTGCTGTTGGTCGTGCTCGACGGGCTGGGCTGGGATCAGCTCGGCGACCGCCGGGCGCTGGCGCCCACGTTGTCGGCCATGGATGGCGGTCCGATCCTCACCGTGGCCCCGTCGACGACGTCGACGGCCATGACGTCGATCACGACGGGCGTACCCCCGGGCCAGCACGGCGTGGTGGGCTATCGCATCGCCATCGACGGCCGCGTGCTCAACGTGTTGCGCTGGTCGCTCGACGGTCGTGATGCTCGGGCCGATATCCCAGCCGAGAAGTTCCTCGTCGGTCCGGCCTTCGGTGGTCAGCGGCCGCCGGCCATCACCCGAGCCGACTTCCGTACGAGTGGGTTCACCGCCGCCCATCTGGCCAGTGTGCGCTTCCAGGGGTATCGCGTGACCTCGACGTTGGTGACCGAGGCCAAGCGGCTCTTGGGCGCGGGCGAGCCGTTCGTGTACGCCTACTACGAGGGCATCGACAAGGTCGCCCACGAGTACGGGCTGGGCGAGCACTTCGATGCCGAGCTCACCTACGTCGATCGGTTGATCGCCGATCTGGCCGGCGTGCTCCCGCCTGGCGCGGCCATGGTCGTGACGTCCGATCACGGCCAGGTGCAGACCGGCGACAACGTGGTCGACCTCGATCGCGACGTGCTCGACCAGGTGTCGTTCCAGTCCGGCGAGGGACGGTTCCGTTGGCTGCACGCCCGTCCCGGTCGGGTCGACGCCTTGTTCGACGCGGCCGCGGGGCGCCACGGCGACCAGGCGTGGGTCATCACGCGAGACCAGATGATCGCCGACGGCTGGCTCGGACCCGAAGTCACCGACCGGGCCCGGTCCCGCCTGGGCGATGTGGCCCTCGTGGCCAAGGGGACCCTGGCCTTCTTCGATCCCGACGACAGCGGCCCGTTCCAGCTCATCTCGCGCCACGGATCGCTCACCCCGCCCGAGATGCGCGTCCCCCTCCTCGCCGCCTACGGCTGAGCGCGGGTCGGATAGGTTCCAACCATGACTGATTCGCCCGTGCCGCCCGAGTTGATCCATCCCGACGTCGTGACCAGTCCCGATGGATCGGGTGACGCCGCCGACGAGGTGCCCGAGACCGAGTTCGTGTCCGAGCCGGCCAAGGTGATGCGTGTCGGGTCGATGATCAAGCAGCTGCTCGACGAGGTGCGCACGACCGAGCTGGACGAGCCGGGCCGCGAGCGGCTCAAGTCCATCTACCAGACCTCGATCACCGAGCTCGGATCGGCGCTGTCGCCGGATCTGCGTGACGAGCTGAGCCGGCTGGCGCTTCCCTTCGAGGACGATTCGGTGCCGAGCGACGTCGAGCTGCGCCTGGCCCAGGCCCAGCTGGTGGGCTGGCTGGAGGGGCTGTTCCATGGCATCCAGGCGACCCTGTTCGCGCAGCAGATGGCGGCCCGCCAGCAGCTCGAGAACATGCGCGGCGAGCTGCCGCGGGGCGGGGCCCGGCCCCCTGACGATCGCCCGGGCACCTACCTCTGATCTCTGCTAGAAACTACAGCAATGAAACTTCGTCCACACCTGTGGACAATCCTGTGGACAGACCCGCGATGCCTGCAGGGACACCGATCACACCGCAGAACCGCAGCCTGTGGGACTAGCAGAACGAGCTGACTGTTGGCTGATTCGTTCACCCACCTCCACGTCCACACCGAGTTCTCGATGCTCGATGGCGCGGCCCGAGTGTCCGAGCTGGTGGCCAAGGCGGCGGCCGATGGTCAGCCGGCGCTGGGCATCACCGATCACGGCAACATGTACGGGGTCCTCGACTTCTACCAGGCCTGTCGGTCCGAGGGGATCACGCCGATCATCGGCACCGAGCTCTACCAGGCCTACGAGCACCGGACCGAGCGTCCGTCGCGGCGGGGCCGCATGGACGATTCAGGGGGCGAGGCGGAGGGCGGTCGCAAGGCGTACTACCACCTGACGGCGCTGGCCGAGAACGCGACCGGCTACCGCAACCTCATCCAGCTCTCGAGCCGGGCCTACCTCGAGGGCTACTACATGAAGCCCAAGGTCGACTGGGAGCTGCTCGAGGCGCACCACGAGGGACTCATCGTCACGACCGGCTGTCTCGGGGGCCAGGTGCTGCAGGCGTTGCTCAAGGGCGACGAGACCGACGCGTTGGCCAAGGCGGCCCGCCTGCAGGACATCTTCGGACGCGACAACCTGTTCGTCGAGCTGCAGGACCACGGGATCGCCGATCAACATCGCACCAACCCCAAGCTGCTCGAGATCGCGCGCAAGATCGGCGCTCCGCTGCTGGCCACCAACGACAGCCACTACACCGACCGTGAGCACCACGAGGCCCACGACGCGCTGCTGTGCGTGCAGACGGGGGCGCTGATGAGCGACCCCGACCGGTTCAAGTTCCACGGCGACCAGCACTACCTGAAGACGGCGGCCGAGATGCGTCAGCTGTTCGCCGAGGTGCCCGAGGCCTGCGACAACAGCCTCTGGATCGCGGAACGGGCCAACGTCGAGATCGAGTTCGGCAAGCCGCAGCTGCCCAACTTCCCGCTGCCCGAGGGCTACACCGACGACGCCGCCTACCTCGAGCACCTGACCTTCGCCGGCGCGCGCGAGCGATGGGGCGACCAGCTCGGCGACGAGGTCGTCGAGCGCTTGGCCTACGAGCTCAAGGTCATCGGCGACATGGGCTTCTCGTCGTACTTCCTCATCGTGTGGGACCTCATCAAGCACGCCAAGGACAACGGCGTGCGCGTCGGCCCGGGCCGGGGGAGCGCGGCCGGCTGCGCGGTGGCCTACTGCCTGCGCATCACCGACCTCGACCCGATCCGGTACGACCTGCTGTTCGAGCGCTTCCTCAATCCGTCCCGCATCTCGATGCCCGACATCGACATGGACTTCGAGGCCCGCTTCCGTGACGAGATGATCCGCTACGCGGCCGAGCGCTACGGCCGCGATCACGTGGCCCAGATCGTGACGTTCTCGACCATCAAGGCTCGGGCGGCCGTGCGCGACGCCGCTCGCGTCCTCGGCTATCCGTACGCGCTGGGCGACAAGGTCGCCAAGGCCATGCCGCCGCTGGTGATGGGCCGCGACACGCCGCTCTATGCCTGTCTCGACGAGCACCCCAAGTTCACCGACGGCTACAAGATGGCCGGCGAGCTGCGCGACATGTACGCCACCGACCCCGACGCCAAGCAGGTCATCGACGTGGCCCGCGGGCTCGAGGGCCTGCGTCGCCAGGACGGCATCCACGCTGCCGCCGTGGTGATCACCAAGGACGAGCTGACCGAGTACCTGCCGATCCAACGCAAGCCCGAGGCCGGCCAGGATCCCGAGAACGCCCCGGTCGTGACCCAGTACGAGATGCACGGCGTCGAGGACCTCGGGCTGCTCAAGATGGACTTCCTGGGCCTGCGCAACCTCGACGTCATCGCCGATTCGGTCAAGCTGATCAAGGCGACCCGAGGCGTCGATCTCGACATCGACAACGTGGCGCTCGACGATCCCGCGACCTACAAGTTGCTGCAGGCGGGTGACTCGATCGGGGTGTTCCAACTCGAGGGCACGCCGATCCGCGCCCTGATGCGGTCGCTGGCGCCGACCGGTTTCGAGGACGTCGCCGCGCTCGTCGCCCTCTACCGACCGGGGCCGATGGCGGCCAACATGCACAACGACTACGCCGACCGCAAGAACCACCGCAAGCCGGTCACCTATCTCCATCCCGACGCCGAGGAGGTGCTGGCCGACACCCAGGGCCTGATGATCTATCAGGAGAGCGTCATGCGGGTCGCCCAGAGGTTCGCGGGCTACTCGCTCGCCGACGCTGACAACCTCCGGAAGGCCGTTGGCAAGAAGATCGAGAGATGATCGCGAAGGAACGCGAGAAGTTCGTCGAGGGGTGCGAGGCCACCGGATACGGGCGTGAGCTGGGCACCAAGTGGTTCGACATCATCGAGCCCTTCGCCGACTACGCCTTCCCCAAGGCCCACGCGTACGGCTACGGGCTCGTCGCCTACCAGACCGCCTACCTCAAGGCCAACTACCCGGTCGAGTACATCGCCGCCCTGCTGACCAGCGTCAAGACCAACCTCGACAAGGCCGCCATCTACCTCAACGAATGTCGGCAGATGAACATCTCGGTGCTCGTGCCCGACGTGAACGTCAGCCAGAGCGACTTCGCCGCGGTCATCGACGAGACGGGATCGTCGGCGGGCTCGATTCCGTTCGGGCTGTCGGCGGTGCGCAACGTGGGCGAGGGCCTCGTCTCGTTGATCGTGGCCGAGCGCGACGCCAACGGCCCCTTCGGCGACTTCTACGACTTCTGCGATCGCGTCGACCTGGCCGTCCTCAACAAGCGCACCATCGAGTCGCTGATCAAGGCGGGCGGGTTCGACTCGATGGGCTACTCACGCCAGGGCCTGCTCCAGGCGCATGAGCGCATCATCGACGAGACGGTGACCCGCCGCCGCAAGGAGGCCGAGGGCCAGTTCGACCTCTTCTCGACGATGGCGTCGGACGAATCGGCGGCCAGCGGAGTGGCGAGCGCCTCCCGACTGCCGATCGACACCAAGGACTTCGAGAAGAAGCAGCGGCTGGCCTTCGAGAAGGAGATGCTCGGGCTCTACGTGAGCGACCATCCGCTCATGGGGGCCGAAGCCGCTCTGCGGCGTCGCACCGAGTGCACGCTGACCGAGCTCGAAGGCGTCGAGGACGGCACCGTGCGCACCGTCGGTGGCCTGGTCACCTCGCTCCAGCGCAAGTGGACCAAGAAGGGCGACCTGATGGCCGTCTTCGTGCTCGAGGACCTGCAATCGTCGATCGAGGTGATGGTCTTCCCGAAGACGATGCAGCAGTACGGGCACCTCCTCGTCGACGACGCGGTGGTGTGCGTCAAGGGTCGCATCGACGGTCGCGAGGACGCCCCGAAGGTCATGGCCCTCGAGCTCACGGTGTTCGAGCCCATAACCGACGGCGCCCCTCCCGTGCACGTGCTGCTGTCGCCCAACGCCATGAACGAAGGGCTGTTGGCCCAGCTCAAGAGCCTGCTGAGCGACCACCAGGGCGAGTCCCAGGTGTTCCTCCACCTGGGTGATCGACAGGTGCTCCGGCTGCCCGACGAGTTCAACGTGGACTCGTCGAACGGGCTCATGGCCGAGCTGCGCGTGCTGCTCGGACCCGACGCCATCCAGGCCTGATCGCGGCCGCTCGCGAGGCCCGGACCAAGTCCGAGTTGCGCGAATCGGTTTCGACAGGTGGACTAGGGAGGACCGATCCCAGGGCTTTACCGGGCCCGTGGCACCACCCGGGGGCAATCGCGCGCATGGCAATCGAGGCCGAAACCAAGGACTGCACCGCTCTGAGCGACAGCGAGCTCACCGAGATGGCCGACATCTGTGCCGACGGACCGTCTCGTTTCGAGGCCGGTTTGCTGTCGAAGCAGGCCGAGGCCTGGGTGCTCATCACCCTCGCCCGGGACGGGCGGGCGCTGAAGGGGTTCTCCTTCAGCACCCTCGAGCGGATCGGAGGCACGCCCAGCGTGCTGATCGGCCTGGCCTCGATCCGACGCACGTCCAAGCGCGACGCCGTGCTGCGCGCCATCATGACCGACCAGTATCGGCGGGCCGTGCTGGCCTTCCCCGACGAGGATGTCCTGGTCGGCACTCGCTTCACCAACGCCGGGGGCTTCGAGGCCTTCAAGGCCCTGAGCGACATCGTGCCCCGCCCCGGTCACAAGGCCACGGGTGAGGAACGGGCGTGGGGCCGCCGGCTGGCCAAGCGCTTCGGCATCGACAACGGTGGCTACAGCGATCGCGACTTCACCACCGTCGGCGACAGCACCTACCCCCTCGTGCTCGATCACGAGAGCCTCAAGCCCGAGGGCCTGGACCCGGATGTCGTCGGTCTGTTCGAGACCGTCGAGGACCAGCGGGGCGACTCGCTCATCGCCTTCGGCTGGGCCATGTCCGAGCGGCTGGCCAAGCTCGGCTAGCGCGGCGACCCGCACGGCGACACTCCTGATCGACCGCCGATCTCGGTGGAGCTGAGCCGGGCCGTCACCACCCGGCGCATGGTGCGCGCCTTCGAGGATCGGCCGTTGCCGGCGGGCACGCTCGACCGCCTGCTCACGCTGGCGACCCATGCGCCCTCGGCCGGTTTCGCCCAGGGTTGGGCCTTCGTCGTGCTCGAGGGCGCCGACGAGACCGCTCGGTACTGGGATGTGACCCTGCCGCCGGATCGGCGGGCCGGCTTCGCCTGGCCCGACCTGCTGGCCGCCCCGGCACTGATCATCCCACTGGCCGACCCCGATGCCTACGTGGCGCGCTACGCCGAGCCCGACAAGGCGACCAGCGGATTGGGTCGTTCGCCCGACGACTGGCCGGTGCCCTACTGGTTGATCGACACGGCCATGAGCGCCATGCTCGTGCTGCTCGGAGCCGTGGACGCTGAGCTGGGCGCGCTGTTCTTCGGGATCTTCGACCGCGAGGCGGCGCTCATGGCGGCGCTCGGTGTGCCGGATCGGTACCGGCCGATCGGCACGATTGCCGTCGGTTACCCGGCGCCCGATCACCCGAGCCGGTCGGCCTCGCGGGGTCGTCGTAGCATCGACGAGGTCGTCCATCGAGGGGGATGGTGACCAGTGAGAGGAGCGCCGTGAGCGAAGTCGTGGACGACACCGATCTCGATCTGCTGCGCACCAAGGCCTATGCCGATTCGTCCAAGCTCGACGACCGGCGCGCCCTGTACGAGTACCAGGATCCTCGGCCCGACTGGTTCGGCTGGGTGCTCGATCAGGTCGACTGGCCGACGCGGGGTCGGGTGCTCGACCTGGGGTGCGGTCCGGGCTCGCACCTGGCCCGCTTGGCCGAGAGGCGGGGCGACCTGACCTTGGTCGGGGCCGACCTGTCGACCGGCATGCTGGCCGAGACCGTCATGGCCGTGCCGTCGGCGTCGGCCGTCGCCCTCGATGCCTGCGCCCTGCCCTTCGCGACCGACAGCTTCGACGTCGTCATGGCCAACCACATGCTCTACCACGTGGCCGATCTCGATCGGACGGTGGCCGAGCTGCGCCGGGTCGTCGTCGCCGGCGGGGTGCTGTCGGCCGTCACCAACTCACGCCAGCACCTGGGCGAGCTCATGGACCTGCTGGCCCGCGTGGCCGGCCAGCCGCGGTGGCGCCAACCTTCGGCGCGGTTCAGCCTCGACGACAGCGGCGGTGCCGACCTGGCCCGGCACTTCTCGAGCGTCGAGGTCCGTCACCACGTGAGCGAGCTGGTGGTGCCCGACGTCGAGCCGCTGGTCACCTACGCGCAGAGCATGCGACCGCTGTCGGGCCGGGGGTACAGCGACCAGGACTGGGCTCAGCTGATGGTGGACTTCGAGGCTGCGGCCCGGGCGCTCATCGAGCGCGAAGGGGCCATGACGATCACCACCCATGCCGGCACCTTCGTCTGCCGCTGAAGGGCTCCTCACCTCCTCTTCACATTCGTGGGTTTGACTGACCCCGTGAAGAAGCTCGGGGCAGTGGTCATCGTCGCGGCCTTGGTCGCTGGCTGCAGCTCGTCGTCGACGAGCTCGAAGACGGAGACCACGAACCACTCGTCGAAGCCCAACGTGTTGTTCGTCCTCACCGACGATCTCGACCTGGGCGAGATCGCCCAGATGCCCAACCTCAAGTCGATGATGGTCGACCAGGGCGTGTCGTTCGCCCACGACTACGTCTCGGTGTCGCTCTGCTGCCCGTCGCGGACCACGACGCTTCGGGGGCAGTACTCGCACAACACCGGGGTCGAGACCAACGGCGGGGTGAACGGCGGGTTCGAGACGGCCCATCGCCTCGGGGTCGAGGACTCCACCGTGGCCACATGGATGCAGGCCGACGGGTACCGCACCGCGCTGATCGGCAAGTACCTCAACGGCTACCCCGACACGGTGGCCAAGACCTACGTGCCCCCCGGTTGGAACGAATGGGACAGCGCGGCGGCCGGGAACCCCTACTCGCAGTTCAACTACACGCTCAACGAGAACGGCAAGCTGGTCCACTACGGCAGCGCGCCCAGCGACTACGGCACGGACGTCTACGTGAAGAAGACGCAGGACTTCATCACCAAGGCGGCGTCGGCCCACCAGCCCTTCTTCGCCTACCTGGCGGTCTACGCCCCGCATCAGCCGGCGACGCCGGCGCCCAGGGACGCCAACCTCTTCCCGGGGGCCAAGGCGCCGCGGACGCCCGCCTACAACGCCGCCGATGTCAGCGGCAAACCGCAGTTCATCCAGAACCTGCCGCTCATGACGCCCAAGGTGCAGCAGCGGGTCGACGCGCTGTACCGCCGACGGATCCAGTCGCTGCAAGCGGTGGACCTCGGTCTCTCCCATCTGATCGCCACGCTGCGCGCCACCGGGCAGCTCGACAACACCTACATCGTGTTCACGTCGGACAACGGGTTCCACCTCGGGCAGTTCCGGATGCCGTCGGGCAAGCAGACGGCCTACGACTTCGACATCCACATGCCGCTGGTCGTGCGCGGTCCCGGCATCCCCTCCGGGCGCACCGCCGACCAACTCGTCGGCAACATCGACCTGGCGCCCACGTTCGCGGCCATGGCCGGAGCGAAGCCGGCCAGCTTCGTGGACGGGCGTTCGTGGCTGGCATTGGCCAAGGATCCGTCGTCGGACCAACCCTGGCGCGACGCCTATCTGATCGAGCACTGGAAGGAGGACGACGGCCCGGGCAATCGGGGAGGCGTCCCGCTCGAACCTGGCGACCTCGACCAGACCGATACGGGGACGACGCGCACGAGCAAGGCGTCGCTTGAGCACCATCCCCGAGTACCACGCCGTGCGCACCCACCAGTACCTCTACGTCGAGTACACGACGGGCGAGCGCGAGCTGTACGACCTCGCCGCTGACCCCTACGAGCTGCACAACATCGTGACCACGGCCAGCCCGTCGCTCGTCCACTCGCTGGCCACGGAGCTGGCCGCGCTCGAGCACTGCAAGGCGGCCGGGTGCCGGACCGCCGAGAACGAGCCGGTGCCCTGACGGCGACTGGGCTCAGGCCAGCTGGGCGGCGAGGGCGTCGGGCGAGGTGACGGGAGCCTGGCAGGTGAAGTGGCGGCAGACGTAGGCCTGACCGGCGCCTTCGGGTCCGGCGTCGCGGTCGTCCCAGAGCGGTGACGGGTACGGCTCGCCCCATCCTCGAACGGCGTTGGGGAGATAGCGCGAGGCCACGGCCTCGACCAGATCGGGACGGTCGCCGACGATGGCGATCTCGGTGGCGCCGCTGCTCCACAGGTCGAGGGCGCCGAGCAGGTGCCCGAGGGCGGTCGGATGGCGGACCGCGGCCGGACCCAACAGCGCCAGGATGGCCTCGGCGCGATCGGTGTAGACCTCGACGCCGGTGAGGGCCCCGAGGCGCAGCAGGCCGACGGCGGCCAGGCTGTTGGCCGACGGGGTGGCGTTGTCGAGCAGGTCCTTGGGCCGCGTGACGAGCGGCTCGGCGTCGTGGCCGGTGGTGAACAGCCCGCCGCGCTCGTCGTCCCAGAACAGCGCCAGCAGGCCGTCGGCGACGGCGCCGGCTTCGTCGATCCAACGGGCCTGGCCGGTGGCTTCGGCCAGGCGCGTGAAGGCATCGAGGAGCGCCCCGTAGTCGGCGGCGTAGGCCAGGTGCTGGGCCCGTCCGGTCGATCGGGCCGATCCCGACGGCACGGATTCGTCGTCGGCCTGCCACGAGCGCAGCCAGCGGCCGTCGGGTCGGCGCAGGTTGGCCAGCAGGAACTCGGCGGTGACGACGGCGTCGGCCAGCCAGTCAGCGTTGCCGGTGGCGGCCGCCGCCTCGGCCAGGGTGGCCAGCATGAGCCCGTTCCATTCGGTGAGCACCTTGTCGTCGAGTCCCGGACGCCAGCGGTCCTTCCTGGCTTCGAACAGCCGCGCTCGCGCCTGCTCGATCGGTGCGGGTCGGGTCAGGTCGCCCCGGATCGGCCGAGAGAGGATGTTGCGGCCCTCGAAGTTGCCGCTCGGCGTCGCTCCCCACCACTCGACGGCGGCCGGGGCCAACTCGCCCAGCGTGGCCGTCAGCTCGTCGATCGTCCACGTGTAGAAGAGGCCCTCTTCGTTGTGGCCGTGGCCATCGGGCGAATCGGCATCCTCGGCCGAGAAGAAGCCGCCGTCACGATGGCGCAGGTCGCGGCGCGCGTAGTCGATCGTCTCGTCGAGAACTTGGCGGTAACGGGCGTGGCCGGTCACGAGCCAGGCGTGCAGGTACACGCGGGCCAGCAACGCCTCGTCGTACAACATCTTCTCGAAGTGGGGCACGAGCCACTCACGATCGACCGCGTATCGGGCGAACCCGCCGCCCACGTGGTCGTAGATCCCGCCCGACGCCATGGCGTCGAGCGAGGTGGTGACCATGGCCAAGGTCTCCGGCGAGCCGTTGTGGGCATGAGCGCGCAGCAGCAGTTCGAGGCTCATGGTCTGGGGGAACTTGGGGGCGCCACCGAAGCCGCCCCACTCGGGATCGAAGGCCGATGCGAGCGTCGTGTACGCGCCGCCCAGCTCGTCGGGGCCAGGGATCTCGTCACCGGGAGGCAGGTCGGCGCCGCGGCCGATCGCTTCGGTCAGCTCGTCGGCCTGCCCGTTGAGGTCGTCGCGTCGCGTGTGCCAGATCTCGTCGATGCGACCGAGCAGCTCGGTGAAGCTGATCATCCCGCCGCGACCCACCTTGGGGAAGTAGGTGCCGCCGAAGAAGGGGCGACCGTCGGGCATGAGGAAGACGGTCATGGGCCAGCCGCCTTGGCCGGTCATGGCCTGGACCGCGTCCATGTAGATGGCATCGACGTCGGGCCGTTCCTCGCGGTCGACCTTGATGCTGACGAACCGGTCGTTCATGACGTCGGCCGTGGCCTGATCCTCGAAGGACTCATGGGCCATGACATGGCACCAGTGGCACGCCGAGTAGCCGACCGAGAGCAGGACCGGCTTGTCCTCGGCAACGGCCTTGGCAAAGGCCTCGTCCCCCCACGGGTACCAGTCCACCGGATTGTCGGCGTGTTGGCGCAGGTAGGGGCTGGTCTCGTCGGCGAGGCGGTTCACGGCCGCCACCGTAGCGGCGCGCCGCCGCCCCTCGATCGGGCCAGGCCGGGCCGCGTCGAGACGGTGGCCGTCCAATTAGGGTGACGGCCCATGGACATCCGAGTGGACGGGAAGGTCGCGCTGGTCACCGGCGCGTCGAGGGGGATCGGACGGGCCATCGCCACGACGCTGGCGGCCAGCGGCGCGTCGGTGATGCTGTCCTCGCGCAAGATCGACGCGCTCGAGGTGGTCGCCGACGAGATCCGGGCCGCCGGCGGCAAGGCCGATGCGTTCGCGGCCAACGCCGGTGAGCCCGATCAGGCCGAGGCGTGCGTGGCCGCGACCGTCGAGCGCTACGGAGCGATCGACATCCTCGTCAACAACGCGGCCACCAACCCCTACATGGGCCCCACCCTCGGCATCGATCCGAGTCGGTTCGACAAGACCGTCGCGGTGAACTGGCGCGGTCCTCTCACCTGGACACAGGCGGCGTGGACGGCCTCCATGCAGGCGCGAGGTGGAGTCATCCTGAACATCGCGTCGGTCGGGGGCTTGAGCGCTGGCACCTCGATCGCGATCTACAACGGCACGAAGGCGGCGCTGATGCACATGACCAGAGCGCTGGCCGCCGAGATGGCACCCGGTGTGCGGGTCAACGCGTTGGCGCCGGGGTTGGTCAAGACCGACATGGCTCGCGCCCTTTGGGAGCCCAACGAAGAGGCCATGGCGAGGCACACCCCGCTGCGCCGGCTGGGCGAACCTCAAGACATCGCCAACGGTGCGCTCTATCTGTGCTCGGACGCCGCGTCGTGGGTCACGGGCGTGACCCTGATCGTCGACGGTGGGGCCATGCTGGCCGGCGGCGGGTGACTCAGGCGTAGGTGCGCACGAGCTCGAGGACGGCCTCGACGTCAGGTCCGTCGCCTTGCAACCCGGTCTCGCCCGGTTCGACGCGGCGAGCGGCCACTCGGCACAACTCGAAGGCATCGCCCCGGATCGTCGTGAGCGCGGTCTCGTCGGGGGTGAAGTCCCACCGTGCACCGGATGGTCCGCGCAGCTCGAAGGCGACCGGACCGCTCATCGGCCGCCCCGCCCGCTCGAAGGCGTAGGGAAGGGTTCGCCAGGCCAGACGAGCGATCGGTTCGAGTCGGTCGGTCGGCGCCTGCGGGATGGCGAAGGCGGCGGCCACGTCGCCGGTGTGGATCCAGCACTCGGCCAGGCGGGTCGTGGCGAGCGTACGGATCGAGAGCGTCCCGGCGACCCACTGGACGCGCTGATGAGGGTCGGCGGCGCTCAGGATCTCGCGGAGCGCCGCCGCGCCCGACCGCCAGCGTTCATGGACGGCTGCCCCTGCTTGCCCGCGCTCGTGGGCCACCATCAGGGCCGCGCTCTCGTCGACGGACTCGGCCGGGCCGACGCCGCTGGTGAACTCGTCGATGAACTCGGAGAAGCGTCCGGTCGCGCTGGCGCGAGCCATCTCGTCGGTCTGGGCCAAATGCAGCACGACATCGGCGACGCTCCACCTGTCGAGCGCCGACGGTCGGCTCCAATCGGCCTCGTCGAGGTCGGCCAGGATCCCGTCGAGCTCGGCGTGCTGGTCGCTGAGCGGCCCGACGATCGGGCCGACGATCGGCGTCACGATCGGGTCCGCTCGGTCACGGTCATGCCCCCTTCCTAGCCCAGGTGCTCCAGTACCCTCACAATCGTGGGTCCGCGGGACGACGAGGAGGGGGTGAACAAGGATCGGAGACCGGTGACCTACGCCCTCTCGGCGGTCGTCTACGCCGAGCGCAACGGTCAGATCCTCCTGCTCAAGCGGGCGACCGGCGCGCTGACCGACCAGTTCTTCCTGCCCGGCGGGGGGGTCGAGCCGGGCGAGCTGCCTGAGGAGGCGGCGGCGCGCGAGCTCCGCGAGGAGAGCGGCCTCGAGATCGACGGCGAGCTCGAGCTGGTCGGGGCCTATCCCATGTGGATCTACGGGCGGGACTGCCTGCAGTTGTCCTATCGGGGCCCGGTCGGGCCAGGAGAGGTGAAGCTCAGCAGCGAGCAAAACGACTCGAACTGGGTCGACCCGGCGGTCTTGCGACTCCTGTTGAACGAGGACCTCTTCGAGCACCTCGCCCACGGTGACGAGCACGTGCTGGCGTTGCTGCGCCATGTCGCCATCGACCTCGATCGCTACCTCGAGCGGACCGGGCACGAGCTTCCTGCCCGACCCACCGACGGCCACGATCCACTGGCCGACGCCTCGAGCATCGGAGTGCCCGAAGCACACGTCTGGGCTCGAAAGCGATGATCGGGCCCAGCGCTTAGGCTTGTCGGCGAGCGCGCGTCGGGCTCAGCCGAGAGACCGGCCATCGGGGGGAGCCACATGTCCGTCGTACTCATCACGGGCTGCAGCAGCGGGTTCGGGCTCGAGGCGGCACTGGCGTTCGCCGCCAACGGCGACACGACCTGTGCGTCGATGCGCAACCCGGCCAAGGCGGACGCCTTGCGCAAGCGCGCCGCTGATGCCGGTCTGGAGGTCGACGTCGTCAGCCTCGACGTGACCGACGATGCCTCGGTGGCGGCGGCCGTGGCCGACGTCGAAGGGCGGCACGGCCCGGTCGACGTGCTCGTGAACAACGCCGGGGTCGACTACGACGGCTCGATCGAGACCATCGACCTCGATCGGGCTCGTCGCCTGATCGAGACCAACGTGTGGGGCGCGGTGCGCATGATCCGCGCCGTCCTCCCGGCCATGCGGGCGCGACGCAGCGGCGTCATCATCAACGTGTCGTCGGTCGCCGGGCGCGTGCCCGGCACCCTCTTCAACGGCTTCTACGGTGCCAGCAAGGCCGCCCTGGGCAACCTGAGCGAAGCGCTCTACGGCGAGCTCGGGCCCTGCGGCATCCGCGTCGTGCTGATCGAGCCGGGATTCTTCAAGACCGAGATCATGGTCAACGACACCGGCGTGATGGCGGCGGACGATCCCTATCGCGCCGACGCCGAGTGGATGGCGGAGTTCTACGACAAGAGCGTCGAGGTCGGCGGGGATCCGGTGGTCGTGGCCGAGGCCATCGTGAAGGCGGCCATCGATCCGTCGACTCCGCTGCACAACCTCATCGGCGACGATGCCCACATGTTCGTCGACCTGGTGGCGCAGTCGGGCACGGTCGAGGCCTGGCTGCCCGTCGGCATCTCGATCGTCGAATCCGTCGCCGGACCCCGACCGGCGCCTCCGGCCGCCGGCTGATCGACCAACCTCGGCGACGGCCCTCGGGCCGATCGCCGGGCCGCCCAGGGCACCGTGTGTAGTGTGGCCCAGGCCCAGGGGGAGAAGGCAGCTTGGTCACCGAGACAAGCGACGACGTCGAATTGGTCGATGTGAGCAAGCGATTCGGCTCTGTCAGCGCGGTCGAACAAGTGAATCTGTCGGTGCGGCCCGGTGAGTTCTTCTCGCTCCTCGGCCCGTCCGGCTCGGGCAAGACGACCTGCCTGCGGATGATCGCCGGCTTCGAGCAGCCGACCGAGGGCCGGATCGTCCTGTCGGGTCGCGACGTGGCGGGCTCGCCTCCGTATGACCGGGACATCAACACGGTGTTCCAGGACTACGCCCTGTTCCCGCACCTGTCGGTGGGCGAGAACGTCGAGTACGGGTTGAAGGTCAAGCGGGTCGCCCGCGACGAGCGACGCGCCCGCGCCGCGGAGGCATTGGCCATGGTCCGACTGGACGGCTTCGGCAGCCGGCGCATCAATCAGTTGTCGGGCGGACAGCGCCAGCGGGTTGCGCTGGCTCGGGCGCTGGTCAACCGGCCGCGAGTCCTGTTGCTCGACGAACCTCTCGGCGCTCTCGACCTCAAGCTTCGAGAGGAGATGCAGACCGAGCTGAAGCGCATCCAGTCCGAGGTGGGCATCACCTTCATCTACGTCACCCACGATCAGGACGAGGCGCTGGCCATGAGCGATCGTCTAGCCGTGTTCTCCAAGGGTCGGATCGAGCAGGTCGGTCGTCCCGCCGAGGTGTACGAACATCCCGGCTCGGCCTTCGTTGCCGGCTTCGTGGGCACGTCGAACGTGATCGACGGCGATGTCGCGAAGCGGCTCACCGGGTCGACGACGGCTTTCACCGTCCGGCCCGAGAAGATCCGGCTCGTGGCCGCGGACGCCGTCGCCGATGCCGCCGTCGGCGAGATCCGGGCGACGGGCACGGTGCTCTCGTCGGTGTACCTGGGCGACCGGACTCGCTACACGGTGGATCTCGACGGGGGCGGACAGCTGATCGCGGTCGAGCAGAACCGAGGCGCACGCGACGATCGGGCGCGGTTGGGTCCGACCACGGCGGTGCGCGTGGCGTGGGATCGGCAGTTCGACCAGATGCTTCCTGCCAGCGGCGGTTCCGACCACCCCGGGCCGAGTCGATCCGACTCGTCCCAACCTGAGGAGGGAACATGACCAGACCCAGAACCCACCGTTGGCTCGCCGCCGTGGCCGTCGTGGCGACGATCGGCCTCGTGTCGGTCGGCTGCGGCAGCAGCTCGAAGACCACCAGCAGCGGAGGTACGAGCGCCAACGCCGCGCCATCAGGAGCCAAGGCGCTCCAGTCGGTGGGCAAGAGCGAGGGCGCCCTCAACATCATCGCCTGGGCCGGCTACGCCGAGAACGGCTCGAACGACCCCAAGGTCAACTGGGTCGGTCCGTTCGAGACCCAGACCGGTTGCAAGGTCAACGTCAAGATCGGCAACACCTCCGACGAGATGGTCCAGCTGATGAAGACCGGGCAGTACGACGGCGTCTCGGCCTCGGGCGACGCCGACCTGCGGCTCATCTACGGCGGCGACGTGGCCCCGGTCAACACGAGCCTGGTGCCCAACTACAAGGAGCTCTCACCGTTCCTCAAGATGACGTCCTACAACTCGGTGAACGGCGTCTCCTACGGCATCCCGCACGGTTGGGGCGCCAACCTGCTGATGTGGAACCCGAAGGTCGTGACGACGGCGCCGACATCGTGGTCGGTCGTGTGGGACAAGAACTCGCCCTACAAGGGCAAGCTCACCGCCTATGACTCGCCGATCTACATCGCCGACGCCGCGCTGTATCTCATGAAGACCCAGCCCAGTCTGGGCATCAAGAGCCCGTACGCGTTGAACCAGCAGCAGTTCGACGCCGCCGTCAACCTGCTCAAGCAGCAGAAGTCCAACATCGGTGAGTACTGGTCGGACTACCTCAAGTCGTCCGATGCCTTCGAGAAGGGCAGCATCGTGTTGGGCACCACCTGGCAGGTCATCGCCAACACGATCAACAGCGCCCAGGCCGACACCGTCAAGACGGTGCTGCCGTCGGAGGGCTCGACGGCTTGGTCCGACACCTGGATGATCTCGTCCAAGGCCAAGCACCCCAACTGCATGTACCGCTGGATGAACTACATCACCAGCGCATCGGTGCAGGCGCAGGTCGCGCAGTACTTCGGGGAGGCGCCGGCCAACCCGCAGGCCTGCGCCATCGCCGAGGCCGGGTTCTGCGACCAGTTCCACGCCACGGATGCCGCCTTCGCCAAGAAGCTCTACTACTGGACCACGCCGACCAAGGCCTGCCTCGACGGATCGGGCAAGACCGACTGCGTCGCCTACTCGGCATGGACACAGGCCTGGAACGATCTCCGAGCTTCCTGAGGTGACGACCGGGTCGGGGCGCCAGGAGCGGCCCCGACCCGGACGGGCGGTGTCGCGCTCGCTCGACCGTCACCCGCGCCTGCAGCTCGGCGGCCTGCTCGGGGCGCCGATGGTGTGGCTGCTCGTCATCTACCTCGGGTCGCTCGGCGTCGCTGCTGCTGACGTCGCTCTACACGACGAACGACTTCACCGGGAACCTGGTGAAGACCATCACGTTCAGCAACTTCCACGAGATCTTCACCGATCCGACCTACCGGACGGTGACGATTCGCACCGTCGGGATCGCCCTCTCGGTCACCGTCATCGACCTCGTCCTGGCTCTGCCGGTCGCCTTCTTCATGGCCAAGGTGGCCAGTCGTCGCGCTCGTCGGACCCTCGCCGTCGCCATCGTGCTGCCGCTCTGGGCGAGCTATCTGGTCAAGGCCTACTCGTGGCGGGTCATCCTCGATCCCGCCGGCGGGGTCATGAAGAAGTCGGTCGGGTTCTCGCCGGGGTTCGGAGTGGTCGGGACAGTGCTCGTCCTCGCCTACCTCTGGCTGCCCTACATGGCGCTGCCCATCTACGCCGGCCTCGAGAAGCTGCCCGACTCGCTGCTCGACGCGTCCGGCGATCTCGGGGCCAAGGCCGGGCGCACGTTCCGGTCAGTCGTGCTGCCCATGTTGACGCCGTCGATCGCGGCAGGCGCCATCTTCACCTTCTCGCTCTCGTTGGGCGACTACATCACGGTGCAGATCGTCGGCGGCAAGGCGCAGACCCTCGGCAACGTCATCTACCGCGACTTCGGGGCCGGCAACCTGCCCCAGGCGGCGGCCCTGGCCACGATCCCGATCGCCATCATGATCGTCGTGCTGCTGGCCATCCGGCGCACCGGCGCGTTGGAGAACCTCTGAATGCTGCTGTCGCGCCCGGCCCGGATGGTCCTCAAGGCGATGACCGGACTGGTCCTGGCCTTCCTCTACATCCCGTTGATCGTGGTGACGGTGCTGTCGTTCAGCTCGTCGAAGTCGTTCATCTGGCCGCCGCCGGGGTTCAGCCTCCAGTGGTGGACCAAGGCCTTGCACGAGAGCGGGCCGCGCGACGCGTTGCTCACGTCGGTCAAGGTCGCGCTGGCGGCCACCATCGTGGCCATGGTGCTCGGAACCCTGGCGTCGTTCGCCGTCCAACGGTTCAAGTTCTTCGGCCGCGACACGGTGCTCGATCCTGCTGGTGCTGCCCATCGCCCTGCCCGGCATCGTGACCGGCGTCGCCCTGAACGCCGGCTTCCAGCAGTTCGGCGTGTCGCTCGGGTACCTCACCCTCGTTGTCGCCCACGCCACGTTCTGCATCGTCGTCGTGTTCAACAACGTCGTGGCTCGACTGCGTCGACTCGCGCCCAACGTCGACGAGGCCTCCGCCGATCTCGGCGCCGATCTGTTCCAGACGTTCCGCTACGTCACCTTCCCGTTGGTCCGCTCGGCGTTGCTGGCCGGCGCCCTGCTGGCGTTCGCGCTGTCATTCGACGAGATCGTCGTCACCACCTTCACGGCCGGTCCTGGCATCCAGACCTTGCCGCAGTGGATCTTCAACAACATGTTCCGGCCGAACCAGCTGCCGACCGTCAACGTCGTGGCGGTGATCGTGATCCTGTTGTCGATCATCCCCGTGTACTTCTCGCAACGGCTCAGCGCCGATCCGACAGGCGGGTTGACGCCCGAGCAGGACGACTGAGCCCGCACCGGCGGCGGGATCTCGACCCGGCGGCTGACGCGAAACCGCCAGCCTCCCCGGCCGGCAACGTTGGCGGTCGAGAGGGCAGGCGGGAACGGCCCCGGAGCCTAAGGGCCAGGGACGAGGAGGTGGGGTCAGGCGATGGTGCCTGAGCCCTACCCCTTGACGCCAGACGCGATCTTGCTGAACTTGCTCGACGCGGTCTGACCGAGCAGGGTCACCGCGACGACGCACACGATGGCGATCAGGGCGACGAGCAGGGCGTACTCGACCAGCGACGTGCCCCGATCCGTGCGACAGCGCGACTGCAGCCACGCGGTCGACGAACTCATAGCTCTCCAACATCGGAAACTCCTTGCTTCTCGCACGGGCCGGGCCCGCTCATGTGGATGGGTTGACCCCCTCTTCATCGACATGAGAGACGCGTGAGGGAATAGGCAATCGGGCCGGATCATGGGTCATTTGGCTCATTTCGCCCGATTCTGCAGTCGCTCAGAGCGATCGGCGGCGGATCTTGCCCAATGCGGTCCGGGGCAGAGCGTCGACCAGCTCGAGCTCGCGGGGTGCGGCGTAGGCCGGCAGGGTCTGCTTGATCTCGGCTCGCAGCTCAGCGAGCGTCGGCGGGGTCGGCCGGATCGCTCGCCACGACGACGGCCACCACTCGCTGACCCCATTCGGGGTCGGGTCGGCCGATCACGGCCACCTCGGCCACGCCGCCAGCGGCGGCGAGGACCCGTTCGACTGCGGCCGGCCACACGTTCTCGCCACCCGTGATGATCAGGTCATCGAGGCGTCCGTGGACCGTCACGAGCCCGTCGCTCGTGATCGTGGCGCTGTCGCCGGTGGCCAGCCAGCCGTCGGCGTCCTTCGGGTCGACACCGTCGCGGTAGGCGCGGATCAACATCGGACCGCGGACGAACAACTCGTCGCCATCGACGCGGAGCTCCACACCGTCCAGGGGTCGGCCGTCGTACACGACGGCGCTGCCGGTCTCGGTCATGCCGTAGCTCGTGACCGCGTTGGGTGGGAGCGAACCCATCGGCGCCGCGCCTCCGACCACGAGGGCACGAAATGGCGTCGGATCGATCCGAGCCAGCGTCGTCGGCACGACGGAGATGAGTGTGGCGCCCCGTCGGGCGGCGGCGGCCACCGACTCGGCGTCGAATCGGGGATGCACTTCGAGCGGGGTGTCGGTGATCAGCGCCCGCGTGATGACCGACAGCCCTCCGATGTGCGAGAGCGGCAGGCAGGCGAGCCAGCGATCGCGTTCGGGCTCGACGTCGAGCCGCTCGCTGCTGGCGCGCGCCGAGGCCGCCACCGATGCGTGGGTGTGCACGACGCCCTTCGGGTCACCGGTCGAGCCGCTGGTGGCGATCACGAGGGCATCGCCGTCGTCGACCGGACGACCACCCTCGAGCTCGAGCTCGTCGCCGTTCTCGTCGATCACGCGACCCGGGTGCAGGGCGTCGAAGAGCTGGCGCAGCGCGGGTCGGGGCAGGCGAGGATCAACGGGCAGCAGAGCGTCACCACCGTCCCAGATGCGCTCGAGCGCCTCGACGAACGTCGGGCCCACCCGGCATCACGACCGCGACCAGCTCGGGCACCGGCTCAGGCTAGTGCCGAGTCGGCGGACCCAGATTCGGCGCCGATCCCCGAGCCGTGGCACACTCTCACCGTGACTGAGACGACGATCCGCCGGGCCGCCGACTGGAAGCCCGCCGGTGACTACAAGGACATCCGCTACGAGCGGGCCGAGGGCATGGCCAAGATCACCATCGACCGGCCCGAGGTCCGCAACGCCTTCCGCCCCCAGACGCTGTTCGAGCTCCAGCACGCCTTCAACGAGGCGCGCGACGACGACGCCGTGGGCGTGATCATCCTGACCGGTGAGGGCGACCTGGCCTTCTGCTCGGGAGGCGACCAACGCATCCGCGGCGACGACGGCTACATCGGCGACGACGAGGTGGCCGAGAAGGGGATCGGCCGGCTCAACGTGCTCGACCTCCAGATCCAGATCCGCCGCACGCCCAAGCCCGTCGTGGCCATGGTCGCCGGCTATGCCATCGGTGGCGGCCACGTGCTGCACGTGGTGTGCGACCTGACCATCGCCGCCGACAACGCCCGGTTCGGCCAGACCGGACCCAAGGTGGGCTCGTTCGACGGGGGCTACGGATCGGGACTGCTCGCCGCCAACATCGGTCAGAAGAAGGCGCGGGAGATCTGGTTCCTCTGCCGCCAGTACGGCGCCCAGGACGCGCTCGACATGGGCCTGGTCAACACCGTGGTCCCGCTGGCCGAGCTCGAGGAGACCACCGTCGAGTGGTGTCGCGAGATGCTCACGATGTCGCCCCTGGCCCTGCGCATGATCAAGGCCTCGATGAACGCGGCCGACGACGGCCTGGCCGGCATCCAGCAGCTGGCCGGGGACGCAACGCTGCTCTTCTACATGACCGAGGAGGCGCAGGAAGGGCGCGACGCCTACGTCCAGAAGCGCCGACCCGATTTCGATCAGTTCCCGAAACGCCCATGACCTCGCCGGGGGGCGCTGGGGACGGACCGGTCGGGCGCTCGTCCGACCCGACGGCGCATCCCACCGGCTGGCGGCTGTGGCTCGCCGGGGCCCGACCCCGCACGCTGCCCGCCGCGGTCGGTGCCGGTCCTGGTGGGCACGGCGGCCACCTTCGGGTACGCCCACTGCACCCAGCCCGACCACGAGATCACCGTCTGCATCGCCTACGCTGGACGCCGGCGGACTGATCGTCTGGCGCTTCCTCGGCGCACTGGTCGTCGCCCTGTTCATCCAGATCGGGACCAACTACGCCAACGACTACAGCGACGGAGTCCGAGGTACCGACAACGAGACCCGGGTCGGACCGGTGCGACTCGTGGGTTCGGGGCTGAAGCGACCGGGAGCGGTCAAGCAAGCGGCCATCATCTCCTTCGGCGTCGCCGGCCTGGCCGGGCTTCGCGCTGGCCGCCGCGACGACGTGGTGGCTGCTGGCGGTGGGCGCGGTCTGCTTCGCCGCCGGATGGCTCTACACCGGCGGACCCAAGCCGTACGGCTACTACGGCTTCGGTGAGCTGTTCGTCTTCGTGTTCTTCGGGCTGGTGGCCACGGCGGGCTCGGCCTATGTCCAGCTCGGATGGATCCCGTGGCCGGCCTGGGTGTGCGGTGCGGCCGTGGGCTGCCTGTCGACGGCGTTGCTGGTCGTGAACAACCTGCGCGACATCCCCTCCGACACGGCGGCGGGCAAGAAGACCCTGGCCGTGCGCATCGGCGATCAGCGCACGCGTGTGCTGTACGTCGTCCTCATGGTCGTGCCGTACCTGCTGCTGCCGTTCATCGCCGGCTTGGGTCAGCGACCCTGGGCCGTGTTCGCCTTCGCCGCCATCTTCGTGGCTCAGCGCCCGGTGCTGCGCGTGCTCGAAGGGGCCAAGGGACCGGCGCTCATCCCGGTGTTGGCCGGCACGGCGCGCGTCCAGCTCGTCTTCGGCATCCTGTTGACGATCGGCTTCTACATCTCCGCCTGATCGACCTCGACGCGATCGAGCCAGGCGCGCGAGCGCGGCGAGGAAGTCGTCGGGCTGTTCGAGGTGGACCGTGTGCCCGGCGTCGGCCACGACCTCGAGGGTGGCGTTCGAACCGATGGCGCCGGCCATGCGCTCGGCGATGGCGGTGAACTTCGGGTCGTCCGCACCCGCCACGACGAGCACCGGCATCGACAGCTCGCTCAGACGACCCCAGAGCGGCGCCTGGGTGCCGGTGCCGGCCCGACGGAGGCTCGATGCCAGACCCTCGGCGTCATTGGCCAGGCGGGCCCGGCGATGGGCCCGATCATCGCTCAGCCCGGAGAAGAGTGGGAGGGCCAACCACTCGTCGAGGAAGGCGGCCACGCCGATGTCGACGACGTGGTCGGCGAGGCGCTCGTCGGCGGCCCGGCGGTCCCGGCGCTCGCCCGGCATCGTCGAGCCCGGCCGTGGCGCTGATGAGCACGAGGCGCTGGACCACCTCGGGACGGGCCAGCGCGGCGTGGAGCGCGAACCGCCCGCCCATCGAGTAGCCGAGGTAGCAGCCGGCGCCGCCGACCTCGGCCATGGCCGCGCCGCCGGCGGGCAGGTCGAGCTCGATCCGGGTCGAGGCGCCGTGACCGGGCGCGTCGACGAGCACCAGGTCGTGATCGGCCACGAGGTCGGCGTCGATCGGCGACCAGCAGGCCGAGGTCTGGGTGAATCCGTGGACGGCGACGATCCGACCTCGGGCCCCGGCCGGAGAGGTCGTCGAGAAGCGCTGGGCGGCCAGCAGAGGTCCCGTTCGGGTTCGACGTCGTCGTCATGTCCCGCCAAACCTAGGCTGTGGCTCGTGCCCGGCTCCGAACCGGCGGAGACGACCGCCGCCACCTTCTGCGCGACCCTGGTCGACGAGTGGGTCCGGGCCGGCGTTCGCCACGCGGTGGTGCTGTCCCGGTTCGCGCTCGACGCCGCTGGCGCTGGCGCTGGCGGCCGACCGGGCGCTGCGGGTGCACGTGCACCACGACGAGCGATCGGCGGGGTTCGTGGCCCTGGGGATCGGGTTGGCGACCGGTCATCCCGCGGTGGTCCTCACGACCAGCGGCACGGCCGCCGTCGAGCTGCACCCCGCGGTGGTCGAGGCCCATCAGGCCAAGGTGGCGATGCTGGTCTGCACGGCCGATCGTCCTCCCGAGCTCCACGGGGTCGGCGCGCCCCAGACCATCGACCAGCAACAGCTCTACGGCCGGGCGGTGCGGCTGTTCGTCGACGCCGGAGTCGCCGATGGGGCGGCGGCGGGATCCTGGCGCTCGTTGGCCGCCCAGGTGGTCGTGGCCACCACGGCCGGTCCGCCCGGTCCGGTGCACCTGAACCTGCCGTTCCGGGATCCGTTGGTCGGCGAAGCGGCGGCCCTCCCGAAGGGCCGCGAGAACGGGCGTCCGTGGCATGTGCCGGTGGTCGCCGCGCACCGAGGTCGACACCGAGACGATCGAGGCGCTGGCCGAGGCGGTCGGGACTCGTCGGGGTGTCATCGTCGCCGGCGCCGGCATCGAGGACGGGCCCGAGGTGCTGCGCCCTGGCCCGCCTCCTGGGCTGGCCGGTCCTGGCCGATCCCCGCAGCGACTGTCGCGTGCCCGAGTCGTCCACCATCAGCCACTTCGACGCCATCCTGCGAGTGCCGGCCATGGCGGCGCGCCTGGCTCCCGAGATGGTCCTGCGGCTCGGCTCGCTCCCGGCGTCGAAGGTGCTGAGTCAGTGGCTGGCCGGCCTCGATGCCTGGCAGGTCGCCGTCGAGACCGACGGCACGCGCTTCGATCCCGATCGCCATCTCGACGGGATCGTGGCCGCGTCCGCCGGGCGAGACGTGCCGGCAGATGGCGGCCCGCATCGATCTGCCGCCGACCGGGCGACGACGATCGTCCGGGGTCAGAGTGGCTCGAAGCTTGGGTGCGCGCCGACGCGGTGGCGGCCGAGGCGATCGTGAGCGTCCTGGCCCGCCACCCGGATCCGACCGAACCGGCCGTGGCCCGCGACGTCGTCCGAGCGCTGCCGGACACCTCGACGCTGATGGTGTCGTCGTCGATGCCCGTGCGCGACGTCGAGTGGTTCGCGCTCGCCCCGCACCGGAGTGCGGGTGACTGGCGAACCGGGGCGCCAACGGGATCGACGGCGTCGTGTCCACCGCCGTCGGCCTGGCCCTGGCCCGCCAGGCGGCGTCGGCGGGTCCGACGGCCCTGCTGATCGGCGACGTGGCCTTCCTGCACGACTCGAACGGTCTGCTCGGGGCGGCCCGGCGGCGGGATCGACCTCACCGTCGTGGTCGTCGACAACGACGGCGGCGGCATCTTCTCGTTCCTGCCCCAGGCCGACGTCGCTCGATCCTGATCGCCTTCGAGACGCTGTTCGGGACGCCGCACGGCGTCGACCTGGCCGGCCTGGCCGCGGCCCACGGCCTCGGTTGTCGTCGGCTCGATCGCCAGATCGACGTCGGCCGCGGCGGTGGCCGAGTCGATCGCCCTCGGCGGCGTCCACGTGATCATCGTGACCACCGACCGGACCACCAACGTCGCCGTCCACCGCGAGATCGACGCCGCCGTCTCCGCCGCCCTGACCTCCCTCACCTAGCCCCGCGCCGCCCTTCCTGGGCTTCTTGCGGCGATGAATGGCGTACAGCGCCCTCAAGAGCCGCCGGAACCCTTTCCGGGGCCCGGATCGGAAGCGATCGGGCGCAGCGATCCCATGCCTGTCGGAGAAGTTCCATCGTGGCCTCGGCCCGCTCGTGTGACGTCGAGCCAGGTCACTCGCAGGACGATCCAGCCGCGCAAGCACCAGTTCGTTCTGACGGCGGTCGTCCCAGCGGAGGCGATGGGCAGCGAAGTGGTGGGCCAGGCTGTCGCACTCGACGAGGAGCCGCCGATCCGGCCAGGCGAGGTCGAGATAGATCGTCGTGTCCCCGAGGTCGACCGGAAGCTGGCACACCGGTGGAGGCAGTCCGGCCCGGCGGGCCAAGCGAAGCATCGAGGACTCGAAGGCCGTGTCGGTGGCCAGGGTTTCGCGCCAGCCGCTCTTCGAGCAGGGGCCGCATCGGGCCGACGCCCCGCCGGCCTTTCCTGGCGACTTCGAGGAAGCGATGACGCAGATCCTCGAGCGTGACCAGCCGCGGCGGATCGCATCGTCGAGAGCCTGTTCGAGTCGATAGGGGTGCACGACCGCGCCGAGATCGAGCAGCGTGCGCACCGGCGTCGTCACCGGGATGGCGTGCACGATCGGCTGGCGTCGACTCCACGGAGGTCCTGTCGACTCGTGCACGTTGAAGGGGGTGCGTCGGAGACGCTGCCAGCGGGGGACGACCACCTCGGTGCCATCGCCACGATCCCGGACAACGACCACAGCGAGCGGCGGTCCGATGTGAGGCGAGAGCCCATCGGTCCGCCGCTGAGGCAGGCAGCCAGGATCTCGCTGGACCCGAGTCAGCGGTGTTCCCGCGATCCGGTAGACGCCGTGGTGCACACGTTCGAGCCGACGCCGTCGCGACGGCGGCTCCCTGATCGCATCTCGACTGACTCCGAGATCGACGAGCTGAGCGAAGCTGATCAAGCCGTGCTGTCGGCGAGCGACATCTGACACCAGTTCATCGATCGATCCACGATCTCGGGATCATCACGACCCCGCGACTCTGGACATGACACCGGCGCGGGGAAGCGAGCAGCATCGTGCTACCTCCGCCCGGCCCGTGGCAACCCGTCCGTCTGGCATCCCCGTTCTGGCGGCGATTCGAGCGGCGTGCACGCCCTTCATCGCCGCAGAATCGGGCCAGGGACGGAGCGTCAGGGGCGGAGGATGGCGCCGAGGAGGGCCTGGAACTTGGCCTGGGTCTCGGCCAGCTCGGCGTCGGGGTCCGAGTCGGCGACCACGCCGACGCCGGCGAACAGTCGGGCGCGGGTGCCGTCGAGCTCGGCGCTGCGGATGCCGACCGTCCACGCCCCGTTGCCGGCGGCGTCGACCCAGCCGACCGGCCCGCCGTAGCGGCCCCGGTCGATGCCCTCGTAGCGGGCGATCAGGTCGAGCGCCTCGGCACGCGGGTGACCGTTGACCGCGGGCGTCGGATGCAGTGCCCGCATGAGCTCGATGACCGACGCCGGCGGGCTCGACAGCCGTCCCTCGACCAACGTGGCCAGGTGCTGCACGTTGGCCATGGCCACGATCGACGGCTCGGCCTCCTCGTCGAGGTACGAGCACCATCGGCAGCAGCGTGTCGTGGACCATGTCGATGGTGTACCGATGCTCGATCTGGTCCTTGGTCGACGCCAACAGGTTGGCGGCCAGCCGCGAGTCGACCGAGCGGATCGGCGCTGCGGGGCGCGGTGCCGGCCATGGGGTGGGACCGGACCAGATCGCCGGTGCGGGCGACGAGCAGCTCGGGGCTGGCGCCCACGAATGCCGTCGTGCGAACAGCATGCAGCTGGGGTAGGTGCGGCGCAGCTGTTCGAGCACGGCCCGGCGGCGCAGGGGTCGGTCCGTGTCCGACCACGATCTCGCGGGCCAGCACGACCTTGTGGGCCGCGCCCCGGCGCGAGCTCGTCGCGCGGCCGCGACCAGCGCCTCGCACCAGTCGGGTGCCGATCGTGGACTCGATATGGCGAACTCGCTCGGGTCGGCCGCCAAGCGGTCGGCCAGCTCGTCGTCGGCGGAGGCCAGGGCTGGTTCGTCGAGTCGCGGGAGCCGACCGGCGGTGCCGCGGGGACCGATGGTCGTCATCCAGCGCGTGCCGTCCTCGGCCCGACCCACGAGGAGCTCGGGGACCACGAGGGTGCCCGGTCGGCGAGGATCGAAGGGGAGGGCACCGAGCGCCACGGGTCCACACCCGGGCTCCCGACGGCGTCGTGCACCTCGATGGCGTCGAGGGCGGCGTGCACGGCGGCGGCCGCCTCGGTCGGATCGCCCGCCGGCGACAGCGATCCGCAGGGCCTCGCCCTGACCGGCGAACCCCTGCCGGCCGTGGAGCCAGAGCGGTCCGTGCTCGCCGGCCACGGCCAGCAGGTCGAGGTCGAGGTCGAGCCGCTCGGTGCGAGCGACGAGGGCCGCGTCGGTGGCGCCTCGGATGCCGGCCGCGCCCTCGGCGCTCATCCGCTCGCCGAGCCCGGTTCGACGGCGCGGCCCGGTCCGAGTCCCGGTGGCCACGAAGAGCTGGGCGATCCCGCCGGAGAACAGCTCCCGGTGGCGTCGGCGAAGCCGGCGCGGCGGAGCTGGTCGAGCAGCTCGTCTGGTTCCGGGCAGGTAGGCCACCGACTTGGGGAGGTAGCGGTAGGCGGCCGGATCGGACAGCAGCCCGCCGATCCGGGGCACGACCTTGCCGAAGTAGACGCCGTGGCCCCATCGCATGACCGGGTTGGCCGGCACGGCCACCTCGAGCAGGGCGATGCGTCCGCCGGGTCGCACGACGCGGGCCAGCTCGGCGAAGAACGGTTCGAGGGCGACGAGGTTGCGCAGGGCGAACCCGCACGTGACCCCGTCCACGGCTCCGGCGGCCAGCGGCAGCCGCAGGGCGTCGGCCTGCACGCACCGGCGCGCCAGTCGACCGCCGGCCGCCAGCATCCCGAAGGACAGGTCGGCGCCCGATCGGCCCGCAGTCCCTGCTTGGTCAGCTCGCGGCAGAGATCGCCGGTGCCGCAGGCCAGGTCGATCACCGACGAGCGGGGCGCGAGGCCCGAGGCGGCGGACCGTCCGGCGGCGCCAGCCGACGTCCATGCGGAAGGTCATGATCCGGTTCACGAGGTCGTAGCGCGGGCGCGATGGCGTCGAACATCGACCGCACCGCCGCCACCTTGTCGTCGCCCTCGGGAAGATGCTCGGGGTCGATCCGCACTCCGGTCACGTCGGCGAGCCTACCCAGGCCCGTCCCGGCGACCCAGGTGGCGGCTCGACGTCACAGATCACCGACGACGTCGGACTCCCGCTTCGGGAACAGGGCCTCCATCAGGCCGCGGTGGCGTCCCAGGGTGACGTCGTCGGCGCGCTGCTCCAGCCCGATGGCACCGAAGCGCCCGAACACCAGCGCCCCGAAGCAGATCAGGAGCGACCCCGACCTCGCCGTCGGCGTAGGGATCCTCGATGCCGGCCACCGACCGCACCGGGCCGACCGTGGCCGTGTTCGTAGTCGAGGGCGAGGCCGAACCCGTAGCACGAGATCAGCAACGTCGCCCGAGCGAGCGCCGTAGCGGGAGTGGGCGAGGCGATCGGACAGGACCGGACGAAGCACATCGAGGAGTCGGCGCGGATCGGGCACCCGGACGTAGATCCCGTGGTCGTGGCGGACCGACTGGCCGAGCTGATCGAGGGCCGCCAGGTGCTGGCTGTACGCGGTGCCGGGCGCGTCGAACACGACGAGGGCGAGGTCGCCCGACTCGCGACGGGCGTCGGCGATCATCGCCAGCGTGGTCGCCGGCGGCTCGTCCGGATCGACGACCGAAGGTTGCAGGTAGACCCGACCGTCCTCGGGCTTGTGCTGGGTCCGCCACCAGCCGACGACGCTGACCGTCGCGCTCGGCCACAAAGAGGTGCTCGTAGTCGTTGTCCTGGCTCATGCGCGAAGATGACATCCCAGCGCCCTGGCGTCGCGCTCGACCCGCAGGCCCGTCGCCGGCCGCGTCGGCGTCGAGGGCCATGATCAGCGTCGCGATCCGTCTCGAGTGGCGCGCCGGGTCGTGATCGCGCTCGTCGCGGTCGCCGCCAGGTCCACGATCGAGGCATCGGGGACGCGGATGGGCGGGTAGTCGAGGCCGTAGCCGTACCCGAACCGTCGGTAGAGATAGGGGATGCCGGTGATGAACTGGGCCAGGTCGCCCCGTTCGGTCGACCGGCGGTGGTGCCAGTCGAACTGGGCGCGCACCAGGCCCTGGCGCTGGTGGGCGGGATCGGTGGCGACGTACTCGATCTGGCCGCCGGGGAGCTCGACCCCGTCGAGCACCATGCGGTGGGTCAGCGCCCGCGGACGCCGAGACGATCCGACCCGTGGATCGCTGCTCGACGACCACCCAGTCCGTCGGTGGTGCCCGGCGGCTGGAGGTGGGCGCGGACGCCGGGTTCGTCGGAGCGGCCGAAGGCGGCCACCTCGAGCGCGACGATGGCCTCGACATCGCCAGCGGCGGCGGGCCGCAAGACCAGGTCATCCTGCATCCAGGCGACGCTAACCCCCCAGTACCCTGGCGGGCATGGCCAAGGCCCCGCACTTCCGGCTCGCCGGGATCCCGGTGCGGGTCGAGGCCAGCTTCTTCGTCATCATCGCCATCCTCGGCTACGTCTCCCAGGACCCGCAGAACTTCCAGTTCGTCCATCCTGCTGTCGTGGATCGGCATCGCCTTCGTGTCGATCCTGCTGCACGAGCTCGGTCACGCCGTCGTGTTCCGCCTGTACGGCGTCGCGCCCGAGCATCTCGATCCAGGGCTTCGGCGGGCTGACCTCGGGTCGGGTCGGCTCGACGCCCGCGCCAGCACATCGCTCGTGAGCCTGGCCGGCCCGCTGTCGGCGCTGGTCCTGATCGGGCTGCCGGCGCTGTGGGTCTGGCACGCCGGGCACGGTCACGTCGTCGGCGGGCCAGGAGGTCCTCTTCCAGGTGCTCTGGATCAACGTCGGCTGGTCGGTGCTGAACCTGCTGCCGATCCTGCCGCTCGACGGCGGCAACGTGACCCTGTCGCTGCTCGACCTGGCCACCAAGGGTCGGGGCCGGCGCCCGGCCGAGATCATCTCGATCGTGGCCGCCGGCGCGCTCGGCGTCTGATCGGCTGGCCATCGGGCAGTTCTTCATCGCCGTCTTCGCCGCCATGTTCGCCGTGCATGAACGTCGCGCTCGCTCAGCCGGGTCAAGCAGCAGGAGCTGGGCGACGAGATGGTCTTCGCCCAGCGGGCGCTGATCGAGCACCGCCCGGTCGAGGCCGAGCAGGTCGCCCACGCCGTGCTGGCCCGGCGCCCGTCGGGCCCGGCGCTGCGGCGCCGCGTCCGAGCTGCTGGGGTGGGCCCGGCTGTGGCAGGGCGACCAGGCCGGCGCCGAGGCGGCCGTCGCCCGCTACGCCCACGCCGGTGCGCCCAGCGCCACCTTCCGGGCGGCCCAGGCGCTGGCCGCCGGCCGGCTGGTCGAGGGCGTGTCGGTGATGACGTGGGCCTTCGCCAACGAGCCGACCGGGACCGTCGCAGGTCCTCGGCGCCATCGCCGTCGCCGGCACCGGCCAGACCCGACCCTTCGTCACCGAGCTGTTGCGCCTCGACGGCGGCGCGGGCGTGCACGCCGCCGTCGCTGTTCCGCCAGCTGCTCGAGCTACGCCGGCTACCACCGCGAGGCCGAGGTCGTCGGCGTCGATGCTCGACGGCCGACGGTCGCGTCGGCCAGCCGGGTCAGCCCGGGCTCGACCAACGCGGGACCTGAGGCCTCGTCAGAAGCTTGACCGGATGGTCAAGCTGTCTGGCAGACTCGCCGCATGGCCATCGACTTCACCTTCCCGCCCGAGATCGACGAGATCCGGTTCAAGGTCCGCGACTTCCTCGACACGGTCGTCCGCCCGATCGAGGCCAAGGCCGAGGCGACGAGCTGGGGTCGCGACGACTGGGTCAAGGCCATCATCGAGATGCGAGCGTCAGGCCCACGAGTGGGGACTGTGGCTGCCGCACATGCCGGAGGAGTGGGGCGGCATGGGCCTCGGCCACGTGGCCATGGCCAGCGTGTCGGCCGAGGCGGGCAAGACCCGCATGGGTCCGTTCGCCTTGAACGCCCAGGCACCCGACGAGGGCAACATGCACACGCTGCTGCACTGGGCCACCGACCAGCAGAAGCAGGACTACCTCAAGCCGCTCTGCGACGGGTTCAAGCTGGTCGACGGCAAGCCGCGGCCGTTCCGCTCGTGCTTCGCCATGACCGAGCCCGAGGTGGCCGGCTCGGATCCGACCCTGATCCAGACCCGCGCCTACCAGGACGGCGACACCTGGGTCATCAACGGGCACAAGTGGTTCATCTCGGGCGCCCGGGGCGCGCAGCTTCGCCATCCTCATCGCCCGCACCGAGGACGACCCCGACCTGCCCCAGGCGGCCAACTCCGCCTTCCTCGTCGACATCCCGTCCGAGGGCTGGGAGGTCGTGCGCGACGTCGAGACGCATGGCCGGCAGCCACAACCACTGCGAGATCCGCATCACCGACCTGGTCGTCCGCAACGACAAGATGCTCGGCGGCCGGGGCCAGGGCCACCTGCTCGGCCAGGCCCGGCTCGGGCCGGCCCGCCTGGCCCACTGCATGCGCTGGATCGGCCAGGCCGAGGTCGCGCTCGACATGATGGTCGACCGGGCCCTCAACCGGTACTCGCACGGGTCGATCCTGGCCGAGAAGCAGGGCATCCAGTGGCTGATCGCCGACTCGGCCATGGAGCTCTACCAGTGCAAGCTGATGGTGCTCCACGCCGCCTACCTCATCGACACGCGGCGCCGACTTCAAGAGCGAGGTGTCGATGGCCAAGCACTTCGTGGCCAACTCGCTGTGGCGCATCATCGACCGGGCCATCCAGGTGCACGGCGCGCTCGGCTACTCGAGTGACACGCCGCTCGGCGAGATGCTCAAGCAGGCCCGCTGGAGCCGCTTCGCCGACGGCGCCGACGAGGTGCACCAGATGCGCATCGCCCAGCGCACCATCGCCGCCTACAAGGACGACGGCACGACCAAGGCGGCGACCGGCAACCTTCCGCTCTAGACCTGGGCGGGCGTGTCGGTGGCGGCGCCGGCCGTCGTCGTGACGGGCGGGGCCGGGGCGTCGAGGTCGATGACCTCGTCGTGAGCGCCCTCGACGTCGAGCTGGGGGACGATGCGGTCGAGCCACTTCGGGAACCACCAGTTGGCCTCGCCGAGCAGCTCCATGGTCGCCGGCACGAGCACCATGCGGACGATGGTGGCGTCGACCAGCACGGCCACGGCCAGGCCGAGGCCGAAGACCTTGAGCACCCGCAGGTCACCGATCACGAACGAGCCGAAGACGCAGAACATGATGGCGGCGGCGGCGGTGATGACCCGAGCCGGTCTGGGCCAGCCCGTCGGCGACGGCGGTGGCGTTGTCGCCGGTGCGCAGCCACTCCTCCCGGATGCGCGAGAGCAGGAACACCTCGTAGTCCATCGACAGGCCGAACAGGATCGTGAACAGCATCAGCGGGATCCACGGATCGATCGGTCCGGTCTTGCCGATGTCGAGGACGCCCCCGAGCCAGCCCCACTGGAACACGGCCACGATCACGCCGTAGGCGGCGGCGATCGACAGCAGGTTCATGATGGCGGCCTTGATCGGCACGGCGATCGAGCGGAACACGGCCATCAGCAGCAGGAACGACAGCACCACGACGGCGCCGATCACCCAGATCAGCCGATGCGAGAAGTTGTCGGCCGAGTCGATGCCGGCCGCGGTGTACCCGCCGACCAGGGCCTTCAGCTGCGTTGCCCTGCGTGGCCGGCGGCACCACGTCGTGGCGCAGGGTGTGCACCAGCGTTCTCGGTCTCGGTGCTCTGGGGCGAGGTCTTGGGGATGACGATGATGACGGCGGCGTCGCCGGCCTCGTTGAGGCGGGCGGGGGCCACGAAGGCGACGTCCTTGGTGGCGCTCAGCTGCTTGGCCAGGCCGTCGACGGCGGCGCGGGGTCGAGCCGGCGGGCAGGCGAGACGGCGACGACGAGCGGGCCGTTGCTGCCGGGCCCGAAGCCCTCGGCCAGCAGGTCGTAGGCGTGGCGGGTCGTGAGCTGGGTCGAGTCGTTGCCCGCGTCGCTGAACAGCATGTGCAGCGACAGCACCGGCACGGCCATGGCCAGCAGCACCACCAGGGCGACGATGGCGGCCGGCCAGGGGCGGCGCTGGATCACGCGGCTCCAGCGGTACCAGAACGAGTGCTGGTTGCGACTCGGGTCGGCGATCGGCGTGCAGGAACGGGATCTTCGCAGCGGTCGATCTTGGGTCCGGCGAAGCCGAGCATGGCCGGCAGCAGCGTCAGCGATGCGCTCATCACGAACAGCACGGCGGCGATGGCGCCGAAGGCCAGTCCGTAGACGAACGGCTGGCCGAGCAGGAGCATGCCGAGCAGCGAGATGACCACCGTGCAGCCGGCGAAGAGCACGGCTCGGCCGGACGTGTCGAGGGCGCGGATGACCGCGGCCCGCGCGTCGCGGCCCTCGGCCAGGCTCTGGCGGTACCGGGTGACGATGAACAGCGCGTAGTCGATGCCGACGCCGATGCCGATCATGGCGGCCAGCTCGGTGCCGAAGCTGGGCACGACCAGCAGGCGGCTGAGCAGCGACACGATGGCCACGCCGACGCCGACGCCGAACAGCGCCGTGACGATGGGCAGACCCATGGCGATGAGCGAGCCGAAGGCCACGAGCAGGATGATGATGGCGGCGATGAGCCGATGCCCTCGCTGGCGCCGAACGGCGGTTGCTGCACCGCCGAGATCGGTTGGCCGCCGAGCTCGACCTGCATGCCCTCGGCGCGTGCCGCCTTGGCGGTGTCGACGATGCGCTGGAGGTCGGCCTTGGGGACATCAGCGGTCGGCTTGTCGATCTGCACCGTGGTGTAGGCGATGTGGCCGTCGGGGCTGATCTGGAACTGGCCGGCCGGACCGACCGGGCTGACCACGTCGGTGACGTGGGGGAGCTTGGCCAGCGCCGCCCCCAAGGCGGCGATCTTGGCCTGGTTGGCCGGTGTCGAGATCGGGTCAGTGGTGCGGAACACGACCTGGGCGGTGTCGCCGGCCTGAGCCGGGAACTGCTTCTTGAGCAGGTTCTGGGCCTGCTGGGACTCGGAGTTCCCGCCGTCGAACTTGTCCTGGTAGTTGGCCCCGACCATGCCGGCCACGACCGAGAGACCGATCAACAGCACGACCCAGGCGGCAAGGACGCGCTTGCGCTTGTCGAAGGACCACCCGGCCAGGCGGGCCAGGCTCCCGGATGGGCCCACGGGGCGGGGGGCAGCCGGTTCGGGGGAGCCGGGTTCGATCACGGTGGTTGAGCTCATGGCGCCAACACCTCAGGGACTCGGGGGGCTATAATTCATCACTGATGATTTGTACCACGGTTGGGGATGGTTGGGAACGACGAATCCTAGTGACACCTGTCTCGCGGCTCTGGCCCGACGGTGGAGATCTGCTCCGACACGCTGGTGGCCATGGCTGAGAAAGGTCGTCGTCCAGGCAAGCGAGACACGCGAGCCGAGATCGTGGCCGCGGCGCGAACCTGCTTCTCCGATGACGGCTATGACCGGGTCAGCCTGCGGGCCATCGCGGCGCGTGCCGGGGTCGATCCGGCCCTCGTGCACCACTACTTCGCCGGAGGCAAGCCCGAGCTGTTCGGCGTGGTCATGCAGGACGATCTCGATCCCGGTGTCATCCTCGACCGCGTCATCGGCGATCACGCCATCCCCGCGCCGGAGGCCTTCGCGGCGGCGGCGACGAAGGGCGCGGTGATCGTCACCAACTTCGTGCGCCTGTGGGACAGCTCGTCGCAGGCCGAGAACCCCAGCCGTTTCATCTCGTTCATCCAGGCCGCGTCGTCATCGCCCGAGGCGGCCCGCGCCGTGCGCGACTTCCTGGCCGAGCGCATCTGGTCGCACCTCAGCGACAACGGACGATCCGCCGACGAGCTGATCATGCGCCGGGCGCTGATCGCGTCGCAGCTCATGGGGGTGGCGATCGGTCGCTACGTGCTGGGCCTCGAGCCGGTCGCGAGCGCGACGCCCGAGGAGCTGGGCGCATGGGTGGGGCCGACGATCGATCGCTACAGCGATGGGGACCTCGGCTAGCGTCCGCCGGCCTGAGCGGCGTCGACCTGGTGCAGCACCACCACGGTCGGGATCTCCGAGCTGAGCGGCGCGGCGAGGGTCACCTGCAGGCCCTGGGGCGTCGATTCGATGGGCAGGGCCGAGCCGGTCAGGGTGGCCGCCGTGGTCGTCACGGTGGGGCGGACCGACGCCAGCGTCACGGTCTGCGTACCAGCCGTTGCCGCCGGAGACCCCACGCCCTCGGGGCCGCCCAGCACGAAGGCGTAGAGCGTCGAGTCGCGAGCGGTGTAGCGCACCTCGATCGCACCGTCCTGATCGCCCGGATGCACCCATGGACGAGTGGCGAACAGCGCGTCGCCGACTCGGCCGTGAACTCGGCCAGCCAGTCGAGTCGCCGCAGCTGGGCGTCGGCGATGGTCGCGTCGGCGCCGCGTGGCCCGACGTTGAGCAGCAGGTTGCCGCCCTTGGCGGCGATGTCGACGAGCGACCAGAGCAGGTCGCGCTTCGACAGGAAGTCGGCCTCGTCGGACTGCTCGTTGTGCCCGAAGCTGGCGTCGATGCCTCGCACGCACTCCCACGGCGTGGTCTGGATCTGGTCGAAGGTCGTGTACTCCGGGCGTGCGCACGTCGAACAGCGGCGGCTTGGGCGGCACGATGCCCTTGTCGGCCTTGGCCGAGCGGGCGGCGGCCAGGTCCAGCAGCCGCCGGGCGGGAGCGGTCCCGCCGATCACCCAGGCCGAGCGATCGGGGCATGAAGCGGTCGTTGACCACGCCATCGGGCACGGCGCGGTAGTAGTCGGCCAGCAGCCGGGCCAGCTTGGCCGTCGAGGCCGGCCAGGAGATGTCGTTCCAGAGCACGCTCGGGCGGTAGCGGTCGATCAGCTCCCGGACCTGGGCCTCGGCGTAGGCGGGGTAGTCGCCGCCGGGCTGGGCCAGCACCAGGTCGCTGAACGTCCCCAGCGGGTGGTCGTTGAAGGTCCAGTCCAACCCGCCCGAGTAGTAGACGCCGAAGCGCATCCCCTGGCCGCGCACGGCGTCGGCCAGCTCGCCCACGACGTCGCGCGACGAGAACAGGCCGGGCACGTGCGGGTTGCGGCACCTCGCTCGGCCACAGGCAGTAGCCGTCGTGGTGCTTGGTGACCAGCACGACGTAGCGGGCCCCGGTGGCGGCGAAGCGCCGGGCCCAGTCGTCGGGGTCCCACTGTGGCCAGGCCGTCCTCCCAATCGCGGGCGAACTCGTTGTAGGGCCGGTCGCCGTAGACGGCGCGATGGTGCTCGGGCCACCGGGCTGTCCGGGAAGCTCAGCGAGTTCTGGTACCACTCGGCGTAGGGCGACCAGGCCAGGGCGTCGGGTCGGCGTTGGGCCAGCAGCTCGCCCATGTCCACGCCCACCGGGGCGAAGGCGGGCACCGACGCCGGCGTCCAGTGCACGAAGATGCCCGAGCTTGGCGTCGCGCCACCAGGCCGGCACCCGATGGCGGCGCACGTCGGCGCACCGGCCCGACGGCCGCCGGCCATCGCTCAGTCGGTCCCGGCCAGCGCCTGCTCGCGGGCCCAGCGGTAGTCGGCCTTGCCCGACGGGCTGCGCACGACCCGGTCGACGAAGCACGAAGTCCTTGGGCAGCTTGTAGCGGGCGATGTGCTTCTCGCTCTCGGCCAGCAGGTCGTCGACCGTGGCGTGCGGTGCCTGCCCGCAGCTGGACGACGGCGACCACCTCGTTGCCCCAACGCTCGCTCGGTCGGCCGGCGACCACGACGTCGTAGACCGCGGGATGGGCCATCAGCGCGGCCTCGACCTCCTCGGCGAAGATCTTCTCGCCGCCCGAGTTGATGGTGACCGAGTCGCGGCCCTGGAGGTCGAGCAGTCCTTCGGGGGTGTAGCGGGCCCGGTCGCCCGGCACCGAGTAGCGCACGCCGTCGATCACCGGGAAGGTGCGCGCCGTCTTGACCGCGTCGCCCAGGTAGCCGAGGGGCACGCGGCCCTCCTGGGCCAGCCAGCCCAGCTCGGTCGCTCGCCCGGTTCGAGCAGGTGGGTCAGGTCCTCGTCGACGATGCACATGCCCGGGCCGGGCGTGAACGTGCCCGTCGTCGCCTCGGCGCCGGCGCCGGAGATCTGCGTCGCCTGCTGGCCGGTCTCCGACGCGCCCAGCCCGTCCATGCACGCCGGCGTCGGGCAGCAGCTCGAGCAGGCGGTTCTTGACCGTCGAGCTGAGGGCGGCCCCGCCGCTGACCACCATCAGCATCGAGCTGAGGTCGTAGTCGTGCGGCCTCGAGCTCGTCGATGAGCGGGCGGCCGAAGGCATCGCCCACGATCAGCAGGATGTTGACCTTCTCAGCCTCGATCGTCGACCAGACGCTCGCCGGCATCGAGGGTCTTGGTCACGGTCGGCAGGACGACGGTGTTGCCGCCCGTGAGGGCGTTGAAGGCCAGCCAATGGGCGGCCCCGTGCATGAAGGGCGGCGCCGGCATCAGCCCGGGCCCCGCCGTTGCGGGCGTTGTCGACGATCGCCTCCTCGATCGGCCCATTCCTGACCGGTTCCGACCTGGCGGCCGCCCAGCGCCGCGGGGTAGATGTCGCCCTGCCGCCACAGCACACCCTTGGGCATGCCCGTCGTGCCGCCCGTGTACAGGATGTAGAGGTCGTCGGGCGAGCGCACGACTGCCGGCGGTTCGCTCGAACGCGGCGGCCAGCGCGTCCTCGTACCAGATCGCGCCTTCGAGCAGGGCGTGGCCCGAATCGTCCGTCGACCTGCAGGAGCAGCTCGAGGTCGGGGGAGCTCGGCTCGAACGGCCTGCAGGACCGGAGCGAACGCCGAGTGGTAGATGATGCCTCTCGCCTGCGAGTCGTCGAGCAGGTAGAGCAGCTCCTCGGACACGTAGCGGTAGTTGACGTTGAAGGGCGCGACGCGGGACTTGTACGCGCCCAGCATCCCTTCGACGTACTCGTTGCCGTTGTAGAGGTAGAGGGCCAGGTGGTCCTGGCCGGACTCCCAGCCTTCGATCTGATCGCGCTCGGCCCGGACGGTGAAGCCGGCACCGAGCAGGTAGTTCGCCAGCTGGTTCGTGCGGGTCCTCAGCTGCGCGTAGGTGATCCGGCGCTCGCCGAAGATGATGGCCTCGCGGTCGCCGACCGCCGCCGTCACCGCCTCGTTCAGGTCCGCGAGATTGAAGTCCATCCGGATCGGTCGCCCCCCTGCGAGCACGGCAAAGCGTGATCCTATGGGCCCGCGCCCGGGGGCACGAAACCGGCCCGCGTGCTGGGCTCAGCGATCAGGTTCGCAGAGCGAGCGGGCCGGGGGAGCGGCCAGGTCGACGAGGTAGCGCCGCACGGCGCTGTCCGCGCACTGGCTGCGGCCGAGGCTGGTGTGGCCCGAGCCGTCGTAGGTGAGCAGATCCCCATGAGCGAGTTGCCGCGCGACCGCCGTGGCCCCGCTGAGGGGCGTGGCCGCGTCGCCCGTGTTGCCCACGACGAGGATGGTCGGCGAGCCGGCCGCGGTCACCACGCGAGGCGCGTCGGCCACCGGGGCGGGCCAGAAGGCGCAGGGCAGGACCTCGTTGGCCACCGAGGCGCCGAGCCGGGGCGACCGAGCGGCCAGGCTGGCCGGCGAAGGCCTGGTAGGCGGCGGCCCCGACCGGGTGGGGCCGGTCCACGCAGAGCACTCCGACGTAGCCCGCGTAGCTCGGTATCTCGGTGTGGTAAGCGTGGGCCATGGCGGCGATGCCGGCGCCGTCGCCCTGGTCGGCATGGTGGAGAGCGGTCATGAAGGGCTCGTACATGGCCGGGTCGTAGGTCGACAACCCCGCCGCCGTGGCCAGTTCGGACGGTCCGATGGTGGTGGGGCCAGCGGCCATCCGGTGGACCACCAGGCGGCGCGCCAGCGCGTCGTAGGTGTCGCCCGCATCGCGGACCGGACAGCTTCGATCGGCGTCGCAGCGCGTGAACATGGCCCGCAGGCTCTGGTCGAGGGCGTTGGTCTGGGCGGTCAGCAGCTGGACGAGATCGGCGTCAGGCGGCACCACGCCGTCGATGACCATGGCTCGGATGCGGTTGGGATAGCGATCGGCGTAGGCCAGGCCGATGGCGGTGCCGTACGAGTAGCCGGCGTAGGTCAACTTGGGGTCGCCCAGCGCCCGGCGGAGCTGCTCGAGGTCGCGCGCCGTCGTGTCGGTGTCCATGTGATCGAGCAGCGGTCCGGCGTGGGTGGCGCAGTCGGAGGCGATGGCCTGCGCGGCCTGGTCGAGCGCGGCCTGGCCGGCGGCGTCGGGGGGATCCGGATCGAGGGCCTCGAAGGTGGGCGCCGACGAGCCGCAGTCGAGCGGCTGGCTGAGCCCGATGCCGCGCGGATCCCACGAGACGACGTCGAACCGGTCGTTCAGGCCGTCGCCGGTGCCGTATCCGCCGCGCACCATGGCCAGACCCGACCCGCCAGGCCCACCCGGGTTCACCACCAGCGAGCCGATGCGTTGGGCCTGATCGCGGGCCGGGCGTCGGATCACGGCCAACGTGACGAGGGTCCCTGTGGGATCGGCGTAGTCGAGCGGGACCGCGAGCGATGCGCACTCGAGTCCCTCCTGGCACGACTTCCAGGTGAGGGCGCCGGGCTGCGGATCGGGCGCGCCCGACCGAGCTTCGGTACCGGCCGGGGCGGCCGTCCCGGATGACCTGCTCGCGGCGGTGGGGGGCGTCGATCCCGAACAGGACGCCAGCAGGGCCACCCCGAGCAGGGCGGCGGCGCCCCGCACGGCCCGGTCGACTCTCCCCATGACATGCGTGCGCGACAGGACGCAGCGATCAGAGGGGGGCACGGCTCGATGGTAGAGAACACCTGCCAGCAATGGCCTTCACTCGGGGCCGCTGTGCTGTCGCCACCCCCGCCACGCGGCGCGGGTCTCATCCGGCGCCAAGGACATTGTCGGACAGCGTCATCAAGGTGTTTGATGGAGCGAGGACGTCGCAGCGGGCATCGCCAGCCGGCGTCGGGGGAGGGCCCCATGAGGCGGCCAGTTGTTGTGCTGTGCGCCATGCTCGTTCTTGCCGCCGTAGGCGTCGTGGATCCTTCCAGCCGGGCCGACGCCGCCCCGACGACGACGCCGTTTTCCGCGGTTCTGGCGGGGTCGAACGAGGTACCACCGCAAGGCAACGGCTACTCGGGCGGGGCCATCTTCACGTTCTCGACTGGGACTCTTGTCGCCTTTCTGTGTGCTCAGGTGACGTTGACGCTCTCGCCCGGCGACGAGATCAGCGGAGTGCACATCAACCGAGGTGCAGCTGGCGTCGATGGCCCGGTCGAGATCTCCCTTTCCCCGCACCCCGCTGATCCGACCCGAACGTTCTGCCAGATGGTGTTCGGTGCGCCCGTCATGGCCGAGATCTTTCACGATCCCGCCGCCTTCTACCTCGAGGTGGACACTGAGTCGTTTGCGGATGGTGCGGCCCGCGGTCAGCTCGAGGCCGTTGCGCCGACCACATCGAGCACCTCCGCTACCGACCAGCTCACGACGATGACCTCCGATCCTGGAGCCGGCGCGAGGGCGGTGAGCGCCTCCCCGTCCTTCACCGGCTGAACTCCATCTCGCCGCGGCCTTCACCGGCGGTTGTCGATAGCGTGCCGACATGATCTTCGGGACGTTCGTACCGCAGGGTTGGAAGATGGAGCTGGCGGGGATCGCCGACCCGCAGGACAAGTGGGCCAAGGCCGTCGAGATCGCCGTGCTGGCCGAGGAGCTGGGCTATGACTCGGTCTGGGTCTATGACCACTTCCACAACGTGCCGGTGCCGGCCCACGAGACCATGTTCGAGTGCTGGACGACCCTGGCCGCCATCAGCCAGCGCACCAGTCGGGTCCGGCTCGGTCAAATGGTCGGCTGCGCGCTCTATCGCAACCCGGGCCTGCTGGCCAAGGTGACCTCGAACATCGACGTGATGTCGGGCGGCCGGCTCGACTGGGGGATCGGGGCCGGCTGGTACGACGGTGAGTTCAAGGCCTACGACTACGAGTTCCCGTCGGCCGCCGACCGGATCCGGATGCTGCGCGAGACCGTCGAGATCGTCAAGCTCATGTGGAGCGAGCCCGACGCCACCTACGAAGGCCGCCATTACTCGGTGAACGGCGCCCAGTGCGACCCCAAGCCGGTCCAGTCGCCCCACCCGCCGATCTGGATCGGCGGGGGTGGTGAGCAGCTGACGCTGCGGGTCGTCGCCCGGCTGGCCGACCGGTCCAACTTCGGCGGCAACCCCGAGGAGTGGGCTCACAAGTGCGAGGTTCTCCAGGGTCATTGCGCGGCGGTCGGACGCGACTACGACGAGATCACCAAGACGTGGTCACCCGAGCTGTTCCTCCGCGAGACCGAGGCCGAGGTGGCCGCCGCCGGATCGAAGTCGTTCTGGGGTGAGCCGGTCGAGTCCTGGACCGCCGGCAACCTCGTCGGCACTCCCGAGCAGGTGGCCGAGAAGCTCCAGGCCTATGCGGCCCTCGGCTGTGGCGGGGTCGTGCCTTGGGTGGCGGACTACCCCGACACCGAGACGCTGACGCTCTTCGCGACCCAGGTCATGCCCGAGTTCCGCTGATCGGGCCCGACCGGCCGCACAGTGGGTTCACTCGTAGTAGCGGAAGATGATCTCGGCGACACACGACGGCTTGGGTGCGCCCTCGACCTCGAAGGTGAAGAGCATCGTCACCTCCGCGCCGCCGGCCACGTCCTCGACCGACACCAACTCGGCGCCGAGCCGCAGCTTCGACCCCACGGGCACGGGCGCAGGGAAGCGCACCTTGCCGGCGCCGTAGTTGACTCCCATCGAGATGCCCGACACGGCCAGGATCTCGGGCATCAGGCGCGGGCCGAGCGACAGGGTCAGGTAGCCGTGGGCGATCGGCCCGCCGAAGGGGCCGCTCTTGGCCCGTTCGGGATCGACGTGGATCCACTGATGATCGCCGGTGGCGTCCGCGAACAGGTTGACCTGCTCCTGGGTGATCTCGACGTACTCGCTGTAGCCGAGATGGTCGCCGATCTTGTCCTTCAGCCCGGAGATGCCCTGCACGATGGTTGTCATCGACCGATCATGCCTCGTCCGGGCCGGGGTCGGCGACTAGTTGAACCAGATCTTCTGGTACTCGCGGCTCATCGGGTGCAGCAGCAGCGCGAACAGCGCGACCGGGAAGAGGGCGTTGAGGATCAGCGGCAGGCTGAAGATGGCGCCGACGCCGCTGTGCAGGATGATCAGTCCGATGGGCAGCAGCCCGACGACGGCGGCGGCCACACCGAGTCGATATCCCCAGCGCTTCTCGTTGGCGATGCCGAGGCCGCCGGCCACACCGCCGACGACGTAGGCGATGACGAAGAGCGGACCGAGCAGGCTGACCAGGCCGCCGAAGATGATCTGCAGGACGGCTTCCATGTACAGCAGGAACGTGGCGATGTAGAGCGTCTGGGGCTGCGACGGGTTCGTCCACCGGCGGGTTTCCATGGGTGACAGTGTGGCAGGTTCGCACGCCGATGCGACCGCAGAGGACCAGACCTCAGGGGACCGGACCCCGGTGGACCAGGCCTCAGGGGGCCAGACCGCCGAGCTGGCCGGGGTCGTTCTCGCCGCGGGCGCCGGTCGACGTCTGTCGCCCCTCACGACGATCCGACCCAAGCCGTTGTGCCCCGTCGGGGGTGTCGCGCTGGTCGACCTGGCCCTGGCCCGGGTGACACCCGTGGTGAGGACGGTGGCCGTCAACGTGCACCACGGCCGCGCTCAGATCGAGGCCCACCTGGCCGAGCTCGAGCGCCACGCTCGACCGTCGGCGACGCCGATCCACATCTCGATCGAACGGGACGAGGCCCTCGGCACCGCCGGCGCCCTCGGCGCGCTGCGGCCGTGGATCGACGGTCGAGGCGTGCTCGTGCACAACGCCGACGCCTGGGCCCCGGTCGATCTGGCGCCGTTCGTCGCCGGGTGGGACGGCGAGCGGGTCCGCGTGCTGGCCACCGCGGAGTTCGGGCCGTCGGTCGGCCTGGTCGCCACGTTGTTGCCGTGGTCCGAGGTGGTCGGGCTCGGTGCCGTCCCGTCCGGCCTGTACGAGACGACCCTGCGAGCCGCCGCCGAGCAGGCTCGTCTCGACGTGGTGATCTGGGCCGGCCCTTTCGTCGACTGCGGGACCCCCCGCGACTACCTCGATGCCAACCTGGCTGCGGTGGCGGCCGCCGGAGGATCGATCGTCGACGGCACGGCCTCGACACCGAGGCTCGATCGAGTCGTCGGTCGTCGGTGCCGGCGCGGTTGTCGAGGGCTCGATCCGCCGGTGTGTGCTGTGGGAGGGCGCCGTGGTCGCGCCCGACGAGTCGCTCAGCGACGTGATCCGCGCTCCAGGTCTGAGCGTTGCCGTCGATCCGCCGGACTGATGCCCACGGGTGTCGGACCGCCCAGGGCGTGCGGGGGCGAGTGCACGGCCCGGAGCTGACCGCAGGCGGCGTTGATGTCGGTGCCCCGGTTCTGGCGGATCGTGGCGTTGACGTTGAGCGCCCGCAGTCCATCCCGGAAGGCCGTGACCTGGGTCGGGGGTGATCCCTTGACCGGGAACCCGGGCGTGGGGTTGAGCGGGATCAGGTTCACGTGGGCCCGTAGGGGCTTCACGTAGGCGGCCAGCTCGCGCATGTCGACCGGGCGGTCGTTCACCCCGTCGATGAGCGCCCATTCGAACGAGAGCCGCCGTCCCTTTGCTTCGAGGTAGTCGCGGCAGGCGGTGGCCAGGATGGCCAGCGGGTAGCGCTCGTTGATGGGGATGAGCCGGTTGCGGAGCTCGTCGTTGGCGGCGTGCAGCGAGACGGCCAGGTTCACCGGAAGCCGCTCGCCGCCCAGACGGCGGATGCCGGGCACGATCCCGACCGTCGAGACCGTCAGGTGGCGCGCCGAGATCCCCATGTCTGCGTTCAGGCGCTCGATCGCCTCCCAGGTGCGGTCGTAGTTGGCCAGCGGTTCGCCCATCCCCATGAACACGACGTTGGAGACACGTCGGGGGGTGGGTCCGGCCAGGGCCCGCTCCCGGGCCCGGACGACCTGCTCGACGATCTCGCCCGTCGTGAGGTGGCGCGCGAAGCCGGCCTGGCCCGTCGCGCAGAAACCGCAGCCCATCGCACAGCCGGCTTGAGTGCTGACGCAGACCGTCGAGCGCTCGTCGTAGTGCATGAGCACGGTCTCGACCGACAATCGCTCATCACGGTCGGGGCGACCGACGTCGGTGCGGTTCACGATGCCCCACAGCCACTTGACCGTCTGCCCGCCGTCGCTCACGGTCTCGGCCAGCGGCTCGAGGGCGCGGGGTGCGCTCTCGGTCAGACGTGTGCGCACGGTCATGGGGACCTCGGTCAGCGCTTCGATCGAGGCGCCGCGGGCGTACAGCCCTTGCCACACCTGGTCGACGCGGTAGCGCGGCTGGTCGACGAGCAGTTCCCCCAGCTCGCCACGGCTGAGGTCGTAGAGCGAGGGCATCCCCCTGAGGCTACGGCCCCGGCGGGCCAGGTGGATCGAGGGGCGCGAGCGGGCGGCGCCACCAGCGGTGGGCCTGGTGCTCGGCGAACCCCAGCGACCGGTACAGACGGAGCGCCGGCTCGTTGTCGGCCTCGACGTAGAGCATGGCTCGGGTGAGGCCGACCGCCGCCAGCCAGTCGAGGCCGGCCACCACCAGCGAGCGCCCGAGTCCGTGACCGTGCTCGCTCGGATCGACGCCGATGACGTAGATCTCGCCCAGGGGTGGATCGTGGTCGCGATGGATCTTGGTCCAGCAGAACCCGTCCATGGTGCCGTCGCGCTCGTGGATCAGGAATCCGTCGGCGCGGAACCACGGTTCGGTCTGCTCGGCCTCGATGTCGTGTCGAGTGCGCCCGGCCTGGTCGGGGTGCCAGGCGAAGGCGCGGTTGTTGACGGCGACCCACGCATCCTCGTCTCGGCCCGGCTCGAAGGGGCGGGTGACGATGGGCGCCGCCGCCGCCCGGTCGTCGGGGCCGAGGGGGAGCGAGCGGCGCAGCTGCAAGGTCGTGCGCACCGCCTTGAAGCCCGCGTCCCCCACGGCCTGTTCGAGCTGGTCGTCGATCGGTTCGGCCTCGATCACGAGCGCGCTCGCTGGTCCGGTCGACTTGCCGGCCAGGTGGACGAGTTGTTGCAGTTGCTCAGCCAGTTCCCCGGGATTCGGGGGGCTCGTGGCGAAGCGGAGCGAGGCCTCGTCGAAGGCGGTCGAGCGCGACGCATCGGCCGGCTCGAGCAGCACGTGACGCATGTCGGCGACACTAACGGGCGGGACGCGGCAGGCGGCGGGCCCAGGTCGGGATCGGTAGGGTGCAGCCGTGGATACCTCAGCCTCCAATCCCGAGTGGCCGTCGCTGCGTGAGGCCTTTCCTGCCCTGCGCGAGGCCCAGAACGTCTACCTCGGCCAGATCGACTCGCTGCAGTCCCCCGACCGCAAGACCCACGAGCTCATCCGCCTGGCCTGCTCGGTGATCTTGCGCCACGCGCCCGGCGTCGAGCGTCACGCCATGCTCGCCGCCGAGTTCGGAGCGACATGGGAGGACGTGACCGGCACGCTGGTGCTCACCCAACCTGGGTTCGGGCTGGTGCCGTCGCTCGAGGCCCTCGGACCGGCGCGAACGGGCTTCGAGCGAGGGCTCTCGGTGTCGGACTCGGACTCGACCGGCGACGTGGACGGTTGAGCGCCGCACTCGACGGACACGACATGGGGAACAAGGATGGCTGAGTCCGATGCGCCGCGACCGTTCCGGGTGCTGCCCGCGGTCACGACTGACAACGAGCACTTCTGGTTGGGCGGGGCCGAGGGTGAACTGCGGATCCTCCGATGCCAGTCGTGTCGGTGGTGGATCCATCCGCCGTCGCCGATCTGCCCGGTCTGCCTGAGTCGCGACCTGGCTCCTGAGGTGACGTCGGGCCGCGGTCTCGTGCACACGTTCACCGTGAACTGGCAGCCGTGGTACCCGAACCTCGATCCGCCCTATGTGGTGGCCATCGTCGAGCTGGACGATCAGCCGGGCATGCGGCTCACCACCAACATCGTCGGCGTCGAACCCGACGACGTGTTCATCGGCATGCCGGTCCATGCCGTCTTCGAGGACTGGGACGGCATCTGGCTCCCGTTCTTCGCGCACGATGAGAGCAGGGCACCCGGCGATGCCGGTGTGGGCAACGCGGCGGAGCAGAGCGGAGCCGCGAGCGAGACGGCACCCGGATGGCGAAGCCGCTCGGAGGGAGGCTCCGCCGACCGGAGAGCCAAGCAAGTCGAAATCGGGGAGCGCAAGGCGGTCATCTCGGGGGTGGGGCAGTCGCAGATCGGACGGCGGATCTACAAGGACCCGCTGGGGCTGACCGTCGACGCCGCGCTGGCGGCGATCGCCGACGCCGGTCTCACCCGGGCCGACATCGACGGGTTGTCGACCTATCCGGGCAACATGGCCACGCCGCCGGGCTTCTCGGGCGCAGGCATCACCGAGGTGCAGGACGCCCTGCGACTCGACCTCAACTGGTTCTCGGGCGGGCTCGAGCTGCCGGGTCAACTGGGGTCGGTCGTCAACGCCGTCGCCGCCGTGGCCACGGGGCTGGCCACTCACGTGCTGTGCTTCCGCACCGTGTGGGAGGCGTCGGCTCAAGGTGACCAGGGCCGCGCCGCGGTCACGACCGGCGGGGGCGGCGGCAACTTCCGGGCCACCGGGTTCATGCAGTGGACCTTGCCGTTCGGCGCGCCCTCGGCTTCGAACTGGATCGGCATGATGGCCCAGCGCCACTTCCACGAGTTCGGTACGACGCGCGAGCAGCTGGCCCAGATCGCGCTCAACGCACGCCGCAACGCGGCGGTAAACCCCAACGCCATCTATCGAGATCCGATGAGCCTCGACGACTACCTGGGCATCCGGATGGTGTCGACGCCGCTCTGCCTCTACGACTGCGACGTGCCCGCCGACGGATCGACGGCCATCATCGTCTCGCGGGCCGAGACGGCGCCCGATCTCCGGAAGCCTCCGGTGCAGGTCGAGGCGGTCGGCACGGCGTTGCACGGCCGTCCGTCATGGGACCAGTTCGACGACCTCACCACCATGGCGCTGCGCGACGCCTCGTCGATGATGTGGGACCGCACCGATCTCACCCCCGGCGACGTCGACGTGGCCGAGCTCTACGACGGGTTCAGCTTCATCGCCCTGGCCTGGCTCGAAGCGCTCGGGTTCTGCGCACATGGCGAGGGTGGTCCCTTCATCGAGGGCGGACAGCGGATCGCCCGAGACGGCCAGATCCCGCTCAACACCCACGGCGGCCAGCTCTCGGCCGGCCGGTTGCACGGCTACGGGTTCCTGCACGAGGCCTGCACCCAGCTGTGGAGCGAGGCCGGCGAACGCCAGGTCGTACGTCCCGGCGGACGCCCCCTGAGGTCGCGGTCGCCGCCGCCGGCGGTGGCCCCCTCGCCGCCAGCCTCCTGCTCACCCACCGCTAGCTCAGGGCTACGAAGCGGGCACGGCAAGGTTGTTCTGCCACGTGTAGCGCCCGTCGTCGAGGCTCACCGTCCATCCCTGCTCGCAGGGCGGTTGGGTGTAGGTCAAGGTGGCGGCGTGGGTCGTGCCGTTGCGATACGGGTTCGGCGGATCGGCGGCGTGCCGCCACAGGGCAGTACCGATGGCGACCAGGCCGACCACGGCGACGATGCCGCGCCATGGTGGGCGCGGTCGCGGCGGCGCTTCTGTCTCAGCCTCAGTCTCCAACGGCGACTGGCTCGGGTCGTCGTCGCCCATCGTGCCTCCCAGCACCCGCTCGCCAGTGACTCATCGGGCGCCCGACGCCTGTCCATGAGCCAATCCAGACCATTCGCGGCGGCAGATCGGGCTCGTCCTGATAGCCATCTGCCGCCGCGATGGATGTTCGAGACAACGTTCCGGCATTCATCGACGCGGAACGTCGACGCGTGCCGGAGCGTCGCGATGGGGTACGGGTGCGGGCGATGGGTGGGCGAGCGGCTCACCAGCCCTTGAAGTCGGGGGGGCGGCGTTCGCGGAAGGCGGCCATGCCCTCGGCCGAATCGCCCGTGGCCACGATGAGCTCCTGGAAGAAGGCCTCGTCGTCGAAGCTCTGCTCGCGGCTCGACTCGAAGCTCCGATTGGCCAGGCGCTTGGTGAGCGAGACCGCCTTGGTCGGCAACGACAGGAACTTGGTGGCCAGCTCGTCGACGGTGGCGTCGAGCTGATCGGCGGGGACGACCCGGTTGACCAGACCTATGCGCTCGGCGTCGGCGGCGCGGCAGTCGTCGCCGAGGAACAGCAGCTCCTTGGCTCGCTGCAGTCCGACGATCCGGGGGAGCAGGTAGCAGCCACCGGCGTCGGGCATGATGCCGCGCCGGACGAACACCTCGATGAACTTGGCCGTGTCGGCCATCACGACGAGGTCGCAGGCCAGCGCCAGCTGCATCCCCCCGCCGGCGGCCGTGCCGTTGACGGCGGCGATCACGGGCTTCTCGCAGTCGAGGATCGAGGCGACCAGCCGCTGCCAGCCGGTGCGGATCAGCCGGGCGGGTTCGCCCAGCACCCGCTCGGGAGCGCCGTCGGGCTTGGGCGGGCCCGGCCGCTGGGGCCCGCCGAGGGCGGCGCCGGTGCAGAAGTGCCGTTCGCCCTCCCCCCGCAGGATCACGACCCGGACCGAGAGGTCCTCGGACGCCTCGACGAAGCGCTCGGCCAGCCGGTCGCGCATGTCGGCGGCCAACGCGTTGCCCTGGTCGGGGCTGGTGATGGTGGCGCGGGCGACGCCACCGGACACGTCCCACCGGATCAGCTCGTCGACGTCGCGCTCGTCAGCCATCTTCGTCCCCTCGGGTCGCCTTCGTTGCCGCAGAAGTTGCGTCAGCGTAGTGTGCGGGAGCCAAACCTGACGCCCATGTCAGGTAGGGCCGGGTCATCATGACCAACCAATCGACGACGATCAAAGCGGGGGAGGCACCGTGGGCACCTTCGACGGCAAGGTGGCGCTGGTCACCGGAGCGGGTCGCGGCATCGGCCGGGCCGAAGCGATGCTGCTCGCCGTCGAAGGGGCCCAGGTGGTCGTCAACGACGTCGGCGGGGCGGCCGACGGCAGCGGCAGCGACGCCGGTCCGGCCCAGGTGGTGGTCGACGAGATCGTGGACGCGGGGGGTCAGGCGACGGCCAACACCGACGACATCTCGACCTGGGCCGGCGCCGAGGCGCTCGTGGCCCAGGCCGTCGAGCACTTCGGCGGACTCGACGTCGTCATCAACAACGCCGGCATCCTGCGCGACCGGCTCAGCTTCAACATGACCGAGCAGGAGTGGGACTCGGTCATCGCCGTGCACCTCAAGGGCCACTTCGCCGTGACCCGGCATGCCGCCGCGTGGTGGAAGGCCAAGTCCAAGGACACGGGCGAGCCGATCGGTGGGGCCATCGTCAACACGGCCAGCGAGTCGGGGTTGTACGGCAACGCCGGTCAGGCCAACTACGCGGCGGCCAAGGCCGGCATCGCGGGGATGACCCTGGTCCTGGCCCGCGAGCTCGAGCGCATCGGTGTCCGCGTCAACGCCATCGCCCCTGTCGCCCGCACCCGGCTCACCGAGGCGCTGGCCGGCGACTACATGAAGCCCGACGAGACCGGCTTCGACCGCTTCTCGCCCGACAACGTGGCCGCCGTCGCCTGCTGGCTGGCCTCCGACCTGGCCGCCGGCATCTCGGGCCAGGTCGTCAAGGTCCAGGGCGGCCAGCTCCAACTCCTCGAAGGCTGGCGACCGCTGACCGAGGTCACCGACGACAAGGAGTGGACCCTCGACTCGGTGTCGGTGCTGCGCGACGCCATCCTCGGCCCGGCCGACGGATCGGTCCCGCCGTTCTTCTTCGGCTCGCCGCCCGCCGACCGTGTGCCCTATCCGAACGTGGGGCCGGGTTGAGGCGGCCGCGCTCGTGAAGCTCGGTCTCGATCCGGCCGACGAGGCCTTCCGTGAAGAGCTGTTGGCCTTCATCGACGAACACGCGCCCGCCGAGATCCGCGGCGGCCGCGACTGGATCGGCGACGACGAGGACACCGACGCCGAGGGCCTGATGATCATCCCGGCCTGGGCGCGCCAGTGGCAGGCCACGCTGTTCGATCACGGATGGATGATCCCTGGCTATCCCGCTGAGCTGGGGGGTCGAAACGCCACGCCCACCCAGACGCTCATCTTCCTCGAAGAGCTGGCGCGGGCTGGCATCCCCCGCTCGGTTCACTTCGGTGGGTACGCCATCGTCGGGCCGTCGCTGCTCGAGTTCGGCAACGACGAGCAGAAGGCCATGGCGCCCGCCGCCATCCGGGGTGACACCGTGTGGTGCATCGGGATGTCCGAGCCCGATGCCGGGTCGGATCTGGCCAACCTCTCGACCCGGGCCGTGCCCGACGGCGACGCCTTCGTCGTGAACGGGCAGAAGGTGTGGACGAGCTATGCCGCCGTGGCGTCGAAGTGCTTCTGCTACGTCCGGACCGATCCGGACGTGCCCAAGCACAAGGGCATCTCGGTGCTGATCATCGACCTGGACACACCTGGCATCGAGATCCGCCCGCTCTATCACCTCTCCCATCGCGCCGAGTTCGCCGAGGTCTTCTTCTCGGACGTCGTCGTGCCGCGGGCCAACCTCGTCGGCGCCCTCAACGACGGGTGGCGCATCACCATGGGGTCGCTGGCGCATGAGCGCGGGGCGCTGTGGGTCGAGGGCGTCATGGGCGCGCAGCGCGGCATCGACGACCTGGTCAGGTTGGCGCGGGCTCGTGGGCTCGAACGCGATCCGGTCGTGCGGCGCCGCATCGCCGAGCTGGCCGCACAGGTTCGGGCCCTGCGGGCCATGGGCTACAAGGGCTTCGCCTCGTTCTCCCAAGGATCCTCGGCGCCCGAGCACAGCTTCATGAAGCTGGCGACCTCGGAGGTGCGCCAGGCCATCTTCGAGATGGCGATCGACCTGCAAGGAGCCGAGCGAGCTGTGACCGACCCCAGCGTGGCCGCCGAAGGGGCGCGGTGGCAGCGGTCGTGGCTGACGTCGATGGCGTCGACGATCGGGGGCGGGACGTCCGAGATCCAGCGCAACGTGATCGCGACCCGCGTCCTGGGTCTGCCGAGGGACTGACCGCGACCATGGACTTCCGCCTCAGCGAAGAACAGGAACTGCTCGTGGCCACGGCGCGCGCGCTGTTCACCAACGAGTGCCCGCCCAACCTCGTGCGCGCCGTAGGGGACGATCCCGAGTTGGCCCGTGCCCTCTACAAGCGCCACCTGCACGACTGGGTCGGATTGGCGGCCCCGGCCCCCGACGGCTCGCAGGTCGACCTGTCGCTCTTCCTCGTCGAGGCCGGCGCGGTGGTGGCGCCCGGTCCGTTCCTGGCCACCGCCGGCCTGTTCGTTCCGTTGCTGGTGGCCGCCGGTCACCCCGACGCCGAGGCGGCGGCAGCCGGTGAGGTCACCGGGACGGTGGCGATCGCCGGACCGGACGGGGTCTGGGTCGCCAACGACAGCTCGATCCGCACGCAGGTGATCGATCTGCACCTGGTGGATCGGATCGCGATCGTGGGTGCCGGCCCGAGACTGGTCGTCGCCGATGCGACCGAGGTCGCCGGCCGGGACATCGAGACCCTCGACATGGCCAGGAGCTACTCGACCATCGAGCTGACCGACGAGGTGATGGCCCGAGCCGAACCCCTCGACCCGGTCGCCCTCGCCGATGCCCTCGAGCGAGCCGTCGTGGCCGTTGCCGCCGAGCTGGTCGGGGTCACCCGCTGGCTGGTCGATGCCTCGGTCGCCTACGCCAGGGAGCGGGTGCAGTTCGGCAAGCCGATCGGTTCCTTCCAGGCCATCCAGCACAAGCTGGTCAACATGGCGCTGGCCTACGAGGAAGCGGCGGCGGCGGTGGCCCAGGCGTCGATGTGCCTCGATGCCGGCGACGCCGACCGACACCGCGCGGTGCACGTGGCCAAGGCCACCGCCGGCCTGGCCGCCCGCCGCGCCGGGCGCGACGGGCTGCAGGTCCACGGCGGCATCGGCTACACGTGGGAGCACGACCTGCACCTCCGCCTGCGGCGCGCCTACGCCGACGACGCGCTGTGCGGCATCCACGAGTGGCACCTCGATCGTCTCGCCGATCTGCTCATCGACGGCGAACAAATGTGACATGAGCGTCAGGTATGCTCGGCCGGCAACCGTGCGACCATCAGGGGGATCCATGACTGACCGGCTCGAGCTCGACGCGGTGAACGTGGGAGACGAGGCCCCGGCCCGCACCCACAAGCTGACCCGCACCGATCTGGTCATGTACGCCGGGGCATCGGGCGACTTCAACCCCATGCACACCGACGAGGTGACGGCGCAGGCCTCCGGGCTGCCCAGCGTGTTCGGGCACGGCATGTTCACCATGGGCCTGCTCGGCACGGCGCTCACCGACTACGTCGGCGTGGGCAACCTCCGCAGCTACCAGGTGCGCTTCACCAAGCAGACCTGGCCGGACGAGGAGCTCACGACGCGGATCGTCGTCACGGGCACCCGTGAGCAAGACGGCGACAAGCTCATCGATCTGACCTGCTCGGTCGAGAACGCCGACGGGGAGGTCAAGGTCTCGGGCGACGCCGTGGCCCTGGCCGACTGACCCACCGACGTCACACGACACTCCCTGACCACTGGAGAACCGATGACCCTCAGCGTGCTCGAGCACCGCGATCGTCTCGGCGTCACGCCGGGACGGCTGTTGATCGACGGGTCGTGGCGCGAGGGCGGCGACGAACGGTGGCCCCACGTCCATCCCGCGACGAACGAGGAGATCACGAGCATCGCCATCGCGTCCGTCGCCGACGTCGACGCGGCGGTGGGCGCGGCGCGCCGGGCCTTCGACGATGGATCGTGGCCCCGGCTGCAGGCGCGCGAGCGCCAGCGGATCCTCACGCGCATCGCCGCCCTCATCACCGAGCACGGGGCCGAGATCAACGACCTGCAGACCCTCGACAACGGCATCCCGGTGGGGTTCTCGGCCATCTACCAGCTCTCGTCGGAGATCGCCGCCGACGCCTTCACCTACCACGGCGGGTGGATCGACAAGATCGCCGGCTCGACGCTGCCCACCTACACGGGCAACGAGTTCTTCACCTACACGCTCAAGGAGCCGGTCGGCGTGGTGGCCGCGGTGATCCCGTGGAACGCGCCGGTGATGCTGTTCGCCCAGAAGATCGCACCGGCGCTGGCGGCCGGTTGCACCGTGGTGCTCAAGCCCAGCGAGTTCGCCTCGCTCACCTCGCTGCGACTGGCCGAGCTGTGCGAAGAGGCGGGCCTGCCCGCCGGCGTCCTCAATGTGGTGACCGGACCACCGGACCCCACCGGTGAGGCGCTGATCACCCACCCCGGCATCGACAAGATCACCTTCACCGGTTCGCGGGCGGTCGGCTCGCGGATGATGCACGCCGCAGCCGAGGGCATCGTACGGGTCTCCCTCGAGCTGGGCGGCAAGAGCCCGAACGTGATCTTCGACGACATCGACGTGGCCAACGTGGCCATGGGGGCGATGGGGATGGTGTCGATGGGGCTGTCGGGCCAGGGCTGCGTGTGCCACACGCGGGCGCTCGTGCAGGACACGATCTACGACGAGTTCGTGGCCGCCGCCGCCAGCTTCGCCTCGGTCACGACCTATGGCGATCCCTTCGACCCGGCCACGACCAGCTCGGCGCTCATCAACCAGCGCCAGGTCGACCGGGTGACGGGCTACATCGAGAAGGGTCAGAGCGAGGGCGCCGAGCTGGTGTGCGGCGGCGATCGCCCCGGCGGCGACTTGGCCGGCGGCAACTTCGTGAACCCGACGCTGTTCGCCGGCGCCACCAACCAGATGGCCGTCGCCACCGACGAGATCTTCGGACCGGTGCTGGTCGCCATCCCTTTCCACGACGAGGACGAGGCCATCCGCATCGCCAACGACACCCACTACGGCCTGGGGGCCTCGGTGCAGACCAACGACATCCGCCGTGCCATCCGTGTCTCGCGGGCGATCCGGTCGGGATCGTTCGGCATCAACGGCTACACGGTCATGCCCAACGCCCCCTTCGGCGGCTACAAGCAGTCGGGCCAAGGTCGTGAAGGCGGGGCGGAGAGCATCGCCGAGTTCCTCGAGACCAAGACGGTGACGGTGGCCCTGACCGACGCCGGCTTCTGAGCGGCCGAGCCGATGCCGATCCACTACGACAAGCGTGACGACCACATCGTGGTCATCACCATCGATCGGCCCGAAGCTCGCAACTCGCTCGATCTCTACCACTTCCGGGACCTGGCCAAGGCGTGGAAGGACTTCCGCTACGACGACGACGCCTGGCTGGCCATCGTGACCGGGGTGCCGGGCCAGTTCATGACCGGCGCCGACCTCAAGACCTACATCCCCCAGATCACCGAGCTGGCCACCAAGATCGGATCGGGCGAGGTGACCGAGATCGACGGCTGCCGGCTCGAGGACGGGACACGCGCCGTGCTGCGCAACGTCAAGATCTACAAGCCGATCATCGCGGCGGTCGACGGGCCGTGTGTGGCCGGCGGCATGGAGATGCTCGGCGGGGTCGACATCCGCATCGCCACCGCGCGAGCCACCTTCGGCGTGATGGAGCCCAAGCGCGGCCTGTTCGCCGGGGGCGGGACGACGGCCCGCCTGCCGCGGCAGCTCGCTTTCCCGGCGGCGATGGAGTTCCTGTTGACGGCCGAGGCGTTCCCCGCCTCGCGCGCCCTCGAGCTCGGTCTGATCAACGAGATCGTCGAGCCCGAGTTCCTGATGGACCGCGCCTTCGAGTGGGCCAACCGGATCTGCGCCAACGCCCCGCTGGCGGTGCAGGCCACCAAGGAGTCGGTGCTGCGCGGCCTGGCCGGCACCCTCGACGAGGCCTACGACATCGAGCAGGCCCTGTCGTCGACGATCTTCGCCACCGACGACGCCAAGGAGGGCCCGAAGGCGTTCGCCGAGAAGCGGTCGCCCAACTGGCAGGGGAAGTAGGAGCCGGTGGACCCCCAAGCACCGTGCATCATCGGCGTGGGGCAGCGCACCTGGCACCTCGACGGAGACGAGCAGGCGCCCGAGCCCCTGGCCATGCTCGTCGACGTGGTGTGCCGGGCGGTCGCCGACTGCGAGCCGGGCGCCGGCGAGCGACGATGCTGCGGTACATCGACAGCATCGACTGCGTCTACTGCATGAGCTGGCCCTACGACGACCTGCCGGCGCGGCTCGCCGACGAGCTTCGGCTCGACGTCGCCCCTGCCGGGCTGCGCTACTCGGGCATCGGCGGGCACGATGCCCCAGACGCTGCTGGCATCGGTGGCGGCCGACGTCATGGCCGGTCGACCGCGTCATGGCCGTCATCTGCGGGGCCGAGGCGCTCGACACCAAGCGGCGCCTGAAGAAGGCGGGGGAGCGGCCGGCGTGGTCGCACCGCCATCCCGAACCCGCCGCCGTTCCCGTTCGAGGCGCCGTTCCATCCCTCCGAGGTGGCCCATGAGGTGTTCCAGGCGTGGCTGACGTTCGCGGTGCGGGACGTCGCTCGGCGCGCCCGCCTCGGTGTGTCGCCCGACGACTACCGCCGGCGCATCGGCGACCTGCTGGCGCCCATGACCGAGATCGCGGCGCACAACCCGAACGCCTGGTTCCCGGTCGCCCATGACGCCGCCGAGCTCATCACGCCGACATCGGACAACCGCATGGTCGGCTATCCGTACACCAAGACGATGATGTCGATCATGGACGTCGACATGGCCGGCGCCCTGATCGTGACCAGCCATCAGACTGGCCGAGGCGCTCGGGGTGCCGGCCGAGCGCCGCGTCTACCTGCACGGCTGGGCCGAGTCCCACGACGCCGTCTACGTGGCCGAGCACCCCGACCTGTCGCGATCGCCGTCGATGGCCTGGTGCTTCGACGAACGCCCTCGCAGCGGCCGGTGTCGGGATCGACGACGTGGCCCACCTCGATCTCTACTCGTGCTTCTCGTCGTCGGTGCACTTCGCCGCCGACGCCTTGGGGATCGATCCGCTGACCGATCCGCGCGGCGTCACCGTGACCGGCGGTCTGCCCTACGCGGGCGGCGCGGCCAGCAACTACCTCACCCACGCCGTGGCCACGATGGTCGGCCAGTTGCGCGCCGACCCTGGCGCATACGGGTTGGTCTCCGGGGTCGGGATGCACATGACCAAGCACAACGCCGTCGTGTACTCGACCGAGCCGCCCTCGTCCCTACCCGTTCCGCCGCCGTCGGCCTGGCCCGCGCCCGAGACGGTGGCCATCGTCGACACCTGGGACGGACCTGGCACCGTCGGCGCCTACTCGGTCGTCCACGGGCGCGAGGGCGGACCCGAGTGGGGATTGATCGTGGCCGACGTACCCGACGGCCGGGCCTACGGCCGGGTCGAGGATCCTGACCTGCTCGCCGCGTTGGAGTCCGAAGAATGGGTCGGCCGCACCGTGATCTCGACCCCGGACGGCCAGGTCAACCGGGTCGCGCGCTTCTTCGACGTGGTGGACCGGCGCCCGGCGGTAGCCCGCCGCCTGCTCGAGGAACTGGTCGGCCGGCTTCGTCAGGCCGCCGACCGCCAGCTGGAGTTCGGGCACGGCCGCAGGTGGTCGAGCGGGTGGCTCTCCGCCTGGTCGAGCTGGCTGGATCGCTCGGCGTCGTCCAGGCCACCGGCGACGGTGCAGCCGGGGGGCGTGCTCATCGCCACGGGGATCTCACAGCAGGATCTGGCCGACTGGTGCGGAACCTCCCGCGACAGCGTCGTGCGCGCCCTTCGCCATCTGCGCCGGTCGCCGGCCTGGTGGACAGCGGGAGGTCCCGGATGTTGATCCGGGACCTCCCTGCCCTACGGGCCCTCGCCACCAGCTGGATGAGACGGCGCCGTTCACGAATCCGATCAGGAGCAGGAACCCGTCAGTCGGCCCGGTGACGGATCCATCCGCCGCGGTGGTCGCCGAGAAGCGCACCTCGCCCTGGGCATGCTTGAACGCGTCCGGTGCCGCCGCTCACCACGCAGTCCACCCGACCCGTTCCGTCGGCCGCGAGGCTCGAGCTCGTCCAGGCAATAGATCTGCCCGGAGCCCACCCCGGCCAACGAGCCGGTGAAGGTCTCGTGCACGATCCCGTTGACCGCGGCCGGCGGGATTCCGTCGGACCAGACCGTGCCCGTGTAGGTCGAGGTGCCGCTGAGTTGACCGGACCACTGCGTGCCCCCGGTCAGATCGACCCGGAAGCGGGATCCATCCGGGGTGACGGCGCCGAGGACCGGACCGGGATCGACGAAGCTCCCGGTGATCTCGTAGATGTGGCGACGGGCCATATGAGCCACCGGAGGCCCGGAGGCCCCCACGGGAGCGAGTCCGAGGCCGCCGACTGCGACCAGGACCACCGCCGCCGCCAGCATGGGTTTCATGAACCTGCGTGTTGGAGTTTTCATGTGACATACCGTGCGCACCGATTCGGCTGCCGGTCTGCAGCAGATGCGGCTGACCGGCCGTCGATCCGGTGAAGAAGATGCGTGCGTGGCCGAGTCCGCACGTGAAGCCACCGCTGGCGGCCGGCGGCGGCTACCGTCGCCCGCCATGGGGAGGGGCCGCACGGTGGCGTTCGTGTTCGTCGACCTCGTTCGCTCGACCGACCTGTTGCATCGGCTCGACACCGACGTCAATGACACATTGGCCGGGCAGTACCTCGACTGCCTGCGCGCCGTCGGGACTCGACACGACGGTCGGGAGGTCCGATCGCTCGGGCGATGGTCTGGTGCTGGCCTTCCCCGGTGCCCTCGGCGACGCCGTGGCGTGCGCCGGCGATCTGCACCGGTCCATCCGGCGACTGGGTCGGGAGAGCGAACCACGGCGATCTCGACCTGAGGATCGGCCTGTCGGTGGGCGAGGCCGCTCAGCTGCCCGACGGGAGCTGGTCGGGCGGCGCCGTCGTCGAGGCGGCGCGGCTGGTGGACCTGGCCGAGCCCGGAACCACCCTCGCGCCCGAGATGGCGCGGCGCTTGTTGGGTCCGGGGTCGGAGGTGCGGGCGACATCGGTGGGCGATCGCGTCCTGCAGGGCTTCCCGGAGCCGCTGGCGTGCTGCGAGATCGCCTGGGACCGCGACCCCGACGAGCTCGCCTGGGAGAAGCGCCAGCTCCGTCAGCGAGTCAGGCGGGCGGCGGCCGATTGGGAATCTCGCTCGCGGGATCCGGCCGACCTGTACCGAGGGCGCGCGCCTGGCCGCCACCCTGGAGGTGCTCGAGCCGGCTGATCTGGCGGGCTCGGAGCGGGCGTTCCTCGAGGCCAGCGCCGACGCAGCAGCGTGCCCTCGAGCGCCGATCGCGTCCGCGAGGTGCGGCGGCTCCGGCGGCTGCTGGTCGTCGTGGCCGTCGCCCTGGTGGTGGCGCTGGTGGCCGCCGGACTGGCACTGGCCCAACGTCGCCGCGCCGACGGTCGGCCAGCCGCGCCACCGACCGCGGCCGCGTGCCGCCACCCAGGCCCGGCTGGTGGCTGAGTCCCAGGTTCAGCTCACCCACGATCGCTATCTGAGCGCCCTCCTGGCCGTGGAGGCTGACCGTCGGGCCGACGACGCCGGCGACGCGCGGCGCCTTGCTCACCACTCTCTTGGAGGAGCCGCGCCGCGCGAGGCCAGCCTGGCCACCGGACCTTCCGTTCGGGGCCTGGCTGCTCGCGGCCCGCGACCAGGTGCTCCTCCTCACCGCGTCACCGGTTGGAGGTCTGGTCACTGGCCCGGCAGCGGCGCCTGTGCGCAGCTGCCGTTGGTCGACCCCCGCGCCTGCGGCGGTCGATCCCGCGGGACGGCTGGTTGCCGTCCTCCGGCGCGATGGCTCGGTGGTCATGGTCGATCGCCCGAGGCGCGCCGGCAGGGCGCGGCCATCCCTTGGTCGGGCGTCCGGCGTCGGGTGGATCAGTGGCCTTCTCGCCCGATGGCCGACTGCTGGCCGTGGCCCACACCGCGTTCTTCGTGTCCGGCGCGCCGTCAGGACCGTCACCTCGGCCGAGGTCTACGACGTCGGCAGCCGCCGAGCCGATCGGTCCGCCGCTGGGCGTGGGGGCCGGCGTCTCCACGGTGGCCTTCAGTCCCTAGCGCGAGATCGCCGTTGCTTCGAGCCGGCGATCGATCTCGCTCCCCATGTGCGAGCACTCGGTCGCCGGGTGGTCGTACCGACAGAGCAGCGCACCTTCGAGGTACGAGCGAGCGTGCTCGAGCTGGGCGATCTTCTGGTCGAGAGCACGGAGACGCTGCCGGGCGATCGACTTCCATTCGTCGACCGACTCGGCGTGCAGGACCCCATCGATGTCATCGAGGGACAGACCAGCATCCTGGAGCATCCCGATGAACACGAGCAGACGCAAGCCGTCGAGGGAGTAGCGACGCTGCCCCGATCGGCGCGCATCCGCACCGAGCAGTCCTCGGCGCTCGTAGTAGCGAACTGCGGACGTCGTCACGCCGGCCCGACGGGCCACCTCGCCGATCGGCATGAGACCCTCGTCCTCCATCTCGCCAGTTGACTTCAACCTGGGTTCAACTGTCAACGTGAGGGGCCTGCGTCTCTGTTCCTCAGCCTAGGAGTCCCGATGAGTCCGATGAGCCCACGCGCCCATGACGCCCCCGTGGTGAACCACCATGCCGACCACCCGCCCTTCACTGGGGTCCGCGGGATGATCGCGGCATTCAGCATGCTCGTCGGGCGGGGTCCTACCGCTCGGCTCGCCGCCGATCAGATGAACGTCGCCCGTGACGACGTCGTGGTCGACCTCGGCTGCGGCCCCGGCGCCGCGACCAGGGAGGCGGCCAAGCGCGGCGCCGGCGCGGTCGGGGTCGATCCGGCCGCCGTGATGCTGCGGGTGGCGCGCCTGGTCACCCGCTCGTGTCAACCCATCGAATGGATCGAGGGCTCGGCCGAACACGTGCCGCTACCTGACCGTTCCGCCACGGTCGTCTGGGCCCTGGCCACCGTCCATCACTGGGCGGATGTCCCCGCCGGCCTGGCCGAGGTCCGCCGACTCCTGCGCCCGGGCGGTCGATTCCTGGTCGTCGAGCGAGCCGTGACCGCCGGAGCCAGGGGCCTCGCCAGCCACGGGTGGTCGCCAGACCAGGCGGCGACCTTCGCCGATGAATGCCGCGCCGCTGGCCTCGACCGAATCGAGGTCGCGACCCACCACCTCCCACGCAGGTCCGCCATCGTCGTGACGGCGGCCACGAGCTGACCGGTGACGCCTAGCGCGGGTCGCGGGGCAGGCCGAGGACGCGCTCGGCGATGATGTTCTTGTTCACCTCGGTCGTGCCGCCGGCGATCGTGAGCGACCGGGCGCCCATCACCTGATGGCCCCACCCGTCGTCGAGCGCGCCCAGGCCCAGGATCTGCGTCGCGACCAACGGGAGCTGTTGGCCGACGTGGCTCCACACCAGCTTGATGAGGCTGCCTTCGGGTCCGGGCGGGAGGCCCTGCAGGGCGCGGGTCGTGGCCCGTTCGGAGAGCAGGCGTTGCAGCTCGGCCATGATCCAGAGCCGGGCCAGCTCCTGGCGGACGACGGGATCGCTCGACCGGCCGGCCTCGCGGACCGCCTTGATGAGCTCGGCCACGTGGCGGCGCGTCTGGATGTGGAGGTTGGCCACGCCGCTGCGCTCGAAGGTGAGGGTCGCCATGGCCACCATCCAGCCGTCGCCTTCGGGTCCGAGCAAGGCCGACGCGGGCACGCGCACCTCGTCGAAGAAGATCTCGCAGAAGTCGGCGTTGCCGGTCGCCGTGCGCAGGGGGCGGACCTCGATGCCCGGAAGGCCCATGTCGACCAGCAGGCACGAGATGCCCCGGTGCTTCGAGGCCGTGGGATCGGACCGCACGAGCAGCTCGCACCAGTCGGCCAGCTGACCGAACGTGTTCCAGACCTTCTGTCCGTTGACGATCCAGTCGTCGCCGTCGCGCCGAGCCCTCGTGGACAGCGAAGCCAGGTCGCTGCCGGCATCGGGCTCGCTGAAGCCCTGGCACCAGATCTCGTCGCCCCGCAGCATCGGCCGCAGATAGCGCTCGGTCTGCTCGGGCGTGCCGAACGCCATGATCGACGGGGCGATGTTGGCCAGCCCGATCGGATTCAGGGTGCCGGGCGCGCCGGCCCGATCGAGCTCCTCGGCCAGCACGACCTGATGGGCCAGCCCGAGCCCGCGCCCGCCGTGTTCGACCGGCCAGTCGATGCCGGCCCAGCCGGCGTCGGCGAGCAGGTTGTTCCACTCGCGCATGCGGGTCAGCCAGTCCGAGTCGGGGTCGCCTCGGAACTGGAGGCCTCGGTAGGGCTCGACGCAGTGGGTCGCCAGCCAGGCCCGCGCCTCGGATCGGAACGCGTCGGTGTCCGGGGGGTCGACCGGCGGGGGAGTCACATGGCGGATGCTAACCTGACGCCCGTGTCAGCTTCGGAACGGATGAGCGGACCGCGCTTCGATCTCCCGACGATCGAGCCCGAGTCCGAGCCCTACTGGTCGGCGTTGCGGGCAGGCCACCTGCTCATCAGGCACTGCAACGCCTGCGGTCGGCATCACTCCTACCCGCGTCCCTTCTGCCCGCACTGCTGGAGCGACGACGTCGAGTGGGTCACCGCTGGCGGAGGAGCCACGCTCTACACCCACTCGGTCGTGTTCCAGAACGACCTGCCTCCGTTCGGGCCGCAGGTGCCCTACATCGCGGCGGTGGTCGACCTCGACGAGGGGCCGCGCATGATGACCCGCATCGTCGACTGCGAGCCCGACGCGCTGAAGATCGGGATGCGCCTGCAGCTGCGCACCGAAGCGGTGACCGACGAGGTCACCATGGCCGTCTTCGCCCCCGAATGACCTGAGTCAGCGCCCGAGCGCCTCGAGGATCGCTCGCTCGACGGGGAAGATCCGGTGATCGCGCTTGAGCGAGAACGGCTCGTTGAGGGCCACGGCCGGCTGAGCGATCATCCGGGGTCGGGTGCCTCGGTGGGGCCAGGACGCGGCGTGGACCATGAACGGATGGCACACGAACACATCCCCGGCCGCGCCCGTCGCGTAGGCGAGCGGTCGTTTGAAGGTCGAGCGAGGGAGCTCGTGCATCACATCCCAGAACGACAGGCCCCGGTCGCGGGCCGGGCGCAGCACCCGGGCCACATCCGCGTGTGAACCGACCAGGAGCTTGGTCGGGGCATCCTGACGGGTGACCCGCGTGAACAGGAACAGCACGAGCAGACCGCGACCTCTGGAGCGGACGTTGGCTCGGATCTCGCGGCGCACGCCGAAGCTGCCGTCGATGTGCCACACCGCGTCGCGCGGGTTGCGTCGACTCGGGAAGCGGACCGGGACCGTCCCGCCGATGCCCTTGCGCCGCCAGTAGGTGCCCCGCCCGAGCAGCTGGTCGTAGACCTGGAGCAGCGGGGGTGACACGCCGGCGCGTGCGAACGGACCGCCCTCTGGGCATTCGAGGCGGACCAGCGGCTGGCGCCATGTCCGCCGGTCCTTCCGGTCGATCCCGCGCCGCTCGAGATCGCTCCAGATGACCTCGCGACACGCCTGGATGAGATCGAGGCGCACCGCGCCGCGGACGGGGACGAAGCCGTCGGCCACGAACCGCTCGACCTGGGCGTCGCTGAGCATCCGCTGACCATGCCCGGGTGCACCGAAGCGGGCAAGTCGATGTCAGCCTGACTGCCACTACGCAGTAAGTTCAAGGGCACATCGATCGGGCTGAGGACCGATCCGAGCCAGGGGGAGTCCAGCATGCGCATCCGATCGTTCTTGGCCCCGACGCGGGTCGCCGCCGTGTGGGTGATCGTGGTCGCCGCCACCGTCGCCTCGCTGGCGCCGAGCACCGGCGCGTCGGGTGTGAACCTGGCCGGTACCGACGCCGTCGGCGCGTGGCCGGCCAGCGACACCTGGGAGAACGCCACGACCCCGCCGGTCGGCTGCGATCCGTTGGTCGTCCAACCGGCCGCGGCCACGTCGTGCCTCTTGCCCTTCCCCAACGACTTCTTGACGGTGCACGACGCCACGACCCCGACGGGACGGCGGGTGGCCATGCCCGTGGCCGACATGGCTCGCAACACCAGCAACCAGCCCATCGATCCGACCGAGTGGAACCGCAACGACGGGTTCAGCCCCGGCACGCCGATCCTCGTGCACGTCCAAGGCATCGATCTGGCCAGGTCCGGGGCGGCGCCGATCACCGACATCGGTGCCTCGCTCGACGCCAACGCCCCGATCACGCTCCTCGACGCGACCACAGGCAAGCGCGTGCCGTACTGGGCCGAGCTCGACTCGAGTGACAGCAACCTCGACGAGCAGGCCCTGCTGATCCATCCCGCCGTGAACTTCGGCGACGGCCATCACATCGTCGTCGGCCTGCGCAAGCTGCGCGACGCATCGGGTCACGTGATCGCGGCGCCGACCGTCTTCCGCGACTACCGCGACCAGCTCCCCCTCCCGACCCAGGCCGAGCAGGATCGCGCCCCGCACATGGAAGCGATCTTCGGTGCGCTCGCCGCCAAGCACGTGGCTCGCCACGACCTGTACCTGGCCTGGGACTTCACCGTGGCCAGCACCCAGAGCCTCACCGGCCGCATGACCCACATCCGCGACGACGCCTTCGCCCAGCTGGGCAGCAACGCTCCGTCGTTCACGGTCACGAACGTCACCAACCTGACGACGGCCCAGGACGCCGCCATCGCGCGGGTCGTCAACGGCACGCTGACCGTGCCCAACTACCTCGTCGGGACGGGCGGACCGGGATCGACGTTCAACCTCGGCCCCAACGGCCTGCCGGCGCAGAACCCGACGAACCCCACCATCGCCGCCAACTTCGAGTGCACGATCCCGAGGGCCGTCGTCAAGGGTGGCGACCTGTCCGGGGGATCGGTCTATCCGGCGCACGGGATGCTCTACGGTCACGGGCTGCTCGGCAACGCCGACGAGATCACCGACTCGGTGATCGAGAGCATGGCCAACGAGCACGACTTCGTCGTCTGCGGCACCGACTGGCTGGGGCTGGCGGATCAGGACGTCCTCACCGATGCCGGCATCCTCGGCGACATCTCGAAGTTCCCGAGCCTGCCCGATCGCGGTCAGCAGGGGATGCTCGACTTCCTCTACCTCGGTCGGCTCATGGACACGCCGAGCGGATTCGACACCAACGCCGCCTTTCAGACGGCCAACGGCACGGCCGTGATCGCCCCGCACGACCTCTCCTACTACGGCAACAGCCAGGGGGGCATCCAGGGCGGCGCCCTCACGGGGGTCGGCCAGGACTTCACCCGGTCGGTGCTCGGGGTGCCGGCCATGGACTACTCGGTGCTGCTCACCCGCAGCGTCGACTTCGCACCCTTCCTCACGATCCTGCAGTCGACCTATCCCGACGGGCTCGATCAACAGGTTGGCTACGCGGTCATGCAGATGCTCTGGGATCGCTCCGAGATGGATGGCTACGCCAACCACATCACCTCGGACCCGCTCGAGGGGACACCGGTGCACCAGGTCCTGCTCGACGAGGCGTTCGGCGATCACCAGGTCGCCAACATCGCCACCGAGAACGAAGCCCGCACGATCGGGGCGCGGGTGCACCAGCCGGGTCTGGCGTCGGGCCGCTCTCCCGATCTCGTGCCCTTCTGGGGCATCGACAAGTTGACCAGCGACGCCTACACGGGCTCGGCCCTGTTCATGTGGGACAGCGGCTCGCCGGCACCGCCCACCGCCAACACGCCGCCCACGGCCGGCAACGATCCCCATGGGGTGCCCCGCGCCCAGCCCATCGCCCGAGAGCAGGCGGCCGCGTTCCTCTTGTCCGGGTTCGTGCTCAACGTGTGCGGCACCGCTCCCTGCCGGGCGGTGCCGTAGCCGCCGACGACTAGTTGGCGCCGAGGATCATGGTGCCGTTGGCACAGAACCATCCGCCCGTGCCCGATACGCAGGCCAGCTCGGCGTCGGCCACCTGCCGTTCGGGCGCGCCCGTCGCCGCGTACTCGCCGCGCAGCTGGCGCGTGGCCTCGACCAGGAGGAACAAGCCGCGCATGCCCGGATGGCAGGCTGAGAGGCCGCCGCCGTCGGGGTTGGTGGGCAGGGCCCCACCGATGCGGAGCTTGCCGTCGGACACGAACGGCCCGCCCTCGCCCTTGGCGCAGAAGCCAAGGTCCTCCAACGTCTCGAGCACCATGAAGGTGAAGGCGTCGTAGATGCAGCACAGGTCGATGTCGGCGGGTGTGACGCCGGCCGCGGCGAAGGCGCGCGGGCCAGAAACGGCGGCCGGACCGGTGGTGAAGTCGGTCCACTCGGACATGCTCGTGTGCGACGCCGCCTGTCCGCTGCCGAGCACCCAGACGGGCTCGGTCCGACAGTCCGCCACCCGGTCCTCGGCCGCCAGCACGACGGCGCACCCGCCGTCGGAGCGGATGCAGCACTGCAGCTTGGTGAACGGATCCGCGATCATCTTCCCCGACAGCACGTCGTCGACGGTGATCGGCTCGCGGTAGTAGGCGTCGGGATTGAAGCCGGCGTTGTAGCGGTGCGACACCGCGATCTCGGCCAGCTGCTCCATCGTCGTGCCGTAGTCGTGGCGGTGGCGGTTGGTGGCCATGCCGTACTTGGCGATCAGCGTGTGGCCGTACGGGACCTCGTACTGGATGGGACCGCGGGCCCCGAAGCTGAGGTTGGCCGTGCGTCGGCCCTTCTTGAGGTCGGCGCGGGTGGTCGATCCGTACGACAGGACCACCACGTCGGCCGACCCGGCGGCGATGGCGTCGACGGCGTGAGCGGCCATGATCTCCCACGTCCCGCCCCCGACCCCGGTCGAGTCGATCCACGACGGCTTGAGCCCGAGGTACTCGGCCACCTCGATGGGGGCGAGCGTGCCGGTGCCGGTCGACGCGAACCCGTCGATGTCGGCTTTGGTGAGGCCCGCATCGGCGACGGCGCGCCGCACCGCCTGGGCGTGCAGGTGGAAGGGGGTGAGCTCGTCGACCCGTCCGATGTCGGACAGGGCGACGCCCACGATGGCGACCCGGCGACTCATCTCCGCACTTTATGACACGCGTGTCAGGTTTGTGGAACCCGCCGCCACGGTCAGATGCGGAGCTTCGGCGCCACCTCGGCCATGAAGCGCCGGAGGGTCTCGTCACCCGGGAAGTCCCGCAGCCAGAGGATGAACTGACGGCAGCCCGCGTCGACGAAGGCCTGCGCCTGCTCGGTCACCTGCTCGACCGAGCCCACCAGGTTGTCTCGCAGGTAGTCGTCGATCGAGACCTCGCCCCAGAGGTCGCCGCCGTCGGGCTCGGCGCACCAGGCTCGGGCCTCGGCGGCGGTGTCGAAGATCCGACAGTCCGGTCCGTGGGTGCGGGTGATGTCCGAGAACGGCCGACCGATGTCGTCGCAGTAGCCCTCGAGCAGCTTCGACTTGTGCACGAACGCGTCCAGGCCGACCTGCCAGTTGGTGAGATCGGCCCGGCGGGCGGCGATGCGAAGGGTCACCTGCTCGCCGCCTCCCCCCACCAGGATCGGTGGCGGCTGCTGGATGGGCTTGGGATCGCAGTAGGCGCCGTCGAAGTGGAGGTGCGTGCCGTCGAAGTCCACGGTCTCGTCGCTCCACAACCGGCGGATCACCTCGATCGACTCGTCGAGCAGACCGAGGCGCTGGCGCGCCGGGGCGAACTCGTAGCCGTAGGCCTGGTACTCGCGGTCGAACCAGCCGGCGCCGATGCCGAGGATCAACCGACCGCCCGAGTAGACGTCGACGCAAGCCGCCTCCTTGGCCAGCAGTCCGACGTTGCGGTAGCCGGCGCAGGTCACGAGCTGGCCCAGCCCGACCCGGGTCGTCTGCGGGGCCAGCGCGGCGAGCATCGTGAAGGCCTCGAACATGTGCGTGGGCTCGCGGCGCGGCACGGTCTCGACGTGGTCGTAGACCCACACGTGGTCATAGCCGAGCTCCTCGGCCAGCTGAGCCAGCTCGACCGAATGGGCCCACGCCGCGCCCGCCGACCAGCCGGTGTACTCGAGCTTCCAGCCCTGCGGGACGAACACTCCGAAGCCCAGAGCGTCGGTCACGATGGCCCAACGTAGCCTTCGCGCGACCGTTGGCGTTTCCTCGAGGGCGAACAGGGCGAGACGGCGCTCGTCGCGCAGGGCCCCGACGCGCCCGACGTGCTGGCGCTCGTCCGCACTACGCCTGAGGCAAACCGACTGCACCTCTGCCCTGCGAGCTCGGAGCTCAAGGGCAGAGCCGCACCTTGGCGGGCGGGCTCGGCACGACCTTCAAGCGCAACGGGGCCGCCAGCCGATAGGCCACGGGCAGGGCTGGTGAGCCGAGCACCCTTGGAGGCGACGGCGGTTCGCCAGTCGGGAGGTAGGTCACCGTCGCCTTCCCATCGAGGGCGATCCGCAGGATCGTACCCGCGTCGAAGCGGGCGACGACAGGTCCCGACATCGGTCGGCACGCAGAGAGCGGCGGCGTTGGAACCAGCCGGAGAGCGACGTTCAGCGGCAAGCTGCGCTGGGCCGATGCCGAGAGCATCGGTGAGCTCGGCAACCGGCCATTGCGCGCGGCGTCACGGAGGAAGCCGATCGTCAGGTACGGGCCCAGCGGATCGATCGAGTAGTTCGCCGGGAGCAGCGGCGCGATCGGAGACCTGGCCGCGCCGATCAGCTCCGCCTGGTACGCGGTGGAGATCTTGGCGAACTCGTCCGCCTTGCTGGTGAGCACATTGATGTTCCCCGGAACGCCGATCAGGAAGGGGAGCGCCATGACCGGCCACAGGCGGCCGAGGTAGCGGCCGATCCCGTCGGCGGCCACTGCCAATGGGGGCAGCAACAAGGCCGCGACGATGTACTGGTAGCGAGATGCCACCTCGGTGTAGCGGAAGAACAGGACTTGCGGCAGCGCTCGCCCTAGCGCGGTCAGCACCGCGAACACCACCGCCCCGACCAACAGGGCCGCGGGGGCCGCTGCCCGCTGTCGAAATCGCCGTCGCCCGAGCGGCCGCCACGCGAGCACGAGGCCGAAGATCAGGACTGCGACCAACACCACACCGAGCAGGATGCTCTGGCCGAGCGACCGGAAGGTCGTGCCGAGCAGGTCCTTGGTGAAGCTGAGCAAACGACCGGCTGGTGCCCGGCTGGTGTAGCCCGAGTGGCCATAGGTCACGAACCACAGCAGGTACACCGCCGCGAGGGGAACCGTCTGGAATGCCGCCGCCCGCCAACCACGTCGGATCAGTACGGCCAGGCCGACGATGAGCACCATGGTGACGCCGACTCCCGAGGACATGAGCGCGGCCAACCCAGCCAGGAGAGCCCACCAGTCACGGCGCGACCCAGAGCCGTCGTGGTCAGCGACGAGAAGTTGGACGAGCCCGAAGACGATGGAGGCGACGAAGCCGATCTGGAAGGCGAAGAGCAGGTTCTCGTAGCCGGCACCGAAGAAGACGAACAGGGTGGACGCCGCCGCCGCGATCCAACCCCGAACCCGGGCCCGCAGCATCACTGCGAACAGGAGCACCGCGACCGACAGGTGCAGGAGCACGAGGAGGAGGAGGTAGGGCACGTAGGTGTGGAGGCCGACCGTCGAATACAAGCCGCGGTAGACGAGGATCGGCAGCGTTGACCAGTGCTCGTTGTGGGGGCGCAGGAGGCTGGCCGGGTCGCCTAGCGAGCGCTGGCCGAGGAAGTCCCACTCGTCCGCGACGAACCACTGGTGCCGTCCCCAGTAGAGGTACAGCCCGAGCGCGAGTGCCACGACCACGCCGAACGCGATGATCGCCGGGCGTTGCTGAGGGTCCGATGAGCGAGCGCGCCCGCCCTCGCCGACAGGGGTGACGCCGGCACCGCCAACCGACTGGGTATCGGTGCTCAAGCTGCTTACCCGCTCTCCTGGACGAGGAACACGCAGATACTAGAACGAGAGCATCGGTCACGAAGCGAACTCCCAGTACTGGAACTCGCACATCATCGGCAGCAGGTACTTCACGTAGATCGAATGGATCTTGATGACCTCTTGGTCGTCGACGGCCAGGTCGACCAGATCGACGCGCGGATCCTTCTCGGCGAAGGCGGCGACCCGGTCGCGCACACCGACCAGTTCGTCGAGATCGCCGACGGCGAAGCCGAAGTGGTCCATGCGCGGGCAGGCCATGGGGTCGTCGTCGGCGATCAGGAAGATGAACTGGTCCCAGTGGACGCAGCTGAGGATCAGGCGCTTGCGGTCGATCGTCTGGGTCGGCATCTCGTCGAACCCCATCACCTCGCTCCAGAACCCGATGATGTCGGCCCGGCCCGCCTCGTCGAGCAGGTCGGCCGGCACGCTCATGGCGACGTGGTTGAAGCGGGGGTTCCCCGACGGGTAGTAGGGGTGGGTCACGGTCAGACCTCCAGCGAGTCAGAACGGCGGGGCACGACCATGGCCTTGGCCGCGATCCGACCTCCAGCCAGGTCCTTCAAGGCGTCGATGAGACGATCCAGGGGGACGTCGGCGGGGTCGATGAGGGCGTCGGTGGGGAAGGCGGGGTCGGCCAGCAGCTCGAGCGCTCGTTCGAAGCCGTCGGCGTCATAGACGAACGAACCGGTCACGGTCAGCTCGTTCAGCAGCATGCGATTCGAATCGAACGTCGGCGCCTCGATGCCGGCGCCGACCATCACCAGCCGCCCGCCGCGGCGCAGCTGGTTGAAGCCGGCCTCCATGGCGACCTTCTTGCCCGAGCACTCGAGCACGACATCGACGGCCCGATCCGATATCCGGTCGGGCTCCCACGGGGGGAACAGTTCGAGCTCGTCGGGGTGCAGCACGGTGTCGACCCCGAGCCGCCGGGCCAGCTCGCTGGCGCGATTCGCCCGGTTCGACCACCGTGACCGGCCCGAGCCCACGGGTGACCAGCGCGGCGATCGACAAGGCCCCGATCGGTCCGGCGCCGAGGACCATGACCGAGTCGCCCTCCGCGATGTGGCCCCGTGTGATCCCGTGCAGGGCGACGGCCAGAGGTTCGGCCAGCGCCGCCGCTCGGGGGGTCATGCCCTCGGGTAGGCGCAACAGCGATCGGGCGTCGGTCACGAGGTAGCCGGCGAAGGCGCCGTCGTTGTGCATGTCGTCGGTCATCGAGCGGCCGCGGTTCTCGCACTGCGACGGCTGGCCCTCGAGGCAGCGCTTGCAGGATCCGCAGCGCGGCGAGGGTCCGCCCACCACGCCGTCTCCCACCGACCAGGTGTCGACGCCCTCGCCGACCGCGGCGACGACACCGGACCATTCGTGGCCCTCGACCACACCAGGTTTGCCCCAGCCCTCGAGGATGATGTGGATGTCGGATCCGCAGATGCCGCAGTGACCGACCTCGACGAGCACCTGGCCCGGGCCGGGCTGGGGCACGGGTCGATCCTCGAGGGTGATCTCGCCCTTGGCGCTGTAGACCGCGGCGGACATCGTGGCCGGCAGGCCTGAGCGACTGGTCACGGTCTGGTCTCCTTCATCTGAACGACTCGGCTACGGCGTCGACCTGGTCCGGGGGGCCGCTCGAGGTGACCTCGCCTCGTTCGAGCACGATCACGTGGTCGGCCAGGGCGAGGGCGTGGTCGACCTGCTGCTCGATCACCAGCAGTGACGTGCCCGCGGCGAGGATGCGGCGCAGCACGTCGTACACCTCGTTGGTGATGATCGGGGCCAGGCCCAGCGAGAGCTCGTCGGCGATGAGCAGGGCGGGAGCGAGCACGAGGACGCGCGCCAGCGTGAGCATCCGCTGCTCGCCGCCAGACAGCGAGCCCGCTTCTTGTCGTCGGCGCTCGCCGAGACGGGGAAACAGGTCGTAGGCCTGGGTCAGCGCGCCGGCTTGGCCGGCCCGGCCGAACTGGCGGCGGAAGGGCAGCACCAGGTTCTCCTCGACCGAGAGCGTGCCGAACACGGACCGACCCTCTGGCGCGTGGGCGATGCCGGCGGTGGCGAAGTCGTGCGCGGCCTGGCCCGTGAAATCTCGGCCCTCGACCAGGACCCGTCCCGCGCTCGGGGCGATGAGGCCCGACGCCACGCGGGCGACGGTCGTCTTGCCGACGCCGTTCGGGCCGATCAGCGCGACGGCCTGACCGGCACCCACCGTGAACGACACGTCGAAGAGGGCGCGGAACTGGCTGTAGCCGGCGAAGACGTGCTCGAACTCGAGCACCGGGTCGGTCACGAACCCGTTCCCAGGTAGGCGGTGCGCACCGCGGGATCGGCCATGACCTCGGCGGTCGGACCCTGCGCGATCAGGCGTCCGCAGTCAAGCACGTAGGTGCGCGCCGCCAGCCGCTCGACGAAGGGCACATCGTGCTCGCACAACAGGATGGCGATGTCGTGTTCGTCATGGACCTGTTCGAGCACCGATGCCATCTCATTGGTCTCGGTCGTGTCGAGACCCGACGACGGCTCGTCGAGGAAGAGCAGTCGGGGTTCGCACACGAGCGCCCGGGCCAGTTCGACGAGCCGGCCTCGACCGAGCGGGAGTGCCTGGGCCGGCACATCGGCCTCGGCTGTCAGGCCGACGAGCTCGAGGACGCGGTCGGCTCGTTCGCGCTCGTCGGCCGTCGGACGCGAACGCCCGGTGAGGTCGCGCCACAGACCGCCGCGGCGGTGCTGGGCTCGGTCGGCCACGAGCAGGTGCTCGCGCACGGTCAGACCGGCGAACAGCTCGATGCGCTGGAAGGTCCGCCCGACGCCGAGGCGCGCCCGGCGATACGGTGCCAGCCCCGAGAGATCGCGGCCGTCGAGGCGGACCCAACCGGCGTCGGGGTCGATGACGCCGGCCAGGCAGTTGAACAGCGTCGTCTTGCCGGCCCCGTTGGGCCCGATGAGCCCGATCATCTCGTCGGCTCCGACATCGAGGGACACGTCGATGAGGGCGGCGATGCCGCTGAAGCGCTTGAAGACCCCGTGGGCCTCGAGCAGGGCGGTCACGTCGTCACGTCCACGTTGGCGGCGACGTCGAGGGGAGGATCGGCCGGCGGATCGGCACCGGGGGAGGGGACCCGTCGGCCGCGGATCCGGTCGAGCACGGCCACCGACTTCTCGATGCTGGCCGTGGTCTGCGCCTCGATGATGCCCTCCGGGTGCTTGGCGTAGGTGAAGGCCCCGAAGCCGAACAGGATGAAGGCCACGCCCAGGGACCAGCTCGGGCTGATGAAGGCGGCGAAGCCGTGGCCCCAGGTGAAGAGCCGCGTGAGGAGCTCGGGGAGGATGAAGAAGGTCACGCCTGAGGTGACGGCCGCCTGCACCAGCCGGGATCCGGCGGTGATCACGAGCACGACCCAGACGAGAGCGACCACGAACCCGAAGTTGACGGCGTAGTTGGCCTGCCCGGTGTAGGCCGACAGCAGGCCTCCACCGAACCCGGCCACCGCGGCCCCGGCGATGAAGACGAGGAGGCGCTGCCGGGTCGCGTTGATGCCCACCGCGGCGGCGGCCGTCTCGCTGCCGCGCACCGCGTCGAGGAACCGGCCGGTCGTGCCGTTGCGGATGGCGATGGTGGCCACTCCGAGCAGGGTGAGGCACGCGATGACCAGGAACAGGAAGGCATGGTCCGACGTGAAGTCGATGCCGAACATCACCGGTCGTGGCACGGTCAGCGGGAGCGTGCCGTTGCCCCCCGAGACCCAGGTGAGCGGCACGAGGATCCCCTCGAACATCAGGGCGAAGGCCAGCGTGGCCAAGGCCGCGTAGATGGCCGGCAGCCGGATGACCGGGAGGCCGAGCACCGCGCCCACGGCAGCCGCGATGAGCGCGCCGACGATCATGGCCCCCATCACCGGCCAGTTGTGCTGCACCAGCTGGGCGGTGGCGAAGGCGCCGATGGCCGCGAACGACCCCTGGCACAACGAGATGGTGCCGCCGACGCCGGTCGTGAGGACGATCGACAGCATGATCACCGCCAGGCAGAGCCCGGAGATGATCAGCCCGACCCAGAACGCGTCGAGCACGAACAGGCAGAGCGCCAGTCCGATCAAGATGACGGCGGCGCCGAAGATGTGGGTCGCCCGGGTCATCCAGGGCGGCCTCACCTGCGCGGCCGGCGGAGCGGGTGGCGGGTCGACGCCGCTCAGCGGGTCGATGCTCCCGCGCCGGGTGCGCAGGCTCCGCTTGAAGAGCAGCAGCAGGAACAGCACGACGAACGGGAGCGAGGGGCGGAGCCCGTTCGACAGCACGCTGCCGGTCGGCAGGAAGCCGGCCAGCTCGGCCTGGAGCACGCCGAGGCCGATCCCGCCGGCGAACGCGATCGGGATGCTGGTCAGGTTGCCCACGACGCAGGCGGCGATGGCGGCGATGAGCAGCGCGAAGAAATCGGGGGAGTCGAGCTGGGCGAACAGCGGCGCGATGAGCACGCCGGCCAGGCTGGCCAGGACGCTCGACAGGATCCACGACGACAGGGCCACCCGCTCGGCGTCGACCCCTTGCAGCTGCAGCAGCCGGGGGCTCTCGACCACCGCTCGCATGCGCAGGCCGAGGGCGCCGCGGCGAAACAGGATGACCAGGCCGCACCACGGCGACGATGGTGGTGACGATCGTCGCGATCTGGTCGGCGTCGAGGACCACGCTGCTGGTGATGTGCCAGAGGAAGTCGATGCTGTCGTTGACCGGAGCCAAGGGCGGCGGGTTCACCTTGTTCTCGTTGTGCAGCACGAAGAGCACGACGATCTGGGGAATGGCGACCAGCAGACCGAGGGCGGTGATGAGCTTGGCCAGCGGCGTGGCCGTCCGCTGGTGCCGATAGAGCGCCCGGTCGAGCACCCACGCCACGGCCACACCGAGGACGACGACGGCGACGAAGGCGGCCGGCAGCAGCGCCCAGTTGTGGTCGCGCCGCAGCACGTAGAAGACGGCGGCCGACGCGAACGCCTGGGCCGCGAAGGCCAGGTTGAAGACGCCCGACGTCTTGTAGTTCAGCGTGAGGCCCACCGCGAGCAGGGCGAAGACGCACCCGATCGGGATGCCCTGGACCGCGTACTGGAGGAAGTTGGACAGGTTGCTCACGGCGGGGGTACCGGCGCCTCAGTCGGTGTACTGGGCGGACAGCTTTCCGGACTTGTAGACCACGCAGTTGAACGGCTTCCCGGGTTGGGAGAAGTCGGTCACGTACTTGCTGTCCTTGACGGTGGAGAGGAACTGGCAGAACGTGCCGTTGGTGCCGGTGTGGGCGACCGACCAGTCGACCCCCTGCAGCAGACCGTTGGCCTTGTAGTCGGTCATCTTGTTGATGGCGTCGATGACCTTCTGACGGCTGAAGTCGGGCCCGGCCGCCTTGAGCCCCGTGTAGAACTGATCAGCGGCCAGCCACCCGTTCATCGAGTCCTCGTTGGCTGGAGCCTTCTCCTTGCCGATCCACTCGAGGTAGTCCTTCAGGCCGGCCGGCTGTTGGCTCTTCGGCAGCTCGAACTGGGTGAAGTCGGTGCGCACGATCGAGCCCTCGAACAGGTTGCCGTAGTTGGCGAGGAAGGTCGTGTCGTAGCCGTCGGGCAGGTACTGGATGGCGTCGAGCTCCTGCTTCTTCATCTCCTTGGCCAGCGTCACCACGCCGTTGGTGTCCATGCAGGTGGCCACCATGTCGACGCCGGCCTGCTTCATCTTCTGGACCTGGACCGACATGTTGGCGGTGCCGAAGGACAGCGACGAGTCGGTGAAGGCGATCTTCGCGTCAGCCGCCGCCCCGTACTTGTTGAAGCTGTTCTTGATGCCGGTGGCGCAGTCGGCCGACTGGGCCACGTTGTAGGCGAGCACGCCGAGCTTGTGCAGCTTCTTGTCCTGGGCCAACCAGGGAAGCACTGGCGACGCATTGGTGATCCCGAGGTACGAGCCGGCGTTGCCGAACATGTTGAGCTTCGGTTCGGCGGCGGTGCCGCCCCACTCGTCGTTGATGTTCCATCCGAAGGTCGGCACGTTGGCCTGGACCAGCGTCGTTGGCCCCCGTGAACAGCAGCACCGCCACGGGTAGGACAGCGAACACGTTGTCCTGGGTCAACAGCCCCTGCGACGGCGCTCTGGTTGTTGCCCAGGTTGTCGTCGACCTGAGCGACCAGGTTGAGCTTGCGTCCGTAGATCCCGCCCTGCGAGTTGATCATGTTGAAGTAGGCCTGGGTGCCCTTGAACGAGTCGCCGTACGAACCGCCGAGGGGGTTGGTCACCGAAGCCACCCCGCCGAGTCGGATCTCGGTCGACGTGACGCCGGTCTCGTTCACGGCGACCTGTCCGCCGCTGCCGGTGCCGCTGGGCGCCGACGTGCCGCCGCGGCGTCAGATTTCTTGGTCGTGGCGTTGCCGCACCCCGCCGCCACCAGGAGCATCGCCGTCATCGTGGCTCCCACCGCCAACCCCGCCTTGATCCTCGAACGGTCGGTCTTCGCGGTTGCGGTCACGCTCGTGCTCCATTTCCCCCGGGTGTCCCCCAAAACCTGACACGAGCGTCAGCATACGACTCGGCCTGGCTCGGTGCTGGCCACACGGACCAACAGGGTGAGGGTAGAGGCGCCGCGGACGGGCGTGGGGTCAGGCGTAGAGCGCGTCGGTGATCACCGAGACCAGGGTGTCGAGGAGCTCGTCGCGGGTGGCGACGACCTGGTTGGTCGTGGCGTAGTAGTTGAAGCGCTCGATCATCGTCATGATGGCCAGGGCGGCGACGGTCGGGTCGAGCTTGGACCGCTTGGGGACCCGAAGGTTGCGAGCCAGGGCCTCGGTCAGGTGGCCCAGGACGTCCTGGCCGTTGCGCCCGATCGTCACGCCTGACAGCTCCACCTCGGTCCAGGTCCGGATGATCGGGCCGTAGCGTTCGTAGAGGTCGGCGAAGCGGTCGAGCCAGTCACGAAGGCCGGCCCGGCCCTTGTCGGTGTTGGTGAGGACGGGGAGCTCGTCGACCAGACCCTCGAGCTCGTGCGCGACCTGCGCGACGAGTTGGTCGAACAGGTCCTCCTTGGACGAGAAGTACAGGTAGAAGGTGCCGTGGCTGCTGCGGGCCTCGGTCACGACGTCGTCGACGCGCGCGGTGTGGAAGCCCTTGCGGGCGAAGACGGTCGAGCCGGCCTCGAGCAGGCGCGCCCGGGTGCGCTGCCCACGGGCGCGCAGGACCCGTCCGTCGGTCGGGCGGGGCCGTGTCGCCTCGGTGTCTCCCGCTGCCATGGATGGCCACGCTACTCGGCACGCGATTGCTGACACGGGCGTCACCTATGGTTGGGTCCGATGCCCCGGTCAGCTCCGCGTTCGGTTCCTGCACCCGGCGAGGCGGCCATGCCCGCTCCGGATGCCCCCTCGCTGCTGCGCGCCAACGCCGCCGACGCGGACGTGGCGGACCGTCCGGCCATCCGATTCGGTGATCGGATCTGGACCCACCGCGAGTACGCGACCGAGTCGTTCCGCTGGGCCAGGATGGTCCGCGATCTGGGCCCCGGTCCCGACGCCGGTCGACCACCCCACATCGGCGTGCTGCTGGACAACACGCCCGACTACCTCTTCGCCCTGGGTGGCGCGGCCTTCGCCGGAGCCACGGTCGTCGGCCTCAACCCCACCCGGGTGGGCGAGCACCTCTATCGCGATCTGGTCCACACCGACGTCGACATGATCCTGACCGAGCCGGGCCACATCGACGATCTGGCCGGCCTCGACCTGGGCGGGCGCCCGGTGCTCGTGTCGCACCGCCACCCGGACGGCTCGACCGCCCGTCGGCGCGGCGACGCCGATCTCGACGACACGCTGGCCACCTACCCGAGCGAGGACCCCGAGATCGTCGTCGACCCCGACGACCGGTGGGCACTGATCTTCACGTCCGGCACGTCCGGCGCGCCCAAGGCCGTCGTGTGCACGCAGCGGCGGCTGCTCGTCACCGGTGCCCGCATGGTCGCCATGATGGAGATCGAGCGCGACGACGTCGGCTACGTCGCCATGCCGTTGTTCCACTCGAACGCGGTGATGGTCGGCTGGGCCCCGTCGATCGTCGCCGGCGCGTCGGTCGGCTTGGCGCGCCGCTTCACCGTGTCGGGTTGGCTGCCCGACATCCGCCGGTACGGCGCCACCTGGTTCAACTACACCGGCAAGCCGTTGTCGTACCTCGTGGCCTCACCGGCCCAGCCCGACGATGCCGACAACCCTCTGCGCATCGCCTTCGGCAACGAGGGTGCACCGCAGGTGCTCGACGAGTTCTCCCGGCGCTTCGAGGTCGAGGTCATCGACGCCTTCGGCTCGACCGAGGGCGGCATCGCCGTCGAGCGCGACGTCCCACCCCGGTCGGGAGCCATGGGCCGCGCCGGTCCGACCCTTCGCATCATCGGCGAGGACGGCTCCGAGTGCCCGCCCGCCGAGTTCGATGCCGACGGCAGCCTGACCAACGCCGATGCCTGCGTCGGCGAGATCGTCAACACCGCCGGGGCCGGACCGTTCGAGGGCTACTACAACAACGCCGAGGCGACGGCCAAGGCGACCCGCCAGGGTTGGTACTGGTCGGGCGACCTCGGCTTCCTCGACGAGGACCGCTACCTGTACTTCGCGGGCCGGACGGCGGAGTGGATCCGTGTCGACGGCGAGAACTTCCCGGCGGGGCCGATCGCCGACGCCATCGGTGGTCATCCTGATGTCGTCGTGGCCGTGGCCTACGGCGTGCCTGATGCCGATGCGGGTGATCAGGTGATGGCGGCCCTCGTGCTGCGCGACGGGACGGCGTTCGACCCGGTCGGCTTCGCCGAGTGGCTCGACGACGAGGCGGGCATCGGATCCAAGTGGCGACCGCGCTGGATCCGCGTGGCCGAGGAGCTGCCGACGACGGGCACCAACAAGATCCTCACCCGGACCTTGGCCCGCCAGAAGTTCCGGCTCGACGAGATCGGGTCCGATCAGCTCTGGCTCCGCGATCGGGGCGCGAGGGCCTATCACCGCTTCGACGCTCATGACGAAGACGCCTTGCGGGCTGCCTTCGCCGCCACCGGCCGCGCTCGGTTCTGGGATCTCTAGCCATGGATCTCTCCTTCACCGACGCCGAGCGCGCCTTCGCTGCCGATGCCGCCACCTGGCTCGACGCGAACTGGGCGGCGATGGACATGCCTGAGCTCTTCGAGAGCCTCGACGAGGAGATCGAGTGGGGCCGCGGCTGGCAGGCGCGGATGGCCGCCGACCGATGGGTGGGGATCCACTGGCCCGAGGCCTATGGCGGTCGGTCGGCCACCCCTGTCGAGGTCGCGCTCTACAACATGGCCTACGCCGCGTCCGGTGCCCCGCAGCCGGTGAACCGGGTCGGCATCAACCTGGCCGGTCCGACCCTGCTCGCCCACGGGACCGACGAACAGAAGCAGCGGTGGCTCCCCGCCATCCTCGATGCCAGCGAGATCTGGTGCCAGCTGTTCAGCGAGCCCGACGCCGGGAGCGATCTGGCTTCGCTGCGCACGGCAGCGGTGGCCGTCGATGACCCGACACGGGGTCAGGGCTGGTTGGTCTCGGGGCAGAAGGTGTGGACGAGCTACGCGCGGCAGGCGCGGTGGGGCATCTGCCTCGTGCGCACCGACCCCGAGGCGCCTCGCCATCGCGGCATCTCCTACGTCGTCGTCGACATGACCGAGCCGGGCATCACCGTGCGTCCGCTGCGCCAGATCACCGGCGAGGCCGAGTTCAACGAGGTGTTCCTCGACGAGGTGTTCGTGCCGGCCGATCACCTGGTCGGCGATCTGGGCCAGGGCTGGGCCGTCGCCAACACGACGCTGGCCCACGAGCGGGGCACGAGCTTCCCGTTCAAGGAACAGGTGGTCCACGAGGGCTATCTCGATCAGCTCTGGCGAGAGGCGGCGACGACCGGCCGGCTCGACGACGTCGATGTGGGCGACGGGCTCACCCAGGCGTTCATCGAGCTGCGGCTGCTGCGGCTGCACAACTGGCGGACCCTCTCGCGCCTTGGTCGCGGCATCGAACCCGGCGCCGAGTCGAGCTGGGTGAAGCTGGCGTGGACCGACATGACCCAGCACCTGTCGGCCACGGCCCTCGACGTGATGGGTCCCGGTGCACCGACTTCGGGACCGTGGCCCCGCCAGTGGCTGTGGTCCCAGGCGGCGTCGATCGCCGGCGGCACCTCCGAGGTCCAGCGCACCATCATCGCGGAGCGCATCCTCGGCCTGCCCCGATGAGCGAGGCCACGTCGCGCCAGAGCATCGCCACCGGCCCGAGCATCATGTCCACCTTCGGCTGGGTCACCGAGGCCGAGCTCGAGCGCGTCCTGCTCCTCTCGCCGCACCTGGACGACGCCGTGCTCAGCTGTGGTCTGTTCCTGGCCGTCCACCCCGGCGCGACCGTTGCCACCGTGTTCTGCGGCTTCCCGCCGACCATCATCGATCCGCCCAACTGGTGGGCTCAGCTGTCGGGCTTCGGCCCCGGCGACGACGTCGTGGCCGCCCGTCGGGCCGAGGACGTGCGGGCCCTCGCCGCACTGGGCGCAGTTCCCGTGCACCTCGACGGCTTCGCCGAGCGCGACCTGCAACCCGACGAGCCGGTGGCGACCGCTGATCAGGTCGCCGCGGCGTTGGCCGGCGTGTGCCGCGACGTCGACCCGACGGTGGTGCTCATGCCGATGGGTCTGGCCAATCCCGAGCACGTGTGCGTGCACGACGCCGCGCTCGTGGTTCGGGACCAGCTCGGCCCCGACGGACCGGCCTGGATCGCCTATCAGGACATCGCCTACCACCAGATCCCCGGACAGCTCGCATGGCGCGTCGCCAAGTTGTTCAAGGCCGCCGTGTGGCCGACGCCCGTCGCCATGCCGTTGTCGACCGACCTCGATGCCAAGCGCGGCGCCGTGGCCGAGTACACGTCACAGGTCCGGGCCCTCGAGGCCGATTGGGTGCTCTGGCCGCGGATCGACGCACCGACGCCAGAGCAGTACTGGCGCCTGGCCCCACCCCCGCCCGGATGGGAAGCCCTCATCGACCTGATCTGACGGCCCGATGACGCCCGGGCCCTAGCCTGCAACCGTGTCCGATCCGCGTCGTGATGTGCCCCTCGACGAGGGTGGTGTCTGGACGCCGGGCCGGCGCCTGCTCACGGCGGGGTTGATCCTGCTCATCACCTTCGTGGCCGCTGAGGCCCTGGCCGTGGCCACGGTGATGCCCCAGGTCGAGCGCGACCTCGGCGACCTCGGGCTCTACGGCTGGGTGTTCAGCGGCTTCTTCCTGGGGAACCTGGTCGGCATCGTGATCACGGGCCGGATGTGCGACCGACTTCGTCCCATCGTCCCCTTCGCCCTGGGACTGGGCCTCTTCGTCACCGGGCTGGTGCTCGCCGGCGCCGCGCAGTCGATGCTGATGCTCGTCGGCGCCCGCGTGCTGCAAGGCCTCGGTGCCGGTGCGTTGCCGACGGTGGCCTATGTGCTCATCGGGCGCGAGTACCCGATGAGCTCGCGCCCGCGCATGTTCGCGCTGCTGTCGACCGCCTGGGTCGTGCCGTCGCTCGTGGGTCCGGGCGCCGCCGCCATCGTGGGCCAGCACTTCGGCTGGGAGTGGGTCTTCCTCGGTCTCGTGCCGGTGGTGCTCGTGTGCGGGGCCGTCGTCCTCGGCTCGGTGGCGCGGATCCCTGTCGTGACGCCCTCGGGCGACAGTGGATCGGGGGGCTCGAAGCTGCGCGACGCGCTGCTGGTCGCTGCGGGCGCCGGGCTCACGCTGGCCGGCCTCGATCAACCCAACCTGGTGCTGGCGGTGCCGATGACCGTGGTCGGCGCCGTCGTCGGCTTGCTCGCCTTCCGGCGGCTGACCCCACCCGGCACGCTGCGGGCCCGGGCCGGACTGCCGGCGGCGGTGCTCGTGCGGGGCATCTTGACCTTCTCGTTCTTCCAGGCCGACGCCTACGTGCCCCTCACCGTGACCACCGTTCGCGGCGCGGTCCCGATCCTGGCCGGCGCCGCGCTCACGGCGTCGTCGTGCTTCTGGACGGCGGGATCGTGGATCCAGGAGCGGCGCGTCAACCGGGACGGACCGCGTCCGCTCGTGGCCGGCGGGTTCGGCTTCGTCGCCGCCGGCATCGCCCTGCTCCTGCTCACCCTCGATCCGGCGCTGCCGGCCGCACTGGCCATCGTGGCCTGGGGGATCGCGGGTCTGGGGATCGGCATGGCCTACTCGCCGCTGTCGGTGGTCGTGCTGGCCGAGGCCGAGCCCGGACAAGAGGGGGCGGCCACCGCCGCCTTGCAGCTGTCCGACGTCCTCGGGGTCGCTCTCGGCACCGGCGTCGGCGGAGTGGTGATCGCCGCCGGCCATCGGGCCGGCTGGACGCCGCGCCCGGCCCTGATCATCGTGTTCAGCATGGCCTTCGCGGTGAGCCTGGTCGGCATCGCCCTGTGTCGTCGCCTGCCCCGCCGGGTTCGCGTCCAGACGATCCCCCTCACAGAACCCTCACAGCTGACCCATCCATAGCTCACCGCCTCGGCCGACGGTAGGGCCATGAACAGTTCACGGGTTCGACCGATCGGGCGCCGACGCAGCCTCGTGCTGGCCTTGGCGACGCTCCCCATGGCCCTCCTGGTGATGACCGGTTGCGGACGGTTGCGCCACGACGCCACCTCCACCCGGACTCCGGTGACGACGGCGGCCCCGGCCGCACCGTCGACCTCGTCGGCGACGCCGAGCACCACCGCCGCCCAGAGCGAGACCCTCGGCAGCATCGATCAGCAGCTCTCGGGCGTCGGCAACGACATCAACTCGGTGGGCGGCGAGATCGACACCGCCGACAGCGCCCTCAACAGCCAAGAAGGAGACCCCTCGAAATGAGCGCCCCTCGTTGGATCGCGGCCGGCGTCGTGGCCGGCACCCTCGTCATGGCCATCCCCGGCGTGGCCTCCGCCACCCCGACCAAGCCGACGATCGACCCGGCCAAGGTGGCCACGGTCGCCCAGCGCTGCTCGACGGCCATCACCACCCGCTTCACCCAGATCGACAAGCTCGAAGAGCCAGGTGGCCTCGGCCGCCGACGTCGACCCCGGTCATCGGTCGACCCTCACGACCGAGCTCAGCAACGAGCGGGCCGGCCTGGCCACCCTGCAAGGCCAGATCACCGCGGCCTCGACCTTGTCGCAGTTGGCCACGCTGTGCCCGCAGATCGTGACCACCTTCCGCGTGTACGTGCTCGAGACCCCGAAGGTGCACCTCACCGTCGCCGCCGACCGCGAAGGGGCCATCTCGACCAAGCTGGGCGGGATCGCCACCAAGCTGGGGACGGCCGTCACCGAGGCTCAGAGCCACGGCAAGGACGTCGGCCAGGCGCCGACCCTGTTGGCTGACCTGCAGGCCAAGGTGGCCGACGCCTCGAGCCAGGCCGGTGCCGTCCCGAATCAGATCCTCGGACTGACCCCGGCCCAGTACAACGCCGGCACGGCCAAGCCCGCGCTCGAATCGGCCCGCTCGGCCGTGGTCGCCGCCCGCGGCGATCTGGTCACGGCCAAGAACGACGCCGAGCAGATCGTGACGATCCTGAAGGGCTGAACGGCTGGGCGGGTTCAGCTCAACCCGTCGAGGATGGCGCGGCTGGCCGAGCAGCCGAGACGGGTGGCGCCGGCCTCGATCATGGCCAAGGCCGCGGCCGTGTCCCGAATGCCCCCCGACGCCTTGACCCCGACGTCGCGATCGGACGCGGCGGCGATGGCGGCCAGGGTCAGCACGGCGCCGACGCTGGCTCCGCCCGCGGGGTGGAAGCCGGTGGAGGTCTTGAGGTAGTCGGCCCCGGCGGCCACCGCGGTGCGCCCCACGGCCTCGAGCTCGGACTGGTCGAGGGCGGCCGACTCGACGATCACCTTGAGGGGACCGTCCACGACGGTGCGCACGGCGGCGACGTCGGCCCGGACGCCCTCCCAGTCGCGGGCCTTGACCGAGCCGAGGTCGACGACCATGTCGATCTCGGTGGCCCCGTCGGCCTGGGCCCGACCGGCCTCGGCCGCCTTGATCTCGCTCCGATGCGCGCCCGACGGGAAGCCGACGACCGAGCAGACCGTCAGGGGCGGTCCGCCGTTGCGGGTCGTCGACACCGCCGCCACGGCGGTGGCCACCATCGTCGGTGACACGCACACCGCCCCGACCCCGAGCTCCACGGCCTCGGCCACGAGGTCCTCGACGTCGGCGGCGGTGGCCAGCGGGGCCAGCAGGGTGTGGTCGATGAGGGCGGCCAGCTCGGCGCGGGTCATGGGTTCGCCGTCACGGCCGTGACGAACTCGGTGAGGAAGGCGACCACGTCGGTGGCGGCGGCCTGACCGACGGCGGTGACCTCGTCGTGCGACAGCGGCTCACCCAGGCCCGCGGCCCGGTTCGTCACCAGGCTGAAGCCGGCCACCCGAACCCCGAGGTGACGACAGGCGATGGTCTCACACGCCGTCGACATCCCCACGAGGGTGGCGCCGATGGTGTCGAGCATGCGGATCTCGGCCGGCGTCTCGAAGCTCGGGCCGGCCAGCGCCGCGTAGACCCCCTCGGGCATGTCCGGAGCCAGGCTGGCGGCCACCGTGCGCCACTGTCGGTCGTAGGCCGTGGTCAGGTCGACGAACCCGGGCTGGGGACCGTCGTGGGGTCCGGCCAGGGGATTGGCCCCTGACAGGTTGAGGTGGTCGCCGATGCGCACCAACGAGCCGACGCGGTAGTCGGGGTCGATGGCGCCCGCGGCGTTGGTGAGCACGACCGTGCCGACGCCCGCGGCGGCGGCCAAGCGGACGCCGTGGCAGACCTCGTGGGCCGAGCGGCCCTCGTACAGGTGCACGCGCCCGGCGAGCACCAGGACGTCATGGCCGCCGATCCGGCCGGCCACGAGCTGGCCGGCGTGGCCCGGGATGCTCGGTGCCGCGAATCCGGCGATGTCGGTCATGGCGAACCGCTGGGGTGCGTCGAGGTGGTCGGCGAACCCGCCGAGGCCCGAACCGAGGACCACCGCCAGCTCGAAGCGCTCGACACCCGATCGCCGGCGCAGGTCGTCGGCGGCGGTGGCGGCGAGGGCGAACGGGGCATCCATCCCGTCAGCCTCGCGCACCCGGATTCACTACCGTGACGTGGTGGTCCATCCTCTGCTCGCGGCCGTGCGACCGTTGGTCGACGCCATCGGTGCATCGCTCGTCGAGCCGGCGGAGATGGGCGAAGGCGACATCCCCCTCGTCTGGGACGACGATGTCGTCGGCGCGGTCCGGATGCCCGAGCTCTCACGCGACATCGACTGGTATCTGACATCGGTCGAACGCGACCTCGGCGCGCCACTCGGCGCGCTGGATCGCGAGGACAAGCAACGGGCCGTGAAGATGCTCAACGAACGGGGTGCGTTCCAGCTCCGCCGATCGGTCGAGCAGGTCGCCGAGGTGCTGGGCGTCAGCCGCTTCACCGTCTACAACTACCTGAACCGACCGGAAGGATCAGGTTGACGCGGTGCCCACGGTCGAGATCTGCAACGACACTCGCGTGGCCCCGGCGGCAGTGGCCGTGCGCAGCAACGTGGTGACCGCCGCGCTCACCTCGTCGAGGTCCCCGGTGATCGTGCTGCCGAACGGACCGACCTCGGGTTCGAAGCCGGCGGCCCGGACGGCGTCGAGCCCGGCGTGGACGTGGCGACCGGGCGCGCCCTCGACGAACGGCTCGATGGTGAACTCGGCCACGACCTGCACGTCGTCAACCCTGGGCCCGGTCCGGACCGACCAGCGGTTCGTCGGCCGACCACGGAAAGGTGATCCACGCGTCGGTCCGCTGCCACGTGTACTCGGGATCGATGATCGAGCGCGACTTCGTGTAGAGCACGGCCGAACGTGCTTCGCGAACGTGGTCGTGGATGATCCGGTGGACCATCGAGAGCGTGTCGCCGGTGTCGGCCACATCGTCGGCGATGAGAACGTTGAGATCGCGGACGGCGACGAGATCGGGCATCGGCGGGAGCACGACGGGCACGTCGAGGCGCTGGTCGATGCCGGTGTAGTACTCGACGCTGATGGCGAAGCAGTTCTTGATGGCCAGCGCGTAGCCGAGGGCGCCGGCCACGGTGAGCCCGCCCCGGGCGATGGCCAGGATGATGTCGGGCTCGAAGCCGCTGGCCACGACCTGGGCCGCCAGCTGGCGCGACGCCTCGCCGAACATCGGCCAGGTGAGCACCTCGCGCTCGACTTCGGTGCTCGTGTCGTCCATCCGAGGCACCCTAGGCGATGCTGATCGCGGGGGGAACCGTCGTCGACGACTCGGGTTCGCGCCCGGCGGATGTGCGGATCGGGACCGACGGCCGGGTGGCCGAGGTGGGGGCCGATCTGCCGCGTCGGCGAGGGCGAGGAGGTCGTCGAGGCCACGGGCCGGTTCGTCGTACCCGGCGGCGTGGACGCCCACACCCACCTCCATCTCCAAGTCGGCACCGCCTCGGTGAGCGACGACTTCGGATCCGGCACCGCGGCCGCCACGGTCGGTGGCACGACGACGGTCATCGAGTACGTGACCACCCGACGAGGCCAGGCACCGCTGGACGCGCTGGCCGAGTGGCGCATCCAGGCCGAAGCGGCGGCCATCGACTTCGGCTTCCACATGACCCTCGTCGCCCAGACGGACGAAGCGGTCATCGCCACCTGCATCGAGGAGGGGATCAGCTCCTTCAAGCTGTACATGGCCTATCCCGAGTCGCTCATGGTCGACGACGACGTGATCCTCGACACGCTGCGCGCCACCGGCCGCCACGGCGGGCTCGTCACGGTGCACGCCGAGAACGGCGGCGCCATCACGTCGCTCGAGCGAGCGGCGCTCGACCAGGGCCGCACCGGCGTGATCGAGCACGCCCTCACCCGCCCGGCCGAGGTCGAGGGCGAGGCCACCGCTCGCGCCGCCCGGCTGGCCGAGCAGGTCGAGGCGCCGCTCTACGTCGTCCACGTCAGCTCGGCTCCGGCCCTCGCCGCCATCCGCGCCGCCCAGGAACGAGGCGTGACGATCATGGCCGAGACCTGCCCGCAGTACCTGCACCTCGACGTCGGCCGTCTCGAGGGCGCCGGCGCCGAGAACTTCGTGTGCACCCCGCCCTTGCGGGATCGATGGCACTCCGAGGAGCTGTGGCACGGGCTCGGCGGGGGCTGGGTGCACACCGTCGCCACCGACCACTGCCCGTTCTGGATGCACGATCGTCGGGCCGGGACGGCCGGGCGGCCCGGCGGTTGGGCCGACTTCACCGAGATCCCCGGCGGGTTGCCGGGTATCGAGACGCGACTGGCCCTGGTCTGGGCCGGCGTCCGGTCGGGGCGCATCACCGTGGGCGACTGGGTGCGGCTGTGTGCCGAGGCTCCGGCCCGTACCTTCGGGCTCTGGCCGCGCAAGGGGACGCTGCGGGTCGGCGCCGACGCCGACGTCGTGGTCTGGGACCCTGAGCGCGCCCAGTCGCTCGACGTGGCCAGCCTGCACATGCGCACCGACCATTCGCCCTACGAGGGGATGGTGGCCACCGGCTGGCCCGAACTGGTGCTCTCGCGGGGTCGAGTGGTGGCTCGCGACGGTGAGTTCTGCGGCGAAGCCGGTTGGGGTCGGTACCTGGCCCGGGACCAGGTCTCCTTCGGTTCGTGACCCTGGGCAGTAGCGTCCGCCTTCGTGGCTACCGACGACCTCGAGGACCGCCTCGGCGACTTCCTCGCCGCCGCGCTCGAACGCGACTCGGTCGAGGCGCGCCAGCTGCGTCGCCTGTCCGGTGGCGCGTCGCGCGAGACCTTTGCCTTCGACCTGTTCGACGCGCTCGACGGGTCGACCGAGCGCATGATCCTGCAACGGATGCGGACCGGATCGACCGGATCGGCCGCCGGGATGGGAGCCGAGGCGGCGCTGCTCACCGCGGCGGGCTCGGCCGGCGTACCGGTCGCGCCGGTCGTGGCCGCGTCGGATGATCCTGATGTGATCGGCGCGCCCTTCGTCGTCATGGGCTGGGTCGAGGGCGAGACCATCGCCCGGCGGATCCTGCGCGACGACGAGTTCGCCGCCGCCCGGGCGCGACTCGTCGGCCAGTGCGCCCAGGCGATGGCCGCGATCCACCAGATCCCGACCTCGGTCGCCGGGTTCCCGACGGTGGTCGACCCGCTGGGGCAGCTGCGCGATCTGATGGATGGACTGGGCCAGCCCCATCCTGCGTTCGAGCTGGGTCTGCGTTGGCTCGACGCGCATCGTCCCCCCACCTCCGAGCCCCAGGTCGTGCACGGCGACTTCCGGCTGGGCAACCTCATGATCGACGCCGACGGCCTGGCGGCCGTCCTCGACTGGGAGCTGGCGCACCTGGGCGACCCGGTCGAGGACCTGGGCTGGCTGTGCGTGCGCGCCTGGCGATTCGGATCGGACCGGCCGGTCGCCGGCGTGGGGGACTACGACGAGCTGTTGGCCGCGTACGCCGCCGCATCGGGCACGCACGTCGAGCCCGACGTCCTTCGCTGGTGGGAGGCCCTCGGCACGCTGCGGTGGGGCGTCATCTGCATCATGCAGGCATCGGTGCACCTCACCGGGACCAGCCGCTCGGTCGAGCTGGCGGCCATCGGTCGGCGCGTGTGCGAGAACGAGTACGACCTGCTGCGCCTGATCGGAGCCCGGCCCGACCCGGCGAACCGGGCCGCCGAACCGGTCACGGGCGGGCTGCCCACGCTGCACGACGCGCCCAGCGCGGCCGAGCTGGTCGAGGCCGTGCGTGAGTTCCTCGAGGGCGACGTGATGGCCTCGACCGAGGGTCGGGTGCAGTTCCACGCCCGCGTGGCCGGGCGGGTGCTGGCCATCGTCGAGCGCGAGCTCGGCGACGGCGTCACCGCCGCCCTGGCTCACGGCGCCGACCTGGCGCGCCTGGGCTACCGATCCGACGCCGAGCTGGCCGCCGCCATCCGTGCCGGCACCGCCGCGGGGCTCGACGTCAACCAGGTCGTCTGGGCCACCGTCCTGGCCAAGCTCCAGGTGGCCAACCCGAACTACGTCGAGCGCGACGACCAGGCTGGCCACGGCGGCGGAACGGAGTGAAGCCGCTTCTCCGATGACACCCGGATGGCGAAGCGTCCGGAGGGAGGCTTGCCCGACCGGAGGGCCAAGAAGTCAAGCACCTGTGGAGTGGTAGCCGCCGTCGACGTGGACGATCTCGCCGGTGGTCGACGGGAACCAGTCCGAGAGCAGGGCCACGCACGCCTTGGCCACCGCCGACGTGTCGGTGACGTCCCACCCCAGCGGTGATCGGGGATCCCACACCTCCTCGAAGGCCGAGAAGCCCGGGATCGACTTGGCCGCCAGCGTCTTGAGCGGGCCGGCGGCGACCAGGTTCACCCGGATCTGGCGGGGACCGAGGTAGCGGGCCAAGTACCGCGAGGTCGACTCGAAGGCGGCCTTGGCCACACCCATCCAGTCATAGGCGGGCCAGGCGACCGTCGCGTCGAAGTCGAGCCCGACCAGCGCGCCGCCATCGGTCATGAGCGGCGTGACGGCGTCGGCCAACGCCTTGTACGAGTAGGCCGAGATGTTCATGGCCACGGCCACGTCGTCCCACTGGGCGTCGAGGAACGTTCCGCCCAGGCACACCTCGGGCGCGAACCCGATGGCGTGGAGGGCGCCGTCCACGCGGTCCCACCGCTCGGCCAGCTGGTCGTGCAGGGCCCCGACGTGGCTGGGGTCGCTCACGTCGAACTCGAGCACGTCGACCTCGGTGTCGAGCTTGCGGGCCGTGCGTCGCGTCAGCGACAGCCCCCGACCGGCGCCGGTGAGCACGACCTCGGCCCCTTCGGCTTGAGCCAGCTGAGCGACGCCGAACGCGATCGACGCATCGGTGAGCACCCCCGTGACCACGATCCGCTTGCCGTCGAGCAATCCCATTGCGTCCTCCGACCGTGTGCCGAGTCCGCACGTTACCGACGGTTGGGGCCCCGTGCGGGCGGATGACTAGGGTGTTCGGATGCAAATCGGAGTCTTGGGAGCAACGGGCCCGGCGGGCAGTGGACTTGCCGCTCGTCTGGCCTCCGTCGGATTCGAGGTCGTGGTGGGATCGCGCTCGAGGTACCGGGCCATGGAGATCCGTGACACGTTGCTCGAGCGGTGGGACGGACGAGGCCTGGTCATCGACGCCGCCGACAACGCCGGCGCCGCCGCGGCCGATCTCGTGGTCATCGCCACCCCGTGGGACGCGGCGGCGGCCACCGCCCAGGCCGTGTCCCGCCAGCTCCAGGGCAAGGTCGTCATCTCGATGGCCAACGCCCTGGCCAAGGTGGGCAACGAGTTCCAGCCGCTGGTGCCGCCGCGAGGCTCGGTGGCGGCGAGCGTGCAGGCCGCCGTGCCCCGCTCGAAGGTCGCGGCCGGGTTCCACCACGTCCCGGCCAAGGAGCTGGGCGATCTGTCGGCCCCGGTCGAGAGCGACGTGCTCATCTGCTCGGATCACCGGGAGGCGACCGAGGCGACGTGTGAGATCGTGCGCAAGATCCCCGACATGCGGCCCCTCGACGCCGGCCAGCTCTCGAACGCCGCGCCCATCGAGGCCTTCGCCGCCGTGCTGCTCCAGCTCAACATCCGCTACAAGACCCGGGCTGCCGTGAAGTTCACGGGCATCCACGAGGAGTAAGCGGTCTCAGCGCCGTTACCCTGCCGACGTGATGCGCCTCTACGACACGGCTCGCCGCGAGGTCGTGCCCTTCGAGCCGGGCCCGGTCGTGATGATGTACACGTGCGGCATCACTCCGTACGACGCGACCCATCTGGGACACGCCGCGGTCTACGTCACCTACGACGTGTTGCAGCGACGGCTCCGCGATCTCGGTCACGAGACCCGCTGTGTCCGCAACATCACCGACGTCGACGACGACTTGCTGCGCAAGGCGCGCGAGCTGGGTGTGCACTACCTCGACCTGGCCGCCGCCGAGGTGGCCCGCTTCGACGGCGACATGCGCGCCCTCAACGTGATCGACAGCTGGAGCGAGCCGCGGGCGACATCGGCCATCGCTGACATCCGCGGGTTCATCGGGATGGTGCTCGATCAGGGCTACGCCTACCAGAGCGGCGGCTCGGTCTACTTCGACGTGAACAAGTTCGAGCGCTTCGGTCAGATCAGCCACCTGCCGCGCGACGAGATGCTCGAGCTGGCACGAGAGCGGGGCGGCAATCCCGACGATCCCAACAAGCGCGATCCGCTCGACTTCGTGTTGTGGCAGCCGTCCGCGCCCGACGAACCGTCGTGGGAATCGCTGTGGGGTCCGGGTCGACCGGGCTGGCACATCGAGTGCTCGGCGCTGGCTCTGCGCGAGCTCGACACCACGATCGATCTCCACGGCGGCGGCGCCGACCTCATCTTCCCGCACCACGAGTGCGAGGCGGCTCAGAGCGAGGCGGCCACCGGACAGGTCTTCGTGCGGCACTGGATGCACCAGGCCATGGTCCGCATGGACGGCGAGAAGATGTCCAAGTCGCTGGGGAACCTCGTGTTCATCAGCGATCTGCTCAAGACCTGGGATCCTCGAGCCATTCGACTGGCCATCGTCGAGCACCACTACCGTGATTCGTGGGAGTGGGACGACGCCCTCATGCCGCGGGCCGGCGCCCGCTTCGATCGTTGGCTCGAAGCGGCCCAGCGGCCCCCCTCGAACGGGCTCGTGGACGAGGTCCGGGCTCGCCTCGACGAGGATCTCGACACGGTCGCGGCGGTGGCCGTCATCGACGCCGCCGTGGCTCGGGGTGAGTCGCCGACGGCGGCGGCCGAGCTGCTGGGCGTGTTCCTCGTAGGTGAACCCACGACCTGAGCGGCTGGGTGACAGACTCTCCCCGAGGAGCCGACAGGACGAAGGGGGACGCATGGCGCGTGAGGTGGGCCAGCTCTACCGGGTGGCCCGCACGGTCCTCGATCCTGCGTTCGCGTTCCTGTGGCGGATACAGGTGGAAGGCCGCGAGCACCTCCCTGATGTCGGTGGTGCCATCCTCGCGCCCAACCACCTCTCGGTCCTCGACCACTTCGTCCTGGCCACCGCGCTGCCGCGTCGGATCACCTATGTGGGCAAGGCCGAGTACATGGACGACTGGAAGACGAAGTACATCTTCCCGGCGCTGGGCATGATCCCGATCGATCGCGGCGGAGGCTCGGCCGCCAACCGTGCCCTCGAAGCCGCCGCGCGCGTGCTCAAGGAAGGCGAGCTGTTCGGGATCTACCCCGAGGGCACCCGCTCGCGGGACGGCAAGCTCCACAAGGGCCACACCGGCGTGGCCCGCCTGGCCATGCGCACGGGCTGTCCCATCATCCCGGTCGGTCTGCAGGGCACGCTCGAGGTGCAGAGCCCCGACTCGGCGCTCCCCAAGCCGTTCAAGGTCATGCGCGTGCGCTTGGGCAAGCCGCTGTCGGTCGCTCGCTACGGCGACCAGGTGCGCAACCGCCTGGTGCTGCGCGAGATCACCGACGAGCTGATGTACGAGATCCGAGCGCTGTCGGGTCAGGAGTACGTCGACAGCTACGCGACCAAGCGCACCGAGTCGCTGCCGGCCGAAGAGGCCCGTATACCGGTGGCCGCCGCGGTTTGACGCGCCAGTAGAGTCGGCGCCATGTCCGACCAGATCACCATCACGCTGCCCGACGGATCCGACCGCGCCCTGCCGTCCGGATCCACTGCGGGCGATCTGGCGGCGGCGATCGGTCCTCGTCTGGCCAAGGCGGCGGTCATCGCCAGCGTCAACGGCACCGAGCGCGATCTCGACTGGGTCCTGGCCGACGGCGACGACGTGGCGGTGATCGTCGAGGAGAGCGACCGGGGCTTGTTCACCCTTCGCCACTCGACGGCGCACGTCCTGGCCCAGGCGGTGCTCGACGAGTTCCCCGGCGCCACCTTCGCCATCGGTCCACCCATCACCGACGGCTTCTACTACGACTTCCAGCTCCCCGGTGGGGCCACCTTCAACCCCGACGACCTCGAACGGCTCGACGCCCGCATGCGCGAGATCATCGCCGAGCGCCAGCCCTTCGTCCGCGACGAGATCTCCGAGGTCGACGCCCTCGAGCTGTTCCACGACCATCCGTTCAAGGTCGAGATCATCCAGGGTCAGGCCGACGATCCGATGTCCGCGACCGAGACGGGGCTGGTTCGCACCTACGCCAACCCGCCGCGCTTCATCGACCTCTGCCGCGGTCCCCACGTGCCCGACACGGGCCGGCTCGGCCACTTCAAGCTCATGCGCGTGGCCGGCGCCTATTGGCGAGGCGACGAGAAGAACCCGATGCTCCAGCGCATCTACGGGACGGCATGGGCGTCCAAGAAGGACCTGGCCGCCTACCTCGAGCGGCTCGCCGAGGCCGAGAAGCGTGACCATCGCAAGCTCGGCGCCGAGCTCGACCTGTTCTCGTTCCCCGACGAGATCGGTTCGGGCCTGGCCGTGTTCCATCCCAAGGGCGGTCTGGTCCGGCGCCTGATGGAAGACCACAGCCGGGTCCGACACGAGCAGGCCGGGTACGACTTCGTGTACTCGCCCCACATCACCAAGTCGCACCTGTTCGAGACGTCGGGCCACCTCGACTGGTTCGCCGACGGCATGTTCCCGCCCATGGAGCTCGACGGCGGCACGGACTACTACCTCAAGCCGATGAACTGCCCGTTCCACATCCTGATCTTCCAGAGCAGCCAGCGGTCCTATCGCGATCTGCCGCTGCGGCTGTTCGAGTTCGGGACGGTGTACCGCTACGAGAAGTCGGGCACGATCCACGGACTCACGCGTGTGCGGGGCATGACCCAGGACGACGCTCACATCTTCTGCACCAAGGAGCAGATGCGCGGCGAGCTGACCACCACGCTGCTGTTCGTACTCGACCTGCTGCGGGACTACGGCCTCGACGACTTCTACCTCGAGCTGTCGACCAAGCCGCCCGGCAAGGCCGTCGGTTCCGACGCCGAGTGGGAGGAAGCCACCGAAGCCCTGCGCGAGGTGGCCGAGGGGATGGATCTCGAGCTGGTGCTCGACGAGGGCGGGGGCGCGTTCTACGGGCCGAAGATCTCGGTGCAGACCCGGGACGCCATCGGACGCACCTGGCAGATGTCGACCATCCAGCTCGACTTCCAGATGCCCCAGCGCTTCGGCATGGAGTACATCGGCGCCGACAACGAGCGGCACACGCCGATCATGATCCACCGGGCCCTGTTCGGATCGATCGAACGCTTCTTCGCCGTGCTCGTCGAGCACTACGCCGGAGCCTTCCCACCCTGGTTGGCGCCCGTGCAGGTTCGGGTCCTGCCGGTTCGCGACGATCACGACACCTACGCTCGGCGGCTGGTCGACCGCTTCAGAGCCGAGGGCTTCCGCGCCGACATGGTCGAGGCCACCGAGGGACTTGGTGCCCGCATCCGCAAGGCCAAGCTCGAGAAGCTCCCGTACATCCTGGTGGTGGGCGACGACGACGTCGAGCACTCGACGGTCGGTGTCAACCCGCGCGGCGGCGAGGTCGAGCGTGGGGTGGCCGTCGATGCCTTCCTCGGGCGCCTGGCCGCCGAGGTCGTCGGCCACCTGCAGATCGGCTGAGCGGCGGTGGGCGAGCTCGACCATCTGTGGGCCGGCTGGCGGCGGGCCTACATCGAGACGGTCACGTCGCGGCCCGAGCCGCCGCCGGGGGAGGGGTCGTTGTTCGAGCGGATCCTCATGCTCGACGACGAGGAGGGCCACATCGTGCACCGCGGCCCGCGCTGCGCGACCCTGCTCAACGCCTACCCCTACACCAGCGGCCACGTGCTCGTGCTGCCCAACCGGGCCGCGGCCGAGCTCGATCAGCTCGACGACGACACCCACGACGAGCTCTGGCGCGAGGTCCGCGCCGCCGTCGCCGCCATCCGCGAGGCCTATGCCTGCGAGGGCGTGAACGTCGGCATGAACCTCGGGATGGCCGGCGGAGCCGGTGTGCCCGAGCACCTCCACGTCCACGCCCTGCCCCGATGGCTGGGCGACACCAACTTCATGACGTCGGTGGCCGAGACCCGGGTCCTCCCCGAACCGCTGGACGCCACCTGGACGAAGCTGCGGGCCGCCTGGCCGAGCTGATCGCGGGTTTCGGGCCCTCGAGGGTGCTGCAGTACCGTCGAAGCCCACATGCCTGACCAGCCCGAATCGCCCGACGAGCCGGACGAGGCCGATGAGCGGCCCGAGACCCGCCCGCTGTCCGAGGATGACGTCCGTGACGCCCTGCCCGAGGATCTCGACGCGTCGGGCTATGTCGGTCCGTACATGTTCCCCAACAACAACCGGCGTCGGGTCCCCGGCTACATCTACCTGGGCCTGGCCGCCATCTGCCTGGCGCTGTGGGTCACCCATCGCAGCGGACCGCAGATCCTGGTGAACGACGGCTTCCTGGCCGCCGCCATCGGGCTCGCTCTGTTCGGCACGTATTCGATCGTCACCGGCTGGGATCTCAAGGTCGACGAGCGCGACGCCCTGGTCGAGTCCGTCAAGCAGGTCGGCTTCCCGGTCGGCCACGCCTCGGCCCAGATGGGCTGGCGCGGGCTGCTGAGTCGCCCCACCTGGCGCATCCTGCTCTACTCGGCCGAGGACCCTCCGACCCAGCGGGGCCTCGTCCTCGTCGACGGCGTCGACGGGCGCGTGCTCGAGTGGTTCGTCGAGGACAACCCCGAGGACTGGTCGCAGTACGAGTAGTTCAGTCGGGCTTCAGGTAGGCATGTCAGGCTGCGCGGCGTAGGGCGATCGAGGGGGTCGGGATGGTGCGCAGGTTCGCGGGATTGTTGGTCGTGGCGTTGGTGGCTCTGGGCGTGCCCGTGGCGTCGGCGGGAGCTCATCCGGCGCCCGATCCGGTCTGCAACCGGACGGCAGTCAACGGTGTGCCTGGAGCCGCGGCTGAGGTCGATGCAGACATCAAGCTCCACCACGACCTGGCGTGCCAACTGTGGGTGGCCTCCCCGATGCACGGCTCCACCACCGTGAACCTCAACGGTCACGCCATTGACTCTGTCCTCGATGAAGGTGACGGCACGATCCGCATCGTGAACGGAACGGTGAAGTCCACCATCGTCGTCATGATCGGGATTGTGCTGAAGCGAGTGCACGTCATGGGCGATGTCCGGAATGGATTGTCATTCCCGAACCTCCAGATCTACGACAGCACGATCGACGGCGCGGTGCATACGCAGTACTTCGGCGCAACGGTCGACCACAGCGTGATCGGCAACGGGATCTCGCTCTATGACACGGGGGGCACCATCACCCACAACGTGGTCACCGGGGGCATCACGATCATCTCGGGCGAGTTCCCGGACACATCCGGGTTGATCGCTGACAACACGATCCTCGGGGCGACGCCGAACGGTGCGGGAATCGACATTGACGATGCCGTCAACGCGTACGCGCTCACGATCCGCCACAACACCGTGACTGGGACTAGCGGTGACGGGATCCGAATCGCGTCCTCCTGTGAGCCCCCGTTCTGCTTCACCTCCGTGCCCAGCGGTATTCCGTACGGTCCGATCACGCTCCGGGGCAATCGCACAATTGGCAATGGTGGCCACGGCATCGAGCTCACCCTTTCTGGGTTGTCGCCCGGCCATGTCATCGACGGCGGGAAGAACGTCGCGTCTGGGAACGCGCTCGATCCGCAATGCGTCGGAGTGGTCTGCCCGCCCTGAGGGCCGTCGAGGCTTCATGGGCCGGGTGGTGGTCGGCCGAGGTGGCGTTGGCTGTGGAGCACGTTTCCGGTGGGGGTGGTCCAGGTGAAGTGTTGGTCGGGGGTGGTGGTCATGGTCCAGCCGTGGCGGTGGGTGATGCCGTGGTGGCGGCGGCACAGCAGGGCGAGGTTGGCGATGTCGGTGGGGCCGCCGTGTTCGTACCAGTCGACGTGGTGGGCGTCGCACCATGACACGGGGGCGTCACAGCCGGGGAACACGCAGCCGCCGTCGCGTATGGCCAGGGCCCGGCGCTGGGCCGGGGTGGCCAGCCGCACGGTTTGGCCGAGGTCGAGGGGAACGCCGAGGGCGTCGACGATGAGCGTGGTGACGCCGGCGTCACACAGCAGGTGTTGGTAGCGCTCGAGGGTGGTGAGCCGATCCCCGTCGACGGTGAACAACCCGGGCCGCGGATCGTCGACGCTGAACCAGTCCGGCAGGGTGTAGCTACGGGGTTCGTGCGGGCCGTGGGGCGTGTCCGGCTCGTCGTCGTCGCACCCGTCGTCGGAGTCGTCGTCGTTGTCGTCCTGCGACGCTTCGTCGTGTCCGGTCGCGAGTTCTTTGGTGCGGATGACCAGGGTGACGTCGGGGTGGGGGGCTCGGGTGGTGGCGGGGTCGGTGGCCAGTCCGGCCCGGCACAGTTCGGCCAACGCCAGGGCGAGCAGCGTGGAACGGGCGGGCATGTCGACGTCGTCGGTCTGGTGGTGGTCGTGGCGGTAGCGGCGGGCCAGTTCGTCGGCCTTGGCGTTCAGTGCTTGGGCCACGACCAGGGCGTTCTCACCCACCAGCTCCCCGGAGATGACCAGGCGGGCGTCGCCGACCAGGCTGGCGTGCAACGTGTTGGCGGCCAGGTCCTGGTTCGGGTCATAGCCCCCGTCCTGATCCAACAACTCGACCAACACGGTCAGATCGCGCTTCCAGATCTCGAACGGGCAGTGCTGCGCCGCCTCCACCAACTCGGCTTCCAGACCGGCGATCAGATCCCCGACCCGAGGATTGGCCACCGCGTCGCCCAGGGCGTTGGCATGGGCCAGACCGATGCGCCCCTGCGACAACGCCTGATCCACCGC